>NZ_CP017715.1:0-2400000 GCF_001854125.1 Marinobacter salinus
TTCTTGATGCGACGCAGGAACTCTCGGCCAAGTTCCCATTGTTTGATGGGCGTGGTTTTTAACCGGCCTTTGATGACCACTGCGGAATCGGCGAATTTATCCACCCCGAACAGCTCCGGCAGTTCGTCCAGCATAAAGCGCCCGTAGGCAGGATCTGCCTTCATTTCCTTGCCAACCTGGTTGATGATATCCACCACCTTATCCGTGTCCTCCTTGTAGGCCACCCCCAGGTCAAACACGTAGGCCGACCATTCATGTGTCATATTCGCCATGGTTGTGACACTGCCATTGGGAAAAATATGCACGGTCCCGGATAAATCACGGAGAACGATAGTCCGGAAGTTGATAGCTTCAACCAGACCTCCAGTGCCGTTAACCGTGGCGACATCGCCGACGCGGACCTGATTTTCGAGGAGGAAGAAAAAACCGGAAATCAGATCTTTCACAAGGCTCTGTGCCCCGAAGCCTACCGCGATGCCGATGATGCCGGCGCCTGCCAGGAGGGGCGCAATATCAATGCCCGCTTGTCTCAGAATCAGGAGGACTACAATTATCCAGAGAGCCAGGTAAATGCCCTGGCGTAGAAGTCGGATCAGGGTATCGATACGCTTGGCCGCCTCGGTTGGCGGCTCGCCTTCTTTCCGGGTACGAATTGCCAGCTGCTGTTCAAGGCGACGCAGGCCCCGGCGGAGAAGGAACATTGCAATCCAGGCAGCTATCAGGATGACCAATATTCGAAATCCTGTAGCAAGGATGTTGTGCCAACTGATCTCGGACAAGGAATTGACGAAAACGTCCATTTCATCCTCCTGATAATAGGTCCGGATTCTTTCCCTTAAAAACCGTTATTCGATAACATCGCTTGTGAACAGACTTGTCAAGAGCTGCAAGTGCTGTTCATGGACGGATGAATCATATGAAGTAAGGGTATAAACACATTCCATAAGAGAGGTCGGCTATGACAGTCAATGAGGGTCTTCGCCTGATGGCCGGTGTATTCACACTGATTTCTATTCTGCTTGCTCACTACGTAAGCCCATATTGGCTTTTCTTCACGGGTTTTATTGCACTGAATCTGATCCAGTCGGCGTTCACCAAGTGGTGCCCCGCCATGGCCATTCTCAGGAAGCTTGGATTGAAAGAAGAGAAGCCGGTTAACTGACTCTCATCTTTTCAAGTTTAGGATGTGAATGTGCCACTCCAGACTGTCCAGCAGATTTTTTAGCGCCAGTCCAAGTTCGGTGTCTCCTTCAATAATCAGGCGTCGCTGGAAGAAAAGCTGGTCGGGGTCCTGCCGACGCTCCGCCAAGGTTTTAAAGGCAGCTAGTGAGCCCCTGATGGTCACCTCTCCGGCCCCGTCGATCACCCGGAGCCTGCCGGCCCAGAAGCCAATGGTAATGCCCGGTTGTCCTCCGCTCATTTCCAGCCGGATACGGCGGCCTTCGAAGTCGTCAAATTCTCCGTCATTGATCGCTTGAGCAAACAGGCGATTAAGGGGGGCCTCTGCAGCCAGTTGCTTGAGGGGAACCGGAATTCTGCGGTCAATGGCGCCTAGCACCGGTACGGGCGACGGCAGATATTCCCGGAGAGCCGAGAGCGTCTGCTCAAGGAGAGGTCTGCTGATGTAGGCGATGGGAGGTAATGAAAAGGCCATGGTTTACTCCGGGCGGTCAGAAACCTGCCCAGAGTAAAGCAAAGGCGGTCGGAACGATTTGATATTACTCAGCCCTTGTGCAGACCTTCTTCCACCGCCCATACGGCGACTTCCACCCGCGAACGCAGGTTCAGTTTTTTCAGCAGGTGCTTCACATGGACCTTGACGGTGCCGTCGCTGATGTCCAGCTTGCGGCCGATCATCTTGTTGGACAGGCCTTCGGCAATCAGGCGCAGAATATCTTTTTCTCTGGGGGTCAGACTGTCGAAATCCGGACGCGACGCCTGTTGCGGCTTGTTGGATCGCAACGCCTGTGCCAGCAGTGTGGTCAGCCGCTCGCTGATGACCATCTTGCCGACGGCGGCCTGGTGCAATTGAGCAATCATGTCCTCCGGCTCCATGTCCTTGAGCAGGTAGCCGTCGGCACCTGCGCGCAGGGCTGCTACCACATCGTCTTCCTGGTCAGACACCGTGAACATGACGATCCGCGAGCTGATGTTTTGTTCTCGCAGTTTCTTGAGAGCTTCAATTCCATTCATTTCCGGCATGTTCAGATCCATCAGGATCAGGTCCGGTTCCAGCTCCGTCGCAATGCAAATGCCGTCGGCTGCGTTGCTGGCCTCTCCGACGATTTCAATGTCGTCTTCCATATCAACCAGTTGCTTGATCCCCTGGCGCAGGAGCGGGTGGTCGTCGATCAGCAGGATACTTGCGGGTAATTCAGACATGCTCTCTCTCTATTTTGGTTCAAGCGCTTGAAGCTTCGGTTGAAATCAGGTTTCGGCTCTTGGGAACGAACGTCAGCGTGACCTCAACGCCACCTTCATCCCGGTTGTGGACTTTAACCTGTCCACCCAGGGTTCTTGCGCGATCCTGCATGATAATCAGGCCATAATGGTTGACCGGCTGGTCGCCCCTGGGCAGCCCCTTACCATTATCACGGATCTGGACTTTCACGCTCGGTGACTTGAAAGCTACATTGACGGAAATCGCTGTGGCATCCGCGTGCTTGACGGCGTTAGCCAGGCCTTCGCGAATAATCTGGAGGGTATGAATCTCCTCATTGGGCGACAAGGTCTGAGGTGGCAAGTTGTAGGTAAGGTCGACGGGTTTTCCCATTCGTTCAGAGAATTCTTCCACAGTTTTGTGAAGTGCGGTGGCAAGGTCGGGTGTATCCAGCTTCAGGCGGAAGGTGGCCAGTAGCTCCCGCAACTGCCGATAAGCGCTGTTAAGGCCCATACTAAGTTCGTCCAGTATGGCCTCGTGCGCTTCCTTTTGCTCGCCCTCAATGCTCAGTCGCCGCAGGCGGGCCACCTGCATTTTAAGATAGGACAAGGATTGGGCAAGCGAATCATGGAGCTCACGGGCAATGACGGTGCGTTCTTCCGCAAGTGTCATCTGCTGTTCTTCGGTAATCTGGCGCTCAAGGAAAATCGCGGTGGCAAGCTGGTCGCTGACTGTTTCCAGTAATCTTCTGGCGGTTTCAGACAGGCCCTTGGAAACCGGGTACCAGACCTCCAGCGTACCAAGCAGCATGCCGGGGGTTCGGATTGGCAGCAAAAGCCGGCGCCCGTCATTGTTTTCTTCTGGCAGATCGTCATAGACCTCCGGAGAAACGAGGCAGGCATTGCAGTGATGGTCACGGCAATAAAAGGGCCGTTCTTTAGTGGCAGTAGTTACCGCTTTCACTGGTTCTGCCGAATCCCGGTCGTGCAGGTAGAGGTTGATCGGGCCGATGCCCAGCAACTGTTCCAGTTCCTGCAACATGGGTACGGCCCCGTCGCACAGATCGTGATTGGCGAACAGGTTGCGGCTGGCAGAGTGCAATAACTGCAGAGCGGCATGGCTCCTTTCCAGCTCTTCGGTTTTAGTTCGGGCGCGCTCCTCCAGTTCGTGGTAAGTCAAGGCCAGCTCGCTGGTCATTTGGTCAAACGCCTGCCCGAGCTGGGACAGTTCGTCGGAGCCTTTGAGGTCGGCCTTACGTGAGAAATCCTGCTCGCCGACTGCAAAGGCAATATCAACGAGCTTCCGGAGCGGACGCAGGATACGGTTCTTGAGATCCAGGAACAGGGCGACGATGATCAGGATAGAGAATGCAAGGCTGATAATCTGAATCAGGTGGAGCAGATCAATGCGCGCTTCGGTGCGTTGCTCCAGCATGGACACCATTTGGTCGACCTCATTTACATAGTGCTCGGTCGCCTTCAGAAGTCCGACTGATAGAGGTGTGCCACGGACATGGCTTTGAAGCGCCGGTGCAAGAAGGTTGGTCCAGGATTCCTGGATGGACTGGTACTGGGCAGCCAGCGGATGGTCCCGGGCTTCAGGGATGGCATTGGTAATACCTGAATCTGTCAGACGGTCCTCGTAGCGCGCGATCAATTGCGCCGTTGAGCTCTCGCTCTGCCCGGTACCAGGAGGGGCGCTCGCGGTTTGCGCGAGCAGGTGAAATGCCCCCATGCGAAGAGTGCCCGCCAGGTTAATGGCAGTGGCATTGCCCTCGATACTCTTCGATACAGCGAGTGTGGTGGCCATACTGACCAACGATGTCAGCACAACCGCTCCGACCACGATCGCTATTCGGTTTACAAGTGGGCTTCTGGATTTCATCGACTCTCGTCTTTTCCAAACTTTGTCGGAATTGTGGCTATAAGGGCAGGATTATCGCCTGACAGCCCCCTTCCCGATACCTCCTTGAGGATAGCCAATTACCCCAATAGTTGGTAACCCATCATAATCTTTGACCGTTCCTGTAGCAAAAGATGAAACTGAAAGGCAGGTTTAAACAAGGCAGAAAGAACAAGGTCAGAGCAAATGAAGGCAGGGGCGGATCGAGAAGATGACCGGCTTGCGTCATTGGCAGTGGTGTTACCGCTGGCGTTGAGCGGGTTTGTCATTGCGGCGGGTTGCTGGACACTTTTTGCTGTGGCTGGTGTGCATCTGCGGGCAGAACTCAGTCTGAGCAGCCTGCAGTTCGGCCTGTTATTGGCTATGCCTATGGCCGTTAGCGCCTTTCTGGCGGTTCCGGCCGGGCTTGCATCGCAGAAATTCGGAGCCAGGCGGATTATGATGATTTGTCTCGCGGGGCTGGCGCTATGCATGGTCATTCTGCTCACTACCGATACTTTTAGGGGTTATCTCGTCGCGGCCGGCGGGCTGGGTCTGGCGGGTGGCTTCTACAGTGCCGGGCTTCAGTTTGTCATCAGGCACACGGAACCTTATCGACTGGGTCTGGTGCTCGGTACCTTCGGTGCCGGGGTAACCGGTGCGGGATTCACCTATTATCTGGTGCCCCTATTTCACGAAGCGTTCTCATGGCATGGGGTTCCCCTGGCCTACCTTATTGTCCTGCTACTGGTTCTGGTGTTGCTTGTCATACTGACGGATCCGGAGGATGTGGAAGCCGATCCCCTTGTCGAGATGTCTGCACGTATGTTGTTGCGTCAACTTGGCGAACGACGACTCTGGCAGCTTTCTGTTTATTTTGGTGTAGTCGCGGGAAGCTTTTTCGCACTGGCTTTGTGGTTGCCGGATTACCTGTCGTCCCAGTTCGGGCTTCAGGTTGAATCGGGTGCGCGGCTGGCGCAGTGGTTTGTGATTCCCGGGGCGCTGGCGCAAATCCTGGGCGGGGGGTTATCCGATCGTTTTGGCAGTGCACGGGTTGCCAGTCGTTCACTTGCCATTTGTCTCGTTGCTCTTTTTGTTTTGTCCTACCCCCCCATGACGCTGTTTATCCAAGGCATTAACACGACCATTCAGCTTGAGTTTGCTTTGCCCATGATCATCGAAGGGGCCGTTATTGTGGTTCTTGGGCTTGCTTTGGGATGTGCCATGGGCAGCCTTCAGCGACTTGCTATTGGCAGCAACCGTTCGGTGGCTGGTTTCGTGGCAGGTTTGCTACTGTTGAGTGCCTGCTCAATGGCATTTCTTCTGCCGGTGGTCTTTGGTGCAGTGAATCACTGGCTGGGTATTCGCAGTGCTGTCTTCATGATCCTCTTCCTTTTGCTTGCTGGCTGTTGGCTGACCTTCTCACGCAACAGTCGGCGGGAGGAGCGAAAACGTCTTCTCCATCCAGGGATATAGGCGACCTACCCACGGAGTGGTAGTGGCCGGTTATGTGGTAGTAACCACGCAGATTTCAAGGTTTCCATCCAACACAATGGTCTCAAATCGGAGCTGGATCAAAACAGCGATCCGGCAGACGGGCAGATGGAGAGAGAGACCATGAGTCATTTAATCGACAAGCTGAATTACTTCAGGGCGAAGCGTGAACCGTTCGCCAATGGCCACGGTGAGACCCATGAGGTAAACCGCGACTGGGAAGATGGTTATCGCAAACGCTGGCAGCATGACAAAATCGTGCGTTCCACCCACGGCGTTAACTGCACCGGTTCCTGCAGCTGGAAGATTTACGTCAAGAACGGCCTGGTTACCTGGGAAACCCAGCAGACCGACTACCCCCGTACCCGCCCGGATCTGCCCAACCACGAGCCCCGCGGCTGCCCCCGTGGCGCCAGCTACTCCTGGTACATGTACAGCGCTAATCGCCTGAAGTATCCGCTGATGCGCAAGCATCTAATGAGACTCTGGCGTGCAGCCCGGGCTCAATTCAGTGACCCTGTCGAAGCCTGGGCCTCCATTGTAGAAGACCCGAAAAAAACCGCCGAGTACAAGCCTCGCCGCGGCATGGGTGGTTTCGTGCGGTCCAGCTGGGACGAAGTCAACGAGCTGATTGGCGCCTCCAACGTATACACCGCCAAAAAGTATGGCCCGGACCGCATCCTCGGCTTTTCGCCGATTCCCGCCATGTCCATGGTGTCCTACGCTGCTGGCAGCCGCTACCTGTCCATGATCGGCGGCGTTTGCATGAGCTTCTACGACTGGTACTGCGACCTGCCGCCGGCCTCTCCCCAAACCTGGGGCGAGCAGACCGACGTCCCCGAGTCCGCAGACTGGTACAACTCCGGCTACATCATCGCCTGGGGCTCCAACGTGCCCCAGACCCGGACACCGGATGCTCACTTTTTTACCGAAGTGCGCTACAAGGGCACCAAGACCGTCGCCATTACCCCGGATTACGCGGAAGTTTCCAAGCTGTCTGACGAGTGGATGAACCCCAAGCAGGGTACCGATGCCGCTCTGGGCATGGCCATGGGCCACGTGATCCTGAAAGAGTTCCACGTCGACAAGCCCAGTGAGTACTTCACTGACTACGTCCGTCGCTACACCGACATGCCATATCTGGTCATGCTGGAAGAAAAGGACGATGGCAGCTTCGTGCCGGGCCGCTTCCTGCGCGCCAGCGATCTGGTGGACGGACTGGGTGAAGAGAACAACCCCGAGTGGAAAACCATCGCCGTTGATGAAGCCTCCGGTGAACTGACGGCTCCCAATGGCTCCATCGGTTATCGCTGGGGCGAAAAGGGCAAGTGGAACCTGAAGCAGACCGCCAAGGGCTCGGATGTGAACCTGCAGCTGTCCATGGTTGATAAGCACGACGACGTCGTTGATGTTGCATTCCCATACTTTGGCGGCATCGAGCACGACCATTTCCAGCATGTGGAAATCAAGGACATCCTCAAGCACAAGCTGGGTACCCGTAAGGTGCAGCTGGCGGATGGCTCCGAAGGCCGCGTCGTCACCGTGTACGACCTGATGGTCGCCAACTATGGCATCAGCCGTGGCCTGGGCGAGGATGACGGCGCCACTTCCTATGACGAAGTGAAGCCGTACACGCCTGCCTGGCAGGAGAAGATCACCGGCGTCCCCGCCGAGAAAGTGATACGTATTGCCCGCGAGTTCGCGGACAACGCCGACAAGACCAAGGGCCGTTCCATGGTCATCGTCGGTGCCGGTATGAATCACTGGTATCACATGGACATGAACTATCGTGGCCTGATCAATATGTTGATCATGTGTGGCTGTATCGGCCAGAGCGGTGGTGGCTGGGCCCACTACGTTGGCCAGGAAAAACTGCGTCCGCAGACCGGCTGGCAGCCCCTGGCCTTTGGTCTGGACTGGCAGCGTCCGCCCCGGCACATGAACTCCACCTCCTTCTTCTACGCCCATTCTGGCCAGTGGCGTTACGAGAAGCTGGGTGTCGACGAGATCCTGTCGCCGCTGGCAGACAAGTCCAGGTTCGGTGGCAGCCTGATCGACTACAACGTGCGTGCCGAGCGCATGGGCTGGCTCCCGTCTGCCCCGCAGCTCAACCGCAACCCTCTGGGGATTGCCGCAGAAGCTGAGAAAGCCGGTATGGAAGTGTCGGATTACGTGGCTCAGTCCATGAAAGACGGCTCCCTGGCCTTCGCCAGTGAAGATCCGGAAGCTCCCCAGAACCACCCACGTAACATGTTCATCTGGCGGTCCAACTTGCTGGGTTCCTCCGGCAAGGGCCATGAGTACATGCTCAAGTATCTGCTGGGCACCAAGAGCGGCTTGCAAGGAAAGGATCTCGGTCACGAAGGCGGCGCCAAGCCGAAAGAAGTGAAATGGCATGACGAGGCGCCGGAAGGCAAGCTCGACCTGCTGGTAACCCTGGACTTCCGCATGTCCACCACCTGTCTGTATTCAGATATCGTTCTGCCGACTGCCACCTGGTACGAGAAGAACGACCTGAATACCTCAGACATGCACCCGTTCATTCACCCGCTGACTGCAGCCACCGATCCGGCGTGGGAAGCCCGGAGTGACTGGGAGATTTACAAGGGTATTGCCAAGGCATTCTCCAAGGCGACCGAAGGCCATCTTGGTGTCGAGAAAGACGTGGTTACTTTGCCACTTCTGCACGACGCGCCAGCCGAACTGGGCCAGCCGTTTGACGTGAAGGACTGGAAAAACGGCGAGTGCGAGCTAATTCCGGGCAAGACTGCGCCGAATTTCATCACGGTGGAGCGCGATTACCCGAACACCTATGCACGCTTTACCTCCCTTGGGCCGCTGATGGACAAGCTGGGTAACGGTGGCAAGGGCATCAACTGGAATACTGAGAAGGAAGTCAGCTTTCTGAAGGAGTTGAACTACACCCACCTCGAAGGGGCTAATGCCGGCCGTCCGAAGATCGAGTCTGCCATTGATGCGGCAGAAGTGATTCTGACTCTGGCACCGGAAACCAACGGCCAGGTAGCAGTAAAAGCTTGGGCCGCACTGTCAGAAAAGACCGGCCTGGATCACACCCACCTGGCGAAAAACAAGGAAGAGGAGAAAATCCGCTTCCGGGACATCGTGGCGCAGCCGCGCAAGATCATCTCCAGCCCCACCTGGTCTGGCCTGGAAGATGAGCACGTGTCTTACAACGCCGGCTACACCAATGTTCATGAGCTGATCCCCTGGCGCACCCTGACCGGTCGTCAGCAGTTCTACCAGGACCATGAGTGGATGCGCGCCTTCGGCGAGAGCCTGCTGGTCTACCGTCCGCCGATCAATACCAAGGCGATGGCGCCTATGCTTGGCAAAAAGCCGAACGGAAATCCCGAGAAGGCGCTGAACTTCCTGACGCCGCACCAGAAATGGGGTATCCACAGCACCTACAGTGACAATCTTCTGATGCTGACCCTGTCTCGCGGTGGCCCGATTGTATGGTTGAGTGAAGACGACGCCAAAGAAATCGGCGTGGAAGACAACGACTGGATCGAGGTGTTCAACGCCAACGGTGCCATCGCGGCCCGGGCGGTGGTCAGCCAGCGGGTCATGCCCGGCATGGTAATGATGTACCACGCCCAGGAGCGAATCGTGAATATTCCGGGCTCCGAGATCACTGGTACCCGTGGTGGTATCCACAATTCGGTCACCCGGGTGTGCCCGAAACCGACCCACATGATCGGCGGCTACGCCCAGTATTCCTACGGTTTCAACTACTACGGCACCGTAGGCTCCAACCGCGACGAATTCGTGGTGGTTCGCAAGATGCACAACGTCGACTGGCTCGACGGTGAAGGCAATGACACTGTTCAGGAGGCTGTAAAATGAAAATCCGTTCCCAAGTCGGCATGGTGCTGAACCTGGACAAGTGCATCGGTTGCCACACCTGTTCAGTGACCTGCAAAAACGTATGGACCAGCCGTGAAGGCATGGAATACGCCTGGTTTAACAACGTCGAGACCAAGCCTGGTATCGGCTACCCGAAAGAGTGGGAGAACCAGGACAAGTGGAAGGGCGGCTGGATGCGTGACAGCTCCGGCAAGATCCGGCCGAAGATCGGTGGCCGTTTCCGGGTACTGGCGAACATCTTCGCCAACCCGGACCTCCCGGAAATTGACGACTACTACGAGCCATTCGATTTCGATTACCAGCACCTGCACACCGCGGGCGACAGCACGCACCAGCCGGTAGCCCGGCCCCGCTCGCTGATCTCCGGCCAGCGCATGCAGAAGATCGAATGGGGCCCGAACTGGGAGGAAATCCTCGGTACCGAGTTCGCCAAGCGCCGCAAGGACAAGAACTTTGATCAGGTGCAGGCGGACATTTACGGCCAGTTCGAAAACACCTTTATGATGTATCTGCCGCGTCTGTGCGAACACTGCCTGAACCCGGCCTGTGTCGCCAGTTGCCCGAGTGGTGCCATCTACAAGCGGGAAGAGGACGGCATCGTCCTGATCGACCAGGACAAGTGCCGCGGCTGGCGGATGTGTGTATCCGGCTGCCCGTACAAGAAGATCTACTTCAACTGGAAGACCGGCAAATCGGAGAAATGCATCTTCTGCTATCCGCGTATCGAAGCGGGTATGCCGACTGTGTGCTCCGAGACCTGCGTTGGCCGGATTCGCTACCTGGGTGTGCTGCTGTACGACGCCGATCGCATCGAAGAAGTGGCTAGCGCTCCGGGGGAGCACGAGCTCTATGAAAAGCAGCTGGAAATCTTCCTGGACCCGTTCGACCCGGAAGTAATCGAACAGGCCAAGAAAGATGGCATTCCGATGAACGTGATCGAGGCCGCCCAGCAGAGCCCGGTGTACAAAATGGCTGTGGACTGGAAACTGGCCCTGCCGCTGCACCCGGAATACCGCACCCTGCCCATGGTCTGGTATGTGCCGCCTCTGAGCCCGATCCAGTCTGCGGCGGAAGCCGGAAAGGTCGAGTTTGACGGCATATTGCCAAAGATCGAGAGCCTTCGGATCCCGGTGAAGTACCTGGCCAACCTGCTCACCGCAGGCGACGAGAAACCGATCGTCCGGGCCCTCAAGCGGATCATGGCCATGCGTCTGTACAAGCGGGCCGAAACCGTGGAAGGCAAGGAAGACCTGCGTGCTTTGGAAGAGGCTGGCTTGACCAAGGCCCAGGCGGACGAAATGTATCGCTACCTGGCCATTGCCAACTACGAGGATCGCTTCGTGATTCCCACCAGCCACCGCGAGCTGGCGAAAGAAGCCTTCCCTGATGCCACCGCCCATGGCGAACGCAACGGTTGCGGCTTCAGCTTTGGTGATGGCTGCAGCGGTGGCGACAGTGAGTTCAGCCTGTTTGGTGGCCGTAAGCAGACCACCAGCATGGTGCAGAAGCTGTCGACCGTGAAGCAGGTTGACCCTAAACAGCTGCAGGAATAAGGAGGCGAACATGCAACTTCTCAAAGTATTGGCGCGGGTCCTTGAGTACCCCACCGCAGAACTTCAGGCCTCCAAAGATGCCCTGATCGCCGTTGTCCTTGAGGACAAACGGTTGCCCCGGCAGCTCAAGGAACAGATCCTTCGCAGCATCGACATGGTCTGTACTGATGACCTGCTCGACCTGCAGGAGAATTACGTGGGCACCTTCGACAAGGGGAGGGCCACGTCGTTGTTGCTGTTTGAACACGTGCATGGGGAATCCCGAGACCGCGGACAGGCCATGGTCGACCTGATGGAAGAGTATCGGGCCAATGGCCTTGAGATTGATGCCAGGGAGCTGCCGGACTACTTGCCGCTGTTCCTGGAATACCTCTCAACCCGCCCTTGGGACGACATCAAAAACTGGCTGGAAGATATTCACCATATCCTCGGTCTGCTGGGTGAGCGGCTGTATCAGCGCGAAAGCTTCTATCACGTAGTGATGGACTCATTGCTTGAGCTGTCTGGCCGGACAACGAATCGCCAGGAGCTGGCGCAGCTTGTCGCTTCGGAAGAGCGTGATGATACCCCGGAAGCCCTGGACAAGGTCTGGGAAGAGGAAATGGTGAAGTTTGTGGATGACCAGGGCAGTTCCTGCAGCACGGGCGGCGTGGTCGGACAGCGTCGCCGCGAACTGGAACAGACCCAGACCATTCACCTGAGTGATCAACTGCTGACGGACGCAACGCCCGGTCAGGCAGGGCGCGCCTGAGAGCGCAGGAGGAAATGACGATGTCCTATCTCAATACGCTGTTATTCGGAATCTACCCCTATATCGCCCTGGCTGTGCTGTTTATCGGTACCTGGGCGCGGTACGACCACGGTCAGTTCACCTGGAAAGCCCATTCCAGCCAGATGTTGCGCAAAAAGAACATGGTGATGGCCAGTGTGCTGTTCCATGTCGGCGTACTGGTGATCTTCTTTGGGCACCTGGTTGGCCTGTTGACCCCCCACGCATTCTACGAGCCATTCATGACCCCCGGCACCAAACAGGTGATGGCGATCGTCGTTGGCGGTATCGCAGGTGTTATGGCCATTATCGGTGGTGGCATGCTGGCCTGGCGCCGGCTGACCGACCCCCGTGTGAAGGCCAGCAGCACCTTTGCCGACAACATGATCATCGTGATCCTGGTAATCCAGCTGGCGCTCGGTCTGTTCACCATCCTGCCCACCATGGGCCACCTGGATGGCGGCACCATGCTCAAGTTCTCCGCCTGGGCCCAGGGTATCTTCACCCTGCAGGGCGGCGTGGCGGACTACATTGCCGACGTGCACTGGATCTACAAGACCCATATCTTCCTGGGTCTGACCATCTTCGTGCTGTTCCCGTTCACCCGACTGGTGCACATGCTCAGCGTGCCGGTGGAGTATTTCGGGCGCAAGTACCAGGTGGTGCGCAAGCGCGCTTGATGAAAATGAAAACGGGGTCAGATGAAAGCATTCATCTGACCCCATGTTAACTGAGGTTATTGCTATGCAACTCATCCCCGTCGGCGAAGCCGAAAAGCCCAGAAACCAGTTCCCGCCGGTCTACGTTGGTGAAACCCTTATCGGCAAAGATGACATCGCCCGGGAAATGCAGCACCACCCGGCCGAAGAAGTCGCAGAAGCCTGGCATGAGGCCGCCAAAAGCCTCGTCATCCGTGAACTCCTCCTGCAACAGGCCAGTCGCTTAAAACTCGACGACGTTGCCGATGAAGAAGACCGCATCGCCCGGGTACTTGAGCTGGAACTCAACGTTCCTGACCCAACCGAACAGGACTGCGAACGCTTTCACGCCGCCAACCCGGCTCGCTTCCGCAGCCCGACCGTGATGGCGGTCAGCCACATCCTCCTCGCAGCGGCTCCGGACGACGTCCAGGAGCGCATCCGTCAGGAAGAAACCGGCCACCAATTGCTGTCATCACTCCTCGACGGCCGCGCCCGCTTCGCCGACCTGGCCAAACAATACTCAGCCTGCGAATCCCGCCACCAGGGCGGCAGCCTCGGCCAGATCAGCAAAGGCCAGACCGTCGAAGAGTTCGAGCGCCCCGTTCTCTCACTCCAGGAAGGCCTCAGCCCGGAGCTGATCGAAACCCGCTACGGCTGGCACATCGTCCGTGTTGACCAGCGAATCGACGGCCAGCAGCTCCCGTATGAGCACGTTAAGCCCCAGATCCGCCAGTACCTCAGCGAAAGCGTGACCAGACGGGCGTTCCGGCAGTATTTGCAGGTCCTGGCAGCTGAAACTGGTGTAGAAGGGGTAGATCTGGCGTTGCCGGATTCGCCACTGATGCAGTGAGGGTAGGTTAACTGTTTGGTCTGGAGAGCACTACTGGCTATTGACCAGTGCTCCGCATACCGAAAAAACATCAAACTAGTTAGCAAGGCAAATCTTTGAGTTAGGTCAATTACTCCCGGATAACCGCCCCAACTACCCCCTTGGGGGGAGCGATTTCCCACCAGTATCCCGCTACTCTTTTAAACATGATTTAAAATGCATGAATATGCAGGGGGATGCATCAATGGTACCCACACAAATGGCCGAAACCCGGTACAGCAAACCCATTCTCGTCGCCGTTAACAAGCCCGTCGATGAGGAAGACAGCCTGGACGCATTGCGCAACCACCCGCTGTTCCGAAATCTGAGGCCCCGCGATCTGGAAGAGCTCATTCAGCAGTCCCGTCGCCTCCGTCTTGGTCATCACCAGTTGCTGTACCGTCAGGACATGCCGGCGCATCACTTCTTTTTCGTGATCTCCGGTCGCCTGCGACTGTACCGCCTGGATTCATCCGGTATTGACCGGACCCTGGACAGTATCGCACCGGGAGACTGCTTCGCCGAAGTGATGATCTATGCTGAGCCTCCCCATTATGCGTGCTACGCCGAAGCCCTGAAATCCAGCGAAGTGCTGATGATCCCGGTCAAAGCCTACCGCGAGCTGCTGGACCGCTTCCCCGAATATGCCCGGGCGGCCCTGGGCCACTACGCCATGCGGGCGGTCTCCCGTTTTCATGACCTGGAAATCATGACGGTCCAGAACGCCCGGGACCGGCTGATCCGATACCTGATCGACCTGCTGCCGAACGGTGCTGAGGAGGGCGGCGAAGTAGAGCTGCCGTTGCCCAAGTGCCTGGTGGCCTCCCGGCTGGCCATGCAGCCTGAAACCTTTTCTCGGATTCTTGCTGAACTGAAATCCAACGGCCTGGTGCGGGTTAACCGCAGCCGACTGTTCATTTCAGACCCCCAGCGGCTTATTGAGATCAGCCAGTAACCGATTACGTTCAAGCCTCCAGGCTTTTTGGAAAGGAGGACAAGTGAAAGCAAGAAAGCAACGCCCACTGATCTATTCATGCTCCGGCTGCTCCGATGTTGCGCAGCTGGCCAATAACGTGGCAGTCCGGCTCGACCACGCCGGTGAATTCGAAATGTCCTGCATTTCCGGGGTGGGCGGCAAAGTGCCCTCACTGGTGAAAATCGCCCGGTCCGGTCGCCCGATTACGGTCATCGACGGTTGCCCGCTCCACTGCGCCCGGGCCTGCCTTGAGAACATCGGAGTCGAACCCGAGGAGCACGTCCGGCTCTATGAATTCGGCTTCAAAAAACATTATGGACAGAGCTACGGCGATGACGCCGTGGAAGAAGTGTGCGAAGAAGTTCGCAGGCTCACCTCGTCCGGCCAGCTCATTGCCCGCCAGGCGTAAATCGCAGCGGCTAGATACCAGCAAGGATTTTCAAGATGATCAGCAGTTACAGTGATTTGATACACGCTTCCCGCAGCCAGCAAGAGGCTCAACGCTTGTTATTCGTGTTCTGCCGGGCCGAACTGCCCGACGATGCCTCTCCTGAAGAAAAAGCGGCCTTTGAACGCGGTGAGGGAGGTGCTCTGACCCCGGTGATCTGCGTGGACAAAACGCCCGAAGAGGCACCGGACTTTAGCGCATTGGCTGATGAATCCCACGCCACCGGACAAGCCTGGGATGTGGTTTTCGTTGCCGCAATGTCCGGGCGGGGCGGTGTCGCACCCGGTACCGACGAAGCCCGGCAACCGATGACCATGATGGTGGAGTCAATCCGCCTTGGGCATATTTCCAACTACCTGCCGCTGAATACCTCTGGAGAGGCCATAGCCCTCGGATAATCCGGGCACCTTCGCACTTGAAGGGCTCTATCCAATAAGAGGTATTTTGTTTGCCGTAATTTTATCTAGGCTTTTCTCATGCTGTCTTGCTGGGGGACGAAGTGAGCCCATTTCTGAAAACCGTAATCTGTTGTTTCGTTACCTTGACCGGTGTCCTTGCAGGCTATGCGCCGTCGGCTTCGGCGGTCCCGTTAAACGAATTCGAACCTGTTGCAGCCCGGCAGGTTATTCAGAAGGCCTTTCCTTCGGTGAATGAGGTTGTGCCCCGGGAAGGCAACCGGGCTATACAGGAAATATATGCCGGAGAGGAGCTCCAAGGCTACGCCTATCAGAGTCTGGACTTCGTCCAGACACCGGCCTATTCCGGTAAACCGCTGAACATTGTGGTCATTCTGGATACCGACGGGAAAATCGTGAATACCCGTGTTATCGAGCATCACGAACCGATTCTGCTTGTCGGTATTCCCGAGAGCAAACTCCATGAATTTACCGACCAGTACGTGGGACTGGCTGCGGACCAGCGGGTGACGGTCGGCGGTACATCTTCGGAGCACAAGATTTCCGTGGATGGTTTATCCGGCGCTACGGTAACCGTCATGGTGGTGAATGAGGTGATCATGAAATCGGCCCACCGTGTTGGCGCCGAACTGGGGCTGGTTGAGAGCCTGAGCGATGCCCGCCTGCCCGCCGCGAAGATTCAGACCACCAGATTCCAGGACAAAAGCTGGCAGACACTGCTCGGAGAAGGTTCGGTGCGCAGGCTGAAGCTGACCCGTGGCCAGGCGGACGACGCCTTCAAGGGCACGGATGCGGAAGGGATTGACACAACACCGCGGAAACAGCGCGGCAAGCCCCTGATTGACCTGTACACCGCCTACCTGGATGTGCCAACCATCGGTCGCAACCTGTTGGGCGAAAGCCAGTTCCAATGGTTGACGTCCGAGCTCAAGGAAGGCGAGCACGCCATCGCCGTAATGGCCCATGGGGAATACTCGTTCAAGGGTTCCGGTTACGTCCGTGGCGGCATTTTCGACCGCATCCAGATCCGCCAGTTCGGTGACACCTTCAACTTCCGTGACCTGGACTTCTACCGGCTGAGCGACGTGTACGCTGAGGGCATGCCCGAGTTTTCTGAAATGGCAATTTTCATCATTCGCCAGCAGTACAACTTTGATCCGGGCACGGAATGGACCCTTGAGCTCACAGTCAAGCGCCAGACCGGCCCGCTGGACAGTGAGTTCCAGGTATTCCCGCTCACTTACCAGCTGCCGGATCAGTACTACACTCGCCCCGAACCGGTGCTGTCGGAAGAGGATATGCTGGCGGATCAACCCATGTGGGTGCAGATGTGGTACCAGCGGGAGTTTCAGATTGTGGTGCTCGGTATCGGTATCGGCGTGTTGCTGTTCATCCTGTTTTTCCAGGACTGGCTGGTCAAGAAGCCGAAGATGATGCGCTGGATCCGCCACGCCTTCCTGACCTACACCCTTTTCTTTATTGGCTGGTACGCCCTGGGCCAGCTCTCCATTGTGAACGTGCTGACGTTCGTAAACAGCCTGATCAGCGGCTTCAGCTGGGAAACTTTCCTGATCGATCCGGTGATTTTCATGCTCTGGGCCGTGGTGGCCGGCATCATCCTGTTGTGGGGACGGGCGGTTTACTGCGGTTGGCTGTGCCCGTTTGGGGCTCTGCAAGAATTGCTGAATGAAATCGCCCGCAAGCTCAAGGTGCCCCAGTACACCGTTCCGTTTGTCGTGCATGAGAGGCTGTGGGCTATCAAGTACATCATTCTGTTGGTGCTGTTCGGGGTGTCGCTGGACTCCCTGGCGACCGCTGAGCGCCTGGCCGAGTTGGAACCCTTCAAAACGGCGATCACCCTCAAGTTTGACCGCAGCTGGCCTTTTGTCACCTACGCAGTCCTGTTACTGGTGGTCAATCTGTTCACCCGCAAGGTGTTCTGCCGGTATCTGTGCCCTCTGGGCGCAGCACTGGCACTGCCCACCAAACTGCGGGTGTTTGACTGGCTCAAGCGCCGCAAAGAATGCGGCAACCCCTGCCGGCTCTGTGACCACGAGTGTGAAGTTCAGGCCATTCACCCGGACGGACACATCAATTACATGGAATGCCATTACTGCCTCGATTGCCAAATGACCTATTTCGATGATCACAAGTGCCCGCCGCTGATCGTCAAGCGCCGCGGCAAGCGTCGTGGCCATAACGCGCCTGGCCACCCGGAGGAAATTCCCGTGGTTCAGGTGACCTGAGTAGTCCCAAAAAAAATAGAAAATATGAGAAGCAAAACCGCCATTACCAATAACGGAGTTGGATGCTATGAAAAAACGAGATGATCTGACCAAGGATATGCCAGCCATACCGGCAACTGACCTGAGCCGTCGCCGGTTCATGGGCGCAGCGGCCATGGCCGGTGTTGCCGGGGCAACCGGTCTTGGTGCCGCAGTGATGTCCCGGGAATCGTTCGCGGCCGCCGCCGAAGCAGCCCGCAATAATTTCATTGTGCACCCGGGTGAACTGGATGAATACTACGGTTTCTGGAGTGGTGGCCATTCCGGTGAGGTGCGCGTGCTTGGCGTTCCCTCCATGCGAGAGCTCATGCGCATTCCGGTTTTCAATGTTGACTCCGCCACGGGCTGGGGTATTACCAATGAAAGCAAGGACGTGCTGGGCCATGACAACACTTTCCTGAACGGCGACTCCCACCACCCGCACATCTCTATGACGGATGGCCGGTACGATGGCAAGTATCTGTTCATCAACGATAAGGCCAACAGCCGGGTGGCCCGGATCCGCCTGGACATCATGAAGTGTGACAAGATCACCACGATTCCCAACGTTCAGGCCATTCATGGCCTGCGTCTGCAGAAGGTGCCGAAGACCAAGTATGTCTTCTGCAACGCGGAATACGTGATCCCGCACCCGAATGATGGAACCGATACCAGCCTGGAGAGCAGCTTCACCATGTTTAACGCGGTGGACGCGGAGACCATGGAAGTGGCCTTCCAGGTTATCGTGGACGGCAACCTGGATAACACCGATGCCGACTACACCGGCAAGTATGCCTGCTCAACCTGCTACAACTCCGAGAAGGCCCTCGACCTGGCCGGCACCATGCGCAATGATCGCGACTGGGCAGTGGTGTTCAATATCGAGCGTATTGAGCAGGCCGTCAAGAACGGGAACTTCAAGACCCTGGGCGATTCCAGGGTGCCGGTTCTGGATGGTCGTGAAGGCTCTGAGCTGACCCGCTACATCCCGGTTCCGAAGAACCCGCACGGCCTGAACACCTCGCCTGATGGCAAGTACTTCATTGCCAACGGCAAGTTGTCCCCGACCTGTACCGTGATCGCCATCGACAAGCTGGATGATCTGTTTGCCGGCAACCTGAAAGATGCACGTGATGTGGTTGTTGCTGAGCCAGAGCTGGGGCTCGGGCCGCTGCATACCACTTACGATGGCCGTGGAAATGCCTACACCACGCTTTTCATCGACAGTCAGGTGGTGAAGTGGAACGTTGCCGACGCCATCAAGCACTACGACGGCGAAGAGGTGAACTACATCCGTCAGAAGCTGGATGTTCACTATCAGCCGGGCCACAACCACGCATCGCTGACCGAGTCCCGGGACGCGGATGGCAAGTGGCTGGTGGTGCTGTCGAAGTTCTCCAAGGACCGTTTCCTGCCGGTAGGGCCGCTGCATCCGGAAAATGACCAGCTGATCGATATTTCCGGTGAGGAAATGAAGCTGGTGCATGATGGTCCGACTTTCGCGGAGCCCCATGACTGTATTCTGGTGCGTCGTGATCAGATCAAGACCAAGAAGATCTATGATCGCGACGATCCTTACTTTGCGTCGGCCGTTGAGCAGGCGAAGAGGGACGGTGTCACTCTGGAGTCTGACAACAAGGTTATCCGTGATGGAAATAAGGTGCGGGTGTACATGACGTCGGTGGCACCGATGTACGGTACGACCGAGTTTAAGGTCAAGCAGGGCGATGAAGTGACCGTGTATGTGTCGAATCAGGACACGATTGAGGATGTCACACACGGCTTCTGTATGGTGAATCACGGCGTGAGCATGGAGATCAGCCCGCAGCAGACTTCGTCCGTGACCTTTGTGGCGGACCGCCCGGGGGTTCACTGGTACTACTGCAACTGGTTCTGCCATGCCCTGCATATGGAGATGCGGGGTCGCATGATTGTCGAGAAAGCCTGATAGGCCTCTCTTTCGCTGGGACTCCTTTGGGGAGTCCTGGTGATTTCCAACTTCGGAGAAGGAACCCAAGAGGAGAACCCTTTCCAAAACACGCTCCTGGCGGCACATCCCTGTGGCGCTTGGGCTCCGCCATCCATGGCTCCGCACAGTTTTGGAAAGGGTTCTCCTCTTGGCTTGCCGTATTCAGGGCGGTGGTTTCGAACCTGGTTCATTTATAGAGAATGTTAGATGTATCGACTGTTGCGTTATGGAGTGGCCCTGACCGTCGCTCTGTTATCGCTGACCGCGCAAGCGGACCTGCAAGATCAGCTTGATGCCCTGGAACCGGGCGCGAGCTTTGAGCTTCCCCCTGAGCAGATTTCGTCTCTGGCAATCCGGGTGCCCGGGGTGTCTGTGTCTTGCCATGCCGAGACGGTGATTGACCCGGGCGGGCAAGGCAATGCGGTGGATATTGTCGCCGAGGAGGTGACCTTGTCCGGGTGCTCAGTGCGCAACTGGGGCAGGAACCTGAATGAGCTGGATGCGGGTATTTTTGTGGCTCGGGAGGCCCGGGGGGCGGTGGTTGAGGATAACCGTCTGCAGGGTCCGGCGTTCGGGGTCTGGCTCGATGCCACGCCGGATGTGACGGTTCGCGACAATACAATTCGTGGCGATGCCAGCATGCGTCCGAATGATCGGGGCAACGGGATCCATCTGTTCAATACCACCGGGGCGCTGATTGAGGGCAATGACATCAGTCAGACCCGGGATGCGATTTATATCGAGACGGCGAATAACAATACGATCCGGGGCAATGAGATGTCGGATCTGCGTTATGGCATCCACTACATGTACTCGATGAATAACCTGCTGGAGAACAATGTCACCCGGGGCACGCGGACGGGTTATGCGCTGATGCAGAGTAAGCGCCTGAAGTTGATCGATAACCGGTCGGTGAATGATGAAAATTACGGGATTCTGATGAACTTCATTACTCAGTCGGAGCTGCGGGGCAATGTGGTGACCGGCGTTTCCCAGGGACGGACCGGTGGGGTGGTGATCGATGGGGCCGAGGGAAAGGCGGTGTTTATCTATAACTCGCTGTACAACGTCTTTGAGGGCAACCTGTTTGCGGACAGTAACATCGGGATTCATCTGACTGCCGGTTCCGAAGATAACGAGGTATCCGGGAATGCGTTTGTGAACAACCAGCGGCAGGTGAAGTATGTGGCCACCCGCACCCAGGAGTGGTCGAAAGACGGTCGGGGGAATTACTGGAGTGACTACCTGGGCTGGGACCGCAACCAGGACGGGGTTGGGGATGTGCCCTATGAGCCAAATGACAATGTTGACCGGCTGCTGTGGAAATATCCGGAGGCGAAGATCCTGATGTTCAGCCCGGCGGTGGATACCCTGCGCTGGGTGCAGGATGCCTTCCCGGTGGTCAAGGGCGCCGGGGTTGCCGATTCCTACCCGTTGATGCGATTTCCTTCCGATCTGAAACCGGAGATCCGATGAGCTGTTTTCGTCTTGAGAATGTGAGTTACCGGTACGACAAGAGCCCGGTGCTGCAAGGTATTGATCTGCGCCTGGAGCCGGGTGAAATTCTTGGGCTGTTCGGGCATAACGGGGCGGGCAAGACCACATCCATCAAGCTGATTTTGGGGCTGATGCAGCCGACCCAGGGCAGAGTGTCGGTGCTCGGCGGCCACGCCGGAGATTCTCAGGTTACCCAGCACATCGGTTACCTGCCGGAGAATGTGATGTTCTACCCGCAGCTGACCGGCCGGGAAATTCTGAGCCATTTTGCGCGGCTGAAGGGTGCTTCGCTGCGGCAGGTGCCTGAGTTGCTCAAGCAGGTGGGCCTGGACGATGCCATGGATGCCCGGACCAAGACCTACTCGAAAGGCATGCGCCAGCGTCTGGGCCTGGCCCAGGCATTGTTGGGCAAGCCGAAGCTGCTGATGCTGGATGAGCCTACTGTGGGTCTGGATCCGGTTGCCACGGCCGACCTGTATCGGCTACTCCGTGAATTGCGGGATGAGGGTACGGGCATTGTGTTGTGTTCCCATGTTCTGCCCGGTGTCGAGCCTTACATCGACCGCGCTGCCATTCTCACGGAAGGTTCCTTGCAAGCGGTCGGAGATCTGGCGGCGCTGAGGCGCCAGGCCAATATGCCGGTAACCCTGTTGCTGGACCCCGCCAACAGTATTTCTGCGCTGGAGAGGGTCATTGATAAAGCGTCCACCAATAGTGGGCTGATGATCAAGACCGATAACGGACGCCTGCGGGTGGACGTGCAAGCCAGGGAGAAAATGGCCTTGCTGAAAGCGGTGATAGCATCGGGCGAGGTGGCGGATATCAGCACCCACCAGCCTGGCCTGGAAGATATTTACGTGCATTTCATCGGCTCCGGCGGCCTGGCTCATCGCGGAGGCAACCAATGAACAGCATCTGGACCATTGCCCGTAAGGAACTTAGTGACAGCCTGCGAAACCGTTGGCTGATGGCCATTTCGCTGGTCTTTGCCACCCTGGCCCTGGGCATCGCCTGGTTTGGCGCCGCCGCTTCCGGCCAGGTGGGCTATGCCTCGACGCCTGCCACCATTGCCAGCCTTGCCAGTCTGGGAATCTTTCTGATTCCCCTGATCGCACTGTTACTGGCCTACGACGCCATCGTTGGGGAAGAAGAGGGCGGTACCCTGCTGCTGCTGATGACCTATCCGCTCAGCCGCAGTCAACTACTGCTCGGCAAGTTCCTGGGCCACGGCCTGACCCTGGCCCTGGCCACCTTGATCGGCTTTGGCGTTGCGGGTGTGGCTATTGCCCTGCTGGTGGAGGATGTGGCCATTGCCAGTCTGGCCATCGCCATGGCCCGTTTTATCGCCTCCACCATCCTGTTGGGCTGGGGCTTCATTGCACTTGCCTACGTGATCAGCGTGAGGGTCGGTGAAAAACCCATTGCCGCCGGCTTGGCCCTGGCCATCTGGTTCTTCTTTGTACTGATTTTCGACCTCATGCTGCTCGGCACCCTCGTAGCGAGCGAGGGAAAATTCAGCGCCGAGCTGCTGCCCTGGCTGCTGATGCTCAACCCCACCGACATCTACCGTCTGCTCAACATTGTGGCCTTCGATGGCGCAGCGCAACTCAGCGGAGTCCTCAGTCTCGGCGCCGACCTGCCCATGGGTGCCTTCGGCCTCTGGGTTGGCCTGGTGCTCTGGTGTGCCATCCCGTTGGCGGTCGCCCTGCTACTTTTCCGAAATCGTCGTATCTGAACGGAGTTGTCCTGATGAAAACAATTAGACTGAACTGGTTCCTCGCCGCCCTGGCAGCCCTTACACTGACGGCCTGCTCGGAAAACGAAGAACAAACGACCGCCAAACCTGCCCCGGTGCATTTTGATAGCGGCGACGAATGCCATGTCTGCGGTATGATCATCGAGGGCTTTCCCGGCCCCAAAGGCCAGGCCATCACCGAAAAAGACCAGCAGGTCCGCAAGTTCTGCTCCACCAGGGACATGTTCGCCTGGATGCTACAGCCGGAAAACATCCACCGCGACCACACCCTTTACGTCCACGACATGGCCCAGACCGGCTGGCAAAGCCCGGACGACACCGCCCTGATCGACGCCAGGGCCGCATTCTACGTAGTGGGCTCCAATCGAACCGGTGCCATGGGCCCAACACTGGCCTCATTCGCCACCGAAAGCTCTGCCCATGAGTTCATGAAGGAATATGGCGGACAGGTTCTGAAATACAGCGAAATCACCCTGGATCACCTGAATGCAGGTGATCCAATGGGTGAGATGAGTGGAATGCACGAGATGAATGAGCCGGAGGGTTCACAGACTGCGCACTCCACAGATCACTGATTTCGAAAATGGCGTCGAACCCCGGAACGGGATTCAGTGTTCGTCGTGAGCGCCCGCGACGATGTTGTGGATCTCCTCAATAGAGTGGACATAACGAACGTAGTTGTCGACGAATTGGCGTCCATCCGAAACTGACTCGGCGTTGACGCCTTGCATGGTTTCGTGGAACTGCTTTGTGACGAAGCCGGTGACCTTCTCTCCCAGTTTCCGTGCCAGGGCGTCCACATTGCCTTCAGCCAGGGCCTTGTCAGCGGCCTTGGCTGCGGCGGACGCGCTGCCAGCCGGCTTTAACCCCGTATAGGGTGCACCTTCAGTGGCCCGGTGCAGTCGCACCAGTGTCTCGAAGAAATACTTGTCAGCCAGTTCCCGGGCCGGTGGATTTCCCCTTCGGACTTCCAGGGTATCGTTGAAGGCGGCTGCCAGATCTTTTTCATCGGCGGGGCCGATCCACTTAAGAACCGGTTTCAGGGATTGTTCGTTCAAAGCTGTCCGGGCGTCTCCGATAACAGGGCCGTCCATTGAGTCGCAGTGAGCAAAGCTGGCGGAACTCCAGAGCAGTGTTCCGCCGATCAGGGCAAGCGTGGCGATTCGTTGCGTTTTGCGGAATGATTTCATGATGAACCTCTCGGTATTGTCAGGATTTTTTTGGCGCCCCGGGAAAAGTCCCGAGGCCGCCGGTTGCAAATCCACTTTGTCCGAAAGGAGGAGCCTTGGCGTTCGGATACAGGAATCCGAACGTTCGAATGCATCGCCGAACGGCGACTAGCCGTTGTTAGCGAAAGAGTGGCGATACTGTGACGGTGTCTTGCCGGTTGTTTTGCGGAAAAGTGTGTTAAAGACCGACTTAGAATTGAATCCGGATTCGTACATGATATCGGTGATCGTCGTTGTCTCTGCTGGATCTGCAAGTCGTCGTCGGGCATGCTCGATTCGGTAACCGTTCACGAACTCGTAAAAGTTCTTGCCCATCTGTTGGTTCAGGAATTGGGACAGCTCCCGGGGCGCCACGTCCGCCAGACGAGCCAGTCGGTCCACAGTGAGGTTCGAGTGTAGATAGGGTTGGTGTTGCTCCATCACTTGCTCTATTCGGCTGGTTAATGGCTCCGGGGATCGGTCTTTGGCGTTGGCGCCAGAGGGTGCTTCGGTATCCAGCAAAGTCGGGGCAATACCCGCAAATAGAGTGGGCTGCCTGAATGCCAGCACCGACATTGGTAGCAGGACGACAACGCTGACCATCGTCGTGGCAATGGTTAGCGACTGATGGACGCCAGGTACCCGCATCACATGGGCGAGCAGGCAGTAGACCAGACTGAGTGACCAGGCCGTCCCGTAGGCTAGAAGCAAATTCCGGAGCCAGCTCAGCTCCTTGTTGCCGAGATCCGAGAAAATATTCCTCAGTTCGACGCCAAAGCGCGAGATTTTCTTGAGTGTCGCTACCAAATACCCGAGTACGATGCCGTGAAGGACAATTGCGAGGACAACAGAGTCCATGACGCCGGGGTAGTGACTGTCTGACAGCATTTTGGCCTGGGCTTTCGCGGGAAGGCTGTAGTAACCCAGAGTGAACACCACAATGGCTCCGAGAACAGGGAGAAGGTGGGCCAGATGCCGCAGCCTCAATCGGAAATCACGATACATAACCGACTGGGCGTACACAAAAATGGCCCCGGGCTGGAGCATTCCGAGGATGGTCCCCGTAAAGGCAGTGTCCGGATAACTGAAGGCAAGGCCGGTTGTATGTAGGAACACCTCGAGCAGGGTGCCGACCAAGCCTGCAAGCATGAGTGCCAGGAGCAGCCGCGGCAGGCGTCGGGTTTTCGAAGGCGCGATACATAGCAGGATCAGAAACAGGAACTGCGAAATGACGCCAAATAATACAAGTTGGGGCAGTGTCAGGAACACAATGGGATCAACGCGTGAGTATCATCAGCCGCCGGTCATATTCATGAATCGCAGGATCTGCACATCCCCATTGGTGGAGAAGTGATGGCGCTCCGGCTTCAGGTCCATGGCGTTGATAATGGTCTGGCGCAGTTTGTCATCCGTCACCGGATTGCCACGCAGAACGCGGCGAAGATCCACGGAATGCTCATTGCCCAGACAGAGCAGTAACCGGCCCTCGACAGTGACCCGTACACGGTTGCAGGTCGAGCAGAAATTGTGGGAATGGGGCGAGATAAAGCCAACCTTGGTAGAGCTGTCCTGCATCCGGTAATAGCGCGCGGGGCCGCCGGAGTCTTCGGTTGCGGGAACCAGTTCGTGGTGCTTCCTGATAATGTCCCGCACTTCCTCGCTGGTGCACAGCGCCAGACCCCGGTCGTGCTCGGAAATCTCACCCAGGGGCATCTCTTCAATAAAGCTGATATCCACCTGCTTCTTCCGGGCGAACTCAATCAGTTCCGGAATCTCCTCATCATTGCGGCCCTTCATCACCACAGTATTGATCTTGATGCCTCGGAAGCCTGCCTCGCGGGCAGCGTCAATTCCATCCAGAACGTGGCTGAGTTTGCCTGTGCGGGTGATGTTGCGGAATTTCTCCGCATCCAGGGAGTCGAGACTGATATTCAACCGGTGCATGCCTGCCTTGCGCAGGGGTTCGGCCATGGAGGTGAGCTGGCTGCCATTGGTAGTCATGGCAAAGTCTCGCAGCCCGTAAGTGCCGACTTCCTTCACCAGCTCCAGGATGTCCTTGCGTACCAGAGGTTCGCCGCCGGTCAGACGAATTTTTTCGGTACCCAGGTCAACAAAGTTGCGGGCCACCCGGGCAATTTCCTCAAGGGTCAGAACCTGCTGGCGGGGCAGGAACGTCATGTCCTCGGCCATACAGTAGACGCAGCGGAAGTCGCACCGGTCAGTGACGGACAGACGCACGTAGTTGACAGTGCGACCAAAACGGTCTGTCAGCTTGTTCTGGGGCATCGAGTTGATCCTGTTGCCGGTTATTTTTTAATCTGATTATAGACTAAGTATTGCAGATCGGATCACCAATTCCGATACCCCGGGGTAGGTAACTCCCCACGTGGGGGTGGCGGGCCTTCCGTGGCCCGGCGGTAGTTAGCCATTGGAAACCCCTCCCATGCGACCATCAATACGGTTGAAAAGCACATTGTTTTCAAGATGGATGTGCTGTGTCAGGTCGTCGCGAAAGGTCTCAAGGCCAAGATAGAGCGCCTTCCAGGTGTTGCATGCGGCTTCGGGTAGCGTCATGTCATTGGTTATGCTCTCGATTTTCTCAAGGTAGGCGCCGTGATTATCGTGTTCCTCTCGCATGACCGCGACGGGCGCAACAGCCATACCATTAATGCCTCGAGTGATCATCGGAAATAGGATCTGCTCCTCCTTGGCCATGTGATTTTCGAGCTCGGCGAGCACATCGGTAAGAAGATCGGCCAGTCCGGACGGGCACTTGAGGTGACTGCCGTGTACGCGCTCAACACGCTTTGCCAACCGGATCAGCTCGGGCAGCTCTTCCCGGTGGATATCGTGGTAGCGTTCAAGAATATGCTCGATCAGAGATTCGGTCGACAAGTCGGTTGGGTCCGGTTGTCCACTTCGCCGACTCATGTGCGCCTCAATGTCCGAAGCGATCCGGTGGGCGTCGAGCCCCTTTTCGCGGGCGGCTTGCTTCAGAGTCGTAGCTCCCCCACAGCAGAAATCCAGCTTCATCTTTTTGAGGATGCCTGTGGCTCCGGGGTAGTCGCGGGCAATCTGCCCCAAGGGAAGTGATGTCATGTTCATGGTTTTCTCCTTCATTAAACATTCATAAATAATACATGTTTAAATTTAAAGATGTAAACAGGTTGAATGAAAAATCAAGGGAACGGCTGGCTCATAGTGAGATATAGCCTTTTCGGAAAGGAAGTTTGCAGTTTTCTCAAAACCGTTATAGGTTAAAAGATGTAAAAGAAATAAATGTATAGGTGAAAGAATGGAAAGGTGGTTAACGTTTGCGAATACGGCGATGGCTGGGTCAGCTCTCGGGCTGGTCCTGACGATTCTTTTGGCTTACCCGTTCGCCGATGCGGTGTCCATGGCATGGCAGATTCTGGCGCACATAGGGACACTGTTATTTGCCGTAGGTGTCAAAGTGGCTTATGTCGCGAGACTGGTTTTCCTGAGTCGTCTGGGGAGACCTGTTCACTGATTACCGGTAAAATAGGTGCAAATATGAACGTCAGTGGGGCCCTTACTATGGGCGCAAGAGTCGGCAAAACCGGTTTTCAGTTTCTTGCGTATATTGCTTTGTTGCTAGCAGCCGTTGGGGTGGTTTTGCCGTTACTGCCAACGACGCCCTTTGTGTTGCTCGCTGCTTTTTTCGCCAGCAAAGGATCTCCGGCATTTGCGCGCTGGCTGGAGGGTCACCCCCGGTATGGCCCGGCGATCGAAAACTGGCAAAGGAACAGGGCGGTACCCGTCAAGGCTAAGGGGCTTGCGCTCGGCATGATGGGGCTGAGCTGGGGAACCCTCTTTATAATCGGGACTCCAGTGTTCGCCCTGGCGATGTCAGGGGGGCTTCTGACCGCTGCAGCCTGTTATCTATTGAAACGACCTTCTTAATTGACTATTTGGACTTAATAACTGGAGCAATGAATGCACATCACCCGCTACACTGACTACTCACTACGCGTTCTGATTTATCTGGCAGTGCAGGGTGACCGTCTGGCAACTATCCAGGAAATCGCCGACAGTTACGACATTTCGAAGAACCATCTTATGAAAGTGGTTCATCAACTAAACAAGAAAGGATACATCGAAACTATTCGGGGCAAGAAAGGCGGTATGAGGTTGCACATGTCACCGACTGACATCAATGTCGGTGTCCTGGTCAGGGAAACCGAGCAGGACCTGAGCATTGTGGAATGTTTTTCCTCCAAAAATGCCTGCAAGATCAGTCCTATCTGCGGTCTGAAATCAATGTTTGGTGAAGCTTTGTCGGCATTTTTGGAGGTTCTGGATAAATACACGTTGGCCGATGTGATCCAGGATCAGCACCGGCCGCAGTTGTTAAGGCTGCTTCAGGTTGCCTGACCGGCATGTGCGGAGAGCAATCCGCTCCGCACTCTGTCTGGCAGGGAATAGGCGATGATTCGCTTCAGAACAGTGCCGTACTGTCGGGCAAAACTCCCGGTGTTGTACTGGATATCGTGGTTCCGGCACACCGACTGAACTTTCTCTGAAATCTCTGGATAGCGATGGGCGGGCAGGTCCGGGAATACGTGGTGTTCCACCTGGTAGCTTAGATGCCCGCTTAACAGGTGTACCCATTTGCCACCGGTAAAATTGGACGACCCGGTAAGTTGGCGAAGGTACCAGTGCCCTTTGCTCTCACCCTCGCACTCGGCTTCGCTGAAGGTTTCCGCGTCCTGGGTAAAGTGACCGCAGAAGATCACCGTGGATGACCAAAGATTACGGATCAGGTTAGCGCCAGCGTTGCCGGCCAGAACAACCGGGGCCACGGGGAGCGTGACCAATGGAAAGAATACATAGTCTTTGAAAGCCTGCCGCCCGCCTTTCCGGAAGAACGCCCTGAGGAACGGGAGCTTGTCACGAAGGCGGATCTCGCCGCGCCGGATCCGCTCACTCTCCAGCTCATGCAAGCCAACCCCCCACTGGAAAAAAACGCTCAGCAGGATGTAGTTGATAAACTGCAGGCTATGCAGGGGCTGCCATTTCTCGTCATCGCTCAGGCGCAGAAGGGCATAGCCGTAGTCCCTGTCTTTGCCTATGATGTTGGTGTAGGTGTGGTGTTCGTAGTTGTGGGTCCGTCGCCAGGAATCGCCGTCGCAGACAGTGTCCCACTCGTAGGTCTGGGAATGCAGGCCCGGATCGTTCATCCAGTCATATTGGCCGTGCATGACGTTGTGGCCGATTTCCATGTTCTCAATGATCTTGGCAATGCCCAGGGTAGCTGTAGCGGCAATGAAAACTGGAGGAATAATCCCGAATGGCATCATCGCCCGGCCGCTGATTTCGAGAGTTCGATGGAGTCGCACAATCCGGCGGATATAGCGGGCATCCCGTTCCCCAAGATCGGCTACTACCTCATCCCGGATGGCGTTAAGGTCCTTTTCCAGTTCGCTAAACTGTGCTTCGGTCATCTTCTTCATGGTCATGCTCCTCGCGACACCCTCGGGCGCCGCCATCTCATTCGGTACGTTGGGTTAAGCGTCAATGGAAATCGGCCCGCGGGGTACGGATACGCAGAGCTGGATGCTTTCTTCGCCAGCGCCGGAGGTCTGTCCAGTCAGCCGGTTAATGACAGTGCCGCTGGTCTTGCGGCAGCTGCATTGATGGCAGATACCCATGCGGCAGCCGTAGCGAGGTGACAGGCCAGCGGCCTCTGCGATCTGAAGGATATTGGCGTCTCCCTCCGAACTCACTTCAACATCACTCCTGGCAAACTGGACCAGGCCGCCCAGAGCCTGGTCACCCAGATCCGCCTGAGGCGCGGAGAAGAAGGTGCTGTGGATGTTGCGCTCACTGATTCCCTGTTTGTGGAGAAGATCGTTGGCCAGATCCATCAGTCCCTTGGGGCCGCAAAGATAGACTTCTCGGGCCTTGATGCCGGGGACTGTCTCCAGATCCTGCTCGGACAGATAGCGGGGCGTTGCCCTTTCATGGGTGTAGATGATGGTCAGGGTCAGTGTGGACCAGTGCGCCGCAAGTGCTCTTAACTTTTCTTCGCCAATCACGTCGTTGGGCGTTCGCACGAAATACAGCAGCGTTACCGGAGCCGCGTAATCGCTGGCCGGCATGGTCTCCAGCTGGCTAAGAATCGGGGTTATGCCGCTTCCGCCAGCGATAAAGAGAACCGGCTTCGCAGGTTCGGGAATCAGAAAATCGCCAAATGCATCACCGAGGCCCAGTATGGCACCTATCCGCAGATGGTCATGCAGCCAGTTGGTTACCAGCCCCCCGGCGAGTCGTTTGATGGTCAGTGTGATCAGCCCCTGTTCTTGCCAAAGTATTGGCGATCCGGAAAGGCTGAAGGTGCGGGTGCGTCGAATGCCACCCACTTCGGCACAGATGTTCACATGCTGGCCGGCTTCAAAACCCTGCCATCGGTCGGCGGGCCTAAGGACAAACGTTTTGGTGTCGGATGTTTCCTCAAGAACCTGCTCCACACGAGCTGGTGTGTACGCTTGTACCCACATCGGATTCAGGCGCTCCAGTAGCGGATCAAAAAAGGCAGCCGGATTTTCCCTGTTGAAAAGCTGCCTGCCAAGCCAGAGAAGTGTTTTGCTCTGGGTGTGTTTCGCTAACATGGTGTTGATCTCCATTATGCTGACCAGAGGTTTGTGTACAGTTGTTTACTAATGTGTACAACTGTACACATAGCTTTTTTTGCTCACAATGGCACGCTCTGATTTGGCTCAAAATGACAAGCATTCTGTGCTTTAATTTTTTCGGATGTGTACACTTGTGAACCTGATGTCGGCTGCAGATGACGGACAGGCAATGGTGGAAAAACAGAGAAGAAAACCCGGAGAAACCCGCGAGAAACTGATGAATGCGGCGCTGACACTGGTGGGCAAGGGGCGACACTTTGCCAGCCTCGGAATCCGGGAAGTCACACGCCAGGCAGGCGTGGTGCCGACCTCGTTTTATCGGCATTTCCGAAGCATGGACGACCTGGGCTTACAGCTGGTGGACGAACTTGGGCTGGTGCTTCGCCGTATGATGCGGGAAGCGCGCGAGAACGTTCTCCAGGCGGATAAGTTGATTGAAGAGTCGGTTGGTATCTTCATTAGTCATGCCCAGGCCAATCGCAGCTTTTTCCTGTTTATGGCTCAGGGCCTGGCCGGTGAGAGCAGGGCTGTGCAGGAGGGGATTCGAAGCGAGATGCGCTTCTTTGCCAGTGAACTGGCCAATGATCTGCGCCGGCTTAGGCTGGTGGATCATCTTACCGACGCCGATCTCGACATGACCAGCGATCTGGTCGTTCGCAGTGTGGCATTCAGTCTTACGGACCTGTTGGGCGTAGCAGCCGATGACGATTACCAGATAGAGCAGATCCGGAAGCGGACGATCCGCTTCCTTCAACTGATCTTTGTCGGGGCTGCTCACTGGCAGAGCAGGAAAGACTAGGCCTGCTTTTTGGATGTGTGCTTCCGGGGTTTGGTTGATTTCGGCGGCAGGATCAACGCTGCGATCTCGTCCAGTGCTTCTCCGGTATAGACCGCCAGCTTCTGCATGCTTGGCAGGGTGTCGCGACAACCCGTGTATCCGAAGTTCAGGGACCCGGCATAGCTCAGGCAGGTTATGTTGAGGGCGCCACCGTGGGTGATAAGCGATACGGGATACATGGCTTCGAGCCGAGCCCCTTCATAGTAAAGGGTTCGTTGTGGCCCTGGCACATTGGAAATGGTGACGTTGAAAACCGGGCGCATGCGGCCGCCCAATCCGGACATCAGTTGCAGGATATAGGGCGACATCAGCAGCATGGTGTACTGGGTAAGCGCGCTCTTCGGGAGTTTCTGCAGGTGTTCCTTGGCGCGACGGGTTGAGGACTTGATGTGCTGCAACCGGGTCAGTGGATCCGCTTCATTGGTGGCGAGTGAGGCAATCATGAAGCTGATCTGGGTACCTGTACCCTGGTCATCAGACGGTCGGATATTAACCGGAATTCCTGCGGTCAGCGGGGCGTCAGGGAGGTCATCCTGTTCCAGCAGAAAGCGTCTGAGGGCTGTCCCGCAGAGATACAGAACGACGTCATTCATCGAAGCGCCGGATTCATGCGCCACTTCTTTGATGAGATCAAGCTGGTAATGCTGGGTCGCAAAGCGGCGCTGGCCGGTCACCCGGTGATTGATCTTGGACACCGGACCGGTAAAGGGTGCGGTCAGTCCGTCCTCAGGGTGGCGCACCGAGTGCACCAGCCGGCTGCCGGCCTGCCAGAGTCGTGGCGCCATATCTGCCTGAAGCTTCAACGCATCCATGGCCTGGGAAATGGCTGCAGGGATACTGGCTTCGGAGTCCGTTTTGTTACCCCGGCGACGCTCTGGCCTGACCGACCAGGGAGGTGGCATGTTGCGTTTGTCCGGATCGGTGGTCAGTACCCGCTGCATCAGGCGCACTCCGCTGATACCGTCGATCAGGGAGTGATGCATCTTGGTATAGAGGGCGAAGCGGTTGTTTTCGAGTCCCTCTATGACATGGCACTCCCAAAGCGGGCGGTCGAAGTCCAGTGGGTTGGAGTGCAACCGGGAAACCAGTATCCCCAGTTCCCGCTCTCCACCAGGCCGTGGCAGGGCGGAATGACGAACGTGGTAGTCAAGATCGATCTTCTTGTCGACTTTCCAAGAGGGTGCTACAACTCTCCCCAAAAAACCGGACCAGGCCAGTTTATAGCTCCAGGGTGTGGCAACGTCCCCGGTTTCTTTCATGCTGGTGACCATGTCACGCAGAAAAGTCTCAGGAGCGCCATCCGGCAGCGAGAATATCTGTAGATTACCAACGTGCATTGGTGTGTCTTCAGATTCTACGGCTAGCCAGGAGGCATCCAATGTTCCCAGGCGTTTCATTCCTTGTTGTGCTCCAAGAGTGTAAAGGGCTTTTAGTTGTTAGAAGCAAGTATACTGATATTGAGCGCAGTTCACGATCATCGGTACTGGAAAAGTTCCACCGTTTTGCACCGTTTCACGGTTACACGTTGATAGTGTTCCGATAGCCGGTGAAACCTCTGCTCAGACTTCTGTTGAGTGTTCACTACTTCTGTTAATGGCTATGCTCTGGTATTAATCAGCTCTTGTTGGTGGGAGTCTTTTCATGCAGTTTCTCAATGGAATAACGCTGCTACTGGTGTATCAGCTGGTGGGTGAAATCACCGTGCGCCTTGCCGGTGTGCCCATTCCGGGACCTGTCCTCGGTATGGTGATGCTGTTCATGACGCTCTGGATTCGGGGCAAGACCCCGGAGTCGGTGGAGCAGGCTTCTTCAGCGTTACTTTCTCATCTGTCGTTGCTGTTCGTTCCGGCTGGCGTGGGGATGATGGCGCATTTTGACCGGATTGCCGAAGAATGGGTCCCCATCACGCTTGCGCTCCTGCTAAGCACCGTGATCACCCTGGTGGCGACGGCGCTCATCATGCAGGTCACTACCCGCTGGCTGGTGGGACCACTGGCAAACGGAGAGGAAGCGGGTGATGAATGAGCCAGGCCTGAAGGACATCTGGGTATACCTGTCCGCCTCACCACTGCTGGGGCTGACCATTACGCTGGTGGCCTACGGGCTCGCCTACCGACTGTACCTGCGCACTCGGTCCAACCCTTTGGCTAACCCGGTGGTTATTTCGGTGGCGATGCTGATCGGGTTGTTGTTGCTGACCGGCACCTCCTATAACGACTATTTTGAGGGCGGCCAGTTCGTGCACTTTTTGCTTGGACCTGCCACCGTCGCGTTGGCGGTGCCGCTTTATCAGCAATTCTCCCGGCTGCGGAAGTTGTGGTTGCCGGTGGCGATTTCACTGATATGCGGCGTGGTGATTGCCGCGGGCAGCTCCATTGGTCTGGCCTGGATTCTGGGTGGTTCAACGGAGATTCAGATGTCGCTGGCACCAAAATCCGCGACCGCACCCGTTGCCATGGGCATTTCCGAAAAGATCGGTGGCTTGCCGTCGCTGACCGCCGTGTTGGTGGTAATTACGGGAATCACCGGGGCGGTATTAGGTACCAAGCTGTTTGAGTGGGTACGGGTCAAAGATGACACTGCCAAGGGAATCGCTATGGGTGTGGCTGCCCATGGCATAGGGACTGCCAGGGCATTTCAGGTAAGTTCCCGAATGGGGGCCTTCTCAGGGCTGGCGATGGCACTGTCGGCCTTTGCCACTGCGATTATTGTACCCTGGTTGGTAGACTGGATGCGGACTCTGTTCTGACAAGAAAAACAAATCCTTGAATAAGGGAGTAACCATGCAAACGAAGTTTCTTCTCGACGAAAGCCAGATGCCGAAGCGCTGGTACAATTTGCAGGCCGACCTGCCTGAACCTCTGCCGGCGGTGTTGCATCCGGGTACCCAGCAGCCCGTCGGGCCATCGGATCTGGAGCCCCTGTTCCCGATGGCGTTGATTGAACAGGAAGTAACAACGGAACGGGAGATTGACATCCCCGAACCGGTTCGTGATGTATACCAGCTCTGGCGTCCCGCCCCGCTTTATCGGGCTCATCGTCTGGAAAAGGCCCTCGGCACGCCCGCCAAAATCTTCTACAAGTATGAGGGGGTCAGCCCTGCGGGTAGCCACAAGCCCAATACTGCCATTCCCCAGGCGTTCTATAATCGCGAAGCGGGTATTCGCACCCTCACGACGGAAACGGGTGCCGGTCAGTGGGGCACTTCACTGTCGTTTGCCGGCTCCCTCTTTGATATTGATGTGACGGTTTTTCAGGTGCGGGTCTCCTACAACCAGAAACCCTACCGCCGGGCTGTCATGGAAACCTACGGCGCCAAATGCGTGGCCTCCCCTTCGGAGCTTACCGAATTTGGCCGCAAGGTGCTGGCGGAGACCCCGGAGCATAACGGCAGTCTGGGTATTGCCATTTCAGAAGCCGTGGAGCTGGCGGTAAAGGATCCGAATACAAAGTACGCGCTGGGTTCGGTACTGAACCACGTGTTGTTGCACCAGAGCGTGATCGGTCTGGAAGCGATGCAGCAGATGGAAATGGCGGATTGCTGGCCCGATGTCATTGTCGGCTGTACCGGGGGAGGCTCAAACTTTGCCGGTATTGCTTTCCCGTTTATGGGGCATGCGCTGCGCGGCGGTGAGAAGTCACGAATCGTTGCCGTAGAGCCATCGGCTTGCCCCACTCTGACTCGCGGCAAGTACGCCTACGATTATGGCGATACCGCCCACATGACACCGCTTACCAAGATGCACACGCTGGGTTCCGGATTCACTCCGCCGGGCTTCCATGCCGGCGGTCTTCGCTACCACGGTATGGCGCCACTGGTCTCCCATGCCAAGGAACTTGGCCTGTTTGAGGCGGTGTCCTATACCCAGAGAGAATGCTTTGAGGCGGGCGTGCTCTTCGCGCGCAACGAAGGCATCGTGCCAGCGCCGGAAGCGAATCACGCGGTCAAGGGCGCCATTGATGAAGCGCTGCGCTGCAAGCGTGAGGGCAAGGAGGAAGTGATCCTGTTCAACCTGTGCGGCCACGGTCATTTTGATATGGCGGCCTACACCTCTTACTTCGCGGGTGAGTTGAGCGATCACGAATACGACGAACAGGAGCTGGCGATGGCCCTCTCCGGGTTGCCATCCGTTAACGCGTGACCCTCCGGGACGCCAGCCATACTCAGTGGCTGGCGTCATCCATCGGGCGTGCCGGGCAGTGGAACTCCTCCACCACCGTCATGTCATCAACGCTTTCCAGATGTACATCAAAGCCCCAGAGGCGGTGCGCGTGCCGGAGTACTTCGTCGGTTTCGTTATCCAGGGGTACCCGGTCAACGGGAATGTGCCGCAGTGTCAAGGAACGGTCCCCACGGACATCCACATTCCAGACCTGGATGTTGGGTTCCCGATAGCTGAGGTTGTATTGCCGCGCCAGCTTCTCGCGAAGAACCCGATAGCCGGGATCATCGTGAATGGCAGTGACACGGTAGACGTCTTCCTGGTCGTCATTTTCAATGGCAAATAGTTTCAGATCCCGCATGACTTTTGGCGACAGGAACTGGTGAATGAAGCTCTCGTCCTTGAAATTCTTCATGGCGAAATGAAGGGTTTCCACCCAGTCCGATCCGGCTATATCGGGGAACCAGTGGCGATCTTCGTCCGTGGGCTTTTCGCAGATCCGTCTCAGGTCGGTGAAGATCGAGAAACCCAGGGTGTAAGGGTTGATGCCCGAATACCAGGGGCTGTTGAAGGGCGGCTGATACACCACGGCGGTGTGGCTCTGCAGGAACTCGAGCATAAAGCCGTCGTTCACCAGGCCCTTTTCATACATCCGGTGCAGCAGTGTGTAGTGCCAGAAGGTGGCCCAGCCTTCGTTCATCACCTGGGTCTGGCGCTGTGGATAGAAATACTGGGCAAGTTTGCGGACGATGCGAACGATTTCCCGCTGCCAGGTTTCCAGAAGCGGAGCATTCTTTTCAATGAAGTACAGAATGTTCTCCTGAGGCTCTTCCGGGTAGCGTTTCTTATGCCTGATCGGGTCCTCGTCGTCGCCGGGCCTGGGGATGGTGCGCCAGAGGTCGTTGATACGACGTTGTTGATACTCCTCCCGTTCCTGCTGACGGCGTTGTTCCTCCACAGCGGAAATGGGTGCCGGCCGCTTGTAGCGGTCGACACCGTAATTCATCAGGGCATGACAGGAGTCGAGGATCTGTTCAACGGCGTCGACACCGTGACGTTCCTCGCATTCCGCCACATAATTCCGGGCAAAGACCAGGTAATCAATAATGGCGCTGGCATCTGTCCAGGTCCGGAACAGATAGTTACCTTTAAAGAAGGAGTTGTGTCCATAGGAGGCATGGGCAATGACCAGTGCCTGCATGGGCAGCGTGTTTTCCTCCATCAGGTAAGCGATACAGGGGTTGGAATTAATGACGATCTCGTAGGCTAGCCCCATTTGCCCCCGCTGATACCCTTTGGAGGTGCTGAGGAATTGCTTGCCGAAAGACCAGTGGTGGTAACCCACGGGCATACCGACGGAGCTGTAGGCGTCCATCATCTGCTCGGCGCTGATAACTTCAATCTGGTTGGGGTAAGTGTCCAGCCCGAACTCTGCAGCGCACTTGGCAATTTCATCGTCGTACTGCTGGATAAGGTCGAACGTCCATTCCGAACTGGTGGAAATGGGCTCACGGTTCCGGGGCTGTCCGCTTTCCGGAACATTGGGGCGGTCCATGGTGCCAGTCATGCGGCTTTCCTCTCGAACAGGTGGCGGAACACCGGGTAAATCTCGCCCGGGTCAGCAATCTGCTGAATGGCAAAGCTCTGGGGGAAGCGCTCCATGATCTTCTCATATTCATACCAGAGCATCTGGTGGTCCTGGGGCGTAATCTCCACATAGGCGTAGTACTGCACCAGGGGCAGTATGCTATCTGCCAGAATTTTGCTGCACACCGGGGAGTCGTCGTTCCAGTTATCGCCATCCGATGCCTGGGCAGCATAGATGTTCCACTCGTCCGGAGAGTATCGGGATTCAATGATTTTTTTCATCAGCTTCAGGGCACTGGAGACGATGGTGCCCCCCGTTTCCCGGGAATAGAAAAACTCTTCTTCATCCACTTCCTTGGCGCTGGTGTGGTGACGAATGAAGACCACGTCGATCTTCTTGTAGTTTTTCTTCAGGAACAGGTAAAGCAGGATAAAGAACCGCTTGGCAATGTCCTTGTGCATCTGTGTCATAGACCCGGACACATCCATCAGGCAAAACATCACGGCGCTGGTGGCCGGTTGAGGTTGTTTCAGGTGCTGCCGGTAGCGGAGGTCGATCTCATCAATGAACGGAATTCGTTTCACATTCGCTTTGAGGCGTGCGATTTCTTCTTCCAGCACCTGGATCTGATCCTGATGACTGAAGGCCGGGTCCAGGTCTTCCGGTGCGGATTTGAGTTCAGCCAGTTGCTCTTCCAGCTCGCGGATCTTCTTCTTGCGGGCTCCGCCCAAACCCAGACGCCGGGCGTGGGCACCCCGAAGTGAGCGGACAACATCCAGTTTCGCCGGCACACCCTGGGTAGAGAATCCCGAGCGCACATACTTGAAGGCTTCGGTGTCTTTCAGTTTCTTGCGGGCCAGGTTTGGCAATTCCAGATCATCGAACAGGAAGTCCAGAAACTCGTCCTGAGTGATCTGGAAGGCAAACTCATCCATGCCCTCACCATCGGGGCTGGCCTTACCTTGACCCTGGCCCTGACCCTCGCCTCCGGGTGGTTTCGGGATGGTATCCCCGGCCACGAACTCCTGGTTGCCAGGATGAACCACCTCCCGGCGACCGCCCTGACCATGGTGAAAAATAGGTTCGTCGATATCCCGGGAAGGGATGCTGACATTCTCGCCCCGTTCAATGTCTGTAATCGAGCGCCGCTGCACCGCATCGGCAACGGCTTTCTTGATGTGGTGGCGGTAACGGCGCAGGAACCGTTCCCGGTTCACTGCGCTCTTGTTTTTCCCGTTCAGTCGGCGGTCGACTACGTGGGTCATACCCATAGCGTTACTCCAGTTCAGCGCTTGATCACTGACTTAGTGAGACTTACGAACCCTCAGATACCATTCTGCGAGCAGACGTACCTGTTTCTCCGTGTAGCCTCGGTCGACCATACGCTCGACGAACTGCTTGTGCTTTTTCTGATCTTCCTGGCTGGCTTTCGGGTTGAAGGAAATGACTGGCAGCAGATCCTCGGTGTTCGAGAACATTTTCTTCTCGATCACACTGCGCAGCTTCTCGTAACTCAACCACGATGGGTTACGCCCCTGATTATTGGCTCGCGCCCTCAGCACGAAGTTAACCACTTCGTTACGGAAGTCCTTCGGATTACTGATGCCTGCCGGCTTCTCGATTTTCTCAAGTTCATCGTTAATGGACGGACGGTCGAGAATCTCGCCGGTTTCCGGATCGCGGTATTCCTGATCCTGAATCCAGAAGTCGGCATAGGTCACATAACGATCGAACAGGTTTTGCCCGTATTCGCTGTAGCTTTCCAGGTAGGCGGTCTGGATTTCCTTGCCGATAAACTGGACATAATGCGGTGCCAGGAACTCCTTGATGAATCTCAGGTATCGCTCATGGGTTTCCGCCGGGAACTGCTCCTGCTCAATCTGTTTTTCAAGAACATAGAGCAGATGGACCGGGTTCGCCGCGACCTCGGTGGTATCGAAATTAAACACCTTGGACAGTATCTTGAAGGCAAAACGGGTAGACAGGCCATCCATCCCCTCCATTACGCCTGCGGCATCGCGATACTCCTGAATGGACTTGGCTTTCGGGTCGGTGTCCTTGATGTTCTGGCCGTCGTAAACCCGCATCTTCGAGAAGATGCTGGAGTTCTCCGGCTCCTTGATTCGCGAGAGCACCGAAAACTGGGCCAGCATGTCCAGCGTGTCGGGCGCGCAGGGCGCACCTTCCAGGGAGCTGTTGCTCAGAAGCTTGCGGTAGATTTCAATTTCTTCGGAAACGCGCACGCAGTAGGGCACTTTGACAATGTAGACTCGGTCAAGGAACGCCTCGTTATGCTTGTTGTTCCGGAAGGTCTGCCACTCGGATTCGTTGGAGTGGGCCAGGATGACGCCGTCAAACGGAACCGAGCCCATTCCTTCGGTCGTGTTGTAGTTGCCTTCCTGGGTTGCCGTCAGCAACGGGTGCAGCACCTTGATGGGAGCCTTGAACATCTCCACGAATTCCATCAGCCCCTGGTTAGCCTTGCACAGGCCGCCACTGAAGCTGTAGGCATCCGGGTCATCCTGGGAGAAATCTTCCAGCATCCGGATGTTTACCTTGCCCACCAGGGCTGAAATGTCCTGATTGTTGTCATCGCCTGGTTCGGTTTTGGATACGCCGATCTGGTCGAGAACGGAAGGGTATTTCTTCACCACACGGAACTGGCTGATATCTCCGCCAAACTCATGCAGACGCTTGACCGCCCAGGGCGACATGATGTTTTTGATGTATCTGGCAGGAATTCCATATTCCTCCTCAAGGATCTGGGCGTCCTCGGTAGGATCAAACAGACCCAGTGGAGACTCGTTCACCGGTGAGTCCTTGATGGCGTAAAAGGGTACCTTCTGCATCAGGAACTTCAGCTTTTCTGCCAAAGAGGATTTACCGCCGCCCACGGGGCCGAGCAGGTAAAGAATCTGCTTCTTCTCTTCCAGACCTTGTGCCGCATGGCGAAAGAAGGAAACGATATTCTCGACGGCATCTTCCATGCCGTAGAACTCGGAGAATTCCGGATATCGTTTGATTACCTTGTTGGAAAAGATACGTGACAGGCGGGGGTCACGAGAGGTATCGACAAGTTCCGGTTCGCCGATGGCAATTAACATTCTCTCAGCGGCCGTGGCATAGGCCGTTGGGTCCTTTTTGCAGATCTCCAGGTATTCCTCCAGGCTGTACTCTTCTTCCTGGGTACTCTCATACCGGTCTTTGAAGTGCTGCATGATGGTCATAGATGGCCCCTCGCTTGCTCTCTAATAGTCAGCTCTCAGTTCACGCAATGTCCCCGTTGCATCGGTTCCGCCGGCCTAGGCGGTCTGTTTAGTTATGGGTGGAAGGAATGGATACTTACAAGCGGTCTGGCCATATTGGCCTTTCGCGCTCGATTAATCTGAGCTTAGTTCAAGCTCGGAAAGTTGGACAGTGGGGAAGTGGTTAAGGTTCATTAAATTGTGTTACGGGGTGGGCGGGTTTTGTTCTTTGGCTTTTTGGGGTGGGGCTGGAGCGCGTGGGTGGTCTTTCTGACACCGCTTGTTGAAACTCGCTGGGCTCAGACAAACAAGCGGTGTCAGAAAAACCACCCACACACTCCGATCAGACCGTAAAAAACTGCCCGATCGAAGCAATAGTAAGGCTTGGGCGTTATCGCTTGGTCAGTCGGAATACGCCTTCTGTCGCGCCCTCGAGTCCACGCCGCTTGGCGAACGGGTGGTCCTTCGCAATGGTGTTGGTCCGGATGTGTTCAATGTCATAGTCCTCGCCGTAGAGTTCGTAGACCTCTTCGTCGCTGACGTTAAACGGAGGCCCCTTGATGTCGGTTTCGTAGTCCAGGGTAATGAGCAGGATGCGGGTGCCGTCGGGGATGACCGCCGTAAGATGTTCCACATACTTCTTACGCATCGACTTCGGCAGGGCAATAAGGGCAGCCCGGTCATAAACCAGGCGGATGTGCTTGAGATCATCCTGGACCAGCTGAAAGAAGTCGCCGCACCAGAGTTCAAGGTCGCCGTGCTTGAAGGTTGTGAAAGGTTCGCCGGGGTGAACCTTGGCTTTTTCGCCGCCTTCTTCAAAAAAATCCTTACAGGCCACATCGCTCAGTTCCACGCCAATAATGGGATGGCCACGATCGTGAAGCCACCACATGTCGTGGGCTTTGCCACAGAGGGGGACGAAGACCGCATCTGGGGATTTTCCGGCAAGTTCCGGCCAGTGGTCATACAGATATTGATTGACCGTGCCTTCGTGAAAGCCGATTTCACTCTTTGCCCAGCGTTCGTGCCAGAATTCGTGTTCCATGGTTAGCCAACCCCTTATTTGGACGTTTGGTTCAGTCTACCCTAATCTTTGCCTGTCTTGATTCAGGAGAAAAGCATGAAAGCAGTATTCCTTGATGCCAAAACCCTTGGCGATGATGTCGATCTCGCGTCTGTTGAGCGTGTCACCGGCGGCCTGGTTAAGTATGAAAAAACCTCACCGGAACAGATTCTCGACCGCATCTCCGGTTTTGACACCGTTCTGGTTAACAAGGTTGTTCTGAAGCGTGAACATTTCGAGGCGTGTCCGGAACTGAAAACCATTGCCGTTGTTGCTACCGGCCTCAATAACATCGATCAGGAAGCGGCTAAAGAGCATGGCATTCGGGTAATGAATGTGACCAATTATGGCCGCTCTACCGTTGCTCAGCATACCATGGCCCTGATGCTGGCACTGGCGACGCGCCTGATTGATTATGACCGGGACGTGCGGGCCGGTCGGTGGGGGAAAAGTGATATGTTCTGCCTGATGGACCATCCCATCATGGAACTGGAAGGGAGGACTTTGGGTGTTGTGGGCTATGGCGATCTGGGTCAGGGCGTGGTTCAGCGGGCCAGAGCGTTTGGCATGAACATTCTGCTGGGTGCAAGGCCTGGACAGGAAGCCGGGGAAGTGGACGGTTATCCACGTATTCCCCTGCACGAGTTGTTGCCTCAGGTGGATGTGCTTTCGCTTCACTGTCTGCTGACCGATGACACCCGAAACCTCATCGGAGCCCCGGAGCTGAAAGTCATGAAAAGGGATTCATTGCTGATTAATACCAGCCGTGGTGGCCTGGTGGATGAACAGGCGCTAGCGGATGCACTGCGCTCGGGTGAAATCGGAGGAGCCGGATTTGACGTCCTCACCGAGGAGCCCCCACGCAATGGCAATCCGTTGCTGGCAGAAGATATCCCGAACCTGATTATCACCCCACATTCCGCGTGGGCCAGCCGTGAGGCCCGTCAGCGTATTGTTGAGATCACGGCCGGGAATCTTGAGTCCGTGATCTGAGTGGTGTCCTTAACCGAAAACGCCCTGGCTTTGCCAGGGCGTTTTGTTTTCGCACAGAGGGTCAGGTCAGAATGTCCAGCCCAGGCTCGCGGAAACACCAACCTGGTACATTTCCAGATTGATGGTCTGGTTGGGAGCCAGCGGGTTGGGCCCCGACACTTCTTTCGCCGGGGAATAGAATGCCATGGCTGACAGTGCCAGTTCATCACTGAAGGTGTGCGTGAAACCACCCGTAAAGTGCCACTCCTGAATCCCCGGAGCGAGAATGTTGAACAGAACGTCCTCGTCGGAGATCGGGTTTTCCCCGTAGCTTACTCCGGCGCGCCAGGCGTGACCGGGAGTTTGCTGCCACTGCCATCCCAGCTTCACGATGGTCATGTCATCCCACCCGAAGCCAGCACCGTTATCGTCGCCGAGCTGGGCAGTTTGAAGGTTCGGTATCAATGGATTACCGACGCTGTTGATTTCGCTGTAGCGAATATGCTGAATATCCAGCAGGAGCCAGTGATCCTGAATGCCCGACCAGGCGATGCCCGCGTTGAACATTTGCGGAATATCGAAATCACCCTGCTCCGCAAAGAGACCACGATACTTGTCGAACTCACCCATTTCCAGGATGTTGCGCCAGCTTACGCCCCCGCGAAGGGTATCGGTGATCTCGCCCTGCCAGCCAATCTGGTAGCCGTAGCCCCAGGCATCGTCGGTGCCGTTGTTGGAAAGCGCAGTGGCATCAGATGAAAACGGAGCAAAGCTTTGCAGGCCCTCTGCTTCGAATCGCTGATAAGCAATCACCGGCGAAATGCCGATGGCCTGATCGTCAGAAAATTCCCAGGACCAGGTCGGGGCAATGAACAGCTGCTCAAGGTTCACTCCGGTACGGCCGGCATAGAAGGGCCCGCCATTGCCGCCTTGATAGTCGGTGTTCATGCCACCGTTGGCAAACACCGAAACACCAAAGGCCATGGTATCTGACAGCTCGCGGTTAAAACCGACATGGGGAATGACAAAACCGTTCTTACTACTCTCATAGGTTCCGGGAGCCAGGGGGAATGTATTACCGGGTGCCGCAGGATTCCCTTCAACCGAATATTCGCGGCGAGGAGAAAATACCTCGAAACCGCCATCGATCCTATTGCCTATAAACGCCATGCCCGCCGGGTTGGTGGCGGCAGCAATGCTGTCCTGGGAAAGGGCTGAGCCGGCACCGGCCATGCCCTTGCTGATGGTGCCGTATCCGTTGCTGAAATAGCCGTTGGTCGCGAAGGCGGCTGCAGGGGTCAGAACCGAAATGGCGGCAACTGCCAGGGAGCACGTCAGACGCATAGATGAATACCCACTCGTATAGTTAATTTAAAAACTGAGAGTGGTTTTACAGAAAATCGGTTATAAGTGGAAGTGATATAATTTAATATGGTTATAACGCCATGCTGGGGCTCGCAAAACGCTAACAATCGGCCATACTTTGTTGTGTCGGATTATCTGACTGATAATCTGTCTAAAACTCTGAAAAACAGGACATTGAGTGGCTTCTTTTCAATTCAAAGAACGGCTTCAGGCAGCTGAAAGCTGGATTCTTGCAAACCCCAACCCGCCTCAGAACTGGCCATGGACGTGGCTCTACAAGGTCGGCCGTTCGGCGTACGCCCTGGTGAGGGATGTGCTCAGCGGGCAGCTGACTCTCCATGCCATGAGTCTGGTTTACACCACCTTACTGAGCATCGTGCCTTTGTTGGCCCTGAGTTTCTCCGTGTTGAAGGCGTTGGGCGTGCATCAGCGAATGGAGCCCTTTCTGTTCCAGTTCTTTGAGCCCATGGGCCCCCAGGGGGTGGAACTGGCCGAGAAAATTCTGGGCTTTGTGGACAACATGAAAGTGGGGGTTCTCGGCTCGGTCGGACTCGCGTTGCTGGTATACACCGTTATTTCTTTGCTTCAGAAGATAGAGCGGTCATTCAATATGATCTGGCGGGTGCCGGATATGCGCTCGGTTGGGCAGCGCTTCAGCAACTATCTGAGTGTCATCATGGTGGGTCCGTTGCTCATGGTGTCCGCCATAGGTGTCAGCGCAACTATCTTCTCCTCTTCGATCGTCCAGACATTGATCGCGATAGAGCCACTTGGCTCCCTCATTCTGGTTATCAGCCGGTTTATGCCGTTCTTCCTTGTCGTCGGTGCCTTCACCTTCGTCTATATCTTCATGCCCAATACTCGGGTGAAGCTTCGCTACGCGTTCATCGGTGGACTGGTTGCGGGCGTCTCCTGGCAGGCCGGAGGCATGCTGTTCGCGTCATTTGTAGCCGGCTCCGCAAAGTACGCCGCGATATACTCGAGCTTTGCCATCGGGATCATTCTTCTGATCTGGATATATCTGAACTGGATGATTCTCCTGCTCGGTGCAAGCCTTGCGTTCTATTTGCAGAACCCCGGTTCCGTCGCCAAGCGCCGTGACGTTCAACTGGCTCCTGAATTACAGGAAAAAGTGGCGCTGGCATTGATGTGGCTGGTCTCCAAGCCCTTCAGTGAAGGCCGGCTGGCTCCGCAGCAGGAAGCGGTGGAGCAGGAATTGCGGGTACCGGGTGAGGTCAGTCGCGGTGTCAGCGACAAGCTTATTCGTGCCGGTATTCTTTCCCTGGCGGGGCGCCAGGGTGACCAGCTTGTTCCGGGGCGTTCTCTTGAACTGATCACCGTGGGTGATGTCCTGAAAGTGGTTCGTTACGATGAAGATCGCGTGGTCGACCGACTGCCCAAAATAGGGCCGATGGATCCGATGGAGGACTCCCGGGGGCAGGAGCACATATCATTCGCGGAACTGCTGAGAACCGGCGGGTCGGTTGAAAGCGGCAAACGGCCTGCGGAAGTAAAAGCGGTACCGGCTTCCGAAACCTGAGCTTTCGTTTATTTCAGCATGGCCTTGAGCGAGCCACGCACACGGTTGATCTGATCCGGAGATAGCCGCACCACTTTGGGGAGGTCCTCTTCGGCCAGGTTGCGCTGGTGAGCGTGCCGGAGTACCTCTCGGGTCCCGATAACCATCCCGTCGCTCAGGGGCGTATGCTGCTGACCCGGAGCCGGGCGCTCGGCGGCCATCAGTAAGGCATTATATTTTGGCGGCAGGTGCCATTCGTTGGCTAGCAGTTGGCACGTGGCCCAATGGAAACGCGCCAGGGCGTGCCGGACGAGCGCCGGATCCGGCTCGCTTGCGCCACCATTTTCCCGGCATATTCTCTGCAATTCCCGCCGTATCGTAATGTAAGACAGTGCCGGCAGCAGTCCCACCATGAAATGGGCACTGGTATCGGCTCTATTCATTTTGGCGATCAGTTCGGCGGCACGGGCGCAGGTCAGTCCCCAGCGCCAGACCCGTTGGGCGAACAGTGCTTCCCGGCTGTTTCGTGCCGCCATCATAGGGCGCATGACTGTGGCGGAAATGACATTGCGTATCCCGTCGACACCGAGAATAAATACCGCGTGATCAACGGACTCGATGGCGTGGTCTCCCGGCCGGAAATAGGGGCTATTGGCAACCTGCAACAACTGGTCGGTAAGTGCCGGATCCGCCAGAATAATTTCCGTCATTCGCTGTCGGTCTGTGGATTCGTCGGACAGGGCCTTCATCAGCATAGGCAGGCTGAGGGGCTGTCTCGGCAATTCCTGCAGCTCGTCAGCGCTCAGTCTGTGAGCCAATTCCTCAAGCACTGGCCCGGCAGACGAGAGGCCTGACTTTAGTGCTGACGGTGAGGCATCCAGCAGCCAGGAAAAAAGATGATTCTCCAACTCCTGGGCGAGTTCGGGCACATCGTCCGTTGCGTCGTTTACAGGGGGATCTTTTGAAGGATTGAAGAGTCTGGCTTCCGGTGCCGGTGTCACCGGGTGTGCGGAAGAGAAAAATCCTGAAATCCAGGAGATAAAACCTGGCATCCGTTGCCTCCGGGTCAATCAATCGTAAGCTAACTCGTATCCTTGCCTGCGCAGTATAGTAACCAGCTACACAAATGCACAGACGAAGATTGATTGATTTCCGCTATTAATCAGATAATCGACTGGCCGAATACAAACACCAGCTGGCCGACCCCGGCTGCAAAACCCAGAAAAGCACCCACCAGAATCAGTTTGATTTCGTCCTCCTGGAAGCAGGGGCGTAACAGATCCTGAAATTCTTCCGAGGACAGGGCGATCATTCGTTCCACCATAATGGATTCGACTGCCCGCGCCCGGTCTTGTTCGAAAACTGGATTGTTAAAGGAAGTTTGGGATATTTCTATCGCTTTCTCGCCCACCTGGTGTTTCAGGGTGGCAAAGCCAGTCGGACCAAACGCCATTTGAGTGAGCGCTTTGCCCATGCCGGCGGTCTCATCCACCAGTGGCTTGATATGTTTTTTGACCATGTTCCGGGCTCTGTCACCTTTGGGGCCATCAAGGATGGCGTTGATGATGTTGCCCACGGTCAGAATTTCGTGAGTGACAATGTGGCAGAAGGATTCGGCGACGGCGGGTTGTCGCTTCAGAAACAGCCCCTGAATGCTGAAGGGGCCCACTTTCTTTGCATGCAGTGGGCGGAAGATGACGTTCAGGGCAATCCAGTTGGTGGCCCACCCCACCAGCAGTCCGAAGAAGGGCAGTACCCACCAGCTCTGGTAGAAGTACCAGACCGCCATCTGGACCAGGCCGAAAAGAAACCCGAAGTACATGCCGGAATTGACGATAAAGCGGAATTCCACCTCGCCACATTCCAGGAATATGCGGTTGAGCAGCTGTTTGTCGCTGGCGAGCCGCTCAATAACCATGCCCTTGATGTCGAGCAGGTCCTCGATGTTTGCGGAAACATCCTCCACCAGGTTGTCCACCAGTTGTGGAGTGGACTTTCTGACCCGGTCATACACCATGTTTCTGGCCGAGGCCGGCAGGTTTTCCCAGAAGGTCGGGTGCTCCCTCAGCATCATTTCATCGACATACTCTTCGATGCGGGGGTCCACGGAATGAACAATGTGGGTCGCCAGGACTTTAGGATCAATCTGTTGAAAGATTTCACGCACAGTGCCGATTTTGGAAATGGTGGCGTCTACGCTGATGGCCGCCATTTTTCGGGCTTTCGAGGGAATGATGCCCTGCCAGCCCAAAAGCGGCGGTTTGCCAACGAATTCCAGCGGGTAGAAGGTCATTTTGATGGCAAGCCAGTTGGTGATCCAGCCAATCAGAGCAGCAATGACAGGAATGCTGAGGTACTGCCAGAATTCAGGGGTGGTGAACAAACTTGTCATCCGCTGCTCTCATCAGTGATCCAATCAGTCAGGGATAATGTTGGTAGAGGTGTGTGCTGTCAATGACTTGGGTGCCAGTCTGAGACGGCGTTACGGCCGTCAGGTCGTTTCTCCAAGATCGCCCCACAGCCACTGGCATAGCGCCATGGCCGCGACAGGTGCGGTTTCGGTTCTGAGAACCCGGGGGCCCAGAGCTACGGGCAGGAAGCCTTCTCTCTCCGCCATGGTAATCTCATCGGCCGTCAGGCCGCCTTCTGGCCCGATCATCAGGGCAACGCGACCCGGCGTAGCTATGGTTTTCAGGGACTGTTCTGTACGGTGGTGCAGCACCAGTCGCGCGTCGCAATCGCGGCTGTGTTCCAGCCATTGCGCCACGGTCATCACCGGCAGAATTTCAGGCACCTTCGCCCGGCCGCACTGCTCTGCAGCGCTCACTGCCACTGACTGCCAGTGGCGCAGGCGCTTGTCTTCCCGGTCGCCTTTGAGCTTTATGTCGCAGCGTTCAGTCGTGAGGGGGATGATGCGGGTGACACCCATCTCGACCGCTTTCTGAACGGCGTAATCCATGCGATCGCCTTTGGACAGGGTCTGGCCAAGGACTATTTCCAGAGGCGATTCGGTCAGGTTGGGCTCGGGCTGCCCTACCATCACCTCCACTAGCTTCTTGCCAGCCGTGGTTATGGTGGCGGGATAGTCCTGGCCATCACCGTTGAACAGCCGCAGCTCCTGTCCTGGCTGCATGCGCAGTACCCGCCCGACGTGCTGGGCGGCATTTTCGTCCAGCTCGGTTGTCAGTCCTTCGCCCAGTGGCGAGTCCGTGTAAATTCTGGGGATGCGCATGCCTGTTTATCCTGGTCAGTCCCGAACGGCGATTTCGATGCCTTCGGTCGCTACCTGTCCCAGGTGACGGATCTGGTCTTCGGTGATGACGTAAGGCGGCATGAAGTAAACCACATTACCCAGGGGGCGAAGCAAGGCCTGACGTGTCAGGGAATGCTGGTAAACCCGAATCCCCCGGCGTTCCTGCCAGGGAAAGGGCGTTTTGGACGCCTTGTCCTTGACCATTTCCACGGCAAGGGTCATGCCGTGCTGGCGGATATCCCCAACGTTGGGGTGGTCCGCCAGATGGGCGACGGAGTCGGCCATGCAGGCGGAAAGCCGGCGGTTGTTTTCAATGACATTGTCGTCCCGGAAAATGTCCAGGGTCGCCAGAGCAACCGCGCAGCCGATGGGGTTTCCGGTGTAGCTGTGGCTGTGCAGGAAGGCTTTCAGGGTGTCATAGTCGTCATAAAAGGCATTGTAGACAGTGTTTGTGGTCAGAACGACGGACAGCGGCAGGTAACCCGCTGTCAGGCCTTTGGACAAGCACATGAAATCCGGGGTGATACCGGACTGTTCGCAGGCAAACAGGGTGCCGGTCCGGCCAAAGCCGACGGCAATTTCGTCTGCGATCAGGTGCACGCCGTAGCGGTCGCAAGCTTCTCTCAGTTTGGTGTGGTAGATCGGGTGGTGCATGCGCATGCCGCCGGCACACTGGATCAGGGGTTCCACGACAACTGCGCAGATTTCGTCGTGTTTTTCCGCCAAGAGTCTTTCCATGGCCTCGAACTGGCGCAGGGCATAATCCTCGTCGGTTTCTCCGGCTTCTTTGTTGAAGGCATCTGGCGACGGTGCAGTCAGCACTTCCATCAGCAAAGGCTGATAGGTGTCCTTGTAGAGCGCCACATCGCCCAGCGCCAGTGCTCCAAGGGTTTCCCCGTGGTAGCTGTTGCTCAGATTCACGAAGTTTTTCTTGCCCGGTTTGCCCTGGTTCTTCCAGTAGTGGAAGCTCATTTTGAGCGCCGCTTCGATGGCAGAGGAGCCGTTATCCGCGTAAAAGCACTTGTTCAGGCCCTCAGGGGTAACCTCAATGAGTCGCTCGGACAGATTGACCACCGGCTCGTGAGTAAACCCGGCGAGGATGACATGCTCCAGCTGCCCTATCTGTTCCTGGATGGCCGCATTGATTCTCGGGTTGGCGTGACCGAACAGGTTAACCCACCAGGAACTGACGGCGTCGATAAACCGGTTGTTCTCGAAATCCTCCAGCCAAACACCTTCGCCTCGCCTGATGGGGACCAGTGGCAGGGTCTTTTCGTGGTCTTTCATCTGGGTGCAGGGGTGCCATACGGATTTCAGGCCGCGGGCGACGAGATCGGCATTGCGCATGGTGAGTCTCCGGTCGAGCTGTCAGGTTCAGAAGAATCGGCTGTTAACCTGTGGAAATATTACAGTTAACAGCGGTCGCTGACCACTCTGCTGGTTGGCGCCAGGTAGAACACGTTTTCCATGGCGTAGAATTTCACCATGTCCACATGGTCGCCCTGGCCCTCGTCGATCATGGCCTGTCGCTGACAAATTTCAGGAAGATCAGGCTGAGTACCACATGTTTGTACTCAGTTGGCTTTGGGAGGTGAGCCCGTTTTGGTGACGTTTCCCTGCTATAGTTAACAGTACACATCCGGATTGGGTCCTGATTCTTGCTGTGCAGGCCATCCGCTTTCACGGAATATGGCAAGGAAGCGGAACATGGACTATCGCGCGATTGTTCTGATAATCAGTTTCTTGTGTGCTTTTGTCTCCCGGGTTTCTTTTGCCCAGGAGGCAGTCGCAGAGCTCAAGGGCCAAGAGAAAGACTTTCAGGAAGTACTGACGGAAGAAGCGTCCGTTAGTGGCCGGGTTGTGGCCGGTGTGTTGTCTTCGAATGCCAGGGCCGCCCAAGCTCTGTCGCTGGTTTCATCACCGGCACGGGAGGGCGAAGATGTCTGTGTCCGGGTGATCTCACGTGATGGACTGTACTGGTCCGAAAATACCTTCCGCTGGCCGTCCGGTTCGAAGGCCGACACGGTTCGCCTGCAAGACCTCTCCAAATATGACCTCAGCCGCTACGCCGGAACGGACCTCTCTGTCCTCGGATACGAGGGCGATTGCAGTGAGGCGCACAGTGGCCCGGTTTTGATTGCCGTCCGAGGGGATAACCCTCGGCTGCCGGATTCTCTGGATATCTTTGTCAATTCCGGCCGGTCGGATACTTTTGCTGTGATCACCTCGCCGGATATCGCTACCAGAACGATTGCATGTCGTCTGATCAGGGAAGGGCGCCGAACCGGATACGACACCATTTGCACACTACCCATTGCCAATACCGGGACCGGAAGTCTGGCCATACGCATCATGCGCCGACGGTTTGATCGGATGATGCCGCCGACGGAGCTGGTTGTGCGTTTGCCGGAACGGATGGGCAGGTGACGCCCATGGGAGTCGGCAGTTCCGTAAGAAGGCGTTTTCGCAGATTCCGGTTCCTCTTTGTGATGAGCCTGGAGAGGCAGTCCCGTAAAGTGGCTTTGTTCTTCTCGGCGGGCCTGATCCTGATTTTTCTGGGCCTGTATCTGGATGGTCGTGATCGCATCTTCACTCTGGATGCGGTGACCGAAACGGCGTCTGTGGTCACCTCGGATGGCGCTTTTTCGGAGTGGCGTGTTGGCGGCGCCAAGCTCTATAAAAACCCGTTTGCGACAAAGGATAGCGCGACACGTCTGCCGGAGAGCGCTTACCTCTTGATTCGCCAGGGCACACGGGTGGATATTCAGCGCCACGGTATTCAGGACGTGAGGCTTACGCTTGGCAGAACCGACGGCGCGGTAGGCAGTATCGTCAGCCCCGATGACGAAGAAAGGCTCCTGGAAAATTGGGCGTCGCTGACGGTGTCATCGGACGACCGGCCCTTCGTCTGGCCCTTTCGGGGCACGCTTGTGGTCGGGGATGATGTGAGCAGCGGCGTCGACAGCGTTCTGCTTCAGGGAACTGTCAACGTGCTTGAAGAACAGCTGTTCCGGGATACCCGCTACAGTGCGGGCACAAGTGAGCTGGATCGGGGGGACAAGGTTGGCTTCTGGAAACAGCCCGAAGGGAAAAAACACGAGGAAGCCGTTGTTGAGGGGTTCTTCAGAATTGAGCCCACCAATCAGGAAAGGTTCACTGAGGCTCTGAACGCGATTCAGCTTGTTGCCCACGGTAGTGCCGATCACGTTAAAGTGGAAAGGCTGGGCAGTTCCGGTTATCAGATAAGGGCCACAAGCTGGGCCCGGTTCCTTTACGACCCTCTGCTATCGTTTTTCGCTGGTCTAGGAGCTCTGTTTTTTGCTGCGATAGAGATCTATTCCAATGTTCGTGAAATTCTCAAGGATGTGGCAAGCCGTGATTAGAACGACAGCTCTGGTCCTCGTCATTCTGTTGCAGGTTGCTCGCACGGCAGAGGCGATGCCGCCTCAGGCCTTTGTGAAAGCCGGTGAGAACGGACAGGCGGTGCTGATGAGCCGCCTGAATGAATGTTACGCCTTGACCCCCGCGCACGTGATCGGCGATGGCTTTTTCGCCACCCTGGTTGGTGGCAGCAGTGCCCGCCCCAGAGGAGAAGCAGATCTGCTGCAACGCTTTGGGTACGATCTAGCGGTATTGCGTGTGACCGGCGCCATAACGGATAACTGTGACTTCGATCTGGGCGGTTCGTTCTCCTTGGATCGGGTACTGTCGACGGCGGCAAACGGCCAGATTGTATCAGTGAATTCCGACGGCAGTCTGAGCCGGAGAGAGGTTCGGGTTTCGGATGTGGGTCTTCTGTACCTGAGAGTCAGCCCGGTCGGCCCTGAAAATCAACTGTTCAAAGGGCTCAGTGGTAGCCTGCTTGCTCTGGATGACGCGCCAGCGGGAATTTTGATGTCGGTTGATCCGCAGACTGCTGAAGGCAAGGTGCTGAGGTTTGATCGCGCCGTAGAAACCGTCCGGCCATTTTTCGGCATGAAAACGACTAGCCAGGGGGCGGAGTCCGCGTCACTGGAGTCAGAGGTAGCTAACGAGGGTAATCTGGCCGAAATCGTTGAGCGTTGGTCAAGCCCGGCAGTGTCTGCCGAATATCGGGTGTCTAATCTGGTTGACGGTGTTGACGCAGGCACTGTCTGGCTGGCCGAACCCGAAGGGTTTCCGATTGAGGTGGTTGTTGATCTGAAAGGAGATCGGGTTCATCCGATTGATCGGGTGGTTCTGGTTGGTGAGGGCGTCACGCCATTGGAGCGGCTGCCCCGCGATTTCGAACTGCTGGTCAGCACCAGAGAGGATGGCGGCTGGATGCCGGTTTTCAGTGGAACCTATTTCACCTCCGACAACTCAAAGTTAGTTGTCTTTGCGCCCGTTCGCGCCCGCAAGATTATGCTGCGCATTTATTCCCACTGGGGCGATTCCATGGGGGTGGGCCTTTCTGATTTCGTCGTGCGTCCCGAGTAATCTAATGCAGTCTTGCCTTAGCCGGGTATGTTCCTTCATATGGGCCAGTGCAGCGAAGCTCGCCGACCAAAGAAGCACTGTCGCCCAGGTTGAAGTACCCGCGGCAGTATTGGGCCTGGAATTCGACTCCGGTTCCGTTCACCTGCCCTAGCTTGTCCCTGTTGGGGTAATCGTCTCCGCGAAAGGTAAACTGCCCAGTATCTTCGTTGAATTCGCGGAGTTCAAAGCCATACGCTCCTGCCCATTTCCGGATCGTATTTTTTTCGGTATCGGTTTGGGGTTCGCCTGTCGTTAATCTGAAAGGCAGCACCTTAACGTCTCTGAACTTGCCTTTCAGGGCCAGGGCCCTTGTGGCCTCATCCGCACTGTTGAAGCCAATGCCGTAGGCGACTTCCTTCATGGCGAGGTCATCGGATTTGAGCATGACATCCAGTGCTGCCAGTCGGGTGCTCTGGTCTGGATCATTCAGCAGTGCCCGGAACTGATTGATCCGTTCCTTCCGCGCGTCGATTTCTTTTAAAAGCTCTTCGGCAGATTGAGCCAGGGCGCCACTGGACAGGGTAAGGAAAAGCAGTGGCGGCAGCAGGTAATGACGGGGTCTGGACCAGCGCATAGACACCTCCATTTGACTATTGATCGCTCATGTAAGAATAGTCGCTGGACGCGATCTGTCTAATTATTGATCAATTGGGCCGGGCCGTGGGCGATTGGCGCGGCTAAAAGCAGCCCCCGTATCCGGGGGCCTAAACCAGCTTGGTCAGTGAGCCAATACCCGGGACAGAAACGCCTGGGTGCGCTCGTTCTGCGGGTTATCGAACACGTCGTCCGGTTTGCCCTGTTCCACGATCTGGCCTTCGTGAATGTAAATCACCCGATCGGCCACTTCACGGGCAAAGCCCATTTCGTGAGTAACAACCATCATGGTCATGCCTTCCTTGGCCAGTTCGCGCATAACGTCCAGTACCTCACCGATCATTTCCGGATCGAGGGCGGAGGTTGGCTCATCGAACAGCATCAGGCGCGGTTCCATGGCCAGGGCGCGTGCGATGGCAACGCGTTGCTGCTGGCCGCCAGACAGGTGGCTTGGGTACTTGTCGGCCTGGTTGCCGATACCAACCCGGTTCAGCAGTCGTTCGGCGGTGGCATTGGCAATCGTCGGTGATTCGCTTTTGACCTTCTGGGGTGCCAGCATGATGTTTTTCTTCACCGTCAGGTGAGGGAACAGGTTGAACTGCTGGAACACCATTCCAACTTCCTTGCGGATCTCGGCAAGGGCTTTCGGGTTGCCGCTCTTTGGCGCAAGCTCGTGGCCGTCTACTTTCAGGTGGCCGGATTCAAACTCTTCCAGGCCATTGACGCAGCGGATCAGGGTCGATTTGCCTGAGCCACTGGCGCCTATAATGACGACCACCTCGCCTTGTTCGACGGTTAAATCAATATCTTTAAGGACATGGAGCTTGCCGAAGTACTTGTTCATGCCCTTCATTTCAACAATATGAGTCATGGGTACCTTTCCTTCAGACAGAGACCAGCCCGCGCCGCTCAACATAGCGGAGAACCAGGGACAGTGAGAGGGTGATGGCGAGATAAAGAAGCGCTACCACAAAGTACACCTCAAACGCGGTAAAGGTATTGGCAATGTAGATCTGGCCCTGGCGGACCAGTTCGCCCACACCAATGACTGAGAACAGGGACGTGTCCTTGATGCTGACGATGGCCTGGTTGCCCAGAGGCGGAATCATCCGGCGAAACGCCTGCGGCCAGATGATGGACCAGAACGTCTGGGTTCTGGACAGGCCCAGGGAAAGGCCGGCTTCGGTCTGGCCTTTGGCAATGGACTGCACACCACCACGAACCACTTCCGAAATATAGGCGCCCGAGTTCAGCGCGATAGCTGCGATACCGGCGGTCAGGGGATCAATAGGGCCGCCGATCAGGTCGGGCAGGCCGTAAAAGATAAACAGGACCTGGACCAGAATAGGGGTGCCTCGAAAAATTTCGATGTAGGCCGTTGCCGGCCATTTCAGGAACCACCTTTTATTGATACTCAGCAGGCCGAAAAAAATGCCCAGGGCGAAACCAATGAGCAGACCGCCAAAGGAAATCAGCAGGGTATAGGGAATCCCTTCAAGCAGAAAAGGGATGGAGTCGATGGCAGCCTGCCAGTCGAACTGAAACTGGAATTCCACAGTGAGAATCTCCGAAGGAATTTGGAGTGAGGAACGGCTGGGGTGCATGCACCCCAGCGCAGGGAATCAGACCTTACGGGTCCGGTTGCCCTTACATGCCTTCCGGCATCGGGCCAAACCACTTCTCGTAGATGGTCTTGTAGGTACCGTCTTCTTTCATGGACGCGAGGGCCTTGTTGACATCATCAACCCACTCACTGCCATTCTTGAGGGCGATGCCGTATTGCTGGCCTTCATACAGTGGTCCAACGGTTTTAACTTTGCCTTCACCCTTGGTGCGGGCAAAGTAACCAACGTTCGGCGCATCGTAGAAGACTGCATCAATGGCACGGGACATCAGGGCCATGTACATGTCTGAGCTACCTGGGTACGGAGTGACGCCGTCGTCCTCCTCCAGCGTCTTCACCAGATAGTCGTAACTGGTGCTGCCGATTTTGGTGCCAATCTTCTTGCCTTCCAGATCGTCAAATTCCGTTACCCCATCTTCGCTCTGACGAACCAGAATACGCAGGCCGGAATCGTAGTAAGGATCGGAGAAATCAACGATCTCTTCACGCTCATCAGTAATGGTGATACCGGCAATGGCGATATCCACATTGCCTGTTTGCAGTGCCGGGATAATGCCGTTGAAATCCATGGTGTTTAGGTCGATTTCAAAACCGGCACGCTTGGCCACCTCCCGGATGATCTCCATATCGAAGCCGATCATCTCGCCGGTTTTCTGATCCATCATTTCAAAGGGAACAAAACTCGGGTCGGTGACCACTCGCAGGGTCTCTGCGCTAGCGGTCCCTGCCGCCACGGTGAGTGCCAGGCTGGCAGTTACGGTCTTCAGCCACTTCGTGTTCATACATTCTCCTTTTCTTTCTTATGAGGCTCCAATTGCCCGGTAAGGCAAGCCGGACCAATCGCTGCTGTTGACTGCGATCTCCGGGGAGCGTTGATGGAACTGCATCACATACATTTTAGACTATTACGCAGAGGGGCACAGGAAATCAAATGCTTGGAGGGAGGTGGCCGGCCGGATCAGGCCCGGTAAGGACCTGATCCGGTTCCGCCAGAGTCATCAGAAAGCAATCTTCTCCCGCTCACTGATGCCCAGGTTCTTCCAGATGCTGATGCTGGGCTCAACCTGATTGAGGGTGTAGAAATGCAAGCCCGGAGCGCCTGCCTTAAGCAGCTTCTCACACATCTCGGTGACTACTTCCTCGCCGAACTTGCGGATGGAGTCGCTGTCGTCGCCGTAGGCTTCGAGCTGCTTGCGAATCCAACGCGGGATTTCCGCACCGCACATGTCCGAGAAGCGGACCAGATTGGAGAAGTTGATGATAGGCATGATGCCGGGTACCACCGGAATGGTAACGTTCATCTTTTCCAGACGGTCAATGAAATAGAAGTAGCTGTCCGCATTGAAGAAGTACTGGGTAATGGCGCTGTTGGCGCCAGCCTTCACCTTACGGGCGAAGTTCTGCAGATCTTCTTCGGCATTGCGGGCCTGGGGATGAAATTCCGGGTAGGCAGCCACTTCCAGGTTGAAGGTGTCACCGCTATGCTCGCGAATAAACTCCACCAGTTCGTTGGCGTAGCGCAGCTCGCCCGCCGCCCCCATACCCGAGGGCATATCGCCCCGCAGGGCGACGATCCGGTTGATGCCATTCTCTTTATACACATCCAGAAGCTCGCCTATTTCCTGGCGGGTGCCGCCCACGCAGGAAAGGTGGGGCGCCGTGGAAATGCCCTGCTTGTGCAGGTTGAGCACGGTTTCAATGGTGCGGTCCCGGGTAGAGCCGCCGGCACCGAAGGTGACCGAAAAGAAATCCGGGTTCACCTCGGCCAGCTGGTTACGCACGTTCTGGAGTTTTTCCTTGCCCTGATCGGTCTTGGGCGGGAAAAACTCAAAGCTGAAGCGGCGTTTGAACTGTTTCTGACTCTGCATTGTGGTATCCGATCAGTACTTGTAGGTTTCCGGCTTGTACGGGCCTTCGACCGGTACACCGATGTATTTGGCCTGCTCCGGGGTCATCTTGGTGATGACACCACCAAAACCTTCGACCATGGCGCGGGCTACTTCTTCGTCCAGGTGCTTAGGCAGAACCTGAACGTAAACCCCTTTCTCGCGGGCATCTTCCGGCAGGTCGGCGAACTTGCGCTCGAACAGGTACATCTGGGCCAGCACCTGGTTGGCAAAGGAGCCGTCCATGATCCGTGACGGGTGGCCGGTGGCATTACCCAGGTTCACCAGGCGACCTTCGGACAGCAGGATCAGGTGATCGTTGGTGGCCTTGTCGCGATAGACCACATGAACCTGAGGCTTCACCTCGTCCCATTCCCAGTTCTTGCGCATATAAGCGGTATCAATCTCATTGTCGAAGTGACCAATGTTGCAGACCACGGCACCCGATTTCAGCGCTTTGAGCATGTTTGCGTCGCACACGTTCATGTTGCCGGTGGTAGTGACCAGCAGATCGGTGTTCTGGAGCAAAGCCTTGTCGACGCTTGTTTCGGTACCGGTGTTGACGCCGTCGAGGTAGGGCGAAACCACTTCAAAGCCGTCCATACAGGCCTGCATGGCACAGATCGGGTCCGCTTCAGTGATCTTTACGATCATGCCTTCCTGGCGCAACGAAGCAGCCGAGCCTTTGCCCACGTCGCCATAACCGATGACCAGGGCTTTCTTGCCGGCCATAAGGTGGTCGGTACCGCGCTTGATGGCGTCGTTCAGACTGTGACGGCAACCGTACTTGTTGTCGTTCTTGGCCTTGGTGACGGCGTCGTTCACGTTGATGGCCGGAACCTTCAGGGTGCCTTCGCGAAGCATTTCCTGCAGGCGATGCACACCGGTGGTGGTTTCTTCGGTCACGCCGTGGCAGTTGGCCAGGATTTCCGGGTATTTCTCGTGCAGCAGCGCGGTCAGGTCGCCGCCGTCGTCCAGGATCATGTTCGGTTCCCAGCCCTCTACATCAGCACCGACGGTGCGCTCAAGGCACCAGTCGTACTCTTCATCGGTCTCGCCTTTCCAGGCAAATACCGGAATGCCGCTGGCGGCGATAGCCGCTGCCGCCTGGTCCTGAGTGGAAAAGATGTTGCACGAGGACCAGCGCACGTTCGCACCCAACTCGATCAGTGTCTCGATCAGGACGGCGGTCTGGATGGTCATGTGGATACAGCCCATGACGTTGGCGCCTTTCAGCGGCTGCTCGGCCTTGTACTTTTCACGCAGGGCCATCAGGGCAGGCATTTCGCCTTCCGCAATGCTCATTTCCTTGCGGCCCCAGCCGGCCAGGGAGATGTCGCGGACTTTGTAATCGTCGGAGCTGTTCAGTTGTTCTGCCGGAGTGCTCATGAGTGCTTTCCTCTCTAAATCTTTGAATGCGTGCTGTGTGCAATACGTCGGAAAAACGTTTAGATGCCAGCGGCGTCTTTCAGGGCCGCTGCGCGATCGATCTTTTCCCAGGGGAAGGCGGTGAAGGTTTTGCCGCCAACGGTCATCTCAAAGGGCTCACGGCCGAAGTGACCGTAGGCCGCGGTTGCCCGGTACATCGGGTGCAGCAGATCGAGCATGTTGGTGATCGCGTAAGGGCGCAGATCGAAATGCTCGCGAACCAGCTGGACGATCTTGTCGTCGCTGATCCGGCCGGTGCCGAAGGTATTCAGGGAGATGGAGGTTGGCTGTGCCACACCAATGGCGTAGGACACCTGAATCTCGCACTTGTCGGCCAGGCCTGCGGCGACGATATTCTTGGCGACGTAACGGCCGGCGTAGGCGGCAGAACGGTCGACCTTGGACGGATCCTTGCCGGAGAACGCGCCACCACCATGGCGAGCCATGCCGCCGTAAGTGTCAACGATGATTTTGCGGCCGGTCAGGCCACAGTCACCAACCGGGCCGCCGATCACGAATTTGCCGGTCGGGTTGATGTGGAACTGGGTGTCCTTGTGGAGCAGTTCCGCCGGAAGGGCATGCTTGACGATCAGCTCCATTACCGCTTCTTTCAGGTCGGCCTGGGTGACGTCTTCATCGTGCTGTGTGGACAGAACCACGGCGTCGATGCCAGCAACACGGCCGTTCTCATAACGGCAGGTTACCTGGCTCTTGGCGTCGGGGCGCAGCCACGGCAGCAGGCCGCTCTTGCGGGCTTCGGCCTGGCGCTGGACCAGGCGGTGCGAGAAGGTGATCGGCGCCGGCATCAGTACGTCGGTTTCGTTACTGGCGTAGCCGAACATCAGGCCCTGGTCGCCGGCACCCTGGTCTTCCGGCTTCTGGCGGTCAACACCCTGGGCAATGTCCACGGACTGCTTGCCGATGATGTTGATCACGCCGCAGGTGTCGCCGTCATAGCCCACGGTAGAGGAGGTGTAGCCGATGTCCTTGATAACGCCGCGTACCAGGTCTTCCAGGTCGACCCAGGCACTGGTGGTGATTTCACCGCCAACGATCGCGACACCGGTTTTTACCATGGTTTCACAGGCAACGCGTGCGTGCGGGTCGTCGGTCAGGATGGCGTCCAGAACCGCGTCGGAGATCTGGTCGGCCAGTTTGTCCGGGTGGCCTTCGGAGACCGACTCGGAAGTGAAGATGTTGTAGTCAGACATAAGTTTGCTCCTTTGTGAGCGATTCAGATTCGTGTCGGTGGGTGTCAGAAATGACAGGTGCCGACGACCGCGTTGTTGATGTTCTGCGGGTATACGTAGTACCACTTACACCCATATCAAAGTTTTTTGATATTCCCTTTTTCCGGCCCTGTCTCAGGACCGTCCGGTTGTCTTCCAGAATTCCCGGACCTGCACCTGGAAGCCGTTGCGCAGGCCGATAAACAGTTGTTCTCCGGCGGAAAGCCCCGCTTCTGCAGCCCAGGCTGTCAGCTCCTCCGGTTCAAAGCCAAGCCAGAGGTCGCCGCAATTTTCTTTGGCCCAGTCCTGATCGTGGCTGCACAGTTCGCTGATCACGAAACAGCCGCCGCTGTTCATCAGGGCGGCGGCGTCCAGAAAGATGTCCGCCGGGCTGGGAACGTGGTGCAGCACCATGTTTGCGATGACCAGGTCGAAGGCATCGCCGCGGGCCAGCAGGGTGTCAGTGACACCTTCGATGAGATCCACATTGTTCAGCCGCTCGTCGATGCAGGTGCGGGTGGCCTTGGCAAGCATGTCCCGGCTGTTGTCCAGAGCAACCACGTGGCCGGACAGTTCTGATAGCACTTTCAGGAAGGCGCCTTCGCCCGGTCCGATTTCCAGGGTGGTTTGCCAGGATTGTTTGGCTGCGCGCTTGCGTAGCAGATCCGCTACCGGCCCCGCATATAGGTCAAAGGCTGCGATCAGTTCCTGTTGTTCGCGAAACTGCTCTGCGTGGCGGGCAAAGAAGGCCTGGGACTGATCTGCCCGCTGGGTCCTGATGGCTTCGATTTTTTCCTGCAGATGGGCTGGTAACGCCACTTTGTCCACAGTTTCGAAGACCTGACGGATGGTCTGGTCGGTCAGTTTTTCACTATCCAGGTGCAGGGGGCGGCGGTAAAAGATCGCATTGCCCTCACGCTGCGGCTCAAGCAGACCGGCTTTATGCATGACCTTCAAGTGATGGCTCATGCCTGACTGGCGCATCCCGAACAGCTGGCTGAGCTCCAGTACGCCAAAGGTATCCCGGCGCAGCACGCGCAAAATCTCCAGGCGCAGAGGATCCCCGCTCGCTTTGAAGATCGGGGCCAGGGCGTCCACAGAGGACAGTTCGTTCGCGTGTGCATTCAAGGATGTCATGGTTGGGAAGTGTAGGGAGGTTCCGTTGATCGATCAATAGCCATATCAAAAAATTTTGATATAGGTTTCCAGTTTTTTGAAATAGAGCTGTTTCGGCAATCCACAGGAGGATATTTCCACATTAGCGTCATACCGATTTGCCCCGGCATACAGTAATCGGCGAAAATACGCGCCTTATTTTTGATCAGTCCTTTTTTCCCCGCTAAACACTGGAGAAACGTCAATGCCGTCTCGTAAAGATCTCGCCAACGCCATTCGCGCGCTGAGCATGGATGCGGTTCAGAAAGCCAAGTCCGGCCACCCGGGTGCGCCCATGGGTATGGCGGATATCGCCGAGGTTCTTTGGAATGATTACTTGAGCCACAACCCGGCCAACCCTCAGTGGGCCAACCGGGACCGCTTTGTGCTGTCCAATGGTCACGGCTCCATGCTGCAGTATTCCCTGCTGCACCTGAGCGGTTACGACGTTTCCATCGAAGACATCAAGAACTTCCGGCAGTTGCATTCCAAGACGCCGGGTCATCCTGAGTACGGCTACACTCCGGGTATTGAAACCACTACCGGCCCGCTGGGGCAGGGCATTGCCAATGCCGTTGGTTTCGCCATTGCCGAGAAGGCGATGGCTGCGCAATTTAACCGCCCTGGTCACGAAATCGTGGACCATTACACCTACGCGTTCCTGGGCGATGGCTGCCTGATGGAAGGTATCTCTCACGAAGTTTCTTCGCTGGCGGGCACCCTGGGCCTTGGCAAACTGATCTTCTTCTACGACGACAATGGCATTTCCATTGATGGCGAGGTGGACGGCTGGTTCACCGATAACACCCCGCAGCGCTTCGAGTCCTATGGCTGGCAGGTCATTCCTGCCGTTGACGGCCACGACGCCGATGCCATCCGCGCTGCTATTGAAGCCGGTCGTGCTAACACGGAGCAGCCGACACTCATCTGCTGCAAGACCGTCATCGGTTTCGGTTCCCCGAACAAACAGGGCAAGGAAAGTTGTCACGGCGCTCCGCTGGGCGACGATGAAATTGCCCTGACCCGCGAACAGCTGGGTTGGAAGTACGGGCCATTCGAGATCCCGTCCGAGATCGCTTCAGCCTGGAACGCACGTGAAAAAGGCGCAGCGGCCCAGTCCGAGTGGGAGCTGACATTCGCTGCCTACGAGAAGGCAGAACCCGAGCTGGCAGCCGAGTTCAAGCGTCGCATGGCGGGTGAACTGCCGGCTGATTTCTCCGAAAAAGCCCAGGCTTACATCCAGGAATGCCAGGACAAAGGCGAAACCATCGCCAGCCGCAAAGCTTCTCAAAACACCCTGAATGCCTACGGCCCGCTGTTGCCGGAACTGATGGGTGGCTCGGCCGACCTGGCCGGATCCAACCTGACCATCTGGAATGGCACCAAAGGCCTGACCAAGGAAGACGCCAGCGGCAACTACATCTACTACGGCGTGCGCGAGTTCGGCATGGCGGCCATCATGAACGGCATCGCCCTGCACGGTGGTTTCGTTCCTTACGGGGCGACCTTCCTGATCTTCATGGAATACTGCCGCAACGCCGTGCGCATGGCCGCCCTGATGAAGCAGCGTTCCATCTTTGTGTTCACCCATGACTCCATCGGTCTGGGCGAAGACGGCCCGACCCACCAGCCGGTTGAGCAGATGGCCAGCTTGCGTACCACGCCGAACATGAGCATGTGGCGTCCGGCCGACACCGTTGAATCTGCGGTGGCGTGGAAAGCAGCTCTTGAGCGCAAGGATGGCCCGACGGCCATGGTATTTTCCCGTCAGGGTCTGCCGGCCCAGGCGCGCGATGCCCAACAGCTGGCGGATGTGGCCAAGGGCGCCTACACCCTGTCTGACAGCGATGGCACACCGGACCTGATCCTGATCGCCACGGGCTCCGAAGTGGGTCTGGCCCAGGACGCTGCCGGCAAACTGCGTGAGCAGGGTAAGAAGGTTCGCGTGGTTTCCATGCCCTCTACCGATGTGTTCGACGCCCAGAGTGCCGAGTACAAACAGCAGGTTCTGCCGCTGGACGTGACCAACCGGATCGCTATCGAGGCGGGCATTGCCGACTACTGGTACAAGTATGTTGGCCTGGATGGTCGCATCATCGGCATGACCACGTTCGGTGAGTCCGCTCCGGCGGGTGAGCTGTTCAAGGAGTTCGGCTTCACCGTCGACAACATCCTGGAAGTGGCCGCCGAACTGCTGGAAGCCTGATGACAGACTCCGCGCCCTTTCGCATTGCCATAAACGGGTATGGCCGGATCGGCCAGTGCGTGCTGCGTGCGTTGTACGAGAACGGTTTTCGCGACCGCCTGCAGGTGGTCGCGATTAATGAACTTTCGAATATCGACACCATTTCGCACCTCACCCGTTATGACTCCACCCACGGTCGGTTCCGGGGCGAGATTGCAGTGCATGGGCCGGATCTGATTGTGAACGGTGATGCCATCCGGGTGCTCCGCCATCCAGATCCGGCGGACCTGCCCTGGGGCCTTCTGGATGTAGACCTGGTGCTGGAATGCTCCGGTGCCTATTCAGACCGGGCCACGGCGGAGCGGCACATTCAGGCAGGCGCAAAACGCCTGCTGTTTTCCCAGCCTGCCGAATCGGATGTGGATCGCACGGTTGTCTATGGCATCAATGACGGTGACCTGAGCGGTGAAGACACCATCGTCGCAGCCGGTTCCTGCACCACCAATTGCCTGGTGCCGCTCATTCGTGAGCTGGACCGGGCCTTCGGCGTGGAGCAGGGCAGTACCACCACCATCCACGCGGCCATGAACGACCAGCCGGTTATCGACGCCTACCACCATCAGGATCTGCGCCGAACCCGGAGTGCGCTCCACAACATCGTGCCGGTGGACACCGGGCTCGCCCGAGGCATTGAGAGGCTGCTACCTCAAATGGAAGGTAAGTTCAGCTCTGTGGCCATGCGGGTGCCGACCATGAACGTCTCGGCGATCGATATGGTGGTCAATGTACGGCAGGCTACCGACGTGGAAGCCGTTAACAGGCTTTTAAAAGAGGCCGCCACTGGCCCGTTGAAAGGTATTCTCGGCTACACCGATGAACTGCTGGCCAGCTCCGATTTCAATCATGACGCCCACTCCGGCATTGTGGACGGAGGCCTGACCCGGGTAACCGGCGGCACTATGGTGAAAGTCCTGTGCTGGTTTGATAACGAATGGGGCTTCGCGAATCGCATGCTCGATGTCAGCAACAGCTGGTTAGCCAAATAATCCTAATCTGAAATTTTGTTGAAGGGACGAACGTTATGGCCATCAAGAAAATGACCGACCTCAACCTCGCCGGCAAGCGAGTGCTGATCCGCGAAGACCTGAACGTGCCGGTCAAGGACGGCAAGGTGACCAGCGATGCTCGTATCCGGGCCTCACTACCCACTATCAAGGCAGCCAGAGATGCCGGCGCCAGGGTAATGCTGATGTCCCATCTGGGCCGCCCTGAAGAAGGTGTATACGACGAAGCCTCCTCCATGAAACCCGTCGCCGAACACCTGACCAAGGTATTGGGTCAGGACGTGCGTCTGATCAAGGATTACCTGGACGGCGTTGAAGTGGCAGACGGTGAAGTCGTCCTGTTTGAAAACGTTCGCTTCAATAAAGGCGAAAAGAAAGATAACGAAGACCTCGCAAAAAAATATGCTGCCCTTTGCGATGTCTATGTGATGGACGCTTTCGGCACCGCTCACCGGGCCCAGGCCTCTACCCACGGTGTCGCAAAATTTGCTCCCGAAGCCTGTGCCGGTCCGCTGCTGGCGGCCGAGCTGGATGCCTTGGGCAAGGCCCTCGATAATCCGGCAAAACCGGTCGTTGCCATCGTCGGCGGCTCCAAGGTTTCCACCAAGCTCGACGTCCTGAATGCACTGGAAAACGTCTGCGACCAGATTATCGTCGGCGGCGGTATCGCCAACACCTTCCTGGCTGCAGCCGGTCACCCGGTCGGCAAATCCCTGTGTGAGCACGACCTCGTCGACACCGCCAGGGAGATTGCCTCCCGCGTACAAATCCCTCTGCCGGTCGACGTTGTGGTCGCCAGCGAATTTGCGGAAACCGCTACCGCCACCACCAAGAGTATCTCGGACGTCAGCGATGACGACATGATCCTCGACGTCGGCCCGGAAACTGCCGGCAAGTTCGCCGATCTGCTGAAAAACGCCAAGACCATTCTCTGGAATGGCCCGGTCGGCGTCTTCGAATTTGACCAGTTCGGTAACGGCACCAAAGCGCTCGCTCAGGCCATTGCCGAAAGCGACGCCTTTTCCCTGGCCGGAGGCGGTGACACTGTCGCCGCCGTTGACAAGTACGGTGTTGCTGACAAAATCTCGTATATCTCCACCGGCGGTGGCGCGTTCCTCGAATTCGTGGAAGGCAAAACGCTCCCGGCTGTAGCCGTGCTGGAAGAACGCGGCGCGTAACAAGCTACACAAACGAATTCAACTACCCCAAAATCCAACGAAGGAGACGACCCATGGCCCTGATTTCGATGCGGCAAATGCTGGATCACGCCGCCGAGCATGGTTACGGTGTACCAGCCTTTAACGTGAACAACCTGGAACAGATGCGCGCCATCATGGAAGCCGCCGACAAAACCGATTCCCCGGTGATTGTCCAGGCCTCCGCCGGAGCCCGTAAATACGCTGGCGCGCCCTTCCTGCGCCACCTGATCCTTGCGGCCGTTGAGGAGTTTCCTCACATTCCGGTGGTTATGCACCAGGATCACGGCACCAGCCCCTCTGTTTGCCAGCGCTCCATCCAGCTGGGCTTCAGCTCCGTGATGATGGACGGCTCCCTCGGTGAAGATGGTAAAACCCCCACCGACTACGACTATAACGTCGACGTTACCCGTCGCACCGTTGAAATGGCGCACGCCTGTGGTGTTTCCGTAGAGGGTGAGCTGGGTTGCCTGGGCTCTCTCGAAACCGGCCAGGCCGGCGAAGAAGACGGTATTGGCGCCGAAGGTACCCTGGACCACAGCCAGATGCTGACGGACCCGGAAGAAGCGGCGGACTTCGTCAAGAAAACCCACGTGGACGCCCTGGCTATCGCCATTGGTACCAGCCATGGTGCCTACAAGTTCACTCGCCCGCCCACGGGCGACATCCTGGCCATCGACCAGATCAAAGCCATTCACGCCCGCATTCCGGATACTCATCTGGTCATGCACGGCTCCAGCTCCGTGCCCCAGGAGTGGCTGAAGATCATCAATGACTATGGCGGTGAAATTCCGGAGACCTACGGCGTTCCGGTTGATGAAATTGTTGAAGGTATCAAGCATGGCGTTCGCAAGGTCAATATCGATACCGACCTGCGTCTTGCCAGCACCGGTGCCGTTCGTCGCTTCCTGGCCGAGAATCCGGCGGAGTTTGACCCGCGCAAATTCCTGAAGGAAACCATGAAGGCGATGACCGAGGTATGCGTGGCACGCTACGAAGCCTTCGGTTGTGCCGGCAACGCCAGCAAGATCAAGCCGGTTAACCTTGAGCGTATGTTTGAGCGTTACGCCTCCGGCGAGCTGGACCCGAAGGTAAAATAAGTTTCTGGATTCAAATGGGGCGGGTTGCCGCCCCAAAATCCTGACCCACCTCAAGTAACCGCAAGCCTGCCCTTGTAATTTCCCAAACCTCATCAAATATAGAGTTAGCAGTCGAGCAAATGGCTCGGAAACGTCAATCAGCGGTGAGGACCAGAATGGACTTCAAAGACTATTACGCCGTACTGGGTGTGAGTGAGTCTGCCTCCCCCGAGGAGATCAAAAAAGCCTACCGGAAGCTTGCCCGCAAATACCATCCGGATGTCAGTAAAGAGGAAGATTCGGATGAAAAATTCAAGGATCTGGGCGAGGCCTACGAGGTACTGAAAGACCCCGAAAAACGCGCCGAATACGATCAGCTACGAAAATACGGTGCCCGGGCGGACGGATCTTTCGAGCCACCACCCGGTTGGCAGAGTGCATCCGGATTCGGTGGTGGAGGCTACACCGAGGCCGATGCGGGCCAGTTCAGTGATTTTTTCGAGCAGATCTTTGGTGGTGGTCGCCGAGGTGGCTTTAGCGGCGGGGGATTTGGTGACGCTGGTGGCGGCTTTCGCCAGAGCATGCGTATGCGCGGGGAAGACGTTCACGCCCGCATTGCCCTGTTTCTGGAGGAGGTTTTCCACGGCTGTGAAAAACAGGTCTCTTTCACCGTACACGAAGCCGATGAGCATGGTCGTGTAATCCCGCGTAAGAAAACGCTGAAAGTCAAAATTCCCGGCGGTATGAGGGAAGGTCAGCACCTGCGCCTGAAAGGCCAGGGGTCGCCCGGTATTGGCGGCGGCGAGGCCGGAGACCTGCTGTTGGAAATCGAGCTGGCACCTCATCCGACCTTCGCCGTGGAAGGCCGGGATATTCTGGTGACTGTGCCCATCGCCCCGTGGGAGGCGGCCCTTGGCGCATCGGTTACCGTGCCCACGGTGGACTCGAAGGTGAGCGTGAAGGTACCCAAAGGGTCTTCAAGTGGCCGCAAACTCCGGCTCAAAGGCAAGGGCTTCCCCGGCAAACATCCGGGTGATCAGATTGTTATCCTGCAGATTGCCATGCCCGAGCAGCACAGCCCGGAGGCCGAGAAGCTCTACGAGCAATTGGCCGAGGCAGAGAAAAACTTCAATCCACGCAGCAAGCTTCACGTGTGACCGGGAGTAAGGTATGAGCAATAAAGATCATATTTTGATGGTAGAGGTGTTCGATCAGGATGGCACCACCTTCACCCTGCGTGAAATCTGCGAGCGCGGAGAGTGCCATGCCGAGTTCGTCATCAAGCTGGTGGACTACGGGATCATTGCGCCGCTGGAGGATTCACCGGAGGCCCGGCAATGGCACTTCGATGTTGCCGCCCTCAGCCGGTTGCGCAAGGCCCAGAGGCTACAGCGGGACCTGAAAATGAATCTGCCCGGTCTGGCAATGTCTCTCGAATTGCTCGATGAGGTTGAGGAAATGCGCCGGGAAGTAGCCCGGCTTAATCACCGGGTCAGGCAATTAATGGGGGAGTAGTAGCTCCCCCGATTATTTCTTTTCTTCCAACGCCTGAATCTCGGCGTAGATCTTCTCCGCCTCCTCCATGAGGGTTCCATGAGTCCTCAAATCGCCGTTGCGCTGGGCACCCAGTGCTTTGGCGAGTTTCGCCTCGTATTCCTTCTGCAGTTTTTTCTTCGGATCGCCTTTCAAAAATCCCAGCATAGTAATGAACCTGTTTTAGTCGACTGTTCAGAGCTTTACGTTTCATGGCCCATAAAGTTCACAAAAACTTCATGCTTAAAAACTGGACAGCGCCAAAAAATGGGAATAAATTCCCAAATAATTAATTGGGAAAATAATCCCAATTTTGGGTTGGGTGGTTAACAGTGACCGCCTGCGGACGCAAGAGCGAGCCTGGAGAAGAACGATGAAGCGCAAACCTTTAGCAATAGCAGTCAAGTTGGTAATGACCGGGGCCCTGGCCGGTGTTCTTGCAGCTTGTGGTGGCAGTGGCTCAGGAGATTCCACGGCGATCGGAACCTCATCCGGCACCAGCGTTGGTGCGGTATCCGGCTTTGGCAGTGTCTATGTCAACGGTACCCGCTTCGCTACCAATGGCACCGTGAAAAGCGACGATGGTTTCGAGCGGGAGGCTGAACTTGAAAAAGGCATGATTGTAAAAATCAGTGGCAACTGGGATGACAGTGGCAACGGAGAGGCGACAGAGATTGAATACGACGATACGCTTCGCGGCCCTTTACAGAACGCCTCTTGGGACGAGGTGGCGAATACTGGTGAGTTGACCATTGCAGGAATGACGGTGATTCTCGATGGCCAGACAGTCTTTCGGGGAGCTACAGCCACTGAGTTGGCGACTGATCCCACCGCTTACCGGGTTCGGATAAGTGCATGGCCGCTTGCAAATGGGTCGTTCCGTGCCAGTTTTGTCGGCGCGGTTGAGGCCAGCAGCGGCATTCGTTTTGACGACGAGCACGAAGTTGAAGTTAAAGGAGTGGTCACCGATCATTCGCCAGGTGTTCAGACATTTACCATCAACGGTCTTTTGGTGGATTACACAAGCGCGGTTGCAGATGATGATTTCGCACTCGACCTTATTGAAAACGGGATGGGCGTAGAAGTTGAAGGTTCCCTGGAAGGGGGTGTGTTGATTGCCCAGAAGATTGATGACGAGGACGACATACTGGGCCTTGCCGGAACCGTAGAGATTCAGGGGGCCATCCAGGGAGATTACGACAGTTCCACCCGTCAGTTCATGGTAAACGGTATCACGGTCCAGGTTGCGAACACGGAATTTGAAGATGGACTGCGAGAAGCGGATCTGGCTGACGGTTTGCTTGTAAAGGTTGAAGGCACCGTTAACGACCAGAACCTTCTGGTGGCCCGTGAGATCGAGCCCCGCGATGGCGATGCCGAGGTAGAGGCCCTGATTGAATCGATCGACCGGACCAATGAAACCCTGGTCGTCGGTGGCGTTCAGGTTGCCCTGACCACAAGCACAATCATTGAGGACGATGACGATGATAGTCGCCTCCGGACCACGGATCTGGAATCGCTGGCTGTCGGCGACTATCTGGAGATCGAGGGTCGGTTCCGCACCGAGCTCAATACTCTTGAAGCAGTAAGCGTTGAGCGTGATGACGTGGACAGCGAGTTTGAAATGGATGGCAGGGTAACAGCCAACACCGGCAGCTCAATTACCGTCCTGGGCGTGGAACTGCTGGCAGGTAGTCTCGGCAGCCTTAGTCAGTTTGATGTTGGCACTGCCGTAGAGGTGAGTTACCTCAAAACCAGCGGTGGTGGCTACATAGTCACGCAAATTGAACTGGAAAATGACGACGGCTGAGCTGATAGCGGCGGCCCATGGCCGACTTACAGGTCGGTCGTGGGTCTCTGGTTTACGAGTCGCTATGGGAATACAATCCCAAACATGAAAAAGTCCAACCCCCTGCATCAAGCGCTGTTTCGCATTCTGCGTCCTTTGGCGAGGTTGCTGTTGAGGAACGGCATTCCCTTCGGGGAGTTCTCCGAGCTGGTGAAGCGTGCATACGTGGAAGCCGCCCTGGAGGATTTTACCGACGGCCGGCGAAAGCCTACGGATTCCCGCGCGGCGGTGATGACCGGGCTGACCCGCAAGGAAGTAAAGCGCCAACGGGAGATCCTGGCAGGGGAAGATGCCGGAGCACGAGATGTGCTTCATACCAATCGGGCGTCCCGGGTGGTGTCGGGTTGGGTTCACGACTTTGCCTTCCAGGCCAAAGACGGAGAGCCAGCCATGCTGGCTTTTGACGGACCGGGGAGTTTCAGCGAACTGGTCAGGCGTTACAGCGGTGACATGCCGCCCCGTGCCGTGCTGGATGAACTGCTTCGGGTAGGTGTGGTGGCAGTTGACCAAAACTCCGGCAAGCTGGTTCTGCGACAGCGAGCTTATGTGCCTGCCGGTGACAGCGAAGAGATGCTCCAGATCTTCGGTGAGGATGTATCGGATCTCATTGCAACTATTGATCATAATCTGGGTAGCCGTGACGTGGATCAGCAACCACTTTTCCAGCGCACGCTAACCTATAACAACATTCCTCCGGAAATCCTGGATCAATGGCGAGAATATGCCGGGAGCGAATCCCAGGCCCTCCTGGAAAAACTTGATACCTGGCTGGGCCCCCACGATCGGGACATTTCTGGCCAGCAGGCAAATGGAGACTCCGGAGAATCGGTCAGGACAGGGGTCAGTATTTTCTATTTCGAAGACCCAAATCGGACAGGGAGCTGAAAATGACACTCTTCCAAAATCGTGTTGCGGGAATAATAGCCGGCCCGCTGGTATTGGGTGTAATTTCCGCCTGCGGAGGAGGCAGTGTGGGGGTTGATATTGCCGATGGCGGAATCCGTGGCACTGGCTCCAGCGTGGGACCGGTTTCCGGTTTCGGAAGTGTGTTCGTAAACGGCGTTGAGTTCTTTACAGATGAGATCCTCAATCAGAGGGTGGATAGCAATGACGGGGTCGAGACTGAGGGCGACCTTCAGGAAGGCATGATTCTCCGGGTGAATGGAGAGTGGCAGCCCGATGGAACCGGCACGGCCGAGTCCATGGAATACGACGATAGCCTTCGGGGTACGGTATCGAACCCGGTGCTGGATGTTGCCGGTGAGCGGCTCGACTTTACTATCCACAATCAGCCCGTCTTTGCCGACCTGCAAACGGTTTTCAAGGGCACAACATTTACGACCCTCGCGTCGGGTGAGTTTGTTCGGGTCAGTGCCTGGCGGCAGGCGGACGGCGGTTATCGGGCGAGTTTTGTCGGCGCCGCACCGGCATCCATCGGTGCTGATCCGGTGGAAGTGGAAGGTCCTGTAGATGCGAACTCTGCTCAGTCCGGCCAGTTCACCATGAACGGCCTGGTGATTGAATATGACACCACCGATTTCGGTGAAGGTCTTTCATCTTCAGACCTTACCGAGGGACGCTACCTGGAGGTCGAGGGCGGCATGGTCGGAGGCGTGCTTGTCGCGACTCAAATCCAACAGGATGATTTCCGTCGTTATCAGGCAGACGGTGAGGATATCGAACTGTCCGGCCCCGTTTCATCCAGCTACGATCCTGCCGATGAGTCTTTCACCCTGAACGGTCTGACCATCGTCGTTACTGATAGCACCGAATTTGATCAGGTCACCCGCGAGGGTCTGGTTGAAGGTCTTTTGGTTCAGGTCGAAGGAGACTTCGTGTCCGGGTCGGTGGTGCAGGCGACCGAGATTGAGCTGCGGGAGGGCAATGCCGAGATTAAAGGGCCTATTGATCCGGGCACGTTGCCGGCTGAAGGCCAGTTCGAAGTTGGCGGAGTCATCGTCAGAACCACGTCAAGCACAACTATTACTGATGACGAAAGCGAAAGCAGGCTGACACTGACAGACCTGGTATCGAGTGCCGGCACGGTGCTGGTGGAGGTTGCCGGACTGGAACGCCAGGATGGCTCTGGCACTACCTACATTGATGCGATCAAGATCGAGAGCGAGGGGCCCGATGACGGCGTTGACAGCAGCTTCGAGCTTGCGGGTGAGTTACAGGCCATAGATGGATTCTCTATTACGGTTCTCGGTGTGAAAATGGACGCGAACGACGGCGCGTTTGATGGTGTTTCCAGAACGAGCCTGCAAAACCTGTTAGCCTCCGGCGCTCCTGTTTACATTGAAGTGGTCTATACGACCAGCTCTGTCGGAACCGGATACGTCGCGACCGAGATAGAACTCGAAGAATAGCGACCACCGTTTCGTTCCCCCAACTGTCTGCAACAAATTCATACATAAAAACGTCCCGTTTTGGTCCGCGTTTTGCTAAAAGTATGACCATACGTATCGCAAGGGACACTGAACACTACCGTGCAGGATGCTGAAGCACACACGTTGACGGAGTCTGTATGACCCCTCGTTTTCTGAAAAAGCTGGTCACGAGCCGGCTCTTAAGACCTGTTTTCCTGATACTGGTTATCGCCGGTGTGGTACAGGTGGTGGTCAGCCAGTGGCTGATTTCAAGCCAGGTTGAACGCCTGGTAAATACGGCAGGCTCCGCGCTTGAGGCCAGTAGTGATCAGGTCAGCGAGTCGTTTGGTGAAACCCGCGAGGATGTGCGGGGGCGCCTGCAGACCATGCGGGCGAAGACCATCGACGAACTTGCCGATGAACTGACCCGACAGCAGACCGAACAGCAGGAGCGCGTGGCCAGCAATGTTCGCACGGCGGTGATGGCCGAGGCACAGGGGTTGGCGAACGTATTGGCATCGGTCGCAGCGCCCTTGATCTGGGACCGGGACGTTCCCCGCCTGACCGATCTGGTGGAACTGGCGGACGCGCGGGAATCGGTATTGTTCGCCATTTATTATGACCAGTACGGCGAACGCATGACGCGCTACGTTGACCGCACGGATGACCGGGTACGCACCTTAATGGATCAGGGTGAAGGCCGGGGTGCGGCAAATAAGGTCCTGGATGCGGCAAGCCGTGACCCCAATGTGGTCATTATCACCGCCGACATCAAACCTCAGGGGTCCTCCATAGGCCAGCTCAAACTCGGATTGTCGTTGGAAGGGATTAATGCCGACCTGGCTCAGCTCGAAAAAGAGTTCAGTGCCACCATCAAGGGCAGTATTGGTGCATCGCGGGAGACTCTTGAAGCAGAAACGGAGCAGGTTAACCAGCGGCTTCAGCAACAGCTCGCGGTAATGGGCTCCGATACCCAGTCCCGCATCCAGAGCACCGTCGAAGCGCTGAACCGGGAGGCGTCCAGTCTTTCGACTAATCTTTCTATCCTGGCGATTGGCTCGGTGGTCGTCCTGATTATTCTGGTGGCGGCGGTGCTCGGTGGCGGCTTGTTGCCGCGGGTCCTGCGCCTGAGTTCAGCGATCTGGGACATTTCCGCCGGTGAGGCCGATCTGACCCGCCGTGTCACCCTCAAGGGCAAGGATGAGTTGACGGAAATGGCACGGGGCGTGAACCAGTTTATAGCCCGTATTCAGGAACTGGTTTCCGATGTGAAGGGCTCAGCCGAGTCGGCTGCGGGCCAGGCTCGGGAACAGGGCGACATCAGTCGTGATGCGGTGGCTGCGGTTAATCATCAGCAGCAGGAAGTGGCCGAGGTATCGGAAACCATGGCCGCCATGTCCCGAAGCATTTCCGAGGTTGCCGAAAGCATCCAGGAAGTTGCCGGTTCGGTGCAGAGTGTGAATGCAGAAAGTGAGGCAACGGCGGGCATTTCCCGGGATGTGCGTAACCGGCTTGATCACGTTGTGCGGAATGTCGAGGAAGCCGTTGCAGCCGTCAATGAGCTGAACAACCGGAGTACCGAAATCAACTCGGTCCTGTCCGTGATCGGTGCCATTGCCGAACAAACCAACCTGCTCGCTCTTAATGCCGCTATCGAAGCCGCCAGGGCCGGGGAGTCCGGGCGAGGCTTTGCAGTGGTTGCCGACGAAGTACGCACTCTGGCCAGTCGGACCCAGGAATCTACAACGGAAATTGAGGCGATCATTGAGCGGCTGCAGAAAGGCAGCCGGCAGGCCGTCTCGGTGATCGATCAGGTATCGGGTCAGGTGGCAGAGTCCTCCACGGAGTTCCGCCGGGCTGATGAGCATTTTGAACAGATCAACCAGTTGCTCGGAAGCCTGCAGGAGCGTGCACTGAGTATTTCTTCCGTGGCGGAAGAAGAAGGGCGGCATGCGGGCAAGGTCAGTGTCAGCGTTGAGGACATTGCCCGTTCATCGGAAACCACGGTGGAAGCCATTCAGCGATCGGACAATGCCAGTCGGCAGATCGGCGAATTGCTGGCCGCGCTTCAGGCCAAGGCGTCACAGTTTCGGGTCTGAGCGCCCGGGACTGAATGCATGAGGCACCGTGTCGGGTGTCTCCAGGCGCTTACCCCAGCAGTCGTGAGCGAGCCTGGCCATACTCCTTCCTGAGGCGTTCAACCAGTTCATGAACACTGACAACATCGTGAATCTGGCTTACGCCCTGGCCGGCTGACCAGACCGTTTTCCAGGCTTTCGCTTCATCATCGACCGGCTTCAGTTTCTCTCCATAATTGATGTCTCCGGCTTCGTTGAGCTTGTCCATCGGGTACCCGGCTGCTTCCAGGCTCTGTCGCATAAAGCTGGCCGGCACACCGGAAACCACAGGGGTATGAATAATGTCTCCTGATACGGCCTCAATGATCATGTTCCGGTAGGCCTCTTCCGCCAGGGATTCGCTGGTGTTGATAAATCGTGTGCCCATGTAGGCCAGATCCGCACCCAGGGCCTGGGCAGCCAGCAGGTCCTCGCCGTGGGAAAGTCCGCCGGCCAGCAGAATGGTGCCGTCGAATACCTCCCGGATTTCATGCACCAGCACAATCGGATTGATCGTACCGGCATGGCCGCCTGCACCTGCCGCGACTGCAATAACGCCATCGACTCCGGCTTCGGCTGCTTTGCGGGCATGCTTCTGGTTGGTCACGTCGTGGAAAACCAGGCCGCCGTAACTGTGAACGGCGTCCACCACCTGGCTGGCGGCCCCGAGTGACGTGATAATGATGGGGACCTTGTGCTTCACACACAGCTCCAGGTCCGCCTGCCAGCGGGGGTTGCTCCGGTGCACGATCAGATTGACGGCGTAGGGCGCCACTCTGGCTTCCGGGGTGTTTTCACGAGCACGGTCGAGTTCATTGTTCATCTGTTCGAGCCATGCTTCGAAGCCTTCGCTGGAGCGTTGGTTCAGGGCCGGAAAGCTGCCCACGATGCCCTCCTTGCAGCATGCCAGCGCCAGCTCGGGGCCGGAGATAAGAAACATGGGGGCAGCCACCAGGGGCAAAGACAGGGATTCCTTCAGAGAAGCGGGCAATGCCATGACTATTCCTTATTTTTTGTTGGAACTTTTGTAGGATATAAGTGATCTTAGCCTGCCTTGGTTGCCCTGAAAATGGTTGCCTGCTAACGAATTCATGGAAAACCAGCTACCCACAATAAGGAGCCCAACCATGGGTGAAGCAAAACGTCGCAAGGAAACCGGAGCACCGCCACCCCGGAAAAGCAAAAGCAACAAGCCGCTGTATATTGGCATTGGTGCGCTGGTGCTGGCAGTTGTGGTCACAGGTCTCTTCTTTCTGACAGCAGAGCCGGAACCCACGTCCGATGGACTGCCGGTTGCCGCGCCCACAGCGGACCCATTTCCGGCGCAGCTCGATCAGTACGGTGTTTCGGTAGGCTCTGAAACCGCCCCCGTGGTGGTCCGGGAGTTCGCGGATTATCAGTGCCCTGCGTGCGGTCGGTTTGCCGATGCCAGTAAGCAGCTGAAACAGGAATTCGTGGAAACGGGCAAGGTCCGGTTTGTTTATTTCGATCTGCCGCTTCAGCAGCACCAGAATGCCTTGCCGGCGGCCATGGCAGCCCGGTGTGCTGGTGACCAGGAGGCATACTGGGGCATGCATGATCGCCTCTTCAGCTCTCAGACAGAGTGGAGTGGCTCCGGCGATCCGGTGGCAACCTTCACCCGCTATGCAAACGACCTTGGCCTTGAAGAGCGCCGTTTCCGCAGGTGCATGACCACAGACCTGCATCTTGAAGATATCGAGCAGAGCCGCCGTGCTGCCATGCAGCTGAGAGTGACCAGCACCCCGACGGTACTGGTAGACAACATTCGGTTGACCCGCCCCGGATGGGGGCAGATGTCCGCTGTCGTTGAGCGCGAGCTGGCCAGCAAAGCCGAATAAAGGCCTGCATTGGCCCGCTGCGGCCAATCCGCACTTGATCGTGAGCCAGAGTTGGTTAAAATTTGCGCCCTCTCTGGCTCCGGCCTTTGAACACAATTAAACCCATGCTCCGGATTTACGATCCGGCCCGCAGGAGATACCGATGAGCAACAACGTTGTTGTCTGCGCGCTCTACAAGTTCGCAGTCCTGAATGATTACAAATCCCTCCGCCAGCCTCTGCTGGATCTTATGCTGGAAAAAGACGTCCACGGCACCCTGCTGCTGGCACGTGAAGGCATTAACGGAACCATCGCTGGCAGCCGTGAAGGTATTGATGCCGTAAAGGCCTGGATTGGTAGTGATGAACGTTTCGATGGTATCGACTACAAAGAGTCATTTGTGGACATTCAGCCATTCAAACGCACCAAAGTGAAGCTCAAGAAAGAGATCGTCACCATGGGCGTAGAAGGGATCGATCCGAAGCGCATAGTCGGTACCTATGTCGATCCCAAAGAATGGAACGATTTGATCTCGGATCCGGATGTGGTTCTGGTGGATACCCGTAACCAGTATGAAGTGGAAATCGGTACCTTCAAAAACGCGGTGAATCCGGCTACCGATACCTTCCGCGAGTTCCCGGAATACGTGAAGCAGAACCTTGATCCGTCCAGGCACAAGAAGGTCGCCATGTTCTGTACCGGTGGCATTCGCTGTGAAAAGTCCACTGCGTATCTGAAGGAGCAGGGTTTTGAGGAGGTGTATCACCTCAAGGGCGGAATCCTCAAATACCTGGAAGATGTGCCGCAAGAGCAAAGCCTCTGGCGCGGAGAGTGCTTCGTTTTTGATGACCGGGTAACGGTGAACCATAACCTGGAGCGGGGTGAGTTCGACCAGTGCCACGCCTGCCGGCGCCCGATCACCGAAGACGACAAGCAGCGCCCGGAGTATGAGCAGGGCGTGAGCTGCCATCAGTGCATTGATTCACTGACGGAAGCGCAAAAAGCCCGCTTTGCGGAGCGTGAGCATCAGATGCGACTGGCAGAGCAGCGCGGAGAAGCCCATGTTGGCGGCGAAGCGGCGCGTATTATTGCGGAACGCAAGGCTCGTAAGAAGGCAGAGCGTGAGCGCCAGGCGCAAAAAAGCCTGGCGGGTGAAAAAGCGCGTAAAACCGCAAGGGCCTGATCAGACCCTGTTGCGCAAGCCCAGCTCATCGGGGTAGGGCGTAAGGTATTTCTGGGCGTGCAGATAGTCCACCGGCTCGCGGCGCTGGGCCATGCGCAAGAGGGTCATCGGCACCACCAGAGGTACCTCGCCGCGGCGATAGGCCTCCATCTGTTCCATCAGTACTTTCCTGTCCTCATCCCCCATGGAGTCACGCAGGTAACCCATCAGGTGCTGCATGGCATTCATGTGGGAGCCGCGGCTGACTCTCTTGTTCATGGCGTCCATAAATGAGCGGATGTAACGGTCGGCGATGTCTTCGAGAGGTTCGGATTTCAGGTCACCGAGCATGGGTCCCAGCTCGCGGTAGATCTTTTCGGAATGGGCGAGAAGCTGGAACTTGTGACGGGTATGAAATTCGATCAGGGCTTTGGCTGTGAGGCATTCTCCAGCCACATTCTGCATCCAGTCATCGTAGGCGAACACGCGCTCAATGAAATTCTCCCGGAGCGTATCATCGTTCAGGCGGCCTTCCTCTTCTACCGGCATCAGCGGGTAAGCCTTGATGAGGGCCTCCGCAAACATGCCGCGACCATCTCGGCGGACTACCTGACCATTTTCGTTATGAACCTTGATTCTCTCCATGCCGCAACTGGGTGACTTTGCCATCAGGATGTAGCCCCGGAGGTCGGCCAGGCTGGGAATGATCTGGTCAATGAAGGCCTGCATGGCCTCGGTGTGATCAGCGGTTCCCCTGGTTTCAATCAGCCGTATACCCTCGGGATATTCCCTCAGGTGGATGGCCGGGCGAGGCACGCCAAGGCCGGCCTCCAGTTCCGGGCAGATAGAGCGGAATTCGAAATGTTTCGAGAGCACTTGTGTGCAGTAGCGGGAGTGTTTGTGGCCACCATCATGGCGGACTTCCTTGCCCAGCAGACAGGTGCTGATACCAACGGGAATATCGCTCACGTAAAAGTCTCCGGAATGTAAAACGACTTCTGTAATACGTGATTACAGTCTAAACCGATCATCGAGGATAGAGGAACCTCATTTCTTGCGGCGTTTGTGCTGTTTTTTATCTGCCAGCGCGAGGGTGTTGGCGTAGATGGCGCGAACGTCCCGCGCGAACTGCTCCACCGAAAAGTCTTTCGCGAACGCCAGGGCCCGCCCCGCCATTTCCTGCCGTAACTCATCATCCTCAAGCAGGCGTTTGACCTCTTCAACCCACTGGGTCTGTTTCTCCGGTGTCTTGAAGCCGTTAAATCCATGCCGGATGACATCATCAATACCGCTGGAGCGAACAGCAACCACGGGCAGACCGGCCGCCATGGCTTCGAGAATGACCATGCCCTGGGTTTCGGACTTTGAGGCGAACAGGAACACGTCTCCCAGGCGATACCAGATTGCCATTTCCTCTGGCGGCACCGCTCCCACAAGGTTGAAATGCTCTTGCAGGTTCAGATCATTGATTTTCTGTTGCAACCGGTCCCGTTGGTGGCCGTCGCCAATCATCAGAAAGCGGAACGGCACCTCGCTTTCATGGCGCAGGGTATCAATGGCCTCGATCATGAAATCGATATTCTTTTCATTTGAGAGTCGGGACACACTGACAAAGACCTTCTCGTCGGTCAGTTTCAGTTTCTCCCGCAGCTGGCTGATCTCCTCATCGCTGACGTCCTGAAAACGCTGATACTCAATACCCGTAGGCTGCACAAACGTTGGAGTTTTGACACCAATCATGCGCAGGTACTCCTCGGTAGAGTCTGTCGGCACTATCACCCCGTCGCACTTATTGGCAAAGTGTTTGGTCAGGGCGTGGGAGATCAGGTTCCGGAACAACATGCCGGGTAGTGGCACGAAGTGGGCGTAATGCTCCAGTCGGGTGTGGTAGGTGTAAACCGCGGGTACCTTCAGCGCTCTGGCCATGAACAGCCCCAGAGAGCCCAGCCAGAAAGGGTGATGCAGGTGGATAATATCCGGACAGAACGCTTTTACGCCTTTACGGATCCGGGCCAGGAAAATATTGGCCAGCCGGAATTCCCGTTTTTCGCCCATGGCCAGCAGCGAGGGAACCCGGAGCACGTGTTCTTCGTTCTCTGGCTGGTCTTTGTAGCGAGGCGCAACAATCAGGAGTTTGTCACCCAGCGCTTCCAGACCGCGCCGCAGTCGTTCGATGGAAATGGGCACGCCGCCGATAAACGGCAGATAGTTGTTGGTGAACATCACGACCCGAAGCGGTTTTTCCAGCCAGGGCGAAGGGTCCAGGTCGTAATCGGGGTAGTAGTCTTTGGCCACAAAAATGGTGGTGTAGAGCTTGATGGTGATGGCAACAAACACCGCCAGGATCAGGATAAAGTTCAGATAGCCCGAATACAGCAGTGAGTAGATGAAGAACCAGAGGCTTTCGAGTTGTTTGAGAATGGGGCGTTGCCCCACTTGCAGCCGTTGCAGAGAGTGGGTGATTTCGCCATCCGCTCCGACTTCAACCCGGACAAAGTGATAAAAGCTCGTGTCGTTGTTAAGTACCAGCCCACCGGCACCGCCGGTGGTGATGAACTCGGTATTGCCCCGTTTTTCCTCGGAGTAGAGCGACAGGTTGGCCGAGAACACCAGGTCCACATTGTGCGTGTCTAACTGCCGCAGGAGCGCCTGCCGGAATTCCGGAGGCTCCAGATAATCGTCCTTCTGGTCGAAGGGCGGATTCTGGTCAGGCTTCAAGGGCGGGTGTCCGATAAACAGAATCCGGGCCTCGGAATCGTCCTGGGTTAACAGATCATTGAGCCAGCGAATCTGCCATTTCCAGGGTGTTTTACCGGTACTGTCGAGGAAGATCAGTCGGCTGCTGCCTGCCCGGATACTGAAAAAGTGGGGACCAAAGTGATCGTAGAAACGAAAGCTGCCAAAGTCCTCATACTCGTGAGCTCCGAAGGTCAGAAGCCAGGGGATGGTGAGGTGGCTCAGGCTGCCATAAAGCGCCCGGTACTTGTCTTCACCGCCGCCGCTGACGGCATTGCCTGCCGATACCAGAAAATCGATGCCGGAGGCGTTCAGCTCCGGGATTATGCGCTCCTCGAAAATACCGATCGAGTTATTGATGTTGCCCACAACGGCAAAGGAGAACGGTGTATCCCTGCTGACTTTCTGGTGAATTCGCTCCACTTCCGCCGTATGCAGGCCTTTGAAATCCTTCATGAAAAGATTGAGGTAGGTCTTGTAGCCCACCAGCAGGATCACGATCAACAGGCAAACATAGAAAAGCAGTTTCAGCGGGTTGCGGAAAATCATCCGGATGTCCTGCGGTCTTTGATCAGTTCCCTCTGCAGCACGATCAGTCCAATAATCATGCCCAGGTAAATGGTTAGCAAACGCCAGCTCACCGTTACCAGAACCAGGTGGTTTCCGGACAGGATATCGCGAAAGAAGCTTCCGAATACACCTTCCGAAATACCGGAGGCGCCCGGAGTCGGTGAGAAATACATGATAAACGTGGTGACGACCAGCAGTCCGACGGACACCACGTAGTCCACCTCATAACCCAGGCTGTGCATCAGCAGGGCCGGGAAACTGAACAGACTCAGCAGGAACACCGCAGTGAACAGGATGGACAGGAACACGAACAGCGGGCGGCCGCGAAGGTAGTCACCAAAGCTACGGGAGAAGCGCAGCATTTCCCTGCGGGCCTTGAACTGCCAGCGTTGGTTGCGATCTTCGGAGATCAGGTGGAGTCGGTGCAGGGTGTCGAGCAGGCGGCTCAGGGGGCTGATCAGCCAATGGGTTCGAAACAGAAGCACCGCAAAGAATGCCAGGTAGAGGGTAATAAAAACTGCCAGTGCTGTACCGATGTTGCCGGTGAGGGAGTGGTTTTTCAGGGCATCAAGGGTCAGCAGGAAAACCGGAGTAAGCGAGAAAATGAAAATGACCGCGAGTACCGTCCGGATCGTCGTGGCGGCCGTGGCCCGGCCCATGGGCACGCCATGACGGTTCAGGTACCAGATCTGCGCAAACCCACCGCCCGTCGCCATCGGTGTGACATTGGAAAAAAACAGGTTGATAAAGACGAGGCGGAATATAACGCCAAAGGACAGCCGATGCCCCAGTGCGCGAAGCGTGAAGTGCAGCCTCAGACCATCAGAAACGAAATAGACCAGTAGCAGAAGGCCCGCCATCAGCAGGGTGGAGGGGGCAATCAGTTGAGGGTCAAAGGTGATACTTCGGTCGGCAAACCTGTCGTAGACGGCATAGAGTCCTGCCGCCGTCATGGCAAGAAAAATCAGGCTGAAGGCCGTCAGTCTCCGCCAGGATGCACGTTGCGAATAGTCGCTATCGATAGAGTCAGTCATGGTCTGCCCGTCAGATTCAGACGGGCAGTTTACAGGAGGTAGGGCAAGAGGTGTCCAGTGGCGTTTTAGTGGCCATACACCATCATGGTGGTGTCCGTGATGGCAAAATCGGTGAACCGGACACTGCCAATACTGTCCGGACCAATGCGGAAGACCGGCATGTCGATGTCTGCCCGGAACTCCACATCGTGCACGGAGAGGCCTTCCTTGCCGGACCCTGCACTGGTCCCCTTCGACAGTTTCGCGGTGGCGCTGGCCATGCCGAAGTGGCCGAGGGTGTCATTGCCCCGGCGGTTATGAATCTGCAGGCCTTCGATGCCCACGGCAGCGAAGTTGAAGATCAGGATCAGATCGGCGGCCTCCCAGTTCAGGCTGCCGTTGGTTATTTCGAAGTGGGTGTTCAGCTGTAACTCGGAGCCGGAAACGGTATTGCCATTGGCGAGGGTGCGGGTGGAGGTGCCACCGTTTCGAATCACCAGGTCGGTCGGGCCAACATAACCCTGGAGCAGCACGTTGGAGAACAGTGTGGCACTGCCCTCGGTGCCGGTAGCAGTGACGCTGTTTACCGCCAGTTCGAAGTCTACTGCTTGCAGGTAATCGTCCAGAACCGTCGGGTCCCCGTAATCGGTTGCGCCCAGGTGCATCACCAGGTCGCCACTGTTGAACTTCCTGCCGAACTCACCGGCCACGTTATAGCTGGCCAGGGCATCGGCAATATCCGCATCGCTGTTGGGGTCCAGCAAACCAGCATTCGCACGGCGCGCAATTTCCGAGAAACCATGTTCCAGTACTTCATCCTGACCGGCAATATCAATGGTCAGTTTCATGTTGTCCATAACGGTATCGTTCTGGCCGGAGAGCCGGAGCCCGTTCACATTCAGTGAACCCTCATCGGTCCAGGACAGCCGATCAACATTGATTTTGGTCTCCAGCTCAATGGTGACGCCTGCCTGACCGGTTACCCCGGAGAGGGCGCCGTCGTCCAGGGGCCGGAACTCGGCCATGGCGGGCAAGGGCAGCGACAGTGCAATAATCAGTGCAGTCACATGGCCGCCGGGGAATCGACGGGCGGGTTCGTTACAGGCGTGTGGCAGAGTCATGATGGCCCAAGTCCATTTGTCAGTGATCGTTCGTTACACATTGTTACGATAGGCGTCAAGCTGCAAAGCGTCTGTGAGATCGGTCACAATCGGGGTTGCCCGCGAGCTCGTGCAATGAGGGGCCGGGAAGGCCTCCCCGGCCCCTCACCAGGCATTCGTCAGGATGCGAGAGCTTGCTGAATCAGCGCCTTCTGATGTTCCGCAAATTCCCGGATCAGGGCCTGAGCCTGCGCGCTGTCCCTGGCCAGAACTGCTTGGGGGAACCGGGCGAAGAACCGGGTGGTCTGTTTCAGCCCCTGGCGATACCGATTGGCACTCAGATAGTAGGCCCGGCTAACGGCAGGTTTGAAGTTTGACAGGGCTTCGGTCAGGTAAGGATTGCCGACCACCTCGCAGCAAGCCTCCATCAACTCGAAGCTGGCTTCCACGATCGCCGTAATATTCGCCGCCGGCTTCTGCATCTGGTCGACCACATGCCGGGTTGCATCCAGCAACGGCTGCTTGTCCGGCTCCTGCCAGCGTTCGCAAAGGCGGACGGCGAGCATCATCAACAGGTACATGTAAACGTCGTAAAGCTCGGAGGCATGCTCTGCATCCAGACGTGTCGCCGAGGCTCCCTTGCGGGGCGTGATCTCCACCAGGTGCCACCGCTCCAGGGTATACAGGGCCTCTTTTACAGAAACCCGGCTCACCTTCAGCTCCGCTGCCAGCGTTGCTTCCTGAACACGCTCTCCCGGCCTGATCTGGCCGGTCATGATCCGCTCTGCCATGAAGTTGGCAATCTGCTCCGCCAGTGTATTGGGTGCCTGAAAATCCATAAAGGCTCTCTGAACAGGTCGAAAAAGCCGGCTGGCCGCAGATGGAATCAGTCCGGCGTTGGAATGTGAGCGCATGAGTCTATCACAGCCTCTTGAACGGATTGATCCGAGGCGCGCTCCTGACACTCATCACAAATTTTCTCTTTCAAGAGTTGACGACTGCTAAATTGTAGGACAATAATGCAAAACAGCAGATGAGCAGATTTGCACCAGTCCCAGGAACGCACGGAGAGATCATTATGAGCACGAGCCAGATATCCATCAGTCGGGAGGCCACCCGGAGAAGGGTTCTGTTGACCCTCAAGAAATACAGCTACCTTATTGCCATGATTCCGTTGGCGTTACCGCCCTTGTTGCTGGCGGCGGGGCAGGCGACGGGCCTGGTTAACCTCTTCTCCTGGGGCGTGCCAGTGGTGGTTTTTGGCATCATCCCGGTACTGGACCTGTTGCTGGGCAAAGATGCGCTTAATCCTGATGAAAATGCTGACGTGGGGCGCATGAACAGTGAGCTGTTCTATCGGGTTATCACCCTCGGTTGGGTGGCGGGCTTCGCGGTCCTGCTTGTATGGGGCATGCTGGAACTGGCTTCAGGCACTTTCAGCGCGGTGGGCGGCATCGGCTGGGTGGTATCCATCGGCATCGTCGGCGGCCTGGGGATTAACGTCGCCCACGAAATGATTCACAAGGATGCCAGGCTGGAAACCCGCGCCGGAGGCTTTCTGCTGGCTCTGGTGTGCTACGCCGGCTTCAAGGTAGAGCACCTCCGCGGCCACCACGTTCACGTCTCCACGCCGGAAGACGCCTCGTCTTCACGGTACAACCAGTCTCTCTACAATTTCCTGCCTCAGGCATACGCCCGCAACTTCATCAACGCCTGGAAGCTTGAGGCACAGCGTCTCGAACGCAAAGGTGACAAAGCCTTCAGCTGGCGGAACGAGTTGATCTGGTGGTACAGCATCAGCGCACTCGTGGGCATTGCCTTCACCGTGGCCTTTGGCTGGTTAGGCGCAGCCTACTTCCTCGGCCAGAGCTTCATTGCCTTCACCCTGCTGGAAATCGTCAACTACCTGGAGCACTACGGCCTGCACCGCCGCAAACTGGAAAACGGCCGATACGAACGCACCACGCCTGAACACAGCTGGAACAGCAACTACTTCCTGACCAACGTGTTCCTCTTCCACCTTCAGCGCCACAGCGATCACCATGCCTTCGCCAAACGCCGCTATCAGGTGCTGCGCCACCACGACATCGCCCCGCAATTACCCGCTGGCTACGCCGCCATGATCGTCATCGCCATGATCCCGCCACTCTGGAAGCGAATCATGAATCCGCGGGTGGAGGCCTATTACCGGGGTGAGGAGCATCAACTGGCTTCGTGATTCCCGTCTCTTTGGCTTTGGAGAGGGGCGGGGAGCGGGGGTATTTTTCTCCAGAAGAATCGCAAACTCGCTGCGCTCAGACAGCGATTTTCTTCCGAAAAACACCCCCGATCCCCGCCCATAGACTCCAAGTTGGTTTTTGGTCAACACCTCTGCCAGCTCCCCCCTTGAAATCCCGATGTAACGCACGCAGGTATATCCTTTAAACTCCGCGAGCAAAATAAGGGACAAACCATGCCCAAGCATTTCGAGCAGGCCCCGGGCCTATACGATGACCCCGTTCCCGAAACCGAAGGTTATGTTTTCAACCAGACCATGATGCGGATCAAAGATCCCGAGCGCTCCATGGACTTCTACACCCGAGTGATGGGCATGCGCCTGGTTCGCAAACTCGATTTTCCGGAAATGAAATTCACCCTGTACTTCCTGGGGTATCTGGATGATCGTCAGGCCGGTCTCGTGCCTCAGGACGACGCTCATCGCACCACCTTCACATTTGGCCGTGAGGCCATGCTCGAGCTGACCCACAACTGGGGCACCGAGAATGACAAGGATTTTGCCTACCACAATGGCAACGACCAGCCCCAGGGTTTTGGCCACATCGGTATCGCGGTACCGGATGTCTATACCGCCTGCGATCGCTTTGAGAAGCTCGGTGTGGATTTCGTGAAAAAGCCAGACGATGGCAAGATGAAAGGCCTGGCCTTTATCAAGGATCCGGACGGCTACTGGATCGAAATTCTGCAGCCGGACATGATGCAGAAACAGCGTAAGGATCTCTGATCCCGCCGATTACGCGGCATTGGCCTTAGCGCCGGTGCCGGCTTTCCCGCCATAACGCGAAGCCACGATCACGGCCGCCGTGAGAACCAGTGCCCCGGCTATCCCGATGGGCCCCAGAATTTCCCCCAGAAATACCCACGCCAGCAAAGCCACAAACAGCGGTTCCAGGGTCACAATGATGCTGGAAAGCGTCGCCGGTGTTGTCTGCATGCCGGAGAAGAAGCTCACGTAGCCAATGCATGTGGGAACCACGCCAATGTAGGCCACCATCAGCCATTGTTTGATGCCCAGGGTTTCAATGCCTGCAAAGCTGCCGGACAGTGCCACCACAGGAAGCAGAATCAGGGCCGCAGTGAAGAAGCAGATGAACGCCGTAGTGAATACCGGTGTTCCGGCAGAACTGTAGCGGCTGGTCAGGGTGAATCCGGTGTACACAACAGCGGCCAGCAGGGCCATGAGGAGGCCTGCCAGGCGCAGACTGCCAGCAGTGTCCATGTCACTGAGAACCAGCATGGCGGTTCCGACAATTGCAGCCATCAGCGAGAGTATGGTGAGCAACCCGGGCTTTTCTCCCAGTAACGGTGCGGCGAGGATAGCCACGAGCACGGGCGGAAGGCAAAGGGCGATCAGGGTGGCAATTCCGGCACCGGTCAGGTCCACGGCCAGCAGATAACTGCCCTGATAGAACGCCTGGAACAGCCCGAGAGCCGCCAGTGGAATCAGCGATTTCAAACCAAGGTGACGAAGAGAGCTGCCAGGAACCTTCTTGCCGGGGCTGGCACGCTCAAGCTGCCGTTGTTCCCGCCGCATCAGCAACCAGAAAAACGGTAAGGCCACCACCAGACGCAGGAAGCCAAGCGTGATGGCTTCCAGGTCGGTGCTGGCAAAGAGGAATTTGGCAACGATCCCCGTGGTCGCCCAGAGCAGGGCTGCCAGGGCGATCAGCAGGGCGCCTCGAATCATTCAATAATCAACACAATCAGCTCTTTGGGACCGTGGACTCCGTAGGCCAGAGTCTGCTCAATGTCTGCGGTCTTGGACGGTCCGGATACTAACAGCGCATTGGTCGGCATGCCAGCAGCCCAGTTCTGGGCCAGCATGGCTTCGTGGAAGGTGGTGTAAATCTCCTTCGCGTACAGCACGGCCACATGAACCGGGGGTACCAGGCTCATTAGTCGCGGCTCGTCGGCATTTGGCCAGAGGATCAGCGATCCGGTCTCGGCAATGCCACCCCGGGTAGAGGTAATGCCCGCGTCCACATCGTTAAACAGGGCCGTTTGCCAGCTTTCGATAGGTTCGTCGTAAATCAGCAGGCTGGGCAGGCTCTCCCGTTCTACTGCGGATCTCAGGCTGAGTCCAATCTCGTGCTCTTTGGGCACCAGCAGGTTGCGGGCTCCGCGTGTGGCGAGCAACTCGGCGAGCCGGCCGATCCAGGTGTCTTCCGTGCAGCGGTGAACCTCGCCATGAACCGATTCAATAGTTTTCTCGAACAGCTCGATCCTCTCGGCGGTGGACCAGTCCGGCCGCTTGAGTACGGAAAAGTCGCATTCCGGAGCCGTGAGTTCGCCACCGGTGCGGTTGCGAAGGCGCTGTAAAATCGTCTCTCTGGAACTCACTGTCCGCGCTCCTTCATCCGTTCATGCAGGGTTTTCGATGCAAGTTTTGGTGCGGTGCGGAATTGCGTCCAGCCACCTATCTTCCCGGGTTGCAGCTTGCGGAAGCGGGCCGCCATGTTGGTGCCGAAGCGGTAGGCGCCGGGGCGGGCATGCATCCAGCTCCAGCCTTTCCAGACCATGGCTTCCATGGCGCCGCGCTTGGCCCCGTGGCCGTTTACCTTGGCCGGGTGCAGCTTGTCGCCGTCGACGGACTCCTGGCGCAGCCGGACCAGCAGGTCCGGAATCGGGATCTTCACCGGGCAGACCTCACCACAGGCACCGCACAGGCTGGAGGCCGTCGGCAGGTGCCGCCCCTCATCCAGACCAATCAGGTGCGGCATCAGAATCTTGCCGATGGGGCCGGGGTAGGTGGTTCCGTAGGTGTGGCCACCCACGCGAGTGTACACCGGGCAGTGGTTCATGCAGGCGCCACAGCGGATGCAGCGCAGGGTGTCCAGCAGTTCGTTGTCCTGGTAGATGGACGAGCGGCCGTTGTCTACCAGTACCAGGTGAACCTCTTCCGGACCGTCCATCTCGTCCGGCTTGCGCGGACCGGAAATCATATTGAAGTAGGTGGTGATGTGCTGGCCGGTGGCGGAGCGCGTCAGCAACGCCATAAGGGCTGTGACGTCCTCAAGGTTCGGGACGACTTTCTCAATGCCCGTGACGGCAATATGGCAGGGCGGGACAGTGGTTGTCATCCGGCCGTTACCCTCGTTCTCCACCAGGCACAGCGTGCCAGTTTCTGCCACCGCAAAGTTGACGCCGGAGACGCCGACATCGGCGTTCATGAACTTTTCCCGGAGTTGCAGGCGGGCTGCGGTGGTCAGGTACTCCACATCATGTGACAGGTCGGTGCCGGTTTTTTCATGCATCAACTCGGAGATTTCGCCGGTGTTCTTGTGAATTGCCGGCATAATGATGTGCGACGGGGTCTCCCCGGCAAGCTGGACAATGTATTCGCCAAGGTCAGACTCCAGCGCGGTAATGCCCTGTTCCTCAAGGTAATGATTCAGTTCCATTTCCTCGGACACCATGGACTTGCCCTTGATTACGCTCTTGGCATCCCGCGCCACGCAGATATCCCGGACAATCTGGCAGGCGTCGTCACTGTCCACTGCCCAGTGCACCTTGATGCCATTCTCCGTCAGCTTTTGTTCAAGCTGCTCCAGAAGATCCGGCAGGTTGGCCAGGGCCCGCAAGCGAATGTTGGCGCCCAGATCTCGCAGAGTCTCCAGGTCCCAGCCTTCAAAGGCGCTCTTGCGCTTGGTCATCAACCCGTCCATTGCCTTGCGGAAATTCTGACGGATTTTCGGGTTGTGAATCGCAGCCTGGGCGCGAGGGTGGAATTCCTTTACATCGATGTGATGGGGCGATTGCTGGGCTGTTTCGCTCATGAGGGTTCCCCTTTCGTGCCGTTGGTGCGCTCCCACAGAAAACTGAGGATGTGCTGTCCGGAGAGTGACTTCCGGTTTTTCTCGGCGTAACCGTCAATGTTCATGAGGCAGCCGCAATCGGTGGTGACAAAGTCTTTCGCGCCGGTATCGACAATGGCATCCACTTTTTCACTCACCATGGCGCCCGAGATTTCCGGGTGGCGAATGGCGAAGGTACCACCGAATCCGCAGCACTCCTCGGCCCGAACCTGCTCAACCAGGTTAACGTTTTTGAGTTGCCCCAACAGTTTGGGGCCAACCTCGGCCACACCCATTTCACGGCGTGCCGAACAGGAGGTGTGCATGGCAACAGTGGTGGGTTCACCCAGGTCATCGAGCTTGATGTGGCAAACGTGCAACAGGAAATCCGTCAGCTCCCAGACCCGGCCGGCGATTTCAGCGGCTTTCATCTCATCAGAGGTATCCTTGAACAAAGCCGGGTAGTGTTTGCGCATCATCCCGCCGCAGGAACCGGAAGGCACCACGATGGGCCAGTCTTCAGGGAACAGGCCCAGCTGGGCTTTCGCCACGGCACGGGCTTCGTCATGGTAGCCGGAGGTATAGGCCGGTTGCCCGCAGCAGGTCTGGTTCTGGGGAAAAATAACCTCAATGCCCTCCCGCTCCAGTAACTGGATGCCGGCCATGCCGGCGTCCGGGTAGAACATGTCCACCAGACAGGTGCCATAGAAATAGACTTTGGAGGGTTTTGCCGGATAAACCTTGATGGAATCAACCATAATGCGCCGCTCGAGCCAATCGGTGTTTTTGTCCACCAATAATAGGGTGCAAAGAGGGCCGTTTCCAGACGACTTTCAGGGTAGGTCCCGAAGGGGCGGGCAGCGGAGGGATGCCGCTGCCCTGGAGGCTTACTTGATAGTCAGGCGCTCGGCATTTTTTTCAACGGTGCGCTCGCCGATTCCTTTCACGTTGGCAAGCTCCTGCGGTGCCTGGAACGGGCCGTTGGCTTCACGGTAGGCCACAATCGCCTCCGCCTTGCTCTGGCCAATGCCGTTCAGGTCGGCAAGGGTCGCCACGTCGGCGGTGTTGATGTTCACTGCAGTTGGCTCAGCGTGGGCAAAACCTGCGAGCAGGGTGAACAACAGAACGAGGGTGGCGATAACCGGTGTACGTTTCATGGGGGTATAACTCCTGATGCTGACAGACGTCGTTATGGTTGTTTGTCGGGACGTAAAGCAGCAAAAACGCCGGTGTGATTAAAACTCTGGGCGTGCTTGTCTGGAGTCGGGACATCGAGGAGTCGTTGCGAAGACGGGAGTGCACGGAGGGGGACCACACTCCTTGTGGCCCCGAATTCCGTGGCTGATCCTTGCCTGTTTCTTCAGGCAGCGCATCATCCTGAGCGCTTCATCCTTGCAGCCTTCCTTGAATGCCCTGTTCCTTTGGGCAACTCCGGATCCGTGGAGCTTTCATCCTTGAGCCAACGTTCCTTGCTGGCTTGTCATCCCTGACACCACCATTCTAGCGAGAATGAGTTTTGTAAAAACCGGAGAATTGCTCCCTCATCTGTGCGATATATCTTACGCAGCTGTGAGTCGGCCATTACCGGTCTTTAGAAGCCTCGACGAAGGCGCGCCAACCACCAAACTCGGTGACGTCCCGGGCATTGTCCAGCGCATAGCCTTCGCAAATGAAGCCCTTGACCCAGCGACCATCGGCCAGCTCAACATTGCCGATTCCCAGCGGCGGCGGCACCAGGCCAACAAAGGTTCCGAAGGCTGCTGCGGTCATTTCCCAGACCTCGACAATGATCTCCCGGCCCTCGCCGGCGGCCACGCGTTTCAGTCCGGGCTTGGCCGGCTGGGTGCCCGCCAATGCGTAAAGTCGGTATAAGGGCGTGGTTGTAGTCTGCTCCAGCAGCGTTGCGTGGCGATCGGTCAACTGAGGGTTCAGCGGCATCCCGGTGAGGTGGGCGCCAACCACGGCAACCTGCACCGCCGGTGTTGAGGTGTTTGCACCTGGCTCTTCTTCCGGCCCGGGCTTGCCGGTTGCTCCCAGCGTGGTGGGGGAAGCGTTCAGCCATTGGCTGGCAAGGTGCTGCAGCTCCTTGTCTTTCCACGCGCCAGAGATAAGCGTAACCCCAAACGGCAGCCCGTCGTCCCGAAAGCCTGCCGGCACAGCCAGGGCACTGAGGTCTGCCAGGTTTACGAAGTTGGTGTAGGTGCCCAACTGGCTGTTCAGCACAACCGGGTCCGCATTAACCGCCTCAATAGTGGGCGCAATGGGCGCGGTGGGCACCAGCAAGCCGTCAATGTCGGCCAGCAGCTCGTCAATCCGCCGGACCAGTTCCTCTTTCCGGTACTGGGCCTTGAACGTCTGCGTGGCGTTGAATTTGTCAGCATTTTCAATAATGCCCCTAACCACGGGGTTCATGGCCTCGGCGTGGCTGGCCATGAAGGATTCGACCGCCGCCATGCGCTCGGCGACCCAGGGGCCTTCATAGAGCAGGGCTGCCAGCTCCAGCATGGGGCTGAAATCCAGGGGGATAAGCTCCACCTGCAAATGGCGCCATTGGCTGATTGCGGTATTCCAGGCCGCTTCGGCCTGCTGGTCACCGTACCATTTCGGGTGGTCCGGAATGGCCAGTCGTTTGAGCGGGCCGGCACGGCGAATGGCCGGACCATCCACAGGCAGGCTTTCAGGCAGCTTGCGGGAGAAGGCATCGCTGTCGTCGAATCCGGACAGAACTTCACTCACCGCGCCGGCATCATTCACCGTTAGCGCGAACACAGAAACACAGTCCAGAGAACGGCACGCGGGCACCACACCCTTGATGCTGAACAAGCCCTTGGTGGGCTTCAGTCCAACCAGATTGTTGAGCCCCGCGGGCACACGACCGGAACCCGCCGTGTCTGTGCCCAGGGAAAACGGCACGAGGCCTCGGGCAACCACCGAAGCGGAGCCGGAGCTGGACCCGCCGCTGATGATCTCCGGTTTAAAGCTGTTTGAGACCGCGCCATGGGGCGACCGGGTGCCGACAAGGCCGGTGGCGAACTGGTCGAGGTTGGTTTTACCGATCACGATGGCCCCGGCGGCTTTCAGTCTGGCAACCGTGGTGGCATCCCCGGAGGGCTGATAGGCGTATTCCGGGCACGCTGCTGTGGTGTGGAATCCCGTGGCATCAATGTTGTCTTTTACCGCGAACGGAATGCCATACAGTGGAAGGCGGGTCCTGTCCCCATCCACCGAGCCCAGGGTGAGTTCCAGCGCCCGGAGTGCATCGGAAAGACCGTCGGCGCTCATAACAGAGATCCAGGCGTTATCGGCAGGATCGAGGCCTTCCAGTAACGCCCCGATCAGGGCCTTTGGCTCAGCGCCCCCGGAATAGGCGTCCTTCCAGTCTTTGATCGTCCAGCCAGCTGTTGAAGCCATGGGGTTCCTCGTTTGGTTTGGGTGCTTGTATACAGCTTGTTTGGCAAGGCGCGTGCCACCCACGGTAAAGCGCTACATGTATATATTTTTCAGTTATTTAGCATCTGGCAGGTTGCCCGGGGAGAGAATGTGCGACGCACCAGGATGGGGCGCGCCTGTTCGCCCGCACCTGTTTTGGTGCGCTATGGGTTGGCAGGGCAGCGGGTGGCTCTGCCTTGTATCGTGATCAAAGTGTTGAAAACAAGAGGGATTTCATAAGTCTGGAACAGCTAATGCAGAGTGGGATGCGTTACATGACGAATGGCACAACCCCACTAAGAACGAAAAGGATGACGAAATGAGCCTTAAAAAACACGTGAAACTGGGCCTCTCTGCACTGGCGCTCTCTATTTCTTTCAACTCCGTTGCCGCCGAAGACCCCATCAAGGTCGGCATCCTGCACTCACTCTCCGGCACCATGGCCATCAGTGAAACGGTTCTGAAAGACACCGTTGAAATGCTGATTGAGCAACAGAACGCCAAGGGCGGTGTCCTCGGTCGCCAGCTTGAAGCCGTGGTGGTAGACCCGGCCTCCAACTGGCCGCTGTTTGCTGAAAAAGCCCGTGAACTGCTGGCACAGGAAAAGGTCGACGTGATCTTCGGTAACTGGACCTCGGTTTCCCGTAAATCCGTCCTGCCGGTGGTGGAAGAGCTGAACGGCCTTCTGTTTTACCCGGTACAGTACGAGGGTGAGGAATCCTCCGAGAACGTCTTCTACACCGGCGCTGCGCCCAACCAGCAGGCCATTCCTGCAGTGAACTATCTGATGAACAACATCGGTGTGGAGCGCTGGGTGCTGGCGGGTACGGATTACGTATACCCCCGCACCACCAACAAGATCCTTGAGACCTACCTGATGGACATGGGTGTGGCCAAGGAAGACATCATGATCAACTACACGCCTTTCGGGCATTCCGACTGGCAGAACATCGTGTCTGACATCAAGCGCTTCGGTTCCGCCGGCAAGAAGACCGCTGTGGTCTCTACCATTAACGGCGACGCCAACGTGCCTTTCTACCGTGAATTGGGTAACCAGGGCATCGCTGCCTCCGACATCCCGGTAGTGGCTTTCTCCGTGGGTGAGCAGGAACTCTCCGGTATCGATACCGGCCCGCTGGTTGGCCATCTGGCCGCCTGGAACTACTTCATGAGCGTGGATAACGACGCCAACTACGACTTCATCGACGCCTGGGTGGAGTACACCGGGCAGGAAGACGCCGTTACCAATGACCCGATGGAAGCGCACTACATCGGCTTCAATATGTACGTTGAAGCGGTCAAGAAAGCCGGCACCACCGACGTAGACGCGGTGAAAGACGCCATCATTGGCGTAACCGTACCCAACCTCACCGGTGGCTATGCCGCCATGATGCCTAACCACCACATCACCAAGCCTGTGCTGATTGGCGAAATCCAGGACAACGGCCAGTTCTCTGTCGTATGGGAAACCTCTGGTCTGGTTGCCGGCGATGCCTGGTCTGACTTCCTGCCGGGTTCACGGGACATTATTGCCGACTGGCGCAAGCCCATGTTCTGCGGAACCTTCAACACCGTAACCGGCAAGTGTGGCGCTTCTGCCGGCGAAATGGCGGCCGAAGCCGAGTAAGCCAGAGAAGGCATAGCATCAGGGACAGCCGGGGTGGCCATGCTGCCCCGGCTGTCACCCCGCAACTCGCTTTCAACAGACAGGAAACACTCATGAGCATCATTCGATCGCTCACATTGCTGTTTATTGCCCTGATTTCCCTGCTGTCGCTTCCCGCAACAGCGCAGGAAAACGATCCTGGCAGAGCATTGCTGATCAACCTTGCCGAAGCGCCAGCCAGCAAAGTGGAAGAAGCGGTTAACGCCATTGTCAGCAGCGGTGATAAAAGAGCCAGGGGCTGGCTCGAAGCATACGGAAACAACCGCCTTAGCCGGATTAAAGACACCGGGCAGGTGGTCCTGGTATTGAACAACCGGGGCAGGGACTGGGAAATCGCAGATCCGCTGACCGGAGAGAACATGGGCGAAATGTCCCGCCGTGAGCTGGACAGAGTCGCCATCAACAACCGAATTCGTGGCCAGCTTGAGGGCATCCTCGCCATGCTGGATCTGAACGCCGCCGACCCCGATGTGCGTGAAGCTTCCGCACAGGACATGATGGGCAAAGTGGACGCCTCACTGGTTGAACCCCTGGAAGCACAGCTGGAACGTGAAGAAAACGCCAGTGTGCGCAACCGCATTGAAGAAGCCCTGGCCATTTACCGGGTGAGCGAGGGCAATCCTGAGGCCATCGATGTGCTGGCAGGCAGCCTGCATCCCCGAGCCCGTGCCGCCCTGAACGACGCCGTCCGGGGCGATGACCCGGCACTGGCCGACAGAGCCACCAAAGCACTGGAAAGCATCGAACAGAAGCTCAAACTGAACCGCGCCGCCGAGACCCTGTATTTCGGCCTTTCCCTCGGTTCGGTCCTGGTACTGGCCGCCATCGGCCTGGCCATCACCTTCGGGGTGATGGGCGTCATCAACATGGCCCACGGCGAACTGATCATGCTGGGTGCCTACACCACCTGGGGCATGCAGCAACTCCTGCCCGGCCAGCCCGGCCTGGCATTGATTCTGTCGATTCCGGCCGGTTTCATGGTGGCCGCCACCGCCGGCATCATCATCGAACGCAGCGTGATCCAGCACCTGAAGGGCCGCCCCCTGGAAACCCTGCTGGCCACCTTCGGCATCAGCCTGATCCTGCAACAGCTGGTGCGTACCGTGATCTCGCCGCAGAACCGCACCGTGGTAACCCCGGACTGGATGAGTGGTTCCCTGGTGATCAACGACGCGCTTTCGTTGACCCTCAACCGCCTGTATGTGCTCGCCTTCGCGCTGATTGTCTTCGCCGCGCTGATGCTGATCATGCGCAAGACCCGTCTGGGCCTGGAAGTGCGCGCCGTTACCCAGAACCGGGCCATGGCCCGCTCCATGGGCATCCGCGCCACCCGGGTAGACATCATGACCTTTGCCCTCGGTTCCGGCGTTGCCGGCCTGGCCGGTGTGGCGCTCTCCCAGCTCACCAACGTGGGCCCCAACCTGGGCCAGAACTACATCATTGATTCGTTCATGGTGGTGGTGTTCGGCGGCGTGGGTAACCTCTGGGGCACGCTCATTGCCGGGCTTTCCCTGGGCACCATCAACCAGCTGCTTGAACCCTGGGCCGGTGCCGTCCTCGCCAAGATCATTGTGCTGGTGTTCATTATCCTGTTTATCCAGAAACGGCCGAAGGGGCTCTTCCCCCAGAAAGGCCGGGCTGCGGAGGGTTAAGGTATGTGGTTGACTCGACCCCTGCGTGAGCGATCCACGCAGCTTTTTCTTGGCGTACTCTTCGCGGCTCTGGTGGTGGTGACGTTTCTCCACCTGTTTACGCCTCAGGACAGCGCCCTGCATGTCAGCGCCTATACTGTCACCCTGCTGGGCAAATACCTGTGCTACGCCCTGCTGGCGGTGGCGGTGGACCTGGTGTGGGGTTACCTCGGTATCCTCAGTCTGGGCCACGGCGCCTTCTTTGCCCTCGGCGGTTACGCCATGGGCATGTACCTGATGCGCCAGATTGGCGATCGCGGCGTGTATGGCGACCCGATCCTGCCGGATTTCATGGTGTTCCTGAACTGGCAGGAGCTGCCCTGGTTCTGGCACGGCTTCGACATGGCCTGGTTTGCCTTCATCATGGTGCTGCTGGCCCCCGGCCTGCTGGCGCTGGTGTTCGGCTTCCTGGCCTTCCGCTCACGGGTGACAGGGGTGTACCTCTCCATCATCACCCAGGCGCTCACCTTTGCCCTGATGCTGGCCTTTTTCCGCAACGAAATGGGCTTTGGCGGTAACAACGGTCTCACCGACTTCAAGGACATCCTCGGCTTCAACCTGCGCACGGACGCCACCCGACTCGGGCTGTTCATTGCCACCGGTATTGCGCTGGCCATTGGCTACGTGATCTGCCGTGGCATTGTCACCAGCAAGCTGGGCCGGGTAAGCGTGGCCTGCCGGGATGCCGAAGCCCGAACCCGCTTCCTCGGCTACCGGGTCGAACGGGTGCAACTGTTCGTGTTTGTGGTCTCCGCCATGCTCGCTGGCGTGGCCGGGGCGCTGTATGTACCGCAAGTCGGCATCATCAACCCCAGCGAATTCTCGCCACTGTTCTCTATTGAAGTGGTGGTGTGGGTAGCTTTGGGAGGCCGGGCTACACTCTATGGAGCGGTGATTGGCGCCATTCTGGTGAACTACGCGAAAACCGTGTTTACCGGCATCATGCCGGACGCCTGGTTGTTTGCCCTCGGCGGCCTGTTTGTTCTGGTGACCGTGTTCCTGCCCAAGGGCATAGCCGGTTTGCTGTTCAGGCGCAGGAAAACCGATGACACGGGCAATACCCCCGATGCGCAGGAGGCCACGGCATGAGTTTTTTGCAGGAACTGACCGACCGTGAGCATGTGTTCGAGTTTCTGACTCAGGTGAAGTCGCCGGTGGACGTGCGCCACGGCCCCATCCTGTACCTGGAAGACGTGAACGTTAGCTTTGACGGCTTTAAAGCCATCAACAACCTCAACCTCACCATCGACGACGGCGAGCTGCGCTGCATCATCGGCCCCAACGGCGCGGGCAAGACCACCATGATGGACATCATCACCGGAAAAACCCGGCCAGACACCGGCTCGGTATGGTTCGGCAGCCGCCACAATCTGCTCACCATGAACGAGCCCGACATTGCCTCCCTCGGCATCGGCCGCAAGTTCCAGAAACCCACGGTCTTCGAAGCCCTCACCGTGTTCGAAAACCTGGAGCTGGCCATGGCGACAGACAAGCGGGTATTGCCCACGCTCACCGCCATCATGAAACCGGAATACCGGGACCGCATCGACGAGGTGCTGGAAATGATCGGCCTTGAGGCACTGCGGGACCGCCTGGCCGGCATCCTCTCCCACGGCCAGAAACAGTGGCTGGAAATCGGCATGCTGCTGATGCAGAAGCCCCGCCTGCTCTTGGTAGACGAGCCCGTGGCCGGCATGACCGAACAGGAAATGGAGCGCACCGCCGAACTGCTCACCAGCCTCGCGGGCAAACAGTCCGTGGTGGTGGTGGAACACGACATGGGCTTTGTCCGCTCCATAGCCCGCAAGGTCACCGTACTGCACCAGGGCAGCGTGCTGGCCGAAGGCTCCATGGATCAGGTCTCCAACGACCCGGAAGTGATCAAGGTCTATCTCGGGGAGGAGGCGTAATGCTGAAGATTGAAAAACTCAACCAGTTCTACGGCGAAAGCCATACCCTCTGGGATCTGGACCTGGATGTGCCCCAGGCCCAGTGCACCTGCGTGATGGGCCGCAACGGCGTGGGCAAAACCACCCTGATGAAATGCATCATGGGCGAGGAAACCACCAAAAGCGGCAGCATCGAATTCGCCGGCGACGTGGAACTCACCAAAAAGAAAGTCGAAGACCGCTCCCGCCTCGGCATCGGTTACGTACCCCAGGGCCGGCAGATCTTCCCGCTGCTGACCGTGGAAGAAAACCTGCGCACCGGCCTGGCGGTGCGCAAGGACGGCAGCAAACAAATCCCCGAGCGGGTTTACGAACTGTTTCCGGTACTGAAAGAAATGCGCAATCGCCGGGGCGGTGACCTTTCCGGTGGCCAGCAACAGCAACTGGCCATCGGCCGTGCGCTGGTGATCGAACCACGCCTGCTGATCCTCGACGAACCGGGCGAGGGCATCCAGCCCAACATCGTGGCCCAGATCGGCGAGGTGATTCAAAAGCTGATCAAAGAAGACGGCCTCACCGTGCTGTTGGTAGAGCAGAAGCTTCCGTTTGCCCGCAAATACGCAGACCGCTTCGCCATCCTCGACCGGGGCCGCCGCGTCGCCGAGGGCGAAATTGCGGGCCTGACCGATGAACTCATCAAAAAGCACCTGACGGTATGACGGTCTTCCAGCAAATCGAAGCCGCGAACGACTCCGGCCACCGCTTCGACGAAGGCCGGCGCTGGGCCGCGTCCATCTCCCTGGGCTTCGATGCCCGGCCGGATGGCAGCAACACCGCCACCCGAATGACCCACGTGCGCCACCAGGGGCCGTTAAGAGTACAGCGCCCGTTCTACCCCGAAGGCCGCAACGGCTGCTGCCACGTGTACCTGCTGCACCCGCCCGGCGGACTCGTCAGCGGCGATGCCCTCAGCATCGAAGCCCGGGTAGGCGAGGGCGCTCATACCCTGTTGACCACCCCGGCCGCTGCCAAACTCTACAAAGCCGACAGCCACGGCGTGGCCTGGGCCCAGCACACCACATTAAAAGTGGAAAAAGACGGCATCCTCGAATACCTGCCCCAGGAAACCCTCGCCTTCGACGGCTCCCGGGGTGAACAAAGCACCACCATCGAACTGGAAACCGGCGCCAAATGCCTCGGCTGGGAAATCCTAGCCCTCGGCCGCCCGGCCAGCAAACTGCCGTTCATCTCCGGCCACCTGGAACAACGCTTCCGCCTACTGATGGACGGCCGCCCCCTGTGGCTGGAACGCCAGCCCATGGACCCGAACCACCCGAGATTCAAAGGCCACTGGGGCCAGGGCGGCGCCACCGTACAGGCCACCCTCTGGGTCGTCGGCCTCGAAGACGAAGCCGCCGCCATAGAAGAACTCCGGGAAACCCTGCCAGAGAGCAAGCGCTGGGCCGTCACCCGCCGCCGGAGCGTGGTACTGCTGCGCTACCTGGGGCAGGAACGCAACGAAGCCTGGGCGATCTGCCAACAAGCCTGGGAATTGCTAAGACCAAGACTAACCGGCCAGCCCGCCAGTATTCCAAGAATCTGGCTGACCTGAACAACATACGAATCGCGTAGCGAAAAACGGAGCGATAACCGATGGAATTAACGCCCAGAGACAAAGACAAACTGCTGCTGTTCACAGCCGCCCTGCTGGCCGAACGCCGCAAAGCCAAAGGCCTGAAACTCAACTACCCCGAAGCCGTCGCCCTCATCAGTGCCGAAATCATGGAAGGCGCGAGGGAAGGCCGCACCGTGGCCGAACTCATGACCGCCGGCACCGAAATCCTCACCCGCGACGACGTGATGGACGGCATCGCCGAAATGGTCGACGAAGTGCAGGTGGAAGCCACCTTCCCCGACGGCACCAAACTCGTCACCGTCCACAACCCCATAGTTTGAGGAGTGCGCCATGATCCCCGGTGAATACGACCTGAAAGACGGTGACATCGAACTCTGCGAAGGCCGCGAGCGAATCCAGATTGAAGTGGCCAACACCGGCGACCGCCCGGTCCAGATCGGCTCCCACTACCACTTCGCCGAAGCCAACCCGGCGCTGGATTTCGACCGAGCCAAAGCGAGGGGTTATCGATTAGACGTAGCCGCCGGCACCGCCATCCGCTTCGAACCCGGCCAGAGTCGCGAAGTAACTTTGATTCCGTTTTCCGGTAGCCGCGAAATCTACGGTTTCCGCCAAGAAGTCATGGGTAAATTAGACTCCAAGAATTAAGTCTGAGGAGTGGGTGGGATGAGCTTTCCAAAACTGTGCGGAGCCATGGATGGCGGAGCCCAAGCGTCACATGGACGTGCCGCAAGGAGCGTGTTTTGGAAAGCTCATCCCACCCGCTCCAGGCACCCAAGCCAAAAACGAGGGACAGCATGAAAATCACAAGACAGGCCTACGCCGACATGTACGGCCCAACCACCGGCGACCGCGTAAGACTAGGCGACACCGACCTCTGGATCGAAGTAGAAAGCGACACCGCCCATTACGGCGACGAAGTAAAATTCGGCGGCGGCAAAGTCATCAGAGACGGCATGGGCCAGAGCCAACGCGCCGATGACAGCGTGATGGACACCGTCATCACCAACGCCCTGATACTCGACTGGTGGGGCATCGTCAAAGCCGACGTCGGCATCCAGAAAGGCAGAATCGCCGCCATCGGCAAGGCCGGCAACCCCGACACCCAGCCAGACGTCACCATCGCCATCGGCCCCGGCACCGAAATCATCGCCGGCGAAGGCAAAATCCTCACCGCCGGCGGCATCGACGCCCACATCCACTTCATCTGCCCCCAGCAGATCGAAGAAGCCCTCATGAGCGGCATCACCACCATGCTCGGCGGCGGCACTGGCCCGGCGACCGGCACCAACGCCACCACCTGCACACCGGGCCCCTGGCACATCGGCAAAATGCTCCAGGCCGTGGACGCCATGCCCATGAACATCGGCTTCCTCGGCAAAGGCAACGCCAGCTTGCCGGAATCCCTCGAACTGCAAATCCAGGCCGGCGCCATGGGCCTGAAACTGCATGAAGACTGGGGCACCACCCCCGCCTCCATCGACAACTGCCTCACCGTGGCCGACAAATACGACGTGCAGGTGGCCATCCACACCGACACCCTGAACGAATCCGGCTTCGTGGAAGACACCCTGGCCGCGTTCAAAGAACGCTGCATCCACACCTACCACACCGAAGGCGCCGGCGGCGGCCACGCCCCGGACATCATCACCGCCTGCTCCAAACCCTACGTGCTGCCGTCCTCCACCAACCCGACGCGGCCCTACACCGTGAACACCATCGACGAACACCTCGACATGCTGATGGTGTGCCACCACCTGGACCCCAACATCCCGGAAGACGTCGCCTTCGCCGACTCCCGCATCCGCCGCGAGACCATCGCCGCAGAAGACATCCTCCACGACCTGGGCGTGATCTCCATGATCGCCTCCGATTCCCAGGCCATGGGCCGGGTAGGCGAAGTGGTGTGCCGCACCTGGCAGACCGCCCACAAAATGAAACAGCAGCGGGGCCTGCTGCCGGAAGACGAAGACCTGGGTGCCGACAACCTGCGCGCCAAGCGTTACATCGCCAAGTACACCATCAACCCCGCCATCACCCACGGCATCGCGCACGAAGTGGGCTCGGTAGAAGTGGGCAAGCTGGCGGACCTGGTGCTCTGGAGCCCCGCGTTCTTCGGCGTGAAGCCCGCCACCATCCTCAAGGGCGGCATGATTGCCGCCGCACCCATGGGCGATGCCAACGCCTCCATACCCACACCCCAGCCAGTGCACTACCGCCCCATGTTCGGGGCCTTCGGCAAAGCCGCCAGTGCCACCCGCCTGACCTTTGTCAGCCAGGCGGCCCTCGACGCCGGCATTGGCCAGGAACTGGGGCTTGACAGCCCGCTCTCCGCCTGCAAAGGCGTGCGCGACGTGCGCAAGAGCGATATGAAACTGAACGACGCCTGCCCGCACATCACCGTAGACCCGCAAACCTACGAAGTGCACGCAGACGGTGAACTGCTGACCTGCGAGCCGGCTACCGAACTGCCACTGGCACAGCGTTATCACCTTTTTTAAAAAGACAGCTCATGGCTGTTCTAGGAGACCGACATGCTTGAACTTACCCAACGGGTCGGACCGGTAGAAACATCCGAAATCCACGACCACCTCACGCTGCCGTTCGAGCTGCGCATGCGCGGCCGCCTGCGCGCCAAAACCGACACCGGCTACGACGTGGGCTTATTCCTCGACCGTGGCCCGGTGCTGCGCGAAGGCGCCTTCCTGCAGGCCGAGACCGGCGAGATCATCCGCATCCGCGCGGCCGATGAACCGGTAGTAACCGCTCACATCGAAACGGGCCTGGCCATGGCGCGGCTGTGCTACCACCTGGGCAACCGCCACGTGGCACTCCAGATTGGCTCCGAAGCGGAAGGCGGCCCTGTCGATGGTAAAACGGGCTGGGTACGCTTCCCGCCAGACCACGTGCTGGAAGAACTGGCCGAGCGCCTGGGTGCAACACTGGAACACCACCGCGCGCCTTTCGATCCGGAGCCGGGTGCTTACGCCCAGGCAGGCGAGGGTAAGGCTAACGGACATTCCCACAGCCATAGCCACGGACACGGCCATGACCACGCCCACTGACAGCAGCCAGACACCGGTGGGCGATCTCGCCCTGCTGGGGTTGATGCAACTGGTCAGCCCCGCACTGCCCATCGGCGCCTTTGCCTGGTCCCAGGGGCTGGAAAGCGCCTTTGAGCTGGGCTGGGTAAACAACGAAGACGAACTGGGCGACTGGCTGGAAGGCGTACTGGAAGACGGCCTGACCCGCTGCGAACTGCCCCTGCTGGTGCGTATGCAAGAAGCCTGGGCCAACGGCGATAGTGGCGCCATAACCGAGTGGACCGACTGGCTGCACGCTACCCGGGAAACCGCCGAACTGACCGACGAAGACATCCGCCTCGGCGCCGCACTGGTGCGCCTGCTCGGCAGCCTGGACCTGTTACCGGCGAAAGACCGGCTCCCGGAAGACCCCGGCTACGTCATCCTGTTCGCCTGGGCCGCCCATGTGCGCCGCGTACCGGCACGGCAAACACTGCTCGGCTTCGCCTGGGCCTGGCTGGAAAACCAGCTCGCCGTTGCCTGCAAAGCCATGCCCCTGGGCCACACCGCCGCCCAGCGCCTGACCGAACGGCTGCGCCCGAAACTGGTGATGGCCGTGGATAACGCCTTACAGAAAGAAGATCACGAACTCGGCCCGGTACTGCCAGGCCTCGCGCTCGGCAGCGCCTTACACGAAACCCAGTATTCACGGCTTTTCAGAAGCTGAACAACTACGCTGATTACAAGAGAAATGGAGAACACGCCATGAAACATTGTCTGAGAGTTGGAGTAGGGGGGCCGGTCGGCTCCGGCAAAACCGCCCTGCTGCGACAACTGTGCAAGGCCCTGAAAGACCACTACGACATCGCCGTGGTCACCAACGACATCTACACCAGAGAAGACGCCGACTTCCTGCTCAAACACGACGCCCTGCCAGCCGACCGCATTCTCGGTGTGGAAACCGGCGGCTGCCCGCATACCGCGATTCGCGAGGACGCCTCCATGAACCTGGCGGCCATCGACGACCTGCAAAGCCGCCACCCGAACCTGGAACTGGTGCTGGTGGAATCCGGCGGCGACAACCTCTCCGCCACCTTCAGCCCGGAACTGAGCGACCTCACCCTGTATGTGATCGACGTCTCCGCTGGCGACAAGATCCCCCGCAAGGGCGGCCCCGGCATCACCAAATCCGACCTGCTGATCATCAACAAGATCGACATCGCCGAACAGGTACACGCCTCCCTGGATGTGATGGAACGGGACAGCAAGAAAATGCGCGGCGAACGCCCCTTCGTGTTCACCAACCTGTATGACGGGGTAGGGCTGGAGACGATTATCAGCTTTATTTTGGAGAGGGGAATGCTGCCGGAGCGTCGGCCTGAGAAGCTTGCCGAAACCGCCTGAGCCAATCGAGTACAAACGACTTAAGAACCATCAGGAGAAAACCATGAAACTCACAGCCAAACTCCTCACCGCTGCCGCGTTGCTGACTGCTTCCGCCTCCGCCATGGCCCACTCCGGCCACGCCGAAGGTGGCTTTACCAGCGGCCTTCTGCACCCCATGCTGGGCCTTGACCACCTTCTGGCCATGGCCGCCATCGGCTTCTGGAGTGTGCGCCAGAGCAAGCACATGAAAAACGCCACCCCGGCCTTCGTGATCGGCGGCATGATTCTCGGTGCCACCCTCGCCTGGGGCGGTATGAGCCTGCCGGGCGTGGAAACCGGCATTACTTTCTCCGTACTGGTCGCCGGTATCCTGATTGCCACATTGGCCAAACTGCCAACCGCAGTCGGTGGCACTCTGGTTGGTGCGTTTATGCTGTTTCACGGTTTTGCCCACGGTGCTGAAATGCCCGCAGGTGCGACACTTGCCGCTTACCTGGCTGGTTTCTCTATCGCTACGCTGGCGATCACCCTGGTTGGCCGTGGGCTGGGTAGCTTGATGTTGAAGGCCGATAGCCGGTTCAGTCGTGGGGTTGGCGGTGTGCTAGCGGTTGCGGGGGCGTACCTGGCGGCAGCTTGATTCGCACTTCGAAACTACCAAAAAAGCAGACAAGAAAGCCGCTCGGGAAACCGGGCGGCTTTTGTTGTATGTGGTTTACTAAATTTTACGTCTCGCGGGTAGGAAGTTTCCTAAGGATTAGGCTAGTGTGTAGTTATAAGAAACGGATAAATGCCGCTGTTAAGGATGACGGATGGACTACACCCAGATACTGCACACCCTTCAAAATGCCATTCCAACGGCCATTTGGTATCTGATTCCGTTCTTCCTCGTTGCTGCGGTCATCAAATCGCCCTGGTTCAAAGGAAAGGCTGGGGAGGCAGTTGTTAACCTTTCCGCCAAACTGTTTCTCGATAAAACCCGCTACCACCTCATCAAGAACGTCACCCTGCTCACCGAAGACGGCACCACCCAGATCGACCACATCATCGTTTCCCGGTACGGTGTTTTTGTGGTGGAAACCAAGAATATGAAGGGGTGGATCTTCGGCAACGCCAAACAGCGGTATTGGACGCAGAAGATCTTCAAGTACTCGCAGAAATTTCAGAACCCGCTTCACCAGAACTACAAACATGTGAAGACACTGCAAAACCTGTTGGACTTGGGCGATGAGCAGGTGTTTTCGGTAGTGGTCTTTGTGGGGGATTCGACGTTCAAAACGGCCATGCCGGAGAACGTGACCCACGGTGGTGGGTATGTCCGCTATATCAAAGCCCAAACCGAGCAGCGGCTGTCGGATGGTGAGGTTCAGAGGGTTATCGAAGCCATTGAATCCGGGCGGCTAGCGGCTACGTTCAGAAATCACCGGAAGCATGTGTCACACGTAAAGAAGATCGTGGCGAGGAATGATAGTGGGTTTCGGGGTCGGAACGATTGGAAGTCAAATAACTGAAAGAGAAGATCGCTATCTCATCACTGAAATGTGCTTTTAGAATCATGAGTTTCGATCAGAAGCGGATAGTAATGACACGGAGAGTCAATATTCCAGATGCCCTACATTTATACATGAAATTGACTAAAAAATTGCAGAGATGAATTGTTATGGAAAGCGATTTCAAAGGAATGCGATGGTTAAAGTGTGACTTACAGGTCCAAACACCAGAAGATGGTAGGCATTGGTTAGACGATGGACTGAAATTGCTTGATCCGCGTCGACCAAAGAATAACGGACAAGTGGATGAAAGTGACATGCAAGAAAAGGCGAGGATATTCCTTCGCCGATGTCATGAATTGCAATTGGATCTTGTCGGGTTAACAGATCACAACTTTTCAACACGAACAGATCCCAGGGATTGGTTTGCTGTCCATCTGGTGGAACAAAACAAAGCCGTCGCACGTGAGTTTGATCGAGCTCCTTTGGTAATAATGCCTGGCTTTGAGGTGGATATTGGTTATCACGTTCTTTGCTTATTTAACCCTGCAAAGAAACAAAAACACTTTGAGGAATGTAATCGAGTTCTAACGAAATTAGGACTGGCAGAGGGTGAGCGATTCGACCAGGCCGGCCCAAAGCAATTGAGGCATCATGGTCAGAAAGTATCTTTAAAAAAATTGATTGAAATAGTCCAAAACGAAAACGATGGTATTGTTATAGCAGCACATGCTGATCAGAATAATGGGTTGTTTTCGGATGCTGCAAATAGGGAAGATTACAGTAATCCAGAGCTTTACGGTGTTGAGCTTACTCAGAACCCTCCGGCTCAAAAGTATCAAGATATCCTTTCTGGCAGAAATGCTGCTTGGCACAGAGAACACTCTCATCCAGCGTGGGTTATGTCGTCTGATGCTAAATCAATTCAAGCCGAAGATGGCAAGCCAAAAGCAAACAGTCTAGGGTACCGCTACACTTGGATAAAAATGTCAGTGCCATCTGTGGAGTCTTTGCGTCAGGCTTTTCTCGATCAAGATTCCAGAATTAGTAGACCTTTAGATATAGCCACTGATAAGCCACCGGGCGCTTCTGTTAAACAGTCAATCATTCAATCGATATTAATTAAAAACGCAGTATTTCTTGCCGATCAAGATGTTTATTTCTCACCCAATATGAATTGTGTTATCGGCGGTCGAGGTAGCGGTAAGTCAACTCTCCTAGAGTATCTTCGAGTGATGCTTGGGAAAGACAAAGGCAAAGATTTGGATGAAGGAACAAGAGAAAGAATTGAGCGAGTAAAGGGAACTTTGACCAGTCCAGAGGCAAAAACCTCTCTGGAGGTTCGGTGGGTCAGTGCCGATGGCGTTAAAGATACTATTGTATTGGAATCAGGCCGCCCGATGGTTCAGGGATTGGATCTTGAAGACCCAGCTACTTATTTCGACAACTTGAAGGTGAGTTTTTATAGCCAGCAACAGCTGAATCGACTCACAGACTCAAGGACTGATGGTAGGGGTATTCGCCAAGCTGAGCGTCTTCTTGAGCTTGTTGATGGATTTGCTGAAGAAGAATTAGAGGAGCTAGGTAACAAGGAAGCTACATTAAAACGTCAAATTTCTGCAGCATTTTCAGTTAAACGCTCTATTTCAGAGCAACAGTCTATTTTGAGACGGTTGCGCCAAGAGCGACAGGAGCTGGAGCGACAGTGGAAGGCTCAGAGTGATATACAAGTCCCTGCGCGTCGGCATCAGGCTTTAAAGGAAGAAGAACGTTACCTTAGCCGTGTGAAAGGTGAGGAGGGCGCACAGTTCTCCGATGTTGCGGATCTTGCCGATGAAATCGCCGAATCACATGTCACTTTTGCAGTAGATGAAGCACCTCATGGGCAATGGCTTAAGGAGATAGATCAAAAAGTAAAAGAAGAAAAATCTAAGTTAGCAGCTCAAATCAGAAAGTCTGTTGAGCAATTTGAACAGCAGATTTCGGGATTTTTTGATAATGACCAGAGCTGGGGCGGTATAAAGGCTGAAATAGAGCAAGCTGACGACCAATTCAATAGGGCTTGTGAAGAGAAAGGCCTGTCGCCCGATGATGTTGGTCATCTTCAGGAAATTAACCATGCCCGCACTCGTAAGGATGGTGAGATTGAGGCTGTCGAGCATGAAATTGACCGTCTTAAGGCTACTTTGGACGATCCAGATGTTCTGATATCAAGTCTGCATGGCATATGGAGACAGCAGTTTGCAAAGCGCAACGAAGCAGTTGCAAAAGCAAATGACCTTGCTGTTCTTGATGGCTGTGAACAGAGGTTTGTGGAGGTTTCTGCAGCGTACCAACAGGATTCAAAGGCATTTACGAAACATTGGAGTGATTTTGGTCCCAACGATGGTCGGACGAGACTTGGTAGAGCATGGGCAGACCTCGGTGACAAGCTCTACAAAGCATTTACCGAGGATGGTGTTGATTGCGCTTCCCCCTGGCAATACTTGAAAGAAAGGTTGGATGTTGAAACTAAAGCCGCTGGGGTAGAGTTTGAGGATCTGTCTCGTGACCTTTATACACATGTATTTGAGAACGAGGAGAAGTGGGAGAGGCTTCAGGTTTCGCGTGTGGATGATGCAGTAGATATGAAGCTGTATAGGCCTGATGGGACTGTCGCAGGTAGTATCGCTGAGGGCTCGTTGTCAGATGGGCAGCGGAATACAGCAGCTTTGGCTCTATTGTTAGCCCAAGATGGTGGCCCTTTGGTGATCGACCAGCCCGAGGATGAACTCGATTCAAACTTCGTTTTTCGTGAACTAATACCGATGTTACGAAAAGTGAAATGTAAGCGTCAGCTTATTATGGCAACACACAATGCCAACCTACCGGTGAATGGCGACGCTGAACTTGTTTACGCATTTGAGGCAAAAAATAGCAGAGGGGAGGTGCTTGCCGAGGGAGGGCTGGACCAAGGTGAAGTAACCAAAGCTGTTCTCGATATTATGGAAGGCACAGAAGAGGCTTTCCGCCGTAGAAGGGAGAAATATCACTTTTAATGCTAAAGAAGAAAAGCGGACAGATTTATTTGTCCTTCACGACGACGCATAGATAAGCATCTGAACACAGCGGCGGAATAGCTCTGCGGAGAAAACCGGTGTTCGCCTGGCCGCCCAGCTATGAATAGCTGACCATCGAAAACGGGGACAGATTTATTTTTGACCAAGTGACAGGACAGTCACAAGATAATTAAGAGGAAACACAATGCAAAAAAGGAACGCAGTAGCCCTTTCGGCTGTTCTGGCTATCACAACCACTCCGCTGCTTGCGGAAGAAGCTCAATCCGGTATCGGCAAAAGTAATTTTTCATACAGTACCGTCGGCGGGTACCTGGGGCGGGTAACGCCGGATGAGGAAATCGTTTTTTTGAATGAGGTTTACGAGGACTTCGGTGCGGCCGGCATCAATGGTGCGGTTCAGTTGGCTGATAACCTGGCGATCGGGGCGTCAGCGGGTATTTTCACCAACGAAGGCAATCGCACCGAAATCACCAACTCCTCAATTAGCTTAAACCTGTTTGTACCTATTCCCATTGGGGACCGTTTAGACCTTATTCCCCGCGTTGGCTATGTGGGCAACGAGGTCGAAGCTTGTGCGGATAACATCTGTGCCACCGAAGACGACAGCGCACTATCGTACGGCCTGTTTACCCGTATTTGGGTTGTGCCGGGCACCCTGGAGATCAGCGGTGGTTTCTCAGATTCCGATGAGGAGAACTCTGACAGCACGACTTCAATAGGTGCGGCACTCTGGTTTAGGGAACATCACAGTATCGAGTTGAATGTGGACCAAAATGACAGCTTTGATGCTGTAACGGTGGGATACCGCTATACCCTGTGATCTCGATAAGCTCTGAAAACCGGCACTACAGAGAACGGATTCTGTGCTTGAAAAGCAAGGAGAAGCTTCTGCCAAGACAAGCCAGGGTGATTGTGCCCGGTTTTCCCCACCATATTGCCCAGCGCGGTCATAACCGACAACCCGTGTTTGTCGAACGTCGTGATTTTGAGTACTACCTGGCGAATCTTCGAAAACCGGGACAGATCTATTTTCACGAAAATCAATTGCCAGTCATAAACGGAAACCGAGCTCGACTGGGTGTTTAATCCAATTCTAATGCTACGCTGCGGCTTTCTTCGAGCGATTTTATAGTTCGAAAAATAAACCAATAGGCGTACTCTGATAAGTCTACAGCCTGACACGACGAATCGACTCACTGAGAAGAGGTTGATCGTTCTTCGACTTTTGATTTGATTAGTTCTACGATTTTATCGCTAAAATCTTTCCCAATATTTATGTCAGGATTTCTGTAAATTCTCAGTCTTGGTAGTTGGAATTTAAAGCTTTTATTGACCCCGTTGACTATAGATGAAATTTCTGTAAGTCGCTTTGTTTGCTGTCTACGCGATGTGACATAAATATCCTCCCCCATCTTAATATTTCCGGGTTCAGTGGGGAAGTCGATCAGAAGCGCCACTTCAGAATCTTTAGACCAAGATATGCTTGAATTTTTAATTTCTGATGAAAGTTCCATTAATAGGTTATCGAGTTGATCGTAGCTTGTTTCGTTAAGCCATATAAGCGCTTCTTTACTAAGTTCAGATGCATTGACTTCGAAGGCAACTTTGAATAATTTGTTTTCATTAGCAATCAGTCGATCGACTAATTCTGAGCAACCCATAAGATTAAAGTCTTCGCACTTTGCCTTTATCATTTCTAGAAAACTATATTGATTTTTGTCAATAACCTCCTCCGCTCTCAGACATTCATTATTTGCTTCATATAGTGAGCTCATCACGTGGCGTATCATAGCAAAATAAGAACGGTTTGGTCGGTTCCAATACGCCCGACTAAAGAGCCAGTATCGTAGCGACACAATATGCTCGGCAATGCTCACGCCAGTCTCTTTGAGGGCCAGGCGGTGATCAAAAACGGTCAAATGGACTAGTATTTCATCTAAATCAAATGTGTTGCCACTGATGATGCCTAGGTGATGTGAATCTCTCCTTAAAAAATCTAAAACCCTTACATCTAAAGATGATTTAAGCATAGAAGACACTAGCTCGTAGCCTTGGTCATTGGAGCTGTTGTTAGCTATTATGTCGAAAACTTTTTCCGGGGTGGTGTTTTTAAACTCTTGCTCAATGATTTCGGATATGGAGCGGCCTTTTTTATCTCTCAGTTTTTTGAGCTGTTCCAAGATTTTTTTCTTAGAGAGGGTAGAGAACTGAGTTTTATCCCTTGCTCTCATCTCATGGATTATGTTCGATAAAGGAAAGCGAGTTGCGCTCGATAAAGCTGCGCAGATAAGAGCAGTTTCTATTTTTTCAACTCCAAAATATCTTAGAAACTCTCTCTCATCTAGAAGTGAAAGTAAGTATTTTCTCATTGTTTCGAGAGTGCCTAGCGTATGCTCATATCTTGTATGCCCGGACCCAGGCAAAATATGGTTGGCAGTGGTGAGCTGAGGTACCCTGGAAAGCCTAAAAATTGCTGGGTGCTTTACTAAATCATTTAAGCGCAAGGTTGCTTTCAAAGGCTCGACAGGCATCATCCGTCGTACCCCTGTGCCAATACCATTTGATAATTCGGGTATTCCACCAACCTCTCTTTGGATAGGCCTCAAAAACTGGAGTTGTTTGACTACCTCTGATATGTCTCTGTAGCCACCTTCATCAAGTCCCCTCTCGAGTGAATCTTTGAGAGCTTCGTTCCAAGAATGATTTGAGGTGCAAGGGAAGGCCTTTAAAAAACTGAGACAGGTTTTGCAAAAGCTATATATATCCCAGAACGGTTGCAATTTTATGAAATCGCTATAAGGAATTTCGGTTTCTAAAAGTGATTTGACGGTTTCAGGAATCCATGATTCGGAGCCGGCAATAAAAACAGTAGATCTTGAGGTGTTCTTTGGATCCATTGGTTTGGATATGCCTAGGTCTCCAAGAATTGGTTGGATTCCTGAGTAAAGATTCTCAAGAAAAATATTTTTTGGAGCGATGTCGCAATGAGAGAAACCTTTGTTAAAAATGTATTCTACAGCGGTTCCTATCTCAATCATCAGGTCTAATACTATTTCTGGGTTGTCTTCTATTTTTTTATTTATAGCTTGGCAGGGCGTACTGTTTGGCTCATTTATTAACTTCTTAAGTGTTGGTCCCGATATGAAGTCTGTAATTATGTAGGGTATTTGAATGTCTTTGAGTTGACACGTTCCCGCACTTATTACTTTTACTAGGTTTTGATGCGTTAATGTTGTTATGTTATAAATTTCTTCACGAAAATCTTCTGTGCTTATCGGACTCTCTTGATTCCCCTTTTTTTCAGCGATGTCATCTCGGTACATGAAGAATTTGATAGCCCGCTGTATGCTTGTTCCATGCGCTAAGGTTTGGCTCGCTTTAAATACAATTCCTGACCCGCCTGCCCCGAGCGGCTCGATAAAGCCATTTTTGTTTTGCGTAAACTGAAACCCCGGTATTGGTTGGGAGTCAAGGTTCAGTTTTTTTCTTCTAGAATCGGGTTTTTCGAGGTTAGTCATTGTTGAAGGCTTTGGTTGGTGTATGACTGGGCAGTGCTTTGTATTCTTTAGAGCGTAGCTTCATCTTCGGAAACATTCATCTCTTTTTCATTTTTTGAAATTTTAGGAGGAGGCGGTGTCCAAGCCTTTAGCAACTGCCCCGCTTCTTGGTAAAAATGTGGGACCGCGCGCTCTAATTCCTCAACAAACACTTTCCGTCCACTGAACTTGCCAGCTAGATCCACCTCGTAAACTACTTCCAGCGTCGTGGCTACAGTGTTGGAGGTATCCGATTCCATTAACTCTGGCGAGTCCCGCAACTCTTTCAGTGCCTGGTATGTGGTTTCCGCCTTGCCGGGCCTGGTAGCGCGTATGAAGAACCCTGCGGGCTCAGTCTTTTTGAGTTGGCGAAGAAGCCAGTTCACTCTTGCTTTCGTGCTTTGTTTATCTTTCGGTGCCGTTAAACGCATTGAGCAATAGATCATTCGCCGCTGAAGGTCTGCGGTTACTTCCAGGTCTGCTGCCGCGTTAATGATGTTGAGGGCGCATTGCAGAGCCGGTGTTTTACAGAACGCTTCTGCATCGTCCTTCAGGCGTTTCGCTGGATCCAGACGGTGGTCGTTTTTCAGTTTCAGCGATACGTCGCTGCCCGTCAGTCGCGACATGATCAGGCACAGATCTCGTTGCTCCTGATGCCATGCGGCGATCGTGTTCTGAACTTCGTCACTGGTTTTGGAGAGTGGGGCGTTGCTCTTCACTTTGTTGACGACGTCTTTCCATTCGCTGTTCATCTGGTCGAAATGGCTAATGCCTGATCGGTCGCTTTCCAGGTATCGCAGTATTTCGCTGAGGATGAATACCTGGTCTTCGTCTTCAACGCCGTCGTTTTTAAGCAAGAGTTGGCATTGTGTGCGGATAAATGCCCATGACCAATGATAGAGGGCGACGGACTTGGTGGCGTTCTTCGGGAGTTTTACCGGGTGGTGGGTCGGTAATGCAGCAAACTGGTTTGTGATGGTGATCACTGCATCCAGCTTGTGGGCTTTCGCTTGTTGCAGGTAACGCGATACCTGGTCTTCACCAATAGTGTCGTTGTTAACTTTGGCTTCGATCAACGCCCGCCATTCACGCCGGCCGGTGCGGAGGATCAATAGGCCATCTGGTCGATCTTTCAGCTTTACCGCTGTCTTGTTTTCGTTCTGGAAAACTACTTCTGTCCAGGCTTCAAGGTTAGCGCTGGTTCCAACACGGACGTTCAGGGATTTCAGAAGAGACTGACGCAGCTCAAGCACGGAACGAAGGCCGGCGAGTATCACCGAAACGGATTTTTGTTCTCTTGCGCTGTCTGCAGCTATGGGGATTAAACGGGCAGGTTCGCCACCGATGAGGAAGTCAGGACGGTTGGTCACAGCTAGCTCCATGCTTTTCTTAGATTTAGTTTCCTACCTAAGCCTAGCAGGGCTTTTTTGAAGCTGCCTGTTTCTTTAGTGATGAAGTGTAAAGCTATGCAGTAGATAAAAACCCGCCGGTGGAAGATGCGATCCAGCAGGCCAGCGGCGGGACTCTATCATTTTGTTAAAATGCTGAAAATTAACGCCCCAAGCGCCGCACCGGCAAGGATTTGGCCAACCTCATTCGGCTGTTCTTGAGCCTTGGCGGTGTTACCTCTCACTGGCTGAATTACCTTGATACCATTGGCTTGAAGCTGCCTGATGTTCTGGATCAAGCGAGTGTTCAACTCTTCGAAACTCACGTCTAGAGCATTGGCCGCCTGGAACATCTGGTCGACTGAAAATGCAGATTTCCCGCTTTCAAGTCGACTGTAGCTCGGTTGTGAAAGCCCCATCCTTTCGGCCATTTCCCCCTGTTCAATGCTCATGCTTTTCCTGAGGTTCGAGAGAACAACGCCCAGGACTGCAGAGTATGAGGTTTTTCCATTTTGCATGGGAAGCCCTTCTATTTTGGGTAAGCGGGTTGACTTAGAGAAAACGATGCTATAATTTGCAAGGAAATACGTAAAACGTAAAAAAAGAGGGTTTGTGAATATGTATTCTAACTTGAATGTGGGTGATTTGCTATACCGAAGCAAAGGAGTAGTGGAGCATGCTGGTGTCTATCTTGGGTCAAATGAGGTACTGCACATTCAGCCGGGAAGGCGCTTGGTGAAAGTGCCTTTTGAGCAATACGCTAATGGTAAATCGGTATCGGTGAAGCGCCAGAAAATTGATCAGCAAGGCTTTGCAAAAAGGCTTTCTGAGGTGAGTCAGGTAGGTGGGGTTTACTGCCCTATTTCGAATAACTGCGAGCACACGGCACATTACCTAACTTCCGGAAAACGAGTGAGCCCTCAACTCCAGGTTGCGCTTGGATTCGGTTTTTTGGGTGGAATGATTGCTTCGAAGGGTGAGGCGAGTAGGTTTGCCATAGGAGCTGGACTTCTTGGATTGGGGGCTCTTATTGTTTCAAATGCGAACCGGCGGCATGATTTCGTAGTCGATCCAAAGCTGCCAAGTATTAACTGAGTGATAAACCTTTGCGGTGTTAGGCCCTGATTTCTCTGCTTGCGAGGGAAGCCGGGACACAAGGTAAACCGGGAAAGATTTATTTTGGTAATCCGGGAAAGGTCTATTTTTCAGGGCTCTTGATGTAGAAAACATTCTTATCCCGCACACTCATCTCGAAGAGCTCACTGGCTCGGATAAGATCGCTCAGCTTCTTGTACCCGTAGTTCACGGGGGAGAAAGAGCTGTTATTGGAAATGTACTGGCCAACCTTGCCCAGATGGGCCCAACCATCATCATCAGCAGTCTGTTCCACCGCAGTTCGTAGGGTCCGCACCAGCAAGGTGTCGCCCCTCAGTTTGTTCCGTCCCCACTTGGTTTCGACGCTTGGTTTTGGCGTGCCGCCGTTGCTGACGTTATCCGGTTCCTCAGTATCCTCGCGAAGGTTCTCTGTGTAGATGAATTGCGAGCAGGCGTTCACGAAGGGCATTGGGGTTTTGCGCTCGCCGAAGCCAAAGACTGGTAGGCCGGCCTCAAGGATTCGCATGACCAGGGGCGTAAAGTCGGAATCGCTGGTCATGAGGGCGAACGCATCGACGTTCCCGCTGTAGAGCAGGTCCATGGCGTCAATGATCATTGAGGCATCGGTAGCGTTCTTGCCGGTTGTATAGGCAAACTGCTGAACCGGTCGGATGGCGTTAGCGTGAAGCTTTTCGATCCAGCCTCCTAGTTGCGGACCGTTCCAGTTTCCGTGGGCATGGCGCACGTTCACAGCCCCGTATTTGGCGAGTTCCTGGAGTACCCCTTCGATGGATTGGTGACTGACGTTGTCACAGTCGATGAGTAGAGCGATTTTGTAGTTGCTGTTCATCGTGTTTGAGCTGTCCTTGTCTCAGATGGTGGTCCTGAATACTAGCAGTAAAGCCGGAACCGCAGAAAACGTGCCCGGTTTCTGTTCTCTATTTCGAACAAGTATACAAAAAGCGCAACAATCGCCTCTCGCTCGTTAACCTGTGAACGCCGGCCAAAAATCGCTGCACTCCCAGAAAATTCTCCTCACCCTCACAGGCAATCAGTGCATCTTTTCGTTTTTCGCGCGCATCGTGCCAACGTTTAGACAATAGAGCAGAATTCTCCGTGGTATCACGAGCTTCAAGAAGCTTGAGACCGGATTCTTGTATTAATTGCTCATTGATACCAGGGGGGCTAAAAAAATACATACCGTCTGGGCATCGAGTCTCAAGCTCTTCATATGAAATCAGTCCGCCAATAACTAAAGCGTCACTAAAAACGAATCTCCCACCAGATTTGAGCAACCTTTGTGTGTTGGAGAGAACTTCTCTTCGAAGAGGGACATGACACATGACATCAGTGGAATAAATGGCGTCAAACGAATTATCCTCATAGGGTAGTTCTTTAGACGCATCGTGTTGTTCAAATTTTACGATGTCGGTGACCTTTTCATTTTCGGCCAAAGCATTAGCCGTTTTCACGCCCGACGCATTTATCTCAAACCCTACAACCCGACAGCCTATACGTTTTGCCAGGCCTACAGCGTACCCCCCAGATCCACACCCTATGTCCAGGACCGATGAATCAGAGGTCAACTGAAGTAACTCAGGTATCTCGTGAGATTCTGCAGTCGAAACCCAACTGGTTTGCCCATAGTCCTCGCCATATGTCTCCCGCCGGATCTCGCTGTAGGTTTCCAGCGAGTAATTGCTGTACGAGCTATTGTAGAGATCGATATTTTTGCTCATGAGCTCTTTCCTCTTTGTGCTGCTGACTTTGGAAAACCGGGACAGATTTATTTTTGCGACTTCTCTTGTGGCTCAGAACTCATTTGAGGTACTTGTTGCCTCTTGCCCTCATAGCGGGCCTGATCAGGCCGTCGAGCATTAACGCCCGTTTAATCAGGCAACCCGGAACGCTTCTCTGGTGTCATTTCCTAGTTCACTATAGCAACGCTGATCTGCCTGGCCACGCGCACGAAAACCGGGACAGATTTATTTTAGCGAGTGTGAATGCTCACCGAGCAGATAGTTAACCAGGGCATTCAGGCTTTCTTCCGACATTCGCCACCGTGGCATCGTATCGTTCAGTGGTTCACCATCGGGGTGAAAACTGGGACAGATCTATTTTTTCGTCTTCTCTGATGGCCCAGCGCTAAAGTAAGTCACTACCAACCTCCAACGTGCTTCGGTTAATATCGGCGTTCAGCGCAGAAAGGATTCTGTGTTTCAAAAGCAAGGAGGAGCTGATGCCAAGACAGGCCAGGGTGATTGTGCCCGGTTTTCCCCACCATATTGTCCAGCGCGGTCATAACCGACAACCCGTGTTTGTCGAACGTCGTGATTTTGAGTACTACCTGGCGAATCTTCAGGAATGGAAGCAGGTCTATGAACTGGAGGTGTTCAGTTACTGCTTGATGACGAACCATGTGCATTTGGTCGTTTATGCGAACGACAACGTGACAGCCATCCCTCAATTGATGAAACGCCTTGCTGGGCGGCAGACCCGTTTTTTGAATGCTCTTGAAAAACGCAGTGGCTCGCTGTGGGAGGGTCGTTACAAGATTAGTCCGATTGATACGGATGCCTACTTGTTGGCATGTTGTCGTTATGTGGAGCTCAATCCTGTTAAAGCAGGAATGGTGGATAGCGCTGAATCCTATGAGTGGTCGAGTTATTCTGCACGTGTGGGATTGTCCCCTTGCCATTGGCTGGATGAACCAGACACTTTTCGGGCTCTGGCAGGCAACCATGAGATGCGGGTTGAGGCCTATCGGCAGTTTGTTGAGCAGAAAAATGATTTACAGTCAGATGAGTTGATTCGCTCGGCGATCAATAGCAACAAGCTGACTGGTGGCAACAAGTTCGTCGATGAAATAGAAAAGCGCATCGGTATCAGAGTTGAAACGCGGAAGCCGGGTAGGCCGGCCTCTGGAAAATAAATCTGTCCCGGTTTTCCATACACGTCCGGTGATCTTATCTTGAGCAAATCGCCGCTGCCGTCAGGATAGTGTTCAGCCATTAACAATCGGCACATGTCTGCGCCGATTGTTTTCAAGCTGGGTTTAGCAGGAGGCTTATTTGAAGCGAGAGGTTGCAGAGCTGAACGCGCTGCTTACTGAGTCCCAAGCGCTGTCAACGCCCGCTTTAAGATCTTCCCAGGCATCGTCGCCAGCTTCATTTATTTCATCGAGTTTCTTGCTGACATCGTCTTTCATCGATTTCAGTTCGTCGATCTGCTTGTAATATTCCTGCTGGGTATCCGCCTCTTTGGAATCGGCTTTGGCTTTCAGCTTGTCAATCTCGGCATTCCATTCGTCGAGCTTGGCCTGAAGTTTTTTAACGTAAGTATCTTTCATGCTCATTATCATCATTCCCTGTGAGCGCGCCCTTCGAGGGCAAAATGGGCCGTGACGCTGCATTGCCAATCTTTGGCAGGTCTTGGCTGAATCGAATTTACTCCCAGCCCCCAGACTAATCAACGTTTATTACAGCCTAGCCAGAGGCACCCCCGACAACTACTCATTGGCCACCTTCTTAAGCCATTCCACGCCAAAGCGCACACCAAAACCCTGCAAGTCAGTCGGTATCAGGAAAACCGGCAGGAAAACCGGGACAGATTTATTTTAGCGGATTTATTTTAGCGAGTGTGAATGCTCACCGAGCAGATAGTTAACCAGGGCATTCAGGCTTTCTTCCGACATTCGCCACCGTGGCATCGTATCGTTCAGTGGTTCACCATCGGGGCCAATGCCGTTCACGATGGCGTTTTTTAGCGATGATTCGTCGTAGGATGCGTGGTCGTGGCCATCATTGTGCTCTTTCTCTAATGCCCCATGCGTTAAAGCCGGAGCCACCTCCCAGAATCGCGGCCACATGATCGCGCCGCCTTCCTTGTCAGCACCGTGGCAAGTGGCACAGCTGCCACCATGCATCTGCATATGATGGTGCCCACCAACAGGACGGATCTGCTCACCGGAGCTTGAAATGCCGGTAAAATAGAGGCGTTCCCCTTCACTGCTGAAGCTCGAGGGGGCATTCTCAACGCCATAGCGACCATGGTTGGTCTCCATGCATCCGGAAACTCCCGCCGCGACAAAGGCAAGCACCAATACGTTCCTAATCCAATTGTGTTTCACTGTTTCAGTTGGCTCCTTTGCCCCGGGAAAATGCTTCATGTTCAAGTTTTGCGTATCGTAACTCTGGCTTGGGAGCGATAGCGAGCAGAAGTAGAAAACCGGGACAGATCTATTTTCCAGTTTCCGTATTGTTCCTGGCAGGCCAGCAATTGCCGGCGCCGGCCTTAGTGAGTTTTTAGCAGTGCATCTTCGATGTCGCTGCTGTCTTCTGGGCGGACGACCCGCGCTATTTCTTCACCATCCTTCAAAAAAATCAGGGTCGGCCAGAGCTTAACGCCAAACGTCCGCCCCAATCTGCGGCCTTTGCCATCCTCAACCTTCACATGCGGAACGTCTGGGTGATTGTCCATTGCCGCCTTGATGTCCGCCTGAGCACCCTGGCAGATCCCGCACCAGTTGGTGCCGAATTCGATCACCATTGGGCCCGTGCTATGGTCCAGCTCATCACGGCTCAGGGTTTCGGGTGTATATCGGCTGGTGTACGCCATGGTGTCCCCTTGTTGGGTTATCCGTCTGGAAAATAAATCTGTCCCGGTTTTACTACTGGATGCCATTGTCAGGAAATGGGCCTTCGATACAGACGACTAATCAAGGGCGTTAAACTATTGTGTTTAGTTTCCTTTTTTGAATTTAGCTTTGCAATTGCCACTCATGCACATTGCACAGTAGTGCTCACGGTCCTCGTGTTTGGTGCCTTCTGTGATCTTGATGCCACAGCCGTTGCAGAGCAGGATGGCAACGTCTCCGTCAAGTTTTACGATTGCGTGTTCGTATTTCATAAGATCGTTCGCGACAGATGTATTTCTTGAATCCTATACTGTTTAGAGGCTGAATGCTGCCAGGTGCGGCCAGTTACTGAATTCTCGCTACTCCGGAGTTGTCGATGGTGGAAAACTGGCAGGATTTGCTGGTGGCCATGCAGGAAATACGCTTGCAGGATGTTATCCCGCAGGCCGCGGTTCTGGTGTTTGCGGGGCTGGCTGCGTTCTATCTGCATCGTCTCATTGCCCGGCATACCGCTGCCGATTCCCAGGGCGTGCGACACCTGACGCAACGCGCCATCCAGCGCCTTGCCTTTCCAATCTCGATGCTGGTGGTGGTTCTGCTGGGGCGCGCGTTACTTGCCGCGCTGAATCAGGCCTATTGGGCCCTGGATCTGGCTGTCCCGCTGCTGATCTCGTTCGCCCTGATCCGCACCCTGGTGTATATGTTGCGCAAGGGGATGCGAAGCGGCCCCTTGGTCAAGGCTTCGGAAAATGTCATCAGTACCCTCATCTGGCTGGTGGTGGGCCTGCATCTCGTGGGCTTGCTGCCCGGATTGCTTGAGGCCATGGATAGCCTGGCCTTCTCTGTGGGCGAGCTGCGCATATCCCTGTTGGCGGTCATCAAGCTGCTCCTGCTGATGGGCCTTGTGTTAGTGGTTGCCATATGGCTCTCGGGCCTTATCGATCGGCGACTGTCCCGGTTGCCGTACCTGAGCCCCGGCGCGGCCGTGGGTTTCTCCAAAGTCAGCAAGCTGGTGCTGATCACCGTTGCTGGGTTGTCCGTTCTTAATCTGGTCGGTATTGATCTCACGGCGCTCGCGGTGTTCGGCGGTGCCCTGGGTGTTGGCCTTGGCTTCGGCTTGCAGCGTATTGCCAGCAATTTCATCAGCGGTTTTATTCTTGTGTTCGACCGCTCGATTCGCCCCGGTGATGTGGTCAGCGTCGGTGAGAAGTTCGGCTGGGTGGTCGCACTGCATGCCCGCTACGTGGTGGTGCGCAATCGCGACGGCGTGGAGACGCTCATTCCCAACGAAAACCTGATTACCACTGAGGTGATTAACTGGTCTTATTCGGACCCCAACGTGCGCCTGAAGATCCCGGTTTCAGTAAGCTACAGTGATGACGTGGAGCGTGCCATGGCCATCATGCTGGAGATCGCCCGGGAGCACCCCCGGGTGATTCCGGATCCCGAGCCGGTGTGCCGGTTAACAGAGTTTGGTGACAATGGCATTCATCTGGAAGCTCGGGTCTGGGTCGCAGACCCGCAAGCAGGTTTCGGTAGCGTAAGCTCTGACATCAATCTGGAGATCTGGCGCCGATTCAAGCAAGAAGGCATCACCATCCCGTTCCCGCAACAAGATCTTTACATCAAGGAAGTGCCAGCGAAATAATCATGGGGAATCCGGCAAAATCGGGACAGGGTTATTTTTCCTGAGCCACCAGAGACGCCGCGAAAATAGATCCCGGTTTCACTTGGCAGCAGGTTGGCGGCATCCTGGGCCCGACGGTTAATCCAGACGGACAGCTGTAATATCTCCGCCTAGGCCTATCCCGACGACAACCGGGAATGACACAAAGTGGAAACGCGTCGTGACATTGTCGTCATGCACGGCAAAGCCGAAGGTATAGGTGTTACCGCGCTTCAGGGTGATGTCGTCGTCATGGCCGGTGTCGAGCGGTCTGACCCAGGTCACAATCCAGCTCCCATCTTCCCACTTGCCGGTAACCCGGGAGTTGTCTGCCGCCGAGCCTCGGGCGTCCACGCGGCTCAGCAGTCGGCCTGGAAGTACGTCGCCTTCTTTCCACCCGGCGTCGGGGTCATAGGGAGCCGCGTTATCTTCGCGGATCAGGGCCGCAGGTTCCGGGCCAGTCTCTATATCCGACACGGTGAGGGATTTCCTGCCAACTTTCTTGGGATCGAACATAAATTTGGGGGTCATGGAGTCGCGATCGACGTTCCAGGAGAACGGGTTTTTACCTTCGTCGAAAAGGCGGTATCCGAGTACAAAGCCGTCGTCTGCCATGTCGACCGGGTTGCTCCGGGCCGCACGCCACTGCATCAGATCCAGGAAAACGCCCTTGTCCTTGAGTTTCGCCAGAGCTTCGGGGGATTTAACCTTGTCCCAGCTCGTGGATGTGTCGGTACGGGAGGCGGGAAGGTACTTGCGCACGTCACTGCGGCCCAGGCCACCTTCGCCCAGATACGGGTGAGAGCGGACCGCTTCTGATGTAGGTTCGCCCGGCATGTCCCGCATGCCGGTGTGGCAACTGAGCCAGCACCCCTGCTCGGCAAATCGTTGCACACCGCCATCGTCGATCATGATCGCAAGTCGGTCTTCATAGAGGGGCGGCTCCTGTCCCTGGCGCACGCGCTTTGCCGATCGTGGGCCGCCGTAGAATGCCCATGCCTGGCCATCGTAGCGCATGTAGTTGTGCATCACGCCGGGCCGTTCCGCCTGGGTCTTCCAGCGGAACCGGAGGTACAGGTTTTCCTCGTCGTGAGCAGCCTGGACAACCAATTGTAGTGACCCTTTCTTGCCGTCGATCGGATTGGGTTCCAGGAGGCCACCCGAGACAATATCGTTACCCATGCTTCGTTCCGAGTCACGGTGGCAGCGCTTGCAGGCGGTGCCGCGTCCCACCATACGCGCACCGGGATGTTCCGGGCTATGTAACCACTGGAAGCTCGATTGCCCGGGATAGAACAGGGTAACCTCTTCAACCGGAACCGATGTCCAGGCGATTGGTGTTGTGGCGTCAGCCAGAGCGGAAGCTGCAGAAAAGTTAGCGGCAAAGGCAACCACGGCGAGGTGTCTCAGTGAAGTCTGCAACATGGTGCATCCTCGGCAGGATAGGTGGGTTCCGACGGCGGGACTTTTAATCTGTTCTGGAAACGCTCGTCCATGCCCACAACATAGACTACGATGCCTGTTTGGGAAACTGCGGAGAACCGGGACAGATTTATTTTGGCGAGAGGCCATGGCGTGCAGGTGCTCTTTCTGGATCAGGGTCACCTGCCGCGTGCCGGGCGGATTCCAATCCATTCCACGCGACCGCATTGAGGCAGCGTGTCCAGCAGGGTTTGAAGTGGGGTAGGTTCAGGCATGGGCCAGCGCTCGCACGCAGAGGCGGAACAGGTCGGCCGAGAAAAACCGGTGTTCGCCTGGCCGCTCAGCCACGAATAGCTGCCCACCGGACTGGCGGATTCCGCCTTCTATCATCAGGTTGTCGCTCATCTCGAAGTCCTCTACGGCGTGGCCCAGTTCATCCAGGCCGGTTTCGCCGGCTCGTTTTCGGTAGTGCCGGCTGTCCAGGGTGAACCCGAAGGCGGGCTTTCCCTGGCCGATCATGTAGCCGATTTCGAAGGCAGTGCCGGGGTCGGCACTGATACCGCGAAAGGGGGTGAGGTTGGCGATGATAGCGCTGCAGCTGTCCATCAGTTCGCGGTTGGCCTGGTAGATCCGGTGGCCGCGTTCTGGTTTGGTCAGGTCATCTGCAAACGCAAGCGTCGTATCCAGCGGGTCTACGCCTTCAAGTCCGACTTCCCGGAGTAGGCGCTTTTTCTCGGCCACGATCGCCCGGTGTTCCTCGGCCGGGAAGAAGACTTCGGGGCCGGCGAGGTAGATGCGTTTGGGCTGTGCCATGGCTTAAGAAAGAACCTGGCCGCCGTCCACCACCAGCGTCTGGCCGGTTATCCACCGGGCCAGATCGGAGGCCAGGAACAACGCCACGTCGGCGATTTCCTCCGGCGTGCCCAGGCGCCCGAAGGGAATCCCTCCGCGAATACGCTCGTAGAGCTCCGGATTGTGCTGACGGGCCTGATCCCAGACGCCGCCCGGAAACTCGATCGAGCCCGGGGCAATGCCATTAACACGCACTTTATGCGGGGCCATGGCCACCGCCAGGCTGCCGGTGTAATGAGCGACGGCGGCCTTGATGGCCGCATAGGGGGCGGTGCGTGTCGAGGCGTGCAGGGCGGCGATGGAGGCAATGTTGATGATCGTGCCCCCGGTTTCCTTAAGCGCTGGCAGGCAGGTATGGCCGGCGCGAACCGTGCCCATCAGATCCACCTCAACGCTGCTCAGCCACCCTTCTTCGTTGTCCTCCCGCCCGAACGCCGAGGCGCAATTGACCAGCACGTCCAGGCCACCCAACTCGCCCATGGCGCTCTGCAGATAGGTCTCCAGCGCGGCCTTGTCGCCAATGTCGCAGGCGGCCACGTGCAGCGCCAGCCCCTCGCCAGCCATTTCTTCCGCCAGTGCGTCCAGGGACGCCTGCCCGCGCGCGCACACAGAAACGCTGGCACCGGCGCGGGCAAATCCCAACGCGATGGCCCGGCCAATACCCTTGCTGCCGCCAGCGACGATGACGCGCCGGCCGTGGAAATCAAACGTCATTGAATGCTCCTTGAGTGACTTGCATAAGACCCCCGGCCCTACCAACAGGAAACAGTATAGAAAAAAACGGGACAGATTATCGTCCAGGACTGGAATAGTCGGCTTTATCGGGATTTATTGCGTCGCTATTGACCAATCAAAAGCGCGTCTGCTGTGAGCTCCTGTAGTAGTCCCTTAATACCCTCTGCACCATCACCGCTGCTACTGTTTTCAGACTTGGCCAAACAAGCACAAGGAGACAGCCATGAGCGGGAAGAAGATTCTGATGATTACCGGTGATTTCACCGAAGATTACGAAACCATGGTGCCGTTCCAGGCACTGCAGGCCGTCGGCCACACGGTTCATGCCGTTTGCCCGGACAAAAAAGCTGGCGATACCGTTGCCACTGCCATCCATGACTTCGAGGGCGACCAGACCTACACCGAAAAGCCCGGCCATCGGTTTGCCCTGAATGCGGATTTTGACGGACTGGACCCGGCGAACTACGACGCGTTGGTAGTGCCCGGCGGTCGCGCACCCGAGTACCTGCGCCTTAACAAGGATGTGCAGAATCTGGTTCGCCATTTCTTCGAAACCAACAAGCCGGTGGCGGCGATCTGCCACGGTGCCCAGTTGTTGGCCGCAGCAGGGGTTCTGGAGGGCCGAAAATGCTCTGCCTATCCGGCCTGCCAACCGGAAGTGGAACTGGCCGGCGGTACCTTCGCCAGTATCGAGGTTGATCAGGCGGTAACCGATGCTAATCTGGTAACAGCGCCTGCGTGGCCCGCTCATCCGGCCTGGCTTGCGCAGTTCTTCACATTGCTGGATCAATAACGCAACAGGGGCCAGCCCACCGGCCCCTCAGCGCTCTCAATCGCTTCCAGGGAGGCCGTCATGTGCAAGCTCTTTATCAACGCCGAGCCGGAGCTTTGGGTCAGCCGGACCCACTCCCTGCGTATTGACGGTATGGTGACCAGTGTGCGGATGGAAAACGCCTTCTGGCAGGTACTGGCAGAGCTGGCCGAACGGGATGGCATGAACCTGCCGCAGATGATCACCCGGCTTTACCACGAATCCATTGATGCCGGCCACGACCTCGGCAACTTCACGTCCTTCCTCCGGGTTTGTGCGCTCCGCTATCTTGAGCTGCAGCTGAGCGGCGACGTTCCCAGGGATACCCGGGTACCGATTGCCTCACTTGATGCCGACCGCATTCTCGCTGGCAAACCCGGTGAGCCGGCAACACCGGAAGTGGTGACCAAAGCAAGGCACTGATCCCGGAACGAAATCCGGGACAGATCTTATTTGAGGCTGGTAAAACCCTGACCTTCGATATCGAAATCATCGAACTGCCGGTTTGATCAATTCTGCGGTTTGCAGGAATAGTGGCCGTGAGTTAAACCTAATCGCGGGATTTTCGATTTTCAGTGACCATTAGAGAGGCAGCTTGGATGGCGACTATAAAACCTGGTGGCCTGGGAATTAAAACACGCCTGTTTCAGGTCATTTTCGAATCAGATACCCGCCTGGCCAAGGGCTTTGATATTTTCTTGGCGCTGCTGATATTCCTCAGCGTGGGGATTATTCTCCTGGACAGCGTTCCGGAATATCACGCTCGCTTCGGTGAGCTTTTTTATGTCGTGGAGTGGGGCATAACGCTGCTGTTCACCCTTGAGCTGGCCCTGCGCATCTATTGCCTGGAGAAACCGAAGCTTTACCTTAAAAGCTTTTACGGTGTTATCGACGTTCTGGCCGTCTTGCCTACCTGGCTGGCGCTATTGTTTCCGGGTGCGCAGACTCTCGTTGTCGTGCGTCTGCTGCGGACCCTGCGTCTGTTTCGGGTACTGGAAATGATGACAGTGGTGGGCGAGGGCCGTCTGCTGATGGACGCCCTGATTCGCAGCCGGCACCAGATCCTGCTTTTTCTGTTTGCAGTGTTGATGGTCGTGACCATCTTCTCTTCTTTGCTCTATCTCATTGAGCCGGCCGAGGCGGGCTTTACCAGTATTCCCAAATCCATCTACTGGGGAATCGTGACACTGACAACCGTAGGTTATGGCGACATAACGCCGGTGACGGCCTTGGGGCAGTTCATTTCCATGATGATCATGTTGACGGGCTACTCGATTATTGCGCTTCCCGTTGGCGTATTTTCCGCGGAAGTGATTCGCGCCCTACGCGCGGAGCGGTACTCCGATGAAGCCTGCCCGGGATGCGGTAAACATCGACATGAAATAGACGCCAAATATTGTAAATACTGCGGTACCTGGCTTGATGAAGAGACACCCGAGCCGGTCGAGTGACCGGCCCATCTTGATTTCAGGCAGCAGAGGCCTGGATTTTGTGGACGTCGTCGCTGCTGAGGGGTTTTCCGCCGATTCCCCATTCTCCCTCGCTGACTTCATTGATGACTACCCAGGTCAGACCTCGCATCGCTTCGCCTTCAATCCCCACCATGGCGTCGGTGACTTTCGCGATCATCTCCTGCTTCTGTTTTTTGTCGAATACGTTCTCAATCAGGTTGATAGTGACTAATGGCATGGTTGTGCTCCTTTCTGTGGTAGAAAGCCTCCCCCGATGGGCGGCGTGTACAACAACTTGAGATCAGTCTACGAGGTTGCCCCGGGCCATACTTGGGGAAGCTGTGAGGAATATGTGGAGAATCTCGGGGTGTTGTCTGCTAATTTAGAAAGCAGCTAGCCATAGCGGAACAGATCCATGATTTTCAGTTTTTCTGATTTTCAGTTGGACACCTATCAGCTCCAGCTGCGTCGCTCTGGCGCAGCCCAGCCTCTGGAGCCGCTTGTCTTCGATTTGCTGACCTATCTGGTGACTCACCGCGACCGTATCGTGAGCCGGGCGGAACTGCTGGACCAGCTGTGGTCAGGCAAGGTTGTCAGCGAGTCCGCCTTGAGCAGTGCCATTAAAGCCGCTCGCCACGCCTTGGGGGATAGCGGGCAGACACAGGGCTTCATTGCCACGTTCAATCGTCGGGGCTATCGCTTTGTGGCCGACATTGATGTGCCCGAGCCGCTTGCTCAGATCTCTGGCGCGGATGTCATGCAGCAGAGCGCTGCCGAGGCGCATCAGGAGCTGGCCGCCGCCTGCCTGTTTTCGCCCCGCAATGAGCGGGAGAAAGAACAGCCCGTGCTGGCGGTGCTTCCGTTCTCTCACGGCGTGGGCGTTGATCAGACCGCCTGGATTGCGGAAGTGCTCTGTGAAGATATCAGTATTCACCTGGCCCGCATTCCCGGCTTTCTGGTGCTGTCCCGCAATACCGCCTCCCAGTATCGCCAGCGGGAAGTGAGCATTCAGCACATCGCAAGAGAGCTGGGTGTGGACTACGTCATCGAAGGCTCGGTGTGGCCCATGGGGGACAACCTGCGAGTCGGGGTCCAGCTGCTGGACGCGGAGAGCGGCAACATGCTCTGGTCGGACCGGAAACTGATCCCGGTGGACAGCCTGAACGCATTGGAAGAGGAGGTGGTGCGCGAGATCGTGAGCCGGATTGAGCCCCAACTCAATCGGGCTGAGCTGATCCAGCTGCGAAAACGACGCACGGTGGATCTGGGTGCCTGGGCACTGTATCGCCAGGGACACGCCATTCTTGGCCAGAAAGGCTGGAGTGAGGAAAGCTTCACCGAAGCGGCCAATCTTCTGCGACAAGCGATCCAGCAGGATCCGGAACTCGCGTTTGCCCATGCCTATCTGGCCTTGATCATTGCCATTGGTCATCTGGTGGGGCTCATTCGTGGGCATGAATGGCTCGTTGAGGCCAGCCAATCAGCTGAAAAAGCCGTGGCTCTGGACGGTCAGGATACCGATGTTCTCGGCTATGCCGGCTGTGCGTTTGCCGATATGGGGGACCTGCAACGGGGCGTTGGCATGTTACGTCGCGCAGTAGAACTGGACCCAAGTAACGCTCAGGCGATGACCGCGCTGGGGGCCGCCATGATTCGCCAGGGCGATGTTCAGGGCATCGACTTTATGCTCCGGGGTATGAAGATCAGCCCGCGAGATAATCGTCGCTCGGCGTGGGGCGCGCTGCTCGCCCGGGGGATGCTCAATTTCGGCCAGATTGACAACGCCATTCGGACAGCCAGCGATGCCTGTCGTTGTGATGACCGAATTTTCCTGCCCCGAGTTGTACTCGCCATTGCCCATATTCACGAGGGGAACATCCCGGGGGCAGTCGATGCCTTGAGCGATGCCCGTCGCATCCGGCCGACTCTTGGTCAGAGAGAGATCGCCTGCTTTGCCAGCCGCGCCGAAATGGCGTTATTGCAAAAAGGCGGGGTGCTGGCTGGGCTGCCGTCCTAGGAGCACTTGAGGGCAGGGGCATCACTTCGGGTTGCAAACAAAAACCGGGACAGATTTATTTGCGCCTCGCAGGCAACGGCACCGGCATTTGCTAGTATGACCGCCTTCTCCTCCTGATAACGATTAAGCACTGCAACATGAATGCTCCTTTCAAGCTTCGGCCCTACCAGCAGGAAGCAGTTGATGCCACATTGAGGCATTTCCGCCAATCCGATGAGTCCGCCGTCATCGTGCTGCCGACCGGTGCGGGTAAAAGTCTGGTTATTGCCGAGTTGGCCCGCCTTGCCCGGCGCAAGATTCTGGTGCTGACTCACGTCAAAGAGCTTGTGGAGCAGAATCACGCCAAATACCAGAGCTATGGGTTAACGGGCGGCGTCTTCTCCGCCGGGCTGAAACGCAAGGAAAACCGGCATCAGGTCACCTTTGCCAGTGTGCAGTCCGTATCGGCGAATCTGGATCAGTTCAGGGATGAGTACTCGTTGGTCATCATCGATGAGTGCCATCGGGTCAGCGGTGAGGAGACCAGTCAGTATCAACGGATCATCGAGCTTCTGCGCCAACAGAATGATTCCCTCAAAGTGCTCGGGCTAACCGCCACACCCTATCGTCTGGCCATGGGCTGGATCTACCGCTATCACTACCGGGGCTTTGTTCGCGGTTCCAGTGAAGAACAGGATAAGCCCTTCCAGCACTGCATCTACGAACTGCCGTTGAGCTACATGATCAATCGGGGGTATCTCACCAGGCCTGAGTTGGTGAACGCGGCGGTGGCCCAATACGATTTCTCTGCGCTACCTGAGGACCGCTTTGGCGAATACGCCGAGAAGGACGTCAACCAGCTGCTGAGCAAACATAAGCGTGTGACCCGAGCCATCATTGAGCAGGTGGTCGAGCTGGCCGCTGAGCGTCAGGGCGTGATGATTTTTGCAGCCACGGTGGATCATGCGCGGGAGATCACCAGTTATCTGCCGGAACACGAAACGGCCCTGGTGACCGGCGGGACCGATCTCAAGGATCGGGGCTTGCTGATCCGGCGCTTCAAGCAGCGGGAGTTGAAGTATCTGGTGAACGTGTCTGTGCTTACCACGGGCTTTGATGCGCCCCATGTGGACTTTATCGCCATCCTTCGCCCGACCCAGTCGGTAAGCCTGTATCAGCAGATCGTGGGCCGCGGTCTTCGTCTGGACGAAGCTAAACAGGATTGTCTGGTGATCGATTACGCGGGCAACCATGTGAATCTGCATCACCCGGAGGTAGGCGAGCCGAAACCGAACCCCGACAGTGAGCCGGTGCAGGTGTTCTGCCCGGGCTGTGGTTTTGCCAATATCTTCTGGGGCAAAACCGACAGCGAAGGGCGGGTTATCGAGCACTACGGGCGCCGTTGTCAGGGGCTGCTGGAGCCTGCGGAAGGGGATGAACCTGCTGCGCAGAACGGGCGCCCGCAACAGTGCGATTACCGTTTTGTTTTCAAGGAGTGCCCGCACTGCGGTGGCGAGAATGATATTGCGGCCCGTAACTGTCACCAGTGCCACAAAGCCATCATCGACCCGGATGATCAGCTAAGAGATGCCCTGAAACTGAAGGATGCGATGGTGATCCGTTGCGCCGGGATCACGCTAGGTGTTGATGGGAGCAACCTGAAGATCACCTATCACGGTGAAGATGGGGAAGAACTCAGCGAGTCGTTTGATTTCGCCAGGCTGGCGCAGCGCACCGTCTTTAACAAGCTGTTCGGGCGTCGTTTCGCCAATGGCCAGGCGCCGAAAACGTTCAACAAGGCGGATGAGGTGCTGGAGAGTCAGGCATTGTTGCCTGCACCGGACTTTGTGATTGCCCGCAAGCAAAAGCACTATTGGCAGGTTCAGGAAAGGATCTTTGATTATCGGGGGCGGTATCGTAAGGCGAATGAAGCCGATAGATACTGAGATTTGTCTCCCGGCTATAAGGCCGACCTTCGTTAGGGCGGGGCTTTTAGCCCCGCCCAACCATTATGATTTAGATACCAGCAGGTCGCTGTTGAGCTCGCTGATTGATTTGGCGCCGGTCAGCACCATGGCGACCCGCATTTCTTTTTCGATCAACTCCAGCAGATTGCTGACACCGGCCTGGCCGTCGACCGCCAGGGCGTAGATAAAGGCGCGGCCGAGCAGGGTGCAGTCGGCACCCAGCGCCAGCATGCGCACCACATCCAGGCCGGTGCGGACGCCCGAATCTGCCAGAATTTTCAGATCGCCCTTGACCGCATCGGCAATGGCCGGCAGCGCGCGGGCGCTGGACAGTGCCCCGTCAAGCTGGCGACCGCCGTGGTTGGAAACGACGATCCCGTCGGCGCCAAAGCGCACGGCATCGCGGGCATCCTCCGGGTCCAAAATGCCCTTGATGATCATCGGGCCATCCCAGAATTCGCGAATCCACTCAAGATCCTTCCAGGAGATGGATGCATCAAAGTTGTTCCCCAGCCAGCCGATGTAGTCCTCCAGACCGGTCGCGGTGCCGCGATAGGCGGAGATGTTGCCCAGATCGTGCGGCTTGCCGAGCAGACCCACGTCATAGGCCCAGCGCGGGTGAATCATCGCCTGCAGGTAGCGGCGCATGGCCGCGTTAGGGCCGCTCATGCCCGAGTGCGCGTCTCGATAGCGGGCACCCGGAACCGGCATGTCGACGGTAAACACCAGGGTGGTGACACCGGCGGCTTTGGCGCGTTCCAGCGCGTTTTTCATAAAGCCGCGGTCCTTCAGCACATAGAGCTGGAACCACATGGGGCGGCTGATCGCCGGCGCGACCTCCTCAATCGGGCAGACCGAAACGGTGGACAGGGTAAAAGGAATGCCCTTGTCCGCCGCCGCGCGCGCTGCCTGCACCTCGCCGCGGCGGGCGCACATACCGGCCAGGCCGACCGGCGCCAGAGCTACCGGCATGCTCAGGGTCTCGTCGAACAGCTGGGTTTCCAGGCTCAGCTCCTCCATGTTTTTCAGCACCCGCTGGCGCAAACCGATGTCGGCCAGATCCGCCACGTTGTGCTTGAGTGTGTGCTCGGCGAAGGAGCCCCCATCGACGTAATGGAACAGAAAGGGTGGCAGACGGCGCTTGGCGGCGGCGCGGTAGTCTGTCGAGGCGGAAATGATCATCGGGGATTCCTCACGGGCTCTTGAAAATATTACGGGGCAGCGCAGGGTAGTCCCCTTGCGACACAAAGGCTAACCGTGGCCGAGACCGCGGAGCGAAAACTGGTAGGGCCAGATTACAGCAGTTGGGAGAATAGATTAGGAAAGCATAAAAAGCATGTCAAAAAGGTAATCATATACTTAGGTAGAGAGATCCACGTGAGCTGATCACACAGTGGTACTGGTTAACCCTTTCTGTAAATTGGTCAGACCACATAATGGGTAATGGAAGTGGGGCAAATTCGTCATCGCCCGCAAGCAAAAGCACTATTGGCAGGTGCAGGAACGGATTTTCGATTACCTGGGGAAGCTGAGTTAGGCCCAACGCTTTTAGATGGCGGGCACTGGAGTCAACACCGTCGCTGATTATAATGGCGTACCTTAAACCATTGCAGAGAACCCTATGCCCATCGAAAAGAATCAAGTCGTCCTGTTTCACTACAGCGTCCGTGATGAACAAGGCAACGTTGTTGAAAACTCCCATGGCGGCGAGCCGAACGCCTACCTGCATGGCCACGGCGGCATTATCCAGGGCCTGGAAGAAGCGCTGGAAGGTCGCGAGGCCGGCGATACGTTCAGCGTCACCGTCACTCCGGAAAAAGCCTACGGTCCGCGCAAGGCCGATGCCGTGCAGCGTGTGCCGATCAAGCATTTGATGGGTGCCAAACGCTGGAAATCGGGGATGATCGCCCAGGTGCAAACCGAGCAGGGCCCGCGCCATGTGCTCGTCGTCAAGGTCGGCCACAAGTTTGCCGATGTCGACACCAATCATCCGATGGCCGGTAAAACCCTGACCTTCGATATCGAAATCATCGAAGTTCGGGCCGCCGATCCGGAAGAGTTGGCGCACGGCCATGCACATGGGCCGGGTGGGCATCATTGAAGGATTGAAAAGATCTGCCTTTCAGCGGCGTTGGCTGCACTGGTATTTTTCGCCATAAAACCCGAAAGACCTAAACCTGCGATAAGAGGAATGGGTTGTGGAAGACTAGATTGCATGGCCAGAGGAAGTGAAACATGCTAGTCAGATGAAACTACTCTTTTTGATTGTTGCTTACCTTGTCGCTGTCACATTGCCGTTGATCTTGTCCGCGTGGGTCGGAGGGCCGCCACGCCAGTTCCACCAGGAACTGGCCTCTGGCCTGGGCATTCTTGCCTTCTCGATGGTCCTCGCGGAATTCATTCTGTCCGGCCGTTTCAAGGCCGTTTCAAATGGCGTGGGACTGGATGTGACAATGCGGTTTCACCAGATCATGGCTCGCACGGCACTGGTCTTTGCTCTGCTGCACCCGTTTCTTTACCAGGGGACGCCGTCAGGTGGTCAACGCCCGTGGGACCCGACGCGCGCATTGACGATCACGACTGATTTTTCCGTTCTGTCGACAGGTATTGCCGCCTTCCTGCTTCTTCCAAGCCTTGCTCTACTGGCAATCGGGCGCACCCAACTGGACTTCAAATACGAGACATGGCGCCTTTTACATGGGATCGGCGCGCTCCTGATCGCTGTTCTTCTGTTGCATCATACCGTGTATGCAGGGCGTTACGGATCGCAGCCTGTGATGAGCTGGGTGTGGCTGGCAATGACCGGAGTGGCTGTTGGGTCACTGCTTACTGTTTACCTGCTGGTTCCCCTTCTGCAGAAGGCACGCCCCTGGCGTGTGACCTCCACAGTCCGGTTGACGCCAAAGCAATGGGAAGTGACCGTGGAGCCAGACGGTCATCGTGGTCTTGATTACAAAGCCGGGCAATTCGTCTGGCTGAATGTGGGGCACAGCGCCTTCTCGATGAAAGAAAACCCGTTCTCCATTTGCTCGGCGCCGGCGGCTGGGCCGGAACTATCTTTCATGATCAAAGAGCTTGGCGACTTCACACGAACACTTGGCCAGATAAAATCTGGGACAGTCGCTTATGTTGACGGCCCTTATGGCAATCTTTCTGTCGATGGTCGCGCTGAACCTGGGGTCGCTCTTATCGCGGGTGGCGTTGGCCTTGCTCCGCTGCTGGGCATTCTCAGGCAAATGCGCCTGACCGGCGATTCGCGTGAGGTGAAGTTGATCTATGGAAATCGGGTGATTGATCAGATTGCCTATCGTGAGGAGCTGAGTGAGGAGGACGTAGTCTACGTGCTGTCAGAACCGCCAGAAAGCTGGCATGGAGAGGTAGGTTTCATAGATGCAGCGCTGATAGATCGCGTCTTTTCAGAGAAAGAGGTGAGCGAATGGGTCTTTGTGATGTGCGGACCGGCGATCATGATGGATATCGTCGAAGATCACCTGATAAAGAGGGGCACCCCCTCTCATCGTATCCTGTCGGAGCGGTTCAACTATGACTAATCCAATCAAGCATTTGAGCCAGCGGCGACAAGTTTCTTTGATCATCTGGGCGCTGAATATCACGTTGTGCCTGGCCCTTATCGTTTTTGTATTGCGCTAATTTGAAACCGGGACAGATTTTTTTCGGTCCCGGTTTTTGGTCTATAGAGAACATCATGCGCAGTCGTTTTGACCAACCATCGTTTTGCCCGGAGCCCCAGATGATCAAGCCCAGTTGTTACAGCTGTCGGAAAAAGTTTGAGCCATCTGCGCTGAGGGTTTCTTACTCAAAAAACTACTGTGAGAGCTGCGGCGTGGGGCTGTTTGGTGAGGATTACTTCAGTTTCGCCAGAAAGCCCGCACCAACTACCCGGAAGAACCTGGCTGTCCATTTTGCAGTGCTTCTTTTCGGGGTTATTTGCTTGTTGTTATGGTTTTAGTGAGCACCGGTTTTCAGGGCTGGTCAGTCCCGATTCTGGCGTTTGTGATGCTGCGCATCTACTCCAGATTGACTATGCTATACAAGGGCGTGTGAGAAAGGAGGAACTATCATGCGTTATCTTGCGGCTCTGTTAATTGCGGTATTTTTTGCCGGCAATGCGCTAAGTGGCCAGTGCCCCTCTCTGGTTAGCCAGATCGATCAACAACTGCAGTCAGCACAGCTGGACAGTGAGACTGAGACCAGGGTCAAAGAGCTCCGGGATCAGGGTGAAGCTCTGCACAATCAGGGTAAACATACCGAGTCAGTGAAGGTGCTCAAAAGAGCGATCAACGAACTGGAAGCTGCGTCGTAAAAAGCAATTGGCCCTGGTAGTGGCGAATGCTGCCGCTACCAGGGGCGTGAACGTAAAGAGAGATGCGCCAGGTGTTAAATTGATGGAGTAAAACCTTTTTGGGGAGGCCTGTCATGTCACTCCAAAACAAGAAAATGAGCCTGCTGAACCGTACGTTTATAGGTGTCTGTAAAACAGCTTTTAAGCCGATTTTTCGCCGATCCGCCCGTCAGGTTCTGAAGGGCCGGCTCTTGGATCTTGAAGAGCCGGAAAGGGGCCGGTGGCTTGAGTCAGATGTAAAAGAGTATCTCAAGCAAACATGGGCTCGGTCTGACTTGTTGTTGCCAATTTCCGAGCTTGATCAATTGCCCTCCTACGGTAACCGTCTCACTGTATACCTCGCAATAATCACGACAGCCGCGTACCAGGAAATGGTGGCCCGCGCAGTGCCTGCGGACTACGCCAAAACACTGGTGGGCGATCTGGGCTGGAAGGTTTATAGCTGGATGTTAACGACCGTATCTGTGCCTTTTCGTGTCACTAGCCGCGACCCTGGAAGACGTATGGAGAGGGTTCTCCGGGCGTTAATGGTTTTCCCGTTCAGTGCGCCGGGTGCTCCAGGTTATGAGGTGAAAGTGTGGACGGAAGGAAGTAATACTTATACGCACTGGACCCACTGCCCACCACAAACCTTTGTTCGTCGGGTCATCGAGTTGAATGGAGACCAGGGCGAGCTGGATGCATTCTTTAAGTCCTGGTGTCTTTATGATTGGCCGGGTGCGGATGTTCTCGCCAACGACGGTCAGCACGGACATTACACTCGCCTGAATACCCTCTCCAGGGGCGATTCGGTTTGCGATATGTGCTGGCATGGTTGTGCGAAGTCTGGGAAAGAGAGAACGTGAAAAGCGGGCGCAGACCCGTCAGTGGCTGAAAACCAGCAGCCGGTTGTTGGCTGGCATAGCGTAGTTTGCCGCCAGAATGAGACCCACCGCCTCTGCCAGTGCAGATAGATCTTCCAGATCTCGTATGCCCATATGGGGTGCTCGGGCTCTAAGATGTTGGTCAAACTGTCGGTTGCTGTCACTGGAAAACTGGCCCTGGTGATTGAACGGGCCGTACAGGCAAAAGGCACCGTCTTTTGGCAGGCGCTCCCCGATGTGGTGGAACATCTGTTCGACTTCGTTCCATGCCATGATGTGGGCGGTGTTTGCTGAGAACACCCATCTGAAGGAGTCGACAGGCCAGTGGGAATTCCCTACGTCCAGCTCAATCATGGGCAGGACATTGGGCAGCGCGGCCTGTTGCAGTCGAGGGCGAGCGATGTGTGCAGCATCGGGGTGGTCAGTCGGTTGCCACTGCAGGTGGGGCATGGCCTTTGCGAAATGCACGGCGTGCTGTCCAGTGCCTGTCCCCACCTCCAATACCTTGCCCGGCCCCTCAAAGACCTCACGCAGTCTCTCCAGTATCGGGGCTTTGTTGTTCTCACAAGCTTGAGAAAAGGGCAGGTTGGTAGTCATCGAGTCATACTCTCCTTGAAAATAGATCTGTCCCGGTTTTCTGCTCGGCTGTAGATAACCAGAGCAATAATCGGATGGAAACGCCTGGCGAAGTCAGTTCAACTAGCCTTGTCCACTTCGAATAAAGGGTTACGTCATGAAGATGCCATCTGAACAGGAAATGCTGGCAGCAAAAGAGGGGAGGGGCAAGGCCTCCGATGGCCCCTGCAAGCGCTGCCAATCTATGGATGGAAGCCCGCGGGTTGGTCGGCTGGTGGAGATCGCCCGATATATCGAAGAGCATGCCGATGAACGGCTAACACTGGCCAGCTTGGCTGATCGGGCAGGACTCTCTCCATCAAGGCTGCAAAGAGTATTCAAAGACGCCTTTGGCATTTCCCCCAAAGCCTACCAGGACGCTGTGCGAATGCGACACTTCAAGCAATCCTTGAAGGACGGTGACAGCGTGACAGATGCGATTTTTTCCTCTGGATTCGGCTCCGTGAGCCGTGTCTACGGCGAAGCGACTCGCAATATTGGAATGGCGCCGAAGGCCTATCGGGCAGGTGGCGCTGGCGAGGCCATCATCTACGCATGTCGAGCCACTGCGCTTGGCCTCATGGCCATGGCAGCCACGGGTAAGGGCGTCTGTTTTGTCCAGTTTGGTGACGATGAAGCCTCACTGATCACCTGTCTGAAGGCGGAATTCCCTAAGGCTGAATTGACCGCTTCACCTGCTCAAAATGCTCCCGAACTTGATGCCTGGATGGAAGCATTGGATCGACATATCAGTGAAGGTGCTCCGAGACCTGATTTGCCGCTTGATATGCGGGGTACGGCGTTTCAAATGAAGGTATGGCAATTCCTGTTGAGCATCCCGGAAGGAGGTGCCCTCAGTTACAGTGAGGTGGCTGCGGAAATCGACAAGCCCAAAGCGGTGCGGGCAGTCGCATCAGCTTGTGCGAAAAATCGTATTGCAGTGCTGATTCCTTGCCATCGAGTCTTACGAGGCGACGGAAGTCTTGGCGGATACCGCTGGGGATTGGGGCGAAAACGGGCATTGCTGGATGCGGAAAGGAAGTCGTCCTAGGCGCGCTTAAAAGACTCTGCGCTAGCCCGGTTGCCTGGAATGTCATGCCCGAATAGTCGGCTGTCATAAGGTTTTGGTATCTTCTGTAACGTTTCGGTTGTCCTGCTCGTCTAATGAGTGAACGCACTTCGTTGATTGTGTTTCGAGGGGGCACCATGACCACTTCAATTCAGACATCAGATCAAATGGATCTTGTTGCGGCAGGTATGAAACAGCTTTTGCGCCACTGGTATTGGCAAAAGTTTGTTCAAAACAGAAGCACCGCTGAACTAATGGGAGGAGCCTGCGATGTTCGAAACAAGCAAGCACTGGGTATTGTGGCACTGCTGGACGTTGACCCGCAGCTTATAGACCAAGTGATGGACAAGGGAAAGCTCCCGTTCGTGCAGAGTTGCCACACCTATCTTAGAAGCTCTGAATTCCAAAGATCCTTGGGAAGAGACGCTTAAAGTTCAATGAACCTGGGTGTCAACATGAGCGCAGCGCCCACAGCCACCATGGCAAGGGTATCGGTCACCAGGTACGGAAAAAGAATCAGGGCGAGACCGCACCAGCGGGCGACCATGTTCGATTGCCTTCGCCCGTAGATGAAATAACCGATGCCGATGGAGCTGAAAATGAGCCCCCAAACCAGGGTCGCAGTTTCCATAGAATGTATGCCTCCGGTGGAAAGCTTCTACCTTAATCTCTTAAGGGCCTCCTACCAAGAAACTATTATCTGGTGGCTCAGGCGAGCGATAAGACAATATGGGGGATGCATTTTCGGTTTTAAAAAACAAAAAAGGCAGCCTGAGGCTGCCTTTTTTCGATCACGGTATTACCTGTTATTTACAGGCCAATAACGTTCTCTGCCTGCGGGCCTTTCTGGCCTTCGGTCACGGTGAACTCAACTTCCTGGCCTTCGGCCAGAGTTTTGAAACCGCCACCCTGAATAGAGCTGTAATGAACAAAGACGTCTGCGCCGCCTTCACGAGTAATAAAGCCAAAACCTTTTGCTTCGTTGAAGAACTTAACGTTGCCGGTAATTGTAGACATAAATAGATATCCTGAAATTAATCATAAATGTGCCGTCGAAAGATCGTTGTGATCTTTGATCAGCGATATGCGGGAAACAAAAAAACTTGCAGGATCAAAAACAGGACAAGAGGTGTGACAACACAAAAGGTCTTATTCGTGAAATGCTTTGCTAAATCTTTCCAACGAGCGTCACAGTACGCTAATTAAGAGGCACTGCATAGGAAAGTTTTCAATATTATACATGTGGAAAACCGGGGCAGACCTATTTCGAAATACAGGGTGATCATTTTGGTCTGCTTGTCCCGGCTATTCTGGGGTAACTCAGTGACGCGGGTTGTTGCTATCCGGGTATGTCTCGTCATCGGAGGTATTTTCATCCGAGGTAAGGTAGTAATCCTTTTCCTCGAATGTCTTCACCTCTGGGTCTTCAATGTTGTTTTTACGGCGCCCCCGATACAGCCAGAAGGCCACAACAGCAACAATAATGGCGAGTATGATCCACTTCATGTCCGTTTCCTCCGCAAGTTAATGTCCCTTACATTCAGGACTCCGCGGAGCGATCCGTCAACTAAAGTAAACCCGATTTGATCATGTCGAACGTGTCCAGAATCCGGGCCACAAACTGGTCTTTCGGGCGAAAGCTGCTCTGGGTGCTGAGTGTGATGTCTCTCTGCAGGTGATCCAGTAGCTTGCTCAGGCGCCGGCGATGCAAGCCGACCGCCGCCTGAACGGGGTCAAAAATAACACCGGACAACGCCGCGAAGGCCGCCAATGCCACCATGACAGCGACCATAACGCTGGCCGTCGTCGCCAGCGAAGGCTCCGGTGGAAATACGCTGTAATACCATTCGCCGATGGTTTCGCCCAGGATAAAGTCGCGGGCGGCCAAGGTCTTGGCGAGCATGGATGCGAGCACCACCCCCAGCCCGATACCGCCCGGGGTAAACTTCTGGAATGCAAACGCGCCCAATACGGTGCATGAAATGCTGTTGGTGATATCGGCAGATGCGGTTCGGGTCACCCGGTACTGACTGAGCGTGTCCGCGACCAGAGGCTCAATCAGCTTGCTGAACCGCTGGTGGTCGACCGGCTCGCAGGCATGGCTCTCATAGACCGCCTCCAGCGCCTCAATCAGATAGCGCTCTAGTAGTGGGCCTTCCTGGCGGTTGTTCAACAGGTCCGCCAGGATCAGGTTTGAGATGTGCTGTTGAACCTCGGTCGTAAACCCAGCGGGTACATGATCCGCTAAACTGTGCAGCCACATCAGGCCTGTGCGTTTGGGAACCAGAATTTTTATCAGGCACGCCAGGGCATAAAACGGTGCCCACAATAGGTTGATGGGGGCCCGCAACATGTCCCATCCCAGTGCCTTCCGGTTGGTCGCGATGGCACCGGGGTAATGGAAGTGACGGTCAATAAACGCCGGTACCCGCGCCCGGCAGTCGTCAAAGTATCGCTCGATGCCTGAGCGGATTGCCTGCTCAATCTCAACTTCAGAGACGTTTTGCTCGGGCGATGTGACTATGTGCATAGTGACAGGCCTATCGGCAGGCAAGTGAGTGTCTGGCGCATTAAACCGCAAATGAGCAAGCCGGGCCACCTGTTCGGCGGCATCCATGAAAATCGGGACGACAAAATGGTGAAGTTCTGTTGAGCCCTGCCGATAACCCATGAAAGCGATTCCTACAGAGGACACTAACAAAAATGAATGCAGTCGCTCCGGAAAGTCGTACACGGCAACCTTTGGTATGCCGTGTCAGCAGTGTTTTGGTTCTGGCCCTGTTTGCCCTGGTCGTGATGGTGCCGGAATTTGCCATGGCGGGGTTTGGATTGGCTGCCCTGATAACCGGGGTGGCCTGGTGGCTGGGCCGTGATCGGGTGGCCAGCGCTGGACCGCCGGCGGGAGTCGATGCTGGCGAAGGCAACGGGGTGCTGGATATATCAAAGGACCAGCCGGTCGGCTCTGGACAGGCAGGGCGAATTGCCAGAGAACATAATGAACTGCTGGCCAGCATGAGGGGCGCCCTGTCGGATCTGCGCCATCATGCGGTGCAGGTGGCGGTGCAGTCAGCCAGGCTGCGCAAACTCACCGGCGAGGCCCAGCAGAGCGCCCGCAAACAGGAAGAAGTCTCCGAGCTGATTGCCCAGTCCAGTGGGGAGGGCGCCACGGCACTGGAGGACATTACTCAGCGTACCGGATCGGTCTCGGAGCTCAATTCCCGTAATCTCGACGGGGTGCGCGAGTCCAATCAGGCGTTGTCTCAGGTGGCTGACCGAATCGGGCAGGTCAACGATCAGCTGCTGACCTTCCGCGAGACGGTGGCCGGGCTGAGCGATAGCGCTGGCAAAATCGGCAAGATTCTGGAAATGGTGCAGGGGTTCTCGGACCAGACCAACCTTCTGGCGCTGAATGCCGCCATCGAGGCTGCACGGGCGGGCGAGGCCGGTCGCGGTTTCGCCGTGGTGGCGGATGAAGTGCGCCAGCTGGCTCAGAAAATTGCGTCGGCGACGGGCGACGTGCATCAGATCATCAGCGATATGGATTCCCGGGTCGGGCGTACCGAAAAGGATACGGAGCAGTTGCTTGAGCAAACCGGCCAGGCCCGTGAGGAGGTGACCTCGACCGCCTCCCAGTTCGACGACATGCTCCAGTACATTGAGCAGGCGCATGAGGAGCTGCTGTCCATCACCTCTTCGGTGGAGGAAGTCAGTATTACCAATCGCCAGGTGCATGAGCACGGCAACGAGATCCATCAACTTGGCCGTGAACTGGCCGGGGAGATTGCCGAATCGGACGCTTACTCCGAGCAATTGCGCAAAGCCACCGAGGCCTCTATGGCGCTGCTGGCCCGTTACCGCATCGGCCGAGGCGCTTTCGAGGAAATTCTGGAGCAGCGTCAGACGCTGGCCGCGGAGTTCGAGGAAAAGCTCGCCGAGCTGGCACAGCAGGGTGTTGAAATTTTTGATCGCCATTACGAACCGGTTCCGAATACCTGGCCACAAAAATACCGGACCCGGTTCGTTGATCGCTTCAAAAAAGCGTTCCAGGACCTGACAGACCGCAGTAAGGAACGCTTTGATGGCACCGCCTACAGTCTGTTGGTGGACGCCAATGGCTACATTCCCGTTCATCACAAAGCCACGTCGCAGCCAATCACTGGCGACCATGACAAAGATCTTCTCTACAGTCGGGATCAGCGGCTTTATAACAGCAACGAAACCGAGAAGCGGCGGGCCAGCCACACGGAACGGTTCCTTCTGCAAACCTATATCCGGGATACGGGAGAAATTCTGAACGACCTCTCGATTCCCGTGTATGTGAATGGCAAGCATTGGGGTGCGGTGGTTATGGGCTTCAATCCGGACCTTCTGCTGGCTGGTAACGGCAGGAGGTGACGAAAACCGGGAGGCGATGCGCACGACCTGTCCATTTGTGGATTGACGGAGTCTGCCATCCACCCGCCCGGCGGCCTACTCAGGCAAAGTCGTATTCCCCGCCTTTTTCGAGAGCCTTCTGGTAAGCCGGCCTGGTGTGCACTCGCTCCACCCAGGCAGTGGTGTTAGGCCGGTCCTTGCCGACGATACCCCGGGCTACTGAGGCTTCCAAGGGAAAACTCATCTGGATATCCGCAGCGCTGAGCTTATCCCCGAGAAACCAGGTGTTTTTCGCCAGGTGGGATTCAACAAAATCCAGGTGCGTCTTGATCATCGGGCCGATAAAAACTTCGTTGGTTTTGTCTGAGATGCCCTTGGCCACCGGCTTGATAAAAAACGGCATCGGGCTGGTTTTCACCTTTTCAAACACCAGGCGCATCAGCAGCGGAGGCATCAAAGAGCCTTCGGCGTAGTGCAGCCAGTAGGTGTAATCAAGCCATGCCTGGCCGCCGCTCTCCGGCAGCATGGTGTCTTTGCCGTAGGTGTGGGCGAGGTATTCGATAATGGCACCGGACTCCGCCACCACCAGATCGCCGTCGGTGATCACCGGAGATTTACCCAGCGGGTGTATTTTTTTGAGGCTTGCCGGCGCCAGCATGGTTTTGGGGGCGCGCTCGTAATGCTGGATCTCATAGGGCACGCCCAGCTCTTCCAGCATCCAGAGAACGCGTTGTGAACGGGAATTATTGAGGTGGTGAACTGTAATCATGCAAAAACTCCGTTGCATCAGAAAAATGAGCAGGTGTGAAGAGTAGTCTCCAAATGGCTTTTTGGTTCACCGCCAACGTGATGTGAGTCACTAACTTCGATTACGGACAGCAAGAGCATGGCGCTTGAGGTCTTTGATAATCTCGGGCACCTTGAGGGGCAGTAACTTCCAGGCCGCTTTCACAAGGTAAATCACGACGTTCATCCGCTTATACCAGAGCACGCGCCGAATCTTTTTCATCATGGGGTTGTAGCCTTCCAGATATAGCTCTTCTATGCATTTGGCATTGTTGGTGAGACTGTATCGGCTTAAATCCAGTGGCACTACTATGTCCGCCTTTTTCAGCTGCTTGCGGGTATTGAAATCGATAGCAATGTTGATGGCGTTGCTGATCACATCAAAGGTGGCTTCCGGTTTCGGGTACCGGCTGACATGGCTCAGATCAACAGCCACGGTAATACCCGCGCCCATTTCTCCCAACGGTGAAATCGGAACATTTTCAACCAGCCCACCGTCGACCAGAATCCGGCCATCCACCTCCACGGGCACAAACAAGCCGGGCACTGCCATGGATGCACAGACGATATCCGCCAGGTTTCCTTTTCGGAAGATCAGTTGTTCGCCGGTTTCTATATCCGTTGCGCAAATAGCCAGAGGAATGTCGGCATCTTCGATCCGGACATCGCCGAGATCCCGGTGGATCATCTCCCGAATGGCATGGGTGCTGAACAGGCCGCCGCGCTCGAAGGTAAAATTGATGATTTTCGAGAGGTTCAGCGTCGAGCAAATGGAAAGGATGGATTCTGCCGGGCGGCCGAAAGCGAAATAACTGGCGACCAGCGCCCCCACGCTGGTACCCGCTATACAATGGATCCGGATCTGCTCTTCCTCAAAGGCCTTCAAAACACCAATGTGAGCAATGCCCTTTGCAGCACCGCCGCCCAGAGCCAGACCAATACGGGTATTAAAGGGATTGAGTTTCATGCATCCGTGCCCGTTGACGTTGTAGGTAAAGGAAAACGCTTTAAATTGAGTTTAACAGACTCGGCCCACCCCGTTCCTTGGTTGTTCACGATTGAACCCGCTTCGATTTTCCGTTACATCTACCTTCAGGTTTAATGCAATCAGTTCCCTTTACTCACATAACAGGAGGTCGGCGATGACGGCAGCAACGCTCAAGGAACAACTGAACAGCGCCGTGAAAGAGGCGATGCGGAACAAGGATAAAACCCGGCTTGTCACCCTTCGTATGGCGCAGGCCGCGGTTAAACAGATCGAGATTGATGAGCGCCGCGACTTGTCTGACGAGGACGTTCTGAAGGTGCTGGACAAAATGCTCAAGCAACGTCGAGATGCCGCCAGTCAATACGATGAGGCCGGTCGAGAGGAGCTGGGTGACAAGGAGCGGGCCGAAATGGTGATCATTGAGGAATTCATGCCCGCCGCGCTGACCGAGGATGATCTGGACGGGTTGATCCGGTTGGCCATCAGCTCAACCGACGCCCAGGGAATGCAGGATATGGGGCGTGTTATGAATGAGCTGAAGCCCCAGGTGCTTGGCCGGGTCGATATGGGACATTTGAGCAAAAAGGTGCGGGCAGCGCTGGCGGACTGATGGGCTTCGCGATTTTCGGTGCCTTGAATTGTAGGTGCAGCGTACTCAGCTATGTAGGATAGTCAAGCCAGGCATCTAACCAGGAGATCCGCCATGCATGTGTTCATTGCAGGAGCCAACGGGCAAATCGGGCAACATTTGTTGCAGGAAATGGCAGACAGCCACCATGAGGCTCGGGCTCTGATCCGGCACCCGGATCAGGGGCCGGAATTGCAGCAACTGGGGGCAACGGAAACCGTACTGGGCGATCTGGAGCATGACTGCAGCGAGGCCATGCGGGGCTGTGATGCAGTCATATTCACCGCTGGCTCAGGCCCTCATACCGGTCCGGATAAAACCATCGATGTGGATCAGGAAGGTGCTATCCGGCTGGTCGATACCGCCAGGGCCATGGGAATAAAGCGTTTTATCATGGTGAGCAGTATGCGTGCCGAGGAGCCGGAAAAGGGGCCGGAAAAACTCCGCCATTACCTTTGGGCCAAACACAACGCCGATGAACACCTGAAGAACAGCGGCCTGGATTACACCATTGTTCGTCCGGGTCAGCTGACCAATGATGACGGGACCGGCAAGGTGATGGTGAGTGCGAGGCTGGAGGCGTTTGGTAAGATTTCACGGCAGGATGTTGCTCGCGTGCTGCTGGCGGTGTTGGATTCCGATAACACCACTAACCGGGTTTTCGATGTGGTATCCGGCGACACGCCGGTGCCCGAGGCACTGGCAAAGTTGTAACGTCCATGTCCGACAAAGAGCTACGCACCAAATCCGATAAACAGTCTATCGATCAGTTTATCCATCAGGTCCGCACGCTGCCTGAACAAGGTGGAGGGCAGGGTCGGCTTATTTTCGCCCTGGACGCCACCGCGAGTCGGGAGGCAACCTGGGATCAGGCCTGCCACTTGCAGAGTGAGCTGTTCATGGCGACCAGGGATTTGGGCGGCCTGGCGATTCAGCTGTGTTACTACCGTGGTTTTGGCGAATTCAAGGCCACCGGATTTGTCACCGAGACTGGTCAGTTGCTCAACCTGATGAACGGCGTTTCCTGCCTGGGTGGCCGCACCCAGATCAGCCGGGTGCTGGCACACGCGGTGAAGGAAACCCGCGCAAAGCCCGTCAAGGCCGTGGTGTTTATCGGGGACTGTTGTGAGGAACCAGTGGATGAGCTCTGCCATACCGCGGGGGAGCTGGGTATGCTACGAACCCCGGTGTTCATGTTCCACGAGGGCGCGGATGCCCATGCCAGGGCGGTGTTCCAGCAGGTGAGCAAGCTGTCCGGAGGTGCCTATGCACCTTTCGATCGCAACAGCCCTCAGGTTCTCAAGGATCTTATGGCCGCCGTTGCGGTCTATGCTTCCGGGGGTGCCAAGGCTCTGCAGGATTTCTCCAGCCGAAGTTCCCCAGAGGTCAGGCGCCTGACAAAGCAGATCAGATAGCGCTCGTTGCAGTCCAACTTCAAGCCATTGATGGGCCAATGCCCGGAGTATCTGAGTGCCATTAACGCTATTGGTTATTGTTGTGTCGGTTGTTGCGTGGGTCTGGTTGCGCAACCAGACGCCCAGCCAGCGCAAGCCGGCCATTATCAAGCTGGCGCTGATTGCTGGTATCGGGATGGTGGTTGTTCTGGCCGTTACCGGCCGGTTGCACTTTCTGTTTGTGTTGTTGGCATTTCTTTACCCGCTGCTGCGCCGGGTGCTGCCGGCTCTTTTAAGCGGGGGCGTGGCCGGAGTGGGTGGTGGTGCAAAGGCCAAAGCGGGCAATCAATCCCATGTTTCCACCGACATCCTCGAAATGAGTCTGGACCATGACTCCGGCACCATGAGCGGCGAGATCCTGAAAGGTCCCATGGCGGGTCGGATACTGGCGGATCTGAGCGAAGGTGAATTTCTTGAGCTGTTGCGATACTGCCGGGAACAAGACGAAGATTCTGCCCGGCTGCTGGAAACCTATCTTGATCGCCGGTTCGGAGACTCCTGGCGGGCTGACGATGAGGCCTGCGCTGACGGCGAGGAATCCGGTGGGAGTGCCAATGCCGGCGGCCCTCTGACCGAAAACGAAGCGCTGGACATCCTCGGGCTGGCACCCGGTGCGAGTCGGGAGGAAATCATTCAGGCCCACCGCCGGATGATGCAGAAAGTGCACCCGGACCATGGTGGGAGTAACTATCTGGCTGCGCGTATCAATGAAGCCAAAGAGCGCCTGCTGGGCTGACAGCCAAGCTACTGAACGCTTTCAGATTCAGCTTTTATTAACGCAAAGCTCGGCAAGTTAGCCAGAGCGACCATCCCTGATCACTCTAGCTGGATTGACCGCGCTATTTCACCAGGCGCGATCCAACGTATTCCATGTCATTCTTGATTTTGCCTAACCCCTTGCCTTTGTCGGTTCCGTTAACCGCGGAGGTGGTCATGGCAAAAGTCAGCACGGAATGGGCAACCGCATCGGACATTTCGTCGAGCGCTTGCAGGCTTATGTTGTCGAAGGTGTCACAAGCCAGGTGGTAACAGGGGTCGTACTGGTCACCGGCGGTGCCGCCATACAGGGAGGCTTCGTCCGGTGTTTTGATCCCTTCCGCGCCAGTGAACAGTCCACCCGCCGGGATACCAACCCCGATAAACGGTCCGTAATCGGAGCGGCCGTCAAACGCGGTTGGTTCGACCGGTAAAGACATTTCCTCAAAGTACTCAAGGAAGACGCTTTCAATGGTCTTGGAGCCGTTCGGGCCGGCTAAAGGCGTATCGGACCCATCGCCATCGTAAACGAAGCGGACGAAGTTCGGTGAGCCGATCATGTCGAAGTTCAGGTTCAGCGCAATGTCTTTGATATCGCGCGGGGTTAACTGATCAACGTAGTACTGTGCTCCCAGTAGACCGGCTTCCTCCGCACCCCACCAGGCAAAGCGAACCTGATTTCTTGGAGTAATTTGCTGTTCCGCCATCTGGATGGCGGTTTCGAGGATTGCGGCCGAACCACTGCCGTTATCCTGGATGCCGGGGCCTTCCGCTACGGAGTCCAGGTGTGCGCCCACAACAACGACACGATCGTCGCGGCCCGCCGGGGAGTTGGCGATGACGTTGGAGGTGGTGCGGATTTCTGAACTGGCGTCCACAATCAGATTGACCTGAACACCGCCGGCGGCGAGCTCAACTCCGACATCGAAAGCAGCGCCTACTGCCGGCACCGTAAGCCCGGGGCCGCCGAGTGTTCCCAGGAAGTTGTCCGTGCGCCCTGGCTGGCCCTCGTTGAAGATAATGACGCCGCTGGCGCCAGCACCCTCAGCGTTCTGTGCTTTCTGGGCGAATGAGCAGGACCCTCTTTGTACCACGGCGATGTTTCCGGGCGTAAACCCGATGAAATCGGAGGCCTCACAGCCGCTGGTTGAGGTGTTGGCGTCCGGGCCGGGCGGCAATGCCAGGTCGACCCCTTCGGCAAAGGCCGTTACGTTGCCGCTGCCGGAGTAAGTCATGGTGGCAAAGCCAGTCAGGCCAAAGTACTCATAAACGGTGGGAGTCGGTGCTATCTGCTCCAGAGTGGCGGCAGTGTTTTCTTCGAAGAATGGATAGTCGAAGTCCTGGATGGTTACGTCATACCCTGCTGCGGTCATTTGCTCAACCACGTAGTCGACGGAAGCCTGGTAGCCGGGTGAGGATGCTTCGCGGGTTCCGCCATTGGCATCAGCGGCTGCCTGAAAGGCGGCCTGGTGACTCCGAACACCCTCTACAGTAACGGCTTCTCGAAGGGTGTAGGTCTCGACGCTGGTAGCTGCGTGCGCAGGTAGGCCGGTCGCGGCTGCGACCACTGCAATGGCCAGGGGAGTACGTCTAAGCTGTACGTTGATCATGAGTGTAGCTCCTTGCTGTTTTATTTTTATCTTTCCCTGGACACAGCTCGCGTTTCCAAACCGCAGAATCTCCTGCGACGGATTAAGCGTATCAGCTTTCATCCATCCCGCCAGTTTTGGTGGCCCTATTTCTAATGAACGCCGTGGTGCCAACGTTCCGGGACGCCGATACGTCCTGGAATCTGTCCCGGTTTTTGTTACGTTAGACTTCAATCCTTCTGGAGGAACTTGCCATGGGAACCCTGCTGACGATTCTCGCTGTGCTGTTTGTCGCTCTCATCATTATTGTCCCGCTGGTCGAAAAATATGCTCCCAAAGGGGAAGACCGGAGTTACGGCAATATTACGAGGTGGGTCATACCGCTGGTGGCGTTGCTGATCTTGCTGCAGCTATTCCGGCATTACTTCATGTGAGGCTCTAGGGTTCAATTGAGCTTAAGCATCTCATTGATCCGCGCATCCGGTCGTTCCCCTCAGGTCCGGGTAAGCGCAAAACTGAGCAGCCATCGGTTCCCGCGCTCAATTTTTGACACCCGGTGCTGGTGGAGGTCCGGGCGAAAGAGGTATACCCGACCGAACAGATTGAATATGTTTTTCTCACAGACGAACTCACCGCCTGTTTTAGGCTTAACCAGTACGCAATTGAGCTTCCAGAGCCGCCCTTCCGATACCATGTCCACATGAGGCACGACTTTGTGGCCCTCCGGGTAGCGGACCAGGTAAATGTTCAGGCGTCTGGAGTGGAAAAGAATCCGGGTTTTTACGTTCGCGTGCATGTGCTCAGGTCCGGGGCGAAAAATGATTTGGAAAGTCTGCGTGAGTTGCCAAGGGATCGTCAATCCGAGTTTATCGGCAGGATGGAGATCAACACGACAGGTCCTGGATCCTGAGTGATCTGAATGGCGGGTTTGGTTACACTGGCTCCACAATTTCAGCGCGGTAATATCCTATGTCTCTTTTTTCGGCGGATAACGGTGAGAGTGACCTGTATCTCTCTCGTACCGATCCAGAGAGCCCATTTGGGACGCATGCAGCCTTCAGCTTTGAGTTGGAGGGAAAGATCTGGCCCACCGTGGAACACTATTTTCAGGGCATGAAGTTTACTGATGAAGTCTGGCAGGAAAAGATTCGTGCGGCGGCCACGCCAGGTCTGGCAAGAAAACTGGGCCGCAAGCGTAATAAGAGTTTTCGGCGGGACTGGAAGCAGGTACGCGAAACCGTCATGACGCGGGGTGTTTACGTACGCTGTCGCACCCACCCCGAGCTGACCGAACAACTCCTGAAAACCCGCGACCAGAAGATTGTGGAAAACAGCAATTTTGATTACTTCTGGGGCTGTGGCCGTGATCGTCGGGGCGATAATTGCTACGGCAAAGTACTGATGAACGTCCGGGACAAGCTCCGGGAAGAGCAGGAGTCTGCAAGAGCTTAGGGGAAAACCAGGGGGCAACTGAGAAAGGGCAGGAGCGCAGCAACGACAGCACCCACTGACCATCTCCGAAGCCCATGGGTCGCCCCGGACTGCTTCCCTTCAGAAATTTTTACTTGGCGGTCGTCACGTATTTCAGCACTTCAACAACCTGCTCGGGAGTTTGTGCCCAGGCCATGGCGGCGGCGTCCACTTCCTTGAGGGGGTGAACGATGTCGTCATTGTGCAGGGTGATGTAGGGCGTCCCCATGGCGGCGCAGTAGCCGGCATCGAAAGCCGCATTCCATTGCTTGTATTTGTCGCCGAACCGGATCACCGCCAGATCGCATTGCTCCAGCATGGTCTTGGTTCGAATGCCATTAACCTTTGATGATTGGTGGTCGCGCCAGAAGGCTACTTCCGGCTTACCCAGCACATCGCCGGCAGCATCGCTGGCTTCATGATTGGTTACCGGTGCGGTGAACTCCACCGGTAACCCGGCAGCTTCCGCCCCGGCCTGAATCTGTTCACGCCAGTCAGTGTGAATTTCGCCAGATAGATAAACGGTCCAGATCATGGAGGTTTCCTCGGTTGTGTTGGAATGGGTCGGTTGTCAGTCCTGTACTGGACTATTTTGGTGCTGATCGCAAAAAAGAATAAAAAACAGTGCTTTTTGACGCAAACGTATTTTCCGGTTTTTTCATGTTGTAGAGTATCGGCTCTGGCAACATGTAAGGGATGACATCCGGTTCAGAGAAGAACCATCTTCCGCGTCTTCGGTACCCGTCCCTTTCCTACTGTTCTCATTTTTTGTATCAGTTGCACAAAGAACCATCGTTCTTGGCAGGTTTAGGAGCCCAATCCATGAAAAAAATAGTTCCCTGGCTGATGTTAGGGGTTCTGTCTGGCTGCGCTACGCAAACGCCTCAAATGAAAGAGGTTGAACCGGCAGTGTCTGCCGAGCAACAGCGAGCGGCGCAGCAGGCCGCGATAGAGGCAAACAAGCCTGAGACTCTGAGCCTTAAACGGAAAATCGCGGTGGGTCGACTTTCCAACGAGACCAACTACGGACGCAGTTTGCTGCGCTCGAACGCCGAGGATCAGCTTGGCTCCAAAGTCACAGACATGTTCCTTCAGGCTCTGGCAAATAGCGAGAGTTATCTGGTTTTTGAACGGCCGGATATTGAGCTGTTGAGCAAGGAAGCAGAGTTGTCTGGCCAGGAAATCTCGATCACGGGTGTTGATACTCTGGTAATTGGTTCGTTAACCCAGTTTGGTCGTGCCACGACCGGCGAGCGAGGGTTCCTCTCTTCCTCGAAAAAGCAGGAAGCGACGGCAACGGTCGACCTCAGGTTGGTTGATGTAACGACGGGCAGGGTGTTTGCCTCTGTGACGGGCTCGGGTTCTTCATCCACCGAACAGGCCCGCACCATGGGATTTGGTTCTGCTGCGGGATATGACGGCAGCCTGAATGATCAGGCCATTGCGGCAGCCGTTACAGCAGCCGTCGATAAGATGACCGGTTTGTTCCTGGAGAAGCCCTGGACAGCTGATTTGCTGGCGCAGGAAGACGGCCTCGTTTATATCAGTGGCGGCAGGAATCAGGGTGTCCGTGAAGGGATGGTTTTCACCATCGAAACACGGGGCAAGAAAGTGAAATCCCAGACCACAGGCACAACGATTTCGCTGCCGGGGAAGGACGTTGCCGAGCTCAAGGTGATCGGCCTGTTTGGTGATGATCCTCTCGATCAGGGGGCAATCGGAGAAGTATCAAATGGCTCTTTGCAGGGTTATGAGCTTAGCGACCTGCGTGTTAAGGAGAAGAAGTGATGAGGATCCTATTGGCATTGCTGGTGTGCTTCACCCTGGCGGCTTGTGTCCAGGCGCCGTCACGCAATACCCAGGTTGTGGATGATCGCCCGGGTCTGGCTTTCGAGGTGAACTCGGTGGCTGCGGAATACTATGAGCTGCGGATTGATGATGTTTCTTATGGTTATGTGCGCCAATACCTGGCCGGTGAAAACCTGCTGAAACTCATTGATGGGACCCATCAGGTAGAACTTCTTTCCGACGGGAAGGTGGTTTACCAGCAAGAAGTGTATCTCGGGGCGGGCTCTAACCGGATTCTGAAGGTAGGGAACTATGACTGAAAAATATCTTCTTGGGTTGTCATTACTGGTTCTGCTGACTGGTTGTGCGAGCAATCAGGGCCTCTACGAGTGGGGGCAGTACCAGGAAACGCTGTTTGTGGTTTACCACGAACCGGAACTCAAGGAAGAGGCTCTGAGAGGCTACCTTGAGTTTGTTGAAACGGGTGGAACGCCGCAGCACCCGATTGCTCCCGGCCTTTACGCCGAAGCCGGCACGTTTATGCTGGAGCAGGGTGACGTTGATACCGCAATTAAGTTCTACAAAATGGAATACGAAGCATGGCCCGAGAGCCAGCCGATGCTGGGTATGTTGATTGAGAACCTGGAGGCCAGAAAATGAGTAAGTTGAAACTGTGCCTCGTGTTTTGCCTCGTCGCCCTGGCCACCGGTTGCGCCACCTCCGGAAATCCGAATCGCCTGAATGCATTCCACGATGCGGCGCCGAGGTCTGTTCTGGTGGTTCCGCCTGTCAATATGACCACGGATGTGCAGGGGACAACTTCAGTATTGGCAACCTTGCCATTCTATCTCGCTGAAAGAGGCTACTACGTTTTTCCCGTGAATACGGTAAAAACGCTGCTGGAATACGAAGGTTACTATGAGCCGGCCGAAGCACATGCGGCACCGCCGGAACAGCTGGCGAATCTGTTCAAAGCGGACTCCATTCTCTATGTGACGATTCACGAGTGGACGTCGCGGTACATGCTGCTGACGACAACAACCGAGGTGGATTTCGAGTACCGCATTGTTAATGCAGACGGCGCTGAGCTCTGGTCTGCACGGCAGCAAATGACCTACACGCCGGACAATAACAGTTCCGGCAACCCGCTGATTGATCTGATTGCCATGGCGGTTACTGCGGCGGTTGAGAGAGCTGCACCAAATTACCTTCCACTAACCCGGCAGGCGAATTCATTGGCCTTTTACGGTCCTAACGGTGTTCCTCCCGGGCCATACAGCCCGTTGTATGAGCAGTATTACAAACAGTTGGATGCTGCCCAGTAGCGCTTGGTGTTCGCGGATATTGCCTGACTGAAAACAGCCCCTTCCGGGGCTGTTTTCTTTGAATCAGCCGTTGCGCTGAGCGTCAGCGGCCAAGGACATCACCGGGAGCGGTGCAGGGCTCCATCGAAGAACGAGGCAAGCTCATCGACGTTGCCCAGTGGGAGCACCTGCGAAACGTAATGGTCCGGTCGCACTACGACAACGGCGCCGTTTCTGTCGATACCGCGGGTATCGAAAATGTCGACTTCCGGATCGATGGCGTAGACCTTTTCATAGTCTGTTACTTGGAAGGGCCCCACCTTCGGCGCAAAGATGGCGGAGATGTTCGGGCCAAATTCGATCTCCCCATGGGGTTGTTGGTAGATCACCTTGACGTCGAAGATGCTGTCCAGGTCCGAGCCCTCGGGCGTGTACTTCACAACCGGCGAGTCGGGTGAGCTGAACAGCCACTCCGCCCATGCGGCCAAACGGGAATCCTCCCCGGGACGGGCCTTGTCGGCGAAGGCGTAGATTCGCCAACGGCCGTCGGCGGTGGCATGGTGACCCAAGTGGACATCATTGCCATCGCAAACGCGCGTTACCCGCTCCGATTTGAACCGTTTGCCAACGGGGAAGCCGGTGGCCAGGTTCTGGTGTTCTGTGGTGCCGGTGATCATCGACTCCGTGTACTCGGTCATGAAGCCAGCCGGAAACTCGGCGGTTTTCACGTAAAAATCCGCCAGCTCTTTCGGATCCTCGAACTCCTCGGCGGGCTTGGCCATCAAGCTCGACCATTCCCGATCGAAGTCGATCAGGTTCTGCGCGACAACCTGGCGTTCACTCGAATAGGTACTGAGTAGAGATTCGGGTGCAATGCCGGAGAGCACATGGCCCAGCTTCCAGGCGATGTTCCAACCGTCCTGCATGGATACGTTCATGCCCTGACCTGCTTTGGCGCTGTGGGTATGGCAGGCGTCACCGGTGATAAACACCCGTGGAGCCCGGGAGTCTTCTTCGCCGGGTGGAACGTCATCGAATTTGTCGGTCACTCGGTGGCCAACCTCATAGACGGCGTACCAGGCGCAGTTCTTCACCTCCAGGGTATAAGGGTGCAAGATCTGGTTGGCCTTCTTGATGGTGGTTTCCAGGGTGGTCTGGCGTATCTGGTGATTGTCATCCTCGGGGACTTCGCCGAGGTCGACGTACATCCGGAACAGGTGACCGCCTTCGCGGGGAATGAGCAGAATACTGCCACCGGTTGATGACTGAATGGCACACTTGGTGCGGATATCCGGGAAGTCGGTGGTGGCCAGCACATCCATCACACCCCAGGCATGATTCGAAACCGCGCCGATGTGCTTGCGGCCAATCGATTCACGAACGCGACTGTGTGCGCCATCGCAACCGATGACGTATTTGGCTTTCACCGTGCATTCCTGACCTTCGTTATCGCCCGCGGTATGGCGCAATGTGACTTCGACGGGATAGTCCTCGCCGTCGTGAGTCGTCAGCCCTACGAACTCCAGGCCGAAGTCGGGGGTCAGCCGGGCGGGGGCGTTTTTGGCGAACTCGGCGAAGTAATCGAGAACCCGGGCCTGGTTGACGATCAGATGGGGAAACTCGCTGATCTTACCGCCGGGATCATCTAATGCCACCGAGGAGCGGGCAATGTGCTCCGGGTTATCGGCATCCGGGGCCCAGAACGCCATCTCGGTTATACGGTAGGCCTCTTCAGTGATTCTTCCGGCAAAACCGAATGCCTGGAATGTTTCGACGCTGCGTGCCTGGATGCCATCGGCCTGGCCGATTTCCAATCGTCCCGAACGCCGTTCGACGACACGAGTAGTAATGTTCGGAAACTTGGCCAACTGGGCAGCGGCAATCATGCCGGCAGGTCCGCTGCCGACGATGAGCACATCCACGGTATCCGGCAATGTCTCCGGGCGGTCAATGCCCGTGCCGGACGCTTCCTCGACTCTCGGATCGGTGGATACGTATCCGTGATGGTGAAATTGCATGGTGACTTCTCCTTTTTTGTTTTCTGGGGCCGTACGGATGGTAGTGAGACCTCTCTACGCTGCCTCTTGTAGGAATCCGCTTTTTTGTAGGTATGTGGTGGCTTCAGTTAATTCTGCGGAGTTAAGTCTGTGCAGGAAATGTAAAAATCTGGCTTGTTATTGCACTTTTCTGTATTTGGTCGAGTTGCCATAGATCACGGCCTACCCGCTGCAGGCCGTTACAGTCTCTGGTGCTTGGCCTCAGATACGGCTTGAGCCGGGAATAAAGGACTCGGTGACTGAGGCCTGCGGAGCAGGAACCTTGTCGCCGCTGACCTTGGATACCGGGAATACGGCGTTGATCTGGCCAGTCCCTGAGCTGCCGAAGTACGGTGTCAGTATTTCCGCTTTCTGGTCGTACTCGGACCAGCCCAGTGCGCCCAGCAGCATGGCGGTGTCATGCATAAAGCCTTCACCGTGACCCTTTACGGCGTATTCGGGCAGCATTTCGCAGAAGTCTTCCCACTCGCCGTTTTCCCACATCCGAACCACTTCGTGATCCAGGCGTTCGAGGAACGGAGACCAGGTTTTGGTGGCGAACTTTGGTGCCTGACCATTCTGGGCAAAGCGGTGGGAGAGCGAGCCGCTGGCAAATATCGCCACGGTGCCATCGTAGTGCTCTTCGATCGCCTTGCGCATGGCCCAGCCCAGACGGGCACTGTCATTCAGGTAGTGCACGGTGCACATTGCAGAGACGGAGATTACCTTGAAGTGGCGGTCTTCGTTCATATAGCGCATCGGTACCAGAGTGCCGTACTCGGGATCGAGGGTGGTCTTGTCATGGGCCAGTGTTTCCACGCCCTGAGCATTGCATTCGGCCGCCAGAATTTTGCCGAGCTCAGGATTTCCGTCGTATTCAAACTTCATATTAGAGATGAAGTGAGGCAGTTCACCACTGGTGTAATTACCTTTGAAGTGTTCGCCACAATTGATGTGGTAGTTGGCGTTTACCAGCCAATGGGTATCGAATACGACAATGGTATCCACACCCAGCTCACGGCAGCGGCGGCCGATCTCGATATGACCGTCGATGGCCGGTTGGCGAAAGCCCTTCTGCGGACCGTCCAGCTCGGATAGATACATGGATGGCACATGCGTGATCTTAGCGGCAAGCGCGAGTTTTCCCATGACAGTTTCCTTTTGTTGTTGAAGGTTGTGGGTGCATTGGGTGACAACGTGCCTTGTTGTTGATTTTGATTGGCAGCGCCTGGTTCCAGTATTTGTAACTCAATTATTCTCGGCTCTTCTTTGACAGGAAATGCAGTATTCACGTTAAAAGTTGCACTTTTCGGTTTTGTTGCCCGGCATAGCCTGACTCCCCAGTGCTGGTTTCCGGGACCATGGTGCTCTCCTCAGGCTTCTGCTTCCGGGCTGCGCTGCCGACTAACCGCATAATAGTGAGCACCAAGCGCCGCTACGGGCGCCAGAAAGATGCAGAAGGCAATCGCCAGCACGCCTTCGCCGAGCAGCAACGGCATGAGCTGAGCAATCACGGAGCCCGTTAAAAGTTGTATGAACCCCATCAGCCCCGAAGCGGTGGCCGCCGATGTGGGCGAGCAGCTGATCGCAGCGGATTGGGCGTTGGGCTGGCTGAGTCCCCGGCCGAACGTAACCACGGCCATTGGCAGGAACAGCGTGGCGTAGCTCAGCTCGCCACCGAGCGCGAAACCGAGCAGTGTCAGTGCGCCGGTCAGTGAAAGCGCGTTGCCGAGTAGCATTACCTGATCGGCACTGGCGTGCCTGGCAAGCCGCGTCGACAGGAAGCTGCCAGTCATAAATGCCAGCGAAACTGCCAGAAACCAGGTGCCAAACAGGGCAGAACTACCACCGAGCCGATCGACTATATAGGGGGCGGTGCCAACGAATATATAGAACGCTGCGGCGATGAAGGTAGTGGAGAGTGCATAGCCGATATACCCCCCTGAGCTGAAGACACCTGCATAGCGCTGAATGACCGGGCCCAGCCGCAGGCTGTCACTTTTCTCACGACAGGTCTCAGGAAGCTGCAGTGTGGCCACCAGCAGCGCTATGATCCCCATGCCCAGGGAAACATAAAAGATGGACTGCCATCCCGCCCAGAGATTCAGGTAGCCGCCTAGCATCGGGGCGATTGCCTGGGAGGTGGCTATTGCCATTACGACATAACCCATGCGACTGGCGGCTCCCTCCCGGCCATAGATGTCGATGATAATCGTGCGCGCCAGTACCATTGCAGCACTACCCCCGAGTGCCTGCAGCACACGGCCGGCGATCAATAGTGTGACATCGGGCGCGAGTGCTGCGAGCAGGCTCCCGAGCGTGTGGAGGGCAAGTCCCCCGAGCAGGATAGGGCGTCGCCCGAAGTGGTCGGCAAGTGGGCCGGAGAGTAACTGGCCGAATGCCAGCATGAACAGATAAGCCGTAAAACTTAGCTGAATCACCCCGACCCCGGTCCGGAGGTCCCTCGCAGCGTCCGGCATTGCTGGCACGAACAGGTTGAGCGCCATTGGGCTCGCCATGGCGATAATTGTCATCAGGGCGATAGACAGTTTGCGAACCGGGGTGTCGGCTGTCATTTTTTGATGCTGTCTCAGTGCAGGGCGCGCAAGAGTGAGCGCAGCTCACGTTCTTTCAGCATTGCGAAGAAATCTCCACCGGACGAGGCGCGGCGACGGTCACTCAATAATAATTAATATATTAACTATAAAACTAGTTAACATATTATCTAATGTCAATGCCTTGAGGTATGGCGATCGCCAGTCCAGGAAGTGCGTTCAGGGCTTAACGTCACAGAGTTTGTTCAGCAACTCTTCCAGTTTTTTCATGTCCTCGGGCGAGAAGCGCTCGGTCATTTCAAGGTAGCGTGCTTCGAGGAGGGGGCTCATTCGGGCGAACATCTCCTTGGATTTGTCGGTCAGGCTGATCAGGATCCGGCGCTGATCCTCGCTGGACTTTCGGCGCTTTATGTAACCCTGTTGTTCCAGCCGGTTAATGATTCCCGTGAGGCTGGGGCTCAGTATGCAGCACAGTTCCGCCAGTTGTTTTGATTCCAGTTCCTCGAATTCATTGAGCGCGCGGATGACACGCCATTGCTGCTCGGTAAGGGGAATTTCCTGAAGCAGGGGGCGGAAAAAGGCCATGGCAGCCTCGCGGGCCTTGAGCAGCCGGAGGGGGAGCGAGTCATTAAACTTGCGCATGAATTGGATTACCTTGGTCGTCCGGTCTTTGGGAGTTCGCCTGATGGCTGCGAAAACCAGCAGAGGATCATTTTATTAATGTATTAAGGAATGTCTAGTGTGTTCCGCGGGCCGCCGTGTGCTTGCGGAATTGCTGGGCGGTCATCCCGGTATGCTTCTTGAAGAAACGTGAGAAGTAAGCAGGATCGGAGAAGCCCAGCTGGTAGCAAATCTCGTTACTGGAAAGATTGCTGAAAATCAGCATGCGCTTGCTTTCCTGAATCACCCGGTCGTGGATCAGCCGTTTGGGGGCCTGTTGGCAATTCGTTGACATGTCTGGTTCAAACGACTTTCTGAAATCGCCATTTCCGTGGTGTAGCGAGGCAGATGCCACTGCTCCTGATAGTGTTCCTCGATCATATCGGTGAAACGACGGAACAGCCGCAGATCCTCATTGTTTACGGTTCTGCTGGCGGATCGTTTGAAAGAAAGCCGGGCCATGCGGATCAGTAACAGCCGGACCAGACTCTTAGTTGCCAGCTCCTTCGCCATTTCATCCGAAGACCATTCCAGCTGGATATCTTCCAGTATGCGCGCCAGCAGTGTCCATTGGGTTCTCTGTCCCCTGGGTAGCCGGTCCCGCTCCAGACAGATGCCTTCGGTGAGGCTGGTGTCGATTTCGCGACCGACGTTGTCCTGCATGAGTTGCCATACCACGGACTGATGAATCGTCAGCACGTGCCCGCGGGCACTGGGATCGGTGCGGAAGGAGTGGGGAATAGACGCCGGCGTATAGAAACAGCTGGGTCCGTTTACTTCGTAGACCTTGTCATCGATATGAAAATCGATTGCGCCATGATCGATATAGTGAATCTGGACATACTGGGCATGGCGGTGTACCGGCATGTCGCGGCCATAGAATGCAGCCAGGTTTTCCAGCACATCATAGTGTATGGGCGCATCCAGATAGCGCCTGTCGTAATCCTGACCCAGGATGATGTTGGGAATCCATTCGGTGTGATCGGCTTCGCTCATGGCGCGAATATAGCAGAAGTTGGAAAGGACCGGGGCCCGCGCAGCGAGGCGGGGCCCGGTTGGTTTAGCCTGGAGCGCGCAATCAGCCTTTACCAAGCTGCGGTACCCGGTGGGTCCCGTGCGCGATGCAGACGTTCTTGGTTTCCATATAGAAGTCAAAGCTCCAGTCGCCGCCGTCACGGCCGATACCTGACATCTTGATGCCCCCGAACGGGGACGGCAGGTTACGGTTGTTTTCCGAGTTCACCCACAGCATGCCGGCTTCGACGTGCCTGGCCATGCGCATGGCACGGCCGGTGTTCTCCGTCCAGATATAGCCGGACAGGCCGTATTCCGTATCGTTGGCAATCGCGATGGCTTCCTCTTCGGTATCGAAGGTGATTGCGGTCAGTACCGGGCCGAAGATTTCTTCCTGTGCGATGCGCATCCTGCTGCTGGCTTCGGTGAACAGGGTCGGCTCCAGGTAGTTGCCGGCCGGGTCCAGGTCGCCGCTTGCCTCGGTAATGCGCTTGCCGCCTACGGCGATGTTGGCGCCGTCCTCTTTGGCAATGTCGAAGTAGCTCGAAACCTTGTCGTAATGCTCGGTGTGGACCAGCGGACCGACTTCGGTATTCGGATCCAGCGGGTGACCGACTTTCAGATTGCGAACTCTCTGTTCCAGTGCGGCGAGGAACTTGTCGCGAATGCCGCTCTGGATCAGTAGACGGCTCGAGGAGGTACAGCGCTGGCCATTGAGGCTGTAGATCATGAACACGACGGCATCCAGTGCCCGCTCGAAGTCGGCGTCGTCAAACACGATGACCGGGTTCTTCCCGCCCAGTTCGAAATGCATGCGTTTCAGGCTGTCAGCACCCTGGCGCATGACGTGGGAGCCTGTGGCGGATTCCCCTACCAGGGCCACGGCCTTGATTGCCGGGTGTTCGGTCATTCGCTTGCCAACGCTCTCGCCGAAGCCGTTGACCATGTTCCAGACTCCCTTCGGCAGAACTTCATCGGCGATCTCTGCCAGGATGTAGGCACTCAGGGGCGTCAACTCAGCCGGCTTGTGGACAACGGTACAGCCTGCCGCCAGGGCAGGCGCGATTTTCCAGGTAGACAGCATGAACGGTGTGTTCCAGGGCGTGATGATGCCCACCGGGCCAATCGCGTTGCGTACGGTAAAGTTAGTGTGTTCCTGCTGCTGGAGGGCGAGGCCGTCCTGGGCTTCCGGCGCCTTGTCAGCGAAGAATCGGAAGTTGGCAGCACCGCGTTCGGCTGCCTTTTTCATGAAACGGATCGCCTGGCCGCAGTCCATGGATTCGACCAGGGCGATTTCGTCGGCACGCTCTACAAGTCGGTCGGCGAATTTGTTCAGCAGCCGCTTGCGTTCGGCGCCCGGTGTGGCAGCCCAGGCTTCAAACGCATCCTCGGCAGCCTTGCAGGCGGCATTCATGTCGTCGGTTGAGCCGGCCATGATCTTGCCGATGGGGCTGTTGTCGGTCGGCGTGATGTTATCGTACTCGCTGCCGCCATTGCCCAGAGTGAACTCACCGTTGATATAGTGACCGGTAGTGTTGTTCCTGAAGCGCTCCAGGTAGCGCTGGGCACGTTCCAGGTTGGTCGCTTGCGTATCGCTCATAATGGTTCTCCTGAAGGCTCAGTATTTGTCGCCGTAGTACTCTTTCTCGGAGACGATGCGTGTCTCGAGCGAGCAGATATTTTCGATGGTGCAGACCACGGTGTCTCCGGGCTGCATGTCGACCATACCGTGCGGGGTGCCGGTGGCGATCATGTCACCCGGGTTCAGGGTCATGATCTTGCTCAGGTACTCCACCAGGAAGGGAATGTCGAAGATCATGTCCCTCGTTGAGCCGTCCTGAGTGATCTTGCCGTTGACTTCGGTAGTCAGGCGCAGGTTGTTGACGTCTGCGACGTCATCGCGGTCGACAATCCACGGCCCCATCGGTAACAGGGAGTCCCGGCTCTTTACCCGCAGGTTCGGGCGGTAGTAGTTCTCCAGATAGTCTCGGATTGCGAAGTCGTTGCACACGGTATAGCCAGCTACATAGTCCATCGCATCTTCACGCTTGATGTTCTTGCCTCTTTTGCCGATCACCGCCACCAGCTCACATTCGTAATGCTGGAACTCGATGTTGTCGGGACGGTAGCTGACCTGTTTGTGCCCGGTCAGGGTATTGGCGTGCTTGATGAATACCAGTGGTTCCTTGGGCGGCTCGAACGCCAGCTCGGTGGCGTGATCGGCATAGTTCAGGCCCAGTGCGAAAATGGTGCCCGGTTGCTTGACCGGCGGCAGCCAGGTGATATCACCCGAATCCAGTGCTACGTCCAGCACCTCGCCGCCACTGGTCGTGATGCGATCGTTGGTATCGATGTCGATATCCAGCTCGCGGCCGTCAAAAATGATGCGTGCGTGTCTCATGGCTCAGGCACCTCCCAGTGTATTGGTCAGGGTGCCGACACCCTCGATGGTTGCTTCTACCTTGTCTCCCCTGGCGACCGGAACGCGTTCACCGGCAAAGCCGACGGCGATGACCTCTCCCGGTTGCAGGGTCATAATCCAGGATATTTTGCTGATCAGCTCGGCAACGCTGCGTTGCATATTCGCCAACGGAAACACGCTCTTCTGTTCGCCATTGACGAGAACATTGACCGTGAGGGCATCCGGATTGTCGATAGTGTCGGCCGGGACAATTTCCGGGCCGACCGGCGCGGAAGTGTCCAGGCATTTGCCCTTGATATCGGGCCGGAAGTAGTTTTCTTCCGGCAGCGAAAAATCGCTGACGATGGTGTAGCCACGGACATAATCCAGTGCTTCAGCCTGACTGACGCGGCAGGTTTCCCGGCCAATGACCACGCCCAGGCTGGCGCCAACGGCCATGGCTTGAACATCGTTGCCGGCGAAATCTTTCGCCCATTCCACCTCCGCACCATCAACATTCCAGGTATTGCGGGGCTTGTAATACAGCACCGGCTGGGTCGGCGGTTTTTTGTAGGGCGCTTCGTTGAAGGTGCCCTCCAGAGCCACCAGCTGCGACTTGTCATTCAGTGCGACGCAGACCAGCTTGCTGTTAACCAGGGTGTTTGCTGTCATGAGTAACCTTTTCCTGTTGCGGCCGTCGTTGATCAATAGCCGGCCTGAGGTTTGTCGTCTTTAACTGGAGCGCCCTGTTTGAAACGCTGCGCCAGCTTGCGGGTTTCTGTGGCCAGAATCATGGTGTCGACGCCAACGCCAACGAAGTTGGCGCCTTGTTGGATGTAGCTTTCCGCCAGGGATGGGTCGAGACAGAGCAAGCCCGCGTATTTGCCGGCAGAACGTATCCTGTTGAGACCCTCGTCGATGACCTCAATGACCGCCGGATTGCCTGCGTCGCCGATATAACCCATGGATGCGGAAAGATCGGACGGCCCGATGAAAACCCCGTCCACGCCCTCAACTGCCAGGATCTCATCGAGGTTGTCCATGGCGCTGGCGGTTTCCACCTGGACAATCAGGCAGATCTCGTCATTGGCCTTCTTCATGTAGCCTGGTACCTGATTCCAGCGGGCCGCGCGAGCGAGCGACGTGCCGAGGCCGCGAATGCCGTCCGGTGGGTAGCGAACCGCCTGCACCAGCCGTTTCGCCTGTTCTGCGTCCTCTACCATGGGGACCAGCAGCGTCTGTACACCGATATCCAGCAGCTGTTTGATGAGTGCCGTATTGCCCTCGACACAACGCACGATCGGGGCGACATCGTAGGGAGCCATTGCCTGCAGGTGAGACAGGATTGTGCGCAGGTCGAACGGGGCATGTTCGCCGTCGATGAGTAGCCAATCGAAGCCGGCTACCGCGGCAATTTCGGCGGCGCTGTTGTCCGGCAGGCCCAGCCAGAGCCCATATTGGGTTTCACCCGTGGCCAGCCCCTGTTTGAAACGGTTCTTGGGCAGTTCCATGCTCGTGTCCTCGATGCGGTCTGTTTATTCGAAGTTCAGGGTCACGCCACCCAGAGAACCGAAATCGGCATGTACGGTATCGCCGGCCTTGACCGGGACCGGCCGGGTGAAGGAGCCGGACAGAATAACCTGACCCGGTTCGAGGCCCACGCCGTGCGGTGCAAAGCGCTTGCAGACCCATGTGATTCCCTTGAGCGGATTGCCCAGAACGCCGCCAGCGAGCCCGGTCTCTTCGATCTGGCCGTTCAGGTAAAGCATGCAGCCGGCCCAGCGCAGGTCGATGTCCATTGGTTTGATGGGGCGGCCTCCCATGACGATGCCGGCATTGGCGGCATTGTCGGAGATGGTGTCATAGACTTTGCGTGTGTAGCCGGTTTCGGGATCGGTGCGAAGGCAGCGGGCCGCAATCAGTTCGAGCGACGGGATGATGTAGTCAGTTGCGTTGATAACATCGAAAATGGTGATGTTGTCGCCGAACAGGGGCTTTTTCAGCACGAAGGCCAGCTCGACCTCTATGCGAGGGTCGAGGAAGTCCGATGCCTTGATGGTGGCACCATCCTCGAGCAGCATGTCATCAAGCAGAACCCCATAGTCCGGTTCATCGATATTCGAGGACATCTGCATAGCGCGGGAGGTCAGGCCAATCTTGTAGCCGATCACCTCACGGCCTTCGGCCACCTTGCGATCCACCCAGGCCTTCTGGATGGCATAGGCCTCCTCCATAGTCATGTCCGGATACTCGAGCGTCAGGGCCGGGATCTGTTTGCGGCTGGTCTCAGCTTGGTATAGGCGGTCGGCAGCCGTTTCGATCTGATCTTTCGTCAACATGCTTGCAATGCACCTTTTTTTGTCGGGTGGATGACCGGTGGTGGTCTGTCTCGGGCTGAAGTCGCTCAAGTCCTGAGTCCGGAACGAGCGCTGGGCCCAGCAATAATTATGATATTTTAGTTAACATATTAACTAAGTCAAGAGTCCGATAGAGGCTGCTGAATGCTCATTTCCCAGATGGATTTCATTTTCGGGAGCGAGTTGACAAAACTTAATATGTTAATTAGATTCTGGATAATCCCGGTTTCGAAAACGTTGCCGGGGGCATCCAATAACAACGATGAACCTATTATCCGGGACTCATCCTATGCCTCATTTCATCGTCGAGTATTCAGGTAACCTCCACGACCGTCTGGAGTTCCAGTCTCTGTTCTCACGTTTACACGAATACGTTGTCTCTACCGGGGCTTTCCCAATTGGTGGTGTTCGTAGTCGGGCTATTCGTTGTGACGACTTCCGGGTCGCGGATGGCAGGGAAGACTTCTCCTTCCTGAACCTGACCCTGAAGATTGGCCATGGCCGGGACATGGATCTGAAAAAGGAAGTCGCCGAGCGGGTGTTTGACATTCTGTGCGACTGGATGAAGCCGGTCACCGATACCAGCTATTGCCAGATCTCATTCGAGATGACGGAGCTGGATCCCGTTCTCAAATTCAACAGGAACAACATTCATCCACTTTTCGCGGATACCTGAAGGGAGTCTGAAGCGTTCATTGGGACTTCCCGGGCCGCGGCAATGCAAGCGATAACTACAAAATAATCAGGAGATAGGCCGTTATGACAACAACAAAGATCTTTACCAAAGCCGCCATACTTTCATTGGGGCTGGCGATTTCCGGCAGCGCTCTTGCCGCCACGACGTTGCACGTGGGCACCTGGCTGCCGCCGACCAACCCGCAGAACGCAGTGGTCTGGCCGACATGGGCCAAATGGGTCGAAGAGGCAACCGAAGGACGGGTTAAGGTTGAAATCGAAAATGATCTGGGCCACCCGAAAACCATGTTCCAGCTGGTAGAGGACGGTGTCGTCAACGCCGGATTCAGTTACCACGGTTACGTTCCGGGCCGTTTCCAGTTGCCCCAGATGGTGGAATTGCCGGGTCTGGGAGTAGGCGCCGAGGCGGCTTCCGTTGCACTCTGGCGGGTGTATAACAAGTACTTCATGGACTCCGGTGAGTTTGAAGGTTTGACCCTCATAGGCACGTTTACCCATGGTCCGGGCTATATCCATTCCATTGAGCCGATCACCTCCTTCGATCAGATAAAGGACAAGAAGATTCGTATTGGTGGTGGCGTCCAGACCGAGCTTGGCAAGCGGATGGACGTGACTCCGGTTTCGGCACCCGCCCCAAAAGTCTATCAAATGATGCAGCAGGGGGTGATTGATGGCGCCTTCCTCCCCATGGGTGAGCAGAAGACCCTGCGTCTCAAGGAAGTGGCGCCCAACGTCACCATGCTCCCTGGAGGCATGTACCTCGGCAGCTTTTCCATGTTCATCGATCCATACTTCCTGGAAAAGCTGGACCCCAAGGATCGCGAGGCGATCATGAGCGTATCGGGCGAAAAACTCTCCGCCCTGGCCGGACGCGCCTGGGATGGTATTGATGACGAGGGCCTGAAGGCCGCGCAGGAAGCCGGCGTGAACATCATCCAGGTCAAGGAAGGTGATCAGATGGCGCAGGACTTCCAGAAGCTGATTCAGGGCATGGACGAACAGTGGATCCAGAACGTGTCTGATCGTGCCCCGAATGCCCGACAGGCGCTCAAGGAGCTGCGGACCGTTGCCCGAGAGTATGAGCGTGAACACCAGGAGTAACCGCATGTCTCTCGCTACATGGGTTAACAGGCATTATAGCGAGAAGGGGCCAGCCAAGTGGCTGGTCTTCCTTCTGGAGGTTGTGGCAGCGTCAGTTCTCTTCCTGCTTATGTTGACTACCTGCGTGGACGTGGCCGGACGCTACCTCTTCAACAGTCCCGTTCCCGGGGCCACTGAGCTCACCCGGCTCGGCCTTGCCCTCATGGTATTCGCGGCGATGCCGGTTATCACTTATCGGGGTGGGCATATTGTGGTGGATCTGCTGGACAATGTGCTTGGGGAAAAGGTGTTGAAGGTTCTTGGGCTGCTTTCCGCCCTTGTTATCTCCTCTTCGATGTACTTCCTTGCGGTACGGATCTTTGAGCTCGGCGAGAGGTCGATCCGGCGTGGTGTTGTGACGGAATTTCTCGGCCTTCCCAGTGGTTATATCACTGAGTACATCGCCATTATGAGCTGGCTGACCGCCGCGTGCATGATAACGCTCGGCGTTTATCGCGTCTTGTTCACTCCTGACAAATAAACCAATCAGTTACGGAAAATTCTATGACCGTCGTGCTGACCGGCTTTGCCGTTCTCCTTTTCCTGATCGTGGTTCTGAGGGTGCCAATTGCCTTTGCCATGGGCCTGGTCGGTTTCTTTGGTTTTGCCTTTCTGATGGGGCTGGACCTGAACAACGTCATGGATTTCCGCTGGCGGGGCGCTCTGTCGATGGCGTCGAACCGGGTGATCGATACGGTCCAGAATTATGGCCTGTCGGTAATTCCGTTGTTCGTGCTGATGGGTAACCTGGTGACCCGTTCGGGCCTGGCCCAGGAGCTTTACCATGTTTCCAATGCCTTTCTCGGTCATCGAAAGGGCGGGTTGTCCATGGCAACGGTGGTCGCCTGTGGTGGCTTCTCGGCGATTTGCGGCTCCAGTCTGGCGACCTCCGCGACCATGGGCAAGGTGGCCATGCCACCGATGCGCAAATACGGTTATGCCGATTCTTTGGCCACCGCTTCTATCGCTGCTGGCGGCACCTTGGGCATCCTGATTCCGCCGAGCGTGATTCTGATAATTTACGGTCTGCTGACCGAGTCATCTATCCGTGAACTGTTCGCCGCCGGTTTCATTCCGGGCATCCTCGGCATGCTGATGTATATGGTCGCCGTGCGTTATGTGGTTTGGCGGGATCCCGCCGCCGGCCCCGCAGGTGGGAAAGCCGATTGGTCGGAACGTTTGCGCGCACTGAAAGGAGTTTGGGGCGTATTGCTGTTGTTCACCGTCGTCATGGGCGGTATCTATCTCGGTATATTCACGCCGACGGAAGCGGCGGGCATCGGTGCCGGTGGCGCTTTTGTGATTGCCCTCGCCCGGCGCAGCCTCACCTTGCCGACACTCTTTGAAACATTGGCGGATACAGCGCGTACTTCTGCAATGCTGTTTGCCGTGGTGATCGGGGCGCTGATTTTCTCGGACTTTATTAACCGGGCCGGGCTGCCGGATATGCTGCTGGGGTTCGTGACTGCACTGGATGTGGCCCCGATTGTCGTGATTCTGGCAATTTTGGCCATCTATATCGTTCTTGGGATGGTGTTTGAGAGCCTGTCGATGATCCTGTTAACGGTGCCGGTATTCTATCCGCTGGTGGAGAGTATGGGCTTCGATCTGGTGTGGTTCGGCATAGTTGTTGTTGTCGTGACTGAGATCAGTCTGATTACGCCACCCGTGGGTATGAACGTCTTTGTGCTCAGTGCAGTGCTCAGAGATGTCAAAACGGGCACTATCTTCAAGGGTGTTACTCCGTTCTGGTGTGCCGATATCGTGCGCTTGGCGCTGATTGTGTTTATTGCCCAGATTGCACTGTTTTTGCCGGAGATGCTGTACCACTAAGCGGCACAGCGTTACCTGTCACGGGTGGGTAGAGGAGAAGAAGATGTTTCATGATGTTAAAAAGATTTTATATGTCTCCGATCTTGATCAAGGTTCACGTCCGGCATTCCGTGCAGCGGTCAGTCTGTGTGGTCACTACTCCGGAGCTCAGATCACATACCTGTATGTGATTGAGTCCCTGTCGGGCACTACACGTAGTGTGCTGAGTAATATGATGGAAAAAGAAGAGCTCGACGACATGCTGAACAAGGGTGTTGAGGCGTTGAGCGTCAAAATTCGCGGGCGGATAGAGCGCTTCTGCGAGGAAGAGCTGGAAGAGCACGAAGTGTTAGGCATGAAGAATATTGAGGCGCGCATCGAGGAAGGCACGCCCTGGCGCAAAATCCTTGAAGTCGGCGACGAGATGAATGCCGATGTGATTGTTATGGGAACCCGCAAGCACAGCGCGCTAGGTCAGGCACTGATGGGTTCTACCGCGACCAAGACGCTGACTCACTCTAAGCGTCCTGTGCTGATCGTGCCTCTGGGTGTTGCCTGATATAGCCTGTGTCATCTCCAGGCGGCTGGCAATTTTTGACTGAAGCCGCCCGGTTACTCACCCGCAGTCCCGCAATGACCATGATGGCGCCTAGCCAGATGCTGAGTGAATAGCTCTCGTTAAACCATGCGATGCCGATGATCAAGCCGAATACCGCGGCTACCGCGCCAAGTTGACTGTAGAAAACCGGGCTGGTGCGCTTTTGAAGCTCGAAAGCGCAGTAGTAAGTCAATGCCGTGAGCAGGCCCTGCAAGATGATGATGCCCAGAAACGGCTGGCCAAAGTCCTGCGAAAACAGGGGCGTTTCGGTAAGTAATGCAAGCGCGCCCAGTGAAATGGCGGACGCGAGTAAAGTGCCGGCCGCCAGAATCAACGGTTTCGTCTGTCTGGGCCAGGCCACCGAGCGGTAAACATTGCCGATCGATAACATGGCGGGGATGAGGAAGCCGAGGGCGAACCATAGCCCATTCGCTTGGTTCATTTCTGAATGGCGCTGCAAAACAATCCAGGCGCATGCCGAAACCGCAATCGATAAGCCGGTGAGTTTAGTCCAGTTACGTTGCTCGAGCCCCATCGTTGTGGCAATCAGAAAAGTGAATATCGGCGGCAGGGCGTACATGATACCGATGAAGCCGGCGCCCAGTTTGTTGACAAGGTAGAACGCGATGGCATTAGGAATCGCAATCCCCGTCAGGCCACTGATCACGAAGTAGGTGGTCAGGCGCCGTTCGAAGATTGCGCTGAACCTGGCTGAACCCAGCAGCAGAACCGAGCCGGCAATGAGCGTTTGCCAGAAGGCATAGGTGACGGCTGGCACACCCTGAGCAGTGGCAGCTTTCGCGAGTGCCAGCATTAATGCGATCAGAAAGCCATTGGCGACTAGCAGGCCCCAGGCAATGGTCTGGGGCGGAAGCGGTAAGCGTTGTATTAGGGCCATCATTGTCAGCTTACTCCAGGGTGAGAATGTGAACGTGGTGAGTCTTAGTGTGCCGGAGTCCATTCGATTGATAATTGGAGCTATTCGAACAATACTTATTCCAATTCGGAAAATATTGAGGTGTGTGTGGCCACTGACAAACTCGTCGCCATGAAGGTTTTTCGCCGTGTTGCGGAGCTGGGAAGTTTCACGAAGGCTGCGGATGACCTGAATATTACGGCTGCTACCGTCAGCAAACACATTGCTTTCCTGGAACAGGATATCGACACTCGCTTGATCAACCGGACGACGCGTCGGATGAACCTCACCGATGCCGGCCTGGCATTTCTGAAGCGGGCCCAGGCGCTTCTGGACGACCTTGAGGATGCTGAGCTGGAGGCCAGAGGGTTTCAGGCAGAGCCCCGAGGGACGATTCGTATCAATGTGCCCATGTCGTTTGGTCTGACCCACATCACCGAAGCCATCGACAGCTTTCTGAAGCGCTATCCCGACATCGACGTTGACCTGCAACTCAGCGACCGGATGGTCGATCTGGTGGAGCAGGGCGTTGATATTGCGATTCGGGTACGCAGTGCGCTCTCGGACTCGAGCCTGCTTGCCAAGCCTCTCAGAAAATCGAGGAACATCGTGTGTGCCTCCCCCGGGTATCTGGAGGCTGCACCCGAGATCCATTCGCCTGCTGACCTCGTTCGGCACAATTGCCTGATGTTTACTCTTCATGACAGACCCAGGGTCTGGGAGCTGGGGGAAGAGGAGGTCACGGTGAGTGGCAACTTCCGGACCGACAGTAGCCTGGCAATCCGCCAGAACCTGTTGCGGGGTTTAGGGGTAGGCCTCCTGCCGCGTTTTCTGGTGCAACAGGACATAGAGAACGGCTCATTGATTCCCCTGCTCCAGGGTTTCTCTCCAAAGCCATATACCGTATTCGCCCTTTTCCCTCCCGGGAAAAAACGGCCGACGAAAGTCAGGCTTTTACTGGAACATCTGGACCAGCATCTGGGTGAGAAGCCCTATTGGGAGTAGGGTCTGGTGGTTCAGGCTGATTGATTTTCTGTCATTATTGTTTCCAGATTGGAAAATATATAGTTCAATTTCCTCTATTTAACCGGGGTTCGCGATTTCATAAAGTGACTGCTTCAACCTGAAGGAGGAGCACCCCATGAAGCGCCAATCTGCATTGATTCATTCTGCTTTGGACTGGCGTTATGCCGTCCGTGAATTTTCTCCTGAAAAGCTGAACGCCCAGACCGTTGATACGCTGATTGATGCCGCGCGTAAAAGTGCCTCGTCCTATGGCTTGCAACCCTACAAGGTGATCCTGATTGACTCCGAAGCGGTGCGGCGAGACCTGTTGCCGTATTCCTTCGGCCAGCAAAAGGTGTTGGACTGCTCCCATCTTCTCGTCTTCGCAGCGGATACCCGCATCGGCGATCAAACGGTGGAGCGGTATGTGGAGCAGTACGTTAAGGTCAGAGGCGTTCCCGCTGAAGAAATTGCGGGCTATGCCAATCATATGAAGCAGGCTCTGGCATCCAAATCCCTGGTGGAGAAAAGGGAATGGGCGCACCAGCAATGCTACATCGCACTCGGGACCTTGCTAATGGCGGCGGCGGTGCTGGAAATCGACAGCTGCCCGATGACCGGCATCGACAATACGGCTTATGACGAAATACTGGGTCTGACCGACCAGGGGCTTGAGACCTCCGCTATAGTGGCTTTGGGGCACCGAAGTGCAAGGGACCAAAGCCGCGAGTTGGCGAAGGTGCGGTTTGATTTCGAGGATTTTGTTATCAAGCTGCAGCGACAGAGCTCATGAACTACCCGGGCGCCTCTTTGCAACAGAGTTTGCGAAACCCTGGGGTGTTGACCTGCGTCAACCATGCGGGGCCTGAAGCGGTGATACTTTGTCAGTACACGTCATACGAAAGAGGTTTCACCATGGAAAAGGGTTCTCCGAGTATTGTTGTCGCCTGTGATGGTTCAGAGCAGTCGAGTGGAGCGGCAAAAATGGCCGCTGAGTTGGCAAAAGCCACCGGTCAGCCACTCAAACTGGTATCCGTGTATCCCTACTCGAAATCATCGACGTTGGTAGTTGCAGGTGTTGAACACAGCAAGATCGAGGCGGAAAAGCAAAAGTATGGCCGGGAGGTATTCGACGCTGCGAAAGAAGCCATGGACAAAGAGGTTCCGGTTGCAGAAGAGGTGCTTCTCCACGGTGATCCGGCACACGAAATCCTGGAATACATGCAGGGTCATCCAGGCACTCATCTGGTGCTGGGTCGCCGTGGTCATTCAATGGTTCGCAGCCTCACACTTGGTAGCGTGAGCGAAAAAATCGTCAGGCATGCGGTCGGGCCGGTTACCGTTGTCGGGGCTTGAGATTCGGGTGTATGAGTGAGAGCTTCAGGGCTTTAGAGCACTTGTTCAAACAGCTGCCCGAGCCCTGACTGCGGCGTCAGTTTTCCACACAGGCGCAGGGCTTCCCAGAAACTCACTTGATTGGCCGTCAGCACAGGCTTCCCGGTCGCTTCCTCCAGGTCGCCTAGCCAGGCGGCAGAGTGGAGGGCCGTATCAGGAATGAGCAGTGCGTCGGCATGCTTGCGCGTATTGGCCAGTGCAAAGTCGATGATCTCGTCCTTGTTCAGGGTGCCTACCTCAGCTGCGGTCACGATTCCGCGGCTGGCAAGATGCACTACCTCAATTTCGAAATGGTTGAGGAACTCCCGGAATCGCTGTGCGACGTCTTCCGGATAGGTGGCAGCAATAGCCACCCGCTTTGCACCAATGGCTTTCACCGCTCGGGCAAACGCCATGGCCGTTGTGGACGCGGGTACACTGAGAAGTTTCTCAAGGGTGTCGATCTGTTGGCGTATGCCGTCCAGGCCAAGCACGAAGCTCGCGCTGGTGGAGGTCCACATTACCGATTCAATTTCTGAGCCAGCGAGGGCTTCCGCGCCTTTCGAAAGGCGGCGGATGCTTCCCATTTCACTGAGAGCCTCAACGGTATGGGCGTCTTCCACGAATTCGGTGTGGATGAGGGTGACCTCGGCCGGTGGCTCTACCATGGAACCCATCAGGGGATAATCATCCTCGGCTGCATGGCCCGGGTAGAGGAATCCGAGTCTGGCTGGAGGCAGGGTATGGCTCATTGATCGTTCCCTCGCTGGCAGTGATTGACGTGCTTCTACAATAGACGAAAACTGAAGACGCAGCAGTTATTGGAGATTGGTAATGAGCACCCAGTGGCTTCTGGTACTGGCGGACCTGCTCCTGATCCTGCATACGATGCTGGTGGCCTTCGTTATTCTGGGGCTTGTGGCGATTTTCGCTGGTCATTTCCGCGAATGGCAGTGGGTACGCAATTTCTGGTTCCGCCTCAGCCACCTGATTGTTATCGCTATCGTTGTTCTGCAATCCTGGCTGGGCGTGCTATGCCCGCTGACGGCGTGGGAAATGGCGCTTAGAGAAAAGGCGGGTGACGCGGGCTACGAAGGTTCCTTCATTCAGCATTGGTTACAGTCCATTCTGTACTACAGTGCACCGGACTGGGTGTTTATCCTGGCCTACTCCGTTTTCGGCACGCTGGTTCTGGTCAGCTGGTTTATAGTGAGGCCGGGGCCTCACTGAGCCACTTTCGTGCGGGCCGTTGCCGCTTTGCTCGACGCAGTTTTTTTTCGCGCAGGTTGCCGGCGCTTCTGCACAAGTGGAGCCGGTGGCGCAGGCTGGTTTCGCACGTAGGCCCCGGGCGCTGGTTCGATGACCGGCAGGTTTCCTTCCTCGGCAGAACGGGCCTTCACTTCACCACCACCAAACTGTTCAGCCCAGGCAGCCCAGTCTGGCCACCAGGAACCTTCGAACTGTCTGGCTCCCTGCAGCCAGGCGTCCGGATCCAGATTGCTCTCATCGTTGAGGCGGTAGCCATACTTTTTCCGCTCCGGCGGGTTGATGATGCCAGCGATATGTCCGGAGCCTCCAAGTGCAAAACGCACCGGGCCACCGAGGTAGCGCGAACCCCGATAACAGGAAATCCAGGGGGCGATGTGGTCCTCAATAGCCGAGGCGAAGTAACTCGGCACCTTAACTTTGCCCAGGTCGATTGGAATGCCCGCCAGTTCGATCCCCCCGGGCTCACGCAGCCGGTTATTAAGGTACATGTTGCGCAGGTAGAAGCTGTGCATGGCCGCCGGCATTCGGGTGGCGTCCGAGTTCCAGTACAAGAGGTCGAAGGGAGCGGTATCGCGTCCCAGCAGGTAGTTGTTGACGAAGAAGGACCATATCAGGCTGTTGGCCCGAAGCATGTTGAAGGCCGTCGCCATGGAGGCGCCCTCCAGGTAGCCCTGCTCGTTCATGGCTTTCTCGAGCTTGCCTACGGCATCCTCGTCAATGAACACTTCCAGATCGCCAACCTCGGAGAAGTCCATCAGGCTGTTGAGGAAGGTGGCGCTCTTGACCCTGTCGTCCCCGCGTGCAGCCAGCCAGGCCAGGGTGCAGCCGAGCAGGGTGCCGCCAATGCAGTAGCCGACCGTATTCAGTTCGCGCTCACCGGTGGCTTGCTCAATGGCGTCCATGGCGGCGATCGGGCCTTCAAGCATGTAGTCTTCGAAGCTCTTGTGGGCCAGTTCCGGCCCGGGATTCACCCAGGAGACCACGAATACCGTGTGGCCCTGTTCTACCCAGTAGCGAATGAACGATTTTTTCTCACCCAGATCGAGGATGTAGTACTTGTTGATCCATGGCGGGATCACGAGCAACGGCCGACGGTGCACGGTGTCGGTGGTTGGTCGGTACTGGATAAGCTGCATCAGCTGGTTCTGGAATATAACGTCGCCTGGTGTGTTAGCAAGGTTATCTCCAACGGCAAAAGCGTCCGGGTCGGACATGCGAAAGGGCATCGGGCCTGCGCCTTCGTCCAGATCGCGCAACAGATTGGCCAGGCCGCGCAGCAGGTTCCGGCCGCGCGTCCGGATTGTTGCGCGCAACACCTCTGGATTGCTCAGGATGAAGTTGCTGGGGGCCAGAGCGTCGGTCATCTGGCCGGTAAAGAATCTCAGCTTGCGCCGGGTGTGGTCGTCCAGGCCGCGGACATCATCGAGGGTGTCCATGATCCAGCGATTCGACAGCAGGTAGCCCTGCTTGATGACATTGAACGCCATGACCTCGTTCCAGGCCTGGTCGCGAAACCGCCCATCACCAGGCTCTGGCTCCGCCACGGCTAACGGCTTTTTAGTTACGCTGCTGGCCAGCAAGCCGGACCAGAACTGCGTGGCGTCCTTCACCAGACGCATCTGGGCGAACATCAGGGTGTCGGGCTGGGTAGCGAGCCGGCCGGTCAGGGCGACAAAGGGTTTGGTCATGCTCTTGACGCTGACCGGGTTGGGAGGGGCGCCGCGCAATCGGCGCAGGATTGAGCGTTTCAGCAGGTGGCCACCATGCACCCCCGCTCTCACCAGTGAACGACGTACCACATCAGGCTCGAATTCCGGCTGGGCTGTGGTCTTAATCGGTTTGTCTGCCATGGTCACGCTCTCCAACCGGCGGCACTACATGTATACGCCGCCGTTCACATTGATCTGCTGGCCGGTGATGTAGTCCCCTTCTGCTGCCAGGAACACCACTGCTCGCGCAATTTCCTCGGGCTGGCCAAAACGGCCCATCGGTACCCGCGCAATGATCTGTTCGCGGATGTTCTCGGGCACCTGGGCGAGCATTTCGGTCTCCGTAAAGCCCGGGGCGATGGCATTAACGGTAATATTGTACTTGGCCATTTCCAGCGCCAGGGTCTTGGTGAACGCAATGATTCCGCCCTTGCTGGCTGCATAGTTGGCCTGGCCGAAGTTTCCGGCCTGGCCGACGAAAGAGGTGATGTTGATGATGCGGCCATACTTCTGGTCCATCATGTTCTTCAGGACCTCCGAGCAGGTCGCGTAGACGCTTCCCAGATTGGTGTCGAGGACATCATTCCAGTCGTCGTCGGTGAGCTTCTTCATGGACTTGTCGCGGGTAATGCCGGCATTGTTCACCAGAATATCGATGCGCCCCCACTGGTCATGGACCTGACGTATCAGGCTCCGGGCCTCTGGCATCTGGGAAAGGTCGGCCTGGATGGCCAGGGCCCGTGCGCCGGTCGCCTCAATCTCTTTGACGACTTCATCCGCTTCGGGCTGACGCGATCGGTAGTTGATGGCGACGTCGGCGCCGCGCTGGGCTAACTGAAGTGCGATATGCCGGCCGATGCCGCGAGAGGCGCCGGTGACGATGGCGACCTTGCCTTCGAGGTCTTGCATGACACTCTCCTTGGGATCTTTTTGTTATTCAGCTTGAGATTAGAGTAATTGGCGATCTCCCAATTACTCTAATCTCAAGCTAGCAGAGCGCCTACGACCCCACAAGAAATGAGCGTAAAGCCACAGGTCATGCCGCGCGAATGAAGCCCCGTAATTTCGGTGCAATGACCTCACGCCAGCGGCTGCCATTGAACACCCCATAATGCCCGGCATCCGGCTGAAGATGATGCAGGCGCCGGGAGTCCGGTACATTGACACAAAGGTTGTGGGCGGCCCGGGTCTGTCCGGGACTGGAAATATCGTCTTGTTCGCCTTCGATGGTCATCAGCGCGGTGTCGTGGATAGCAGCCGGATTCACCAGACGCCCCCGGTGGCGGAAGCAGCCGCGGGCCAGGTGAAACTCCTGGAAGACCCGTTGGATGGTATCGAGGTAATAGGTTGCCGGCAGATCCATCACCGCCAGGTACTCGTCATAGAATTCACGGTGGCGGCTGACCTTGTCGACCTCGTCATCGCGGAGCGAATTGAACAGCCCACGATAGGCATCAATGTGGCGGTCGAGGTTCATGTTCACAAACCCGGTGAGTTGCAGGAATCCGGGGTAGACCTTGCGCATGGCACCAGGGTAGGGCGCGGGTACCGGGTGAACCAGGTTGCGCTTGAACCAGGCAAGATTGTGCTCCGTGGCCAGTTTGCAGGGCGCGGTAGGATCGACTCGACCGTCTACAGGACCGCTCATCAGCGCCAGCGAGCGGGGTGCAGAAGGATGGCCATCCTCGGCCATGATGGCAGTGGCCGCGAGCACGGGCACCACTGGCTGGCACACCGCCAGTACGTGAGTATCGGGACCCAGGTGGTCAATAAAGTCAATGACGTAGTCAATGTAATCATCGAGGCCGAAATCGCCCGCCGACAGAGGAACCTGGCAGGCATCGCGCCAGTCGGTGATGTACACGTCATGATCCGGCAGCATGGCCTCCACGGTGCCACGCAGTAGCGAGGCAAAATGCCCGGAAAGCGGTGCGACGATCAGCAATTTGGGGTCGTCGGGCCGAGCCACACTGCGTTGAAAGTGTTTGAGCTGCGCAAACGGATTGCGTTTGACAATGACTTCCTGGACGTCAACTCGCTCGCCGTCACAGAGGGTGGTGTGCAGGTTGAAGGCCGGCTTCGAGTACCGGCGGGTGAGGTCTCCAAACACCCCATAGGCCGAGGCAACGCTGCGTGCTCCGGGTATGCGGGACAGGGGATTCAGAGGGTGTCGCAGCAGGGTGCTCTGGGCGCCGGTCATCATGCGTAGGGGCATCAGCGCGGCGCGGCTCATCTCGTGGGCGAAATACATCATGGCATTGTCCTGCTTGAGTTCTGGGTTGCGGCATAGTCGAGCAGATCCCTTGTCTCATGCGCCACCTGATGGTCACTTTGGAAGCAACGTGAAAACACACTAGCACATAGTGACTGACTGGTGTGATGCGATCTATCAGGCGCGATCGGCGGATTATTGGGGTTTCTGACCTCTGCGGGATAGCTGGCTACCCGTTATCCAATCTCGATCACGGGTAGCCAGCCCTCTGAGGCCCCAAACGGGGAGGTTAGCGGGATTTGGTAACACTGTATCGGCGACGCACTACCAGTCCGCCAATCGCCAAAACCACAATGCCCGGCAGTAAGGGATCAAAAGGCGCCTTGGGGTTAGCGGTGCAGCCTCCGCTGCTACCCGAGCCTGAGATAGTCGGTGGCGTGGGTACCTCAAAGGCGCCGATATCGGGGGTGTCGTCACGGGTGATGCCGCGCTGGTCAGTGGTTACGCCGGCTGTAGCAACACCGGCCGCCAACGCAGGGCTACCCTCAAGCAACGCATGGGTCTGTGTGAAACCGCCGTTGTCAGCCAGGATGTCAATCTTCGGGTCGACATTGTTGATGTCCGTGGTATCGTCCAGCCATACCACGGTTGTAACGCAGCTGTTGTCACTGCTCAGGTTGTGACCGAGGGAGATCACGGAGGTGTTGCTTCCGGTTTTTCCGCAGTTGGCTGGAATTCGATTGTCAGGGTCTGATCCCGTCAGGTTGCCCTCCAGCAGCACGTTTTTCAGTGTGATCGTAACGCCGCCCGCCGGGACGGTGTTGATGCCGGCACCTGCAGTTGGACTGTCCGAGTTGGCGATATTTCTGGCAATGGTAACGAAGTTCAGATTCGCAGAGCCATTGCTGTAAAGCCCTCCACCCACATCTGTGCCCAGGTTGCCACTGATCGTCGAATTCAGCATGTTGATCGTGACTCCGGAGCGGCTGCTGATCGCACCTCCGCCGATGGCTTCGTTACCGCTAAAGGTAACGCCATTCATGGTAACCGGTGTTGCACCGGTCGCAAACAAACCACCGCCACCTTCGGCCACGTTGCCACTGACGGTTGAGTCGGTGATGGACGTGGTGGCTTCGTTATAGAGCCCGCCACCATTGGTTGCGGAGGTGTTGTTGCTCAGCACGATATTGGTCGCTGTGGTGGCCGCCGCGATATAGGCACCGCCGCCGTCACCCTGCGCGCTGTTTCCATCAATCACGACGTCTGAGAGGGAGAGGGAATAGTCTGTTCCTCCTTCTTCACCGCCGGTGGAACCACCTGTTCCGCCCGAGTTGGCATTTTCGGACCCTTCCAGGTTGGGATCGATTTCCACTACCGCCGCTCCTGCGCCAAGCGCAAGCGCACCACCGGCACGGCGAAGGAAATAATTGGTTGGATCAGGCCCGGTATCGGGAGTGGGGTTTGCCACGCCCAGATCCACCTCGAAGGTCTGTCCACTGGCTAGTGTGACGCCTGCAATCGCCACGTCCACGTTAGCCGTGTTGGCGTCATCGGTGTAGATGTGAAAAATCCGGTCAGCCGCAGTAGCGTCAGCTGCCGTGGGGTCCCATTCAATTCGGGTTGTGTCCGAGCCGTCTCCTGTAATGGTCACACTCTGAATCAGGTCGAGATCACCGATTGCGGCATCGGGCGTGTTCGCGACGGTGGGAGGGTTGGTGGCCGGGTCCGCTGGCGTCTCATCCAGTCCAGCAATGGTCAGTCGGTATGTGCCTGCTGGCAAGTTGATGGTATCGCTGGTGCCGTAAACACCGTCAGCTGCACAATCGCCCGCGGTGCTGCCTGTCGTGTTGATGGCGATGACGGCCTCGCGAAGCGAGCACAGCCCGTCGCCAGAGGTCAAGTCGTCAGCGGTTGTGTCCACAGAAAGCGTTGCAGCATTTGCCCCGGACGCTGTGATAGCTGCCCCGACCGCGAGCGAGAATAGGAAAGGGGGTAGAGAAGCAGAATGTGTCTTCATCTTAAAATTCCTTCTTTATAGAGCACTCTGACTGAATTACCGTTGGTCAATAAATAACCTTCACTTCATTTATAAAGTTAGAACCATTGCTGACACCCTGAAACCTTTAATTCACGCCCAGTGCTGCGACTTTGACCTTGGTCAAGCTTTCGGTGAATTGGCGATGGTGGTCCGTAGGCACCGAAACCGGTTTACCGGTTATTACACCCCGGGTTGAGCTGACTGGGATTCGCCAGATAGCGTTAACTGCTAGTATGCTTGTCAGCCACTTACGCAGGAGGCCGGATGTCTGAAGATCCCCTGAAACCACTTTCCGATATGGCCAGCGATGCCCATGCACGCATTCAGGCTGCACATCAGCACATCAACCCGGTGGTGGAGGTGCGGCGCGGTATGCGCGATGCCGGCATTCCCGCCGATGTGATGACTCTGGACTGTCTACGCACCCGCCGTCGCATTACGCTTATCCTGCATGATGAACAACCGGGAGTTCTGCTCTATCAATTCGTAACCATTGAGGATGAGGTCGGCACTGAATTTGAACAGATGCCTCTGGCCGAGTTAACAACAGAGACGCTTTTTGATTGGATGCGGGATTATTTCGGGTAATTCGGAAGACATTCCAGGGCGTTCAACGAAAAAAGGCCGCAGACGCGGCCTTTTCTATGCATTTCTTACTAACGTTACCTGCGACGGCGAGACATGCCCAGCCCAAAGAGCCCCAGGCTCAACATCGCAATAGTGCCCGGCTCAGGTACTGCAACCGTCACTTTCACATCGTCCAGAAAATTCCCGATGGTGCCAGTCTCTGGAACCACTGAGGTGAACATGATGCGCGTGTTGATAGCCGTGGCCACGAATGAGTTCGAAAAGAGTTTCCAGCCGTCTGTCGTGTGATTGGAGAGCTGCCAGGAAAGGGTGGCACTTCCTTCCGGAATGACTGAAAACGCGAAGACTTCAGTGTCGCTCCGGCGGGCCTGATATGCAAAACTCATGTCGTAAGCCTGTCCGATAACGGTGGCAATGTCCTGGAAAATGCTAAATGCGGTTCCGGTTCCAGGATCGGAGTTCAGTTCGGCAAACTGGGAACCCTCGTATGCTGTTTCACCGTTGTAGTTGTCCCAGATTTCGATACGGCTTCCGTCCCAGCCCGGTACTTCGCTGGCATCAAACGATTTCCAGGCGCCTGAAGCGACATCCGGGTCCTCAAAACTGCCATTTACGATAAGGTTGGCACTGGCAGGTGCGGCAACGGCAAGAGACAGGGTAAGAGCACTGAGAGCGGTGATACGGCTGAACAACGACATGGGTACTTCCTCAACTGCATAATTTGGTAGCTAAGGGAGATATAGCAAGTGGGGTGCCATTCTGGTTTTTTGTTCTAATTTTCAGTGTATTGTTGAGTTTTTTGTCGAACGGAAAAAAGCAGTGTGTAAAATTATCCGACGTATTCTGTTTCTGATCTGAAACAGTACGCTACCGCCAGTCATCAGTACTTTACACTTTGCTATATAACCAACCCCATAAGCATGCTAAAAGGTGTCCGCATCGACGGCCGGCAGTGTTTCCGTGAGTGCCGGAAGTTGCCTCCTTAATCATCAGGGTTTCAGTATGTCAGATAAATTTTTCTTTAAAGGCCGACAGGATGCGCGCCAGCATCACACGGCTTATGGCGGCTTCCAGACCAATGCCAGGCAAAAAAGTGGTACCAAGAAGCACCCTCTAACCCTGGTTGTTACCAGTGAAGCGCGTAAGCAAGAGGTCGAGGCACAAGTCGCAGAGGCAAAGCTGTACGCCGAGATAACAGTGGATACCCGCGAAACGGCGGTCGAATCCATCGGGGCTCTGACTGTGCTGCTGAACAAGGGACCCACTGTTGAGCAAGCCAAAGCTCCGTCACGTAACGATCCCTGCAGTTGCGGCAGTGGCCTTAAATTCAAGAAGTGTTGTGGCTAGCGGTTAGTGAGGAGTTCAGATGATTATTTGCGGTGTTGAACTGACTGGCAGTGATGCTGTTATTTGTTTGCTGAACCTGGACCAGGGGCAGTTCAGCCTGCCTGAGTGCAAGGTGCGCAAGCTGGCCCTCAAAAAGAACCATACCCGGGATGACCTGCTGGATTTTCAGGCTGCCTTTGCTGCGCTTATGTCGGAGTATGGTGTTCAAAAAGTGGTCATTAAAGAGCGCATGCCCAAAGGCAAGTTTGCCGGTGGTGCCGTCAGTTTCAAGCTGGAGGCAACCATTCAGCTGATTTCCATTGGTAATCTGGAAGTCGATACCATCTCGCCGGCGGTGATCAAATCTACGCTGGCGGCACACCCATTGCCCATTCCGTTTGCGGAGACCGGCCTGAAAGTCTTTCAGGAAACGGCCTTCACCGTCGCTTATGTGGGGCACATGGCGAAATAGATTTGAGCCAGTGAGCGGCCTGTCTCAGCGACGTCGTAGATTGCGTATCCGGTTGGCTCTGGGGTTGGTGCTGACATCTCGATAACCTCGCTTGTCATAAGGTCATCTGGTCGTCCAGACAGGAATTCGGCTGTGGCAGCCGTCCGGGTCGTCCCGGAAACAGAGACAGAAAACCCGGAGCCGGGGTTTCCGCAATGAAATGGTACAAAGCGGAATCTATGCCAAAACGCAACGGCTAACGGAGAATGGCTTTGCAGACAAGCGTTTGCGTATCACATTTGAGATGGGGGCTGGCGCGCTATCCCCGGGGGAACCGAATTGCGCGCCTCAAAAACAGGCAACAGCAGGCTGTGAATGTTTCATCCTGGTGCGCAGAGAGCAGGCCTGTCAGCGTGTTGCCGAACCGCCCGCTGATTTTATCCAGGCCGATGCATCTGAAATTTCTGGGATTCACCCACTGAAAAGTAGTCCGCCGGTCCGCCACCGCGAAGTACCGGCTCAGCCGCTGCGGTGTCGTAAACGCCATCCCGAAGCAGGTGTTGCGCGATATGAACGCCAACCACTTCACCGAAAACCATCCAGGTGTCCACGTTATGCCCATCGGCACCCGCAAGCTGAAGCACCTGGGAAACCCGACACTCCAACGTTACCGGACTCTCCGCCACATGGGGCGCTGAAATAACCCGTGAGGGTTCCGGGGTCAGGCCCGCGAGGGCGAACTCATCGACTTCCGGTCCTACCATGGCACACGTCTGGTTCATCGCTTCGCTCAATGAGCGAGTCACCAGGTTCCAGCAGAACTCGCCGGTTGCTTCGGCATTCCGGACCGAGTCCTTGTATCCGACGCTGGAGAATCCGACGATCGGGGGATGATAGTTGAAGGCATTGAAGAAGCTGTAAGGCGCGAGGTTGAGCACCCCCTCCCGGCTCCTGGAGGAGATCCATCCAATGGGTCGCGGTGCCACCAGGGCATTGAACGGGTCATGAGCCAGGCCGTGGCCATTGGACGGTTCGTAAAAGTGTGGATCATTTGGCATGTATCGTTCCTGAAAGTTGATGGTTAGGCGGGGATTATACGCTTGCTACTTCGGGGCCGCTCACTGCCCGCCCCTGATAGGGGTAGATACCCATTCCCATCGGCATAGGCGCTTGCCAAGGTCTTTTGAGCCAGCTGTCCGCCATCCATCAGCAAGCTTTCGGTGTGACGTTTCGTGTGGAAGAAGATGGCAAGCTCAAGTCCGGAGAAACCCTGGCTGAGGCGGTTGCGGCCGTTTCCCCGGCCGTTTATGCCGATCAAATACAAACATGGGGCGCAGAAGGGGTGGCTGTCGTGGGTGGCTGCTGTGAAATAACACCCACCCATATTCGCCAGATTGCGGACGCACTGGCTGGCAGGTTTCAGCTGATTCGGTTTTCCGAGCTGGGCCAGGCAATCGGCAGCAGGTGGTGTCGGGGCGAAAGCGAAGTTTGCCTTCTACCGCCCCGACGAGTCTAATCTGCGAGTCTTCGCTTTGAGCGACGTTGCTCTATATAGGTCAGCGCATCGCTTCTCAACGGCAGCTTGAGCGCACTGACAAGTTCCTGCCGTGAATAGCCCAGGTCGCAGATAATCTCATCCCGCTCCCCCAGAAGTGTCGTTGCGATACGCCTGAACTGCTGCCTGCGGGAATAGCTTTCCATCCAGGAGGAGAGGGGCATCAGCCTGGATGCGCGGTGATTGTCTCTATGAGCCAGCATGTGTCGTCACCTCTCTATGGAATTCCGGAATTTACAAGGCATCCGTTTGGGTCAGGGAAAGCTCTCAAACAGTGCGCCATGGAACTAGGATGGAGGTCTTCTTGCCTTCAATCAAACGAAAAGAATTTAACTCTTCGTTCAGATATACTTAAGTCATTGTTGATCAATTATCCTTCGGGAAGGTCCGTTAAAGTGAAAATTCCGCTGCTTGATAATGACGTATTAAGAACCTTTGTCGCGATTTCCGAGTGCGGAACGTTCACGGGTGCGGCAAAGATGGTTCACCGAACGCCCTCGGCATTAAGCATGCAGATCAAACAGCTCGAGCAGAACCTGGGGAAGACCCTGTTTCTTCGTGAACCGCGACAGGTCCGTTTAACTGCAGAGGGTGAGGTGCTGCTGGGTTACAGCCGTCGGTTGTTGCGGCTCAATGAAGAAGCGGTCCAGCATTTCGTTGCGCCTACACTTGAAGGCAAGGTGGGTATTGGCACCTCGGACGACGTTGGTACCCGGATTTTGCCGGAAGTTCTTGGCCAGTTTGCCCGATCTTATCCGGCCGTGCTGGTGAATGTTGTTGTCGGATCAAGCAAGCAGAACCTGGAGCGACTGGATGCGGGAGAGCTCGATATGGCCCTGGTCACGGTAGCCGATGGGGTTAAAAAAATCCGTGGTGAGGTCGTGCATGAGGAGCCTCTGGTGTGGGCGGGCCGCGAGGGATCCTCTGCGTTCCAGCGGACGCCTGTGCCAGTTGCGGTGGCGCATGAGGGATGTTCCTGGCGTCGGATGACGTTGCGGGCACTTGACCGGGCCGGGACACCCTACCGCATTGCATATACCTGTGAGCACTGCTCCGGCCAGGAGGCCGCCATGCTGGCGGACCTTGCCATTGCGCCCTTTCCCGAGAGCCTTGTGCGCTCGCCCCTGAAACAGGTTGCAAGTGACGATCTGCCCGAGATAGGCTCCTACCAGCTGGCACTGGTCCGCCGGGGTTCCAACCCCCTTAATGATGCCCTGGCGAGCCACGTTAAAGGGGCATTCCAGAACCTGCAATAATTTTTAGCCCCATGGTACAGAGTCGTGATGTTCCGTGGCTTGCGTCACCAAAGCGGAATGCCTTTAATGAAGTTTCCTACAGTTACGGTCGTCCTGGTTTCAGCCGCATTGATTTTCGTGGTCTGGGAACAAACCCGTGAGCAGCCAGAGCCGATCGACGCCAGTCGCTTTACCCGCCTGGCTTCGGATCCGGTGGAACGTAGCGCTGTCCTGGACTACGTGACTGCGCGGATTCCCGAGCTGTGCGAAGAAGCAGTCGGGACATCCAAAGGCAGTGAAGAACTTTCTATGTGCATTGAAAGCAGCGGAGCGCGGGAACCTGCCTGTCGGCGTGCCATGGCTGACAGGTTCCCCGGTATCGTTGCATCTGACGCCGTATTCCGGGATCTTTCGATTACGATGATGAGCTGCCTGGTTCCACGATCAGGGCTGATTGATTAGTCGTTCATTGAGCGACTGGGCTTCAGAGCTCCCCATATCCGGAGTCACGGTGTCTTCTGCCACTCAGTCTGTCCAGTATGAAGTGAGCTGCTCGCAGTACGCCCATGAGCAGCGGTCCAAAGAGCCAAAGCAGCCAGCTGCCAAGGTAAAGAGCCGGAATCAATAGCAGCAACCATCCAGCAAACTGAACGGCCAGCGCGGGATAGCCCAACACATCCGCAACACCCGCGAAAAAGTCACTGATAAGGCTGGGATGGGCAATCACGAGGTAGCCGGCACCAATAACCAGGGGCCACTTCGCGTAGCGGGCGCTGCTCAGCACCATACGACCACCCTGACTGACACGTGCCGCCAAAGCCGCCGAACGGGTGCCGCGGCTCGCACCTTTGGTGGTGACCGTTGCGGCGCGTCCCATGCGGAGTACTTTTACGGCACTGGCGAAGACCAGAACATCGACCGATGCCCAGCCGAGATCGCTGGCGCTAAGTTCTTCACCCGCGCGATAACTGGTTTCCAGGCTACGGATGCCGCTGGTGAAAAACTGGTTCAGTCCCTCCAGCATGCGTTCCGTGACGATCCACTGGGTTCCACCCTCGGCATCCACAATAAACTGACCGAGGAAATCATGACCTTCACTCTTGATAAAGTTCACCGCATACCAGCCTCTCTCTTCCGGGGTTAGCGACCGGTACGGGTCTTTGGCCTGGTCTGTGGTATCGGGGGTGCCGGCAAAATATTGTTTTATTGCCTGGTAGCGCTGTCTTGCCTGATTCATCAGCTCAATGGAGCGGATAGGCCGTGCCAGAAAATGATGGATTGGTAGCAGTATCGCCTCCCCATATTGCCTCAGAATAGCCTGAAATTCAGGTTCCGTGCCGTACAGCGAAAATACGGTAGGGGCCATGTCGGGATAGCGGATAAACGCGGCCTGCGCTTTCAGGATCAGCAACGGGTCGTCGGCAAGGTCCAGCAGTATTGCCTGCAACTCGACCGGTTGTTCACCAATGCCAGGAAATTCACCCAAGACATCGTCGGCCTGAATCTGAATCAATTTCTGCTCAATAGGCACAGGGCGGGCGGCCACGCTGAAAACGGTCGCCAGCACGAGGGCCAAGCCACAAATTATGAAAAGTTTCTTCACATGCTCACCAATCGGAATTACTCACAGCCATGGGCACACCCGGCCTGTTCCAAGTCTACAATGGATAACTGTACACTGATTTGGGCGCAAGGACTGAGCAAGGAGGGTCTGGAAATGACAATCAAACAGCATGGCGTGTCCATCGGCATTAACAGGGTCGATGATGATGTTTTTCTGTCCTTCAAGGCACAGGGAAAGCTGACCCACGATGACTTCAAAACGATTAGCCCGATGATTAATGGTGCCCTGGAGGGAGTGGAAAAACGGAAAGTTAAAGTGCTCTTTGATGCCTCGGAACTTGAGGGCTGGGAAGTGCGGGCGGCCTGGGATGATTTCAATCTGTCTTTAAAGCATGGCCTGCAAGTAGACAAAATCGCGGTTTTTGGTCACAAGGTCTGGCAGGACAACATCGCAAAGGTTGCCAACTGGTTCATGGCGGGCGAGCTGAAGTTCTTCGAGCATGAGGCAGATGCTCTCATGTGGTTGAATGGATAACGTTTACTGAGGCATTTGTCACTAGTCGTATCGCTCACCATTTTGTCCCGGCGCGGGTTAGCGGGCCCCGGGGCCCGCATCGTAGGTCGTCAGTTTTTAGCGTCTCTCAGCGACGCCTGCTCAGGTTGTCTATTGCCCCCTGAATCCACCTTTTCGCCGTGTCCAGCGTGTGGCTGTCTTCGATCAGGCTGCGCAGCGTGCTCAGCTGTTGTTCAAACAGTCCGTGCGTGCGCAGGTCCTCGGGCTTTTCACCGGGGCCGAGCGGCAGGATATTTTCCAGATAAGTTCCCCCCAGAACCCTGCGAAGGATGCCTTCGCCCAGAAATGCCTCGTCGTTGTTCAGCGTACGAGTTGCCCGCAACAAACGGCGAATATCGTATTGGCCAGGATAGATGTCAGGCACCTGTTTCTTGATGCCAAGAAGGCTGTATACGCCGATGCGAGCCGTGCGAACTGAGCTTTCCAGGGTGAATACCACGTCGTTGTGGGTTTCTACAAATTGACCCAGGCAGGCGAGGTTGGTGGAGCCCTCCGGTACCGCCCAGGGGCGATCACCTCTGGCGCGGGGCATGAACTGAGCTGTGATGTAGGGCATCAGGGCGGTGCGGACTTTGGTGGCGGCGATGACTTCGTCCACCTGGTTGATGAGTCCGAGGTGGTAACACAGCTCGATCAGTATTTCCTTGCCAGTACATTCCGGCATAGGCTTTTTCACATAGTCGCCGGGCTTGTCCATCATCAAGGCATAGACCCAAGGCACGATGACATCAGCGGGCTGGTCCGGAAAATGGGGCTGGCGGTTGACGGTGAAGCTCATTAACCAGGCCGAGTCGGTGAAGGTGATGATGCCGCCAGTGACCGTTTTTCCGGAATAAGGGTCGTTGACTGACAGTTCTTTCAGCTTCTCCGTCAGCGGCGACGGTCTGCAGGTCAGTGTTGCCGACTCCCATGTTGAAGCGGGTACGTTACCGCAGAATTTGTCAGGGCGCCCGAACGCCGGTGACTTCCCTGCGAGGTTTCTCCAAAGCTGCCAGCTTGAACCAACGTTAGGGTCCGCCTCGTTTACCCGTAATTCGGGAGCCGTATCGTCATCACCGTAGGCGGTGTCCTCTACGATCGAGCCTGTGGTTACGAACACCAGATCGCGCTGGTGAACCTTGATGGTTTTGTCCCCACTGCTGGTGTGGCACTGGATTCCGGTGGTGGTTTTGGTGTCGCCACTGATATCCATCTCCAGGTCATACACGATGGTGTCGTACTGGACCTTGACGCCCTGTTTCTTCAGCCACGCCATTAATGGGCGAACAAAGCTGTCGTACTGGTTATATTTCGGAAAGACGAGCGAGGTCATGTCGTTCAGACCGTCCATAAGATGCAGGAAACGGTGCATATACAGCTTCATTTCCAGCACCGAATGCCAGTTTTCGAAAGCAAACATGGTGCGCCAGAAGGTGTAGAAGTTGCTGTTCAGAAAGCCCTCGCTGAACCAGTCCTCCACCTTGATGTCGTCCAGGTCTTCCTTGCGTGCCAGGAAAAGCCGTACCAGCTCCAACTGCTGTAGCCGGCTAAGTCCCATTGTTGAAAAGTCCCGGATCTGGCCCTGTTTTTCGAGAAGCCGAGCTTTTGACCAGTTCTTGTCGGAGTCATTTACGATCCGGTACTCGTCGAGCACGGTGAAAGGCTCGGGTAATTCCAGAGCAGGTATTTCCGAGAACACATCCCAGAAGTTCTGGTAGGTCATCTCCATCTCGCGGCCACCGCGGACGATGTAGCCATCCTCGGCATTGCCCGCGCCATCAAGCGCGCCGCCTTCGACCTCCTGGGATTCAAGAATCGTAATGTTCCCTGCCGGCATGTGGCCGTCCCGGATAAGGAAGAAGGCTGCCGAAAGGCCTCCAATGCCGCTGCCAATGATGTAGGCATGGCGTTTCTCGATGTCCCTGGTGGGCAGTGGACGGTGATTGACGTAGCTCCCATGCAGGTCTGCGGGTGGCAGTGGCGTATCAAGGCCGTTATGTAGGTGCCTGGATGAGGCGTCCGGAGTTACATCCACGGCTTGTTTGGTCATGGCGTCAATGTGAGTTTTAAGACGGGAGGTATCGAATTTGGGCGATTGACGGCGGGTCATGGTGGTCTCCTTCCTGGGAGTATGTTTGGTGCGTAAACGGCCAGCTGTGTTTATAGCATGGGGTGGCCCTTCGCCCGATGATCAGGGTCAAGGCGGTGCTCTTTCGGGAGCTGCGCTGTTTAAATTTGTAATTTCCGGATCATTAGCGGCGCTGAATTCACATGGCCCGCAGTAGGCGTTATTTTAATTAAGTAATAAAAACATAAGGTTGCGATCAGTCTTAAGGATTTTTTGGAGTTACATTGGATGTCTTGATGTTGTCAATTGTAAGTGTCATTTTTCTGACGAATTTGGGCGCGTGAATCGGAGCCGAGTCGCAAAACATCACAAAGCCGGGGTGTATCATTTTTGTACTATGTCAAATAAACGGTGCAAAAACATGTCAAATCGCGGCAATAAAATGGTTAAGCAAGGACTGCTGATTTTACCCCTGGCGGCACTGCTTTCCGGCTGCGGTCTGGATTTTTCCGAGGATAACAGCGTCACTGGGAGTAGCGGCGCGCCGTTGCAGGACTCAGGCGAGCCGATGGCTCAGGTTGCGGGGGCCGCAATAAAGGGTGTGATTCGACAGGGCCTGGTAACGGCTAATCGTCTGGAGTCAGACAAAGCGGGAATTTATGTCGCTGACCGATTGGCTGCGAAGCCGGTACGAACGGCTGACGACGGCAGTTATGAGTTGCGTTTGCGTGGTAAAGCTGACGGTTGGGCTTTGGTGGAACTTCGGGCCGATCAGTCCACGCGTATGGTCTGTGACGTGTTGCCAGGTTGTGACCAGGCGAATGGTGAAACAGTTGCTTTCGGTCAGACCCTGGGCCTGGGCAGCGACTTTGCGCTTCGTGGTGCCGGGGATCTGATTACCGAGACAGTGTACCTGACACCGCTGACTCATCTGGCGGTGGCCCTGGCGGAGCGCAACAGCGAGGGGCTTTCCCCGGCTGCGCTGTCGACTGCGTATCAGACCGTTGAGGGCTGGTTCGGCCTGTCTGCTGGCGCCCTGAGACTCTCGCCGCCGGACCTTACCCGGCTCGATCAGTTGGGTGAGGTTTCTGCCGACGCGTTGCAGGTGGCAATAGCCAACGCGGCCTTCCTGGCATTGGTAAATGACAATGCCCAATGGCAAAGTATTGCCGATGTTCTCCAGAATATGACCACGCAGGTTGCTGCCACCGGCCAGATCGACATCATGGGCGACGGCATTAATCTGTCATTGGCGGATATTGTTGCCGCCGCCGCCGCGCAGTCGTCCGAGCTTCAGCTGACGGTAGATTCAAGCATCATCAGCCAGAAACTGGTGATCGTGGAATATCGCAACGTGCAGCGATTCAAGACCATTGCCGATGTCTACAGCGAACCCGATACCAGTGTCGCAGATACGACGGATACGACGGAGGCGCCAGCCACCTCAACAATCAACGATACTTCGGTTGCTGATAGCTCCGACACTTCCGGGACGACCACCGGAGACGCCACGACAGAGGCTCCTGTCACAGATACCGTTCCGGAACCGGCCTTGCCCGCAAATACTGCTGTGCTCAGTTGGACAGCACCACTGACACGGGTTAACGGCGACAGCCTGACTATGGGCGAGATTGCGGGCTTCGAGGTGGTTTATGGTACGGACCCGGATGCACTGGACAATACCCTTGCTATCGGCGACGCGTCCGTTGAAGAGTTGTTGGTGGACGAGTTGACAGCGGGCACCTGGTATTTTGCCATGCGCACTCTCGATACGGATGGCAATCGAAGCGCTCTGTCCGGAACGGTTAACAAGCAGATTTGAGCCGAGTAAGACCCCGGTTAATTTGAACAGTTCTGTTGTCAGAGGCCGGTTACTGGGGGCGAATCACTTGGCTTTTCCGAGACTTCAGTCATCGTTGCCTCGCTCAGTAACAGCATACTGGCTACGGATACTGCGTTCTCAAGGGCAATACGCACCACTTTTGTGGGGTCAACAATGCCTGCCCCCATCAGGTCCGTGTAGGTGTTACTGGCAGCGTCGAAACCTTTGTTGCCCTTGCTTTTGAGCATCTGGGCGACAATTACGCCACCGTCAACGCCAGAGTTTTCGGCGATCGTGCGAGCCGGGGATCCGAGGGCCCGTAAAAGGATCTGTATTCCGGTTTTTTCGTCCCCGTCCAGCGTCTTAAGCTGACGTTCCAGAACAGCCGAACAGCGAAGCAAGGCAAGGCCTCCACCTGGAACGATGCCTTCGGCGACTGCCGCTTTGGTGGCCGAGATGGCATCGTCCAGGGCATCCTTTTTCGCTTTAAGCTCGGACTCTGCGGGCGCTCCGACCCGGATGACTGCTATGCCTCCGGTGAGTTTTGCCAGCCTTTTCTGGAGGTTTTCCCGGTCATAATCACTCGTGGTTTTATCCATCTCCAGGCGAATCTGGGCAATGCGGTTCTTTATTTCCGGTTGAGCTCCGGCGCCGCCGATAATCGTGGTGTTTTCTTTGTCAGCGATTAGCCGCTCGGCGTTACCGAGATGGTCAAGCGTGACATCCTTGATACTGAGTCCGACTTCCTCGGAAATGACCGTCGCGCCCGTGAGTGTCGCGAGGTCTCCCAGCATTGCCTTGCGCCGGTCACCGAACCCCGGTGCTTTGACGGCAACACTGTGCAGAATGCCTCGAACCTGGTTTACCACCAGGGTCGCGAGAGCTTCGGCCTCGACGTCCTCGGCAATGATGGCGAGAGGTCTGGCTGACTTGGCTACCTGTTCAAGTAGCGGCACGATATCCTGGAGGGCATTGATACGGCGGTCGCTGAGAAGGATGTAAGGTTTCTCAAGCTCCACCTCCATTTTTTCAGGATGAGTCACAAAATATGGTGAAAGGTAGCCTCGCTCAAAGCGCATACCCTCTACGACGTCCAGCACCGTTTCAGTGGTTTTCGATTCTTCAACCGTAATTACGCCCTCATCGCCGACACGCTCCATCGCCTCAGCCACCAGCGCTCCAATGGACTCATCATTGTGAGCGGAGATAGCGGCTACCTGCTGCTTTTCCTTGCGGGTTTGAACGGGCTGGGACAACTCATGCAGGCGTTCTGTTACCAGCGCCAGACCAAGATCAAACCCCTTTTTCAGGTCGATTGCGCTGGCACCTGCGACCACGTTTCGAACCCCGTCTGTGTAAAGCGCACTAGCCAGTATGGTCGCTGTGCTGGTGCCATCACCAACAGCATCGGCTGTCTTTTCGGCAGCCTGTCGGAGCATTTGTATGCCGAGGTTTTCAACGCGATCTTCCACGCTGGCTTCCCGGGCGATGGTCACGCCGTCATTACATACCAGCGGCGGACCGTAGGATTTCTCAATCAGAACGGATTTTGATTTTGGCCCAAGTGTAATTCCCACCGCCCGGGCCAGTTCGTTTACCCCAGCGAGTAACTTTTGTCGGGCCGGGTTATCAAACAAAAGCTCTTTGCGTGCCATAAACTACTCCGCATCAGTCAGGGGAACGGTTACCAACTGGACCCGTTTATAACTTTGGCGGCAGGCCGCCTGAAAATCATGATCCAGGTCATGAAGCAGCGAGATAATAACGGCGGGCGACGTAAAAACCTTTTATTAAGACTTTACTCAACATTGACAGAATTCTTCGACTTGCCAAAGCTTAGGTGAGGGAATGATTCGGTGGGCGGCTTGTTCACCGTAACGGTTGAAAGGGCCCGGAATGGAAAACTTTGGCGATGCTTCTGTCATTACACTGGACGGGTTGCAATGCCTTCTTGATGCATTGACCGAGCGAGGCTTCGAGGTCGTCGGGCCAAGAGTCCGTGACGAGGCTATTGTTTATGATCAGCTCTCCTGTATCGACGATCTCCCGGCCGGCTGGACCGATGAACAGGACGGGGGGCACTATCGTTTGAAGCCCCGGGCCGACGATGCCCTGTTCGGTTATGCAGTTGGCCCCTATAGCTGGAAACGTTTTTTGCATCCGCCTCGGGTCTCTCTGTGGCACGCAACGCTTGATGAGGACCAACTCCGGTTTGTGGCCGCTGAAGATAAGCCACCGCGTTACGCGTTTCTGGGCGTGCGGGCCTGTGAGCTTGCAGCCATTGGCATTCAAGACCGGGTGTTGATGGGAGACCAGTATCCCGACCCCCATTATAAAAGCCGCCGCGAGCGCGCCTTTCTGGTAGCACTCAATTGCTCCGAAGCGGGCGGTACCTGTTTTTGCGACTCCATGAATACCGGGCCTGAAGTCGGCAGTGGGTATGATCTTGTCCTCACTGAGCTGCTGGCCGACGATCATCACCTTTTCCTCATTCGGGCTGGATCAGAGGAAGGTGCAGAAATTCTTGCCGGGTTGCCCCGTGAAGAGGCTACCGAGACCCATCACGCCGCAGCTACGGCAGTCGTTGAGCGAACCCGCAACAACATGGGGAGAAAGATGCCGCAGGTGGCCATTCCCGCGCTTCTGCTGGATAACCTGGAACATCCCCGCTGGGACGATGTTGCCGAGCGCTGTCTGAGCTGTGCCAATTGCACCATGGTTTGCCCGACATGCTTTTGTACCACCATGGAAGATACTTCTGACCTCGAAGGTGTAACAGCTGAGAGCAGTCGACGCTGGGACTCCTGTTTTAACGCGGACTTTTCCTATATTCACGGTGGGAGTCTCCGCCAATCGACCCGGTCCCGCTATCGCCAGTGGATGACTCACAAATTGGCTACCTGGGTGGATCAGTTTGGCATGTCGGGCTGCGTGGGTTGTGGCCGGTGCATCAGCTGGTGTCCTGTAGGCATCGATATCACCGAGGAAGTGAGCGCCATTCAGGGTGATACCCTCCCAGGAGAAGAAACATGAAATCCATCGCCCAAATCGTATGCGAACACCCATTTTTCGAGGGGCTGGATACCGAATTCTGTGACCTCATGTGTGGCTGTGCGCGAAATGTCCGGTTCAACGCTGGGGAATACCTTTTTCATCAGGGCGACGACGCAGATTATCTGTATCTGGTTCGCCATGGCCAAGTGGCGCTTGAACTTGCGGTGCCGGGGAAAGCGCCTGTCCGCTTTCAAACCCTGCATGATGGCGATGTGGTGGGAATATCCTGGATCTTGCCTCCCTATCACTGGGCCTGTGATGCCCGCGCGATAGGCCTGACCCGGGCGATTGCGATGGACGCCCATTGCTTGCGGAACAAATGCGATCAGGACCCGGCTTTGGGTTACGCAGTCCTGAACCGGTTGCTCCCGATATTGGCGGGGCGGCTTCACGCAACGCAAATGCAGATTCTGGATGTGTACGGCGCGCCGGAGGGGCCAGCAGGGTGACCTCAACGGATTTCTGGTTGCCTGAGCCGGTCCGGGTTCTGCGCCGACAGCAGGAGCTGGAGACCACCTGGACTCTGGAGCTTGAGCCAGGGAAGGCCGGAGGGCGACCCTGTATACCGGGGCAGTTCAACATGCTGTATATGTTCGGAGTGGGGGAGGTTCCTATCAGTATCAGTGGTGACACCAGTCTGGCGGAGAGCCTGGTTCATACAATCCGGGCAGTCGGGCCTGTGTCGAGGCAGTTGGCGGCTCTGCAACCGATGGCCACGGTGGGTTTGCGCGGGCCATTTGGTGTCGGGTGGCCAATGGCGGCCGCGGAGGGATCGGATCTCCTGCTTGTTGCTGGCGGGTTGGGGCTGGCACCGTTACGGCCTGCTATCTACCACGTGTTAAACAACCGGGAGCGTTATGGTCGTGTGTTGCTGTTATATGGCACACGCAGCCCTGAAGACATCCTTTTCCACGATCAGTTGGAAGAGTGGAGCAAGCTTCCGGACTTTGAAGTCCATATAACGGTGGATCATGCCGGTAGCGATTGGCAGGGCAAGGTTGGTGTGGTCCCCGCTTTGGTGCCGACGCTGGCGTTCGATCCGGAAGACACCGTTGCCATGGTGTGCGGGCCGGAAGTCATGATGCGGTTCACCGCAAGTGCACTGCGCGGTGCCGGCGTAGAGGATGACGCTATTTTTCTGTCCATGGAGCGGAACATGAAATGTGCCCTGGGGCACTGCGGTCATTGCCAGTTCGGGGCCACGTTTATCTGCAAGGATGGTCCGGTACTGTCGTTTGACCGGGTCCGTGGGTTGCTGAGTCTCAAGGAGTTCTGATATGCCCCGCACTGACCAAAAACCGAGGCTGGCAGTCTGGAAGTTTGCCTCGTGCGATGGCTGTCAGCTGAGTTTGCTGGATTGCGAGGATGAGTTACTGCGCGTTGCCGGAGCGGTTGAGATTGCCTATTTCCCGGAAGCCACCCGCAGCAGTATTCGGGGTACCTACGACCTTTCTCTGGTCGAAGGATCGATCACCACCGCCCACGATGCCGAACGCATCCAGGAGGTGCGCCGGCGGTCCCGCACCCTGGTGACAATCGGTGCCTGTGCCACTGCCGGGGGCATTCAGGCGTTGCGGAACTTCGCTGACATCGACGATTTTCTCTCTGCCGTCTATGCGCACCCCGAGTACATCGAGACCCTGTCCACCTCGACACCTATCTCTGATCACGTGCCTGTGGACTTTGAGTTGCGTGGCTGTCCGATCAGCAAGTCCCAGTTGCTGGAAGTCATCTCAGCGTTCCTGCGCGGGCGACGCCCCGTTACACCGGCGCACAGCGTATGCCTGGACTGCAAACTCAAGGGCAATGTCTGCGTAACGGTCGCTCATGGCACGCCTTGCCTGGGGCCGGTGACTCACGCTGGCTGCGATGCTTTGTGCCCGTCCTACAATCGGGGCTGTTACGGCTGTTATGGACCCAAGGAAAATCCGAATGCGTCGGCCCTGAGTGAGCGACTGGATCAACTGGGAATGAATCAGGACGAGCGCCTGCGCTTTTATCGGACATTCAATGCATGGGCCGATCCTTTCCGGGAGGAGAGTGAACGTCATGAGCCGTAAGACCATAAAAGTGAACTATCTGGCCCGGGTGGAAGGTGAGGGCGCGCTCAATGTGACGGTTCGAGATGGTCAGGTCCGTAATGCCGAATTGCGGATTTTCGAACCACCGCGCTTTTTCGAGGGGTTGCTGCGCGGACGGGATTACTCAGAGGCGCCGGATGTCACCGCCCGTATCTGCGGTATCTGCCCGGTCGCATACCAGATGAGTTCTGTAAATGCGATGGAAAACGCACTGGGCATTGATGTGGACGGGCCACTGCGAGCATTACGACGGTTGCTCTATTGCGGTGAATGGATTGAAAGCCACGCGCTCCACATCTACATGCTGCATGCACCGGATTTTCTGGGTTACGCCGGGGCGGTGGATATGGCCAAGGATTATCCCGACATTGTCAAACGGGGGCTGGCCCTGAAAAAAGCCGGTAACGCCATCATGGCGCTGGTGGGTGGCCGCGAAATCCATCCCATCAATGTGCGCGTGGGTGGGTTCTATCGGACCCCGACCCGAAAGGAACTGGCGCCTCTGGCTGAAGCCTTGAAGCAGGCCCGTGACGATGCGCTGGCAACGGTGCGCTGGACGGCCGGCCTGGACATTCCGGAAGCCGATCGCGATTACCATCTGGTGGCGCTGCACCATCCGGATGAGTACCCCATGAATGCTGGGCGAATTATTTCCAGTCGCGGTCTGGATATCGCTGTTGAGGACTACAATCAGCACTTCGTGGAGTCCCACGTCCAACGTTCGACAGCGTTGCATTCGCACCTGCGAGAGCACGACTGCTATCTGGTCGGACCCCTGGCGCGCTACAGCCTCAATTTTGACCAGCTTTCCCCTATGGCACGGGAGGCTGCTAAAGACGCGGGCCTGGGCGCCACCTGCAATAACCCTTTTCAAAGCATTGTGGTGCGGAGCATTGAAGTGCTGTACGCCTGTGACGAGGCTCTGCGGCTGATAGACGCTTACCAGGAACCCGAACAGCCTTTTCTGGCTCATGAGCCGAAGGCCTCGGAGGGCTTTGGGTGCACTGAGGCACCAAGAGGGCTGCTATTCCACCGCTATCGGCTGGATGCAGAAGGCCGGATCCAGGAGGCGCAAATCGTGCCCCCCACATCGCAGAATCAGCCCAGCATCGAAGCCGACTTGAAGGAAATGGTAGGCGGCTGGTTGGATTTGCCGGCCGATGTGCTTCGGGAGCGCTGTGAACAGACCATTCGGAACTACGACCCCTGCATCTCCTGCGCAACGCACTTTTTGAAGCTGGATGTCCGCCATGAGTAATTCCTTCAAGTCCGTCAGGATCATTGCCATTGGTAACACGGATCGGGGAGATGATGCGGTCGGGCCTGCGGTGGTGCAGGCACTTCAGGGCCGGTTGCCGGAATCGGTCAGTGCCTTTGAGCACAATGGTGAAGTTGCGGGGCTGATGGATTGTATGGACGGAGCCGAGGCTGTGTATCTGGTTGATGCCGCAGCAATGGGACTGGAGCCTGGCAGTCTTCGGGCTTTCGATGCCAGCGAGAAGCCCTTGCCATCACTGGGTGGTGCGTATTCGTCTCATGCGTTGGGGCTGTCTGAGGCTGTTGAGTTGGCGCGGGCCCTGGGCGTGCTGCCCCCGGTGTGCCGCGTTTTTGCAGTGGAGGCCGCCACTTTCGAGGCGGGTGAGGGGCTATCGGCGCCTGTAGATGCGGCCATTCCCAAGGTAACCCAGGCCTTGCTCGATGCCATTGCACAGGAGGATGGAAATGCATGAGACGGCGCTGGTCAAGAACCTGGTTCAGAAGCTTCAGGCGATTTGTACTGAGGAGAAAGCAGACCGGGTTGTGGACATCACGGTCTGGTTGGGGGCGCTTTGCCACATGTCTCCGGACCACTTCAGCGAACACTTTCGACAGGAAGCAGCAGGTACCTGCGCTGAGCGGGCACGCCTGAAGATTGAGTCCTCGGACGATATCAATCATGCCAATGCCCAGGATGTTCTGTTGCAAAGCCTGGAACTGGAGATGGACGACGAGGCGTTACAGTGACGCAGGATAGCACCGCCGAACCACCCCTGACTCGTTGGCGGGTCTGTGTTCGGGGCATTGTTCAGGGCGTGGGTTTTCGCCCCTTTGTCTATCGCCAGGCTACGGATCTGGGGGTCACAGGGTGGGTTGGAAACTCACCCGAGGGAGTGGAGATTGAGGCGGAAGGTCATCCGTTGGTGTTGAAACAGTTGGTCTCCGCGTTGATACAACATGCTCCGGCAAATGCCCGCATTGACGATGTTCACACAGAACCCGTTGCCCACCCCGGGGCGTTTCGGGAATTCAGCATTCGGGAGAGCCAAAAGCGCGGGGAGGCCTCCGCGCAGTTGCCTGCGGACTGGGCCACGTGTCAGCAATGTCTGCAGGAGTTGTATGACCCCGATAACCGACGCTACCGGTATCCCTTTATCAATTGCACGGATTGCGGCCCCCGTTACAGCCTGATCGAGGCGTTGCCCTATGATCGGGCGAATACCGCGATGAAACACTTTCAGATGTGTGGTCGTTGTCTGGAGGAATACCATGACCCGGCCAGCCGGCGTTTCCATGCCGAGGCTGCGGCCTGCCCGGACTGTGGCCCGCATCTGGCTTTTTGCAGAAGCGATGGTGACACTTTGGCGGAAGGCGGCGCGGCACTGGCTGTGGCGGTCAGTCGCTTGGCCGCTGGCGAGATCATTGCCCTCAAGGGGGTGGGCGGATTTCAGCTTCTGGTCGACGCCCGGAAGCTCCAGAGAGTACAAAGACTGCGTGAGCGAAAAGGTCGGCCCGACAAGCCGCTTGCCGTTATGTTCGGTTCTATGGAGTCCCTGCAAGTGGCTTGCCCGGTAACGGAGCAGGAACGCCAGTTGCTTGCCGGCCCGGAGCGGCCGATTGTTTTGTTGCACACGCGCAACCATGGTCTGGCTGACAACATAGCCCCGGGCAGGTCGGAGCTTGGGGTGATGCTGCCCTCTACCCCGCTGCATGAGCTGTTGCTGCGGGATCTGGGATTCCCGGTTGTCGCCACAAGCGGTAACAGGAGCGGTGAGCCGATTGCGATCGATAACAGTGACGCGCGGGCACGGCTTGCCGATATCGCCGATGGTTTTCTGGTCCATGACCGTTCGATTTTACGCCCATTGGACGACTCCGTGGCTCACGTGGTGGCTGGCCGCCCGCAACTGCTTCGGCGTGCGCGTGGCTACTCGCCGAACCTGTTCTTGTCTTTCCCGATGCTCCCGGGGTGGGGCGCCACTGGCGGCCACCTGAAAACCACGGTAGCACTGAGCACCGATGCCGGAGTGGTGTTGAGTCAGCACCTTGGAGATATGGACAGTGTGTTGGGCCGGGAAGGTTTCGAACACACTGTGGATAGCCTGCAGGGACTGTTTGCTACCCGGGTGCAATGCTGGGCCCATGACGACCACCCCGACTACTACACAACGCGCCGGGCACAGGAGATGGGACCGGTTCAGCGTCCGGTGCAGCACCATGTAGCCCATATCGCGGCCGTCATGGCCGAGCATGGAATTCGTGAGCCGATACTGGGAGTGGCCTGGGATGGCAGTGGCCTGGGCGAGGACCAGACACTGTGGGGCGGGGAATTCCTGCGAGTAGACTCGCGAGGTTACAAGCGGCTGGCGCACCTGAGGCGATTTCCTCTGCCCGGCGGTGAAGCGGCTGCACGGGAGCCCCGCCGTTCGGCCCTCGGGATTCTGTATGCGTTGATGGGAGAGCCGGTCATGGGCTTTGAGTCGCTGCTGCCGGTGAGCGATTTTTCCCGGGCTGAAAGGAAGCTCCTTTTACAGGCGCTCAAGTCGGGATTGAATGCTCCGGAAACCTCAAGTATCGGTCGCCTTTTTGACGCCGTGGCCGCCTTGGTCGGAATTCGCCAGAAGGCCAGTTATGAAGGGCAGGCGGCAGCAGAACTGGAAGCAATGCAGGGCTGTGAGGCTGGAGCCAGGGCTTACAAGTTTGGCCTGTCCGTGCCGGGCGCAGATCGCCCCTGGCAGGTAGATTGGGAGCCCGTGATTCAGGGCATACTGGCGGACATTGCCCGGAGCGCACCGGTGTCTGAAATTTCCGCTGCCTTTCAACAGGCGCTGGTCAACGTTATTGTCAGAGTGGCGAAACGGGCGGAGCTATCCCGCATTGCTCTGGGTGGCGGGTGTTTTCAGAATGCCTGCCTGCTGGGGACTACCGTAACAGCACTGAACAGAGCCGGTTTTCAGGTTTTCTGGCCCTGCCAGGTGCCGCCCAATGATGGCGGCCTGGCTCTGGGGCAGCTGGCCTGGGCATCTCGGGTACATCAGAACAGGGAGGCATTATGTGTCTGGCCGTACCAGGACGTGTGATCAGCATTGAGGGTGATGATCCACTCACTCGTCAGGGCAGGGTCGATTTCGGCGGTGTCATCAAGTCCGTTAATCTGGCGTATGTGCCGGAAGTGAAGCCTGAGGACTACATCCTGGTGCATGTAGGGTTTGCCATTACGGTGTTGGACCCGCGGGAAGCCGAACGGGTTTTCGAGTATCTGGAAACGCTGCAGCAATGAAATATCGAGACGAATACCGCACAGCCGATGCCGCCCGGGGTTATGCCAATGCCATTGCGCGCATCACGACTCGCCCTTGGACACTCATGGAAGTGTGTGGCGGACAGACCAACGCCATCATGCGCTTCGGGATTGACCAGCTGCTACCGAAAGAGATCTCCCTCATCCATGGGCCGGGTTGCCCCGTCTGTGTGACCCCCATTGATTACATCGACAAGGCTCTGGACATCGCGGGCACACCGGGCGTCATTCTCTGTACGTTTGGCGATATGCTGCGCGTACCCGGAACGAAATCGGACCTGGCGGCCGCTCGTGCCGGGGGTGCCGACGTCCGGGTGGTCTACTCACCCCTGGAGGCGCTCGCCGTGGCTCGCGATCACCCTGGTAACGAGGTGGTTTTCTTTGCAGTGGGGTTCGAAACCACGGCACCAGCCAATGCCATGACCGTCTACCAGGCAGATCGGGAAGGACTTGTGAATTTTTCGGTACTGGTCTCGCAAGTGTTGGTGCCACCGGCGATTTGCGCCCTGTTAGACCGCCCCGGTAACCGTATCCATGGGTTTCTGGCAGCAGGCCACGTTTGCACAATAACCGGTTATGCGGAGTATGAGCCCATTGCACGCCAGCACCGCGTGCCAATCGTGGTGACCGGATTTGAGCCGCTGGACATCCTGGAAGGGGTCTATCGATGCATACACCAGTTGGAGCGGGGCGAGAGCATTGTAGAGAACCAGTATAGCCGGGCAGTTCGCCGCCCGGGTAACCAACTGGCCCAGCAGGTAATGGAGTCGGTTTTCCAGATAGTCCCCAGGCATTGGAGGGGGATGGGAGAGATCACTGCCAGCGGCCTTGGGGTATCGCCGGCGTACCAAACCTTTGACGCCGAAGCCCGTTTCGGTGCGGTGATCAGCCAGGATGAAAGCCAGGGGGAATGCACCAGTGGTGCTGTTTTGCGAGGGGAAACCAGACCCGACCAGTGTCCCGCGTTCGGCACCCGCTGCACGCCCGAGCATCCCCTGGGGGTTACCATGGTCTCCGAGGAGGGGGCCTGTGCCGCCTATTACCGTTATCGCAGACAAGTCCGGAGGCCAGTCGAATGAATGAGGACAGTGAGCAGCACTGCCCACTGAGTAGCGAGGGCCGGGAGCTTGTAAAAATGGCCCACGGTGGCGGTGGACGGGCGACGGCACGGTTGCTCGACAGCCTCTTTCGCCCAGCATTTGATAATCCATGGCTGGAGCGCCAGCATGACGGCGCGGTGCTGGACATGCCCGGAGCCATGGCATTCACGACCGATTCCTTCGTGGTAAGGCCACTATTTTTTCCGGGCTCTGATATCGGAGCAATGGCAGTCCACGGCACGGTGAACGATATTGCGATGTGCGGGGCAGAGCCGCAGTATCTGAGCGCGGGTTTTATCCTGGAGGAAGGCTTGCCATTGGCCACCCTGCGGAGGGTTGTCGATTCCATGGCCGCCGCTGCCAGAGAGACGGGTGTGCGGATAGTCACCGGCGACCTTAAGGTAGTGGAGCGTGGCAAGGCAGACGGCCTTTATATCAATACCGCCGGAGTCGGGAGGGTCGTGGCAAATCACCCGATTGAACCCGGCCAGGTTAGGCCAGGGGACCGGCTATTGCTCAGTGGCGATATCGGCCGGCATGGTATTGCGGTGATGGCTGCACGGGAGAAACTTGATCTGCAATCGGCGATTGAGAGTGATTGTGCGTCAATTGCGCCGCCGGTTATGGCGCTACTCAATGAGGGTATAGCCATACGCTGCCTTCGGGATCTTACCCGTGGCGGCCTCGCCAGTGCGCTGGTGGAAGTGGCTGAAACCGCTGGCCTGGCGGCCCGGATACAGGAAGCGGATATCCCGGTGAGGGAAGACATTTCTGCGGTCTGCGAGCTGTTGGGCCTGGACCCTTTGCATGTGGCTAATGAAGGCCGCTTTATGGCGGTCGTCGCGCCTGAGGATGTTGATCGGGCAATCGACATCCTCAGGCGTCACAGTGTGAGCGAAGCGGCCGTCGATATCGGCCTGTTTCTGGAGGGAAGCGCGGGGTTGGTCACCGCGCAAAGCGTCATTGGCGGCTCCCGTGTTGTCGACATGCTTTCTGGTGAACAGCTGCCCCGCATCTGCTAGCTAATGGTACGGCCTGATTTATAGTGTGACCCTTTGGGCAAGCCCACCTGTTTCGGCCAGCCTCGCAGCCTCTGATGCCACGGCCAGGTCTTGCAGGCCGACGCCGGTGCCATCGAACAGGGTGATGTCGGCCTCTGATTGGCGGCCAGGGTTCGTGCCGTTGATCACTTCTCCGATCGGCGTGATCTGATCTTCAGACAGGATTTGTGCAGCCACTGCGTGCTGGGCCTCACCGATACTGATCGACTGGGCAATCTCATCGGTGAAAACCGTCGCCTGTGCCAGAAGCTTGTGATCAACTTCCTGCTTGCCCTTGGTATCGGTACCCATGCACGCCAGGTGAGTGCCGGGCTTGATCCAGTCAGCGTCCAATAGCGGTTCAAATGCGGAGGTAATGGTAATGATTACGTCCGACTGTGCTCCCAATTCCTGTCGCGACACTCCTTCAAAGGGGATGCCTTTCTCTTCGCATATGGCGGCCAGCCGGGTCAGGTGCTCGGGATGGGCGTTCCATGCCACCACTTTTTCAAAGGCTCGTTGTTCAAGTGCTGCTTTCAGCTGGAACGTTGACTGATAGCCGGCACCGACCATTCCCAGCACTTTTGCATCCTTGCGGGCAAGGTGGGCAATGGATACGGCGGAGGATGCTGCGGTGCGGACGGCGGTCAGGTAGTTGCCCCCCACCAGCGCCTTGAGTCTTCCGGTGTCAGGATCGAAAAGAACGACAGTGGACTGGTGGTTGGTGAGTCCTCTGGCGGCGTTGCCTGGCCAGTACCCCCCCGACTTTACGCCCAGAACCAGTGCTTCGCGGTCAAATCCGGATTTAAAGCCGTAGAGCGCGTCGGCATGGCCGATCGCTTCACGCACAACGGGGAAATTATAGGCGCCTCCTCGGGCCATGGATGCGAACACGGCTTCGACTGCCTGAAAGGCTTCATGGCGCCCAATGACTTCCCGGCAGGCGTCTTCGTTCACGATCAGAATCTGATGTGGCTGGGATGGTTCTTTGGATGACGTTTCCATCATTATTCTCCTTCGGAGTATCAGTCAGCCCACCCGGCCAGGGGCCAGGGGGCTCAGAAGCATGGATCAGAACACTTTGCCGCGGGCGCTGACGGGCCATAGCGCCTCGACCTTGCCGTTGCGAACGCCAACGTACCAGTCGTGGACATTGCAGGTCGGATCGCAGTGCCCGGGCACCAGCTTGAGCTTATCGTTCACCTTGAGAACGCCCTGCGGATCACTGATCACGCCGTGCTCGTCTGAGCACTTGATGTACTCCACGTCATCGCGTCCGTAGATAAACGGTAGACCGCTGTCGACAGACTGAGCCTTGAGGCCGGCATCGCAAATGGCCTTGTCGGCTTTGGTGTGGCTCATGACATTGGTCAGGATAAAAAGGGCGTTTTCCCATTCGCCCTGGTCGATACGTTTGCCGTCCTTGCCAAGGATGCGCCCATAATCGGCATCCATGAAGGCGTAGGAACCACATTGCAGCTCGTTGTAAACGCCAGAGTTACTCTCGAAATAGTACGAACCGGTACCTCCCCCTGAGACGAGTTCCGGCTCCAGGCCTACTGCTTTCAAGGCATCCACCGCGTCCTGCACCATGGCAATGGCGGCATCGAGTTTTGCCTTGCGTTCGTCGTAGGATGTCATGTGCTGCATGGCGCCCTGATAGGCCTGGATTCCGGTGAATCTGAGGTTGGGGGCAGCATCAATGGCTTGCGCGATGGTAACAACCTCAGAAGTGGAGTTGACGCCGCAACGCCCTGCACCGCAGTCAATTTCCACAAAGCAGTGCAGTTCGGTGCCATGCTTCTGGGCGGCCGCCGATAAGTCTGCGACGTTTTCGATGTCGTCAACGCAAACGATGATCCGTCCGCCATGTTTGGGAAGCTGGGCGAGGCGGTCGATTTTCAGCGAACCGCGTACCTGGTTCGAGACCAGTATGTCCTTGATGCCGGCCCGGGCGAAAACTTCAGCTTCAGAGGGCTTCTGGCAGCATACGCCGATAGCGCCCCCCAGTTTTTCCTGCAATCTGGCGACATCAACGGACTTGTGCATCTTGCCGTGCACCCGGTGTCGCATTCCATGCGCCTTGGCATAGTCGCCCATTTTCTTGATGTTGCGTTCCAGTGCGTCCAGGTCGAGGATCAGGCAAGGGGTCTGAATTTCGCTTTCATCCATGCCGATAGCGGCGGGGATGTCGTAACCAACTTCCAGTTCTTCGGGGCGTATAAAGGCTGTCATGATATGTCTCCTAATCAAATGTTGTTTCAGTTCCAGGGAAGTGCGTCCAGGTCCACATTGCCGCCGGTGATGATCACGCCGACTCGTTTTCCTCGGAAGACCTCAGGATTCTTAAGGATGGCGGCCAGCGGTACCGCACTGCTGGGCTCAATCACAATCTTCATTCGCTTCCACGTCAGCTTCATGGCTTCGATGATTTCCTCCTCGGTCGCGGTGAAGATGTCCGAGACGTAGTTGCTCACGAAATGCCAGGTCAGTTCTTTCAGGGGTACTTTTAAACCGTCCGCCACAGTGTTCGGCGCATCATCGGCAATGATGTGACCTGCCTTGAGGGAGCGGGCTGCGTCATCAGCATTCAGTGGTTCCGCTGCGTATATCTTCACGCCCGGAGCCTTGTTTGACAGGGTTAGACAGGTTCCGGAGATCATGCCACCGCCACCGATGGGAGCGATAACTGCATCCAGGCCTGGCACCTGGTCCAGAAGTTCGAGGGAGCAGGTGGCCTGGCCGGCGATAACCCTCGGGTCGTTATAGGGGTGTACAAAGTCTGCGCCGGATTCGGCCACGACCTCGGCAAAGACGGCTTCGCGGGAAGTGGTGGAGGGTTCACACTCGACGATTCTGCCGCCATAGCCTTCTACTGCGTCCTTCTTGGCCTGAGGTGCAGTGTGAGGCATGACCACTGTTACCGGGATGCCGCGCTGGCCCGCCGCGTAGGAAAGCGACAGAGCATGGTTGCCGGAGGAATGGGTAGCGACGCCGATTGCGGCTTTCTCGGCATCTAAGCCAAACACCGCATTGCAGGCGCCACGCACTTTGAAGGCCCCGGCCTTTTGAAAGTTCTCACACTTGAAGAACAGTTCTGCTCCAGTCAACTCGTTCAGGAACCGGGATGTCAGTACCGGCGTCCTGTGTATGTAAGGTTTGATCCGCTCATGGGCCTCCAGAACATCGTCAAACGTGGGTATTTGGTTCTTTTCATCGCTCATGGTTCACCTCGTCAGTCAGCGTCGACCGGTTATGCTGCCGTTTTGCGGAAATAGGACTGGGCGGCGCGAACGCCTTCGCCCAGCTCGATGGGGTAGTCAAGATCCGCCATGGCCATCTCGATGGTTGCCAGTCCGGACAGAACCATGGTGTCGGTCAGGGAGCCCAGGTGGCCAATGCGGAATGCCTTGCCATACATTTCGCCCAGGCCAATGCCGAAGGAGACGCCGTACTTCGAGAACGCGTGGTCGGTCAGTTTGTTGCTGTCAAAACCTTTGGGCACGTATATGGCGCTAACGGTATGGGAATGGAGTTCGGGAGACTGGGCGCACAGGTCCAGTCCCCAGGCCTTGACCGCCTGGCGGACACCCTCTGCCAGCCGGAAGTGACGGGCGTAAACATTGTCCAACCCTTCTTCAAACAGCATCTTCAGGCTTTCCCGCAGGCCGTAAATCAATTGCAACGGCGGTGTGTACGGGAATCCGCCCTGCGCGTTGGCCGCCATCATCCCGCGGAAGTCGAAGAAAGTGCGCGACAGTTCGGCGTTCTCCATCGCGGCCAGTGCTTTCTGGCTGACCCCGAGGATAGCCATGCCGGTGACCAGCATGAAACCCTTCTGGGAACCCGAAACAGCGATATCTACGCCCCAGTCGTCCATTTCGAAAGGCATGGAGGCCAGTGAGCTAACGCAGTCAACCAGCAACAGGGCAGGATGAGCGCTGCTGTCCATCGCTTCGCGAACGGCGCCGATGTCACTTTTTACGCCGGTCGCGGTTTCGTTATGGGTTACCAATACCGCTTTGATCTCGTGCTGGGTATCGGCGCTCAAGGCCCGCTGAAATTCATCCGCGGGCGCGCCGCTGCCCCATGAGCATTCAATGATCTGAACGTCCAGCCCATGCCGCTGGCACATATCAATCCAGCGATGGGAAAACATACCGTAGCGGGCGATCAAAACCTTATCGCCGGGGGACAGAGTGTTGCAGATGGCAGCTTCCCAGCCCCCGGTGCCACTGGAGGGAAACAGAACGACTTCGCCCGACTGGGTCCCGAAAACTTTCTTGCAGTCCTGCAGTAGCGGGGCGAGAGTCTCAACAAAGTCCGGTGACCGGTGGTCGCTGCTTTGCACATTCATTGCGTGGCGCAGTCGGTCGGGGATATTGGTGGGCCCGGGAATAAAGATAGGGTTCTGCTCAAACATGAGTTTTCACTCCCTTCGTTTTTGTCATTATGGGAAGCCCCGTCGCCGTGGCCGCCTCTCGTGCTTCATGTCTTAACCATAGGCCCCTTAGTTCTAATTACTCAATATGAAAGAATTCCATAATGTGGAATATCAAAACAAAAAATTAGCCGTTTTTTAACCGATTGGTTTTAAAGGAGTAAAAAAGTTTGTTAGTTATTAATAAAATTTCCACATTGTGAAATAATAGATCCAGTTTGTAGAATTATTAACCCGACCTTGAGCATGGTCTGGTCTTTTAACCCGGAGAGCTTGATGACTGATACCAAGATTGAACCCCGCATTCAGGTCATTGACCGGGCAGCGTTGCTGATGGATGCAATCGGCCGTTATTCCAAACCAGTCAAACTGAAAGCATTGAGTGCTGAGACTGGGCTGGCGCCATCAACGGCCTACCGGATTCTCCAGTCACTGATCAGTAATCGTTTTGTTGAAAGGGACTCCAGTGGCGATTACCGTTTAGGTCAGAGGTTGTTGCAACTGAGCAACCGTCTGCATTCGGATATCGACCTGCGAGCTGTTTCGCTCCCATACATGCAGGAGCTATGTGACCGTTTGGGTGAAACCATCAACCTCACGATTCGGGAAGGTGATGTGGTGATTTATTTTGAAAAGGTCACGCCAAATCGCATGATGCATGTCAACCAGATTGTAGGCAGTCGCGCCCCACTGCATGTCACCGCTGTGGGTAAGCTTATGCTGGGCCTTGCGGGGGAAGAAGAGATTGAAAGTTACGCCCGGCGAACCAATCTGCCTGCCTACACCCGCAATACGCTGTCTTCGCTGGAGAAGCTTGAAGAGGCCTGTTTTATCGGCGTTCGTCAGGGCTATGCGCTGGATAACGAAGAAGCGGAGATTGGCGTGGGGTGTATTGGTGTTCTGCTGTTCGAAAAATCCGGGAACGTCAGCGCGGGGCTGTCTATTTCTGCTCCTATCGAGCGGAGGAAAGACGAGTGGATCGGCGAACTGAAAAAAGCGGGTGAAGCAATCTCACGCCACCTGGGGTATCAGCCAGGCTAATACCAAAGACAAGCAGGAGAGCCAGACGCGCCGCTCCGGAGAGCGGCGCTTACTGTTGCTGACTTTATTAAAAACCTATTGCAGCCGTTCAACCCGAACACTGGCAATTGGGTTGTCCCAACGTTGACGGCCGCCTAGCGTGGAGGTGCTGAGGCCATCGTCCTGAGTCACGACGCCGGTATGGATGTAAACCGCATCCCGGACATCATCCCTGACAGCGTTAAAACCTTCTGCCAGTCCGCTGGCAGCGGGGCCAGGTACCGTGTCGGCAGATTCGGTGTTGGCTTCGGTGCCGGCATCGTAACTGATGGCCAGGAACATCGTGCTTTCGCCCACCGCCAAATCGCTGAGATCAACACCGCCAATGGCAGCCAGGCCATCGTTGGTGTTCACCGGCATTGACGCCCACGTCATCAGCACCTCATCTCCGGAGCTAACCGAGGCTGAAGCCGTAATCTGCTCTGAGGCGCCGGGAACTATGACCCCCAGCCCGGAGGCCGCAGAGAGGACGTTACTGTCGGCATCTGCCGCCGTGATGAAATCGCTGTTGTCGCCGCCCTCCGCCAGTTTCTCCAGAGCGACTGACGCAGAGTCACCCAGCGTAAACGCCTGCCAGCTCGGGCTATGAAGAACAACCGCTGCTGGGGAGAGCGGTTGCCCTGCCGTGAGGTTGGTGATGGTTACCTGATAGCGATATTCCCGGGCGCTGCTCAGGAGTGTGCCGTTGTCAGAATCACAACCGGCCAACAGGGCTGCCAGAGGCAGGAGTAAGAGCATTTTTTTGCGAAAGAACATGGCGCACCTCCTGGCTATTTAACCGTAACGGTGATGCGGGCCACCGGGTTCAGCCACCGGTGAAGCGTGCTCACGATGTCACTGTCGCCACCGGTGAGGTCCGTATCGCCCAGGTTGCCCCGATGGATGTGAACGTAACCTTCGGCCGTGCTGGCGGCACCGGTTCCGTTGTCACCCAGAACAGGGTCCAGTGGCGGAGGTACCGGCATACCGGGTTGGCCCGGAGTACCACTGCCGCGAATCTCATCATTGGCTTCGGTGCCGGCATCATAGGCGTTGAGGTTGTAGGTATAGGTTCCGGGATCTGTCGGCACGTCAAGGCTATTGATCGCCAGGAAGCCATCGTTGGTAGGCAGTAGCATCGCTACAATCGACAGCTGAGTGTTGGCGGTGGCGTTGTCGGTGTTGAGTGAAGCGGTCGTGCTGGCTCCCGGTGCCAGCAGGCCAGCGGCAGGATCCTGGACCGTGGTTGCACCAGCCGTATTCAGCAGTGTAACCAGCCCGGAGATATCGCCGCCCTCTGCCATCGCCTGCAGCTCGCTGGAGGCTGCGCTGCCGGTTTCGAACAGAGTGACTCCTGCCGGATGGGCCGTAACCAGCAGAGGGGTGAAGTACAGCCCCCGCGTCGGATTGTGGATTTCAACATCAAATTCGGCTGCCTGCGTCAGAATTGGCGCGGCAACCAGTGCCAGTGGAATAAGGATTCGTTTCATTGCTCTGACTCCTTTCAGGATTGTTATTTCCATTTTAGTATCGCTGAACGCTGACGGCGTATTCATCACGAAAGAGTCACGGGTTGATCACTGTTTAGTAAGCGGCCAAGAAGCTCCTGGTTAAAATGTGTAGTGCAAACCTACTGACGGTAGCGTCAGTAGGTTTGCCAATGCTCGCTGATTGCTAGGATACTGCTTAATACAATGCTGATCTGAGGTGGTCCGTGAGGGCGAGATGAACTACTCAAGCTATGCAATGGAAACTTGGCGTCATTTGCCACTGGATAACGCAGCACATGACTATTCAGTGCTTGTGCATTATGCGACGTTGGCGGCGTCGAGCCACAATACTCAGCCCTGGCTGTTTAAACTGGAAAAAAACCGGATCCGGATTTTGCCGGACTTGTCACGGCGCTGCCCTGCGGTCGACCCCGACGACCACCATTTGTATGCCAGCCTGGGCTGCGCCACCGAGAACCTTCTGCTGGCGGCACAAGCGGCCGGACTGCAGGGCCACTGTACCTATGACCCGTCGACCTCGGGTGTGCAAATTGATTTCGAGGAAACGATTCCCTTCCGGTCACCTTTGTTCGAGGCCATTCCCAAACGGCAGTGTAGCCGGGTCGAATACGATCGGTCGCCACTCACTGCAGAGCAGATGCAGCAGCTGGAGACGGCCGGGCACGGCGATGGAGTCTCCGTCAGGCTGTTCACTGACACTGACCATAAAGAGCGGATAGCCCGCTATGTGGCCGAAGGGAACACCATACAGTTCGGCGATGCTGCATGGGCCAGGGAGCTTAAATCCTGGATTCGATTTAACACAAGAGAGGCCGTCAGCGCAGGAGATGGGCTGTATGGACCGATCATGGGTAATCCCGATGTGCCCCGATGGCTTGGGTTGCTGGCGATGAAGTTCGGTTTCTCCGCGAGGAAGCAGAACCAGAAAGACTTCCGGCACATCCGAAGCTCGTCTGCCATTGCCGTGCTGGTTTCTGAAACTGACGACGAGCGCCATTGGATTGAAGCCGGCCGCTGCTATGAGCGGCTTGCGTTGCAGGCAGCCGCTCTGGACTTGAAGACGGCCTTCCTTAATCAGCCGGTAGAGGTGGCGCCCCTGCGCGCTGAGTTTGCCCGTTTTCTGGGGGTCGGAAACGGACGGCCGGACCTTATCGTAAGAATTGGACGTGGGCTGGAAACGCCACGATCACTGCGGCGGCCGGTGGAGCAGGTTATTGTTTAGGCGCGCTAGCGTCGACTGCAATACGTGTTAGGCTGCCGGGTAATAGACCGACCAGCCCGATGGAGCAATCATGAGCAGTGACCCGCTAAAGCAAATACTCGAGATGAATGGAGAAGAGCGATACGACTACTTTCTGAGTGAGGTGCTGGAGGAGCGCGAAATCTGGATACTGGTCAATGCCGAGAACCGTTTTCTGAAAATTGTCTCGGAAGAGGACGGCGTGGCGCACTTGCCAGTATGGCCCAGTGCGGAGTTTGCCGCCGGGTACGCTCAGGGGGCGGATGACCTGTCCCCGAAAAGCATATCCCTGCCAGACTTTTTCAAGAAGTGGGTGCCGGGACTGACCAATGACGGGCTTGAAATCGGTGTTTTCCCAGGTGCCGACAGTACCCTCTGGATAACCGCGCCGGAAGAATTGAAGCGCGATCTTCAGGATGAGCTGTCGAGCTTCTAGGCCGGCTGAACGGGGAGCGATTGCCGCGCTGATTAGCCAGGCAATCGCTCCCAGATCGTCACCTCTGACAGTGTGTGCTGGAATTTGTGCTGTGTTTCGCGGATGACGAATGGCACTTTCCGTGGCTGTCCCACTAACCTGAAGTGGCTGGACAGGTGGTCTTTCAAACCATCTAACGTGGTGTGGTTTTCTCCGTCTTTTTTGAATCCACCGATCCATTCCTCCTTGGGTGTATGCTCCTCAAGCCATGTGTAAGGCGACGCGATGATCAGTAGCCCACCGTCGTTGATCCGTTCATGAATGCTGTCCAGGAAACGTCTTGGCCGGTATAGCCGATCAATCAGGTTGGCTGCCAACACGAGATCGTAACCGCTGAATTGGGGTTTGAGGTTACAGGCGTCTCCCTGATGAAATGACACTTTGTCGGCAATTTCATCCAATCCCAGTTCCTCGAAAGTTTTCAACGCCGTACCAGGCGTCACCGAAGTGAAATTCCGCGTATTCGGCCAGTAACCGATCACTCTCATAATAGGCATTGGGCTGGCTGACCTCGGCCTCCGACGAGATATATCGGAACCCGGCATGCTGGAAAAAGTGCCGTCTGAATGCATAGCGAGCTGCCAGCCGTTCCCTACGACGTCAAACCATTCGCCATGACGGAAGTGAGTCACAGGACACGATGACGCGCCGTGATCCAGATGGAGGTTGGCACTGGCGGTATGATGACTAACCTCCTCTACGCCCGCCGCCGAGCATAGCCGGTACCACTCGTCTTCTGTCGGCAGTCGAATCGGTTCCCCGGTTTGCTCACTTTTCCATTCACAGAAGGCTCTCGCCTCGTGATAATTCACTTCAACGGGCCAGTCCCAGGGCATTTCAATTTCTTCAGTCATCAGGCGCAGATGCCAACCATTGTGCCAGCGCCAGAACGTTGGGTGTCTCGCCTTTGCAAACTGGCGCCATGAGCGCCCCTCATCGCCCCAGAATCTGTCCTGTTGGTAACCGCCGGCCTCAACAAATGCCAGGTATTCCTGGTTGCTCACCAGGTACCGGCTCGCACTTTCGCGCGATATGCCTTCACCTCGTAAACGTTGGGCCAGTCGTAATGGTCCTCGTTCAGGTCGTCCCAGCTCATTTCATCCACTCCCACAGCAAAAACCGACTCCATATGGGGATCGATCCGCTCGTGCAGGAGTTTGGCCAGCAATAGTTTGTTAACGAAAAAAGTTGCGGTATGGCCGAGGTAGAAAATGAGGGGATGTCTCAGTGGAATCGACTTCTGGAAATAGCCTGCATCATCTGCGAGGCAGTCGAAGAGGCGCGTGTAGGTGTCAAAGGTGTTGGTAAAGTACAGGGCAATTTCTTCGCGCTTTTCCGGTGCCAGGCCCTGGCTCAAGTCGGGTGTTCTCAGAAGACCGGTCCGGTTCTTGATCGGGTGGGAGGGAGATGCAATCTCCGGTGTTGGCGATGTCATGATTGAACACGTCCTATGTTGTGTTTGCTAACAGTCATACGCTTTGTGTATGAGGGATGGTTCAGCTGTCCCCGAAAACTGTTTTGACGATCCTTGTGCCCGAAATGTTACATGCCGGATTTTTTTGCCAGGGCCACCGCCCGAGGTGCGCCCAGTGCGAGAAGAACGGCACCGATCGAACAAGCCAGCATGGCGGTTGTAATGGAAAGCAATGTTTGGTCGCCAGAGAGGGAGGACAGGGCGCTTATGGCTCCGGCAATGGTAAATTGCGAGGCGCCAAGCAGAGCCGCAGCTGTGCCGCCGAGGTGAGGGAAAAACTCCATGGCGTTGGCCATATTGTTGGGCACGATGCCGCCCTGGCAGCCGATGGCAATAATGATACAGCCTGCAACCACCCACAGAGGACCCTGTAACTGAACGGTCGTGACCAGGGCTACCAGGGCCAGGCACTGGGCGATGACCTGGGCGCGCACGAGGCTCTCGGAGGAGAATCTGCTCAGCAGTGGGCGGTTGATCAGGTTCAGGGCCGCCATGAACGCAATGTTGGCTGCGAACAGGATGGCAAAAGCGTTGTTGGAGAGGCCAAACCATTCCTGATAGATGAACGAGGAGTGGGTAATGAACAGGAGCATAGTACTGAAGCAGAGCACCTGAATGCCCACAAAGCGCATGGTGGTTTTATGTCTGAGTACCAGCAGGTAGTTTGTTACCAGCGTTTTGACCGGTGTTGTCTGTGGTGGCCGCGGTTGCAGCCGGGGGAAAAGCATTACATTGAGCGCCAGGATCAGAAGCACTGCGTATCCGGCCAGCATCAGGAAGATCCATTGCCACTCCCCCAGCATAAGCATCAGGGCGCCCAGCGACGGGGCGGCAGCTGGTGCAATGAACATGATCAGGCCAATTAATCCGAACAGCCGGGCGGCATCCTGTCCACTTACCTCATCCCGGACAATCGCGGGCACAGACACTGCGCAGAATGCTCCGCCAATGCCCTGGGCAATGCGCCAGACAACCATGTCGGACAATGTATCCGCCAGTGACACCATCACCGCTCCACTGGCAAAAAACAGAAGGCCGGCGAAGAGAATCGGTTTGCGCCCGTAGCGGTCAGACAAGGGGCCACCAACCAACTGGGCCAAACCGAGAGTTGTGACATAAGCGCTCAGGGTTAATCCGACATTACTATGAGAGATGTTCAGGCCTTCGGCGATGCTCGGAAACGCGGGCAGATAGGCGTCAAGCGCCAGGGGGCCGAGAGCCACGGTCATTCCCAGGAGTACCGCAAGTTGAAGGTGGGACAAAATTTATCTCCTTTCCCGGCTTGAGTTGTTTAATCCATTGAATGAGCTTGCCCAACGCCTGTACCGTGGGTAACTACGGCACCGGGAATGTTTCCCGATCTTACGTTCTGTGCCGGTCACCTGGAGCAATAGCACCATGTTGGTTTTTCCTAACCCCGTTGGTTCCGGTTCACTCTGGTTCGATAACCTTACCACTGCAGAGGGTATGCCCGTCGCCTACGATCCGCAGGCACGGGCTTTCCTGCCCATGCGGCCGTTCTGCGCAAACCGTGAGATCATCGGATGCAACTGGATCGCGCCCAAGGAAGGCGCTTTCTGCCGTTCCTGCGCGATGACAGCGCTTGCTCCGGATCCGAACATTTTCAATGCCATGCCCAACTGGGCCGAAACCGAGGCGGCAAAGCGCTGGGTGCTCGACAATCTGGGACGCTGGCACTGGTTCCGGCCGGAAGACCCGGGCACTCGCCCAGTATTCCACATGCTTGCCGAAGGGCTGACACCGGTGGCCATGGGGCATGCCAACGGTGTGGTTACGATCAGCGTTGCAGAAGCAGATCCGGTGGTGCGGGCAACACGGCGCCAGGCACTGCAGGAGCCCTATCGGACGATGGTCGGCCATATGCGCCATGAGATTTCTCATATGCTCTGGTGGCGGCTCAGTTTGCGTAACGATTTCCTTGAGTCATTCCGGGAAGTATTTGGCGACGAGCGTGCAGATTATCCGGCCGCGCTCCAGAACCACTACCACAACGGGCCACCGGCATACTGGAAAGAGTATTATCTGACTTCTTACGCCTCGGCACACCCCCATGAAGACTGGGCGGAGACAGCAGCCCACCTGCTTCATCTGACAGACATAACGGACAGCGCCATTGCCTCTGGTCTTTCGTCGCCGGAGTTGCCCGGTGCACGCTGGGACGCATATTCCGAACCGGATACGGCGCGGTTGATTAACGTGGCGGCTTCCCTGGCAATACGGGTCAATCACGTCAATCGCTCCATGGGGCTCTCGGATCTTTATCCCTTTGTTCTGTCTCAAACTGCTCAGCGAAAACTGGCGTTTGTGCATGACTGGCTGCGCCGGGGTGCTCAGGGGCGCTGAGGTGTGGACAAAAAGTTGCCCACAAAAACTGTGGATAACTTTGTTGGCAACGTAAGGACATGTAGCCTGGAGCCGCTGAACACAGGCGCTCCAGGAATATGACCGTTAATTGACCGCAAGGTTACACTATTCCCGGGAATCCGGGATTACCGTGTCTCCTGAGCAATGCGATTGAACCATTCGACCCCGAAGCGTACTCCGAATCCCTGAAGGTCTGTGGGTATGTGCGCCAGCCCGCCCTTGTGAGTGCCGGAGGACGCCATGTCCACATGAACCCAGCCAACGTTCTTGTCCACGAATTTCCCGAGCAAGCGGGCTGCGTATATATGGTCGCCCGCCCCCGCTGTCCGGCATTGGAGAGTATCGGCGACCTCCGATTTCAGGTCTTCGTCATAATCATCTTCGTAAGGGAACGGCCACACACGCTCACCACACTGTTCCCCGGCGTGGATGAGAGGGGCAACCCAGTACCGGCGGTTGGTGATTGCGCCGGCCATACGTTGGCCCAGGGCCGAGACGACGGCACCGGTCAGGGTGGCGTAATCCAGTATCGCCCGTGGCTTTTGCCGGCATGCCAGAGCCAGGGTGTCGGCAAGTACCATTCGACCCTCGGCGTCCGTGTTGATCAGTTCAATGGTGGTGCCGTTCAGCGCGGTCACAACGTCGTTACACTTCGCTGCCCTTGAACCGATGTGGTTTTCGGCCAGCGCCAGCCAACAGTCTACCGGCTTTGAAAAATTGAGGCGGGTCAGGGCAAGCAGGGTTCCTAGCGCGACGGCGCTGCCCTGCATATCGCCATGCATGCCCAGCATGCCACCGCCTACCTTGAGATTACTGCCGCCGGTGTCGAAACAGATGCCTTTACCGACCAGTGCAAAGGGCTGCTCTTCTGCGCCCTTCAGCCGGTATCGAAGGCGGAGTATTCCGGCATCCCGGGTGGGGCTGGCCTCAACCACGGATAGAAAAGCGCCGGCGCCCAGTTGTTGCAGTTGATCCCGGTCATAGAATTCAGCTTGCCAGCCTTCGGTCTTTGCCAGCGCTTCGGCGTAATCACGGTAGATCCGGGGTGTCAGGTAGTTGCCCGGCAACTGTGTGAGCCAGCGCGCCAGGTTGTTGCCCTCGGCAGTCGCCTTGGCGAAGCGAAAGTCAGCCGCTTCAAAATTGCCAATAAAGTTCATGGCTGCGAGGGGGTGGGTGTCCGGGGTTTCGTCAGAGATCTTGGGGGGCTGGAATAGGGCCGCGAAGGCCGCAGCCACGAGCGCTTCGGCCATAACGCAGGCAGCATGTGACTGATCAAGCATGGAAATCACATTGATCTTTTTGGAGCGCTCTGCCAGCAGTGGCGCGATCAACTCACGTGCCTGGCTGAGAGCTTTGAACCCGCTGACGTCGTCTGTCACGAAGGCAATGGCGGCGCGTGTCCCTCTGGGGCCTGAAAGCAGCACCGGACTTTTGCCTTCCGGGAAATCGGCAAGACGCAACTTCAGGAAGTCCGCCCAGGGGGACCTGGATAGTACGTTTTGGTCGGCTTTCGGTACCAGGAGTATGAGACTTACGCCTGTATCAAAGTCCCACGAGGCTGGTATGCGGTGGTCTACCTCCAGCTTCAGTGCTGGCATTTTCGGAAGCTCAGGTTTCATGGGCAGGTCCCCTAAAGGATTTTGAACGATCTCTGGTTTAAGGATAGTTGGATTCGTCCGGATTACAGAACCATTCAACAAGGTCTTGAGGAAATCAGGTATGCAGGCAATCTGACACGCGCTGGATGTGTCGTAGAGAGTAGCCTCAGAGACCAGAAGCTGGCACAGTTCACCGGATCAACAGTTAACCATACCAAGAGGATAGGCGGGTGACAGACCTTGTAGATTACCAACTCAATGATGGCGTCGCGACGATTGCCATTGCCAACGGAAAAGCGAACGCCTTGAGTCATGAGGTATTTGAAGCGCTGAATTCTGCGCTGGACCGAGCTGAGCAGGATGAAGCTGTGGTCATCCTGACCGGACAGCCGGGCATTTTTTCCGGAGGTTATGACCTCAAGGAGATGCAGAAAGGCCCGGGCGAGGCATCTGCTCTGGTCAGTGTGGGTTCAAAACTGACGCGCCGCCTGTCTGCGTTTCCGTTCCCGGTCATCGGTGCCTGCAGTGGTCATGCGATAGCCAAGGGTGCGTTCATCATGCTTTCCGTGGATCACAGGATCGGCATTGAGGGCAGCTTCAAGCTTGGTCTTAATGAGGTCGCCATTGGCATGACCATGCACCATGCCGGTATTGAAATAGCGCGTCACCGTCTCGCGCCTGCTCATTTTTATCGCTCAGTCATTAATGCTGAAATATACAGCCCCGAAGGCGCCGTGCAAGCGGGCTTCCTGGACGAGGTCGTGGCTCCCGAACAGCTGATGACCCGGGCGAACGAGCTGGCGCAACAGTTCCGGAAACTGAACATGCGTGCGCACAAGGAGACCAAACTCAAGGCCAAAGCCGAGTACCTGGCATTGCTGGACCGCTGCATTGAACAGGATGCGGCCAACTTGGGGCTGATGGCCTGATCACTCCCCGACTGCAAACTGCTGTGCGGGTCTGAACCGGAACAGCTTCGCAAGGATCAGGTCCGGAAACGACTGTATCCGTGTGTTGTAGATCAACGCGCTCTCGGCGTAGCTGTTCCGAAGCAGCGACAGGTAATTCTCGGTCTCAGCCATCATGGCCATGAACTGACCGATCACTTTGCTGTTTTTCAGGTCCGGATAGTTCTCGATCCGGGCCTGCATCGCTCTGGTCACCTTCTGTTCAAATCCAATCAGTTTGTCGAGCTCCCCTGCGTTACGGATCCCGGCCGGATTGGCATTGCGTAGCTGGGCAATAGCCTTGAGCAGTTGGTTCTCGTGGGCCAGGGAGGCTTTGACTACTTTCTCCAGGTTAGGCCACAAGTCGTGGCGCTGCTGGAGGATGGTGTCAATGTTGGCCCGGGCACGGTCGACACGGTTCTTCAGGAATACGATGTCGTTGTAGTGCAGGATGCCGATGTAAATACAGAGTACAAGCGGCACTATCAGTGCTGAAAGCAACAGATTGTCAGGGCTGAAGTTGCCGTCTGCCGCGAACATTGCGGTAGCCGCGAACAGGAAGAGGCCGAGGCTGACGGCAGTGCCCACAAAGCCGCCTGCACCGCGCGCGAGCACGATGTCATCTTCCTCGTGAGTGCTGATGAGAAAGGGTGCCTCTTCATCCTTTTGGATGGTGAGGCGGTCAGGCTGCTGGCGGTCCAGGCCAGCAAATCCGATACAATACACGTTGACCAGCGTGTCCAGGAGTCTGACGCTGTACCGTCTGTCGCCTCGGGTTTCCGAGTGGTGTTTCGGGTATTCAATGCTGGCCCCCTCCGGCTGAACCAGTATCCGGCCCTGGTTGTCGTCGAGCCAGAAGGGCACTCGCTCGCTCCGATGCTCGATGGTGTGCCACTTTTCGTTTTTTCCGGACCCCCGCCGCTCTTCCACCTTGTAATCAAAGGCCACGCATTTCTCGTTCAGGAGCGGGTCATGGATGGGCGGCCGAAGGTCATCTGAATCCACCATGCCTTTCAGCTCAGACAAGCCAAAACTGAGGCCTGTTGTGCTGCTGGTGGGTACGGCTTCGATCAGGCGTTTGAATTTGACGGTGCGGATCGCGAAGAAAACGAGTATCACGGCAAGTGCCGAGCTTCCGGCTGATAGACCCCAACTGGTCCAGGCATGCTGGAATTTGCCTTGTGGCTGACGTTCAACGATTTGCTCCACCCGGGCTATGGTGCTGTCGTCCAGCTCAGGTAGTGGCAAGCGGTTTTCTACCGTGCGCCGGAACATCCATCGGTCAAGCCAGCCGCTGGTGCTTTGGCGAATAAGCTGTTTCAGGGCAGCAAGGTCGGCGAGGGCGAGCGGGTTATCCTTACCATCGTTCAGTTGCTGATAGCGGGATTCGTAAAGGGTGGCGATGGCGGACCATTCCTGATTGAGCTTAGTCACTCCCAGAACGGAGAGGGTTCCCGAGATGGCGACGCTCATCACCAGTACATACACCCAGAAACGGTGTATTTTTGTGGCGGTCAGCGCCAGGGCCAGGCCCAGTGCCAACAGACCGGTGGCGATTGAAATCCGGATGGCCGCACTAAACAGGCGGTCCCCGCCATCGACATCAAGGGTGAAGCCCGAAATCAACGACGGCAGGCTGAAAACGTCTAGGCCTGAAAACACCATCTCCCCGTCTTCGCGATTGAAGCGCCCAATCACCCTGACGGTATCTCCGGGCTTCAGAGCCCACTCTGAATAGATTTTCTGGCCGGTTTGAGAGTAATAAGTGCGCTCCAGACTCCACTCTATGGCTGAGTGGTCGTGACCTGGTGCAATGGTCACAGTGCCACTGCTATCCCGGAGTGGGAAGCTTCCGCCCCGTTCGCCCGAGTCGAGCGTACGGATGTGTCGGTCGCCGTCGGAGTCCCGGTATTCTTCCTCAAGTTTGTATCGATAATACACCGCTTTGGTGTTTGAGTAAGGCGTAGAGAGTGTGCCCAGATCCTCGCCTGCCTTGCCGGCAACAATATATGGCCCCTTCGTCAGCGCGGCGATGGGCGTTTCTGGCATCCGCTCTATCTGGCGGGCCTGGGCAAGCTGCTCGAGCCCGGTTTGCATGAGGTGGTAAGAACCGGCCAGACAGGCCAGCGCAAGCACTGCCATAATGATACGGCCTGGTCTGCCTGCAATGTTAAAGCGCCTCATGGGTGTTACATTCTCTCTGTCGGTGATTTCAGGAGGGCGAGAGTATATAACAGGGAAACAGGTCTCTCATGTTTGTCTTCACACCCCGGAGCCTCTGGTGATTCAGCCCGGATCATGTAACTTGGAGGGCTTACTGCGCCCCATAGCAATCGATAAAGGAGTACTGTCGTGTCCGTGTCAGAACAGTTTGCCAGCGATAACTACAGCGGTGTTTGTCCGCAAGCCTGGAAAGCCATGGATGAGGCGAACCGGGTGGACGAGGCCGCCTATGGCGAAGACAGCTGGACTCAGCGGGCGGCAGATGGTATCCGGGCACTGTTTGACACCGACTGCGATGTCTATTTCGTCTTTAACGGCACAGCGGCCAATTCGCTGGCTCTGGCGTCCATCGGCCAGTCGTTTCACAGCGTGATTTGCCACGAGCTGGCTCACATTGAGACGGATGAGTGTGGTGGGCCGGAGTATGCGTCCAATGGAGCAAAGCTCTTGCTGGGGCAGGGGCCGGACGGCAAGCTGACGCCAGAAAGCATCGAGCATCTGGTCACCAAGCGCACCGATATACACTACCCGAAGCCCAAGGCGCTGAGCCTGACTCAGGCAACAGAGGTGGGCACCATCTACACGCCTGATGAGCTGCGTGCGATCCGGGCCACAGCCGATCAGTACAACCTGAATATCCACATGGACGGAGCCCGGTTTGCCAACGCGGTGGCGGCTCTGGATGTTCACCCGTCCGAGATCACCTGGAAAGCCGGGGTCGACGTACTGTGTTTTTCGGGCACCAAGAATGGCCTGGCTTTGGGAGAAGCCGTGGTGTTTTTCAACAAGCGGCTGGCTGAAGACTTTGAGTGGCGCTGCAAGCAGGCGGGTCAGCTGGCGTCCAAGATGCGATTTATCTCGGCGCCTTGGTGCGGGCTGCTGGAAGATGACGTCTGGCTCAAGAATGCGCGACACGCGAATGCCTGCGCCGAGCGACTGGCCAGCGGCCTGGCTGGCCTGCCGGGCATAGCGCTTCGCTACCCCAGAGAGGTAAACGGTGTCTTTGTGGAAATGCCGGAGCCGATACAGGCGGCGCTGCGGTCCAAAGGCTGGCGGTTCTACAATTTCATCGGTGGTTCGGCCCGGCTGATGTGTTCCTGGGCGACGACGACAGAGCGGGTTGATCAGTTTCTGGCTGACGTGCGGGAATTGGTTGCCTAGCGCAAGAAGGTCGAGCTTTGGCTAATTCGATGGGCTGAGAGTTCTGATGGATTTCTGGCTGCCCCGCCTTTCTTTTGATGCCGGGTTGGCTAGACTTTAATCGGTCCCTTTGCCTGGAGTATGTGCCCATGGAACATTCTCCTGCGATAGCCGCGCGCTTTTCCGCGCACATCAAGCCGACCTCCGGCAAGCAGGGACTCTCGCGTTAAGCGCCACACGAATAATCGCCGGATTTTGGGTCGTTATCGATCTAATCGGCTGCGCCTGGGTGGTTTATTATTCCAGAAGAGGCTGCGTTTCCAGAGGAGGGTAGCTGAGATGGAAAAAATAGATTGGCGCATAAAAGGATTGGAATTTGTAAACTGTAATTGTGACTTGGGATGTCCATGCCAGTTCATGGGACGACCTTCCCACGGCGACTGTGAAGCATTTGCTGCAGTAAAAATTGAAGACGGGTTCTTCGGGGATACGCGTCTGGATGACCTGTCCTTTGCCATGACTCTGAAGTGGCCGGGGGCCATTCACGAAGGCAATGGCACGGCACAGGCCTTTGTCGATGAGCGGGCCAGTCCGCAACAGCGGGAAGCCCTGATGGCCATCCTGTCGGGCGAAACATCCGAGCCGGGCGCCACGTTCTTCAATGTGTTTGCCAGTACGATGACGAAGATGCACGATCCGGTGTTCTGCCCGATCCAGATTGACTGTGACGTTGAGGCACGGAAGGCGTCAGTTCGGGTGGCGGATCTGATTGAGGCCAGTGGTGCACCTATTCTTAGCCCGGTGGATGGCTCTGAACATCGGGCCCGCATCGATCTGCCGAACGGTTTCGAGTACGCGGTAGCCGAGGTGGCGACTGGCCGCACCAGCGCTCATGCAGACATTCCGATGGAGCTCAATGCCAGCCATAGTCACCTCTCACACCTGGATATCGGACCCGCCGGTGTTCACCGGTAGGTGACGGGTGAGAAAGTGGCGGGCAGAAACGGTTCTTTCTCTGGCTTGAGGGTGCGCGATTCGCTGGTAACTCTGGTCGGGTTACTGGCGATCGTGGGCCTTAGCTGGTTGTATCTTTTCGGCTTGGCGTCCGATATGGCCTCGATGTCTCCGGGCATGATGACCTTCAAGGACTGGACACCTGGGTATTTCGTTCTGATGCTGGTGATGTGGGGCATCATGATGGTGGCAATGATGACGCCAAGCGCCGCCCCGATGATTATGCTGTATCGGCAGGTGGCTCGGAAGAATCATCTGACCGGTGCCATGCTGGGTACGGCACTGTTCGCTGGCGGATACCTCCTGGTCTGGATGCTCTTCAGCCTGGTGGCGACGGCACTGCAGTGGCTTTTGGAGCAGTGGGCGCTGCTCAGCCCCTATATGCGTAGCCAGAACCAGTTGTTCAGTGGCGTTATCCTGATTGCCGCCGGCATCTATCAGTTTTCCTCCCTGAAACAGGCCTGCCTGCGTCGCTGTCAAGGCCCGCTGATCTTCATTACCCGGTATTGGCGCTCAGGGCTGCGGGGAGCTTTTGAGATGGGTATTCGCCACGGAGCCTACTGTGTGGGCTGTTGTGCCGCGTTGATGGCCTTGCTGTTCGTGGGCGGGATTATGGATCTCAGTGTAATCGCGGCGATAGCGGGGGTGGTGTTGCTGGAAAAATTGATGCCCGGCGGAGAGTGGGTTGCAAGGGGAATCGGCTCTCTCGCCATCGCTCTGGGCGCGTTTCTGATGTCGGTTACGGTGATGTGAGTTCAGTAGTCCCCTACAGGATAGTTACGTTCTGGTGTAGAGTTCGGGAAGGCGGTGATGTTTTGCAGTCCCGAATTTCGGTATCGCTTGTCGCACGTCATCGTGGTATATCAGCATCCTTGTCGTCCACTTTCAGTCTGGAATCTGAAGACATGCCAAGAGCTAGTGAAATCAAAAAGAATTCTGCCGTTGAGTATCAGGACCGAGTCTATTTCGTGAAAGACATTGAGCGCTCGGTGCCGCAGGGCCGTGCCGGAGGTAGCCTCTACCGAATGCGGATGTACGATGTGGTGACCGGTAACAAGATTGATGAGACCTTTAAAGACTCGGATATGTTGAATCTGGCGGACCTTACCCGCCGTCCTGCCTCCTTCTCCTATGCCGACGGCGATGAATATGTGTTCATGGACACTGAGGACTACACCCAGTACAGCCTGAACCGGGAATCCATTGCCGATGAGTTATTGTTTATCAGTGAAGACACCCAGGGCGTGATGGTGATTCTGCTGAAGGATTCTCCCGTAGCGCTGGATCTGCCGCCCACTGTTGAACTTGTGATTGAGGAAACCGATCCGTCCGTCAAGGGTGGTTCAGCAACCGCCAGAACCAAACCGGCCAAATTGAGCACCGGACTGGTAGTACAGGTGCCTGAGCATATTTCCACTGGTGATCGCATAAAAATTAATGTTGAGGAGCGCAAGTTCCTGGGTCGTGCATGAGCTGAAGTAAGGAAACCCCTTGAAACCAATAGAAACAATAAAAGTGTTGGCAGCCAGCGTGATTGCCGTTGTGGTCATGGTGGGAATTGCCCGGTTTTCCTATACACCGATGATACCCGAGATGGTCGATGCGCTTGGTTTGAGCAAGTCCGTTGTGGGCATGCTGGCGACGGTGAATTATGCCGGGTATCTGACCGGTGCGTTGCTCATCACACGGATCAGTGATCTCGGCCTCAAAGTGAAGTTGTACCAGTTGGGGCTGGTGGTTGCCGTGGTTTCTACGGTTCTCATGGGGTACACCACCGACATCTGGTTGTGGTTTGTGTTGCGCTTTGTCTCCGGATTGAGCACGTCCGCCGGCATGTTGCTGGGTGCGGGGCTCTTGATGAGCTGGCTGATCAAGAATAACCAGAAATCGGAACTGGGCGTGTTCTTTTCGGGTATCGGTCTCGGGATTGTTCTCACTGCAGTTCTTGCAGAGCTGATCAAGGATCCTTTCGCCTGGGATCAGCAGTGGGTGATCTATGGATTGGTGGCGCTGGTGCTTCTGGTTCCAGCCTGGCTATGGATGCCGGATTATCGGGCCTGTGCTCTCCCACGAACCGGAAACGCAGCGGCCCGTGAGGAACGGAGCCGGTTTATTATCATTCTGCAGCTGGCCTATTTCTGTGCCGGCGTTGGTTATGTGGTTACGGCTACTTTCCTGGTGGCGATTGCCGAGTCCATGCCCGAGCTCAGCGGTCACGGCTGGCTGATCTGGCTTATTGCCGGCCTTTCCGCCACACCCGCCTGCTGGCTCTGGGATGTGTTCTCGCGCCGTTGGGGGCAGTGGACAGCGCTTTATCTCGCCTACACGCTTAACGCCGTGAGTATCCTGATGTTGATCCTGAACACCAGCATGGCCAGCGTCATGCTCAGCGCTGTGATATACGGTGCCAGCTTCATTGGTATTGTCAGCATGATGCTGGCGATGGTCGGGCGCGTGTTCCCCGAAAATCCCTCCCGGCCCATGAGCCGGCTTACTTTCAGTTATGGTATCGCACAGATGCTGGCGCCCGCTGTCGTCGGTTACCTGGCTGATGTCGAGGGGAATTATTCCCATGGCCTCTGGCTGACCCTGTTGGTGATGGCCCTTGGGGTCGTGATGCTTCACCTGGCACGCCAGGCCAAAGACAGAGAAACGGCTGCCCTGAGCCAGACCGGTTAATAAGACCCGGTCTGGTCCTTTGGTGCCATCTTGAGGAACGCACCCAGCGCTGCCAACAGCAATGCTGTGCTCACGATAATCGCCACCGGATAATAGAGGTTTCCAGCGAGCTCGAGCTGGCTGTATTTGATGATCATTATCAGTCCTTCCAGGGACATGGCAACGCAAACGGTTCCGATGAATCGAGGCAGGGTTCGCCTCATCATGGTAATGACATCGTGGGATTCTGACCGCCCGCTGTATTCCGAGCGGATCACCATGGCCAGCTCGTAAACCGCGAGGGCAATGATGCTGCCGTTAACTCCCTTGATCAGTGCCTGCATGAGTGGCTGACCGGCCTGAAACTGGCCGACGACATCCATGACAGTTGCTCCCACCAGCGTAAAAGCCAGCACGAAGAATACGAGGGAAAACAGACGTGCGAACAGGGCCCTGAGAGGAATTGTCGCCAACATGTTAATCATCAATAAGCCGTTTTTAGTGAGAGGAATTTGGTCACCTTCATTCAGGCTACTCGTTGGCAAAGAACCTGTCGCTTACAGGTTCCTAATGGAGCGTTAACCTGGGCGACACCTATTCTGTGGTTCGACCGGCGACTTTTGCCTGGAGCTGCCTGTTGCCACTTCGAGGAGGCGCGAGTTGAAGTTTTATGCGCCGTTGCTGGTACGAATACTGCTTTGTTGTAAAGTGTTGTGGCGGCTGCCGATGCTCAAAGAGTCATACCCGATCAGCGCCGTCTTTTTTCAGGAACCAGGGAGGCAGCATGAAAGTTTCGGTAATCGGTATGGGCAATGTAGGCTCAACGCTTGCCTTCGTTCTGACATTGAAGAACATCGTGAAGGAGCTGGTTCTGGTCGGCCGCAGCAAAGAGTCGGTTATGGGTGATGTCCTTGACTTGCGCCATGGCCAGTTGTTTGTCAACACTCCCGCACAAGTGACGGCAGGGACGGTGGCGGATACGGCCGGCTCGGATGTGATTGCTGTTTGTGCCTCGGTTCCGACGCCGAAGAACATGAGCAGTCGCCTGGAGCTGGCGCAGGGCAATGTTGAATTAATGCAGGCGCTGATGCCCGAGCTTGCTCGCTTTTCACCAGACTGCAAGATTGTGATGGTGTCCAATCCGGTGGATGTTCTGGTGCACTATGCACTGGAATTTGGCGGTTTTCGTCCCAACCAGGTGATTGGCACCGGCACTCTGGTGGATTCGTCCAGGTTTCGCCAGTTGCTTGCGGAAGAGCTTCGTATCCATACCGAGGACATCCGTGCCTATATCCTTGGTGAACATGGTGACAGCCAGTTTCCGGCGATGAGTTGCGCCGATGTGGGCGGAGAGCCCCTGGATCCTACCCCCGGTCGATACGCGTTATTTGAGCAGGCTTCGCGCGCCGGTTTTGAGGTGCTCAAGCACAAAGGCTGTACCAATTACGCGGTAGCCCTGGCAGCGGCGGAGATCATCGAATGTATTGCAACTGACGCCAAACATACGCTGCCGGTCAGCCTTCGCGTTGATGGCTTTTTAGGTGTGAGCGACGTCTGTTTGAGCCTGCCGGCGGTGGTGGGTAGCAATGGTATCGAGCGGGTTTTGCATCCGCGGCTGAATGAGAGAGAGCAGGCGGCGTTTCTTCACAGTGCTGACGTGGTCCGAAACGTTGTCACATCCGCGGAACCGGATTGATCGTTTCAAGGTTCCCTTGCTGTAGTAACCTTTGCGTAAAGCCAGAGAGATAAAGGATCGATGTCTGAAATGCTGTCCAAACCCGTGTCCTCGTCCGCCATTGAGAAACACGTATACAAAGTCTTTCCCAATGACATGAATGCCCACAATACGGTCTTCGGGGGCATGATCATGGCGAAGTGCGATCGCCTGGCCCTCGTGGTTGCCGAACGCCATTCGGCCCATGTTTGTGTCACCGCCGCAGTGGATTCCATACACTTTCGGGCGCCTGCCAAGGGAAACGATACCCTTCTGTTCAGCCTCTCCCTTAACCGCAGTTGGGGCTCGTCCATGGAAATCGGCGCCAAAGTGGAGGCGGAGAACAGCTATACCGGTGATACCCGGCACATTCTTTCGGCCTTCTTCACGTTCGTGGCTCTGGACGAGAATGATAAACCGGTGGATGTGCCGGCGATCACGCCTGAAACCGACGAGCAGAAGCGCCGTTATGACAATGCCCAGATCCGGAGGGAAGGGCGCCTCAAGACCCGGACCCAGTTGGCCCGCTCGGCTTCCGGGAGTTCCTGAGCAGGACCTTCTCCGCCGAAAACTGCTATGTTGATAGTGAAGACGGTTTGATGGGCGTCTCACCGGGTTGCTTTGGTTAAGGGTTAGGGAGGGCGTATGGATGTTCCGTCTGGCGGAGCCCAGCACTATATCCTCATGTTGATGCCCAGGCTCCTTCGTGAAATTGAAGAGCTGGGATTGCCTCATATTATCCGGACTTCCGGTTTTTCCGAACGGGAGGTCACAACCCTCTATTTTGAGTTCGTCTCCATCAAACGGGTGCTCCCGAGCAACCCGGATAGAATCGCTCCGGAAATCTGGGAACACCTGCTCTACTGCGTTCAGGTGATGAGCGCCATGGTGAGTGCGGCGTCTCTCGATGATCTGGTCCAGGCCCGTGAGCAGGCAGTACAGAAGTTCCTGCCTCATGCCCGAAGGGCCATCGAGGCTGAATACCGTGACCAGTGCCGCGAAGGCACGGTCGACCTCAGGCTGGCAGGCATGCTGCGCGATGAAGCCTCACCTGAGCATTCCCGGGATTTATGTATGGAAGCCATACGGCTGGAGCGGGAGCAGCGTCTGGAGTCAGTCAGGACTTTGTCGACTTCATCGCTGGGCAACCATTCGGCTCATATCGTTGAAGCGGCCAAGGCCTGGGTTGTTCGGGAAAACGCTGATCCGCCAGAAGACTTCAGCGTGATGGATCTGGTTATCCGGTTGCTGGACCTGCTGAAGCTGGTGCTGGCGATTGAAGGTGATAACAGTGCCAGGGCCGAGATTCCGGCCGATTTTTCAGTGGACAAAATTGTACTGGGAATAGGCAATGCCCTGTACCGCAAAGAGCTGGGCCTGCAGTCCTCCATGGTCAAATTCCCGCATCCTTGACGTTTTCCATGACCACGAATGTGCTGGTTTGAAGTACGTGGGGTAGTGCGGAAATCTGCTCACCCAACACCTGCCTGTATTCGGCCATATTCCGCGTTCTGACTTTTAGCAGGTAATCAAAGTTGCCGGCAATCATGTGGCACTGCTCCACTGCCGATATCTGTTTCACCGCTTTATTAAAGGCTTCGAGGGCATTGCTGCTGGTGTCATTCAGGGTTACCTGAGCAAAGGCAATATGGCTCAGTCCCAGTTTGGTTTGATTGACCAGGGCCGTATAGCCTGTGATGTAACCCTGCTCTTCAAGCCGGCGCATGCGCACCTGGCATGGCGTTTTAGACAAGCCAACCCGGGAGGCAAGTTCAGTAACGGTGATCCTGGAATTCTTTTGCAGCTCCCGGATGATGGAGTGATCAATTCTATCCAGTTCGACCATAATTTCGATTCCCGGTTAAATTTACGGCTATATCTTCAGCTAAATATAATCAAAATACCTGCTTTTGGAAACTATATGGTCAAAGCGACTTTCGGGACTTCAGTATACTGAGTTAACGCCAGTCATAACCCCGCAATGATGGATTCCCCCGGAGAGTTCCGATGACCGATTCCCGCGCCTTACAAAAACAAACTCTGCTGGAGCAGCTTGCCAATGTTCTTCAGGAACAGTCGCCCGATAGCGATGATTCCAGAGAGCTACGGGAAATTGTTGCCCGGATGGTGCAGGAGTCCCGTTCCTGGGATGACGATCTGCACGCCCAGCTGGTCTCGGCTTTTGGAGAAACGCTGGGCGGGCGTTATGCACAGGTGTTCAGCGGTGGTTTCCCGTCCACTTACCGGGCCCGATTTTCAGTAGGCGAAGCAATCGCCGATATTGATCGTATTCAGTCCATTGCCGTCAGTTCCGATGTGCCCATGCGGTTTTACCAGCCAAGGGATCCTTCCGAATCCGGGTTGCATTTCAAACTCTACAGCCAGGGGCATCCGGTTGTGCTTTCCGATGTCATTCCCATTCTTGAAAACCTGGGAATGCGGGTATTGGGAGAGCACCCCTACCGGATTCAGCGAAGAGACGGAGAGACATTCGGTGTCAGCGACTTTAGCGTGGATGTTCACCCGCGTTGCCAGGAAGCAGACCTTGAGAGTGCAAAGCCGCTGATACAGGCAGCATTCCGTGAGATCTGGAATGGCTTTGCAGAGAGTGACGAATTCAACCAGTTGGTCATGATGTCAGATCTGGGCTGGCGGGAAGTTGTTCTCCTCCGGGCCTATTCGCGCTACGTAAAACAGCTTCGGTTCGGCTTCAGTCAGCCTTTCATTGCGGATGCCTTGGCTCGCCACATTGATATCACCACCAGGTTGGTTGCGCTCTTTCGGGTCCGATTCGATCCGGATCTGCCATCACCGGACAAGCGCAGTGCCATGGCGCAGAAGATTGAGCAGGATATAGAGGCGGCACTCGAGGCAGTTGCAAGCCTGGACGATGATCGTATCCTCAGGCGGTTCTTCGTGCTGATAAAAGCCACGTTAAGAACCAACTACTACCAGAGGCAGGAAACCGGTGAGTTCAAGAGTTATCTGGCTCTCAAGTTCGATCCCTCATCCATTCCGGATATTCCCAAGCCTCGACCAAGGTTCGAGATTTTTGTCTACTCACCCCGCGTGGAGGGTGTGCACCTGAGGGCAGGTCGTGTTGCCAGGGGCGGTTTGCGCTGGTCGGATCGAATTGAGGATTACCGCACGGAAGTGCTTGGTCTGGTCAAGGCTCAGCAGGTAAAGAACTCCGTGATCGTTCCTGCCGGCGCCAAAGGTGGTTTTGTTGTCAAGCAGCCCCCTCAGGATGGCTCCAGGGAAGCGTTGCGGGCTGAAGGGGTTGCCTGTTACCAGACCTTTATTCGTGGGTTGCTGGACCTGACCGACAACCTGGATGGTGGTGTCGTGGTGCCGCCCGTGAATGTGGTTCGTCACGACGATGACGATACCTATCTGGTCGTGGCGGCGGACAAGGGTACTGCGACGTTTTCCGATATCGCAAACCGGCTCGCCGAAGCGTATGGCTTCTGGCTGGGTGATGCGTTTGCCTCAGGCGGCAGCGAAGGGTATGACCACAAGAAAATGGGCATTACGGCCCGGGGCGCCTGGGAATCGGTGAAGCGCCACTTCCTGGAAAGGGGAGTGGAAACGCAGGCGGATGAGTTTACCGTCGTGGGTGTGGGTGACATGGCGGGCGATGTGTTCGGCAACGGTATGTTGCTATCCAGCAAAATTCGTCTTGTGGGCGCGTTCAACCACCAGCATATTTTTGTCGACCCGGCGCCTGATGCCCTGGCCTCGTTTTCCGAGCGCAGGCGCTTGTTCGAGCTCCCGGGATCAACCTGGGCCGATTATGATAGCCAGCTGATCAGCCAGGGTGGAGGCGTATTTTCCCGCGCATTGAAGTCGATTCCGGTGTCCCCCCAGATGCGGAAGGCTTTGGGGGTCAAGGCCCGAATCTTATCTCCAAACGAGCTGATCAGTGCCCTTCTGAAGGCGCCGGTAGATATGCTCTGGAACGGTGGCATCGGCACCTACGTGAAAGCGCGAACCGAGTCCCATGAAGATGTTGGCGACAAATCCAACGATGCTTTGCGAATCGACAGTCATCAATTGCGTTGCAAGGTGCTCGGTGAAGGCGGCAACCTCGGGGTTACTCAGCTGGCCCGCATTGACTTTGCCAGGGGCGGCGGTTCGGCGAATACGGACTTTATCGACAACGCCGGGGGAGTCGATTGCTCGGATCATGAGGTTAACATCAAGATCCTGCTGAACGAGCTGGTGCATCAGCAACACCTGACGCTTGCGGCGAGAAACCGTATGCTGAAGGCGATGACGCCGGAAGTCGCGGAACTGGTGCTGAAAAATAACTACCGTCAGGCGATGACGTTGAGTCTGGCTCAGAGTGGCGCAGTCGCCTCCGGCGATGAGTATGATCGGCTCATGCGGCGCCTGGAGAGTGAGGGGAAGCTGGATCGGGCGCTGGAATTCCTGCCGGATGACGAGGTCCTGCAAGAGCGCCGGGAAAAGGGGCAGGGGCTGACCAGGCCGGAGCTGTCGGTACTGGTGTCTTACGCAAAAATCGAGTTGAAGCAGGGCTTGTTCAAGTCTCCCATCGTGCAGGATCACCGATTTGCCCCTGCACTGTATTCCGCTTTTCCAGCCTCTCTGCTGTGTGCGTTCCCCGAGGCGATAAATGCGCATCCGTTGCGTGCGGAAATCTCTTCCACGCAGATCGCAAACGATATCGTCAATCGCATGGGTAGCACCTGGGTCGACCGGATCCGCAATGCGACCGGGGCTGATTTCGGTCGGATTGCCGCTGCCTACCTGATCTCCCTTCGAATTCATGACGTAGACGCCCAATGGGAGCAGATAGAAAAGCTCGATGGGAAAGTCAGTTGGCCGGTGCAGGCGAAGTTGTTTGGCGATGCCATCCACCTGGTTACCCGTAGTACCAGCTGGTTGTTACATAACTGCCGGAATGACCTGGACCCCGCTGCCTGCGAGGCCCATTACCGGGGGCCTCTGGCAGAGGTGATGGCGTCCAGGGAACATCTGGAATCGGTGATCCCTGCAAGTCGTTGGCAGGAAAGCTATGCTGACTATTGTAAACGTGCGGTTCCTGAAGACTTGGCGGCTTGGTGTGCTTCGGCGGGAAGTCGCTACTGGCTGATGGATATGATCGAAATATCACGTCAGCTGGACCAGAAACTGGAATCGGTAGCCTGGGTGTATTTCCGGTTGGGAGAGAGTCTCAACCTGACCTGGCTGGACGGCCAGATGCGAACGTTCCGGGCGCAGGGGCACTGGCAGGTTCTGGCGACTATTCACTATAGGGACGAGCTGGATTACCAGTTGCGGAATCTCACATCCAGTGTGTTGTCCGCAGAGGTGCCCGGGGCTCCGAACGATGGGTCCCCACGGCAATTACTGGAGGCGTGGCGCGATGACAAGCAAACGCTGCTGGGCCGCTGGAAAAAGATGCTGAGTGACATGCAAGCTGCCAAAGAAGTCGATTGCGCCGTTTTTTCTGTTGCCCACGGCGTACTCAGAGAGCTTGCCCTGAAGGTTGGGTAGCAGTCATTGTGTAGGCATATCGACTGAAAATTAATTTTTATATAGAGAATAGGTAAATTTTAATTAAGAAAAAAAAGCATATCGGTTTGCTTGCCAGGTTCTTATAGACAAATAGTCTTTGTTGATCTCGGTAGAATGCGGGAGAGACAAATAACTAAGAGGGTACAATTATGAGACCGCAGCAGTCACAGACTCCTGAGCTTGTCGATAGCCGGCAGGCGATACGCGATTATTACCTCGCTGATGAGCATAAGGTGATTCACGAGATGATTGCTGGTGCTCAGTTGTCCCAGGCCGAGCGCGAGGCAATCTCTGCCCGTGCAGCCAATCTGGTGCGCGGTGTCCGCAAGAACGCCAAGTCCACGATCATGGAAAAGTTCCTGGCAGAGTATGGTCTCACCACGAAAGAAGGTGTTGCCCTGATGTGTCTTGCCGAAGCACTGCTCCGCGTGCCGGACAGCACTACTATTAACGACCTTATCGAAGACAAGATTACATCGGGTGCCTGGGGTACGCATGTGGGTAAAGCGTCTTCTCCGCTGATCAACACCGCAACGGTTGCCTTGTTGATGACCAGTAACCTGCTGAAAGACTCCGAGCGTCACAGCGTGGGCGATACGCTGCGTAAACTGCTCAAACGGTTTGGTGAGCCGGTGATTCGCACGGTGGCCGGTCAGGCAATGAAAGAAATGGGCCGCCAGTTCGTTTTGGGTCGCGACATTAACGAAGCGCAGGACGAAGCCAGAGACTACATGGCCAAGGGCTACACCTACTCTTATGACATGCTGGGTGAAGCTGCCCGTACTGACGATGATGCCCAGCGTTATTACGAGTCCTATTCCAATGCGATCGACAGCATTGCCAAGGCCTGCAAGGGTGACGTTCGCAGGAATCCGGGTATCTCTGTAAAGCTGTCTGCGCTCCTGGCCCGCTATGAGTATGGTAACAAGGAGCGGGTCATGAAGGAGTTGCTGCCCCGAGCCCGCAAGCTCGTGAAAAAAGCGGCAGCCGCGAACATGGGCTTCAACATTGATGCCGAGGAACAGGACCGACTGGATCTCTCGCTCGATGTCATCGAAGCGATTGTGTCAGATCCGGAACTGGCAGGCTGGGATGGCTTTGGTGTTGTGGTTCAGGCCTATGGCAAGCGCTCTTCCTTCACGCTGGACTGGCTCTACGGTCTGGCCGAGAAGTACGATCGCCACTTTATGGTGCGCCTGGTGAAAGGTGCATACTGGGATGCTGAAATCAAACGTGCACAGGTTATGGGCCTGAATGGCTTCCCGGTATTTACCCGTAAAGCGTGCAGTGACGTTTCATTCCTGTCGTGTGCGACCAAACTGCTGAACATGACCAATCGGATCTATCCGCAGTTTGCCACTCACAATGCCCATTCGGTATCGGCCATCCTTGAGTTGGCGAAGTCCGGGGGCGTGGAAAATTATGAGTTCCAGCGTCTGCATGGCATGGGTGAATCCCTGCACGATGAAGTACTGAAAGCCAGTGGCGTTCCTTGCCGTATTTATGCGCCGGTCGGCCCTCACAAAGATCTGCTGGCGTACCTGGTTCGTCGTCTGCTGGAAAACGGTGCCAACAGTTCATTTGTGAACCAGATCGTTGATAAGCGCATTACGCCGGAAGAGATTGCCAAAGACCCGATTGATTCGGTTAAGGAAATGGGGAACAACATTTCCAGCAAGGCAATCGTGCACCCCTTCAAGCTGTTTGGGGAGCAGCGTCGTAACTCCAAGGGCTGGGATATTACCGATCCGGTTACGGTGCAAGAGATTGATGCGGGGCGCGATGCCTTCCGCGACCATCGCTGGAAGGGTGGCCCTGTGATTGCCGGTGACCTGTCCGGTGCGGAAGTCCAGGTGGTGCGTAACCCGGCCAACCCGGAAGACACCGTTGGCCACGTCACCCAAGCGTCCGAGGAAGACGTGAATACGGCTATTATAGCGGCTCAGGAAGGCTTCAAAGCCTGGTCCGCCAGGACCGCCGAAGAGCGGGCGGAATGCCTCCGAAAAGTGGCTGACTTGTATGAAGAAAATGCCTATGAGCTGTTTGCATTGGCTACCCGTGAGGCCGGCAAGTCGCTGCTGGATGGCGTTGCCGAGATTCGCGAGGCGGTGGACTTTGCGCTGTTTTATGCCAACGAGGGCGTTCGGTACGAGGACAGCGGAGATGCGCGCGGGGTAATGGTGTGCATTTCCCCCTGGAACTTCCCGCTGGCCATCTTTACCGGCCAGATCATGGCGAACCTGGTGGCGGGTAATGCGGTTCTGGCGAAGCCGGCCGAGCAGACATCACTTCTGGCCGTGCGCGCTGTGGAGTTGATGCACCAAGCGGGCATTCCCAAAGAAGTGATCCAATTGCTGCCGGGCACCGGCGCCACGGTCGGTGGAGCTCTGACATCCGACTCCCGTGTGTCCGGCGTGTGCTTCACCGGTTCAACCGCAACAGCCCAGCGCATTAACAAGGTGATGACCGAAAATATGGCGCCGGATGCCCCGCTGGTCGCGGAAACCGGTGGCCTGAACGCCATGATCGTGGACTCCACCGCACTGCCGGAACAGGTGGTCCGGGATGTGCTGGCGTCTTCCTTCCAGAGTGCAGGGCAACGTTGTTCCGCACTGCGTATGCTCTATGTCCAGAAAGACATTGCCGACAATCTGCTGAACATGCTTTATGGCGCAATGGATGAGCTTGGTATCGGCGACCCCTGGCTGCTTTCCACGGACGTCGGTCCGGTGATCGATGAGACTGCCCGTAAGAAAATCACCGATCACTGCAACGCGTATGAGGCCAAGGGACGTTTGCTTAAAAAGATGCCGGTCCCTGAAAACGGCACTTTTGTTTCCCCGGCCGTGATCAGTGTCAGCGGTATTGAAGAACTGGAAGAAGAGATCTTTGGCCCGGTGCTGCATGTGGCCACCTTTGCCGCCAAAGACATCGACAAGGTTGTTGATTCGGTGAACGCCAAGGGCTACGGCCTGACATTCGGTATTCACAGCCGGGTTGATCGCCGTGTTGAGCGCATCTCAAGCCGGATAAAGGTTGGCAACACCTACGTTAACCGGAACCAGATCGGTGCAATCGTGGGCTCTCAGCCCTTCGGTGGTGAAGGCCTTTCCGGCACCGGCCCGAAAGCGGGCGGACCGCAATATGTCCGCCGGTTTATCAAAGGCAAGACCGTTGAGGTTGCGGCGGACTCTGGTGGCAAGAAGGTCGATGCGAAGAAGCTTCAGGGCCTGATTGGCAAGCTGGATTCGCTCAAGACTCAAAAGCCCAAAGCGCGTATTGAAGCAATGAAGCCCATCTTCGGTGACGTGCCCGCTCCTCTGGACGCCCATTCGGAAGAGATGCCGGGGCCGACTGGTGAGCTGAACCGCCTTTCCAATCATGCCCGTGGGGTCGTGCTGTGTCTTGGCCCCGACAAGGCCACGGCCCTTGAACAGGCCGGAACAGCATTGTCGCAGGGCAACAAGGTGGTTGTGATTGCACCGGGTGTTGAGGGTCAGGTGAACGAGGCTGCGAAAGCCGGTTTGCCGATTGTCGGCCTTGACGGGCAGTTGGAGCCAGAGGCACTGGCAACCGCAAATGGTTTTGAGGCGGTTGTGAGCTGTGCCGAGCGCCCGATGCTGCGAGAGTACCGCCTGGCCCTGGCGAAGCGTGAAGGCGCATTGCTGCCGTTGATTACGGAGCACACTCTGGATCAGCGCTTTGTGATTGAGCGTCACCTGTGTGTCGACACCACCGCTGCCGGTGGTAATGCCAGCCTGATTGCTGCGTCGGAGTAGTGGTTTGGCTGGTATCAGTTGCGACTGATACCAGCCGCTCCCTTTTGGAGGCGACGGTTAAAGAGCATTCGACTGGCTTCTGAGTCGGCTACATCCGACAGATAGAAACTGACGGATGCTCCCGGTCCTCTCTGAGCCAACTGCCCTGCGTCGAGTGCGCTCAGGCACCCTATTTTGGGGTATCCGCCGATGGTTTGCCGATCTTTCATCAGCACAATCGGTTGTCCGTCGCTTGGAACCTGAATGGCACCGTAGGCAATCCCTTCCGAAACAATCCCGCTCAGGTCGGAGTGAATGGCTTCGCCGCTCAGGCGATAGCCCATCCGGTCAATATTCTGGCTCACCTCGTAATCGCACGAGAAGAATTTCATTCTCTCGACGGCTGAAAAGTGTGGGTACTGATAGCCCGGTATCACGCCCAGGCACAGGGGCTGACGGTAGTCCGGGACCTCATTCTGCGGCACAGATGCCTTTGCCACTTTCTCGGGTGGTTTAAACTCAAGCTGATCGCCCCTGGCAAGTTTGGCGCCATGGCCATGCAGCCCGCCCAGACCCTCGCGAGTGACAGTCGCACAGCTGCCCAGTTTGAGGGCCGGCCTGAAACCGCCACTGACTGCCAGATAAGCCCTTAAACCGGTCACCGGCGCGGTGAAGTCGATCCGGTCACCTCGGCTGACCTGGTGCGTCTGCCAGGGCAGAATGGCCCGATCGTTGATACGTGCACCGAGGTCCGCCCCCGTTATGGCGATCCAGGTATCGTCGTGTGCCAGCAGACTGAACTTTCCGAAGGTGATCTCTACCTGGGGCGCGTTAAGTTCGTTGTTCAGCAGACGATTTGCCCACAGGAATGCGTGTTCGTCCATGGGGCCGCCGGTGGTGACGCCAATATGCTGGTAACCGTAACGGCCGGTGTCCTGAATCAGGGCCAGCATGCCGGCGTCGACAACCTCAAGACTCATCGAGGCTACCTCCCAGATCAAGAAATTCTTGCCGGTCTATGGGACGAAAGCGCACCTGGTCGCCTACTTGTACCAACGCCAGGGATTCGCTGTCCCAATCAATCATTTTTTGTGGGGTACGGCCGATGATTTGCCACCCGCCCGGCGTGGTGCTGGGGTAAATGGCAGTTTGTGTTCCGGCAATACCAACGCTCCCGGTGGGAACTTTCAGGCGCGGCGTCGATTTCCGGGGGATGGCGATGCGCTTATCGGTGCTGCCCAGGTAGGCAAATCCCGGGGCAAAACCAATGGCATAAACCTGGTAGGACTGCCGGCTATGGATGTCGATGACTTCTTCGGCTGAAAGCCCGGAAAAGTCACAGACGGCATCCAGGTCAAGACCCACTTCTGAGCCGTAATAGACTGGAAGCTCGACAGTGCGCGAGGTGTCGCCGGTGTTTGCCCCATCTTCAACCTGTTCGGCTGCTACCCGGAGCCGCCGGGCGACGCCCAGCCGGTCAATACGCTCGAGATCGTAAGACACCAGGACCGAGGTGTACGATGGCACAAGGTCAATCACCACATCAGCCATTGACCGGCGAATACTCTCGGTTGCCAGTTTTACCAGTCTTGCCGATTCGTCGCCGATCTGGTCACCAAAATACACGATACAGGTGTTTTCGTTGACCGACTCGATGTTCATAGAGAACCAACAACCTGCCGCATGTGGCGAGCGGCGTCCACCGCATGGTAACTGTCGCCGTGAATGCAGATGGTGTCGGCCTTTATCGGAATACGTTTACCTGAGATGGACGTGACAGTCCCGTCCTGGATAATCTGGGTGACCTGCTGCTCAATGGCTTCGGTCGTCTCGTGGACGGCACCCCTGACCGAGCGTTTCACCAGTCTGCCCTCATCGCTGTAGGCGCGATCGGAAAAGGCTTCAAACCACACCTCAATGCCATACTCGTCAGCGCGATCTTTGACCAGCTGCCACTCGGGTGTGGCCATGACCACCAACGGGCAGTGCGGGGCGTAAGATCGTACAGCCGACATGACAACAGACAATGTGGTGTTGTCTACCATCATCTTGTTATAGAGCGCGCCGTGGGGTTTGACGTACTGGATCGAGGTGCCATGCACGCGGCAGATACCATCCAGGGCACCCATCTGGTAAACCAGAATCGCCTTGAGGTCTTCCGGGTGGCACTCCAGTTCCCGGCGGCCAAATCCCAGCAGATCGGGGTAGCCGGGGTGAGCACCGATGGTGACATCCTCAGCCAGCGCCATTTTCACGGTGCGCTCCATGGTCAGGGGGTCTGACGCATGGAAGCCGCAGGCGATGTTTGCCATATCGATGTAAGGCATGACCTCGGCATCCATACCCTTGGTCCAGGTACCAAAGCTTTCGCCCATGTCGCAGTTGAGTTTCATTGCGTACCTCCAGAAAAGTGCGCGCGCTGCATTAACCCTGACTCATAGTCTGTGGCAGGTAGGTGACGATCTCGGGGAACCAGCCAATCAGAAAAAGCGCTGCCATAATCAGCAGGAAGAAAGGCAGTGCCGCCCGCGCAACATAAAGAATGTCTTTGCCGGTCAGGGACTGAATAACGAAGAGGTTGAATCCGACCGGAGGGGTAATCTGTGCCATTTCCACGACCAGCACGATGAAGATCCCGAACCAGAGCAGGTCAATGCCTGCCTGCTGGACCATCGGCATGACGACCGCCACGGTCAGAACCACCACCGAGATCCCATCAAGGAAGCAGCCCAGAATCACAAACAGGGCTGTCAGACACACCAGGAGCTCGAAAGAGGAGAGCGACATGCCTCCGATCCACTCAGCCAGCTCTCGCGGAATGCCCAGAAAGCCCATTGAAAGGGTCAGAAAATGTGCGCCGACCAGAATCAGACCAATCATGCACGAGCTTTTTACCGCACCAAGCAGGCTGTCCTTGAAGCTCTGAGCACTCAGGGAGCCCGTTGCAGCAGCGAGCAACAGGGCGCCAAAGACGCCAAGAGCTGCCGCTTCGGTCGGTGTGGTAAAGCCGGCATAAATCGAGCCCAGTACGAATACAATGAGACCGACGATCGGGAGCAGCATTCGTAGGGCCTTGATTTTGGCTGAAAACGATATGTGCTCTTTCTTGTCTACGGGCAATTCATCCTTGTGCATCAGGGCCCAGATCATGGTGTAGCCCATGAACATGGCGACCAGCAGAAGTCCCGGCAGAGCGCCTGCGATGAACAGCCGGCCGATGGAGACCTCGGCGGCAACGCCATAGACGATCAGGATAATAGACGGTGGAATCAGCAGGCCCAGAGTGCCGGAACCTGCCAGTGTGCCCACGGCCATCCGGTCGCTGTATCCCTGGGCTTTCAATTCGGGCAGTGTCATCCGTCCGATGGTGGCCGCCGTCGCGGCTGAGGAGCCGGAAACCGCTGCAAAAATTCCGCAACTGAGGATGTTGACGTGCAAGAGTTTGCCGGGCAAGCCGCCCATCCATGGCGCCAGCCCTTTGAACAGGTCTTCTGACAAACGGGTGCGGAACAGGACTTCTCCCATCCATATAAACATCGGCAGGGCAGTCAGCGACCAGCCGGTGCTGGCGCCCCAGCTTGAGGTGGCAAACAGCAGGCCGATCTGGTCATTGCCGGAGAGCAGCAGCCCGAGAACGCCGACACCAACCAGGGTCAATGAAACCCAGACGCCGACGGCAAGCATCAGAATCATGGATGCTGCCAATATGATGGAGAGAATCGCAATATCCATTACACCTCCTCCAGGTTGATCTCGTCTTCATGCTGCTGATAGGAAGGGGTGCGTTTTCGCAGGACGGCGATAAGGTCGTCCAGGATTGCGATATTAAGAGCCAGCATGCCAAGGCCTACGGGAATCTGTGGTATCCAGAGAGGAATGGGGATGTAACCGTGGGACACCTCCTCGAAAATGTACGATTCCCAGACCATGTGCCAGCAATAAAACGTCATGTAACAGGCCAGTCCGAAACCGAATATCAGTACAGCAAGTTCCTGGCCAAAGCGTGTGCGCCCGGAAAACCTTTGAATCACCAGCGTGACCCGGATATGGCCGCCCTGGTGGAAAGTGTAGGCAAGGCCGAAAAAGGTGGAGGCAGCGAGCGCATATCCTGACACATTTTCCGCTGACGGAATGATAAACCCGAAAATGCGGCCAACGATCTGGACAAGAATGACGACCATGATCAGTGCGATGCAAAAGCCTGCCGCGTAGCCGGATGCCAGGTAAAACTTGTCTCGAAGAGAACTCATGAATGATGCCTCCCAAGGGAGTTCCCCGGATAACCGGGGAAGACTCCTTGTGAATTAACTCTTAACGGTAATTGGACAGAATCGCACCAACTTCCTCCGGAGCTTCTTCTTCCCACTCCTTGACCATGATGTCGCCGATCTTTTGCAGTTCGGACATCAGCTCGGCCGAAGGCTCGGAAACCGTAATGCCATTCTCTGCAAGGGTCGCGGTATCTTCAGCGGCAGTGACCCGAACACCTTCCCAGCCTCTGGCCTCTGCAGCCGCAGCGGCATCACGGATAACCTGCTGTTGCTCATCGCTCAAGCGGCGGAACGCGCGCTTGTTGGCAACCACAACGTTCTTGGGGATCCAGGCCTTGATGTCGGTGTAATGGGAGAGGTAGTCCCAAGCCTGGCCGTTGGCGCCGGTCGACGGAGATGTGATCATGGCGTCGATGATGCCGGTGCTGAATGCCTGAGGGATTTCAGGAACCTGTACCGTTGTGGGGGTGGTGTTCATCAGGTCGGCGAGCCGTGACGTAGAGGGGCTGTAGGCACGCATCTTCAGGCCTTCCAGGTCCTTCAGGGTATTTACCGGGGCCTTGGTATAAAGACTTTGTGCGGGCCAGGGCACGGCATACAACAGCGTCATGCCTTCTTTATCCAGCTGCTTTTCAACTTCCGGCTTGGCGGCTTCCCACAGTTTTTCCGCATCTTCGAAATTGGTCGCCAGAAACGGTATGTTGTCGTGCTTGAAAACGGGGTGGGTGTTACCCATGATGCCGATAAAGATCTCGCCCAGTTGGACCTGGCCGGTTCTGACCGCACGGGGAATTTCCGGATGTTTTACCAGAGATGCGCCTGAGTGAACGGTGATATCAATGTCGCCGTTTGTGCCATTCTTGATGTCTTCGGCAAACTCATAGGCAATTTTGGTTGGCAGGTTTGCATCGCCATAAGGCGTGGGCATGTGCCACTGATCGGCTTGAACTGCTGATGTAAAGAACGCTCCTGTTAATAGAGTCGCTGCTGCAAGTTGCTTGAACATAGTGAATCTCCCGTTCTTTTGTTTTTCATTTACCTTGATAACGAACTTGCGGTACTCAAAGTACGGCAAGCTCCTCGTTTAACCGCTCGGTGAGCAGCATTTTTCCAGGTACGTGAGTGATGGCTATGGGTGGCCGTGCGTTTTCCAGGGCAATCTGCGGAGTGACTCCGCAAGCCCAGAACACAGGCAGTTCATCGCTTCGGACAGTGACCGGGTCACCGAAATCCGGGGCGCTGATGTCCCTGATTCCGATGAGTTCCGGGTTGCCGATATGCACGGGTGCCCCATGGGCCTTCGGAAGGCGTGTGGTGACCTGAATGGCACGAATGGCATCAGCACTGATGAAAGGGCGCATGGATACCACCATGTTGCCCTGGAACCGTCCACCCGGTTTTGTGGCCAGATTTGAACGGAACATTGAAACGTTCGCGCCCTCTTCTACGTTTCTGATGGATAGACCCGATCTGATCAGGGCATCTTCGAACGAAAAGGAGCATCCGAGGACGAAGGTCACGAAGTCGCCCTGCCACAGGCTTTGTATGTCGTTTACCTTTTCTGCGCGCTCACCATTCCGGAACACCTGATACTCCGGGATGTCCGTTCGGATATCGATGTCGCGGCCCAGTTCCGGCAGTGCAGGGTCGCCCGGCTGTGAAATGCCAATCACGGGGCAGGCGACCGGGTTGCTCTGGCAGTACAGGAGGAAGTCTGCCGCCCAGTCGGCTGGCAGAATTACAACATTCCCCTGAATCAGGCTCTGCGCCAGCCCGCTGGTTGTCGCGGTGTGGTCTCCCGAGCGAATTCGGGCCCGGAGCGATGTTGCCTGTTCCAGCAAACCATTCTTGAAATCGGAATACCCACCTGTCTGCATTTCGGAAACCCCTGATTGAGTTTTGCATTAATGTACAAATACAGGTTATCCCTACCGGTGAAAAAGTCTAATTATGGTTTTTTACGTCCAGTGATAACATTTTGTGATCACTCGGCCGTGAGTACTCTTCGGCGACTTTGACCGCCAGGCTTGCGGCCAGCTCTGCAATCGGGTTGAAAGGAACGCTGGGATAAGACGCGGTGAATGCCAGCTGGGAGGGTTTCCAGACAGCGTTCAGTTCAACCAGGCTGCCATTTTCCAGTTCGTCCGCAATGACGCTCAGGGGAAGCGTAGAAACACCAATGCCATCCCGGGCCAGTCGCCGACACGCCGCCAGGGAACTGGACGAATAAAACCTTGCAGGCAGGTCATCCAACTCGCTGAACTTCTGACTGATTTCCGCAAAGGGTTTGGTGTTTCTGGCATAAGTTATGATTGGCCAGTTCGCCAGTTCTTCAAGCTTGAGAACCCGGTCTGGTAGCTTCAGGTCCGGGCTGGCAACCCACAGCAAGGGAAAGCTGCAGAGCTCCCGATTTTCCACTTTCGGTTCCGAGACGGGGCCCATCAGGAAGGCCAGGTCGAGAGTGCGATCCATCAACCCGGCGCGAAGATTTCCGGAAACATCCACCGTCATTTCCACGTCCAGGTTTGGTATTGTCTCATGCAGCTCCCGAAAGAAATGGGGGAGCCAGGAGTGAACAATTGTTTCAGATACTCCGAGCCTGAGAATCCCGGACAGCAGCGCTACCTTGTCTGCCCGTTTGCGCAGTTGCTGGGACATAAAGATTATTTTTTCGGCATAGGGCAGCAGTTCCTGACCTTTGGTGGTCAGCATCGAACGGCCAGACTCACGCTCAAACAGTTTGACGCCAAGCTCTTCTTCCAACGCAGCGATCCGGGTGGAAATGGCGGGCTGGGTAGTACATTGGCGCTCGGCCGCCTTTCGAAAGCTCCCCAGGGTGGCGACCCATATAAAGGTTTCCAGATGTTTGAAATTCATTGGTTCTCTTAAGTAACGGAGGACAGGGTTGTGGTCGACATTGAGCAGGTCTTGTCGACCATTTATTAAAGCATAGCCCAGTGGCTTCGATTGGGCTCGCTTTCCCCGGGATGAAAGGTTGGCGCCGGGCTGTCAGGAAAGGACAAGGCGAAAAAAGGGCCATCGAAAGGGCCCTGGTCATTCACTTGGCGTTTGCATCTTTATAAAGCGACCGTATGGGTTCGGCGAACAGTTTTCTTACCATCGGTTCGAAATAGGACAGAGGAAGAGTTTCTGCGCCCGGATCAAACGCCGGCGAGTCGTACTTGCTGACAAATTCGATGGTCCGCATGAAGTGCGGGTGGTCCTTGTAGTTGTCCCGAAGGTTGCGGTCCATACCCAAGTAGTGGAAAAAGTAGTAGCCCTGGAAAATGGCATGGTGTTTAACCATCCAGTGGTTGGCTTCACTGACAAAGGGCTCCAGCATGACGGCAGCGACGTCCGCGTGATTGTAGGATCCGAGGGTGTCGCCGATATCGTGAAGCAGTGCGCACACCACGTACTCGTCATCCTTGCCGTCACGATGGGCCAGGGTGGCCGTTTGCAGGCAGTGCGTCAGCCGGTCTACCGGGAAACCGCCAAAGTCACCCTCCAGCAGTTTCAGATGATCAAGAATCCGGTCTGGCAGACCCTTGGCAAACTTGCCAAATGAGCGCGCTATGGTTTGCCAGTCTTCGGCGGTACCGTCTTTCATGTGGGTGAAGTCGGCCTTTGGGATTGTCATGTCATTCATCGTTTTTCTTCCTTCTAGTCCCGGAAACCCGGATCGATACCTCGTGTCCACGATGCCAGCGGGAATGGGCGCCTCTCTCTGGATTTTGGACTTGTTTTAATGGCTTGTTTAAGCAAGTGTAGGCAGTTGAACAGGTGCAAGACTGTCAAATCGTTTACATTTCTGGGTGGGTCTTGTCGGATGTCGGGATATGTCTGAGTTAAAGAAAGTATTGCAGGCCTGCCCGTTGCTGGGAGGATTGTCGGAAGCGGGCGTCGCAGAAGCAGCGGGCATGGCGCGCTATCCGGAGGCGTATCCGGTGGCCCTTGATCTGGTGAGCCGCCGTCTGTGGTCGGCCATGTCGATTATTGAGGATGATGCGCTGCGTGGCATTGAGGCGCGTGTCGGTCGTCGCCTGTTGTTTCTGACCCAGATCCAGGGCCAGGGCCTTAGGGACGCCCCCTCCCAGCCGGTGACCTTTCGGCTGACACGGGAGCATATCGCCAACATGATGGGCATGACCCGTCAGGGTGTGCATCGTGTCATCAAAGGTTTCGAGCGGGAGGGGCTGTTGAATCTGGAATATGGCAGGATAACGGTCAACAACCCGCGGGCTCTGCAGGCGTATCTCCGGGCCTTGCCGGACTAACCTGAGCTCCGTGCCATCGAGCGTGCCCTTTGGGCCTTGATCCGGGAATGCATACAGCTTCCCTGAAAAACCATTACTTACTGTGCGAGTACTGAGCTTTGCTGTCACTGAACTGGTCCCTGCTGTCTGTTTTTATTCCCACTTTTTTCGTGGTGTCGATTACCCCGGGTATGTGCATGACACTGGCGCTGTCGATGGGTATCACCATAGGTGTTCGCCGGGCGCTCTGGATGATGGCGGGGGAGCTGGTGGGGGTGGCCGTTGTAGCTACGGCTGCGGCCGTTGGTGTGGCGACCTTCATGCTGAAGTATCCGACCGCGTTTGCGGTGTTCAAATACGCCGGCGGTGCGTACCTGATCTGGCTGGGTGTTCAGATGTGGCGGTCCAGGGGCAAGATGGCCATGGCGGAAAGCGAGGATATGGCCGTGGTACAGGCCTCCCGGAGCCAGCTTGCCATGCAGGGCTTTGTCACCGCTATTGCCAATCCGAAGGGCTGGGCGTTTTTTGTAGCCCTGCTGCCACCGTTTATTGATGGCCAGCTTCCAATGGGTCCGCAACTGACAGCACTCATAGTGATCATTCTGGCGCTGGAGTTTCTGTGTCTTCAGTTGTATGCCCATGGCGGACGGGGTCTGCGTAAGTTGCTCCGTCAGGGCGGCGGGGTCCGTACCGTCAATCGCGTCGCTGGCAGCCTCATGGTGCTGGTCGGTATATGGCTGGCCCTCGGTTGAGAGCCGCCTCCCGCGCTAGACCAGGTCACGCCTGATAATGCGGTTCCAGTTTCTGGAGTAAACCCGTCGCGCGCCCTCATAGGCATCAAGCTCCGCGTCCAGATAAAAATTCTCCTGGTCACAGGTCAGGATGGTTCGGGTGACCGTCCTGATATGCCAGTCTCCGCGCTGATACCCCCTGGTGCTCAGGGTTTCCCCTTTGACTGAGTCAAAATCATCAGCCTCGTAGCTGTACCACTCACTGACGCTGTGTTCGATGGTCAGATCCACGTCTTCCAGATAGTAGATCCCATTGTCATTTATGACCTCCAGCGTCGATGCATCCCGATCAAGTTCACGAATGACTCGCCAGTCGTGATGGCCCTCCCGGATCTGCCGCTTTGCCCCACTGGCCGTCATCTCGGCATCCGGGAATTGGAGATGCTCCGGTCGCGGTGTCCGCACAGGCAGTACCAGGCGACAGTTTTCGGTATGTATCTTTAATTGTGTCGACTGTGGAGATGGCCAGGCAAGAGGAAAGTATGAGGTTGAAATGGCGATACGAATCCGGTGTCCGTCGGGAAACGTCTGGCCGATGCCATTCAGGTGGATCCTGACACGGTAACGTTGGCCGGGGTTCAGAGGCTCCGGTGAGGAATGACTGTTTCGATGAGTCAGATTAAGCAAGCCATAGGTTACCCTCGTGACTTTATTATCGGGGCGCATATCCGATAATCGGACAGCCACCATGGCCACGGGCTGTGACGCCGAGAATTCGAGATCGACAGCAGGGGCGCCCAGTATTTCCAGCGCCTCTTTGAGAGGTTCGGTGGTAAAGGTCAAGGCGCCTCCGTCTTCTTCCCGCTGATCGTGGGGCAGGTCCGGCGTATTGCTGTAAGAGCACCACTTCCCGGCGAACAGCCCGTTACTCAGAGGCGATTGCAGTGCCAGTTCTGCGTCGGCCAGGGCTTCGGTCGTCTCGACAAGCCGGTACGGGGTGAAGTGGTAAATCCTTTCCTGGGCGGTGGCCGGTGGCCAGCTTTGTTCGCTTACCCAGCGACCGAAACGTTGATGGTACGATGTTGAGGGTGGCATGCTGTCCAGCATCCAGGCCCTTAACATCGGCTCGGCCCCGATTCCGGTTTCTTTGCCCTTCAGCCACTGATCCCACCAGCGCAGGCATTCTTGCAGGAAGCCGATGGCAGGTCCCGGTACACCGATGTGAGGGTATTTGTGACTCCAGGGCCCAATCAATCCCATACGTTTCCCGGGGAGGTCTTTCAGTAACCGGAAGACGGCGTTGGAGTACCCGTCGGCCCAGCCACTGACGGCCATCACGGGGACCTTGATCGCCGAGAAATCTTCACAGATTGAGCCATGTCGCCAGTAATCATCCCGGTGCTGGTGTTGCAGCCAGGTGTCCAGCCACAAACCGCTGTATTCAAGCCGCTGAAACCACATGTCGCGCCAGCAGTCACCAACGATCTCAGGGTCAGGGGGCGAGGCATTGTAGGAAAACATGGTGGATGCCCATGACAGATTGTCGCCCAACAAGCAGCCTCCCATGTAATGAACGTCATCGGCGTATCGGTCGTCGGTAGAACAAACGCTCACAACGGCTTTGAGCTGAGGCGGTTGCATCGCCGCTATCTGCAGTCCGTTGAACCCACCCCAGGAGATGCCGATCATTCCCACCTGGCCATTGCACCAGGGTTGCTCCTCGAGCCAGGCCAGGACCGCCGCGCCGTCGTCCAGTTCCTGCTGAAGGTACTCATCCGTCAAGATGCCTTCGGAGTCGCCGCTCCCGCGAATGTCGACCCGGATACAGGCATAACCATGGCCGGCAAAGTAGGGGTGCATGGTCTCGTCGCGCAGTCGTGATCCGTCCCGTTTCCGATAGGGGATATACTCGAAGATGGCGGGTACCGGTTCTTTATCGGCGCTGTCGGGTATCCACAGACGCGCGGCGAGCCGCGTGCCGTCGGCCATCGGAATCCATTGGTGCTCAACATGGCGGACTCGCTCAGGAAGATCATCGACGGTTTTCATGGTGAGTTCCCTGTCAATAATGCACTGTTGTTCAGTCCACGGGCTCAAGCTCTATGCGGATGGCCGTTTTGATCTCGCGGTATTTCCGAAGCAGTTCGCTCTGGCTCCCTGCGCCGATAAATATGACCGCGACTTCGAAGCTGTAACTGTCCTGTTCTTTCAGGGTCGAGAGCACGTCTCCCCGCTTGACGTGGAGTTTTATATCGACATCCGTAAATTGCCGTTGAAGTTCCTCCAGTTGTTCCGGACTCGGTGCATGTGTGACCTGAGCATCGTCGTAGACGCGCCACATGAATTTAGCGGCAATCCGGTACTTTCCCTGTCGATATGGGAACGCCGGCCGCTTACCGAGGGCAAGCTCGATCATTACTTTGTGGTGGGTCTCTCCGTCTACTTTCTGGAACAGGGGGCAGTGGGACCTTGAGATGCGTGTATTGACCTCGAGAAGCCAGATTCGGTCTCTTCGGCTGTCCCAGTAGTATTCAATGTTGAAGGGACCGTTATCGAAGTCGATGTGCCCGAAAAACTTCTCTGTAATCGTAATCATCCGTTGCTGGATGTGGCCCGGGATCGAGGATGGATATTGATAACGGGAAAAGCTGGACCGGTGTTTGCCTTCGCGAATCGAGTCCACGACGCCATACACCGTCACTTCGCCTGCGTAAACATACCCCTCAAGTGTGCATTGGCGCCCTTTGGCTATGATGCTTTCTGCAATGCAATGGTTGCCGTCAACTGCAGCAACATCGGCTGGTAGCTCGGCAAACTGGAGCAGGTAATTAAAGGGGTTTGCAAAACGGGATATGCCTTCACGAATACGCGCTATGGCATGTTCCAGCTCTGCGTCATTTCTTACCTTGAACCCGAGGTAAGAAGAGACTGCTTTGACCGGTTTGATCCAGAACGGGTAACTCAGGGTTATTTGTGACCTGAAATCATCCGAGAAGGGATCCACCTCGCAGAAGTCGGGAATGCAGTCGGGCACGACCCTGCTCTGCTCCAGACGACTCCAGTATTTGTGTTCGCACTTGAGAACTGACTCGAAGCTCGGGGAGGGTAGGTTATAGGGCTTTCGGAGTAGCGGGAGCAGGGTGCTTACAGGAAAGTCCCAGAAACCTACGATCGCATCAACCGGGCCCTTGAAATCCGCCAGCTTTTTGAGCGCACCGGTGTACAATTTCTGTACCGGAAACTCCGCTCCTGCCCTGACCTCCTTGTAGTCGTACAGTTGATGAAGCCGATACTGGCCCTGGTCGTCGAGAGCCCGGATCTGAGCGAGGTCGAAATCATCCGTGCCAAAAATGAAAATATTTTTCATTGACGTTTCCATGTCTCTGAAGGCGTGTATTGTTAATTCATAGACGACGTTAGCGACGTGTGTCAATGCGGATTGGGGGGCTCGCAGGAGTACTTCTCAGGTGTTTTAGCGGGCGGCGTACCGTTCGTGCAGGATACCGACTCGATGGACGTAGGCCTTGGTCTCGGCGTAGGGAGGAACGCCATTGTATCGACCGACGGCACCAGGGCCCGCATTGTAGGCGGCAGTTGCCAGCCGGACGTTACCATCGAACTGCTTCAGCATTTTCGCCAGATAATGAACTCCGCCCCGGATGTTGTCGGCAGCGATCAGTGCGTTTTCGACACCAAGCTCTCTTGCCGTGCCCGGCATCAGTTGCATCAGGCCCTGGGCGCCTACGGGTGACAGGGCTTTCTCATTAAACGCGGATTCTGCATGAATCACTGCCCGGACCAGAGCGGGATCGACACCGAACTCTCGTGCCGCGGTCTTGATTTCATTGCGATAGGGCCGGGTAAACAGTGGAGTCTTGCGCCAATCGATACTGGACTCAGGATCACAGGCGTAACACTGGAAGCGGATGACATCGAACTCTGACTCAGCGGGTCGGATACTGCTGTAGGCGACAACTCCGTTGTCGTCCTTGTAGCGATAGACAGTATCGTCACCACTGGAGGCGCGGGGCTGGGACTCCTCGACGTTGGAGAACTCAATGGTGCCGTCCGCATGCACAATGCGCTTGATGCTGTCCGCCTGAGCGGAGGAAACAGCGAGCATGAGGCTTCCCAACGCCAGCGAGATGAGTACGATGGCAACCTTTATCTGGCCTGGTCTCATTCGGTATCCATGCGGTTCCGGTCGACATTCAAGGATTGGTCCGCCAATCCCGTTAGCGGGATTATACTGCTTTACTGAAATCAGGAAACCGAACGATTTGTCGGAAAACTGTTACTTTTCTGATACTGCTTGCCAGTTCTCATACACCCGGAGGCATTATGTTGTCCTGCTCAGACTCCCGAAACATCGTTTTGATCGGTATGCCCGGTAGCGGTAAGAGCACCGTTGGCGTCTTGCTGGCCAAGCGTTTGGGGCTTGGGTTTGTCGATACCGATTTGCTGATTCAGGAAGCGGCCGGCCGAACCCTGCAGGATATTGTGGATCATGACGGTTTTCAGGCCCTGAGGCACATCGAGGAGCAGGTGTTGCTGGACCTGAACGTCCGGCACAAGGTGATTAGCACCGGCGGCAGTGCGGTATACAGCGCGCGGGCAATGGAGCACCTCAAGGCAAGCGGCGTTGTGGTGTTTCTGGATATCCCCCTTGATCTGGTGATTGAGCGAATTGGTGATCACAGCATGAGGGGGATATCCCGGCACCCGGATCAATCCCTTGAGGCGCTGTTCGAGGAGCGCTTTACGCTTTACTCCCGGTATGCGGACTTTGTCGTCAAGGGCGAGGGTTTGAATCAGGATGAGGTCTGCGAGGCCGTGGTCAAGGGCCTTTGCCCGGATCCGGTTCGGTAGAAATACCGATAGCATCCTTACCATATCGTCAGTACGGTGCCCGGCCATTTCAAAAACTGGCTGGATTCATGTCCTCAAGTAGTACCACGCTTCCTCTTCAAAATGTCACCGGGTTTCAGCGCCTGGGCGACCCGGTTGTTCTGGCCCTCACCATGGGTTTCATTCTATTGTTTGTTGGTTGGTCCCTGACGGATGCGGAAGGCTTGGCTGCGGCGATTGGCGGAGGCTTTAGCTGGACGGCCAAATACCTCGGTTCGTTCTTTCAGCTTTTGCTGTTGCTCACCTTTTTTATCTCTCTTGGTGTGGCCTTTAGCCGGGCTGGCACGGCACGCCTGGGCGGCCTGTCCAGTCCCGAGATCAGCACGTTCCGCTGGTTATCGATGATTCTCTGCACCCTGCTGGCGGGTGGCGGTGTCTTTTTTGCCGCTGGCGAACCGGTGTATCACTTTGTGGTTTCACCACCGGCATTTACCGCCGAGGCAGGCACAGCAGAAGCCGTTGCTCCGGCCATGGCCCAGTCGTTCATGCACTGGGGGTTCCTGGCCTGGGCGGTTCTGGGGTCACTGACAGCACTGGTTCTCGCCCACGCGCACTATGTTCAGGGCAAACCGCTGCAGCCGCGAACGCTGCTGTACCCGGTTCTGGGCGAACGGGTGATGACCGGCTGGTTTGGCGGGCTTGTCGATGCGCTATGCGTTATTGCTGTGGTTGCCGGTACCGTTGGGCCGATCGGCTTCCTGGCGACCCAGATGAGCTTTGGATTGCACCAGCTCTTTGGTATTGCCGATGAGTTCTCCACCCAACTGGTTATTCTTGCCCTTCTTGCCGGCGTTTACATGACTTCTGCGGTCAGCGGGATTCACCGTGGCATCCAGATACTCAGTCGCTTTAATGTCATTCTGGCACTGGCGATTGCTGCGGTTATTTTCGTGTTCGGACCCACGCTGTTCCTGACCAACACCTATCTGTCTTCCATGGGCGAGTATTTGTCCTCGTTCTTCGCGATGGCTACCATAACCGCTGACACCGCGCCGGACTGGTGGATGAAGTGGTGGACGGTGTTCTTCTTCGCCTGGTTTATCGGCTACACCCCGCTGATGTCTATTTTTGTGGCACGGATTTCCCGGGGGCGCAGCATTCGTGAAACCATTCTGGCGGTTGCGGTACTGGCTCCCGTTGCCACCTCCATCTGGTTCACCCTGCTGGGTGGCTCCGGGATTTATCACCAGTTGGCAGGTACCTTCGACCTGACCGAGGCGCTCAACAGCTTCTCCTTTGATGTCGCCACCCTGACCGTGGCGGAAGCGTTGCCTGGCGGCACCATCATGGCGGCTGCCATCCTGTTGCTGACCACGATTTTCGTGGCGACAACCGGGGATTCCATGAGTTATGCCATTGCCACCGTAGGTGCGGGGCACGATGAGCCGCATTATCTGGTGCGGGCATTCTGGGGCGGTGCCATGGCGGTGATGGCAGGAATTCTGCTTTATATGGGGGCTGGCCAGATTGGCGTGCTGCAGCAGTTTATCGTGCTCACGGCCATACCAGTGTCACTGATCATCCTCCCGTCCTTGTGGACCGGCCCGAAAGCCGCGTTGGCGATGGCCCGGTCTCAGGGTCTGAGTGATTAGAAATGTTTTGCCGTACAGGGCACAGGCTCCGATGATTCTCAAACCCATCGCTGTGAAATGTCGGGTGATGGCGTCGGGAGATTGCGTTCAAGCTGCTGTTTTAAAAGTCTTTCTGTAATTCGATTAAGCTCTGGTTAAGGTTCGCTAAGGTGCATGTGACCGGGAAGTGGTGCTATTGTCAGGGAAATCGTGCCGGAGCATTGAAAGATGTTTAAGCCCTCAGTTTATGCGCTCGCCTTTGTGTTTTTGACCCTGTGCTCGTGGACCGTTCAGGCGGAGCCTGCGGACTCTTCTGTTGAGGAACTGAAAAAGGAGACCCGGGAGCTCGGCAAAGCTCTGAAGGAGTACGGCTCCGATCAGAAGGACCGGGCAGAAGATTCCATCAACCGGACACTGTCTGCGCTGGACCAGCGTATTGATGAGCTGGAGCAACAACTTTCTGAAAACTGGGACGATATGAGCGATACCGCCCGGGAACGCTCACAGAAGAGCCTGGAATCATTGCGGGAACAACGGGGACGAGTGCAGAACTGGTATCAGGAGCTCAAAGCGAGTTCAGCATCAGCATGGGAGCGTGCCCGTCAGGGTTTTTCCGATGCTTATGACGCTTTTGCGGAGGAGTGGGAAGACACAGAGGAGAAGCTCGGTAACGAATCGGGCAAACAGGCCGACAGCATCTGACCCGTTCGTTACCATTTGCTGAGGTACCTCAGCTCTCTGACGTAATCTCCCGGAACGCACCAATAAGCGTGTTCGGTTCCTGGGCGCCGGACACCAGGTATTTCTGATTGATGATGTAGGCTGGCACGGCAGATACGCCTGCCTGCTGATACCGGGCTTCATCTTCCCGGACGGTATCCGCATAGCGGTCAGAAGCCAGCACCTCTCGCGCTTCGTCGCTGTCGAGTCCGATTGCTTCAACGCAGTCGGCCAATACATCCACATCCGAGATGTTGAGGGCATGGCCGAAATAGGCGTCAAAACACGCCATTTTCATTTCGGTCTGTTTGCCCTGTTCACCCGCCCATTTCACCAGTCGGTGGGCATCAAAGGTGTTTCGGGTATGGCGCTCCTGCAGTTTACTGAAGTTGAGTCCAAGCTCTGCGGCTATCTTCATCATGTGCGCCTGGTTTTCCTGCATTTCCTCGGGACTCCGCCCGTACTTCCGGCTCAGGGCCTGAAGAATGGGTTCCCCGTTGCCGGACGAATCCGGATTCAGTTCAAACGCGTGCCATTCAATGGTGAACTCCATCTCTTCCTTCAGCTCCTCCATGGCTTTTTCCAGCCGGGCATAGCCGATGGCGCACCAGGGGCAGGCGATGTCAGAAACAATGTCGATTTTCACAGTTGTCATGGGAGCTCCCGGTAGGATTGGTTCCTCGTCAGGTTACCGGAAAGCCGTTGGTGTTGTCGTCTTCAGGGTTCCTGGGGAAGCGGCTCTGCAGGGAGCCGGGTACCGGACCAGTTTTCCATCAGTCGGCAGGTGACCAGGTCTCCGGTAACGTTGATGGCAGTACGACACATATCCAGAATCCGATCTACACCCATGATTAATGCAATGCCACCGGGTGGAATGCCGACGGTCTGCAACACCATTGCCAGAATGACGATGCCCACGCCCGGCGTGGCAGGTGAGCCGATGGAGGCACCCACAGCCATAGCCACAACCAGCGCCATGCTGCCCATGCTGAGATCAATGCCGTAGACCTGAGCCAGGAAGACCGTTGCCACAGCCTGATACAGCGCGGTGCCATTCATGTTGATGGTGGCACCCAGCGGGATAACAAATTGGGAGACTGAGGGACGGACTCCGAGCTTGTCTTCCGCTGTGCGGATCGACAGGGGCATTACAGCGGCTGAGCTTGACGTAGAAAACGCGAGCAGCAACACGTCACGGCTGTCCTTGATGAACTGGATGGGCGGCTGGCCCGCCAGCAGTTTCAGAATCAGCATGTAGACTCCGAGCATAAGCAGCAGGCCCACCAGTACGGTCGCGACATAGGAGGCCATGCCCAGCATGGCCTGGAAACCGATCGTCGTGGTGAGTTGTGCCATCAACCCGAATACGGCAAACGGTGCCAGCCGCATGGCCCAGCGAACCACGGTCATGCAGACCTGTTGCAGGGAGTCCAGCAGGTCCAGCATTGGCCGGGATTTTTCAGGGGCCATGCTGACCAGAGCGATGCCGACAATGATGGAGAAAATCACCACCTGCAGCATCTGGCCTTCGACCATGGCGTCCAGCGGATTCCCCGGGAGCAGGCCGATCAGGGTTTTGGGAAGTTCCACCACGCTGGGCATGGCGGCGGTGCTGGCACCGTTCAGTGTGGATGCTTCCGGGGGCGCCAGGCCTGTCATCATGCTGCCCGGATTCATCAGGCTGCCAATCCAGAGCCCTATCGACGCGGCGATGGCCGTGGTGATGACAAAAAAACCGGTGACTCGCAGCCCCAGTTTGCGGAGTTGATCCAGGTCTTCGCTGGCGGCCAGCCCCCTGACAACCGAGGCAATGACCAGGGGGATCACGATCATCTGAATGGTGGCCAGGAACAGTTGCCCCGGGAAGGCCAGCCAGTTACCAATCAGGGTGCCCGTGGCAGGCTCCACGAGTCCAACCGAGGGGCCGAGCAAGGTGCCGACAATAAGCCCGAGAAACATACCGACGAGTACTTTCAGCCAGAGTCGTCCCTGAACCAGCCCGGAAAGATAGCTGCTCAGATGGCGGAGGGGGCGAGGATAATAGCTTGAGCCGTTGCCGTTGCCGTTATCGGTCATGGTGAGCAGTCGTCCGTGTTTCGTGTATCAATTGCAAAAAAGCATAGCTCATTTGACGCCATCCCCGACCGTAAGACCCTGAGCTGGATCAACCCGAGGTGCAAAGGGCAGGATTCACTCCTTACCGGACGGAGCTGATCTCTGCCTTGGTCAGCGGACGGTAAACACCGGGGATGAGGCTTTCGTCAAGCCGGATATCGCCCATCTTCTCGCGGTGCAACGCAGTTATCCGGTTGTCGACGGCATGAAACATGCGCTTTACCTGATGATAGCGACCTTCGTAAATGGTGACCCGGGCTTCCCTGGGGCCGAGCAATTCGAGTTGGGCTGGTGAAGTTCTGAGTTGCTCGAACTCAAACCAGATGCCTTCGGCAAACCGCTCAGCGGTCTCCGGCGCAATCGGGCTGGCGGTGGAAACCCGGTACACCTTCGGTGTTTTTACTTCCGGTTCGGTCAGCTGGCGGGACCAGGTGCCATCGTTGGTGAGAATCAGCAGTCCGGTGCTCGCTCGGTCAAGTCGTCCAGCGATGTGCAGATCCCTGTGAAGGTCCGGCGGAATGAGATCCAGAACCGTGTTATGAGTGTCATCCACGGTCGCGCTCAGATAGCCAGCGGGCTTGTTAAGCATCAGATAATGGGCTGCAGAGCCGGCCTGAATCACCGCATCATCCAGATTGACACGTGCGAAGCGGTCGATTTCCCCTGCCGCTTCCCGGCATACAATGTTATTGACCGTAACCCGCCCAGCCGCTATCAAGGCATTGGCCCGCTTGCGGCTTATACCATTCCGATTGCTGAGAATTCTGGAAAGCTTCATTGAATTAGTCGACTATGCTGAGTGTAAACACCGACAATAATACGAGGAAATGCCATGCCATTCTCTGATGATCACCTTGCTGAACTCAATCTTCTGGCTCAGTTTCCGTCCACATCTGCTCAGGAGGGCATCAAGGTGCATTCCCACACGGCGGCTCCGGAAACAGTGAAAGCCGCTGAACACCTTTTTGAACGGGGGCTGATCAGCCAGAAGGATGGCGGTTATCTGACGCCACTGGGGTCCGAAGCGGTGGAGCTTACCCAGAAGCTCCAGTCCATTCTGAGTGCCTGAGTAACCAATCGGCCGGACGCCATCACTTTGAGCCTTGCGGTCCTCTCGCGTTAGGCTGAGCCCATGAGCAACTGGAGAGCGTCACCGGCCCTTTGGATGGCCGGGAGCATTGCCGGAGTTGGAGCTGTTGTTGGGCTGCTCTATGCCTTTGGCGTACATCAGCAAGTGCTGGAACTGCTGCACTGGTTTGATTCCTTCGGAGTCTGGGCCGCCATCATGTTCATCGGCATCATGGTAGTTGCCGTGGTGCTTTTGTTGCCGGGAGTGTTGCTCACCACCGGCGCAGGTTTCGTTTTTGGCGTTGTGGAAGGCACGGTGTATGTGGTAATCGGCACGACTCTCGGCGCCGCTACTGCCTTTCTCATTGCCAGGCATTTTCTGGGTGATCATGCCCACGTTTACATACGGACCCGCGCCCGGCTTTCCGTGGTGAGTGATGAAATGGCACCTCATGGCTGGAAGATTGTACTGCTGACACGCCTGATTCCATTCTTTCCCGGAAAATTATCCAACTTCCTGTTTGGCCTCACTAACTTTTCCTTTGGCGGATTTGTCACCGGGACCTTCTTCGGGGTCATACCGTTTTCGTTGCATAACGTGTATCTGGGCTCGCTGGCCGCAGATTTGTCGACGCTCGGCGCCCGGGAGGGCGCGCGTTCGCCGCTGGAGTGGACGATATACGGGGCAGGGTTTATAGGCACTGTGCTGGCGGTTGTGTTTCTCAATCGCCTGGCCCGTCGGGCGCTGGCGCGATACCGGTTGGAGACAGAGTCAAGGCAAGAGGAGAGTGGTGAATGAGCTGGATGAAATGGCTGCCCTGGCGCTATCTGGTCAAGCGCATGGCTCATCGGCATGGTTTTCTTGATCCGATCGCGCTTTTAGCCAAGCTGCACAGCTTTGCCCAGCCCTCGGAAGTGGGCGAGCCCATTGAATTGCTGCGCGCGGGTGTGGCGTTTCACGCCCGGGGCCTGATTAACAGCCGGGTCATTCAACACAATCTGGACTGGGTCTGGCCCTACTGGGTAGAACGACAGTTTGATCCCAACGACGTCGCGTTCATCCCCCGTGCTTTTTCCATCACTCACATCAATCTGAGCAATCGTAACTGGACCGCCGTTGGACAACCGGACATCGAGGCACTGCCGGTTGTGGATCCCCGGGGGCTGCTCACCCCGCTCTACGATGGCTGGTCGCTTGACGGCTGGTTGCTGGCTGATGACGGTCGTTGCCTTCTGCCGTCGCGGTGCAAGAACAGTCGGCAGTGGCAGGAGCTTGGAGAAAGCCCCTGCGTGGTGACCGAGTCGGAAATGGATGGGCTCAAGCTGACCAGCCGTGCCCAGGTTGTGGTGGAGAACGGGCGCCCGGTATGCCAGTTGGTGCTGCGGGGGCAATCCGATGTTTCCGGCTCGCTGGTGTTGTCTCTGCGCCCGGCCAACCCCGAGGGTGTTGCCTTTATCCACCGGGTGAGCCTGGCGGAAAGTCGCGATGCATGGCAGGTGGAAGGCATACAGTCCGTCTTTTTCAGCCAGCCGGCCCGGAGCCATCATGTTTCGGACTACAAAGACGGTGATGTGCGCATTCATCTGGCCGATAAGGCGGATCAGACAGAGGGCCAGTGCGATGTCGGGATGGTTACAGCGGCGGCTTTGTTTCCGATTGAAGCCGGCAAGACCACCGAACTCACGATTACGGTGCCGTTAACGAAGAAAGCGGTTGCCGCGGCGCAGCCCGAGTCCTGGCAGAAGGCGCTGGATGGGTATACACGGCTGGAGTGTCCGGATAAAACCTGGCAGTTCCTTTACGATGCCGCAATACGGTCGCTGGTGCTGCACTCTCCTGGAGACGTTTATCCCGGGCCTTACACCTATAAGCGATTCTGGTTCCGGGATGCTGCGTTTATCATTCATGCACTGCTGTGTTCAGGAATGACCGAGCGGGCCGAGCGAGCCCTGAATCGCTTTCCGCACCGTCAGTTGAAGAATGGATATTTCCGCTCGCAGGAGGGGGAGTGGGATGCCAATGGGGAGGTGTTGTGGATTCTGCAGCGCTTCCATGAGATGACCGGCCGGAAAATGTCCATTGACTGGTTTGATCCCGTGAGTAAAGGCGCTCGCTGGATCCAGAATAAACGCCTGAGCGGAATTCTCGATAAACCTCACGCCGGTCTGCTGCCGGCAGGTTTCAGTGCCGAACATCTGGGGCCCAACGATTATTACTATTGGGACGACTTCTGGGGGATTGCCGGTCTCAAGGCAGCCTCGCAGATGCTTCGGGCGGACGATCAGAACAGCAGTGATACGTTTGCAGCGGGTGCCCGGGAATTTACCCAGGCCGTAGACCGGAGCCTCGCCAGTTGCGAGCGCCGGCTCAAGCGCCCCGGGATGCCAGCGTCACCGTATCGACGGATGGACGCCGGTGCCATTGGTTCGCTGGCCATGGGCTATCCGACCCAGCTCTGCCGGCCCGACGATCCGAGGTTGCTGGATTGCGTAGAATTCCTGCTGGAAAACTGTTTCGTCAAGGGCGCCTTTTATCAGGACATGATTCACTCTGGGCTGAATGCCTATCTGACACTGCATGTGGCCCAGGTGTTATTGCGGGCCGGGGATCCGCGTTTCCTGGAGCTTATGGACTCCGTGGCCGGCCTGGCATCGCCAACCGGCCAATGGCCAGAGGCCATTCACCCCGGAACCGGTGGTGGTTGCATGGGGGACGGTCATCATGTCTGGGCATCGGCTGAGTGGGTGCTGATGGTGCGCAATTGTTTCGTGCGGGAGGAGGGTGATCGGCTGATTCTGTGTGCCGGCATTCCCCCGCGCTGGCTTGAACAGGACAAGCCTATCCGGTTCGGGCCGGCGCCCACCACCTTTGGCGCTATCTCCATCACTATCCAGCCTTGTCGGGGCTCGGCCCCCCATGTTACCTGGGAAGGGGACTGGCACACGGATGAACCGGTCATTGAGGTAAGACTGCCAGCGTGAGCGTTGCCGTGATCTGTACTGGTCGTTAAACCGGTTTTCTGTATCTGTTTTGTTTGCCTGCTAACGACTAAACTGGCGATACTGAAACAAATATTGATTCCGGTTGCGACGCATGCGCTCATTTTTCTATTCATTTTTCGTTCCGGCCCTGTTTGTCTGGCTTTGGAGCACGGGCTTTATTGGCGCCAAATACGGCCTGCCTTTTGCGGAGCCGTTTACCCTTCTGCTTCTTCGGATGCTGTTGACGCTTACGTTGCTGGCCGGCCTGGCCTGGCTGATGAAGACCCGATGGCCGGGCTGGCGGGGTGCCGGCCATCTGGCCGTTACGGGCATTCTGGTTCATGGCTGCTATCTCGGTGGCGTGTATTACGCGATTGAGGGCGGCATGGCGTCTGGCATTGTGTCACTGATTGTTGGTCTTCAGCCCCTTGTAACGGCTGCGGCTGCGGTTGTGTTCCTGAAAGAAACCGTGAGCAGTCGCCAGTGGCTGGGGCTGGCGCTCGGGCTTGTGGGCGTGACGCTGGTGCTTATAGAGAAGTTTGGTGGCAACGGGGCAGGCGTGGGCTTTTCGCCCTGGGCATTATTGTGGGCGCTCTTTGCGCTGGCGGGCATTTCCATGGGTACGGTGTACCAGAAACGCCATGGCACCGGCGCAGATCTGGTAGCTGGTACGCTGATCCAGTACGGCGCGGCCGCAACGTTTTTTGCCATCGGCGCTTTCGCCCTCGAATCCCGTGAGGTTGAGTGGAGTCTGCAGTTGCAGTTGTCCATGGCCTGGCTGGTTCTCGGCGTCTCAATCGGTGCCATCCTGCTTCTGATGTGGCTGATCCGCCAGGGCGCAGCTTCCCAGGTGGCAAGTCTGTTTTACCTGGTACCCCCGGTCACCGCACTTGAAGCCTACCTGCTGTTTGATGAGCGCCTCGGTGGCCTGGCCATGCTCGGAGGATTGGTGGCCATCACTGGTGTCGCGCTTGTCGTCACCCAGAAAAAAGCGGCATGAGCAGGGATAAACGAACGCTATGAGCGATGTCAATCGGGGCGTCTGGTACGGTCTTTCTGCCTATACCATCTGGGGTTGTTTTCCGCTGTTCTTTGCCCTGTTTGAGGGTGTGCCGGCCTATGAAATTCTGGTCCACAGGATCATCTGGTCCTGTGTTTTCCTGGCATTGGTAATCAGCGGGCTTCGGCGGTGGCCAGCGGTGCAGGCGGCACTTGGAAATCCCGCACAACTCTGGCGGGTGCTTGGCTGCGCGCTGTTGATTGCGGCTAACTGGGGTGTCTACATCTATTCAGTGGAAACCCGCCACGTATTGCAGGCCAGCCTGGGCTATTTTCTGACGCCGCTGGTGAATGTAGCGCTCGGAATGTTGGTACTGCGCGAGCGGATGGGCCCCTGGCAGATGGCGGCGGTGGTGCTGGCGGGAATTGGTATCCTGATCCAGTTGATTATGTTGGGCGAGCTGCCGTGGATTACTCTGGCGCTGGCTGCCAGTTTTGGCACTTATGGTCTGCTGCGCAAACAGGTCGTACTGGACGGTTTGTCCGGGCTGTTCGTGGAAACCCTTTTGTTATTGCCGGTGGGGCTGATGACCTTTGGCTGGCTCGGTTATGCGGGCCTGTCCCATTACGGTGAAAGCCTTTATACCGGCGCCTTACTGATGGCCAGTGGCATTGTCACCGCCATTCCACTGCTCCTGTTTGCCGGAGCGGCGCGCCGGCTTCGCCTGGCAACCGTGGGCTTCCTGATGTACATCAATCCGACCCTGCAATTCTTCATCGCCCTGCTGGTTTTTGGTGAACCACTTAGCCAGGTACAACTGGCCAGTTTTATTGTTATCTGGCTGGCGCTGGGCCTTTACACCTGGTCGTCATGGCATTATCGGCCACGGGTGCCGGCGAGCCAGAACTGAGTTCTGATGCCCCGGCAACTGGCGGCTTTGATTTTCCGTTAGATACGTTTTGTCACTGACTTTTCTGGTTGGACGCGCAATCATGGGGAGCGGTGGCAGAAACGTCCAGGTCGACTAACCTGAACCTCCATTAGTTAGTTTTTGCAATTACGGGTTCTGGCTACTGTTAATCTGCTGTGTCACGGCCCATCTTGATTTACCTGTATCGTCGATAAGGACATGAGAATGCCCAGAGAAACTGCAGCAGTTATGCCGAAGTTAATGAAAGCCGCAACATCCAGCCTGTTGGTCCTTATGCTGTCGGCCATGGGCAGCGCAGCGCTCGCTGCTGAGCGGCTGTACATCTTCACTGAACATTATCCGCCCTACAATGCGTCTGTATCCGGCAAGGGATTTGCCCATAATGAGGACGATATCACCGGTATTTGCAGCGATATGGTCAAGGCCGCGCTGTCCCGGGTGGGTTATGATTATGTGATGAAAATGCGGGCATGGAGCTACGCATACGACTGGGTCCAGGGCCGGGAAAATCATGGGCTCTTCTGCACGGCCCGGACTGAAGAACGAGAAAACCTGTTCCAGTGGGTCGGGCCGCTGGCCTCAATCAAGTGGACCCTTTTTGCCGCCCCGGATTCGGACATTACCCTGGACAGCCTGGAGGACGCCAAGGAGCTTCAGATTGCCGGCTACAAGGGCGATGTCATGTCGGAGTACCTGGTGAATCAGGGGTTCAATGTGGCCAAGGGTATGTCGGGTGATGTGAACACCAGGCGACTGATGCTGGGTCAGGCGGATCTCTGGGTGACGGACGGCCTTGTCGGGCCGCTGGTCGCTGAGCAGGAGCATGGCATTACCGGACTCAAGCCGGTGCTGGTGTTCCGTGAAACCCCCATGTATCTGGCTTTGAGTAAGAATACCGACCCGGCCATTGTCGCCGACCTGCAGCGGGCTCTGGATGACGCTCGCGCCGCCGGGGAGCTTGACGCCATCGAGGCGCGCTACGAGTAGAAGGCTCTTTTCGAGCCCTGAAGCCAGGCAGCAGATATCTAGAACCAGAGCCCGATTTCAGGATCGGGCTCTCTTCGTTCAATCACCAGGCCTCGCCCTTCCAGCAACTGTATGAGGGTATCGGTGTCCTCAATGTTCAGGAAGGTTCCCAGCGCTACGCTGGTATCACGGTGTATCAGCTCCATCCTGGGTGGCGTGAAGGGGTGGCGAGGCGCATTCAGGCGGAGGCGGGCATAGCGCCTGGGCAAGGTCCATTCCGCCATTTTTTCGATCCGACCTTTTTCCAGGTGGATGTCGGCGTCATCAATGGTCAATACCTCCCTTCGCTGGCAGGCCCTGGAAGTGACGTAAATGCCTGCGGCGAGGGCTGCCAGTTCAAGGCCCGCAAACGGAATAATGACCCAGGCGCCAGCGATCCCCATTCCGGTCGCTATAAGGGCAGAGATCGTAAATAACCCGACCCAGATCTGCACGTTCCCGCGCCAACTGAGAGAACGATTGGGGGTCAGCAGTAGCCGGATACCTTCCGGATACCGCAAATGTTCCACCATATCTTTTGCCTCCTGCTCCAGGCTCTCTCGTTATACGGGGTATTTCGCTACTTCGATGATCGGCCAGCCTGAATGATTGGTAATTCAAACAGTCGTCAAGGCACGACATACTGGCCGCCTCTATTTGATAATAGTCAAAACTGGCTGGTGGCGATGTTGTGGCGCGAAAATCCCTGATTCGAAAATTCCTGGATACAGTGGCGTGGACGCTGGTGGTTACTCTTTTGATGATTCTCGCTGTGATCGTTCTGTTCCGGTTTGTGAATCCACCCACCTCAAGTTTCATGCTCGGCTACCAGCTTGCCGCGCCCCGTCAGGCGTTGCATCAGGAGTGGGTCGATCTGGAGGATATTTCTCCCTGGATGCCGCTGGCGGTTGTTGCCAGTGAGGACCAGCGTTTTCCCCATCATTGGGGTGTGGATTTCAATGCCATACGAAAGGCGCTGGCCGAGTATAAGGCGGGTCAGGGCTTGCGCGGTGCCAGTACCATCACTCAGCAGACGGCCAAGAATCTCTTTCTCTGGAATGGCCGGAGTTTTGTACGCAAGGCGTTGGAAGCCGGGCTGGCACTGGGTCTTGACTTGCTTTGGTCCAAAAGGCGAATTCTTGAGGTGTACCTCAACATCGCTGAATTTGGCCCCGGCGTATACGGAGTGGGGGCGGCCAGCCGATTGTACTTTGGCGTTCCGGCCAGCCGATTGTCCCCGGTTCAGGCGGCCAGGCTGGCGGCGGTGCTGCCGAACCCGAAGGTGCTGAGTGCGGTGGATCCTTCCCCCTATGTCTGGGATCGGGTGGTCTGGATCCAGGGCCAGATGTCCCAGTTGTCTGGCTTGAATTACTTGCGTGGATTGCTGCAATAGCGTCGCGCTGAAGCATTTCCCGGCGAGGTATTTATCAGTCATACTTTCGGTGATTTTCGGCCAGTGTCGGTGGGCACCAGGCCAGATGACGGGAGGCAGAATTTTGAAAGTTATGGTTTTGGGGGCAACCGGACTGACTGGTGCGAAGGTAGTTGAAGGGTTGCTTACCCGGTCGGAAATCGCGGCGGTGGTTGCGCCGGTTCGAGAAAAGACTGGCATGGCACACCCCAAGCTGAGTCAGTGGGTGGTCAACTTTGATGATCTGGCGGCATCTGCAGATCTTTTCGATGTTGATGCAATCGTCTGCTGTCTGGGCACTACCATCAAAAAGGCCGGTTCCCGGGAACAGTTCCGAAAAGTGGACTTCGGGTATTGCCTGAAGGCGGCCGAGCTCGGACGGGCAGCCGGTGCTAAGGCGTTCATCCTGATGTCCGCTATCGGTGCCTGCTCATCCTCAACGATTTTCTATAACCGGGTGAAAGGCGAGCTGGAAGATGCTGTTCGCAGCCTGAACTATCCATACCTTTCGGTCTATCACCCGAGTCTTCTGCTGGGGGAGCGTGAGGAGCAGCGGACCGCAGAGGCACTTGGTATCCGGCTGATGCCCCTGGTTAATCGTGCGCTCATTGGTCCGCTGGAAAAATATCGGGGCATTGAGGCGGCAACCGTCGCCAGTGCCATGGTTAACGAAGTATGTGGTCTGGCGTCTGAAATGGTGGCAGAAAAAGTGGTTCAGGTTCGGGAGTATCCGGACATCGTTGATCTGGCGGATTAGGGCAGGCTATTTGCCGTTAAGCATGCCGAACACAAGCCGCCCCGCCAGACCAACAAGAACGGCCCCGAAGATTCGTTCGAACCAGATGGCTTTGTGTTTCAGTTGCTCCAGCCATTTTGGATTTGAGAACAGCCAGGCGACTATCAGGTACCAGGCTCCATCAATCACCATGGCAGTGGCTGCATAGCCGAACTTCGCCAGCATGCTGGTTTCAGTTCCGACCACCTGGCTGAACAGGGCCAGGAAGAAAACCGCGATCTTGGGATTGAGAAAGACAACGAGAAATCCATCCCGGGCTGCGCTGGCTGTTGTGGGTGCATCGGGCAACTCCGAATCACCGCTCTGTCTGGCCGTCAAACCTTTGAACCCAAGCCATGCCAGATACACCGCACCACCCCATTGCAGGACTGAGAATGCGACCGGAGACGCGGTAATAATTGCTGCCAGGCCCATGATGCTCAGAAATGCGTAGAGGCCGACGCCAAGGCCATGGGTGATGGCCGTCGTCATGCCGTGCCGGCGGCCGCCGGTCAGGGTCTGTTTCAGTACGATGGCCAGGGAAGGTCCGGGAGACATTGCGCCGAGTACGCAGATGGTGACAACGGTCAGCCAGGTGGCGAGGGTCATTGCAGAAGCATCCTTAACAGCAGGTCGGGGGTGCAGAGTTTAGCAGCCTGTTGCCATCAAAAAATCTCATAACTGCAAGTAAGTTGGAAGCGCTTTACTGGCCCGCCAGAATCCATCCAGCTGCCTTCTCTGCGATCATCAGTGTGGGCGAATTGGTGTTGCCACTGGTGATGGTCGGCATCACGCCTGCGTCCACCACCCGAAGCCCCGCGACGCCCCGAACGCGAAGGTGGGGATCCACCACAGCCATTTCATCATCCTCGCGCCCCATCCGGGTTGTTCCGACAGGGTGGAAAATGGTAGTGCCAATATCACCGGCCAGCTTGGCAAGTTCATCATCAGTCTGGTACTGCAGTCCGGGTTTGAACTCTTCCGGCTGGTATTGTGAAAAGGCCTGTTGCTCGGCAATTCGCCGGGTAACCCGGAGCGAGTCCGCGGCCACTTTCCGGTCTTCGGGTGTGCTCAGGTAATTGGGTGCGATTGCGGGCGCCTTTTTCGGATCTGTACTGCGGATGCGCACCGTTCCGCGGCTGGTCGGATTGAGGTTGCACACACTGGCCGTGATTGCCGCGAAGCTATGCAAGGGTTGCCCGAACGCATCAAGGCTCAGGGGCTGAACATGGTACTCGATGTTGGCGTGGTCAAACTCTTCGGAGCTGCGGGTGAACAGGCACAGCTGGGAGGGCGCCATGCTCATTGGGCCGGAACGGGTCAACATGTATTCCAGTCCTATGCGGGCTTTGCCGATCAGGGAGTTGGTCATGGTGTTGAGGGTGGTGGCTCCCTGCACCTTATAGACTGAGCGAATCTGCAGGTGGTCCTGCAGGTTCTCGCCAACACCCGGTAAATCGGCAACCACAGGGATGTCGTGTTCCTTGAGAAGTTCGGCTGGCCCGATGCCTGACAGTTGGAGTAACTGGGGTGAACCGATCGCGCCGGCAGAAAGGATGACTTCCCGGGTTGCCCGGGCGCGCAATTCACTGTTTCCGGGACGCTGAACCCGCACCCCGGCGCACCTGGGTTTCTCGCCGGACGTCATTTCCAGACCCATCACATGGGTGGAATGCCAGAGTGTCAGGTTGGGGCGCTTCTCGGCACTGCGCAAGAAAGCTTTCGAGGTATTCCAGCGCCATCCTGCCCGCTGGTTCACCTCGAAGTAATCAACCCCTTCGTTGTCGCCCCGGTTGAAATCCCGGGTGCGGGGAATGCCGGCCTGCACACAGGCCTCGGCAAAGTCCTCAAGAATTTTCCATTTCAGACGCTGACGCTCGATACGCCATTCGCCCCCATGGCCATGGTATTTGTGGTGCTCCGGATCGGCATCGCCACCATCGTCCAGCCGGTGATGATCCTCGTGGCGCATGAAATCGGGCAGGCAGTTGTCCCAGTTCCAGGCGTCTTCACCGGTGATTTCTGCCCACTGGTTGTAATCCCGGGCCTGGCCCCGAATGTACAGCATGCCGTTAATGCTGGAGCAGCCGCCCAAGGTCTTGCCCCGGGGGTAGATCAATGTTCGGCCGTTCAGACCGGGCGTCGGGTCTGTACGGAAGCACCAGTCCGTCCGGGGGTTGTCGATGCAATAGAGATACCCCACCGGAATATGAATCCAGTGGTAATTGTCCCGGCCCCCGGCCTCGATCAGCAATACCCGGTTGGCCGGGTCGGCACTCAGGCGATTGGCCAACAGGCAGCCGGCGGAGCCGGCGCCCACCACAATGTAGTCAAATTCAGGCTGTCCATGGGCATTGTTGTTGTCGGACATTGCTGCTCTCCGGGTATCTGGTCGCGGATTATTTGGCGGTTGGCATCACAAACTCGGCGCCGGCATCGATGGAATCGGACCACCGCTGCATGATTGATTTCTGGCGGGTATAGAAGCGCACCCCTTCCTCTCCATAGGCGTGGGTGTCGCCAAACATGGAGCGCTTCCAACCACCAAAGCCGTGCCAGGCCATGGGTACCGGGATCGGTACGTTGATGCCGACCATGCCAATCTGGATGCGGCGGCCGAATTCCCGGGCGACACTGCCGCTTTCGGTAAAGCAGCTGACGCCATTGCCGAATTCATGGTCGTTGATTAGCTGGATGGCGGTGGCAATGTCAGGAACGCGCACACAGGCCAGGACCGGTCCGAAGATTTCCTCTTTGTAGATGGTCATCTCCTGGGTGACATGATCAAACAGGCTGCCGCCCATCCAGAACCCCTCATCGCAACCATCGCCGGTCCCGCTCGCATTAAATTCCCGGCCGTCCACAATCAGACTGGCACCCTCGTTCACGCCTTTTTCAATGTAGCCGGTAATGCGTTGGTGGGCAGCGGCACTGACGATGGGGCCCATTTCGGCGTCCAGATCCATGCCGTTTTTCACCTTGAGGTCGCGCGCCCGTTCCGCCAGGCGAGGGACAATTTTGTCTGCGACATCACCAACCAGCACCGCTACGCTAATGGCCATGCAGCGTTCACCGGCGCTGCCATACGCAGCTCCGATCAGGGCATCAACGGCTTTGTCCATGTCTGCGTCGGGCATGACCACCATGTGGTTTTTGGCACCGCCAAGGGCCTGGATGCGCTTGCCGTGGCGGGCGCCATTTTCATAGATCAAATTGGCAATCGGGGTCGAACCGACAAAACTGAGTGCCATCACGTCCGGATGCTCGATCAGGGCCTCTACGGCGGTCTTGTCACCCTGGACTACGTTGAATACGCCGTCGGGCAGTCCGGCCTGCTTGAGGAGATCAGCAACCATCAGGGACGCACTGGGGTCAATCGGGCTGGGCTTGAGGATGAAGCTGTTACCTGCGGCAATAGCCACCGGAAACATCCACATGGGGACCATGACCGGGAAGTTGAAGGGGGTAATGCCGGCAACCACGCCCAGAGGCTGGCGGGTGGTCCAGTTGTCGATACCGGTGCTGACCTGCTCGGTATAGTCACCTTTCAGGAGCTGGGGAATGCCGCAGGCAAATTCGACAATGTCGATGCCGCGAGCGACTTCGCCCTGGGCGTCGGTAAAGACCTTGCCGTGTTCGCGGGTGATGGCTTCGGCCAATTCATCCTTGTGACGATTGAGCAGTTCCAGGAACTTGAACATGACGCGGGCGCGACGAATCGGGGGGGTGTCAGCCCAGGCCGGAAATGCTGCACTGGCAGCAGCTACCGCCTGCCCAACATCGTCCTGGTTGGCAAGAGCAACCCGGCCCGTAACCTTGCCGGTGGCCGGATTGAAAACGTCCTGGCTTTGTCCGGAGGTTCCCTCTGACATTTGCCCGTTAATATAATGCTGGATCGTTGGATTGCTCATTGTTGGCTCGTTCCCGCTCTGGTCTGTTGTTTTCATCTTTCTCTTCGATAACCGTTATGCCTGGTTTTGAAGCGCAGTTGATGAAGAAGTAAACAAACAAATTAGTGCCAGCCAGGCAATGAAGCAATTGAGATTTTTAAAATCATGATATAAGTAATTCTTATATAGAGTTGTTGGAGGAACCAGTAATGCAACATCTGCAAGGATTACGGGCGTTTGTTTCAGTGGCCCGCGAGGGCAGTGTGTCCCGGGCCGCTGAGCGGCTTCACCTGACCCAGCCAGCAGTCAGTCTCAAACTTAAGCAATTGCAGGATGATCTTGGCCTGAAACTGTTTCGCCGAAGGCCCCAGGGACTGGGGCTGACCGAGGATGGTCAGAGTCTGCTGCCGGTGGCTGAAAAGGCCCTGGCAGGGCTGGTCGCGTTTGAACAGAGTGCCCGGGCGTTGCATAGTACCGTTCGTGGGCGCCTCAAGATCGGCACTATTGTGGATCCGGAGTTTATCCGCCTCGGCGCATTCTTGCATCGGTTGGTGGCCCGTGCGCCGCAGCTGGAAACGGAGCTTCATCAGGGCATGAGCGGGAGTGTTCTTGAGCAGGTCAGAAACGGCTCTCTGGATGTCGGGTTTTTTCTGGCACCGCCCGGAGCCGGGCCTGGCCTCGCACTGTCGGAATTGGCGCACCGTGAGCTGACACTGTTCGACTATCATGTGATTGCGCCGGCGGGTTGGGCGGCACGGGTTGCCGACACGCGCTGGCCAAGCCTGGCCCGGCTACCATGGATTGTGACACCCCCAAACTCCGTGCATAACCGGTTGCTGGCCAGTGTGATGGAGCCCCGGGGGCTGGTTCCGAACGGCGTCGCCCAGGTGGATCAGGAAGCCTGCATGCTGGATCTGGTGCGTGCCGGGGTCGGGTTGAGCCTGGCCAGGGATGCCCTGGCTATGGCCGAGCGCCAGGAGCGGGGCCTTGTGGTCGTAAATGGCGTCCGGCTGCCGTGCGCCCTGAGTTTTATCTGGCGCAAGGACCGGGAAAATGAGCCGGTGATTTCCGAGGCCCTGGAAGCGCTGGCTGGCGTCTGGTTGCTCGATGACCTTGATTCAGCTGGCTCAGCCTAGCGTCGCATCGAGAAACATCATGACCACGAATCCCGCTAGTAGCGAGAAAGTAGCCAGGGTTTTGTATGAGTTTCGGTGGGTTTCCGGGATGATCTCGTTGCTGATGATGAACAGCATGGCACCTGCCGCAAAGCCGAGGGTCCAGGGCATGATCGGTTCCGCAAGCCACACCAGCGATGCGCCAAAGAGACCGCCAATGGGTTCGGCGAGTCCGGAGAGCAAAGCTATTCCGAATGCCTTGATCCGGGAGTACTGGATCGCCAACAGTGAAAAGGCGACCGCCAGTCCCTCTGGAATATTCTGGATACCGATGCCGGTTGCCAACACGTAGCCGTTGCGTACGTCTCCTCCGGCAAAGCCGACGCCGACTGCCATGCCCTCGGGAAAGTTATGCAGCGTAATGGCAATGATAAACAGCCAGATTCGCCGGATATGGGCGGCGCTGGGCCCCTCCCGACCGAGACCGAAATGCTCATGAGGCAGTTTCTGATGGATATAGAACAGGGCTGCGGCACCGGAAAGAACACCAAAAATGACAAGCAGCGCCGCACCCCAGGTCGTGCCAACCAGGGTTTCACCATACTCCAGTCCCGGCAGAAGCAGGGAAAAGAACGAGGCGGCCAGCATGACGCCGGCCGCACCAGCGAGCATGCTATCCTGAAGCCGGTCCGACAGGCTTTTGATGAAGAAGACCGCCAGAGCGCCAAGGCCGGTGGCCAGGCCAGCCATCAGGCTCGCCAGGGCGCCTAACCAGACAATGCTGATATCCGTGTTCATGAAGTCTCCCGAAGCCCTGCCACGAGCATAGCAGCGATGGGTTCTATACGATCAGTTCATTACTGATCGTGGCATTGGGAGCGTCGTCCGGCTCCGCACTAGTCCGGGTCATGGGCGCAAGCGCAAACCGATTGGCCAGGGTCAGATTTTTTGAATCAGGAGTTAAAGGCTTTCCTGTTTACGGTCGGAATGGCCCAGTGAGCGGTCGGGATCGATCTCATCGCGAACGAGCTGCTTGAGCCTGGTGATTTCCGGAAACCCTTGCTGGTCCTTGCGGGACCAGATGCGCTTGCCATTGACCCATACCTCGAAAATACCACCCGTGCCAGGGTGCAGCGTAAGCTCATCGAGCTCGCCCTCGAAGGTAGTGAGCAGTTCCTGCGCCATCCAGGCTGAGCGCAATAGCCATCGGCAGCCGGTGCAATAGTGAATGTCGACGCGATTGGTCATGGGGTTAATCCGTTTTGTCGGTCGGGTAAACCGAGCGAGAAAGTGTGGGCTGGCAGCCAACGACCTGTCTTGCCTGCTTGTGAGCGTGAAGGTACCAGCGCTCGCCGGGGCTGGTAAATGTCTTGCGGGTTATCATGAACTCCGTTGTCTCCATGGTCGCCGGAATGGGAGAACCGTCAGCGTGGCGGTAGACACAGCTGGTGCCAAGCCTGACGACTGTTGCGACGGGCAGCTCGATAAACCCGTCCTCGCGAATCTCCGGCGGTTGGTCGTCTACCTCAGTGATTTTGAGGCAGGGGCCATAGTGAACTTTTTCCAGCTCTTTCAGGTACTCGCTGAGGCAATGCTGAGCGCTCAGCAAGATGGTGTTTGTGCCGATGTGTTCCTGCCCTGTGGAGAAGGACTGGCACCCGGCAAGTAGCAGCATGCAGAGCAGAACAGGCGCTGGGCATCTCATGGTCACTCCTCATCGTTAATGCGACCCCGGTATTGTCAGGCGTTGCAAGATGCGACCCGGGCGCGACACGGATTCGGCAACCGGGGTCGGGCGGTATGAGTCGCCAGTTGGTGTTTCGCGGAGCCGTGATATCAGGCGACTATCCCGATTATAGATGTCATTGCGAAGCTGCAGTTGGCCATTGTCATCGACCCATGCCGTCCAGTACTGGATATAAACGGGCACTGGCTCTGGCAGCACCGCGGTGACCGGCCGGGATGTTGCCAGCACATCATTGATTTTTGCGCGGGACCAGTCCGGATTTTGAGAGAGCAGGTGGGCCGCCAGGTCAAAGGGCTGTTCAACACGTATGCAACCTGAACTGAAGGAGCGCGAGGCCCTGCTGAAGAGGCCTTGCCCCGGTGTGTCGTGCAGGTAGACGTCGTACTCATTGGGGAACATGAACTTGACCTGGCCGAGAGCATTTTGGAGGCCGGGCTCCTGAACGAATTGGTAGGGAAAATTATCTGCGGACAAAGAGGCCCAATCGACGGTCTCTGGATCAATACGTGTCCGGTTTGCACCCCAACCCTTGTATACGCTGATGTTCAGGCGGTCAAGGTAATCCGGATCCCGGACAATCAGTGGCAGTTGATCTTCAATCATCAGCTTTCGGGGAACCGTCCAGGTGGGGTTAAAAACAAGATACCGGATACGGTCGCTGAAGACCGGTGTCTGTCGGAAGGGCCGGCCGACAATGACTCGCTTGCGCAGGACTTCCTCGCCGTTTTCAATCATTTTCAGCTCAAAACCGGCGATATTCACGATGACAAACCGGCGCCCGAGGGACTCCGGCAGCCAGCGCCAACGCTCCAGTGCGGCGTCGATCTGCCGAACCCGTTCGACCGGCATCATGTTCAGGGCGCCCAAGGTTTTACGGCCAATAATGCCATCCGGTTCCAGGCCATGCCGGGCCTGAAATGCAGAGACAGGGCTTTCCAGTCCGGCATCGTAGAACTGCGGATCTCCGTCCTGTCCGTTGATGGTAAACGATGCCGGAAGATCGCCCAATGCCGCCATTCTCTGGCGAATTTCCGGCAGACGGGAGTCCCGGTCGCCTGGTCGGATGGACGGACTGGCGGCAAGGGGCAACCAGGGCTGGCCAAGCAGGCGGGTTATTCTTTGTCGGGCTTCAACAAGTTTTCGGTAGGCTTCATGAGAGGGCCTCAGCGTATCCAGCGAGCTGCGAATGTCAGCGCCATTGAGGGCTTCGGCCAAAACCAGCTCCATTTTTCGTTGACGGCGGTTGGCGGTCCACTCTGTGTGAATGTTCTGTGGGTTTACTTTGCCTTCCAGCAAGTGCGAGCCGAGCATGAGAAAGGCATCCGAAAACAGCAGGTCCAGATCTGCACGCAGATCCTCGGATAATTGATCTATGCGCCTGAGGGCCAGTTCGGACAGAATAGCCCCGTGGTAGTCCCCGGGGTTCAGACCGTCGGAGCTGGCATGCTCCACAGCATCAATCAGTTGCCGGCGTTGCTCGGGGTCTGTCCAGGCGGGCTTATAGCCCCGGGCGCCATAGAAACTGGAGAGTGCGTGCCGGGCAAGCAAAGGGTCACCCAGAACCTTTACCGGAAAGCCGGCATCCAGTGCTTCAACTCGTGCAACGATGGCTTCGTCCGCAGCAACACATGGCGGGAACCAGGAAAGGGTTACCGTAAGGAGTAATACCGTTGCGCTGGCTAAAACGCCTTGTCTGGACATGGGCTTCTCCGGTTCATCCATGAACGTTTTCGGATACCGATTGGTGCAATTTATATCTGGACCTTACCATAATCCCATTTGTTCCCCGGCGGGTCTTCTGAACAAATCTTTGCGCAGTGGTTCTTCTGTGTGCAGGTTCATACCAAGTTGTTTGGCCTTTATAGAAAAGCGCTGACGAATCAGGTCCGCATAGGGCCCTGTGCCGGTCATTCTGTTTCCGAAATCCGAGTCATAACTTTTGCCACCCCTCAAGTCGCGAATCCGGTTCATGACGTGATTGGCACGCTGGGGAAAATGTCGATGTAGCCAGTCTTGGAACAGCTCATCCAGCTCCAGCGGCAGCCTCAGCATGATCCAGCTGGCACAGGTTGCTCCGGCCGACGCTGCAGCAGTTAGTATGGCTTCAATTTCATGGTCGTTAATGAACGGTATTACAGGGCCCAGAATGATCCCGGTGGGCACACCAGCACCGGTGAGCTGTTCGATTATTTTCAGGCGTGTTGCTGGCGCCGCGGTTCGTGGTTCCATTCTGCGTTTCAGGTCATTGCTCAAGGTCGTGAGACTGATGCGAACGGAACACAGGTTCTGGCTGGCTAGTTCCGAGAGCAAATCCAGATCTCTAAGGATCAGGGCGCCCTTGGTAATGATGGATACCGGGTGACGATATTCGGCCAGAACCTCAAGCAGCTGTCTGGTGATTCGCCGGTCACGTTCCAGAGGCTGGTAAGCGTCGGTGTTCATGCCCAGGGCGATCGGTGAGACTTTGTAGCCGGGTTTGTCCAGTTCCTCCTGCAGCTTTCGGGCGGCGTTCGATTTGGCAATCAGCCGAGTTTCAAAGTCCAGGCCCGGAGACATGTCCCAGTAGGCGTGTGTAGGCCGGGCAAAGCAGTAAATGCAGGCATGTTCACAGCCCCGGTATGGGTTGATGGACTGGTCGAACGGCACATCCGGCGAGGTGTTCCGGCTGATGATGGTGCGTACTTTTTCATTCACCACTTCGGTTGCCAGGGAATCCGGATTCAGCTCGTCTTCCGGAGGCTGATACCAGCCGTCGTCGAACGTCCGGTCCGTTATGGTGGGCTGAAAGCGATTATGAGGATTAAGGCCGGTTGAGCGCGTTTTCATGGGAGATTACCAATACTGTTTATATGTACAGTATTGATAATGCTACCCCCTGCGACATGGCGTGCGCAAGGGGGAGGAGAGTCTGGCGATTGTACCTACAGTCGGAACCGTTGGGATGCCCGGGTGAGAGAGGTTGTTTGTGAGGACAGCCGCTCGATATGCGCGTTGAGTTGCTTCCGGATGTCTGCAGTTTCGCGGGTGTGGCCGTGAATCTGCTCCACTTTCTGTGCAATCTCCTCGGTGGTGGTGGAAATGCCCTCCACAGACGACACGACCTGGTTCATGTCCCCGGCCAGTTGGTTGATGGAGCCGGTAATCTGGTCGATGGCCATGGCAGCTTCCTCGGCGCTTTTTTCACCCTCTCCGGCGGAATGGAGTCCTTCCTTCATCATGGTGGTGATGGCGGATGTTTCCCGGTTCAGGGAATCCACAATTTCGGCAATGCCATTGGTGGCCGATACGGTTTTTTCCGCCAGTGACCGGACTTCATCTGCCACGACCGAAAACCCGCGTCCCGCCTCGCCGGCGCGGGCCGCCTCAATGGCTGCGTTCAGGGCCAGTAAATTGGTCTGCTCTGCCAGGCTGTTGATCACATCAACAATGGAGTTGACCTTCTCGCCGGTTTTGCTGAGCTGGCCGATCTGGTCATGGGTTCTCTGGATGCGCTCGGCAAGGGTGCTCATGCTGTCTGCACTGCGTTTCACGACAGTTGCGCCGGACTGGGCCGCACCGTTGGCGCTTTGGGCAGCTTCATTGACCGATTGGGTATACTTGGCGATATCGACAGCGGTGTGTGAGATTTCCTGGACGGCGGTTGCGGTCTGCTCTGTTTCTTCCTCAACTTGTTCGCCATTGCGACCCATCTGGCCAACAAGGGAGTCAAGTTCACCCTGCAGGCTGGCCAGGGTTTTGTTGCCCTCCACAACCTGTCCGATAACGCTGGAAACATCGTCCAGCATTTTGTTGGTCGCGACACCCAGGCGGTTGAATTCGTCATTGGTATTACGGCCTGGTTCAAGGCGTTGGCTGAGGTCTCCCGAAGCGACCCGGGTAAGCAATTCAACGACTTCATTCAGGCGTTTAACGAGTGTCCGCGAAGCGCCGGTCAGGGTCAGAATAAGCACAACCAGAACCGCTGCGGAGGTTGCAATGATCAGCCAGGTGGAGGCCGTCCGAGCCTCCTCTGCTTGCGCGCTGGTGGAGGCAATAATACCTGTGCGAAGAGACTTGCCCTGGCTGATAATCGTGTCACGAAGATTCGAACCGGTTGTCTCAAGCCGGGCTTCAAGGTCTGCGAGGCTCGTAACGATCTCGTCAGACTTCGCAAAGGCGTCCGCGAACCCCTGAACGGACTGTCCTATTTCGATATCCTGCCAGTCCATTTCCTTGACCACAGCCTGCATTCGGGCCACGGCTTCGCGGGTTTTCTCAGCGTAGCTGGCATCGAAGGTGTCGAGGTAGTCCCGGTAGTTGGAGGCGATAATATTGATGTCATCGTTGAAGATGGAAATACCGATTTCCCGGAGGTCGCTCTCGACAATGCCAGCCATCTTTGCTTTCAGGCCGTCGCTGTTGGTCAGGCCCAGGGTCTGACTCAGACCGAGCCATTCTCTTCGCATATCGGTATATTGGTTGACGGCATCGCGGATGTCCTCCGCTGTACCGGCGATGGATGGCTCTGAGAGCTTTTCCGCCAAGGTCGCTAGTCCGGCGGCCTGCGTTTCCAGAGAATCGAGTTGGGTCTGGTAGGCGCCAACAACGTCAGGAGTCAGGTTTTCGCTGAGACGATCTGCATTTAGCCAGTCGTTCATCAGACCCAGTGATGCCGTTTCGTAGGATCTGGCCTGGCCACGGGCCTCATAGGCCTCTGAGACCTTGCTCAGGCCGCTTAGCGAGGTCGCCAGCGCAATTGCAAGACCGATGAAGGTGGCAGCGATCAGAACGGCAAATTTCTGTTTCCAGGACAGGGCCATTATTATTCTCCGGGTTTAAATCTCGTGCTATCCAGTTTTTAGTTCACTGAGTATATCGGCGCTGTTTCAGATAACTGGAGGCCCCATTCAGAAAAAAAGGAAGTTATGTCCGATCTCGGCATTGTTCAGTATGTTTTGATTGCCGCTATCTTCATCTGGAGCGGTTTTGTTCGCTCCGGGCTTGGGTTCGGTGGTGCTGTCCTGTCCTTACCATTCCTTTTGCTGGTGCTCGACCAGCCTTTGGTCTTTTTGCCGATTATCGCGGTTCACCTGCTGGTTTTTTCGTCTCTGACCATCTGGATGAACAACCGAAAGCGCGTGGATCCATCCGGGGAAAAGGCAGAGGGAACGGTGGATTGGCGTTACCTGTGGCGAATTCTTGCGATCATGATCGTGCCCAAACTGATCGGGGTTTTTGGCCTGATTACCATGCCCGGCGATATTCTTAGTGCCATCATTTTCGTGATTGTCGGCCTGTATTCAGTGTCCTACATTGTCAACAAACCCTTTCGCAGTGGCAGCAAGGCGGTGGACGCGCTGTTCCTGATGGCGGGTGGCTATATCAGCGGTACCTCCCTGATCGGGGCCCCCTTGATCATTGCAGTTGCGGCACAGCATCTACCCAAGGAGAAGCTGCGGGATACCCTGTTCGCTCTCTGGTTTATTCTGGTCATGATCAAAATGGGAGCGTTCATCTGGGCCGGCGTTGACCTGCAACTGATTCATCATCTCTGGCTACTTCCTTGTGCCGCTCTGGGGCATGTTATCGGACTCCGTTTTCATGACCGAATCCTTCGCGCAGAAACGCCAGTGTTCTTTCAGTTGCTCGGAACCGTGCTGCTGATCGTCAGCAGCGTTGGCATGTTCAGCGTTCTGGGTTAAGACACGGGGGCCGCTTATCCGGCCCGTCCGAAAACCCGTTCAAAGAATCCTGCCGATTTCACGTCAGGAACAGGCAGGTTGTCGAGCTCTTCCATTGCCCTGCGCCAGAAGTGTTCGGGGTCGTCCAGATCGGCCACCTGGGCCCGTTCTTCATTGCTGTAATGGTTGTGTTCGCCTTCAAGCCCCTTTGCCATCAGTTCCTGAGTCCAAAGGTAAATCGTGGCCCTTACCGTTCGCAGCAGTCGGCAGTAAATTTCACGACTCAGGTTGATGGCAAGCTCCGCGCTCAGATTGATCTGCTTTTGCAGTTCGAGCATGGCGTCTTTATCGAGGAGTATGCGGTTTCCGTCCCCTTTCTTGCTGTTTACACAGATCTTCTCCAGAGCCTTGGTGCCCTCAATCAGATCAAGGTGACCGTAGGTTCCTTTCTGTTGGTCATTTACCGGCGCGGGAATCCAGCCATACTGTGGAGAGCGGGCTACAATATGTCCGGGGAGATCCCGGCGATAGGGAGGTGCGGATTCACGGTCCTGATAGCCATCAAATTCCGTGCGTAGCCATGCCGCCATTTTCTTCTGACGTAACATCATCGCGAGGGTGATGGCAGATGGCATGATATCTGCGAGCAATTCGGATGAATCCGTGGTCCGCTCATCAAGGTGATTGGTGGATGCTGACATGTTGTCCTCCTCGGCAACGGGCATTGAGGCTCTCCCGGCTGCCAGATTTTTGTTGTTGTTTGGCTGCCGCATGGTTGTCTGTCCGGCGCGCCGTGTATAGAAAGTAGACAGTGAGGGCGAGTAGTGCCGTTGTAAAAAAGTAACTCCTTTGTAACGGCCAGTAAGTGGCCTTTGATTCAGGAGGCAAACCATGATTGAGGAAGAGGATTATTCGGCCCGACGGGCCTCGATGGTGGACTATCAGATTATTGGCCGGGGCATTTCTTCTCCGCTGGTGATTGAGGCCATGCGACGGGTGCCCAGAGAGAAGTTTGTCCCACGCGGCATGATCGATTGTGCCTATGAGGATGGTCCGCTACCCATAGGTGCTGGCCAAACTATTTCCCAGCCCTATATTGTCGCACTGATGACGGAAGGGCTGGACCTTGAGGGTGGGGAGCGGGTTCTGGATATAGGCACGGGATCTGGCTATGCGGCCGCGGTACTGGCGTGCATTGCGTCTCGTGTGTTCAGCATTGAGCGCATCCCGGAGTTGGCTGAACATGCGGCTGCGACACTGGCGGCTGAAGGCTACAGCAATGTTGAGGTGCGATGCGGCGACGGCACTCTGGGCTGGCCAGAGGAGGCGCCCTTTGATGGCATATGCGTGGCTGCGGGCGCCCCGACTGTCCCGGAAGCCCTGAAGAGCCAGCTTGCCATCGGAGGGAAGCTGGTCATTCCTGTGGGTTCGGAGCACTCAGTGCAGTCATTGCGAAGAATCATCCGGATCTCGGAAACGGAGTTCCACAGTGACAACTTTGGCGACGTCCGGTTTGTGCCTTTGCTGGGCGAAGAGGGCTGGTCCTGAATTGAAACCCTCTGCGCCCGCATTTTACATGCCGGCGTTGGTGCTCTCGAAGATCTTGTCTGCGGAAGCAGCAACAAATCCGCTGTATAGGGTTCCGTCGGGTTCTGGATAACGCAGCGCAAACTCATAAAAACAGCTGGGAATGGCTTCTTCACGGTCCGAAAACCGGACGGGCACACGATCAGCCATGGTCGATGACTGCTCCAGCAGGTCAGCCGGCGACCCTTTTACTTCGCCCCCGGAGGCATTCACGGTATAGCCGTTGTCCTTCAGAAGCTGATTGATTTGCTCAACGGTCTGGAAGTGGTCCAGATGATTGATGCTTACGGTGAAATGATTGGCCCTGTAACCCCATGCTGCCATCCACGCCGCATATTCACTCTCTTCCAGAAGCTCTCGGTAGGTCTGGTAATCCATGCCCCAATGTCGGCCGGAATAGAGGAAATCGTCTGCGGTGACGTTCTCAGGGGACACTTGGGCAACCAGATTCTTTACCACCGCCTGCAGTGCCGGGGAACATTGCTCTACCAGTAATTCAGAAATGAAGACCTTCGGGGCCTCGGGATCCGGGTGCTCATAATGCCGCGCATACAGCTTCTTGGTCTTAAAGTGATACTCACCACCCTGGCGGTAGCCAAGGGCCAGGAAGTGTTCGGCAAGTGCCTCGAGCCCAACTGGCGGCAAATTGAAGGTGCGCAGCGCAATGTGATCGTTAACGATGGCATGGCCTTCCTCGGCGCCCAGGATGCGGTGGATCTCAACGGCAGAGGGCGTCACCGCCTGATAACTTTGCCAAAGCTGCTCGAAAAGCGTGTTGCGATCAGTGTGCATAATGAACCTCAGGGTAAGTCTGTTCGGTACTGGCCGGCGCATTCTGGTTCCGGCCAACCAGCGGCAGGACACGGCAGGTGGCGCCGGTGTCCAGCCCAAGCCCGGTGGCGAGGGCGCGGGACAAGATCAGGGTTTCCGTACGTGGCCGCACATGTGCTTCAGTCGTAACGGTGGCGCGGAAACCGGTTGTCTGAGTATTGGCTATAAGAACAGGGGTATCAATCCGTTCCTGGTGCAGTCTCGTGAATTTGGCGCTTTGCGAGCGCTCAGCTTCAGTCTCCACCTTCCAGATCCGGGAGTCCCGGGCACTCCGAATGCTAGTAAGCGGGCACTCTACTGTGGGGCCTGCATCGAAGAGATCAATCAGGCCCTTATGGGTGAACCCCTCCGTTTCAAGCATGCGTAATGCCGGCCGGGTGTGGTCGTGCACCTGGCTGATAACCTCTCTCGCTTCGGCGCTCATCAGGCAGGTATATAAAGGATGTGAGGGCATCAGTTCATCAATGAAGTCGGTATAACCGGACCCGACCAGGCTGGTAGCGGATGCAAATTCCATATCCACGAAGTGAGCTTTGATCCAGTTCCAGAAAGGCGACTGGCCAGAGGCGTCGGAAACACCGCGCATCTCGGCAATGACTGTATCAGAGAATCGCTCGGGATGAATTGCCATGAACAGGAAGCGAACACGGGACAGGAGTTTCCCGGCGTTGCCCTGGCGGAATTTCGGGCGCAGGTACAGGGAGCAGACTTCAGTGCAGCCAGCGTAGTGACTGCAGCGGGTCAGGGTTTCCACGCTCCGTCGCAGGCCAAGATCCCGGGAGTGGTGTGTCACCGTATTGCGACGAAAATGATAGAGGGGCCGAGCGCGTCCGACCGACGCCTCAATGCCTGTCGTGCCCATGATCTCTCCGCTGGACTCATTCTCCAGAACAAACAGGTAGTGCTCGTTACCCGGCTGGGAAACAGACTGATCAAAACTCGAAATGGAGTGCTCGATCTTTCGGGCCAGCGCATCGCGGTCCGGCATTAGTGAGGTAAACCCCGGGCCGGACTCGATCGCGATCTCGTAGAGCGTGTCCAGATCTTTGTGGGCAATGGGGCGAACAATCATGGCCTGCGTCCTTGGAGTATTTTGCACATTATGAAGCGATAATCTGTCAGTATGTAGATACAGAATGAGCGAAATGACTTAATATATTCTCGAAACGGCGATATTGGTGGGCATAATGATTGGAAAGCAGGACCAGAAGCTCTTGATGTTGCTCAGGCAGAATGCCAGAGCCAGTATCACAGAGTTGGCCAAAACCCTTCACCTGTCGCGGTCGACGGTTCAGAACCGGATTGCCCGACTGGAAACCGGTGGCGTTATTCGGGGTTATTCCGTGCTGTTGGGGGGGGAATTCTCAGCGAACCAGGTGGAGGCCCATGTATCCATAAAAGTTCGACAGAAATTAACGGCCCGCACCAACGCTGCTTTGGAGGGCATTAGCCAGGTATCGCAGCTCTTTTCGGTAAGCGGTGAGTACGATCTGATCGCTATCGTACAGGCCCAGTCCCTGGAGGAGCTGAGCGCTGTTCTGGATGAAATCGGTAATCTTGAAGGTGTTGAACGAACGAATTCGGCGGTGGTGCTGGAGACCCGGTTTCGTCGTTAACTTCAGTCGCGGTCAGGAGCCCAATAGCCCGGCATAAGCACAATAAAGAAAAGCGCCGGAGCCCATCAGAATAATGCCCCAGGCGGGGAAAATCAGGGAAGAACGGGTCGATGTACTCATAGTCACCTCCTACAGTGAGCTAATGCTTACGCGTCATTCTTCACTCTAGACCATCCTTGATCAATGTCACGAAACAAATTGGGAGCCAGCTCTCATTAACGGCCGAATTGGCCAGTCTGCCGGGGATTTATTGCTATTGAGCCCTTCGGGAATCCCGCTACTATTGTATTACTGATGAAAGCAACGTTGTTAAAACAATGATAAAAACGACTGGAGCCTTACATGTCGGTAGACCCCCGGAAACAGACATCTCTGCATTGCCTGTATTACTGGGCAGAAACTACACCCGATGAGGTGTATCTCACCCAGCCATTTGCGGACGGGCACACAGAAGACATCACCTGGAAAGATGCGGGGGATCAGGTGTCCCGGATGGCAGCACACCTGATGAACCTTGACTTGCCGGAGCACAGCAACATCGCGATTCTAGGCAAGAACAGTGCTCACTGGATCCTTGCGGACCTGGCCATCTGGGCGGCCGGACATGTCTCGGTACCTCTGTACCCGACCCTTAACGGAGATACGGCGGCGTACGTCCTGGAACACAGTGAGGCAAAGCTGATGTTTCTGGGGAAGCTCGATGGCACTGCGGATGGCTGGAATGACATCAAGGCCCATATCCCCGCAGATCTTCCGATCATTTCGTTGCCGATGTCGCCAAGGGACGATACGCCCAAGTGGCGTGACATTGTCGCGCAGACTGAGCCGACCGATCCAAAGATGCCAAACCCTGATGATCTGGCGACGATGGTCTATACCTCAGGCAGCACCGGCAGGCCCAAAGGCGTGATGCACAGTTTTCGCACCATGATCTCTGTGGCCGACGGGCTGCAGCAGCTTTTTCCGGTGTCGTCGGATGAACGCATGTTGTCCTATCTGCCTCTCGCGCATGTGGCGGAGCGGGCAGCAGTAGAGACTCAGTCCCTGTATTACGGGTTTCATCTGTATTTTGCCAATTCCCTGGACACGTTTCAGGAGGACCTGCAACGAGCCCGCCCCACGTTATTCTTTTCTGTGCCGAGATTGTGGATGAAGTTTTATCTCGGCGTAAACGCGAAGCTGCCACCGAAAAAGCAAAAGCTGCTGTTCAGCATTCCCATTGTGGGATCTCTGGTAAAAAAGAAAGTGCTCAGACAGCTTGGGCTCGACCATTGTCGCGCGGCGCTGACCGGTGCTGCACCGCTGTCTGCGGAAATTATTGGCTGGTATCGGAATCTTGGGCTGGAATTACTGGAAGTTTACGGAATGTCCGAAAACTTCGGCTACTCCCACGCGAACCGTCCGGGTAAGGCGAAAGTGGGGTCGGTGGGTATGGCAAACCCCGGAGTGGAACATCGTATTGGCGAAGGCGGAGAGGTTCAGGTGAAAAGCCCGGGACAAATGCTGGGCTATTACAGGAACGAAGAGAAAACCCGGGAAGACGTGACAGACGATGGTTTCCTGAAAACCGGTGACATGGGTGAAATCGACAGTGATGGCTGCCTGCGCATCACCGGGCGGGTCAAGGACCTGTTCAAGACCTCAAAAGGCAAGTACGTTGTGCCGGTGCCGATCGAGAATCGGTTTAACCACCCGAAGGCGGAGGTGGTGTGCGTGGCCGGTGCGAACCAGCCCCAGCCATGCCTGATGGTGCTTCTTTCTGAGGAAGCCCGGAATGAGCTGGAAGCGGGTGGAGATAGAACAGGGCTGGACCGGGAACTGGCGGCAGAGCTGGATGCCGTGAACCTGGAGTGCGAGGCCCATGAAAAGCTGGCATTCGTGGTGATCGTGAGAGAGCCATGGACCATGGAAAACGGTATGCTGACGCCCACAATGAAAATCAAACGGAATGTTATTGAAGACTTCTACACACGCAAAATGGATGCGTGGTTTGGCCAGAGGAAGAAAGTGGTCTGGGAATTCTGATCTCCGGACGTTAAAACGCCGGTGACTCCCTGCGGTGCCACCGGCGCTATCAAATCCTTGTGCATCGTCACCAACCCTGTGCCGTTTTCGTCCTTTCAGGATCGATTCAGTGACCGCCCTGCATTCGGGTCATATCCGGTGCAACGGTTCCGGCTTTTCTGTTCCAGGAACGAAGCTTACGACTGATAAACTGAGCCGCCTGTTTTGATGCGGCACGGGTATACTGGCGCCTGACCTCTGCACTGTTGTGGAGGATGCTGGACGGCAGGGGTTGAACTGTTGCGATATGGTTCTGAGTCATAGCGCCTTCCTCCTAAAAAGGGGTGGATTGAATTAATTAGCGATCTATCTTTAATGTACGACAAACTATAAGGGTTCTTTTTTGCAGTTTGAATACGTTAAAATCCGTACTCATGTTGCAAATATGCAGTAGCTATGGACTGGGATTATCTTCGATTTGTACGCGCACTGGCAATAGGTGGAACGCTTGCCAAGGCGGGGGAATTACTGGGTGTGCACCAAACCACCGTATTACGAAGGCTCGACCAGATGGAAGAGTCGCTGGGTGTGCAGTTTTTTGAACGCAACAGGGATGGATTACAACTGACCCCAGTGGGGGAGACAGCCTTTCGGGAGGCTGAAAAGCTATCGGTCGCAATGGAAAACCTTGAGCGCAAGCTCGTCGGGCAGGACTCGGCGCCGGTCGGTAAAGTTCGACTGGCTGCGGAGGATTCTATGATGAACGAGCTGCTGAGCCCGATTCTCGCAGAGCTGGTTCGGGAGTTTCCGGATATCGAGCTCGAAGTGTTGACGGATAATGATGTTGCCAACCTGAGCCACCGGGAAGCGGACCTTACGCTGCGCGCAGAGAACAAGCCTCAGGCGACACTTGAGGGGCAGCGAATCGCCGCCATTGAATCGGCAGTCTACGGAGCCTCGCGATACTGCCGGCGCCATCGTAATATGGATATCGAGAACAGGCCGGAGGATTGCCTGTGGATTGTTCCTGATGAAACATTCAGCCACCTTGCCACGGGCCGCTGGTATCGAAAACAGCTCAAGAACGCCCGGTCATTGATTCGGTGTAATAGCCTGCAATCCATGTACGCACTGGCCCGGGCCGATGCTGGGCTGGCAGTGTTGCCCTGTTACCTTGGGGAAAGCGCCAAAGAGCTTCGGCGGCTGTCGGAGCCACTGGAAGGAGAGAGCGTGGATCTCTGGCTGCACGTCAACCAGGACACTCAGCACATGGCGAGAGTCCGGATTGTAATGGAATACCTGGTAGACCGGCTTCAGGCGCAGGAATCGTCTATCGAGATCAGCGCGACACTTTAAAGGGAGTCAGCGACAGAAGGGCCAGAACTGATACCAGCGCCAGCACTGGAATTCCTGTTCGCAGCTCTGGAGCTGGATGTCGTATCGGAAGGCCCGCTTCTGCACTCGTGCAGCGAGGGCGGTGATATCAGGCTTTCGTGCATAGGTTTGTCGGCTGAAGCCTCCTCGCCCTTCATGGTAGGCCAGGTACAGGCTTCTTGGATTGTAAAAAGAAATGCCGAGCTGCCGGTGTGTCAGGTGATTGTACCAGCCAACAAAATCCAGGGCGTGCTCCATATCCGTTCGCACGGTAAACCAGCCATCCCCGTTTGCTTCCAGGTATTCCCGCCAGGCGGGATCCAGTGCCTGGGCATAACCGTAGGCGGTGGTTGGCCGAGCCCACGGAATGAAACCCCAGAGTCTGGACCTTGGAGGCTGTGCATGGCTGCGAAAAGATGACTCGTAGTAGACGAATGCTATTTGCGTTGCGACAGGTGTACCCCACCGTCTTTCAGACTCTTTCGCATAGTCATACCAGACCGGATGCTCCCGGAAGATTTCACAAAGGTCGTCAGTATTGGCCGGGGGAGCCGGTGCCAGCAGGCTAAAACGCAGGGTTGCCCAGGTGGCAACCAGAAGTCCTAGCAAGGGCAGTCCGTACCATTTGGTGCGCGAACGCCACACATCAAGGCGTGTCTGTTGGCGCCGCTTGCGCCTGCGCCACGGCTTTTTGAATTTCCCTACCAAACTGTCATCTCCGGAGCCCATGGTTTTCTTGCTGAACCAGCGCCACACATGTCATAAACGGGGCATCCACATAACGGGATGATAGAGAAATGAAGCTTGTTACCCTAGTTAAACCTCTTTTAGCCGCGAGCCTTCTGGTCGCCGGTTCTGCCAGTGCGGCGCCAGACGCCCGTCAGGTTCTGTCTGCCTCTCCGGTTGATGACATCGTTGCTCAGTATCCAGCCATGATGAGCCAGGGAATTCGTGAAGGACTGAAGCGCAGCGGGCAAATGCCTCCCATGGTGGCAGAAACCATTGGTCATGTTGTTAGCAGCAGTTTCAGCGCGGCGGATATTGAGCAGCAGATTGTGGAGAATCTTGACCAACAGCTCAGTGATGCGCAGCTCAAGGACGTTGGCGAATGGTACGGAACGCCGGTCGCAAGAAAGATTTCAGCGTCCGAGATAGCGGCCTCCGCACCCTCGGCATGGCAGGATATTCAGGCGAGGGCGCCCGAGCTGAATCGGAAATACAAAGGTACAGACCGTGCCCGCATGTTTGACCGGTTTGATCGCGCCTCCAGGGCGACGGAAAGCGCAGTGGACACGACCATCGCAGTGCAGCTGGGGCTGGCGACAGCCATGGCGGCGTTCAGCAGCGATTCCGTGCACTACGATGAGATTGAACAACGCATTGAAAGCCAGCGCAGCACGTTGAGAGGGGTAGTGGGGCAGCAAGTCTACGACAGCTATCTCTACACCTATGAGGGCATCAGTGCCCAGGAAATGGACCTTTACCTGGACTTTCTGGAAAGCCCGGCAGGTGCCGCGTTTTCAAAAGTGGTTACCGACAGCATTCAGCAGGCGATTACCGATCCGATAGAGTCCGTTGGTAGCCAGCTCGCCCGGTTTCTTTCTCCGGCACCAAAAGGCGGTCAGTAAATCCGGCCAGTTCCTGGTAGACAGCCTCGCGTTTGCGGGCGTACCTATGTGAAAAATGGAACGCGATCAGCTGCTTCACGTTCGCCAGATTGGCTATCCGGGCCGTCGCTTCTGTTGTCAGATGGCCGGTACGCTCTGCCTGGTCTGCGTCAGCCTGCATAAAGGAAGCTTCGCAAAACAGGGTGTGCGCATTGCGGGCCAGGTCCGTCATTTTTGCAATGTTGTCTGGTTTGTCGGCAAAATCTGTGGCGTAAACGACCGGCTCTCCGGGTGCCTGGATCAATAACCGGCTCGCCAGCACCTGTGCCGGATACACGCGGCCATTGCCCGGGGAAATGAGTTCGCCAGGGCGTTTTTTCAGTACAGCAATCTTAAGGTCATGCAGCCATGGTCCGGGCTTTGCGCCAAGCTCTTCCAGTCCGTTCTTGCGAACATTCAGTTTTCCAAACGGCTCCCAGGAGTACGCCATCACCGGCGTTCCATGATCAAGCATGGCTGCCCGGACCCTGAATTCCGTTTCCCGGTGAATGACACCACCGGGCGTGGGAGTCTCGGGTAAAGGCTCAGGATGAGGTTCTCCGGCCGTCACTCTCCAGCCCTTCAGGTGGCTGCCATACCACTCGTATACTTCGAACTTTGGACCCCGGTTTTCAACCCGGTCCCAGAGGATGCCCCTGATCATACCGGTTATGTGTCCGAGTAGCCCTGGCGGGCCGAAAAGCCTGCAAGGCGGAAAGTGCCCGATCCGGCTGCGCATGAACCACATGAACCCGCCAATATGATCGGCGTGACAGTGGGTGATGAAGACATCGGAGACCTGATGGGCAGAGCGCAGCGCCATGCGCCCGCTGTCGCCCATATCGAACAGAAGACTGCGTGACTCGTGAAGTAAGCGAAGTTGCAATAGCGGGTCGCCGCCAACGCCGTTTACCAGAGACGCAACCACGGGGCCAACCCGAAGAGCTACCTGGGGATCACGGGCTACGCTGGTCAGCGCCCCCAGTTCGACACTGATTTCAAAAGCACCACTTCCATACCGGTTATGGGGCATACCAAAAGCGTCCATTACGGGCGGGAGTCATTTGTTATACCTGAAAGTTGTACAACAGCGAATTTGGGTCCACTCTCCTTATTATAGGCCACTGAGGAGTTACGCCCATGGACTTCAATGCTTATCAGAGAGCGTTGCCACAGGAGTTACGGGGCTCGGAGTGTCCTTTCCCTGCGGCGGAGTTTGACCAGCGGCTTGCCAGCGTACGCGAACGCATGGCCGCCGAGGATATGGATGCCCTGTTGCTGACTGATCCGTCCGATATTTTCTATCTCACCGGCTACAGTACCTTCGAAGTGTCGGTTCATGTGGCTTTGTTGGTGACCGGTTCGTCCCTTTTCCTTCAGGTTCCGTCCATTGAGATGGGGCCAGCCATGGTGACAACCCGCGTTGCCGAGGTGACAGGGTATCGGTGGGAAGGTATTGGCGAAGTTCTGTCTCCGTTAATTGAGGCTCTCAATGGTTCGGCGGATATTGTGGGTATTGATGCCTGGCATGGATCACTTCGCCAGGGTGTCCTTGAAGGGCTGAAGGCCCGATTGTCCAGTGTTCGCTTTATCGACAGCGGCGGGCTCGTGAAAAAGGTCCGCATCATCAAGTCTCCGGCTGAAATCGAGTATCTTCGACACAGTGCGCGGGTGACGGGCGAGGGATTGCGGGCCGCTGTCGCTGAGGTGCGTCCCGGGGCAACAGACAATGATATAGCAGCAGCCGGGGCCAGGGCGCTGCTGGAGGCAGGCAGTGAGTTCATGAGCATGCAGCCCATTGTGACCACTGGCCGGCGAAGCAGTGTTATTCATACCAACCACAAACGTTGCACGATTGAGCAGGGCGAACCGGTCTTTCTGGAGTTTGGGGCCGCGTGGCAGCGTTACACAGCACCGATGATGCAAACCGTTGTGGCCGGATCACCTTCTGCTGAGATGCAGCAGGTATTTGAAGGCTGTCGCCGCATTGTTGATGCGTTGCTCGAGGCAGTGAAACCCGGCGCAACCTTTGACTCGGCGGCACTGGTAGCGGAAAGGGCCTTGGCCCCCCTGGCCAGCAAGGTGTTCTTTTCCGGGGTGTTTGGATATACCGTTGGCGCCCAGTTTCCGCCCTCCTGGGTAGAAGGTTCGGGGTTTATCGCCCGGGGTGGTAATGCCGAGTTTAAACCGGGCATGGTGTTTCACCTGCCGATCTGCCTTCGGGTTCCCGGTCAATGGGGTATAGGCTGCAGCGAGACGATTCTTGTCACTGCACGGGGGGCCGAACCGATAACGTCCAATCCCTGGACGCTTGGTTCGTAATTCAGGGTATGTCAGCTGCGGCTGGTTACTTCAAGCAGGTGATAGCCAAACTGTGTTTTGATTGGGCCCAGCACTGTGTTCAGCTCGCTGTTGAACACGGCTTTGTCGAATTCCGGCACCATCTGCCCCGGGCCGAAAGAGCCCAGATCACCGCCGTTACGGCCGGAGGGGCAGGAGGAGTGCTGTTTTGCGACTTCGGCGAAATCCTGGCCACCTTCAATGGCTTTCTTCAGTTCTTCACACTTCGCTTCGCTGTCTACCAGAATGTGGCGCGCGGTTGCCTGTGCCATGGTCAGTATCCTTTTACAGAGTGAATGGTGTCTTCAGAGGGGGAATGCTGCCCTTACCGCTGGTCAGAGGCAAGCTGTTTTTATCCGTGTTTCTGCGTCCTCACGTTACCATCCGCAAACCTGTACAATGCCGGCTTTATTTCGCCGGCCTCCGGCCGGCCCTACATTTATAGGTTTGTTTCTTGATCTCTACCGCCAATATCACCATGCAGTTCGGGGCCAAGCCCCTGTTTGAAAATGTTTCCGCCAAGTTTGGCAATGGCAACCGGTACGGCCTGATCGGCGCCAATGGTTGCGGGAAATCCACGCTGATGAAAATTCTCGGTGGCGATCTCGAACCTTCTGGCGGCCAGGTCATGCTGGACCCGAACGTTCGCTTGGGCAAGTTGCGCCAGGACCAGTTTGCCTATGAGGAGTGCACGGTTATGGATACCGTGATCATGGGCCACGAAGAGCTCTGGCAGGTAAAGAAAGAGAGGGACCGGATCTATTCCCAGGCCGAGATGAGCGAGGAAGACGGCATGGCCGTGGCGGACCTGGAAGTTCAGTTTGCCGAAATGGATGGTTACACTGCCGAAGCCCGCGCCGGGGAGTTGTTGCTGGGCCTGGAAATTCCGCTGGATGAGCACAATGGTCCCATGAGTGCCCTGGCACCGGGATGGAAGCTGCGGGTGTTGCTGGCCCAGGCCCTGTTCTCCGATCCGGACGTGCTATTGCTAGACGAGCCCACCAACCACCTGGATATCAACACCATACGCTGGCTGGAGAATATTCTGGTTGCCCGCAACAGCACCATGATCATCATCTCCCACGACCGCCACTTCCTGAACAGTGTGTGCACGCACATGGCGGATCTGGACTACGGTGAGCTGCGCCTGTTCCCGGGCAATTACGACGAGTACATGACAGCCGCCACCCAGGCCCGCGAGCGCATGCAATCCGACAACGCCAAGAAGAAGGCCCAGATTGCCGAGTTGCAGCAGTTTGTCAGCCGCTTCTCGGCCAACGCCTCCAAGGCCAAGCAGGCCACTTCCCGCGCCCGCCAGATCGACAAGATCCAGCTCGAAGAGGTGAAGCCGTCCAGCCGTGTGAGTCCGTTTATCCGCTTTGAGCAGGGCAAGAAGCTGCATCGTCAGGCGGTTACTCTCAAAAACCTGACTAAGGGCTTTGACGGTGAAACCCTGTTCAACAAGCTCAACCTTCAGGTTGAAGCCGGCGAGCGGGTGGCGATCATCGGACCCAACGGCATTGGTAAAACTACGCTGTTGCAGTGCATGAGCGGTGCCTACGAGCCAGACAGCGGTGAGGTAAAATGGACGGACAGTGCCGAGGTTGGCTATTTCGCCCAGGACCACACCGCCGATTTCGCCGACGACGAAACTCTGACCGACTGGATGGCCCAGTGGACCACCGGCGGTGAGCAACTGATTCGCGGCACTCTGGGCCGCATGCTGTTTTCAGGTGACGACATCGGAAAATCGGTAAAGGTGATTTCCGGTGGTGAGCAGGGCCGGATGCTGTTCGGCAAGCTGATCCTGCAGAAGCCCAACGTGATGTTGATGGACGAGCCCACTAACCACCTGGATATGGAGTCCATCGAAGCCCTGAACCTGGCGCTCGAGAACTACCCCGGTACGCTGGTTTTCGTCAGCCACGACCGGGAGTTTGTTTCCTCGCTGGCGACGCGCATTATCGAGCTGAAAGCGGATGGTGTGACTGACTTCAGTGGGTCTTATGATGATTATCTTCGGAGTCAGGGGTACCTTTAATCAATAAACCATTGGGCTGGGCAGCCGGGAAGGGCTGTCCAAAACCCGCTCCTTCGGCACGTCCATGTGACGCTTGAGCTCCGCCATCCATGGCTGCGCACAGTTTTGGACAGCCCTTCCCGGCTGCCTGAACAAGCCTTTGCGTGGCCTACAAATTTCCAGGAGAGAACAGCATGGACGAGATAGAGGTAATAAACGCATCCCGGAAATGGGTTGAAGACGTAGTCGTTGGTTACAACCTTTGCCCGTTTGCCAAGAGAGAGCTTCTGCGGAATCGCGTCCGGTTCGTGGTGTCGGAGGCAGAGACCGAAGACGAACTCCTTCAGGCGCTGCATTCCGAACTTCAGCGTCTGGACGATGAGCCGGGCGTTGAAACCACCGTGCTGATTCATCCCGGTGTTTTGCAGGAGTTTGGCGCCTACAATGAGTTTCTGGATGCGGCTGATGGTTTGTTGGCCTATCTCGAGATGGAGGGCGTATACCAGATTGCGAGCTTCCATCCGGACTATCAGTTCGAAGGGACAGAGCAGGATTCGGCCGAGAACTACACCAACCGTTCCCCGTACCCGATGCTGCACCTGTTACGTGAAGCCAGTCTGGAAGCGGCGATTGGAAGTTATCCGGATGTAGAGGGCATCCCTCAGAGAAACATCGAGCTGATGGAAAACCTCGGCACAGACAAAATGCGGGAAATTCTCGCCAATTGCCTGCAATAGCACGGAGTTGGCTCAGGCCAGCCACCAACCCAGATAAAGAGGCACACCCCTTGGGACTTCTCTTCGAGCAGATCGACAGCCAGCCATCCGAAATCGGCGAGATCACCCTCCGGCGACGTCGGATTCCGGCGATCGGTGACCGGGATATCTTCGAGGTGAAGCTCGGCGAAGAATTCCTGATGTCCAGCATGTTCGTGGATGCCGAGATCGCCTTGTCGGACCTGGGCCTGAACGAAACCGAAGGCGACAATCTCAGTGTCGTTGTAGGCGGACTCGGGCTTGGCTATACCGCCGTGGCCGCACTCAGGCACGAGCGCGTAGGGGAGTTGCTGATTGTTGAATACCTGGAGCCGGTCATCGGCTGGCACCAACAGGAACGGGTACCGCTGGGTGCCGACATCAATGCCGACGCCAGAAGCCGGTATGTCCATGGCAGCTTCTTTGATCTGGCCATCGCCGAGCCAGACGCTGGTGGGTTTGATCCGGAATCTCCGGGGAAGACCTTTGACGCCATCCTCCTCGATATTGATCACTCGCCCCGTGCCTTGCTGCACGACTCCAATGCCAGTTTCTACACCCCGGAAAACATCCGGAAAATGGCAAGACAGCTGAAACCGCGAGGCATCTTTGCCATGTGGTCAAATGAAGGGGAAGATGCAGAATTCATGACCGTTCTCAGGGACGTGTTCACCGATGTCGCCTGCCATGTTGTAAGCTTTTTTAATCCGTTTCAGAACAGGGAATCGTTCAACACCGTTTACGTGGCCCGAAAGCCGGGCTGAACTATCCGGAGAATGTATGCCTGTTAGCCATCGTACACGCCCTTTCAGTTCCAGTGAGCGTTTACCGGACGCTGGTGAGCCAACAGTGCTCCATGAACCAGAGCAGGCCGGTGCCCTGTTGGCCGAGTTTATTCATCAACACCCGAAGCTGTTGATCCTGACCGGCGCTGGCGTGAGCACCGATTCCGGTATTCCCGATTACCGGGACGGCGATGGCGCCTGGAAGCGCAAACAACCGGTCCAGCATCAGGCCTTCATGGAAAGCTACGAAACCCGACAGCGCTACTGGGGCCGAAGTCTGATCGGCTGGCCGGTGATGCGTAATGCCAGTCCCAACCCTTCCCACCATTACATCTCCGATCTTGAATTGCTCAACCATAGCAACCTGGTGGTGACCCAGAATGTTGACCGGCTGCATCAGAAAGCAGGTACCCGGGCGGTCACAGATCTGCATGGACGGGCGGATGAAGTAGTCTGTATGAGCTGCGGTTACCGCTGCCCGCGGGATGATGTGCATGACCGCTGTGCCGATCTCAACCCGGGCTTCGGTCATTACCGGGCGGATACGGCGCCTGATGGGGACGCGGATCTGGAGGTGGATTTCTCTGATTTCCGACCGGCAGACTGCCCGAAGTGCGAGGGTATTCTGAAGCCGGATGTGGTTTTCTTCGGCGACTATGTTCCCAAAGAGCGGGTTTATTCAGCGCTGGACGTGCTCAAAGCCAGTGATGGCCTGTTGGTGATTGGCTCGTCGCTGATGGTGTATTCGGGGTTCCGGTTCTGCCGATACGCAAAAGAGTGGGGTAAGCCGATGGCTACCCTTAATCTGGGCCGTACCCGGGCAGAGCCCATGGTGGACCTGAAGCTTAATGCCAGAATCGGGGAGACCCTCAGGGCCTCCCTCAATCGGCTATAGCGAGATATTTATCAGAGCAGGTTGTAGATAAAGACAGCGGCGACAGCGACCGGCGTAAAGTAACGCACGGTGGTGTACCAGAGCTTGAACATAGGCGCAGAGAGGGCCAGTTCCTTCTCGACGGCCTGCCGCGACATGACCCAGCCCGCGAATACGGCAACCATCAGACCGCCCAGCGGTAGCAGGATGTTAGCGGTAAAGAAGTCCAGCAGATCAAAGACCGTCTTGCCTTCAAACATCGCGATACTTCCGAGCGGTGTGAAATCCGACCACAGGTTCAGAGACAGGATCGAGGCAATCCCCAGTGCCCAGCAAACAAGACCGGCGCCCAGCGTACTGACCGTGCGGTTCATGCCTTTTTGTTCTTCCAGCCACTCCACGATTGGCTCCAGCAGTGAAATGCCCGACGTCCAGGCTGCGAAGATCAGCAGGATGAAGAACAGGGTACCGAACAGGCTGCCCATGGGCATCTGGCCAAAGGCCAGAGGCAGGGTCTGGAAGATCAGCCCTGGGCCGGCGCCGGGCTCAAGTCCATTGGCAAAGACGATGGGGAAAATGGCGAGGCCGGCAAGCAGGGCGACACCGGTATCAATGACCGACACCACAATCGACGTCTTGGCAATCGAGATGTTTTTAGGCAGATAAGAGCCGTAAGCCATCATCACGGCCATGCCGAGACTCAGAGTGAAAAAGGCATGCCCCAGTGCCACCAGGATGCCGGATGTTGTGAGCTTGGAAAAGTCCGGCTGGAACAGGAAGCTCGCGGCGCGGCCGAATTCACCGGTGGTCATGGCATAGCCCACGACAATCAGGAGCAGGATGAACAGACCGGGCATAAGGATACTGACCGCACGCTCAAGCCCCGAGCGGACACCCTTGGCAACGACCACCATCACCAGTGCCATAAACACGGTATGCCACATCAGCAGGGTCAACGGATCACTTAGCAGCCCCGAAAAGATAGCACCGATTGCCTCGGCAGACTGGCCGACCAGCTGGCCGCTGGCCGCCGTGCCAACGTAGGACACCGCCCAGCCACCGATCACGGAGTAAAACGAGAGAATCAGGAAACCGGCGAGAACGCCAACCGCGCCCACCATGCGCCAGGCCGGTTTCAGGCGGTCGCGCTCGGCAATCAGCCTCAGGCTGTTGACCGGGCTGTGACCACCACGGCGACCAATAAGTACTTCCGCCATCATGATCGGCAAGCCCACGGCGGCGATGCATAAGAGGTAGACGAGGACAAAAGCACCACCGCCATTCTCACCGGTGATATAGGGGAATTTCCAGATATTGCCCAGGCCCACGGCTGAGCCGGTGGCTGCAAGAACAAAAGCGAGACGGGACGACCAGAGCCCCCGCTTGGCATTGGAGCCTTCCAGTGCCTCTGAATAAGTGGCACTACCTGATTGTGATACAGACATAACTGTCTCCTGCTTGATACTTGTTTTTGTTGGGGAAAGCAGAGGCCGAGCCGGGGCCCGGCCTCAAAGACGCCAGCGACCGGGGTTATCCGACCCGGGCGACGCGCTCGCGCATGGCATTCACCGGGGTGACGTGTTTACGGAATCGCTCTTCCGCCAGCTCGTTGGCAATGGCACCGGTCGGCCGGCCGCTGTGATCCGAGCGGGTGAAGATTTCCGTGAGGGTGTCACCGATGGTGTCCACGTGGGCGCGAACCGCCCCGGGCGATGCCCCGGTGCGCTCGTAGAACACATCGATGATGCCGCCGGCATTGATGGCAAAGTCCGGCGCATAGAGAATGCCGCGATCCTTCAGAGCCTGGTCGTGCTCCGGGTGTTCGAGCAGGTTGTTTGCCGCACCGGCCACCACGGTGGCCTTCAACTGTGGAATGCTGTCGTCGTTCAGGACTGCACCCATGGCGCAGGGCGCGATTACGTCCACAGGGAGGAACAGGATGTCCTCGGTGGAGGCGGGTGTGGCGCCCAGCTCATCCACGGCACGCTGCATGTTGTCAGCGAAAATATCGTAGACCCAGAGCTCGGCACCGGCTTCTTTCAGGTGCCGCGCCAGGCGGAAGCCGACATTGCCAATGCCTTGAATGGCGACCTTCAGCCCCTTCAGGTCATCCCGTCCCAGTTTATGGCGAACCGCAGCCTTAAGGCCGATGAAGGTGCCATAGGCGGTGGCAGGTGACGGGTCGCCACTGCTGGGCTTGCCGTCAAAGCCGGCGCGTTCGGCGATGCCGGCGACGTGCCGGGTTTGCCGACCCATAACCTTCAGGTCCGGTACGCTGGTGCCGGAATCTTCGGCGGCAATGTAGTGGCCACCCAGGCTTTCCAGGTGTTTGCCCATGGCTTCCAGCAAGGCTTCGGTCTTGTGTTTGCGGGGATCACCGATGATCACGGATTTACCGCCTCCCAAATCCAGATTGGCCAGGGCGGATTTGTAGGTCATGCCCCGGGATAGTCGAAGGACGTCGCGCAGAGCCTCTTCGTCGGTGGCGTAGGGGAACATCCGGCAACCCCCGAGAGCTGGACCGCGGGAGGTGTTGTGGATCGCTACGATGGCTTTCAGTCCGGTTTCCGGATCGCAGAAAAAGGACAGATGTTCGTGGTTGTCGAACTCTGGGTGGCTGAACACGTTCATGGCGTTTCACCTTTCTTCCGTGGCTGTCACTACCCTTGTGGGGTCTGGAGCAGCCGGTGTTTTATCGTTAGACCGCGGCACTCGTGATTGCTTTGCCCTCCCGGGCACCATCAGTCTGACAGGGCGCAGTAAATGGCCTGGGCCGGGGATTACGAAACTGGGAGTCGGGGCCGAAACGGCCTCTGGAAACGGAAGAAACTGATCGAGGGCTGTGGGCATGATTGCGCATGGCGCAGTCTGCCCAAGGGGCATACTGAATACGGCATATTGAAATCCTCTCCACCGGGCCGGATCTCGGCATCAGTGGCTCTGTTGTTTTTGTCGTCAGGCTTGTGGCCGTCGAGTTGATTTCATGGGTCCGCGTCTCCGATCAGGGATTGCCTTTTCGGGGCTGGACCGCAATTAAATTAGTTTCTTTTGACGTTAACGTCAACATGCAAGGGCTGGTCAATACCGGTGAGCTGGATCAAAGCTCTGCAACGCTTTGTGCGCAGGGGAGAAATTTATAGGGATTGGACATATTCCTGAGCTGGTTAGTACGAATTGGTTTCACGGCTTCGCCGCTCTCCGGGAAGGGTTGGATTATAATTGGCTTTAAGGTGAGTGCCCGTTCTCGGGAAGAGAAAAGGAGGGAATCATGAAACGTCTTTTTTATCTGGTTGGTTCCATCGACAGCGTTGAGAGCATTTCTGACGACCTGCACAAGGAGGGTATTACCAATTGGCGGTTTCACATTGTCAGTAAGGACGAAGCAGGCCTTTATACTCATCGCCTCCACTCTGCCAGTGTTCTGGACCAGACGGATCTGGCGAGGTTCGTGGAACGCGGCATGTTGATCGGTGGATTGCTTGCTCTTTGTTTTGTCCTGCCATTGGCGCTTTGGGGTGGCCTGGAGTGGCCGGCGTCTGCCTTTGTAGCCATGGCTGTATTCCTGGTTCTGGCCGGATCTCGGTAATTGCCTATACGCGTTTGGCGGCATCTCCCTTAGCTTCGTCCGATGTCCTTCGCTTCCTATTCTTACCAGATACAGTCGCATAAAGTCCGCCAGGAGTTTGTGCGGCTTTTTCCCATCTCTCTTTTCGTGGTGGCGTTCGGTGCTGCCTTCGGACTCGCTGCTACCCAGAAAGGGTTGCTCCCTCTGGAAGCGTTGCTGATGAGCACCGCTGTGTTTGCCGGCGCCTCGCAGTTTGCCGCGACCGACATGTGGGGCAGCGAAGTCTCGGTCCTGCCATTGATTGCCGTTGTGTTTGCTATCAATTCCCGGCACCTGCTCATGGGCGCGTCCTTGTACCCGATGCTGAAAGATGTTTCCCCGGGCAAACGATACGGTCTGCTGTTGTTGCTGACGGATGCGAACTGGGCGGTATCGGCTCAGGACTACCAGAATGGCAACCGCAACCTTGAAGTGATTCTGGGTGGCGGGCTGGTGCTCTGGCTGGCGTGGCTCGTCGGCACATGGCTGGGTGTTTATTTCGGTGGCCTGCTGCAGAACCCCAAGAGCCTTGGCCTTGATATGGTGCTTGGCTGCTTCTTGCTGGCGATGGCCCTGGGGGGCAAAAAATCCCCCAGGGTTCTGGTCGCCTGGGCGGTGGCGGCGCTGGCGTCTCTCGCCGCCTGGAAATGGCTGCCGCCGAATACCCATGTGGTGGTGGGCGCTCTCGCCGGGGGCGTGATCGGATACTTCTGGCTGGATAAGAAGCCGGTCGTGGCTTCCGACGATGGGGAAACCGCGTGACAATCGAGACCACCACCACTGGCGTTCTGGTGCTGATCGCCATCATGACAGTCGTCACTCTGGCCACCCGTTTCGGCGGCGTATTCATCATGTCCTTTGTGCGGATCAACCCCCGCATCGAGAGCTTTATCAATACCATGGCCAGTTCCGTACTGATTGCCATCGTGGTGCCTATGGCATTCGCCGGTGATGCGGGCGCGATCGCCGCACTGTCGGTCACCACTGTCACCATGTTGGCCCTCAGGAAGCCGCTGCCCGCAATCGCCGCCGGAATTGCAGCGGCTTCCATGGTGAGGTATGTGTTTTAATCGGCGCTGTTATGCCTGATCAGAAACTGCTCAAGTTTTGACTCTTTAGGCCGATAACCGGGTATCTCGCATTCAGGTGCCCCGCTTATGATCTCTTCAAGCCAGATTTCACTTTTTCAGGAGAGCTCCCGTCAGGTATCGGCTTTCGAAAGCGCCCAGCTGAGAATAAACCGCCAGGTTGCTGCGTCGCCCCAGGCCAATGAAAAGGCCCGCGGATCCGAACTGACTTTGCTGCGCGAGGCAGCCTATCGGTATAGCAGCCAGGAGCAGCTTGCTTTTCGAAACTCTGCCACCGTTAGCGATGATAACCGCAGCTCTGTGTTTACCAGTGCCCAGTTAGCTGAGAAAAGCACTGACCTCCTGTTGATGGGGCAACAGGCCATTAACGTGAGCCGGGCAGCACTGGGAGGTGAGGCCGGTGTTGAGGCGCAGGGTAGTCTGTCAGTGACTGCCGGGCGCTACATGTTCTATTCGGAAACCGAAACCAGGAGTTTTGCCTCCAGCGGCAGCATAGCTCTTGAGAGTGGTGAAACGATTGATTTCACGCTGTCACTGAGACAGTCACAATCCCGATCCTATGAATACTCCGAGCTTGTAAAGATCCAGGAGCGTCCGCTCACTGATCCGCTGGTCATCAACTTTGGCTCGGCTTCTGCCAGGCTCACTGACACTTTGTTTGAGTTCGATATCAGCGGCAACGGCGAGTCCGGTCAGTTTGCCACCCTCGGCAGCGGGAGTGGCTACCTGGTGCTTGACCGCAATGGTAACGGCAAAGTTGACGATGGTTCTGAGCTTTTTGGCCCTCAAAGCGGCTCAGGTTTTGGTGAATTGGCGAAGTTCGACGACGATGGCAATCGGTGGGTTGATGCCAATGACGAGATTTTTCAGTCGTTGTCTGTCTGGGTTCAAGCGGAAGATGGCTCGCAAACCCTGAAATCGTTGGACGAGGTTGGTGTTCAGGCACTTTACGTTGATAGCGCTGAAGGCCGCTTTACTCTGGCGAATGGGCAGGGTATCCCGCTCGGGCAGGTAAAAGCCTCAGGGGTATATCTGACAACAGATGGAGAGGTACGAACGCTGGAGGAGATTGATCTGGCAGAGCAGAAAACCGGGCAGGCGTCCTCTGCACAAGAGTCTCTTTCAACTGAAGGTAATGGCCGGGCTCCTGGGGATAGTGGTTTGGTTGAAGCCAGGATCGATGCTATGCGCTCTGCTCTGGAAAAGCTCAACGAAATCAGAGAGAAGCAAAAGGCGTTCATTGAGGGATCCAAAGAAACGGGTAAACCGAAATCCCCGTTGGATGATTATTTGAAGGTCATCGACAAGCTGCGACTGGAAATGCTTAACAGTCAGGATGAAAAGAAGCAGGCTGCCAGTCGATACCTGGAATTCGCTAATCTTTGAGGATGTGTTTCGGCGTCGGGCCAGTACAGGTGCCCCTTTCCAAAAAACGCTGTTAATACGTCCCTGTACGCTTGGCTCCGCCATCCCTGGCTCCGCACATTTTTGGAAAGGGGCACCCGCACTGGCCACGAATCACCGGGAGGCATCTGGCATAGGGTTTGTGTTACGCAGCGCCAGCTCCCCAATACCCGGTAGTTTGATACCGAGGCCCAGGGGATTTACCCCAAACGATAAACCCAGAACGTTCAGCTCCAGGCCTTCCCGAACGCCCGCCAGTAATCCGAAATAGCCACCCAGTGAAAACTGGTAGCCCGCGCCGCCCGGGGCTTCAGCGAACACGTCGCTGCCAAGGTAATCCTTGCCAATGGCATTGCTGGGCAATGCCACATTCAGCCCCGGCACTTCCCGTATCACCCAGGCGATAAATGTATTGCTGTTTGGGCCCGGCCAGGCCTCGTATTCGGTGGGGTAGGGATAGGCTTGCACCGCCTCATAGATCGCCGGAATCAGGTCCTGGGCTTCTTCGCCGCGGATGTCTGCATAGAGCTCGGGTTCAGCGCCATACCATCGTCTGTCCGGCTCGCCCGGGTGTGAATTGACCACATAATGTCGCCAGCCGGTCACTTCGTGAACCCGGTAGGTATTGGCGCCTTTTTCTTTCGTTGCGATCCACGTATGAACCGAAAAGTAACCCCGCCAGCGCCAGGCTCGGGCGCCATAGACCTGCACAACCGCTTCATCGAACTGCTCCGGACGGGGTGCAATCCCGGCGCTGTCACGGCTTGCGGTTTGCCAGCTCTCTGCTCCCTGAAGACTGCCGCTGGTAGCTAGCAGTAAAGGGCCAGCCAGCAGCAGGAGGAGGCCGCCGAGTGACCAGGCGGCGTACTTGAAGGTTTGTTTCATATCGGCATTCCGGATTGAAGTAAAAGCTGACGCCAGATGACTCTTTCGCAGGAGATAAGTTCCAGAGTCCTGATGTCTATTTAAAACTTATCATACGATTTTTTGGTAGTGGCAGATTGATGCCCGCCTCGTTTGCCGGCTACCGGGTTGTCTTCTACGATCAAAAGAGCAGTCATCCTGAATCAGGAGTCAAGATATGTCCGATCACCATGTTTACAAGAAAGTGGAAATAGTCGGCTCGTCCAAAAAGAGCATCGAAGACGCGATTGAAAACGCCCTTGAGGAGTGTGGCAAGAGTGTCCGCAACATGGAGTGGTTTGAGGTGATGGAAACCCGTGGCCATATTGTCGACGGCAAGGTTGGTCACTATCAGGTGGTGATGAAAGTCGGCTTCCGGATCAAGGACAGCTGACGTTGATTACCCGGGCCCTAATGGCGTCGGCAAGACGATTCATCAGCTCCCGGGATTCGCCTTCATGCAAAGAGTGGCACTTGTCCTGCAATACTCTCCGGTCATGATCCGAAGGAGTGGTCGACACTTCCTTGAGAAGGTCAAGATATTGGCATGCCGCCAGGTGCGCCCGGATTTCTGTATCTATGAGTCGCGTAACCAGTTCTTCCACGGTTGCGTTACAGAAGGGCCGGTTCCGGTTTAGCAGGTTTCGGGCTTCCAGTGCCGCATTTCGGGCTTCAAGCCGGAGCTCCCCGGGGGCTTCCCCACCTTCGACAGCACGAAGAAACATCCCCAACCGGTCATGGAGGTGCCAGACCTGGGGCCAGAGCCGATCGTAGGCTTCCTTCTCGGCAAGATAACGGGCGGTATCGTTTTCTGCCGGCGCGACAGCCCGGTTGGCAAGGTCCTGGCCATGGAAATGACTCACCCGGAGGTCATCCATCTCCCGGCCAAGTACACCGGTTTTCTGTCGCAGGGTTTCAACATCCCGCCGGGTCTCCCTCCCGGCTCCGGAAGCAAGCCACAGGGCGATTAGAGCGATCAGCAAGGCGCCGGCTGACAGCAAAAGTGGCAAGTTATCTCCGGCGAGAACACTGAAAAGTGGGTCCGTTTCCATGGTATCTGGCCCCCGTCAAAAGCTCGCTTTGGACTTTCAGTATAGAAGCTAATCGCTGTTCTGTTTCCGAAATGGCAAAAGTGAACTGGCCTCTTCAAAATAGGCTCGGACCCGTTCCGCTTCCTCCTCAGTGAACGCCTCAATTGCATCACGGAAGCCGGGATGGGCAATGCCATGCCATGAATGGGTGATGACCGGCTCAAATCCCCGAACCAGCTTGTGCTCGCCCTGGGCGCCAGCGTCGAAATACTGGAGCCCCAGCTCGATGGCAAGCTCTATCCCCTGGTAGTAACAGGTTTCAAAATGTAGGTGGTTGTATTCGTCGAGACAGCCCCAGTAGCGGCCATAGAGGGTTTCCCGGCCGGCAAGGAAAAGGGCGCCGGCAATCATCTCGCCGTCGCGAATGGCCATAATCAGGTGCAGGTGCTCTGGCAGGTTGTTGCGTACCAGCTCGAAGAAACGTTTGTTGAGATAAGGGCGCTGTCCCCGCTTCAGGTAGGTTGCCTGGTAAAATACGTAAAAGGCGGCGAGCACATGATCCGGAGTATCCCGTCCCTGAAAACGGGCAAAGGTAATTCCCTGTTCTGCCACCTGCCGACGCTCTTTGCGGATCGACTTGCGTTTGCGGGACGTGAGAGCTCCGAGGAAATCCTCAAAGCCGTTATAGCTGCGGTTGTGCCAGTGAAACTGGCAGCCGATCCTGTGCAGCTGGTCATCACTCTGCAACAGCGCCCGGTCCGTTGCTTCCGGAAACAGGAGGTGCCACGAGTGAGCGCCCAGCCGAGAAATCAACGTATCGAGGAGCTCGTGAAGCTGTTGTGGTTCGAGTTGACTGCGCAGGACCTCATCCAGGAGCAATCGCGGTCCCTGGGACGGGGTGAACGGCACGGCGATCAGAAGCTTTGGGTAATACTCCAGACCATAGCGCTGGTAGGCGTCGGCCCAGGCCCAGTCGAATACATACTCTCCCATGGAGTGGGATTTCAGGTACGCGGGAGCAAGGCCGGACAGTTGGCCTCCAATCCGGAAGATCAGGTGGCAGGGCTGCCACCCGGTTTCAGCCCGGGTGCAGCCAGACTGCTCCAGGGCCTGAAAAAACTCATAGCGGAGAAAGGGGTTATCCCTGCCCGCCAGTTTCTCCCAGTCAGCCGGGGAAATATCTTCAATGGACTGACAGGTTTCAACGGTCAGGGATTGTAATCCGGATTCGGGCATGACTCGGGAAACTCCTTGGTGTGCTCCCGATACCATACGCCAGAACCCGGTCTTTGATCACTGCTTCAGAGTCTCGCAGCGTTTTTTGAGTTTCTCTTTCCACTCGTCCATGCGATTTTGGTACTTTTCGCGCCGCTCCTCATGGATCTGATTCCAGATCTCACGCTGTTCATCGTTCAGTTTCAGGCGTTCAGCCATTTCAGTCCGTCGCGCTTCCATTTTGGCGCGGCGTTCTTCCTGGTCAAAACGACCTTTGCCCTCTCGGAAATCTTCGCACATTTGCTCCATATCGTGCCTGTCATGATGGTTGCCGCGGTACTCCTCGCCATGGTGATTGGCCAGCGCGAACGGCGTAGCGGTAACCAGTGCAGAGGCCAGGATGCTGGCGGCAATGATTGAGTTCTTGCGTTTGTTCATGGTGTTTCCCTGTTCTGTTGGCCGTATCTTCGGCGGATGATTATTCGTGATCATAGTAACGCCGGGTTCCGTCAACGGGCGTCAGCGATGTGTAAAGGTTCTGCAAAGGAATTTTCACCGAATCAGCACGTTGGGAGGCGTGTTAGACTTCACGCAGTGATGACGGAGGCTTGATATGCAAAACAGGGTGCTGATCGTAGAAGATGATGATGAATTGCGGGAACTGCTGGCCCGTTATCTGACCAATCAGGGATTTACAGTGCGTGAAGCGGCCAACGGCCGGGATGGCTTATCCCTGGCGCTGGGCCAGGACTCGGACATCGTAGTTCTTGATATCATGCTTCCCGATATCAGCGGCCTGGAGGTTTTGCGTGAGTTGCGGGCCCAAACCCACTTGCCGGTTGTGCTGCTCACTGCCCGTGGGGATGAAACCGACCGTATCGTGGGGTTTGAGGTGGGCGCTGATGATTACATTCCCAAACCGTGCAATCCGAGAGAGCTGGTTGCCCGGCTGCAGGCTCTTCTGCGGCGTATTGCCTGGGATCAGAAAACCGAAATGAACGCTGCCCGAGTCTATGGCGACCTGAGAGTGGAACCTGGTCACCGCCGCATTCTCCACAACGATGATCCGCTGGATCTGACTGCAACCGAGTACGAGGTTCTGCAGGTATTGCTGGCTCACGCCGGCAGCGTGGTTCGCAAGACCGATCTGATGCAGTGGGCGTTGGGCCGTCGGCTCGAAGCCTACGACCGCACGCTGGACATGCATATCAGCAACCTTCGGAAAAAGCTTGGTAATGAAGACCCGCCCCGAATCGAGACCATTCGGGGCCTCGGCTACAGCTATCGGGTGCCGGTGTGAAGCAACCTATGATGTTCCCGCTGTTCTGGCGGATTTTCCTGTCGATCTGGCTGGCAATGGCAATCACCGTGGTGGCCAGTAATCTGGCCAGCAGAACACTGCTTGACCGGGAGCGACAGGCCATTGAGCGCCAGGTAGGGCTGAGAGATCTCGCGCAGCAAGCGATTCAGGTTCGTGAAAACGATGGCCGTGGGGATGCCTGGCGTTTTTTGCGGGCCCAGGGGGAGCGGCTTGGGCTCCACCTCATTCTGATAGAGCAGGAAGGAGACGACAAACGTCTGCCGTCTTCCATTCGCGACCGGATGAAATCCGGCTGGTACCCACAGAAGCCCGCGGTTATTGATGTCGCGGACGGCTATCGGCTGATTGCCTGGCCGCGGGTGAGCGGAGAGGGCTGGCTGGATCCAAAGTTTTTCCGGTTTATTGAGCTGGGCCTGGCATTTGTTCTGATTACGCTGGCCTGCTGGTGGATCGCCCGCGTGGTTTCCAGACCCCTGAAACACATGGAAAGTACCGCGCAGAGGATTGCTGGCGGCAATACGGCGTTGCGGGTCAGTGAGAAAATCGCCGGGCGCCGCGACGAAGTAGGTCAACTGGCCACCGCCTTCAATGCCATGACCGAACAGCTGTGCAGTCTGCTGGAGCGACAGAAACACCTTCTGCGGGATATCTCCCATGATTTGCGTACGCCGCTCACCAGGCAACGCATCGCAATCGAGCTGGCGAGCGATAGTGGCGCCGATGAGCAGCTAATGGGGAGCATCCTGCGCCAGAATGAACGGTTGGAAGCCATGATTTCCCAGATTCTGACCTTGTATCGGGTTGCCGATAAGGGTGGCGACTTCGAACGGGAGGCGGTCAAACCGGTCAACCTGCTCAACCATGTTCTACAGGACGCGGCGGACTACGCAGAGCACCGGGGCGTGGATTGCAGGCTGTTGGCCAAGGCGGAGCTTGTGAATGTCTCGGTGCTTGGCGACGCGGGTCTGTTGCAGCGGGCATTCGATAATATTCTGCAGAATGCACTGGACCATACACCACCGGGTAAGCGGGTTCAGGTTATAGCGTCATTGTCTGAGGGCTGGGTGAGCGTCAGTATTGAGGATGAAGGGCCGGGGGTTGAGGCCGCACTTCTGACGAAACTGTTTGAGCCATTCTTCCGGGCGGACAAGTCCCGGGGTGGCAAGGGCTGGGGGCTTGGGCTCGCTATTGCCCGTGACATTATCAGTGCCCATGACGGCGAAATTTCAGCGGCCAACGGCGAGGTTGGTGGGCTACGGGTGACGATCCGGCTGCCGGTGTTTACCGTTTCCTGATGTCAGCTCATCCTGATGTTGTCCGTCTGTTGACCCGAGGTACTTCAACTATGAGTAAAGATTACCCCGTCCCGGCAGAATACCTTGAGCGGGAGACGGAAGTGAAGAAGAGCCGTTTCATCGCCCGCATTGCGCCGGTCAGCTCGCGTGAAGAGGTCAAAGCCTGGTTGGCGCAGGCGCACCGTGACCACCCCGATGCCCGCCACATCTGCTGGGCTTATCAGATAGGCCGGCCGGGCTCCGCGGCTGAAGCGGCGATGAACGATGACGGAGAGCCCTCCGGAACTGCCGGAAAGCCCATACTGAATGTGATCCAACACAAAGATATGGGAGATGTGCTGGTCATGGTTATCCGGTACTTCGGAGGCACCAAGCTCGGTGCTGGCGGACTGGTTCGTGCCTACGCCGGCGCTGCGGAAAGCGTTCTTTCGGCGGTGGATCGTGTGGTCCAGCAACCGGTCACTTTGGCCCGGGTGACCATGAGCTTTGCGGATGAACAGCCTCTAAGACACTGGTGTGAGGTTAATGGCGGTGTTGTCGAGTCCGTCGATTACGGCCCCTCTGTTATCGCCGGAGTGTCTGTTCCCGAGGCGCTGCTGGAAGACTTCGCGGCGTTCTGTGAAGCCCTGAAAATGGATTACAGTTTTGAAAGGTGAGAGGTCAAAGGGGCGTCCTGGCTCGTGTCGTGAGCGTATACTGAAAAGATTGATCCTCCAAAACAGGGAGAAGTAATGATGCGAGTTTTGATGATGTCGATGCTGGTACTGGCATTAACGGGGTGTGCGGGCAATGTCGTGACGGACTACAACTCCTCGGTGGTCTTTGGCAATTTCTCATCTTGGTCATTCGCTGAAAATGCAGGCAGCTCCGCGTTCGTTTCTCTGGATGGCAGTCGTGTGCAAAGTGCGCTTGAAAGAGAGCTGAATCGCAAGGCATTGCGCAAGGTGCCTGAAAATGAGGCCGACCTGTTGGTGAATTGGCAGATTGTTGAGGAAGACCGGCTGGAGCAGTCCGGAGTAGGGCTTGGTTTTGGCTTTGGTACAGGCCGTTTTGGTTGGGCACTGGCAGCTCCGCCACCTGTGCGTGAAATCACCGAGGGGAAGCTGGTTGTTGAACTGGTGGATACCGGTAGTGACCAGGTGGTCTGGCGTGCGGCCAGCCGGCGTTACCTTAATGAAAACCAGTCTCCTGAAACCCGTCGGGAACTGATTGACGAGGTAGTTTCCGAAATGTTTTCCAAGTACCCTCCAGGCATCCAGTGATATCAGTTGAACCAGCAAAATAAACTGTGGAGAGGTAATGAAAAAACGATCTGGGGGCGGTCTGGTCTTTTCTACGGAACAGGGCCGGATGTGCCCGGACTGTCGGAATCCGGTATCGGAGTGCACCTGTGGTCAACCTTCTCCACCAGTCGGTGACGGAGTGGTGCGGGTCAGCCGCGAAACCAAGGGCCGCAAAGGCAAAGGCGTGACCCTGATTACTGGCATTCCGATGGATGAAAAAGAACTCAAAGCATTTGCCAAGGTGTTAAAGGCAAAATGTGGTACAGGCGGCACAGTCAAAGACGGAGTTGTGGAAATTCAGGGCGACCAGCGCGATATTCTTGTGCCGCTATTGCAAACGAAAGGCTGGACCGTAAAGCGGGCCGGTGGCTGATCAAGGGAGGCAAGCATGCATATACTGGTTTTGGGCGCGGGTGTCGTGGGTACGACCACCGCCTGGTTTCTGCAGAAGCAGGGCCACCAGGTAACGGTGATCGACCGACAGAATTACGCCGGAGTTGAAACCAGTTACGCAAATGGCGGGCAGATTTCCGTCTCACACGCAGAACCCTGGGCAAACCCCTCCGCTCCCATGAAGGTTCTGAAGTGGCTTACCCGGCCGGACGCCCCACTGCTTTTCCGCCCCCGTTTTGACCCGGCCCAATGGCGCTGGGCTGTCTCGTTTCTGACCCAGTGCACGTCCGCAAAGGCGGCACATAATATCCGTCAAATGGTCAATCTTGGTACCTACAGCCGGGGGCAGCTTCAGGCTTTGCGCAAAGATGTGGGGGTGGAATACGACCACCTTGAGAAAGGCATTATCCATTTCTACACAGACCCGGCTGAGTTTGACGGGGCTATGGAGCCGACCAGAATCATGCAGGATCTGGGCTGTGACCGGCAGATCATAGATGCCGATCGTGCGATTGAGCTGGAGCCCGCGCTGAAGCCGATCAAGGACCGCATTGCCGGGGCCACCTACACCTCGGAAGATGAGTCCGGTGATGCCCGTATGTTCACCCAGAACCTGGCAAAGCGCTGTGCCGAAGCGGGTGTGGAGTTCCGGTACGGCACCGAGATTCTCGGGTTCGAGTATGCCGGCGACCGGATCCTGGGGGTGCAAACCATCAGGGGCGGTCACCATGAAACCCTGCGTGGTGATTCCTATGTTTTAAGTTTAGGCAGCTATAGCGCAATTCTCGCCCGGAAGATCGGGCTGCTCCTGAACATCTACCCGGCCAAGGGGTACTCGATTACGGTTCCTGTGAAGGATGAACAGGCAGCGTTTAACGTCAGTCTGACTGACGACGAATACAAACTGGTGTTTTCGCGCCTGGGTGATCGCCTGCGTGTGGCCGGTACCGCCGAATTGAACGGGTATGGCCGGGAACTTAATCTTACCCGCTGTCGTGCCATTGTGCGCCGCACGGCTGAAATAATGCCCGAGGCGGGGCACTGGGATCAGGCAGAATTCTGGACCGGTCTTCGCCCGGCTACCCCGTCTAATGTGCCATATATTGGTAAAAGCCATTTCCCCAACCTCTACCTGAATACCGGTCACGGCACTCTGGGCTGGACCCATTCCTGCGGTTCTGCGGCGGCACTGGCGGATATTGTCGATGGCCGCAAGCCGGAGGTGGATTTTACGTTCTCGGGCATATGATCCTGCGACAGAATCGAAAAAGCCAGCTCGTGGAAGCTGGCTTTTTCGTGGCTGAACGAACCCGCCCGAAGTTTACTTCAGCTGGTCCCGAATCAGTTTCTTGTTGATCTTGCCAACACTGGTCTTTGGAATGTCCTCAACAAAATCCATCTGCTCGGGGATGGCCCATTTGTTGATTTCACCTGAGTCTACAAACTGCTTCAGATGATTCTGGATATCTTCCAGGCTTGCCTCTTCCCCCGGTTTGAGAGTGACCAGCGCGTGTGGGCGCTCGCCCCACTTCTCGTCGGGCACACCTACCACGGCGGCACCGGCGACGGCCGGGTGCTGGCTGATCAGGTTTTCCAGATCCAGTGAGGACAGCCATTCACCGCCGGTCTTGATCACGTCCTTGATGCGGTCTTTGATGACCAGTGTGTGGTCAGGCTCCATGGAGGCGACGTCACCGGTGTGTAGCCAGCCACCTTGCCACAACTCTTCACCCTTCTCTTTTTCCTTGAAGTAGCTCTGGGTCAGCCAGGGCGCACGGGCAACGACTTCGCCTTTGGCTTCGCCATCATGGGGGACCGGCTTCCCGTCCGGGTCAACGATCTCGAGCTCCACCATGGGTGCCGCGATACCGGTTTTGACGCGTTTTGCGGTCTGCTGCTCAAGTGGCAGCTCCATGTCTTCGGGAGTCAGATGGGTGGCGCTGAGCAGTGGACAGGTTTCGGACATGCCATACGCTGTGTACATGTGAATGCCGAGCTTGGCGCCTGCGTCACACAGACCCTTGGTCAGGGCACTGCCTCCAATCAGGACGTGCCAGTTGCTCAGGTCTGCGGTCTTGATGGATTCTGTCCCCATCATCATCTGCATGATGGTCGGTACGCAGTGGGAGAAGGTAACCTTGTGCTCCTTCAGCAAGTCTACCAGCAGTTCGGGTTCATACCGGCCAGGATAGACCTGCTTGATACCCATCATGGTGGCGGCGTAAGGAACGCCCCAGGCATGAACGTGGAACATGGGAGTCACTGGCATGTAAACAGAGCTGGAACGCAGGAGCGGCATTTCATCATGGACAGAAAGCGAGCCGGTCATCGCCATTGTGTGGAGAACCAGTTGACGATGGCTGAAGTAAACGCCTTTCGGATTGCCAGTGGTGCCGGTGGTATAGAAAGTGGTGGCGATGCTGTTCTCGTCAAAGTCGGGGAAGTCGAACTCTGTTTTGGCGCTGGCCAGCATGGCTTCGTATTCACCGGCAGTTGCCAGCTGTGCAGGCTTCGCAGATGCCTCATCGGTGAGCTGGATATACGTTTTGACGGTTTTGATTTCGCCTTTGACCGATTCCAGAATCGGCAGGAAGTCGTCATGCACCAGGACCACATCGTCTTCGGCATGGTTCATGGTGTAAACGATCTGGTCCGGTGACAGGCGCACGTTAATGGTGTGCAGTACGGCACCAATCATTGGCACGGCGAAAAAGCATTCCAGATAGCGCGGTGTATCCCAGTCCATGACAGCGACAGTGTCGCCCGGCTTTACGCCAGCATCTGTCAGGGCATTGGCGAGGCGATGAATTCGTTCTACCAGATCTGTGTAGGTGTACTTGCTGCGATTGGCATACACGATTTCCTGATCTGGCGAATAACGCGGACCGGAAAGCAGGAGTTGCTTGATAAGCAGTGGATACTGGTAGGCATTGTCCGCCGGGGGGAGAATTCGGGTCTGTGCCATCACTTGTTTCCTCTTTCTCAGTTGTTGATTTTGTCTCGAGAAACAGAGGTAAATCTGACACAGATTGCTTGAAACGGGAACCGTGAAAAGCGAAAAAAACGCAGAATTACCCGGCGTTTAAATGAAACACCGGGTACCCTCTGCGAACACTTATGTTATTCGTAGGTGCAAAGGTAGGCGGTATCAATATCTGTTTTTGCCTTGAAGCTGGATTGACCTGCGACGTCGAAACTTTCGCCTGCGCCATAGGTCATCCATTCTTCAACGCCCGGCAAAAGCACCGTCAGGGCTCCGCTGATCACCGTCATGGTTTCTTTTTTGCTGGTGCCGAACTCATACTCGCCCGGGCTAATCACGCCAACGGTGGCTGGCAGGGTCGAGGTCTGGAAGGAAATGGACTTGGCCTGGCCGTCGAAATATTCATTTACTTGCAGCATACGCTGGGTTCCTCAGAAGAGTTTGGGAGCCTACTATACGGCAATTTTATACACTTCCAATGACAATTTATTGGTTAGAGCCGTCGTGTACTCCAGGCACAGTCGACCTCGCCGCTCTTTCTTCTAGTCCGCTGTAAAGCTTGTGGTTGTCGGGATCATAGCGCTCACGCAGCTCATCTTTGGTGGTCCCTCCCCATAGCACTATGCCGGTGAAATAACCTGCCCTGCCTATGACATGGGCGGCAATCGGTGCAGTCAAAAGAATAAATACGATAAAAGCGACCGCCCTTGCGACGACAGCACTATCTGCAAAATGGAGCGCAACAGCAGCCATAATGAGCATAGCACCCAAAGCACCTGCTTTGGTGGAAGCGTGCATGCGGGTAGGCAGATCAGGCAATCGAACAATTCCGATGGCCGCAAGAACCATGAACGAAGCCCCTGCCAGCAGCAGAATAGAGACGAAGATTTCACTCATTCTTGAGACCTCCACGTTCCAAGAATCTGGCGAACCCAATCGCCGCAAGAAAGGCTGTCAGGGCGATGACGATTGCGACATCAAGAAAACTGGAAACGCCGGTATCAATGGCGTGTACCCCGACGTAGCCAACCACGACGGATGCTATCAGCTCCAGCGCGACGACCCGGTCAGCCAGGGAAGGGCCGCGGGTCAGCCGGATGAACGCAAAAAGCAGCGCCAGAGACAGCATGAAATAGACAGCATTGATTGCAACGTCAAGCATGGCGGCCCCTATCGCATTACCTTCAGGATTCGGTGTTCCAGTTCCCTCAGGTCATTTCTGAGTTGCTCTTCGTCCTGAAGAAACATGGCGTGGATGAACAGCACCTGCCGATCATCGGAAACATCCAGGCTTAGCGTACCCGGAGTCAGGGAGATAACACTGCTGACAAACATAATCTCCATGTCGGTCTTTGCATTGAGAGGAAACGCGATCACACCGGGCTTCATATGCCAAACCGGTGTTGCGACATCGTAAGCAACCCGTAAGTTTGATTTCACCAGCTCTTTCAGAAAAAAGAACAAAAAAGCCAAAACCCGCGGAATCCTGCGGGAGTATCCATTTAACGTGGGTACCTGCTTCTGCAGTACCATGAGTGCGATGTAGCCAAAGCAAAAACCTGCCAGCAGATTCATGGCAGTGACGCTGCCACTGAGAGCCACCCAGGCCAGAGCCAACAGCAAATTCCAGAAGAGACCGATCACTTCGACTGCCCTCCAAGAACTGCTTCAATATACAGTTGCGGATTCATCAACTGGCTGGCGGCCGTTTCGGCGAGCACGTAAATTGGCTGACCATAAAGACCAATAATCAGTGTACACATGGCGAGACCCACGACAGGCACATAATAGGCCCAGTTGTGTTTGTCTTTGACTTCGCCATTGAGCCTGCTTACATCCGCCACATGTTCCGGGACCTTTTTCCAGAACACTTCCGCCCAGATCTTGATCATTGAGTACAGTGTCAGCAACCCCACCAGCAAGGCGATGGCTGTTATGGCATATTCGCTGGCTTCAAGACTTGCACGCACAACAATGAACTTGGCGAAAAAGCCGGACAAAGGCGGAATACCGGCGAGCGACAACGCCGGAATCAAAAACAACAGGGCCAGGTAAGGGCGCTGACGGTAAACGCCACCCAGATCTTTCAGTTCATAGCTGCCCAACAGGCGATAGGTGATACCGCTCACCAGGAACAGGTTCGTCTTCACGATGATGTGGTGCATGATGTAAAACACCCCACCAATCAGAGCCAGTGGCGTGAAAAGGGCAAGGCCCAGAAGCATGTAGCCGATCTGACTGACGATATGGAAAGACAGAATTCGGCGGAACTCAAACTGTGCCGCGGCCCCGAGCACGCCCGTCAGCATCGTGAGGGCGGCGGCCCAAAGCAGTATGGTGTGGGTGTACGCGACATCCTGTGTGAAAATTAGCGTGAATACCCGATAAAGCGCGTACACCCCGACCTTGGTAAGCAAGCCCGCAAACAGTGCCGAAACCGCGACCTGAGGGGTGTGGTAAGAGGCAGGGAGCCAGAAAAACAGAGGGAACGCCGCCGCCTTGATGCCGAACGACATCATAAACATCAGGGAGACCACCGTAACCATCCCGGGATCTTCAACGCTGTTTAATTTTTGAGCTATATCCGCCATGTTCAGGGTACCGACCATGCCATAGAGCAAACCCACGGCAGACAGGAAAATGGCCGATGAAAACAGGTTCAGGGTCACATACTTGATGGCACCCTCCATCTGAGCGCGCTCCCCGCCGAGGGTTAGCAATGCAAACGAAGCGAGCAGCATCACCTCAAACCAGACGAACAGGTTGAATATATCACCGGTAAGGAAGGCTCCGGCTACCCCGGCAAGTAACAGATGCATCAGTGGGTAATAGCCGAATTTTTCGTGGCCTCTCGGCGTTGAGGCCAGTGAATAGATCGCGATGGCGAGGCCGATAATGCCGGTGAGCACGATCATGATGGCGCCAAGCATGTCGGATACAAGTACGATGCTGAATGGAGCAGGCCAGCTGCCCATTTCCGCCACCAGAAAACCTTGCTCGATGGTCGAGCGCATCAACCACACTCCGGATCCGAGCAAAAGCCCGGTGGCAATGACTGCAAGCATGCGCTGTAAGCGGACGGAGCGCCAAAACGCCAGGGACAGGGCGCCGGCGGTCAGTGGTATCAGGATCGGGAGAACGAGTTCCGGGTTCAAGTGTCCGTATCCTTCATCTTGTCCAGGTCATCGGTTCCAACCACCTCGTAGGCACGCCGGATCAGAACAACTGCGAAAGCCAGTACGCTGAATGCAATCACGATAGCCGTGAGGATGAGTGCCTGGGGTAGAGGGTCAGCCATTGCCCCAACGACTTCGTTTGCGCCGTCAGGAATGAGCGGCGGTGCGCCTCGCGTCAAACCCGAGACTACGAAAATCAGCAGATTCGCTGCATTGCTCAGAATGATCAGACCGATGACAAGTTTTACGAGAGATCTTCTCAGCATCATATAAATGCTGGCGGCAAAAAGAACACCAATGACGTAGGCCATCATGGTTTCCATTACTGCGCCCCCTTCGTGCAAATGAATGCTCGCGTCATTCGTCGGACTCCATCAGACTGATCACAAAGGTCATTAGCGTGCCCAGGACGGCCAGGTAGACGCCAATGTCGAAGACCAGTACGGTCGATAGCTTCAGATAGCCCTCGCCGGGCAGCGGCACTTCCCACCAGTGAGCTGTGAGCATGGCCTGGCCAGACCATAGCGCGGGGATGGTCGAGGCCAGTCCGAACAGCAATCCAGTCGCCAGAAGATCTCGTGGACTGACACGCAGTATCTTGCGGGTTGATTCAGCCCCGAAGGCGAAGGCATAAAGCACGAAAGCGCTTGCGGCGACCAGCCCGCCAATGAAACCACCGCCGGGTTCGTCGTGCCCGCGCAAGAGCAGAAAAACCGAAAACATCAGTTGCAGCGGCATGATGGCGAGGGCTGCCGTGTGCAGAATAAGCGTGTTGGACTTCATGGCTTATGCTGGTCCTCCGCCCTGAGTTTGATCATGGAGTAGACCCCCATAGCGGCAAGGGCCAGAACAAAAATCTCTCCCAAAGTATCCAGTTGCCGGAAGTCCACCAGAATTACATTGACAATGTTCTTGCCAAACGCCAGGCCATAGCTGTTTTCAATGTAATAACTGGAAATGCTGTCAAAGTACTGGATGTCCAGTACAGCAAGCATGAGCAGGGTCATGACCGCGCCGGCAAATATTGCGACCGTCAGGTCCCGGCAACGTTCCCACGAAGATGAGAGATTGACGAATGGCGGCAGTTTGAAGAGCACCAGAACCAGTAATATGACGGTGAGAGTCTCAACCAGCAATTGGGTGATTCCCAGGTCTGGGGCGCTGAAATGGATGAAGATCAAAGCCACCCCGAAGCCAAGCACACCGACAGAAGCAACGGAGCCCAGCCGGGATTTGGTGACACTGGCAAAGACGGTCGCGGCGACGATCAGGAGTGCGATTCCCCACTCGTAGAAATAGCCGTCGCTGAAGTCAAAATCCAGATGTAAACCGTGACGGGTAAGCAGGGTGTAGCCAGTCAGGCCGAATGTCACAAGGACAAGGATCAGCAGATAGATACCGAGAACGCCGTTCTGCAGCAGCCGTGTTTGCCAGCTTGCTATCTGGGTGATACCGAGCATGAAGCGGAAATATCCCGCCTCCGGGCCAACGCGGCTGCCAGCGGTGTTAATGGCGTAGAGCGTCGGTTGCAGCCGCTGCCAGGCGTAAAGCAGTAGCGACCCGGCCAGCAGGCTGGCGCCAGACAGTATCAACGGGATATTTACTCCATGCCACAGGGCGAGAGAGGTCTGCACTCCGCTGCCATAGATTGAGGAAATCGCCGCATCCAGCACGGAAGTTGCTGGCAGAAACGGCGCCATGCCAAAAATCAGTGCAATCAGCGACAATACGGCGGGGCCAACAAGCATGGCGAAAGGCGCATCATGGGGCTGTTTCGGGGTGGTACGGGTTGGACCGAAAAAGGGCTTTATAAACACCAGGCCAGCCACCGCAACGACCAGAATCGAAGAGGCGACAGCTGCCGCCAATAGTCCCCAGGACCATAAGGGCGAATTGATCAGCGACTCAAACATTAATTCCTTGGCAACGAATCCAAAGAGTGGTGGAAGCCCCGCCAGCGACAGTGCAGCCAGACAGGTAATCATTGCGGTCTTGGGCATGCTGCGCCAAAGGCCACCCATTTTCGTGATGTCTTTGGTGCCGGTTTCATGGTCCAGTGCACCTGCGAGCATGAACAACGCACCCTTGTACAGAGAGTGGGCGACCAGGACACAGATAAAAGCGGTGATGGCCAGTTCCGTTCCAACCCCTATCAGCATGGTAAGGGTGCCCAGAGCCATCACCGTGGAATAGGCCAGAACCTTTTTGATGCCGGTACTGCTGAATGCCAGGTATGCGCCGGTGAGCATGGTTGCTGCACCAAAAATCACCAAGGCATAGCTCCATGGCACGCCCTCGCCCATGGAAGGGTTCAGGCGTGCCAGCAAATAGATGCCGGCCTTGACCATGGTTGCAGAATGCAAATATGCCGAAACCGGAGTCGGCGCGGCCATGGCGTTCGGTAGCCAGAAATGGAAAGGCACTTGGGCTGACTTGGTAAACGCACCTATCAGTATGCAGATGACAGCTGCGATGTAGTAACCGTGTTCTTGAATTGGTAGGTCGGACGCAAGAATTTCAGAAAACGAATAGCTGCCGGTGATGAAAATCAGCAGGATCAAGCCAGCCATTAATGCCAAGCCGCCGCCCGCTGTGACGAACAGGCCCTGGAGGGCACACTTTCTCGCCTCGGCATCTTCATGGTTGAAGCCGATCAAAATGTAGGAGGTGATGCTGGTTAGTTCCCAGAATACGAAAAAAGTAATGAGATTATCGGAAAACACCAACCCGAGCATCGAGGCCATGAACGACAACATGGTGACGTAGAACCTGGAGAGATCCTTATGACCTTTCAGGTAGGAACCGGCATAGATCAGGATAAACGTACCGATACCACTGATGAGAAGAGCAAAGACCAGTGACAGGCCATCAACCATGAAATCAAGGGTTACGCCGAGGCCCGGCATCCACCGGTTTTGAATCAGAAGGCTTTCACCGCCGCTGATCGTCGGGATCAGACTGGCAAAATAGGCAGTGAGCACTGCGGGTAGCAGCGACAGCACCCAGCCGATGTAGTTGCCTGTTACACGATAGAGCGCTGGTACTGCGACTGCCAGCAAAAAGCCCGAAAGCACAGCCAGTAGCATCATGCAAGGGTGCTCCTTTAAGATCCAAGTTAAAACGCCCTGCGGTTAACGGCGATTTTTATAACCAGTATCTAATACGATCCCTTGGTACAAAAAGTTCTTAAAAATTATGGGAGGCTCATTGGTCCCAGGGTTGGCCCCGAGTATTTTCTGTGGTTTTAACCTTCAGATGCATGGCTGATTTTGCAAGGAAGTTGGCGCTTATGGGGGCAGTCATAATCAGAAAGGCCGTAATCAGGATTTCTTCAATGCCAATGCCTTGTCCAAGAGTACTGAAGTAAATCACAGAGCTGATCACGATGGCGCCTACTCCAACGGTGGTGGCTTTGGTCGGTCCATGCAGGCGTGTAAAAAAGTCCGGGAGGCGGGCGAGGCCAATGGCGCCTATCAGGGTAAATGCACCGCCGATCAGTAGCAGCAGGCATATGGCGTATTCAGCGTATGGGTTCATCTGATGTGTCCTCCAAAAGCAGGGTTTTTGCCTGGTATGGGCTTATTCAATGACGCTGCCCCGTTTCAGGTATTTGGCCATCGCAACGGTTCCGACAAATCCCATAACGGCAATCAGCAGGGCCGCCTCAAGGTACATGCGTGTCCCAAGCGTGATACCAAGCAGAATGATCAGAGCAATGGCATTGATATAGAGCGTATCGAGTGCCAGCACTCTGTCCGGCGCGTCCGGGCCTTTGATCAGGCGGTAAACATTTAAAAGCACCGCCAGCGTGACCATGGCAATGGTGATGTACAGAGCGGTAACCATCATTGGAACATCTCCAGCAGAGGCTTCTCATAACGGGCCCGGATCGTGTCGATGACCTCCTGGTCATCTTCCGCGTCCAGGGCGTGAATCAGCAGCAGCTTGTTGTCATCGCTGACATCAGCGCTCACGGTGCCTGGCGTCAGGGAAATGGTGCTGGCCAAAATGGTTATGGCAAGGGGGTGCTCCAGCTCCAGGGGGTAACAGATGAACGCCGGGCGCGCCTGGCGCGGGCTGAGTATGAGCTTTGCAACTTCGACACTGGCCACGACAATATCCCAGACTACTCGCAACAGGTACGCGGGCATTCGCCAGGCCTTGATGAATGCTGGCGGATCAGGCCAAAAACCCTGGGTCATCTGTGGTATACCCCACGCCAGGATTATGCCCAGTACGACACTGCCGCCGGTGATGCCGTCACTCAGAAACTGCCAGGTGATAAAAAGGGTCAAGCTTAGCCAGGGCTGGGGAAAACTGAGGCGATCAAGCATTAGCTATCCTCCCTGATCATGGGGGTTTGCAAGATTTCGATATAGGCATCGTTATTGTGCAGCTGAGCCGCCGTTGCATCGGTGTAACGTGTAATGGGTCCGGCGAGCACAACCATCACCACCGCCAGTGCGGTAAGTGCGCCGGCTGCAACAGAAACCCGGCCGTTGAGCGGGTCCGGTTTTTCCAGGTGGCCATCTACCGTGCGCCAAAAAACAATGCTGCCAGCGCGGCTATAGGCGATAACCGTCAGGAAGCTGCCGATCAGAAGTACTGACCAGAGCCAGGCCATCTCGGTTCCCGGCTCAACGGATTTCAGGATCAGTACCTTGCCGAAGAAGCCGCTCAGAGGTGGCAGGCCGGCGGCAGCAACGGCCCCAACCAGGAACAGGACACTGAGGAAGGTGCGGTTCTGCATTTTGGGCGCGGTAACAATACGGTCTTTGGCCGAGCCGCGCTGGTTAGATACCAGCTCCGAGACAAGGAACAGACCACCAACCGTCCAGGTGGTGCTAAGCAGGTAGAAAAGGGCGGCAGACAGGCCGGCTTCGGAGCCAAGTGCAATCGGAGCCAGCAATGTGCCTACAGAAATGATGACCTGCCAGGCGACCAGTGTTTTCAGACTGCCGGATCCCAGCGCGCCGATAATCCCCATGGCGAGGGTAACCAGGGCAATGGGGAACAACCAGTCCATGCCGAGGTTGGCGAGCTCACCGGCATCGTCGCCGAAAATCAGCAGATACACCCGCAAAATGGCGTAAATGCCAACCTTGGTCATTACTGCAAACAGGGCAGCGACCGGTGCGGTGGCTTTTGAGTAGGCCCGGGGAAGCCAGAAGCAGAGGGGCAGGATGGCGGCCTTCAGACCGAATACCACCAGCAACATCATGCCACCGGCCTTGACGATGCTCAGGCCTTCGCCTGAAACCTGGGGTATCTTGACCGCCAGGTCTGCCATGTTCAGGGTCCCGGTGACACTGTAGATCATCCCGACACTGATCAGGAACACCGCGGAGCCAACCAGATTCAGTACAACATAGTGCAGGCCAGGAACGGTTCTTACCGTGCCGCCTCCGTGCATCAACAAACCGTACGAGGCAATAAGGAGCACCTCGAAAGCAACAAACAGGTTGAAAAGGTCACCGGTAAGGAAGGCAATGTTCAGGCCCATTAGCTGGAACAGGAACAGCGCGTGGAACTGGCGATTGCCCTCGTCGGCACCGCCGATAGAGTAGATGTGACAGAACAGGGCCAGAACGGCTGTCACGATCAGCATCAGGGCCGCAAGGCGGTCCAGCACAAGGACAATCCCGAACGGTGGCTGCCAATTGCCAAACGCATAGATCCGGTAGCTGCCGTCGTCCGCAAGTGCCAGAAGCACTATGGCAGAAACCAGTATCAGGACTGTCGTAGCCAGCGCCAGCGTCCGCCGCAGGCTGATAGGCGCATAGCCCATAAAGACCTGAAGAATGCCGCCCAGAAGAGGAATCAGAATAGGTGCGGTAAGCCAGTGGTTCATTTACCGGTTACCTCCTCTTCTTTCTCCGGGGCGGGCGATTTGTAGGGTTGTTTTCCATCCACGTGGTCGCCCTCGTTGTCTGCCAGGTTACGCAGAGACAGCACGACAACGAACGCAGTCATTGCAAAGCCAATCACGATGGCGGTCAGTACCAGCGCTTGTGGCAGCGGATCCGAATAGCTAACTGCAGTGCCGATGACCGGCTGCTGGCCCGTTGCCAGGCGTCCGCTGGAGAATAGAAACAGGTTCACGCCGTAAGACAACAGGGTCAGGCCGACCACCACGGGGAAGGTGCGAGCCCTCAGAATAAGATAGACGCCAGATGCCGTCAGGGCGCCAATAACCAGTGCGACAACAAGCTCCATTACGCACCCTCCTTTTTACTCTTGATGGCGGAGTGGGGAGACAGCCGGCCGATACTTACCAGTGAAAGCAAGGTGGCTCCTACAACCGTCAGATAGACGCCCAGATCAAATACCAGGGCAGAGGCAACCTCGAACTTGCCCACCACCGGCCAGGTTATGTAATCAAACGTGGATGTCAGGAACGGATAGCCGAAGGCGAAGCTCCCGGCGCCGGCGACGGTCGCGAACAGCAGGCCCAGACCGATTACGTTGTGATAGCGGAAAGAAATTCTGTCCTCGGTCCAGTTCATGCCGCTGGCAATGTACTGGAGGATCAGCGCAACCGAGGTGACCAGGCCGGCGATGAAGCCGCCGCCAGGCAGATTGTGGCCCCGCAGGAAAATGAACGCGGACACCATTAGGGCCAGCGGCAACATAGGCCTGGCAATCAACTTCAGCATTAGCGGATGGGCATCCCGTGTCCAGGCATGGCCCTCGCCATCGCTTGGCGGCGGCGTCAAGGGCGTGTTCTTGAGCATGGCGTAAATGCCCAGGGCTGCAATGGCGAGAACGGTGATCTCGCCCAGGGTATCGAAGCCCCGGAAGTCCACCAGAATCACGTTGACCACATTAGTGCCGCCACCGCCAGACTTGCTGTTTTCCAGGAAGAAATCAGAAATTGAACTGAAGGGTTGGGTTAGCATGGCCAGGCTGACCAGTGTCATGCCAATGCCGGCGACCGCAGCAATGGCAATATCCCGGATCCGTCGACCAAGCGGTGTTTCAATCGGCGTCCAGCTAGGCATGTAGAAGATCGCCAGCATGAGCAGAACAATGGTCACAACTTCTACGGAAAGCTGGGTCATTGCGAGGTCCGGCGCCGAGAAACGGGCGAACGTCAAGGCCACTATCAGGCCTACCACGCTCAGCAGAACCAGCGCGTAGAACCGCTGCCGGTGCAGCGCCGCAGTTGCCAGGGCGCAAAGGATCAGCACACCTGCGGCGATAGCGGTTGGCATATCCACTGGACTGAGCCCGTTTTCGCCAACAAAGATCCCCAGACCAAGAAGCGGCATGGCGGCGACCGCAATGGCACTAACGAAAAGCAGCATGGCGTATCGCTGGAGTGAGCCATTCTCCATGCGCGTAGTAAATCTGCTTGCCAGATCGACTAGTCGCGACACGACAGCTTCGAATACGGCTTTTTCATCAATTTCCTTGAACCGCGCGTGGAAGTCGAAAAAGCGCTGACGTTGACTATACATGAGCAAGCCACCGAAAAGCGCCAAAAAGCTCATGAACAATGGCAGGTTGAAACCATGGTAAATCGCAAGGGTGTATTCCGGCACATCACCGCCAAGCGTTGCTGAGGCTGCCATATACAGCAGCGGCCCGACAGAAACAGCAGGGAACAGGCCGACCATGACGCAGGCGAACACCAGGATTTCCACCGGAAACTTCATGTAGCGCGGCGGCTCGTGAGGCGGGTAGATCGGAAGATCTACTGGCTTACCGTTAAAGAAAACATCGTGAATAAAGCGGGCCGAGTAGGCCACTGCGAATATCCCGGCGAGGGTTGCGACGATCGGTGGCAGCCACGCCCAGAGTCCCGGGAGGTTCAGCTCCAGTGACTCGGCGAAGAACATTTCTTTGCTCAGGAACCCGTTCAGCAGAGGAATACCGGCCATGGATGAAGCGGCCACCATGGCCAGAGTTGCGGTGTGAGGCATGTAGCGCCACAAACCGTTGATGCGACGCATATCCCGGGTGCCGGTTTCGTGGTCGATGATACCGGCGGCCATAAACAGCGAGGCTTTGAAGATTGCATGGTTAATCACGTGGAAGACCGCCGCAACGGCCGCAAGTTGGGTACCCATGCCGAAAAGCAGGGTGATCAGGCCCAGGTGGCTTACTGTTGAGTAGGCCAGGAGGCCTTTCAAATCGTGCTTGAACATGGCGACGTAGGCACCAAGCAGCAGAGTGGCCATGCCGGTGAAGCTGACCATATAGAACCATTGTTCCGTTCCCGCCAGTGCCGGATAAAGCCGGGCCATGAGAAATATGCCGGCTTTGACCATGGTTGCCGAGTGCAGGTATGCCGAAACTGGTGTTGGCGCCTGCATGGCGTGGGGCAGCCAGAAATGGAACGGGAACTGGGCAGATTTGGTGAATGCGCCGAGCAATACCAGGGTGAGGGCTATCGGATAAAGCGCATGGGCCTTGATCTGCTCACCGGCTGCCAGAACGTCATCGAGTTCAAAACTGCCAACAATGTTGCCAATCATTAGTATGCCGGCAAGCAGCGCAAGTCCGCCACCGCCAGTCACTGCCAGGGCCATCCGCGCACCACGTCGGGCATCCTGCTTGTGGGTCCAGAAACTGATCAGCAGGAAAGAGGTGAGGCTGGTCAGTTCCCAGAAAATCATCATTAACAGCAGGTTGCTGGAAAGGACGATACCCAGCATTGAGCCTTTGAAGCACAGCAGCAGGGCGTAGAACTTGGCCACATTCTCGTGAGTTTTGAGGTAATAACGGGCATAGAGAATAATCAGCAGCCCGATGATCAGGATCAGCAGGGCGAACAACAAAGACAGCCCGTCCAGTCTGAAACTGAAGGAGAGGCCAAGTGCCGGCAGCCATTCATAACTGTGTAATACCACGCCGCCGCCGGCAAGCGTTTCCCAATGGGGGAAAAGGGCTGCGAGTGCAATCAGCGCGGGTACAGAAGATGCGACGGCAATCGCCGTTCTGCCGCCCTGGGCGAATAGGGGTGCGAATATTGCACCCAGAAAAGGCAGTAAAACAACCAGCGGTAGCGACATCGCAACCTCTTTATCGGTTTTTCTTTTAAATGAATGGAGACGGGTGTTTGCCTGAGTTTAGTCTCCGGCGAGCTCTGGTGCACGACGCAATCGCATACAGTCGTTACGAGGCTCGAAAGCGCGGTGAGATAAATCAGTAATGGGCGGGCGGGTCCGGAAAGTACGGAAGACGACCCCGGTGCCGCGCGATGTCAGCGATAACGGGAGGGCGATTGAAGTGCATGCAGCCGAAGGACCTTGCGGTCATGGTTGCTCCGTCAGTCAAACTTGAACGACGATCATACGTGGCCCGTCCCGAAGGTCAAGTCAACTTGTCATTGATCAAGGGTATAATCGATATAAAATTTTATGAGGTGACATCATGAAAGCGAGTTACCCGAACCTGCTGAAGCCGCTGGACCTGGGCTTCACCGAACTCCGGAACCGTGTACTGATGGGGTCCATGCATACCGGCCTGGAAGACAGGTTCTGGAATATTCACAAGTTTGCCCGCTATTTCGCAGAGCGGGCGGAGGGTGGTGTTGGCCTGATGGTGACCGGTGGTTATTCACCAAACTTCGCAGGCCAGCTCGCGCCACTGGCTTCCACTATGAATAACAGGGGTACCGCATTACTGCATCGGCATGTCACAGGCTCGGTTCACGAGGCCGGGGGCAAGATTTGTCTGCAGTTGTTGCACGCAGGCCGCTATGGCTACCAGCCTCTGATTGTTTCGGCTTCCGCCACCAAAGCTCCAATCAGTCCATTCAAGGCAAGGGCTCTCTCGACGAAGGGCGTCGACAAGCAGATAGGTGATTTTGTCAAAGCGGCGAAGCTGGCGAAATTCGCAGGCTATGACGGCGTCGAGGTCATGGGTTCCGAGGGCTATTTTATTAACCAGTTCCTCTGCGAACGCACCAATAAACGGTCTGACAAGTGGGGCGGGTCTTACGAAAACCGAATGCGTCTGCCGATCGAAATTGTGCGCCGCATTCGGGAGTCCGTGGGGCCGGAATTTATCATCATTTACCGGTTGTCGATGCTGGATCTCGTGGAAGGCGGCCAGACGTGGGATCAGATCGTGACGCTCGGGAAGGCTATCGAGCAAGCGGGCGCGACTATTATCAATACGGGTATTGGCTGGCACGAGGCGAGAGTGCCAACCATTGTGACATCCGTGCCCAGGGGCGGATTCGCCGATGTGACAGCCAAGTTCTACGGTGAGGTGGCGATTCCGGTTTGTACGACGAACCGGATCAATACCCCCGAAAAGGGCGAGGAAATCCTGGCAGCGGGCAAGGCCGATATGGTGTCTATGGCCCGTCCATTGCTGGCCGACAGCGAATTTGTTCGCAAGGCCGAGCAAGGTCGTGCCGACGAAATCAATACCTGCATTGCCTGTAATCAGGCATGTCTTGATCACGCGTTTCAGGCCAAACGGGCCTCCTGTCTCGTTAATCCACGGGCCTGCCATGAAACCGAACTGATTCTGACTGTGGCGGCCGTTGCCAGACGTGTTGCGGTAGTGGGTGCCGGCCCAGCCGGTCTCGCCGCGGCGACAACGGCTGCGAAACGCGGACACCAGGTCACGCTGTTTGATGCGGATGGGCAGATTGGGGGGCAGTTCAATTACGCCAAACGGATTCCCGGCAAAGAGGAATTCTACGAGACCCTTCGCTACTTCCGGCGCCAGATCGAGTTGCTTGACATCGACCTCCGGCTCAATACCCGAGTCGACGCTGGATTGCTCGGCAGTGGTGACTTTGACGATGTGATTGTCGCAACGGGTGTGAAGCCGCGAACCCCTGATATCGAAGGGATTGACCATCCGAAAGTACTGGGGTATCTGGATGTGTTGCGTGATAACAAGCCCGTTGGCGAAACCGTCGCTGTAATCGGTGCCGGAGGCATCGGCTTCGACGTCAGTGAATTTCTGACTCACGATTTCAGTCATCACCCCGAGGGCGAACAGGTCAGCGTGGCAGACTGGCAGGCCGAGTGGGGTGTTGATCCGGAATTCGACGGGCCGGGCGGGCTTGCCGAGCCCAAACCCACAGGATCACCGCGCAAGATCTATCTGATGCAGCGAAAGACCGGCAAGGTTGGCGGTGGGCTCGGGAAAACCTCGGGCTGGGTTCATCGGAGTAGCCTGAAGCATCGGGATGTTGAAATGCTTCGGGGCTGCAGCTACGAGCGAATTGATGATGCCGGGCTGCATATCACGATTTCGGACCAGGACGGCCAGGTTCAGGAGCGTCGCGTACTTGCGGTAGACAATGTTGTTATCTGCGCTGGCCAGGAGTCGTATCGGGACCTTTTTGACCAGATCGAAGCAGGTGGCGTTAAAGCGCATCTGATCGGTGGCGCGGATGTAGCCGAGGAGTTGGATGCGAAGCGGGCAATTCGCCAGGGAACCGAAGTTGCCGCGAATATTTAACAGATATGGCCTGAAATGACCGGTTTATGACATTCTGCGTCACTCGTTACCGGATAACAGATTTCAGGGCAGCGGAAATGGCTTCAGCCTCTGCTTCAAGTACCTGGCATCGCAGACTGTTACCCTGCAGAAGGGCCCGGGCGAGCTGTTTCTGTTTCATATCATAGAGCCGGCTGAGAATATGGGACTGGCTCTGTTTAATCGGTGCGTTCATGGTTTACCTCCCCACTTTTACACCTGTGTCGACAATATTTACGTTTGCCATCGGATTTTGGGTTTTCATCAGCCAATGATGCATAACCCGGGCCATGTCACCTCCGGGTTAGCGGCCGAATCGGGATCGGTAGGCTCCGGGAGCCACACCTGTATATTTGCGGAACAGTCGACTGAACGGGCACACGTCTTCATAACCGATAGAGTTGATGCTTTCGTTAATCGAGCGCCAATGGTTGGTACGACAGTGATATCAGCCATAATTATGTCATAAATGCCGGTTTTTTATCCCCGGTTCCTGTGACACCCTGTGTGCCATAAACAGGAGAACCAAGCATGACTGACACTCTCATCGACCGCCGTGACCTGGCGTTCCAGCTCTATGAAGTCCTCGATACAGAAGCTCTGGCCGAACGTGAGCGCTTTAATGAGCACAGTCGGGATACTTTTGACGCTGTTATTGAAACCGCAGACCGTATGGCTCGCGACAAGTTCGCAACCCACAACAGTGCGGCAGACAAAGACGAGCCGAAGTTCGTCAATGGCGCGGTGGAAATGCTGCCGGAAGTGAAGGAGGCTTTTGACGCCTACTCGGAAGCTGGATTCATCGCCGGCCGATACGACTATGATCTGGGTGGGATGCAGTTGCCTGAGTCCGTGATGGCTGCCTGCAACGGCTTCTTCACTGCAGCCAATGCCGGCACCGCGGGCTATGCGTTTCTGACCACAGCAGCTGCGAATCTCATTCGCGTGTTCGGCAATGACAAGCAACAGGCCACCTTTTTGCCGCATATGCTCTCGGGCCGCTTCTCCGGGACCATGGCACTGACTGAACCCCATGCGGGCTCCTCACTTGCTGATATCCGAACCTCGGCGACCCCAACCGAGGAAGGTCATTACCTGATCAAAGGTGCCAAAATCTATATCTCTGGCGGCGAACAGTCGATTACCGAAAACATCGTTCACATGGTGCTGGCCAAGATCAAGGGGGCTCCGGCCGGTGTAAAGGGAATTTCCCTGTTCATTGTGCCCAAGTTCCTGGTTAACGAGGAAGGTAATCCCACGGAGCGTAACGGCGTGAACCTGGCGGGCCTGATCCACAAACTGGGCTATCGTGGTACCACCTCCACGGCGCTCAGTTTCGGCGACGATGCGCCGTGCCATGGGTATCTGGTGGGCGAGCCACACCAGGGCTTGAAGTACATGTTTCAGATGATGAACGAGGCCCGTGTAGGTGTGGGCTTCGGCGCGGCTGTGATCGGTTACCGTGGCTACATGCACAGCCTCGAATACGCCAAGGACCGGCTGCAGGGCCGCAAGCCCTCTGAAAAGAACCCTGAAGCACCCCAGGTGCCCATCATAGAACACGCCGACGTACGCCGGATGTTGCTGGCCCAAAAGGCCTACAGCGAAGGTGGTCTGGCTCTTTGCCTGTATGGCGCGCGCCTGATGGACGACCAGCACACTCACCCCGATGAACAGAAGCGCCTGGAGGCCGGAAAGCTGCTGGATCTGTTGACTCCGGTGATCAAAGCATGGCCGTCCGAATATGGACCAAAAGCCAACGACCTCGCTATCCAGGTTTATGGCGGCGCCGGGTACACCCGTGAATATCCAGCGGAACAATGCTGGCGTGACAATCGACTAAACCCGATTCACGAGGGCACCAATGGCATCCAGGCGCTGGATTTGCTCGGTCGCAAAATCTGGCAGGATCAGAGCCATGGCTTGCAGCTGCTCATGCAGCAAATGCAGATTGATCTTGAAGCTGCCACGTCTGACCGATGCCAGCAGTGGGCTCTGTCCCTGAGCGAGACCCTCCAGCAAGCGGTAAAAGTAACCCAGAGTCTGGGCAAATCCCTGATGAGCGAAAATCCGGACAAGGTGCTGGCCAATGCTTCCTGCTATCTGCATCTGTTCGGCCATATCATTGTGTCCTGGATGTGGCTTCGCCAGGCCAATGCCGCAGAAAAAGCGTTGGCCTCCGCAAACAGCGATGAAGAGCAAAACTTCTATCAGGGCAAGCTCCAGGCCGCCCAGTACTTCTTCCACTGGGAGCTGCCCACCGTAGCGCAGGATCTGGTATTGCTGAGAAATCAGGATGACACCTGCCTGAACATGAAGGCTGAATGGTTCTAGGGTTGCTCCGGTAACGGACACCGGGTTATGTGTGAACTGAACATGGCCTGGGGTTGGCGAAATACGGATTTGTGAGCCAGACTTTCAAGGCCGCCCCGCGGGCGGCTTTGTCTCGGCAAGTTGGGTAAATAAACAATAAAAAAACTCGACCACAAGGAAAGATCGGCCATGACAGCGTCCAGTTCTCCATTCGTAATCGCAAACGTCTCGGTTCACGACAGGCTTCGCCAGTTCCTCAGCTCGGGCAGGCTGCTCGAGATTGTTTACCGGGATAGCGCCGGCCAGATTTGCACGGTTCACGATGTTATCCGGGACCAGTTCAGCCGGGCTGGCCAGGAATTTGTACTGCTCGGCAGGGGAAATATGATCGGCATTGATCATGTAGTCACCATAGATGGCGAGCGCCTCCCGGTAAGTCAGTATTAACCAAAGGGTAATAGGGCCGTAATTGTATGTCTCGGGTCATGGCCTTACCCTGTCCTGCGTTGTAAAGACCGACCAACAGAGGGATATGGTTATGAACAGGTTTACAGTAGGCACATTCGCGGTGGTTATGAGTCTTGGCCTTGCTGCGTGCAGCTCGGAAGACGAAGGCGGCATGGATGTCGAGCAGGCTGCGGATAACGCCGGAGACATGATGGAAGACGCCGGTGACGCCACCGAAGAAACCCTTGAGGAAGCAACCGGGCAGGATGAAGGCGCTTTGGGTGAGCTTCAGGAGGGCGCGGAAAACGCTGCCGATGAAATGGGTGACGCAGCCGAAGAAGCCGGCGACTCCATGAAAGAGGGCTATGAGGAAATGACCCAGTAATTTCCACAGGTTTATTGGGTAGAGGTAGAGGCCTCTACCCTTAAACGATGTCCCGGATTTCGGGGAAAGCCTCCTGTACCTCTGTTCCGGTTTCCTTTGCCACAGTCACCAGCAGGTATCCCATCAATACTGTTCCCAGTGTCTCAAACCGTTCGTGACCATAGGGTTGGTCGCTATCGGGGTGCGGGGCTGTCTCAAAATCGTCATGTTTCGGTAATGGCACGTAAATGTAGGTGAAACATTGCCCGTTCACCCTTTAAGTCTCACAGCAATAACACCTGATAGAGACCAAATAGGGTAACGATTATGTATCAAAAGAACGGAAAGTCCCTGTTCAAGCTTTCTGCGCTGGCGCTTGCTATCGCAGGTACGGCGTTTGTTGCCGGCTGCTCGGACGACGATAACGACTCATCCACCCAGGCAAGTGCTTTCGATTCCGACAATCAAAAGCTGACTCGATTGGCGACCGTTCCGCTTGGCTCGGAAGTCACCGGTCTGTTCCTGTCCGAGGAAGGGGATCTGTTCTTCAACGTACAGCATCCGTCGGATAGCAATATGACTGAAGATGCAGATGGCAACGTTTTCTCCGCGGCTGCGGTTGGCGTGATTCGGAGCGCAGACTTCGCAGCATCTGACCTTGGTTTCAACGAGCTTTCCATGCCGGCAACTGCCGAGGAAAAGGAACTGGTCCGCACGGCTATTGGTTCCTACGATGTGCTTGCACAGAACGGTGATGCTTGGGCTGGTGCTCCGACTGGCGGTATGGGTGCGATTAACACCCTGGATGGTACAGCGACCATCAAAGTCTCTAATGACCCGGATTTCAATGCCTTCATCAGTACCGGTGCCGGCGAGGGTTATCTGTTTACCAACTGGGAAGACCGCCCGGGTGGTATGAGCCGGATGAAGATCCGCAAGGATGACAATGGCAATTGGAACGTCGTTGATAACGACGTCATGATGATCGATTTCGGCACGGTAGCAGGTACTTGGGTGAACTGTTTTGGCACCCTCTCTCCCTGGGGTAACCCCCTGACTTCCGAAGAACTTTATTTTGATGCTACGGCAGACTGGAATAACTCAAACTACAACTATATCTCTGACGTTGAAGCTCTGGAAACCTATCTGGGCGAGTACCCTAACCCGTACAACTATGGCTATATCGTTGAAATCACAGAACCTACGGCAGCCACTCCCGTTCCGGTGAAAATGCGTGCACTGGGCCGTTTTTCCCATGAAAACGCCGTCGTTATGCCGGATGAGAAAACCGTCTACCTGAGTGATGACGGGACTGGTACGGTTTTCTTCAAGTTTATTGCTGATACCGCAGGTGATCTTACCAGCGGTACCCTTTATGCGGCGAAAGCGACCCAGGACGGTTCGAACGATCCAGCTGTCGCCGGGTTCGACCTTGAGTGGGTTGAACTGGCGTCGGGCGACAACGCCACAATTGAAAGCTGGGTAGCCGAGTACGACGGCATTGATCAGACTGACTTTGTCGATGGCAGCACCAGCTACATCTCTGACGCCGAGATTAATAACTGGGCTGAGGGTAAGTTGAATCAGGACCTGGACGGAGACGGCACCGTTGAGGATGACACCTTCGGTGATGACAGGGTTGCATTCCTCGAGTCCCGGAAAGCAGCTGCGGCTCTCGGTGCGACTGCCGAGTTCCGTAAAATGGAAGGTGTGAACATTAACCTGGAAGGCGCCGCTGACGGCTCTGTTCCCTTCGCCTACATGGCGATGGCCAACTTCAACGCCACCATGGGCGATGATCAGGGCGACATCCTGCTGGATGCTACCAATGGAGACTGCGGCGTGGTTTATCAGATGCCGCTTTCCCCAACCTTTGACATCACGCGAATGGTGCCGGCTATCGTGGGCGGGCCCTATGACGAAAACGCAACTGTGAATAATTGCAGTGCCGACAACATCTCTGAGCCCGATAACGTTCTGGTTCTCCGGGACGGGCGGGTATTGATTGGCGAGGATACCGGCGAGCACGAGAACAATATGCTCTGGCTGTTCGATCCGGAAGCCTGATCGATTCATTGTTGTTGACAAGCATTGGGGAGGCCGTCAGGCCTCCCCGTTTTCGTTGAAAAGTGGTGCAATCCATGAAGCGTCTATTTCTGTTTACAGTTCTTGGAGTGACGGTATCTTTATCCGGTTGCGGCGACGATGAACTGCCTTCGGTTGTCGTTCCGGAAGATTTTGAATTGGTGTCGGATGATCCCGTCCGTCCGGCTATCTCGGCTGACACCCTCTACAACCGCGAGGCCGTTATCCCGCCACAGTGCTATACCAAAACCGAGGCTGTGAATAATCCCTGCTACACCTGCCACCAGACCTATTCAGATTCTGATCGCCCCAACAGCATGGCCGATGGCTTTCTGCAGGGGGACTACAACTTCTCGGAGCTTGGTGTTCACAACCACTGGGCCAACCTGTTCGTGGACCGGCGTGATGCCATTTCCGATATCAGTGACAGCGATATCGAGGATTACGTGGACACAGACAACTACAGTGACTTTGTGGAGCGGCTGGAAGGGGATGAAAACTGGACGGGTCCGGTTCCGGCAATTGAAGACCTGGAACACGGTGCGGATGCTTTTGATGAATATGGACTTGCCAGGGATGGGAGCGGTTGGGTCGCGTTCAACTATAAGCCGCTACCAAGCACGTTCTGGCCGACCAATGGGTCCACAGATGACGTGATCATCCGTCTCCCCGAGAAATTTCGGACCGCTTCCTGTGGAGATAACGCGAACCGGTTCTCGCGGGACGTCTATTTCACCAATCTGGCATTGCTTGAAATGGCGATGAAGGACTTGCGGGAGATAACCACGCCGCCTATTGATGAAAACAGCGTCTGTGCAGATCTGAATAATGACGGGATGCTCGGCGAAGTAGTTGGTATTCAGGCAAGGGCTTCCTACGTTGGCGGTGCTGCTGGCCAGGAACTGGAGAGGATGGCTTATCCGGAGGGTACCCAGTTCATCCATACCGTGCGGTACCTGGGATTTGACGGTGGTGACATTGTTCCGTCAAAACGAATGAAGGAAGTGCGGTACATGAAAAAGGTGAAAAACTACTCAGTGGCAGAGCTGGCCTCCCTGTACGGCAATGAGCGACAGGAAAAAATTGATGGCAACCTGCCCGTTTATTCAGACCATGGTGACAAAGGGCTGAATAATGGTATGGGTTGGGAAGTTCTTGGTTTTATTGAAGATGCTGACGGGGAGCTGCGTAAGCAGACGTATCAGGAACAGATGTTTTGTATGGGATGCCACGGCACCATTGGAACAACGATTGATCAGACCTTTGCGTTTCCGAGAAAGGTCACTGGCGCAAGAGGCTGGGGTTACATCGACCTGAAAGGCATGCCCGATGTGCCGAACCTGGGTGAGCAAAAGGGCGAGATTCTGCAGTACCTTGAGCGCGCAGGCGGCGGTAATGAGTTCAGAGATAACCCTGAAATGAGGGAACGGTGGTTTAATGATGATGACTCTGTGAGGGTGGCCGAGGTAATCGCTGCCGACGTTTACACCCTTATTACTCCGAGTCGGGAGAGAGCGGTTGCACTGAATAAGGCCTACAAGGTGATTGTTGGTGAGCAGAGCTACGTGTACGGGCGCGACGCGACGATTGTGCCAGCCAGGAATGTATACCGCGAAGTTGATCCGGAAGAGGCTGCGCCACTTGAGGCTGACAGTCGGATAAGTCATTGGGACCTCCGGCTGGACTGGTAACCACCAGGCACTGATTATCGGCAAATGTCTGCCGCAAACCGGGTTGATTCTGTTACAGAATGAACCTGTTTTGCGGTTTTTTATTTCAGGAACTCCGAATCCCGCCGTTATGTACATAGAATGAACTAAAGTATGAGTTAATTAATTACGTCAATTCTTTACGCTCCATACTGGCCTTTAATAACAAAATGAGTATTGAGAAAACAAAAACGATGAGGTTGCTATGGCGTTACTCGATCGGGCAGCGATTCTTTTGGGGGTGGCAATTGCGGTCATTGTTGCTGTTGCCGGCTTTTTGGTGGCGCCATTGCTAGGGCTTGAGCCAGCGTCATTACTCATCGGTCTGATAGTGGGGCTCGCGCTGGCCGGGGGCTACCTGATAGTCCGGGTGTTGGAGCCTGTCGAACGGGGCATCAAGGGCCTGAACGACGGTTCACTGCCGGATGATCATCCGTTGCAGAAACAGTGTGCGGGTCTGCTCTCGGATGCCCGTGCTGGCCGTGCGCTGGTTCAGACGCTGGCCGGCAGTGCTGACCAGAATGCAATTTCCGCAGCTCAGGTATCCTTCGCAGCAGATCAGCTGAAGTTGCGCCTTGATCGTCAGGTGGAAGAAACGGCCCAGATGGCGGACTATGCCGGCCAGATTACCGAGACGGTTCGGGAGTCTTCCGAGCAGGCTAAGGAAGCTTCAGCCATGGCGCATCAGGCCAGCGAGACCAGTGGCGAAGGCCGCCAGGCTCTTATCGAGGCGATCGAAAGCGTACGTCAGGTGCACCAGCAATCCGGGGAAAACCTGAGACTGATTCAGGAGTTGAGCGAGAAATCCAACAAGATCCAGGGCGTAACCACGACCATTCAGAGCATAGCGGAACAGACCAACCTGCTGGCCCTTAATGCTGCGATTGAGGCAGCACGAGCCGGTGATCAGGGCCGTGGGTTTGCCGTAGTCGCTGACGAAGTGCGTCAGCTCGCGGGCAGGACCGCCCATGCCACTGGCGAAGTCGCTGAAACCCTTCAGGAAATCCGTTCCGATACTACGCTGATTGTCTCCCGGATTGAAGACCTGGCCCGGAGTGTGGAGGAAGGACTGACCTCCGTGGAAAGTGTGGGTGAGCGCCTGGATCAGATCCGGGACCAGTCCGACCGCGTTCAGCAGCAGGTGGCAAGGATCGCAGAGATTGACCAGAACAATGAGCAGAGCCTGGAACAGGTATTTTCAGCAATCGAAACGGTGCGGGACCAGATTTCCGAGAGCGATTCCAGTGTCGCTTCCCTGGCTGAGCAGGCCGCGACACTTATGGAGCTGGCAGAAAAAGCCAACGCCTCTTTTGCGCTGAACAGCGAAGCCAGCTACCACCGCGCCTTCTTCGATCAGGCCAAGTCAGGGGCAGAGCAAATCGGTGCGTTGTTCGAGCAGGCGATTCAGGATGGTAAACTTTCCGAGTCGGCATTATTTGACAAGAAGCGTGAACCGATCCCGAACACCCACCCGCCTAAATATTCCAGCGCCTTTGACAGGTTCACCGACCAGCATCTCCCGGCTGTTCAGGAACAGGTCAAAAATGCCCACGAAGCGATGGTTTTCGCTGCCGCCTGTGCTCCGGACGGCTATATACCCACACACAACCGGGACTTTGCCCATGCTCCGACCGGCGATCCGAAGGTGGATCTGGTAAAGAGCCGGAGCAAGCGTCTGTTTAACGATCGTACGGGCATCCGCTGTGGTAGCCACACCCAGGATATGCTTTTGCAAACCTATCGCCGGGATACCGGTGAAATCATGCACGATCTCTCGGTGCCAATCTATGTGAATGGCAAGCACTGGGGTGGTTTCCGCCTCGGTTATCGTCCGGATAGTCACTGACATTTACGGCGTTCGGGAAAGTGGGGCTGTGCTAGAATCGGGGTTACAGTCAAAAGGAGGTAGTCTCTTGGCCGATCCCGAATACATCCCCGCAGATTCCGATCCAATGGCCCGTCGTTCGGATCCTGCTCGCAATCTTGCAGTGGTTGTCTATATCCTCCAGGCACTCTCGTTTTTTGTCGGTGGCATTACTGGTCTCGTCGGTGTGATCATTAACTACGTCAAACTGGACGATGTTCGGAATACCTGGATAGAGCGGCATTTCCAGTGGCAGATCCGTACCTTCTGGATCGGTCTTCTCTGGACGGTGATCGGCATCGTAACCGCGCCTCTGATCATTGGCTGGTTTATCCTTCTGGGGATATCGATCTGGATTATTTACCGGATTGTCAAAGGGGCGCTGGCCTTGAACGAAGGCAAGGCTCCTTCCTGAGAAGCCGGCCTGAGAAACCGGGGCATCAGTCTTCCGTAACCTCCTCGAGGCGCATGGCACTGATCATCCCCGCCAATCCCATCACGCCCAGAGTCAGTATCACGGCCACGTTCGAAAAAGTGGATATTACGGCTGTCAGTGCGCCGGTGATCAGCAGCAAAATGCCGATCACAGTATTGCTGACCGCCGTGTAGTCTGTCCGTTTGTTGCCTCCGGCCATATCCACCAGGTAGGTTTTGCGTCCGAGCCGGACGCCGGCATGGGCGATGCTTAGTGCGAAGAAGGCGACGGGGTAGAACCAGACACTACCGATATCTGTGCCTGCAAAAAACGCGGTGACCCCGACGGCGATGCATATGCCACTTGCCATGGCGGCGCCGCGAATCATCACCCGTCGGCTGGAAGTGTCCGCCATCCAGCCCCAGAAACTGGCGCTGACGGAGCTTGCCAGGCTGCTGGCTAACAGGAAAACGCCCAACATCCAGCCAACATCCGACGCCTGTTGGGCGAGCACCACAAAGTAAGGGGATGCCAGCGCAGAGCAAAGCAGTAACGCCCGGGTAATGACAAAATGCCGGAAGGGCGCATCATCTCTTAGCAGGGAAAGGCTGGTCAGAGCCTCGGTCAGGGCGTTGCTGCCACCACCGGTCTCCCCTTCATACTCTTGCACAGCGGCGAACAAAAGACCTGCAATGACCCAAAGGCCCCCTGCCAGCAGGAGCAGCGCAGTATAGAAGCCCAGGGTGGGATCACCTCTGTCCCAGAACAGGAGGGCTGTCATGATCACAGTGGCGGTGCCGCCGAGGGTGGTGGCAAGGCCGGACAGTCGCCCCCGGCGGGTCTTGGGAATGCATTTGCCCTGGACATCCTTCATGGAGACCGAGCAAAAGCCTCTTGCCAGTGAAAACACAACCAGTGCCGCGACAATGCCGCCACCGGCGGCGTAACCCTCAAGGAACCAGACGCCGGCGGCCATGGCGACCACGCTGACGGCCTGACCAAAACTGCCAAGTGTCCAGAACCATTTTCGAACGGCCTTGCGCCTGACCCAGGCCGCAATAACCATTTGTGGCACCATGGATCCGGACTCGCGAATGGGAACGAGCCAGGCCACCAGAGCCGGTGCCCCAACGGCACTCATCAACCAGGCGAGTACGGTTTTCGGGCTGATCAGTAAATCGCCCAGCTTCGTTAACACGTTGCTGGCGAGGATCAGAAAGAAATTCCTGGGCACCTCACGACAGGCCTCAGCAGGAATGTCCTTGCAGACCCGGGCATCTTCCTCATTGGCTATCAGGCTGTAAAGCTGGTCTATGGTGTCCTGATTTCTTGCAGGCAAGGTACCGTCCTCCGGAAAATGTGCCAAAAGGATAGCAGTTACCCTGGCTATCCTTAAGGCCGGAGTATGGCCGTTCTCGCAGATCAGACCAGATGATGGTCCCAGTAAAGTGGCAGGCTGGCGATTTCTCGGGGTTTGTTATCCCGGCCGAGGCGCACCAGTTTGCCGCGGCCGGATGAGATCAGGAAATCCCCGTCAGCCAGTGCCTGTACACCGGCACAATCGGCAATGGATGCCCTGGCTACGAGATGGCCGGTGGCTCCGTTGAATATAATGGCGGTTCCACCTACCGGCGAGGCAGCAGCCACAAGGTCATTTTCCGGGTGGGCAATCACGCTTGCAATGTAATTGGCTAGGGAAGACTGGGTTTCCTCATCGAACCGGTATTCCCTCAGGGAGCCATTTTCCAGACGTGCCAATAGTGCAGGAGTTTCATACATGGGTCCCTGATACTGGTAGGCGAGATATATCCGGCCAGAGGAGCTGACATCAACGTGGCGGCTGCTCTGTTGATGGTGAGCGGGGGCAAAACGACCGACAATCTGCCCGGAATACCGGTCCATCAGGATCAATGCCGGCTTCATGGTATTGAGGTTGAGCTTGATTCGGTCGTAGTCCGGATGAGTGAGGATCCCACCGAGACCGATCACCAGGGTCTTTCCGTCCGGATGCAGGGTGATCTGGTGCGGCCCGATACCTGCCAGCTCGAAGGTATTGACCCGCCGGTAGCCTTGCCCGGCGTCGTAGACCGCGACGATGCCTTCCCCCTCTTCATAACGGTTTGCGGTGGCGTACAGCCAAAGGCCATCGGGTGAGAACACGCCGTGGCCAACAAAATGTTCGCCGGATTCGGCTGGCACCTGGCGCAGGCGATGGCCCGTGCTGGCATCCAGCACGTAGAACGACCAGCCAGGACGACGTTCGAAGAACAGTATTTCCTTCTGTCCTGGCCGGTTACAGCCACTGTGGCATCGGGCCTCTGCCGGTGCCTGCCACAATGTTTCACCTTTGCGATTGAAAGCGCTGATACCAAAGTCGCCATCAGGCAAACCGATGGCCCCGGAATAACGCTCCGGCTGATGGCCGGTCTTGCGTGGAAGAATTGAGCAGCCGGCGAGGCTTGCCGTCATGCTTCCGGCAATGGAGGCTTTCAGAAGGTTTCTGCGGTTCAGGTGCATAATGGTGTTTTCCTCAATCGCCATCGCTTGAGTTGAAACCGCGAACCACGCCGATGGCGACTGCAGCCTCGTTATTTACCAAAGTGGCCAGTTGGGAAACATCTACATACAGGCTTTGGAGAACCCGATAGGAGTCGTCGTTACCCAATGCGGCCACCATGGGCAGGTGGGCTCCGGGAAAGTTCGCGAGAACTTCGGCAAACTGGTTTCGGATTCGGTCAGCCAGCCTTGTTTGGCCATTGGCTTCCAGCAGGCTGACAAGCCCCGGGAGAAAATATTGCTCCAGCCCTGCCGCTGTCGCTTCAATCGTCATGAGGCTTTTACCACTGCGCCAGGCGTCGGCCTGGTAGGGGTTTCTGTTGCCATTACCTCGCAGGCCCATCGGTTGCGCCAGGCGACGTTCCTCCAGGATCTCCAGTGCTGTCATACCGGCACGAATGGTGGCATCACGGTATGGTTCGGTTTCGAGATAATGAGGCCAGAATGCCTGCCAATTGCCCGCCAATTTCTGGCTGTTGGTTGCGATGTGCCTGGCTACGCTCGTCAGCAACTCACAGGTTCGAGGCGAGGGCAGGGCCTGCTCCCCCGTGTTCAGTTGCTGGTCGAACAACAGGTATTCCATCATCGGAAAGCCCTGCACGGCGACTCCAGACTGCCTGACAGTTTCCGGGGAAATGGTGCCATCAGCGCTGAGGAGGTATTTCGCTTTTCGGGCGATCAGGTTTTTCGGGTCCGGCCAGAACTGGAACTGCCAGGACAGGTTGTTGTTCTCTACCGGGCCGAAATCAACGAAACGAATCTGTTGCCACGTCAGAAACGAGTCCAACCATTTTCCCTCCAAGCGTTCCCGGCTCTCATCGGCCGGAGAGATGCAAAATTGCCGGGCGGCCTCTGACAATTCCCTGGTTTCATCCGATAACGACTGGTATCCGGCCTGAATCGCCTGGTGCCACTGTTGGCGAACCTGCTGGTCCATGTCATCGGCGAGGGCCAGGGATGAGGTAACGGCAAGCGCGGAGGCGAAGAAAAGCCTGGTAATGGATTGCATGGCGGACCCTCAGAGTGAATTCAGGAAATCAATCAATGCATTGCGGTCTGCCGGCGTCATCTGGCGGTACCGGCTTGCGGCTGGCCGGGCTTCGCCATCGTGCCAGAGAATGGCCTCTTCCAGAGTTCGGGCCCGGCCATCGTGGAGAAACCCGGCTTGAGGGTTAACCACCTGGGCGAGACCAATACCCCACAGCGGTGGTGTCCGCCATTCACTGCCGTTGGCCAGGAACTCGTGGCGGCCGTCGGCGAGGGCGGGTCCCATATCGTGTAACAACAGGTCGGTGTACGGCCAGATTGTCTGGTTGCTGAGGTCCGGGCGGCCGGCAACCTTCCCGGTCTGATGCCTCGGGGTGTGGCAGCCGGCGCAGCCGCTTTCGTTGAACAGCTTCGCGCCCTGTTGCACCGATTCCGACTGAAGGTTGCGACGAGCGGGTACGGCCAGACTCCTGGCGTAGAAGGTCACGAAATTGGCGACCTTGTCACTGACTTCCGGCTCGCCACCATTGGCAAAGCGCTCGCACTGCTGTTCGGGCATGCAGTCGGTGGCGGGTTTAAGGGAGGAGGTCAGCCCCATGTCTCCCGCGAAGGCGCCCATGCTTTGCTGGTGTACATCCGGTTCCGCGGCTTTCCAGCCGAACCGGCCGGGCAGCGTCTGCTCTGTTGCCAGATCCCATACCTGGTTAAGTTTTCCGGAAATGCCGTTGTTGTCATTATCATCAGGATCATCGAGGGCCTTGAGGTCTTCAATGGGAATTGCTTCGAGCAGCCCCATGCCAATCATCTGGGGCGCCACGCGGGGAGACACCAAGAGATTGTCCGGAAGTGGGCCATAGTTCGGGTTCTCTATGCGGTAGACCGGCATGCGCAGCTCCACCACCGTACCGTCGGGGAAGGCTTTTTCTAATGGCCGCCATTCGGTGATCAGGTCTGCCTCCGGTTTGGCGGCGGGCAGTGCAGCGGTCTGCAACTGGCTTCCATAGACCGGTGCCGGTTTGAAGCCATGCTTGCGCAAAATCTCTGCGTCGCGTTTCGGGTCCGCCGGCACCGCCAGCCGCAGGAACAGCGACACGGGTGGCTCATTCACGCCGGGGGGGTGTCCGCGACCATCCTTGATATGGCACCCCTGGCAGGAGTTGGTGTTGAACAGGGGGCCGAGTCCGTCCCGGGCGGCTGTGCTTGCGGGGGCCTCCACCCAGGGGTTCCGGAAGAAACTGTTGCCGACACTGAAATCCAGGCGCTTGGTCATGGACAAATTGCCCTGGGGCAGGGAGTACGCGTTGGTGTCTGACTGTTGCACCGTACCATCACCACCGGTAGCCGGGGTTGTCTGAACGGGGTAGCCCGCGTGAGTCTGAGCGGAGACAGAGGTGCTGGCTATCGCCAGCGCCCCCAGAATAATAAGTTGATTCCTCATGCTCAGAACGCGTGGCCGGCGTCATCCGGGGAGAGCGCTTCTATGCCCAGTTCACGAGCCCCCTGCTCGATAGATCCGGTTTGAGCAACCAGCGCCATGATAGCGTCATTGATGACGCTGGCACCTGCCGTGTTACCCGGTGCGATCATCATGTCGAAGCGCATAGGGCTCTGGCTACTCTCGGCTTTGCTCTTTAGCACGCCCAAGGCTTTCATTGAGGTATCCAGTTGCGCGGTCAGGCGGGCGTCCAGGTCAGGGTTTGTCTGCTCGACCAGGTCGGAGAGAGAAGGACCAGTCACCAGGCTGCCGTCTACACGACGATAAGTGCCGGTGTAGACATTCTGAATGCCCTGGCCATTGTAGTAGTGGGAGTTGTGGGTGTTGTCGCTGAAACAATCATGCTCGTCCTCATAGGAATTTGCCTCCAGAGCAACTTTCATTCGCTCACCGGCCAGTTCACCCAGCGACAGGGAGCCCATGCCAAACAGCATCTTCTGAACGCCTTCGTTGGCGTCGGCGGCTGTCAGTCGGGCGCGATAGTTGTCGCTGTTGCCTGGGGCCCACTGGGCCACCATCCACTCCAGATCGGATATCAGCAGGTCGGTTACCGCGTCCAGGTATTCCCCACGACGCTCGCAGTTGCCATTAGTGCAATTGGCGCCTTCGGCGTAATCGGTGGCAGGGCGCTCGCCAGCGCCGCTTTCAAAACCGTGCAGGTCCTGGCCCCAGAGCAGGAATTCAACGGCGTGATAGCCGGTTGCAACGTTAGCTTCTGATCCGCCTACTTCGTTGAGGTTGGCCAGCAGTTCCGGTGTCAGGGTCGATACATTGAGTGTTTCACCACCTACGTTGACGCTGTTGCTGGCGATAATGTTGGCAGTGGCGCCCGCGTTACCCAGCTCGTGCTGGTAATCATCGGCTTTAACGTAATCGATCAGACCTTCGTCCAGGGGCCAGGCGTTCAGCTGGCCTTCCCAGTCATCCACAACGGCGTTGCCAAAGCGAAACACCTCGGTTTGCTGATACGGCACGCGTGCAGCGAGCCATGCCTCTCTGGCGGTTTTGAGATTAGCTTCGGTCGGGTTTGTGACCAGGCGATCAGCGGCTGAGTCCAGTGCCCGCGCGGTGGCCAGAGCATCACTGTAGTTGGCGAGCGCCAGGTCGGCATAGTGCGCCACAACGGATGCCTTTGTGGCCGGTCCTGCCTTATCAGCCGTCCAGGACGTATTGGCACAGCCTGCGGTCAGCGTTGCCGCGAGAGTCAACGCCAGCGGGGCCGGGCGAAACGTGTTTTTCATTGTGATCTCCATGGTTTGTAAAACGCTTTATGCTTGTGAGAATTGCCAAGGCCGTCGAATATTAAATCACAATGAGAATGATTTGCAACAATGGTAATATTGATCATCAACATCACTTGCAGGGCGGGAGTGCAGTTCTAATGACGTCGATCACTCGGTTTGGAGACCTTGCGCTGACCGGTAACACTCGGGCTTAATGGCTCCGTAACCACGGAGCCCTATTATATGCTTAGCTATTTACACGCCTTCCATGCCGGCAATTTTGCCGATGTCCAGAAACACGCGGCTCTCACCCTTGCGCTTTCCATGATGCAGGCCAAGTCTTCCGGCATCGCCTGCATTGATACTCATGCGGGTAGCGCAATCTATGACCTGAACAGCGAGCGGGCAAGGAAAACAGGTGAGGCGGATACCGGTATCCAGAAGCTCTGGCGCACTCGCGACAGGCTTCGCTCTGGTGACTGGCAACCGTTGCTGCGGGTGTTGGAGGGGCTTAATGCTGGAAAAGGCGATCTGACGGTCTATCCGGGGTCGCCGGTATGGTTTCGCAATTTCCTAAGAGCCGATGATTCACTGACAACCTTCGAGTTGCACCCCGCCGAAAGCGACCAACTTGCAGGATGGGCTGCAGGACAGAAGATAAGGGTTATCAGGGAGGACGGCCTCAACGGGTTGCTGAAACAGCTGCCGCCGAGGCAGCCACGGTTGCTGGTGCTGATTGATCCCTCTTACGAGGTCAAAACCGAGTACGCCGATGTTGCCTCAACTCTTCAAAAAGCATGGCAAAAGTGCCGCCATGGCGTCTATCTTATCTGGTACCCGATACTAACCAGTGGCCTGCATCAAGGTTTGAAAGAGGCTGTCCGTAGCAGTCCTGTGCGCAAGGTGCTGTGCAGTGAAGTGCACCTGAATAATCTGCCTGAACGTGGGATGACCGGCTCTGGAATGCTGGTGGTTAATCCTCCCTGGGGGCTTGATGAGCGGCTATCCGCCATGATGGAAGACATTGCCGGTAGTGATGGTCTGGATGTATTGCATCGCCTTGACTGGCTGGTGCCGGAATAGTCTTGTCTCGCTGGACTTTGCAGGAGCAAATTGCTTGACGGAAAAACAGAGTTCACCATCAGAAATTCCTTGCCTTCCCGGTGGCCTGATCCAGATGGACCAGTGGAAGCTGCCTGAAACCTCGGTGCGACGCTCGGTCAAAGGTGCGCTTCGTCATATCCTGGCGCAGCTTCGGGCGGGTATGTCCCCGGATGAGGAGCCCTTTCAGAGTCTGGATGACTTGCCGGCGCTTTCGGAATCCCAGCGCCGGCGATTCGCTCCTGATCCCGATTTTTCGGTCCAGGCCGCTGCCTTGGCTCATTATCTGGAGCAGATGAATACTGAGCGGGCAACCGTCCGCGACGTGTCGTTTCTGGTCGCTCCGCCTTTTTCCGGCATCCGGGAGGCGCTTGTTCGCTTCCCATGGCTGCACTCTGGTATAGACTCCACGGCGACTGCCGACTGGTCGATCATAGCGCCGCCGGAAGACCTTGTTCTGGATGAGGGCCAAGCCCGGAGTTGGTGGGATAAGCAGGATCTGTCAGAACCCTGGGTGATCCCTGAACTCGCTGATTTCTGGCTGCGTCATGTATCCGGTTTGTCATTAGTACGGGAGTTGTTTCGGCGGATTTCCGCCCATGAAACGGGCCCGGGAATAGTCGGGTGTTCCAGTTGGTGTTGGCAGTTCTGGGAGAGCTATTTGCCGGAGGCCCACATGTCGCCCAGAATTCCCGCACCCCTGAATGCCAATTACCTCGGTACCTGGCTGGAGTACCTGTCGCAGCGCAATGGCAAGTCTGCTGTAACTGCCAGGATGACCAATGATGGCTTGTATGTGTTGCCACTGCAGGAGGTGAGCGGCGACATGAAACTCAGGCACAGCGTGTTCCTGCGGGATCTTGCCGCCGCCTCCCGGGGTATTCATGGTGTTGCGCTCGCGATCTGGCAGCGGGCGCTGAGGGCCCGGCCGGATGATGAAACGGAAGCTGAGGAACTCCAGGCCGGCCAGCAAGGGGATGGCTATTCACCGCACTGTTGGGTCGTGCCATTGGATCAGTTGAGCTTCCCGGCGATGCCCCACAGTGACAACCGGGTTCTGGGTTTTATTCTCCATGCCTTGTTGCTCCATGATGGCCTGAGGGAGACCGCCCTGTCTGCGGTGACCGGGCTGTCAGCCGATGCATTGAGTCATGGGCTGTCGCGTTTGGAGCGCGCGGAAATCATCAGGCGTGGAGAGTCAGGCGATCGTTGGCATGTCACGGCACTGGGATACCCGACAGTCAGGCGACACCTGAAAAGCTGGGGCTTTCCGGTTGATAACTTCTGAGGAGCGTCACCATGGGTGATTTTGGATTGAAAGAAGCTTTCTCTTCGATAACGTCCCAGGCGTTGCTCAATGCGATCCTGGTTATCGTCCTGGCGTCCGTCATTATCTTTCTCATCCAGAAGCTGCTACCGCGGTTGGCGTCGAAACTGGGCGGCAAGTCGCGGCTCTATCTACTGGCGATGGTACCCCTGCTTCGGTTGCTGATCATTATTGGTACCATTTTTGTGGTTGTGCCGATACTGATAGAGCCATCGTTCGAGAATATGGTTGCGATTTTTGGTGCGGTGGGTCTCGCACTGGGGTTTGCGTTAAAGGATTACGCCAGTAGCCTGGTGGCAGGAATCGTTACGCTGTATGAGATGCCCTACCGTCCGGGCGACTGGATTGAAATTGAGGGGCATTACGGGGAGGTGCGCTCTATCGGAACCCGCGCAGTGGAAATCGTCACGCCCGACGATTCTGTTGTCATCATCCCCAACGGTCAGCTCTGGACCGCACTCGTTTCCAATGGCAACGACGGTACGGATAACCTGATGTGTGTCGCCGAATTTCATCTTGAACCCGGTCATGACGTTCGCCGGATGCTGGATCTGTTGCGGGACGTGGCATTTACCTGCCCATTGACGAAAACCTGGCAACCCATCGTAGTCGTGGTGGCCAACGAGGCGTGGGGGTTGCACTATCGCCTGAAAGCTTATCCGTTGGAGCCGAGGGAACAGTTTCGCTTTTCGACCGACCTGACGGCCCGGGGCGCGGAAGTTTTGGCCCGTGAAGGTGTCAACTTCGTTTCAGTTCCCGTCACCGGTCGCTGAATCCGCTTGCCGGGCTTCCAGTGCGTCGACCATCGAAAGGAGGCGATCCAGAATGTCCTTGCCCTTCGGGCCGGTGTTCTTGATAAAGCTGTGCCTGACGGCCAGGCTGGCTTGCCTGAATGTCTCGCGCTCTTCCTCACTGAGACTGACCACCCGAAGCTCACCTTCTTCCAGCATGCTATCAAGGCGTGTCTGGTTCAGCTCTTTCTGGGTTGCCCAGGCTACCTGGCCAACGTCTTCAAGGGCATCAGCAAGCCACTGTTTTTGTTTGTCCGGTAACTCGTTGTACCAGCTCTGATTCGAGACAACTGAGGAGATGAACTGAGTCGGGCGGGCCAGGGTCAAGGTACTCTGGACTTCGTAAAAATCCATTTCCTCAATCGCGAAGATCGGGTTGCTCTGAGCATCGATGTTATTCAATTGAAGGTCGGTATAAACCTGAGAATAGGGTGTCTGGCTGGGTTCTGCGCCATAGGCCCGATAAGACTCGGTCGCCATATCAGAGGTCATGGTGCGGATACGAAGACCGTTGAAATCATCAGGGCTTCGAAGAGGTTTGTTGGCAGTCCAGGCCATCCAGCCTTCAGGGACAAAGGCCAGCAATTTGAGTTTCTGGCCTGCGTAGGCATCGTCAAACAGAGCCCGGAGCTTTGGGCTGGCGAGCAACTGCCGGTTCACTTCTTCACTGTCCGACAGTAGATAGTGCAGGGTGAATACCCCCGCTTCCGGAATTTCGTCAGCCAGGTGGCCGGGAGAGGCAAAGGCGAGGTTGACCGAACCGTTCCGGGCCAGCTCCGTCAATTGTTCCGAGGTGCCAAGAGAGCCATAGGGGAAAATGTCGAGTTCGATTCTGCCGTCGGAATGCTCTTCAATGCGTTCTTTTAGGGCTTCTGCGTAGGCGTGTTGTACACTGCCCTCGATTTCTTCCAGGGCAAAACGCCAGGTTACGGGATAATCTGATGGAGCCACTTCTGGCGTTGCGCTGCTTTCTTGTGTGGGTTCGCTCTCGGAGCAGCCTGCCAGCGTAAACATAAGGGTTGCCAGGAAGGGAAGCCAGAGGCTGGTGATGCGCATGTCCCGTTCTCCAGAGCCGGGTGTGAATGACAGTTGCCGTAAAATAACACACTTGGGCAGGAACCTTCCTGTCTTCAGTTGAGGGAGTTTAACCATGGCAAACCAGAAGCAGGCAATGCTTTACGGGCTTGCGACCGTTCTGCTTTGGTCGACCGTGGCGACTGCATTCAAACTGTCGCTGCAGGAACTGGCCCCGGTTCAGATGCTGGTGGTTGCCTGCGCTTCCTCGGTATTGGTGATGGGGCTGATTCTGGTACTCCAGCGCCGATGGCACCTGGTGTTTTCGCTCAGTGGCCGCCAGTATGCCCAGTCCTTCGGCATGGGCCTGATAAATCCCTGCCTGTACTACTTCGTGCTGTTCGGGGCGTTTGATCGCCTGCCAGCCCAGGAGGCCCAGCCCCTGAATTATACCTGGGCGCTGGTCCTGGCCTACCTATCCGTGCCCTTTCTCGGGCAGCGTCTCCGTAAACTCGATATCGTTGCCGGGCTGGTCTGCTACGCCGGAGTGGTTGTTATTGCTACCCGCGGTGCGGTCACATCCTTGAGTCTGTCCGATCCTTTTGGCGTGTTCCTGGCAATTGGCAGCACGGTGATCTGGGCATCTTACTGGATTATCGCAACGCGGGATCAACGAGATCCGGTTGTGGGGCTGTTCCTCAATTTTTTATTTGGCTTGCCGGTTATCGTTCTGATATGCGGCATGACAGAGGGCTTTGGTTTTGCCTCTGGTACGTCGCTGGCCGCTGCGGTTTACGTGGGTGTGTTCGAGATGGGGATCGCTTTCGTACTTTGGTCATATGCCATGAAAAAAGCGGAGAATACCTCAAAAGTAAGCAATCTGATTTTTATCTCGCCATTCCTCTCCCTGGTTTTTATCCACTTCATTCTGGGTGAGCAGATTTTATCGTCGACCTATATCGGGCTGGTGCTGATTATGGCTGGCCTCTGGCTGCAACAGAAGAAAGTGCGTGAGCGGGAAGAGGCTCTCATCGGTGACGTCTGAATGGTTTGTCTATATGGTGCGCACCGCCAGAGGCACCCTTTACACCGGCATTTCAACGGATGTGGCGCGGCGCTTCGCTGAACACCAGGCGGGCGCACCCAAAGGGGCCCGGAGCCTCCGGGGCAAAGGACCTCTTGAGCTTGTGTTCAGCGCACCAGCGGGCAGCCGTAGCCGGGCTTCGCGCATTGAGTGGCATATCAAACAGTGGCCCAGTTCGCGCAAAGAGGCTCTGGTCCGCGGAGAGCTCAAGCTGCCAGATGATCTTTGATATGGTCTCCGGCCGCGGCCAGGGCCTGGGTGGCCCGGTCAAGCTGGCCGCTATGGACCTGAAACACGTGCCAAAGGCTGTTGAAGATCTGGATCGTTGTCTGAACGTCGTCCCGTTGGGCGGCGCTGGCAAGCCGCTCGGCGTCGTTCAACAGCATTTCTTCACTGCCGACCTGGATCAGAAGCGGCGGCAGGCCGCCGAAATTCCCAAAAATCGGAGAGATGAGCGGGTTGGTCAGCGCTTCGGCGCCAGCATAGAGTTTTGCAGCTTTTTCGGTCCAGCGAGCCTGGAGCACCGGCTCGCGTTCCGGCGAATAAAGTGCCTGTTGCGTCAGGTCGATCCAGGGTGAGAATACGGTGAGCGATGAAGGAAGCGGTAGCCCTTTGTTTTTAAGGCGCATGGCCAGTGCCACACTGAGTCCGCCACCGGCAGAGTCGCCAGCGACCGCAATCTGAGAGTTGCTGAAGCCCTGATCCAGCAGTGCCATATAAGTGGCTTCTGCATCATCCAGGGCTGCGGGAAACGGATGTTCGGGGGCGAGGCGGTAGTCCGGTGTGACCACCTGACAGCCACTGGCCCTGGCGAGATGGCCGGTGAGTCCGCGATGGGTGCGTGAGGAGCCGATGACATAGCCACCGCCATGCAAATAGAGTACGACCCCGGTTGGCTTGTCTCCTGCGGTGGTTCGAGTTGCCGGGATGCCCGCTACGGAGATATTCTCGAACCGGCAGTGTCGGGGTGGGGTAGAACTGCGGTAAGCCTGGGCAATCAGGGTCCGCTGGAGGGGCACCGGAACCGCCGGGCCAAGAATCGGGCGCACCAGACGCATCATCGTTTGACGGAGTGTGGCCTCAAGAACTCGTTGCAACATCTGTGTTCTACCCTCGCTATGGGTTAGGATTGCAGTTCAAAAGCTTATTCATCAATCGTGACAGGCGTTTAACTCTACGTGTACTGGAAAACAGATACCATAGAAATTCCGGATTGGGACAGGCATTCATTGCTGGAGCGGCTCGAAGCCTTTGATCATGCCCGTGAGCGGGAGTTGAGCGAGGAGATGGTTGCGTACTGCCGCTTTTATGGTCTGGATCTATGGGTAGAGCATCCCGAGGTGACATACCATCAGGGTTATGTTGAGGCCGCGGGGCACCAGGTCATGGTCCACTACTACCGGTTGCCGGATACCCGTGGTGAGCGTGGCACAGTGTTCATTTTCCATGGATATTTCGATCACGTTGGGCTTTACAGCCAGTTGATTGACCGTTGCCTGGGTGCCGGTTTTGATGTGCTGGCCTATGATCAGCCCGGGCACGGGCTTTCCAGTGGAACGCCGGCGTCAATTGGGAGCTTTCTCGAGTACCAGAGCGTACTCGCGGATGTGATGGTGCAGTTGAAGGGCAAGACCAGGAAACCGTGGTTCGGGGTCGGTCAGAGTACCGGCGGGGCAATACTGATTGATTACCTGTTGTCGAATCATCACTCCAGGGGTACGTCCGATTTCCGGGAAGTGGTTCTTCTTGCGCCTCTTGTCCGGCCCATGGGCTTCTTGGGTGCCAAGATTTTACACAGTCTGGTGAAACCATTTTTTACTCGCTGGCGTCGGGTATTTGGGGAGAACAGTGGAAACACCCGCTTTTTGCAGTTTCTCCGGGATCATGACCCTTTGCAGGCGCGAGCAGTGCATGTTGACTGGGTCAGTGCATTGCGCAAATGGGTGCCCCATATCGAATCCGCGCGCCCGGTGGACTTCCCGATTACGGTTATTCAGGGCGAGAAGGACCTGACGGTGGATTGGGAGCACAATCTGCGGATAATCCGGAACAAATTTTCCTCGGTGGAGGAGGTCAGAATTCCGGACGGTCGTCACCATCTGGTGAACGAAGCCCAGGATTTGCAGGCAACGGTATTCAATACCATCATTGATACATTCATGAATGAGTCGGCACAGCCTCTTGAGAAAGCGGAGGCATGCCGGGAATAACCAGGCACAGGAGAATCCTTTGAAAAAGACAATTATTGCGTTTGCAATGGCAACAGTCACTTTGAGTGGGTGTATGACCTACGATCCGTACACCGGTGAGGAAAAAACATCGAGCGCTACCAAGGGTAGTATTATCGGTGCCATTGGCGGTGCGGCAATTGGTGCGGCCACCTCCAGCAAAAGCGACCGTGCCAAAGGTGCCCTGATCGGTGCCGCTGGCGGCGCAGCTATTGGTGGTGGTATCGGTTATTACATGGACAAGCAGGAGGCAGAACTCCGTCACAAGCTGGAAGGCACCGGTGTGCGCGTGATACGCAACGGCGATCAGATCGAGCTGGTGATGCCAGGCAATATCACCTTTGACCTGAACCAGTCGTCTATCAAGCCTTCTTTCACTGGCACGCTCGAATCTGTGTCATTGGTGCTGAAAGAGTATGACAAGACCATTATTCAGATTGAAGGTCATACCGACAGCTCAGGCTCCCAGAGCTACAACCAGTTGCTGAGTGAGCAACGCGCCAGTTCGGTTCGGGATTTTATGCTGAACCAGGGGATTGAGCCAAAACGGACACGCGCCGTCGGTTATGGCGAGCGTTACCCTCTCGCTTCCAACGATACTCCGGCAGGGCGTGAGCAAAACCGTCGGGTTGAGTTAACGCTCGTCCCTATGCAGTAAAACAGGGCTGGCATAAAAAAACCGGGGCCATGGCCCCGGTTTTTTTATGCAGGTTTCTGTCAGAACAGAACGCGGCAGCGGATCGTGCCTTTCACCTGGAGCAGCTTTTCAAGCGCCAGCTCCCCATAGGCCTTGTCCACGTCAACCACAACATAACCAATGTCTTCCTTGGTCTGGAGGTACTGGCCACAGACGTTGATGCCATTCTCCGAGAACACCTGGTTAATCTCGGACATGACGCCCGGTACGTTCTCGTGGATGTGCAGCAGACGATGCTGGTTCGGATGAGAGGGGAGGGCCACTTCGGGGAAGTTCACAGAAGAGACTGAGGTACCATTGTCACTGTACATGGCCAGCTTTTCTGCGACTTCACGGCCGATGTTTTCCTGCGCTTCGATGGTAGAGCCGCCCACATGAGGAGTCAGGATGACGTTGTCGAACTCTCGCAGCGGAGAGACGAATTCCTCATTGTTGGACTTGGGTTCGACCGGGAACACATCGATGGCGGCGCCCAGGATTTTTCCGCTTCCGAGTGCGTCTGCCAGGGCGTCGATGTCAACCACGGTGCCGCGGGAAGCGTTCATCAGGATGGAGCCTGGCTTCATTTGCGCCAGCTGCTCGGCCTTGAACATATATTTGGTGGCCGGGGTTTCCGGAACATGCAGACTGACCACATCGGCAATGTTGAGCAGTTCCTGCAGGGTACCTACCTGGGTAGCATTACCGATAGGCAGTTTGGAAACCACATCGTAGAAATAAACATCCATGCCCAGACCTTCGGCCAGCACGCTGAACTGGGTGCCAATGTTGCCATAGCCGATAATGCCCAGTTTCTTGCCACGGATTTCATAGCTGTCTTTGGCGGATTTCAGCCACTCACCACGGTGCGCCTTGGCATTTTTCTCGGGAACGCCGCGCAGTAACAGGATGGCCTGTGCCAGCACCAGTTCGGCCACACTCCGGGTGTTGGAAAATGGCGCGTTGAAAACGGCAATGCCGCGGCGCGTGGCAGCCTTCAGGTCTACCTGGTTCGTGCCTATGCAGAAGCACCCCACCGCCACCAGTTTTTTAGCAGCTGCAAATACTTTCTCGGTCAGCTGGGTACGCGAGCGGAGACCGACGAAGTGCGCATCGGCGACCTTCTCAATCAGGTCTTCCTCGGCCAGCGAGTGAGTCAGATACTCGATGTTGGTATAGCCCGCAGCGTTCAGGGTATCAATGGCAGATTGATGCACGCCTTCCAGCAGCAGTATCCGGATTTTGCTCTTTTCGAGAGACGTATTTGACATGGGATTGCTTCCGAACCTTTCGTCACGTGAAATGACCTGTGGCCAGTGATCGTCAGGGCTGGCTCACAGAACAGGGGCGGTATGATACCATAAACGGAGAATTTCACAGCGCGCCGGATTGCCTTAATCAATTGTCTGGGCAACCGCCAGTTCACAGGCCGCCGGCCCAACCCTGACGAGACTGACGCATTCATGAATCCCGAACAGATTATCTCTTCCCTGAAAGAGCTGATGGCCACCGGCGAAGCCGCTGGTAAGGTGCTGACCGATCCTGCTGATCTTGAGAACTATGGCAAGGACTGGACCAGGATCTACCCACCCAAGCCCCTGGCGATTGTTTTGCCGAAAACCACAGAGCAGGTGCAGGCACTGGTCCAGTTTGCCAATGAAAACCGGGTTGCACTGGTCCCCTCCGGTGGCCGGACCGGCCTGAGCGCCGGCGCAGTTGCTGCCAACGGTGAGGTCGTGGTTGCCTTCGACAACATGAACCGGATTCTGGATTTTAATGCCAGCGACCGGATAGTGCGCTGCCAGGCAGGGGTCGTTACCGAGCAGCTACAGAACTTTGCCGAAGAGAATGGCCTTTACTACCCGGTGGACTTTGCCTCAGCGGGTTCCAGTCAGCTCGGCGGTAATCTGTCCACCAACGCGGGTGGCATCAAGGTGATTCGATACGGCATGAGCCGTGATTGGGTGGCCGGTCTAAAGGTAGTGACTGGCAAAGGCGATATTCTGGATCTCAACAAGGATCTCGCCAAAAATAACACCGGTTATGATCTGCGGCACCTGTTTGTCGGCGCAGAGGGAACCCTGGGTTTCATCACCGAAGCGACCATGAAATTGTCCCGAAAGCCGGATGATCTGACCGTTCTGGTGCTTGGCCTGAACGACCTCACCAACACTATGGATGTGTTGCAGGCATTCCAGAAACAAATCGACTTGACTGCTTACGAATTCTTTTCGCATCAGGCCATGGGTCATGTGCTCGCCCACGGCCAGGTGCAGGCGCCGTTCGACACTGAGGCGCCGTATTATGCGTTGCTGGAATTCGAGGCGGTGTCCGATCAGGTGATGGAAGACGCAATGAACCTTTTCGAGCAATGTGTCGAAAACGGTTGGGTGCTTGATGGCGTCATCAGTCAAAGTGAGACTCAGGCTCAGAACCTTTGGCAACTGAGAGAACGTATTTCAGAGTCAATAGCTCCGCGCACGCCTTACAAGAACGATATTTCCGTGGTGGTTTCCAAGGTGCCCGGATTTCTGCAGGAAATTGATGCAGTCGTAACCGAGCACTATCCGGACTTTGAGATCATCTGGTTCGGCCACATCGGCGACGGCAACCTGCACCTGAACATTCTCAAGCCCGAAGACATGGCGAAAGAAGATTTCTTCGAAAAGTGTCAGCAGGTCAACAAGTGGGTGTTCGAGATTGTCGAGCGCTACCAGGGCAGTGTCTCTGCGGAGCACGGTGTTGGCATGACCAAGAAGCCATATCTGCAATACACCCGTAGCGAGGCGGAAATTGCCTACATGAAGGCGATCAAGCAGGTGTTTGACCCCAACGGCATTATAAACCCAGGTAAAATCTTCGACTGATTGCCTCAAAGCAGGCTTCGGGTCATCGCACCGGCCCGAAGCTCTATTCCTTGCCTCTCCTCCTCTTTGGTGCGTCGAGCCATTTCTGTGCCAGCTATTGGTGCACTTCCTTTAGGCTGCCACTTGCACTCCGCTTCCAGATATCTCCCTTCGAATCTTTAACAAACTGACACCTATCGCAAATATTGTCAGTCGGTCAGGATTGGCCCCATAAATGCATTTAAAATTGAGACATCTCGTCCCATTTTTTGGAGAAGCATTATGAGACTTATTACCGCACACCAATTCCGTCGATGGTTATTCAGTGCTGTCGCCCTTGTCCTGCCCGCCCTTTCGCAGGCAGCAACCGAGATCAATATCGGCGTACAGCCTGCCACTCAGCCTATATACATCGCGAAAGCTGCTGGCTATCTCGCGCCAATTGAAGAAAAACATGATGTTTCCTTTGTCCTCCACAGCTTTTCGTACGGCGCGCCAGAAAATCAGGCACTAGCGACCGGCGCTCTGGATTTGGCATCGGCAGGTATGGGCCCGGCAATTGTCGCTGCAGCGCGACTTCCAGCCCAGCTATTGGGCATCACAATTCTTGAACAGACAGCCATAATCGTCCCTGCAGATTCTGCAATTGCCTCTGTTTCAGACCTGAGAGGCAAGAAGGTTGCCTATCCGGGGAAAGGCTCCCAGCAATATCCTCTGCTCGTTAAAGCTTTAGCGGATGCAGGTATGACCATTCAGGACGTACAACTTTTCAAGACGAAAGGGTCGGACGTAACACAATTGGTAACCCAGAACGACGTCGATGCAGGCATTACCTGGGACCCCCATGTTTCAAAAGCACTAGCTTCGGGCGATGCAAAAGTATTGCTAAAAGCTGAGTCCATCTTGCCCCTTAAATCAGGGCATTATATTGGCAATGGCTTCTATGGTCGTAATGAGTTTATCGAAAATAATGGTCCTCTGGTTCAAGACGTCATGATTGCACTGGTCAAAGCGATTCAGCTCATCCAGAGCGAGCCGGAAACTGCCATTGCCATGTGGAGCGAGGAAATTGGTTTTCCCGCAGAGGTTATCTCGTTTTCCTTGAACGAAAAGATCTCGGTCTATGATCCCGATGTGGTGCCAGGTAACGATACGATTACGACCTACACCCGTTTTCTGAAGGACGCGAAAATCCTGATGGAGGATGACACGCCGAAGGTCAATTCTACGTTCGCAATCAAGGCTTTGGCGGACTAAATCTCAATCCTTATCGCCGGTGGTGCCCTCTGGACCGGCATCACCGGCGGCAATCGGCTTTCCTTGTTGTTTTAACTCTGAAACAGGATGACCCTAAATGGTCAATTTACGAAACCAGATGCAGGGTATTGTCCCCTATTTCTTGGCGGGCCTTGCGATTATCGTCGTTTGGCAGGGCGCTATCGAAATTCTGAATCCTAGCGCCGCTATTTTACCTACGCCCGGCGCTACGGCGAGCACGCTTTGGACACTGATCGCGACAGGTGAACTTTTTACCCATGTGTTCGCCAGTTTGTCACGAGTATTGTCTGCGTGGGCGCTGGCCGCAATTATTGCAATTCCATTGGGACTGATTCAGGGCTCTAATCGCCGCTTCGAAAGTGTTTTTGACCCTGTCGTTGAGCTCTTTCGTCCGATTTCCCCTTTGGCCTGGATTCCCCTGGCGATTCTATGGTTCGGCATAGGCGAATCAGGCAAGATTTTCATCATTTTTATTGCGACGTTTTTTCCGATTTTGCTCAATACCGTGTCGGGGGTTAAGGCTGTCGATCCGGTGATGATCCGGGCGGGCCGGATACTCGGCTGTGATACTTCCCTGAAATTATTCCTCAAGGTCATTCTGCCCGCAGCGATGCCAACTATTTTGGTGGGGTTGCGGATTGCTTTTGGTACTGGTTGGGCTGCAATTATTGCCGCCGAGCTGGTTGCGGCACAGGAGGGGCTTGGGTTTCTCATTTCCGACGGAATGGAAATACTGCGTTCTGACCTGGTTTTGGCAGGGATGGTGGTGATCGGGATCTTAGGTGTGATGATTGACTCGGTTTTCCGTCTGATTGGTCGCAAAGTGAACTGGGGAGCACAGTGATGACAACGATATTTGATAAAACGAACAGCAAAGCAAAAGGGATTCGGATCAAGAATGTAAGTAAGATCTTTTTCCCCGAAAATGATGAGCCTGTCGAAGCGCTGAAACCCGTCAATCTTGATATCCATCCGGGGGAATTTGTGGCGGTTATCGGTCCCTCAGGCTGCGGGAAAAGTACCTTGCTCAACATCGTCGCGGGTTTTGAACAGGCCACAGCGGGCAGTGTGTTGGTGGATGGCGAGAAAGTGAATAAACCCGATATCGACCGTGGCATGGTCTTTCAGCAATACGCACTGTTCCCCTGGTTGAACGTTCAGGAAAATGTGGAGTTTGGGCTTAAGCAGCTGAATGTCCCCGTCAATGAACGGGCTGAAATCGTCACATCTTTCCTGAAGTTGGTGGGTTTGCAGGATTTTGCCAATGCCCGTATCGATTCATTGTCCGGGGGAATGAAGCAGAGAGTGGCGCTGGCGCGGGTCTTTTGCACGAACCCTTCGATTATTCTCATGGATGAGCCTTTTGGAGCACTGGATGCGCTAACCCGAAGCATGCTGCAGAAAGAGCTTTTATCGATCTGGCAGGAGTACGAAAAGACGGTCATGCTGATTACACACTCGGTTCAGGAAGCCTTGGTGCTGGCCAACCGGGTCGTTGTGATTACAAGCCGTCCTGGACGGGTAAAACTCAATATCAAAGTAGACCTACCCTATCCCCGAGATCCCAAGTCAATGGCATTCCGCGAGCTCGAGTCCGATATTTTGGATCAGCTGACTGACGAAATCGCCAAGTCTTACGGTGGTCAATCCCAGGTGTTAATGGCGGATTGATATGACAATACTGAACAAGTTTTACAGGCCTCTTACCGCAGCCTCTACTCAGATTGAACTCAGGAAGCAGACCCAGAAGGTTGTTCGGCAGATCGAGGGATCAGAGTTAGATGCCTTCTCCTGGATTCAGCAAACACCGCCTGCTCTTCAGGGCGATGATATGGCTGATCAATTGCTCGAGCGTCCTTTAGTCGGGCTGCCGATTGCCGTAAAGGAAGTGATTGATGTTGCCGGTGCGCCGATTAGCTACGGATGCGATGCCTTTGCAGGGCGAGTTGCGGTTTCAAACGCGGAGGTCGTCACAAAATTAGAAGTCTTGGGTGCGCAGGTCATAGGTATAACTCGATCAACTGAAATGGCCATTGCCAGGGAAACCACAACCCGTAATCCTTGGTCTCCCCATCACAGTCCCGGGGCCTCTTCCAGCGGGTCCGCTGCCGCTGTGGGGGCCGGATTGGTTCCTTTTGCTCTGGGAACCCAAACGATTGGTTCGGTCATTCGTCCAGCTGCCTATTGTGGAGTGATAGGTTTTAAACCTTCGATTGGGACCGGCTCTCTCTCCGGAATTCTCTCTCTGAGCCCTACCCTGGACCACGTCGGATTTTTTTCGGACTCGCTGGAGCGCATGACGGAGATCATGTCGCTTATGTTTCCGAGCATGCCGCCATCGCTAGGGGTGAGTCCTCGGTTCGTATTTATCGAGCCGTGGTTTGAATGTGCTGGGCTTGAACCTCTTTTTGCTAAACAGCGTTGCCTCGAAGCTGCCTGCGCCAAGTCGGGTTTGGATTGGGTGGAAAAGTCCTTGGATCTCGATCTGATCACGCACGATGCCATGGTGGTGAATACCATTCTGTGTTTTGAGATGTTCAAGAACTGGGGCTACCCGTTACTGAATCATCCAGACGTCAGCGATGAGCTGAAAAGCTTCCTCCGGCTAGGTGAGGAGATTACACCCGCTGAGTATGAGGCGTGCCTGAAGTCACGCCTGGAAATGATTGAGCTTATCGAAGGGCAATTGGACGAAGGTGATATTATCGTTTTTCCCTCGGTTCTAGGGTTGCCTCCAAAATTAGGGCAGGGCACTGGCTCAAGGGACCCGCAACGGCTTTGGACCTTGCTGGGGATGCCAGCGCTAAACCTTCCTGTCGGTTGGGATAAGGGCTTTCCACTCAACCTCCAGCTGATAGCACGTCGCGGTGAAGACCGACAATTGCTGGCAGCTGCACGGGTGGTCAGTTGTCTTGTTGGACAAACGACTCCAGCTGCCTTCACCACATGATAGCGCCAGACCTATTGATGCTGTTTCTGGCGGCAACAGTATTCTTCGCTTCGCTCGTGCGTACGGCCACGGGGTTTGGCTTTGCATTACTGGCTGTGCCCATGATGGGGCTGGTGCTGGAGCCGACTAGCGCTGTCGGAATCAGCGTTATTTTCCAGATTGTTAGTGGCGTTCCCATTGCTGTTCAGGGGCTCTCCCGTGACGAGTGGTATTATGCCCTGAAGCTGGTTGGCGTAGCGCTAATCGGCCTATTCCCGGGGCTCATTGTTTTGCTGGTCTTACCGCCAGTGTTTGCGCGAGCTATGCTAGTGGCGTCAGTATTACTGGCCCTGATCTTCATTGCGCGGCGAGTGGCCTTCAAGGCCAAGCTATCGTTCTCTCAGTGGGCTGGCATCGGCTTGTGCGCAGGCTTCATGCAAGGCGTTGCCGGGGCCTCGGGGCCACCAATCTTGGCGGCTTTGCATGCGGATGTCTCCATTGGTATTGCATCAAAGCGACGCATAATGGCTCTATTCTTTGTATTTGCAGGTTTGCTCGCAATACCACCGATAATGCTCAACTTCCCGGAAGAGTTGCTTGAGTGGAAGTTCTTGGGCGCGTTGTTTCTCGCAATGCTTATTGGAATTGCGGCAGGTCAACAGTTGTTCTCCCGAATGGATGCGAATCACTTCCATCGGGCGACGGTTGTGTTGCTTGTCGTCTCACTCGGCCTGGCGTGCTATCCATTGATTCGCGATCTGGGCCATTTGACTGGCATATTGATCGAATAACGGGAGAAGCTGGCATTGAGCTCTGCTATTGAACGCGCGTTTACTATTCTCGAGTGTTTCGGAAAAAACCAGAAGCCACTTCGTCTTGCAGATGTAGTTGATGATCTAGGCTTGCCTAAACAGACGGTGCACCGGCTCATCAAACAGCTAGAGGGCATGGACTTGCTGGAGCGAGATATCCAACCGGAAAAATTCAGGCTTGGGACTCGCATGCGTACCTTGGGTATCGCATCTATTGTTTCGCAAAATCAAACCGCATTTACACGAGCCATTCTTGAAGATCTGAAGAATCGTTTTGAAGAGACCGTTAACGTCGGTGTGTTAGACAATGGTGAAGTTCTCTACATCGATCGTGTTGAGTGCCATTGGCCGTTGCGTGTTCAACTTAGTCCGGGCAGCAAGGTGAAGGTGCACTGCACTGCAATCGGCAAGTTATTGCTGGCACATCTTCCTGAGCCTCAGTTTGCAGTCACTCTTCGCAATTTGACCTTAGAGAAGTATACGCAGAACACCATCGTCGATGTGGTAGCACTGGAGGCGGAATGTAAAAAGATCCGGGCACAGGGCTACTCCGAAAATATAGGGGAAGACCTGCAAGGGCTGGTGGCACTGGCTGTGCCAGTTTATGGTGAGGGTGGAAAGGTCATCGCCGGGATTGCTGTCCATGCGCCAGAGGCGCGGACGAGCCTAAAAACAATGCACTTCCACCTGGGTGCACTGACCGATGCGGCCGCGAGATTGGGGGCTGCACTTACTGCTGGAAATTCTTGATGGTTATGCGGCGTCATCATTTTTGGAGGTTAACTCAGTACTATGAAAGATCACATAGTAATACTGACGGGCGCTGGCATCAGCGCTGAAAGCGGCCTCTCCACCTTCCGTGACAACGGCGGTCTGTGGGAGGAACACAGTGTTTACGATGTGGCCACGCCAGAAGCCTTTGCCCGTAACCAGGAGCTGGTGCTGCGGTTCTACAATGATCGCCGGCGCCAGCTCGAATCGGCGCAGCCCAACCAGGCGCATCGTCTTCTGGCGGAACTGGAAGCCCGCTACCGTGTGACCATTGTGACCCAGAATGTCGACGACCTGCATGAACGGGGTGGATCCAGCAATGTGATTCACCTCCATGGCGAACTCACCAAAGCTCGCAGCTCCCGGCACGCGGAACTGGTCTATGACATTGGTTACCGGGATATCCAGCCCGGTGAGACCTGTGAACGGGGAGCTCAGCTCCGTCCCCATATCGTCTGGTTCGGTGAGGAGGTGCCGATGCTGGATGCCGCAGCAGACATGGTGCGCACTGCAGACCACCTACTGATCGTTGGAACCTCGCTTCAGGTATACCCGGCTGCGGGTCTTGTCTATGAAGTGGAGCCGGGCGTTCCAATTACTGTCGTCGATCCAGCTCAGTCAGCCCCTGTGCCGAGGGCCCGCGTAATCCGAAAAGGTGCTGGTGAAGGTGTTCTGGAGTGGGTTCAAAGCCTGGTGTGAATACTAACTACTCCCCAAGCCCGAGATATTTCTCCAGTTCATCCCGAAACGCCGCCTGAACCCCCAACCGTTTCAGCATCCAGTAATGCCCGGCAATCATCCGGTCAATGAAGATGCTTTCTACCGGCGGCTTGAAGTACTCCAGGTACTTGAACACTGTGCTTGTCTTGGCCGCCACATGCTTGTGGATGTCCGACTCCGCGAAATCGTAGGGTTCCTCCTGATTGAAGGGCAAGATCAGAATGTCCCGCCACATCGCATAGTAGGCCTCGTCCACGGCCGGTTGACTTTCTACCCGCGCGCCCAGGTCAATCAGGTGACGGTCAAGGGCCTCGTAATCTTCCTCCAGGGCTGCAATGAGCGCCTTCCGGTAGGCGTCGACGATCTCTGGTTTCAGTTTTTTCACGCAGCCGAAGTCGTACATGATGATCGAGCCGTCGGGGCGGTAGGCAAAGTTGCCAGCGTGGGGGTCGCCATGGATGCATTGAAAGCGAAACAGCTGATCTGCCATGGTAGTGAAAATCCTGTGGCCGATCAGGTTGATGGTTTTCTGGTCGTATTGCTCTGGTGTGACGTCGCTGACATGGTCACCCTCCACCAGTTCCAGCGTAAGAACCCGGCGGGTTGAGTGGCTCTGGATGACCTCGGGGATTATCACCCAGTTGTCATTCTCGTGAAACTTCCTGAACAGCCTGAGATTCTCGGCTTCGTTCTCGTAATCGAGCTCTTCCTTGAGACGCATCCGAATCTCGCCGAACAGCTGGTCAACCGTTTCCTTGGGCATTTTCAGCAATCCGCCGAGCTTCAAGGCCATTCTGAGCTGCTTCAGGTCCGAATCGCAGGACTCGTCGACGCCGGGGTATTGCACTTTGACGATCACATCGGTGCCGTCAAAGAGCCTGGCCCGGTGTACCTGACCGATGGAGGCTGCTGCGTAAGGCGTTTCCTGCAGGTATTCAAAAAGCTCGGAAACAGGTTTGCCCAGTTCCGATTCGATCTGGCGGACAATGACCTCAAAAGGCATGGGTGGTGCTTCTTTCTGAAGCTTTTGAAGGGCATCAGAGAACTCTTTCGGCAAAAAGTCCTGGGTTTGTGACGCAATCTGCCCCACCTTCATGACCGCACCCTTCAGCTCGCCAAGGGTGTCTGCTATCTGGCCAGCCATACGCGTGTAACTTTCACTCTGGGCACCTTCATCGTTTTCGGTGCGGAAAATGCGACGCGCCCGCTGGCCGGCGTATTGCCCGGCCACAGAAGCCGTCATGCCAGCGAGTTTGAGGAATCGTCCACTGCGGGAAGTAACCGGTTTTTTTGCCATGCCAGATGTACGTCCTCAACCGGAGATGGGTTTGCTGGTGCTGAACGTTAAACTACTTTGGTTCCGACGACCAGCAGGTCTTCCAGTTCCAGTGAGAGTGTTTGGCCGGGCTGGAGCGGGCCAACGCCCTTGGGCGTTCCGGTCAGAATCACATCGCCCGGTAACAGCGTGAAATGGCTGCTGATGTGGGCGATCAACGGAACGATGGGGTTAAGCATGTCTCTGGTATTGCCGGTTTGTTGACGATGGCCATCAATATCCAGGTTGAAATGGATGTTGTCCCTGCCAAGCTTCTCCGCGGCGACAAAAGGTGATAACGGGCAGGCACCGTCAAAAGCCTTCGCCCGCTCCCAGGGCTGGCCTTTCTTTTTCAGTTCGCTCTGGACGTCCCGCAGGGTGAGATCGAGTGCCAGGCCATAACCAAGAATCGCGGCTTCTGCTTCGCTGGCAGAGGCGTGGGTCAGTGGTCGGCCAATCAGAACGGCCAGCTCGGTTTCAAAGTGTACGCTGCCCTGGTCGCGGGGCAGGTCAATGGGGCGGGTAATGTGCACCGCTGCTGTTGCAGGCTTGATGAACAGCAGCGGCTCATCCGGAACCGGGTTGTTGAGTTCGAGCGCGTGTTCTGCGTAGTTCCGGCCAATGCAGACAATCTTGCCGAGCGGAAGGTGCACCGGAGTGCCATCTTTCCAGTGGTGTTGGTAGTCTTGCATAGCCGCCTCCTGTTTGCGGTGGGATTACTCCCCTTTGAACGAGCAGACAGTATAAACCTGAAGCCCTTCGTCCTGCAGCTTCCGGGAGCCACCCAGATCGGGAAGATCAATCATTGCCGCAACCTCCACTATCTCAGCGCCGATGCGTCGGATCAGTCGGGCCGCAGCCAGCATGGTGCCGCCGGTGGCAATCAGATCATCTACCAGAACCACCTTGTCGCCTGGTTTAAACGCATCTTTGTGCAGTTCAACGGAGGCGGTGCCGTACTCAAGCTCATAGTCTTCGACCAGCGTATCGAAGGGCAGCTTGCCCTTTTTCCGAACCAGGACAAGAGAGGCGTTGAGCTCGTAGGCCAGGGCGGACCCGATAATGAAGCCGCGGGCATCGACCGCTGCAACGGCATCGATCTCATGGCCGTGATAGCGGTGAACAAAGGCATCGATCAGCTTTCGGAACGCCGTTTTGTCCTGAAGGACCGTCGTAATATCCCGGAAGGCTACGCCGGGCTTTGGCCAATCCGGTACGGTGCGAATCGCTTTTTTGATGCTTTGAGAAAAATAATCCATGACAGATCCGGTGATCATTCTGGATGCGGCTCAGGCCGCATCCAGGAAGATGAATTTCAGAACGAATACAACCGCGATGGTAACGACGCTCGCATTCAGGTCAGACCATCGGCCGCTCAGTGCTTTAATAATCGCATAGGTGATGAAGCCCAGGGCAATGCCATTGGCGATGGAGAAGGTCAAAGGCATCATCAATGCCGTTACCACAGCTGGCGCCGCATCGGTAATGTCGTCCCAGTCGACCAGCTTCAGACCGCTGGTCATAAGCACGGCCACATACAGCAAGGCGGGTGCCGTGGCGTAGGCCGGAATGATACTGGCGATCGGAGACAGCAACAGGCATGCAAGGAATAAAACGGCAACCACCACGGCGGTGAGACCTGTGCGGCCACCTGCGGAAATGCCGGCGGTGGATTCAATGTAACTCGTGGTTGTGGAGGTGCCCAGCGTAGCGCCGGACATGGTGGCCACGGAGTCCGACATCAGGGCCCGCCCCAGGCGAGGCAGCTTACCCTGCTTGTCCAGCAGACCGCCACGCTGGGCCGCGCCGATCAGCGTGCCGGAAGTGTCAAACAGATCCACAAACAGGAATGCAAAGACAATACTGATCATGCCCACGTTCAGGGCGCCTGCTATGTCCAGCTGCATGAAAGTTGGCGCAATGCTGGGGGGCGCCGATACAAAGCCTTGGTACTCGACCATGCCGAACATCATGGCAATGACGGTGACGGCGATAATGCCGATCATGACGGCGCCGGTTATCCGCCGGAAAGACAGGGCACAAATCAGTACGAAACCACCAAAGAACAGCAAGGCCTCAGCGGTTTTGATTTCGCCCAGACCAACCAGTGTGGCGGGATGATCGACAACAATTCCGGCATTTTTCAGGGCGATCAGCGCCAGGAAAAAACCGATACCCGCAGAAATACCGAACCGCAGGGACATGGGGATACTGTTGATGATCCACTCACGGACTTTGAAGATACTCAGGAGGAAGAAGATCAGGCCCGAGAGGAATACCGCCCCCAGGGCGACCTGCCAGCTGTAGCCCATGCTGCCGACGACAGTAAAAGAAAAGAAGGCATTGAGGCCCATGCCCGGTGCCAGGGCGATGGGGTAGTTGGCCCAGAGACCCATGATCAGGGTGCCGATGGTGGCCGCCAGACAGGTGGCAACAAATACAGCCCCGAAATCCATGCCGGTGGAGGACAGGATGCTGGGGTTGACCACGATGATGTACGCCATGGTCAGGAAGGTTGTGATGCCCGCTACCAGTTCTTTTCGAACAGTGGTGCCATGGGCCTGTAGTTGGAACAGTCGTTCAAGCATGACGGGAGTCTGCCTCTCAGGATGCCAAAAGTGGGAAGTTGGAAATCGGTGTCGAATGGAACAATGTGGACTGCGTGAAAAAACGGCAATGTTACCGGTTGAGGGCTCTCAGGCCAAGGGATGATTGACAGCTCCCTATTAATGAGCTGTCCAATTAAGGTTGCATGGAATCCCGCTGCAGGCGGATGTCAAACCGCACCGCCAACATCCGGACCACCGTTATAAAGAGAAGCCCGACGGTGAGAGAGATCGTTTCGTTGTGGAAGTACCACTGACAAACGAAGTAGATCCAGCAGCCGGCGAACGAGATGGATGCATAAATCTGGTCTTTGCGGAAGATGTAAGGGACTTCGTTGCAGAGCGTATCACGGAGGGCACCGCCGAAAGTTCCGGTCATAACGCCCAGAAGCGAAGCGATGAACCAGGAATGGCCGAGGTCCAGTGCCAGCTGGGCACCCAGGATTGAGAAAACGCCCAGTCCGATTGCATCCGGGAGTACGATCCGGGATTCCCGCATTCGTCCAGCACGATTCCAGTAGCTGAACACAATCGCCATGGCGAGGATCAGGATGGGCTGTTCCTCATGCCTGATCCAGTATACCGGATGGTTGTCCATGATCAGGTCCCGCAAGGTGCCACCCCCCAGAGCGGTGATGAATCCGATGGTGAAGACACCCACCGGGTCCATATTTTTGGAGCGCGCGACAATCATGCCGGAAATGGCAAAGGCTACGATTCCGATCATTTCAAGCAGGTAAACAGTGTCTGACATTTTAGAACCCTGGGAGGGACATAGAGGGCGGTTCAAGCGCTTAAAAAGGGGTGCTCGAAGGATAGCGGAAAACGCGGTGCGATTCATCCGGGGCGAGGTGCGGCGGGTCGAGGTGGCCCTGTACCTGTGATCCACAACGACAGGTCTGCGCGTATGTTGCATTCAACTTACTTTAATCCCGGTACCTGGAGTTTCTCATATGTCCCTTATGCGCCTGGCCTACGCCAGTGAAGCCACATTTGAAGCCAAACCGGCGGAACAAGGCGTTGAGCCCCATGTGGCCCGGATTCTAATGACGTCCCGTCGAAATAACGGCAAATGTAATCTCGTCGGTGGTCTTTATTATGGCGATAATCGTTTCTTTCAGTACCTGGAGGGTGAAGAAAGGGACGTTCGGGAAACCTTCGAGAGAATCCAGGGCGACAGCCGGCACCGCAATATCACCACGTTGATTGAAGAGCAGCTCGATAAGCGCACCTTCAGCAACTGGTCCATGAAGTATGTTCCGCTTTCCACCGACGTTCGTCGTTTTCTCAGTGGTCATGGCCTCGAAAGTTTTAATCCTGCACTGTTCACATCTCAGCAGTGTGAAGAAATGATCGAACTGATCCGGCGCTCCAGTGGAGATCAGAAGTTGGTTAATCATGACGCAACCCCAGTAAAGGGAAAGAAAGCGCAGGCGTTTTCGCCGGGCTTGAGAGCCGGCTTGCTGGTTGCGGCAGCATGTCTGTTGGGCGCTTTGGTTTATGCCGGCTCATTGCTCTAGGCCGGAAAGTGGTTGATAAATACGGCTTATAAAGTTGAATAAAAGAACTTTATTTGCTTCATGGGTCGACTCTGTTTAGCTTGTTGGGAATCAAAAAAGCGCCGGGTTTTGATCTGGCCGGATTCAAACAACAATGTCGTCAAAGGAGTCCCCATGAAAGCCATCCTCTGCAAAGAATACGGACCGGCTGAACAGCTGGTGATCGAAGATGTGCCCAGCCCTGAAGTCAGTGGGCGAGGCGTCAAGGTTCGTGTTAAAGCCGCCGGCCTGAACTTTCCGGATACTCTGATTATCGAAGGTAAATACCAGCTCAAGCCAACCATGCCGTTCTCACCGGGTGGCGAGATGGCCGGTGAGGTCATCGAGGTCGGCGAGAAAGTGACCCGGTTCAAACCCGGTGATCGTGTTGCGGGTTTGACCGGGTATGGCTCCTTCGCCGAGGAGGTAATTGTTCCGGAACAGAATCTGCTGCCGATACCGGATGGCATGTCCGATGAGAAAGCCGCCGCTTTCACGATGGTCTATGGCACCTCCTACTATGCGCTCAAGCAGCGTGCGAATCTGCAACCCGGGGAGAGCCTGCTGGTTCTGGGTGCCAGTGGAGGCGTAGGTCTGGCCACTGTGGAGCTGGGCAAGGCTATGGGAGCCCGTGTAATCGCAGCAGCGAGTTCAGCGGAAAAGCTCGCCATTGCAAAAGAGGCGGGTGCTGACGAACTGATCAATTACACCGAGGAGCCTTTGAAAGAAGCGGTCAAGAATCTGACCAAGGGCAAGGGTGTGGATGTTGTTTATGACCCGGTTGGTGGTGATTTCACCGAGCAGGCGCTGCGTGCCATGGGTTGGAATGGCCGTCACCTGATTATCGGTTTCGCGGCGGGCGAAATTCCAAAGATTCCTGCGAACCTGACGCTACTGAAAGGCTGTTCTGTGGTTGGTGTGTTCTGGGGCAGCTTCACCCAGCGCGAGCCGGACGCCAGCGCTCAGAATATGATGGAGCTGATGAAGCTTTATGCCGAAGGCAAGATTGATCCGAAGATCAGTGAGGTTTTCGAGTTCGAGGATTACGCCAAGGCGTTGGGGGCTCTTTCGGAGCGCCGTGCTACCGGTAAGGTAGTGCTTAAAGTCGGTTCCTGAGTTTTGTTCAATGGCGCGCCTGTTCGTTGGAGCGGTTTGCTCCGACTGGCAGGTGGCCTTCCTACGAGCTCAAAAATTCATTCTTCCGGCATCGATATCGGCAACCATTCCCGGCGTCAGCCGCCTATAGCCATCCTTCCCGGGCAGCCGGGCAAACACCTCTTCAAACTCATGCCCCAGTGAATAACCGGCCTTCTGGATATCCACCTTGCGGTACTTGAAGGTTCCCGTTTTCTCGATGGCATGGGTTACCCGCACGAACACCGGAATGGCATAGGGCGGCAGGTTAGCCTGGAGGTAGGCAAGCAGCTTGTTAACGTCAAACTCCCGGGGATCGTTATGGGGCACCAGCGTCACCATTCCGGCCTTGCCGTTGGTTTTCGGGATCGACACGCCATAGACGATGGCTTCTTCGACCATGCCGGAGCCGTCGATGATATTCTCGACTTCGTTGGTGGAAACGTTTTCGCCTTTCCAGCGGAAGGTGTCGCCCATCCGGTCCACGAACTGAAGATGACGGCAGCCGATTTCTTTCAGTACATCGCCCGTGTTGAACCAGGCGTCACCGTTTTTGAAGGCATTCCGGAGGATGGATTGTTCGGTGGCGTCTTTCTGGGTATAGCCCTCGAAAGACCACTTCCTGGTGATCTCCCCGATCAATAACCCGGGCTCCCCTTTGGCAACCTCTTCCAGAAAACCTTTTTTATTCCGGATGGGGTCGCGGGTGCCCTCGTGGAATTTCACCAGCTTGTAAGGTGCTGTGGAGAAACCGACCGTGTTATCCATATTGAAGAAGTTGCTGAAACCGATATTGCCCTCGCTTGATGCGTAGAGCTCGGCGACTGTTTCAATGCCAAAGCGCTCCTTGAATTCCTGCCAGATTGAGGGGCGCAGTCCGTTCCCGATCATTTTGGTCAGGCTGTGGTTGCGGTCCTGGTCGCTGGCGGGCTGGTTCAAAAGGTAACGGCAGAGTTCGCCCACGTAGCCGAATGTCGTGGCGTGATAGCGGCGTACGTCGTCCCAGAACGCGCGGGCGGAGAACTTCCGGCGCAGGGCCATGGCGGAGCCTCCGGCCAGAACAGAGCCCCAGCATACCAACAGCGCGGTGCCATGGTAGAGGGGGAGAGGGCAGTAGAGAACGTCCTCGGGTTCCATGGCCAGAGACATCAGGCCAAAGCCACCGTAGGCCATGACGAACTTTCGATGAGAGCCGGGCGCCGCTTTCGGTAGGCCGGTCGTGCCGGAGGTGAACAGGTAAATGGCGGTATCACCCATTCTCGGGGGGTTACTGAGCATGGGGTTGTCACTCCGGAAAGCACTAACCTCTTCGGCCATGTTCACATAGCCGCCGGGTGCATCGCCGAACGCGTTTGTTGTGTTGATATCCGCAAGAAACAGGAAAGGCGTGGCGTGGCTGGTGTTCAGGTCCGTCTTGATATTGTCAAAGGACTCCAGCAGCTCCTCACCAACAACCACCATTTTGGGTTTGACGAGATTGATGCTGTGTTTCAGTACCTTTCCCTTCTGGGAGGTGTTGAGCATGGCACACGCTACGCCGAGCTTCGCAGCACCGGCAACAACAGCCAGGAGCTCCGGCCGGTTTTCCAGGAAGACGGCAATGGCATCCCCTTTGGTCAGTCCCTGACCCTGGAGGAAATGGGCAATGCGATTGGCCCATCCATTGAATTCGCTCCAGGTAATGCTGCGATCCTCGAATAATACCGCTGGCCGGTTGCCAAATTTCTCAGCATTGCGTTCTATCAGTGTGCCCAGGGTGAGCTCGCTGTGTTCATTCGGCACCGCATAGTAATACAAGCCACGTGCTATCGAGGGAAGCCGCCGAAAGACCCCTGGCAGGCGTCGGGCAATGTCGAGTGCGGTTACGTTGTCTTGACTCATACGGTTTCCATGGGTTCCTCGGCGGAGATTTCGATCAGCAACTGGCTCCGCTTAACCTGATCACCTTTGCTGGCAAGGACCTGACCAATAACGCCGTCGCGGTCTGCCCTGACCGGGTGTTCCATTTTCATTGCTTCAAGAATGACCAGTGTTTCACCCTGTCGGACACGGTGGCCAGTTTCCACCAGTACCTCAATAATGGCGCCGTCCATGGATGCTTGCACGCGGCCACTGCCGGCACCGGTTACTCCGGCCGTCGGCTGATGGGTTACATCTTTAACCGACCAGGATTGGCCGAAGGCCTGACAATATAGGGAGTCGCCCTGGCGATGATATTGGCAATGCTGACGAACACCGTTGTCGATAAAGCACAACAGCCCCTCCTGCAGGCTTTCGGGAATGAGCTCATGCCGGGTGTCGCCCATGGTGAAGGTAAGTTGTTCGCCGGTCCGGCTGACCAGGAGTTCAACCACAGTATCGTCACTCTCAAGCTTCATGGGTGTCTTGGTTGCGGGTGCGTTGCTCCAGGCGGCCTGGCCTGAAGTGCCATGGTCAAGAATGCAGGCCGCCAGGGCCAGCTCACGAATAGTCAGCGCCCGGGGCTTGAGCGAGGGGTCCTGGCTGAACGCCTGCTGCAGAAACGCAGTGGTGGCGTCCCCGGCACCGAAGGTTTCGTTGGCGATGATACGACTGAGAAAATACCGGTTGGTGCTGATTCCGAACACGGTAGTGTCTTCCAGAGCACGAATCAGGCGGCGACGTGCCTGGTCCCGGTTTTCGCCCCAGGCGATAACCTTGGCGAGCATGGGGTCGTAATGGGGGCTAATGGTATCGCCCGAGCGCACGCCGGTATCGAAGCGCAAGCCCTCGCCCTCGGAGGGCTGAAAGGCATGGAGCAGGCCGGTCTGAGGGGTAAATCCATTGCCGGGGTCTTCGGCGTAAAGCCGCACTTCAATGGCGTGGCCGTTAAGTTCAATATCGTCCTGCGCAAGGGGCAGGGGACGGCCCTCGGCAACGGCCAGCTGCCACGCAACCAGATCCTGACCGGTAACAAGTTCGGTCACCGGATGTTCCACCTGCAGGCGGGTGTTCATTTCCAGAAAGTAAAAATTACGCTCCTTGTCGACCAGAAACTCGACCGTGCCCGCGCCTTCATATCCGCATGCAAGGGCCGCTGTGACCGCAGCCTCACCCATGGCTGCACGAAGCTCCGGGGTTACAAACGGAGAGGGGGCCTCTTCAACTACTTTCTGATGCCGGCGCTGCACGGAACAGTCCCGCTCACCTAGATAGACCGCATTGCCTTGGCGGTCTGCGAATACCTGGATCTCGATATGGCGGGGTTCGATAACGGCTTTTTCCAGAATCAGTTCGTCGTCGCCGAAGGCCTGCCGGGCCTCGGAGCGTGCCCGTTTGATGCTCTCTTTCAGTTCTGATTCCTGTTCCACCAGTCGCATGCCGCGACCACCGCCCCCGGCCGAGGCCTTGATCATCAGCGGGTAGCCGATATCAGCTGCTGCTGCGACAAGTTCCTCATCACTGGCGTTGTCGCCCTCGTAGCCGGGAACCACCGGCACGCCAGCTTCCTGCATGGCAATCTTGGAGCGGCGCTTGCTGCCCATCAGTTCGATGGCTTCGGAAGGCGGCCCGATAAAGACCAGGCCAGCGTCTTTGCAGGCATTCGCAAACCCAGCGTTCTCGGACAGGAAGCCATAGCCCGGGTGGATGCAGTCTGCCCCGGTTTTAAGGGCCGCATTAATAACGGCGCCTGCGTTCAGGTAGGAAGCGGAAACCTGTGCGGGACCAATGCAGACGGCTTCGTCGGCCAGTTCGACGTGAAGGGATTTGACGTCTGCTTCGGAGTAGACGGCCACGGTTCGGTACCCAAGAGCACTGGCGGTCCGGATGACTCTGACAGCTATTTCACCGCGGTTGGCTATTAACAGTTTTCTGAGCATGGTGCAGTTCTCATCAATGGGTGGCAGTCCGCGATCGTGTGCGGGGCGGTTTTCAGGAAAACGCTACAAGCACATCCATGTGCGCTTGATCTCCGGCCATCCAAGGCCTCCGACATTTCCTGAAAACCGCCCCGCACCCACTCGCTCCCTCCGTCATTCGTTTGATTCCGCCCAGGCTGGCGGACGCTTTTGCATGAAAGCCATAGTTCCCTCGGCGCCTTCACTGCCACGGATAGCTTCTGCAAATTTTTCTGCGGCACTGTCGAGCAAACCGCTCATGGCTTCGTGACCCACCCGATGGAGCAGGGCTTTGGTTTCTGCCGTGGCAACCGGAGCGCAATGGCGAATTCGATCCAGCACTTGTGTGAGCATTTCTTCCAGTTCGTTTTCCGACTCAGCCGCCTGGTGAACAATGCCCAATCGGCATGCTTCGTCCGCGTTGATCCGCAATCCAAGAAGAGCCAGACGTCGTGCCTGGGTAAGCCCGATTCGTTCGACTACAAACGGGGCTATCTGTGCAGGAATGACGCCGAGGGAGGTTTCGGGCATACCAAACTTGGATGTTGGGCCTGCAAGGGCGACGTCGGAAACGCACGCCAGGCCGAAACCACCGCCCATGACAGCGCCTTCGGTGATGGCTATGACGACCTTGGAGGATTCGTTCACCTGCTGGATCATCTGACCAAAGGCACGGTTGAGTCGGTAAAATGGGTCGGCTTCGCCCTCTGCCGATTTCTGACTCCGGGCGCCGGCCATGTCTTTGATGTCGCCACCTGCGCAGAAATGCCCACCGGATCCGCGAACGACGACAGCGCGGATCTGCAGGTCTGATTCAATTTCTGAAAACACCGTCGACAGCTCCGCCACCATCTGCAGGCTCATGGCATTCCGGACGTCCGGGCGATTAATGGTGACGAACAGGGTTGGACCCTGTTTTTCCAGAAGTAGGGTTTCGCAATGAGGTAAAGATTCCATAAAACGACTCCACGAGTGATGCCGGTGTTGCACCATGGTTCAGTCTTTCCGTTTGCCGGGCAGTGTCCCCATAAGCTTGCAGATAATCCCCAACATGATTTCATCGGCCCCGCCGCCGATGGACACCAGGCGAACATCCCTTTGAGCGCGGGAGATCGGGTTGTCCCACATATAGCCCATGCCGCCCCAGTATTGTAGGCAGCTATCCGTGACCTCCCGCCCCAGGCGCCCTGCCTTGAGTTTGGCCATGGACGCGAGCCTGGTCACGTCCTTGCCTTCGATGTGGAGTTCGCAAGCCTGATAGGTCAGGGCCCGCAAGGCTTCCACTTCGGTTTGCAGTTCGGCCAGACGGAAATGAATCACCTGGTTGTCGATCAGTGGCTGACCGAAGGTTTTGCGCTCGCGGCAATAATCAATGGTCTGGTTGATGCAGTTTTCCAGGGCCTTGATCACGTTGGCAGCACCCCAGAGCCGCTCTTCCTGAAACTGCAGCATCTGCATCATGAAACCGGTACCTTCGGCGCCGATGCGGTTGCGCTGGGGCACGCGAACGTCATCGAAGAAGATCTGGGCCGTTTCCGAAGAGCGCATGCCCAGCTTGTTCAGGTTCGGACTGAAGGAAATGCCCGGAGTGTTCGTAGGTACCACGATCAGGGATTTGTTCTTGTGGGGCTTGTCGTCCGACGTGTTGGCCAGCAGGCAGATGAAATCGGATTTGGGGCTGTTAGTAATCCACATCTTGGAGCCGTTGATGATGTAATCATCGCCGTCTTGCTTCGCGGTCGTTTTCATTCCCGCTACGTCGGAACCGGCGCCGACCTCACTGACACCAATACAGCCGACCATATCGCCGGCGATGGCCGGTGCCAGGAAGTCCCGCTTGAGCTCGTCCGACCCAAAGCGTGAAATCGCCGGAGTGCACATGTCGGTTTGTACGCCAATGGCCAGCGGAACCCCACCACAATGGGCCATACCCAACTCTTCGGCGGCCACCAGGTTATAACTGTAATCGAGGCCCATACCGCCATATTCTTCGGGCTTCTGGATGCCCAGAAGCCCGAGGTTGCCGAGCTTCTTGAACACCTCATGAATCGGAAACCCGCCGGCTGCCTCCCATTCGTCGCAATGGGGGTTGATCTCCTTCTCGACGAAATCGCGGACGGTTTTTCGAAGGGCTTCATGTTCGGCTGTGAATTTCACGTTCTTGTTCTCCTGATTGTTAGTTCGTGCTTTCTTTAACTCGGTGCACGTTTTGAACTTGGGGCCTCAAAGGCGGGCGACACCAAACGTATTGGGCCGTAATGGCCGAACCTCCGCTTCCCGGCAAACATCCAGCACCAGTGCCACAATGCGCCGGGTATCACGAGGATCAATCAGCCCGTCATCCCACAATCTCGCCGTGCCGAATAAGGCCGTAGAGCCGTCTTCCAGTTTTTTGGCCGTCGCCTGTTCCAGAAAATCCAGCGTCTTCGGATCAGGCTCAATGCCGCTTTTTCGCTGTTTGTCCTCAGCCACGATCCGCATCACCTTGCCGGCCTGGGCCGGCCCCATAACGGCGGTTCGGCTATTGGGCCAGGCGAAGATGAATCGCGGGTCCAGTCCGCGCCCGCACATGGCATAGTTACCTGCACCATAGGAACCGCCGATCACAATTGCGACCTTTGGCACCCGGCAATTGGCCACCGCCTGGATCATTTTAGAGCCGTGCTTGATGATTCCGTTCTGTTCGGAGTGGGTGCCCACCATGAAGCCGGTGGTATTGTGCAGAAACAAAAGTGGGGTGCCGGCCTGGTCGCAGAGCTGGATAAACTGCGCAGCTTTTGCTGAGCCGGCCGGGGTGATTGGGCCGTTGTTGCCGATGATGCCCACAGAATGCCCTTCGATTCGTATGGTGCCGCACACGGTCTGGTCGTCGAATTCGTTCTTGAAGTCCATGAACTTCGAACCATCGGCAATGCGGGCGAGAATCTCCCGGACGTCGTAGGGCTTTTTGGCGTCGGAGGGAATAACGCCCAGTAACTCGTCCGCCGGATAGAGCGGTTCCTCCCACTGCAGCTCCCGCCGGGGAGGCAGCTGCTCGTTCCAGGACAGCGCTTCCATGATATTGCGCGCCTGGCGGATGCCATCTGCGTCATCTTCCGCCAGGTATTCGGAGGTGCCAGCAATCTGGGCGTGCATTTCCGCGCCCCCGAGCTCTTCGTCTGTGGCCACTTCCCCGGTTGCAGCTTTCAACAGAGGAGGGCCAGCCAGGAACATCTTGGCCTGGCCACGTATGGCGATGACATAATCCGAGAGGCCGGGCTGGTATGCACCACCGGCGGTGGCGTTGCCATGAACCACTGTTACCTGGGGGATGCCGGCTGCGGACATACGGGCCTGGTTGGCAAAGCCACGGGCACCCTGCACGAAAATGTCGGTGGCGTAATTAAGGTTGGCTCCGCCGCTTTCAGACAGTGAGACCACCGGCAGTTTGTTTTCCGCGGCTATCTGTTGCAGCCGAAGGGTTTTGTCGAGGCCGGCCGGAGTAATGGTGCCCCCCTTTATGGCGCTGTTGCTGGCGACCACCAGGCAACGAATGCCGCTGACGGTGCCAATACCGGCAATGATGTTGCCCCCGGCCAGGCTGCCGTCTTTGTCATCGTGCATTTTGTAGCCGGCCAGTGAACAGAGTTCGAGAAAAGACGTCCCACGGTCGAGCAGGCGGTTGACGCGATCTCTCGGGAGCAGTTTGCCCCGCTTGGTGAATTTTTCTCGGGCGGCTTCAGCCAGGTCCAGAACCTTCTGTTCGACTTCCCGGAAGGTGAGAATATGGGCTTCCATGGCATCAGTGTTGGCCCGAAATTCGTCAGATTGCGGGTTCACACGGGTTTCCAGTGTTTGCATGGTGGTTTCCTCAATCCTCGCTGAGCACTCTGGGTGTTACCGCCCGATGGAAGCCGTTGAAGGGCTCGTTATTCTTCGCTTTCGGGAAAGGCCACACGCGCCCGCCCTGGGAGGCCGCGCCATCAACGCGCAGGCAGTCGCCGCTGACGAAAGCGGCGCCCGGGCTGAGCAGAAAACAGATGGCCGCACTGACTTCTGACTCGGTACCCATGCGTTTGATCGGCACGTTATCGCCCAGGCTGCGAATCCACTGTTTCATGTGTTCCGGGTAGTTATCCATGCCACTGGAGGCAATCCAGCCGGGCGCCACAGCGTTTACGCGTACACCGGAGGCGCCCCATTCCACAGCCGCGGTCTGGGTGAAATTCACCATGCCAGCGCGGGCGGCACCAGAGTGGCCCATGCCGGGCATGCCGCCCCACATGTCCGCCACGATGTTGACAATGGCACCGCCGGTTTTGGACAGGGCCTGGGTGTAGGCTTCCCGGGCCATCAAAAAGCCGCCGGTCAGGTTGGTGCGGACCACCGTTTCCCAGCCTTTCTGGTTAATGCCGGCCAGGGGCGAAGGGAACTGACCCCCGGCATTGTTGACGACGCCATTCAGGCCACCATGTTCCGAGATGATTGCCGCCACTGTGGCTTTTACTGATTCCTCCTCCCGGATATCACACACGTGGGCAGTCGCAACCCCACCGTCTTCCGTAATTTCTGCTTTTACGCTGTCTACCTTTTCCGCTTTTCGGCCAACGAGCGCAACTCGAGCACCGAGTGCAGCAAGCTCATGGGCGGCACAGCGGCCAATGCCTGAGCCGCCGCCGGTCACGATGAAGATCTGATCCTTGAACAGGTCAGGATGAAAGATGGATTGGTAGCTCATGAGCGGTGTCCTTTCTCCAAAACGGCCCGGCTGATGGGCACAGGGAATTCCAGAAGTTGTTGGGCAAAGGCCTTGCCCTGGGGGTCAATACGCAGGCTGGCGACGCCACCTCCGCCGAGGCTGTGTTCCAGAAGGTAGTTGAAAGCATGAAGCCCCGGCATGGCCCAGCGTGTAACCTTGCCGGTCTCCGGGTTGAGGGTGTGGGCCATCCACTCAGCGACAGCAGTTTCGGTCAGGGCCGCGTCCAGAAAGGGGACAAAGTCTGGATGGCGGGCTATGACACCAATGTTGCTGTGGTCGCCCTTGTCCCCGCTTCGGGCCCAGGCCAGCTCAATCAGTGGAACCATGGAATCGGTCACAGGTATTTCCGAAGCGTTAGGCTGCTCAGCAAGAAGGGTCGGGTCAAAACCACCGTCGAGTGCGATTGTCACTGGTCGTTTTTCGCCTGCCAGATCCACCGACACGGTGACCTCGGACTTGGGCACCAGGCAGGAATACAATCGTATCTTCGGCCATACGGTCGGTCGGCCACCAACGATGCCCGTTATGCCGGGCGCCATGCCCGTAGCGGCCTGAGCGATTTCACGGGAAAACAGTACCAGTGCTTCCTTCTTCGGGTGCGCGGTACTGATTTTGACCACTACTTCCCGACAATCCTGCACTCTGCTGTGGGAACCGTAAGTCGCTTCGGTGCCCAGCAGCTCGACGCTGGTTTCGGAGTAACCGGGCAGGCCTCGCTCACCAAACATCCGGGACGTTTTCGCCAAAATGGCGTCGGCAACTTTTTGTGCCTTGACACGGGCGTTGATGCCGGCCAGGAGGAAGGTTACCGTGCACTTGAAGCCATCGGGCCAGGTGCCAGAGACCTTGTAACTGTCGGTGGGCGGAAGGCCCTTTGCGCCGCGCACAGAAACCTGGTTGAGTTCAGTCTCCTCCAGTGACACGCCGGTGAAGTCGCAGGTGACGTCCGGCAACAGATACGCCCGCGGATCGCCAATCTCATAGACCAGCTGCTCCGCCACCGTGCCTCGGGTTACCTGGCCGCCGGTGTTTTCCGGCTTGGTCAGAATAAAATGACCACTGGCACTTACCTCGGCAATGGGGAACCCCATGTCAGCATAGCCATCGGCAACCTCTTCCCAATCTGTAAAGTTGCCGCCGGTAGACTGCGCGCCGCATTCAAGCAGGTGGCCGGCGAGGCTGCCCTGGGCCAATTTGTCGTAGTCGGACCAGCTCCAGCCGAATTCATGGACAAGCGGAGCCAGAACCAGCGCACTGTCAGCAACACGACCGGTGATTACGATGTCTGCTCCCTGTTCCAGTGCGGCGACCAGCCCAGGAGCGCCCAGATAGGCGTTCAGGCTTACCATCATCGGAGGCATGGGTTTGCCCGTGGACATTTCAGCAATGCCCAAATCACCGAGTTTTTTCTTTTTCATCAGTAGATCGTCACCCAGGACCAGGGCGATTTTCATCTCAACGCCCGCCTCTTCACACAGTGCCTGAAGCGCATCCCGGCAGGCGGTCGGGTTAACGCCGCCGGCGTTCGCCAGAACCCGGATCCCCTTGTCTTTAATCTCTTTGAGCAGAGGTCCCATGACGGTCTCAACAAAGTCCCGGGCATAACCTTGAGACGGGTCTTTCATTTTCTGCCCGGCCAGAATGGACATGGTGATCTCGGCGAGGTAATCCGCCACCAGATAGTCGATGTTGCCCTTTCGGACCAGTTGCGCCGCTGCGGTTTCAGTGTCACCCCAAAAAGCGGCTGAACAGCCGATACGAACCGGGGCAAGGGAGTGTTTGTCGGAATCTGCCATCATTGTCTGCCTTGTTGTTCTCTCGCCAGCCTGAGGTTGAGTGATCGGCAGGCATGGCTGTAGTGAAAATTACAATACCAAGCAAGCGCTTGGTTTGTAAACAATGGAATGTGAGGTAGAATTATTGGCCTCTTTCGACTGGTGGAAAGCCCTGTGAATCAAACCGATATCCTGCAAGCACTGATTGCCAAAAACCTTGTCTCTGATCCGAATGGCGCTCGTGGGCGGTTGTTGAAAGAAGCTGCCCGCCTTTTCCGGGACAAGGGCTATGAGCGGACCACGGTCAGGGACCTTGCAGCGGCCGTTGGTATTCAGTCTGGCAGCCTGTTCCACCATTTCCGCACCAAGGAGGAAATACTGAAGGCCGTTATGGTGGAGACCATTCGTCTGAATACCGCCCTTATGCAGGCTGCTGCTGATGCGGCCCATTCCGCCCGGCAAAAGTTGCGGGCCCTGGTGCGTGCCGAACTGGAATCCATTAATGGCCAGACCGGTGAAGCAATGGCAGTATTGGTTTTCGAATGGCGCAGTCTGTCTGATACCTCCCAGGCCGAAGTGCTGGAGCTGCGGGAGATATACGAGGGGCTCTGGATAAACGTGCTTAAGTCATTGCAGGACGAGGGGGCTCTGGCGGCAGATCCGTTTGTGGTGCGCAGGATGCTCACGGGAGCCCTGAGCTGGACAGTAACCTGGTACAAACCTGAGCGTGGCGGCCTGACTCTGGACGGGCTGACCGATGAGGTTATGGCCATGATGGCCCTGAAGAATGATTGATTAATCAACCCCGTTTGTTTTGGTACCAGGTATCGGTATCTGCAGTCTTTTTTGCACCCGTAGCTGGCGGCGTATCTTGATGCTCTGTAAACAATGCCAGTCAACGGTTGGTGTATGCTTACTAAAAGCATGGGGAGCAGTGGGGATGCGGGCAGAATCGGACACACAAAAATTCCTTGGGAGGGCAGTCACAGCCGGTTTGGTGATGACTCTGGCGGGGTGCGGTGGGAGCTCTGGCGGTGATGCAGGCTCTGTCGACTTTGCGTTGTCGGGTATTATTGATATCGAAAGCGGAACCCGGGTCGACAGTGACAGTGCTGACGCGCTGGCGTTAACCGGTGTGCCGCGTGATTCTGCCCAGCTTTTGCCCCAGGAGTACATCCTGGCCGGCTATGTCAGCCAGTCGGCGGGGACCTATCCGGCGATAAGCGGATTGGCGGATGCCCGTTATTTTGCCGACCCGGACGATGAGTTTTCCATGCGCCTGCTCTCAGGTCAGGCGGTTTATCTGCAGACCTTTGCTACCCGGGCAGGCATTTCGTCGTTGAAGTTGTCATTGCTTGATGGCAACGGCGTTATTGCCTCGGCTTCCACCACCAGCCAGTCCAGCCAGGTTAGCGTTTCCCTGCCTGATACTGCCGCTGACGGCACCTACTCGGTTCGGGTTGAGGCGGTCGGGATTACGCCCATGCTCTATGTTCTTTCCACGTCGGTAGCCGGTTCTGTCAATGGTCTGTCGTTCCGCTGGCCTGACTACGACTTTGTCGAAGGCGAAGCCATCGTCGCATTTCGGAAGGGCTCACGGGGGCCATCGGCGCAGTCTCTGAACGCCCTCAACAATGCTGAATTAAAACAGGAAGTGGCGCCGGGCCTCTGGCGGGTAAAGTCGACCGTTCAATCCGCGCTCGAGCAGCAGCCAGGGGGCCCTGCAACCCTGGATTGGATTCAGGAGCTGAAACGAGAGCCGGATGTCCTCTCCGCGACGCCAAACTACCGGGTGCAGGCGATGGCTACGCCGATCGACGAACCGTTTTATCCGGAACAGCAGTGGCACTATGGCTTGCTGAATGCTCCGACCGCGTGGCAGTTCGCCACCGACGGTGGTGCGGGTGTGACGGTTGCGGTGATGGATACCGGTCTGTTTTCCGGTCCGGATGGGTGGCATGGCGATATCTTGGCGAATGTCCCCGCGCCATTGCCCGCAGGTGCCGACTTTGTCTCCGCCGCGTTCGACAATGATGGTGTTCCCGGGCCGGATGATGACCCGACCGATCCCGGAAATGCGGTCGGGAGCAGCGTCTATCACGGTACCCATGTTTCCGGTACCGTTTCAGCGGTGGTGAACGACAGTGGTGGCGCCGGCGTCGCCTATCAGTCCACCCTGCTTCCCGTAAGGGTCTTGGGGGAGGGTGGTTCTGGCTCCTCGTCTGATCTTCTCCAGGCCCTCCAGTGGGTGGCCGGGCCTGAAAACGGTGCCCCCCTGGCGGATGTCGTCAATCTGAGTCTGGGTGGTTTGCCTTATATCCAGTCCTTGCAGGATGCTATTAATGTGGCAACAAGCCGCGGAGTAATCTTTGTCGCCGCCGCAGGCAACTCCGCGACAGACGTTCCTTCCTATCCGGCCGCGTTCAGTAATGTCTTTGCCGTCAGTGCCGTCGATGGTGCCGGTGAGTTGTCTTCCTATTCCAACTTCGGCGCGTGGATCGATGTAGCTGCTCCGGGGGGCGATGCCAGCCGGGATGGCAACGGAGACGGTCGTGGGGACCTTGTTGTCAGCACCAGCGCCAGCATCATTGACGGAGTCCTTCGGGAAACCTACATCGGTCTGCAGGGGACGTCCATGGCGGCACCGCATGTCTCGGCCGTGGTGGCATTAATGAAAAACCTGGATCCTTCGCTCAATTATGCTGCGATCAATGCCTCTCTCATGGCGGGGGATCTGACAGTGGCGACCTGCGCCTCAGAGCCTTGCCCGAAAACGACCCGGCTTGGCTGGGGGCTGATGGATGCAGGGAAATCGGTCCTGGCTGCATCCAGCGGCGTTGTTCCGGACATTCTTACAGCAACGCCGGCCATCGTGACCCTGTCATCGGAAAGCGCTCTCTCTGCAACCGTTACTCTGGAAGTCTATGGCTCGGCCAGTAGCGTCACTATCGATTCGGTGTCCGCTCCTCCGGACTGGCTGAGCTTCGATGCGGTGCCGATGGCTGGCGATACAGGCACGGATTTTGAGATTGCCATGACCCTTGATCCGGATGCCCTGGAGCCGGGCGTTTCCGAACGCGCCACTCTTACGGTGGAGTACACAAGTGATCAGCCGCGCACCCTGGAGATTCCGGTCGTTGGCCAGCAAGTCACCGATGAGCAGGCCCGGAATGCTGGCCGGCATTTTGTTCTTCTGGTCGAACCTGATCCGGAGGGCGACTTTTACGATACCGTAGCCCAGGTGAGCGTTGTGGCAGAAGGCGGCCAGTATTCTTTCGCTTTCGTGCCCGATGATGGTGTGGAGCCCAGGTCACTCAATGAAGTGCCACCGGGAAAGTACATTCTCGTCGCTGGAACCGACCTGGATAACGACGGGCTGATCTGTCACGCTGGCGAGGCATGTGCGGAATATCCGGTAGCGGGCCTTCGGGAAGAAATTCTGATCGAGGCCGGGCAGTCTGTTCAGGGTATTCGTATGACGACCAGCTATGCCCGCCCGTCCATTTCCGCGACATCCCCGGACCAGTTGCCCAGGCCTGATTTCAGGGGATACCGGTTACTTTCTGCGGAGCCTGGCACCACTAACCAGAAGGCTATTGCCCAACCATGATCCGTTTTCGTCGCGTTCTTGCCTGCGCTGTGCTGGCGTCCGCCGCCCTGAGTGCCGGTTGTGCCGTCAGCCAGACCGAGACCAGTGACGGAGCGCCTCTGGCCCGACAGATTGCCCAGTCGGCGCACTGTGGTCTGATGGCGCCGGGGCATGTGCATCTGAAGAGCAGGGCGGACGTGGAGCGCCTGAAGTCACTGCCTGCCCGGAACCTGTCACTGCAACCACTCATGGCGGTTGATTTTGCCAGCGAGCATATCGTTCTGGCCGCGCTGGGCCAGAAGCCGACCGGCGGATTCAGTGTCACTCTTGCCGGATCAAAGATAGTGGACGGGCAGTTGGAGCTGGCCGTGCGTATTCGGGAGCCGCAACCCGGGACGATGGTAACCCAGGCACTGACCACGCCCTGCGCTGTCATCGCTGTAACAGCAACAGGTTGGAATGGCATTCGCATCACGCGGGTGGAAAACAACCGTTGATCTTTGCCGACGAATCCCTAAGCTATGGCTCAGCTTTCTATTCCAATTGCGGAGTGACTTCCTGTCTATGAGCCAGCAACAATACAACGCCGATGCCATTGAAGTACTGAGCGGACTGGATCCGGTCCGCAAGCGGCCGGGGATGTATACCGATACCAGCCGTCCTAATCACCTGGCTCAGGAAGTCATCGATAACAGTGTGGATGAAGCACTGGCGGGTCATGCCCGGCGGATCGACGTGGTTCTCTACAGCGACGGGTCCCTGAGTGTTGAAGACGATGGCCGGGGTATGCCGGTCGACCTTCATAAAGAAGAAGGGCTGCCCGGCGTTGAGCTGATATTGACCCGCCTCCATGCCGGCGGGAAATTCTCCCAGGGTAACTACAATTTTTCCGGTGGTTTGCACGGGGTCGGTGTGTCGGTCGTGAACGCCCTCTCGACCCACCTGGAAGTTACCATCAAGCGGGACGGGCAGCTGCACAGGATGACCTTTGCCAGCGGCGAGAAGGCGTCCGAACTGGAAGTTATTGATACGGTCGGCAAACGCAATACTGGTACCTGTATAAAATTCACCCCGGATACCAGTTACTTCGACAGCCCGAATTTCTCAGTGAGCCGTTTGCGGCACAATCTGCGCGCCAAAGCGGTGCTTTGTCCGGGCCTGACCGTTACCTTTCTTCAGGAAAAAACCGGAGACAAAGACGAGTGGTGTTATGAGGATGGTCTCCGTGACTACCTCCGCACGGCATTGGCGGACATCGAAGCCATACCTCTGGATCCCTTTATTGGAAGCTTCTCCGGAAATACCGAGGCCGTTGATTGGGCCATACAGTGGCTGCCCGAAGGCGGCGAAGCTGTTATGGAAAGCTACGTAAACCTGATTCCGACAGCCCAGGGCGGCACCCATGTTAATGGTTTGCGAACTGGCCTGCTGGAAGCCATGCGAGAGTTCTGTGAATTCCGAAACCTGCTTCCCCGAGGGATCAAGCTTTCCCCGGAAGACATTTGGGAGCGCGCGGCGTACGTGCTTTCGTTCAAGATGCAGGAGCCCCAGTTCTCCGGGCAAACCAAAGAGCGTCTTTCCTCCCGGGAAGCCGCCGCTTTTATCTCCGGTGTGGTCAAGGACGCGTTCAGCCTTTGGCTGAATCAGCACACAGGGGTGGCTGAAGCGCTCGCGGAGCTGTTCATCAGTAATGCCCAGCGCCGTTTGCGCGCCAGCAAAAAAGTTGCCCGGAAAAAGGTCACCTCCGGTCCGGCCCTGCCGGGTAAGCTGGCAGACTGCTCAGGCGGTGACACTGCTCGCTCGGAACTGTTTCTGGTGGAGGGTGACTCTGCCGGAGGATCAGCCAAACAGGCCCGTGACCGGGAGTTTCAGGCCGTTATGCCGTTAAGGGGCAAGATCCTGAATACCTGGGAAGTAGACCCCGGCGAAGTGCTGGCCTCTCAGGAGGTCCATGACATTGCTGTCGCGATTGGTGTGGACCCCGGCTCAGATCAACTCGACGGCCTGCGTTACAACAAGGTTTGTATTCTCGCCGATGCGGACTCCGATGGCCTGCACATTGCGACGCTCCTCTGCGCCCTGTTCGTAAAGCATTTCCGTCCGGTGGTTTCCGCCGGTCACATTTTCGTTGCCATGCCACCCCTGTACCGGGTGGATCTGGGTAAAGAAACGTTTTATGCGCTGGATGAGCATGAGAAGCAGGGCATCCTTGACCGTATTGCTGCGGAAAAGCGCAAAGGCAAGATCTCGGTGACCCGTTTCAAGGGGCTGGGTGAAATGAACCCGCTGCAACTGCGTGAAACCACCATGGCGCCCGATACCCGTCGTCTGGTGATGCTCACCATTGAGGACGGTGACGACACTGACAGTCGCATGGATATGTTGCTGGGCAAGAAGCGGGCGTCTGATCGCCGGGCGTGGCTTGAAACCTATGGCAACATTGCGGATGTGGCGGTTTGATATTCTCTACGATGCTATAAAAAGCATCCTTTATTCTTTCTAAGTCTTGCTCAAACTCGTTATCCTGCCAGTTTTCTGATCGGGAAGAACCGTAGATGGACTGGCATGGCTGGTTTGCGCTGGGCCTGGCGGGCACCTCGCTGATACTGATGAGCGTTGGGCGATATGCACCCCATATGGTAATGATGGGCGTGCTTGTGGTTCTCAGCGCAAGTGGCATAATCTCGGCCGATCAGGCTCTGGCAGGTTTCAGCAACAGCGGCCTGATAACGGTTGTTGCCATGTTTGTGGTTGCTGCCGGTATTAATCATTCCGGCGGCGTTGACCTGCTTGTTCACCATCTCCTTCGAAACCCCAAAACCGTTCGCAGTGCCCAGGCCCGGATCGCGCTGCCAGTTTCACTGCTCAGTGGTTTTCTGAACAACACTCCGGTGGTCGCGACGATGATTCCGGCGGTGCATGCCTGGTCCCGGAAAATTGGTATCGCGCCCTCCAAGTTAATGATACCTCTGAGTTACTCCGCCATCCTCGGCGGAAGCCTGACACTGATCGGCACCAGTACCAATCTGGTCGTGAATGGTCAGTATCAGCAGTTAACCGGAGAACAGGGCTTCTCGATTTTTTCCATTACGTCCGTCGGCTTACCTGTTGCAGTGGTTGGCCTTGCGGTGATGTTGCTGGTCATGCCGAGGTTTTTGCCAGACCGGAAAGACCAGCAGAAGTTTGGTTCCATGAGGGAGTTTACGCTTGAAGTGGCCGTGTCTTTCGATGGCCCGCTGGTGGGCAAGACTGTCGGCGAGGCCGGGCTGCGGGAGCTGGAAAGACTTTATCTGGTTGAAATTGAACGGGATGGAAGCGTTGTCACTGCGGTTCCGTCGGAAGAGCGCCTGAGAGGCGGGGATCGGCTGGTATTCGCTGGCGATACCCAGGCCATTTCAGACTTGCTGCGAATTAACGGCATCGTGCCCTCTGTTCACGAAGACGAACCCAGCCTCAGCAAGGACAGGGCGGAGCGGCGCCTGGTTGAAGCCGCATTGTCGCCCCAGTCGGATGTGCTTGGGTTGACGATCCGAGATGCCAGGTTCCGCGATCGTTATGGAGCCGTCGTGCTGGCTGTGGCGCGCGGGGGTGAGCGGGTATCTGGCAATCTGGGGAATATCCGGCTGAAACCCGGCGATGTGTTGTTGCTGGAGGCGCGGCCGGCTTTTGTCAGCCGCCAGCGCTACAACAAGGATTTCCTTCTTATTAACGATCTGGAAACGGAAACGCCCCGCCATGACCGGGCGTGGCTTTCGTGGGGTATCCTGTTTGTCCTGGTCGGCCTGGCGGCCTGTGGCGTTCTGAGTATGCTGAATGCGGCGTTGTTGGGCGCCGGCCTGATGATCATTTCGGGTTGTTGCTCGGTGGGGCAGGCGCAAAAAGCGGTGGATGTTCCGGTGATTCTGACCATCGCCGCCTCCTTCGCCCTGGGGGCCGCCCTGCAGGAAACCGGTGCCGCACACTATATGGCTGAAGGTATTCTGGGGCTCAGTCACGGGCACGTGCTGCTGGCGATCCTGCTGGTTTACTTTGCAGTATCTGTGCTGACGGAAGTCATCACCAACAATGCGGCGGCGGTACTTGTTATACCGGTTGTGTTATCGATGACCAGCAGCATGGGAGTGGCTTCAGAACCCTTTGTGATTGCTGTCATGATGGCGGCATCCGCGAGTTTCGCGACGCCGTTAGGCTATCAGACCAATATGATGGTGTTCGGTCCGGGCGGTTATCGATTCGGGGATTTTGTGCGCGTTGGCCTGCCGATGAATATCTTCATCGGCGCCACGACCGTACTGGTCATTTCAATGGTTTACGGTATCAGCCCTGGTTGAACAAGGCGCTATTGTGATTGTGAGGGGTTTGCAAGGATATCGCAGCACAGCACCCTGAGCTCGCCGTTTTGGTAGTAGCCCCGGGACAGGGTGACGCACATATAAGCGCCGGTTACGCAGAGATAAGGGGCAGTCACATGCAGGCTTTCCGGCTGAGCCAGAGCCTGTCTCAGATATTGCTGGCGGAACCAGTCAGCGCTTGTCGTGCTCTCCAGCGGCCTGAAACGTGGATCAAGGCTGCGGACCCCGGTATCTGAAACCAGGGTGTCGTCGATCTGAATGCCTTTGCTGTCGACCATATAGCAACGTGATACGGCTGGATGATTCAGGAGTTCCTGACACGCCTGACTCATGGTGGACCCGCCGCCCAGTCTGCTTGTTGCTTCCTGGAATATGCCGCGAAAGAAGTCCACAAGTTGCCGGGTTGGGTCCTGTGTGACCTGATTTCGGGTTTTGTATTCCTGCAGGAGCTTATCCAGATCTGCTGGCGTATGGCTCAGTTGGCTCAGGTTAATAGTCGGCTTTCTGAAGAAAAAGCCCTGAACGAAGTCAACGCCCGCATCAATGGCAGTCATGGCCTGGTCACGGGTTTCCACGCCTTCCAGCAACACCAGGCAGCCTGACTGGTGCAACAGGGAAACGATACCGTTAAGTATCTGCCGCGCCTTGTGATCTTCTGTGGCCCTGGTCAGGAGGGTGCGGTCCAGCTTGACGATATCCGGGGACAGATTCCAGATGCGTTCGAAATTGGAGTGGCCTGCACCGAAATCGTCAATCGCTGTCAGACAGCCCAGCTTTTTATAGTAGGCGACGGTCTCTTTCAGTCTCTCTGCATCGTCTGTGGGCTGTTCAACGATTTCCATCACGATCCGGTGTGGAGGCAGGCTGGTCTTTTCCAGTAATTGTGCAAAAAACGAATCTGCCTGGCTGCCGCTGGTTACAACCCGCGGCGAAACGTTCAGGAATAACCAGTTCAGTTGATCTTTGATGCCGCTGTAGTTTTGAATATGTAGGTATCGGCACAATCGATCGAGCAGAAGATTCTCCGCATCGGAGGAGGGCAGTTCGAAAAGGTGAAGCGGCAGTACTGCTGAATTGTCATTGTCGAACGCCCGGATCAAAGCTTCGTAACCGACAATTCGCTTGTGGGAAATGCTGTAAATCGGTTGCAGTGCTGTCCGTAGGGTGAGCCCCCGAAAATCGGCCGTCCACGAATCACCCTCCTTGTTTAGCATGGGAGAAAGCAAGTCGAGCTCAGGGGCAGACAGCTTTTCAGGGAGGGTTTTTGACATAAATAATTCTGATCGGTTGAACGAATGCATCGGAACGCCTCAGAAGGGACGGCCGAACTGTCTGCAATCAGTACAGGTGTGGCGCTTGGAAGAACCGATCCTGCTGATTTCTTTGGGAAGAGTGCCAAAAAAATGGAATTATTACCACTGTTTCATGTCAAAACAGTATTCTGCCTGTATCTTTTTGGGTCCAAGGGACGGGATGTGTAAGGCCGGCGGCCATGGATGGCCGCCTGAAAATCAATTGTTGCTGGGGACAACAACGCTTTCGTCAAATTCGAGTTCCATGTCTTTCTCCTCTCGTTCAATGAGGCCCTTTGACAGGGCTGCAAGATATGGACAAAGTCTATCGCTGCTATGATTTTGAACAATCCGTAAAACCCGTATGCGACCAAAGGCATAGTACTGTCTGACGTTCAGAAATTCTGATGTTGGCCAGCAAAACATTTTGATTTGTTTCAGGGAGCGAGGTTTCTAGAATCCTCAGTTGTCGAACGTCAGGGAATGAGGTCATTTCACGCTATGAATATCCGAGATTCTTCTTCCCGCTATGGGCTGGTGGCCATTGCCGTGCACTGGATTGCAGCGGCGGTTGTGATTGGTTTGTTCGCCCTCGGTTTCTGGATGGTAGATTTGACGTACTACCACGACTGGTACAAGAAGGGACCGGACATTCACCGCAGCGTTGGTATCCTGCTTTTGGGCCTGATGGTATTCCGGGTCTTGTGGCGCGGTGCCAACAAAGGGCCGGATCCCGTGCCCGGCCATGAACGCTGGGAAGTAATCGGTGCCCGCGCAGCACACGTCGTGCTCTATGTGTTGTTATTCGCCGCTATGGTCAGCGGCTACCTCATCTCCACTGCTGACGGTTCCGCAATCAGTGTATTCGGCTGGTTCGATGTCCCTTCAGTTACGGGGCAGATCAAGGGCCTGGAAGATACTGCAGGTGACATTCACTACTGGTCCACATTGGCAGTGGTGGTGCTTGCCGCCATTCACGCTGCCGGCGCTCTTAAGCATCACCTGATTGATCGCGATGACACGCTACGCCGTATGCTTGGTAGATGACCAAAATCTGGCGGCACGGATTCTGAAACGCTCCGGTTGAGGAGCTGAAGTTAACTAAGGGAGATATTGATGAAAAAATTATTGCTTGCATCTGCGGTTTCAGTGGCATTGGTGGGCGCCGTTCATGCTGATGAGCACAGTGGCACCTATGCCTTTGATAACAAGGGCACACACCAGTTCGTTACCTTCAAAATTTCGCATCTCGGGTACAGTTGGCTGTACGGCCGTTTCAACGATTTTGACGGCCAGTTTGCGTACGATGCGGAAAACCAGGAAAACAGCTCCGTTAACGTCACCATCGATACCTCAAGCGTTGATTCGAATCATGCCGAGCGTGATAAGCATTTGCGAAGCGAAGACTTTCTTTTTACCGATGAGTATCCCGAAGCCACTTTCAAAAGCACGAGTGTGATTGTTGACGAAGACGGTGAAGCCGATATCGTTGGTGAGCTGACACTACGCGGTGTCACCCGGGAAGTGACTCTGGACGCCGAGATGATCGGCCATGGTGCGGACCCTTGGGGTGGATACCGCATGGGCTTTGAGGCAGAGACTGAGCTGCGACTCAAGGACTTTGGCATCCCCATGGATCTCGGGAAAGCCTCTGAAACCGTGGAAATCATTATTTCCGTGGAAGGTATCCGACAGTAAGCCTGACGATCAACGTGTCGTAAAAGAGGTTCCGGGGTCAGACCCGGAACCGTCCCGTCTGCTTCTGCAATTCGCCGGCGTGCCCCTCAAGAGTCTTGCTGATGCCGTCAATGCGCTCAGAGCGTTCCGCGCTGCTGGCGGCCAGGTCATTGATTTCAGTAATACTGCGATTTATCTCGTCCACAACCTGAGTCTGTTCCTCTGTCGCTGATGCGACACTGGTGTTAACGTCGCTGATGTTCGTCATCGCCTCAAGAATAGCCTGGAGTTGGCTTTCGGCCTCCCCGGCCAGTTTCTCCGTCTCAGCGGCTTCTGTACTTCCGGTCTCCATAACCGAAACAATATCCGCAACACCTGTCTGAAGTGTGGTAATCATTGTCTGAATGTCCTCGGTGGACTGTTGAGTCCGCTGAGCCAGAGTTCTCACCTCATCCGCAACAACGGCAAACCCCCGTCCCTGTTCTCCGGCCCTGGCGGCTTCAATGGCGGCATTCAGTGCCAGCAGGTTGGTCTGCTCTGCTATTCCGCGTATGACATCCAGTACCGATGTAATTTTGTCGGAATCATCGGAAAGCTTGCGGATGACCTCAACGGCTTTCGAAATCTGGGCTGCCAGCCGGTGGACCTGGTTCGACGAATTGTGAATGATCTTGGCACTGCTCCGGCCACTCGCTTCCGCCTGCTGGGTGATCTCAGCAGCGCGAGAGGCGTTGCCGGCCACTTCTTCTATAGCGCTTTGCATCTCGTTTATGGCTGTGGCGACCATTGAGATAGAATCGGTCTGGCGAGTAACGCCGTCATTATTATCCCTGGCGGTTGCGGCCAGGTCGGTTGCTCCCTGGCCAAGTTCCTGGCTCAGTTGCTGGATAGAGCGAATCATGTTCTGGAGATTCTCCAGTACCAGATTGAAGCTTTTTGCCAGTTCTCCAAGATCGTCGTTCGTTTCCACCGGAATGCGCTGGGTCAGATCGCCTTCACCCTGCGCGATGTTGTCCAGTTGTGCTTTCAGAGCCGCGATCGAACTGATGATTACTTTCAGGAACAGGGTAAACAAAAGAATGCTGATAACCACCGCAGCCACAGTGATGATCAGAATGGTGGAGTAAGCGGTCTCGCCCTCGGAGGATGCTTCGCTGGCGCGGATAGTTGCTCGCTCGTCTGCATGGGCACCCACCCTGTCATAGTAATCTCGGAGCGAATCAAATAATTGATTTGTTTCGGTGTTGGCCAATGCCCGTGCCTCTTCCGGAGCACCGGATTTTGCCAGTTGCAGTACCTTGCGAGCAGAGCTTAACCAACTGTCATACGCGCCCGCGAATCCGTCGGAAACCTCGGACACACCGGTGCCCTGAAGCCTTTCGACTGTCTGCTCGAACCTGTCCAGTGCCTGTTTCGAGTTTTCGTCAAAACTGTCCAGGAACGCATCGCCATCCTCGTTATTGAACATTGCCTCCACATAAGCCATCTGCGCGACGAGGGCTTGATAGAGGTCTCTGTCGGCATTGAGGATTTCGCTGACTGATGGCAGATACGTGTCTGCGATATTGTCCGTGTCGTCTACGAGGTTTCGGGCGGTATTGACGCTGTAAAGACCTATAAAGATCAGCGCAATGGAGGTAATGATAAAGGGTAGGGCTATTTTGGTTCTCAGCCCGAGACGCGCGAGGAAATTCATTAAACCCCCTTTCTTTTTTTGTGAGTCTTCAATTATCGAAGAGTAGCACGGGGGGCGTTTTTGTCTTGCACTAAATCAGGGGCTTTTGCCCCTGATCACGAAAGTGGCATTTTCAGGGCGGCAGAATGGTTTCAGTGTGAGGGCTCGTTGGGCTCAGAAGGCGATCTGCATCCATTGCAGATGTGCCGCTGCCTCCAGAACTGGCCCGCAAAAATGACCAGTCCAATCAGCAGGCCCGCCCAAATGTAGGGCTCGGGAACCTGGAAAGTCCCGCTGATCGCAAACTCCACAAGGAGCATCAGGGCGACGGCAAGTACCGCATTGACCATGGCTGTGACCATGGCTTGCCCGCAGGCTTTTAGGTTGGGTTTCATAGTGTTCCGCTTGTTTGGAGAGTAAAACGGTCTTCTATTCACTGGGAAGAAGCATACGGCTGGTATTACAGACTCTCCATGCGGGAATTCCGCTATTGGAAATTGGTGTATCCGGGCCGGCGTCCATATAATGTGGCCTCCCGTCGCGGTCCGTGATTATTTCGGACGCAGAGGGTAGCATCACCGGCGCAACTCAAAACAGGCAATACAGGCAAAAGAGGCATCCATGCCAGAGTTTCAGACTACGGATGAGGGCTTTGAACGAGTTTCACTCAGGGACTACACGGAAAAGGCTTATCTCGACTACTCCATGTACGTCATTCTCGACAGGGCCTTGCCCAATGTGGGAGATGGACTGAAACCGGTACAGCGGCGAATTGTTTATGCCATGTCGGAGCTGGGACTCAAATCCACCTCCAAGTATAAAAAGTCCGCACGTACCGTTGGTGACGTTCTGGGTAAGTTTCACCCCCATGGCGACAGCGCCTGTTACGAAGCCATGGTGCTCATGGCACAGCCGTTCTCCTATCGCTATCCGTTGGTTGATGGCCAGGGAAACTGGGGGTCTCCGGATGACCCCAAGTCCTTTGCTGCAATGCGTTATACGGAATCGCGGCTGGCTCCTTTTGCCGAGGTTCTGCTGAGTGAGCTGGGGCAGGGTACTGTCGACTGGGTGCCGAACTTCGACGGCACCATGGACGAGCCTTCAGTCTTGCCGGCACGGCTGCCTCACGTCCTGCTCAATGGTACGACCGGGATTGCCGTTGGTATGGCAACGGACATCCCGCCCCATAACGTAAGGGAAGTGACGGCAGCGTGTATTCGTCTGCTGGACAACGCGGACGCAACCGTTGACGAGCTGTGTGAGCACATCAAGGGGCCGGATTTTCCGACCTATGCCGAGATTATCACGCCACGCAAAGACATCCGGCAAATGTACGAAACCGGGCGCGGGTCCCTGCGAATGCGCGCTCGCTGGATTCGCGAAAGCGGCGAAATTGTCGTAACTGACCTGCCTCATCAGGTTTCCGGTGCCCGGGTTCTGGAGCAGATTGCCCATCAGATGCAAACGAAGAAGTTGCCCATGGTGGCGGATCTTCGGGATGAATCTGATCACGAAAATCCAACTCGACTGGTTGTTGTGCCTCGTTCCAATCGAGTAGATCTGGATGGCCTGATGGCCCATCTGTTTGCCAGTACGGATCTGGAAAAAACGTATCGCGTCAATATTAACGTGATCGGCAATGACGGACGCCCCGGCGTTAAAGGTCTACGACAGATGCTGACCGAGTGGCTGGCGTTCCGACGCACCACCGTTACACGTCGTCTGCAGTACCGGTTGGACAAGGTGCTGGCGCGGCTGCATCTCCTTGAAGGTCTGCTGATTGCCTACCTCAATATTGACGAGGTAATCGAGATTATCAGGACTGAAGACAAGCCCAAGGCCGAATTGATGTCCCGGTTTGGCTTATCTCCGGAGCAGGCCGAAGCTATCCTCGAGCTTAAGCTGCGTCACCTTGCGAAGCTTGAGGAAATGAAAATCCGGGGCGAGCAGGATGAGCTGGCCGCCGAGCGTGATGAACTTCAAACCATTCTGGGCTCCGAAGAAAGGTTTCGGGAACTCATCAAGAGCGAGCTGCAAGCGGACGCCGAAGCTTTTGGTGATGACCGTCGTTCGCCAATTGTCGAGCGTGAAGAGGCTCGGGCCTTCAGCGAGATCGATCTGGTCTCCAACGATCCGGTTACCGTTGTCCTCTCCGAGAAGGGCTGGGTGCGAGCCGCCAAAGGTCACGATATCGAGCCCGAGGGCTTGAATTACAAGGCCGGTGACCGGTTTGCCCTCGCGGCGCACGGTCGTAACAACCAGCAGGCAATTTTTCTCGACTCAACTGGCCGGGCATACTCTCTGATGGCGCACAGCCTGCCTTCGGCAAGAGGACAGGGCGAACCCCTGACAGGACGGATCAATCCGCCCTCGGGGGCCACGTTTGCCGGACTGATGATGGGGGACCCGGCCCGCAAGACTCTTCTAGTCACGGACGGAGGCTATGGGTTTGTCGCCTCGCTAAACGACATGATCAGCAAGAACAAGAATGGCAAGGCGGTAGTCAGCGTGCCCAAGGGGGCGAAGATCATGGCGCCGATCACTATCCCTTCAACTGAAAAGACCTTGTATATCGGGGCCGTCTCAAATGAAGGGCGAATGCTGGTGTTCCCGCTCAGCGAGCTGCCGGAACTGGCCAAGGGCAAAGGCAACAAGATCATCAGCATTCCTTCTGCCCGCGTCCAGAGCAGGGAAGAGTTCGTGGTTGCCGTAACCGTGTTTGCCGAGGACGATCAACTGGAAATCCGGGCTGGTAAACGCAAAATGGGGCTACAGTTTAGCGACCTTGAGCATTATCTGGGCGAGCGTGGACGCCGGGGACACAAGCTGCCACGCGGACTTCAGCGGGTTGATGCCATTGACGTAATTCCCTCTGTGGCCAGAACAGAAGAGGAGAACTCCGAAAGTGAGTGAACTGGTGCTGATTAATGTATCCGGTCGGGATAAACCGGGGCTGACTTCGGAGATTACCGGCATCATGGGGCAATACGCGGTCCGGATTCTCGACATTGGTCAGGCGGTAATTCACGACCACCTGACCTGGGGGATACTCATTGAAATTCCCGATGAGTCCAAATCCTCTCCGGTGATTCGGGACCTTCTGTTTCGTCTGCATGCTCTGGATTTGCAGGTCAGGTTCGCCCCGATTACGGTCGAGGAGTACCAGTCCTGGGCGGAAGGTCGGAACCGGGCCTGTTACATCGTCACGCTGCTGTCGCGGGACATCAAAGCGGAACAGATTGCCAGGGTGTCAGCCATAACCGCCCGCCACGGCCTCAATATCGATAATATCAGCCGCTTGTCAGCAAGGCCTTCTCTTAAACCCTCTGAGAACCGGATTGCCTGCGTCGAGTTTTCAGTACGTGGGACGCCGTCGGACCTTGAGACACTTCGCGCCGATTTTCTGCATATCGCCGGCGAGATGAACGTGGATATTGCTTTCCAGGAAGACTCCATTTTCCGACGCAACCGGCGCCTGGTGGTGTTCGACATGGACTCTACCCTGATTGACGCGGAGGTCATTGATGAGCTGGCGCTCGAAGCCGGCGTTGGCGAACAGGTGGCGGAAATCACTGAGCGGGCCATGCAGGGAGAGCTGGATTTCAGCCAAAGTTTTGCCGAACGCCTCGCCTTGCTGAAGGGCCTGGACGAATCGGTGCTGGAGGGGATTGCGGCTCGCCTTCGTATGACAGAAGGGGCAGAACATCTGATCAAAAGTCTCAAGGCGCTGGGCTACCGTACGGCGATTCTTTCTGGCGGCTTTACCTATTTCGCCCGTCATTTACAGAGCAAACTTGGCATTGACTACGTTTATGCCAATGAACTGCAAATTGAAAACGGTAAAGTGACCGGGCGCGTTTCGGGCCAGATCGTTGATGGCAAGCGCAAGGCAGAGTTACTGCAGGAAATTGCCGAGAAGGAACATATTTCCCGGGAACAGGTTATCGCGGTGGGGGATGGGGCGAATGACTTGCTCATGCTCAGCCAGGCAGGCCTTGGTGTGGCATTTCGTGCCAAACCGCTGGTCAAGGAATCTGCACGCCATTCCATCTCGACTCTGGGGCTCGATGCGATCCTGTACCTTATTGGCTTTCGGGAAAGCGACACGAATCAGGGGTTGGAGAGAGCTGGGTTCTGACTGCTGTAGTGGAGAATTACAAAAAAACCGGGGTACGTTAACCCCGGTTTTTTTGTGGGCTGACCGGTTGCCGGATCAGCTGTCGCCAAAGTCGTAATTCATTTCCGGAACCGGCGCCTGCAGATAGTAGCCCTGGATGTAATTTACCCCTGCCTGCCAGAGAGTTGCCAGCACGCCAGCATTCTCGACCAGCGGGATGATGGTAAGTTTTCCCGAGCTCTGAAGGGTTTTTACCATCTCCTTGACCTGCTCCTTGGCTTCGTCTTTCTTCTGGATCTCTTCTGTAAATGACCCATCAATCTTCACATAATCGGTATCGATATGTTTGAGGGTGTTAAAGGGGTTAAGGGCGCAACCAAATTGTGAGATCGATACCTTGCTGTGCAGCTCATGCACCGCCTTGCTGAACTCTTTCGCCTGTTTCATGTAATTGTTTGCGTCCCCCTCCCGGATCTGGAAGATCAGGGAGTCGCCCGGCAGACGAGCGGCTTTGAGAGCAACGCTGAGCCAGGGTGTAAATGTTTTATCTTGAAGGGTTTCCGCAGTGATGTTCAGAAACAGCCGGGTATCGTGCCCTCTGGAGCGGTGGCTCGAAAGCTGTTTGATGGTTTGAAGGATGACCCAGCGATCAATCTTGATCGCGGTATCTGAGGGGCCCATTGGGGGCAGGAAGTCATAGGGAGAGACTTCCTCACTGTCCTTGTCAAGCATACGGACAAAGGCTTCGTAGTGCTCCTCACCTTCGCCCCGAAGGTTGATAATCGGCTGGAAAAGCAGTTTGAACCTGTTTTCGTCCAGCGCTTTCTGAATGGCTTCTATCGAATTGCTCTCGTCCAGCGATTCATACTCGGCCGGGTTGTAGACAAGAACGCCGTTGCCCCGGTCATGGCCTTCCTGTTTGCGGACTTCGGCGGATGCCGTATGCGCCCTTGCCATCAGCTCTTCGGCCTTGGGTGAATTCTCGGTAATCGCGGCAACGCCGATGCTGACAGTCAGAGGTACCGTGCGGCCATTTATATCAAACAGGTGGTCCTCTACCGCTTTGCGAATCCGCTCCGCATGCCCGGCCATCGTCTTTTCATCACCTGGCTGGGACATCAGGCAGAAGGCATCATCGCTGAGACGAGCCAGTATCAGATCGTCGCCCGCCTGCTCCGTGAGCAAATTCGCGAGATCGCCAAGCAGAAGGTCTGCTCCGGCGATGCCGACCTGGCCTTTCATGCTCATGAAGTCATCCAGCGCAATGTAAGCCAGCGCACCGGACTCGTTATTCTTGCCTGCAGCAGCGATGTTGTTGGCCAGAGCATCCATCAGATACTGGCGATTATAGAGCCCCGTCAGCAGATCCTGGCTGCTGATCTGGCGCAGTTTCTCCTCCAGCTCCGCATCACTGTGTTCCGGTTGCAGGACAATCTGTGTGCAGGCTTCACCATCGTATGTCGCGCCAGAGACTGACATGGTTACATTCAGTTCGTGGTCGTCGCTGCGCCGGGCGGTGCAGTTCAGGGTCATGCCGTCTTCGCCTTTCTCGGCAAAGGCTTTCATGAACTCCCTGTATTTGTCCTGGCTTTCCGGTGTCAGCGTGTCCAGTACCGGAATGCAGATCAGCTCGTCGATATCATCGTAGCCGAGAAATTCCATGTAGGACTGGTTGGCATAGATGTGCATGCCATCATTGATGTAGGCGATAGCATCCTTGGAGCTTTCCAGCAACAATTGGCAGCGCTGCTCCGCTTCACGCAGGTGGGAGTCGAGGACTCGCCGGCGGCGACGTTCGTCAAGAGCTGCCAGTTCCCGGTTAACTACGAGCACGAGCAGGTCCGTATGATTGAAGAGCACAGTGTCCTGGGCTCCGGCCTTCATCATAGCCACCGTTCGCTCGCGGCTTTCTTCTTCAGTCAGCAGGATAAACGGGATGTCCTTGTCCATACGCCGGACCATTGCCAGAGCATCATCGGCGCTGAATTCCTGCCCGAGATCCCGAGCCAGCAACAAATCCCAGTTGCCAGACTTCAGGGTTTCCTCAAGATCTTCCTCTGAAGTGATGCGGTGGGCGCGTGTGGCTTTACCGGAATTTCTGAGCAGGCTGACCAATGATTCGGCATCATTCTGAGATGGATCAAGAATCAGCAAATGTACGGTTGCGTTCTTTTTCTGCATTCGTAAGACGTCTCGTGAAACAGATTTGGCTGAGCCGCCCCCGGGGCGGGCTGTCACTTACGCTGAATGATGCAGGGGTTGCGCTCCAATAACAACCCTGGCGCTGGCTTGCGATTCTCGTAATACCGTTTTTACAGTGATGGCCAGAGAGAATCGAACTCATCCTCGCTGGCACCGGATGCTGCTGTTGCCGGGCCGGAATTCAGGGCAGATGCATTCTGCAGTTTCAGTTCGAACTGGCTGATACTGCCGGTAGACGATACCTTCTTTGACAGGTGGCCCTGGTCCTCGCGGCCATCATGCAGCAGTGAAATGCGGCTTCCGGACTGGAAGGGGAGTCTTGGCGTAATCAGGGTGGCTGACTGGTTCACCACACTGATTTCCGGAAGAAGCAAGCCCCGCAGGTATTCACTGCTATTGCCAATTTTTTGAATCAGCCGGACGCCGCAGGGCGAGGCGCTGGGAGCTAGCAGCTCAATCCCGACCTGGGTGCCCTGGTTCTTGATCTGCCGGATCCAGCGCACAACTGCCACACTCCAGGGGTGGGTCCTCTGCTCACGCACGCCGAGCACTTCGCCCGCCTGCAGTGACGGTGGGATGTTGCTTTCCCAAACCACGCAGTATCCTCCAGGGCTCGTGTTGATCAGCAGGGCATGATGGGATCTCGGCCTGTTCTTGTCTGCGACGGTTGTGGGCGACGTGCCGTAATTGCCCCGGAAAGTGATTGGGGTATCGGCGGAGTGCAAGGCTTCATCGCTGGGGCCTGCGTCATGGGCTCCGGACCAGGCATCGCCGTTTTTACGGGCAGAGCGGACAAACAGGTTTTCGTCATCATGGTGGGCGTTGTCGTTACCGTTTACGAACTCTGTAAAGGTTTTTTCGCCAGCGACAAAATAGTGCGCGGCGGTCAGGCCAACACATACCTCAAGCGTGCCTTGGCTGTCGATACGGTTAAAATTGCGCTTGGCAATGATTCCCAATGCCTGGCTCAGGTGGAGCAGCAGGGTGTCACTGATCTTGGCCGGGATGTGAAGATCGTTTTCTGCGGAGGCGTTATTCCGCCGGGCATGGACGGTGTCTGACACCATGGCGGACAGATCCCGGGTGTCGAATCCGAAACTCTCCTCTTCGGGCTTATGGTCGAGCAGGCTTCGGTAAATGGGTGGGTTATCCCGCTCCATGTTGACCACAAAAAGACTATCGTCCTCGATGTCCGGCCCGCAGGAAGTGTATTCGCTCCAGGCTTCAGACAGCTCATAGACCTGAAGCAGTTCTGCCTGGCGAAGCTGATTGGGCCGAGAGCATCCCAGCAGCAAAATCCGCTTGTAGCTGTCCGCCACCGAGCTTGAGTGCCGGTGCTGCAAGGTGCCGTCTTCGACCTGTGTTACCGACAGTTTGTTGTGGTATGCAAACCGGAACAGGCGATGGCATTCCAGCCAGCTTTGCGCCGGGCTTGGGCAGTATAGTTGGTGAGACCGGACAATTGTGGCTGCCAGCTCCGAGATCGCACGATGGGTGGCCATGGCAACCTGCCTTCGGTTTTTATCGACACCGTTGCCATCAAGAAATTCGAGTACGCACAGTTTGTAGCCTGACGCCAGGTGTAGCTGCAGTGCCTGAGACAGGTTGGCAATTTTGCGCTGTTTCTCGGGTAAAGCAACGGCAAGCCCGAGGTAGTGCCGGGACAGTTCGTCACAGACGAAGTGGATCTTTTGCCGAATCAGCTCAAGGAGCTGCATGCGTGTCTGTGGGGCAATGAAAAGATGATTGAGTTCAATGACCGCGTGGTAAAGTTGGCGAGAGACTTCCCCGATGTTGGCCATAGGCAGCTGGTCCACCCAGGCCTTGAATGCCCTGGGCGTGGTGTCGCAGAAAGACAGACTTGACGTTTTCTGCTCGGGGACCCGGAGATCCGGTTTCAGGTTCATGCCTTCCATGAGTTCATGCCACTATCAGGACCACGGTTGGTATCAAGGGTTAGCCTTGTACAGCGAGGCAGGAGGCTCTGCACTCTGCCGGCTTGTCAGGAAAACGCCGAAAATACATGTTTCTATCGTTGAACACTACTCGACTTTAAAATAGCAAACCAGTGACTAAAAGCGAGAAAATCACGAGTTGACAATGTTTGACATGTGATTTCAAGTCGATTTTGAGAACTTCGTCATGGGAAAAGGTCGACTGGGGTCTTGCTTTCCCTCCCGGGGATCTCCCTTACCAGTTTCGGGACCAGGAATCCGGGTAGTCGCACCAGCAGTTCTCGCACAAGTGCCCGTGCTTCGCCGTCTGCGACATCGTAATGGTGGGCCCCCTCTACCGGATCAAATGAGTGCAGATAATACGGCAGAACTCCGGCATCGAACAACGACTCGCTCAGTTCCTCGAGTACGTCAGCATCGTCGTTGACGCCCCGTAGGATAACGCTCTGGTTTAGCAGGGTAACGCCCGCCGCGCGAAGGAAGCTCAGGGCTTTGCGTGTTGCAACATCAATCTCGGCAGGATGGTTGATGTGCAAGACCATAACGACCTGAACCGGTATTCTCGAAAGCCATTCAAGCAGGGCATCGCATACACGCTGGGGAATCACTACGGGTAGGCGTGTGTGAAGGCGTAATCGCCTGATATGTGGGACTCCGCTAATGGCGGATGCCCACTGCGACAGCAGTCGGTCACTGGCGGCGAGCGGGTCGCCACCACTGAAGATCACCTCGTTGACCTCAGGGCTGGCGGCGAGAGTGTCAATCACCTGCTGCCGGTCCTCAGGGCTCATCCGCTGCTCTGCGTAGGGAAAGTGGCGCCGGAAACAGTAACGGCAGTTGATCGCACACTGCCCTGTGATCATCAGGAGTGCCCGGCTGTGGTATTTGCGAATCAACCCCGTGGTCTGAATGGCGCCATTTTCTTCCAGTGGATCGCGGACAAAGCCTGCCACCTCCAGCGTTTCTGCCTGGAGTGGCAGCACCTGTCTGAGCAGAGGGTCCCCAGGGTCTCCCTTTTTCATCCGGGCCAGAAAAGGTTCCGGAACCCTGACAGGAAACAGTTCGTGGCCAGCGATGGCACCAGGAAGCCAATGCTCCGGTTGCAGCTCCAACCGCCTCAGCAACTCTACCGGTGAGGTGATGGATTCAGCCAACAGCTGTTGCCAGCTTCGGTCCTCGTCTGCAAGGTGGGCTTCTATACGGGCGGGGGTTCGCTGTATCATAGCGACCTTTGAATTCTAAACAGCATTTTGTCAGGTGGACATTTCATGGCTTCATATTCTACCAACGAATTTCGCAGCGGTCTTAAAGTTTTGCTTGATGGCGACCCCTGCATCATTCTCGAGAACGAGTTCGTCAAACCTGGCAAGGGCCAGGCTTTTAACCGTGTAAAGCTACGCAACCTGATGACCAACCGCGTCTGGGAGCGGACCTTCAAATCCGGTGAAAGCCTTGAAGCGGCAGACGTCATGGATCAGGACATGGAATACTTGTACACCGATGGTGAGTTCTGGCATTTCATGCTGACAGACGGTTCCTTTGAGCAGTACCCTGCGGACGCCAAGGCCGTCGGGGATACCATCAAATGGCTGAAGGAGCAGGACGTTTACACGGTCACTTTGTATAACGGTGCGCCGCTGTCCGTCACTCCGCCTAACTTTGTCGAGCTGGAAGTTGTTGATACTGATCCGGGAATGAAAGGTGATACTGCCCAGGGCGGTTCAAAGCCCGCGACCCTCTCGACCGGTGCGGTCGTCAACGTACCGCTGTTTATCACCATTGGGGAAGTTCTCAAGGTTGATACCCGCTCTGGTGAATATGTCAGCCGTGTAAAGAGCAGCTGATCTTCACATGACTGAGCAACCTGTCTGGCAGCCTTCTGCCTCGCAGGCAGTTCTGAAAAGCCGCGCACAACAACTGGCCTATGTGCGCGGCTTTTTTGCTGCGCGAGAGGTCATGGAGGTTGAAACGCCCGTCCTCGGGCGATGCGGCGTAACGGATCCGAATCTCGAGGGTGTTTTTGCGGATGTGGCAGCCCCAGACCACAAGGGGGGCTGGTTGCAGACGTCGCCCGAGTATCACATGAAGCGCTTGCTTGCCGCAGGTTCGGGATCGGTCTATCAGGTCTCGAAAGTGTTCCGGAATGGAGAGCGTGGCCGGCGGCACAATCCCGAGTTTTCCATGCTGGAATGGTATCGGGTCGGGTTCAGCGATGAGGATCTGATGGCTGAAGTGACGGAGCTTGTGTGTGGCTGGTTGGACTGCCCGGCCCCCAGGATTCTGAGTTACCGGGAGGCGATGATCCGTTGGGGGCATGTAGACCCGTTTGAAGCCACTGATCGTGACTTGATGCGGCGATGCGAGGAGTGGCTGGAGCCGGAGCAGCTTGCGAGCCTGGGCAGAGACGGTTGCCTGGACTTATTGATGAGCTTTGCGGTGGAGCCAAACCTGGGGCGGGAAGCTCCTGATTTCATTACCGGCTATCCTGCCTCCCAGGCATCTCTGGCCCGGGTCTCGCAAGTTGACGGTCATCCGGTGGCCCATCGATTTGAGCTTTATATTGATGGATTGGAACTGTGCAACGGTTATTGGGAGCTGACAGATCCTGAGGAGCAGCGTCACCGTTTCCAGGAGGACAACAGGCTCCGCCGGCAATCCGGAAAGCCCGAAAGCGACCTGGATGAAGCCTTTTTGGCCGCTATAGAAGCGGGGTTGCCAGAGTGCGCGGGTGTTGCGCTTGGCCTCGACCGCTTGCTGATGCTCAAAACCGGCGCCCGGGATATTTCAGACGTTCTCGCCTTCCCTGTAGAGCGAGCCTGAGAATCAGGCGAGGGTTCCGAATGCCTCGCCCATGCGCACGGTCCTGCCGGCCACCTGATGTTCATTCCAGCTGACGGTGCCTTTTGGCATGACCATGATGACTGTGGAGCCCAGCCGGAATCGCCCCATTTCCTCGCCCTTGGCAAACTCCCGGGCCTGCTCTCCCTCATAACGGGTCGCTGTGACCTGGTCACTTCCGGGAACTACAACGCCGGACCAGACGGTTTCCACGCTGCCGACGATCATTGCCCCCACCAGAACGAGGGCCATTGGGCCAGCTTCCGTGTCAAAAATGCAGACAACTCGTTCGTTTCGGGCAAAGAGGTTAGGGACATTTTCCGCGGTTACCGGGTTGACTGAAAACAGTTTTCCCGGAATATGGATCATTTCGCGCAGCGTGCCTGCCATTGGCATGTGAATGCGATGATAATCCTTGGGTGACAGGTAGATGGTCGAGAACTCTCCCTCGGCAAAGACTCCAGTCTTTTCCTTGTTGCCGCCGAGCAGTTCGGTCAGGCTGAAGGATTGGCCCTTGGCCTGGAATACGCGGTCGCCGCTGACCTGGCCAATCTGGCTAATGGTGCCATCAACCGGGCTGACCATGGTTTTCTCGTCGCCGGCGAGTGGCCGGAGTCCGGGCTTCAGCGCGCGGGTAAAAAAGGCATTGAAGGTGGGATAGGCTGTTGGATCGGATTCGGCGGCCTCACTCATGTTTACGCCATAGCGGCCGATAAACCATCTGATAAGGCGGTTCTTGAGCGCAGGTGTGAGGTCACTGTCTGCCAGGCGGCCCGCCAGGCGGGAAACCCCTAGTTGCGGGGTGACGTACTGACTCAGAACAAACAACTTGTTAAACATTTAAAAGTGATCCTTTGCGCTCAAAGGCGCGAAGTTTACCAAAGACCGGTCCCTGTATAGAAATTGTTTCACGGCTTCGCGGATATCGTGGAGCCTTGCTATGATCAGGGCTCACAAAACGCGAACGCTTCAGGCGTTGGCCGATAACCAAAAACAAGGCGTGCATCTTACCCATGTTACTTATTATTGGAGCAGTGGTTGTCATTGCGAGTGTGCTCGGCGGGTACACGCTGCACGGCGGCAACCTGATGGTTCTCTGGCAGCCCACAGAAGTTCTGATCATTTTTGGCGCCGCAATCGGCTCCTTTGTTATTGCCAACCCCATGCACACAGTCAAGGAGGTCATTCACGGCATTTTGCGCCAGTTGACCGGATCCCCGTTCAATAAATCCTTCTACATGGATTTACTGAGTCTGCTTTACGAGATTTTTGATAAATCCCGTAAGCAAGGCGTAATGGCGATAGAGGAAGATATTGATAACCCCGAGTCCAGTCAGATCTTCAGTCGTTATCCGGCAATTATGAAGTCAAAGGAATTGCTGGCATTTATCACCGACTATCTGCGGATCATCAGCTCCGGGAACATGGCGACTCATGAGCTCGAAGGCATGATGGAGAGTGAAATTGACAGTCGTCAGCATGAGCTGGAGGAACCATCGCACGCGGTGAATAAAATCGCCGATGCATTGCCGGGCCTCGGCATTGTGGCCGCGGTTCTGGGTATCGTCATTACCATGAACTTTCTTTCAGAAGGACCTGAGAAAATTGGCCTGAGTGTGGCGGCAGCGCTGGTTGGTACCTTTCTGGGTATTTTCATGGGCTATGGTTTTGTTGGCCCGGTCTCCATTGCCATGGAGCATTCCGCGAAGTACGAATTGAAAGCCTATGACTGTGTGAAGTCGGCAATCGTTGCCACCGTCTCGGGGCAGGCGCCACAGATGGCGATCGAGTTTGGTCGTAAATCATTGCCTACCGACAAGCGGCCCGGCTTCCAGGAACTGAACGACCACGTTCGCTCCAAATAATACTGACTGAATTCTGAACCGGAGCTGATGCGTGGAAGAACGGCCGATTATAATCAAGAGAAAAAAGGTCATTGCAGGCGGCCATCACGGGGGCTCCTGGAAAGTCGCTTTTGCCGATTTTGCGACCGCGATGATGGCGTTCTTCCTTGTGCTCTGGCTGACCGCGACCGCTTCTCCGGAGCAGAAGTTGGCCGTAGAAGGGTATTTCCGGGATCCGGTAGGCTTTACCGAGGGAGGCTCGCCCAACCCGGTTGACCTGGAAGGCAGTGCCTCAGTTGTCAACGAAGCTAGCCCGGATATTGAATCCAGTCAGATCCAGATTGAGGATCAGGTGGTTGATCAGTTGTCGGAAACGCTGGAACAACGTCGTATGGAAGAACTGTTCCAGGAGCTGAAGGACCGGATTGAACAAAACCAGACACTGCAGGAGTTCAAGGATCAGTTACTGATTGATATCACTGACGAAGGGCTGCGCATTCAGATTGTCGATCGCTCCGGTCGCCCGATGTTCGACAGTGGTCGGGCCGAGCTCAAATACTACTCCCAGAATATTTTGTTCGAACTCGCGAAGACCCTCGGCTCGGTGGACAACAAACTCAGCATTACCGGCCATACCGATGCCACTCCGTTCGGCGGCCGGCCAGGCTATACCAACTGGGAGTTGTCTGCGGATCGTGCAAATACCGCTCGCAGAGCCCTTGTTGCTGGCGGCGTACGGTCCGGACAGATCGCAAGGGTTGTCGGCCTGAGTGATTCCGTCCTGTTTGACAAAGAAGACCCGACGGCTCCGGTCAACCGGCGGATATCCATTATTGTCCTGAACAAGAAAACCGCTGAAGGTATACAGAGCAGTGCGGGGCAGAGCGACGAGCCGTTGATCGATCTTACCCGTCCTTCCGAGGCCGAGCAGAACGCAGCGAAAGAAAAACTGGAAAGCGGCGAGTGGCTACAGGAAAAGCCGGAACCGGCATCCGGAGAACTGAACTGGTAGGCCGCCTGCGAATTGCGGGTTATTCCGGCTTGAGTCCCCGAGCTTGCTGCTCCGTCATGTCTTGAAGAATTCGGTGGAAGCTCTTCAGTCGCTCCGGGCTTATTCGCCCTTCATCCGCCGCCGTGTCAATGGCGCACCCAGGGTCCCCCAAGTGTCGGCAATTACGGAACTTGCAGTGGCCGATTTCGTCCCGGATTTCCCGGAAACCGTACTCAAGTTCCCGGGGCGTCATATGCCAAAGGCCAAATTCCCGGATGCCCGGTGAATCAATCAGATCACCGCCCATGGGTAGATGAAACAGTTTTGCGGTTGTGGTGGTGTGTATCCCTTTGCCAGTGCTCTCCGACACAGCGCCGACCCGAATGGCCTCATCCGGCATCAGGGTCTGAATGATTGACGACTTGCCCACACCTGACTGCCCGACAAAGACACTTGTCTGATCTTTGACCAGGGCTTCCACTTCCGGTGAGGGATTTTTGCCGGACTCCGCTGCCGATGTTCGGACAACTTCATAGCCCAATGCTTCGTAGCGCCCAAGCAGAGCATCAATGTAGTCCCGGTTCCTGTCTGTGATCAGGTCGGTCTTGTTCAATAGAATGACGGCTGGAATGTCAGTGATTTCCGAGGCCACCAGGTACCGGTCGATCAGGTTGTCATGAGGCTCGGGCTCGGGGGCAATCACCAGAATAATGTGGTCAATGTTGGCGGCAACCGGCTTCAGGGCTCCAAAATTATCCGGCCTCTGGAGCAGGTTCCGCCGGTCGCAACGTGCAACGATCACGCCGGTTTCATTCTTGCCAGGGCGCCAGATGACCTTGTCACCGGTCACGAGGCTGTCGATGTTGGCGCGTACAAAGCAGCGTACGACGTCTCCGGTATGCTCACCTTCAAGGGCTTCCACATCCAGCTGTTGGCCGTAGTGAGCAATCACCAGACCTTCCTGCTCGGGGCCAAGCTCGCCGGCGTCGGCCTGTTGCTGAACGACTTTTTCCTTTCGGGCAGCGCGGGCAGCCCGCTCTTCCTGGACTTTCTTGATGCGGAATTGCTGCTGTTTGTTCAGTCGCCGTTTTGCCATGAGGTCTCAGATTGCCGGGTGAAAGTATCGTCGTTGCTGTGCCATCATACTGGAATAGTTTCAGCTCGGCTCGACCGGAACTGAAATCGTTTAATATAGATCACTGAATGTCCGAGTGAGGCTGGAGTCAGCTTCACCACTATCAAAATCAGAAGGCTGGGGAAGACAAAATGGCAGAAGGCGATCGCCTTGTTTGGATAGATCTGGAAATGACCGGCCTGGACCCGGAAAAGGAGCGGATCATTGAGATGGCCACGATCATCACTGATTCGGAGCTGAATGTGGTGGCTGAAGGGCCGGTCATTGCCGTGCACCAGTCCAATAGTCTGCTGGATGCAATGGATGAGTGGTGCACAAACACACACGGTGCAAGCGGCCTGACGAAGCGGGTAAAAGAAAGTACCGTTGATGAGGCCGGGGCTGAGCAGCAAACCCTCGAATTCCTCCAGAAGCACCTGGAACCGGGCAAATCACCTCTGTGCGGCAACAGCATTGGCCAGGATCGTCGTTTCCTGGTGAAGTACATGCCCAAACTTGAGGGCTTCTTCCATTACCGGAATCTGGACGTCTCTACCATCAAAGAGCTTGCCCGGCGCTGGCGTCCGGACGTGTTGGCGGGTGTTAAGAAGCAGGGCAGTCATCTGGCGCTTGACGATATCCGCGACTCCATTAACGAACTGCGCCACTACCGGGATACCTTCTTCAAGCTATAAACCGTGTTGCCTCAGGGCCCACTGCACGTGTTCGCGGACCATATCACCAGGGTGGTCCGTGCGCTTCTTCAGGGCCTCAATGACAGGAATGGTTGAGGGCGCATTGCCGAGTCCGACCGCCAGGTTGCGGAGCCAGCCCTCATAGCCCGTGCGTCGAATCGCCGAGCCCTCCGTCCGCTTCAGGAACTGCTCTTCCGTCCAGAGAAAAAGTTCGGCTAAAGAACTGTTGTCCAGGCCATGCCGGGGCTGGAAGTCGTTTTCGATGGTCGGTTTGCTGAATTTCTGCCACGGACATACCAGTTGGCAATCGTCGCAGCCAAACACCCGGTTTCCCATCAGCGGCCGCAGTTCTTCCGGAATGCTCCCGTTCAGCTCAATGGTCAGATAACTGATGCAGCGCCTGGCATCCAGTTTGTGAGGCCCGACAAAGGCATCGGTGGGGCACAGGTCCAGGCATGAGGTGCAACTGCCGCAGTGATCCGTGTCGAAGGGTTCGCTCAGCGGTAGCGGTGCACTGGTAAAGATTTCGCCTAAAAAGAAGAATGAGCCAGCTTTCGGATGGATCAGCATGTTGTTTTTGCCAATCCAGCCCAGGCCGGCTCGCTGGGCGAGAGCCCTCTCAAGGACCGGCGCGCTGTCTACGAAGGCGCGATAGTCGTACCCGCTGACAGCGTCATCAATTCGTTTTGCCAATGTGGCCAGCCGCTTACGAATCAGCTTGTGGTAGTCGCGGCCAAGAGCGTAGCGCGTAATGTACGCCTTTGTGCGGTTAGTAAGTGCTTCTTTCGGGCTGTCCGGTGCGGGCAGGTAATCCATGCGAACCGAGATGATTCGGTCGGTGCCGGGTACCAGCGACCGGGGTGTGAAGCGCTTGTCGCCGTGGTGCCCCATGTAGGCCATTTCACCTTGATAACCTTGCTCCAACCAATCCTGCAAGTGTTGGCCATGCTCACCGGTTTCCGGAAGTGTAATGCCCAGGTCGGAAAAGCCCAGTTCTTCGGCCCAGCGTCGGATGCTCTCTGTCAGCTCGGCGAGTGCCTGGGCTGTGTCCGGGTTATTGGTCGCTATGCTCATTTGGCCTGCTGTTGTGTGAGCTGATCACCGAATAGTGTGATGCTAAATTTTAATCTGATTAAGTTATGACCTTTTTCCCCGTTTTGCTATGCTTTACAGGTAACTGGCCATTTTTCTTAAACCGGTTTCTGTAACGGGAGCACAGGCTCATGCCGCCATCCGCTGCGAGCAGTTTACCAGATGCGCTGTTTTCCGCCGATGCCGTGCGTGAAATCGATCGTTATGTCATTGAGCAACAAGGCGTTGATGGTTTTGATTTGATGCAGAGGGCAGCTCACGCGGCTTTCCGGCGACTGGTGCGTGACTGGCACGATCGTGACCGCATTCTGGTTCTGTGCGGGGCGGGTAACAATGGCGGTGATGGCTATCTGGTGGCTGCCAATGCCAGGCGTCATGGTTTGAATGTCGATTGTATTGCGGTTGCGCCGACCAGAAAACTTGCAGGGGATGCCAGGAAAGCCTGGCAAAAAGCAGTGGCTGACGGTGTCGGTGTGCGGGAGCTCAAGTCGCTGGACGAGGTGGAGCTGGACAGGATGTTCGGCCAGGCTGGTCTTCTTGTGGATGCCATGCTCGGGACCGGCGTATCCGGTGCCCCGAGAGAACCATTTGCCGAAATGATCGGTCGGTGCAACGGGGCGGGCGTTCCGGTGCTGGCTGTTGATTTGCCGTCGGGGCTGAATGCCACCACCGGTGCGGCTGAAGGGGAAGTGGTCAGAGCCGCGGTGACGGTAACGTTTATCGGCCTCAAGGCCGGGTTGTTCACCGGCCAGGGCGCTGCGGTATGTGGAAAGGTTGTGTTTGAATCGCTGGATGCCGGGCAGGGCGTTGCCGGGAGCGGTCAGCAAAGTATTGCGACAAGACTGGACTGGTCTTCAACGATGTCATGGTTGCCCGAGCGCCCTGCGAATGCGCATAAAGGCCGGTTTGGTCATGTGCTGGTGGTGGCCGGAGATCGTGGATTCGGCGGTGCAGGCCTGCTGGCAGCGGAAGCCGCGATGCGGTCCGGTGCTGGCCTTGTGTCTTTGGCGACACGGCCCGAACACGTTACCGCAGCCCTTGGGCGCTGCCCGTCGGTGATGGTTCATGGGCTGATCCATGGTTCGGAGCTGCCACCGTTGCTGGAAGCGGCAACGGTTATTGTATGCGGCCCGGGCATCGGGCGCAGCGCCTGGGGGCAGCAGATGCTTGAAAAGGTGGTGGCCAGTGGCAAGCCGCGGGTGCTTGATGCGGATGCCCTTAATCTTCTGGCAAACCGGGTTGCCGTGCCGGCAAACAACCATATCCTGACGCCGCACCCTGGAGAAGCGGCCAGGCTTTTAAATTGTCTGGTACCCGAGGTGGAAGCTGACAGAATGGCGGCGGCGGCAAAGCTCCAGAGCATATTCGGCGGCACCGTTCTCCTGAAAGGCGCGGGCACTGTTATTGCGTCTGAAAGCGGTGGCGTGGACATTGTAAGCGGCAGCAATCCTGGTATGGCCACTGGCGGGATGGGGGATGTTCTGTCCGGAATTATTGGGGCTCTTTATGCCCAGCTGGGCGACTCGGGGCGTGCGGCCGGTCTTGGTGCGTCCGTGCATCTTGCTGCCGCGAATCTTGCTTCGGAAACCCGGGGGTTCGTCGGCCTGATTCCGAATGATGTGATTGATGCACTGCCACTGCTGTTCTGCGAGTCTGAAAAGAAGCGGGCCCGGAGCTGGGAGGGTAAATGACTATATTCGGCAACGAGCGCCGTCTGTTTCTGGATAACGAAGCCGAGACTGAACATCTTGGCCGGGAGCTGGCAAGGGTCGTGGCCCAGTCAGGGCATGGGCTGACGGTCTTTCTTGACGGTGACCTGGGTATGGGCAAGACGACCCTCAGCCGTGGTGTAATGCGTGGCCTCGGCCATGAAGGTGCAGTGAAGAGCCCGACCTACACTCTGGTAGAGCCGTATGAGCACTTGCATCCGCCGGCTTACCACTTTGACCTTTATCGACTGGGTGACCCGGAAGAGCTGGAGTATATGGGCATCCGTGACTACTTCTCCGGCTCCAGCCTGTGCCTGATTGAGTGGCCAGAGCGAGGAAAGGGAGTATTACCGGAAGCCGATCTGGAAATACATCTTGAAGCTGAGGGAGAGGGGCGCTCTGCCACGCTCCGGGCAGGCTCGGAGCAGGGAGCCGCCTTGTTGAATGAGCTGGAACTCTGTTGGCCGGACCATTGAGTTTCTTGAGTCCGATGTTTGAACGAGCAGGAATGCTGTATGACAACAGTCAAATTTAGCTTTAATCATCTGGCGGGTATTGCCGCAGCGCTGCTGCTGTCCCTGTCATTGGTTGTTGATGCAGGCACCCGAGTGGAAGGCGTGCGAGTCTGGCCTGCGCCAGACCATACCCGTCTCGTACTGGATACGGAGGGCAAAGTTGATCACAACATCTTTGCTCTTGAGGGGCCAGCCCGTCTGGTTATCGACCTGAAAAATACGAAGCTGAAAGCGGATTTCGAGAACCTGGATCTTTCCGGGAGCCCGATTCGCCGTATCCGGAGCGCACCCAGGAATGGCAATGATTTGCGGGTTGTTCTGGACCTGAAGAACGATATCAAACCCCGCAGCTTTCAGTTGGAACCCAATGACCAGTATGGTCATCGCCTCGTGGTGGACCTGATCGACGAGAGTGGCAGTCGCCTGGAAAAGGCCGGCAAGCCCACCGTAACCCAGGATTCGGCGGGCAAGCGCGATGTGGTTGTGGTGATTGACGCCGGCCATGGTGGTGAAGATCCGGGTGCAACCGGTCCGAGAGGCACCCGCGAGAAGGACGTGGTTCTCAGGATGGCAAAAACTCTGGCGAAGCTCATCAACGACCAGTCCGGATATTCTGCCAAGCTGACTCGAACCGGGGATTACTACATCGGGCTACGTAACCGGACCTTGCTGGCGCGCAAGTACAATGCTGATTTGTTTATCTCGGTGCATGCTGATGCCTTCCGCACGCCGCAGCCCAAAGGGGCCTCGGTTTTCGCCCTGTCCCAGCGCGGAGCAACCAGTGAGACCGCGCGTTGGTTGGCCCAAAGCGAAAATCGCTCTGATCTGACCGGTGGCGTTTCGCTGGACGGTCGTGACGACATGCTGGCCGGTGTGCTCCTTGATCTGTCCATGACGGCAAGCATCAACGCCAGTCTCGGCGTAGGTGGTTCGGTGCTCGGCAAGTTGGGGCGTGTGACAGAGCTGCACAAATCGGGCGTGGAGCAGGCGGCGTTTGTCGTTTTGAAATCGCCGGACATTCCATCCATCCTGGTCGAGGCGGGGTTCATCTCGAACCCCCAGGAAGAGAAAAACCTCTCAACCGAGTGGTATCGCAACAAGATCGCGAAAGCGATCATGCAGGGGGTTGATCAGCATTTCCGGAAAACGCCTCCGCCGGGCACCTTGCTTGCCTGGCAGAAGCAGCAGCGCCAGGGGGGTAATGTTGTCAGCCACTATCGGATCCGGCGTGGCGACACGCTCTCCGCTGTGGCAAGGGAAAATCAGACAACTGTCAGCGAGCTGATGCAGTATAACGGCTTGAGGGATGACCGTGTTATGGTAGGACAAACCATTCGTATTCCTGCATCCTGATCAAGAGGTTTTTCCGAAACATGCCCTCCATTCGATTGCTCTCGCCACGGCTTGCGAACCAGATTGCCGCCGGCGAAGTGGTGGAACGTCCCGCATCTGTTGTAAAAGAGCTTGTTGAAAACGCACTGGATGCCGGCGCCAGCCGGGTAGACGTAGAGGTTGAACAGGGCGGTGTCAAGCTTATCCGGGTCCGGGATGATGGCAGTGGTATCACGGAAAGTGATTTGCCGTTGGCTCTCAGTCGCCATGCCACCAGCAAGATAGCCAGTCTCGATGATCTGGAAGCCGTTGCTTCTCTCGGTTTTCGGGGTGAAGCGCTGGCCAGTATCAGTTCTGTTTCCCGCCTGACTCTGACTTCCCGGACCGCGGATCAGGAAGCTGCCTCCAGGGTGGAAGTCGAAGGCCGTGAAATGGATGCCCGGATATCGCCCGCAGCTCACCCGGTCGGAACGACCCTTGAGGTCCGGGATCTTTTCTTCAACACTCCGGCGCGCCGCAAGTTTCTTCGCACCGAGAAGACCGAGTTTAATCATGTTGAAGAATGTGTGCGCCGTCAGGCCCTCAGTCGCTTTGATGCCGGGTTTACCCTGCGTCATAACCAGCGCGTGGTCCAGAGTCTTCGTCCGGCCGAGTCAGCGATTGACAAGGAGCGTCGCATTGGCGCCCTGTGCGGGCAGCAGTTTATCGACAATGCGGTGATCATCGACGCCGAGGCTACCGGTCTGCGGTTGTGGGGCTGGGTCGCCTTGCCAACGTTTTCCCGGAGTCAGGCCGATCTGCAATACTTCTTTGTGAATGGTCGTGTTATCCGGGATCGGCTTGTGGCCCATGCCGTGCGGCAGGCGTACCGGGATGTGCTTTATAACAATCGCCATCCTGCCTTTGTGCTCTATCTGGAGGTTGATCCGGCAACGGTGGACGTCAACGTTCATCCCACCAAGCACGAAGTGCGTTTTCGTGACGGCCGGCTGGTTCATGATTTCATTTTCCGAACTTTGCACAAGGCCTTGGCTGATGTGCGACCGGACGATCATTTACGGGGCGCGGTGGCCCAGTCATTTGGACGTGAAAACGCTGCGTCACCGGGGCCGGCAGCTGTTGGTGAGTCTGCGGAAGTCAACGCCTGGCCTGGGCAGCCCGCCGCCGGAATCCATGGCCATCCGTCCGCCCAGAATGCGGGTTATGGCGGGCAGGCGTACGCTCAGCCTCAGCAGGAGTGGCGCGCCAGTGACCAGATGGCCTTTTACAGCTCTCTGAATGCGGGAGGGGGTGTCGACGAAAGCTCACCCAATACAACCCGTGGCCCGGGTGAAGCTTTGCCGACGCCGCCAGTGGGTAGCGATGAGGAACCGCCACTGGGCTATGCCATTGCTCAGTTGCATGGCATTTACATTCTCGCCCAGAGCCGCGCCGGGCTGATCGTTGTCGATATGCATGCGGCCCATGAGCGGATAACCTATGAGCGGATGAAGCGGGCATTGGCCGAGCAGGATCTGAAGAGTCAGCCCCTGCTCGTGCCGTTATCGCTGGCGGTGAGCCAGAAAGAGGCTGCGCTGACGGAAAGTCACGGCGAGGAATTGCAGCAGTTGGGATTGCAGATTGAGCGAATAGGGCCGGAAACTCTGGCGGTGCGTCAGGTTCCAGCATTGTTGCGCGGCGCTGATGCGGAGCAACTGGTTCGCGATGTTCTGGCCGATCTCATTGAGCATGGTCAGAGTGATCGTGTTGAGGCAGTCACCCATGAATTGCTGGGCACTATGGCTTGTCACGGATCGGTCAGGGCCAACCGCCAACTGACAATCCCGGAGATGAACTCACTGTTGCGGGACATGGAGGCTACGGAGCGCAGCGGGCAGTGCAATCATGGCCGGCCCACCTGGACCCTCGTTACCCTGTCCGAACTGGACAAGTTGTTCCTGCGGGGGCGCTGATCTGCCATGCCCGAGCAAGAACGCCGCCCTGCTGACAAGCCGCCTGTCATCTTCCTGATGGGGCCAACGGCGTCTGGCAAAACTGATCTGGCGATTGAGCTATGCCGGCGGCTGCCCTGCGATATTATCAGCGTCGACTCGGCCATGATCTATCGCGATATGGATATCGGTACCGCCAAGCCTGATGTAGAAGAGCTGGCAGAGGCGCCTCACCGCCTGATTGATATCTGCAACCCTGCCGACACCTATTCTGCCGCGGATTTCAGGCGCGATGCACTTGCTGAAATGGCGAGTATCACCCGGGCAGGGCGAATCCCTCTGCTCGTCGGTGGGACCATGATGTACTTTAAAGCGCTCTTGCACGGAATGTCTGGGTTGCCGGGTGCCAATCATGAGCTGCGTGAGTCACTGGAGCGGGAAGCAAAGGAGAAGGGCTGGGAGGTCTTGCATCAGGAGCTTGAGGCGAAAGATCCGGTTGCTGCCCGTCTGATTCATCCGAATAACCGCCAGCGACTGCTTAGGGCCCTTGAGGTTATACGCCTGACGGGAAAGCCAATTTCCTCGTTCTGGCAGGCGGAAAGTACAGGTTTGGGGCAACAGCAAGGGGTTGGGATTGAGGATTACACCTATTTCACCCAATGGCAGGCAGACGAAGCCACCGCGCTCCCGTATACTGTAACGCAGCTTGCTATGGCGCCGCCCGAGCGGCAAGTGCTTCACGAGAGAATACGTCTCCGCTTTCTGAAAATGCTGGAAGCAGGCTTTCTCGATGAAGTACGGGCGCTGATGATCAGGGAAGACTTACACCCTGATCTCCCATCCATGCGGTGTGTCGGTTATCGCCAGGCGTGGGGTTATCTTGCCGGCGAATACGACTATGACACATTTGTAAGCAAAGGCGTCGCTGCCACGCGCCAGTTGGCCAAACGGCAGTTGACCTGGTTGCGGAAATGGTCCGATGTGGGCTGGCTTGATAGCGAGGATGAATTTATCGCTGAGGCGGCCTTGAAAAAAATCAGACTACACACCACATTTAAATCTGAAATTTGACGATCTGCACTTACTAAAAACAGGAGAACACACATGTCAAAAGGGCACTCGTTACAAGACCCTTACCTCAATGCCCTGCGCAAGGAACGCATTCCGGTTTCTATCTTTCTGGTCAATGGTATCAAGCTTCAGGGCCAGGTTGAATCTTTTGACCAGTTCGTGATTTTGCTGAAAAATACTGTCAGCCAAATGGTCTACAAGCATGCTATTTCCACCGTGGTCCCAGCTCGTAATGTTCGCATTCCGCAGCAGGCACCGGGAGGAGAAGGCGAGTCTGAAGACTGATCTTTCCGGTTTTCCCGGTATTGCCACCCGCGCTTCTGAAGAACCTGAAGGTTCGGAAGGACGCGGGTGTTTGTTTTTTTACGAGGTTAACAGTCTGACTGTTTCGGAGTTGATACCACTTGTTTGAACGTCCCGATGTCGGTGAAAGGGCGATTCTCGTCCACATCGATTTCACCTCCCATGATGATACTGAAGATCCGGATGAGTTCCGGGAACTGGTAACCTCTGCAGGTGTTGAGCCCGTGGCGGTGGTCACCGGTTCGCGCAAGCAACCCAGTCCCCGTCTGTTTGTTGGCGAGGGCAAGCTTGAGGAAATCCGGGATGCCATTACCGCCAATGAAGCGGACGTGGTTCTCTTTAATCACGCACTGAGCCCAAGCCAGGAACGCAACGTCGAGCGTGACCTTCGCTGTCGTGTCCTGGATCGCACGGGGGTCATCCTGGACATCTTTGCCCAGAGAGCACGGACCCACGAAGGTAAGCTTCAGGTGGAGCTTGCTCAGTTGGAGCATATGTCTACCCGTCTGGTCCGGGGTTGGACTCACCTGGAACGCCAAAAGGGCGGTATTGGGCTCCGGGGGCCCGGTGAAACACAGCTCGAAACGGACCGCCGGCTTTTGCGAGAGCGGATCAAGTCCATTCATAAGCGGCTTGAGAAAGTTCGAAGGCAGCGTAATCAGGGACGGCGTGCCCGGAAGCGTGCGGATATTCCGACGGTATCTCTTGTTGGTTACACCAACGCCGGAAAATCGACGTTGTTCAACCGAATGACCACTTCCAACGTATATGCTGCGAATCAGTTGTTCGCAACGCTGGATCCGACGTTGCGACGCCTGGAACTTCCAGACGTAGGTGCAGTCGTAGTGGCGGACACTGTGGGTTTCATTCGTCATTTGCCCCACAAACTGGTTGAGGCGTTCAGGGCGACGCTGGAGGAAACCACAGAAGCCACGTTGCTCCTGCATATTGTTGACTGCCATGACAGCCGTCGCGATGAAAATATTGAGCAGGTGGAAGAGGTGCTGGCAGAGATCGGAGCCAACGAGGTTCCGATGCTGCAGGTGTTTAACAAAATTGACCTGCTGGAAGATTTCACGCCCCGGGTTGAACGGAATGAAGACGGTGTGCCGGTCAGGGCCTGGGTATCCGCAGTCACCGGAGAAGGGCTGGATGGGCTGTTCGACGCCATCGTTGAACGTCTCGCGGAGGATGTGATACACCATTTTGTCTTGCTTGGTCCGGAAGACGGCAAGTTGCGGGCACTGCTCCATGAGGCAGGGTCGGTGTTGAGTGAAGAGCACCGCCAGACCGGTGATACCGTGCTGGAAGTCCGATTGCAGAATCGGGATTGGCTGCAACTGCTCAGCCGTGCCGGAGTGAAAGAAGATTCAGTTCGTCTCGATGACCGGACTGCCTGAAATAGGGCAGGCTATTGCCGGGGCGCTGATAAATCCCTAGTATTTGCAGCCATTCTACAAGTCAGGAACGGAGAGCACTATGGCCTGGAACGAACCGGGTGGAAACCGTAACGACAATGATCCCTGGGGAACCGGTGGTGGTCGTCGCGGCAATGATCAGGGGCCGCCAGACCTCGACGAGGCGCTGAAAAAGGGTCTCGACAAGCTGAATAAGATGCTTGGCGGAAAAGGCGGTAAGTCTGGCGGGAGCGGGGGCAGCTCCGGCGGAAGTGCCGGAAGCTTTGGCGCTGTGCTTGCCATTGCCGCAATTCTTGTCGTCGGCTATGTGATTTTTCAGTCGTTCTACACCGTGAACGAGCAGGAACGCGCGGTTGTTCTTCGCTTCGGTGAGTACAACCGGACAGAAAGCCCGGGTCTGCGCTTCAAGGTGCCGTTGATTGATGATGTCACCAAGGTGCGTGTCACCAGCGTCCGAACTGCTGAGTCCAGTGGCCAGATGCTGACCCAGGATGAAAACCTGGTAACCGTGGATCTGCAGGTTCAGTACCGTGTATCCGACGCCCAGGCTTACGTCCTGAATGTTCGTGATTCGAATCAGGCGCTGGCTTTTGCAACCGACAGTGCCCTGCGGCACGAAGTCGGCAGTTCGTCCCTGGACGATGTGTTGACCGAGGGGCGTGCAGAGCTGGCGGTCCGTGTAGAACAGCGTCTCCAGAGTTTTCTGGTTGAATATGGCACCGGCCTGGAAATTGTCCGGGTTAACGTGGAAAGCACCCAGCCACCTCCTGCCGTTCAGGACGCATTCCGTGAGGTCCAGCGCGCCCGTGAGGATGAGCAGCAGGTGAAAGAGGAAGCCGAAACTTACCGTAACAAGGTGGTTCCGGAGGCTCGCGGTCAAGCCCAACGCATGATCGAGGAAGCCAGCGCCTACAAGCAGGAAGTCATCGAACGTGCTCGCGGTGAAACATCACGTTTCCTGCAGTTGCTGGCGGTCTACCAGAATGCACCCACGGTCACCCGTGAACGCATGTACCTACAGACCCTTGAGACTGTGCTCTCGAGCAGCACCAAGATCCTCGTGGATACCGAGAGCAGCGGCAACATGATGTACCTGCCATTGGATCGCCTGACCCAGGGGTCCGTGTCCCGGTCTTCAGGCCAGTCATCAGGCGGCGGTAATGATCAGACTGATGTCCAGGCATTGACTGACCGGGTAATCCAGGAGCTTCGCTCCAGGCAGGACACTAATGTACGGAGGAGCAGATAATTATGGGACCTAAAGGTGTCGTGGGCCTTGCAGGCGCCCTCATTGTCGTCCTGCTGGTTCTTTCCAGTGTGTATATCATTCCGGAAACCCATCGGGGCGTGATGCTCCGGTTCGGTGAGCTGGTGGAAACGGATATTCAGGCGGGTATTCATTTCAAGGTCCCGGTGATTGATCAGGTCCGGGAGTTCGATATCCGGGTACTGACCATGGATCTTCCTTCCCGCCAGTACCTGACGGTTGAGAAGAAACCCCTGGACGTGGATTCCTACATTGCCTGGAAGATTCTCAATGTGGATCAGTTCTACCGGGCGACCGGTGGTGACGAGTTCCGTGCCCAGTCGCTGCTCTTGTCCCGCGTGGATAACGGTCTGCGGGATGAGTTCGGTATCCGTACCATGCACGAGGTGGTTTCCGGCCAGCGCGATGAGTTGATGCATACCTTGCGGGATCGGGTGAACGAAACGTCCGTGAAAGAGTTTGGCATCGAAGTGCTGGACGTGCGGGTTAAAGCGATAGAGTTTCCTGGCCAGGTGAGTGAAAACGTTTATCGCCGTATGGCTACTGAGCGTGAAAAGCTCGCCCAGGAATTCCGCTCACGCGGCAAGGAGCTGGCTGAGGGTATTCGTGCTGACGCCGATCGTCAGCGCACGGTCATTCTCGCGGAGGCGTTTGCGGAATCCGAGGAAACCCGGGGTGAAGGGGACGGCCAGGCGGCGGAGATTTATGCCAACGCCTACGGTTCGAACGCCGAGTTCTACAGCTTCTACCGTAGTCTTGAAGCTTATCGGAATACCTTCTCCAGCAAGGACGACATCATGGTCATTGACTCCGAAAGTGACTTCATGAAGTTCCTTAAGGATCCCCAGGGCCCTCGCTGAGACCGGGAACTGTGAGTCGAAAAACCGGAATACCTCGGTATTCCGGTTTTTTTGTGCCGGCCAACCGTGTAAAATTCTGGCGGTTTTGTTCCGGGTTTTTTCCTTCTCCGGAATTCGCCCTAAATCCTGTGTAATCCCATCGGCACATGTTGCCGGAACGGGTCTGACGGACAACGAAATCTCATGACAGTATCTGATCGCTGGTTACTGCCTGACGGGGTAGAGGACATTCTGCCGCCTCTGGCCGGACGGATCGAATCCCTGCGCCGGGATGTAATGGATACCTGCCAGCGCTGGGGCTACCAGCTTGTAATCCCGCCGCTGATTGAATATCTCGAGTCATTGTTTACCGGTACCGGAAATGACCTCGAGCTGCAGACATTCAAGCTGACCGATCAGCTGACTGGCCGGATGATGGGGGTTCGGGCCGATATGACGCCCCAGGCAGCCCGCATTGATGCGCACACGCTCGGGCAGGAAGGTATTACCCGGCTGTGCTATGCGGGCCACGTTCTGCATACCCGACCCCGCCATATGCTGACCGGACGGACTCCCATTCAGGCCGGTTGTGAGTTGTTTGGCAGCGAGTCCGAGTCTGCAGATATGGAAGTGATCAGCCTGATGCTGGAAGCACTTCGCGTCGCCGGTTTGCCGCACGTCCATTTGGACCTTGCTCATGTTTCGATATATGAGAGCCTGATCGGTGACGGCAACTTTGACCGGGAGACCGAAGCCTCGATTTTCGACGCCATGGCCCGTAAATCTGTCCCCGAACTGGATGAATTGCTGGGCGACTGCCCCGAAAACTCCGCCGGTGCCCGATTAAGGGAGCTGGCAAGGGTTAGTGGTGGTCCGGAAGCTCTGGTTTCGGCCCGGCGAATTCTTGAGGGTGCTTCCGAAAGTCTTGATGCCGCCCTGGACAAACTGGGTCGGGTTTCAGACATGCTGGCCCGGGATTTCCCGGAAGTGAGTTTCGGTTTCGATTTCTGCGAGCTCAGGGGTTACAACTACCATACCGGTCTGGTGTTCGCTGCCTATGTGCCGGGACATGGTGATTCGGTTGCCAAAGGTGGCCGCTATGACGCCATTGGCAGTGATTTTGGCCGGGCTCGCCCGGCAACAGGTTTCAGCCTGGATATCCGTGCGCTGGTGTCTCTTGGTGAGCGGACTCAGAAATTCTCAGGGGCAGTATGGGCCCCGGCTGATCCTGACCCCGCTCTGGAGGGCGTAATCTCCGGTCTAAGAATGACCGAGACGGTTATCCGGGCTTTGCCAGAGGATAGCGGTGTTGATCCGGCAGCACGAGGCTGTGACCGGAAACTGGTTAAACAGGGCGGCCAGTGGGTCGTTGAGAAGCTGGACTGACGCCTGCCAGGCCTCAGTGAACTCATTTACAGGTAAACTTGCGAAGCGCTGATCCTCCCCGGGGCAGCCGCATTGAGAGAGAATCATGGGTAAAAACGTTGTTGTGCTGGGCACCCAATGGGGTGATGAAGGCAAGGGTAAAATTGTTGACCTGCTGACCGACAAGGTGACCGCCGTTGTCCGTTTTCAGGGTGGTCACAATGCCGGACACACACTGGTAATTGATGGCAAGAAAACGGCCCTGCACCTGATTCCATCGGGTATTCTTCGTCAGCACGTCTACTGCCTGATTGGTAACGGTGTTGTCCTTTCTCCCGAGGCGCTGTTGAAGGAAGTACGCGAACTGGAAGGTAATGGCGTGGCGGTCCGAGACCGTTTGCGGATCAGTCTGGCTTGCCCGCTTATCCTGCGCACCCACGTTCGCATTGACCAGGCTCGTGAACGCGCCCGTGGCAACGACAAGATCGGCACCACTGGCCGCGGGATTGGTCCGGCCTACGAAGACAAGGTGTCTCGCCGTGGTCTTCGTCTTGGGGATCTCTGTAATCCCGGGGACTTTGAGCCCAAGTTGCGGGAAATTATGTCCTACCATAACTTTGTGCTGACCGAGTACTTCAAGGAGGAGCCGGAAGACATTGATGCGGCTCTGGAAGAACTCAAGCAAATGGGTGAGGAAATTCTCCCCATGGCAGCCGACGTTACCGATATGCTGCATGATTTCCGCAAGCGTGGCGAAAACATTCTGTTTGAAGGGGCCCAGGGTTCCCTGCTTGATATTGACCTGGGAACCTATCCGTATGTCACCTCCTCCAACACCACTGCGGGCGGGACTGCGACAGGGTCTGGTTTTGGTCCACTGTTCCTGGACTACGTTCTGGGTATCACCAAAGCCTATACCACTCGCGTGGGTTCCGGTCCGTTCCCGACCGAGCTGTTCGATGAGATGGGGCATCACCTCGCGGTCAAAGGCAACGAGATTGGGACTACGACTGGTCGTTCCCGGCGTTGTGGCTGGTTTGATGCGGTTGCATTGCGCCACGCGATCCAGATCAACAGCGTATCGGGTATCTGCCTGACCAAGCTCGATGTTCTGGACGGCATGGACACGGTGAAAGTCTGCGTGGGCTACAAAACGCCGAATGGCGAGATTACACGTCCGCCGATCGGCTGTGACACTTACAAGGATATTGAGCCGGTTTACGCCGAATTGCCTGGCTGGAGTGAAAGTACGGTAGGGCTCACCAGCATTGAGCAGCTGCCGGAAAACGCCAAGGCCTATATCCGCTTCCTTGAGGAGCAGATCGAAGCTCCGATTGACATCATTTCCACCGGCCCCGACCGGATCGAGACCATTACATTACGTCATCCGTTCGGCGACTAACCGGTACGGCACAAAAAAACCGCCCTGCAGGGCGGTTTTTTTGTGCTCAGGGTTTCTCGGCAATAATCGTTGCCCGTATGGGGCCGGGGTAGCCTTCGATGGTTCGTGCCGGATCGGTCGGATCGAGGAAATCCTGTAGCGAATTGAACCGCATCCAGTCGGTGCTGCGTTGCTCGGATATGGTGGTCTCGGTGACGTCTACCACCCGTGCATCGCGGAACCCGGTGCGGTCCAGCCAGCGCAGTAAAGTGTCACAGCTGGGCAGAAACCAGACATTGCGCATTTGCCCGTACCTGTCTTCCGGCATGAGGCTGTAGCCTTCGGGACCGTCTACCACCAGGGTCTCCAGTACCAGTTGGCCACCGCGTCGCAGGGTTCCTTTAAGCTCCAGCAAGTGATCAAGCGGGGAACGCCGGTGGTAGAGAACACCCATGGAGAAAGTGGTATCGAAAAATGCCAGGTTCTCCGGCAAGTCTTCCATTCTTACGGGCAACAGGTCCGCTGGAGCGTCGTTGAGGTAGTGCTTGACGCTCAGGAACTGGAACATGAACAGCAGGCCCGGATCAATGCCAATGACCCGTCCGGCGCCTTCACCCAGCATTCGCCAGCAGTGGTAGCCAGAGCCACAGCCCACATCCAGTATACGACGACCAGACAGGTCGGAAAGGTAGGGAGAAACACGGTCCCACTTCCAGTCGGAGCGCCACTCGGTGTCGATGTAGGTGCCGAAGAAGTCATAAGGCCCCTTGCGCCAGGGCATCAGGCCCCGAAGCGCGGTTTCCAACTGCGCTTGCCTGGACTCTATCGGATTTTCCGTGGTCCTCAAGGCGATCGCTGAATTGTTCAGGTCCGCCTCAATATCAGGAAACTCGGGGAGTCTGTGAAGGGCGCTCAACCAGCGATCCATGTCGCCATGGGGGCTGTCATCGAAGCGATGGGTGAGTTGCGCGCGCAGCTGTTCGGACCACGCTTCCTGCCCGGTTTGTGCAAGCTCCGTCAGCAGCGGCCCAAAATGTGTTTGCCAGTCAAAGTTAGCCATGGTTCCCAGAGTGTTTTCAGTCGGCCCTGATGGCCAGCATGGAGACAAAGTTGAAGCACTGGTACCAGACCAGAACCTGATCAAACCCGGCTGAGAGCAGGCGTTGCTTGTGGGCAGCCAGGGTTTCCGGAATCAGCACTTGTTCAATCGCTGAGCGTTTCTGGCTTATTTCCAGGTCGGAATAGCCATTCGCGCGTTTGAATTCATGGTGCAGGCGGGTCTGGACCTCCTGCTCCTCAACCGATTCAAAGCGAATTTTTTCAGACAGGATCAGTGCGCCACCCGGCCGCGTTGCACCGGCGATGCGCGTCAGTAGTTCAGTTCGTTTTTCCGGTGGAACAAACTGCAGCGTGAAGTTCAGCGTTGTTACTGAGGCGTTGTTCAGTTCTGTTTCCAGAATGTCTTCGCAGCGGAGTGATACCGGCAGGGGGTTGTCGTCCAGAGCGATGTAGTGTTCGCAACGTTCGATCATGGCGCTGGAGTTATCTACCCCAGTCAGCGTGCAATCTCCGTAGGGAATTCCATGGCGCATAGCGAGCGTCGAGGCTCCCAGTGAGCAGCCCAGATCGTAACAGTTCGAAGCGGCCTGAGCGTATTGCTCGGTAATGACCTCAATCATCGGAATGATCGTGGTATAGCCGGGAACCGAACGGCGAATCATATCGGGAAACACCCGGGCGACCGACGCGTCAAAGCGGAAGTCCTCTGGCCGGCGTTCAGTCGCAAAGAGCCGGTCCGTCAGCTGTGCCGGAGGCCCGGAAGGGCGTCGTGGCTTACTCATTGTCCCCCGGCTCCCCGGCGGTCTCCGGAACGGCAGGAGCTGTGGGCGAAGGCCTGGAACAGCGTACCCCACGATTCTTGTAGTCCACAATAATGCCCCGGAAAGACGGGTCCACGTCCGCGGCAATTGCGAGATACCCATTCTCGCAAGCTGCGTGAAGCTCGGATGCTTTTGGTGACATCCGGAACGGTTCATCCGGGGTAACATGAATCGCCTGGAAATCGCCAACCGGCATGTGATCCTTGTTGTCGGAATGATCAATCTTGCCGCCGATTTCCAGGGCCATTACCGTGCCGACAACGGCAACCACGGCGGTGACAATCAAACTGCGGACGGTGTAATGGCGTTCATTCTGGCTCATGCCTACCTCATGTTGGAGTGTTCAGTGAAAGGGTCAGTACTGGCCTGGAAGCGAGATGGAAGGCGCCTGCAGGGCGGCGAGTTGTTCCCTGAGCGACAGGACCTGATCCGACCAGAATCTTGGTTGGGCAAACCATGGGAAAAAGCGGGGGAATGCAGGGTCTTCCCAGCGTTTTGCCAGCCACGCACAATGCGAAATCTGCCGGTAGCAGCGTAAGGGTTCGATCAGGTGACGTTCCCGCCGGTTGAAATCACGGAACATCTCATAGCCTTCCAGGAGCTCTCCCAGCTGGGCACCACGCTCCGAATCCTCACCGTTCAGGAGTAGCCACATGTCCTGGATGACAGGGCCCGAGCGGCAGTCATCAAGATCCACGAACAGCATCTGTTCCTCCCGGCAGAGAATGTTTCCCGCGTGGCAATCGCCGTGAAGCCGCAGGCTGTCAACCGAGCCGGCATCGTCAATGCGCGCAGCACAGTAGCTGACAAGATCCGGTATCAGACTGTCCCAGGCGGGGCGTAAGTCCCGGGGAATCCAGTTATCTTCGATCAGCAGACGATTGTTGGCTTCAATGCCTTCCAGTAGTGACATCCGGGGCCGGTGTTCAAAGGGCTTTTTCGCGCCGATGTTGTGCAGCTGCCCCAGCCATTGCCCAAGCCGGTAGAGTGTGTCTGGAACACTGACGTCCGGCGCCTGTCCGCCGCGCTGGGGAAAAGCGGCAAAGAAAAAGTCGCCGTGCTGTCCCAGGGTATCTCCTGAAGGCATTGCCAGTGGTGCCACCACGGGAATGTCTGCTTTCAGTAATTCCAGGGTGAATTCGTGCTCTTCCCGGATTTGCGTTTCGGTCCACCGCCCGGGGCGATAAAACTTGGCAATGACCGGTGCACCTTCATCCAGCCCCACCTGGTACACCCTGTTCTCGTAACTGTTCAGCGCGAACAGGCGCCCGCTGACCGCAAAACCGGCGTCTTCCATGGCATCCAGAATGGTATCGGGCTTCAGGGAATCGTAAGGGTGGGTTGATACTTCGGGCATAGCTTAGAGACCGGTGCAAAAGTGTGGGCCAAGTATACCTGCTTAGCTTGCTCCCCGTAATGTCGATATGGGGAGGCTGCAGAGGTGCAGCAACAGAGGTTGTTGAGGTATCTTGTGTGGAGGCCGGCATGTGCAACAGGAACGGGGTTCGAGTCAATGTCCAGCGAAATACTGAGAGTCCGGACGGTCGTCATCGGTGCTGGCGTCGTTGGCCTTGCAGTGGCTCGGGCGTTGACGCTGGAGGGGCATGAGGTTCTGGTTCTTGAAGCAGGGAACCGCTTTGGTGAGGGGATATCGTCCCGCAACAGCGAAGTGATTCATGCCGGAATCTATTACCCCGAAGCCAGCCTCAAGGCCCGTTTGTGTGTCGACGGACGTCAACGCCTTTATGAATACTGCAAAAGTCACAAGGTGGCGCATCGAAAATGCGGAAAATGGATCGTTGCCACCAATCATGAACAGTCAGAAAAACTTGAAAATATCAAAGTTGGGGCGGCGCGAAACGGCGTGGCGCTGGAGCTGTTTGACGCCATTTCTCTGGCTGGAGCGACCCCGGGCGTCCGGAGTGTGTCAGGGCTGTGGTCTCCTGAAACCGGGATCATCGACAGTCATGGTCTGATGCTCTCCCTGCTCGGGGAAATGGAAGATGCTGGCGGCCAGCTTGTGCTCAGGGCTCCCGTGACCGGAGCGGAGGTGAGCGGTGGGCATCATCGCCTTTCGGTTGGCGGCAGCATGCCCTGCATTCTGGAGGCTGAGAACGTGATAAATGCGGCGGGTCTCGGTGCCATTCCGCTGGCCCGGAAGTGGCACGGTCTCCCGGATGATCAGAAGCCCGATCAATGGTACGCGCGGGGTGTTTACTTCAGCTACAGCGGCCGCCACCCGTTTAGCTCGCTCGTTTACCCGGTTCCGGAGCCGGGGGGGCTTGGTGTTCACCTCACGCTCGATCTTGCCGGGCAGGCAAGGTTTGGGCCTGATGTCGAGTGGATTGACCATGAGGACTACTCGGTTGACCCGGATCGGGTTCAGGCTTTTGCGAGAGGTATCCGGGCATGGTGGCCGGAACTTGAAGCGCACCGGCTTAAGCCTGCCTATGCGGGTATCCGGCCGAAACTGAGTGGTCCCGGTGGCGGGTTCTCTGATTTTCGAATAGAGGGCCCCGGAGACCATGGCATTGAAGGTATGGTTAACCTGTTCGGGATAGAGTCTCCGGGCCTGACGTCCTGTTTGGCCATTGCCGACCTTGTCAAAACCCGACTGGCCTGACTTGACCTAACCTAACCCGGGGTCCTGGCAAGAGCCCAAACCTGGATGTCCAGGGCACCGGCCTCCCGCAGTGCTTTACCCAATACCCGGGCAGTTGCGCCGGTGGTCACCACATCATCCACGATGGCGACCCGTTCCGGCACCGTACCGATTATCCGGAAAACCCCGTTAAGGTTGGTCAGACGTTCTTCCCGGTTCAGTTCCCGCTGGGCCCGTACCTTGCGCTTTCTCCGAACCAGTCCGCTGGCTACCGGTATGCCGAGCTGCCTGCCAAGCTGCTCGGCAATGTCCTGCGCCTGATTGAACCCGCGTTTCCTGCGACGTTGATGGTGCATGGGCGCGGGAATCAGTAGGTCCGGAACGATGGCGTCCTTTTGCTCCAGGTTTTTGCTCAGGTACTGACCAAGGCCGGCGACCAGAGGGCGGGCAAATTTTCGCTGCCCGTTGTATTTGTAGCGGGTAATCATGCCATCGACCGGAAACTGGTAACGCCAGGGTATCAAAGTGCGGGAAAATGGTGGTGGTGATGCCAGGCAGTCCCCACACACAAGGCCGGTGGCTGCGTACGGGAGCGGTAACGCACAGGACTGGCAATGCCAGCGGTTAGTGGGCAAGTCGGCGTGGCAAGGCAGGCATAAGCCATTGAAAGCATTTGTTGAAAGGCAGGCAACGCACAGGCCGCCCGCGCTTTCTCTGTTAACCATAAGCTCCGTTAAGGTTGACAGGAAGTTCAGTCCCTTTATCATCTGTTTCATCCGTAAACCCAGATACCGGAAAAGGTTAACAGGACTTCCACATGACCGCCACAGAACTTACCAATGCGACCCGTCACGACTGGACGCTGCAGGAAGCACGCGCACTCTTCGAGTTGCCTTTCAATGACCTCCTGTTCCGGGCACAGAGCGTGCATCGTGAACATTTCGATCCAAATGAAGTCCAGGTAAGCACCCTGCTGTCGATCAAGACGGGTGCCTGTCCGGAAGACTGCAAGTACTGCCCCCAGAGCGGTCATTACAATACCGGGCTGGAGAAGGAGAAGCTGCTCGAAATTGAAAAGGTTGTGGCCGAAGCGCGGGCCGCTAAAGATAAAGGCGCATCCCGCTTCTGCATGGGGGCCGCGTGGCGCAGTCCGTCGAAAAAAGACATGCCTTATGTGCTCGATATGGTGCAGCAGGTTAAATCCCTCGGGCTGGAAACCTGCATGACGCTGGGCATGCTGGAGGAGCATCAGGCAAAGGAGCTCGCAGACGCCGGGCTGGATTATTACAACCATAATCTGGATACCTCTGAGAAATACTACAGCCACATCATCACCACCCGCACCTATCAGGATCGCCTGGATACGCTGGATAATGTGCGTAAGGTCGGCATGAAGGTGTGTTGCGGCGGCATCATGGGGATGGGCGAAGACGAAGATGACCGGGTCGGGCTGCTGGTCCAGCTGGCAAACCTGCCACACCACCCCGAGAGTGTGCCGGTGAATATGTTGGTGAAGGTCAAGGGCACGCCAATGGAAAACGTGGAAGACCTGGATCCATTTGATTTTGTCCGCATCATCGCCGTGGCGCGGATTATGATGCCAACATCCCATGTTCGTCTCTCCGCCGGTCGGGAGAACATGAATGAACAGATGCAGGCGCTCTGCTTCATGGCCGGGGCCAACTCCATTTTCTATGGCGAGAAGCTATTGACCACGGCGAATCCGGAGGCGGATGCCGATATGGAGCTGTTCCGTCGTCTCGGCATTCGTCCGGAACAACGGGAGCAATGCGCGTCGGAGGATCAGGAGGAAGAAGCGATTACCGAAGCCGTGCAGCATGAGGCGACGCGTCACATGTTCTATGACGCCACGCGGGAATCCGCCTGAGCAGACAGGCGGTGTGATGGGGCACCCATCGACCAGACAGTCGAGTCAAACTTCAGGTGTTGCCGTGCGGGACTTCACTTTAGAACTTGAACAGAGAAAACAGGCCGGGCTCTATCGGACCCGCCGCCAGATTTCAGGCCCACAGCAGCCGGCACTAACTTCTGATGGCCGGCCACTGTTGTCGTTTTGCAGTAACGATTATCTTGGTTTGGCCAGCCATCCTGCCAATATCAAGGCACTCCGCGACGCCCTGCCTGAAACCGGGCTGGGTGGTGCCGCATCACACCTGATCTGTGGTCATCACGATGCCCATCATCAGCTGGAGCAGCGTCTCGCTGAATTTACCGGTCGCAGCTCTGCATTGTTCTTTTCCACTGGCTATATGGCCAATATGGGAGTGATTTCGGCCCTGGCGGGGCGGGGGGATACGATTTTTTCAGATCGACTCAATCACGCGTCGATTATCGATGGCTGTATTCTCAGCCGGGCCAAGATCCGTCGCTACGCTCACGGGAATGTGGCGGAGCTTGAGGCAATGCTGGCAAAGGCTTCCGGTCACAAGCTGGTGGTTACGGACGGTGTGTTCAGCATGGATGGCGATGTTGCACCGCTAAAAGAGTTGGCCCGGGTTTGCAGAGCCCATGATGCGTTGCTGGTTGTCGATGACGCCCATGGTATTGGCGTGTTGGGCCCCCAGGGGCGTGGCAGTATTGTTGAGCAGGGGTTGTCAGAGGAAGACGTGCCCGTGCTGATTGGTACCCTGGGCAAAGCGGTAGGCACCAGCGGTGCCTTTGTGGCGGGCTCACCGGTATTGATGGATTACCTGATCCAGAAGGCACGGACCTATATTTACACGACTGCTATGCCCCCCGCTATTGCCGTGGCCACCTGTGCCAGTATTGATCTGATTGAGCAGGATGATGAGCGCCGCCGGCATCTTCGGGAGCTTGTGGCTGTGTTTCGCGAAGAGGCGTCTTCCATGGGGTATGAACTGATGCCTTCCCGGACGCCAATTCAGCCCATCATGATTGGTGATAACTGGGCTGCGCTTGAGCTGAGCCGGGCGCTGGAGGAGCGGGGCATGCTGGTGACTGCAATCCGGCCGCCGACTGTGCCAGAGGGGCAAGCCCGGTTGCGGGTAACGCTGAGCGCCAGCCACAGTCGGGCGGACCTTGACCAGCTTCTGGAAGCCTTGTCACAGTGCCGTCATCTGGTGGCACAGACGGATGTGGCGGTATGACAAAGCAGTGTTGTCGTTCAGTGACCTCTGGTGATGTCACCGACGCTTTTTATTCATCAGGGCTGGTGGGTCGTCGTTATGGCCAGAGGAGGCTTTCTGCGTGGAGGCGGTGACTGCGCCTGGAGCGGCCGATACAGTGATTGCCGAAAAATCCGACATTGCACGCGGATTTGGGCGGGCCAGGGCGACCTATGAGAGTGCGTCCCGGTTACAGCGGTTTATGGGTAATACCCTGTTGCAGAGGCTTGAGCTCCTGCCGGTGTCCGAATCGCCAATGCGAATTCTGGATCTCGGCTCTGGCACTGGATGGTTCACCAGAAAGCTGCAGGCATGCTATCCGACAAGCCTGGTAACAGGGGCTGATCTTTCTCACGGCATGATTCAGCAAGCGAAGGTAGCCAGTGTTCCGGATATTCACTGGCTGGTTGCGGATGCCGAGAACCTGCCTCTCCCCGAGCACAGCTTTGACCTCATATTCAGTAATCTTATGATTCAGTGGTGTGATGATCCGGGACAGGTGCTTCGGGAATGCCGGCGGCTTTTGAGACCGGCCGGCCGCCTTATGATGTCGACGCTTCTGGACGGCACTTTGCGAGAGCTCCGGCAAGCATGGGCCGAGGCGGATCCGGGCCAGGAGCATGTAAACCGGTTTCAACCCTATTCGGTGTTGCGGGGCGGGGCAGGTGCGGAGTTGCCGGGCGTAACAGTGGAGACTCGTACCATAGAACTGCCGTATCCATCTCCCATGGCCCTGGCCGGCGAATTGAAGCAGCTGGGTGCCGGCTTCAAGGGGCGGGAGCGCCGCAGGACCATGACAGCCCCCGGGCGCGTTCGCGCTATGTGCCGTCACTACCCGACACGGCCAGATGGCAGGATAGCCGCCAGTTACGAGGCTGGCTGGATCTACTGGCAACGTGCCCAATAATCGCGTTGTAACCTGTTCACCCACGGAACATTTTTCATGGCCAAAAAAACCTATTTTGTGACCGGCACTGATACCGGCGTCGGAAAAACCATGGTTTCCGCTGCCATCCTTGAGGCAGCCAGGATGAGCGGCAAGCGTACCCTGGCAATGAAGCCCATTGCCTCCGGATGTGAGTCCACTCCGGATGGTCTTAGAAACGAAGATGCGTTGATATTGCAGCGCGCTATTACCGAACCCCTGGCGTACGACGTGATCAATCCCGTTGCGCTTGAACCGGCCATTGCTCCCCATGTTGCGGCGCAACTGGCAGGCAGAGCGGTCTCCGCTCAACGCCTGATTGGCTTTTGCCGGGGACTACAGATCCGTCCGGCCGACCTTTTGCTTGTGGAGGGCGCCGGGGGCTGGCGGGTCCCACTCAATGACCGGGAAACTTTCGCGGCCCTGCCGCGTGAGCTTGGCCTGCCGGTCATCATGATCGTTTCTCTGAAGCTTGGCTGCATAAATCACGCCCTACTGACGGCCGAGGCAATTCGGGCCGATGGATTGGTGGTTGCCGGCTGGGTAGCAAACCGGCCTGAACCAGAAGTCATGAGCTGTGAGCAGGAGACTCTCAACTATCTCCTGACGCATCTGGGAGCTCCGTGTCTGGGTGTATTGCCCTGGCTTGAGGGTGTGAACGCTGAGACGTTGGCGGTTCACCTTAATATTGATTCCTTGTTTGAAAATTGACCAAAAGTGTGGCTTACTGGTGCCAATAATCGGTCATCGGAAGTCGCAGTTATGATCAACAACACGCTTGGAATTGGCATTCAGGGCATCCAGGACGGCATGATGGGCATGGAGAACGCTGCCCGGAAGATAGCCCGTGGTGGCGTTGATGGCCCCCAGGGATCATCTGAAGGTGCCGGTAGTCTGGTTGAGCCAATCGTTGATCTCAAGCTCTACGAGCGCAGTGTCGAAGCCTCGGCCCAAGTGGTCAAAGCTGCAGACGAAACATTGGGTACACTGTTGGACATAATGGCCTGAGGCCCGGCCTTGAACGCACTCTCTTCAATCTCCCCGCGTTCCCTTTCTCCGGGCTTCCCAGCTGGCTCGATCAATGATCGTGCCCAAGGCAATGTAAAATCCGGCAACACGCAGCCCGAAACCCACTCGCCTAAACAGGGCGGGACTAAACCGGCTGGCGATGATCCCGTAGCGCAGCGATCAGCCCAATCTGCCCAGAGCCTTGTTCCCGAAGAACTCAAACAGCTGACCGAGCTCAAGGCCCGGGACCGCGAGGTGCGTGCTCATGAAGCCGCGCACCAGGCTGTGGGTGGGCAATATGCCGGCGCTATGTCGCTGACCTATGAGCGTGGTCCCGATGGCGCCCAGTATGCCGTGGGAGGAGAGGTGTCCATCGATATCGCTCCCGTTGAAGGGAACCCCCAGGCGACCATTGAAAAAATGCGGGTGGTTCGTGCCGCTGCCATGGCCCCGGCAGAACCCTCCGGGCAGGATCGTGCGGTCGCGGCTCAGGCAATGCAGGCGATTCTTCAAGCACAGGGTGAGCTGGCGGCGGAAAAGGATCGGGGAGCCGATGCTCCATCAAAAGCTCAGGTTGAACCCGATAATTTCCGGGTGTCTCGCTCTGGTCAGCAGGCTAGCAACACCTATCAGTCGGTTTCCTCGATGACGGCCGAATCCGGTCGGTCTCAACCAGGCTTTGGTTCGGTTTCTGCCTGATCCGGTCGCTTCCCGGGCAAGCATGTCCCTCGTTTTTCTCTCATATCTCTCTCTCATACTCAAGCGCTTGTATTTCCACTGCTACGGGCATTCCGGCGACTTTCTGAAGCACAAAATTTGCACCCGCCTATTGACAATTCTGTACCTCTAAACGTATGTTTCAAACAAGTGTTTAACTAAGGCTGCAGCGCAGAGCGTTGCGGTGTCTGAGCAAACCCAAGGCCAGAAGCTGTCAAATCTGATTCAGCCAAGACCGAAAACCGAGGTGGATTCCATGCCTGACTACAAAGCGCCCCTGCGCGACATCAAGTTCGTAATGACCGAGCTGCTGGACAGCGAGCAGCACTACGCCAACCTGGAAGGAGCGGAAGACGCCACTCCGGATATGGTGGATGCCATTATCGGGGAAGGTGCGAAGTTCTGTGAGCAGGTTTTGTCTCCGCTGAACCAGGTGGGTGACAAAGAAGGTTGTACCTGGAGCGAAGACGGTGTGAAAACGCCGACAGGCTTCAAGGAAGCATACCAGCAGTACGTGGAAGGCGGCTGGCCGTCCATGACTGCCGATCCCAATTACGGTGGTCAGGGGCTGCCTCACTCTCTTGGCTTGGTCATGAGTGAAATGGTCGGCACAGCAAACTGGTCCTTTGGTATGTACCCCGGGCTGAGTCACGGTGCGACAAATACCATCGAGGAGCATGGTACTGAAGAGCAGAAGCAGACCTATCTGACCAAGCTGATTAGCGGTGAGTGGACCGGCACAATGTGTCTGACCGAGCCTCACTGCGGTTCTGACCTGGGCACCCTGCGTACCAAGGCCGAGCCGAATGCCGATGGCACCTATGCGATTACCGGAACCAAGATCTTTATCTCTGCCGGTGAGCACGACATGGCCGAGAACATCGTGCACATCGTTCTTGCGCGCCTGCCAGGCGCGCCGGAAGGTACCAAGGGCATTTCGCTGTTTATCGTGCCCAAGAATCTGCCGAACGACGAGGGCTCCTCGGGTGAGCGCAATGCTGTTTCCTGCGGTTCTATCGAGCACAAGATGGGGATTCACGGCAATGCGACCTGTGTCATGAACTTCGACGGCGCCAAAGGCTGGTTGATCGGTCCGGAAAACAGGGGCCTGAACTGCATGTTCACGTTCATGAACACCGCACGTATCGGCACAGCTATCCAGGGCCTGGGTGCTGCCGAGCTTGGCTTCCAGGGCTCCCTTGCCTACGCCAAAGAGCGTCTGGCCATGCGTTCACTGAGCGGACCCAAGAACCCGGAAGGTATCGCGGATCCGATCATCGTTCATCCAGACGTGCGCCGCATGCTACTTACCCAGAAGGCCGTGGCTGAAGGTGCTCGCGCCCTCATTTATCTGACCGCGCAGCAGGCGGATATTGTGCACAGTGGCAAGACTGAAGAAGAGCGCAAGGCCGCTGACGAGGCGCTGGGCTTCCTGACCCCGATTGCCAAAGCGTTCTTGACGGAAATCGGCTACGAAGCAGCCAACCTGGGCATGCAGGTATTCGGTGGCCACGGTTTCATCTCCGAGTGGGGCATGGAACAGAACGTTCGTGACGCCCGGATCGGTATGATCTATGAAGGTACCACCGGCATCCAGGCGCTGGACCTTCTGGGCCGCAAGGTTCTGATGACCCAGGGCGAGTCGCTGAAGGGGTTCACCAGGCAGGTGCACGTGTTCTGCAAGGAAAATGCGGATAACGAACAGCTGAAGGAATTCCTGGAGCCATTGGCAGCGCTGAACAAGGAGTGGGGCGATCTGACAATGAAGATCGGCATGACCGCCATGAAGAACCGCGAAGAAGTCGGTGCCGCGTCTGTGGACTATCTGATGTATTCCGGCTACGCGGTGTTCGCCTATCTTTGGGCCCGTATGGCCAAGGTGGCCTTGGACAAGATGGCAGATGGCACTTCCGAGGAAATGTTCTACAACGCCAAGGTCCAGACCGCACGTTTCTACTTCAAGCGTATGCTGCCTCGTGCCAGGGGCCATGCTGAGAGCATGCTGGCGGGTGCGGACAGTCTGATGGACATGCCAGAGGAAGCCTTCGCGATCTAAGGCGCGGGCACCGAAGGAACGTTCAGAGGATACAGAGCCCGCTCTCATCGGAGGCGGGCTTTTTCCATGAGTTGAGTTCCGCTTTTGAGGTAGAATAAAGCCCTATAAAAATAAACTTGAGCGGACACATAGCCCGAGCAGGTGGGCCTGGCCAGAGACAAGGCCGTTTTGCCGCCTGAATAGATTGACTGAAATTTTGGAGAGTTATAAATGGCTGATTACCAGGCACCCCTACGTGACATGCGCTTCGTGTTGAATGAGGTTTTTGATGCCCCCGCGCTGTGGGCGTCCCTGCCCAAAGTTGCCGAGAATGTAGATCCGGAAACGGCCGACGCAATTCTGGAGGAAGCCGGCAAAATCAGTAGTGGCGTGCTGGCACCGCTCAATCGTGAAGGTGACGAGCAGGGCAGCAAGTGGAATGAAGGCGAAGTGACCGCGCCGGAAGGTTTCAGGGAAGCCTACCAGACTATCGTTGAAGGGGGCTGGAATGGCCTTGGCGGCAACCCTGAGTTTGGTGGTATGGGGATGCCCAAGACGTTAGTCGCCCAGTTCGAAGAGATGATGCAGGGAGCCAACATGGCGTTTGGTCTGGCGCCAATGCTGACTGCCGGCGCCTGTCTGGCGCTGGATGCTCACGGTAGCCAGGAACTGAAAGAAAAGTATCTGCCCAATATGTACTCGGGCGTTTGGTCCGGTGCCATGGACCTGACCGAGCCTCATGCCGGGACGGATCTGGGTATCATTCGCACCAAGGCTCAGCCGAACGATGATGGCTCTTTCAACGTCACCGGCACCAAGATCTTTATCACTTGGGGCGAGCACGATATGGCTGAGAACATTATTCACCTGGTTCTTGCCAAATTGCCGGACGCGCCTAAGGGTCCTAAGGGCATTTCCCTGCTGCTGGTGCCCAAATTCCTGGTGAACGACGACGGTTCTCTCGGTGAGCGTAACAGCTTTAGCTGCGGCTCTATCGAAAAGAAGATGGGTATCAAAGGTTCCGCCACCTGCGTGATGAACTTCGATGGCGCCAAAGGTTGGCTTGTTGGTGAGGAGAACAAAGGCCTCGCCGCGATGTTTACCATGATGAACTATGAACGACTGGGTGTGGGTATCCAGGGCATTGGCGCCGCCGAAGCCTCACTGCAGAGTGCTCGCGAGTATGCTCTGGACCGTATTCAGAGCCGGGCGCCAACCGGCGCCCAGCAGCCAGAAAAGGCGGCAGACCCGATTCTGGTTCATCCGGACGTGCGTCGCATGCTGCTGACCATGAAAGGCTATGTCGAAGGCGGCCGTGCCTTCTCTACCTATGTGGCGCAGTGGCTGGACATTTCCAAATACGCGGACGCCAGCGAGCAGGATCGGCGCAAGCATGCCGAAGGCATGGTGGCGTTGCTGACGCCAGTTGCCAAAGCATTCCTGACTGACCGTGGGCTGGATGCCTGTATTATGGGGCAGCAGGTTTTTGGCGGGCACGGATTCATACGGGAGTGGGGCCAGGAACAGCTGGTCCGCGACTGCCGTATTACCCAGATTTATGAGGGCACCAACGGCATCCAGGCGCTGGACCTGATGGGCCGTAAGGTTGTTGGTAGCCAGGGCAAACTCTATGAGCTGTTTGCCGAGGATGTTGCTGCGTTCATTGAGGAAAATGCTTCTGATGTGAGTCTGCGGCCCTTCCTGGAGCCCCTTGCAGCCGCCCTGGAGCGCCTGTCTGATGTCACCGAACACGTAGTCAATCAAGCCGCTGACAATCCTGATGCCGTGGGTGCGGCATCGGTAGACTATCTGGATTTGTTTGGTTTGACGGCGCTCGGCTACATGTGGGCTCGAATTGTTAAGGCGGCAGCGCCACAAGCCGAAGGCGACAGCTCAGGTTTCTACAGCGGCAAGCTTAAAACAGCACGTTTCTATTATGATCGTCTGTTGCCCAAGACGGTTTCCCTCGCCGAGGGAATTCGCAGTGGCAGCGAGTCGATGATGGCGCTCACTGCGGACGAATTCTGATCCGCCGTTAAACGCAGGTTGAAAAAAGCAGGCTTCGGCCTGCTTTTTTCGTTTTCAGGTACTGTCAGAGCTGTTCCATTCGGCTGGGATTGGTTACGAAGGGATTTTCATTACCCTGAATTTCCGCGATCCGGCGGTGTCTGGTCAGTTCTGTATCGTCTGGCGGATCCAGGCGGCTCCAGCCCTGGAATACGGGCGTGGATCCCAACCAGGGCAGGTCGTAAGTATCCACCATATAGGCGACAGTACGTGCAATATCGCCTTTCACCAGCTCCGGAGGCTCGAAAAAACCGGCACTCTCGCGAATTCCGCAGTCATCCCTGTTGATGGTTTCCCCCAGGTTTTCATACCGGACGCTGCGGCGCTGCATTTCTGTCCTGCTTCGTACCGGAATCATGTTGTGCAGATCCGATGCGATCTGCCGGTAACGATTATCCCGTTCGCATTGCCGTGAGGTTCCGCAGTCTAGGGCGCTCCTGATATCCGCCAGTGGATAAACATAGCCATCTGTCAAAATGAAGCCTTTGCGGGTAAACGGAGTACTGCAGAAGAATGATTTGCCGCCTTCGGCGTAGAGATTGCCCCAGAATTGCTCTTTGATCACCGTGTCAGGGTCGCTGAACCGGGTGTTCTGACCAATAACAATGCTTGCGGTGCATAAGAACGACAGGGTGGTGAGCGTCAGAAAGAGTTTTTTCATTTGCCTGTTATACCTCGCCGCGTCAGTGAGCGCCTTATCGGACCGGGCCTCGCTTGAGAATTCACGACTGCCTGGTCAAAAATATGACGCTTTGTTCACTCATGCTGTGAAGTATGGCACAGAGGCGCTCCACGAGAGCGCCTCCGGGGTGGAAATTTGTAGTGTTGTGTTAACCGGTTAACACTTTATTTGAGCTTTTTGCGAATGTTCTGATACCCGGTTTTGAGGTCTTCACCCAGCTTCTGGGTTGTTTGCTTCGCTTCCTGAGAGGCGTTTTCTGCATCGTGAAGCACCTGATCAAGTTTGTTGCGGAAGCGGTCCCAGTTCTGCTCCAGATCGTCCCATTCGTCTTTGACGTCTTCCCCGGCAAGGTGAAGTTGCACGCGGGCCTCATCACGATACTGTTTAACCTTCTCTGACAACTTCTTGAGTTCTTCTTGAAGACTCATATCAAGCACCTCCTTGGTTTGATGGTGTGCTTACAATGCGCTGTAACGCAAAAACCTGTCAAGTGTGCGTGGGGGCTGCGCCATACAACCTGAGACCCGCTTGATCCAGGTCAGGAACGGGTTGCGAGGAGCGTGGACAAGTCCCGCAGGTGGTGCCATGGGGAGAGGGTGTCAAAGCCTTTGGCGGATCGGTCTATCGTGCTGCAAAGGGTAATTGCATCGTACAGTTGTGTCCGGTTCAGGCGCCGTGCTGCCTGCTCCAGTACCCGGGCACGTTGCGGCTGGAACACGCCTCGTTTCTTGAGGAAGCCTGACGTGTTATCGCCCTGGCCTGCAGCTGCCTTGAGCTCCAGTATCAGGTTCAGGTCCCGGGTGAGTACTGCAAGCAAGCCCAGAGGGTTTTCGCCTTCCTGTTGCAGCACGCCTATCACTTTGCTTGCATGTGAGGCCCTGCCGGCCAGCAGTTCTGTCACCAGCTCGAACCCATTGAAGCGGGAACTGTCCTGAACGGCCTGCTCCACCGTTTCCTCGTCAATGGTGTTTCCATTGGTGAGCAGGGAAAGGCGATCAAGCTCCTGGCTGGCCGCCAGCAAGTTTCCTTCCAGGCGCTCGCCCAGCAGCGCCAGGGCGCCACGAGTGAGGCTCAGGCCCCGACTGGAGGCGCGTTGCTGCAGCCAGCCCTGGAACTTGTCAGCATCAACTGGCCAGACGGGCACATGCACGCCTTTGTTCTGCAGTTCCTTATACCATTTGCGACGGGTTTCCGCGGCGTCAAGGCGAGCGCTGATCAGCAGGAGGATGATGTCTTCAGGGGGATCCTGAAGCACGCGTTCGAGAACCGCCCGGCCATCGCCAAGTTTGCCGGTGGGGAGGTGGATCTCAATACGACGGCGCTCTGCAAACAGGGACAAAGCGCTGAACTCCTCAGCGACAGCGTTCCAGTCCAGTTGGTGGTCGGCATGGAAGGTCAGGCGGTCATGAAAACCCGCATCTCGGGCCGACTTCCGCACCTGGTCGCAGCATTCCTGGACCAGCAATGGTTCATCACCTGAAATCAGGTAGACCGGCGAAAGGCCTTTTTTCAGGAGCTGGGGTAGCTGGGCCGGCTGGGTCTTCATGGTGTAGCGGGCTGTTCTTCAGCCTGGTTTTTTGCTTCTTCATATTGATCGCGAATTACCTGAATTCGTGCCTCTGTCAGAGGCGCGAGGCGGAAAATAATCTGTTGGGCGAGGCGATCACCCAGCTGAATCCGGAGCTCTTCCTCTTCACGCTGTTTCGCGAGCACGTTGGTCTCGTCGTAACGGTAGCTTTCACTGGCAGTGAGACGGGTGTCGGCGATCATTGGAATGCCATTGCTGCTGACAAGCTCCATGCCGACAGTGTGGAGCAAGGTGTATTCCGCGGCGGCGGCTTGCACTGTGATCGCAGTAGCTCTCCGGTCTTGCTTAAAGCCGCTCAGGCGCAGAACAAAGGCGGCATCACTGGGCGGCCGGAGGTCAACACCACCAAGATCAAGCTGGTTGCGTAGCGACTGGCAGAGCGAGGTGGGCACTTGGGCCGAGCACATCACTGCCAGAGGCTGCAAAGCGGATGATACCGGGGGTGCACCCCGGAGCTGAAAGCCGCACCCGGCCAGCAGAACTGCCAGCGCCGTACCCAGTGCGGGGTAGCGAGCGGCTTTCAGGCCAGAGCGACAGTTCATATCAGTTAGCCACCACATTCACCAGCTTGCCGGGAACAACGATAACCTTTCGAACAGTGGCACCTTCGGTAAAGCGCATGACGTTCTCGTTTTCCAGTGCCAGCTTTTCCAGATCGGCCTTGCTGATGTCGGCGGGAACATCCTCTTTCGCGCGGACCTTGCCATTTACCTGCAACACCACCTGAATCTGACTGCGCACCATGGCGGCCTTGTCGGCCTCCGGCCATCGGGCATCAACCACGGGACCCTCGTGGCCCAGTGCCTGCCAGAGAGTGTGGCAAACGTGGGGGACAATGGGGGACAGCACCAGCACGGCTGTGTTCAGGGCCTCCTGGCGTACGGCCCTGCTCTGGGGGGCGTCGTCTCCCAGTTTGGCAACCTCGTTGAGCAGTTCCATGACGGCGGCAATCGCCGTATTGAACGTCAGCCGGCGACTGACATCGTCGCTGACCTTGGTAATGGTCTCATGAGTTTTCCTGCGCAGGTCCTTCTGGGCGTCATTGAGTTCTGCCGCATTCAGGGTTGGGGCCGGGCCAGCTGTACTGTGCTCACTCACCAGGCGCCACAGGCGCTTGAGGAAGCGGTGCGCGCCCTCCACGCCGCTGTCCGACCACTCCAGCGATTGCTCGGGGGGCGCTGCGAACATCATGAACAGGCGGACGGTATCGGCGCCGTGCTGATCGATAATCGCCTGGGGGTCGATGCCATTGTTCTTGGATTTGGACATTTTGGTGACGCCACCGATTTCCACCGGCTCGCCATCTTCTTTGTGGATAGCCCGGATAACCTGGCCTTTGCTGTCTCGCTCAACCGTTACATCAGCCGGAGCAATCCAGGTTGTCTTTCCGGAAGCATCGGTACGGAAGTAGGTTTCTGCCAGTACCATTCCCTGACAAAGCAGGCGATTGAACGGTTCGGAACTGTTTACCAGTCCTACGTCCCGCAGGAGCTTATGGAAGAAGCGGGCGTACAGGAGGTGCAAAATAGCGTGCTCAATGCCGCCGATGTACTGATCAACCGGGAGCCAGTAGTTGGCGGCCGCGGGATCCAGCATGCCCTTGTCGTAATTGGGGCTGCAGAACCGCGCGTAATACCAGGAGGATTCCATGAACGTGTCGAAGGTGTCCGTCTCCAGCGTGGCAGGCTGGCCCCCAAACTCGGTTTTCGCCCACTCCGGATCGGCCTTGATAGGCGACTGAACACCGTCCATTTCAACATCTTCAGGCAGGCGTACCGGTAGCCTGTCATCGGGAACCGGCATCTCGGTGCCGTCCTCAAGGGTCATCATCGGAATCGGCGCGCCCCAGTAACGCTGGCGGGATACGCCCCAATCGCGGAGGCGGTAGTTCACCGTGCGCTTGCCAATGCCGTTGTCTTCCAGGTATTCGGCGATTTCGTCGAAGGCCTCTTCACTGCTCATGCCATTGTACTTACCGGATGAGACCAGCGTGCCTTTCTCGGTGAATGCGGTTTCCTGAACGTCAATTTCCCGGCCATCCCGCGCCGCAATGACCTGCTTGATGGGCAGGCGGTATTTGAGCGCAAATTCATGATCCCGTTCATCGTGACCCGGAACGGCCATGAGGGCGCCGGTGCCGTAGTCAGTAAGAACAAAGTTGGCGATCCAGACCGGGATCTCTTCCTGGGTTAACGGATGAATGGCCTTGAAACCGGTGTCGATGCCCCTCTTTTCCATGGTGGCAAGCTCGGCCTCTGCCACCTTGCTGTTGCGACACTCATCCACGAATTCAGCGACGTCGCGATGGCGCTCTGCCGCAGCCTTCGCCAGCGGGTGTTCAGCGGCCACCGCCATATAGCTGACACCCATCAGGGTGTCCGGGCGCGTCGTATAGACTGTCAGCCCGTCATCGCTGTCTTTAAGAGGGAAGGTCAGCTCGGTCCCGACGGATTTTCCGATCCAGTTGCGCTGCATGGTCTTGACCTGCTCGGGCCAGTCTTCCAGCTCATCCAGATCGTTCAGAAGTTCTTCGGCATAGTCTGTAATGCGGATAAACCACTGGGGGATTTTTTTCTGCTCAACGACGGCGCCCGAGCGCCAGCCCCGGCCATCGACGACTTGCTCGTTGGCGAGAACCGTCTGATCCACCGGATCCCAGTTAACGGTAGACATCTTTTTGTAGACCAGGCCTTTCTCATAAAGACGGGCAAAGAACCATTGCTCCCAGCGGTAGTAATCCGGTTTGCAGGTGGCGAGCTCGCGATTCCAGTCGTAACCGAAGCCCAGTTGCTTGAGCTGGTTTTTCATGTAGTCGATGTTGGAGTAGGTCCACTTCGCGGGCGCAGTCTTGTTGGCGATAGCAGCATTCTCTGCTGGCAGGCCAAAGGCATCCCAGCCCATGGGCTGCATGACGTTCTTGCCCTGCATGCGCTGGTACCGGGAAATGACATCGCCGATCGTATAGTTTCGGACATGCCCCATATGAAGCTTGCCGCTGGGGTAGGGGAACATGGAGAGGCAGTAGTATTTTGGCTTGCCCGGCTCTTCCTTGACGGTAAAGGTATTGTTCTCTTCCCAGAAGTCGCGGGCATTCTGTTCTACGTTACCTGGATTATATTGCTCGTCCATTCCTGCCATTACCAAAGTTACCCTGTATCAAAATGATGTTCGGAGCGGCCGAACATTCTAACGCACAGAAGGCGTAACAGGTAGTCTGCCAATTTTCTGATCCTGTGCCAGACTATAGGCTAAACAAGGAAGGCTGAACGAGGAGCCGTCATGTCAGAGCCAGAACGAAACCATTTGTCCGGTAAAGCCCTTGAGGCCTATGACCGTATGCTGGAGAGAGTCCAAAGTCGTCTTAACGAGTTGCAGGAAGCTTCTCTGGAAACATTGGAAGCGGAAGTGGAAAAAGCCATTGAGTTCGAGTATGAGTTTGAGGAGATGACCCGGGATGAGGCGGACTTGCTCGGAGCCTATCTTCAGCGGGACCTCGAGCATCTGCTGCACTTTGTAGAGGAAACGGGCGAGGGCCTGAAAGAGTGGTTGCAGCTGGATATCTCGTTGCTGGAACACCAGTTAGCAGACAGTCTGTTCTCTGTGGCCGACAAAACCCTGGTAGATGCTCTGGAGCTGCGGCAGAAACTGGAGAACAAAGATGCCGGCCATTACATCTCGGGTGAAGTGGCTACGGCAGGTATGTTTCGCTGCCTGAACTGTAGCCACATGCGCTGCCTGACCGCCACCAGCCACCTCGAACCCTGCGAAGCCTGTGGTTCGCACTACTACGAGCGGGTTACGAGCCGGTGGCCGAGGAAGGAGGAATAATCCGTTCCCGGACAAAAACAACCAGGATGATGGCCAGGGTAAGTACAGGCCATGAGCCTGTCTGCATGTAGGGAGTGCGGCCTTTCGCCGTGAATACGTCGCCGGACAAGGTGGCACGCTCAAAGTGAGGGATGGTTTCGGTTATCGCGCCTTTGTTGTTGATAATCGCTGTGACGCCGTTGTTGGTGCCCCGAAGCATGTAGCGCCCTGTTTCCAGGGCGCGCATACGGGCAATCTGAAGATGCTGCAGGGGGCCGATGGAATCGCCGAACCAGCCGTCATTGCTGATCGTCAGCAGAAGATCTGCGTTGCGGCTGTTGAATGCCACAAAGTCCGGGTAGGCCACCTCGTAGCAGATGAAGGGCATGATTTTCAGGCCATTCGCTTCCAGTGGTGCCTGGTATTCCGGTCCCCGGCTGAAGCTGCTCATAGGCAGGTCGAAGAAACCGATCAGTCCACGTAACAGGTCCTGCAAAGGGACATACTCGCCAAAAGGTACCAGTTTCTGCTTGTGGTAGATGCCGTCCCCATTACCGATAGCCATGATGCTGTTGTGAAAGGTGAAGTCTTCGATACGATCACTAAACCCGTACCAGGGTATGCCTGTGATCAGGGTACTGTTTTCACCCAGTTGCTCATCAATGTGCTCGATGATTTTTCCCGCCTGATCCTGTGGAATCGGAATGGCCGTCTCGGGCCAGAGAATCAGCTCGGTGTTCCAGTACTCTTCGGTCATGCCCAGATAAGTCACAATCTGGTCTTTCAGGAAGTCGGGATCCCACTTGATTTGCTGGGGAATGTTGCCTTGCATGGCGGCAAAACTGGTGGGCTCCTTGTTTATTTCAGTCCATTCCAGGCGATTCATGGCCGGGGCCGCCAGCCAGGGGGCAAGCGCCACCAAAGCTGTGATTGCCGCAGCGGCGTGGTGAAGGTGGCTGACCAGCCACCAGGTGGCATACAGGGCGGCGCCCGTCACCGTGATCCAGAGCGTGATGCCATGCACCCCGACCAGTGGGGCCAGCCCTGCAAGAGGCCCGTCGGTATGCGCGGTTCCCAGGTAGAGCCAGGGGAAACCGGTGAGCAGCCAGCCACGGAGCCAGTCACCAAGAATCCAGATAGCCGGGAACAGGATCAGCCTGCGGACCGGACTCTTTTTTGCGAGCTTACCCCAGAACCAGAAGGCCAGGCCGTGGAAGATGGCAAGGCCGGACACAAACAGCACAGTCAGCAGAATCGATACTGGAATGGAAGTATTGCCGTGTTCGCTGATACTGATGTAAACCCAGCTTGCACCGCTGCCGAACAGCCCCAGCCCGATCAGCCAGCCCGCTTTGAAAAGCTTACCCGGATGCAGCGGAACCGTCACCAGCAAAATAAGCAGAATTGAAACCGGGCCCAGCCACCAGAGATTGAAGGGAGAAAACGTCAGCGTTTGCAGGGCCCCGGCTACCAGAAGCGTGGCCGAGCCCAACCAACGGTTGGTGGACAGTGGGGACTTCAGTCCCCGAATTTCAGAGGGGTCACTGGTCACTTCGGGTTACCTGCAACAGACGGATGACACGGTTATCGGCGTTGGCAATAGTAAATCGCAAGCCAGCGAATGCAACCGTTTCACCCCTTCTGGGCAGGTGACCGAACTCCTTGAGTACAAGGCCGCCAATGGTATCGAACTCTTCCTCATCCAGGTCTGTCTTGAAGAACTCGTTAAAATCATCAACCGGCGTGACCGCCTTGACGGCGTATGTTCCGTCTCCACGCGCCTTGATGTGGGTCTCTTCGTCGAAATCGTGCTCGTCCTCAATCTCACCAACAATCTGTTCCAGCACGTCTTCAATGGTGATCAAGCCAGCAGTACCGCCGTATTCGTCCACCACAATGGCCATATGGTTGCGGTTTTCCTTGAATTCCTTGAGCAACTGATTGAGGCGTTTGCTCTCGGGCACGAAGGTCGGTGGCCGAAGAATCTCGCGGATATTTGACCAGCTGAGGTCATTGTTCAGGGCCAGAGGCAGAAGATCCTTGGCGAGAAGGACGCCGATCACGTCATCCGGGTTGTCGCCAATGACAGGGAAGCGGCTGTGGGCGGAGGAAATGATTTCTCCGAGGAACTCTTTTGGTTCCTGAGATGCCTTGACGGTCACCATCTGGGAGCGCGGGATCATGATTTCTTCCACCCGCATATCGATCACCTGCATGGCTCCCTCAATGAGGCTCATGGCGTCGGTATCGATGATATCTTGGGACTCAGCGTCCCGAAGGATTTCCAGCACGTCCTCTACGGACTCAGGCCCGCTGGAAAAGGCCTGTGATATACGTTCCAGCCAGGACTTTCCGCCCTGACTGCGACTCGACTGATCGTCGCTCATGAGTCTTGTTCCGTTTCCTCTGCTTCGTAAGGATTGCCAAATCCGAGTTGCGCCAGCAACCGGACTTCGAGGGCTTCCATGACCTCTGCATCGCTGTCTTCGATATGGTCATAACCCTGGAGATGCAACATGCCATGCACCACCATATGGGCCCAGTGAGCCATGGTATCTTTATGCTGCTCCCGGGCCTCACATTCAACCACTGGCGCGCAAATAACGAGATCTCCTGCCAATGGAACCGTTATACCGGCTGGCGCCTCAAATGGGAAGGACAACACGTTGGTGGGGTTGTCCTTGCCCCGATACTCATGATTCAGCGTCTGGCTTTCAAGGGCTCCCACGATACGGATTGTCACCTCGGAAGGGTTTTCGCCCTGCCAGGCGGTCTGTGCCCAGGTCCCGAAGAGAGTCTCTTCGGGCACACCTTCGCCCTCATACACATTCTGGAAATCCACCGTCAGTTTGCTCATCGGCCGGATACGCTCCCGTCATCAAAGGAATCGTAGGCTTCAACAATACGTTGTACAAGAGGGTGACGTACGACGTCTTTCGCTTCAAAGCGGGTAAAGCCGATTCCCGGAACCTTGCTCAGCACGCCGGCCGCGTGAATAAGGCCGGAGTTTTGCCCCCGTGGCAGGTCGACCTGAGTCGTGTCGCCGGTAATCACTGCAGTGGAGCCAAAGCCAATACGGGTCAGGAACATTTTCATCTGCTCCCGTGTGGTGTTCTGGCTTTCATCCAGAATGATGAACGAGTTGTTGAGTGTCCGGCCTCGCATGAACGCCAGAGGTGCAATTTCGATCACACTTTTTTCAATCAATCTTGTTACGTGATCGAATCCCAGCATTTCATAAAGCGCGTCGTACAGCGGGCGCAGATACGGGTCCACTTTCTGGGCCAGATCGCCCGGCAGGAACCCCAGCTTCTCTCCGGCTTCCACGGCGGGCCGGACCAGAAGAATACGCTTCACCTGCTCGTCTTTCAGGGCCTCCACCGCGCAGGCCACCGCCAGCCAGGTCTTGCCGGTTCCCGCCGGCCCGATCCCGAAGTTGATATCGTGGGTACGGATGTTGTGCACATATTTCTGCTGGTTTGCGCCTCGGGGTTTGGCCTGCAGTTTTGGTGTTTTGATAACAGTCACCACCCCGTCAAACGGCACGTCTTCAGGCAGTCGTTCGAAACCGGTTTCCCGGATAAACAGGTGAACGGTATCCGGTGGGATATCGTCAGTGGCTTCGGTTTCCCGGTAGAGGTGACGGATCACCTCAACGGCCGCTGCCACATGCTCGGTTTCACCTTCCACGCGGAAGTGATGACCGCGCCGGCCGATTTTGACCTGCAAGCGTCTTTCAATCATTTTCAGGTTTTCATCGAACTGGCCGCAAAGCGTCGTCAGGCGGCGCTGGTCTACGGGGTGCAGGTCAAATTGTCTGTGATCGTTGGCGTTCAAAAGTGCTCCGTTTTGTTTACTCACCGGATTTCCGGGAGTACCTGTTTCTATGTGTGGTGCGATGAAGGGTGGTGCAGTCGGCGAGGGCACCGCCCTTCTAGTACAGTTCCGAATCCACCGGCATTCCGCGAAGAGAATTGGCGTAAGCCTCAACTATTTCGACGTCGATAAAGCGCCCGACCACGTCCGGGTTCTCGTGCCGGAAATTAACAATGCGGTTGTTCTCGGTGCGCCCCGCGTATTCCCCTGGATCCTTTTTGGAGAGACCCGTGACCAGAATCCGCTGGGTGCTGCCAACCATTTTTCGGCTGATATCCATGACGTTCTGGTTGAGGCGGTCCTGCAGGATGCTCAGGCGCTGTTTTTTCACTTCCATGGGCGTTTCGTCTGGCAAATCCGATGCTGGCGTGCCGGGACGGGCGCTGTAAACGAAGCTGAAAGACATATCGAATCCGATGTCGTTGATCAGCTTCATCGTGTCTTCGAAATCTTTCTCGGTTTCGCCCGGGAATCCGATTATGAAGTCCGACGAAAAGCTGATTTCCGGACGTATCTTGCGTAACCGGCGAAGCTTGGACTTATATTCCAGAGCGGTATGGCCGCGTTTCATGGCGGCCAGAATGCGGTCCGAGCCGCTTTGTACCGGCAAATGCAGGTGGCTGACCAGCTCAGGAACCTGCTCATACACCTCAATCATGGCGTTGGTAAACTCGACGGGATGAGAGGTGGTGTAACGAATCCGGTCGATGCCATCGACGGCCGCGATCAGGGTAATGAGCTCGGCCAGGTCCATCGTGTCGCCGTCGTGGGTTTCGCCCCGGTAGGCGTTTACATTCTGGCCCAGGAGGTTAACTTCACGCACACCCTGGCTGGCCAGGTGGGCAACTTCGGCAATGACATCGTCCGCCGGGCGGCTGACTTCTTCGCCACGGGTATACGGAACCACACAGAATGTGCAGTATTTGCTGCATCCTTCCATGATCGATACAAATGCCGACGGGCCGTCCGCCCCCGGCTCCGGCAGATTGTCGAACTTCTCGATTTCCGGAAAGCTGACATCGACAACGCCAACGCCGTCCCCCTTGGCCCGGACTTCGGTAATCATGTCCGGCAGGCGATGCAGGGTCTGCGGACCGAACACCATATCCACGTAGGGCGCCCGATCAATGATGGCCTGGCCTTCCTGAGAGGCAACGCAACCGCCGACACCAATGATCAGGTCGGGTTTGCTGTTTTTCAGTTTTTTCCAGCGGCCGAGCTGGTGAAACACCTTATCCTGGGCTTTTTCCCTTATGGAGCAGGTGTTCAGTAGCAGAATGTCGGCATCATCGGGCGAATCGGTCATTTCGACGGTTTCACCGCTCTTGAGCAGGTCCGCCATGCGTGCGGAGTCATACTCGTTCATCTGACAGCCGTGGGTTTTGATGTACAGCTTTTTAGCCATGGGTCTCACGTAATCTGGTGGATGTCGCGCCGGGAACAGGATGGTTGCAAAGGGGCGCCAGCAAAAAGGAACTGCGTATTATAACGGGGTGCTCATTCTTCAACCACCTTTGTCTCGGCTTGTTGCTAGTCGGACTATGTTATTATTCCCGGCTTTCCGAACTTTTGAACGAAACCTCAGACACCATGACCCCCGAACGCCTCGCCCGAATCAAACAAACCCTCAACACCAGGCAACCCGATCTCAGCGTCCTCACCGACCAGGTCCACAAACCCCGGAACCTCTCCGCCATCATCCGCTCCTGCGATGCCTTTGGGCTGGCAAACATGCACGTCGTCTGGCCAAAAGAAGGCTTCCGGGCCTTCAGGAAAACCGCGGGTGGCAGTTACAATTGGGTCACGACACACACCCATCGAACCATGGACGATGCCATCGACACCCTGAGAAAGCAGGGCCATAAGCTCTATGCTGCCCAGCTCTCTGACCGTGCGATTGATTTCCGGGAAGCGGATTTCACGGTGCCGTGCACAGTGATCCTGGGCAACGAGGTGGATGGGGTCAGTGCCGACGCCGCCGATCAGGCCGATGAACACATTGTAATCCCGATGATGGGGATGGTTGAGTCACTCAACGTCTCCGCTGCCTGTGCGATTATCCTGACGGAAGCCCAGCGTCAGAGGCAGCTGGCTGGCATGTTTGACCAGCGCAGGCTGTCAGACGACGAATACAACCGACTGCTGTTCTGCTGGTGCCAGCCGACAGTAAAGCGCTACTGCGACGACCGTAAACTGCCGTACCCGCCGATTGATCCGGAAACCGGCGAGTTAATCGACGGGGTGGGGTGGATGCAGGAAGTCCGAAAGCTCAGAGCCAACCCCTAAGTTTTAATCCTCACGAGCCTCGAGATACCGCTGCAACTGCTCCCGCAAGGCCTTGGGCAGTCGTGTGATGGTCAAAGCGTCTTTATCGCGGTCGTAATACACCGCCTGATTTACCAGATCCGAGGAAAAAGAAACACTCATGCCGCCTCCCGAACCGGCAATGCGGACGAGTTTCTTCACCTTGCGGTGATCCGGGTGGAGCACGCCGCTCTCCGGCATTTCTGTGGTTTTCGATGCGAAATCCTTGAACCGCTGGGGTTCGCTCTCGTCCAGATAACCGGAAAGCGCCTCGATTTCTACCGGCTCACCCAGAGCATGCTGCTCCTTGCAAAACTCATAGGCCTTGCTGCGCACTTCACCGGCCTTTTCCGGTTCCGACGACTTGGCAAACGCTTCCACGGCGTCCAGAAAGGTCGTCGTTTCCTTTTCGACATCCACCTGATTGGTAAAACCGCTCAACCGAATGAACAATTCGCCGGGTTCACCGGTGCCTCGCCCGTGAACGAGCGTCAGGTAGTTTTCGGCGGTGTTACCACTACGCCAGTCATCCAGTTCAATGCGCACGGCCAGGTTCAGCCGGGAGAGGCTCAGCACATCTGTGGCATCCAGAGCCTGGTTGCCATCAAAGCGCAATGCATTGTCGCTTTCCAGAATCAGCAGGTAGACCACGTCGGCATCCGCAAGAGCTTCGTGGACCATCATGAGGTGTCCCTGAAACTCTTCCTGGCAGCCGGTCAGCAGTTCCTGCCACTGGCCGAACAAACGATCAGTCATCGAGTCGAAGCTCTGTTTGTCTTCCAGGTAATCCTTGAGCCAGCTACTGAGGGGCGACTCGCCGATATCTTCCGAAAACCGACCGTATTTCTTGCCGGGTTTGCTGTTGAAAAGTCGCTTCATCTGCTTGTGCAGTGCTTCGTAATCGCCACCGGGTTCCTGCAGGGCTTCGCCGCTGACGAGGCGGGCAGGCTGGCCCGGCTGGTACTGGCTGGCAAAGGCTGTGCGTAGGTGTTTGATGGCCATAATCAGAAAATCCCAGGTTACAGAACGAAAAAGCCCTGAAGGTTAACTTCAGGGCTGGAGATTTTGCCACGGACAACCAAGACATTCACGGACAAAGCGAGATTTCGTGAACTTTAAACCCGCTTGGTGCGACCCAGTGATTGCATCAGTTCACTCACCGCAGACGGTATGTCCTGTTCATTGTCTGCAGTTACCCCGGCATTCGCCACGTCCGTCCCCAGGTTTACCGCAATCGCGATCAGCCCGTGGGCCGACAGCAGCTGGGCAGCGCGACGACGCTCATCGGCATCACCGGCGGTCTCTTCGCTGAGCACCACGGAGGTCTTGCCCTGGTCAAACAGAGCCCGCTCCAGGGCCAGAGCGAGGGCCGGTGCCTGCCGCCCGTTACAGGCAATAATTGCCGGCTTTTGGGCCAGTCGGCGCTCGCGCTCTTCGACAGAGACCGGATCAAGAGACTCTCCACTATCCGCGAGGCCGGATACCATGCCTGCACCAATAGTTACGTTCGTGAGCCTGTCAATCACGATGAAGCTGCCGGTCGCGTGGTTGCGCTGGTAGGCGTCAAAAGCGATTGGCTGGCTCAGGGTGAGTTCACACAGGCCGATCTCATTGAGTTGCAATGTTTCCGGGTTTGCCTGCTGCTCCAGTGTGTTGACGTCAGTCTGGTGGTGGATGGTTTTTACCGTGCCGGACGTAAAGGTGGGGCCAAGCTTGATGTCGTAGAGCCGCCCGGTTTCCAGGGGCGCATCGGTCATCCATACAATGTTTGCATTGAAGCGGTTGCCCACTTCCGGTTCGTCTTCAACCTTGACCAGCATGTCACCGCGGCTGATATCGATCTCGTCCGTCAGGGTCAGGGTGACAGCCTGATCGATGTAGGCTTCTTCAAGGTTACCGTCAAATGTAACGACTTCTTTAACCGTACTTGTACGACGTGAGGGCAGAGCCATCACCTGCTCGCCGGGGCGGATCGTGCCGGAAGCGATGGTGCCACAAAAACCCCGGAAGTTCAGGTCGGGGCGGGTGACATACTGGACCGGGAAACGGAAGTGTTCGAGGTTCTTGTCCCGGGATACTTCGACGGTTTCCAGGATGTCCATCAGCGGCTGGCCGGTAAACCAGGGTGTGCTCTCGCTCTTGTTAACGACGTTGTCGCCTTCCAGGGCCGAAATCGGCACGAAGCGAATGTCTTTCAGGCCAAGTTTGGCCGCAAACGCAAGGTATTCGTCCTTGATCTCGTTAAAGCGCACTTCGCTAAAATCCACCAGGTCCATCTTGTTGATGGCAACAACAATGTGGCGAATGCCAAGCAGTGAGGCAATGAAGGAGTGACGGCGAGTCTGTGTCAGAACGCCGTGACGGGCATCGATCATCAGGATGGCGACCTGAGCGGTTGAGGCGCCCGTGGCCATATTCCGTGTATATTGCTCGTGCCCCGGCGTATCGGCAATGATGAACTTACGCTTGTCGGTAGAGAAGTAGCGATAGGCTACGTCAATGGTGATGCCCTGCTCCCGCTCTGCCTGCAGGCCGTCCACGAGCAGTGCGAGGTCCAGTTTTTCACCGGTTGTGCCTACCTTGGCGCTATCGGTTTTCAGGCTTGCCATGTGATCTTCGTAGATCATTTTGGTGTCGTGCAGCAGGCGGCCGATAAGGGTACTCTTGCCGTCATCGACACTGCCGCAGGTGAGCAGGCGCAGCAGCTCTTTGTTTTCATGTTGCTTCAGGTAGGCCTGAATATCTTCAGCAATCAGATCGGACTGGTGTGACATCTTAGAAGTACCCTTCGCGCTTTTTCTGTTCCATGGAGCCTGCGGAGTCATGATCGATCACGCGGCCCTGGCGTTCGGAGCTGGTTGCCAGCAGCATTTCCTGAATAATCTCAGGCAGCGTATCGGCCTCGGATTCAATGGCACCGGTCAGTGGGTAACAGCCGAGGGTGCGGAAGCGGATAGACTTCATCATCGGTTTCTCGCCCTCTTTGAGGGGCATGCGGTCATCGTCCACCATGATCAGAGTGCCGTCGCGCTCAACGACTGGGCGTACCGCCGAGTAGTACAGGGGAACAATCTCGATGTTTTCCAGGTAGATGTACTGCCAGATGTCCAGTTCGGTCCAGTTGGACAGCGGGAACACGCGGATGCTCTCGCCCTTGTTTATTTTGCCGTTATAGATGTTCCAGAGTTCCGGGCGCTGATTCTTGGGGTCCCAGCGATGGTACTCATCCCGGAACGAGTAGACGCGTTCCTTGGCTCTGGATTTTTCTTCGTCACGGCGGGCACCACCGAAAGCGGCGTCAAACTTGTATTTGTCCAGAGCCTGTTTCAGTGCCTGGGTTTTCATCACGTCTGTGTGCTTGGCACTGCCGTGGGTAAAAGGCCCGATACCCTGCCTGATCCCGTCCTCATTCTTGTGAACGATAAGGTCAAGACCGTATTCCTTCACCTTGCGGTCCCGGAAATCGATCATTTCCCTGAACTTCCAGGTGGTATCCACATGCATGAGCGGAAACGGCGGTTTACCGGGATAGAAAGCCTTTCTGGCAAGGTGCAGCATGACGGCTGAGTCCTTGCCAATAGAGTAGAGCATGACCGGGTTATCGAACTCGGCTGCCACTTCCCGGATGATGTGGATGCTTTCCGCTTCCAGCTGTTTCAGGTGCGTGAGATTGTATGAGGTCATGGTAATCCGTTGCCGCCGTGCGGGCCTTGATGGCTGTGCGAATTGGATTACCCACTATAACAGAGGTGATAATGGTATAAGAAGCTTCAGCGCTAGAGTTTGAGGTTATAATAATATAGCGTCAGATTGTCCCCTGGGTAGCCCTGTTGCAGGAGTAGTGTTCCTGTCGTCAGAGCCGGTTCCGGGCGTCGGCAAGCAGTTTCCCGACATAGCGGTCAACATAATCAAAGCCGTTGCCTTCGAATTCCGCAAACTGGATGCCGAGCTGGAATTCATCGCGAGCAATTCGGCGCATATGGACAATGTTGCCGTCGGCGATTATGGAAACAGGCTGAGTGGCGACCACCGGTACGGAAAAGCTGGTCTTGACCGAAATCCAGTTGCCGGGAGCCGGTGCTTTGAGATCTGGAATGAGTGTTTTGACGGCTTCCTGATTGCAGGAGACCATCACTCCGGTTCGGGAGATGTTGGAGACCGAACAGGTCAGGCAGCAACCATCCGGTTTCTCGATGGTAATGTTGGTGGATACATCAACGCGCTGCTGGTTACGTAGGTTTGACTTTATCGCAACTGGTTTCATTTTGACTCTTCTGGCCCGGCTGGTTTCAAACGCGGCTGCCTTTCCCATAAATCCCTTCCAGAAAAAACACTTAAACGCGAAAAGTGTAGTTGGTTGCTTTCTAATCAGCAAGAAGCCTGTCGTCCATTGTGTCAGGTACTTAGGGCTCTTTCTGAACAAAGAGTCACAATTTCTGACATGGATCAGTATTTGTGACCTGCAACGAACGGGTAGCATTTGCTGCAGGTGGGCAGGCGACTGGTGTAAAATCATTCGCCTCATTCACTCGCGGGCGTCAATACGAGCTCCGGACAGCCAGTGCCGTTTCTATGACAGAAAAAAACCAGAACGCCAGTGCCTCCAACGGCAAAGTCGGATTTATCAGCCTTGGCTGCCCCAAGGCTCTCGTGGACTCCGAGCGAATTCTCACCCAGCTCCGCCAGGACGGCTACGATGTCGTGCCCACGTACGAGGACGCCGACATTGTTGTTGTTAATACCTGTGGCTTTATAGATGCGGCCAAGCAGGAGTCTCTCGACGCCATCGGCGAGGCAATCAGTGAAAACGGCAAAGTCATCGTGACCGGCTGCATGGGTGTTGAAGCAGAAAAGATCCGTGATACCCACCCGGGGGTTCTTGCGGTTTCCGGGCCTCATGCCTATGAAGACGTTGTAGGTGCCGTGCATCAGTTCGTGCCACCGAAAAGGCAACACGATCCGTTTACCGACCTGGTTCCACCACAGGGCGTGAAGCTTACCCCCCGGCATTATGCCTATCTGAAGATCTCGGAAGGCTGCAACCACCGCTGCACTTTCTGCATCATCCCCTCCATGCGCGGGGATCTGGTCAGTCGGCCAATTGGCGATGTCATGGACGAGGCCAGGCGGCTGGTGGATGCGGGCGTAAAAGAGCTGTTGGTAATCTCCCAGGACACGTCCGCGTACGGCGTGGATATCAAGTACCGTACTGGCTTCTGGCAGGGCCGGCCGCTGAAGACCAAAATGCAGTCCCTGTGTGAGGCTTTGGGTGAAATGGGCGTCTGGGTACGCCTGCACTATGTGTATCCTTATCCCCATGTAGACGACATCATCCCGTTGATGGCGGAAGGCAAGATCCTCCCCTACCTGGACATCCCGTTCCAGCACGCCAGCCCGAAAGTTCTCAAGGCCATGAAGCGCCCGGCCCACGATAGCAAAACGCTGGAGCGCATCCGGAAGTGGCGGGAGATCTGCCCCGAGCTGACCATTCGCTCCACATTTATTGTGGGTTTCCCGGGCGAAACCGAGGAAGACTTTCAATACCTGCTGGACTGGCTGGATGAGGCACAACTCGACCGCGTCGGGGCGTTCACCTACAGTGCGGTGGAAGGTGCCAAAGCCAACGAAATCGAAGGGGCCGTGCCGGAGGACGTGAAAGAAGAGCGCCTGGCGCGCTTCATGGCCAGGCAGGCTGAGATTTCAGCTGCCCGCTTGCAGGCTAAGATCGGCACAACTATTGACGTCTTGATTGACGAAGTCGATGAGGAAGGCGCAATCGGCCGCTCCAAGGCAGACGCACCGGAAATTGACGGCATGGTTTATCTGAACGAAGAAACTGACCTCGTGCCCGGCCAGATTGTTCAGGCTGTCGTTGAGCATGCTGATGAGCATGATCTTTGGGCCAGTTTGGTGTAAATGGCCTCTTGATCTTTTAGGTCTGGAGTTAACGCACAGCTGGGGGCCTTGGCAGGAAGGCTTCTCCCAAAAATGTTGGAGGCCAAGGATGGCCGGAAACAAGCGCACATGGACGTGCTCGTAGCGGTTTTTGGGAGAAGCCTTCCTGTCAAGGCCTCCCCCAACAACCAAGCCTAGGGCCGCAGCCAGAAGCCACGTCCCAAAGTCCGCGGGTTAACCCCCGAGCTTTTTAACCAGAATCTCGTTAAACAGCTTCGGATTGCCCTGGCCCTTGGAGGCCTTCATCAGTGGCCCCATAAAGCCGCCAAGCATCTTCTTGCGTTTCTTGGGGTCTTCCTCATTCTGGTATTGGGCGACCTGATCCGGCATGCCCGCCAGAACCTCATCCACCATTGCTTCCAGAGCGCCGGTGTCAGACACCTGCTTCAGACCCTTGGCATCGATGATGGCGTCGACCTTGTCGTTTTCGCCGGACCAAAGCGCTTCGAACACTTTCTTGGCGCCCGCGGATGAAATCGTATTGTCCGCGATGCGAACGACCAGGTCGCCGAGTTGAGCACCGGTGATCGGTGATTCGGAAACGGACTTCTCTTCCGCATTCAGGCGCGCAGAGAACTCGCCCTGGATCCAGTTGGCGGTCAGTTTGGCATCTTTGCCGTGGCTTACGGCCTCCTCAAAGAAGGCGGACAGCCTGGCGTCGCTGCTCAACAGGCTGGCATCGTAATCATTCAGGCCGTACTGCTCCGTGAACCTGGCTTTCCGAGCGTCCGGCAATTCCGGGAGGCGACTGCGGGCGTCCTCGATGAAAGTGTCATCGATTTCCACCGGAAGCAGGTCAGGGCAGGGGAAGTAACGGTAATCGTTGGCTTCTTCCTTGGTCCGCATGGAGCGGGATTCATCACGGTCCCCGTTGTACAGGCGGGTTTCCTGGGTGATGGTGCCGCCGTCTTCCAGAATGTCCATCTGCCGCTCAACTTCATGGGCGATAGCCTGCTCCATGAAGCGGAAGGAGTTCAGGTTCTTGGTTTCGGTGCGGGTGCCGAGAGTGTCAGAGCCTTTCGGTTTGAGGGAGATGTTTACGTCAAAGCGCATTGAGCCCTGAGACATGTCGCCGTCACAAATGCCCAATGAAATGACAAGGCTGTGCAGCTTCTTGGCGAAGGCGACAGCCTCTTCGGCGTTGGTCATGTCCGGCTCGGTGACGACTTCGATCAGCGGAGTGCCAGCCCGGTTCAGGTCGACACCGGTCATGCCGTGGAAGTCTTCGTGCAGGGACTTGCCTGCGTCCTCTTCCAGGTGGGCATGGTGGATGCGAACGCGTTTGGTCTCGCCCTTTGCCAGGTCAATGTCCACGTAACCCGGGCCAACAATCGGGCGCTCAAGCTGGGTGGTCTGATAGCCTTTTGGCAGGTCAGGGTAGAAGTAGTTTTTCCGCTCGAATACGGAGCGGCGCTCAATCTCGGCGTTTACCGCCAAGCCGAACATCACCGCGTAACGGAATGCTTGCTCATTGGGGACCGGCAGGGTGCCCGGCATGGCCAGGTCAACCGCATTGGCCTGGGTGTTGGGCTCGGCACCGTAAGCGGTACTGGAGCCTGAAAAAATCTTGGTTCGGGTAGCGAGCTGAACGTGAATTTCCAGCCCGATCACAATATCCCATTGCATGTGTAACTCTCCTCTATCGGGCTTATTGCGGTTCACGCTGGTGCCAGTCGGTCACCTGCTGGAATTGGTGTGCGGCATTGAGCAGGCGTGCTTCGGAGAAATAATCCCCGATGATTTGCAGGCCAACGGGCAGGCCGTCCACAAAGCCGGCCGGCACCGACATCGCCGGAATGCCGGCCAGATTAATGGCAATGGTAAAAACGTCTTCCAGATACATGGTGACCGGGTCGCTGGTCTTTTCGCCCTGGATAAACGCCGGAGAGGGCGTGGTCGGGCTCATCAGAACATCGACGTCTCTGAATGCATTGATGAAGTCCTGCTGGATCAGGCGGCGGACTTTCTGGGCCTTGAGGTAGTAGGCGTCGAAATAGCCGGCCGAAAGGGCATAGGTTCCCACGAGAATGCGCCGTTTTACTTCAGTGCCAAAGCCTTCGGCCCGTGTCCGGGTGTAAAGATCCATCAGGTCTTTTGGATCCTCGCAGCGGTAGCCATAACGAACGCCGTCGAAGCGCGACAGGTTGGCGGAAGCTTCGGCCGGGGCAATCACGTAATAGGCAGCAATGGCGAGCCTGGCGTTGGGCAGTGAGACTTCTTTCACTGTCGCGCCCAGCTTCTCGTATTCTTTCACCGCCGCGCGGACCTGTTCTTCCATCGCGGGGCTGAGCTCATCCGAGAAATATTCCTTTGGTAAGCCGATGCGCAGGCCTTTCAATGGCTCATTCAGCGTGGCGGTATAGTCCGGGACTTCGCGATCCAGAGACGTTGAGTCTTTTGGGTCAAAGCCCGCCATTACATTGAGCATCAGGGCGTTGTCTTCGGCTGTGCGCGCCATGGTACCGCCCTGATCCAGGCTGGACGCAAAGGCGATCATGCCGTAGCGGGAAACACGACCATAGGTTGGCTTGAGACCAGTAACGCCGCATAGCGCAGCCGGCTGGCGAATGGAGCCGCCGGTATCTGTTGCTGTAGCCGCGGGCACCAGCCGTGCCGCAACGGCCGTCGCGGAACCGCCGGACGAACCGCCGGGCACGCGTTTCTCGCCCTTACCCAGCCCCCACGGGTTGGTGACGGGGCCGAAATGGCTGGACTCATTAGAAGAGCCCATGGCGAACTCATCCATGTTGGTCTTGCCGAGACAGACGGCGCCGGCCTTTCGGAAATTTTCCGTGACAGTGGCGTTGTATGGCGGCACAAAGTTCTCAAGCATCTTCGAACCGCAGGTGGTTTTGACGCCGTTGGTACAGAAAATATCCTTGTGAGCGAATGGAATGCCGGTCCAGGGTGTGGCGTTGCCCGCGGCGCGAAGCTCGTCGGCCGATTTGGCGTCGGCCAGGGCCTGCTCTTCGGTCACCGTGATAAAACTGTTGTATTTGCTGTCTTCGCGCTTGATGCGGTCGAGGAACTGTTGCGCCAGCTCCACGCTCGAAATCTTGCCGCTTTCCAGTTCCCGGGAAAGCTCTGCTACGGATTTGTTATGCATGATACTTCCTGTTTACGTCGCTGGTCGTCAGATCACTCGATAACGCGGGGTACGAGATAGAGTCCATTCTCAGTGGCCGGAGCGATGGCCTGGAAAGCTTCCCGTTGATTGGTCTCGGTTATCTCGTCCGGGCGCAGGCGCTGAACCGCATTCAGCGGATGGGCCATGGGCTCGACGTTGTCGGTGTCGGCGGCGCTGAGCTGGTCTACCAGATCCAGAATGTTGCCCAGGTCGCTTTCCAGAGCCGAAACTTGCTCATCGTCCACACGAATGCGGGCGAGCACAGCGACTTTCTCAATGTCCTCACGGGAAATGGTCACGCATTGCCTCCCAGATAAATGAAATGTCGTTAATAAAGTGTAGGAATAAATGACGGCTATTCTGAGCTACGGGGGCGTTCGGAGAGTTCTTTTCAAAACTGTTGAGGGCCATGGACGGCCCGAAACAAGCGCACAGGGACGTGCTCGTAGCGTGTTTTGAAAAGAACTCTCCGAACGGCCCTTCACCCAAGCCAAAAAATAAAGTGTGTATGGTAACAGATTCGAACAATCGCGGGAGGCCCCAGCCCATAAGGTAAATGTGTGAACGGTAAGGCGCGAGGCCCGTTCGCGCCTTGCCTGCAGGGGTGCTCACTGCTAAAGTTGCCGCATCTTTTCTTTGCGACTGCAACTCTCAGGTTGAAACTACACGAATGTTGATAAAAAGACTCCGAGGCTTATTCTCCAGCGACCTGTCCATCGACCTGGGCACCGCAAACACCCTTATATATGTGCGTGAACGCGGCATTGTTCTGAACGAGCCTTCCGTTGTGGCCATCCGCACCAGCGGTTCCCAAAAAATGGTTGCCGCCGTCGGCGCAGAAGCCAAACGTATGCTGGGCCGTACCCCTGGCAACATCACCGCCATCCGCCCCATGAAGGATGGTGTGATTGCAGACTTCGTCGTCACCGAAAAAATGCTTCAGCATTTTATCCATAAGGTGCACGAAAACAGCTTCATTACCCCGAGCCCCCGGGTATTGGTCTGCGTGCCGAGCAAATCGACCCAGGTTGAGCGTAAGGCCATTCGCGAATCCGCTCTGGGCGCCGGCGCACGGGAAGTTTTCCTGATTGAAGAGCCCATGGCAGCGGCCATTGGTGCCGGCCTGCCGGTGGAAGAAGCCAGCGGCTCCATGATCGTGGATATCGGCGGTGGTACTACCGAAATCGCGATCATTTCCCTGAACGGCATCGTTTATGCGGAGTCGGTCAGAGTGGGCGGCGACAAATTCGATGAAGCCATTGTGACCTACGTGCGCCGTAACTACGGAAGCCTGATCGGTGATTCCACCGCAGAACGTATCAAGCATGAAATCGGCTGTGCCTACGAAGGTCTCGAAATTCGTGAAATCGACGTGCGCGGCCGCAACCTGGCTGAAGGTGTTCCCCGGGCCTTTACCCTGAACAGTGAAGAAATCCTTGATGCATTGCAGGAGTCCCTGGCGCAGATCGTTCAGACTGTGAAAAGTGCCCTGGAACAGTCCCCGCCTGAACTGGCCTCTGACATTGCCGAGCGCGGTATCGTGCTGACCGGAGGCGGTGCGCTGCTGCGCGGCCTGGACAAGCTGATCAGTGAAGAAACCGGCCTTCCGGTTATCATCGCGGAAGACCCGCTGACCTGTGTTGCTCGCGGCGGTGGCAAGGCGCTGGAAGTGATTGATCGGGGTGGTATTGGAATGTTCTCCCAGGAGGGATAGTCCTGTGGGGAGGGTTCGCTATTAAGACCATCTTTGTCGAGGGGCCGGTTCCCGGCTTCAGACTAATGCTTATTGTTCTCGTATCGGCAGCCCTGGTGGTTGCCGATGCGCGTTTCGATAGGCTATATCAGGTTCGGAGCGCTATTGCGACCGGCCTGGCGCCTGTGTACTGGCTGGGTAACGCGCCCTATCAGTTCAGCGACTGGGTTGCAGGGCTGTTCGTCAACAAAGAAGACCTCCAGCAGGAAAATGAGGACCTCAAGGCCCGGCTCCTGATTCTGGAGCGGCGTGCACTCAAATATGCGGCCCTTGCATCAGAGAACAACGAACTGCGCCGGCTGATGAATTCCTCGGAAGTGCTGGATGACCGCGTTATCGTTGGTGAAGTGGTCGGGGTCTCGCCCGATCCTTTCTCCCACGAAATTATCATCAATAAAGGCCAGCGTGACGGCCTTTTCAATGGACAGGCCGTCCTTGATGCCCATGGTTTGATGGGGCAGGTGGTGCAGACCAGTCAGATTACCTCCCGGATACTCCTGGTCTCGGACAGCAGCCATGCAGTACCGGTCGAGGTAGTGCGGAATGGTCTACGGGCGATACTCCTGGGAACAGGCGATACCAACACTCTGGATCTTGTTCACGTTCCTGATACCGCTGATATTCGCGAAGGCGATCTGTTGGTGAGCTCGGGGCTTGGCGAGCGTTTTCCCCGTGGTTACCCGGTGGCGGAGGTCAGTCGTATCAGTAAGGAGCCCGGCGAGCCCTTCGTGTCGATTCAGGCAGCTCCAAAGGCCGAGTTGAACCAGAGCCGACTGGTTCTGGTGGTATTCCCCCCGAAGGCGCAGCGTCACCGCAAAGCAGTGTGGGAGAGGAGACTCCTGCAGTAGATACAGATCCGGACCGGGGAGGTGCTGACTGATGTTATCCGTTATCAGCTACCCGGTGTTTGTGTTTTCGGTGATTGTCTCCCTTGTATTAAGCATTTCCCTGTTCCCTGTCGGCTGGTTTGAGTTTCGTCCCGAGTGGCTGGGGCTGGTGGTTTTTTACTGGACTTTCCGTGCGCCCGCCCAGTTCGGCATTATCCTGGCCTGGTGCCTCGGCCTGCTGCTGGACGTTCTGGAAGCCACTCCCCTCGGTGTGAATGCGCTGGCGATGGGATTGATCGCCTTCCTTGTGCTGACGATTCATCAGCGTTTGCGCATGTACCCCATGCCGCAGCAATGCTTGATGGTGTTTCTGCTGCTCGGTATCAATCAAATGCTTGTTCACTTCATCAAACAGATGCTGGGTGGCGAGGACGCTGGATTCAGCTATCTGTGGCCAGCCCTGACCAGCGCGGCAGCCTGGCCGGTGTTCTGCATCCTGCTGGATAATATAAACCGTAAGCTGGGCTAGTCATGGCACTCATTATTCTCGCTTCGGCTTCTCCCCGGCGATCCGAATTGTTGCAGCAAATCGGCGTATCCTTCAGGGTGCAGCCTGCAGACGTAGACGAAACGCCTGAAACCGGAGAAACGCCAGAGCACTATGTGGAGCGTCTCGCCCGTGAGAAGGCGCTAGCGGTGGCTGCAGTGGCACCGGAGGCTCTGGTTCTCGGCTCTGATACTTCGGTCGTGCTCAACGGAGTCATTCTGGGCAAGCCAGCCTGTGCAGACGACGCAATTGCGACACTCCGGGAACTGTCGGGCGCCACCCACCAGGTAATGACGGCGGTCGCCATGGCCAGGGGCTCCCGATGTGAATCCCGGCTGGCTATCAGCGATGTCAGCTTTCGGGAGTTATCGAATGACGAGATCGCAGCCTATGTGGCCAGCGGTGAGCCTATGGACAAGGCCGGAAGTTATGGAATTCAGGGCCTTGGTGGTATTTTTGTCAGGGAACTAAGGGGCAGTTACAGTGCTGTCGTAGGGCTGCCACTTCAGGAAACGTCAGCCCTGTTGGCAGATGCCGGGTATCCGGTCTGGAGAAACTGGCCGAGCAGTCTGGAGAGCGGAACATGAGCGAAGAAATCCTGATCAATGTGACGCCGGTTGAAACCCGCGTTGCGCTGGTTGAAAACGGTATGCTGCAGGAAGCCTACATTGAACGTACCAGTCGCAAGGGGATAGTTGGAAACATCTACAAAGGGAAAGTAGTCCGGGTGCTTCCAGGCATGGAAGCGGCGTTTGTCGATATCGGTCTGGAGCGGGCAGCCTTCATTCATGCATCGGATGTGGTCCCGAGTCAGTCCAATGGCGATGACGTCAACGAGGCGCCGAAAACCGTGCCGGATATCCGGACCCTGCTGCGGGAAGGCCAGTCTCTTGTGGTCCAGGTAACCAAGGATCCGATCGGCACAAAGGGTGCCCGGTTGACTACCCAGCTTTCGATACCTTCCCGTTACCTTGTTTTTATGCCCGGCGTCAGTCACGTCGGAATATCCCAGCGAATCGAGGATGATACCGAGCGGGCTCGTTTGAAGGGTCTGGTTGAGGAGGCGGCGGCGAAAGAAACCGACGTGCAGGGCGGGTATATTATCCGGACAGCTGCAGAAGCCGCGTCGCCGGAGGAGCTGATCGGGGACATGACCTACCTGCACCGTCTGAGCCAGTCGATTCATGAGCGCATTTCCCGGGTTCAGGCGCCTTCCGTTATCTATCAGGATCTGCCGCTGTTCATCCGGACCATCCGTGACCTGATTCGCCCCCAGACGGAAAAGGTCAGGATTGACAGCCGTGAGAGTCATCAGCGGGTCATGGAGTTTGTTGAAGAGTTCGTTACGGAGTTTGCCGACAAGGTGGAATATTACCCGGGCGAGCGGCCGATCTTCGACCTATACTCGGTAGAAGATGAGATCCAGAAAGCGCTCAGTCGCAAGGTCCAGTTGAAGTCCGGTGGGTATGTCATCATTGACCAGACCGAGGCAATGACAACCATCGATATCAATACCGGTGGTTTTGTCGGGCACCGGAACCTGGAAGAAACTATTTTCAAGACCAACCTTGAGGCCGCCCGGGCTATCAGTCGTCAGCTGCGCCTGCGGAACCTTGGCGGCATCATTATTATCGACTTCATCGACATGGAAGATCCGGAGCATCAGCGACAGGTGCACCGAATGCTGGAGAAGATGCTGGAACGGGACCACGCGAAAACCAAAATCACCGGAGTTTCCGAGCTTGGTCTGGTCGAAATGACCCGAAAACGCACCACCGAGAGCCTCGGTCAGGTGCTCTGTGAGCCCTGTCCGATCTGTGATGGGCGTGGCTTCCTGAAAACCAGTGAAACCGTGTGTTATGAGATCTTCCGGGAAATTCTCCGGGTGAACCGTGCCTATGACGCTGAAAACTATCTGGTGATGGCGTCGCAAAGCGTGGTCGACCGCCTGCTGGATGAAGAGTCTGACAACGTGGCCGACCTGGAAACCTTCATCAGCAAGACCATCCGCTTTCAGGTGGAGCCGTTCTACAGCCAGGAGCAGTATGATGTCGTTCTTCTCTGATGAGGGGACTGACTGCCGGCGATGGGAGTAAGCCAGCCTGATGTCTTCCGCCGATCGCGAGCCGCCCCTGCCGGATAACTACCCCGAGAGCTCGCCGGTAAGACTGGCAGCCCGGGTCTCCAGTCTCGTCTGGTGGATGCTTCTCGTTATTCTTCTGTTGTTCGCGTTATACGCGGGTTTAGGGCGTCAGCTCACCCGTAACGTGGATGCGTTCACCGATGATCTGGCCCGGGAACTGTCAGCACGTATTGGCCATGACGTTTCCATTGGCAGTCTGTCCTCCCGGTGGATCTGGCTGGATCCTTCTTTCACCGCACGCGAGATTGCCGTCTCCAACCGGGATTCAGGCATGGAAATCGCCCGCCTTGAGCACTTGCGCATCCGGTTTGATTTCCTGTCGTCACTGATGCGACAGCGGGTCGTGTTTGAGGATTTCGAAGCGGATGGGCTTGAGCTGACGCTCAACCAGTCCGAGGCGGGGAAGGTCAAAGTCCGGGGCGCTGAACTTCCGGAGCCGGTTAACAACCGTCTGAAGGAGTGGCTGGAGCTGGCGGGGACAGTTCTGTCGGAACCTTATGTCAAAATCACGCGCTTCAGCCTGGGGATAAGGGATAACAAGGGACACCTGCGTCACCTGGATATCCCTCAGCTGGATCTGGTGTACCGGCAGGGACTGTTTCGCGCTTCCGGTCGGGCCATGCAATCCGGAACGACCCAGCAACTGGCCAACTTCAGCCTGGTTGGCCAGCATTTCTTCCGGGGCGATTTTACCGGTCAGCTTTATCTGGGCGTGGACTCGGGCCGGCTTTTTGATGGCCTTATAGACGAGTATCAGTGGCGGGACATTCGTGTTGAGGGGTTCGACCTCGGGGGCGAGGGCTGGCTGACCTTCCGGGACGGCATGCTGCAACAGGTCAGTGGCACGGTAAAGACACCCTACCTGCAGTTGGGAGTCGGCAATGAATCCCTGGCACCCCTTGAAAACATTCGCGCGCGGTTTGGCTGGCGCCGGCACCCGGACGCCCTGTCGGAGGTCGGTCCGTCGGCACTGGGCCGCCCAGGCGGCCCGGGTGAGTGGCACCTCCAACAACTTCAGTGGACATGGAACGGCGATGATGTGCCGCCATTCAGTCTGCGCCTCAAACCCGAGGGCCCGGGGCTTACCGTTATTGCAGATGCCTTGCCTCTCAGCCCACTGCGCAGGCTTGCTTCTCTGCTGCCACTTCTTCCCGAGCGGGCCAGAGCTGCTCTTGAAAACTATCGTCCAGGAGGATTTCTGGACCGCATGGAACTGAGTATCCCGGATTCATCCGCTAAAGGCTTTGAGTTCACGGGGCGTCTCCGCGATGTGGGTGTGATGGCTCACAGGGGAGCGCCAAGTGTGTCTGGGCTGTTCGGCTCGGTGTATCTCAATCAGGACTCCGGTTATGTCCGGGTGAAGGCCGGGGAGCAGCCGGTGGGCCTTGGTTTCCCTCAACTCTTCCGGGCAGGCTGGTCATTCTCCGAGGTTGATGCTCTGGTTGCCTGGCAGCTGGATGGTCCTGTCACCCGAGTCTATTCCGACGATATTCGCATGGTGTACAACAGCGACACCATTCTTGACGGCGGTTTCGATCTGAAGCTGGACAAAAACGGAGAGGATAACCTGGGGCTGCGGGTCGGTCTTGAGAACGCAAGCGCCAATATGCTGGCAGATTTCGTTCCGAACAAGGCCGTCAGCCCCGTGCTCTATAACTGGCTGACAACGGCAATCAAAGAGGCCTCAATTACCTCAGGCATGTATTACGGCCATGGTCAGGTTGGTTTCGGGGCACCCAGAGGGTCCTTTGTGTCCTCTATGTGGTACGAGTTCGAGAATGCCACTGTTGCCTACGACGAGCGCTGGCCGGAAGTGTCAGGCGCGAGTGGACGGGTGGTCGTAAACAACGGCGATACTCGAGTGACGCTGGACAAAGCCGAAACAGGTGGGGTTACACTCGCACCCAGTACCGTGCGGGTTGTTCCTGGCAGCGCTGGAGCGGTGGTGTTGGTAGACGCTGCTGCCGAGGTTCCGGGAGAGGCCGTTGGGTTCTGGATGAACAACAGTCCCCTGGGGGAGTTGGCGGGATCAGAAGCCAGGACGCTCGAGTATGATGGTCAGTATCAACTGGGTCTTGGGATAGAACTGCCATTAGGTTCGGACCAAGCACCGGTGGTAGAGGCCCATGTCACGGCTTCCGGCGGCACTGTCAGCTATCCGCCGGCTGACCTGAGCTGGAGTAATATCACCGGGGATCTGACTTATCACACCGTTGACGGCTTCTCCGGAGGGCCAATGCAGGCGCGGTTCTTTGGCGAGCCTGTGAGCATCAGCCTGAGTCGCAGTAAAGCGGGTGACGCGCTCGCCATTCGCCAATCCGGACAGCTGGCTATTCCGGAGATACTGGCAAAGGCGGGTCTGGCTTCCGACCGGAGCTTCGGCATGAGCGGATCCCTTTCCTACACCGCCGGTCTGGATGTGGGTGCCGAGAGTACCTCTGGAATAAGGGTGCGATCCGACCTGAAAGGGGTCGTTCTTGACTGGCCTCAGACGCTTGCAAAGACGGCGACCGAGTCAGCACCGTTGGAGGCCCTGGTTGATCCCGGCGCGGAGGGCGGCATTTCCATTCGGGGAGACTGGGAAAATCGCATGGCCTTTGACCTGCTCTGGAAGGAAACCGGCTTCGACCTGACGGTTGGCCATCTATACCTGGGCAGTCACACCCTGAATGATATCCAGATCAACGCCCTTGATCTGGGTGACCGTTGGGTGGTTGAAACCCGGTCCGAGCGTGCCGTTGGGCGGATGGCCGTACCCGTCGATGGTGGCAGGGTTGCCGCGGATTTCGAGGTTGTCAGACTTGTCCGTAATGACGAAGCGCGAAGCGAGGCACCAGAATTGCTGACCCTGGAAGAGCAGCTTGAAGCATTCAGGTCTCTGGATATGGGGGGCTGGCCTGATGTTGACGTAAGCATCAACGAACTTCAATTGAACGACGAAACCCTGGGAAGATGGACGTTTACGTTGCGCCCTGAGCCATACATGTTAAAGGTAAGCAGTATTGAGGGCCGGCTCAGCTCCCTGACGCTGCTTGGTGATATGACCTGGAGTATTGTGGATAACCGGGAGGTAAGCCGGTTTGCCGGCTCGGTCACCGGTGGCGCTCTGGCAGACCTCAGTAAACTGTTTGGAACTCAGATCCCCCTGACCAATAAAGCCACCAATATTGAGCTGGATCTGGATTGGCCCGGCCGACCTGATGAATTTTCGCTGCGGGACCTCAGTGGTTCGGTCAGTCTCCGGCTGGATGACGGTATTATCCTGGAGCAGAACAACACCGCTCAATTGTTTCGTTTTTTCAATCTGTTGAACGCCGATACCCTGTGGCGGCGCCTGAAGCTCGATTTTTCGGACCTTTATGAGCGGGGAGTTGCGTTTGATGCCATTTCCGGCAAAGCACAGATTGTTGAAGGGTTGGTAACACTGGCCCCGGAACTCCAGATCGTGGGCCCATCGGGCGCGTTCAAGCTCAGTGGCACGACAGACATCCCCGGTGAAACGCTGGATATGCGCCTGGTGGTCGTTCTGCCGCTGACCCAGAATCTGCCGTTGGCCGCGTTGTTAATGGGTGCCAGTGCCCCCATAGGTGGGGCATTATTTGTTCTGGACAAGATTCTGGGAGATCCTCTCAGCAAGCTGACCAGTGCCAGCTATAGTGTGACCGGCACCTGGAGCGATCCGCTGGTAGACCTGAAGCAGGTATTTGATAACGGCAAATAGCAGGAGCTGCTCATGACCACATCAATTTCCAATCGCGTTGCCGCCATCCAGATGGTAAGCACCCATGACATCCGAGCGAACCTGGATGAGGCCCGGAAGTTACTGGAGAAAGCCGCCAGTGAAGGGGCCCGCGTGGCAGTCTTGCCAGAAAACTTTGCTGTATTGGCAACCAGTCAGATGGTCGCGTGCGGACAGGTAGAGTCCTCGGAGAAGCCGGTCATCCGGGCATTCCTGGCAGAGCAGGCGAAAAAACTCGGGTTGTGGATTGTCGGCGGATCACTGCCATTAGCACACAGGCCCGATGGCTCGGACATTGAAGGGAAGGTCAGAGCCTCTTGCCTGGTGTTTGATGACCAGGGTCGGGAAGTCGCTCGCTATGACAAGATACACCTGTTCGATGCGATGGTTGAAGATGCCCAGGGCCAATACCGGGAGTCAGACACCTTCGAGCCCGGTGAACAGTTGGTGACACTGGATACACCAGCGGGAAAACTCGGTCTTGCCATCTGTTACGATCTGCGCTTTCCGGAGTTGTTTCGGGCGTTGCGGGAACAGGCTGTTGATTGGGTGTGTTTACCCAGTGCCTTTACCTGGCAGACCGGAAATGCCCACTGGCATGCTCTCATACGCGCACGGGCGATCGAAAATCAGGTCTGGGTTGTTGCTCCTGGACAGGGGGGGCAAAACAGCGAGCATCGCCGAACCTATGGCCACAGCCTGATTTGCGACCCCTGGGGCAAGGTGGTGAAGGAGCTTGCCGTGGGCTCCGGAGTGGTGACCGCGGAGCTGGACGCGGAACAGCTAATACAGCTGCGGAAGCGGATGCCGGTGTGGGAGCACCGCCGGCTGTAATTTGCCGGCGTACCACCATCAGTTTGCTGCTTCAGCGTCGTCGATGCATTCCCGGAGATAGCGAAACAGTTTCCGGGCCTGGCCTGTATTTTTTTGCTTTTCCACATCCTTGCGTGCGTTACGGGCCAGATTGCGCAGGTGTTGAAGGTCGGCGCCCGGGCAGTAGCTGAAGAATTCGCCCACCACGGTATCGCCCTCGGCAATCATGCGGTCGCGCCAACGTTCGGCCAGGTGGTGGCGCCGGGTGTGCTCTTCACTGCCGGCATCAAACGCATCAATGGCTCGCTTCAGGGCGTCCGGATCGTCTTCCTGCCTGATTACCTTGCCGATGAACTGGAGATGGCGGCGTTTCGCTTCGTTTTGGCGAATCCGTCGCGACTCCTCAATGGCAGAGCGCAGGGTATCGCTGATCGAGAGGGTATCGAGCTGATCGTTGCTCAGTTCGAGCATTCGTTTGCCGATGTCCTGCAGGGCGTGCATTTCCCGCTTCAGCTGGGACTTGCTGGGGCCGTCGTATTCCGGCGCGTCGTTGTTGTCTTGATGATCTTTCATAAATCCGACATCCGGTTAAGCGTAAAAAATCGTGGCCAGGCCAAGGAAGGCCATAAAGCCTACTACATCGGTAACAGTGGTCAGGATCACGCTGCCCGCGAGAGCCGGATCAATATTGCGCGACTTCAGGAACAGGGGCAGTACCGTGCCCGCCAGAGCGGCTGCGACCAGGTTTATGATCAGTGCGGCGGCAATAATGCCACCGATCATCAGATCCTGGAACCAGGTGGCTGCGGCGCTGGCAACCACCAGCGCCCAGAATATACCGTTCATGGCGCCGGACAGGAATTCCCGGTTCAACAGCCAGCGCACATTGGCGCCGCTTATCTGCCCAACCGCCATACCGCGAATGACCAGGGTCAGGGTCTGGCTGCCGGCAATGCCTCCCATACTGGCAACAATAGGCATAAGCACGGCAAGCGCGACCACCTTGGTAATGGTCTCCTCGAACAGGCCGATAACGGCAGAGGCGATAAACGCGGTAATCAGGTTAATGCCCAGCCAGACCGCACGGCGACGTGTTGTTTTCCAGACTGGTGCAAAAGTGTCTTCATCTTCGTCCAGACCGGCCATGCTCATCAGCGAGTGATCGGCATCTTCCCGGATAACGTCGACCACGTCATCGATGGTGATGCGCCCCAACAGCCGACCGTCTTCATTCACTACGGGCGCCGAAATCAGATCGTAACGCTCGAACAGGGTCGCAACCTTGGTGTCTGAGAGTGTGACTGGAATAGGCTCTATGTCCGTGTCCATGACTTCCCGAACCGTGGAAGCGGGATTTGATACCAGCATCTTGGTGATCGGCAACATACCAATGAACTCGTCCCGCCGGCTGACGACAATCAGGTTGTCGGTCATCGGGGGCAGGTTGCGGTGTCTTCGCAGGTAACGGAGTACAACATCGATGCTGATGTCCGGACGTACCGTGATGGTATCCGTGTTCATCAGGCCGCCAGCGGTGTCCTCCGGGTAGGAGAGTACTTCCTCGACCCGTTGGCGGTCCTGTTCGTCCATGGTGTCCAGAACTTCCTGGATCACCGTGTCCGGCAACTGCTGCAGCAAGTCGGCCAGGTCGTCCGACTCGAAATCCTCGATGATATCCGCCAGTTCCTGGGCATTCAGCTGGCTGAGGAAGTAACCCCGGATGTCGTCGCTCAGATACTGGAGAACTTCCCCTTCCAGCTGTTTGTCCACCAGGTTCCATAACAGGGCCCGCTGGCGGGGAGGAGAGGACTCAAGAAGGTGGGCAATATCACTGGGGCTCAGGCCGCCGTTAAGGATGCGGGCAACCTGTTTCAGGGCGCCACTGTCCAGAGCTTCGCTCAGGGATCGAAGGCGTTGACGGGCCTGGCTTTTTTCCAGAATATCGGTCATGAATTACCCACAGTCAGAAAACGCCTTTATTATAGTGGAGTTAGGTTGCACAGGTGAGAAAGAGTTGTAGGTGAATGCCGCAGAAGCTTCCGTTCGGGCCACGGCAAGCCTGGTGTTACCCGCCTTCCCCAAAATAGTCATTTATCAGTTTGACCAGGGCGTCAATGGCTTCCCGCTCATCGTGGCCATCCGCAATCAATTCTACGTTGGTCCCCTGGCTGGCGGCCAGCATCATGACCTGCATAATGTTTTTGGCATCCACTTCCCGACCCTTGCCGCTGATCCTTACACTGCTTTCGAATTCCGATGCCGTGGCGACCAGCTTGGCAGTCGCCCGGGCATGCAGTCCCAGTTTGTTGATGATGGTGATGGGCTTGCGGATCATGCTGGTTCAGATCTCTTCCCGGGATTGCAGATGCGGTAATTCGGTATGGCGGACCTGAACGTTGCTGTACTGCTGGCGGAAATGTTCGCAGAGCTGTTCCGACACGTAGACCGAGCGATGCTGGCCGCCGGTGCAACCAATGGAAATGGTCATATAGCTGCGGTTGCTGTCGGCAAATGAAGGTAGCCAGGTGTCCAGAAAAGCGGTCAGATCATCAATCATCTTGCGGCTGGCAGGTTCTTTCTCCAGGAAGTCGATGACTGGCTGATCGGTGCCGACGAACTTGCGCAGACTGTTGTCCCAGTATGGGTTTGGAAGACAGCGCACGTCGAACACATAGTCGGAGTCCAGCGGAACACCGTGTTTGAAACCAAAGGACTGGAACAACAGGGCGAGCTCCTGGTCTTTCCGGCCCACGACGCGCTGTTTGATCATGTCGCGCAGTTCGTACATGGACATGCCAGTGGTATTCACATAAAGATCTGACAGCTTGGAGAGCGGTTCCAGGCACTCCTTTTCATAACTGATGGCTTCCCTGAGAGATGTTTTATCATCGCTTAGGGGGTGCTTGCGGCGAGTGGCGTGGAATCTCTGGAGCAGGGATTGTTCGTCGGCATCGAGAAATATGACTTCGACGGTGACTCCGGTTTCCTGGAGCTGCCGGTATATCTCTTCAAAATTGGCGAGTTCGCCGGACAGGTTGCGTGCATCAATACTGACGGCCATTTTGCCTAGCCGGCCGGGTGTTGCCTGGTTAGTGGCTTCCCGTGTGAGCGGGAAAAGCAGTCCAATGGGGAGGTTGTCAATGCAATAAAACCCCAGGTCTTCAAGAACATGGAGTGCCGTACTCTTGCCTGAACCGGACCTGCCACTGACGATGATCAGTTTCATGGTTACCCCTTCTCCACAAAAATCAGTGTCAGCCGTTTGCTGCAGTCATACGCTCATACAGTGTTTTGGCGTCGTCAGACTGGCGCAGGCGATCGCAGAATGCGCGTTCATTAAACTTCTCCGCCAGTTGGCTTAGCAGCTCCAGGTGCTCGCTGGTGGCCTCCTTGGGAACAACGAGGGCAAACACCAGGTCGACCGGCTGGTTATCGATAGCGTCGAACTCAATGCTTTCTTCCAGCGTCATCAGTACACCAACGACGTGATCCAATCCTTCGAGGCGGCAATGGGGTATGGCGATGCCTTGCCCGATGCCAGTGCTGCCCAAGCGCTCGCGGGCGACCAGGTTGTTGAAAATCTGGGTCTCACTGAGCGAACCGTCATGCTGGTTGATCTGCTCGGCAATGAATTCCAGAACCCGTTTCTTGCTGGAGGCCTGAACCCGGCAAAGGGTCAGCTCTGGAGCAAGTATGTTGTCAATGGTCAGGGATGTGTCGCTCATGAATCGACTGCATTTCCGTAAAAAAAAGGCTGCGGCAGGATAGCCATGCCGCAGCGCGATGAGATGACACGCATGAAAACGGGTAGTTAACGAGAGCCGTTTCCGTGCATCCGGTCTACATTTTTTTCCTTGTGCTTGAGGATCTGGCGGTCCAGTTTGTCAATGAGCGAGTCAATCGCTGCATACATGTCCTCATTCTCAGCCTTTGCGTGAATCTCACCACCAACCACGTGAAGGGTTGCTTCCGCCATCTGACGCACTTTTTCCACTTCCAGGGTCACCTGACAATTACTGATGTGGTCAAAGTGGCGTTCCAGTTTCTCAAATTTCTCTGAAACATAATCTTTCAAAGCGGGAGTCAGTTCTACGTGATGGCCTGAAATGTTGAGTTGCATAGGCTTCTCCTGTTGTCATCATGCCGGCCTCGAAGGGCCGGGCTGGGTGCTGGCGCATCGCGCGCCGGCGAATAGTATTCCTTGGCAAATCCTGTTCCGGGCAGCGCTTGCCTAAACCAGTCGCTTCCGCTCATTCGAGGGCGGAATATGCATCGCTTCCCGATACTTGGCCACGGTGCGTCTCGCCACCTTGATACCCTGTTCCCCTAGCATGGCTGCAATTTTACTGTCACTCAACGGCTTTTTGGGAGTTTCTGCCGCAATCAGCTTTTTGATCATTGCGCGGATTGCTGTTGAGGAGCATTCCCCCCCCTCGTTGGTGCTGACATGGCTGGAGAAGAAATATTTAAGCTCAAAAATCCCCCGGGGAGTATGCATGTACTTCTGTGTGGTCACACGGGAGATCGTCGATTCATGCATCTCTACCGCCTGGGCAATGTCCGAGAGGATCAGGGGCTTCATGGCCTCTTCACCTTCATCCAGAAATCCCTGTTGGTGTTCCACGATACGTGTCGCCACCTTCAGCAGGGTTTCGTTTCGGCTTTGCAGGCTTTTGATAAACCACTTTGCCTCTTGAAGCTGATCCCGCAGGTAGGTGTTGTCCGCGCTGCTATCGGCCCGCCGTATAAGAGAAGCATAGCTTGCATTGACACGAATGCGGGGGGCAATTTCAGGATTCAGCTCGACGCGCCAGCGACCATTATGTTTGCGGACAATAACGTCGGGTATGACGTAGTCGGGTTCGGCGCGGTCGAGGACATCACCCGGGCGAGGGTTTAGGCCGGTAATGAGCGCCAGAACCTCTCGGAGCTGATCTTCTTTCAAGCGGCTTCGGCGCAGTAACTGAGCGTAGTCACGATTACCCAGGAGATTGATATAGTGGGTAATCACTAACCGGGCCTGGGCCAGCCATGGTGTGTCTGGAGGCAACTGATTCAGTTGGATGAGCAGGCATTCCTGGAGGTCCCGGGCAAACACGCCGGGAGGATCGAAGTGCTGCAACCGGTGCAGGACCGCCTCCACCTCGTCCAGTTCCAGCGGATCTTCCTCATTCTCATCAAGCAGGCCCGCGTGGATTTCTTCCAGAGGGCTGGTCAGGTAGCCCCGCTCATTCACCGCATCCATCAGCGCGTGGGCAATGGCCCGGTCCCGTTCGTTTAACGGCGTCAGGTTCAGTTGCCACTCAAGGTGATCTTGAAGGGTTTCGGTGGGGGAGTTGCGGGTTTCGAAGTCGTGATCGTTTTCGTCATCGTTCCGGGCGGTCGATGCCGGGGCAGACTGGTAGATATCATCCCAGGCAGTATCGACGGGCAGATCATCGGGAATATTGTCCGGAATCTCATTTTCTGAAGTCCAGTCCGGACCATTTTCTGTTTCATCCCAGTCAGAGGCAGACTCCGAGGCTGGCTCGGCACTGGCTTCGGTGCTGCTCTCGTCACGATTTCCGCTGTCTTCGTTTGAGCTGGCTTCCGGCTCGTCATCCTCCTCGGAGTTCTCCAGCATGGGGTTGGATTCCAGTGCCTGCTGGATTTCCTGTTGAAGGTCGAGGGTGGAGAGCTGCAGTAGCCGGATCGCCTGTTGCAGCTGGGGCGTCATGGTCAGGCTTTGACCCAGCTTTAACTGTAAGGAGGCTTTCATCACCATGGTTCAGGATCCGTTGCTAATCAGCGCTCTGCATCGAGGCAGTAAAATAAAAAATCGTTGTATGCCGGTTACTTGCCATGTCAGGCAGAAGCCCAAGCAAGTTCTTTGCCGAGTTTACTTGCTAGCGGTCATCAACACAATCGGCCGAGGGACGTCACAGCCTGAATTCATCGCCGAGATACACTTCCTTGACCTGTTCGTTGGCCAGTATCGCCTCTGAGTTGCCGGACGCAATGATGTGCCCGCCGGAAACTATGTAGGCCTTTTCACAAATATCGAGGGTTTCCCGCACATTGTGATCGGTAATCAGAACACCGATGCCTTTGTCCCGAAGGTGGCGGATAATATGTTTGATATCGCTGACGGAAATCGGGTCCACGCCGGCGAAAGGCTCGTCCAGCAGGATAAATGCGGGCTCCATTGCGAGGGCCCTGGCGATTTCTACCCGCCGGCGCTCCCCCCCTGACAACGCCATGCCGACACTGTCGCGAATGTGGGTGATATGGAACTCTTCCAGAAGTTCTTGCAGTTTGGCATCGCGGTCGGTGCGACTGAGCCCTTTGCGGGTTTCCAGAATGGCCATGATGTTGTCGCGCACGGAGAGTTTCCGGAAAACCGACGCTTCCTGTGGCAGATAGCCGATTCCCTTGCGGGCGCGGCCGTGCATCGGTAGGGGCGTAATGTCTTGGCTGTCGATGGTGACCCGACCCTTGTCAGCCGGCACCAGCCCGACAATCATGTAGAAACACGTTGTCTTCCCGGCGCCATTCGGACCAAGCAGACCGACAATTTCACCGCTTCGGATTTCCAGGGAAACGTCGATCACCACTTTCTTCTGTTTATAGCTTTTTGCCAGATTACTGGCTCTGAGAACTGCCATCGGATCCCTGTGTGTTGCGTGGCTGGATTACCATTTCAACGCGACCGGTGCCGGAGCCGGTGTCTTGTCCGCCCTCCGCGGTAACGACCCGGCGGACCGTATCATAATGAATGACGTCACCACGGAACAGGTTGCCATTTTGCTCAATGACGGCTTCACGCTCAAACGTCAGCTCCTTGTCAGAGGCAGACCAGGTGATGTTGCGGGCTCTTGCGTCGGTCTCACCGTTACCCTCCCGGGACGGCTGCCGGTAATGGGCTGGATTCCCTGATGCCTCGATGCGGCTCAGACCTGCCTCGTTTCGAAACAGCACAACACGCTCTGCGGAAAGGCGGGTTTTACCCTGAATCAGTTCGACAGCGCCCGTGTAGGTCGCGATACCCTTGCTGTCGTCCAGGCGCGCGTTATTGGCGCTCACCTTGATGGGCTGGTCTGAATCCAGATCAAAAGCCGTTGCGGGGGTTACCAGAGCCAGGCCGATTACGGCTGTCAGCAGCGCCCGGAGGTGATTATTTAACGGTTTCATAACGTCCTTCCACCTGGGAGTTTAGTTCCAGAACACGTTGATCAATCCATGCCTTCATACCCGTGGCACGAGTCACGCCCACCTGATCGATAATCTCGACGGGTGCATCGGTGTAGGCGGTGCCCATGTCATTATCGAGCGTCAGGCTGGATGTTTTCAGTGTTGCTTCGCGGTCGCCGATCGTCCGGACGACGCGGACATTGCCCGTGAGATATAGCAGATTTTCATTTTGCAGCAGGCTTCCGTTCTCGGCTTCAACTACCCAGGGATCTGTTCCCGGCTCGCCATAAAGCTTTGCGCGGGGCGATTCCATGGTCGCGAGATTGCCTTCCTCGAACTGCTCAATACGCGGGCTCGTGAAGTGTATCTTAAGGTTGCCAGCCTCGTCATAGGAGGTGTAGCTACCATTCACGACAAAGCCGTCAGGCTCACCTTTGCCCCGAAGCTCTGCCGCCTCGTTTGAAACCACGGCCGGCTCGTCACTGCGCCAGAGCAGGAATATCGTGGCCAGAATGGTGCCGATGAGCGCAAGGCTGCGGATCCAGGGGCGATTTTCCAGTTTGATCAGCGAAACCAGGTTGTCTCTGGTGTCGCTCTTGATGGCGCTGGGTGTTTCCTGGTTCATGCATCCGGCTCCAGATACCTGGTCAAAGCTTCCTCCAACTTGCCCTGGGCCGTCAGTAGCAGGTCGCAGGCTTCACGGACAGCGCCATGCCCTCCTGCCGCCTGGGTGCAGTAGTCAGCGTGTTCCTGAACCAGCCAGTATGCGTTTGGCACAGTAATCCCGAGACCGGCGAAGCGGATGGCTGGTAAATCAGGTAAATCATCTCCCATATAGGCGATGACCTCGGGGGAGATGTCCATCTTGCTGATGAGTTCCTCCAGTGCGACCTTCTTGTCTTCACGTCCCTGCATCAGGTGGGGGATGCCCAGGTCACCCATCCGCTTTTCGGTGAGGGGCGACTGCCTGCCGGTTATCACGGCCACAGTGATGCCAGCTGCCATGAGTTGTTTCAGGCCGAGTCCGTCGAGAATATTGAACGCCTTGAGTTCATCACCGGAGGCGCTGAAGTAGAGCCGGCCATCACTCATAATGCCGTCTACGTCCAGGGCGATGAGACGAATGCGTTTGGCCCTGGCCAGCAACGCCTCCGGCCAATGAGGTGCCAGGGGACTGCTGTTGACGGCCATCAGATGACACCGGCCCGCAGCAGGTCGTGCATGTTGATAGCGCCCACCAGGGAACCGGACTCATCGGTTACCGGCAAGGCATTGATCTTCATTTCTTCCATGATATTCAGTGCCTCCGCGGCCAAGTGGTCGGCCTGAATGGTTTTGCCGTTGTGGGTCATCACGTCCTGGATCGGTGTGGTGTGCACATCGAGGTTCTTGTCCAGCGTGCGGCGCAGGTCACCATCGGTAAAGACGCCCGTGAGCCTGCCGTTCGCATCGACGATGGTTGTCATGCCCAGCCCTTTGCGCGAAATCTCCAGTAGGGCTCCGCTTAGAGTGGTGCCCTCGGCAACGCGCGGAATCCGGTCGCCGGTATGCATGATGTCGGACACGCGCAGCAGAAGCCGACGCCCCAGGCTGCCTCCGGGGTGAGACAGCGCGAAATCCTCAGTACTGAACCCGCGGGCTTCCAGCAGTGCAACTGCCAGTGCATCGCCCATCACCAGAGTAACTGTGGTGCTGGATGTTGGTGCCAGGCCGAGCGGGCAAGCCTCGGTTTCCACGCTGACGTCCAGATTGGCCACAGCCTCCCTTGCCAGTGTGGATTGTGGGTTGCCCGTCATGCTGATAAGCGGTGCGCCCATGCGCTTGATCAGCGGTAGAATGGTGATCACTTCGCTGGTGTTGCCACTGTTTGAGATGGCAATTACCACGTCCTGACTTGTTATCATGCCCAGGTCACCATGGCTCGCTTCACCCGGGTGAACGAAGAATGACGGTGTACCGGTGCTGGCAAGTGTGGCTGCAATCTTGTTGCCAATATGACCGGACTTGCCCATGCCGGTCACTACTACCCGGCCCTTGCAGGCCATGATCACTTCACAGGCCCTGGTGAACTGTTCGTCAATGCGGGCTTCCAGTGCATCGATGGCATCGCGCTCGATACGAATGGCCCGGAGTGCGGGGGTGCGGAAATCCTGTAAATTCTGATCAGTCATCGGGCTTGGGGCCTGGCTCGCTGTTATAACGCTGAAAGTTTGTTGGCGAAACGGTCCTGCAAAGTCTCGCCGAAAAGTGCCGAGAGTATATCATTTTCAGCACGAATCGCCGTCCGGTTACAGAAACTTCAGTGAAACTGAGCATAGTAATCAATACATTTTGCCCATGATGGATTGAGCTTGGAGCGTCCTTGGCATAATGTAGCCCCTCTCTGAAAGGTAAGGTTTATGGGTTCACCCGCATACATATCATTGCAGGACGTCGTGTTCTCCCGTTCCGGGCGCCGTATCTTCGACGGTGTCTCCCTGGATATTCCCCGTGGCAAAATAACGGCCATTATGGGCCCCAGTGGTACCGGAAAAACCACTCTGCTGCGTCTGATCGGCGGACAACTTCGGCCGGACTCGGGCAGCATCCTGGTGGACGGACATCAGGTGCCGAAGCTGAAACGCAAGGCTTTGTATGCCTTGCGGGAAAAAATGGGCATGCTGTTTCAGAGCGGTGCGCTGTTCACTGACTTGAGTGTGTTCGAGAACGTGGCTTTTCCCCTAAGAGTGCATACGTCTCTGCCGGAAGACATGATCCACGATATTGTCCTGATGAAACTGGAAGCCGTCGGATTGCGTGGCGCCAGGGCGCTGATGCCATCGGAGTTGTCCGGGGGTATGACACGGCGCGTGGCGCTTGCCCGCAGCATCGCTCTGGACCCGGAGCTGATCATGTACGACGAACCTTTTGCCGGCCAGGATCCCATTGCCATGGGTGTGCTGGTCAAACTGATACGGGATCTGAACAGTTCCATGGGCCTGACCAGCGTGTTGGTGTCCCATGATGTGCCCGAGTCTCTGAGTATTTGTCATTACGCCTGCATCATTGCCGATGGCAAGGTAATCGGCGAAGGAACACCGGATGAGCTCCGCCAGCATCCTTCTGAGCAGGTCCAGCAGTTTTTGCTGGGTCAACCGGATGGCCCGGTGCCGTTTCATTATCCGGCCGCCGAGGCCGCAAAGGATTACGGGCTTGCGGGAGGTGCTTCTTGATCGACAGGATTGCATCGCTGGGTCGGGCGGGGCTCGACACCGTCTCCTCCCTGGGGCGTTCCGGACGTTTCCTGATGGGTGTTCTGGTCGGCGTGCCGAGGCCCTCGACCGGGTTTCCGCTGATGGTCAAGCAGCTCTATTTTGTCGGCGTTTTGTCGCTGGCGATCGTCGTGGTTTCCGGTCTTTTCATCGGTATGGTGCTCGGACTTCAGGGCTACACAATCCTCAGTGATTATGGCTCGGAGGCCGCCATTGGTCAGATGATTGCCCTGACTCTGGTGCGAGAGCTGGGGCCGGTGGTAACAGCGCTGCTTTTTGCTGGCCGGGCCGGTTCGGCCCTGACCGCGGAAATCGGCCTGATGAAGGCCACCGAGCAGTTGTCCAGCATGGAAATGATGGGTGTGGATCCATTGCGCCGGGTCATTGCGCCCAGGTTGTGGGCCGGATTCATTGCTATGCCGGTACTGGCGGTCATCTTCTCGATGGTTGGTATCTGGGGCGGCATGCTGGTGGGCGTGGACTGGCTTGGTGTGTTCGAAGGTTCCTTCTGGGGCAACATGCAGTCCTCTGTCGATTTTGTTGACGACGTAATGAACGGTGTCATCAAGACTGTGGTTTTCGGTTTTGTCTGCGCCTGGATTGCAGTGTTTCAGGGCTATGATTGTGTGCCAACCTCGGCAGGGATTAGTTCAGCCACCACCAAAACGGTTGTCTACTCGTCGCTGGCGGTGCTGGGCCTGGATTTTGTGCTGACCGCCGTCATGTTCGGCGACTTCTGAAAAAAACGATTAACCGATTAGAAACGGGAGCCGGGAATGGCACAGAGAACAACGGAAATCATTGTCGGACTGTTCATGATTGCGGGACTTGCCGCGCTACTCTTTCTTGCGCTGCAAGTCAGTGGCCTGTCTCCCAAGGCAGCCGAGAGTACCTATACGGTCTACGCCAACTTTAACGATACCGGTGGTTTGACGCCAAGGGGGCGCATTTCTATGGCCGGTGTGACTGTGGGCAGCATTGAGTCCATCAGCCTGAACAAGGATACCTTCCAGGCAAGAGTTGAAATGGCCATCCAGTCGGATGTTGACAATATTCCGGCTGACAGTTCCGCAGTAATACGTACATCCGGACTGCTCGGAGAGCAGTACATTGATATATCGATCGGCGGGGATATGGAGTCGCTCAAGGCTGGTGACACCTTTTACTCCACCCAGTCGGCCATGAATCTTGAGAGGCTGATCAGCAACTTTGCGTCCGGCCGCTGATCCGGGGGCACCGGTAAAAGATATTCAACAGGAGATACTGATGCTTGTCATGAAAGAACGCCTTTTGCTGATCCTTGCGCTGGCTTTGTTGCTTGTGGGAGCCGCCCGCGCGGATGCGGCAGAAGAGCTCCGTGACTATGTGGACGAAAACACCCAGCGCCTGGTCGAGAAGCTCAACAAGGAAAAGGGTCTGTATGAGAGTGACCCCGAGGCGTTTTACGCCAGCATGAATGAGGCACTCACCGACTTTGTCGATTTCCGTCGTATCGCGGCCCGGGTGATGGGGCGGTATGCCCGTCAGACTACGCCGGAGCAGCGTGACGATTTTGTGGTGAAATTCAAGCGGAGCCTGTTTGACAGTTACGCCCAGGCGCTGGTGAATGCCGATGATTTCAAAATTGTGGTCAGCGAGGCTGTCATAAATCCGCAGGATGATGGCAGGGCGTCTGTTCGTATGGAGGTCATCAGCGCCTCCGGCAATCGTTACCCTGTCACCTACTCCATGTATAAGACGGATGGGGGGCGCTGGATGATGGAAAACGTCATTGTGGAAGGAGTAAATATCGGCCTGGCGTTCCGGGACCGATTTAGCCAGGAAATGGAAGCGAACCGAGGCCAGGTTCAGGCGGTCATCGATGGTTGGGGAGACGCCGTGGATTCCCTCAATCTTGATAAGGAAGTGAATAACACATGACATCCCCGGCTTCACAGGTGCAGCTTCGTGATCATGCGCTCGTCGTGACCGGCGAGGTGACTGCGGACACCGTTGTGGGACTGCGCAAAGAGGGCGAAAAACTGATTGGTACAGTGGCCGCCGATCTGGTGGTTGATCTTGAGAATCTCGCTGAGGCCCATAGCATTGTTCTGTCCCTGTTGCTTTGCTGGCAGCGCCTGGCTGGCCAGCGTGGTATCGCGCTATCCTATCGTGGTGTGAGTGACCGCTTGGCGTCACTTGCGGCCCTGAGCAATCTCGACGACCAGCTGGTCGGTTTTGGTCCGGACTCGCAGCACCCCTCCCACTGAAAAAAACTTCTCCGGGCCAGCTTGTTACCGGATGGTAAAGCTGACCCGGGCTCCGGAATTAGTTACAATCTCGCCCCTGATTTCAAAACACCCGAGGATTTTCTATGGACGCCACCGAAGTCACCGCGCTGGTCAAAGAGGCATTGCCCGGCTGTGAGGTCCAGGTACAGGTCGATGGGACTCATTATATGGTCGTTGTGGTGGGTGATGTTTTTGAAGGACTGCCGACCATCAAGCGGCAGCAGCTGATCAACAAGGCGCTGTTCCAGCAGGTTATGGATGGCACCATCCACGCTCTTCATCCGAAAGCCTTCACGCCGGCTGAATGGGCTGCGCGCCAGGGCTGATTCGCCCTCATACGACAGGATACTTATTGTGGATAAACTTCTGATCAGGGGCCGAAAGCCCCTGGATGGTGAAATCCGGATTTCCGGTGCCAAGAATGCTGCGCTGCCGATCCTGGCTGCCACCTTGCTGGCCGACGAGCCGGTTACCGTGGGCAACCTGCCGCATCTGCACGACGTAACGACCATGATCGAGCTGCTGGGCCGCATGGGTGTTGAGGTGATCATTGATGAAAAGATGAGCGTGGAAATTCACGCCAATACCATCAAGCACTTTCATGCCCCCTATGAACTGGTGAAAACCATGCGGGCGTCCATTCTCGTGCTTGGTCCGCTGGTGGCGCATTTTGGTGAAGCGGAAGTGTCTCTGCCCGGTGGTTGTGCCATTGGTAGCCGGCCGGTGAATCTGCACATTCACGGCCTGGAAATGATGGGCGCGGATATCTCGGTTGAGAATGGCTACATCAAGGCCAAGACCAACGGTCGTCTCAAGGGTGCTCACATTTTCCTTGATACCGTCACGGTCACTGGTACTGAAAACCTGATGATGGCGGCGGCCCTCGCCGATGGAAAGACCATCCTGGAGAACGCTGCGCGCGAGCCGGAAGTTGTGGATCTGGCCGAGTGCCTGATTGCGATGGGCGCAGATATCAAGGGCCACGGGACAGCGACCATTGAAATCAATGGTGTCGAGCGCTTGCACGGTTGCCATTACAACGTATTGCCGGACCGCGTAGAAACAGGAACCTATCTGGTTGCGGCGGCGGCCACCGGTGGTCGGGTAAAGCTCAAGGACACCCGAGAGGACTTGCTGGAAGCCGTGCTGCTGAAGCTTGAAGAGGCGGGCGCCCATATCAGCACTGGCCCGGACTGGATCGAGCTGGATATGAAAGGCAATCGTCCGAAGGCCGTCAGTATTCGTACTGCACCTTACCCGGCGTTTCCGACCGATATGCAGGCCCAGTTTGCTGCGATGAATGCCGTTGCAGAAGGGTCCGGAACGATTGTGGAAACGGTGTTTGAAAACCGCTTCATGCACCTGCAGGAACTGATCCGCATGGGCGCCGACATCACGCTCGAGGGCAATGCTGCGATCATCAAGGGCGTCGACCACCTGACAGGTGCGCCTGTGATGGCGACCGACCTGAGGGCCTCCGCCAGCCTGGTGATTGCGGGCCTGATGGCCGACGGGGATACCATCGTTGATCGTATTTATCACATCGATCGCGGCTATGAGTGTATTGAAGAGAAGCTGCAATTGCTGGGCGCAAGTATCCGCCGCTTGCCAGCGTGACAGAGACAATCGGGAAACCGGAAGGACGCATGACAGATTCCATCACCATCGCATTGTCGAAGGGACGAATCCTCGAAGAAACATTACCGCTGCTGGCGGAGGCCGGGATTGAACTGGTCGACGATATCAAGAAGTCCCGGAAACTGGTGTTTCCCACGACGGATCCTGATGTTCGGGTGCTTATTATCCGCGCGACGGACGTGCCGACGTATGTTCAGTATGGCGGTGCGGATATGGGGGTTACCGGCAAGGACGTGTTGATGGAGCACGGTGGGGAAGGGCTGTATGAGCCTCTGGATCTCAATATTTCCCGGTGTCGTCTGATGACCGCGGGGCCGAAGGGGCATGTGCCGCCTGCCGGCCGCATCAAGGTAGCGACCAAGTTTGTGAATCTGGCTCGCCGCTATTATTCGGCCCAGGGGCGACAGGCAGATATCATCAAGCTGTATGGCGCGATGGAGCTGGCGCCGATTCTTGGTCTTGCGGATGAAATTGTCGACATCGTGGATACCGGAAATACGCTGAAGGCGAATGGCCTTGAGGCTCGCGAGCTCATTGAGCATATCAGTAGCCGGTTGGTGGTGAATCGTGCGTCCATGAAGATGAAGCACGAGAAGATTAACCCCATAATCGAGAAAATGTCTGCTGCGGTGGAAAAGCGCCGAGTAGCGGAGTAAGTAAACAATCCCAGACAGGATTTTATAGATGACCGATTTCAAAATCACACGATTGAATGCTTCCCAGAGTGACTTTGACAGTGCACTGGCCAGGCTGATTGCCTGGGATGACAGCGTTGATCATCAGGTGAATGAGTCGGTTCGTCATATCCTGCAGCAGGTAAAGGCCCGTGGCGACGCGGCGGTGCTTGAGTTCACCGAGAAGTTCGATCGTCTGAAGGTTGGCAGTGTTGCTGAGCTGGAGATGGATCAGGCTCGCCTGCAAACGGCTCTGGATACTATTCCTCAGGATCAGCGCGCAGCGCTTGAAAAAGCCGCTGAACGGATCCGGGACTACCATGAGCGCCAGAACCAGGCATCCTGGCAGTACGAGGATGAAGACGGTACGGTGCTCGGGCAAAAAGTGACACCTTTGGACCGGGCGGGCCTTTATGTCCCCGGGGGCAAGGCTGCATATCCCTCGTCTGTGCTGATGAATGCCATTCCAGCAAAAGTTGCGGGCGTGGGTGAAGTGGTGATGGTTGTGCCCACGCCCGATGGCGTGGTTAATGACATGGTTCTGGCATCTGCGGCCATTGCCGGCGTCGACCGGGTGTTTACCGTGGGCGGCGCGCAGGCTGTTGGCGCATTGGCTTATGGCACGGAAACGATTCCGGCCGTCGACAAGATTGTCGGGCCGGGCAACATCTTCGTGGCGACCGCCAAGAGGGAAGTGTTTGGTACCGTCGGCATCGATATGATCGCCGGTCCGTCCGAAATTCTGGTGATCTGCGACGGTAAAACCGACCCTGACTGGATCGCCATGGACCTGTTTTCCCAGGCTGAGCATGACGAACAGGCCCAGTCCATCCTGGTCAGTCCGGATGCGGAGTTTCTGGATGCAGTCGAAGCAAGTATTCACAAACTGCTTCCGACAATGGAACGCTCCGGGATCATCGCCGAGTCCATGGGCAGCCGCGCGGCTCTGATTCAGGTGGCAGATCTCAGTGAGGCCGCCAGGGTCTCCAATCGCATTGCGCCAGAGCACCTGGAGCTGTCGGTCGAAAACCCGGAAGTACTGGTTGAAGAGATTCGCCACGCCGGTGCCATTTTCATGGGTCGCTTCACCGCAGAGGCACTGGGCGATTACTGCGCTGGCCCGAACCACGTTTTGCCCACCAGTGGCACAGCGCGGTTCTCCTCTCCACTTGGTGTTTACGATTTCCAGAAGCGGTCTTCAATCATCGGTTTCAGTGCGGCCGGTGCAGACCGAATGGGCCGCGTGGCATCCGTTCTGGCAAGGGGGGAAGGGCTCACCGCCCATGCGCGCTCGGCTGAATACCGAATCAAAGATTAATGGGTAAGCTGGGAGCAAGAAAATGAGCAAGTTTTGGAGCCCACTGGTAAACGACCTGGTCCCCTATGTGCCAGGCGAGCAGCCAAAAATGGCCAACCTGGTTAAACTGAACACCAACGAAAACCCGTTTGGCCCGTCCCCGAAGGTCATCGAGGCTATTCAGGCCGAGCTGAACGACAATCTGCGCCTTTATCCCGATCCGGAAGGTGAAAGCCTGTGCCAGGCCATCGCCGATTACCACAACCTCAAGCCCGAACAGGTTTTTCTGGGAAATGGCTCCGACGAAGTGCTGGCCCATATATTTTATGGCCTGTTCCAGCACGGAGAGCCTATTCTGTTTCCGGACATCACCTACAGCTTTTATCCGGTGTACTGCGGCCTCTACCGCATTGAAGGCCAGAAAGTCCCTTTGACAGATGGCTTTGAAATCAATCCGGAAGACTATAAGCAACCCAACGGCGGTGTCATCTTCCCGAATCCCAATGCACCCACCGGGCGCTATCTGGGATTAGAGCATGTTGAGGAAATCCTGCAGGCGAATCCGGATCGCGTTGTTGTTGTGGATGAAGCCTATGTCGATTTTGGTGGCGAAAGCGCCATTACTCTGGTGGACAGATACCCGAATCTGCTGGTGTCCCAAACCTTGTCGAAGGCGCGTTCACTGGCGGGCCTGCGGGTTGGGTTTGCGGTTGGCCACGCGGATTTGATTGAGGCTCTTAATCGGGTCAAGAACAGCTTCAACAGCTACCCGCTCGACAGGCTGGCTTTGGCCGGCGCGAAAGCGGCCTACGAAGACGATGCCTGGTTCCGGAAGTGTTGCGAGGGCGTGATCAGCGAGCGGAAGCGAGTAACCGTGGCCCTCGAAGGGCTGGGTTTTGAAGTGCTGCCATCAAAGGCAAACTTTATCTTTGCCCGCCACAAAGAAACCGCCGGGGAGGTTTTGGCCAAGAGGCTTCGGGAGCAGGGAATCATTGTCCGGCATTTCAACAAGCCCCGTATCAGTGACTTCCTGCGGATCACCATTGGCACGCCTGAGCAGAACGACGCGTTGATTTCAGGTCTCCGCTCTCTTTAGTTTTTTAGTTCGGGGAGGAGCAGGGCGGGGTTCTGGCTTCAAAGATAATCCTCAGGAGAATTTATGGCAGATCGAAACGAAGTCCTGACGAAAATCAACGAATGGCTTCAGCCAAGTGATTTTCAGGATTATTGCCCTAACGGACTGCAGGTTGAAGGCAAGTCTGAGATCAATACCGTTATTTCTGGCGTAACCGCCTCGAAAGCTCTGATTGAAGCGGCCATTGAAGCCAACGCCGATATGATCCTGGTCCACCACGGTTATTTCTGGAAAGGCGAGGACCAGCGAATCAAGGGCATGAAACGCGACCGCCTCAAGCAGCTGCTGGACCACGACATCAACCTTGTGGCCTATCATCTTCCGCTGGATGATCATCCGGAGTATGGCAACAATCGCCAGCTTGCCGACGTGCTGGGAATCCTTAATCCCCGGCCGTTGGGCGGGCTGGTCTGGGAAGGGGAGCTTCAGGAGGCTTTGACCCCGGAGAAGTTCAGCCTGCACATTGCCAGAAAACTCCACCGCGAGCCGCTTCGGGTCGGAGAGGGCGTGAGTGAAATCAGACGGGTAGGCTGGTGTACCGGCGCTGCTCAGGGGTTTATCGACAAGGCGATCGAAGCGGGCCTGGATGCCTACATCAGCGGTGAAATATCCGAGCCGACGACGCATACAGCCAGAGAATGCGGTATCCATTATTACGCGGCTGGCCATCACGCGACTGAGCGTTATGGCGTACAGGCTCTGGGTAAGGCGTTAGCTGAAGAGTTCGGGGTGAATCAAAAATTCATTGATTGTGATAACCCGGTGTAGCGGCGAATACTGCGGATTCCGCCGGAGTGGGGATGAATCCAACCCCACTCCTGCACCAAATATGAAGTCTTGAATGCGCCGTATCAGGCCTGTTGGGGCTTGTCACCCTTTTTGAGCCCGAAGTCTTCCGCCAGCGTTCCGGCATCCTTCGGGTCCGTCTTGGGTGCATAGTCCCGCGGTGGTTCCACACCGTCGTCGCTGACTTCCTCCAGACGCTTCCTGGATGTTTCCTGCGCCAGCTCTTCCATCCACTCTTCATCATTGCAGAGCCGATTGGCACCCCTGGCCATGTGCTGGTTCACATCGCGATAAGCGTCGTTGAAACGGCGAAGCAAATGGGCGGATTCCATGAAATGCTCATTCACCTGGGCCTGGTAGCGGGTATATTCGCTTTTCAGTTCGTCGATCTGCTGCTCCGTCCGACGCTGTCTCAGCGTGGATCCTTGCCCGGAGCGGCCAACAAGTACCCCGATGACAATGCCAACAATCAATGCGGCAATCGCTGCCAGAATCAGGTTTGTCATATGCTGTGTCGTCCTTTTACCTTGAAATGAGCCAAGCCCTTAAAGCGAGTATAACGCCCGAAGCGCCATCAGCCCATGCCTGTGTGCTGAGCCAATCGTCGTATTGCTTCACAAACAGCCAGCGTGGCGAAAAACTGCAAAATGCGCGACAATGTTGCGCCCAATTTTTTACCAACTTCCGGGAATACCTCAATGACTGTTGCCATGTCCTCAGAAACCAGTGCGCGCCTGACCCCCTTGGAACGTTACCAGAAGGATCTTGAACGCCCGGACTTCCAGAGAGACCCGGCCCAGGAAGATGCCGTCCGGCGCCTGCAGTCACTGTACGACAAACTGGTGGAGGCGGAAAGCGATCGTGACAAGGCAATTACCAAGCTGCGTCGCAAGCTGAAGAAAGGTAAGGAACAACCCGTCAAGGGCCTCTATTTCTGGGGTGGCGTTGGCCGGGGGAAAACCTACCTCATGGACACCTTTTATGAGTCACTGCCGTTCGAACGGAAAATGCGTGTCCACTTCCATCGCTTCATGCAGCGCGTGCACAACGAACTCAAGTTGCTTAAGGGCGAGAAAAACCCACTCGAGCTGGTTTCCAAAAAGTTTGCGGACGAAGCGCGGGTTATCTGCTTCGACGAGTTCTTTGTCTCCGACATCGGTGACGCCATGATCCTCGCAACTCTGATGGATGGCCTTTTCGGGCGCGGTGTCACGCTCGTCTGTACCTCGAATATTGTTCCGGATGGCCTCTACAAAGACGGTCTCCAGCGCGCACGCTTCCTGCCTGCGATCGCCCTTGTGAAAAAGCACACCGATGTCGTCAATGTCGACGGTGGTGTCGATTACCGGCTTAGAACCCTCGAGCAGGCAGAGCTCTTCCACTCGCCGCTGGATGAAGACGCGGATGTCAGCCTTCGGAAGAGTTTTGATGCCCTGGCCGTGGAAGCGGCGAAACACAGCCAGTCCATGGAAATCAACGGCCGAAAAATTCCCGCCCAGGCGCATGCGGATGACGTTGTCTGGTTCGACTTCAAAGACGTTTGCGACGGCCCCCGGAGCCAGAACGATTACATCGAACTGGCCCGTCAGTTTCACGCCATCATAATCAGTAACGTGCCGGTCCTGGGCGGTGACAAGCAGGATCAGGCCCGTCGCTTTATCAACATGATCGACGAATTCTACGATCGAAATGTCAAAGTGATTATTTCGGCAGCGGCGCCGATTACCGAACTGTATTCCGGCGGCCGCCTGAGTTTCGAATTCGAGCGCACCGAGTCCCGCCTGCTGGAAATGCAGTCCCAGGAATACCTCGAGGCGGCCCATAAGCCATAAATTACCAAAATCACCCAGAGTAGGTCGGATGAGTGAAACGTAATCCGAAAAACCTGCCAGACAACCAACAGAGAGATTCAGATATGAGCACAGACAGCGTAGTCATCGTAAGCGGTGTCCGTACCCCCATGGGCGGATTCCAGGGTAGTCTGGCCGGTGTCAGCGCCACTGATCTGGGTGCCACCACCATCGCCGAGGCGGTAAAACGCGCCGGGCTGCAACCGGCAGACGTGCAGGAAGTCATCATGGGCAACGTTCTGCCTGCCGGGCTGAAGCAGGGCCCCGCCCGCCAGGCCATGCGAAAGGCCGGTTTACCGGATAACACGGGTGCAACCACGATCAATAAACTCTGCGGCTCCGGTATGAAGGCTGCCATGTTCGCCCACGACCTGATCAAAGCCGGCAGCAACGACATCATGGTCGCCGGCGGCATGGAAAGCATGTCCAACGCGCCCTACATTCTTCAGGGTGTGCGTAGCGGATACCGCATGGGCCCGGGCCAGGCGCCCCAGGACCACATGTTCCTGGACGGACTCGAAGACGCTGAAACTGGCCGGCTGATGGGTGCCTTCGCTCAGGAAATGGCGGACAAGAAAGGCTACACCCGCGAGGAAATGGATGAATACGCCATTACATCCCTTACTCGTGCCAAAAAAGCCATAGACGAGGGGCTCCTGAAGGGCGAAATCGTCCCGGTTACCGTTAAAACCCGTAAGGGTGATGTGGTGGTCGAAGATGATGAGCAACCCCACAACGCCAACATCGAAAAAATTCCGAGCCTGCGCCCGGCGTTCGCCAAAGATGGCACCGTAACCGCCGCCAATGCGTCCTCAATTTCAGACGGCGCCTCCGCGCTGGTTCTGATGCGCGAATCCGAAGCCGAGAAACGGGGCCTGAAGCCCCTGGCGCGGATTGTCGGCCACAGCACTCACTCCCAGCACCCCTCGGAGTTTACCTGTGCCCCCGTTGGCGCGATTGAAACACTGTTCGGCAAAACGGGCTGGAGCAAGGAAGACGTTGACCTGTTCGAAATTAACGAAGCCTTCGCCATGGTTGCCATGATGCCAATTCGCGAGCTTGGTCTGGATCCGGAAAAGGTCAATGTTCACGGCGGTGCCTGTGCCCAAGGTCACCCTGTTGGCTCTACCGGTTCCCGGCTCCTGGTTACCCTGATGTATGCGCTTCAGCGGTATGGCAAAAAGAAAGGTATCGCGGCCCTTTGCATAGGTGGGGGCGAAGCCACGGCTATGGCTGTTGAGATGCTCTGACTGAGTAAGAAAAACCACCAAAACCAAGGTGGTTGCATCGAATTTTGTTGTCTATAGTGAGTTCAGTGCGAGGAAACCCGGCGGTAGACAGGGTGTGAGGGCAAAATCATACTTTTGACTGATCAAAGCGCTCGACAGCGTTAGCTATAGTGCGAACATCACGAGCACTGTGCACGAAGCCTCCAATACATCGTGAACACCAATAATCAGAGCAGCGACTCAGAACAACAATGGAGTAGCCTTCCAATGACAAGAAAAACACATCAATGGCAGCGTTGGACCAAATTACCGCTGGCCGTGGCAGTTGCCGCCGGAATGTCGGGTCAGGCAGCGGCTTATTCATTTTATATGGGGGATGTGGAAGCACAATTTAACACCACACTGTCAGCGGGCGTCGGTTGGCGTGTTGAGGATCGTGACAAGCGGCTGATCGCGCAGGGCAACCTCGGCCCGGAATACGCACCGGGCGGTACGCTGGAAAACATTGGTGCCTCCACGAACAATTACGATGACGGCAACCTGAACTTTGAAAAGGGCGACACCTATTCAAAGATCGTTAAAGGTAACAGTGAGCTCTTCCTGAACTACAACGTCGACAGTGAGTACCTCACTCGCGTCGGTGGCCTGCTCCGCGGTCGTTACTGGTACGATTTTGAGCTTAAAGATGAAAGCCGCGCAGTGGACTACGTTGGGCAACAGCGCGAGCTGAACGACGAAGCCAAGGGCAATGCGTCCGGTGGTGAGATCCTGGATGCCTACGTGTTTACTGACTGGTATCTGGGCAATGTTCCGCTCAGCGTCCGTTACGGCAAGCAGGTATTGAGCTGGGGTGAAAGCACCTTTATCCAAGGTGGCATCAACGTGATTAACCCGGTCGACGTTCCGGCATTCCGCGCTCCCGGGTCAGAGCTGAAAGATGCGTTGCTGCCCGTCGAAATGTTCTATATGTCCGCCGGTATCACCGAAAATGTAACGGTGGAAACGTTTGTGCAGGCAGACTGGCAGCCAGTTCGTCCTGACGATTGTGGAACATTCTTCTCGACAAACGACTTTGCTGCCGATGGATGTGGGCCGGTTTTGCTCGCGGGTCAGCTTCCGGATTCCCAGGCCTATGCGCAGGGATTTATTGCCCCGAGACTGGGTGACAAAGAGGCTGACTCCAAGGATCAGTTCGGTGTAGCGGTACGTTGGTATGTTCCCGAACTCAACGATTCCGAGCTTGGCTTTTATTACATCAAGTACAACAGCCGCCTGCCTTACGTCAGTGGCCTGGTGAATAACCCGTCAAGCCCCACTGCAACGCAGGTGAACGATCCTTCACTGCCGTTCTCGTCGTTCCCGAGTTACTTTATTGAGTACCCGGAAAACATCAACCTTTATGGCATCAGCATTAACACCACCACTCCCGGTGGCTGGTCGCTGGGGGCTGAATACAGTTTCCGCGATAACGTGCCATTGCAGTGGAACGCCTTTGAGCTGATTTATGGTGGTCTCCAGCAGCGTAGCCCTGCTGGCGATATCCTGAGCAAACTTGAAGCACAGCGTCTTGAAGAAACCGGCGGAGCAAACCTGGCTGGCAAGCCGGTTGCTGGTTACGACCGTTTCAATGTGTCCCAGGCCCAGTTCACCCTGATCAAATTCTTTGACCAGGTGATGGGTGCCAGCCGTCTGTCGTTTATTACTGAGTTTGGTGCAACCTACATCCACGACCTTCCATCATACGATGAGGCGCGTTACGGACGTTCCGGCACCTTCGGTATCGGTACAATTCCGCTGGACAGCCTGGGTGGCGCCGATATTTGTGCCAATGGCGCAAACATCAACGTCAACTACTGCAATAATGACGGCTTTACCACCGACTTCTCCTGGGGCTACCGTGCTCGCTTCGTTTGGGATTACCCGAACGCCCTGGCTGGCGTAAACCTCTCGCCGCAGTTGGCCTGGAGTCATGATGTTGAAGGTTATAGCCCGCAGCCGGGTGGTGCCTTCAACGAAGGCAGCAAGGCTCTTGGCCTTTCCCTGCAGGCGGTTTACCAGAACAGGATTACCGGTAATATCGGTTATACAAACTTTTTCGGCGGCAAACCGTACAACGAGTTGACTGACCGTGATTTTGTGAGTGCCAGTGTTTCCTACTCATTCTGAACCGGAAAGAATTCGTTTAACGAGGGAATTTAGATGAAACTAAACAAGAAACTATTGGCCACCGGTGTTCTGGCTGCAAGTCTTTTTGCAGGCCAGGCTTATGGTGCGGTTTCTGCTGCGGAAGCAGCCAAGCTGGGCGATTCGCTGACCCCGATGGGTGCGGAGAAGGCTGGCAATGGTGGTGAAATTCCGGCATGGACAGGTGGGCTGACAACACCGCCTGCCAATTACAAGGGTGACGGTATCTACGTGAACCCGTTCCCGGATGAAAAGCCGAAGTTCACCATTAATCAAAGCAACGTTGCGCAGTATGAGGACAAGCTGTCCCCGGGCCAGGTTGCGATGATCAAGCAGTATGATGATTACTTCATGCCGGTCTATGAGACCCATCGTACCGCAGCCTATCCAAAGGACGTAATGGACGACACCGTGGGCAACGCCACGAAGGTCGAGTTGATCAAGGATGGTAACGGACTGGGTGATTACCAGACGGCTACGCCATTCCCGATTCCCCAGAACGGTCTTGAGGCAATCTGGAACCACATTACCCGCTACCGCGGTGGTTCGGTTCAGCGCAACGTCGGGCAGGTAACTCCGACGGCGAATGGTGATTTCTCGGTGGTTAAGTTTCAGGACGAACTGACCTGGAGAACCTACCTTGAAGACTACGAGCCAGGCGAAGATCCCAACGTCCTGTTTTACTTCAAGCAGGCGATCACTGGCCCAGCACGTCTCGCAGGTAACGTACTTCTGGTTCACGAAACCATTGACCAGGTTGCCGAGCCCCGCCGCGCCTGGGTATACAACGCCGGCCAGCGTCGCGTTCGTCGCGCCCCCCAGGTAGCCTACGACGGCCCGGGTACTGCGTCTGACGGTATGCGTACCTCCGACAACTTCGACATGTTTAACGGTGCTCCGGACCGTTACAACTGGGAGCTTGTGGGCAAGAAGGAAATGTACATTCCGTACAACTCCTACAAACTGGTGGACCCGAGCCTGTCCTACGACCAGATCATCAAGGCCGGTCACATCAATCAGGACTTGACCCGCTATGAACTGCACCGTGTCTGGCACGTGCGTGCAACCCTGAAGGAAGGCGAGCGTCACATATATGCTCAGCGCGACTTCTACATTGACGAAGACACCTGGCAGGCGTCTGTCATCGATCATTATGATGGCCGTGGTGAGCTCTGGCGCGTGGCAGAAGCCCATGCACTGCAGTTCTACGATCAGGTGGTGCCCTGGTACGCTATTGAGACATTGTACGATCTTCTGTCCGGCCGCTACCTGGCGCTGGGTCTGACCAACGAAGAAACCAACCCTTACGAGTTTGGTGTTGAGCGTCAGTCCCGGGACTACACTCCGGCAGCACTTCGCCGTGCCGGTACTCGCTAAGCGGCAGTATGCAGGATAAAAACGGCGGGCCCCGGGCCCGCCGTTTTTGTATCTGTCCGAAAATGTCAGGCTGATTGCCCTCTGCTGTTAAAAAACCGCCACCCCATAAAATCCTTTTACGTCATATTTTTGCAGCCTGCCCCTATATTAGTTTAACCTTCATCTCATACTAAAGGCGTACCCAACGCAGGTCGCTACTCAGTAGTCAGAGCAGAGAACCATTTTTCCGGCAATAGAATAAAATTCCGCCGGTTTCAGACGGGGCAGTGCGTGAAACCATTCAATGATGGCTGTGCAGCCAACGATGAGTTCCAGTCAGCGAACAGTGGTCTTCAACGGGGTGAATTGGTCAGGGACCTGCTAAGGCAGCGAGTCCAGGTGCCCCGCATACCTGCTCATTCCCTTGAGCGCCCTCAGCTGAACCAAAGTGTCGCCGGCGCCCTGGTTCCCCAGGGTGTCTTGTTTGTCGAGGCGCCAGGCGGCTTCGGGAAGTCCCACGCGGTCATCGCGGGGTTTCAGGCGGAGGAACTCAGCCCGGAGAGTCTTCGTTGGGTCTCACTCAATGCTCAGGATAATTCGCCTTCTCGCTTCCTTACACTGATCGCCATTGCTCTCGACCTTCCCGATGCTTCGGAGAGCAGCCTGCAGGGTGGGGCAACCTTCTCCGATGCGCTGGCAATGATGCTGGTTGCGCTCGGCCGCCAGCAGCACCCGCCATGCCGCGTTCTGACCCTCGACAACCTGCAGAACCTTAGCAATCCTGCCGTTGTTGATCTTCTGCAGCAGCTGGTGACCGATGTTCCTGCGGATATGTCTGTGGTGTTGATCTCCCGCAAGGTTCTGCCCTTTGAAACCCACGGATTGGAGCTGGAAAACCGGTTCAGCCATCTTGGCAGTGATGTGCTGGAGTTCAGCCGCTCCGAGACCTTCGATTATTTCAGGCAGGCCCTTGAAAGCAACCAGTTAACCAGTGTCGCGGTCGACAACCTTTACGACCTGACGGAGGGCTGGGCGACGCCATTGGCACTTTATCGTCGGGAGATTCTCGGGCAGAACGAACGCAAGCCGGTGCAGGAAACAGCTAGCGTCGAGCGCTTTCTGAAAGAATCCGTGCTGGGCAACCTGCTCCCGGCCCAGAAGCAATCGCTTCGCGCTATGGCTGAACTGGAACTGTTTTCCGATGAATTGTTTATCGACCTGCAGCGGTCAGCTCCCGAAGGTGGCTATACGCCCTCGCAGGCAATGGACAGTGGCTTGCCCCTTAAAGCCTTGCCGGGCAGAGGCCGCTGGTTTCGTTTCAATCCGCTGCTGCAGCAGTGGTTAAAGACGCCGGTGATGACCGGTTATGCCGATCGAATGTCCCGGGCAAGTCGCTGGTTCGGTGCTCGGAATCAGTTCCCGGAGGCGTTGAAGTACGCTCTGTTGTCGGGTGACGCTGAGGAAATTGTTCGTATTGCCTCGGAGGGTTCCGAGGCCCTGCTATTGGGGCAGGATACGGCGTCGCTGCTTCGGTTGCGTAAAAGCCTGCCGGTTCAGCTGCTTGAGCGCAGTGCCCGACTGAGAATCGTGTATAGCTGGGTACATGCGATTGGCGGACAGTTCCGCCAGGCCCAGGCTCTGATCGACGACCTGGATGATTCGGACCAGCAGGAGCATGCTGCGCGGATACAAGCGTTGAAAGCGTTTATCCTCAGAGGTGAGGGCAGCGTCGCCTCTGCGCTGGCTATGGCTGACGAGGCCCTGTCTGGAGGGCGCCTTTCTACTCAAGGACAGCTGGTTACCCAGATGGTCCGCTCCAGTGCCCTGTGCGCCGCCGGCCAGTTTTATGAAGCCCGCGAGGCCAATCGGGCGACAGCACGCCTTGCGAGGGAAGCCGGGGATTCGGGGTCGGAGGCGCTGGCGGTCTACGCCCACGCTCGGATTGAACTTGGTAAGGGTGCCTTGAAACACGCGGAACAGCTTCTTCGTACTGGCCTGGATACCGCCATGCAGGAGCTTGCCAGGCCGGCCCGGATCGGGGAAACCCGCCTTCAGCTCAACCTCGTGCTGGTGCTCTGGCATCAAGGGCGGAATGCCGAGGCAGACAGGCTGCTGGTGACCTGCGGGCGCCATGCCGAACAAACTCGCGATCTTGGCCTGTTGCTGGCCATGGCGGTTCGTGTGCTGATGTGTCGTTCATCGGGTCGAATTGAGGACGCGTTTGTCTGGATCGGCCGGGCCGAGCGGACCATGCACGCCTGGCAGGTGGATGAGTCCCTGTTTGTCCCGGTACTGGAAGCGCTTAAAGCAAGTTGCTGGTTGTCGCAGAATCAGGTGGACAGCGCTTCTCAGGCGGTTGCCAAGCTCGAACCCTACCGCGAGGCAGGCTGTGTTCCGGAGCTCTTTCCGATGATGCCTGGCCTGCTCGATTGCCTGCAGGTTCGGGTGGATCTGGCCCGGGGTGAATACATCCGGGCCCGTGAAACATTGCAGGAAAGCCGCCAACGGTACGATGACGCCATACCCTGGGGCGTGGAGCTGCACATGCGACTGCTGGAAGCCGTGCTGGCTCAGGAGGAGAAAGGACCTGCTGTCGCCCAGAAAACTCTGGCTTCAGTGGTCGTGGACGCATCCAGAGAGCATTTCATCAGCCCCTTTGCTGAGCTCCGGAATGAATTGCAGAGTCTGGTTGAAAAGGGTTTTGATCAACTCCCCGAGAGTGCGTTTAAAGAGGCGCTCGGCCGCTTGTATGACGTGCAGCCGGCCACTGAGAAAGCGGACTCTCTGGCGGAGCCAATCAGTGACCGTGAGCAGGCTGTGCTGGAACTCATTGCCAAAGGGCTTTCCAATCAGGAAATTGCCGACAAACTGCATATCTCGCTGCATACAGTAAAAACCCACGCCCGCCGCATCAATGCCAAGCTGGAAGTGAGGTCCCGTACCCAGGCAATTGTCCGGGCGCGTGAGCTGGGGTTGCTTTAGGCCTGTTTCAGCTCTTCGATCCTTGCATCCTTTTCGGCCCAGATTTCGCTGATCCAACGCTGGAAGTGCGCTCGGGTTTCCCGGTTGTTTTCGTAATCCATTCCTGAAAATTGTGCCGGAATGTCCCGTACCCGAATATCAACGATAATGCGGTTGATTCGCCCACACAGATAGTTCCAGAATCCTCCGCGACCTTTCGGGTAGACAATGGTTACATCCAGCATGGTGTGAATCATGTCGCCCATTGCGCCAAACACGAAGGCGGTTCCTCCTGCGCGCGGCTTCAGCAGGTGCTGGTAGGGGGAGTTCTGGGCGTCGTGTTTCTCAGGCGTAAACCGGGTGCCCTCCATGAAATTGAATATAGTCACCGGGGTGTACCGGAATTTTTCACAGGCGGCCTGGGTTGCAGCTATGTCTTTGCCCTTCAGTTCAGGGCGGCGGGCAATCTGGGCTTTGGTGTGCCGGTGCATGAATGGAAAATCCAGAGCCCACCAGGCGGTGCCCAGCAACGGCACCCAGATCAATTCCTTTTTCAGGAAGAATTTCAGCAGCGGTATGCGGCTATTCAGGGCGTACTGGATGGCTGGGATATCAGCCCAGCTCTGGTGATTACAGGTCACGAAGTACCAGTGCTTCCGGTCCAGGCCTTCCACACCACGGAGATCCCACTCGACCTTGTGCAGGGCATCTACCAGCAGATTGTTAAAGCCGATCCAGATCCACGCGATTCTGTTAAGCAAAATGGTACAGCCTTTGCGGATCAGAGCTATCGGAAGAAGCAGTTTTATGACCGCAAACACCAGCAGAATGGGGAACAGAATCAGGGTGTTCAGAAGAATAAACGCCGCCGCAAGGGTTCCCTTCAGCGGCGCTGGCAGAAAGTGCAACATGTGAGAATGTCTCGGAGTATCTGAACGTCTGTGGGCGTTAGCCTTCGTTAGGGGAGGCAGTGGCCCATTGTCCCGGCAAGAGTATGGATTCCGGCGCGGCAGATGCCAGCTGTTCAAGCAGGGCCGGGTTGGAATCCTTAATCACCTTCCTGAAATCGTCGTCGTAAAATTCCAGGTTGTTGTAGTGAATCATGGACCGTATTTCTTCCACGTATTCCTCACCCCGCTCGGAATAGCCCAGTAGGCCCTGTGCCATATCCAGTCCTGATAACGGCTGGTCTGTGCGCCGGTCCTTCAGGCGAACGTCACGAAGAGCCTGGTAGGTTGGGTGCCGGTTCAGGTTCTGAATGTATGCTCTCACCGAGCGATAAGGCGAAGAGAATTTAGCGACCTCATGATCGGCACCTTCCACCCGGCTTCGGGGAACAAGGCCGCAGCCCTTGGAGAAGCACCACTGACCGAAAAGGTTGTTGCCCTTGATGGCAAAGCGGGACGTCCCCCAGGCGGATTCATTGGCCGCCTGCGACAGAATCAGGGACGGCGGGATGACATCCAGGCGTTTGTGAAGTAGAGCGAATTGCTCCGGGCTGCCGGTTGGTACATCAACCCTGAGGCGTTCAGCCTGGGCGGAAAGCCATTTTTTCTCTTTAGCCGTGAGGCTGGATTTCTTTGCCAGACTGTCGAGGTAATCCCGCTCAATCAGGATGCGGGAGTTAGCCAGAACAATGCGCGGGTACAGGAACGAGAAAAACGCCGCCTTTTTCTCGGTGGTGTCCCGGAACTGCGAAAAATCCGGCAGGTCGTCGTTGGCCCAGCCCGGCAAAGAAGGCAGGGAGGCGAGGGCCAGTTCAGAACCTGAGTCACCAGCGCGACCATTCTCCATGCCGGTTGGCGGAACGTAAAAGCCACCGCTCACAGCAAATGCGATTAACGGAATAAACAGCGCCAGTGCCCGTTTACCTGCAGACATAAAACCTCTCGCCAGAATCGATATGACAGTGATTATAACAGGTTATACGACCCCGTCTGCCAGATGGCTTACCGGGACCGGTGCCGTGGCTGCTCAGGGAATCCGCGTTGCCATCACCAGTCCGGCCAGTTCTTCGCTGCCCTGAGTGTTTCGAAGTTGCAGGTAGAACTGGTCCTGTCCGGCGGTGAAAAAGCCATTGAGGTTGAAGTTGCCGCTGGTAAACGAAACACGGCCGTTGCCCGCCTGGTTGTAGGAGAGATTGATGTTTGTGCCCTCCTGAAGTGACGGGGCAGACACGGTCTCCTCGCTTACGGTATGGGTGATTTCGAGGGTGCGGGTGCTCAGTGTCGCCAGGCTGGTGGAATCGATGGTCAGCACCGCATTATCAAAATGCCTGAGATGATTGGCATCGGAGTCCAGCCCCATGGCAAGCCCCTGCAGCCGATACCGGCCGCTCTCGGGCGGTGCATCGGGCGTTTGCTCGGCGGCGACAAGCACGCCGTCACCCAGAGGGCTGTCATCCAGATTGAAGGCCATCAGGCTGCCATCCGGGGTGCTCGCGCCAATGCCGAGATCTGGTGGTTCAAAGGAACCGGATGGGGTACTGATGTCGAGGTTTAGTCGGCCAATCTCGACCTCTCCGGAGCTCAGTCTTGAGGTTCGGAGGCTCAGGGTCCAGGATTCTGAACGGGTTCCGGCAGTGTTGGTTGTTACCGTGCCCGAGGTTCCCCGTGCAACAGTCGTGAACGCCTGGGACTGACTGATGGTGTTTCCGTTGACCTGCCATTCGCCAAGGCCGGATTCGATCACAACGGGAGTGGCCGTGTCGCTGAACCGGGTAGACAGATAGAGCATGTTATAGCGGCGGCCGTCCAGCGTGTCCAGACTGAATCCGGGGGTGCGCAGCAGGTCAATTTCAATGACTGACAGGTAATGGTCTTCCAGGTCCGCCTTACGCTTCAGCTCTTCACCAGAGGCTTCCAGCTCAATGGCCTTGCCGGCACTGAAATAGCCGCTGATCACACGGTCCGGCCCCGTGGTTTCCGATTCCGGCGCTGTGGTGTAGGCGTTCAGATAATAGGGGTTTCGTGTCCAGCCAATGATCCTGGAGCTGCCGCGACCGGTAATGCTCTGGTACAGTGCGCGCCCAGCCAACAGGCGGCTGTCATCAAGCAACGTCGCGGCACCAGGAGAAGAGGAGTGGGTATTACGTTCCCAGAGCTCGGAACCGCGCTGGTAAAACTGGTTACCGGCCTGGTGGATCAGCGCCTCGCGATCATAGGGGATATCGTTGGCCAGGGATGTCACGCGGATGTTGAAGGCATCGAAACTGGTCAGGGTTAAAGCCGGGTAGACGTACCCGGTGCCAATGTCGTCCGTCAGTACCTCTTCCTGGGCGGTGCGAACGCCCCACTGTCCGGACCCCTGGAGCGAGCTCTCAAGAAAGGTCTGGCCGAGTTCAACCCCGAAAAACACGGAATTATAATCTGCCGAGCTGGCGCTGATCTTCCCGGATGACGCCTCATTGAGTACCGCGTAATCAGCCATTGCGGCGACATAGCGGGTAAAGTCACCACGGCTGGAAAGCAGGGTCAGGGCATCGGTCAGCGTAGCGCCAGAAGGTATGTCAATTTCGAAGTCATGGACCTGATCCGACAGCGTCGCCCAGACATATTTGTTGAGGCAAAGCTCGCCGCTGGCATCCGCAACGCAGTCCAGAATGGCCTGAAATTCACCGGCGGTATAGCTGGCCACTGTATTGCGCAACAGGTATTCAGAGAACGGATTGATCTTCACGTCCCGGTCGGCATCTGCTGCCAATGCCCTCATGCGGGTATTGCCGTAACTCGCATCGATGACCACATCCGGCCCGACGGGCTGGCCCTCGTCAAAGGTGATAATAGTGAACCCTTGACTGTCGGTGCGGGTGGATACCGAAACAGAGCCGAGATTCTGTAGGGCCGTGTTGGTGGTGTAGACGTCGAGTCGGTCGGGCTGGACGATCCTCAGGTTTCGCCGGGTCGGTTCGGCATCCGGTGCGGCGCTTGCAGGCACTTCCATGGTGATCCGGACTTCATTGGCCTTCAGGCCACTGGCATTGCTTGAATCACCGGTGCTGCCGGAACTGAAGTCATCCACCGGGTTTTTTGCGCTAGCGAAATCGTTGGGGTCGTTACGGGCGCCGCTGAGAGCGTCGTCTCCGGAGCCACATCCTGCGGTCAGCAGAATCGTTGTGGAGAGAAGCAAACCGAAGGTGAGTCGCATGCCTGGCCGTCCTTGCTGAGGGTTCAGGCGGTCAGTCTACCAGCGGGCGTTAAGGCAAAGCGTGAGGAAAGGCACGAAACGGGTGCCTGCTGAGCGCAGGCACCCTTACGCAGAGCGGTCGTTCAGAAGAAGATCTTCATACCTGCCATAACGCCCTCATCAAGGTCCACGTCGCCACGGTACGGGCGATCCAGATCCGTGTTCAGGTAACGGTAGCCGGCGAACACTTCCGCGTTTCGGATAACCCGATAGCTGCCACGGAGTTCAACACTGGTCAGGTCATCGGAATCGCCGAATGACAAAATGCTGGGCGCGTAGTGGAGGCCGCCGGTGAAGGAGAGCCCGGGAACCTTCGGAATGTTCACTGTCGCAAATCCCCCCAGGGCAATGGCGCCACCATCAAGGCGGTCTGCATCCCAGGCAATGCCGCGCATGCCAATGCCGGCAGTGGTGGGCAGGTTGCCAATGGCGGTGCGGCCCTGAGCATGAAAGTCGGCATTGAGGATGTCCAGGCCACCTTCGCGGTAGGTATAGCCGGTGCCCAGCTGGATATCATTGTTGGTGCCAAAGAAGTTCACCTGACCCTTTACGGAATCGTTGGTGAGGCTCAGATCCACATCACCGGCAAACGCCGGCGCGGCGGCCAAAGAGAAAATCATCAGGGAAATGCGGGACGCTTTCATTCGTGCACCTTTTATAAGTAATTAAAATGATTGGCAGTATGGTAACGAGCAGTCTGGCACGGCTCAACTTAAAAGGCCGTAAGCCGCGGTTAACCCGGTTACAGGTACGTGTTCAGTGCTGCGTTGTTTCGCCGCCCTGGTCAAGATCTTCCGGTGACGCATTTTCAGCCGGTACACGGTACTCCTCGTTGGCCCAGGCGCCAAGGTCGATCAGTTTGCATCGCTCGGAACAGAATGGGCGGTAAGGGTTGGCTTCTGTCCATTCCACGGACTTTTTACAGGTTGGGCATTCGACGTTCATAGCTGCCTTAGAGAGTAATGTTACGGTACCGGAAATCCGCCGCCTGCTCAGGAGGGGGCGGACGCTTTACAGTATTGTTCCAGTACTGCACGCAGCATTTCAATATTGACAGGCTTGGCAACGAAAGAATCCATCCCGGCGTGGCGGCATTTTTCCTCGTCTTCCTCCATGGCACTGGCTGTCAGGGCCACAACCGGAATCCGCGCCCGGTTGCCGGATTTCTCCCATTCCCGGAGACGTCGGGTCGCTTCAAACCCGTCCACCCGGGGCATGACACAATCCATGAAGATAAGGTCAAACGGATGCCACTGCCAGAGACTGGCCGCGGCTTCGCCGTCGTTCGCCGTCATTACATCACAGCCCAGTTTTTCCAGCAGGCGTCGGGTGAGCGTCCGGTTAACGGGGTTGTCTTCAACCAGCAGAACCTTCATGCGGCCACAGGGCAACTCCCGCCGCTTGGAGGTATCGCTGACCGCCTGCAAAGAAAAGCGGGTGAGAAAGCGTCGCTCTTCTTTGGCGGCATCGGCAAACAACTGATTGAGAATCGGCGTCAGGCAGGATTCCCGGAGTGATTTGCTGAGAAATGCATCGGCACCCGCCTGCCGGAAATGCTCGGCGTCGCCGCGCTGCGGGTTGGAAGACAGAATCAGCAGGCGCAGGCTTGCCCATGAGGGATTACCGCGGATCTGGCGGCAGAGAAGGTCGCTGTCCATGTCCGGCACAAAGCCGTCGAGGATGATCGCATCGAACGGTTGCTGACTGTCGAACGCCTGGCGGAGCGTGGTCAGGGCTTCCCCGGCAGACTTGACGGCCTCAATGTAGACGTCGTGCCGGGACAGCATCTCCAGGGTGATCTTGCGTGACAGCTCGTAGGAGTCCACCACCAGAATACGTCTGTTTTTGACCATCCGGGTATCCGGCCGAATCTGGGGCGAACTTTCGGGTGCCACCGGCAGAGTCAGCTCTATCCAGAACGTGGACCCTTCACCCGGGCGACTTTCCAGCTCCAGGGAGCCATCCATCAGATTGACCAGTTGCCGGCAAATGGTCAGACCTAGCCCCGCGCCGGGGAGTTGGCGCTGGAACCTTTGCCCGAGCTGGACGTAGGGCTCGTAAACCAGCGGAATATCCTCCGGGCTTATGCCGACACCGGTATCTTCAACCGCAATCCGGAGTCGCGCCTTGTCATCACGACGACCAAGAACTTCGATGCTGATCAGAACGTGGCCGGAATCGGTGAACTTGATGGCGTTTGAGGTCAGGTTCAGCAGAATCTGGCGAATCCGCACAGGGTCACCCTTCAGTGCCCAGGGCAGGTTTTCATCGATGCGGAGTTCCAGTGCCAGGTTCTTTTCGCGGGCACGGGCGCCGAGCATGTGGACCAGGTCATTCAGGGTCTCCCGGAGATCGAACGGAATGTCCTCAAGCACCAGTTTGCCCGCCTCCATACTGGAAATATCCAGCAAGTCGTTAATGATGGAGGACAGACTTTCCGAGGCGCTGAGGAGCGTCTGAACGTACTCGCGTTGTTCCTGGTCCAGGGGCGTATCGGTTAACAGGTTGGCATAGCCCAGGACAGACTGCAGGGGAATCCGGAGTTCGTGGCTGACGTTGGCGAGAAACTGGTTCTTGGCGTGGTTGGCACGAACGGCCTCGTCGCGCTCGCCCTGGGACTGAATGGTGGTCTGCCGGAGAGACTGGGTGTCTTCCAGAATTTGCAGTCGCATTTTGTTCAGGGCCTGTTCGAGCTCTGTCAACTCATCCGGCGCCTTCCTTGGCTTTCGCTTGAGTTTCAAGGGGTCCACCAGCGCGTCCAGGTTCAGCCGGGCGGCGTAATCCGCCATCGCCTCCAAGTGCCTTGACAGGGTCAGGCGCACAATGATCAGGAGCCCGAAGGTACCCAGCATCACGACGATGGACTGGAACAGGAGGTTGAGCAGGGCACGATTTCTGAGTTCGTCGTGTACCTGCTCGACAGAGGAGGTCAGGGTGAGCGTACCTACTTTTTCCGAGTTGCGAATGCCGGTGCGATCAAACACCAGTGGAAAGCTCTGGGAAATAACCCGGCCGTCGGGGTAGGTGCCGGTGGTGAATTCGTTTCCCGTGGATGTGATGACCCGGGCATACTGAATCGAGGGCACAGCCTTCATGTCATCCAGGCTGTTGGCCACTTCGCTGAAATTCATCAGCCAGATGTTGTTGCTCATGCTGCCGGAGACGAGTTCGGCGGCTTTTGACTGGGTGCTTTCGAGATCACTTTTACGGCGGTCGAACTCGCCGATCATCTGGACGCCGGTGGCGACCAGGGACAGCACAAGACTGAACAACAGCACGTACGCCAGCAATCTGCCTGCCAGTGGCCGTATCCCCAAGTGCTCAAAAAGACGGTGTGAAGGCAAGGCACTATTTCCCTGTGTCGACTACAAAATCACCAATCGGAGTTTAACAGACCGTTAGCACTTCGACACGTTTTTGAGAATGATCGTTCACGAACCGGAATCGCACATTGATATCGTAGAGGTGCGCCCCGTAGATCCGGTCTTCGTCCCGCCCACGCCGGAAAGAGGGGCGCGGATCGTACCCAACCACATCCTCGATCAACAAACGCAGGTCGGGGTAATCCGAGGGTGGAAGATTGTGGAGTTGCGCGTCCGCTTCCGGGAGAAATACGACCGGTAGCCGCTCTGTCGGAGGCGAATCTGCCCAGCCAAGCGTTGCCTCGGGCACCGAATCGGCGAAGGGCAGGTATGGTTTGATATCCAGAATAGGCGTGCCGTCGATCAGGTCATGGTCGCTGATTTGCAGTACCAGTCTGCCGTCTTTGCGCACCACGCCCTCGTTGCGAACCACAGACAAACCGAGGCTGTTGGGACGGAATGGCGAGCGACTGGCGAAGACACCGATCTTCTTATTGCCGCCGAGGCGGGGAGGTCGAACCACTGGTCGCCACTCGGCGCGAATCGCCTCATGGAACTGAAACGTCAGCCACAGGTGGCTGGCGGTCTCCAGCCCCCGAAACGCATCCTCCCGATCAAACGGCGGCTCTATCACCAAGTCCGCCCGGGCGTGGCGGGTGAGGCCAGGCTGGCGCGGTACGCCGAACTTGTCATGGAAACAGGAGCGCGTATAGGCAATGGGCGTTAACGTAAGCGCTTCAGTTGCGGGGCGTGATGGGTGTCTGGGCATAGTTAAACGGTCAATAGGGGTTTTGAATGCTGCCGGAAAAGTACAGTTCGATCCTGAAAAGCACGGAGGCCTGATCGGTGAAGTTCTTCTCCCGGGGGAAAGTCAGCGCCGGAATGAGTTCCGCGAATACCCAGTCGCTGTGCAGCCGGTAGCGCCACGTGAGATCGGCGAACGCGGACGATGTGCGCCAGTCTGGCTGACTTTCACCCAAAACACCAAGGCGGGGCGTCACGGTCGACCGGTTGCTCAGGTGTTTCCGGAGGCTCAGAATTTGCGCCGCCACGAATTTACGGTTGCTGTGAACCCACTCCAGTTCCGTTGACGAACGGAAGTACCATCCATTGCCCGCCGGCCGGCCCGCGCCGAACCAGCTGCGTTCACCCCAGCCATCGTTGTGATAGTAGTAGATGCGTTGCTGGGCGCTCAGGGTCCAGTTGCCATCCGGGCGCCACTGCTTACGCGCGGTTGCACGCCAGAAGGCATCCGCAGGAATCCGCAGCCGGACACCAATATCGTTCGAGAAGTTAATGGCGTCTCCAAACTGGGTCAGATAACGCAGTGCACCGGTGGCCTGGGTGTCGCTGCGATCTGGTTCGGTTAACTGGCGATCGCGCTGTCGCTCTTCAAGAGGAATCAGTTCCTCACTCTCGCTCTCAATCACCAGGCGGAGTTTTCGTTTGGTGGTGGGGATGTCCAGACGAAACCGGGCTTCCGGCTCAAATTGGGCTGGATCACCGTATTCCGACTCCGTGGCAAAACCGATCCGCAGATAACTGGCGTTGTTGGGCAGGCCCTGCTCACTGCCGGATAAGGTTCGGTCCGCCCATTGCCCCAGCCACTGAATTCTTGGCCCTTGAGTCCGTTCCTGCCGGAGGACCCAGTTACTGAAATTCACCCAGTAGCTATCCCGGGGCTCGGCCCAGTACTCATCCGGTTCAAAGGCATAAAAAGAGGGTGGAAGCTGATCCGGTGCCAGTACGTCAGCCACGGATCGCTCCTCAAACTCAAAGACCGGCTCGGCCCCCTGGGCGTTGATGGCGATGAGGCAGATAAAGAGGGTTGCCAGTCCGGCATTTGGGGTATTGCAGGGACGGTTAGGCAAAGTCCACCAGGAACTTGTTGTGCAGTTCACGAACCTGACGCTCCACTTCCTCTGACGGCCGATTGTTGTCGATGACGATGTCCGCTTTGGCAAGCCGCTGTGCCCTGGGCATCTGGGCAGCAATGATGCGTTCCACCTGTTCCCGGGAGTTGGTGTCTCTGCTCATGGTTCGCTCGAGCTGGGTGTCGACAGGCACATCCACCACCAGAACCCGGTCAACCAACTCGTGCTGGTCGGTTTCCAGCAACAGAGGAGACACCAGTATCACATAAGGGTGGCGGTTATGCTCCGGATTCAGCTGTCGGATCAGCTCTTCACGAATAACCGGATGCAGAAGCGCCTCAAGCCAGCTTCGTTCCTGTGGGTTTTCGAAAACAATCTGGCGAAGTCGAGCCCGGTCAAGTGCGCCCTCTGCAGTCAGAATATCCTGACCGAAATGCCCGGCTATGTTGGCAAGCGCCGGTGTACCGGGTTCAACTACTTCCCGGGCAACGTCGTCGGCATCCACCCAGTGCACCCCAAGATTACCGAACATGCGGGCCACTGTTGACTTGCCTGAGCCAATGCCGCCCGTCAAACCAACGATTGTCATGATTCAAACACCCAGAAAGCCAAACCAGAAACGCTGAATTTCAGGACCAAACCACAAGCACAGCAGGCCAGCTGCGGCCAGGTAGGGCCCGAAAGGAATTGGAACTTCACGGCCGTGCTTTTTGAAGATCATGAGACTGATGCCAACGATAGCGCCAACCACGGACGAAAGGAGAATCACCGCCGGCAAAAGCTGCCAGCCCAACCAGGCGCCCAGAGCTGCCAGCAACTTGAAGTCGCCGTGCCCCATGCCCTCCTTGCCGGTCACCAGTTTGAACAGCCAGTAGACAGACCAGAGGGAAAGATAGCCGGCAACGGCGCCCCAGAAGGCACTGGTGAAATCCGTCAACACGCCGAAATAGTTCAGCACCAGGCCCAGCCAGAGCAGGGGCAGGGTGATGTTGTCCGGCAGCAGTTGGGTGTCGAAATCAATAACTGTTAAAGCAACCAGCGACCAAACCAGCAGCAATGCCCAAAGCGCCGCTTCGGTGGGGCCCAGCAGCAGAACCGTGATAACGGAAAAGAGCGCCGTTACCGCTTCAATAATCGGGTACCGGGGCGAAATCCGGGTTTTGCAGGATGAGCATTTACCGCCAAGAACCAGGTAGCTGATTACAGGAATATTTTCCCAGGCCCGAATGCTGTGACCACAGGAAGGGCAGGTTGAAGCGGGTTTTGAAAGGGTAACGATGGCCTCCTGTTTCCGTTGTTGTTCCGGAAGCTCCAGAAACTCCTCACACTGGCAACGCCAGTCCTGGTGCATCATTTTTGGCAGGCGAAGGATGACGACGTTGAGGAAACTGCCGATGCAGAGAGAAACAAGAATTACGGAGAGGTACAGAAGCCAGGGCGTGGCCAGAAACACATCAAGAGTAGGCATCAGAAATCCGGAAAACAGGAATGTAAAGTAGAGCTGGAATCAGAAGGCAGCAGCCTTCTGATTCCGTTGCCAGTCGTTAGCCGACGACCTGACCCATCTGGAAGATTGGCAGGTACATCGCGATGATCAAGCCACCGACCAGAACACCCAGAACCGCCATGATCATGGGTTCCATGAGGGCCGTGAGGTTGTCGACCATATCGTCAACAACCGCCTCATAGTGTTCCGCGACCTTCTCCAACATTTCATCCAGGTTGCCGGATTCTTCCCCGATGGCAGTGAGCTGAACTGCCATAACAGGGAAGACGTCTTGCTCGCGCATGGAGGCCTGCAATTGTGTGCCGCTGGAAACGTCGTTCTTGATGCGGTCAATGGCATCGCGGTATACGGCATTGCCGGTGGCGCCCGCAACAGAGTCGAGAGCGTCTACCAAAGGAACGCCTGCTGCGAAGGTCGTGGAGAGAACGCGACCGAACTTGGCAACAGCAGATTTGTCGAGAATTTCGCCGATTACAGGTAGTTTAAGAACGTATTTATCTACTATGTCCGAGAACTTTTGAGACCGTCTGACGGCTTCCTTGAAAAGAAAAATCGTTCCCACAATTCCAAGAAGAACAACAAACCACCATGTCTGCATCCATTCTGAGAGATGTACAACCATTTGAGTGAATACTGGAAGTTCCGCGCCAAATCCTTGGAAAAGTTGCTCAAACTGAGGTACGACTTTCACCAGAAGAATGGCGGTTACGATGATTGCTACGACTACAACGGCAATTGGGTAGGTCATTGCTTTTTTGACTTTCTTCTTGAGCAATTCAGTTTTTTCAAGATAAGTCGCTATACGATCGAGCATTTTTTCCAGTGCACCTGCCTTTTCACCCGAATCGACAAGGTTGCAATACAGATTGTCGAAGTGCTTCGGATGTTTTCTTAGAGCCCCGGCGAAGCTGGTGCCTGAAGAAATATCGTTCCGTATTGCCATTACAAGCTCTTGAAGCCCTTTGTTTTCTAAACCGTCCGCAACAATGTCAAAGCTCTGAACTAGCGGAACACCCGCTTTCATCATGGTGGCCAGCTGACGTGTCAGCATCGCAATGTCGAAGGGCGTAATTTTCTTGCTGCCCCCGAACAATGGCTTGGGCTTTTTCTTGACCTTATCGGGAATAATCCCCTGCTTGCGAAGCTGTGCTTTGACCAATGCCAGGTTTGAGCCTGTGAGCTCGCCCTTGGACTTATTGCCTTTCCGGTCCTTTCCTTCCCAAACGTACGATTCCAGCTTTTGCGCTTTCTCTGCCATGCTTAATCCTTCGTCACGCGGTTGGCTTCCTCAAGGCTCGTCACGCCCTCCATCACTTTTAACAGTGCTGCCTGACGCAAATTACGGAAGCCTTCTGCCTGAGCCTGCTTTGCAATTTTAATGGAACTGGCTTCTTCCATAATCATATTCGCCAGCTCGTCGGTAATCTTGACCACCTCGTAAATACCGACGCGGCCCTTATATCCTCCATTGCATTTATCACAGCCCTTGGGGCGGAACAACGTGAACCCTGTATCAATTTGTTCCTGTGTGAACCCTTCCTCCAAAAGTACGTCTTTTGGAATCTCTGCCGGTTGTTTGCAGCTGCTGCACAGGCGCCGACCAAGTCGCTGGGCAATAATCAGGCTTACGGATGTAGCAATGTTGAACGAGGGAACGCCCATGTTCATCATCCGGGTAAGCGTCTCTGCAGCGCTGTTGGTGTGCAGGGTGGAAAGAACCAAGTGGCCTGTTTGGGCGGCCTTGATGGCAATGTTTGCGGTTTCAAGGTCCCGGATCTCACCCACCATGATCACATCCGGGTCCTGGCGTAGGAATGCACGAAGCGCTTCGGCAAAGCCTAGTCCCACCCGCGTATTCACGTTTACCTGGTTGATACCTTCCAGGTTTATTTCTGCAGGGTCTTCCGCCGTGGATATGTTGATACCTGGGGTATTGAGAATGTTCAAACCGGTATAGAGAGAAACGGTTTTACCGGAACCGGTGGGCCCCGTCACCAGAATCATGCCTTGTGGCTGTTCCAGGGCATCCATATACAATTTCTTCTGATCTTCCTCATAGCCCAGCACATCAATGCCCAGCTTGGCCTGACTTGGGTCCAATATCCGTAAAACGATTTTCTCACCCCACAGCGTGGGCAGGGTGTTGACCCGGAAATCGATGGCTTTGGTCTTGGACAGTTTCATCTTGATCCGGCCGTCCTGGGGAACCCGGCGTTCGGAAATGTCCAGCTGCGCCATGATTTTTACACGAGCTGAGATTTTGGGAGCCAGCTTTATGGAAGGGCGGGAAACCTCTTTCAGAATGCCGTCGGTGCGATAACGAACCCGGTAGACCTTTTCATAAGGCTCAAAGTGGACATCCGATGCGCCGCCGCGAATGGCATCTAGCAACATTTTATTCACGTATTTGACGATAGGTGCATCGTCAACTTCACTTGCCGATATGGCAGCATCGTCTTCCTGTTCGCCACCTTCCGTTTCTACACCTTCCAGATCCGCATCGTCCAGGTCCCCCATGGACGTATCCTGGGACTCAAGGTACTTATCGATAGCCTCCCGCAGCTTGGCGTCGTCGACCAGAATGGCGTCGGTGCTCAGGCCTGTGTTGAACTTGATCTCGTCCAACGCCTGGATGTTGGTGGGGTCCGATACTGCAATGAACAGACGGTTGCCTCTTTTATATAGAGGAAGCGCGTTGTGCTTGCGAACCAGCTTTTCGTCCACCGCCTTCTCAGGCATCATCTCGGGCATAAATGATGATAAATCAAGCACTGAGACGCCAAACTCCATAGCTGCAGAAAACGCCAGCTTGGAGCTGTTTGCCAGATTGTTCTGGGTAAGATAAGTGATCAGGGGAATTCGGTTCTGGGAGGCTTGAAGGAAAGCATCCTTGGCGGTTGCTTCGTCCAGAAGTCCGTCATCCACAAAGCGCCGTGCCAGGCCTGTGAGCGTGATATTGCTTTTATTGGTAGACATAATTTAAATAAGAAACGCAGCCTAAGTTGCTGAAACCGGTGTTTTGTCAATTGCAGTGAGTTTAGATGGCTGGCCAGAGTTTGGAAAGGTGTCTTGCGCAGAAGTATACGATTAGGCAGGTCGATTTAAAGGCGAGTCCTTGGAAGCAAAGATTGTGACAAAATTCGTCACCCATTGACGCAAGAGGGCATAAGCATGGTTAATTAACCTGTTGTGACGCCGCTATTTTAATTATTTATATTACTGAAAAATAAGATAAAAATATGTTTTTTTTCGGTTGGCATGGGCTGTGCATTGGGGTCTTCAGGCTCAAAATGCTGGCTGCGGGGCGAAGCTCCACCTGGCCTTGGTCCGGGCCGAAACAAAGATGATCAACGACAAATGCAGAGGTCGAAAATGAAGAATGTAAAAATCAACCACGCACAGAAGGGTTTCACCCTCATTGAATTGATGATCGTTGTTGCGATCATCGGTATTTTGGCGGCAATCGCCATTCCGCAGTACCAAGACTATATTGCGCGGACTCAGGTTAACCGCGCCTATGGAGAGGTGTCTTCTCTTAAAACGGCAGTGGAAGAGCATCTTTCTCGTGGTAAGTTTACAGACAGTGCTACCGGGCCGATGACGGCTGCTACTCTTGGTCGTACTGCATCGAATATCACTGAAGATGGTGCAGGTGCAGACACTTTTGCGCCGACTTTTACCGCTGCAAATGGTGGGGTGGGAACTCTGGTGGTTATTCTTGGTGGGGACGCCAGCGCGCCCGTAGCTAACACGACAATTACGCTCAGCCGGGCTGCTGACGGAGTTTGGACTTGCGACCTTACTACTGTGCCGGCTGCATTTAAGAACTCTTATGTTCCGTCCAGTTGTACGCTGGCAGGTGCTGCAGTTTAAGTATAGGCACACCAGATTGTTAGGATGATTAAAAAACCCCGAGGAATCGGGGTTTTTTAATTTTTTAGCGAAAGAATGCGTGCGCATGGTTCTGCTGATAATCCCCTTTTCTTCATGATTTTTGGTAGGCAACGCTAGATCATATCTAATGAGCTGCTAGCTAGAGGGGCGGCTTAACTGTCCTGCGGTCATGGAGGTGCCTGCCGGGTCTTAAGAGCTTATGTCGTCGGATGAAAATATAGAATCACGAATAACCCCCTCAAATGAGTTTAAGTTGGTCTTCTATTTGCTTTTAGTAAAGTGAACTTGCTAACGGAAATAGTAGTATGGTTTCTACAAATCGAGGCTTTACCCTAATCGAGTTGATGATTGTTGTGGCGATCATAGCCATATTGGCTGCGGTCGCCATACCTTCTTATCAGGGCTACGTTATAAAAAGCCAACTAAATCGAGCTGTTGGCGAATTATCAGTATACAGAGCCTCAGTTGAAGAGCGCATTTTTAGTTCCGCATCTGTCACTAATGCTGATGTTGGATACGTACCCTCAAGCCTCACCACCGTCAACCCTGGTAACGATATTGCCAATATTAATGCTGACGGATCTGGTCACCTTCAGGTGACCTTGGGCGGCAATGCTCATCCGAACTTGGTTGGTGTTTTGGTTCGCTTTGAGCGTACGGTAGACGGAGCTTGGAGCTGTGTGATTGATAAGTCCGCTGTCAGCGCAAGTTGGAAGATGGAATACTTGCCTTTGGGCTGCCAAGTTTAGTGCGCTGACCAGAGTTTGGCGTTTCGGGCTCTATCTAAAGTGAGGAAGTTTGCAGGTCAAACCTCCACCTCCTCAAACAACTCCGGCACTTCAGCATCCCAGCCAAACTTCTCACAAATCCGCTTACGCATAACGTCACTGGCCAGCATCTCCCCATGGGTGACGTACACTTTCTCCGGCTTAAGTGAGCCCTGCTCCAGCCACTCCAGAATCTCCTTGTAATCCCCATGGGCGGACAACGAGTCCAGATTAAAAACATCTGCCCTCACTGGCCAGTACTCCCCATGAATTTTCACTGACTCTACGCCATTAACCAGCGCATCCCCCCTGGTACCCGGCGCCTGGAAACCCGCAAACACAATGCTGTTGCGCTCATTTGGCAGCAGAGTTTTCAGGTGGTGCAGTACCCGCCCGCCGCTAGCCATGCCGCTGGCGGAAATTATTACGCAGGGGTAGCGCACTGCGTCCAGCTCAATGGATTCCTCAACCTTGCGAACAAACGTTGTGCTGTTATCAATCAGCTCACACTGGGCGGCAGTGAGTTTGTGCTCTTTGTGGTGCTTGCAGAAGATCTCCGTGGCCTTGATGGCCATGGGGCTGTTCAGGAACACCGGCAATTTCGGGATGCGCCCTTCCCGCATGATTTTGTGTATCGCATAAAGCAGCATCTGGGACCGGCCGACAGCAAAGGCGGGGATCAGCACAATGCCGCCGCGGCCAGCGGTGCGGGTAATAATCTCGGCCAGCTCGGTTTCCGGGTCCGTCTCTGCGTGCGCCCGGTCGCCATAGGTGGACTCGCACACCAGAACATCGGCTTTCTGGATGGGTTCCGGCGGCCGCATGATTATGTCGTTCTGCCGGCCTACATCGCCACTGAAGACGACAGTGCGGTCAGTTTCCTTGTGATGGACATGCACACAGGAGGAGCCAAGGATGTGTCCGGCCGGTGTGAAGGTGACTTCCATGCCTTTCACCGGCTCAAAGCTTTCATGGTAGTGAAGCGATTCGAAATGTTTCAGCGCCTCCCACGCGTCCTTTTCCGTAAAAAGAGGTTCGGGTTTCTCGTGTTTTGAGAACTTTTTCCGGAAGGCATACTTCGCATCCTCCTCCTGCAGGAAGCCCGCGTCCGGCAGAAGAACCTTGCACAGCTCATGGGTGGCTTTGGTGCAGTAGATCTTGCCCTTGAAGCCGTTTTTGACCAATGCGGGCAGGTAACCCGAGTGGTCAATGTGGCCGTGGGTCAGCACGACAGCATTGATGGTAGAGGGCTCCACAGGAAACTGCGCCCAGTTGCGCCGGCGTAGGGTCTTGACGCCCTGGTACATGCCACAGTCCACGAGCATTCTATGTTTGTCATCTGAAAGCAGATAACGAGAGCCTGTGACCGTTCCTGTGCCACCGAGGAAGCGAAGTTTCATAGATGCGTCCTTCTGAATCTTTGTTTCGGGAGTGTTACTATGTCCCATCTTAGCTCATAACGAATTGACCTGAAGCAGGAAGCGAACCGCATGCATTACAGCTCCATCCTTCCGGATGTTATCAAGGTGGCTGATGAGGCCAGTGAAAAGGTTCTTCACATCTACCAGTCGGACTTCAAGGTCAACTATAAAGAAGACCAGTCTCCGGTCACCGCTGCGGACATGGCCAGTCACGATATTATCCTGAGAGGCCTGCGCAGCATCGCCCGGGATATTCCCGTCCTTTCCGAGGAAGGCAAAGACATTCCCTGGGAGGAGCGCAAGCATTGGCGGCGGTTCTGGCTGGTGGATCCGGTAGACGGAACCCGCGAGTTCACCCAGAGAAATGGCGAATTTACGGTCAATATTGCCATGATTGAAGACGGTGAGCCGGTTATGGGCGTGGTGATTGCGCCGGCGTTGAAAGAAGCTTTTTGGGGTGTTGTGGGTGAGGGCGCTCACAAGCGCGATCGTACTGGAAAAATTCATCGCATTCAGGTGGCTGAACCGAAAGCGTCGAAGCGGGTATTGGCGAGCAAGAGCCATCTCAATGACGAAACCAGGGCCTTTATCGAAACGCTTGGCGAGCACGAGTTGTTGCAGGCTGGCAGTTCCCTGAAATTCTGCCGCATCGCCGAAGGCCATGCCGATATATACCCGCGCCTTGGGCCAACCAGTGAATGGGATACCGCAGCCGCTCAAGCCGTATTGACAGCGGCCGGCGGCAAGGTTGAAACCCTGGAGGGCAAGCCACTTCGGTATGGCAAGGAAAATGTCCTGAACCCTCACTTTATAGCAGCGGGTAACTGGTACGTATGACCTGGTATGCACTTCAGCACAAACCTGCTCAAGGTGATCGCGCGGCGGCTCACCTGCAGAATCAGGACATTGTCTGTTTTTACCCCAAGATCAACGTCGAAAAAGTGAAGGCTGGCAAGCGTGTCCGCAAGCTTGAGCCGTTATTCCCCGGCTACCTCTTTGTAAACCTTGATCAAACAGACCCCATGTGGGCCAAGCTACGCTCCACCCGTGGCGTGGTTAGAGTTGTGGCGTTCTCCAATACGCCGGCCGCAATTTCGGACGACATTATTCAGCACATCAAGAATAGTCTGGACTCCGTAGCCCAGCAGGGTGGGATCAAGCCTGGCCAGGCGGTACATCTGAGTGAAGGTGCGTTTGAAGGTATAGAGGCAATATTTCAGGCCTATGAAGGTGAAGAGCGAGCCATCGTGCTTATTCAATTTATGCAAAAACAACAGCTCGTCAAAGTGCCGGTGTCCGCTATAAAGGAGTAAATGGCGCTTTATGGGCGGAACCTGGATTTCGTTCCTGGCGTCTCTGGTGATTGTGAGCACGTTTCAATTAAAAGAAGACGGATTATTATATGGAAGATAGACCGCGGCAAACACAGCCTCGATACGATGACGAAATTGGCCTTGTGGATTTGGCGACGACATTCCTGAGACGACGGCGAGTGTTTTATGGTGTGTTTCTGGCTGTTCTCTTGGCAGGCACCGCCTACGCGGTGTTCATTCCGGAAAAATACGATTATGTGAGTCTGGTGAAGCTGGCCCAGAAAGGGGAGAGTAGCTACGCCGAAAATCCGGCATCAATCATTGCGATCCTCGAAAACCGCTGGGTGTCAGAATACCAGTCGGTCTACCATGCGCAGCACGGCCGTAACTTGCCATTTGAAGTCACCTTCGAGAACCCCGAGAGCACTGGGTTGGTTCGAATAATGTCCGAGGCTTCTCCATCAAATAAGAGTGACGTTGAGCAACTTCATACCCAGTTGATTGATCAGCTAAAGCAGACTCAAGCGTCGACAGTGTCACGTCTCAGGCAGAATATGGAGAAGCAAATTGACTCTCTGTCATCGACCGTTGATATTCTTGAAGGGAGAGAGGACTCTGGAGCTGCGATTGCAGCAGCGATTGAAAAACGTCTGTCGCTTGAAGCGATCCTGGAGTCCCTCCAGCCCATGCAGGTTCTCGCGGTGAGCCGGCAAAGCCCAGAGAGGCAAGGGCCAGCGCGAAGCCTGATTGTTATGTTGGCTGGCCTTCTGGGGCTGATGGGGGGTGTTTTTCTGGCGTTTTTTGCTGAATTCGCCGGTGCGGTCAAAAACCAGATGTCCGAAATGTGATCACTTTCCTTGCATTCCCGAAGCTTTAACAATTTTTTACTCGGTCAAGCTACTGATATCACCGATGTGAGGGTTTTTGTCACTTGCGTGCCATAGAGGATGCCGTAGAATCTCCGCGCTCTGGACACAGATGACTCATGCACCGACAGGGATCACGTTGGGGTTTGTCCTATTCCCCAATTATTGTTTTCTCCCGTCGCATACAAAGCGTTCGATTATTGATGACCTCAAAACACTGGGCCCTGGTCGGTGGGGCGGTAGCGTGCCTGGCCAGCCTTTCGCTATCCGCAGCCCCCTGGATTGAGCCAGGTGACGCAAGGGCTCGCTTTGCCGCACAAAAGCTGTCGGATCGCGGGCACCTTGATCGGACAGTCAGTACGTGGCCCCTGATGTGGAGTACCGTATTTAGTGGTTTGCAGCCCAGTGTCAGTAGGGACCAACCATCCGTAGGCTCAGCCGCCGCCTATCTTCGTTTTGAGAAGGAGCAGCAGGCAGAGCAGGGCTTCCGGGGTGAATATAGCGTTTACGGCAGCAGCGAGATTCCCGCCATTCGTGGGTTTGAGCAGAATCCGCTGGCGAAAGCCGGAACGGCGATCAACCTACAGTGGCAAGGCGAAGTCTGGGCCTTGGGGCTTAACCCGGCTTATGCCCATAAACTCGATGATGATGAAGAGCTGCGCCTGGATGGCTCCTATCTGGCCGCCGCGGCGGGCAACTGGGTATTTGGTGCCGGTGCGATTGACCGCTGGTGGGGGCCGGGCTGGCAATCTAGCCTGATCCTCTCTAATAACGCCCGCCCCTTGCCGGCACTCTGGCTGAATCGTAATAACAGTTATCCACCGGAAACGGATTGGCTGCAGTGGATCGGTCCCTGGCAGTTCACGGCCTTCGCCGGGCAATACGAAAGCGACAGAGCGGTGCCGGATGCCAAGCTTATCGGCATGCGCTTCACATTTCGTCCGGTCAGCGGATTGGATATTGGCCTATCCAGGGCGATCATGCTTGGTGGTGAGGGCCGCCCGGAAAATGCTTCCACGCTCTGGAACGCGCTTATTGGTCGCGACAATGGCCAGCTTGAAGAAAACGACCCTGGCAATCAGCTTGCCAGCATCGACGTCCGTTATGGTTTTGCAGTTGGCCAACAATCCATGGGCATCTACGCCCAAATGATGGGCGAAGACGAAGCCGGCGCTTTCCCAGCCCGTAAGTCCTGGCTACTAGGTACAGACTGGACCACGCAGCTATTCGAGGCAGACCAACAGTGGTTTATGGAATACACCAATACCCTGGCTGATGACTTCCTGGGCGATGCCATGCCAAATATTACCTATGATCACTCCCGTTACCGTTCCGGCTATCGTTATTACGGTCGCAGCATGGCTGCCAGTTTTGATGGCGACGCCGAGGCCATTACCCTTGGTGCCTTCAACTTTTTCGACAATGGCTCAAGCCTAATTACTAAGTTTACCTATGCCCGGCTTAACAAAGCAGGCGGCTTCCGCACCGTTGTTCCTAACGCCGATATTTTTTATACCGTTCCCGAAGTGGGTCAGGACGTCGCCATCCTAGATGTAGGGTATGGAGCGCGCATGCTTAATGGCTGGTTGGACCTGAATCTCGAGGCCACGGACAAGAAAGTTCAGTACCTGGGTGGTAAGAAAGACCGTTGGTCTCTAGGCGTTGCCTGGACTTACCGTTTTTAAATTGATCGAAATATAGACGCCGGACTTATTTGTTGTGAAGCTGAAAAACTTTATACTCCCCCTAGCTCTGCTGCTCCCCTTGGCAGCCACAGCCCAGTCTATCAGTCCGTCACAGATCGCACAGTTCCAAAACCTGCCTAGGTCCCAGCAGGAAGCATTGGCCAATCAGTATGGGGTGGATCTGGAAAGTCTGCAGTCTTCTGGGCAACAAACTCAGCGTCCCCGGGATGTTCAGGTCGTAGAACCCGTTTCGAATATTACGGAAGACGAACGGGAGAAGACGCGCGATGAGAAGGAGGAAGGTCAGCAAGCCGCGGCCAAGAACGGAGGTCTCAAGCCTTTCGGCTACAACCTTTTCAAGGGTAGCCCGACGACCTTCGCGCCGGTAACCGAAATCCCGATTCCTTCCGAGTACACCCTAGGCCCGGGCGATGTATTGCGTATCCAACTCTGGGGCAAGGAAAACCAGAACCTGGAATTGCCCATCAGCCGGGATGGGACCGTCAGCTTTCCCCAGTCCGGCCCCATGAACGTTGCAGGGCTGAGCTTTGATGAAGCCAGGCAACAGATCCGCAAGCAGGTATCCGAGCAATACATTGGCGTTCAGGCCAGCGTATCCCTAGGCGAGCTGCGCAGCATGCGGGTGTTTGTGCTTGGGGAGGCCCGCAATCCCGGTTCGTACTCAGTAAGCTCTCTGTCAACCATCACCAATGCCCTTTATGTATCCGGTGGGATCAACCAAACCGGCTCTCTGCGAAACGTACAGCTTAAACGCAACGGTAAACTGGTTGGCACCCTGGATCTCTATGACCTGCTACTCAAGGGCGATAGCTCAAGCGACAGCCGCATGCAACCCGGCGACGTCATCTTCATTCCGCCGGTCGGCAAGCGCGCCGGAATCGAGGGCGAAGTATATCGACCCGCACTGTACGAATTGAAAAAAGAAAACACCCTGTCGGACCTGGTTCGTATGGCGGGCGGCCTTACTTCCCAAGCCTATCCGCAGCGCATCAACATTGAACGGACCAATGAAGACTTCCTGCGCATCATTGTCGAAGCGGATTACACTGCAGCCAAAGGGAAAAATGCGCGGGTCCAGGCGGGCGATACGGTGAACATTCCGTCTATCTCGGACATCACTGGCCAGTACGTCGAGATCAGAGGCGCTGCGACTCGCCCCGGCCGTTTTGCGTGGATACCGGGTATGCGGGTAAGTTCGGTGATCAAAAACCTGAGCGCAGACCTAGCCTCAGTCGCCGACAAACGTTACGCGGTTATCGTTCGCACTGATAAAGTGACGGACACCATTTCCGTTCTGAATCTGCGGCTGAGAAAAGCGATACAAAATCCTGGCAGCGGATTCGACATACCCCTGCAGGAGAAAGACCAGCTACTGATCTTCTCTGATGCTGGTAAGGTTAAGGGCGGTGAAGAAGGGCGTGAATTTACCCGTGAAAGCCTGTTCGAGCCTGTACTCCACCGCCTCAGAATCCAGGCCTCGCCATCATCGCCCCAAAAAACCATTCGTATCTCCGGGCCTGTTCGGTACCCCGGTGAATATCCCCTGCCTGAGTCACGTCAGCTGGCAGATGCGATATTCGTAGCGGGCGGCCTGAAGGACTCGGCATCATTTTATAATGCCGAAGTAGCGCGCTACACCACCGATGAAGACGGCATTGGCAAAACGAATATCCTCAATGTGAACCTGGCCGATGCCATGGCTGGTAACGGCAACCTTACCCTCCAAAGCCGAGACAGAATTCTGATTAAGTCCATCCCGGACTTCGCCAAGACCAGCACCATAGAACTTAAAGGTGAGGTGCGTTACCCCGGCGAATACACCTTTCGGGACGGTGAAACCCTCAGGCAAGTTATTGAAAGGGCCGGCGGCCTGACTGATAACGCTTTTCCGAAAGGCGCCGTATTTACCCGGGCCAAACTACGACAGTTGGAAGCCCGGCGGTTGCAGGAAGCAGAGGATCGGCTCCAGGGCGACCTCCTTGGCGTTCAACTTGAGGGTGATGGACTGGGCGGAGAAAGTGCTGACCGAGCTCAGCAGGTTCAGAGTTTGCTGGAAGATGTGCAGAGTAGCAGACCGATCGGCCGCTTGGTCGTCGACCTGGCAGCTGTGGTAAACAACGAAGGCTACCAGGCGATTCGCCTTCAGGATGGTGACGCGCTAACCGTTCCAGCGATTCCGCAGGCCGTTACCGTATTTGGCGAAGTTCAGTTCCCCACCAGCCACCTGCACCAGGCCGGCTTAACCGTGGATGACTACCTTGAACGCTCCGGCGGGCCCACGCGCCAGGCAGACGAAAGCAGAGTGTATGTTGTAAAGGCAGACGGTTCCGTAATGCTGCCGGAGAAAAGCCGTTGGTTCGGCAGCCGAAGCCAGCAGTTGGAGCCAGGTGATACCATCATTATGCCAATCGATGTTGACCGCCTGAACCAGCTTGAACTTTGGACCAACGTGAGCCAGATCGTTTACCAGATTGCTCTGGGTGCAGCGGCAGTAGGAAATCTCTGATGACTAAATACGAAGCCTTCTCAGCTCAGCCATCAAAGGAACTGCCCCAATATCCAGACGACGAGATAGACCTGCGCGAGCTTTTGGCCACCTTATGGCGAGGCAAATGGGTTGTGATAGCTACTACGATCCTGTTTGCTGTAGCGGGCGTGTTCTATGCCCTCAGCAAGCCCAATATTTACCAGGCCAGTGTGCTTCTTGCGCCTGCCCAAGACGAAGGAGGGGGGCGCGGCATCAGCGGCCAACTCGGAGGCTTGGCCAGCTTGGCGGGCATCAGCCTCGGCAATGGCGGCGACAACCAAACGGTTATGGCGAAAGAAGTACTGCAATCTTACGCCTTCCTCAGAGACTTCATTGATCGCCACGAGCTCGCCTTCCCCCTTATGGCTACCGAAGCCTGGGACATGGAAAGCGAGAGGTGGGTGGTCAACCGTCAAGTCTTCAACCCGGAGACGCGCGAATGGCTCACCAATGAGAAAGGTGAAAGCCTAATTCCTACCGATTGGGACATGGTGAAAAAGTTCAGAGAAAGTCACCTGAGCCTGTCCAGTAACAAAGAAACCGGAATGGTCACTCTCAGCATCAAAAGCCAGTCGCCCCCCGCCGCCGCATATTGGGCTGGGAAAATGGTGCATGACATCAACGAATACATGCGTGAGCAAGACGTACAAGAAGCAGAAGCCCGCATCACGTATCTGGAAGACAAACTGAGCGAAACTAACATCTCCGGCATGCAGCAAGTGTTCTATCAGCTTATAGAGAGTGAAACCCGCACGGTCATGCTTGCCAACGCTCAAGATGAATACATCTTTAGAACCGTAGATCCGGCTTTCGTTCCTCAAGAGAAAGTCGGACCTAAGAGAGCATTGATAGTTGCTTTAGCAACTACCCTTGGTCTCATGTTTGCGACGTTGATACTTTTCATTCGTCTTGTTCTGAATACAGGCAAGGCTACTCAGTAAACTATAGAAAATATATGGCGAATATCCCATGTTAAAAAACTCTACTATTCTCGTAACCGGTGGCACCGGCTCTTTCGGTCATAAATTCATACCCATGACTCTGGAAAAATATAATCCCAAGAAAATAATTGTTTTTTCCCGGGACGAAATGAAGCAGTGGGAAATGGCCAAACTGTTTCAAGGGGATGATCGTCTTCGTTTCTTTATCGGAGACGTGCGCGACAGAGATCGCTTGTACCGGGCGCTCGATGGCGTGGACTATGTGGTACATGCTGCAGCTACAAAGATCGTACCCACGGCTGAATACAATCCTTTTGAATGCGTGAAAACGAACATTCACGGCGCCATGAATCTGATTGATGCTGCTATCGATAAGGGCGTGAAAGGTGTGGTTGCTCTTTCAACAGATAAAGCCAGTAGCCCTATAAACTTGTATGGTGCCACCAAGCTGGCCTCCGACAAGCTGTTCGTGGCTGGCAATTCCTATTCCGGGGGGCATGAAACCAAGTTTTCTGTGGTCCGATACGGCAACGTGATGGGGTCCCGAGGCTCAGTAATTCCATTTTTCATGTCGATTAAAGAAAAAGGTGTTCTTCCAATAACCGACCCACGTATGACCCGTTTTATGATCAGCCTCGAGCAGGGTGTGGAACTGGTATGGCATGCCTTTGAGGACATGGTAGGTGGTGAGATATACGTGAAGAAGATTCCGTCCATGAAAATGACGGATTTGGCCCGTGTGGTTGCACCGGAGGCAAAACAGGAAGTCGTCGGTATTCGCCCCGGTGAAAAGCTCCACGAGCAGATGATTGGCGCAGAAGATTCCCATTTCACTTATGAGTATCCAGAACACTTCAAGATTTTGCCCAACATCAATAATTGGGGAAGCTGTGAAAGCCGGATCAAAGATGGCAAGAAGGTGTCAGAAGGGTTTATTTACGCGAGCGACAACAATACTGAGTGGATGACAGACGAGGACCTTCAGGCCTGGATTGACCGCCACAACAATGAAATCGGGAAAATCTGAGTATGATTCCCTACGGCAAGCAAGACATCAGCCAAGCGGATATTGATGCGGTGCTTGATGTACTGCGGTCAGACTTCCTGACACAGGGACCAAAAGTTCCAGAGTTTGAGGCGAAGGTAGCGGGCCATGTGGGTTCCAGGCATGCTCTGGCAGTGAACAGTGCTACCTCTGCATTACACATTGCTTGCCTGGCGCTAGGGTTGGGGCCTGGTGACTGGCTTTGGACATCGCCCGTTACGTTTGTGGCCTCCGCCAACTGCGGTCTTTACTGTGGTGCCAAGGTCGATTTTGTTGATATCGACCCAAAGACCTACAATCTCTGTCCAGTGGCACTAGCTGCCAAACTGGAAGAAGCTGAGGCGGAAGACCGTTTACCAAAGATCGTTGTCGCGGTTCACCTTTGTGGCCAGCCCTGCGATATGTCGCAGCTACATAAGCTAAGCCAACGCTATGGTTTTCGAATTATTGAGGATGCCTCCCACGCCATCGGCGGCAAATATAAAGGCGAGTTCATCGGCAGTGGCCGCTTCAGCGATATCACGGTCTTCAGCTTTCATCCAGTCAAGATTGTGACCACCGCTGAAGGGGGCATGGCGCTCACCAATGACGACGATCTTGCGAGCCGAATGGACCTTCTTCGCAGCCACGGAATCACCCGGGATCCCAATCTGATGACTCGCAAGTCTGACGGCCCCTGGTATTACCAGCAAATCGATCTGGGCTTTAATTACCGGATGACGGAGTTGCAGGCGGCCCTGGGCGTGAGTCAGATGGAGCGCCTAAATGTTTTTGTGGCTCGCCGCCACGAGTTGGCCAGGCGCTATGATGAATTGCTAGCCAACTTGCCGGTAACAACGCCATGGCAACACCCGGACAGCTATTCAGGCTTGCATCTCTATGTTGTTCGTTTACGTCTGGACAAAATAAATAAATCCCATAGAGACGTATTTGAATCTCTTCGTGATCAGGGTATTGGCGTGAATCTGCACTATATTCCCGTTCATACCCAGCCTTATTATGAGGCTATGGGTTTTAGATCCCATGATTTTCCTGAGGCTATGGCTTACTATCGTGAAGCGATCAGCCTGCCCATGTTTCAGGGGATGACCGATGAGCAGCAGGACCAGGTTTTGAGGGCGTTGGAGCTTGCGCTGACATGAAAGCCACGCTCTTGTTGCAAGCAAGAACCAATTCATCCCGCCTACCGGCAAAGGTTTTACTACCCGTAGGTGGGGTGCCTTTGGTCGTCCTCGCTGCACGTCGCGCTGGAAATACTGGTCATCCAGTAATGGTTGTAACCTCGCGTGAGCCCTCTGATGATGTCTTGTGCGATGTCTTGTCGAAGTGGGGCATCAACTATTTCAGAGGGGAGCTGGAAAACACCCTCAAACGTTTTGTGGATGCTCTTGAGGGTCTCTCCGACCAACATGTAATTGTTCGGCTAACTGGTGACAATGTTCTTCCGGACGGTGAATTTATTGATGAGATGCTCGAAGACTTTGAGCAAAAAAAACTGGCCTATCTCGGTTGCGGCGGGGACGCGTCTGGGTTGCCTTATGGTGTCAGTGCCGAGATTATACGTGCGCGTCATCTCAGAGAAGCCCACCAGGAAACGGACTCTTTGTTTGATCGTGAACATGTCACGCCTTGGGTTATCGCCAAATACGGCCGAAGCAACTTCGAGCGGTACCATTCATTAGGCATGACACAATACCGGTGCACTGTCGACACGCTGGATGATTATTTAAAAGTGGCCCGGTTGTTCGCTTGCTTGGATGAACCGGAAAATCAGTCATTGAGAGTTTTACTTAAAACCTTGAAGACTGAATCCACGGACGTGGTGACGGAAACACCAGCAAGCCGTATGGTCTTGGGAACTGCTCAGTTTGGTCTGAACTACGGAATTGCAAACAGGACCGGGCGCCCACAGCAGAAGTTAGTGAATGATCTGGTTCATACGGCCATTAAAAACGGTGTGCAGTATTTGGATACCGCAAGGGCCTATGGCGACAGCGAACAGGTTTTGGGCAGAGCACTGACTGAAGGCTGGTCCTCCAGAACAACGGTAATCACAAAGCTATCCCCATTGGATGATTGCCCTCCTGAGGCTAACCCTGACGTAGTGAGGGCATTTGTAGAGCGCAGTGTGTATCAATCCTGCCATAAGCTGGGCGTTTCCCGGCTTGGTGTTTTGATGCTACACCGAGCCGCTCACCTAACCTCCTGGGGCGGTGCTGCATGGGCTACGGTGTGCCAGCTTAAAGAAAAGGATGTTATTGGGGAGCTTGGGGTTTCGGTTCAGTCGCCGGAGGAAGCCCTGACTGCCTTGGAATTTGATGCGGTTTCGGTCGTCCAGCTGCCCTTTAACATACTCGATTATCGCTGGGAATCAGTCATTGCGAAAATTTCGGACGTGCGAATGCGTCGCCGCCTCGTTGTTCATGCCCGTAGCGCTCTGTTGCAGGGATTGTTAACCACAGAGCAGCGGGAGTTGTGGGAAAGGGCCAGGTGCACGAATGCAGAGCAAGTACTGGACTGGCTTAGAGAACAGGCGAACTACCACTGCAGGGGGGATATCGTTGAACTTTGTGTGCGTTTTGCGCTCTCGCAGAATTGGATTGATGGCATCGTGTTAGGCCTGGATACGAAAGAACAGTTGTTGGACAACCTCAAGATAATGGGCATGAAACCCTTGACTCAGGGTCAATTAATTGAGCTTGAAAAAAGTCGCCCTCGAGTCCCCAGAAAAACGCTTGACCCCGCCACCTGGATAAAAGCCGATGCGTAATCTGCAGCAGAGATTTTCACTTGAGAGCAAGAGCGTGCTGGTCACTGGGGCAACCGGGTACCTGGGCCGTGCGATGGTTTATGGTCTTGCAGAGTTAGGGGCCCGAGTCCTGGTAAATGGCCGCAATCGGCCTCGAGTTGAAGAGTTCGTCGAAGAATTGCGTGAAGCCCAGTTTGCTGCTGAGTCGGCCGTTTTTGATATCAATGATGAGCACGCTGTTCGTAAATGGTTTAGCAAGCTGGGTTCATTACATGGCTTAGTGAACAATGCCTATTCCGGTGGTGCGGGTTCCATAGAAACAGCTTCGGATGCAGATTTTCAAAACAGCTACGAAGTATCGTTGGTCTCTGCGAACAGGTTGCTACGTGAGGCGCTACCTAATTTGCGCTCGGCCGTCAACGACAGTGGCGGGGCTTCAGTGGTGAATATCGGATCCATGTACGGAATGGTGAGCCCGGATCAGAGGGTTTACGCAGGCAAGAGTGTCGCAAACCCACCTTTCTACGGAGCTGCAAAGGCTGCGTTGTTGCAGTGGACACGTTATGCAGCCTGTGAGTTCGGAATTGAAGGGATACGGGTAAATGCAGTTTCGCCCGGGCCATTTCCTTCAAGATCCGTACAGACGTCCAGCGCCGATTTTGTAGCCACTTTAGCTAGCAAAGTTCCGTTGGGAAGAATTGGCCAGGCAGAGGAAATTCAAGGCCCTTTGTCATTCCTGATTTCGGACGCGTCCAGTTTCGTGAATGGTTCCAATCTGGTTGTTGATGGGGGCTGGACGTGCTGGTAGCGTTCCGCGCCGACGCTTCTGACCATATAGGCACGGGCCACGTCATGCGTTGCCTGACACTGGCCGATGAGCTAACCCGGCAGGAACATCGATGCAAGTTTATCTGCCGAAAACACCAAGGCCACCTCGGTGACTTGATTGCCAGCAAAGGGTACGAGCTCACAATGCTGCCCGCTCCTGACGCCGTTGAGGTGGAATCGTCAGACAATTGGAACAATACTTACGCCGATTGGCTTGGCGTGCCCTGGCAACAAGATGCAAAAGAGACCCTCGAAGCGCTGGCGCCAATAGAAGCAGATTGGCTGGTAGTGGATCACTATGCCCTGGATGCCCTCTGGGAACAGCAAGTTGCCAGGAAGGCAGGCCGGGTTATGGTGATTGATGATCTGGCCGACAGACAGCATGAATGCGCGCTTCTGTTGGATCAGAATCTGGGGCGAGGTGCCTCGGATTACGATGGACTCGTGCCGGAAGACTGCCTGAGATTGATTGGTCCCGAATACGCGCTGCTACGACCGGAGTTCGCGCCACGTCGCGAATTCAGCTTAAAACGGCGCGAGCAACCGGAGTTGAAACGAATTCTGATCTCCCTTGGTGGTGTCGATCGAACCAATATGACCGGTCAGGTTCTGGAAGCTTTAGCCGAAACGGCGCTGCCTGGGGAGACTCAACTGGATATCATTATGGGCGCTTCAGCGCCTTATCTGGATGAAGTTCGGCAACAGGCTGCGCAGTTGTCCCCCATGGCAACGGTGAATGTGAACGTTGGTGATATGGCCGAGCGGATGTGCCTGGCTGATCTCTCTATCGGAGCCGCGGGAGGTACATCCTGGGAGCGTTGTTGCTTGGGGCTCCCTGCGGTGCTGGTGATTTTGGCTGATAACCAGGTACCCGGAGCCAGGGCCCTGGAAGTGGCCGGCGCTGCGTTAACGGTCACTGGTCCCGAAGCAGTCCAGGCTGCTCTGCCTTCCGCCTTGGCCAAAATTGGTGAGCCCGGCTGCCTTCAGCGCATGAGTCGTGCTGCCGCAGCGATAACCGATGGAAAAGGTACCGCCATCGTTGTGGAATCCATGGTGGTTGTTGGCAGGAGAACGCCATGACAGCGGACAGTCTTCGTCCCATGACGGAAGCCGATCTTGAGCAGGTATTGTATTGGCGCAATCACCCCAGGGTACGCCGCTTTATGTACACCACTCATGAGATCGCGCTGGAAGAGCATAGTAAGTGGTTTTCCAGTGCCACATGTAACCCAGCCGTCGATCTTATGATTTATGAACTCCACGGACAGGCCAGAGGGTTTGTGAATATAACCCGAACAAGGTGTCCGGAGGTTGCAGACTGGGGGTTTTACCTGGCTCCGGATGCTCCGAAAGGTACTGGTCGGTCTCTGGGTATGCAGGCTTTAACATACGCATTTGAAGAACTCGGCCTCCACAAGCTTTGTGGCCAAGCGCTTGGCTTTAACGAGCGGTCCATTGCTTTTCATAAGGCGCTTGGATTCACCGAAGAGGGCTGTCTGCGAGACCAGCATTTTGATGGCCATGAGTTTCATGATGTTGTGTGTTTTGGCCTCCTAGAGCATGAGTGGCAAACAAAAGATTAGGGATCGAGTAATGACAGAACCAAAAATTGTAATTGCCGGCCGCGAAATCTCACGAGACCAGCCGCCGTACATTATTGCCGAACTTTCGGCCAACCATAATGGTAAGCTCGAAACGGCACTGAAGATCATAGATGAAGCCGCCAAAGCGGGTGCTGATGCGGTAAAGCTGCAGACCTATCGCCCGGATACCATTACCCTGGATTCCAATACTGAGGATTTTAAAATAAAGGGCGGGCTCTGGGACGGGCGTACGCTCTACGAATTGTACGAAGAAGCTCACATGCCCTGGGAATGGCACAGACCCTTGTTCGAGCATGCCAGAAAAGTCGGTATCACCATCTTCAGTTCCCCTTTCGACCCAACAGCAGTCGATCTGCTGGAAGACCTGGACGCTCCGGCCTACAAGATTGCCTCTTTTGAAGCCGTGGACCTGCCACTGATCCGCTATGTGGCGAGCACAGGCAAGCCGATGATCATCTCCACCGGTATGGCCAATGAAGAAGAGATCGAGGAAGCTATTGCAGCTGCGAGGGAGGGTGGCTGTAGGGAACTAGCTATCCTCCAATGCGTGAGCGGTTATCCTGCACCGGCAGAGGATTACAACCTCCGGACCATCAGCGACATGATTGAGCGCTTTGGGCTGGTAACGGGCTTGTCTGATCATACTCTGGACAATACCACTGCCATTGCCAGCGTTGTTTTAGGTGCGTCAATTATAGAAAAACATTTCACACTCGACCGCGAGGGAGGCGGACCGGATGACAGCTTCTCGCTGGAGCCCGATGCTTTGGCGGCGTTATGCCGGGACAGTAAAACTGCCTGGAAAGCCCTCGGTTGCGTTGATTATGGCCGTAAGTCTAGTGAACAAGGCAATGTTCAGTTCAGGAGATCACTTTATTTCGTAAAAGACCTTCAGGAAGGTGAAGTGATAACCGGCGATGCGATCCGTAGTGTTCGGCCCGGATACGGGTTACAACCGAAACACCTTGATGAAATCATAGGTAAACGACTGAGCAGACCTGCATGTAGGAATACGCCGGTCCGATTCGAAGACATTACAGATTGAAACCAACTGATGGAAAACATAATAAAGGCCGAAAATAATAAAATTCAAACTTCAATTTTCAATTAATTCGCCGCTTGGTCAATCAGTCTTCTCTTACTTTCGATGACAGATGAATTTTAAATGCAAGAAACGTTGCCGGTGGGAAAGAAAAAACTGTTTGAGCTAATTTTACGATTTTTTGGCGCAAGTACGCGGCCACTAGCTATTTCGGTAGCCATAGTGTATATGCCGGGAGTAACTAAAGCCTATTTTGCAATGGTCTATTTGTCTCCCCTGCTCTTTAAACTGTGTAGCTTGTCGGACTTAGTCCAATATCGAAGATTAATAAAATCTCCTGCATCTTTTCAGCGAATATCACATCGTTATTTCTCGGTGGTTATATCTAGAATTATTTTTGCAATAATAATTATTTTTCCATTTTCAATAGCAACTGAAACCTTGAAAATCTGGGCTGCGATATCTCTGTTCTGTATCACTGATTCGTACTTGATGTTTAGCGAGATAAGATATTTGTTGTCAGGTGATACGTTGCGTTCCGCAATCTACCTTGTTTGTTCAAGAATTTTTCAGGTTGCATCTTTATCACTGACTTTCTACTTCTTAAAAGATTTTCTATTTTTTTCCGCCAGTTATTTTTGGATAGTGCTTGTGTTTGTTTCACTGGTTCATCTCAGGTCTGGGTATAAGGATTACGATTTTAAAGCATTGTTTCGTTATATTCGAAAAAAAAATAATATATTTAGTTATCTTGGGCAACTTAGGAAAGCTAGCGTAGAAATAATATCCTTAGTTTTCTTTATTTCAACTCCAACCTTAATTTCCTTTGCAGAACCTTCCAACGAGGTTTCCAAATATTATGTGATTGGATTCTCCCTGTGCAGCTTTGTTATAATGGTTTTCAGGGTTTTATTTTTTAATAGTAGAGTGAAATATTATATAGGATCTGGCGTCGAAAAAAATTATATAGTTTATGCATGGGTTTTTGTTGCTCTTTTGATGGCGATGGCATTGCTCTTAGGATACGCATTGTCAGGCTTTTTTGATATTTCTTTATTTGAGTTAGTTTTAATTGTTCTTATATTTGGAGTGTTTGTTTTTATTCAGCTAGTAAATCAAGTTATGGTTTTCTATTTGTCCGCAAGAAGTGTAAATAGAAATTATATTCTGGTTTCCTTGTTGTTGGTTTCTATGATGTCCGCATTGTTTTTTTATCTACAAAGAAGTGCATTTTATTTGGAATTGTCGGTTCTCCTGCCAGCTATTTTTTCCATTACAGTGAGCTGCATTTTCTATAGAAAGTTTAAAAGGTAAGAATTTTCATTGTGAGTTGTATGCCATATTTTAATTATTTAAATCATTAAATATTGTTTTAAATTCATGTACTGGAAGCTTAAATAGCGGATCTTATGGGAAATATTTTAGTTTATGTCCGGCCTTGGAACTCTAATCAACTTCTTGATTTGGCGCAACTTACTTGGCCAAACTACAATATACTTCGAATTAGTGAGCATAAAGGCTTCGATGATGTCGGTTACATAAAAGAGTACTATGAAAATATCGATAGGATTGATCGAACTTGCGATTTCGAACGTTCTGCACCATTTAAGGATGTAGAGATTGATGACATCATCATACGTTGCAGGCTTTTGCGAGCTCTTGATTTTGAGTTTGCAAAGAGGCTCGTGCATTCTGCAATCCAAGCAATTGAGCGAGTTTTAGAGAATGTGCAACCGAAATATATACTTTCTGTTACAGTTGATTCTTACATTATTGATTTACTTGCAAGGCTCGCAAAAAAAAGAGCGATAAAATTTATCGGGCTTGTGCCAACGTTTGTGGATGGTTACTTCCGCATCACAGAGCGTGGCGAAAAAGCCATTAACAGAAAAGTTGATCCCCAAGAAGTTGAAGCAGTAGTCTCAATGCTCACGAAACAAGAATATAAACCTCAGTGGTTAGCGGCCAATAGGAAGGTAATCAAGAAGAAAGCCATTCGACTTTGGGCCAGGAATCTTATTAAGCCGGCTTGGTTTTTCTTTTATTCCAGGTTGAAACGTGATCCTCTTAATGCTCATTATATGACTACTGATATTGTCTCACGAAAATACCTAAGTCTTTTTCCGAAGCTCTATAACGAGTTCGACAATATAGATTCGGTATTTAGTGTAATATCTGAAGATAGTAGGCGGTCGATATTTTTGCCGCTTCAGATGTCTCCTGAAGCGACTATTGATTATTGGTCAAGCGATAAATCATGGATCGATTATGAAAATAAGATAATCTCCGTTGTTAAAGAATATTCGGATCGATATATATTCATTGTGAAGGAGCATCCGAATGTTTACGGGTTCAGAGCTCCTGATTTTTATGGTAGATTGCTTGAAAATAAGAATGTCATTTTGGTTAATCCAGAGGTTTCGTCAAACGGATTACTTGAAATTTGTGACTCCGTCTTGGTTTGCACTGGTACTGTAGGTTTTGAGGCGTTGCTGCGGGGTAAACCGGTAATGTCCACATCGGAACCGTTTTATGCGCCGATCGAAGAATTTCTGGATCTGGATGATGATCTAATCCAGTCCCCAGAGAACGACCCCCGTCGATTAGTTGAGTACCTGCTTTCCGGTTTTTCTCCGGGTGTTTTTATTAATGATGGATCCTGGAACAATAATGCACATTCGGATGCTCGATTTAACAAGTTAGTTTCACATTCGATAACCGGAATCCTGAGTGATTGCGAAAATGAGGCTTGATTCTTCTCGTAAGGTATCGAGTCGAACAGATTCTGCAGTATTATTTATGCTGTTTTTGGGATATCTGTTCTTTGCGTTTGCATTCTATCTTGAGAATGTTCTCTCGCCGTATTCTTCTAGATTTTTAATTGAAGGTTTAGTCCTCGTATCCAGGCTTGTTTTTCTTTCTATCGCTTTATTCTGCTCCTTGGCCTTTTATAAACGGAAAGCACCAGTCGCTCGTATACGTATCTTGGCTGTTGCTTTAGTCTACACAGCCGCTGGAATATCCGGTTTTATTTTCAATGCGCATGATGATCTCGGCGTTTTCGTTGCACACCTCAGCGTTTATATTCAGTTTTTTTTACTGGTTTTCGGATATTCATTAATTGGCCTCCAGAATGATGATTTTATCATTGCTGTCCTCCGTTGGTTTTCTTACATAATATTGTCTGTCAATATTGTATTCGTTTTTGGACTTTTTGTTTTTGTTGATGTTGGCTTGTATATATCGGCATCTTTGTATTCGGTTGGTTTCTCTCTGAGTTACTTTATCTCGTCTCGGAAAAATCATGGTGCAGGTATATTGACTGTTTTCTTGGTTTCTATATTCAGTCTAAAACGGGGCTTGTTGCTCGCGACGATGATGCACTGGTTATTTACAGTGAAATTTAAAATTAAAAATCTATTTTTTGCATTGTTTTTTTTGCTCGTGGTTCTCTTATTGGCATATGGGATCTATCAGCAATTCCCAGATGCTTTTTTTTCTAAATTGATTGAGTCGAATATTTCTCGATCGCTGGAATCGGGTTCCTCGGTTGATGCCGTCTCGAGCGGTAGAGTATCTATAATGATTGCGGTATTTAATGAATTGTCGGGGGTGTATAAATTTATTTTTGGCTCCGGGTTCGGTGTTATTTTTGATGCCTACGGTTTTTTGGAAGGACGCTCTGCTGAATGGCTTACTAGTGGAGTCGATGTAATTTTTGGCCATTTCTGGCTTCTCCATGGTGTCGTCTTGGGAACTATTCTTTCCGCTCTTGTGTCGTTTTGGATTTTCTATTTGTTTTTTACGTCGTACTATAAAAGCGACGTTATATTTGCATTTTTTGTTAATCTGCTTGCCTTCAATTTTCTGGTTTCCCTTACTTCATTTACTCCTTGGGATCCAGTTTGGGGCTTGGCTACAGGTTTATTACTAGCTAGGTACAGGGTGCTCAGGCGAAGAAAAGATTTCCGAGTAAATGTTGATAACAGCGTAGGTCAGGAATAGCGTTATGAGAAAAGTTGCATTAATTACGGGAGTTACGGGTCAAGACGGCTCCTATCTTGCTGAATTTCTCCTCGAAAAGGGTTATGAGGTGCATGGGATTAAGCGGCGAGCCTCTTTGTTTAACACACAGCGGGTTGATCACATCTATCAGGACCCACACGTAGAACATCAGAATTTCATACTCCACTATGGTGATCTGACCGATTCATCGAACCTGACGAGGATTCTCCAGGAAGTCCAGCCGGATGAGGTTTATAACCTGGGGGCTCAATCCCATGTTGCTGTCAGTTTCGAGTCTCCGGAGTATACCGCTGATGTCGACGCCATGGGAACCTTGCGACTTCTGGAGGCAATCCGGCTGCTTGGACTGGAGAAGAAAACCAGGTTCTATCAGGCGTCTACCTCAGAGCTTTATGGCCTTGTTCAGGAAGTACCGCAGAAGGAGACAACGCCTTTCCATCCTCGCTCACCTTATGCGGTTGCCAAGCTCTATGCCTATTGGATTGCTGTGAATTACCGTGAAGCATATGGTATGTACGCCTGTAACGGGATCCTCTTCAATCACGAATCTCCCCGGCGTGGAGAGACGTTTGTAACCCGAAAGATTACGCGTGGCCTTGCGAATATCGCTCAGGGTCTTGAGTCCTGTCTTTACATGGGGAATATGGACGCCCTCCGAGATTGGGGGCATGCCAAAGATTACGTTCGTATGCAATGGTTGATGCTTCAGCAGGATGAGCCAGAGGATTTTGTGATCGCGACGGGTGTTCAGTATTCGGTTCGTGAGTTTATTGTGTGGTCGGCAAGAGAACTTGGTATTGAGCTTGAATTTCAAGGCGAGGGCGTTGATGAGCGTGGGATTGTCTCAGCCGTGGCTGGAGACAAAGCGCCCGAAGTTAAAGTTGGCGATGTGATTGCTAGAGTTGATCCGCGGTATTTTCGCCCCGCGGAAGTAGAAACGCTTTTGGGTGACCCAACCAAGGCGAAAGAGAAACTTGGTTGGGTAACCGAAATAACCGCGCAGGAAATGTGTGCGGAGATGGTCGCGGAGGACCTGAAAACAGCTCGTCGCTATGCATTGCTTAAAAAGCATGGGTTGGAAGTTCCGGTTACGTTGGAGAACGGCGCATGAACGACAGTCGGCGTAAGGTGTTCGTTGCAGGCCATAAAGGAATGGTCGGGTCTGCTATTGTTCGGCGCCTTGAAAGTGAAGGTGCTTACGAGATCATTACCCGTTCCCGGAAAGAGCTGGACCTGCTTGATCAAGAGGCAGTTCAGGCTTTTATGCGGTCAGAACAGGTAGATGAGGTTTATCTGGCTGCGGCAAAGGTTGGCGGGATTCACGCAAACAATACTTTTCCTGCCGAGTTTATCTACGAAAATCTGATAATCGAATGCAACCTCATCAACGCAGCCCATCAGGCCGGTGTGCAGAAGTTGTTGTTCCTTGGGTCTTCGTGCATTTATCCAAAGTTCGCGGAGCAACCCATGAGCGAAGATGCGTTGTTGACGGGAGTTCTTGAACCGACGAATGAACCCTATGCCATTGCGAAGATTGCCGGGATTAAACTATGCGAGAGTTATAATCGGCAGTACGGGCGCGACTATCGGAGCGTAATGCCGACCAACTTATACGGCCCAAATGACAACTTCCATCCTGAAAATTCCCATGTGATCCCGGCACTTATCCGACGGTTTCATGCCGCAGTGAATGCAGGTGACTCGGAGGTGGTTATCTGGGGGAGCGGCAACCCGATGAGGGAATTTCTTCATGTAGATGACATGGCTGCGGCCAGTTTTCATGTGATGAATCTTGACACCGATTCTTATCAGGCGAATACCCAGCCCATGCTGTCCCATATTAATGTTGGTACGGGGGTGGATTGCACTATCCGAGAACTTGCAGAGACTATAGCCCGTGTAACCGGTTATGAGGGGCGCCTGATATTTGATAGCTCCAAGCCGGATGGAACTCCTCGTAAGCTGATGGATGTAAGTCGCTTGCGCGCGTTGGGGTGGGAGGCATCGATTTCCCTGGAGGACGGGCTTGCATCTGCCTATGAATGGTTCAAGAGCAATGCCGACAATGTGCGTGCGTAGGTAGTTTTCAGTCCCTTTAATGTTTTCTGGCTGCATAGAGTTAATTTATGATTTTTCCCGTTATTTTGGCCGGCGGGGCAGGTTCACGATTGTGGCCATTGTCCCGCCAGCTTAACCCGAAGCAGTTTCTTCCTCTGACAGGTGAAAGTACGATGTTACAGGGGACTGTGGCACGCCTGAACGGGTTGGATGTAGAACCTCCAGTTGTGGTGTGTAACGACGAACATCGTTTCCTGGTTGCCGAGCAGTTAAGAGCTTGTGGTGTCGAAGGCGCCCAGATCCTTCTTGAGCCAGTCGGCCGCAACACCGCGCCCGCAATAGCATTAGCCGCAACGTCAGTGGCAAAAACCAATCCGGACGCCGTTTTGTTAGTGTTGGCCGCAGATCACGTTGTAAAGGATGAGCCGGCCTTTCGGGCCTCGGTAACAACTGCTGTTACGTTTGCAGAACAAGGCAAGTTGGTGACGTTCGGTGTAACCCCTACGGGGCCAGAGACTGGTTACGGTTATATTCGGGCTGGCTCTTATCTTGGTGAAGGTGTTGCGGAACTGGAAGAGTTCGTTGAGAAGCCCTCGGTGGATATGGCGCAGGCCTATATTGATGCTGGTGGTTATACCTGGAATAGCGGAATGTTTCTTTTCCGTGCTGACCGTTACTTGCAAGAACTGGAACGGTGGCGGCCTGACATCCTTCGGGCATGTAACACGGCTATGGAGCAAGCGTCTGATGATCTCACGTTTCTCCGAATAGGTGCGTCTGCTTTTCGCGGATGCCCCGAGGAGTCTGTGGATTATGCCGTGATGGAGAAAACAGATTCCGCTGTGGTGGTCGAAATGAATGCGGGTTGGAGCGATATCGGCTCGTGGTCAGCACTATGGGAAAACGAGTGCAAGGATAGTCAAGGCAATGCAGTGAAGGGAGACGTTATTCTGCAGGATGCCAAAAACACATTGGCACGCGCGGATCATCGGCTCGTTGCCTTGGTTGGTGTAGACGACCTTGTGGTCGTAGAAACCAAGGACGCTGTGTTGGTGGCCCATAAGGATAGCGTACAAGACGTCAAGAAAGTGGTTGAGGCGATCAAGTCAGATGGGCGACATGAGCATATGAACCACCGGGAAGTCTATCGCCCCTGGGGTGTCTATGATTCAGTAGATAATGGGCAGCGCTATCAGGTGAAACGGATTACGGTTAAGCCCGGTGCCAAGCTTTCGGTTCAAATGCATCATCACCGTGCAGAACACTGGATTGTAGTGAGTGGAACAGCAAAGGTCACCAATGGTGAAGAGAATTACCTGGTGACTGAGAATCAGTCTACCTATATTCCGGTTGGGCAGGTGCATTGTCTGGAAAACCCGGGAGTTATCCCACTGGAATTGATTGAAGTTCAGTCCGGCTCTTATCTTGGCGAAGACGATATCGTTAGATTGAAGGATCAGTATGGGCGTAAATAATTCTGAGATGCCCAAGGTTTCTGTTGTCACAGTGTGTTTTAACAGTGAGTCCACAATCCGTGACACCCTTGAGTCTGTGCTTTCACAGAGTTATCGGAATATAGAACACATCATTGTGGATGGCGGTTCGAAAGATCGCACTATGGATATTATTGCTGAGTACCGTGAGTCGCTTGGACCTGTGATCAGTGAGCCTGATAAAGGGCTGTATGATGCGATGAACAAGGGCATCGGGCTGGCAAGTGGAGAGATAATCGGAATTCTCAATTCTGATGACTTTTACGAACGTAATGACGTAATCGAAGCGGTGTCGGCAGCTTTTCGAAGCGATTCGTCACTGGATCTGGTTTTTGGTGATGTTGTCTTCGTTCAGCCGCCTGACCTTGAGACGGTTTCCCGATATTATCGCGCCGGACACTTCCGGCCCTGGAAGCTCCGCTTTGGCTGGATGCCGCCCCATCCGGCCACGTTTGTAAAGAAAGCTGTATATGAAAAGCATGGACAGTATCGGCTTGATATGAAAATTTCGGCGGATTACGAGATGTTTGTTCGTTGGCTGATCAATGCCCGACTCAATTATCGTTGGATGAATCGAGTGATTGTAAGAATGCGGGCAGGAGGGGTAAGTACCGGCGGTTTGAAAAGCAGCCTGATTTTGAATAAGGAAATAGTTCGCGCGTGCAAAGAGAACGGTTTGTACACCAATTTAATCTTTGTGCTTACCAAGATTCCGTTCAAGCTTTTAGAACTTATGAGACGTCCGATTAGGGGTGTAGAGTAAGGTGTATAGGGTGTGAACATAATTGTCACTGGTGCGACAGGTTTTGTCGGAAGCCGCCTTGTTGATCGTATAGGCCGGCAAGGAGTTTATGGTTTGACCTGCGCTGTCAGGCGGGCAGGGAGTTCCTCCTACGGTCATGAAGTTTTGGTTGAAGGCCTCAATTCCGAGACTGACTGGTCTGCGGCCCTCAAGGATCAGGAAGTGGTGGTTCACGCGGCGGCGCGTGCCCATGTTATGAAAGAGGAGGCAGCTGACCTTCTCGCGGAATATCGCAAAGTTAACGTAGACGGTACCTTGAATCTTGCCCGCCAGGCAGTTGACGCGGGCGTTAAGCGCTTTGTTTATATCAGTTCCATCAAGGTAAATGGTGAAGGAACAATTGAGGGCGTGCCCTTTAATGCAGACGATTTGCCAGCACCCCAGGATCCTTACGGTATTTCCAAGATGGAAGCGGAGGAATGCCTGAAACGACTGGCGGCCGAGTATGGGATGGAAGTGGTCATTGTTCGGCCGCCTTTGGTTTACGGGCCCGGTGTGAAAGGTAACTTTGCCAGCATGATGAAACTTATAGAGAAGGGGTTGCCGTTACCCCTTGGTGCCGTTGGTAACAAGCGTTCGCTGGTTGCACTGGATAACCTGATTGACCTGATAGTTACCTGCATCGATCACCCCGCTGCTGCCAATCAGATTTTTCTGGCGGGCGACGGGGAGGATCTATCCACTACTCAGTTGTTGCGCGGTGTTGCTCGGGCCATGGGTAAGCGGCCGTGCTTGGTTCCAGTGCCTCCAGGATTGTTACTGGTCGGTGCATCTTTGTTGGGCAAGAAGGCGATTGCGCAGCGTCTGCTGGGCTCTTTGCAGGTGGATATTTCCAAAGCTCGTGATCTGTTGGGTTGGCAGCCTCCATTATCTGTGGAGGAAGGGTTGGCCAAGGCGGTGGGAAGTCAGGTTGATTAGTTGAAATATCTGCGCAAAACCAGAATCAAAATTTATTATGGGATGGTGCTTGTGATTCGCTTTTTTGATTTTATTTTTTCCCTGTTAGGCCTGATTGTTGGTTTTCCGGTGTTGTTGGTACTGACGGTGATAGGTCTATTCGATACAGGTTCGCCAATTTTTAGTCAGAAGCGGGTAGGCCGTAATAAGAAGCCGTTCACTTTGGTGAAGTTTCGGACCATGAAAGTAGACACAGCCTCCGTCGCCAGCCATTTGGCAAATACTGCGTCCATCACCCGGTTTGGGCACTTTCTGCGCCGCACCAAGCTGGACGAGTTGCCCCAACTGTGGAATGTGTTGAAGGGCGAAATGAGCTTGGTAGGCCCAAGGCCGTGCCTGTTTAATCAGGAAGAGTTGATTGAGGAGCGGGAAAGCCGCGGAGTATTAAGCGCCCGGCCAGGCATTACCGGTTTGGCCCAAGTTAACGAGATTGATATGTCTACGCCGAGGTTGCTGGCGGAAACAGATCAGAAAATGCTGAAAAATCTCAATGTTGGCGCTTACTTCAAGTATATTTTGATGACGGTGGCTGGTAAGGGGGCAGGAGATCGGGTGCCGGGTAGAGATTAAAATGACTTTAAGTTCTATTTTTCAATAGTGACTGGTCTGTGGTTAGAAGACATAATCGTAGCTAATTACAGGAGCAGTTGTTGTGAAGGGATGCTATGTTTGAACGATTTCTGAACCTTTCTCGATTTCAAAAGCGGCTGGTTTCGGTTGCTGCGGATTGCCTGGCGCTGTTCTTCGCTCTCTACGCTGCATTTTCTCTGCGCTTGGATCAGCAGCTCTGGGTGCCTAGCCAGGAACATATCGTTATCTCCGGGCTGACCGTGTTTTTTACAATCGGAGTTTTCATAAGGCTGGGTCTATATAGGGCGGTCGTGCGTTACCTGAGCGACCGGGCATTTATCACGATCATTTCTGGCGTTTTCATTTCGTCGGTAACCCTCATTCTGCTGGGCTACTGGCTCGAAGTGCTGGTTCCGCGTTCGGTCCCAATTATCTACGGCGCACTTGCGTTTATTTTTGTGAGCGGGACAAGAATGACCGTTCGCATGCTGGTTCATCGCCCCAAGCACCGTAACAAGCAGTTTGTCGCCATTGTGGGTGCTGGTGAAACGGGCCTGCAACTTGCCAATGCTCTGGATCAGGGCACCGAATACCACCCTTCGGCGTTCATTACTCTCCGCAAAGCCAATCACCGGGCATTGATCAACGGCATTCCGGTTTACGACATCAGCCATATTGAACGTGCTGTGAAAGAGCACCGGATAAAACGGCTATTGCTGGCACTGGATGCCGATTCCGGAATTGATCGCAAGCGCCTCCTTAAAAAGCTTGAGCCCCTGGCGATTCCTGTCCAGACGGTGCCAGCTATGTCAGAGCTGGTGGCGGGTCAGGCACGGATAAACGACATTCGGGACCTGGAGCTCGAAGAGCTGCTTGGCCGGGATCCGGTTCAGCCAGATAATGCCCAAGTCGCCGCGAGTTTGTTCGATAAGGCGGTGTTGGTAACCGGCGCAGGCGGCTCTATTGGCTCCGAATTATGTCGCCAGATTATTCGGCACCGGCCCAGCCGGCTGGTGCTGTTCGAGCAGTCGGAATTCTCCCTGTATGCCATTGAACGGGAACTTCAGGCTCTGAACCGGATGGAAGGGTTGGGGGTTGAGATACACCCGCTGTTGGGCAGTGTCACTCATCGCCGGCGCTGCGAGGCTGCAATGCGCAGCTTTGACATTGAAACTGTTTATCATGCTGCGGCTTATAAGCATGTGCCTCTGGTTGAGCAAAATATTATTGAAGGCGTTCAAAACAACGTCTTTGGTACCTTCCATGTGGCAGAAGCTGCAATTGCCTGTGGTGTAAAACGTTTTGTTCTGATTTCTACCGATAAGGCTGTGCGCCCCACGAACGTGATGGGGGCGAGCAAGCGCATGGCAGAGCTCGTGTTACAGGGGCTCGCCCAGCGGCAGACCGGTACCATTTTCTCTATGGTTCGGTTTGGTAATGTGCTGGGTTCTTCAGGGTCCGTTGTTCCGCTGTTCCGGGATCAGATCCGCGATGGCGGGCCGGTAACGGTAACCCATCCGGACATTATCCGTTATTTTATGACCATTCCCGAGGCCAGTCAGCTTGTACTCCAGGCCGGAAGTATGGGGCAGGGTGGTGAAGTGTTCGTTCTGGATATGGGCGAGCCTGTGAAAATTGCCGACCTGGCCCGCAAGATGGTTCATCTGATGGGGCTGATGGAGAAAACGGACGAGCGGCCTGATGGTGATATCGAAATAGTCTTCTCCGGGCTGAGGCCGGGTGAAAAACTCTTTGAGGAATTGTTGATAGGTGATAATCCCCAAGGCACGGCTCACCCACGCATCATGATGGCACGGGAAGTCTTCATGCCCTGGGAAGAGGTGGAACAGACCTTGAACCGGTTGATGAAGGCCAGTCACGACTTCGACTGCCAGGAGGTGGTGGAAACCCTGAAGAAGGCGCCCACCGGGTTTGCGCCCAATGGGGGTGTTGAGGATCTCGTCTGGCTCAATGGCAATGGTGAGCGGGTAAATCAGGCAAAGAATGCGGACAAGGTCCGGCGGTTGCCGTTGGCCTAGATTATACTATTGCGCGAGTTATTAGGCGACGGGGGCTTATAAGCCCCCGTTTTTCGTTATTCAACAAGGAATGTTGAGAATGATAGAAATATCCCACCACGGCGCCACAACCGGCGTCACCGGCTCCTGCCACGAACTTACCCTCGGTTCCGGCTCAAATTCCTCCGGAATCCTGATTGATTGCGGCCTGTTCCAGGGCCAGGAAGAAGGTCGGGGGGCCAATGCTTCCGATCTGTCTATCGATTTCCCCCTTTCTCACATCCGCGCACTGGTGGTTACCCATGTGCACATTGACCACGTGGGTCGCATTCCCTATCTGTTGGCCGCCGGGTTTGAGGGGCCGATCCTGTGTTCCGAGCCTTCCGCGATCATGCTCCCGGAAATTCTGGAAGACGCGCTGAAGATTGGCTTTACCCGGAACCGGGAGCTGATTGAAAGGGTGCTGGATGTGATCCGCGCCCGTATCGTGCCGGTGCGTTATGGCTGTTGGCATCCGATGTTCGACCAAGATGATCAGTCTCTTGCGATCCGGCTTCAGCCGGCTGGCCATATCCTCGGTTCTGCTTATGTGGAATGCGATGCCCGCGAGGGGGATTCCGAAGAGCGCATTGTCTTCAGTGGCGATCTTGGGGCGCCCCATGCACCGCTGCTTCCGCCACCTGAGTCTCCTGACCGGGCGGACCGGCTGGTGATTGAGAGCACTTATGGTGATAAAGACCATGAGGACAGAGCCACTCGGCGGTTTCGGCTTAAGGCCATTCTGGAGAGGGCGCTGGCGGATGGTGGTACGGTTTTGATTCCGGCTTTCAGTATTGGGCGGACTCAGGAGTTGCTGTATGAGATTGAGAGTCTGATCCATGAGTTTGGTGGTCAATCGGCCGCGCCTGGAATGGCCTGGCAGGATCTTGAGATTGTTGTGGACTCGCCGCTGGCGGCTGAGTTTACCCGGATTTACAGGGATCTTAAGCCGTTCTGGGATGCAGAAGCCACGGAATTGGTTAAGGAGGGGAGACATCCTCTGTCCTTTGAACAGTTGACCGTTATCGATTCCCATGAAGACCACCTGAACGCGGTGGAATATCTGACGAAGTCTCATCGTCCTTGTGTGGTTCTGGCCGGCTCCGGTATGTGTGCTGGCGGCCGCGTCGTTAATTATCTGAAGGCCATGCTGGGTGATTCCCGCAACGACGTGTTGTTTGTGGGCTATCAGGCGGCGGGAACACCGGGGCGGGATATTTTGCTCTATGGTCCCCGTGGTGGTTGGGTGGCTCTGGATGGCGAAAAATACGACATTCGGGCAAGGGTTCATCAGGTGGGCGGTTATTCTGCCCATGCAGGGCAGTCGGACCTCGTTCGATTTGTAACAGGTATACCTGGAGCACCCCGCGAAATCCGGATTGTTCATGGTGATCCAGATGCAAAGATGGCGCTGAAGAAATGCCTTTCGTCACATGGTGACTATAATATAAATATTCCCACATGATATGTCGGGTTGTTTTCTTTTTTATCCTGCGAGTTTAAATATTAGTTTTGCCTATTCGGAGTTATTTAATTATTATAAGCGTCGACAGTGCGTCAACTCCGAATAGTTTTTTAAAACCCTCGTTTTGAATAAGGTTTTAATTGCCATGGCAAAGATTAACGATTACTACCAGAAAAAACAGCTTATGGAAAAGCTTGCTGCAGAGCTGGAACAGCTTGAAAAGGACCAGGCTCTGAAAGGTGAACTGGAGTTTGAAAACAAAGTTCGTAATTTGATGAAGGAATATGACAAGTCGCCAAAGGATGTGCTGCAGATTTTGTCGGCGATTGATCCGTCAGTGGCGGGTGGAAAATCCGAGTCTGGCACCGGTAGCCGCGCAAAGCGTCCCCTGAAGACTTATAAGAATCCTCACACCGGTGAAGTGGTTAAAACCCGTGGTGGCAATCACAAGACGCTGAATGAGTGGCGTCAGAAGTACGGTAAGGAAGCAGTACAAAGCTGGCAGCAGGACTGATTTTCGAACTGCCAGGATTGATTAAATAAAAAGCCCGGCTCAGTCCGGGCTTTTTGTTTTATGTTGTGAACACCTTTACTTTGTTTCTGCCACCGGCTTTTGCTGCATACAACGTTTCATCCGCCTGTTGCATCCATTGCATATAGTTTTCAGGCGCGTCGGTTAACTGAGCAATACCCATACTTATGGTGTATTGAATTGGCGCGACACTGGTATCGACCAGGCTCTGCTCAATGCTTTCCCGTATGCGCTCACAGATTATGCGCGCACCTTCCGCATCGGTTTCCGGCAATATAATTCCGAATTCTTCCCCGCCATATCGACCTAGGGTGTCTGATTGGCGCAGGTTACTTCTGGTGATCAATGCAGCGTGTTTGATGACTTCATCACCGGCCAGATGCCCGCAGGTATCGTTCACTTTTTTGAAATGGTCAATATCAAACATCACCAGTGAGGTTGCGTGGCCATAGCGGCGGTACCGTTCATACTCGGCGTCCACCAGGTTTTCCCAGGTGCCCCGGTTAAGCAGGCCTGTAAGCCGGTCGGTCATACTGAGTTTGGCGAGCTGTTCGTTGGCCCGTTCCAGCGCCCGCTTGCCACTGGCGATGTCGGTTACGTCGTACACCATCAAACACACTTTCTCGACCTCTCCGGTTGTTCCGGAAAGCGGGCTGATGGTGAGGTTCTGAAACATGTACTCTTCGGTGCCGGTAATGGGGCGCGTGTTTCTGAATTTGAACAGGTACGGGCGCTGCTCCCAGGATGTAAAGGCCCGGGTGTTCAGAAGCGCCACGGCATCTACCTTTCGGGTCAGCCAGGCTTTGGGGATGTCGGGGAAAACGTCGAAGAGTACCTGATCGCGCACTTTGCTGGCGGTGATGCCGCTGTGGTTTTCCATAAAACCGTTCCAGGCCTGGACACGAAAATCCAGATCCAGGACCACGAGCCCCACTTCGATGGATTCCAGCATGTCTGCCAGCCAGTGGAACGAGTTGGCTTCTACATCATTAAAGGCCATAAGTCAGTCCACCAGAAATTCGAGGCGTTGTTCCAGGAAAGGTACAGAGTCTTCGGTCAGCAGGACCAGCATATCGCACTGGATATCCCGGTCTTCCAATGCGTAGCTGATCTCGATGCACAGGAGCTGCTCTTCTTTAGATCTATGATGTTCAAGCAGTTCGTTGATTTGCCGATGCTGCCCGAGCACCGTGGGGTGGCCAAGGCCAAGCTTCAGGTCCAGCTGGTCGCCAATGCCCTTGAGGAAGGCGCCAAACAAGATGCTGGACATATCCATCAGTACTTCAATGTTTACCGACTCGCCTTCCAGTGTTTCGTAATGCAGCATTTCCGCCATTTCCCGGAAACTGGCATCGGCAAACAAAAGCAGTGCTTCGCCCGCGATGCCAGCGCCGGTAAATCCCTGGCATACCGCGGAGTAGGTGTCGTCATGCTGGGCCGCAGAAATGGCCATGTGCAGTTCCGAGTTGGCGATGAAAGCCACTTTCGGGACCGGCTGCTTCACGAAGGCCCGAAGCAGGCGGGCCAGGAGGTCTGAAGAGCGGCCCATGGCTATATTGGCGATTTCCTGCAGATAGTCACTCAGGGATACCGAAATTTCGGGTTCTGCTTGTGTGGCGGTGTTTTTCTTCAGGGAACTGTCGTTAAGTGCTGCAACTTCGACATCTCCGGGACGGTAGAAGCCGTATTCGTTGAGCAGGTCCACCACAATGCCCGGCTCAGTGGGTTTCTTTATGAAGTCGATGGCGCCCAGCTTTCGGACGCGCTCCCTTGCTTCAGGCTGGATGTCGCCGGAGACAACGATGGTGAGAACGGGCAGGTCTTCTTTGCGAACGGCCTCCAGAACCTGGTAGCCGTCCATCTCTGGCATGTTCAGGTCGAGAAACAGCAACTCCGCTTCATGGCCACGAAGCATTTCCAGAGCTTCCTTCCCGTTTGCGGCGTAGACGATGTGGGTGTTCAGACCTTCCGGAAGGGCTCTTGCCATTTGTTTCCGGGCAAGAGCGGAATCGTCGCAAATCAGAATGCGGGTGGTCATGAAAATCGCCGTGGGCAGTGTGGTAAGTGGGCCAAGTATAACAGGACGCCGCTATGTATACACATGCGCTACATCTTTGTAATCTTTTGTGAACCTGTTCATGGTTGAAGCAGTAACCCCGGTCCGCGGCTGGTGAATGTGACGATGCTCACTCTATTGGCCGAAGCGCCTCGGATATAGTGCGAGCGTGGTAAATAAAAAAGAGACACAACCTATGAAACAGCAAGCGTATGGATACGCTGCCCTTGCCATGTTTTGCCTGGGTATGGCGCCCGTTGCCCAAGCTGAACTGAAGCCCATTTCCGACGATACAATGGGTGAGGTAACTGGGCAGGCTTTTATGCAGGTTGAGAATATTCCCGGGCCTGACCACCAATTTACCCGCATGACGCTGGGCATTGATTTGGAGACCCGTGTCAATATTGATGACGCCAGGGTAGGTGAAATCAATGGCGGAACAGACTTTGCCGCTTCCCATGTAGCTCTTGGTCACATTGCCCGGGAGGGCGAAGGCGCGCAGTACAATGGGCAGACCTACGCCGCTGGTGAGGCGGTGCCATTCGAAGCTGCAAAACCCTACATAGAGTTAGCAGAAGATGCCCAGGGGCTTGCGGGGTTTCGCATGGGCTTCGAGCAGGCCCGTGGTTCGGTTTCTTCACATACCACCAGTTTTAGCGGGAATATCGGGCTGAAACTCAGGGATACGTCGGGCACTGTGCACGATGCCACGTTGTTCGATGCCAGTGGCCAGGCGACGAACTATCGGGCGACCCAAATCGGCATCGCAGATACCACAACAGATCCTGCAACCTGCGGCGAATGTGTGGCGTTGGAAAAGGCGCAGTCCCTGATTGTAGGGGAGGCTCCGGCGACCGGCTCCATCACCGAGTTCACCGACGACTTCTTTATCGGATTCCAGCGGGACGAAAACGGCGTGCAATGGCAGAGCCCGGATGGTGCCAATGTGATTCATGCCGGCAAAGGGGTGTTCATTAATCTGCCCACCAGTATGACCGTGGATATGAGCCAGTTAGCTGGCCCTAATGGGCTGCCACGGTTGCGGACACACCAGGCGGATATGGGGGAGAAGTTGTTTTAAGTGTTAAACTCCTGCGATATCAAAACTCAACAGGCAGGAGTTATCCCTTGATCCGCTCGTTCTACTGGCATGACTACGAAACCTTCGGTGTCGATCCGGTTCATGACCGCCCCTCCCAGTTTGCCGGTGTAAGAACCGATGCGGACCTGAATATTATCGAAGATCCCCTTGTTATCTACTGCAAACCGGCCGACGACTATCTGCCGTCCCCCGAAGCCTGTCTGATTACCGGTATTACTCCACAGAAAGCGCTGGAGGAGGGCTATCCCGAGGCCGAGTTTATCGCTCAGATTAATGAGGCCTTCAGTCAGCCGGGTACCTGTGTGGTGGGCTATAACAGCCTGCGTTTTGATGATGAAGTGACCCGCCATACCCTCTATCGCAATTTGCGTGATCCTTATGCGCGGGAATGGCAGAACGGTAATTCCCGATGGGACATCATTGATATGGTGCGCCTTACCTACGCGCTTCGACCGGAGGGGATTAACTGGCCGAAAAAAGAGGATGGCAGCCCGAGTTTCCGGTTGGAAGAGCTGACGGTGGCGAATGGCATCGCCCATGAAAGCGCTCACGATGCCATGTCGGATGTCGAGGCCACGCTTTCGGTGGCTAAGCTGATCAAGGAGAAGCAGCCCAAGTTATTTGATTTTGTGCTGCAGAACAAAGACAAGCACTCCGCCCGGGCAATGCTGGACACCGGGGCCATGAAGCCGGTTTTTCATATTTCGGCAAAATACCCGGCCATCCGGGGCTGCTGCGCGCTGGTGGCTCCGGTGGCTGATCACCCGACGAACAAAAACCTGGTAATCGTGTATGACTTGCGTGAGGACCCCAGTGAACTGCTCGCGGCCACGCCTGACCAGATTCGTGAGCGGGTGTTTACTTCCCAGGCGCAGTTGGGTGAGGGGGTAACCCGGTTTCCGTTGAAAGGTGTGCAGCTGAATAAGTGCCCGGTACTGGCCCCGGCCACTATGCTTTCAACCCTGTCGCCGGAGCGACTGGCAGAGCTGGAGCTGGACGGTGACACCTTGCGAGCCAACCTTGCGCTTCTGAGAAAAGCACCTGACCTGCCAGCCAGGATCGCCGAAGCCTTTGACCATCCCCATGAGGGCGACCTGACCGACCCGGATGAGCAGCTTTATGCTGGCGGCTTTATCAGTAAGGCGGACCGGGAGAAGCTGAACTGGGTGCTACAGCAGCCGGTGGAAACTTTGGGTGAGCAGGAGGTTCAGTTTGACGACGACCGGCTACAGGTGCTGCTGTTCCGGTATCGCGCACGGAATTATCCCGACACGCTCACGGGCGAGGATATGGAGCGTTGGGAGGAATTCCGTTCGCAAAGACTGATGCACCCGAAGAAGGGCTGGCGGTCTCTGGAGGCCTATGCCAATGAGTTGCAGCGATTGGCGGCCGATCCCGAGCTGACGCCGGAGAAGCAGCACATTCTGGAGGATCTGCATTTGTACGGAGAATCTTTAATTCCGTATATCTGAGCCAGAAGCGGCGTCGGATCAGGCGAAAGCCGTAATCCGACGCTCCATTACCGACGCTTCAAGAAATAGACACTCAGATTCTGGCCCATCAGGCTTTGAACCTCACTGCCGAGGGCCTCTGCCTGAATCTGTTTCTGTACCGGCTGGGTGGCAAGGCTGTGCCCGTCTGCGTCCCGGGCCTTGACCAGTTTCCAGTCCACCTCGTTGCTCACCATGCCCATCAGCTCCTTGAGCTGTGTGGCATCCTGAGGGCGGAACCAACGGTCCCGGCAGCCGCCAAGGCTGAAGAAACTGTCGTCGTTTACCAGCTCCTGCCAAAGCTCATCCTGGCGGTTGGCCAGAACCATGCGGCGAAGCTGCCGGAGAGCGGTTCGAGTTGGCTGGAGTTTGTGCTCTGCAACCAGTTTGTGGATCTGTTTGTCTCCGGCGGTTTGCTCGTCAATGGCGGTATGAAGGTGAACGACCGCACCCCCGGATGTGGCGTCACTGACCAGTGCAGCAAGGGAAAGCTCCGTCATGGCCGGTGAGGGCAGGCGACCCACTTCAATCCAGTGTACCTGATGGCCATCGGCCACAAAGCGCTGGGCAATCGACCAGGGCCAGAACACGATGTTGTCCAGGCTCATGTCACTCGCCATGCGTGTGGCTTTGGCAATATTGGCCAGAGACTCGTCCACGGCGATCACTTCCACATCGTCCAGGTATCGGGCCAGCTCCATGGCACGCTGCCCGGACTGGGCACCACACACCAGAATGCGAAGAATGTCCGGCAGATTGTCCGTGGGAAGCTTAAGCTCACTGGCCATCACGCTTTTCAGACTGGTTTCGGTGCGGTAGGACAGCTGTGACCAGGTTGGCCAGGCCTGGGGTACGTCTGTTTTCTCCAGGCAAAGTTCTTCGGTTTTCTCGTCGAAGTTCTGCTTGATGGCTTCTTCCATGGCGCGGTCGTAGTAGCTGGCCGCCAGAACGGGTTGCATGGCCAGAGGCCAGTCGGTCAGATTCCACTGCCCCAGTTGAACCGCAAAGGACTGATGGAAGAGGGCGCCATACATAGCGCTGATGATCAGGGAGCCGATGAGTGCATCCTGAGGTTCGCCCATAACCAGCTGGGCCTGAAGGCTGTCGTTGATTGTGCTGATCAGGCGCTCTTCGTCGTCTTCCGCCGAGAGGGCATAGCCGGTGCGGTCTGCATACTGGCCAATGGCCAGGGCGAGCCGCTGCAATTCGTCTCGCAACTCCACTGTCTGAGCCACTTCGGCAATAATCGCGCGGCGCAGCATCACCACCAGCTCTTCAACTTCGGGGCTCGGCATCAGGGTTTTCTGCAAAGCCCGAATCAGGAGTTCGTCTTCACTGGCGGCATCGAGGAAGATCTCTGAATTCGGGTTGTCGAGGTCGTATTGTTGGTGGATGATCGCACCGACAAAACGACCCAGTTCCTGATGGGGTAATCCCTCGCGCTGAAGCAGAGCAATGGCATCAATAGCCAGCGCGCTGTCTGCCTTGTTGACTTCAAGGTGCTGGGCACAGCTCAGCATGCCGCTATAAACCGAATCCCACTCGGCACCGGTCTCCAGCAATTTGCGGTAATGCAGGTAGGCAACATCAAACTGACCCTGAAGGCGCTTGGCATGGGCGACACCGCAAAAAGCGGCGGCGGATTGCCGGTCGCAGTCCAGGGCCTGCAGGAAGTACTGCTCTGCCAGGGCCGGGCGCTCCGTTTTCAAAGCCCAGTAGCCGAGGTTGGCGTATTGTTGCGCCTGCTCCGGTTGCGCATTCAGGCTGGCGTTAAACAGGGTATGGGCTTTCTCAAGCTGCCCATCATCCATTTCAACCCGTCCCAGCAAACCCAGCGCACCTGCATTCTCTGGCTCAAGCGCCAGCGCTTGTTCCAGATACCCTCGGGACTCCTGGCGAGCTTTCAGCCGCTGGATATGGCTGAGCCCGTTGCTATTGGACTCGCCATAAGCCAGGTTGGCCTGCAGAAGCAGGCGGGCCGCCTGGGCCTGTTGGGAACCGGACTCCTGAATGTGATGCTGTGCTTGCATGGGACACCTCGTAAAGCCTGCCGCGGCAGTTGTTCTGGTCTTGAAAGTAGGCCGGATTAGCCAAGGGCGTAATCCGACATCAAGCTATCTGCCTCGTTAACCCTGCAGCAACTGCAGAACCTGCTGCGGCCGCGCATTGGCCTGAGCCAGAACCGACAGCCCGGCCTGCTGGAGCACCTGGGTGCGGGCCAGCTCGGCAGATTCGGCGGCGAAGTCGGCGTCGCGGATGCGCGAGCGAGCTGCCGACAGGTTTTCGGAGGTGGTGCTGAGGTTGGCGATAGTTGATTCGAGTCGATTCTGGGCAGCACCCAAGTCAGCCCGAATGCCACTGATTGTTTCGAGCGCGGCGTCAACGACTGCAAGGGCGCTGGTGGCTCCATCAACGCTGCTGATGTCGATCCCGTCGACTGCTTCAGGCGATGAGCCGGCTGCTATATTCTGGGCGCTGTTCAGGACACTGCCAGCAGCAATGGTGGCATCAGATGATGCGGCAAAACTGACCGAAGAATCGAGTGTCAGTTCTCCCGCAATCCTCGTGTTGTTGGCGGCGCCGCTTGTCAGCTCGATGGCGCTCGGATCACCACTGCCCTGCACTGCAAGCTGCTGAGCCCCGGAGGCGGTAAAGTTTTCGATGGTAATGTCTTTGCCTTGTTCCTGGATCAGCGTGATACTGCCGTCATTCTCAACTTCAGCCGTTATACCGGTCTTGCCTGAGGCGGCGTTGACTTCACGGGCAATAGCCGACAAGTCAGTGGCATCGGTGATTTGTGCCGAAATAGTTGCTGAGCTGCTCCCGTTGGAAATGGTCAGAGACACAGTTTGAGGGACGGCAATAGGTGTTGTTGCAGTATTGCTCAAAGTGGCTGAAGTTCGAGCTGTGGCATTGACACCGGTGGTTGCCCCGATGTCATTGATTGCAGCTGCAATGTCTTCTGCGGTGTCACCAGCAGTGATTGGAACGACCTGGCTATCCAGCGAGCTGGAAATTGTCAGGTTCTGGGTCGCTATCGTGTTTTGCGCTGGCAACGCAGCGTTCGCCGCTGTTGTAGAGCCCGTGCCTTGGTTTAAGGTCGCATTGCTCGCCGTCAGCGTGTTGTTGGCGAGGTCTGCAGTACGCGCACCTTCGATGGAAACAGCGATGCTCTGGTTTTCGTTGGCACCCGCTTGAAATTTCTGTGCCTGGAAAGTGCCGTCAAGGAGTTTGAGGCCGTTGAACTCAGTGGTAGTGGCGATCCGCTCAAGTTCACCTTTGAGCTGGTTTACTTCTGATTGAAGGGCCTTTCTGTCAGAAGCAGAGTTGGTCGCGTTCGCAGACTGAACAGCCAGCTCACGAATCCGCTGCAGAATGTTGCCAGATTCGCCAAGAGCTCCCTCGGCGGTCTGAGCCAGAGAAATACCATCGTTGGCATTTCGGATCGCCTGGTTGAGGCCTCTGATCTGGGACGTGAAGCGCTCAGAGATAGCAAGGCCGGCTGCGTCGTCTTTGGCGGAATTAATTCTCAGGCCTGAAGACAGTCTTTGTAACGCAACGTTTGAGTCTTGCTGTGAGGTATTCAGGTTTCTCTGTGCGTTCAGTGACGCAATGTTGGTGTTGATGATCTGAGGCATTTCTTTTCTCCCTGCTCAGAGGTGCCGGATGTTAGCTGCCTTTTCGTCTGGCAACGCATCACCGGCAGGTATTCGTTAAATTGCCGTTTTTAAAGTCTCTAAGCGAAGGCTGTGCCACTTCCTTAAAAAAATCGGTAACCTAATGAAAATAAAGGCTATAAGTTTTCCTGGAAAACGATTGTGGTTGACTGTTGGAAAAGGGGGAGGGTGACTTTTTGGCAGAGCTTTGCCGCTTTCGAGCAGGTTTTACATTCCTTTACAAATCAAATGACTTTTTTTCTAAAGGATGGTCGGCTTGAGCCGTTAAGTGGAATAACAGGCCGGCGCTCCATACCAAAAAAACGGGCGCCAGACCTTTTCCATGAAAAAACGACACCAGTCGAAGGAGAAGCACAATGGCTCTCGGTATCAATACGAACGTTGCCTCACTGTCCGCTCAGAACCAACTGAGCAGCAGTCAGAAAATTAATGATCAGGCGCTTGAGCGTCTGTCCTCCGGTTTGCGCATCAACTCAGCCAAAGACGACGCGGCCGGCCTGGCTATTTCTACTCGCTTCAGCTCGCAGATTTCCGGTCTTAATATTGCCCAGCGCAACGCGAATGACGGCATTTCCCTGGCGCAAACGGCTGAGGGTGCCCTTGAGGAAACCACCAATATCCTCCAGCGGATTCGTGACTTGAGTGTACAGTCTGCTAACTCAACCAACTCTGCTTCCGACCGTTCTGCTCTGCAAAACGAAGTCAACCAGCTCAAGCAGGAAGTTGACCGGATTGCGTCAAGCACTCAGTTCAACGGCCTTAACCTGCTTGACGGCAGCTTCACAGCTCAGGACTTTCAGGTTGGCGCCAACGCCGGCCAGACCATTTCTGTGTCCGTAACTGGCGCTCGTGGTGCTGACTTGGGTAACAACACAGTGGCTGGCTTGAGCACTACCACTGTCAGCCAGGGTACTGGTTCCGTCTCTGTCGTCGCGGCCAGTTTGACAGGCGAGACCAACACCATCGCCACGCAGACTTTGACCATTTCCGGTACGGAAGGTTCGGAAACCGTGTCCATTACTGGCGGAGATACCGCTGAAGCTATTGCTGCGTCTATTAATGAGCAAACAGGCGGCACCGGAGTCACTGCCGAAGCTTCTACAACTGCGACCCTTTCTGGTCTGTCCGCTGATGGCAACGTTTCCTTCAAGTTGGGCAGTGGCAGCGAAGCGGCAACCATCTCCGCTTCTGTGACCACGGGTGACCTGAGTGCACTGGCCAAGGCCATTAACGATACCACTGGCACCAGTGGTGTCTCGGCAAAGGTCAACGGCGGTGAAATCACGCTGACCCAGTCCGATGGCAAGGACATTCGCATCGAGGATTTCGCCAGCAGCGGCGACGCGGGTGAGACTATTAACTTCCAAGGTAATGGCGATCCCTCAGCGGTAACACTGACCGGCCCGACCGCTGGCGTTGGTGCTGCTGACAGCGCCATTGCATCCGGTGAGGTGAGCTTCAGTTCTTCTGGCACCTTCTCAGTGAGTTCCAATATCGCAGAGACTGCCGGTAGCATTCTCGAAGGTGCGGCGAATGCTGTAGTAGGCTCTAACCTTGACTCCGTGTCGTCCATCGATATCGGAACTGTCGCGGGCTCCAGCAGCGCAATTGCAATCGCAGACGCCGCTCTGGAACAGATCAGTAGCATTCGTGCCGATCTGGGTGCCGCTCAGAACCGGTTTGAGTCCACGATTTCTAACCTGGCAACCACGGCCGAAAACCTTTCCGCCGCGAATAGCCGGATTCTGGATGCAGACTTCGCGGCAGAAACCGCGAACCTAGCCAAGTCACAGGTGCTGCAGCAGGCGGGCATCTCGGTACTGGCGCAGGCAAATGCTCGTCCCCAGCAGGTTCTGTCCCTCCTGCAGTAAACAGGGGCTAGCGGTAATAGCCGGAACCCGTGGGTTCCGGCTTAACGCCGTTTAAGGATAACGAGGTAAGCTATGAATGACGTTAACCTGAACAGCTCGGATCTGAAGCTTGTTCGCGCCAGCGAGCAGGTACCGACTCGGGCAATTTCGTCATCTCAGGCCGAAGGCAGGAATGCCTCCGACCTTGTTGCTTCATCAGCAGGGCGCGCTACGCCGAATCAACAGGTCTCTCAGGCTCAGAAGGTTTCTAAAGCTGAGCAGCTTCAGGAGCGCAATGAGGCCCGTAGAGAAGATCTGGAGGGTGCGGTTTCGCAGCTGAACGATTATGTTCAGAATGTCCAGCGGGATCTTCAGTTTGAGGTGAATAACGATTTGGGAGCAACGGTTGTCCGGGTGGTCGACCAGCAAACCCAGGAAGTGATTCGCCAGATTCCGGATGAAGTGGCATTGAGGTTGGCAGAGAACTTGCAGCAGGATGAGCCGCTGACGTTGTTTAGCATCAAAGTGTAAGGGCTTGCCGCTTTTGCGCTGATGAAAACGACGGTATTTCAGCACCGCCGCACCCGAGAGGGGCCGGCGGTGCTCTGCGTTATGGGTTAAGCTCTGTTTTTACAAGTTGTTACAAATCGGTGAAGGAAAAAGGCAAAGTTTTGCCGCATTTTGCCGATAACTTGAACAATGAAGCGATTTGCCCCCTTGAGGAGGCACGGTTATGGCAAATATATCATCGTTGGGTATTGGCTCGGGAGTCTTAACGTCTGATCTGGTCGATCAGTTGGTCAACGCGGAGCGTGCGCCCACGGAAAACCGGCTTGCCCGGAAAACCGAACAGACCCAGGCGCTGTTATCCGCCTATGGGAAGCTGCGTAGTGCCATCACCGAGTTGCGCTTGCCGATGCGGCAGCTGAGCGCCCCAGACAACCTTAAGGCATTCTCGGCGAGCTCTTCCAATGAGGACGTTGGAGTCTCTGTAGATAGCACCAAGGCCAGCCGAGGTACCTACAGCGTTGAAGTGACCAGTCTCGCAGGTGCTCAGGCACTGGCTTCCCGGGATGTGTTTGCAGATCGTGATGCGACAAGTGTAGGCCAGGGAACGCTCACCCTCTCTGTGGGTGACAAGACCACGAACATAACCGTTGATAGCAGCAACGACACTCTTCAGGGGTTGGCGAATGCGATCAACGATTCAGACGCCGGTGTTTCAGCTGGCGTCATCGATACCGGTAACGGTTTCCAACTGGTTCTGTCTGCGGATGAAACGGGCACTGCCAACGCGGTCAGCATTTCCGTATCCGGGGATACCGGCGGCACTGATACCGATAATCAGGGTCTGTCCCGTTTCGCTTTCAATAGTGGTATGGATGTGGGCTCAGGTCTTCAGGAGACGATCGCAGCTTCTGATGCAGTGATGAAGATTAATGGTGTAGAAGTCACCCGCTCAACCAATAATTTTGAGAATGTGATCGACGGTCTGACGTTTGATGTGTCAGCTACCGGCACCTCGATGATCAAAGTGAAGCAGGACTTCGGTGCGGTTGCGGGTCGGGTGCAGGCGTTTGTCGACAAGTTCAACAGCTTGCAGTCTACCCTTGACGGTCTGGCCGGCTTCAATGCTGAAGCCGGCGTGGGTAGCTTGCTGACCGGTGATAGAACGGTTCGGGCTATTCAGGACCAGTTGCGCCAGGTGCTGACACGTGTTGTGCCTGGTCTTGAGAACTCGAGTGTTCGCAGTCTCGCCGATGTGGGCATCACCACCAATTTCGAAACCGGTGGTCTTGAGTTTGACCGGGCGAAGTTCGAGGAACAGCTCAAGAACAACCCCGATGATGTGACCGCCTTGTTCGCCGAGCAAGGTAGGGCCACGGACAGCCAGGTGGAGTTTGTTCGTAGCGGTATTAATACGGAACCGGGCACGTACGACATCGATATTACGCAGGCTGCGACTCAGGGTAATCTTCTGGCAGGTAGTGCGCTCGCTGGAGGCGTCACCATTGATGCCAGTAACGACGAGCTGACGCTCCAGCTGAACGGTGAAACCTCAATAAACCTCCAGTTGACCCAGCAAACCTACGCATCCGCCCAGGACCTGGTGGACGAGATTCAATCACAGCTCAATAGCAATAATGCGCTGAATGTCTCGGGCTCTTCGGTCAAAGCTGAACTCGACGCCAGCGGCAATCTGAGTTTCACGTCGGCCAAATATGGCAGCGAGTCCGCAGTCGCCTTAACCTCTGCGGAAAATGCCGCCACGTTTGGCCTGGATGCCGTCACTGCTTCCACAGGTCTGGATGTTGCGGGCACAATTGGTGGTCAGACGGCCACAGGTGACGGTCAGGTGCTGTTTCTTGACAGCGGTACCAGTGGTGCCTCAGGTCTGCAGGTTCGTATTCTTGGCGATCAGACGGGTAGTCGTGGTTCCATTACCTTTATTGAAGGTGTGGCCGAGCGCACGGTGGATCTGGTAACCAGTTTTGTCGGTGCGGACGGTGCCATTGATTCCCGCACCGAGAGTCTGAACAAAGAACTGCAGCAGATTCAGCAAAATCAGGTCCGTCTCGAAGAGCGAATCACGGCATACCGCGAACGGTTGGTCCGCCAGTTTACGGCGGCAGACTCCCTGATCTCTCAGCTCAACAGCACTCAGGACTACGTTAGCCAGCAACTCGCGGCGCTCGCGCCCCAAAACAATCGGAACAATAACTGATCGGCTCGGCCCGGTTAGCGAACGAAGAGGTCTTCTATGAACGGTTTACAGGCATACCAGCGCGTAAACACCCAGACCAGCATTACCGATGCGGATCCACACAAGCTGATCCAGCTCCTCTATAACGGAGCCCTTGAACGCGTCAACATGGCGAAGGCCCGCATGCAGGCCAAAGATTACGAAGGCAAGGGCAAGCTGATCACCAAAGCCATCGAGATTATCGGTGGCCTGCGCAGTTTCCTGGATTTTGAGCAGGGCGGTGATCTGGCGGTGCGTCTGGAAGGGCTCTATGACTATATGGAGCGCGCGCTGTTCGAGGCCAATTCCAGGAATGATGTGGCCAAGCTTGAGGAAGTCGCTGACCTGCTTCGCTCCATTAAGGAAGGCTGGGATGGAATTCGGGAAGAGGCGATGGGGCAGCAGGCTGCTGGCTAATAGCCATTCCCCCCGCTCTCCCGTACAATATGCGCCTTATTTTCGATACATCCATTCTGTTCAGTCTGGAGCAAGGGCATGTCTGATATTAATAAGGTGGTGCTGGCCTATTCCGGTGGCCTGGATACTTCCGTCATTGTTCGGTGGTTACAGGATACCTATAACTGTGAGGTGGTGACGTTCACCGCCGATATCGGCCAGGGCGAGGAAGTTGAGCCGGCGCGGGCGAAAGCCGAGGCGTTGGGCGTTAAGGAAATCTACATTGAGGACCTGCGCGAGGAGTTTGTGCGCGATTACGTGTTCCCGATGTTCCGTGCGAACACCATCTACGAGGGTGAGTACCTGCTGGGTACGTCCATTGCCCGTCCTCTGATTGCAAAGCGCCTGATCGATATTGCCAATGAGACGGGTGCCGATGCCATTTCTCACGGTGCGACAGGTAAAGGCAACGATCAGGTTCGTTTCGAGTTGGGTGCCTACGCGCTCAAGCCGGGCGTGAAGGTGATTGCGCCCTGGCGTGAGTGGGACCTGAACTCCCGTGAGAAGCTGCTGACTTACTGTGAAGAGCGCAACATTCCGGTGGAAATGAAGAAGGGCAAGTCGCCCTACTCCATGGACGCGAATTTGCTGCACATCTCCTATGAAGGCATGAACCTGGAAGATCCCTGGGCGGAAGCCGAGGAAGAAATGTGGCGTTGGAGTGTGTCTCCCGAAGCCGCGCCGGAAAAGCCGACCTACGTTGAGCTGACCTATAAGAGCGGCGACATTGTTGCCATCGATGGTCAGGAGATGAAGCCGCATGTGGTTCTTGAAACCCTGAACAAGATGGCGGGCGCCAACGGTATCGGTCGTCTGGATATCGTTGAGAACCGCTATGTGGGCATGAAGTCCCGCGGCTGTTACGAAACGCCGGGCGGCACCGTCATGCTGCGCGCGCACCGTGCCATTGAGTCCATCACTCTGGACCGCGAAGTGGCGCATCTGAAAGATAGCATCATGCCCCGTTATGCCGAGGTGATTTACAACGGCTACTGGTGGTCCCCGGAGCGTGAAGCGCTGCAGGCGCTGATCGACCAGACCCAGGCCTACGTGAATGGCACTGTTCGTCTGAAGCTCTATAAGGGCAATGTGGATGTGGTTGGCCGTAAGTCTGACGACTCTTTGTTTGACGAGAAGATCGCTACCTTTGAAGAAGATCAGGGTGCTTACGATCAGAAGGATGCGGAAGGCTTTATCAAGTTGAATGCTCTGCGGCTGCGGATTGCAGCTGGTAAGGGTCGCAAGCTTTAAGCCTGCTCTCCAGACGCCCGGAATTCTCCGGGCGTCTTCCCTGTTACCGCTTTGAACTTCCTGTGAAACGATGTGGTTTCACTGTACCCCAGCCTTAAGGCTATATCCGGAATCGCGAGTTCGCTATTGCGGAGGTAATTCTCGGCCATTTTTTGCCGCACTTCATCCAGCAGTCGCTGGTAAGACACGCCTTCCTGGCTCAGTTTTCGCTGCAGGGTACGGCTGGTCATCCCAAGATCTTCTGCCACCATGTCCTGTCGGGTAATGCCGTGCATCAGTTGCTGCCGAATGCTGTGGCGGACCCTTGAGTTCAGGTCGCTGTCGGTGTCCAGGGACGCCAGTTGGCTAAGGGCGTGAGCTTCCAGAGTTTTTCGGAGCAGGGGGTCGGGTTGCCTCAGACGGGTTTCCAGCAGGGTCTTCCTCAGCGTAACGCTGTCCTCGTTGGCAGAGAAAGTGACAGGGCATTGCCAGCGCTTCTGGTATGCACGTTCAAGTTCCGGGCCGGGGGAGATGCGGCTTAGTTTCACGAAACTGGGCGAGGCGCTCTGATCATCCGCCAGCCAGCGGGCATAGTTCACCCAGGACGCAAATACGTTATCCACCAGCTGTGGCCGGACAACGGGATCTGTGTAATTGCAGTTCCAGGAGAGCTTGATGTCATTACCTTTCATGGCGAGGCTGGTTGTTCCCATGTCCCCAACCAACCTCTCAAACGGCGCGATCCGCGCTACAGCCTCTCCGAGCGTGGCACAGCTCATGGTGATATAGCCCAGAACACTGTAAGAGCCAGGCTGCACGAAATCTCCCGTTTCCAGCCCGAGGATCGGATTGCCGGTTTGTTCGCATAACAGGCGGATAAAGTGCTGAAACTGCTCGCCGTTTATGCGGCCGTCGTCGGTGTCCAGCAGGTTGGGGGGCAGGCCGGCCTTGCTGAACAGGTTGTGGGTATCTACCCCTTCAGATTCGGCAGCGCGAACGTATTGGCGCAGGGCAGAGACGGATGCGGATCCGAGGGTCTTCATGGTTAATGTACTGTTTTTGGAATCGTTATCGGTGAAGTATAACGGAACTGATGCGGGAGAGTCTGGAGGGGAAAATAAAAAGGCCAGCTAAAAAGCTGGCCCAAAATAAGGAAAGAACGAAAGTGCCTGAAAAATTCGTTAATCCGGTGGATCGTTTCCCCATATGGCGGCGGAGGTACTACTCGGCTCCTCCACCATGGGGGGATACTGCTTGAATCCACAATGTCAGAATAGGGCTTTCTCTCTGCCGTGTCTGTGTGTGATGTGTGTCGCACTGTTACAAATTGTTCGTTAAACGATCAGTTGTGGGTCAGGCCTTTTCGCCGATGTCGGGGGACGTTTCGGTAAAGCGTCTGGTCTCATAGGCATCGACCAGTCCCTGAACTGCAGCCTGCTCCATGTTCCGCAGGGAGGGTGTGCCGTTCTGGGCGTCGGCCCGGCACAACACCATGCCGGCCTCCACCGAGATATAGCCCGCAGTGGTTTTGAGGGCCTTGTGATTGATGCCATCAAATACGCGTCGGAATGCGGTCGTGGAGCAGTGGTCGCTGTTCGGGAAATAGGCCATGATTGCGTACTGGTTATCGCCAATCCGGCACAGGGAATCGATAGGGCGAATCAGGGTGCTCAGTCGCCGGGCAATGCCGATCGCCAGTTCGCTCATCACCGTGGGCGGGTGTTTGCGTTTCAGTTCCTGCCAGTTGCGGATGCCGCACAACACGTACGCTGATGAGCCGCCCCGGGATTCCGCGTGGCGAAGCATCTTGCCGAGCCGCTCCCGACCGTACTTGTTATTGCATAGGCCGGTTTCCAGATCGATGATGTTGGTGGCTTCGAGGTCCCGGTTGTTTTCAATGAGCAGGGCGTTGGCTCGCAACAAAGTGTTCTGCCGGTCAGCCATCCGGTTGGCCGCGAAGATGCGGGGGATCAGCTGCTTGGTCATGTCCGATTTATAGATGAAGTCATCCACACCCCGGTCAAACGCCTCCGAGAGGGCAGCCACGCTTTCCCGCGCGGTGAGCAGGATCACATAGGTGTAGTGGTTGTTCTGCTCGTCCTGTTGTCTCACCTGATCTGTCAGCTCAAGGCCGTCCATCTCTGGCATCAGCCAGTCTGCGATCAGGACGCTGACGGGGCGCTGTTCGATGAGTTCGAGAGCCTCCGGGGCGTTATTGACGATACGTACGTCGCGATAGCCGGCATTTCGCAGCGTGCGTCCAACCACCATACTGCTGAATTTGGCGTCATCGACGACGAGAATAGGTAGGTCCAGGTTCGGCATTGTTATCTACTTCTTACCAGTCCATTGTCAGATGCGGTGCCCTTTGCCGGATGCGGACCGGCGTGGGTCTTGGTATGCTTTGGCACCTTGAACATCGGGGAATTAATCGAGGCCACAGTATACCCCCTGGTGGCCGCTGGAGAATAACGACCATGCCTTCTTTTGACATTGTTTCTGAAATTGAGATGCACGAAGTCACCAATGCGGTGGACCAGGCCAAGCGGGAGCTCGGTAATCGCTGGGACTTCAAGAACGTAGAAGCGGACATCGAACTCGACGACAAGGGCATCACCATCAGTGCCCAGGAAGAGTTTCAGCTGGAGCAGTTGATGGACATGCTGCGTATGGCTTTTGCCAAGCGGAACATCGACAGCCGCGCCCTGACTGAGGATGGTGAGAGCAAGGCCGGCAAGCTGGTAAAACAGCACCTCTTGCTGAAGCAGGGTATTGAAACGGATATGGCGAAAAAGATCGTGAAGATGATCAAGGATGCCAAGCTGAAAGTGCAGGCCAGCATTCAGGGAGACAAGGTCCGGGTCACTGGCAAGAAGCGTGATGACCTGCAAACGGCCATCGCCCTGCTGAAAGAGGCTGAGATGGATATTCCTCTGCAATTCAATAACTTTCGCGACTGATCCGGAGGTCGAGCCATCATATCCAGCGACCGCCGCGCCCTGATCCGGGAGGCGCTGTACACCTACACCCGTTGGCAGGTTATTGCGCTGCTGTTTCTGGGGTTCTCGGCAGGGCTGCCATTCCTGCTGGTGTTTTCCACGCTCAATGCCCGGCTTGCGGATGTGGGTGTGGAAACGGCGACCATCGGTTTTTTCAGCTGGCTGGGGATCACCTATTCTATCAAGGTGTTCTGGGCGCCGGTTGTCGACAGGTTGAAGCTGCCATTGCTCGACAGACTCCTCGGCAAGCGCCGTAGCTGGATTATTCTTGCCCAGGCGGGGATTGCCGCCGGGCTTTACCTCATGGCCCACGTGGACGCCACAGCGGCACCGGAAATGATGGCGCTGTGCGGGTTGCTGGTGGCATTCTCCTCAGCCACACAGGATGTGGCCATTGACGCGTACCGGATCGAAATTGCCGAAGAGCGGCTGCAGGCGGCCCTCGCGGCAACCTATATCTTTGGTTACCGCCTGGCTCTGCTTGTTGCCGGTGCGGGCGCCCTGTATCTGGCCGAGTTCTGGTCGTGGCAGGTGTCGTATGAGGTGATGGCCTGCCTCGTCGGGGTGGGTGTGCTCACGGTACTGGTGGCGCGCGAGCCCAGGATAAACCACTTCGCAGCGGCTCAGGACATTGCCCACAAAATTGAGCAGGAAGCGGCCAAACGGACCCACCTCAACCCGCGAGTGGCCCGCCTCGTCGGGTGGTTTTACGCTGCGGTTGCCGGCCCTTTCCTGGACTTCTTCCACCGGTACAAAGAGCTCTCCATTGCCATTTTGCTGATGGTGGCGGTGTACCGGATTTCAGACATTGCCATGGGTGTGATGGCCAACCCGTTTTACCTGGACTTTATGGGCTTCAGCAAAACCCAGGTCGCCGATGTGACCAAAGTGTTCGGGTTCTTTATGACCATTGCCGGCTCGCTGGTTGGCGGGGTGATGGTGGTGCGTTACGGCGTTCGCCGAATTCTGCTGCTGGGGGCCGTGATGACGGCGGCAACGAACCTTTTGTTCGTAGTGCTCGCCCAGTACCCGCCCAATCTGGCGACCCTGGCGGCAGTAGTGAGTGCTGACAACCTGAGTGGCGGCATCGCCAACGTGGCGCTTATTGCCTGGCTATCGAGTATGACCAGTGCTTCCTTCACCGCCACCCAGTACGCCCTGTTCAGCTCTCTGATGACCCTGCCCGGTAAGTTTATAGGCGGTTTCTCCGGTATTGTGGTTTCGGATTACGGTTACGCCGAGTTCTTCCTGATTGCCGGTATCATGGGGGTGCCCGCCATCTTGCTGGCCCTGTTCATGATGCGTCATGGCGTGAGGCTCGATGCGCTCGCGCCTGATCATTCCGGTAACCGCGAGGAGCCAGCAGGAGAGCCCGCCAAGGGGTAGCAGTGATGGAGCCAACCAAGGATCAGAAGATCTGGCAGGTAGTGTTGTTGATTCCAGCCGGAAAGGTGGCAAGCTACGGCCAGGTTGCCGACATGGCGGGCCTGGGTCGCCAGGCCCGATATATAGGTCGCGCTCTCGGAAAGCTGCCCCCAGGGCACTCCGTGCCCTGGTATCGGGTGCTGAGAAGCAATGGTCAGATTGCCTTCCCGGAAGGCTCACCGACGTTCCTGAAACAAAAAGAATTGCTGGAACAGGAAGGGGTTGAAGTCATCAGCGGAAAGGTACAAATGCGCCAGTTCCGCTGGCAACCCTAAAGCTTCAGGGCACCATCAACCTCGATCATGCGTCCTGAAACATAGTCATTTTCGAAGATAAACGCCGCCGGTAATTGCAATTACGGAATCTTGAAGTTTCATGTTTTGCCCTAACTACTATTATCAGGTGGTTTACGGTTGCCGTGTGTCTTTTTGACCTCTGCCTTCCGACGGGGGTGCATGCACCAGCACCACTGGTGCGACGAGCCATGTGCCTGGCTTCTTGTTAAAAACCGGAGGGCTGCGAGTATACCAGACCTTCTGACATTCCTGTTCAGACCGTGAGGGCCTGATGTCTGTATTTCTGTTTCTTTTCATTGTCATGCCGGTCGCCGAGATGGCAGTGCTCATCAAGGTGGGTGGCATTATCGGTGTGTTGAACACCATCGGGTTGGTTCTGCTGACAGCGGTGGTTGGTGCCTGGCTGCTTCGCCAGCAAGGGCTTGCCACATTGCTGAAAGCCAACCAACGCCTGAACAGTGGTGAGTTGCCGGCCAAAGAAGTGGCTGAGGGTCTGATACTGGCTGTGGGTGGAGCGCTGTTGCTGACGCCCGGGTTCATCACGGATACCATCGGCTTTCTGTGTCTGATACCCGGCACCCGGCACTGGCTGGCAGCTCAGGCGCTGAAGCGGATGGTGGTTTCCGGCCAAAGCCGGGGCTTTTATTTCCGTGCCGGAGGCGGCCAAAATCCGTTTGGTCAGGATCCGTTTGGTGACCGCGAAAATCCTTTCGGGCAGCAGCGTCCTTTTGATCGCAATAAAAACGGCGACATTATCGAAGGTGAGTATCGGGATGAGACCGAATCAGACCGCGATCGCATCGAAAAAAAGTGAAAAAATTTTGGCTCGGGGTGTTGAAAACCCCTACGCCAGCCCCACATAAGTTGCACAAGTTCGCTGCAGGCTGATAACGGCTGGAAAACAGCAGGTTAGCAGCCGGGCAATTTGGTCGGATGACGCTTTGCTAGTCCGTCCTTTTTAAACAGCAAATGTCATTGCCACATTAAATCTGACAATTGGAGAAACCGAGCAATGAAAATTCGTCCGCTCCACGATCGTGTTGTCGTGCGCCGTAAGGAAGAAGAAGAGAAAACTGCAGGTGGCATCGTGCTGCCGGGCAACGCTAAAGAGAAGCCTTCACAGGGTGAAGTGGTTGCTGTGGGCAACGGCCGCATCCTGGAAAACGGCGAAACCCGCGCTCTTGCGGTCAAAGCGGGTGACACCGTTGTCTTTGGTCAGTACGCCGGAAACACCGTAAAGGTTGACGGTGAAGAGCTGCTCATCATGAGCGAGAACGACATCTATGGCGTGCTTGAGTGATCGCTGAGGCGACTGGCACGAACTCTCATTAATCCGTTTGGTTCAATGAATTCGGTTTAACGAACAGGAATAGAAGACATGGCAGCAAAAGAAGTCAAATTCGGTGATAGCGCCCGCAAGCGCATGGTCGCAGGTGTCAACATCCTGGCGGACGCGGTTAAGGTAACCCTGGGCCCGAAAGGCCGGAACGTGGTTCTGGAGAAATCCTTCGGTGCGCCGACCGTCACCAAAGACGGTGTTTCTGTCGCCAAGGAAATCGAGCTGAAAGACAAGTTCGAGAACATGGGCGCTCAGATGGTCAAGGAAGTTGCTTCCCAGACCAACGACAGTGCTGGTGACGGCACCACCACCGCGACCGTTCTGGCTCAGGCGATTGTTCGCGAAGGTATCAAGGCGGTTTCAGCGGGCATGAACCCGATGGACCTGAAGCGTGGTATCGACAAGGCGACCATCGCTGCTGTTCAGGCTATTCGTGATCTGGCCAAGCCCTGCGACGACAATCGCAACATCGCCCAGGTTGGCACCATCTCCGCCAACGGCGACGAGAGCATCGGTAAGATCATCGCGGATGCGATGGAGCGCGTAGGCAAAGAAGGCGTTATTACCGTTGAGGAAGGCCGTGGCCTGGAAGACGAGCTGGACGTGGTTGAAGGTATGCAGTTCGATCGCGGCTACCTGTCTCCGTACTTCATCAACAACCAGGACAACATGTCCGTCGAGCTTGATGACCCGTTCATCCTGCTGGTAGACAAGAAAGTGTCCAACATTCGCGAACTGCTGCCAGTACTGGAAGCTGTTGCGAAGGCCGGCAAGCCGCTGATGATCATCGCTGAAGACATCGAAGGCGAAGCGCTGGCGACTCTGGTTGTGAACAACATGCGTGGCATCGTGAAAGTGGCTGCTGTCAAGGCACCAGGTTTCGGTGACCGTCGTAAGGAAATGCTGCAGGACATCGCCATTCTGACCGGCGGTACTGTTATTTCCGAAGAAGTCGGCCTGACTCTGGAAAACACCACTCTGGACGACCTGGGCACTGCCAAGCGCATCAACATCACCAAGGAAAACACCACGGTGATCAATGGCGCTGGTGCACAGGCGGATATTGAAGCCCGTGTTGAGCAGATCCGTAAGCAGATCGAAGACAGCTCTTCGGACTACGACAAGGAGAAGCTGCAGGAGCGTGTGGCCAAGTTGGCTGGCGGTGTTGCTGTGATCAAGATCGGTGCCGGCTCCGAAGTTGAAATGAAAGAGAAGAAGGCCCGTGTTGAAGATGCGCTGCACTCAACCCGCGCTGCGGTTGAAGAAGGTGTGGTTGCCGGTGGTGGCGTCACTCTGATTCGCGCGATTGCCGCTCTGGACGCTGTAGACGCGATCAACGAAGAGCAGAAGGCAGGCGTGAACATCCTGCGCCGTGCGATGGAAGCGCCTCTGCGCCAGATCGTTCAGAACGCCGGCGGCGAGCCGTCTGTTGTCGTTAACAACATTCGCGGTGGCGAAGGTAGCTATGGCTACAACGCTTCCACCGAAGAATACGGCGACATGCTGGAAATGGGTATCCTGGATCCTGCCAAGGTAACCCGCTCTGCACTGCAGGCTGCAGCTTCCGTTGCGTCCCTGATCATCACCACCGAGGCGATGATTGCTGACGAGCCGGAAGACGAGCAAGCTGGCGGCGGTATGCCTGATATGGGCGGTATGGGTGGAATGGGAGGCATGGGCGGCATGATGTAATGCCGGCCTGATCCCGGCCACATCGCCTGTTCCCGGATGTGGCCTGATCTGCCCTGAAAACCCCGCGTCGGTTCACACTGACGCGGGGTTTTTGTTTTTTTGTCATGAACTTGCCTAATGGCTTTGCTAGACTCGGCTTCCGGCCAATTGTCTATGTGAAGTTGAATGAGTGACACTGAAACCAAATCTTTTCTCCGCCCCGGCAAGATCATTACCCTTGTTTTGCTGGCGGCACTGGTTTATCTGGCCGCATTGGTTATTTGGGTGCCCGCCGGCTGGCTCTGGCAGCAAGCGTCTGCGCGCGTGGCACTGCCAAAACAAGTTCAGGTGCAGCAGGTATCCGGGCGCCTATGGGACGGGGCGGCGGGCCTGGTTGTAGCCGGCTATCCGGCGCGCCTTGACTGGCGTTTGGGTTGGCCTTCGCTGTCTGGGCTCTCCCTGCCCATCGCCGTATCGTTGGCGTCCTCGGAGTCTCTGGTAGAGGGTAATGTTACGATCGGCTGGCCTGCCCGAGCCGAGGTGAACGCCCGGGGCAGGCTGGCCGTTGCAGAGTTTGAGGATCTGATTCGTCGCAGCGGCGGTGCCATGATCGAAGGTGATGTTACCGTTGATCGTTTGCATCTTGTTTGGGCGGACAACCGTGTCTCCCGGGCCGAAGGTATCGGCCGCTGGGCCGGCGGGCAGGTTTCCTGGCCTATGGGTGGCCAGACCGGTCAGGCGCAGTTCCCGCCGATGCAGGCAAATCTGGATACTACCCAGGGCGGGGTTGCTCTTACTGTTTCGGAGCAGGGTGGTGACGGGCCGGCCGCAGATGCATCTGTGCTCTGGAACGGCATGATGGAGTTGCGGGTATATAAACGGATGGTGGACCTGGCTGGCCAGCCCTGGTCGGATTCCGCCAGCCCCGGCGATGTTGTCTTCCGTGTCAGGCAGCCGTTGCTGCCGGGAGCAGGTTGATATGGCGCTCCTGAATGCCGATGCACAAGGCAGGGTTTCCCGGATCGTGGCAAACCTCCTGTTGCTTGGATTGGTGGTGCATTTAGGACTGGCCGCAGCGAAGGTAACCTGGCTGGTTGCGTGGGATGACAAACCAGCGCCGAAAGCGCCGGTATCTGCTGTTGGCAATGGGCTTTCGGAGCGAGGGCTTGCTTACCCCATGGCCAGTTATGACTTTTTTGGACGCCCTGCGAAACAGGCCGGTGTCGCTGATGTGGTCAAACGTTCGGCGCCGGAAACAGGCTTGCGTTTGCGGCTTGAAGGCGTTCTGGTGGGACAGCGCCCGGAGGACTCCGGTGCTATAGTTGCTGGGAGTAATGGGGAAACGGCGTATTACCGTGTTGGAGACCTGTTGCCAGGTAATGCGGAGCTGGCCGAAGTGGAGTCAACACGCATATTGATCCGCCGGGGCGGGCGATATGAATCGCTGACGTTCGAGGAGGCCGATTCCTCCGCACTGGTTGCAGAGGTGCCCCAGGCACCGGCAGAATCCTCCCCCGAGGCGTTTTTGGAAAATGCCCGGGCTGAGCTGGACAGTCAAGGGGTGGCCGCTCTTAATGCCTACGGGCTGAACCCGGTGGATGCAAGCGGGCAGTCCGGTTACGTTTATGATGGCTCCAGTGCCATGCTCAATGCCGTAAACCTTCAGGCCGGGGACGTGATTACCGCCATCAACGGCCAGCGGCTGGGTGACATCGAACAGGACAGATCCCTGCTGGAAAGCTGGCGTGGCCAGCCGCAGCTGGATATTGAAATAGAACGTGACGGATCGATCCTCACCATAAGTTATGCCATACCCGAGCAGTGGCGCTGATCGGGTTCATCGATACAGGACGAAATCGCCAGATGTATAACCACAAGACCAATATGTTTCGGGCAATTGCTCTGCTTATCCTGCTTCCCCTTATGTCCATGGCATACGGGCAGGATGAAACCTGGCGACTGAACCTCAAAGATGCAGATATCCGTGCTTTCGTTACCCAGGTTGCGGACATTACCGGTTACAGCTTTGTGGTGGACCCGAGAGTGAAGGGTAAGGTGACTGTGCTTTCGAGCGCACCGATGAACAGGGACGAGATTTACGATTTGTTTCTGGCGGTCCTCAATGTGCATGGCTTTACGGCCATCCCCGGGGAGGAAGTCATCAAGATCGTGCAGCAGGTTGATGCCAAGCAGTCGGCGGAATCCCTCACGCGGTTTGCGACAACGCCGTCCGAGCAGCTTATTACCCGGGTGATCCAGATCGACAACGCCAATGCTCTTGAGCTGGTTCCGATCCTGCGCCCGCTGGTTGCGAAATACGGCCATTTGGCCGGTGTGGCAGCAGCGAACGCGCTTATAATCAGTGATCATTCGTCCAACATTCAGCGCATCGAGCAGATTGTCCGTGAGCTCGACAGCCCCTCCAAATATGAAGTGGAAGTTCTCCAGCTTAAGGAGGCCTGGGTGGGCGATATGGTTACCTTGTTACAGGAACTGGCACCGGACGAACTCGGCCGGACCGGTGGCGAAAACGCAGCGCGGAAATACAGTGTCACCGCCGACGAGCGTTCCAATCGTCTGATTCTCAGGGGTGATAAGACCTTTCGGGACAAGATGCGAGGTCTGATTCGCCAACTGGACCAGCCCTCGGCAACGGGTGGCGCCACAAAAGTAATCCGGCTCAAGCACGCGGATGCCAAAAATCTGACTGAGATTCTCAAGGGCGTCATGGGTGAGCTGGTGAAGGAAAGTGGCGGCGGGTCGGGCGCGGCCGGCGGCGGTGCCAAACCGAACAGTAATTTCGCGGTGTTTGCGGATGAGGGGCTGAATGCCCTGGTTGTGCGTGGCGAACCTTCACTGATGCAGGAAGCGGAAGAAATCGTTGCCCAGCTGGATGTCCGCCGGGCGCAGGTCCTGATTGAAGCGGCGATTGTGGAAATCAGTGATGAATTGGGAGAGGATCTTGGTGTTCAGTTGGCGGTAGGTGACGAATCGGGTCAGTCCACACCGGTTGCCGGAACCAATTTCGGAAACGTCGGGCGCAGTCTTGGAGAGGTACTGACCGCCATTCTTTCCGGTTCGGTTATTACACCTACAACGGGGGGCATCACCATTGGCGCGGGTCAGCGGAATGAAGACGGCATTACCTGGGGCGTGTTGCTGCAGGCGCTTTCAACTTCTGCGGCCGCGAACCTGTTGTCGACGCCCAGCATTATTACTCTGGATAACCAGGAGTCGGAAATCATCGTTGGTCAGAACGTTCCTTTCCGGACCGGACAATCCACCGTTACCGGGGATGGCACCACTAACCCGTTTACCACCATTGAACGCCGCGACATTGGCCTGACCCTGAAGGTGACCCCGACTATCAGTGCGGATGGCCTGGTGCGTCTGGTGGTTGAGCAGACAACCGAAAATGTGGCGGACAGCATTGAAAATGCGTCGGACATTGTGACCAACAAGCGCGAGATCAAGACCACTGTGCTGGCGGACGATGGCGAAACCATCGTGCTCGGTGGTTTGACCCGTGACGATTACCAGGTCAACAAGAGCAAGGTGCCGGTGCTGGGGGATATCCCGGTACTGGGCCGGCTGTTTTCCTCCGAATCCGAGCGCCGGGTAAAGCGGAACCTGTTGGTTTTCCTGCGCCCCAAAATCATGCTGGGCAAGGAAGAGGCGGTTGCGGTGACGACCGACAAGTTTAACAAGCTCTGGGATGTAAAGCTGGATGTTCGGAAAAAGCTGGGCCTGCCTGACTCAGAGCACCGCCCGGGTACCGAGGTGCTGTTCAGTCCGGGCAGTGGGCAATCGATCAAGTAGCTTCGGGGTGCATGCGCGGGCAATCGTTGCCCGCGAGATTCAGGCCGTCAGGGGCGGCATCGGACAATCCATCTGGTCCGCCACCAGTCTCATGAGTTCATACTCCCGCACATCAATGCGCCCGTCGTGGGTAATGCAATGGCCGCAGGCATCAATGATTGCCGGTTTAAGCAGCGGTGAGAGCCCGTTAAGTGCTGTCAGAGCTTCCCTCAGCTGACGCATGGTGACTTTTTCCAGTACTGGCTGCTCTCCCTTACGTGTGTCGTTAAAACCTGCCATGGCTTCCGTGTAGAGCTGCTCGGCATCGCCAGAAGATGATGTCCCGGCGCGGGCAAGCAGGCTCAGGAGTCGCTGGAGTGCAGGCATGACAGGCCGATAGCTCCGGTATTTGACCGGCATGGCGCGACTGGCGTCCGGGCCGAGGTGCCGTGACAGAAAGCTTGTCAGTGCCAGCTCGAACAGACTCACCCGGTGATCTGCCGCAACCAGTTTCTGAACATTGCTCATCAGCCCCTCGCGCTCCTCAGGATCCAGCTTGCGCAAAGCTGGCATAGCCAGTTCCAGTGCAGGAAAGCGTACGCCCTCGCCAATGCTCTTCAAGGCGGGAACGAGCTTTTCCAGAAGCCCCGGTTCACCGCCAAGGATGGGGTGGGAGGGAATCAGCTCCATCCGCTCACGCTGCTGCTCCCGTGAAAGTTCGCTGATCAGCAGTGCATAGCAGAGCTGGACTGCACCGGCACGGGTGTATAGCAGGCCCCGGAAAGTCGCGGGCAACCTTGCCAGCAAACGAACAGCGAAATCCTCACCCTCGCTATTCACCGTTCCTACGCGCTCAGACAGCTTGGTACCGGCCGGAGGCGTCGATGCGGAAGAGACCAGCGGTGAGGTTCTTTTCCGGCTGACCGGGCTGTAGATGTCATCCGAGATCCCGGAAAAGCCAGCTGCCATGCCAGGTCGGGCTGAGACTGTGGCGGCACGGAGGTTCGCCCGTGGTTCGGTGTCCCTGAGCCGACTGCGTAATCTCACCAGCATCCCGGGCTGAATGCGGTTAATGCGTTCCTCAATCGGGGGATGGGAGGCAAGTAGAGCGGTAAACTTCATCCGGGCGCTTTCGCCAAAGCACATGTGGTTCATGTCACTGGCGTGACTGGTCGTGTCCAGGTAGCCGCCTTTGAGCCCGATTTTGAACAGTGCGCCCGCTATGCCCTCCGGATTGCGGGTGAACTGGACCGATGAGGCATCGGCCAGCATTTCCCGCTGGCGGGAGACCGCCGCCTGGATCAGCCGTCCGAAGAACACGCCGAGGTAGCCGATCACGAGGAGCGCGATGCCGATTACACCGATTGCAGCCTGACCCCGGCTGTCCCGTGAGGAGCGCAATGACCGGTGGCTGCTGAAAAAGGATGCGCGGAGCAGGAAGGTGCCGATCTGGCCAATCATCAGGATGCCGGCCAGAAGAGCGATGAGGCGCACGTTCAGACGCATGTCGCCGTTGAAGATATGGCTGAACTCATGGCCGACCACACCCTGGAGCTCGTCCCGGCTGAGCTGGGTAATAGCGCCGTGGGTGACGACAAGAACGGCTTCGCCGGAGGTATAACCCGCGACAAAGGCATTGATGCCGGTTTCGTTGTCCATAACGTAGAGTTCCGGCACCGGGACGCCGCTGGCAATGGCCATTTCTTCAACGATGTTCCGGAGCTTTCGCTCATCATTGTCCCGGGTATCCGGATCGATGGCGCGTGCGCCCACCATGTTGGCAACCCTCGCACCGCCGCCAGCCAGGTCAATCCAGCGAATCAGGGAGCCGGCAACAATCAGGGCGACCACCGCACCGGCGGTCCAAAGGCCATGCCTGGAGAGTAGCCAGTGGTGAAAGGCCAATGCGGATGATTCGCTGCGGGTGACAAAGTAGCCCACCAGGCAGACGGCGAGGGTGATCAGCGCCACCGCTGTCAGGAATAAACATACCAGCAGGCTGGTGTTGCGCCTGGCCGAGGCCTGGCGCTGAAAAAAACCGGGGTGCGCCATGCCTCAGGACCTCAAAAGGCGACTTTGGGAGCCTGACGAGCCTCGGGAGACTCCAGTTCCAGCTGAGCGGTTTCCTTGAAGGAAAACATACCTGCAAGAATGTTGTTGGGGAACTGCTCGCGGAAGGTGTTGTAGGTCATCACGCCGTCGTTGTATGCCTGGCGAGCGAAGGCGACCCGATTCTCGGTGCTGGAAAGCTCTTCCATCAATTGCTGGATAGTCTCGTTGGCCTTCAGTTCGGGGTAGTTTTCTGCCACCGCATAGAAATTGGCCAAGGCCTTGGTCAGGAGATTTTCGGCACCGCCAAGGCGCTGAATTTTGGTTCCGTCCCCGGGATCCTTCGCGGCATCTTTCTGGGCGCTGACCGCATTGTTGCGCGCTTCCATAACCTGGGTGAGCGTGCTTTTTTCATGGCTGAGGTAGGCCTTGGCAGCCTCCACGAGATTGGGGATCAGGTCATGCCGGCGCTGAAGCTGAACATCGATCTGTGCGAAACCGTTTTTAAACTGGTTTCTCAGGGATACAAGGCGGTTGTATATGACCACCAGATAAATGACAGCGACGGCAATCACGATCAGGCCGATTAGGGTGGTTCCCATGGCAACTCCTCTTGGGGGTAGTAGGTCAGGCGTTATTTTCGACGATTTTCTCGTGGAAGTGTGTGATAAAAGCTTCAAATTCCCTTGGGGGAAGGGGTTTGCTGAAATAATATCCCTGCGCCAACTGGCAGCCCCGTTGGCTCAGATAGTATTCCTGTTCTGCTGTTTCGACCCCTTCCGCGACAACCGATAGGTTAAGACTCCGACCGAGATCAATGATGGTGTTGGCAATACGGGTGTCTTCTTCGTTAACCAGCAGGTCACGGATGAACTGCTTGTCGATCTTGAGGTGTTGAACCGGCATCTGCTTCAGGTACGTGAGGGAGGAATAGCCGGTGCCAAAATCATCCACGGCGATACTTATCCCCGCCCTGTGCAGCTGGTGAAGCTTCTCCACGGCCTCCGCAAGGTTGGTCATAAAACTGGTTTCGGTCACTTCCAGTTCAAGCCGGCCTGCCGGAATGTTGTGACGTTCGAGAGTCTCCAGGATGTCGTCTACGATGGTTTCCTGGCGGAGCTGCACAGCAGAAAGGTTAACCGCAATGCGCAGTGGTGTCCCCACCGATGCCCAGCGAGCGGCCTGCCAACACGCCTGCTCCAGAACCCATTGGCCGATTTCGACAATCGAGCCGTTCGATTCCGCGACAGGAATGAAATCATCCGGTGGTACCAGCCCACGGGTCGGGTGTTCCCATCGAAGCAGTGCCTCCGCGCCGATTACACGTTTACTCTCCAGGTTTATCTGGGGTTGGTAAACCAGGTGGAACTGATGATTGGTCAGCGCCTGGGATAGATCGCGCTCCAATTGTTTACGGTTCCGGATCTCCTGGTCAATGCTGGCGACATAGAACTGTAAGTGATTCTGGCCACCCTGCTTTGCCAGTGTCATGGTTTGTTCGGCGCTTTGCAGCAGGCGGTCAGCTTTTCCGGTGTCAGAGGGAAATAACGCAACCCCCATGGTGGCGGTCATGGCGATTGTCTGGTCTTCCACTTTCATCGGGGTGCTGATGTAACCGAGTATTCTCTCTGCGGTGTCTGCCGCCTGGAAGCCATCCCTGAGTCCCTTTTCCACAATCACAAACTGGTCGCTGCCAAGTCTGGCGAGGGTGAATCGGGTACTGCCCAGCTTCGAGGTTAACCGGTCGGCGACAGTTTGGAGAATCAGGTCCCCGGTGCGGAAGCCGCACTGCTCGTTAATGGACTTGAAGTCGTCGATACCCAGAACGGTGAGTGAGAGAACATTGTTTCTGTTTTTCGCCTCCTCAATGTCCCGTTCGAGCAACTCCATGAACGTGTCGCGACTGGGTAAGCCTGTCAGCTGATCATAACGGGAAAGCCGGCTGACCCGATCTTCTGCTTCACGGTGACGCTTCTGACTGTCGCCAATCGCCACGAGAAGGTTGTTGGTTGCGTTGACCCACAGGCCCAGTTCATCTCGTTGATGGCCTGCCGGGATTGCCACTAGCCGGTCGTCGGGGTAGACCGGATTTACCTGTTTCACGGAATGGACAATCCGCAGCAGCGGCCGGGTAAGCAGCAGGTGAAAGATAAAATAGATCACCAGTCCCAGAATGAGGGCGGTTGCAACCACGGAAGCGAACGTGAGGGTGGCCCGGTCGAGCCAGGTCTTGGCTATCGGTGCGGTGTCATAGTGAACTTCGAGATACCCGAAGACCATATTCTGGTCTCCCGGACGAGCCAACGGTGTCCGATAAATGCGCGTAGCGTTGAAAATCCGGTCTGTCAGTGGGCGGAAAACGGTCTGTTGCAAGGGGCGGGAGCGGTTTCCCAGTGGTTCGCCATCGGGGTGCGCGATACGGGCCACATTGACGGCTTCGCGCGCAAATAGGCCGTCCACCACCTGCTGGGCCAGCTCTCCGTCGATGCTGAAAACAGCCTGGGTGGCTGCATCCCTCACCATGGCAATGGTCTGTGCTGCCTGATCATCAATGTCCCGGGAGACATGTCGGGCGTCCAGAATGACCTGAATGGTGCTTACGATTACGCCGCTGATCAGCGCTACCGCAAGGATCCACCGTAAAATACGATAGGCTAGGCGATGTTCAACCTCGAAAGAGTTTTGCATTCAGGCCTTAGTGTCATCCGGTTTGTCAGGAAGCCGATAGTCTCGCATATTCAGTGTTGCTTATGGAGTTGGCCCGGCGTTTTCTTGTGATTATGGTTCAGGGATTACGTAACTGTATTTAGTATCGGCAATTTTTTCAGGTAATGCAGGGCCTGAGTGTTTCAATTTGTAAGGATTTCGTGTGCCAGAGATACAAAAACGCCCGCATTGGGCGGGCGTTTTTGCTGCAGCTGTTACCAGCTACAGTATGACCGTCAAACAACTTGTTTGATCAGGCCAGGTTCTCATTCACGAAATCCCAGTTGACCAGGTTCCAGAACGCTTCCAGATAGTTCGGACGGGAATTGCGGTAATCGATGTAGTACGCGTGCTCCCATACGTCGACGGTCAGTACAGGCTTGTCCGCGCCGGTGAGCGGGGTTTCTGCGTTGCTGGTGTTGGCAATGGCGACACTGCCGTCCGCCTTCTTCACAAGCCAGGTCCAGCCTGAGCCGAAGTTGTTGGCGGCCTTGTCGTTGAACTCCTTCTTGAAGTCTTCAAACGAACCAAACGCCTTCTCGATGGCGTCTTTGGCGGCACCTGTCGGCTCGCCACCGCCGTTCGGGCTCAGGCAGTGCCAGTAGAAGGTATGGTTCCATACCTGAGCCGCGTTGTTGAACAGCGGGCCGCTGGCGCTTTTGATGATGTCTTCGAGAGACTTGCTGGCGTTGTCAGTACCTTCAACCAGGCCATTCAGCTTGGTTACATAGGTGTTGTGATGCTTGCCGTAATGATACTCAAGGGTTTCCTGGGAAATGTGCGGTTCCAGAGCGTTCTTTTCGTAAGGCAGTGCGGGAAGTTCAAATGCCATGAGGTCGTTCTCCCTGTCTCTCTGTTTATGTGGATGTACACTTGGCCAATATAAGGGCGATTTGAGCTATATCAACCCTTTGCTGTCAAAGAGCTTTTAAACTCGGGGCTGCCGGGCAGGAACTGGGCACAGTTCCGGACCCGCCATACCAGTTCCTCGTAGCTGTCCGCCAGTATGTTTACGTGGCCGAGTTTGCGGCCCGGGCGCTCCCCTTTATTGTAAAGGTGGAGATGAGCGTAGGGCAGTTCAAGGATGCGTTCAATGTCGCCATGCTCCCCGATAATGTTGATCATGCAGCTCACCCCACGGGGCTCAACGTTGCCAAGATGATGGCCGCTGACCGCCCGGATGTGATTCTCGAACTGGCTGGTCATTGCGCCTTCGATGGTCCAGTGCCCTGAGTTGTGAACTCGAGGCGCCATCTCGTTGGCAACAAGCCCGTCGGCAGTTTCGAATAGCTCGAGAGTTAATACGCCAACATAATCCAATTCGTTCAATAGTGCCCTGATGTAGCGTTCCGCATCGTCCTGAATGTGCCTCTCAAGGCCGGGTGCAGGCGCGATCGAGTATCGCAGAATGCCTTCGTGATGCGTATTCTCCGCCATTGGGTAGAACGCCAGGTCCCCGTCTTCCGACCGGACGGCGATCATGGACACTTCGCGCCGGAACTCAACGAACTTTTCGACAATGAGTCTCGGGTGACCAATGGAATCCCAGGCGGCTTTTGCCTCTTCGGGAGTTTTCAGAACTGCCTGGCCCTTGCCGTCGTAGCCTTCGGTGTTGGATTTTGCGACCACCGGGCAGCCGAGTTCCTCGGCTGCGTTCTTCAGGGCTTCCGCGCTGTCCGCAATTCTCCAGTCGGGCGTGGGTATGCCCAGTTGGCCAAACAGGGTTTTCTCTGCTTCCCGGTTCTGGCAAACCTTCAAGGCGCGGGGGCAGGGATGAACCGGCTTTTCTTTTGCGAGCTTCTCGGCAACTTCGACCGGCAGGTGTTCGAACTCGTAGGTGACGCGGTCTACCCGTGAGAGAAAGTCATCCAGGTACTGGCCTTCCCGATCGATAATGACTTCTCCCAGGCCGGCGCTTGGGCTGCCTGACATGTCATAGAAAACGAAGGTCTTGGCCAGTGGATAGCCCGAGAGGGCTAGCATGCGCCCGAGTTGACCGGCGCCTAGTACACCAATTCTCATGTGTGTTCTCCTGCAGTCGTTCGGCATCCGAAACTGTCAGTGTGAGCGGATTGAGTTCACTGATCGCTGGGATCCGGGTTGTCCAGGATCGTTTGCGTCTGTGTTTCGCGGAATTCATCAACCGCTTTGCGCACATTATCATCGGATGTGCCGATAATCTGGGCTGCCAGCAGACCCGCGTTAGTCGCGCCGGCTTTGCCAATTGCCAGCGTGCCTACCGCAATACCGCCGGGCATCTGGACAATCGAAAGCAGGGAATCGAGACCGTTGAGCGCTTTGGACTGCACCGGAACGCCCAGCACTGGCAGGGAGGTCTGTGATGCAACCATGCCTGGCAGGTGAGCAGCTCCGCCGGCACCGGCGATGATGACCTTCAGGCCGCGGGCAGAGGCGGTCTTTGCGTAGTCAAATAGCAGATCCGGAGTGCGATGGGCAGAGACGACTTTGGTTTCATAGGGCACGCCGAGCTTTTCGAGCATATGAGCGGCGTGTTCCATGGTGGGCCAGTCGGATTTGGAGCCCATGATGAGTCCTACAAGCGGCTGCATAAGCAACTGTCCTGTGATAATTGGAAAGCCGGCCATTGTATGTTTTGGCTACTCGCCATGCAACAAAGGCCACTTCTGGCGGGCTTTGGGTCTGAAGAAGGGGTTCTTGACCGGCCCGTCATTTCACTCAGTTTATAAGTGCATGTATTATCAGCTCCTGAGGTTAATCCCGTCCATATCCAGGAGCTGTAATGGAACCCATCCGTCCAGACGACGATGAATTGAGAGCCGAGGCGCCGATCGGTAGTGCGGAACGAAAGAGGCCTGCAGAGCCCAGGCCACAACCTTCATCTGGTGGAGGGCAGGAAAAGCCGCCGAAGCCTACAAAGCGGGCCAAGGGTGACGGAGGCAAAGGGAGCGGTCGGGGGAGCCTCTCCCTGTTGTGGCTGCTGCTGATCGGGCTTGCCTGTGCGGCGGTTGCCGGCTGGTACTCGCAGAATCAACGGATTCAGGCACTGGAAAGCCAGCTTGAAGAGGCAGACTACTGGGCGCGCCAAAGCAAGCTGGCCCTGGCCAGGTTCCAGGGAGAGTTGTCTGAGACCGGCGAGAGTCTGCAAGAGCGGGGAGCCTCGTTGTCAGACCAGATTGCCGCCAACACAAAGCAGCTGGAAACCGTCAACAGTGAGATCGGCAAATTGTGGGTTGTTTCCAACGAGCGGAACAAGGCCCGGCTGAATGACCACCAGGAGCGCCTGACCGCGGTTGAAAAGGGGCTCGCGGAAGACAGCAAGGCATTGGCCGCGATGGAAACTTCCATGAATCAAATGAGGTCCTCTTTCACGGATGATCTGGCGGCTCTGAAAGATCAAACGCAAACATCGATTGTGTCGTTGCAGGACGCGAACCGGCAGGCAACAGAGCAGTTGACAGCCCTGAGCCAGGAAATTGCTGGCGTGGACCAGATTGTAGAGAGCAGAATCCGTCGGTTTGAACAGGAGCAAAAACTTGGGATCAGCGGTATGGAGGGACGGATTACCGCCCTCGAGAAAGAAACCGATTCTCTTGCCGGTGATGGTCGTTTGCGTGCTCTGCAAAACGAACTGGCGAGTGTGAAAAAGACGGTTCAGGCGATTGATTCTTCCCGGGCGCAGCTGACATCCCGACTGGTTCGTTTGTCGGAAGAAGTGAATACACTGCGGTCACAGCTGTCAGCGAAATAGGCGGGGTAGTTTCAGGCGTGGGTATGCGGGCGGCTCGTAGCAGTTTGTAACGGTTTGTATTCATCCCTTGCGGTAGCTCTCATTTCTGCCGTTTGGCAGTTGCTATGATCAGGCAACTCGCGAAAGGATGAAGAGTGAATAACAATGAAAACCCGAATGCCCCATACCGTGCCGGGCGCGCAGCGCCCGTTTGTTTTGTCGTTCCGGGCGCTGGCCCTGTTTGCTCTGATTCTTGGGTCCGGTTGCACGGTTTACCAGTCTATAGGCAAGAGCACGGGAGCGTTTCTGCATCCGGTTTCCGGGCATGATTTCGTCCACATTCCCAACGATCAGTGGAACCGCAAGAACGCCCTCATCTATTTCTACCGAACCCATTCCCAGTGGGCGGCAGATGAGATCGAGGCTCCGAGCGTCTACATAGACGACAAGCATTATTTCAATATCCGGAACGACAGCTATACCTGGCTGGAAGTCAGCCCGGGCGAGCGGCATATTGCCATGCGGCGGCCGTTACTGGGGCTTGAGGGCATGAACTCCTTCAGCCTGAGCCTCATTGCTGATGCAAAGCTCCGGGTTGAGGCTGGCGGCATCTATTATCTGCGATACAACGAGCTGACCGAGCCCGGCCAGGCTCACCCCGATCTGGATCCCGAGCACCCGCTCGCGCAGGGTGACTTGCAGCTGGTAACGCGTGACTATGCCATGCAGGCTGATGAAATCCTCACCACACGCTTTTTGAGCAGCGACCTCCTGGCGCCCAACCATGCTGCCACGTCGATTGTTGAAACCAATGAGGACAAGGACTTTGAGCGCCGGATGGTCATGCTTGAGGAGGAGCGGGAACTGGAAATCGAGCGATTAAAGGAAGAGGGAAAATATGAGTCGGCGTCCTGGTTCTGGCCCTTTGGTGGAGGCCCGTCCGTTCCGCTTGAAGCCGATCGAAAAATCGAAGAACTCGAAAAAGATTATGCCAGGCTCGAACTGGAACGCGAGAGACGCGAAGAGGCAGAGTCCGGGGACAGTTGGTGGATTTTCTGAACGGATAGCCGGAACGAGGGGAAATAAGATCAGCTTCGCAATTGTCGATGTGTGATCGGGTTACTACACTGAGATCAGTTGAGAGCAGTCGGGAAGCTGGACAATGTCACTGAAAGATTCTTTGCAGGGCAGGTTGGAGAAGCTTGCAGAAGAGATGGTGCCCCAGTTGCTGGACACTTGGCACGACGTTCAAAAGCGCCTGGATGACCTGAACTGCTCGCTGGCACACCGGGCAGTTCCAGAGCGCAGGCGCCCAAATGTCAGTGAGCTGGCGCTGAAGCACAAAGCCGAGCAGGCAGGGCAGGGAAAGGCCGAGGTGCGGCCGTTAAGGCGGAACCGGAAGTCGGGTTCTATCAAGTGAATTTGTTTAGAAAATGCTCTATTTTTAAAGGGTTAAAGGTTTTTTCCGAAAATGACTGGAAAATATTTGACACCGTCAGGGAAATGCTTAAAATGCGCGTCTCACTTGATTGAGACAGACAGACTGCCTCAGTAATCAACGCTAGGCGTTGCAAGTGGAAGCCTTTCCAAGGCTTTGCGGTTTGGAAAGTGGGTGGTTAGCTCAGCTGGGAGAGCATCGCCCTTACAAGGCGAGGGTCACTGGTTCGATCCCAGTACCACCCACCACTTTCAAAGTGCATCACCGGATCACCCTATCCGGTTTCAGGTTCCGGCCCTCAGGGCCAGAATTGATGCGGAGCGGTAGTTCAGCTGGTTAGAATACCGGCCTGTCACGCCGGGGGTCGCGGGTTCGAGTCCCGTCCGCTCCGCCATTTTTCCTGGGTGGTTAGCTCAGCTGGGAGAGCATCGCCCTTACAAGGCGAGGGTCACTGGTTCGATCCCAGTACCACCCACCAAGATTCTTAAAAAGGCAGGCCTTCGGGCCTGCCTTTTTTATTACCTTCCGATCAATGATTGACCACAGACACGCACGATGTTTCCGTTAACGCCGTTGGACGCCGGGTTGCAGTACCAGGCGATGGTTTCTGCCACATCAATCGGCTGGCCACCCTGGGAGAGGCTGTTCATCCGCCTTCCGGCTTCGCGGATGGTAATGGGCATGGCTGCAGTCATCTGGGTTTCGATGAAACCCGGGGCAACGGCATTGATGGTAATGCCATTCTTTGCGTGCCGGGCCATCGCTTCCACGTAGCCGATCACGCCACTTTTGGCGGTTGAGTAGTTGGTTTGTCCGAAGTTACCGGCAATGCCGCTGATGGAAGAAATGCAGACGATGCGGCCATTCCCATGTAACAGTTCGCGGTTCATAAGCTCTTCGTCAATCAATTCCTCGGCGCTCAGATTGACCGCAATGGTCATATCCCAGAAGTGTTCGGGCATATTGCCCAGTGTTTTATCACGGGTGATACCGGCATTGTGAATGACCAGATCTACACCTTTAAAATGCTCTTCCAGATAGTCGGCGATGAGTTTTGGTGCTGCTTTGTCGGTAATATCACAGGCCAGCGCTTTTCCCTTTATTCCATCGGTGACCTTCCGCAGTTCTTCCATAGCGGGTGGAATGTCGAGTCCGACAACCGTTGCGCCATCCCGAGCCAGTGTCCGGGCAATGGAGGCACCGATCCCGCGGGAGGCGCCGGTAACCAGAGCGACTTTGCCGGTGAGTGGAGCAACCGGGTTGCTGGTCGGCGCCTCTGTGCCCTTGGCAATGCGCACAACCTGGCCGGAAACGTAAGCCGAGCGGACGGACAGGAAAAAGCGAACGCTCGAGTTCAGTTGTTTCTCTGCCCCCGGAGCCATCCATAACAGGTTGGCAGTAGAGCCTTTTTTCCCGATTTCCTTGCCGACACTCCGTACGAAACCTTCCAGTGCCCGTTGTGCTGCTGCCTGGGGGGCTTTCCGGCAGGTTGCCGGATCCTGGCCGATGACCAGCACTCGGGCGTTGCCCCCCAGTTTTTTAATGGTCGGATGGAAAAAGTCGTAGAGCGCCCGGAGATCATCGGGGCTCTTGATACCGGTGGCGTCAAAAACCAGCGCCGAGAGCCGAAGGCTGAGATCCTGATTCAATTCCAGGGCCTTGGCCTTATTGCCTGCCCTTGACGAGTCCTTCAGGGAGTCCACGCCGCTGGCATGATGCAATGTGGCTGCACTGGCGCCGACAATGCCTCCCAGTGTGGCTATGGCTTTGCCGCCGGCTGCGGCGCCGATCAGCACGTCGCCTTCAAGGAAGGGCTGGTCGACGCGCTTCAGCCGTTTCAGCGGGACAGGTGCCGGCAGGCCCAGAGATTGTGCGGCGGTTTTGCCGACCGGGGTGTTAACGATTTTCAGGTAGAGGTCAGACATGGGTTCTTCCTTGTGGTTGATAAGTGGCGCCTTGGGTGCCCATGACCCACAGGGTAAAGAATCGGGCAGTTTTTGGATTGACTCAATACCAGGGGCACGTTGTCAGGGATGCCAATGAGCGACTAGCCTTTAAGGTTAGACTTGCCCGATAGGGACATTTTCTCAAAACAGGACTTCATGATGGCACAGGCACCGAAAACCACCCAAAAGAAAGCAGCGGCGCCCGCCCGGGGTATCCGCCGTGTTGGGATTATTGGCGGCAACCGTATTCCCTTCGCCAAATCGAATACTGCCTACAGCAAAATCAGTAATCAGGAGTTGCTGACATCCGCCCTCCGGGGACTGGTCGACCGGTACGGCCTTCAGGGGCAGCGCATGGGTGAGGTGGCAGCCGGTGCGGTTATAAAGCACTCCCGGGATTTCAACCTGACCCGGGAGTCCGTGATGAGTTGTGGTCTGGCACTCGAAACGCCGGCCTACGACATTCAGCAGGCCTGCGGAACCGGCCTGGAGGCCGCCATACTTGTGGCTAACAAGATTGCACTGGGGCAGATCGAATGTGGCATTGCAGGGGGCACCGACACGACCTCAGATGCTCCGATCGGTGTCGGTGAAGGATTGCGTGAGATTTTACTGGACATGAATCGGGCCAGATCGCTCAAAGAGCGACTGAAAATTCTGGGGCGGTTCCGGCCTGGCCATCTGGTGCCGGAAATTCCGGAAAATGGTGAGCCCCGAACCGGCATGTCCATGGGGGATCATGCTCAGGTAACCGCCCATGAATGGGGCATTGCACGGGAAGACCAGGACCAGTTGGCCTGGGAGAGCCATCAGAAACTGGCCAGGGCCTACGACGAGGGATTCTTCACGGACCTGATGACACCTCTGGCCGGACTGGAGAAAGATAATATTCTGCGCCCCGACACGACCCTGGAAAAGCTCGCTACGCTGAAGCCCTGTTTTGATAAAGAAAATGGCACTATGACTGCCGCAAACAGCACGGCTCTGACAGACGGTGCCTCTTGCGTGCTTCTGGCCAGTGAAGATTGGGCCAAGGCTCACAACTACGAAATAAAGGCCTGGTTGACGTTCTCCGAAGTGGCAGCCGTGGATTTTGTGGACAAGAAAGAGGGGCTGCTTATGGCTCCTGCCTATGCTGTACCCCGGATGCTGGAAAAGGCCGGCCTGGGGCTGCAGGATTTCGATTTCTATGAAATCCATGAGGCCTTTGCTGCACAGGTTCTGTCCACTTTGAAAGCCTGGGAGGACCCTGTGTTCTGTGAGCAGCGCCTGGGGCTCGACAAACCGCTGGGGTCCCTTGATAGGGGCAAACTCAACGTCAAGGGCAGTAGCCTTGCAACAGGTCACCCGTTTGCAGCCACCGGCGGCCGCATTGTGGCAACGCTGGCAAAACTGCTGGAAGAAAAAGGCGGCGGGCGCGGACTGATTTCCATCTGTGCCGCCGGCGGACAGGGCGTCACTGCGATTCTTGAGCGATAGTATCGAGAAAAACGAATTTAACTTTGACAGACACGGTTTCAGCCCTTATTATGCGCGCCACGTTGATCGGGGATTCCCCGAGAAAACAACCAGTTTGATGCGGGGTGGAGCAGTCTGGTAGCTCGTCGGGCTCATAACCCGAAGGTCGTAGGTTCGAATCCTGCCCCCGCTACCATATAAGAGAAAGGCAGATCAGTTAACTACTGGTCTGCCTTTTTTGCGTTTGGGCCAACAAACCTCTCTCCAGAGATTTACCAAAGCAGCATTATTGATCTTATCCAGTTTCATTCGACCTCGCCCTCTCCCGATTTAAAAAATCCTGTATTGAAAATGCCTATCCGAATATTGCAAAAAGCGGCTCTGATCTATCCGTTTTTTGCACAATAAAAGTCAGAAATAGCGGTTAAATACAGACTCGTAAAAATAACTTTCTTGTAATAACAAGGGCTTACGTAAATTTAAGGATCATATTTAGGTGTATTTAAATAGCTGCTCTCCAAATAAAGCATCGAAATCTGATCCATACTGGCTTGCGTATATGCATCAAACCGTAATTTGGCCTTTAAGCCTTTAAAGAGAATCGAGCCGTGCGAGCGAACCACCCAGTTACCAATCGAAATGTGCCTGTCCGTTCGGGCGCAAACATCCTCTCGACCACCAATCCGAAAGGCCACATTACCCATATCAATGATGAATTCATTGAAATCAGCGGATTCACGAAAGAAGAGCTGATCGGGCAACCGCACAACATCATTCGCCATCCGGACATGCCCAGGGCGGCATATGAAGAGATGTGGCGCCGGCTTAGAGCAGGTGAGACCTGGCTTGGCGCGGTTAAAAACCGTTGCAAGAACGGGGATCATTACTGGGTTCGAGCCTATGCCATCCCGGTTACCGGAAAAAGTGGCGAACTCGTTGAACTGCAGTCCATTCGATCGGAGCTGTCTCCGGAAGCTGAATCGCGGGCAGAGAAGCTGTATGCCAAACTGCGTGAAACCCAGCCCACCAAAGGACCCGTAAAACCCGCGAGTCTTCGCAGAGGGCCTGGTCTGCATACAAAGCTAATCCTCACTCTCGGTGTCATCCTTGCTATCGCCCTGGTTGCCCAGTATTCCACGGACTCTCCCGTTATAGCTGCGTCAATCTGGGCAGTCACCTTCCTCGTTATGGCCGCAGCCATTACCGGTCTGACCAGTCCGCTGAGGAAGTGCGTCCGAAGAGCGCGGGACGTCATTGATGACAGTGTTGCTGAAAAGATTTTTACCGGAAGGGTCGATGACATCGGTAGCCTGGAACTGGTCATTACCCAGCAGAGCGCCGAACTTGACGCCATCGTCAAACGGATGGACGACGTCATCTGCAAGCTGCACGACGGCGCGGAGCATACGATTGCCAGAAGCAACGATGCGCATTCTGCCGTTCAGGAACAGTCCACTGCTACAGATACCATTGCCGCTGCCAGTGAAGAGATGTCGGCCACGTCGCGCGAGGTGGCCAGCAACGCGTCAGGGATGCTTGACCAGGTTCGCTTGGCAAATGAACGGGTTTCCAGCGGTCAGGCCCTGACTCAGGAAACACGGCATAGTATGGATGCGCTCTCAAAGGAGCTTTCTGAGGCGTCAAGAGCGGTCGGCCAGTTAACGGAAGCCAGTAAGGGGGTCGCGGAGGCGCTTAGCGTAATTGGAGATATCACAGAACAGACAAACCTGCTTGCACTGAATGCGTCCATTGAAGCAGCAAGGGCTGGCGATGCGGGTCGTGGCTTTGCAGTAGTTGCGGATGAAGTTCGCAGCCTTGCACTGAGAACAAAAACGACAACTGAACAGATCAACACAACGCTTGGACGTTTTCACGAGACCGTTTCAAACGCGACCGAGTCCATGCAGCGTTGCGACAACTATGCGCAAAAAACCGTTGAAAACGCCATCAGTTCAGAAGATACCCTCGCAGAACTGGTGACGTTTATCGAGCGGATTTCCGAGGCGTGCGATGGAACTTCAGCAGCCGCAGAGCAGCAGCATAATGCGTCCTCTGAAATATCCGGGAAGATCGTCAGTATAAATGACCTGGGTGACACCGCTATGGGGGTGGTCAAGGAAGCCCAGGAGTCCATGCACGAACTCAAAAGACAGATTGGCGAGGTCGCAGGTCTCGTTTATAGATTACGAGAGCGAAACAGCACCTGACATCTTTGAAATGATAACTATAAACGTATTGGGCAACGGAAACACAAGCCGATGGTTGGAGCGACAGGGAAGAGCTCTTTCATCTTACGGATTGAATTGCCGGTTAATGCCGGCTATGAATGCTGTAAGGGGCAACAGCGCACCTGACATGTGGCTTGTTGATGCCGATAGCTTTGAGAAGAAATCCCTGAGAGAGACGCTAAAGGAACTGCTGGGTGCCCAGTCCGATGCAGCCGTCCCGGTCGTGGCAATGGGGAAATCGATTTCTCTGGAAGCGGCTGAGGATGCCATTGACGCAGGGGTACGCCGCTTCCTGACCAAACCTGCTACCTCACGGATACTGGCTGACACGTGCAGGGAGCTGGGTATTTTCAACGCCAGCTTGACCAGAAGCCTCCTGGTTCTGGAGGATCGCGATACCGTTTATGAAACACTCAGAAGGGATCTTTCAGAGCAGCCAATACAGGCAATACGTGCAACGGACACCAGGTCCCTCCTCGATCTGCTTATCAATCACGATACTGATGCGGTCTTACTAAGCCATTGCCCATGTGAAACAAATTTCACCGATATCTCTGCCCTATTGAGGTTTTTCCCGGGAGGCTCGGTCCGGCCGATTATCTTCATTGCGGGAGAAGTGCCCGATTCGGAGCTGAAGAGTTGCCTGGTCCAGGGGCAAGCACATATATATTGTGTGGACTACCCGAATTTGAGCCGTTTCCTGTTGGAGCTTTGGAGTCAACAAGCGTCGCGAAAAGCACCGGGCGGCCGGATCTACGATATCCTTCATGAACGGGAACAGGAACACCTTGCACTAAACCATCATGCCATTGTCAGCAAGACTAACGACAAGGGACAAATAACCGAAGTAAACCAGCGATTTTGCGATATCAGTCAGTACTCGGAACAGGAGCTACTCGGCAACAACCACCGGATACTCAAGTCTCACCATCATTCCCCTGAGTTTTACCAGGAACTCTGGGAAACCATATCGTCTGGCGACGTCTGGCGGGGCGAGATATGCAATCGTGCAAAAGACGGTTCGTTGTACTGGGTGTCGTCAACTATTGTGCCGTTCCTGGGTAACAATAAACGCCCATATCAATACATCGCCATTCGCAAAGACATTACACATGTGAAGAAAGTTGAACAGGATATAGCGCTGCAAAGCAAGCTGGCAAGCCTGGTCAGCGAGGTCAGCGCCGGGATTCTTTCTGGGCACTGGGCCGATGTTCATGAGACCCTCTCGACCGCTCTTAAACCGCTAAGCGAGTTTCTGGGTATCAGCCATATCTCCATTCGAATTCACAGAACTGACCAGGTTCTGGCGCCGTGGGAAAATGTCGCATCCGATGTCTGTCAATCTCCGACCATATCAATCTCAGGTGTAACTGAGTGTGCTGCAGTGCCTCTGCAAGTCGATCACCAAAGCCTTGAGACAACCCTCTGGGCACATGAAACGGAACTGGGCTCCCTCACCCTTTGCACCAAAGGCGGCAGACTCGCGGAAATTTTTTCTGAACAGGGCCTGATTAACGTGCTTGGCAATGTCATATCCCATTCCCTTGTTCGCTGGATATCGGAGTTCCACCAGGAACGCAGCCGGGAGCGTCTGCGCAGGGCGCAGTCTTTTGCAAACATCGGGACCTGGGAGTGGAATCTGGAAAACGACGAACTGTTCTGGACCGAGAGAGTCCCTATGCTGTTCGGGTATCCCGAGGGTGAGCTCGAAACCTCTTTTGAGAACTTCGTTGCGGCGATACATCCGGACGACAGGGCCAAGGTACAGCTTGCGATACAGGCATCCATCGATCATGACGCTCCTTATCAGATAGAGCACAGGGTTATCTGGCCTGATCGCACGGTGCGATGGTTGCTGGAAACCGGAGCGATCGTTCGTGGAACGGATGGCACTGCAAAGCAGATGTTGGGCGTGGTGGAAGATATTACCGCGATGCGCGAAACCAAGCAGCAGTTGTCACGCCAAACCATGCTCTTGAATATGCTCCATGACTCTCTTACCGCATTTGTTCTTGAAGGCAAGTTCAGTGCAACCCTTGACTCCATGCTAAAGAGCCTGCTTGAGCTTACCGGCAGTGAGTTTGGTTTCCTTGCAGAGGTTCTTTTCTCGGCTGAGAATTCGCCTTTCCTCAGAATACAGTCAATTACGGATATTTCGTGGGGGCCAGAATCCGCGGAAATGTACAGTCGTGTCGGCACGGATAAATTCGAGTTTCATGACCTCGACAACGCCCTTGGTGCGTGTATTCGCGAACGAGAAATCATCACCATTGATGAATCGCAGTCCGAGGGACTTTTTACCGGTCTTCCTGACGGGCACCCGAAGATCCGGACGCTCCTCAGTGTTCCTATTTTTATCGGTTCGGAGCTGGTTGGAACCTTTGCTCTTGCGAACCGACCTTCTGGTTATGACTCCTCAATCATCGAGTTTTTAGGGCCATTCATGGCAACTTACGGGGTCATAATCAATTCCCAGAGAATGCTGGACATGGAGGAGGTCAATCGGAAGAGCCTTGTCCGGGCAAAGCTGCGGGCAGACCAGGCTAACCGCGCTAAATCGGAATTCCTGTCCAACATGAGCCATGAGCTGCGCACGCCTCTGAACGCCATTCAGGGTTTTGGACAATTGCTGCAAAGCGACCTGAAATTAAATGAAGATCAGCAAGACAGCATCAGTGAGATTCTCTCCGCCAGTACGCATCTGCTTGCACTGATCAATGAGGTGCTTGATCTTGCCAAAATCGAATCCGGCAAGCTGGAGTTATCCCTTGAAAACGTGCCGGTCAGCTTAGTTGTTCATAATGCCTTGATATTGATTAAACATTCTGCCGAAAAACGAGGCCTTACTGTCACAACTCGCGGGATTGAACATCTTCATGTAACTGCTGACTGGACGCGTCTCAAGCAGGCCCTGCTGAACCTCCTTTCAAATGCAGTGAAGTATAACCGGTTGGATGGAAGTATTTTGATTGAGGCCAGGCTCTATCAGGAGTCCTGGATAGATATTCAAGTCTCAGACACCGGGCATGGCATTCCGGAATCCCGGATCCCCGATCTGTTCCAGCCATTCAACAGGCTGGGGGCGGAGCTTAGCCATATTGAAGGCACCGGGATTGGTCTGTCTCTTACGAAACAAATGGTCGAGCTTATGGGGGGGAGTATTGGTGTCTCCAGCAAGGTCGGAAAAGGCTCCACCTTCTGGATACGCTTGCCCGCTGAATGCCGTGACACATATACCAGCGCCTCGCCCACGCTTTGTTTAAGTTCCTCATCAGATGGCATTCCGGACAAACTTCAAGAAAACAAGAGGACGATACTCTACATCGAGGACAATCCAGCAAACCTGAAGCTGGTCGAGCGAATCATCAAACGACAGCCCCGATTTGCTCTGGTTTCCGCAATCAGCGCTTCTGACGGACTGAGACTGGCCAAAAATTATTCGCCGGATCTTATTCTGGTAGACATAAACCTGCCGGACATGGACGGCTATGCGCTTCTTGATCAACTGAAGTCGGTTGAAAAGCTAAGCGAGAGGCCAATGCTGGCGCTAACAGCAAATGCCATGCGCAACGATATGCAAATGGGCAGAAGTGCCGGTTTCGACGATTATTTGACCAAGCCAATTAATATCGACGAACTGATGAATACATTAGAGAGATATCTCGGATAGCCAACATATGAGCGCTTTTTCAGACAAAAAACTTCATGAACAGACGATATTTATCGTAGATGACGAACAGGCCAATCTTAAATTGTTGGACAAAATACTCACCTCTGCGGGTTACACCAATCTGGTCTTGATCCGTGACCCGCGCGAGGTTCTCTCTCTCTATCGGGAATATCGCCCCTCTCTGATTCTCTTGGACCTGAATATGCCGGGGATTGACGGCTATCAGGTGATGGAAGAGTTGGGACGGTTGGGAGACTCTCTTTTGCCACCCATTATTATTCTGACCGCCCAGCACCAACAGGAATATCTGCTGAAAGCCTTGGAAGCCGGAGCCCGCGACTTTATCAGCAAGCCGTTTGACCGTCGGGAACTGCTGATGCGCGTCCAGAATTTCCTTGATGCTCATGTGTCACACCGGTTGGTGCACAATCAAAAAGACCATCTGGAAATGCTGGTACAAGAGCGCACCCAGGAACTTCAGGATACCAGGCTTGAAATAATTCGCCGGCTAGGCCACGCGGCAGAGTATCGCGACGAGGAAACGGGTAATCACATTATAAGAATGAGCAAAATGTGCGCCTTGCTGGCGAGAAAACTGGGCTGGTCTCAACAACAGTGTGAGTTGATTCTGAATGCAAGCCCAATGCATGACATCGGAAAAATTGGTATTCCGGACGCCATTCTCCTGAAACCCGGCAAACTGGATAATAGAGAATGGCAAACCATGAAAGCTCACGCGGAAATTGGCGCAAGGCTTCTTGAGGGTAATGACAGCGATCTTCTTGTCATGGCCCGTGAAATTGCCTTGAATCACCACGAAAAATGGGATGGCTCTGGCTACCCGAAGGGATTGAAAGGCACCACTATCCCCATTTCCGGGAGAATTGCGGCTCTGGCGGATGTGTTTGACGCCTTGACTTCCGCGCGACCCTATAAAAAAGCCTGGCCTCTGGCGGACGCCATTCAGTTGATACGGGAAAACCGTGGGATTCACTTCGACCCGGAGCTCGTCGAGCTCTTCCTGGATGATGTTGACAGCTTCGTTGCAATCAAAAACGCTTACCTTGACTGCCCGGAAAAAGAAAACCAATGAAACTGAAGAATGCCAGGGGGATGCTCACTGTAATGCCCGATGCCGCTGTTCTGGTTGATCCGGACCAAACAATCGTCGCAGTGAATCACAGGGCAGCGGATCTATTTCGCACTGACGCAAGTAACCTTGAAGGGGCATCTCTGGATATTTTAATACCTGAGCTGAGTGTCGCAGCGCACAGGGAGCATGTTGCACACTTTTTTAGTCGGCCTGCTCGTCGATCAATGGGAACTGGATTGCGATTTCATGGCAGGAGGGCGGATGGCTCTAACCTGCCTGTCGATATCATGTTGAATCGGCTCATTGTGGAATCCTCAACATATGTCATTGCCGTCATTCGGGATGACTCCGAAAGGCTGGCTATGGAGGTGATGAAAAAGCAACTCGAGGCAGCCAACGTTCGACTTGCGAAGGCTCAGGACGCGGGAGGGTTGGCTTGGTGGGAGGTGGATCTAACAACAAACCGAATGATATGGTCTACCACGATGCCTCGGATTCTCGGGATCAATGGCCATACTCCTCCATCTCTTGAAGCTGTCCGGGACTTATGTGTTCCGGAAGACAGAGACCATTTCGACTCCCTCCATCGGGACATGAGAAGCAATTCCGGTAAAAAGGTAACCTTCAGGCTCCGCAACTGCCATGGGCACATTCGATGGCTTGAAGAATCAGTTCACGTGGAAACCGGGGGAACCGTTCTGGGTGTAATGAGGGATGTAACCGGGCAGAAAGTGCTCGAAGAGAAATTGCGGACGGAATCGGTTACCGATGAACTGACGGGGCTCTTCAACAGAAAGCAATTCAATCACGACCTCAAGAGCAACTATTCGGAATTTGTTCGATCAAGATTCAACTCTGCAATCATCATGTACGACTTCGATCACTTCAAGAACATAAACGATTCATACGGACATGCCATGGGGGATCGAGTGCTCAGCCAAGTCGCAACTCTGGTTCGCGATCAGTTAAGGCCATCCGATCGTGCTTATCGGCTAGGTGGTGAAGAGTTTGCAATTCTGCTCAGGGGGTTCAGTACCGACGATGCCTGGACTCTCGCCGACAGAATCCGTCGGGCTATAGAGGCTGTCCGTTTTAAACTTGGTGACACCCGAGCGAGCGTAACGGTCAGTGTTGGGATAGCCAGATTCCGGGACTCGGACAGTAACTACGAGGACTCTTTGAGGCGTGCCGATGAGGCCCTATACCAAAGCAAGGCTAATTCTCGAAACACAATCAGCATTCTCGAATGACTGGCAGGGTGCGACACGGACTTACTGTGGACTGGCACAGGATTTCATTTCAGGGGGCTGATATTGTGAAGTATACCAAGCCGCTTGCGGTAACATTGGATGGGGTTTCACGGAAAGCACATCGTCTGAGGATTTTATTAAATCTTTCAGGTGCTTGATAGTTTCGCTCGGATATTCGCCGAAGTGTTGCTGATAGTAGGATGAAAAGCGCCCAAGATGGTTAAACCCCCACTTGAGTGCGTGGTTGGCCACGACGGGATCCTCAGCGTAATTGCAGATCATCGACTCTCGAACCTTTATCAGTCGACGCGACCGACAAAAACCATGTGGCGTCATGCGGGTGTATTTTTTCATGAGGTAATAGAGGTTTCTCAGACTCAACCCTGAATCGCGAGCAATGGAAGCGAGGTCAATATCCACCTCGAGCCCATCGTTAATCATATGGAGCGCCCGGCACAGTCGGCGATCATCATCACCAACAAGCGGCTTAGGTCCAAGGCCTGGGGCGTTCGAATCTCCCCCTTTCCTGTGTGAAACCAAGGCTCGTTCAAGGGAGAGTGCGCGCCGAACAGCATGTTCGTAATCTCGAAAGAATGGCGTCGCAGCCAGATAACGTTCGACTATTTTTGCCAGCTCTCGGTCACCATTTTGAAAAGCTACGCCGGATTCTGAGGATTCGGGACAGGCGATTTGAATAATAAAAAGGTGGGCAATAGGCGATAGATCTGCACGAAATTCAACATTCGGCTCCAGAACAAACGGAACGCCCGGGGAGCAGAAAAAAGGTTGGCCATTCACTACAAACTCGGCCGTTCCCTGCAGGGGCATAAAAATGGCCGTAGTGTCGGCGTTCACCCCAACTAATTTTGATGCTGAATCGAGGTAGACACCACAAAGGCTGATGTTGCGGGTGGAAAAAAAAGCGAGGCGTGCGTTGAAGTCACCTTGTCCTGAATCAGTTGACACTTCCTGAGCCAATCGTGGACTGCCTGTCAAAACCTGCAATGCAGATAACCAGCTCTCTGGTTTTCGCGTCACCAGGCGGAGGTAGTGCTCAAGAAAAAAGAATTGGTTAGTGCTGGTCGGCACGCTAAAGGTCCCCTTTCAAGGCCTATGCTAATCGCTACATGGAAGAGGGAGCCTACATGACGTTAAATGCTTCAGGTATCCAATTACTGCAATTGTTTGTTTTCACTTCCGACCCCGGGCTGCGAAAAAAACGGGATTTTCGGGTCGGAAAACTTTAGCCGACTATTTAGTCAGCTTTTTTTGCGCTCAGAATCCGGTAGGTGGCTCAAAACCTGCCAGGCCGGAATCCTCAAGCAATTGAGCAAAGCGGATGGTGGTCAAGTCCTTCCCGGACGCTCCGATCACCTGAATATTGTACGGCAAACCCGCTTTTGTGCGACCAACAGGTACCGACGTTGCTGGCAACCCCAGTAAGGTGGCCAGTGCTATCCAGCAGAACTGGTCCATATAAGCTCGGGGCTGGCCAGCCACTATGATTCGGCGTTTGAAGACCGGCTGGCTGTGGTCATGTTTTATGGCGGTGGTTGGGGAAACCGGTGTCAGAAGTACATCCAGTCCACCGAAAAGCTCTTCGATCTCGACCCGCATTTTCTCTCGCACTTCGTTCCAGGCCGCCCATTGATAGACGGTCTGATTTACCCCGCGGCCGTACTCGCCAATAAAGGGCGTGACCGGGCCGAAGAATCTGAGCCATTTTTCGAGTCGGGCAATCCACCTCATTTGCCGGCGCTGTGCCGGTTTTAGGGAGGTGCTCAGAAGACTGCCCAGCAAATTAAAATAGGCGGGCAGGATGTGTTCCATATTCAGCAGGCCGTGACGGGCTTCCGTCACCAGAGCCCCTTTGTCACCGAGCTTCGCCGCAAGGTTTTGATAACCGGTGGTCAGTTCGGCATCAATGGGGCAGAGGGGGTCGTCCAGCCAGAGGCCAACGCGGGCCTGGTCCAGAGTCTCTAGCGTTGAGGGCTCCATGGTGAGTGACCAGCTCCGGGCGTCTGCCGGGCGTGGGCCGGCGATGACGCCAAGTAACAGCTCCAGATCCTTGCTGTTCCGGGCCATCGGACCACCTTCCACCAGGTCCGGCCGGGATTGGGTACCGGGAGGTCCGGGAATATGGCCCCGGAAAGAGACCAGTGAACGGGTGGGTTTATGTCCGAAAACACCGCAGAAGTGGGCTGGAGTCCGAATAGATCCTGCCAGATCGCTTCCCACCTCAAGCGGTGTCATGCCACTGGCCAGGGCAGCCGCCGCACCCCCCGAAGAACCACCGGGCGTATAGTCCTCGTTGTAGGGGTTGTTGGTAATGCCGAAGAGCTTGTTGTAGCTCTGAAGATCGGTGGCGTAAATGGGCACGTTGGTTTTGCCAAGGATGATGGCGCCGGCATCTGTCAGTCGCTGGACCACGTCTGCGTGAACCCGGGGGATATGGTGACGCAGTGGGGGAGCACCGGCCGTGGTCGTCATGCCAGCAACTTCCCACGTATCCTTCAAGGTGAGTGGCAGACCGTGCAGGGCGCCCGGCGTTTCGCCCGAGGCCAGCTTTTTGTCGGCAGCGATGGCCTGTTCCAGAGCCTTGTTTTCATCCAGCGTAATGACGGCGTTTATGTCAGCGTTATATTCCCGGATACGCTCCAGGAAAGCCCGGGTAACGGTTTCGCTCGAAATCTTGCCGGCTTTGAGGTCGGCGAGTAACTGATATGCCGGTCGGTAGTGCAATGAATCCATGGTGTCGACTCTTGTTGTTTTTGAATCAGGGAGTACGTAAAGGATGGATTTTCACGGCAGCTCTTCCCGCCAGTATTTTACGCGAACCTGTTCTTTAACCGCATCGAGTATCTCGATAATGAGATTGATGAGAGCTTCGTTCTGGGCTTCATCTGCCTCTACTTCCCCGGGCGTGGGCAGGAACACGTTGACAATGTCTTCAATAAAGGCGTGATTGGAAGCCGACGCCAGATCCTCAAGGATCTGGTGTATGACGTGTGCAACGATGTCACCGACTGCTTCTTCAAGAGTCTCCTGAATGGTAGGCCCCACCACCGGCAGATATTTAAGGCGGGATAGTTCAAGGTTCTGTTTGAGCGCGTTGTCGACGCGGTCTTCCAGGTAGCTTCGCAAGGCCCCCCGGTTGGGTACATAGCCTTCCTGCGCCGCTTCTGCGACGCGCATGGAGATCCAGTCAGACAGCATGGCCCGGCGAGGGTAGAGAATGTCCTGCTGGATCTTGTCAAACAGTGGTGACCCACGCTTCACTTCCTGTTGCACCCCGCTGAGCACCTTCAGCACGATCCGGTCGGACAGCTCTTCCATAAACGCTTCGTAGTAGAAATTGACGAAGCGGTAAGTTTTGGTGTTGGTGACATCAATGATTTTGTACTGGTGCAGGCGATAGACGATGGATATAACCCGCAACACTCGCAGGAAACGCAGACTGCCAACAGGAATACAGCCGACCAGGTCGTACCAGTGAATAAATGGATAGAAATACCAGCGGTCATAGATACTGGCTTTTACGGAGTATCCCCAACGCAGAAAGAACTCTCCGAGGAAAATGCTGACGAAGATCATGTCGTAGAAAATGAACCGCTCGTGTATCGGGTGATACAGAGCCTGCAGCGCAGGGGTGTGGTCTTTAAGGAGTTCCTGTATGGCCACAAAATTGTAGATGGAGTCCCAGATGATGAAGGCCAGGTTGATGATCAGCAGGCCCAGCATCAGGAAATCAATGATGAACCAGATCAGCTGATGGCTGGACTTCAGGTTTTCGCGGTTAATGTGGAGCATTCAGGGTTTCCGGTTACCTGTCAGAGCTGTATAAGTAGCTGGCAGGTTAGCGTATTTGAGCGCCTGCGACGACTTGTCGTGGATTAACTTGACCACCCACAGCTAAACTCTCACGCTTGAACTGAGGGTTCTGTCTCAATTCCTGATGCTGAAATAGCCGGATGCTATCTATAAACCACGTTGTTACATCAGGCCGAGTCCGGCTGCTGGCACTGTTTTTCGCATGGTGTCCACTGGTGAGCGTTGCCCAGCAGGTGGAGGTTCGCGTTGAGGGTGAGTATCCGGACCTGCAGACCAATGCGGAGGCTTTTGTCGGCGAGGTTGAAGGTCGAAGTGCCTTCAGCCTGCGGCGATACGCACCAACGGCCGTTGGTCAGGCTGAAAAAGCCTTGCGGGCACTGGGGTATTACAGCCCGGTGATCAACTGGCGGGTGGAGGAAGGCGATGCCGATGATCTTGCGCGCCTGATCCTGGTTATTACGCCGGGCGAGCCGGTTCGGGTGGTATCACGAACAGTTGAGATTCATGGCGCTGCTGCGTCAGACCCGAGTTTCGTCGATGATCTGCCAGCGCATCCGGCAGAGGGAAATATTCTGAATCACGGTGAGTACTCGACCCTCCGGGATACGATCCAGACTCGTGCGCGCCGCCGCGGCTATTTTGATGGGACGTTCATCACCCGAACGCTGGAGGTAGACCCGGAAGCCAGGACCGCAGAGGTAAGACTGGTGTTTGAGAGCGGTGATCGTTACCGTCTTGGCGAGGTAACGTTCGAGGAAGGGCACTACTTCGAAACCGGGCTCCTCAGGGACTTTGTCACCTTTGAGCCGGGCACACCCTATCATACTGACGAAATTGCCAAACTAAACCGCGACTTATCCAATAGCGGTTATTTCTCGGTAGTGGACATTGACGCCAGGCCCTCCAGCGCCGTTGATGGCGTTATTCCCGTGCAAGTCGCGGTAAGCCGTAGGGATCGTCGTTCTGTTTCGGCGGGTGTCGGTTTTTCAACAGATGTGGGGCCACGATTGAGGGGCACGTGGCGGGAGCACTGGATAAACCCGATGGGCCACAAGCGGGGTGCGGAAACGGAACTGTCTATCCCCAGGCAAAACCTGACGACCTGGTATGAATTGCCGCTGGATCCGCCCATGACGGACTTGATACGGCTGACTGCAGGCTACCAGAGAGAAGACATTGAGAATGTGGAGTCTGAGCGCTTCACGCTAGGCCAACAGTGGCAGCATCAGCTTGACACAGGCTGGTTGCAGGTACTTTCCCTCCGTCTGGAGAACGAGAGCTACAATATTGGCAATGTCGAAGAAGGGACCAGTACCCTGCTATTACCCGGGGCCGGCTACTCCAAGCTGCACGTCGACCACGCGCTGGATCCGTCACAAGGCTATCGCCTGCAGTTTGATGTTACCGGTTCCCATCGGGCCGCGCTGTCCGACGTGGACATCCTGCACGTCAATGCCCTGGCCAAGGGTTTGTTTACTGTTTTCGGAAGACACCGCTTTCTGGGGCGGGTGCAGTTCGGAGGCGTTGCCACCAACGATTTTGAGGATGTGCCCCCCTCCCTGCGTTTCTTTGCCGGCGGTGACCAAAGCGTTCGGGGTTACGGATACGAAACCCTGTCCCCGGACAATGATGACGGTGTGCCAGTCGGCGGGCGGTACTTGCTCGTCGGAAGCGGTGAGTACCAGTATCAGTTTGCCGACAAATGGCGGGTGGCGTTATTTGTGGATCATGGTAACGCGGTTAATGATCTTTTCGACCCTTTGGCAACCGGAGCCGGTATCGGGCTTCGGTGGATCAGCCCGGTTGGATCGCTACGCCTCGATATCGCCAAGGGAGTGAACCCCGAGTTTGGTGGCGAGTGGCGAATTCACTTTTCCATGGGGCCCGAATTGTGACCGATCAGCGCCAGAATCACACTCAGGATAAAGCACCGGAACGCAGGTCCCGGCGGTTCTGGCTGCTGCTGGTGCTTGCTGTTCTCGTTTTTTTGCCAGTCATATTGATTGCCGTTGTATTGCTTGCCCTTCGTTCCGAAACCGGCACGGCCTGGGTTATTGACCAGGTTCCCGGGCTGAACGTGACTGGCGGTCAAGGCTCACTCTTTGGTCGCTGGCAGGCGGAGACGGCGGCGTGGCGTGGGTATGGCGTTGATGTTGAGGTGCATTCACCACAGATCGACTGGTCCCCCTCATGCCTGTTCAACAAACAGCTCTGCCTCGATACTCTTCAGGCCACACGCCTGGTCGTGAATGTCCAGCCATCCTCAGGCGATCAGAAGAATGGCCAAGGTCTCACGTTGCCGGCCATAGATTTGCCGCTGGGTGTGCGTATCCGCGATGTGTCTTTGGGTCCTTTCGTGTTGAACGGCAGTCAGGTTTGGGACCGGCTGGAACTCGCGGCCGGTGGCTCAGGGGCAGACTGGACGCTTGAGCGGGGGCTTTATGAGCTTGATGCCTATAGGGTCACGGTCTCCGGGAGAGTGGAAACCCGCCGGGACTGGCCATTGAACCTCAGCGTCCAGGCGTCCTTGCCGCCACCCTACGGTGATGCATGGTCGCTGGATGTGAAACTGTCGGGCAGTGTGCGTGATCTTAAGCTTTCCGGGCGCAGTGCCGGATATCTGGATGCCGGGCTGGCGGGCAGTGTTGCTCCGCTGGATCCGTCATGGCCAGCGAAGCTCAGAGTAAACTCTGAGCGTTTCCTGGCAATGGAAACACTGCCTGAGACCTTGGTTCTGCAAGACTGGTTCCTGGAAGCCAATGGCAGCCTCGAATCGGGTTTTGATACCCGCGCTCGCGCAACCCTGCCGGGTACAGAGGGGCCGGTGAGCTTGTCACTTCGCGGGCTTGTGAGTACGGAAGCGGCGCGGGATATTGAGCTTGAGCTGTCAACGCAAAAGCCGGGGCAGGCAGGTGTAGCCAGTGTCGCCGGCAAGGTGAGCTGGCTGGGCGGCCTGAAAGCGGATGCTGATGTCGCACTGAGGAAGTTTCCCTGGTTCTCGTTGCTGCCCGATGTCTCGGAACCGCCGGTTGAGCTGAACCGTCTGGATGGCACCGTGAGTTGGGATGACGGGCTGTATAATGGCCGTCTTCAGGCAGACGTTGAAGGGCCAAAGGGCGACGCCACATTGTCTTCGGTGGTCGACGGCGATCTGAGCGCGGCTACCCTGAAAGATTTGCGGGTGACCACGGGGGCGGGTTCGCTGACGGGTGATGCGTCACTGGAGTTCTCCGGGCCTCTGTCATGGCAGGCGGCTTTAGCTCTCGATAACTTCAATCCCGGCTATTGGCTGCCAATGCTGGAGGCCAGTCTGAGCGGTGACGTAGAGACGCAGGGCGCCTTGCGCGCGGGGGACATACCGGACATGAAGGCCCGGTGGGAACTTGCCGGCCAGTGGCAGTCCAAGCCAGCCAGCGCCAGTGGGGCTCTGGACACGGCATCCGGAGCCTGGGAATTGTCAGGGCTTGCCATAGAGGTTGGGCAGAATGTCCTCAAAGGTAGCGGCACCTGGGGAGAAATGATTGAGGGAAACCTCATGCTGGCGTTGCCGGCTCCGGATGAGTTGCTGACAGGCTTGGGCGGCCAAGTGAATGTAACGCTCAATGTTTCCGGTACACGCGATGAACCTCAGGGAGATCTTGCCCTCAGTGCGCAGGAACTTGCCTGGCAGGACACGGTAACGATTGGCAATCTGAATCTGAACGCGGTTTTGCAGCAAGGCTTCAGGCTCGAAAGTAACATTGAGGCTACTGGCATAGAGGCCGCTGGTCAGCGCCTGGAAACCGTTGTTGTGGATACGACCGGAACCCGGGCTGATCACCGGCTTACGCTGACGGCGAACCACTCGGATGCGGACCTGAAGCTCGTGCTTGACGGTGGTTTTGGCGAATCATGGACAGCCTGGGAAGGCGCCCTGACCAGTGGCCTGGTCGAAATACCGGGGCAGGAGCAGAGCTGGCAGCTTCAGGCGCCCGCACGACTGGTTTACGGGGCTGACGGAGAGCTGACCTTTGGTTCCCATTGCTGGGGCTGGCAGGAAAGTTCGCTTTGTGCCGGAGATCAGGTTCTGTTGCCAACCCCCAGGCTTGCGTATCGCCTCAATAATTTTCCGGCAGCAGCCCTTGATCCGCTGATGCCGGAGGCATTGCGCTGGCGGGCTCAGCTAAACGGAAGTATTGACATTGCCATGGCTGCTGACGGTCCCAAAGGACAGATCCGGATGGACGCGGGCAAGGGCGAGTTCCGGGTTCTTCTGGATGACGAGTGGGAGTCCTTGCACTACGAAACCTTCACCACCGCACTGAATTTGCAGCCAGAAAACGCTGAGCTGGGCCTTCGCTTTTCAGGGCCGGAGCTGGGGGACCTGTCAGTGGATATGACCGTGGATCCGGCTTCTCCGGAGAGAGCGGTCAAAGGTCAATTCGATCTTCAGGGTCTGGATATTGCCTTGCTTGGCATTTTTACCGGCATTGAGCAGGTGTCCGGCAAGGTTAATGGCCAGGGGAGGCTCTCGGGGCCTCTGATGAAGCCGGCTGTCAGTGGTGAGCTAACGTTGGTCAACGGTCGCGTGGTTGATCAACGGATTCCTGTGCCACTGGATGAAGTGATGCTCAGCCTGAAGCTTAACGGTTATTCTGCCGATATCAGTGGCAGGGTCAGGAGTAATGCCCGAAGTGAAACGACGGTGGATGGCACAGTAGACTGGACGGGCGCGCCGGAAGGTGAGTTAACGATCAGAGGTAAGCGGGTACCTTTCAGTCTGGAGCCTTATGCGCGTCTCGAAGTGGAACCTGATATAACTCTCGCCTTCGGGCAGGGTGATCTGAGTGTTACGGGGCAGGTTGCCGTGCCCCGGGGCAGTATCGAAATCAAGGGTCTGCCAGATCAGGCCGTATCAGTTTCTGAAGATGAGGTCATCGTCGGTGTCGAGAAGGAAGAGCCGGCGATTCGGTCGCTGACGATGGATGTGACCGTGGTTGTAGGCGAAGATCAGGTCACTTTTTCTGCGTTTGGCGTGCAGGGCGATCTGGAAGGCACACTGAGGATCGGCAACGACATGGACACCCGAGGCACGCTCCAGCTGGTCAATGGCCAGTACGATGCCTATGGGCAGGAGCTGGAGCTGCGTCGGGCGCGAATTCTGTTCGTGGGCAATTTGACTCAGCCCTATCTGGACATTGAGGCCATCCGGACCGTTGGTTCGGTGGTGGCTGGTATCCGTCTGAGTGGACCGGTGCAATCTCCGACCACAGAAGTCTTTGCGAATCCGGACATGTCCCAGACGGATGCACTGTCCTATGTGATTCTGGGGCGGCCTGCGCAGAGTCGGGGAGAAGAGGGGCAGATGGGGCGGGCGGCCCTGTCGTTGGGTCTGACACAGGCCAATAAGGTGACCGGCCAGATCGGTGAGGAGTTCGGGATTCGTAATCTGACTCTTGAAGCGGAGGGATCTGGCGAGCAAACGTCGGTTGTTGCCAGTGGCTATCTGACGGACGAGCTGAGCGTGCGTTATGGGGTAGGTATTTTTGAGCCGATTACGACTGTGGCTTTGCGTTATGATCTGGGACGGTATTTTTATCTGGAAGCGGCCAGTGGCCTGGCCGCTTCGCTGGATATCTTTTATACCCGGGATTTCTGACGTCAGTCGAGCTCGAAAGTCGCATTGACCGTCGCCTGAATCTGCCGTTCGCCAATGCTTGAAACGGTATCGTCTGCGCCTTTTGCTTCCGCCCTCATCATTGGTGCAGGCCGGAAGCCGCCATTCACGTTGATGCTAATCACCTCGCCGCAGGTTTGCTCAAGCTGGCTGGCAACAAACTCACACTTTGCTTTCGCGTCAGCGATCGCTTTCGCCAGTGCTTCCCGTTCAAGGCGGGGCTCGTCAGAGTGAAAAAACTGATTGGGGCCAAGATGATAATCCAGGCCCAGGGTCTGTGCTTCTTCAAGTAACGGATTCAACAGGGACAGATCGGTGATCCGGAAGCTGACTGTCTGTGATGCCACAGCCCGCTTTCGGGGTTCCTCGCCACGCTCATGTCCAGGAAGCACGCGGCTGTATAGATTGACGTTGGCATCCGTGTAGTCTTTCAGTTCGCCCTGGTAATTCTCAATGGCGTCGCGCCACTGACTCATCAACGATGTTACCTCTTCAGTTGCCGACTGGGGCAGATCATGCTCCGCATTGGCGGTGAACTGCAGGCGGGCACTGTCCGGCGTGAAGCTGACACTGCCCTGTCCGCTCAGGCTGACTTCTCCGGAGAGCGCGACCCCGGGCATCAACAGGGCGCAAGCTAAAAACAGTCTGGTCGCGCGATTCCTTCCCTTCATAAATAGTGTCCTCCCTAATAGCTGGTGTTGGTATCAGTTATCGCTTAAGCCGGTTCAAGACGGGACAGTTTGAATGCCATCGCCGCCTGAACGAACTCTCTGAAGATTCTCCGGTGCCCTCCATGATATAGCAGGTATTCCGGGTGCCACTGAACACCCAACAGCCATTGCCCATGAGTGTTCTCGATGCCCTGCACGAACAGGTCGTTGTCCACCGCAACAACCCTGAGATCGCGCCCGAGGCGTTTTATCGCCTGGCTGTGAATCCGGTTGGCGCCGATTGAGGGTGACTGCATCAGCTGGCCAAGTCTGCTGGTGGTTACCAGCCTGACTGTTTGCATGGGCAAGAGCAGCGGTCGGTGGCGGGTATTCACTCTCAGTGGTGTAACGTTCTGGCACAATGACCCTCCGTGGAATATGTTAATCAGCTGTGCCCCACGGCAGATGCCAAGCACTGGTATGCCAATTTGCTCAGCCTGCTCAAGAAGCCGGTAGTCCGTGGCATCCCTTTGTCGGTCATAGCGGGCGGTAACCTGAGGTTGTTGTCCGTAACGTTCAGGGTGCACGTGAGTTCCCCCGGACAGTACAAGGCCGTCCAGCAGCGACACGTCGGTCCGGGAACCGGGCCGGATGTAATGGGTGCGAGCACCATGCAGCCGCAGCCCGAGGCTGATTAACCGATGCGCCGTGCCTTTTCTTACCGGTCCGCTGATGCCGATCGTCAGCCCGGGCAACTCCTCCCGGGGGCGGTTCTGGTCAGACATACCCTTTACTATGCAGCCATTGGCTGACGGTTTCCTGCCAGCTGTGTGTCAGGTTGTGAATACTGAGTTTACGCCGTTCCCGGTATAGGGCGCGAAGCTCTTCCAGCTCGGGGGCGTTGGAGGCTATTTGTTCGAGCACCACCCAGTCGTTCCAGACACTGGAAAAGCGCCAGGATGCGTTATCAATATCGCAGTCCGGCAAACGGTAATGCAGGGTAGGGCGGCTCTTGATCCGGGGGTCTTGAACGTAGTCGCCTAGCAATGACGCATTGAGGTAGGCAAACAGCGGCAGAAGATCAAGAGCCCGGTTGCGGGTGGGATTGAACTCCAGATAATCCCGCATCAGCTGCGTTTGGTCCGGTGCATAGTCGTCCTCCATCAGCCGGTCTGTATATCGCGTGTGCCACGGCTCGATATAAGTAGTGAACTTGCGGCTGATGTCCAACTGATGGCGTGCCTTAAGCCACTCATAAAGCGCGGCAAAGGCTTGAAGGTAACGAACCACTGTTGATGGCGCCAAGTCTGGCAGTTCGGGATTAAGCTGGAGCCCGAAGGCATAGTAGATGGCCTCACGACTACCCAGCGCACCCCCCAACCGCAGCTCTTCCACCAGCCGTTCCATTTCATGGACCTGGGAGAATGCTAATGGTGGGCTGATGATCTCCAATGGAACGATGCGCTCGGCCGCCGCATCAATAACTTCCATCGCCTGCCCCCCAATATCCCGGATCGAATCCGGCAGGCGATCATCGGCCAGGTCGAGTTCCTTGATCGGATCTGAATCGAGCTCAATGGTAAAGGTGCCAAAGGCGGTGTCTATCTCAGTGACGTAACGGGAAACCAGTCTTGGCTTTGCGCCAAAAAAACCGGAGACTCGACTCACCAGGGCGTCATAACTCATCCCGGATAACTCAATCTCCACACCGACACGGCGATCCTGGCCCTGTTGGGTTTTCAGAACATCCGGCATTTTGCAGCTGCTGGCTTGCGTCATGGAACTCCCTGAAACATCGAGTAAAAGTGTTTTCACCATAACACATTCGTTTTGAGCGCCATTGTTACTGAGTCTTCAGAAAGAACGAGCATCGGCTTTACACTGGATAAAACACTGTATATAGTAAATTCACTGTATAAAAAAACAGGGGCCGGAACGCCAGTAAAATCTGTCCGAACGCCCGATTATCCAGGTAATGGAGTAGCTCGATGAAGCTGACAGCAAGACAATCCCAGGTGCTTGAAATAATCCGGCGGTATTTGGATGAGACAGGCTATCCACCCACGCGTGCGGAAATTGCCGCAGAGCTCGGGTTTCGTTCAGCCAACGCGGCCGAAGAGCACCTTCGTGCACTGGCACGCAAAGGCGCTATTGAGATGGTACCCGGTGCCAGTCGTGGAATTCGTCTGCCGGAGGCTGAGCAAGACCCGGGATTGCCGGTGATTGGTCAGGTGGCGGCAGGTAGCCCCATTCTCGCCCAGGAACACATTGAAGACCATGTCTCCTTACAGCCAGACTTTTTCTCGCCGTCCGCCGATTATCTACTCCGCGTGCGCGGTATGAGTATGAAGGATATCGGCATTCTGGACGGGGATTTGCTTGCTGTTCATCGCACTCAGGACGTTCATAACGGTCAGGTCGTTGTTGCGAGAGTCGGGGAAGAGGAAGTCACGGTGAAACGCTTCCGCAAGGAGGGCTCGAAGGTCTTCCTGATAGCCGAGAATGAGGAATTTGACCCTATTGAGGTCGATCTCACGGAGCAGCAATTGTTTATCGAAGGTTTAGGCGTGGGTGTGATCCGTCGGTCTGATCTTCACTGATCACATCGGGTCGCTACGGCAAGTTGGAAAGCGGGTGAATCATGGAACAACTGAGTCTCAATCATAATCTGGCGTATCAGCAAGGTGCTTTGGCATATTCGGTGCCTGTCCCGGAGCGGCGTTCTGCCATCCGTGCCCGGCGCAGGGGCAAGGCCGATGATGGGGCTGTTACCGGCAACGTTACGGAAATAATCTTGCCAGAGGGGCAAGTGGAAAACTTTCAGTTGTTGCTCCCCATGCTCACCCAGTTGAATCAGGAGAAGCGTTGGCTTGCGTGGATTGACCCACCCCAGGCGTTGGTCAGCAAGTGGCAGAAAATGCACGGTATTATTGCGGGCGAGTTACTGGTGCTTCGGTCTACCGCCGATTTTCCCGCTCAGGAGCTCGCTGAAAGAGCGTTGAGTGCCGGTACCTGTCATGCCGTGGTCCTGTGGACCCGTAAGCTCCGGCGTGCATCCTTTGAGGCGCTCCAGCTTGCGTCTGCCAAAGGCAATAGCCACGGTGTTATTCTTCGGCAGCGATAAGCCGAAGAGGCGCCGCCGAGCTGCGGCGCCAAGGATCGCGGCCGAGGAAGTCAGTGAAGAGTATAGGAAGGCTGGGCGTCGGCAGCTTCCAGTTCGTCGTCTTCCCAGTCAATGTCGTGGGAAACATTGCCCACCGCTTCTATGCCGGCTGCAATCATGGCCTTGGCAACGGCCATATCCCGATCTTCCATCATTTCACGGGCTTCTTCTGAAAACGAAACTTTCACCAGTGGCGCGCTGTCATCATCAATGCGGCGCAATGCATAGTCGCCGTTACTCAGCTGTACAATTTCAAAAAACGATGGTGACATTCGGTTAACCTTTCAGTTAGTGAGACCCGGTTGGCTCGAGTGGTTCATTACCACTCACTGTGTTGCTCTTCCAGATCATCGGTAAAATTTTTCAGTGCACCCAGAGTATCTTTCAGGGCAGCTGCGGACCGGTCTGGTCCGGTGTCGGCAGAGACTGCAATAATATTCTCGGTGCTGACGGTTTTCCGGGTTGCTGCCGGCCGGCTCTGTGACATCTCTAACTGGTCCAGATGGTTCCACCAGCTATTGGCGCGGTTTTCCAGTTCACGCAAGCGAACAACCTCGTTTGGGTCTTCTCCGACCAAGGATGCAAGCTCGTTCAGTGAAGCCGGCTCTCCTGTCCGGTCCTGATAGAGACGGACAATCATGATCAACAGTAACTTTCGTGATCTTAAAAGCAGCTCAATGGCGCCTTGGGTTGCCGCTTCCCGTCTCAATGTCCGCTCCCCCTCAGGAACAGGCCGCCCGTCGTCTTCGGTCTTGGCCAGCGAGCCAATCTGCTCCAGAAGAACGCGAGCCAGGAATAGCTTTTGAGAAACCAGCGAGTGCCATTGTGACGCCATAGGATACCTTTAATCACGAGACAGCTGCACCGCCCCGGAAACTTAATCGCCCATTATAACATTTCCAGCAAATGATTTCTTTACCTGTCTCTGGGGCGATCTGCTTCACAAGAAAATACAAACATTCACTTGAAACGACCGTTTGAATTTGGCAAAAAGGCGCTCGGTTGTGCGAGCAGTAATCAGTGCAGCCGGGCGTTGGCTCTTACCGGATGAGGTGGTTGCCAGCCAAACATGTATGAATGTCTGGAGGTCTTGGGGATGCGGAACCACGTTGCTGCCTTTGTTGCAGCTGTCTTGTTTGGATTTTCCGGGCAGGCGCTGTCTGCGGTCACAGCAGCAGAGGCCGCACAGCTCGATGGCAAGCTGACCCCGGTTGGCGCAGAAAGGAAAGGCAATACGGCGGGAAGCATCCCCGCCTGGACCGGGGGTTTGACGTCACCCCCGGAATCCTGGCGCAAGGGCACGGTGGAGGTGAATCCCTTCCCGGATGATCAAGCCCTGTTCGTGATCACCGCGGACAATCTTGACCTCTATCGCGACAAGCTGTCTGACGGCCACGTCCGGATGTTTGAACAGTACGGTCCGGATTTCTTCATGCCGGTCTATCAGACGCGCAGGACAGCCGCGTTTCCAGAGCACGTCTATAACAAGTTTCGGGAAAACGCGCTGACCGCAGAGCTTCTTGATAACGGCAACGGCGTCCGTGACACGATCATGACAAGTCCTTTCCCGGTTCCGAAAAATGGCCTGGAGGTAATCTGGAACCATATTCTGCGTTATCGGGGTGAGGAAATTACCTTCCGGAGTGCATCGGCTACGCCACAAACCGACGGTGGCTATAACCCGGTGGTTAACGATTACGAGTATTTCTTTGCCTACAGCAAGAAAGGCGCGAAGCTTGAGGAAATCGACAACAAGATTTTCTATCTCAAGACGGATACCATTTCACCGTCTTCTCTGGCAGGCACAATCACACTGGTGCATGAAACCCTGGATCAGATCCGCTCGCCGCGCCTGGCGTGGCGTTACGATGCCGGTTCCCGTCGGCTTCGCCGTTCGCCCAATCTCGCCTATGAGACCGACTTGCCCAACTCGTCGTCACTGAGGTCAGTTGATCAGAAAGACATGTATAACGGGGCGCCAAACCAATATGACTGGACGCTGAAGGGTAAACGCGAGCTGTTCGTTCCCTATAATGCCTACCTGCTGCACGGAGCGGACGTTAAGGCGGAGGATGTGATTCGTCCCGGACACATCAACCAGGCTCTTTCCCGTTATGAGCTTCACCGGGTCTGGGTTGTGGAGGCGAAACGCCGTACCGGCATCAATCACATATACAATCGGCGTGTGTTTTATCTGGACGAAGACAGCTGGCAGATTCTGGCGTCTGAAGAGTACGATGAACACGATAACCTATGGCGGTTTTCCGAGGCCCATAACATTAGCTATTACAGTGAACCGGTGTTCTGGACTACCATGGAAATGACCTATGACCTGAGGGCAAAGCGGTATTACATTGATGGTCTGGATGACGGTTTTCCGCCATACGACTTTAACCCCGGATTCCGGGGCAGTGAATTTACTGCGTCTGCGGCCCGTCGTGCTGCCCGGCGCTGATCGTAGCAGAGCACCAATGGCCGGTCTTGGTCGGCATTTTTCCGTCTCGGGTCTCGCTTGTTTTACGTCAATATTCTGAAGGAGAGCATGGCATGGCCGACATGCAGGCTGATCTTGACAACCTGGACCGCCTGATGGCGGATTTGGGGCTAGCCCTGGCAGATCAGGACTGGGAGAAACTCACGCGTCTTAACGGGGAAGTTAAGCCGGCGATCGAACCCCTGATGGCCGCCTTGTCGGCTGGCGAGCTGGACGCTGAACCGCTTCGTCTTCGACTCACGGAATTACAGCAGTTTATTGATGCGGCAAATGATGGCGCCGCGCGGGCTCGCAGGGAAGCACAGGATGCACTGAAAGGCGTCAATCAAAACCGAAGCGCTGCAAAGGCTTATCAGAACGTCTCATCAAATCCGCCGAAGTAGCGTCATAAAATTGACTCTGAAGCCCTTACAGTCTTAAATACCGCACAAATCCCTCAAGAGATTTCTGTGAATGTCCGAAAATAACAGCGTGCTGGTTCTGAGCAAGGATGAGACGAGGCGGCGTGACGTGGTCACGATTCTTGATTTCATTGGCGAAGAGCAGATTGTTGCCGGAGGAGAAGCGGTTGCGTTGTTGAACTCGGGAGACGCTGAAAGTCTCGGAAACGTTTCAGTGGTCGTCGTAAACGGCGAGGATGACGGAGTGCTTGAAACGGTCAACTCCGTCTGCAAAGCCATTGAAGGTGTTCCAATACTGATGGTCGGCGACCCCTTGCTAAAGGGGCTTGCGGAAAGTGATGCCACCCGCATTATTGCCCGGATGGAATGGCCATTGAATTACACCAAGTTTGTGGACTCGCTATACCGGGCGCAGATATACCGGGACCAATTCACTCGCTCCCGTGAGCGTGGCCAGCAACGTGGTCTTCAGTTGTTCCGGAGCCTGGTTGGGACAAGCCGTAAGGTTCAGCAGGTTCGCCAATTGATGGAGCAGGTGGCAGACAAAGACGTTAGTGTTTTGATTACCGGGGAGTCGGGGACTGGCAAGGAAGTGGTGGCCCGTAACCTTCATTACCATTCCTCCCGCCGATCCAAGCCTTTTGTTCCGGTAAATTGCGGTGCCATTCCGGCTGAGCTGCTGGAAAGCGAACTCTTTGGTCACGAAAAGGGCGCGTTCACTGGTGCTATTACCGCCCGAGTTGGTCGATTTGAGATGGCGGAGGGTGGCACCCTGTTTCTTGACGAGATCGGGGATATGCCGCTCAATATGCAGGTGAAAATTCTGCGTGTTCTGCAGGAGCGGACATTCGAGCGTGTGGGCGGTAATCGTACCCAGTCTGCGGATGTACGGGTGATTGCGGCGACTCACAAGAATCTTGAGGACATGATTGAGAACGGACATTTCCGTGAGGATTTGTATTACCGCCTGAACGTGTTTCCCATTGAGATGCCGGCTCTTCGTGAGCGGGTCGAAGATATACCCCTGTTGATCAATGAGCTGATCTCCCGCATGGAAAAGGAGAAACGGGGGTCCCTGCGGATGAACTCGGCGGCGATCATGAGCCTGTGTCGCCACGAGTGGCCGGGAAATGTTCGTGAGCTGGCGAATCTGGTTGAGCGTCTTGCGATCATGCATCCTTTTGGTGTGATCGGTGTTCAGGAGCTACCCAAGAAGTTCCGGTACGTGGATGACTACGACGAGAACCGGCCGGTGGAGGACACCGGTATGCCGTCGGGGGTGCCTGGTTTGATCGGCCTGGATGCGCCGGCATTGTTGCCGGTGAACGGGATTGATCTGAAGGATTACCTCGCCAACCTGGAGAAGCAATTGATTCAGCAGGCGCTGGATGAGGCCAGTGGGGTAGTTGCCCGGGCTGCGGAGAAATTGCGGATCCGTAGGACGACACTTGTGGAGAAGGTTCGCAAGTATGGGCTTCGTGAGGAGGAGCCCGAAGATTCTTGAAAGCAAGGAGTAGTCACGGGGTTGGGGTGGATAACTGTGATCCCGGCTTCCGAAAGCTATGGTGCAAAACGGCGTCAAAGGTTTGTAACCTTTGGCGCCGTTGTCATTTCTGACCGACGTAAAACCGTCACCTCTGTTTGTTTCGATTTCCTTTCTATTTGAATTCATTGAAAAAAAGTGAGTTGGCACGATGCTGGCTTTAAGACTCTTAAACGAATCATCCGAATGGTGCGGCCCGGTGGTTGGGCCGGTCAGGGGGCGAGGTTATGAGTCAGGTACACTTTGTTGCTCAGTCTGAGGCAGGTCAGGTGCAGGCTAATGCGGCTGCGGACGTTAACGATAAGGTGACGGCGCTGTTTCCGGAACAGGACGACGAGGCGGTGGATTCCGCCCTGGAAATGTTCAACCGGATGTCTCGGCAGATTACTGACTCCTACCGTACGTTGGAGTCCCGGGTGAATCAGTTGTCCGGTGAGTTGACTCAGGAGTCGCTGCAACGTCAGCAGGAGCTTGAGGAGAAGGAGCAGCTGGCTGACAGGTTGTCGACTTTGTTGAACGCACTCCCCGCCGGTGTCGTTGTTCTGGACAGTCAGGGTGTTGTGACGCAGACCAATCCGGCTGCAATCGCGTTGCTCGGTGAGCCCCTCGACGGTGAGCGCTGGATAGACGTGATTCGCCGTTGCTTTGCCCCACGCCGTGATGATGGCCACGAAGTGTCCCTCAAAGATGGTCGTCGGGTGAGTATTGAAATCCGAACCATGGAAAACCAGCCCGGCCAGTTGATTCTGCTGACCGATCTGACGGAAACCCGTCAGTTGCAGTCCCAGTTATCCCATGCCCAGCGCCTTTCTGCCATGGGCAAGATGGTGGCTTCCCTGGCCCATCAGATTCGGACCCCGCTTTCCGCTGCAATTCTTTATGGTGGGCATTTGAGTGAAGCAGACCTGGATGAGGAGATGCGCCAGCGTTGCGCCTCTCGCCTTATGTCCCGTCTGACGCACCTGGAGCAGCAGGTGCGGGATATGTTGATTTTTGCGCGAGGCGAGACCCGCCTCGCGGAGGAGCTTTCGGGGGCAAGGCTGCTCTCCGCTCTGGGGTCTGCGCTGGACGGACTAAAGCTTGGAGCGGGTACGGAGGTTTCGATTCGGGATGAGGTGTCTGACGGGTGTCGGCTGATGTGTAACCGGGATGCTCTGGTTGGCGCCTGTACCAACCTGGTCAATAACAGCCTTGAGGCTGGCGCAACCTCCGTTGGAGTGCAGGTGGCGTCGGAAAGCGGTGAGCTGGTGATTCGGATCGTCGATAACGGTCCGGGGTTTGATCGCTCTGAAACGCCTCGGTTGATGGAAGCTTTCTATACCACGAAGTCCCATGGCACGGGTCTTGGCCTTGCCGTGGTGCAGGCGGTGGTGAAGGCTCACCAGGGGCAGTTTTCCATCGAATCGCCGGAGCAGGGCGGCGCTGTTGCCACGCTGCGTTTGCCGCAACTGAAGAATAACCATTAATCGGAGACAACCATGGCCAAAGCCCAGATTTTGATTGTTGAGGATGACCACGATCTGCGGGAAGCGCTGGTGACCACTCTGGAACTGGCGAAGTTCAGGGTAAGAGAGGCGGCCAATGCCCGTGAAGCACTGGCTCGTCTGGCAGAAGCTCCGGTGGATATGGTTGTCAGCGACGTTAATATGCCGGGAATGTCCGGGCATGAGTTGCTCTCGGAGGTGCAGAGCCTGTATCCCGGCCTGCCGATGATGCTGATCACTGCCTACGGTCAGATAAGTCATGCGGTTTCGGCGATGCAGGCCGGCGCAATTGATTACCTGGTGAAGCCGTTTGAGCCTCAGGTTCTGGTGGAGGCCGTCAGTAAGGTGGTCGGCGGTGCGCGCCAGAAATCGTCGGATGCACCGGTTGCGGAAGACCCGGTGAGTAAACGCATGTTCCAGCTTGCGACCAAGGTCGCCGGCAGTGATTCCACAGTGATGGTCTCAGGTGAAAGTGGAACGGGCAAGGAAGTGTTGGCGCGCTTTATTCACCAGCAGTCGCCCCGGTCAGAGCAGCCGTTTATTGCGATTAACTGCGCGGCGATCCCTGAGAATATGCTGGAAGCCATTTTGTTTGGCCATGAGAAGGGCGCGTTTACGGGCGCAGTGGCTTCCTCGCCGGGTAAATTCGAGCAGGCTAATGGCGGAACCATTCTGCTGGATGAGATTTCCGAGATGGACCTGGGGTTGCAGTCCAAGCTGCTTCGGGTTCTGCAGGAACGAGAAGTAGAGCGGGTTGGTGGTCGCAAGACGATCTCCCTGGACGTTCGTGTCATTGCGACCACTAACCGGGACTTGGCGGAGTATGTACGTGAGGGCAAATTCCGGGAAGACCTTTATTACCGGCTCACGGTGTTTCCCATGCGCTGGCAGCCTCTTCGCGAGCGTCCCCTGGACATCATGCCGCTGGCAACGTCTTTGCTGAAAAAGCATTGTCGAAAGATGAAGTTGACCGGCACCGCCTTTGCACCGGATGCAAAGCACGCGCTGATAAACCACCGTTGGCCCGGCAATGTCCGGGAGCTGGATAATGCCATTCAGCGTGCCTTGGTGTTGCATCAGGGCAATGTCATACACGCCGGTGACTTATGTCTGGAGCTCGGTATTACTGGCACGCCAGATACCCGGACTGATCGTCTTTTCGGACCTGAGTTTCACGAGGCCCGTGATTCAGAGCCCAAGGATGTCATCGGATACGAGCCGCAGCCGGAAAGTACCCAGCACACCGAAGATCCGGAAGCCTTTGCGGCAGGCTCACTGGGAGATGACCTGAGACAACAGGAGTTCCGGATTATTATACAGACGCTCAAGAAAGAGCGCGGGCGTCGTAACCGCGCCGCCGAACAACTTGGCATCAGCCCCCGGACGCTTCGTTACAAGCTGGCCCAGATGCGCGACGCCGGTATCGATCTTGACTCGGAACTGGCAACAGCCTGATTTCCAAGAATAAGACACGGTCAGAATAAGGCACCCTCAGGGGTGTCTTTTTGTATCCTGTCCGATCCGGGCATAATACCCGCTCCGTCAAAACTCTGTCGCATGATCCCTTTCGTTTCTGCTCCAAATTTTCAAGTTGCTGATAATAATATAAAAATACTAATTGGCCTGTTCGTTGCTAACGTATCGGTAATAGAGAGTTCCACGAGTAAGTCCGTCAGTGCTCACTGAGGAATTGGGAGAGAGTTATGGTCCAGCGTGCCGACATCAACAGCGTCTTGTCTGACATCCGCTCACTGCGTTCACAAATGATGCAGAATCAGCGCGTTGAGCAGGACCAGTCGGTGCGTGGTCGTATTGACGGCCCGCGCCAGGTTCAGGAAACACAGGAAACGCCGAGCTTCAGCGATATGCTGGGCAAGGCTGTGAATAACGTTAATGAGCTCCAGCAAAACGCCGGTGATCTCCGTACGGCCTACGATATGGGTGACCCCAATGTCGACATTACCCGGGTAATGATTGCCGCACAGAAATCCTCAGTCTCCTTCGAAGCACTTACCCAGGTACGCAATCGGGTGGTCCGGGCTTACGAAGACATTATGAACATGCCGATCTGATAGCGGAGCAGATACATGGCCAGCGTTCCTGCAGAAACTACACCCTCAAACGTTCCGGTTGCCCGGGAGTCAGACGCTCCGGAGAGCGGGAGCGATATGTTCCTGGGGTTCAATCGCCTGAACCTGTTGCGCCAGATTGGACTGATGATAGGCCTCGCCGCAAGTGTTGCGCTTGGCGTCGCAGTCGTGTTGTGGGCGCAGGAGCCCAATTACCAGCCAGTGGTTGGTGATCTCTCTTCCTACAATCCCCAGGACGTGACCACGATCCTCGACAGTAATGGCATCGATTACAAAATGGATCCGCGCAGCGGTGCCTTGCTGGTCCCGTCCGATCAGGTCTACAGCGCCCGTCTTAAGCTGGCAGCCGAGGGTGTAACCGATCAGAAAACCATGGGTTTCGAACTGCTGGATCAGGAGCGGGGCCTGGGCACCTCCCAGTTCATGGAAACCATCAGCTATCGCCGTGGACTGGAAGGCGAGCTGGCCCGCACCATTGGCGCCATGAGGGGGGTGCGTGGAGCACGGGTTCATCTCGCGATTCCCGAACGCTCGGTGTTTGTCCGTGATGCCCGCGAGCCGTCTGCCTCGGTATTCCTGGAAGTCTTTGCCGGGCGCCGTCCTGAACAGGAACAGATCAACGCTGTGGTTAACCTGGTGGCTGGCAGTATCCCCATGATGAAGAAGCAGAATGTTACCGTGGTGGATCAGAACGGTAACCTGCTGACAGGCAAGCAGGGGCAGGGTGAAACCGATCGCATGCAGGACCAGTACGAATACACGTCCAAGGTTGAGGAAAGGCTTTCCCGGCGCGTGTCGTCACTGATTGGGCCGATAGTCGGCGAGGGCCGCTACCGCACGGAGGTTTCTGCGGATCTGGACTTTTCATCGGTTGAGCAGGCGGAGGAGTTGTTCAACCCGGAACAACAGGCCGTGCGAAGCGAGCGAGAGCTGACCGAGCAGAGAGTGGCGGGCAGCGGGCCCGTGGGTATTCCGGGCGCGCTCTCAAATCAGCCCCCGGCTAATGCTACCGTACCGGAGCAGGCCAGCAGGGGTAATGCTGAGGGCGCCCAGGCAGGCCAGTCCGAGCCGATGGATGTGCGGAAGGAATCGACGAGAAACTATGAAATGGATCGGACCGTCAGCTATATTCGCCACGAACTTGGCAGAGTAAAGCGAGTGACGGTTGCCCTGGCGGTTGACGACATGAAGGTCGTTGATCCCCAGACCGGTGAAGTCAGTTATCAGCCCTGGCCCGAGCAGGAGCTTCAGCGCCTGAGCATGCTTGTTCGGGATGCTGTTGGTTATTCCGCGGCCCGGGGTGACAGCGTAACCGTTATGAACACGGCTTTCGCCCCGGAGGAAAGTATTGAATTTGAAGCGCCGGGTTTCTGGGAACAGCCATGGTTCTGGGATCTCATGAAGCAGGTGTTGGCTGGTCTGGTAATTCTGGTACTGGTTCTCGGACTTCTGCGCCCCACCCTCAAGAGCCTGTCCGGCAGTGGTAAACGCGAGCGCGGCGGGGACTTCGGTGAGGGCGGCTATGGCGGGCTCGACAACATCGAAGGCGCTAACGAGTTGCGTGCGGCCATGTCGTCCCAGGATGAACTGCTTTTGCCGGGCGCTACTGACAGTTATGATAGGCAGTTGAATGCACTGAAAGGCCTGATAGCAGAAGACCCCGCCCGGGTTGCCCAGGTCATGCGCCAGTGGGTGAATGTCGATGACTGATCAAGCCAGCCAGCAGGGCGCTAATGCGCCTCAGAAACCCCAGCGGAAGATTCCGCGTGTGGAACAGGCCGCAATTCTCCTGATGACATTGGGAGAGGCCGACGCCGCTGAAGTGCTGAAACACATGGGGCCGAAAGAGGTCCAGCGTGTGGGCGTAGCTATGGCCCAGATGAAAGACGTCAGCAAAGACGACGTGACCCATGTGCTTAACCAGTTTGTGGACGCCGTTGGCGGTCAGACTGGACTTGGTGTGGGTAACGACGACTACATCCGGGCCATGCTCACCCAGGCCCTCGGTGACGACAAGGCCGCCAGCTTGATTGACCGTATCCTGATCGGCGGCAATACCACCGGCCTTGATACTCTGAAATGGATGGAGCCTCGGGCCGTGGGCGATATTATCCGCTACGAGCACCCACAGATTCAGGCGATCGTTATTTCCTATCTCGACCCCGATCAGGCCGCGGAAATTCTTGGAACCCTTGATGAGAAGGTCCGGCTCGACGTGATGATGCGTGTAGCTTCCCTGGAAAGTGTCCAGCCCCAGGCTCTGCAGGAGCTGAATGATATCCTTGAGAAGCAGTTCTCCGGCGGTTCGGCTGCCCAGACCAGCCGCATTGGTGGTATCAAGCGCGCGGCGGATATCATGAACTTCATGGACCGCAGTATCGAAGGTAACCTGATGGACTCCATCAAGGATATGGATCCGGATCTGGCGTCCACCATCGAAGACCTGATGTTTGTGTTCGACAACCTCAAGGACATTGACGACAGGGGCATCCAGGCGCTGCTGCGGGAAGTCTCCTCTGAAGTGCTGGTTGTTGCCCTGAAGGGGGCGGATGAGGCGGTTCAGGACAAGATCTTCAAGAATATGTCCAAGCGGGCGGCAGAGTTGCTTCAGGACGATCTGGAGGCCAAGGGGCCGGTCAAGGTCAGCGAGGTGGAAGCGGCCCAGAAGGATATTATTACCGTTGCGCGTCGCATGGCAGAGGCGGGTGAAATATCACTCGGCGGCGCCGGCGAAGAAATGATGTGATGAAAGACTCCTCCAAAGACCTCCATCGAATACCCAAGGAACAGCTGACAGCCTACGAGCGCTGGGAGTTGCCTTTGCTGGATGCGAGGGGTAACGAAGTGGCCAGGGAGGAGGAACGCAATGTCAAACCTCTGACGGCCGCCGATATTGACGAAATTCGCCAGGCAGCGCGTGAAGACGGATATAACGAGGGCCGTGATGCCGGCTATCAGGCCGGACTTTCCGAAGGGCGCGATCAGGGACATGAGGAAGGGCGCCAGACCGGACTTTCTGAAGGCCTGAAACAGGGCGAAAAACAGGGTTACGAGGATACCCGCAAGGAAGTCGACATCAAGCTGGATCGTCTCGAACACCTTTTGGGTGAGTTGCTGTTGCCGATCAGTCGCCATGAGGATGAACTTGAAACGGCGCTGGTGAATCTCACCACAGTGTTGGCCCGCGCCGTGGTGTTTCGTGAACTTACCATCGACTCTTCCCAGATTCACAAAGTGGTCCGGCGGGCTCTGGAGGCATTGCCCTCAAGTGCCGACAATATCCGTATTCATATTCATCCGGACGATTGCGAGCTGGTGAGGGAAGTGACCGCGCGCATGGAGACTCCCGCCTCGGTGATTGAGGATGACGACGTGCTTCCGGGTGGTTGCAAGATAGAAACCCGCCACAGTCTGGTGGATTTTACCGTCGAGAAGCGTTTCCAGCGGGCGGTCCAGAGTATGCTGGATAAGCAGATGGGTGAGAGCGAGGCTGGCGAAACTGAGGAACTGGAGTCCCTGATGGACGACCTGACCGATTTTCACCGGGAGATTCTGGATTCCCCAGGCGAGGAAGAAGACGAAAACGAAAACCATTCCCGCGATAACTCCGGAGCAGGTGAAAGTGATGACGTCCCGCCTGGCTGAACGACTCAGCCGCTTTCAGGACTTTCTGGGCGGCGAGCCGGAGCCCGAGCTTTCCGGGCGACTGACCCGCATGGTCGGGCTGACACTCGAATGCGTCGGTTGTCCAATGGTTGTGGGTGACCGTTGTGTGATTCAGAGCCAGGGGAATGGCAGTGTCGAAGCCGAAGTTGTTGGCTTCGAGGACGATAAGGTCTACCTGATGCCATTGACCGCCATTGAAGGTCTGAAGCCCGGTGCCCGTGTGGTGCCGCTTGCGGCGGCTAGCCGCGTCCCGGTCGGACCGCAGCTGCTGGGCCGGGTGGTGGATGGCAGCGGCGAACCACTGGATGGCAAAGGGCCGTTGCAGGCGGAAGCCCGGGTTGCCCTGACCGGAGACATCATCAACCCGTTGAATCGCGCGCCTGTTCGTCAGTCCATGGATGTAGGTATTCGGGCCATTAACTCGCTGCTGACCGTTGGGCAGGGTCAGCGCCTGGGTCTCTTTGCCGGCAGTGGTGTCGGCAAGAGTATGCTGTTGGGCATGATGACCCGCTTCACGGATGCCGACATAACGGTTGTGGGACTGATTGGAGAGCGGGGTCGTGAGGTCAAGGAATTTATTGAGGACATTCTCGGTGAGGAAGGTCTCTCCCGTTCCGTGGTCGTGGCCTCGCCGGCAGACGATTCGCCACTGATGCGCCTGCGCGCCGCTATGCTGACTACAAGAATCGCAGAGTACTACCGTGACCAGGGCAAGCGGGTACTGCTGCTGATGGATTCGCTGACCCGCTACGCCCAGGCCCAGCGTGAAATAGCGCTGGCGGTTGGTGAGCCGCCAGCGACCAAAGGCTATCCGCCATCGGTTTTTGCCAAGCTGCCGCAACTGGTGGAGAGAACCGGTAATGGCCGTCCCGGGGGTGGCTCCATAACTGCTTTTTATACCGTACTGACCGAAGGTGATGATCAACAGGACCCGATTGCGGATGCAGCAAGAGCCATACTGGATGGTCACATCGTGCTTTCCCGCAGGCTGGCAGAAGAAGGTCACTACCCGGCTATCGATGTGGAGGCATCTATAAGCCGCGTCATGCCTCAGGTTACCGAAACCGAGCATTTTTCAAGGGCCCAGCGTTTCAAGCAGGTTTATTCCCGGTATCAGCAGGCGCGTGATCTCATCAGTGTCGGTGCCTACGTCAAGGGTTCCGATCCGGAGACCGATTTTGCCATGGCCCATATCAGCAACATGCGACAGTTTCTGCAGCAAGGCCTGAACGAGAGCGCACCGCTTGGCGAGAGCATTGAACAGCTTTTGGCCGTGGTGCCCGAGCGCAGATCTCCTGATCGTCGAAAATCGGCGGTGCACAATCCTCCGGCCGGAAATGCGGGGAGTAACGGTTGATGTTGAGGTCCCGGCGCCTTGAAGTGGTTCTTTCCCTGGAAGAGAGGAAAGAGCAGGAAGCACTGGAGCGGATGGGTGAGGCTCGCAATGTGGCGGACCAGCAGCGCGAGCAGGTGGAAAGCCTGAACCGCTATCAGCAGGAATACCGTGACCAGATTCGCAACAGCCAGCAAGGTGTGGTTCAGGTCAGTCGTCTCCAGGCCTGGCAGGCGTTTATTGCGCAGCTGGATCAGGTCATTCAGCAGCAGCAAACACAGTTGCGACAGGTCGAAGAGGTGTTTGAGGCTCGGCGACAGGAATGGCTCAAGGCATGGGAACGCCGGCGGGGGATGCAAAAGTACATCGAAACCTGCCGGCAACAGGAACAGAAAGACCAGGACCTACGTGATCAGAAACTCTCGGATGATGCCGCTGGCCGGGCATTCAGCCGGCGTCATCGCTGATTCTTGCCGTGCATCAATTCTGGGTGGATGCAATTTCGACGCGTTGGGCTATCCTTAACCGAGGACAAATCGCTCATTTTCAGGACGGTTTACTGCTTCGTTGAATACCCTCGGAGGATTTGGAATGCCGATTCAGACGCGCCGCGGAGAAGATAGTCAGACCCTGATTATCAGCATTGAAGGTCGCTTTGATTTCAGCACCCATCAGGCTTTTCGTGACGCCTATGAACATGGTGACCAGGGTATCCGGTATTACATTGTGGATCTGTCCGAGACCACTTATCTGGACAGTTCTGCTCTGGGAATGCTGTTGTTGTTGCGGGACTACGCCGGCGGAGACAGTGCCCGAATTTCTATAGAAAACTGCAATAACGACGTTCGCCGTATTCTATCCATATCCAATTTCGAGCAACTGTTCGCCATTCGGTGATCCTTGCGAGCTGCCGGGGCCCATCATGGAAGAGCCTGTTGCAGAAAACCGTTTGCTCCGAATCCTCATAGCCGATGACAGCGATAGCGATCGTCTGATTCTTAAAACCATGCTGAAACGGCTGGGGCACGAGGTGTTTGACGCCGCTAATGGTCTGGAGGCGGTTGCCCTTTTCAGGGATACCGCCCCGGATATCGTGTTGTTGGACGCCCTTATGCCGAGAATGGACGGCATGGAGGCGGCCCGGCAGATCAAGACGCGGGCCGGACAGCGGATGGTACCGCTGATTTTTCTGACGTCCCTTTCCGAGGCCGATGCGCTTGCCCGTTGCCTGGAGGCGGGCGGTGATGATTTCCTCAGCAAGCCCTATAACCGTGTGATTATCGAAGCCAAGATTAATGCATTCAACCGGATGCGGTTGATGCACCAGGCGCTCTCTGACCAGAGGGATATGATCGGTGCCCGTAACCAACAGCTGCTGGAAGAACAGGAGGTTGCCAAGCGGGTGTTCGATAACGTCGCTCATCCGGGGTGTCTTGATGCGGCCAACATTCGGTACCACGCCTCTCCATTATCAGTTTTCAATGGCGACGTGCTGTTTGCCTCACCACGGCCGGCTGGAGGAATGCTGGTCTTTATTGGTGACTTTACCGGGCATGGTTTGCCGGCAGCGATTGGCGCCATGCCTGTTGCCGAGATCTTTTATGGTATGGCCAGCAAGGGCTTCGATGGTGCCGATATACTGAGAGAGATCAACCAGAAGCTCAAACGGATTCTGCCGACAGGCATGTTTTGTTGCGGCGCGATGATTGAAGCGGACTTCAAACTCAATCAACTGCAGATCTGGAGTGGAGGGCTGCCGGATGGATGGCTGATTCGTTCCAATGGCGAGCGTCTGGTGCTGCCATCCCGGCACCTGCCGCTTGGCATACTACCTCCCGACCAGTTCGATGCCGGAATGGATACGATTGGAGCGATGCCTGGTAATCGCCTGTTGATGATGACAGATGGCGTACTTGAATCAGGCAATGCGGCCGGTGAAGTGTTTGGCGAGGCTGGCGTTATCCATGCTCTTGATTCGGTTCACCCGGGCCAGCATCAGTTTGATGCGGTAATTGACGCTGTGCACCGTTTTACCGGTAGCCAGAAAGATGGTGATGATGTCACGCTTCTGAGCCTGGAAATGGTGGATGAAGCGGGTTTTTCAGCGGTACCGGACCGGGCGATGCCCTCGGCACTGGCTGGCCCCACGGAATGGCGATGTGTTTACGAGATTCGTGAACAGACCCTGGGAGATTTCAGCCCATTGCCATTGTTACTCCATATTTGTATGGAGGTGCCCGGCCTAAGGCGCAAAAGCGGCGAAATATACACATTGCTGGCGGAGCTATACAACAACGCTCTGGAGCACGGGGTATTGGAGTTACCTTCGGAATGGAAACACACGTCGGACGGATTTGATCGCTATTATGAGGAGAGGCGCCGAAGGCTTGGCAGGACCGAGGGCCACTTTATTCGTTTCAGCCTGCATCACTCCATGAAACCATCCGGGGGACGCCTTCGTGTTACTTGTGAAGACAGTGGGCCAGGGTTTGATTTCCGTAACCATCCGGTTCTGGTATCTGATAAAGAGCCGGGGGCGGCTGCAAGGTACGCGGGCAGAGGGCTTTTGCTATTGAAACGATTGTCGGAATCCGTCACGTTCCATAGGCAGGGTAATCATGTTGAAATTATTTATGATTGGGATTTTTCAGGTATAGCTTCAGAACAGGGAGCAACGGTCCAGTCATAATCCGACCAGAGACAGGGGGCGGTATGAATAATAAGCCACACCTTGACGAGGAAGCATTGGCCGAGCTTCAGGACGTCATGGATGATGAGTTTGAGGTTCTGATTCAGACCTACCTCGGTGACTCCCGTGAGCGCATTGCCGGTCTGAGAAAAGCGATAGAGCTCGAAGACGCAGATGCATTTGCCAAGATGGCACACAGCTTCAAAGGTAGCTGTATCAACATCGGAGCCCCGCATCTGGGGGAGCTTTGCATGATGGCTGAGGTGGCTGGCAAGGAGAACCGGTTGGAGGATGCCTCCGCCATGGTTGATAACATTGAGACCGAATTTCGGACAGTCACCCGAATGCTGGAAGGGCTGGTGGTCCGTTAAGCCCTGGAGTCCGGCTGGCATCGCTTTTGCAAAGTTAGAGGAAACCGTCCGTTAAACTGCTGAAAGCCGGCAATGAACGGGTGATAACTCGACAAAAGCGGCAAGAGGTTGCCATGCCCCAGATGGTTCTTCCCCAGACCCCCGCTCCAGGGATGCAGAAGGATGCCGGTGCCGGAAAGACAGGTGCCAGCCGGGAAACCGGTGATTCTGAAAGCCGGTATGAATCCGTATCACGTGCTGAACAGAAGCGCCTTGACCGCCAGAAAGCCGATCGCAGCAATGAAGATCAAGCTGTCGAAAACGCCCAGGCTCCTGAAAACAACCGAAAAGCTCAGGGTTCGGACGAAAGCGCGGACGCTGCGCCAGGTGCTTCAGGCAAGCAGGATGCCGCTGCAACCGGAACAGGTGCAGGCAAGGCCGAGCAAGACACGGTGTCTTCGGAGCTCTCCGGGGATATGGAATCAATCACCACACCTTTGACATTTGCCGAGTTGCAGGCACTGCTGGTTCCGGCAAATGGGCAGTCAGGGACCGATGCCGGGGGCGCGCCCTCCGGTAAGGCGGGCGCGCAGAGCGTGATTGGCCAAGGTGTGATTGCCCAGGTGACGCCGGATGCCGGTCCGGTTAGCGGAGTGATCAACGGAAAACCGGGGCTGCAAGGGCAGGTTGCACCGGGTGTGAGCTCCGGCCTGCAACTGACCGATGCACTGACGGCAACACTTTCGGCTGACAATAGCCGGGCATCCGACCCTACCAGTCTTGCGACTTCAGCACGTTTCCAGTCGGCTATGGATATGGCTTCGCAACAGGTTGCCAATAACACCGCGACAAAACTCTCTTCAGAGGCCGCGCTGCCACTCAGGGGGTACGCCACGTCCATTGATGTACCGGTTGGTCATGCTGAATGGGGTGACAAGATGGTCGGCAAGCTGAGCTGGTTGACGGCCCGGAACATGTCGGTCGCTGAAATTCATCTTACTCCGCCGGACATGGGGCCGATGGAGGTTAAGGTGCGCGTTCACCATGACCAGGCCAACATTACTGTGCATGCCGCCAATCCGGTGGTTCGGGATCAGCTCGAACTGAACTCCCACCGACTGCGTGACATGCTGGGGGAGCAGGGGCTTTCCCTTGCCCAGTTTGACGTGTCTGACTCTCCGCAACAGCAAGGCGGTGAGCAGGCCGCAGGCGATGGTGATGGGAGTAACAGTCGCCAGAACACGGGCGGGCTGGCCGGCACGGATGTGGATGAAGGGGATCTTCGTTCAGGTAATCTGGACCTCAGTTGGAAAGGTGAGGTCGATATTTTCGCCTGATCGCCTCTCGCCAGTCCGTATGGCCTCGGGTATTTCTCTCCAAACTGTTTTGCCCATCCCCTTCGGCAACGCTAAACTGCGGGTCTGAACTGGAAGGGCGGGCGATCTGGCCCGCCCTTTGCATTTAATCTATCAAAGTCGCGGAAAAGCGCTCCGTCTGACGGATTTCTGGCAAAGCGAACATTATGGCTGAAAATGATGCGCCTGAAGAGGCACCGGTCAAGAAAAGCAAACTGAAGCTGATTATCCTGCTGGTCATTGTCGTTGTCCTGGCAATTTTGCTTTCTGTAGTCGGGACACTTTGGTTCCTTGGTGATGGCCTGCCGGGAATGGGGAGCGAGGAAGAGGGCTCAGAGGAGATTGTCGAAGAGACCTTCATGCCCAGCTCCTATGCCAGGCTCGAAAAAGCGCTGGTCACGACTGTCCAGGCACAAGGCCGCCAGAGGTATGCCCAGGTATACATGTCGCTGGAAGCGACTGACCCACAGGCGCTGAAGGCCGCACAGTTACATATGCCATTGATCCGCAGTCAGTTGGTCTTGCTTTTGGGTAGCAGCGATTTTAACGAACTACAAACACCGGAAGGGCGCCAGGGACTGGCTGAAAGGATGTTGGCGACTGTCAACCAGGTACTGGAAGAGGAAGGCGAGCCCGCGATCAAGCGGGTTTTGTTCAGAAACTTTGTCGTGCAATAGGACCCGAGACGGGTAAGGCATTTCAGAGGCAGGACTACGTATGCAGGACTTGTTGTCACAGGATGAAATCGATGCCCTCCTTCACGGGGTGGACGACGGTGACATCGATACCTATGAAGAATCCGACGATACCGGCGTAAAGTCCTACGACCTCTCCAGCCAGGACCGCATTGTACGCGGCCGGATGCCGACGCTGGAGATGATCAATGAGCGCTTTGCCCGCTACACGCGCATCAGTCTTTTCAACCTGATGCGCCGCAACGCCGATGTTTCCACCGGGGGCGTGCAGATCATGAAGTTCGGGGAATACGTCCACACGCTATATGTTCCAACCAGCCTGAATCTCTGCAAAGTGCGACCACTGCGGGGCACCTCCCTGTTTGTCCTGGATGCGAAGCTGGTGTTCAAGCTGGTGGATAACTTCTTCGGTGGTGAGGGCCGTCACGCCAAGATTGAAGGCAGGGAATTTACCCCCACCGAAACCCGCATTGTCCAGATGGTGCTGGACCAGGTGTTTCATGATATGGCGGAAGCCTGGCACGCCGTGCTCAAAGTGGATTTCGAGTACCTCAGTTCCGAGGTCAATCCGGCCATGGCCAATATCGTCAGCCCCAGTGAGGTTGTGGTTGTCAGCACGTTCCATATCGAACTTGACGGCGGTGGTGGCGAACTGCATTTTGCCCTGCCGTACTCCATGATTGAGCCTATCCGGGATGTTCTGGATGCGGGTGTTCAGAGCGATATCGACGATGTGGACGAGCGCTGGGTGAATGCGCTGCAGGAGGACGTAAAGGATGTGAACGTGCCGATTAACACGACGGTATGCCGTCGCCGGATTTCCCTGCGCGAGATCGCCAGGCTGAAGGCCGGCGATATTATTCCGGTTGAGATTCCGGAGCACCTGACGGTAACTGCAAACGGCATTCCTGTATATAAGGCCACGATGGGCACCCGCGACGGAAAACTGGCGCTGAGAATCCATGAAAGGGCAACGGCGCCCAAGGTCAAGAAACAACTGAAAATAGGGCGAAGCAATGGCTGACGACGACAAGAAAGACAAGCAGGAGCTCAGCGAGGACGAAAAGCTGGCGGCCGAGTGGGAAGCGGCCATGGAAGAGTCAGGCGATGCAGAGGACGAGGGCGCTGGCTCAACAGAAGATGAATGGGCGGCTGCCATGGCAGAAGCCGGTGAATCTGACGAAAAAGACGATGTGCAGGCGGCGCCCATGGAAGAGTTTGACCAGATCAGCCAGCCAACACAGGGTACTGGTCCGGCACCGGATATGGATGTGATTCTGGATATTCCGGTAACCATTTCCATGGAAGTGGGCAACACGCAGATCGCGATCCGCAACCTCCTGCAGCTCAACCAGGGCTCCGTCATCGAACTTGACCGATTGGCCGGTGAACCACTGGACGTGCTTGTCAACGGCACTCTGATCGCCCATGGCGAGGTTGTTATGGTGAATGAAAAATTTGGTATCCGCCTGACCGACGTGATCAGCCCGGGTGAGCGCATCAAGCGGTTGCAGAAATAATATGAGATCGACGCTTGCGGTGCTGACCTGTCTGGCTCTGGCTGCACCCGTGCTCGCTCAAGAAACGGCGGGCTCTGCCCAGACAGCGCCGATAAGGACGCCTGATACTGTTGGGACCATTGTCAGCCTCGGTATTGGTCTGGTGGCTGTCATTGCACTCATTTACGGTTGTGCCTGGATTATTCGCCGAATGAATGGAATGACCGGCATGAACAACAATGCTATCAAGGTCGTCTCGGTAATGGCTTTGGGCGCCAGGGAGCGAATCGCGCTGATTGAGGTCGGCGGGCAACAGATCCTGCTGGGCATTACTCCCTCGGCCATACGCACTCTCCATGTTTTTGACGAGCCGGTGGTCGATGCCGGCAACCCCGCCACGGGCGACTTTGCTCGCCGGCTTCAAAGCATGATTGGCAAATCCTGGACTTCGCCGACAAGGAACGAATGACCCCATGATTGCCAGACTGTTCAAACGTTTCAGCCCGCTTGTGGTTCTGTTGCTGGGCATTCTCTTCAGCCAACTGGCACTGGCCCAGGATGCGACAGGGATTCCCGGCATTCCGGCGTTCACGGTAACGCCGGGTGAGGGCGACGGCGTCCAGGAATACTCGGTAACCCTGCAGATCCTTGCGCTGATGACAGCGCTTACGTTCCTGCCCGCCATGCTGATGATGATGACTTCCTTTACCCGCATCATCGTGGTATTTGCCATATTGCGACAGGCGCTGGGGCTGCAGGCAACGCCATCCAATCAGATCCTGCTGGGCCTCGCGCTGTTTCTCAGTATTTTTATCATGAAACCGGTACTGGAAGAGGCCAACAGGGTCGGGCTTCAGCCCTACCTTCAGGAAGAAGTGACCTCGTTAGAAGCCGTGGCGCTGGCCAGCCAGCCATTCAAGAAATTCATGATGGAACAAACCCGGGAAAGCGATCTTGCCCTGTTCATGCGAATGGCTGACGAACAGTACCAGACGCCCGAGGATGTCTCTTTCTGGGTGCTGATGCCGGCGTTCGTCACCAGCGAGCTCAAAACGGCATTCCAGATCGGGTTTATTCTGTTTATCCCGTTTCTGATTATCGACATGGTGGTGGCAAGCGTACTGATGGCGATGGGTATGATGATGCTGTCACCGATCATCATATCGCTGCCATTCAAGATCATGTTATTTGTACTGGTGGACGGCTGGGCCCTGATCATGGGGACTCTGGCGGCCAGTTACGGAATATAGGGGACGATGTCATGACTCCGGAAACCGTCATCGATATCCTTCGCGAAGCCCTGTGGATGATCGTTCTGTTATCGTCCGTTATTATCGGGCCTGGCCTCGTCATCGGTCTTGTCGTTAGTACCTTCCAGGCCGCGACCCAGATTAACGAACAGACCCTGAGCTTCCTGCCGCGTTTGCTGGTGACCCTCATTGTCATTATCGTGATGGGCCCCTGGATGCTAACCCAGCTGCTGGATCACGCCAACCGGCTGATCTCCAGTATTCCCTACCTGATCGGCTGACGGATGATACCGGCGGAGTTGAGCGCGGATATCCTGGGCCAGTGGGTGGGGCAGCACCTCTGGCCCCTGTTCAGGCTTGCAAGTTTCCTGATGGTGATCCCCATCTTCGGTACCCAGCTGGTCCCGGCTCGGGTTCGCCTGGGCCTGGCACTCTTGATGACGGTTCTCATAGCGCCCATGATCCCGCCGGTTCCACAGGTAGAAGCGCTCAGTGCCGATGCCGTGGTCATAACGTTGCAGCAGATACTGATCGGTGTCGGGCTGGGCTTTGCCCTCACGGCTCTCTGGCAGTTATTCGTCGTCGCCGGCCAGATGATCGCCATGCAAATGGGTCTGGGTTTCGCCTCCATGGTTGACCCTGCCAACGGTGTTAACGTACCGGTACTTGCCCAGATATACACCATCACCATTACCCTGTTATTCCTTGCCATGAACGGTCATCTGGCCGTGTTTGAAGTCTTCATCGAAAGCTTCAGAACGCTGCCAATCGGCATGGAGGGGTTAGGGCAGAACGGCCTATGGGAACTGGCTCATCGCATAAGCTGGATGTTTGCCTCTGCAATGCTGCTGGCATTGCCCGCGGTAACGGCCGTATTGATCGTCAACATCTCCTTTGGCGTGATGACCCGTGCAGCGCCCCAGATGAACATCTTTGCTCTGGGCTTCCCCATTGGCCTGATTTTTGGATTGTTTGCCATATGGGTACTGCACGCCAATTTTCTGCCGCACTTTGATCAGTACACCAGAGAAACGTTTGATTTTATGAGGCAGCTGCAGGGGCAGCCTTAGGCGCGCTGTGACCTCGTTGAGTGCTTTGAATACGCCGGAATAATTGCTGGCAGAGGAAGGTGGTAAGGCCTTTTCAAAACTGTGCGGAGCCATGGATGGCGGAGCTCAAGAGCCCCACGGACGGGCTTGAGCGGGTTTTGAAAAGGCCTTTCCGCCTTCCGAAAAAACGGAAGCTCATTAATGGCCGAAGAAAACGACAACAGTCAGGAAAAAACGGAAGAGGCCACGCCCCGAAGGCTTGAGAAAGCCAAAGAGGAGGGCCAGACCGCGCGTTCCCGTGAGCTCGCCACCATGGCCGTGCTTCTGGCGGGTGCTGGCGGCCTGCTGATGTTTGGGGCCAGCCTTGGCGCCTCGCTCGAAGCCATCATGCGTGACAGCTTTGTGCTCGAACGTTCCGCGATCTTTGATACCCGCCACATGAGCGTCCAGCTGATTGCCTCAGCCAAAGAGGCCGCCTGGGCCCTGTCGCCGATACTTATCCTGTTGTTGATCGCAGCCATCTTCGGTTCAATCGGCATCGGTGGGCTTTTGTTCAGCGGCAAGGCCATTGCGCCAAAACTTAACCGGATGGACCCCATCAAGGGCCTGGGTCGCATGTTCTCGGCGCGCTCCCTGATCGAACTGGTCAAAGCCATCGCCAAAGTTGGTCTGGTGCTGGCGGTTGCCATACTAATCCTCAACCTGCGCACCGAGGATCTGCTGAGCATCGCAGAAGAGCCTGCGGTACCAGCCATGGAGCACGTTCTCTGGACATTGGGCTGGAGTTTCTTTGCGCTTTCCTGCGCCACCATCATCATTGCTCTTATTGATGTGCCGTTCCAGATATACGATCACCAGAAAAAGCTGAAAATGACCAAGCAAGAGGTCAAGGACGAGTACAAGGACACCGAGGGTAAACCGGAAGTCAAAGGTAAAATTCGCCAGCTCCAGCGTGAAATGGCGCAGCGCCGCATGATGCAGGATGTGCCGACTGCCGATGTGGTCATTACCAACCCGACCCATTATGCCGTGGCCCTGAAATATGATCAGAAAGCAATGGCAGCGCCTGTGGTCGTCGCCAAGGGTTCCGATGAAATCGCCTTCAAGATTATGGAAATCGCCCGCGAGCACAAAGTCGAAATTCTCCGCACGCCGCCGCTCACCCGGGCGGTCTATCACAACTCTGACATTGGCGATGAGATTCCCGATGGCCTCTATATGGCGATAGCTCAGGTTCTGGCTTACGTTTTCCAGCTTCGGCAATTCCGCAAAGGACGCGGACCCAGGCCTGGCATGCCTGATTTCCCGATCCCTTCTGACCTTCGACGTGATATTTAGGCCGGGATCCCAGGTCCCCGCCGGGCGTTAGCAGCAAGCCTCAATAACCCGAACCATCGGCTCCCCGCGACTCTCCGGAATCGGCAGCTTTCCATACCACGACCGTGGATCGTGAACCGTCGCTGATGTGAACCCGCAGGACAGGAAGTGCGCCCGCGCTTCTTCATCGGTAAGGAAGTGGAACGACACCTGGCTTCGGGTGACGGCGCCCAGAACGTGGCCGAGGGTATTGAGAGTGCCTTTCAGTAATGGTTGCTTCGGGCGATAGTAGCTTTCGGAAAGGTAGACAGAGCCGGGACGTTTTGCCATGACCGCCGACAAACGCCGCCAGAAATTGCTGATGACGTCCAGGGTGAAGTAGCTCGTCAGGCCTTCGGTAATGATAATAACGGGGTTGGTGTTATCGAAGACCCGGTCGATGACCGTTTCCACCTGGTACTCACCATGATCAGCCAGAATATCGATGGGTGTCACCTGGTGATGTTCGCCAAGTCTGCCCGCCGCCAATAACCGCATTGCTTTTCGGCCCGCCATGTTCGGGAGGTCGGCTTCGACCATCTGGATCAACGGGTGCCGCGCCCTTAGCCGGATGCCGCGAGGGGACATGCCACAGGCGATTTCAAGAACCTGGGTGATGCCCTGTTCGTTGATGGCTTTGTCTATCAGGTGATCAATGATGAGATGGCGTTGCAGCAGGAAGGTTCGGATATTCCCGCCGATGGCGACCTTGCTCGCGGCCTCGAAGGGAGTCATCAGGTGATAGAGCCAGCGGCCCTGACGGGTAGCAAGAATATCGTCGGAGAGCCCATACCGGTGCCAGACGGCACCGGTGTAGAGGGCAGTAAAGCTGATTCCCGAGCTGTCAGTCGGTTTGTTGCTCATAAATGGCTTTGCCCCATGCCTCGCGACTGCCCGGCAGGATCAGGTTCAGGATGATGGCAGCCACCGCACACAGAGCGATGCCTTCCAGGTGCCCGAGCACCATACCACCAATTCCGAATACCAGGGTTACACCCACGATAACCAGATTGCGGGACTCTGCCAGATCTACCTGGTGGCGGATCAGTGTGTTCAGGCCGACCACGGCGATAGAGCCAAACAGCAGGCAAAGAATGCCACCCATGACCGGAACCGGAATGGTTTGCAGGGCAGCGCCGAACTTGCCCACGAATGCCAGTACAATCGCAACCACAGCGGCCCACCACATGACGCGCGGGTTGAAATTCTTGGTCAGCATGACCGCACCGGTCACTTCCGAGTAGGTGGTGTTAGGTGGTCCGCCGAGCGCGGCCGCTGCGCTGGTTGCGAGGCCATCGCCCAACAATGTACGGTGCAGGCCGGGCTTTTCAATGAAGTTCTTGCGGGTTACGTTGCCAATAGCCAGAACGTCACCGATATGCTCAATGGCCGGCGCAATGGCGACGGGGATCATGAACATAATGGCACCCCAGCTGAACTCGGGTGCTACGAATTTGGGCATGGCCAGCCAGGCGGCTTCCTGGATAGGTGTGGTATCCACGATGCCGGCAAACGCCGAGAGCACGTAACCGGTGATAACCCCGAACATGATCGGGATCAGGCGGAAGATGCCTTTGGCCCACACCGACATGATGATAGTCACGGCCAGGGAAGTCATGGCGATCCAGATGGCGGTGTCATAAGGGATAAGCTGGGTGGCACCGTCACCGGTGCGACCGGAGGCCATGTGCACGGCGACCGGGGCCAGGCCGAGACCGATGGTCATGATGACCGGGCCAATAACGACCGGGGGCAGGAGGCCGCGTACAAAGCCGGTTCCGCGAAGGCGAACCAGTCCGCTCAGGATAATGTAGAGAATACCGGCAGCCATCAGTCCGCCAAGGGTCTCTTCCATACCGAACTTGCCTTTGGAGGCAATCACGGGCGCGATAAACGCGAACGACGAGGCCAGAAAAATCGGGATCTGGCCACCGGTAACGATATGGAAAATAAGGGTGCCGAGGCCGGCAGTGAACAGGGCGACGTTCGGGTCCATCCCTGTGATAAGGGGCATCAGCACCAGAGCGCCAAAAGCAACAAGCAGCATTTGGGAGCCGGCGATGACCTGTTTCCAGACCGGGTCGTTGGTATGATCCTGCATTATTAAACGTCCTTCTGCTTGGTGCCGAAGATCTTGTCTCCGGCATCGCCGAGACCCGGCAGGATGTAACCCTTGTCATTCAGGTGGTCATCAACCGACGCGGTATATATAGATACGTCCGGGTGCTTTTCCAGTACCTTCTCGATACCCTCGGGTGCTGCAACCAGAACCAGAGCGCGGATTTCCGTGCTGCCAGCCTTTTTCAGAAGATCGATCGTGGAAATCATGGAGCCGCCGGTCGCAAGCATCGGGTCCACAATCAGCGCCATGCGCTGGTCGAGCTCACCCACGAGTTTCTCCAGATAGGTGCTTGCCTCCAGGGTCTCTTCATTTCGAATCTGGCCAACTACGCTGACCCGGGCAACCGGTATCAGGCTGAGGACGCCGTCCAGCATGCCCAGCCCGGCACGAAGAATGGGAACAATGGTTATTTTCTTGCCATGGATCTGCTCGACATTAACCGGACCGGCCCAGCCTTCAATGGTCTTTTCCTGCAGGTTGAAATCCTTGGTGGCTTCGTAAGTCAGCAGCGCGCCGACTTCCTGTGCCAGCTCACGAAAATTCTTGGTGCTGATGTCCGCCCGGCGCATCAGGCCGAGTTTGTGTCGGATCAGGGGGTGCTTAACCTCGTGGATTGGCATGGGGTCACCTGTGTGTCTGGATTATCAGTGTTGGTTTTGGGAACGCGATTAAATGGCGCAAGGATACCGTATCTAACAGGTTGAGTCAGGCAGCCCCGGGGAGAAAGCCGGAGGAAATCCGGTAAGGAGTGGTACGGATCTTGCGACACCACCCTGAGATGGCGCCCCGGCGTCAGATTTTCGACCCTGATAACGCCTGCAGGCACAGCCAATCGGAGAAGTTTCCGGCATGGACAGAGCTTTAGTCCTTAACAACGTCAAATCCCTGACGCGGGGAAATCTGGGTGTCCCGGTCATGCTGATGGGGCTGTTGGGCATGATGATTCTGCCCATGCCCGCGTTTCTGCTGGACGTCTTCTTTACCTTCAACATCACACTGTCGATAGTTATCTTGCTGGTGTGCGTGTACGCCCTACGGCCTATGGAGTTCGCTTCTTTCCCGACGGTTCTGCTGGTAGCGACACTGCTGCGCCTGGCCTTGAACGTGGCTTCAACCCGTATCGTGTTGCTGGAAGGACACGAGGGGGGTGATGCCGCGGGTAAGGTGATTGAGTCGTTTGGTGCCGTATTGATTGGGGGTAACTACGCCGTCGGCCTGGTGGTCTTCGCCATTCTGATGATCATCAACTTCCTTGTGGTCACGAAAGGGGCCGGCCGGGTTTCTGAAGTCAGCGCCCGCTTTACCCTGGATGCCATGCCCGGCAAACAGATGGCCATTGATGCGGACCTGAACGCCGGACTGATCAATCAGGAAGAGGCCAAGCATCGGCGGGCTGAAATCGCCCAGGAAGCCGACTTCTACGGTTCCATGGACGGTGCTTCGAAGTTCGTGAAAGGGGATGCTGTTGCCGGTTTGCTGATTCTGGCGATCAATATTATTGGCGGCGTGGCCATCGGAATGCTGCAGCACGATCTCGATTTCGGGCTCGCCATGGAGCGATATGCGCTGCTGACCATTGGTGATGGTCTTGTGGCCCAGATTCCGTCGTTGTTGCTCTCCACCTCTGCCGCGATCATGGTGACCCGGGTTACCTCCAGCCAGGATATGGGTGGACAGATTCTACAGCAGATGTTCAGCGCGCCGAAGGCTCTGGCTATTGCGGCCGCCATCCTGATTATACTGGGGCTGATACCGGGTATGCCTCACGTGGCGTTTCTTGGACTGGGCGGTCTGTCGGCGGCGGCGGCCTGGTATATCTGGAAGCACGACCGTCAGACTGTGGAAGAAGACGCCGTGTTCCCCGGGCGCAGCGGCGCTGGCGGAGCAGCTCGTCCGGCTGGTCGGGACCTGCCCCCGGGCGGCGATTCCGGGAGCGACCAGGGTCGGCAGCTGCCAGCACCGGGCGAGTCCAAAGAACTCGGTTGGGATGATGTGGCGACGGTGGATGTTGTCGGGCTTGAAGTGGGTTATCGGCTGATTCCTCTGGTCGATAAATCGCAGGGTGGCCAGTTGCTGAGCCGGATCAAGGGTGTACGTAAAAAGCTGTCCCAGGATCTGGGCTTTCTGATGCCCTCGGTGCATATCCGGGACAATCTGGACCTGATGCCCAATGTGTACAGGATAACTCTGATGGGGGTGACCATCGCCGAAGCGGAGATTCATCCGGATCGGGAGCTGGCGATTGATCCCGGTCAGGTCTTTGGCAAAGTAGAAGGTATCGAAGGCAAGGACCCCGCGTTTGGCCTTGATGCATGCTGGATAGAGCCAGAAAAGAAGGATCAGGCCCAGACTCTCGGGTATACCGTGGTGGATGCCAGCACGGTCGTGGCAACGCATCTTAACCAGGTTCTCCAGAAGCATGCCCATGAACTGCTTGGCCATGAAGAAGTCCAGAAGTGGCTCGATCAACTGGAAAAGATCTCTCCCAGACTGGCGGAGGAGCTCGTCCCGACCACTATTTCCATCAGCTTGCTGCTCAAGGTGTTGCAGAGTCTTCTGAGAGAAGAAGTGCCGATCCGTGATATGCGCTCCATTGCCGAGGCCGTTGTTAATGTCCATCCCAAGAGTCAGGATCCGAAACTGCTGACGACTGTCGCCCGCCAGTCGCTGAGACGAATGATTGTCCAGAGCATCTGCGGGAACGAATCAGAAATCCCTGTTATTACCCTGGATCCGGATCTGGAACAGTTATTGCTAAAGTCTGTTCAACAGAGTCAACAATCCGGCGGTCAGGAAGACATAGGGCTGGTTCTGGAGCCGAACATGGTGGAAAAGTTGCAGCGGTCCCTGCAGGAAAGTGTTCAGCGTCAGGAAATGCTCGGTAAACCCGCGATCCTGCTGGTTTCCGGCCCGTTGCGACCGGTGCTGGCAAAATTTGCCAGTTATGGAATTGAGCGTTTGCACGTTCTCTCCTACCAGGAAATACCGGATAACAAACAGATCACTATCGTGGCGTCCGTCGGCCAGTAACCGGACGGGCGACAAAGCGGACAGCGCAACACGGCGCTGCCGGTGGAGGATGAAACAGAATGAAAGTAAAACGGTTTTTCGCTCAGAGCATGGCAGAGGCACTGAAGCAGGTCAGCGAGCAAATGGGGCCGGACGCTGTGATTCTCTCCAACCGGCGGGTAGATGGCGGCGTCGAAATCGTGACGGCGCTGGACTACGACGAAAATATGGCGCGGCAGAGTCTGGGGGACAAAGCCCAGGATGCGACCAACGGATCCCGTCTGGCCGAGATGCAGGCGGACCAGCACCGCAGGCTCGAAGACGAACTGGGCCGTTCCAGAGATCGCATTCGCGACGTCAGGGAGAAGCGGGCGAAGGTCGGCGCATCCTATGGCGGAGCATCTTTTGCTGACCTGAATGAGGCGGCCTCTGTCGGTTTTTCAGGTGCCGAGGTCGGAGGCCCGGCAATGCCTGAAAGCTTTTCCGGGGCCACGGGCTATTCTGATGAACTGGCCCAGATGCGCGCCGAGATCAGTTCCCTGCGTGACATGGTGAGCGGGCGCACGGCCGAGCCGGCAAAGCCTGTTAGCAACGCGGTCCAGCAGCGTCTGGCTGAACGGCTTCTGGAATTTGGCCTCAGTAGCAACCTTGCCGGGTCTTTGTCCCGTCGCCACAAGGGTGGTCGTCTGGATGAGGGCTGGAAGCAGTCCCTGAAGATGCTGGCGACGGGTGTTCGGACATCCCGGCATGAATGGTTGGATGAGGGTGGTGTTTATGCGTTGGTCGGGCCGACTGGTTCAGGCAAGACTACGACCATCGGCAAGCTGGCAGCTCGTCACGTTCTGCGCCATGGTTCTGATTCGCTGGTCTTGGTGACCACAGACAGATACCGGGTTGCTGCACACGAGCAGCTGTTTGTATTCGGCCGTATTCTGAATGTCCCTGTCCGGGTTGTGGATGAAAGTCATTCCCTGGACGACATTCTGGATGAACTGTCCGATCGGCATCTGGTGTTAATTGACACCGCTGGCCTGACGAGTACCGATAAGGGGTATCAGGAACAACTGGCCGAACTGGCCCGTAGCCATCACAATATACGTACGCATCTGGTGGTTTCGGCTACCAGTCAGCCGCGCATCATGAAATCCGTCTGGCATTGCTATAAGATGGCTAATCTTGCGGGCTGCGTTATGACGAAAATTGACGAAGCCCTTACTCTTGGGGAATCGCTCGGGTTTGTTATGGAGACCGGTTTGCCGGTGGCTTATTACACCGATGGTCAGAAGATTCCTGAGGACCTGCACCATGCAGAAGCGATTCCGCTGGTGCGCCTGGCCGTGGAGCGGCTGAAAAAACTCCAGCAACAACAGGCCGTCGCAGAAGGCGCCTGACGTGGTGAAGGCTGTTATCGGATGGTGGGATGTTCGGCACTTGCATCTGGCGCCATTCTGATAAAACGAGCGTCCGGTAAAACTGGTAAGAGAAACGATTCAGTATGAGCAGAGCACGTCCGGTTCAGGTGATAGCAGTTTCCGGCGGAAAGGGTGGGGTCGGCAAGAGCAACGTGTCGGTCAACCTCGGTATCGCCCTGGCCCAGAAAGGCCGTCGTGTAGTGTTGTTGGATGCCGATCTGGGTCTTGCAAATATTGATGTGCTGTTGGGTATAACCGCGGGCAGGAACATTTCGGATGTACTGGCTGGAAAGTGCGATCTCAAGGATGTTCTGGTGAATGGTCCAGGCGGTATCAAAATCGTGCCTGCCTCCTCGGGCACCCAGCGTATGACCCAGCTCAGCCCGATGGAACATGCCGGGCTGATCAATGCGTTCAGTGAACTGGGTGACCAGATTGACGTTCTGATTGTGGATACGGCCGCAGGCATTTCCGAATCGGTCGTCAGCTTTCTCCGAGCGTCCCAGGAGCTGTTGCTGGTGGTTTGCGACGAACCGACGTCAATCACTGACGCCTATGCCCTGATCAAGCTCATGAATCGTGACTACGGCACCAACCGATTCCGCATTCTGGCCAACCAGGTCCGGAACGAGGAAGAAGGGCGTCATCTTTTTGAAAAACTGACCCGGGTCACTGAGCGATTTCTCGACGTGGCGTTACAATACGTGGGTATGGTTCCTTTTGACGAGGCTGTCAAAAAAGCAGTTCAGCGCCAGCGTGCAGTGCTGGATGCTTATCCGCGAGCAAAAGCATCACTGGCAATCAAGGCCCTCGCTGATAAAGTCGATAGCTGGCCACTGCCTTCCTCTCCCCGCGGGCATCTCGAATTCTTTGTGGAGCGGCTCGTCGAAGTCTGATTTTGATCCAGTCCAACAAAAACCGGATACATGACATTGGCGAAAAACCTGGGTATTTACCAGCAGTCTGGGGCGAAAGGTGCTTCTCAACTCGTTGAGGAGCAGGCTCCACTGGTCAAGAAAATTGCCTTGCACCTGTTGGCCAGGCTGCCAGCGTCCGTGCAACTGGAGGACCTGATGCAGGCCGGCATGATTGGTCTGCTGGAGGCTGCCCAACGTTACAGCTCCGCCAAGGGCGCCACCTTTGAGACCTATGCCGGTATCCGAATCCGTGGTGCCATGGTGGACGAGATTCGTAAGGGTGACTGGGTGCCCCGGTCGGTTCATCGAAACGCCCGCCGTATTTCCCAAGCCATCAAAGTTGTCGAAGACCGTTTCGGTCGGGAAGCCCAGGATCTCGAAGTGGCGGAGGAGCTGGGTGTAAGCCTCTCCGAATACCATTCCTCACTCTCTGATGCCAACAGCGGACGACTTTTTAGCCTGGATGAGCTCAATGAATCCGGAGAGCTGCCGATAGAAGAAACAGAGAGCAGTGATAATCCGCTGGATGGTCTGGCCTCGGATGCTTTTCGGCGCAACCTGGCCGAAGCCATTGAAGATTTGCCTGAGCGCGAAAAGCTGGTGCTTAGCCTGTACTACCAGGAAGAACTGAACCTGAAAGAAATTGGCGCTGTACTTGGAGTGAGTGAAAGCAGGGTGAGCCAGATTCACAGCCAGGCCGCACTGCGGCTGCGCGGACGCTTGTCCGACTGGCGCCAGGAGTCAGATGCCCAGCTTCTATGAGATGTGTCCGGATCATAGCGGTCTGTAGTTTTTGGTAACCGATGCTTTACAACCGGAACAAACATCAGACAATAAGCGGTCAAAACAGCGGCCTGATAGACGTTGAGCAAAAAGGTCAAACGAATTCCGGGTGTTACTAACTGGAGGTCCCATTGGACAAGAACATGAAAATCCTCATCGTGGACGACTTTTCCACGATGCGACGGATCATCAAGAATTTGCTGCGCGATCTCGGCTTCAGCAATACCGATGAGGCAGATGATGGAAATTCCGCTCTGCCGATGTTGAAAAGCGGCAAGTATGACTTCCTGGTGACGGACTGGAACATGCCGGGCATGTCTGGTTTCGATCTGCTGAAGGCTGTTCGCGCCGATGAAGATCTGAAGACCCTGCCGGTCCTGATGGTGACGGCAGAGGCTAAACGGGATCAGATTGTGGCGGCTGCCCAGGCAGGGGTAAATGGTTACGTTGTTAAGCCGTTTACTGCTGCCGTTCTCAAGGAAAAGATTGAAAAAATCTTTGAACGCATTCAGTAACCAGAGGTCGGATGGCTCTCATGAGCGATAGCAACAATAACCACCGCGGGCTGGAACCGGAGGTGACGGAAAAGCTCAAGCATCAGGCTGCGGAACTGGCTGAAAGCGTTGAGGCTGGTGATTATGCCAAGGCCATGACGCTGATCAATGAACTGAGTGAGGTAAGGGATCAGAGTCTGTACCGCGAAGTTGGCAGACTGACCCGCAGTCTTCACGAGGCAATCCGTAATTTTCAGATAGATCCCCGTAACGCGGAGCAACAAGAAGCGCTGTCGAAAATGACCGACGCCTCTGATCGTCTGGAATACGTAGTCCAGATGACAGGGCAAGCCGCTAACCGGACCATGGATCTCGTCGAAGAGACCATGCCAGTGGCCCATGCCGTGCGTGACGAGGCATCGGCGTTGCGGGAAGAATGGCAGCGCTTGCGGCGCCGGGAAATGCAGCCCTCCGAGTTTCGTGAACTGTATGGCCGTATTGATCGCTTTTTCGCCAGCCTGACAACTGATGCGGACACCATTTACAGCAATCTCTCCGAAATTCTGCTGGCGCAGGATTTCCAGGACCTCACGGGGCAGGTGATTCAGAAAGTCACCACGCTGGTGAAGGAAGTGGAAGAGCAGATGCTGAGCCTTGTCGTGATGGCAAGCCATGTGGACCAGCTGACCGGCACCGTGCATCAGATCTCTGAGACCGAAGTGTCGGCCGAGCAAGGTGTAGGGCCTCAGATCAAGGCCAATGAGCGCGAAGATGTAGTTTCGGGACAGGACGGGGTAGATGACCTGCTGTCCAGTCTCGGTTTCTGAATTAATGAGGGTAACGCATGGCGTTTGATGCCGATGAAGAAATCCTGCAGGACTTCCTGGTTGAGGCCGGCGAGATACTCGAAAAGCTGTCTGAGCAGTTGGTCGACCTTGAGCAGCACCCGGACGACAGTGACCTGCTTAACGCCATATTCCGTGGCTTTCACACCGTAAAGGGTGGCGCGGGTTTCCTGCAGCTTGATGCCCTCGTAAATTGCTGCCACTCCGCCGAGAACGTGTTCGACATCCTGCGTAATCATAAGCGCAAGGTTGACTCGGAGTTGATGGACGTGGTTCTGGAGGCTCTGGATAACGTTAATGCCATGTTCGAGCAGGTGCGGAATCACGAAGAGATGACGCCGGCGCCGAACAGCCTGATAGCTGCACTCGATGCCCTTGCACAGCCTGAAGGCAGTGCCCCTGAGCCTGTTGTCGAAGAGCCAGTGAGTGATTCTGGCGAGCCGCAAGACGGCGGTGATATCACCGATGACGAATTTGAGCAGTTACTGGATGCCCTGCACGGCGATAGTTCCCCCGGCAAATCATCTGCTGAGACCTCGGGAAAAGCTGTCAGTGATTCAGGCGACGCGAAAGCCACGTCCGGTGACGATGAAATTACTGATGACGAATTCGAAAAGCTGCTTGATGAGCTCCACGGTAAAGGCCAGTTTGCGGGTGCGCCGGCGGCCGACGAAGCCAGGCCCGATCAAGACGAAAAACCGGCCGCCTCTGGCAAACCGGGTGATGACCTGATCACCGATGATGAGTTTGAAAAACTACTGGATGAGTTGCATGGCCAGGGCGGAAGCCCGACCGTGGCGGATGCCAAGGCGTCAAAGCAAGGAGGGGCCGTCCGTCCAACCCCACAACCCTCTGCGGCTGCTGGCTCAAAGGGCAAGGCCGAGGAGCCCAAGCCGAAGCCGGAAGCAAAGCCTGCCCAGAAAGCGGCGGCACCTGCGAGAGACACAGCACCCGCAGCCGACACCACGGTTCGTGTCGATACCAAGCGCCTGGACGATATCATGAACATGGTGGGTGAGCTGGTGTTGGTGCGAAACCGCCTGCAGCGACTGGGTTCTGAAAGTGAAGACGAGCACATGCACAAGGCGGTATCCAACCTGGACGTGGTCACCACTGATCTCCAGGCTGCGGTTATGCAAACCCGCATGCAGCCGATCAAGAAAGTCTTTGGTCGATTCCCCAGGGTCGTACGTGACCTCGCGCGGAACCTGAAAAAAGAAGTGAACCTGGTCATGCACGGGGAAGAAACCGATCTGGACAAGAATCTCGTTGAGGCCTTGTCCGACCCCCTCGTCCACCTCGTTCGCAATTCGGTGGATCATGGGATTGAAGCACCCGATGTCCGTGAGAAAGCAGGGAAGCCGCGTCAGGGTACGGTGACACTGTCTGCGGAGCAGGAAGGTGATCACATTCTGTTGTCTATTCAGGATGATGGCGCGGGGATGGACCCGGAGGTACTGCGCCGTAAGGCCGTCGAAAAGGGCGTCTATGATCAGGATGCTGCGGATCGTCTCACCGATAATGAGTGCTTCAACCTGATCTTCGCCGCAGGTTTCTCGACCAAGGAGCAAATCTCGGACGTGTCCGGTCGTGGCGTAGGAATGGATGTGGTGAAGACCAAGATCGGGCAGCTCAATGGCCAGATCAGCATCGTATCCGAGCTGGGCAAGGGTTCGAGCATCATTATTAAAGTGCCCCTGACCCTGGCAATCATGCCGACGCTGATGATCAAACTCGATGATCAGTCTTTTGCGTTGCCTCTGGTCAATGTAGTTGAGATCTTTCATCTGGATCTCACCAAAACCAACGTTGTTGATGGCCGTGAGTGCATCGTCGTCAGGGACAAAGTCTTTCCGCTTTTCCATATCAAACGCTGGCTGGTCAATAGTCCTGCCGGTCAGAAGGAGCCGGACAACGCCCACGTCGTTATTGTTGCCATGGGTACCCGTCAGGTTGGCTTTGTGGTGGATCAGCTTGTCGGCCAGGAAGAAGTGGTCATCAAACCGCTTGGCCGGGCGCTTCAGGGGACACCGGGCATGGCGGGCGCGACCATTACCGGTGACGGTCGTATTGCACTCATTATTGATGTTCCCAGCTTGCTACAGCAATACAGCTGAGTCGGTACAGGAAATAATTGAACATCAGGATTCGGTAGGAGAAATGGATGACAGTTTCTGTCCTGGTCGTTGATGATTCAGGTTTTTTTCGTAAACGGCTGACGGAAATTCTGACCGGCTCCGGTCAGATTAAGGTTGTGGGTGCTGCAACCAATGGTCGTGAGGGTGTTGAGCTGGCCGAGAAGTTAAGGCCGGACGTTATCACCATGGATTACGAGATGCCGGTTATGGATGGCATCTCGGCGGTGCGTGAAATCATGAGAAAGCACCCTGTGCCTGTGCTGATGTTCTCCTCACTGACCTACGAGGGCGCCCGGGTCACGTTGGACGCCCTTGAAGCCGGGGCCGTCGACTTCCTGCCCAAAAACTTCGAGGAGATTGCCCGGGATAGCAGCCAGCTCCAGAAGATACTCATAGATCGAATTCTGGATGTCGCCGGCAGTAGGCCGGGTGGCCGAGTCACGCCAGCTCCGTCCCGGCCCGTGGCGCCTGCGCCTGCCGCGCGTACGCATCAGGACATTGCACCATCACGCCAGCGTGCAGACTCTTCCTCCGGTTCGCGACGGGCTCCCGTCGCAAAGCCTCTGGAGCACACGTCCGAAACCGAGCATCCCAGAAGAGCCGCCCGACGAGGGCCCGCCAAGCGCTACAGCGTGGTCGGAATTGGAACCTCCACCGGCGGTCCGGTTGCGTTGCAGCGGGTGCTGACAGCGCTGCCTCAGTCCTTTCCCGCACCGCTGGTACTGGTGCAGCATATGCCTGCCAGCTTCACCCCTGCATTTGCCGAGCGGCTGAACAAACTGTGCAGAATTGAAGTCCGTCAGGCTGAGGATGGCGATGTGCTGAAGCCGGGACTCGCCCTGTTGGCGCCTGGTGGCAAGCAGATGATGATCGAAAGCCGGGGTGGACAGGCTAGGATACGCATCCTTCCCGGTGATGAGCGGCTGAATTACAAGCCCTGTGTGGATGTTACCTTTGGCTCGCTCGCCCGCAGTTTTCCAGGTAAAACTCTCGGCGTCATCCTGACGGGCATGGGGTCTGACGGTAAGGAAGGCTGCCGCATGATGAAACAGAGCGGCTCGGATATCTGGTCCCAGGATGAAAAGTCGTCGGTGATATACGGAATGCCTATGGCCGTAGCAAAGGCAGGCCTCAGTGATGAGGTGTTGTCACTGGAAGAGATCGGTCCGCGACTGGCAGAAGGTGTCTGTTGATGGATATTCTTAGCCTGCTGGGAATCGTATTGGCGTTTGCCGCTATTCTTGGCGGCAATCTGCTCGAAGGCGGTGCGTTAAGTTCCCTGTTTAACGGCCCGGCGGCGCTTATCGTGGTTGGCGGAACCTTTGCAGCGACCATCCTGCAAACTTCCTGGCCGACGCTCAAGCGGGCCTTTACCCAGGTACGTTGGGTCTTCATTCCCCCGTTTATCAGCCTGGAAGATGGCATTGGCAAGGTAATTGACTGGAGTGTGAAAGCCAGGAAACAGGGGCTTTTAGGTCTGGAAGGCCTGGCCGATCGGGAGCCGGAACTGTTTGCCCGTAAAGGGTTGCAGCTTCTGGTGGATGGTGCGGAGACCGAGACTATTCGCAGCATTATGGAAGTGGATCTTGAATCCCGGGAGCAGCGTGACCAGGAATCTGCCCGAGTGTTTGAGGCCATGGGGGGGTACTCACCCACCATTGGTATCATCGGTGCGGTGATGGGTCTGATTCAGGTGATGACCAACCTCGAAGACCCCCAGTCCCTGGGTGGTGGCATTGCCACCGCCTTTGTTGCCACGATTTATGGCGTAGCCCTTGCGAACCTTTTGTTTTTCCCGATCGCCAACAAGATGCGGGGTATTGTCCGTGATCGCACCCGCTACGAAGACATGATGATCGACGGCATTATCGCGATCGCTGAGGGTGAAAACCCGAAATCCATCGAGTTGCGGCTGCGGGGCTTCCTGCAGTAAGCGTAGGCAGGTCATTCTATTATGCGACGTCGTAGGCGACCCCAGGTAGAGCTTCATAATAAAGAGCGCTGGTTGATCTCCTATGCGGACTTCATCACCTTACTCTTTGCTTTTTTTGTCGTCATGTATTCGGTCTCGTCTGTAAATGAAGGCAAATACAAGGTGTTATCCGAGACGCTGACAGGTGTATTCAATTCCCCCCAGAGATCATTTCAACCCATTGAGGTGGGCGATCGGCCCCAGCGGTCGCTGAATACGCCGTCGGAAGGCGTTATACCGCCGGCAGTCACCGAAGCTCCCCGTAACCCCGAAATGGATGCTCAGGCCCGGACCGAGGCATTGAAAGCTATGGCAGACCAGCTGGCCATGGAGTTTGACGAACTGATCAATCAGGGTGTTATCACGCTCGAAACCAGTGACCGCTGGCTGGAGCTTAACCTGCCCAACAGTCTCCTGTTTAGCAGTGGCGATGCCGAACCCCATTATGATGCCTTTGATGTGATAGATAAGATCGCCGGGGTTTTACGGGACAGGGATAATGCCGTAAAAATAGAAGGTTTTACTGACAACCAGAGGATTAATACCCAGCGCTTTCCCTCCAACTGGGAATTATCCGCCGCTCGTGCAGCGGCGGTTGTTCGAATGTTGGCAATGGAGGGCGTTGAACCTGAGCGACTGGCAGCTGTGGGTTATGGCCAGTTCCAGCCGATCGCCCGCAATGATACGGAAGAGGGCCGTCGCCGTAATCGCAGGGTAGTCCTGCTGGTATCCCGGGATGCCAGCATACGCGGTGCCATGCGGTAATCGAAGCTTGCTCGGCACATGCGTATATCCCCCTTGGCATGGTTCCTGTATTACTCCATGGTAATGAATCTGTTACGGCAATCGGTTGCCGCTCCCTGATGGACTTTGGAACTTTTTCCCTTCAAGTTGGGGGCGAATTTGCCGATACACTGGAATGCAGCCGATAGTGACTTTCGGTTATGACGTATTCTCTGGAGAAACAAGCGTGCGAATCTGGGCAGTAGCCAATCAGAAAGGTGGTGTGGGGAAGACCACATCTGTGGTCGCGTTGGGCGGCTTGCTGGCTGAGCGTGGTCAGCGCGTACTGGTTGTGGATCTTGACCCTCACGGCTCGCTGACCAGCTGGTTCGGGTACGATCCCGACACCCTTGCTCACAGTGTGTTTGATCTGTTCCAGCATCAGGGCAAAGTACCTGAGGGACTGCCAGCGCAGCTGATTACGGAAACCGGCTGCAAGGGCTTGTCCCTGTTGCCTGCCAGTACTGCGCTGGCCACCCTGGAGCGCCGCATGGTTGGCGTGGAAGGGATGGGGCTGATTATTTCCCGCAGTCTGGCTCAGTTGTGGGATGATTTTGACTATGTGATTCTGGATAACACACCGTCGCTCGGGGTGTTGATGGTGAACGCACTGGCCGCAGCCCAGCACCTCGTGATCCCGGTACAGACGGAGTTTCTGGCGATCAAGGGGCTCGAGCGGATGCTTCATACACTTCAGATGATCATGCGGTCCCAAAAGAACGAGCTACCATACACAATTGTTCCGACGCTCTTTGATCGCCGGACCCAGGCCTCCGTGAAGAGTCTGAATCTTCTGCGCAAGACGTATTCAGACAGCTTGTGGCGCTTCGCCGTTCCGGTGGATACCAAGTTCCGCGATGCGAGCCAGGCCGGCACCACCCCGTCAGGATTGGATGCCGAGACCCATGGCGTTCGGGCCTACCGTCATTTGCTGGACGACTTGTTGGTTCGCACCGGGTCAGTGAAGGAGCGTCAGCATGGCTGACGGAAAATTGACAAGCCTGGCGGATCCGGCAAATGCCATCGCCAGTTATCTGGACGAGCTGCTGCATACGGCGACGGATCAGGCGCTGCAGGAAAAATCGGTTGCCGAAACGCCTGAGCCGGAAGTAAAGCTACGGTCCGAGGTCAGAGCGGCGGTTGGGGTAGAGGCGGAGAAAGTTGCCGAAAAAACGACACCGAGGCCAGCGGAGCGTAAGGTAGTATCCCCGGTGCCGGCAGTGGAGCCCCCGGCAGTTGCCAAAACTCCTTCGGTGGAATCGAGCAGCGAGCCCGATGTCGGGCGGGAGCCGGTGGCGCCACCCTCACGGCCGGAGTGGTCGGAGAAGCCGTTTGAGTGCCTGATTTTTACCGTAGCCGGGCTTCAGCTTGCAGTGCCTCTTATTCTTTTGGGAGCCATACACCGGGTTGAAGAAGAGATTCGGCCCATTCCCGGCAGCCCCAGGTGGTATATGGGTATCCGTCCGGACCGTGACCAGAACCTTCGGGTTGTGGATACGGCGGAGTGGATCATGGCTGGACGGGTGCCGGATAACGCCCGGGACAACTATCGATTTGTTATTCGGCTCGATAACAGTGACTGGGGGCTCGCCTGCGATGACGTGGCCCAGTCCTTCACGCTCAAACCGGATGAGGTGCGCTGGCGAACTGCGCGCAGCAAGCGGCCCTGGCTGGCCGGTACGGTGATTGATCAGATGTGCGCACTCATCGATGTGCGCACGATGGCCGATCTGCTGGTGCGGGCAGAGCGGGAGCACCACCTTGACCTGAGTTGAGAATAAAGTTGGTTACCGATTGAAACCATGCCGTGCTGGCACGGTTTGTGCCCTTAACTATAGTATTGGGCACTGATGATGTTTTTTTGACGATCAGGTTGCCCGCCGGGCAGCCACAGAGGAGACACAACGCTATGGCATCCCCGAGCGGACAGCAAAGTCAGGCCCACGACGATCAGGTAATGCAGTACGTGACTTTTCGTCTGGATGACGAGACCTACGGTCTGAATGTCATGCAGATTCAGGAAGTGCTGAGGTACACGGAAATCGCCCCAGTGCCGGGTGCTCCCGACTATGTACTTGGCATTATCAACCTTCGGGGCAATGTGGTTACGGTGATCGATACCCGCCGCCGGTTCGGACTGGCGGAAGCAGAGGTCACAGATGCTACCCGGATCGTGGTGATGGAGTCGGCGAATCAGGTCATGGGTATTCTGGTCGACTCGGTGGCTGAGGTGGTCTACCTGAAGTCCAGTGAGATTGAAACAGCACCGAATGTGGGTAACGAAGAAAGTGCCAAGTTTATCCAGGGTGTGTGCAATAAGGATGGCGAACTGATCATACTGGTCGAGTTCGACAAGATGCTGTCAGAGAACGAATGGGCTGAGATCTCAGCACTGTAAGTGCCTGCATAGGCCACAGTACCCGGGATGGACGCCTGTCGACATTAACAACGGGAGACGTCCGTCATGTTTTCAGAAATTTCTTCCTGGCTTCCATGGCTACTCACTGTTTCGGCATTATCCCTGGTTTTTATTCAGGGCATGATCCAGGCTCGCCAGGTCCGACGCCTTAAAGCGTCGCTTAAAGACCGATGCGATACTCTTGGCAGAGAGTTGCATGCGACGGCCAGTGGCAGCATGGGAGTAGGGCAGCGGCTTGTGGCCTGCGAGCGACAGCTCCATGAACTTCGGACCACTCTTGATGAAATGCGCCAGAATGATCCACTGCGCATTTCCTACGATGAGGCGTCCCGGCTGGTTGATCTGGGCGCGGATATCGACGATCTTATGAATACCTGCGGAATTTCCCGTCCCGAGGCCGAGCTGGTGTCAGCATTGAGAAAGCGCCAGGCGGCCTGACTTCATGTTGTTACGGACGCTACCGAATGAAAAGAGTGTATCCGAGGGCCCATGAGGCTCTCCTTGCTGTATCCCGCCACGATTTTGTAGCCGGTTCCGACCTGGTTTCCTCTATTACCGGCCATTCCATACCTCGCCAAGAAACCGTCAGCCACATTCTCGACCTGCTACCGGAAATTGAACCGGATCAGGTCGTTATGCATGTGGGCGGCGGGTCCGGCTACCTTGCCGCAGTTCTGTCCGAGCTGGCTCACCGGGTGATCTATGTTGATAAGAACCCCGCGGTAGCCGAGGCAGCCCGAAAGCGGTTTTTTTATCTGGGCATGCACAATGTCGATGTGCTGGCCGTTGCTGTTGAGGATGGCTTCGAGCTGGACCAGCCCTGCGACACCATTCTTTGTACCACCTTCCTCGGCGAACGGAATGTTGTGGCACCGCACCTTAGGGAAGGGGGGCATCTGGTTTGTCTTGAGGGTAAGGCAGGGCCAGTGCCCAGTCTGGCAATGTTTGTTAAACACGGCAGCAAGCTCGAACGTGTCCGGACCCTTGGCTGGGTAGACTTCAACAGAAATTCCGAACAGATCCTGATTGATCTGGGCATTGTCGATGAAAAGGTCCTGGCCGATGCCAAGGCTGAAGCTGCCGGGAAAAATTGTCCTGTATTGGAGGTGCTCCGGCACAACCTCAACCTCGAAGAAATCGGTCTGTATCGATCCCTGGCGCAGCAACGGGGTATGGGGTTTACCGATGCTGAAACTTTGCTCCCTGAGCTCCATACAAAGCTGTTCCGAAGGTTTTCGAGAACGTTTCTCGACCTTTCCCGGGTTATTCCGGTGGCCGAGGACGACAGCAAAATCATCGTTGTTACCGATGACCCGGATGCGCGAACGGATCAGCTGGAGCGCCTGAGCCCCAACCACACTATTGAATGCCGGCTTGTTACGCCAACGGACTTCCGCCGGCTCTGGTCGGCGCTGGACCTTACCGTCAAAGGCAGTCGTTTCGTGGCGGATCACTCGGGAGGGGCTGAAGAGAAGCCGCTTATCAATGGCCAGAACAGTGAGCTCCTGGGGAGCGAGCCGGGGCACAAGCACGTCAGCCCGTACCTTGTCTCTGTGTATGAAGCCATCCTGCTTGATGCGGTTAGCGAAAAGGCCAGCGATATTCATATTGAGCAGTATGGCGACCGGGTCCGGATTCGTCTGAGGGTGGATGGTGACCTCCATGACCTTCCCCAATATCAGCTCTCACCACGCGAAATCAAAGGCGTTATCAACGTTATAAAGCTTCGTGCAGAGCTGAATATTGCCGAGCATCGGTTACCCCAGGGCGGACGTTCACGGCTACAGCTGGGGGACACCGCTTACGACCTGCGCATCCAGACCCAGCCTTCTTTGCATGGTGAGCATGCGGTTATCCGGCTGCTGCCCCAGACCGGCCGGGCTATGACCATTTCCGAATTGGGTATGTCCGGGCTGATTGGCGCTCGTTACCAGCGGCTGCTGGATAACCCGGCGGGTCTGGTTCTGGTCGTCGGGCCGACCGGTTCAGGCAAGTCCACAACACTTTACGCAGGCTTGCAGACGCTCGCGGATGATGGCCGGCGCAAAGTGATTACCGTAGAAGACCCCATTGAGTTTTCCATCGACAATGTCCAGCAGACGCGTGTGCGCTCGGATATTGGTTTTGGATTTGCCTATGCGATGCGGGCCTTTGTTCGGGAAGACCCGGACGTGATCCTGGTGGGCGAAATTCGCGACCAGGAAACCGCACTGGAGGCCATTCGAGCTTCCCAGACTGGTCACGTTGTGCTCTCCACGCTGCACTGTAACGATGCCGTGGACTCCTTGCAGCGGTTGTATGATCTCGGCATTCATCCTAACTCTATCGCCGGGGAGTTGCTGGCAGTGATTGCACAGCGACTGGCCAAGCGGATTTGCGAGCATTGTCGGAAGCCGGCAAAGCCGGACCGCGTGACTCTGGCGGAGCTGTTCCCTGACGGCCCGCCGGCCAATTTTCGCAGCTTCGAGGGTGAGGGGTGTGACAAGTGCAATGGTCGGGGCACCCGGGGACGGGTTGCGATTGTAGAGTACATGGAAGTCGACTCGGATATTCGCAATGTCATTTCCAGTCAGCCCCCTATCGGAGAGTTGCGCTGGCGCGCCCTGGATGCAGGCTTGGTGACCATGCGCGATAGCGCACTGGATCACGTGATCGAGGGCGTTATTCCCCTGTCTGAACTGCCACGTATCCTGCCGAGGGAGCGCATGGCGCCAGAAGTTCGCGGTGGCCGCAGGAGTCATTCATGAGCAGTAAGAAACAGCAGAAAGCAGCGCAGCGTGAGCCGGTGGAGATCACTTATGCCGCCGAACTGGCAAAACTGGTGGAGCTGGATAAAGGGCCGGTGCCGCCAGGCTGGCGTTTGTCGCCCCGTGCCGTCGAAAAGTTTGTCATGGGTGACGACAGCCTGGGCATCGAGCGCAAGTTTGTTGCCGACCGAGCCATGGTTGTTCGTATTATTATTTCCCTGTGCACCAGCCGTGGCTGTCTCCTGGTGGGCGAGCCCGGCACGGCCAAGTCGTGGTTGTCCGAACTTCTGGCGGCGGCGATTTCCGGCAAGTCCACACTGACACTTCAAGGTGGTGCCGTGAGTCATGTTGGCCAGCTTCTCTACAGCTGGAATGAGTCAGTCCTGCACTCGAAGGGGCCTTGCCGGGAGGCTCTGGTTCCAAGCCCGTTGCTTCGCGGCATGATCGAAGGCCAAATTGTCCGGTTCGAAGAAATTGCCCGTTGCCCGCAAGCACTTCAGGATGCTTTGTTGTCGGTCTTGTCAGACAGGGTTGTCGTTATTCCCGAGCTCGCAGGGGATGACGGCGTGGTTCTTGCTCGTGAGGGCTTCAATGTGGTCGCCACATCTAACAGCGTTGATGCCGGGGTGCACGAGATGAGCGCGGCGTTGAAACGGCGGATGGATTTTGAGGAGATCAGGCCAATCCGCAGCCTCCCGGATGAAATGGGCGTTGTGCTCCGGGAAGTCCGAAAGGCCAACACATATGCCGGCATCGACGTCGACCTGGACGAATCGGTCATCGAAATCCTGGTCACGATGTTCCATGAGTTGCGGAATGGTCAGACACTCGATGGCCGCAGTACCGACCGCCTCGCCGGGTCGGCTCTCTCCACAGCTGAAGCGGTCTCTGTCGCGCACGCCGCCAGTCTCAGTGCCTGGTATTACGGTGGTGGCTGCCTGTCGGTGGAACAACTGATGCACCACATCATCGGCTCAGCCCTCAAGGATCAGCCGGAGGATCGCCGGCGTTTGCGCCATTACTTCGAGACCACCGTGGCGCCGAGGAAGGGCGAGAACTGGCGGCAGGCCTGGGATTTACGCTCACTGATCCAGTGATTCGGTCCCGGATGAGTTTTCGCCTCGGGCATCGTCGGGCGTTCGGCCCCGGATATGGAAAGCGAACGCCAGAATTTCGGCAATGACCCGGTAGAGGCTCTCGGGAATCTCTTCGTTCAGGGATAAGCGGGCAAGAATGCTCGCCAGTTCCGCATTCTCATACAGGGGCACATTGTGGTCCCGCGCAATGCGGATTATTTCGTCCGCCAGTTCATGGGTGCCCGTGGCCGTGATAGTGGGGGCTCTTTCTCCGTCGTATTTCAACGCGACAGCGGCATTGGGCGTGGGGTTCGATTGCTTGTCCGTCATACGCGGGTATCCACCAGTCTGTGCTCTAACCGGGTTGCCGGGTGTTCCGGGCTGCCCCGGCGGCACTCCAGATCCGTTACTTCCAGCCCGAGGTCTGTCAGGCTCTGTCTGAGCAGAGGCAGTTCCTCGTGGATCTGGCGCAAGGTCGTTTGCTTTTCGGCCCAGACGCGAGCGCTGACGCTTTGATGGCGCAAAGAGACGTCAAAATGCATCAGGCCAGCCTCGTCCAGATCCATGGCCAGCGCAAGCCTCCATTCGCTGGCCGCTTTGTGCTGGCTGCTCTGTCCACGCTGTTCCTCTGAGTGCTGTTCAATGCGAACCTGGGCAATTCGTGGTTCGTTCTGTGGCGTTAGCCAGGGTAGCTCCAGCAGCAAGGTGGATACTGGCGCCGGTGCCTCACCCCCGGCACGGGCCGTCAGTACCTGACTGTGGAGCTGATTGACCGTAATCCGGTTCAGCATTCCTGCCAGCAGGCGAAGCATCTGGCCGACCGTTGTAGGCTCTCCATCGGCGCTCGCCGGCGGGGTCAGTGCCATGGCCTGGGGAAACTGGAGCGGGGCCTGCACCAGTTCCGGAGAGGCAAGGGGCGTCAGCCGGTTGAATCCTTCCGGGCCCTCGCCTTGTTGTGCGAGCAATGCTGTGATCACCCTACCTATGGCCAGTTTGAGGTCTGGCAGAGATGCTGAGGGCGTCTGTGCCAGCCGGGATTCGGCAAACAGGCCGCTCTCTGAAATCCACTGTTTCATCTGTTGCAGGGTCTGGTCCTGGGCTCCGGTGCCCGGTTGAATCGTTGTCCCCGGCGGAAGCCTGGACAGAACCTGCTGTAAAGCCTGGCGGGCGGCTTCGGGCATTGGCCGGGCTGTGCGTTCGGAGGGCGGCTGGCCGGGCAGGGCGTCGGGCTTCAAGCCCTGGGTCAGGCTGGTCAAAAGCCTGGTCAGCCCACCTTGGAGATCCTGTTGCCAGGGCATCCGCTGAGCCAGAGCCCTGGCAATTCCGGCTTCCGGTGCGGGCGCCAGCTTTCCCATCAGTTGCAGTTCATTGCCAGCGCGCAAAACCTTGACCCAGTCCCCGGTTTCAAGTTCAGTACGACCTATTGCGGCCTGTACCAGTAACGATTTACCGCGAACGTCCAGCAATATGTCCGAACCGGCCGCACCCTGGCGGCTAATAACTTCTGCGACCCTTGCCAGGGTGGTTTCGCGATTGGCCAGCTGTAACTGTTCCAGCTGCTGCCGCGCTGACAGGGCGACAGGGTCCCGGCCCTGCGTCATTGTTTCGGTTGGCGGGGCGGGTGATACCGTTTTTTGCCCCTGAGGCACAGGAGGCTGTTGGCTGCTGGGTAATTTCATCTTTACCGATTTGATGTTAGACAAGAGTATTCCGGGAGCGCTTTCGTTATAATACGCCGCGCCGGCGACTCCTGCCGTGAATAATGTCTGCACCCGCTGTGTCAGTCGTGAATACACCCGATGCCGCCAAGGCGCGCATCGTCCTGGTTACGGGGCCCTGATGTCTGAGCCGTTACTACAGGCTGTCAATCTGCAGTGTGAGAGGGATAAACGGATTTTATTCCGTGACCTTTCGTTCTCCATATTGCCCGGGACGGTTACCCGTGTCGAGGGCCCCAATGGCTCTGGTAAAACCACTCTTTTACGTATCCTGGCCGGTCTGAATGATGCCTGGTCAGGTGACCTGCTGTGGTGTGGCGACTCAAGGTCTACCCAGCGTGAAGACTTCCTCCGGAACATGCTTTACCTGGGGCATAGGCCGGGCATCAAGTCACTGCTGACACCGGTCGAGAATCTGCGCGCTCTGATGGCGGGAAGGCAACCGGTGCCGGATCGCGTTCTTCGCGAGGCCCTTGACGGCACCGGGTTGGCCGGCTTTCAGGATGTACCCTGTCGAAACCTGTCCGCGGGGCAGCAGAGACGGGTTGCTCTGGCGCGGTTACTGATCGCTGATGAGCCCTTGTGGCTGCTGGATGAAGTGTTCACCGCCATAGATGCCAACGGTGTCGCCGCTATTGAAGCTCTGCTGCAGCAGCGCGCAGCAGAAGGCGGTGCTGTGGTAGTAACCACCCACCACGACCTCAGGCTCCCGGGCATGAAGAGTATCGAACTTGGGGGAGGGCAGAACGATGAATGCTGATGCCCGTCCGGTAATGAAGCCCCTCGATAGCAGCGTTGGCTCTCTTGATGCAATGAAGGCCGTCTTCACCCGGGATATGAAAGTAGCCTTCCGGCAACGGCAGGATTTGCTTAACCCCTTGCTCTTTTTTGTCATGGTCGTCACCTTGTTTCCGCTTGGGGTTAGTCCGGAAGTGTCATTCCTGCGAGAAGCCGGTGCGGGTATCCTGTGGGTGGCTGCCCTGTTGTCCGTGTTGCTGTCCCTTGACCACCTGTTTCGGCATGACTTCGATGACGGCACCCTGGAACAGCTGGTGCTCCAGTCCCAGCCGCTATTCCTGCTGGTATTGGCAAAAACGCTTGCACACTGGATGCTCACCGGGTTGCCACTGGTCCTGTTGACCCCGGTTCTCGGTGTCATGGTGCATTTGGAGGGGAACTCTATTGCTGTTTTGTGTCTAACGCTGCTGATTGGCACGCCGGTGCTGAGCCTGATTGGCTCCATTGGCGCAGCGTTGACTCTGGGATTGCGATCGGCCGGTGTGCTCTTGTCCCTGCTGATCATTCCGCTGTACATTCCAGTCCTGATTTTTGGAACGGGAACGGTAGCGGCGGCGGCTGATAGCGCTCCGGTGGGTGGCTATCTGGCTTTGATGGCGGCGTTTCTGGTGCTGGCAACGACACTGGCTCCCTTCGCCTCGGCTGCGGCCTTGAGAATCAGCCTGTCCAACGCATAGGAATAACGTGATGATTTACAGGGTATCCATCTGATGTGGCAGTTCTTTCATAAACTGGGGTCGCCCAAATGGTTCTTCGGGATTGCCACCAGGTTGATGCCCTGGCTTCTGGTTGGCGGTATTGCCCTGCTGATGGCCGGAGTTATATGGGGGCTGGCGTTTGCGCCCAAGGATTACCTCCAGGGCAACAGTTACCGCATTATTTTTATCCACGTCCCGACGGCGTTTCTGGCCCAGTCAGCGTATGTCATGATGGCGGTCGCCGGCGTGGTGACGCTGGTTTGGCGAATGAAGCTGGCTGATGTTTTTGTTAAGGCTGTGGCGCCGGTTGGGCTGGTCCTCACGTTCTTAGCACTCTTTACCGGCGCGGTCTGGGGCAAGCCAACCTGGGGAACCTGGTGGATCTGGGATGCCCGCCTGACGTCCATGCTGATCCTACTGTTTCTCTACGGTGGCGTGATTGCCCTGGACAGAGCCATCAATGATGAAAAATCGGCAGCCCGCGCCGTTGCGGTTCTGGTGCTTGTGGGTGTAGTGAACATCCCGATTATCAAATACTCCGTAGAATGGTGGAACACCCTGCACCAGCCGGCCACCTTCAAGCTAACCGAGAAGCCGACTATGCCCGCAGAAATGTGGGTGCCCTTGTTGCTTTCCATCCTCGGGCTCTACCTGCTGTTCGGCTGGCTGGCGTGCCTGCGGATGCAGACGGAAATCATGCTGCGGGAGCAGCGCACCCGCTGGGTGAGGGATCTGGTTATGGCAGGGAGGAACTGATAGATGGCGTTTGAATCCTTTGCAGCATTTCTTGCGATGGAAGGCCACGGCCCTTACGTATGGGCTTGTTATGGCGTATTTTTTATCCTGATGGCCGGTATGATGGTCTGGTCGCTTCAGCGTCGTAATGCCGTGATTGAATCCTGTCGCCGTGCTTTCGAATCCGATGAGGGCACGAGTGACGCTTTGACTTCCCGCACGTCGGCGACATTTACCCGAGTAAACGTTTCTCATGACTGAATGGCAGGTATCGAATGCACCCAACCCGTAAAAAACGGCTGACCATCGTTCTGTTTCTGGTGGCAGGGATCGCTATTGCGGTCGGTCTGACTACCTATGCGTTGCGACAGAACATCAACCTGTTCTACGACCCAACGCAGATTTCTGCTGGCGAGGCTCCTGCGGATGTCAGGATTCGTGCCGGCGGCATGGTGGAAGAAGGGTCCGTGCTCCGGGATCCGGATAGCCTGAAAGTGGAATTCCGGGTAACGGACTTCAACGCTTCGGTTCCGGTGGAATATACGGGAATCCTTCCTGATTTGTTTGCTGAGGGCCAGGGCGTGGTAGCGATGGGTCGCCTGGACAGCCGTGGCTATTTTGTTGCGGACCAGGTGCTGGCTAAGCACGATGAGAATTATATGCCACCGGAAGTCGCGGATGCCCTGAAGAAAGCTTCGGGTGGCCAGGGCAAGGCCGGTGAATCCGAAGTTTACTGAAAACACATTAACGGCCAGATGGCTGGAGGGCTTTGATGTATCCGGAACTCGGACAGCTCGCACTGATTATCGCGCTGTTGCTGGCAGTGCTCCTCTCCGTTGTGCCCCTTGCCGGATCCATTACCGGCAGGGATAACCTTCAGGCGTTCGCGCGTCCACTTGCTTCGGGCCTGTTCGTCTTTATCTGTCTGGCGTTTGCGGTTTTGACCCATGCCTTTCTGACTGATGATTTTTCAGTTTCTTATGTTGCCAATAACAGTAACAGCCTGCTGCCATGGTACTTCAAGTTCAGTGCCGTATGGGGCGGGCATGAAGGGTCACTGTTGCTGTGGATCCTGATGCTCTCGGGCTGGACACTGGCGGTCGCCATTTTCAGCCGTCGCCTTCCGTCGGTTATGGTTTCCCAGGTGCTTTCCGTTCTGGGAATGGTTGCGGTAGGTTTTCTGCTGTTTATTGTCATTACCTCCAACCCGTTTGATCGCCTGCTACCCAATGTTCCTGCTGACGGTGCGGATCTGAATCCTCTGCTCCAGGACTTTGGCCTGATCGTTCATCCCCCGATGCTCTACATGGGGTATGTAGGTTTCTCTGTCGCCTTTGCTTTTGCCATCGCCGCACTGATCAATGGTCGGCTCGATGCTGCGTGGGCACGCTGGTCCAGGCCCTGGACGACGGTAGCATGGTCATTCCTGTCGGTTGGTATTGCCCTTGGCAGTTGGTGGGCTTATTACGAACTTGGCTGGGGCGGCTGGTGGTTCTGGGATCCGGTCGAGAATGCGTCCCTTTTGCCCTGGCTCGCCGGCACGGCATTGATGCACTCACTGGCGGTGACGGAGAAGCGGGGCGTTTTCAAAAGCTGGACGGTGTTGCTCGCTATTGTGACTTTCGCTTTGAGTCTGCTGGGTACATTCCTGGTACGTTCCGGTGTGCTGACTTCCGTGCATGCATTTGCGTCCGATCCGGAGCGAGGTGTCTTTCTGCTGGCGTTGCTGGCGGTTACCGTTCTGGCCAGCCTGACCCTCTACGCATTTCGCGCTCCCGTTGTTCATGTCCGGTCCAGTTACGGCTCCCTTTCCCGCGAGATCTTCCTGCTGCTGAACAACGTCCTGCTGGTATCAGCGACGTTGCTGGTGGGTGTGGGTACACTGTATCCACTGGTCCTCGACTATCTCGATATGGGCAAGCTCTCCATTGGTGAGCCGTTCTTCAACCTCACCTTCAGTCCGCTGGCGGTAGCTACCGGTCTTTTGATGGGTGTCGGGATTTTTTCCCGCTGGAAAAAAACCGATGGTGGCTGGCTTGCGCGTAAATTGCTCTGGCCACTGGCAGTCAGTCTGATCGTCAGCACCGCTGTTGTCATAGGGTATGGTGGTTTCAAACCCTGGGCATTCGCCGGCGTTTTCTCATCCAGTTGGGTGGTCCTGGCGACTATTTGGGATCTCTGGGATAAGTCTTCTTCGCGCAAAGGGCGTATTCATGGTCTAAGGCGTCAGTCCCGGAGTTATTACGGCATGGTTCTGGGGCACCTTGGGCTGGCCATTACCATGGCGGGTGCGACTGTTGTATCCAACTATGGCATTGAGCGGGATGTGCGCATGATTCCCGGTGATGTAGCCACCGTGGGGGACTACCAGTTCGTGTTCCGGGATATTGGCGACCGTCGTGGACCGAACTTTACTGCCCAATACGGCAGTTTTGATGTCCTTCTCGACGGTGAGCAAGTTGCTGAGCTGCATCCGGAAAAGCGCCGGTACGCAGTCGGGATGAGCGTCATGACCGAGGCGGATATTGATGCCGGACTTTTCCGTGACATTTTCGTGGCTATCGGTGAGCAGATTTCTGAAGACGCCTGGGCCATTCGTCTGCAATACAAACCACTGGTTCGCTGGCTCTGGCTCGGGGCATTGTTCATGGCCGCAGGTGGCTTCCTCGCTATCGCCGATCGGCGTTACCGGATTCGTGAGCGCGCCGACGAGCGGCGACCAGCCAGCTTACAGCCGGTGCGGGGTCCTGAAGATCCCGCAGGAGCCGCGCCATGAAGCGGTTCCTCCTGTTTCTGCCGCTCCTGGTGGCTTTGATACTGGGCGTTGTACTGTTCGCCGGTATCGGCAAAGATCCCACGAAACTGGAATCGGCGCTCATCGGCAAGCCGGTGCCCGCGTTTAATCTTGCGGATCTGCACGATCCGGATGTGAAACTGGATCAGGGCCTGCTTAAGGGTAAGGTCCAGTTGCTGAATGTCTGGGGAACCTGGTGCCCCTCCTGCCGGGATGAGCATGGGGATCTGATGTGGCTCGCCCGTGAAAAGGGCGTGTCAATTATCGGCCTTAACTATAAGGACGATCGTGCAGATGCACTGGTTTGGCTGGACCGCCTTGGTGATCCGTATCAGACGACGATCTATGATCCGAAAGGCACTCTCGGTTTCGATATGGGCGTTTATGGCGCACCGGAGACCTTTGTGATTGATGCCAGTGGCGTTGTTCGATACCGCCACGTTGGTGTGGTCAATGAGAAAGTCTGGGAGGAAACTCTGCTTCCTGTTATCAACGACGCTCGGGAGAATGGTTGATGTTCAGGTTCTTACCGGCTCTGTTATTCGTCTTGTTTTCTGGCGCAGCAATGGCTGAAGTGGCGGACGTCTATGAATTTGATTCCGTGGACGAGGAGATGCGGTTTCAGAATCTGGCTGAAGAGTTGCGTTGCCCGAAGTGTCAGAACCAGAACATCGCTGATTCCGCGGCTCCGATTTCCAAGGACATGCGGGCTGAGGTCTATCGTATGATGCGGGGCGGAGCCAGCAATGAGGAGATTGTGAGTGCTCTTGAGGCTCGCTTCGGTGAGTTCATTCGATACAAGCCGAAGGTGGAGAAACGGACCATTCTGCTTTGGGCGACACCGGCCATCGCTGTTATTGGCGGTCTCCTGGTAGTTGCTGGCGTGGTGGTCCGTTCGCGTCGAGGCAGCAGTCAGGCGCCGGCGCTCACGGCCGAAGAGAAAGCCCGAGTCGAAAAGATTCTCGCAGAAAACGATCAGGACAAAAGCGCCTGAACCAGCCTGTTTTCTGCTGCACCCATTACTGAACCAGTGACGATATCTTCATGACAGAAACATTCTGGATTGCCGCAACGGTACTTATCATTATTGCCCTGGCTTTTGTCCTGTACCCGTTATTCTTTCAACAGTCTTCGGGAAGGGGGCGTGCCAACCTGAGAAACCAGAACCTGATGGCTTACCGGGGCCGAATGGAGGAACTAGACCGGGAGTATGAGGCGGGCATTCTTGATGAAGAAAACTACCGCCAGTTAAAGGAAGAACTTGCCGGCTCCATGCTGGACGATGTGCCGGAACAGGCACAGCCAGAACGGACCAGCGCCGGGCGGAGGAGTGCACTGGTTATCGGGCTCTTATCGATCCTGTTGCTGCCAGCCTCCACTTACTTCCTTTATCAGGAATGGGGGGCGATGGACAAAGTGGAACAGTTCATCACCATGCAAAAGATGGGCGATACGGACACTGCCCGTATCGCCCAGATGAACGAGCTTACGGCTCAACTTCGGGAGAAGCTTGAATCCAGTCCCGATAATCCGGATGGCTGGGCCATGCTCGGCCAGACCTACATGCGCCTTGAGCGTTATCAAGACGCCGCTCTGGCTTTTCAGCGTCTTGCGGATAGCGTGTCGGAGGACACCGGTGCCCGCGCGGTAGCACTGGGGCTGGCCGCCCAGGCGCTGTTTTTCCGCAGTCAGGGTGTCATGACCGAGGAAGTGACTGCTGCAATAGAGGCTGCCCGGTCACTGAACCCGGATGAAGTAAATGCGCTTGGCCTTCTCGGTATTCACGCCTTTAGTCAGCAGGACTATCGCGAGGCCATTCGTTATTGGGAACGAATAGGGGAGGTTGCGCCGGATCACCCTCAAATTGCCTCTATCCGTGGGGGGGTTGAAGAGGCCTATCGTCGTTTGGGTGAAGAGCCTCCCGAGAAGGCCGTTGCAGCGGCTTCCGGGCCGGGTGTCATGGTCCGGGTGACGTTGGCGGACGCATTCGCCAGTCAGGTGCCGGCTGATACGATATTGTTTGTTTTCGCAAGGCAGGTCGGCGGTGCTGGTGGGCCACCCTTGGCGATTGCACGGATGACGGCCGGAGACCTGCCTGTGGACGTGCGTCTGGATGACAGTAAATCCATGTCGCCGCAAGCAAAGATTTCCGCTGCGAAAGAGGTGGTGGTTACTGCCCGGCTTAGTCGATCCGGCAGCGCCATGGCTCAGGCGGGCGACTGGCAGGGCAGTCTCGACACACCTCTTGCTGTCTCTGCCGACCCCGGCGACCCGGTAGAACTGGTGATTGATCAGCAACTCACCGACTAGGCCTGCAGTAAGGTCTGCAAGCCCCGCGGTTGTTCACGCTGAAAGGTTGCCCGGATAAAGCGGAGGAAGCCCCGGTTCAGAGGGCTTTGCCGTTTCCTGGCGCCGGATTCTCTGAAGCGCCTTTGCAAGCGCCCGGCCATCCCAGGCCTGATCTCGGCCCGCCGAAGATGAAAACAGGCGTTGCTGAAGTTTTCCGAGTTCGGCCTCCAGCTCCGGATCCCCGCAAAAATCCAGAGCATCGTTGGCACTGAGGAACTGATGCCCGGGAAACCGTTGGTTCATCCATTGCGTCAGCAGACCCGACGTTGAGGGCGAACCTTCCCGTGCCGCGTAAATCAGCTTTTCGAATACGTCCTTTTCCCGGGCGTTTCCAGAGAGGTCATCAGTCGGTGTGGCTCTGCCCGGTTTTCTTCGTGTCCACCACCATCCTGCCAGGGTAAACAGCCACAATGCTGTTACAGCCAGAGCCAGCCATTGCCACGTGGCGCTGCTGCTCTCGACGATGGGTGAATCGGGTTCGCGGGTATTGGTTTCGGGGCGAGCGAGGGGTGCGCTGGCCTGGGCAGTCTCTTCCGTATCGGGTGTTGTCAGGCCACTGACCTGCAAAGACCTCGCCGGAATGACCGCAATCTCTTGGCTGTCGGTCTTCGTATTCCACCAGGGGATGCGTATTTCCGGTAGGGTCATATCGCCCGGCTTAACCGGGACCAGCGCGGTGGTCTGGCTAAGCGTTGAGTTCAGGCCATCGGATGTGACCTGCGTAGAGCGCTCGGGCTGTTCCGGATAACTGCGCAACCCCTTGGGTGTGTCGTCGGGCAGGGGAGGCAAAGCTTCCGAGGGCAGGCCAGCGGCGCTGAGGATCAGTTTTCGGGACAGGTTCTCGCCGGTTTCAACCTGCATGCTCGGAGGTAGGCCACTCTCATCGATTGACAATCTGGTGGCGGGTAGCCAGGTGTTTCCGGTGAACTCAGCAGGCACATCGTTGACTGGAACGTCGAAGAGCTGCTCGCTGTCTCTGAGGAATATCAGTTTGCCGTTCGCGTCACGGGCTTGCCCCTCAAAGCGGATCGCCGGTAGCGCGAGGTTGCCGGGCTTTTGCGGAAACACGGCATATCGACGCTCAACCACTCGATAACGGACACCGTCCCGGTATCGTGAAAACTCCTGCTGTTTGCCCAGAGGCTCAATGATCGCGTTCGGGTGCTGTGGTTCGGAAAGCTCGCCGCGAATAAGGTTGCCACTAAAGAACAGGCGAACCGTGAGTATCAGTTGTTCCTGTACATAGACCTCGGCTTTGTCTGCAGCCAGCTCAATAAAACTGTCCCGGGTTGCCTTGCCGAGGCCTGGTGGGTTTCCCCTTACCACCTCAATGGTAACGGGTTTGGATGTGGCGTCCCGGAAGGTGAGCGGGGGAATGGTCAGTTTGCCGGTCTTTTTCGGTGCCAGCTGATAGGTCCATGTGATCTCGCCCATCATTTCGCTGTCAACGGTGCGAATGCTGTACCGCTGATTTCGCGCCAGGATCTCAAAATCCGGTTCCACGTTTTCAATGTCCGGAGCTGGCAGATTTGAGAGATCAAAATTGAACAGGTTGCTCAAATTGATGTCCAGCTTCATGGTGCCGGTTACTGTGAGAGTCAGAACTTCACCTTCATAGAGTTGTGTCCGGTCCGGCTCGACTTTGAGCTCTTCAGCCAGAGCCATGTTTGCAAAGCTCATCAGCATCAGCAGCAGGACCAAAGGGGAAAGGAGCTGTTTTACCATGGTGTATCGCCCTCATCGGATGGTGTCTGACGTTGCTGGTATTGCTGCAGGAATTTGCGTTTAAGCAGGCCGCCGGGGTCGTCCGGGATTCGGCGCAGCCATTGTTCCTGACCCTGGGTAAGAGGCGTCTCAGAGATCCGGGCAGGTGACTCGGTCACGCTTTCCGGCGCAGTCTTGGCTGATGCCTCATCGTCTTTGGCGGAGTCCCGCTGCTGATCTGCCTGCTGATTCCGGGCGCTGTCGTCCTGGTCCTGCTCGCCATTGGACGAGGGCTGGGACTGCTGTCCTGAGTCTTTGTTTTCGCCCGATTCCGACGGGCTGTTCTGTCCTTGCTGTTGATTCTGGTTATCGGACGACTGGTCCGACTCGTTTCGCTGCTCGCTGTTCTGTTGATTGTCGGAGTTTTGTTGTTGTGACGAATCCTGCTTTTGTTGCTGTTTGAGCAGTTGCTCCACCAGGCTCCGGTTATATTGCGCGTCTTCCAGAGTGGGCGATTGCTCCAGAGCATCGTCGTAGGCCTGGATTGCTTCTTGCAGTTTACCGGCCCTGGCCAGGGCGTTGCCCCGGTTGTAATCGGCCTGCGCCCCTTCCATTTTTGCATAGGCTTCAGCCGCATCCTGAAACTCGCCCGACTTGTAAAGTGCGGATCCTCTCCATTCGGGCTGTTTCAGGAGCTCCGCCGCAAGATCCGGGTTCTGCTTAATGAGTTCCGGTCCGCGCTGATCCTCTCTTTGCCATAGAGCGCCCCAGTCCAACGCCACGGCAGGTTGCGGAAACAGGGGCAGGAAGGTCAGGGCCATAACGGCAAACGCGCCCCGTCTCCAGCCTACAAGCAGGAGCGGTAATGCCAGCCAGAGAAGCCAGTAACCGTCATCCTGCCAGCGGTTGATGGTGAGTCCGCCCTCGGTTTCCTGCCATTCATCGCTGTCGGAAGGCGCGAGGTCCAGAGACTGGATGTCGGCGTTATCCAGTGTTAGGGAGTGACTTTCTCCGCCATTTTGTCTGGCGATGGTGTCGAGACTTTCGGGATCGGCCCGGGCAATCACAATGTCTCCGTTTTCGCGGATAAATCCCCGTTTGGCCAGGGGTATGGGGCCACCCTCGCGGGTTCCCACCACCAGCGTGCTGAGGGTGATGCCCGTTCCTTCGAGCGTGTCCTGAATGGCGGCGCGATAGCGTTCGGACACCTCGTCGGTCATGAGCAGGATTTTTCCTGTTCCCGGTGCGCCCTGCTCGAGCAAGGCCTTGGCGCTGGCGACGGCCAGATCGGCGCGATTGCCTGGTGCGGGCATGATGACCGGGTCCAGTACGCCAAGCATGCCCTCGATGGTTTTTCGGTCGTCGGTAAGAGGAGTGACGACATGGGCATCCGCGGCGTAGGCAATCAGACCATTGAGGCTGCCTTCGCGGAGCTTGAGAATGTCTCGGATCTTGCGTTTGGCGAGGGTTAGCCGGTCTGGATCCATATCCGTCGCGAGCATGGACAGGGAAAGGTCCAGGGCAATCACCAGGCTGTCGGCCGGCTGCTCCAGTGGTGTCGGAGCTTCCCGCCAGGCCGGTCCGGCAAGAGCGATGGTCAACAATACAATGGCGACCGACACGGGCCAAACCGGTGAACCCCGTTTCTGGCCGGCCTGGCCATGGCGCCGGATAACGGGTTCAAGCAGGCTGTCCGGTATCAAGCGTGACCACCCGCTGTCGCCATGGCGGAGATGTCGCAACGTTAAATAAACGACGGGCAAGGCCAGGATCAGCAAAAGCCAAAACGGGCGAAGGAAATGGAAATCAGTCATGCGCGCCGCTCCCTTCGCTTGAGGTGTGGGCAATCTGCCGGGTCTTCAACTGTCGGATCAGTAGAAGCATCAGCCACAGAAATGCAGCCACTCCGGTGGGCCAGGCATAGAGTTCGGTCACGGGGCGATAAAATTTGCCTTCGATTTCAATTGGCTCCAGTTGGTTAATACTCTCATAGATTATCTCCAGCTCAGGCAAGCTGCGGGCTCTGAAGTATCGACCACCTGTCTGTTGGGCGATTCTGGTCAGCAGACCTTCATCCAAATCCCGGGAGGGGTTTATCCGGCGTGAGCCCAGAAATCCGTTTTGTACGATGGATTCTGCGCCAATGCCGATGGTGTAAATTCGCACGCCAGCCGCCTTCGCAATCTCGGCCGCCTTATCCGGCGTAATTTCTCCCGCCGTGTTGGCCCCATCCGTCAGCAGTATGACAACCCGTTGTTCCTGTGGGCGGTCTCGCAGGCGCTTGACGGATAAGCCAACCGCGTCGCCGATGGCGGTCGCCCGACCGGCCATGCCCAGACCCGATTCCTGCAACAGGGTTTGTACGGTTTTCAGGTCGAAGGTCAGCGGTGCCTGAACATACGGCTGGGTACCGAACAGAATCAGACCAAGACGATCTCCCTTGCGGCGGTTAATGAATTCGTCCAGCACCACCTTGACCGCCTGAAGCCGGTTGATACTGCGGCCCTGAATGATCATGTCCTGCTCATCCATACTGGGTGAAATGTCCACCAGCAGCATCAGGTCGCGGCCAGAGACAGGAAGCTGAACCTGTTCGCCTACATGCTGGGGGCGGGCAAGGGCAACAACCAGCAGAGCCCAGATAACGAACAATACGAGTTTCTGCCACAAGGGCGCAGCGTTTCCCCGACGGCTGACTCCCGGTAAATCGGATAGCCAGTGGCCGACTGGAAGAACCGGGGCATCGACCGATTGCCCCGTAGGGCGCCGCCACTGCAGTAGCAGCGGCACGAGCACAAGTAACAACAGCCAGGGATAGGCCAGACTCAGCATTTCTGACCTCCCAGCCATCGATGGGCAAACTCCAGAGCCTGCTTTGGATCTGCCGTCACAGTTGGCTGCCAGGCGCTGTACACGATGGCTTCAACGACCGGGCGGGACGCCTCGCGGTCACTGGGCGTGTAGTTCAGAAGGAACTCGATCCAGGCCTCTCCCGACAGGGTTTCCGGATGAAGGTCTGGATAGCCTTCCCGCGCAGCGCGTTTGAGCAGGGTGTTGAGCTGTGAGAACCATTGGCCGGTCCGCTCTGCACGGCGTTCCAGGTTGACCAGCTCCGCTTTTGCCAGGCGTTTCCAGAGACTCTTTCGGCGTTGGCGCCGGACCAGCCAGGCGGTCACGGCTAGCAGGAGGAGCAGCACGAGGGCCAGAACCCACCAGCCGGGTGCGGGCGGCCAGAAACCCCCGGACTGCGGCAGGTGGATGTCTCTGAGTTGGCTGAGCGGATCCTGTGGATTCATCCGATACGCCCTCCGGGGCCCAGCAAGGCTTTCAGTACCAGGGCAGGGTCATCGCCGGTGGCAATGGTTGCCGCCGCTACTCCGGAGGTTCGAAAGCATTCCTCAAGCCGAGCTTCATGGATCTCAACCTTTCTGTGCCAGGCTTCCTGGAACCGGGTGTTGGAGGCGTCAAACCACACGGGACCGTCAGGGCCAGCAATTGCATATCGGCCATTGTGCGGCAGCTCCAGTTCCAAGGGGTCAACAATTCTTAGCGCGCTCACCGAGTTATGTCGGGCGAGTGCGCCCAGGAGAGTCCGGGTTTCGTCCGAGATATTCAGGAAATCGCTGATCACAAAAATCCGACTGCCGGTATGGGCAACCCGCCGGGCCTCAGCGAGGGCTTTGTCCAGAGGGATGCCGGCCATGGCGGAGTCCGCTGCCGCAGGTTCCATTCCGGGTTGTTGCTGATATTCCGCCAGGGTATCCAGTAAACGAAGTACTGATTTCTTGCGCCGTGCCGGGCGCTGAACGCTCAGCTCTCTGCCATTGAAGACAATGCCACCGACCTGGTCCCCGGCCCATAGAGCCAGCCAGGCAAGCAATGCTGCCACTTGTGCACAGCGAACCTGTTTGTAGGCACCGGTACTCGCAAAGAACAGCGTCGGGCCGAGGTCGCAGAGCAGCAAGACCGGGCGCTCCCGTTCTTCCTCGTAAATCTTGGTATGGGGCCCCTGGCGCCGGGCGGTTACGCGCCAGTCGATGCTCCGGATGTCATCCCCGGGCTGGTATTGGCGAACTTCCGCGAACGCCATTCCACGACCCCTTTGCGGCGAACGTTGTAGTCCGGCCTGCCGGGTCTTGACCGGTCGGGCGGATGGCAGTTTCAGGGCGCGGGCGTCCGCCTGCAGGCGAATCAGGCCCGGAAGACGAATATGTGTGAGAGCTTCGTTGATTGCCATAGAGGCTTTTTCGGTTTCCTGACTTGGTTAACAGTATCAGGCGGTGACCGGCACCCGGTCGATCAGGCGTTGAATAACCTTGTCTGCGGTGACTCCCTCAGCTTCAGCTTCGAAGGTCAGCAGAATGCGGTGACGGAGCACATCAAAGGCCATGGCTCTCACGTCATCCGGCGTGACATAGTCCTGCCCGTTCAGCCATGCCATTGCCCTCGCACAGCGGTCGAGGGCAATGGTGCCTCGCGGACTTGCGCCAAAGGCGGTCCAGCGAGCCAGCTCCGGGTCGAGACTGGCAGCGTCCCGGGTTGCCAGCACCAGTGCCAGCATATAGTGCTCAACCGGCTCGGCCATATAGATGTCGGCGACTTCACCGCGCGCCTCGAACACCTGATCGGCTGTCAGGCGCGCAGTGGCCGTTGGCTGCCCCTGGCGATAGTCATTGCGGGCAAGGTGCAATATGGCTTTTTCGGCGTCCGCGGAAGGGTAGTCAATAACCACGTGCATCAGGAAGCGATCAAGCTGCGCTTCGGGCAGAGGGTAGGTGCCTTCCTGTTCGATCGGGTTCTGGGTAGCCATGACCATGAATAGCTGGTCCAGCGGGAATGTCCGCATGCCAACACTGACCTGTCGCTCGCCCATAGCTTCCAGCAAGGCGGACTGGACTTTGGCCGGTGCCCGGTTAATTTCATCCGCCAGCACCAGGTTATGAAAGATGGGACCACGTTGAAACTCGAAACTGCCGGTTTCGGCGCGGTAGATTTCGCTGCCAGTGACATCGGACGGCAGTAGGTCGGGAGTGAACTGAATGCGATGGAAGTCGCCTTCAAGATGATCAGCGAGGGCTTTGATTGCGGTTGTTTTGGCGAGGCCCGGAGCCCCCTCGACAAGAAGGTGGCCATCTGCCAGCAAAGCAATGAGTAGTCGGTCTACCAACTTCTCTTGCCCGATTATCCTTTTTGCCAACTGTGATCTGAGTTCACCGAACGTATGCTGTAACGACATTGAAAGTGACTGCTCCCATTCTCTTGGGTTCATCAGAAGTACGTGTATCGCGACTAAGTAGTTGCCGAAGTTTTGGCGTCTGACCGGCAAAAATCAAGGGTTTGACTATGCTTATGTGACGATACGACGATTACGTTTATTTCACACTAACCGAGGTCGACCATGAATGCGCTGACAGTGGCCAGCAAGGATCAGTTTTTTGAGCAGTTGGCTGACGCTTTTGAACAGAAAATCGCAAAGACCGAAGCAAAGAAAATCAGCGAATTTGCCAAACAACATTATGCCCACATTCCTCTTGAAGAGCTTGTAAGTCGACGATTCTCGGATACCTACGGAGCGGTGCTCGCTGCTTGGCAGTTCCTGCAGAAGCGCAGTGCGGACGAGACCCCCGTGTCGGTATTCAATCCGGATCTGGAAAGTGATGGCTGGCAGTCTACGCATACGGTTATTTTTATCCTGCACCCGAATATCCCCTTTCTGATTGACTCTCTTCGTATCGCGATCAATCAGCGGGAGATCGGCACCCACTCCATCCAGCATTCCATCCTTCGTGTCGAGCGCGACAAGGATGGCAAGCTCAAGAAACTGCACTCAACCAAGAAAGCCAGCGCTGCAGCCTCCCATGAAGCTTTTATTGTGCTGGAGATCGACCGTCATAGCTCTCCGGAAGACCTCAAGGAGCTGGAAGAAGCCCTTCAGACAGTATTGCACGAAGTGCGCATTGCTGTTTCCGACTTTCCGGTCGTGAAGGAAAAAGTCAAGGAAGCTCTGGCTGAACTGGATACGACCACAGCAGGTATTACGGCTGACGAGAAAGAAGAGGCGAGGGCTTTCCTGCATTGGCTGGTGGACGACCATTTTACCTTCCTTGGCTACGACGAATACGATTTCGCCACTGACAAGAGTGGCATGGTGGTACGTCGGGTAGAAAACTCGGAACTGGGAATCCTGCGCGTTAACAATGAGCGTTCGGACCGGGTCCGACTCAATGAGTTACCCCAGCGCACCCGTCATGAGATGACCCGAACCGACGATATCTTCATTTTCGCCAAATCGGCTCAGCGCTCCCGTGTGCACCGTCCAGCTTACCCCGATTACATAGCGGTCAAGAAGTTCGACAGCAAGGGTGAGGTTGTGGGCGAGCGCCGGTTCCTCGGGCTCTACACCGCAAGGGTTTATAACGAGCGCCCTGACGAAATCCCCATGCTCCGCCGCAAGTTCCAGACCGTTATGAAGCGGTCCGGATTTCTCAGGGATGATTACGCAGGGAAAGAGCTGGAGCAGATCCTGACACTATACCCCCGCGACGAGCTGTTCCAGATTGAGTCCGGCGAATTGCTCAAGGTTGCCAAGAGCATTCTCTATATCCAGGAGCGTCGACGGATCGAGCTGTTTATACGAGAGGATGTTTACGGACAATTTGTAACCTGCCTCGCTTTCTTTCCGAGGGATATCTATAACACGGAGTTGCGCCTGAAGACCGAGCAGGTCCTTCTGGATGCTCTGGATGCGGAAGACATTGAATTTGTAACACATTTTTCCGAGTCGGTGCTGGCTCGGGTCCAGTTCACCATTCGGTTGGCGCAGGTTGAAAACCGTCAGTTGCCCATTGCAGAAATTCGGGACAAGGTTATTGAACTGGCTCAGTCATGGCGTGACGGACTTTATGATTCCCTCAGTGAGGCTTATGGCGAGGAGCAGGGGAATGAACTTTACCGGCTTTGGGCCGGCGGTTTTCCCCCCAGTTACACGGACATGTTTTCCCCCCGCCGCGCGGCTATAGACCTCGAACATATTGCCGCCGCTGCCAACCAAGATGATCTGGCAATGAGCTTTTACCGGGCGCTTGAGGAAGATGAGAATACGCTTCATTTCAAGTTGTTCTACCCTGATCAGCCTTTGCCCTTGTCCGATGTGATGCCGATTTTCGATAACCTTGGCTTTCGGGTAATTGGCGAACATCCGTTTGAAGTGCTTGACCGGCATAGCAAAACGGTCTGGATTCACGATTTTACGCTGCAGGCGCACGCTGGTCAGATTGTGGATATCCATCGCATTCGCCCGATCTTTGAAGATTTGTTCCGGCGGGTCTGGCACGGTGATGCGGAAAATGACGCGTTTAACCGGCTGCTGCTGTCCTCCTACATGAGCTGGCGTGAGATTGCCCTGCTGCGCACGTTTGCCAGGTACATGCGTCAGATACGGTTTTCAAACAGTCAGACGTTTATTTCAAACACACTGGTTAATCATGTTGAGCTGACCCGGGTGTTACTTGATTACTTTGAAGTGCGGTTCAATCCTGAGCGGTACCAGAGCGAGGGCAAGAGCAAGGCCGCCCAGCAAAAACTTGAGATCGAGTTTAATGCCGGCCTGGATGAAGTGGAAAACCTCAGTGAGGACAGGGTCCTGCGACTTTTCCTTGAACTTATGCAGGCGACCTTGCGGACCAACTACTACCAGCCGGATGATCAGGGTGGCAACAAGCCATACATCAGCGTCAAATTTGATCCGGCCAGGATTTCCGACATGCCTTTGCCGTTGCCCATGTTTGAAATCTTTGTCTACTCGCCACGCGTCGAGGGTGTGCATCTGCGGGGAGGCAAGGTGGCCCGTGGTGGCCTGCGTTGGTCGGACCGGTTCGAGGATTACCGGACAGAGATACTGGGGCTGGTGAAGGCGCAACAGGTCAAGAACGCGGTCATTGTGCCCGTCGGCGCCAAGGGTGGCTTTGTGGCCAAGCGTTTGCCCGACCCGTCAGACCGGGAGGCGTTCCAGGCAGAGGGTATCGCAGCCTATAAGACGTTTATCAGGGGGCTGCTGGACATCACGGACAATCTCGTGGACGGGGGCATCCAGCCTCCGGAGCGTGTGATACGTCACGATGCAGATGACCATTACCTGGTTGTGGCTGCGGATAAGGGCACCGCAACTTTCTCGGATATCGCGAACGGCCTCGCCGCTGAATACGGTTTCTGGATGGGAGATGCCTTCGCGTCTGGTGGCAGTAACGGCTACGATCACAAAAAAATGGGGATCACTGCCAGGGGAGCCTGGGTTTCTGTCGAGCGCCACTTCCGCGAAATGAGTATTAATCCCGCACTTGACGAGTTTACCGCCATTGGCATAGGCGATATGGGCGGCGATGTCTTCGGAAATGGCATGCTGTGCTCAGAAAAAACCAGGCTTGTTGCGGCGTTCAACCACATTCACATTTTTGTGGATCCGGCTCCGGACCCCGAGAGGAGCTTCAAGGAACGCCACCGCCTTTTCCAGTTGCCGCGTTCTGCCTGGACCGATTACGACACCAAGCTCATCTCAAAGGGCGGTGGCGTGTTCAGTCGTAATGCCAAATCCATTCCGGTCAGTCCGGAAATGAAGAAACTGCTCGGCATCAAGTCCGACAGGGTTCCTCCCAACATGCTGATTTCTCACATTCTCAGGGCCGAGGTTGACCTGCTCTGGGTTGGTGGAATCGGCACCTATGTGAAATCCGCCAGTGAGTCGCACGCCGATGTCGGTGACAAGGCCAACGATGGTCTCCGGATCAACGGATCCGAGATGAGGTGCAAGGTAGTCGGTGAGGGCGGCAATCTCGGTCTTACCCAACTGGGCCGGATTGAGTTTGCCCTCAAGGGCGGTCGCCTGAATACTGACTTTATTGACAACTCCGGGGGCGTCGACTGCTCGGACCACGAAGTGAACATGAAAATTCTTCTCAACCGGGCAGTTGCCCTGGGTGACCTGACCGGGAAGCAGCGAAACGTCATGCTGGAGGAGATGACGGACGATGTGGCGGCTCTGGTGTTGAAAAATAATTATCGCCAGACCCAGGCCATTAGTATTGCCAGCGCCGATGCGGCAACCCGGCTGGAGGAGTACCGGCGGCTGATGAACACCATGGAGAGCGAGGGTAAGCTCAATCGCACGCTGGAGTTTCTGCCGGATGATGAAACCCTGACCGAGCGCAAGCTGAACAAAAAAGGCCTGACACGGCCGGAGCTGTCCGTATTGATCTCCTACGTGAAGGGTGATCTCAAACAAACCCTGATTGCCAGCACACTTCCGGATGAGCCGTTGCTGGCGGGTGAAATGTACAAGGTCTTCCCGAGGGAACTGACGCTGAAGTTTTCCGGCGAATTGGGCGAGCACCAGTTGCGGCGGGAAATCATTGCGACCCAGATTGCCAATGACATGGTCAATCACATGGGGATTACCTTTGTGGAGCGGCTGAGTCAGTCTACAGGTGCGGATGCGGCTTCCATCGCCCTGGCATGGATCATTGCCCGGGACGTATTCAGGATTGATAACTGGTGGGACAAGATCGAAAGCCTGGATTTTCATATTCCGGCAAAACTCCAGATGGAGCTGATGCAGGATCTCATGCGCCTGATGCGCCGCGCGGTTCGTTGGCTCCTGCGTAACCGTCGTGCGGAACTCAGTATTCAGAATCATATGGAGCGATTCGCGGATAGCGTCTGGGCCATAACCGCTGGTCTGCCGGACTATCTGGGTGAGCAGGCGCGCCTGTCCTGGGAGCGTCGCCACGTAGCGCTGGAAGAGGCAGGGCTCCCGAAAGAGTTGGCCTCGGTGCTGTCTGGTACCGATTACCTCTATTCATCGCTTGGCATCATTGAAGCGCAGGAGGCCTCCGGAATGCCGCTGAAGACCGTGGCTAATCTGTATTATGAGCTGGGGGACAAACTTGATCTGAACTGGTTCGCCGCCGCCATAGCGTCGCTGACTCCGGTTTCCCATTGGCAGGCCCTGGCCCGCGAAAGCTTCCGTGAGGATCTGGATTGGCAGCAGCGAGCATTGACCACGGGTGTGCTAAAGCTGGCTGAGAAGCCGGAAGATGTGCCGGTATGTGTGGAAAAATGGCTTCAGCATTACGGGCCCATGATTGGCCGCTGGAAGTCGATGCTCGCGGAGCTCAAAGGTGTGCGTGAGCCCGAGTATGCGATGTTTTCGGTTGCCCTCCGGGAGTTGTTGGATCTGGCACAGAGCACCATGCACTCACCACAGGCTGAAGCAGACGTTCAGACAAACTGAGTATTGCTTTATCACAATGATTACCGTTCAATTCGTGGCTCGGAATTATTGATGGGAGTGTTTTCATGGGTCAGCTAGACCGTCTTCTGGAAAAAAATCGGGCTTGGGCCAATGGCATCAAGGCTGCGGACCCGAAGTTTTTCGACCGGTTATCGAACCAGCAGGCTCCGGAATATCTCTGGATCGGCTGTGCCGATAGCCGTGTACCGGCAAACCAGATAGTGGATCTGCTGCCCGGTGAGCTGTTCGTCCACCGGAACGTGGCAAATGTTGTGGTGCATACAGACTTCAACTGCCTGTCGGTGCTGCAGTTTGCGGTCGAGGTGCTCAAGGTCAAGCACGTTCTTGTGGTTGGCCATTACGGCTGTGGCGGCGTCCGCGCGGCATTACTGAATGAAGGTTTCGGTCTGATCAGTAACTGGTTGCGCCACGTTCAGGATGTTCGTGACAGGCACAAGTCTGTACTGGACGAGATCCCGAATGAGCAGGACCGAATCGACCGTCTTTGCGAACTGAACGTTGTGGAGCAGGTTGGTCATGTGTGTCAGAACAGCATTGTTCAGGAAGCCTGGAAACGTGGTCAGCCACTGACCGTACATGGTTTCGTTTATGACCTTGGCGATGGCATTTTGCGGGATATGGGGTTGTCCATATCCACCGAGGAGGAGCGCGAACTGGTCAAGCAGAACAGTGTGGATGAGCTGGTTCTGCGCCCGGTTCGTTCGGGGCGCCAAAAGAAGCTGCAGTGTTAAATGCAGCGTTACGTATTACCCAACTCCCATGAAGCCCTGCTCCGAAATAGTCATCTACTGACTGGGAGGCTTGCTCTTCTGGGGGCAAGTTCTTCATCCCTGCTTGCGGAACTGCCGTCGGGCGGCATGGTTATGAGCGAGCATGCCGGTCATGCTCACGCAATGTCGGATTATGCCAGCTGGCAGGTGTGCTTTGGCTACGACGACCCCGGCCTGAAACCTGCCGGGTTTGACACGGTGGTGGTATTTCTGCCGAAAGCCCGGGCGGAACTGGATTTGAGGCTTGCACTCGCCCGCTGGCTATCCGCTCCCGAAGCGACTCTGATTCTCTTGGGCGAGAAAAAGGAAGGCATTGCCGGTGCGGTGAAGCAGTTTAAGGCGATCGCGCCGGAGGCCACCAAAATCGACAGCGCCCGCCATTGTCAGGTTTGGAGGGCAACCGGAATCGAGCCCCTCACTTCGTTTGATCTTGAGGCGTGGATGGGGTGGCACAGGATTGAGTGCGCCGGGGTGTCCGTGGATGTGGCCGGATTGCCTGGAATTTTCAGTCAGGGCGAGCTTGATGGCGGTACGGAGGCCTTGCTGGAAACTTTCGTTCAGACGCCGCTCAAGGCCGACCGCGTGCTGGATTTTGCCTGCGGAGCCGGGGTGATTGGTGCCTGGCTTCAATCCTGGCAGCGTGAGCGAGAAGGTGGGCATGCCACTGTCGACGGTGTGGACGTGCAGTCGCAGGCCGTGATCTGTGCCCGTGCGACTTACGAGCGAGCGGCAGCCGCTGGAACGATAATCGCCTCGGATGGCCTGGCCGAAATTGAAGGGAGCTGGCCGGCTATCGTTACCAATCCGCCCTTTCACAGTGGCGTTAAAACCGATATCTCCATGACCGAGAATTTCCTGAGGGATGTCTCCCGTCACCTTGAATCGCGGGGCGAGCTACGCCTCGTTGCTAACAGTTTTCTGCCCTACGAAACTTTGATTAAGCGCTTTATCGGGCCTGTCGAACGATTGTACGAAGACCGTCGGTTTTGCGTCTATCGGGCGGTACGGCGTTAGATGGGCTTTTCCGGCCCCCTCAACGAAAAAAGCCCCTGGGGTGAGGGGCAAAAGGTTCGCGTCCAAAAAAACGGAGCCAACCGGAAAAGGGATTTGATGTGAACAACTCCTAATTTAGGGTTAATTTCTAGAGTAATCAGCCTAAAATGGCGGTTTCGTAAAGTATTTCCTGCTGGATACCTGAAATGACAACTGCCGTGTTTGATGTTCCCGATGGCCAGCTGACCTTGTCCCGGCCCGGCGCCACATCCCTGAGGGCCTGGGATGCGGCGGATGAACTGTTGGTGGATGCCGCCTTTCGGCGCCTGGACGGAATTGAAAACCCCCGGGTCTTGGTGGTTGACGACCAATTCGGGGCACTCACCCTGGGCTTGCAGGCATTGGATCCGTTGGTCGTGGCTGACAGCGCGGTGTTCCGGGATGCTCTGGCTTACAATGCTCGCACCAATCCGCGCGCGTCTGTTTGTTCATTCGTCCACAGTTGGCTGAACCCTCCAGAAGGCCCTTTTGATGCCGTTGTCCTTAGAATCCCGAGGCAGAGTGATTATCTCGCCTGGCTGTTGCACTGGATCAACGATGTTCTTGTTAACGATGGGGTGGTTATCGCCGGAGGTATGATCAAGCACCTCCCTGACCGAAGCGTGGACATCTTCGCCCAGTCAGTGCATACCGAAGACGTATGCCCGGCCAAGAAAAAGGCGAGGGTGATAATCTGCCGGCGTGGTGAGGTTGGCCTGACGGCTTGGCAGGGAGCGTGGAAAGGTTATGTCCTTGAGGGGACGGGGCTCAGTGTCGAGGGCCTGCCCGCTGTCTTTGCCCGTGAGAAACTGGATATAGGTACCCGTTTACTGCTTCCCCACATTCGGGAAGCCGTTTCCGGGCTAGCCCCGGAAGCGAATGTTCTTGACCTGGCTTGTGGTAACGGTGTGGTTGGACTGAGTGCGCTTCTTCTGCGATCGGACCTGGCCCTGACTTTCAGTGACGTCTCCAGCCAGGCAGTCGCGAGCGCGCGACACAATGTCTCCGTGGCGCTCCCCAATGTCCGGCCGGTCTTTGAACATGTCGACGGGATTCCCGGGACATCATCTCGATTTGAGCGGATTTTCCTGAATCCGCCATTCCATGAAGGTGGTGCGGTCGGGGATCACATCGCCCTCCGACTATTTGATCAGGCCTCAAGGCACCTGGCGCCGTTGGGCCGGTTACTGGTGGTCGGCAACCGTCACCTGGGGTATCACCGTAGCCTGCACAGGTTTTTTCCTCAGGTCCGTCAGCTGGATGCCAGCCCCAAGTTTGTCATTTTTGAGGCCGGCTTGAACTAGCCTGGTTCGATTACAGTGCCGGAGTTGGCCGGTCGTAGCCAAGCCGCGCGAGGGTATCGACTATGGTCTGCGTCTGGCTGTCGATTTCGATGTTGACCAGGTCTCCTTCTCTGGCCTTGCCAAAAATGGTTGCCCGCAGGGTCTCCGGTATAAGGTGTACGTTGAACCTGTTGCCCGTTACTTCTCCGATAGTCAGGCTTGCGCCATTGATGGCAATGTAGCCCTTCGGGAAAATATACCGCGTCCACTCCTTCGGCACTTCAAACCAGAGGGTTACGTTATTCTCCGGGCGTTGGATATCAACAATCCTGGCGGCAGTGTGAATATGGCCGGAGAGGAGGTGCCCACCAATTTCATCGCCGATTCTTGCAGCCCGCTCAAAGTTGACCTCATCCCCTGGTTTCAGGTTGCCCAGAGTGGTTAGCCGCAAGGTTTCCTGCATGGCGTCAAAATATAGAGCATTGTTTTCCTGACGGGTGACGGTGAGGCAGGCCCCGTTGATGGCTACCGATGCGCCGATAGTGATGCCCTCCACCTTATCGTTCGGAAAGCGGATTACCAGGGTGCTCAGCCCGGGGGACGCGCTGACGTCATCGACCGATGCAATGCCTTGAACTATACCTGTGAACATAACCAGACCTCTTTGGGTGAATGCGCGTTTGCCGGGCCGGCAGGAGGGCAAAGGATAACGAGCAGCTGCGTCATTGCCAAGGTTGCTGATGGCGGGCAGGCCAGTTGCCGGAGGATAACTCAAGAACAGGGTTAAACGGTCGATACCCTTTAAGGTACGCACCCTAAGCGCCAAGATAATGCTTTTACTGGACAATTGAGCATGGCTGAAAATCAGAGGACTCTCCAGTCCGCCTCAGAAACCGCCGAGGGAGCCGTCTTACGACCGGGCCGGGCAGCAGATCCTGTGCCAACGGAAACCCCGCAGGCATTGCCTGAGCTGGCTCGAGAGGAGGAAGACGGCGAAGCAGACTCCGGGGAATCCAGGGCCAGTGAACTGCCCGAAACAGCGATTGAACAGGCGCTCGCCAGGTCGAGACAGCACAAGTTGAGATTGATGCTGCGCCAGTGTGACCGGGTACTGTTGATGGACTTCGAGTTACTGGCAATGAATGACTGGCCGGATAACTATACCCTTGCCCTGGCGCGACGTAGCCGGGATCTCTGGGTATTCAGCGCACTGATTGCCGCTGTGGTTTTTCTGAGTGGACTGAGCGGGTTCGTACCGGCCTGGATTGCGGGAGCGGGGTTCGGTGCGTTCGTTGTTATTCTGCTGCTTGGTGTGCCGTCTATAAGGCGCATATACAGTTCAAAACCCTCGTACTTTGAGGTCATCATCAAACGTCACGGTATGATGCGCGATGCGCGCCGCCATGCGGCGCACCTTGAGGGTGACGATGGGCTGGTCTGGCAGTGTGCGCGCATGGCGGAGTTCAACCCGATCCTGAAACACCCTCGTTTCAGCGATCTGCTCAGGTTGTCTGAACACCGCGTGTTGCCTCGTCGTTTGGCCCGTCGCGAACATGTACGTCTGTATCTGATCTACCTTCTTGAGGCCGAGAAGGCTTATGGCCGGGTGCAGAGAGCCTTTTTTGAGGGAAACCAGGAGGCGATTGACCGGGGCTGGCAAGAAGCTGTAGCGGAGCCTGAGGCCAGAGCTTGACAAGATGGCGCTTCAAACGTATGTTTCAAACAGACGTTTGCTAGAGGCACTGATAATAAAATGGCACAGTCTGATACCGTTGACCGGATTCTTGATGCAGCTGAAGAGTTGTTTGCTGACCGGGGGTTTTCCGAAACTTCACTCAGAATGATCACCAGTAAGGCTAAAGTAAATCTGGCCGCTGTCAATTATCATTTTGGTTCAAAGAACGCGCTCATTCATGCTGTGTTCGCGCGCTTTCTCACACCGTTTTCCGCCACGCTCGAAAAAGCGTTTGATGAGCTGGAGGAGCAGTGCAACGGCGAGCCTGCCACGCTGAATCAGACGCTATGGGCCCTGACTGAGAGCGCTGTCCGGATGCCGCAGCGCAATGAGCAGGGCATATCCATCTTTATGCGCCTTCTTGGGTTGGCCTACACCCAGTCACAGGGTCACCTCAGAAAGTTTCTGGAGCAGGAGTATGGTCAGCCTTTCAGCCGGTTCATGCGCTTGCTGAAAGAGGCGACGCCCCAGTTATCGGCGGTGGACAGGTACTGGCGCATCCAGTTTATGCTCGGTGCAACTGCGTTCACCATGTCCAGCAGCGATGCTCTGAGAGATATTCTCCAGAACAAATTGGGCGTCGAGACAACAGTCCAGGAAATTGCCGCTCGACTCGTCCCCTTCCTGGCTGCAGGCATGCAGGCCGAAGACACCATGCTGGTTCCCTCCGCTGGCGGCAAAACCTCGGTTGCCTGAGTTCAGCGGTCTCGGTTAGGCTTCCCTCTGGCACTTGCCCGAAGGGAGTTTGACCGGTTTGAGTCACGAACCCATTTCTGTCCCACGAATTGACATAAACCTGCATCGACAGACGCTAACCCTCCTTGGCGCGTCCGGCGAAGTCATCGCTCGCTATTCTGTTTCCACGGCCCTCAACGGAGCTGGAGAGAAGGACAGCAGCGGCTGTACACCTCGCGGAGAGCATTATATCCGGGCCATGATCGGTAAAGGGCTGCCGTCCTGTACGGTCCTCAGGGGCCGGCGACCGACCGGTGAAATCTACAGCCGCGACCTCGGTGAGCAGAATCCCGGCAGGGACTGGATTCTTAGCCGTATCCTTTGGCTTTGTGGTCTTGAGTCCGGCAAAAACCGTGGCCCCGGGGTCGATACTTTCCGTCGCTTCATATACATTCACGGCACGCCGGACACCGAACCCATGGGCATCCCCAAATCCCATGGCTGTGTCCGTATGCGCAATGCCGATGTTATTGACCTGTTTGAACGGGTTGACCCCGGAACTGCGGTTTTTATTCATTAAACGAGAGTGCTCAGAGGGATTCGATGATCGGAGACGCGGTTTCCATGCTGAACGGCTGGATTGAAGGTTTTGGCCTGCTGTCCCAGGGCTGGCGTGCTGGTATCGTTGTGTTTGCGCTGGTATTTGGGACGGCAACAGTCGCCTATATCGCCAGCCATATTATCGGGACCCTTGAGCGGAAATTCAGCAACACCCAAAATCTCTGGGACGACGCAGTCCTCCACGCGGCGCGCAAACCCTTGGTGGCTTTCGTTTGGTTGCAGGGGGTTTATTGGGCCGCTGAGGTGGCCCACCACTTCTCGAAAGCCGAGGTTTTCAAGGCCAACGACACCGTCTTGCAGATCGGCTTTATCTGGATCTTTGTGTGGACGGTGCTGCGAGCCATCAAAGAAGGTGAGAAAATCCTCGTCTCGCCGCTGAAGATGGAAAAGCCGATGGATTACACCACGGTCAATGCGGTGAGCAAGCTCTCCCGTGCTGTGGTGATTATTACCGCTGTGCTGATCGCCATGCAGTCACTCGGTTATAGTATTTCCGGGGTTCTGGCCTTTGGTGGTGTCGGCGGTATTGCTGTTGGTTTCGCGGCCAAGGATCTGCTGGCAAACTTCTTTGGTGGCTTTATTATCCATCTGGACCGGCCGTTCAAGGTCGGAGACTGGGTCCGGTCTCCGGACAGGAACATCGAAGGAACCGTTGAGCATATTGGCTGGCGCCTGACCACGCTCAGGACCTTTGATAAACGGCCGCTCTATGTGCCGAATGCGGCGTTCACGACAATTGCCGTAGAGAACCCGTCCCGCATGACCAACCGGCGTATTTCCGAGACCATAGGAATACGGTATGCCGATGTCAGCCAGATGGCTACGATTGTCTCGGATATCCGGGCCATGCTGGAGAGTCACGAGGAAATTGACAGTGATGAAACGCTGATCGTGAACTTCCTCGCGTTCAATTCGTCGTCATTGGACATTATGGTCTACACCTTCACCAGAACGACCCAGTGGGTCCGCTTCCATGAGGTGAAGCAGGATGTGCTCTTGAAAATCAGCGAGATCATTGAAGGGCATGGTGCTGAAGTGGCGTTCCCGACCCGCACTTTGCATCTGGCCGACGGCTTGCGGGCGCCGGATCAAACCGGGGAGCGGCAAGGCTACAGTTCTCAGGCCGGGGCCAGTCGGTTGCCGGTATCTGAACAAACAACCCGGGCCGGAGACGCAGAGTGACCATTCCCTCGGAGACACACCCCGTCGGTATTATCGGCGGCACCGGACTTACGACCCTGCCTGGTCTGGAAATCATTGGCGAACAACTGGTGGAAACCTCCTGGGGTGTGCCTTCGTCGGCGTTGGTTGAAGGGCGGCTTGGCGACCAGAGCGTTATCTTCCTCTCCCGCCACGGGAACCCTCATCGCATTCCTCCCCATCAGGTGAACTATCGGGCCAATATCCGGGCGCTCTACGATGCCGGCGTGCGAACTGTGGTTGGAGTGAATGCCGTCGGGGGCATACATCATGATATGGGGCCCGCTCACGTTGTTATTCCGGATCAGCTTATCGATTATACCTGGGGGCGCCCCAGCACCTTTTTTGAAGACGATCTGAACGAGGTCACGCATATCGATTTTACCTGGCCCTATGATGCCGGTGCCCGTCAGATTCTTGCGGAGGCCGCGCGGGATGTGGGAGCACCTTTCTCGGATTTCGGAGTTTACGGCGCAACCCAGGGACCGCGGCTTGAGACTGCGGCGGAAATCCGCCGCATGGAGCGGGATGGCTGTGATCTGGTCGGAATGACGGGGATGCCGGAAGCTGTCCTGGCTGCCGAGCTGGGAATGCGCTATGTCTGCCTGGGATTGGTAGTGAATTGGGCGGCCGGGAAATCCGAGCACATCATTACCATGGCGGAAATTGAAGAGGCCATCGAAAAGGGTATGTCCGGGGTTAGAGGCATACTAACAGTTTCGATGGCCGGGCTTGGGAAGCTTACTCCGCTGCCTCAATCTTCTTGAAGAAAATAAGCACGCCGATCGTCGGGGAGTCGAGGAAGTGAATCTCCTCGCTTCGCATCCGCCGAGTCTCGCGAATCCAGGTGAGGAGTTGCAGGGGGGCTGCTGGCACTGCCTCGGTCATTTCCATGCCAGTGGCCATGTCGCCCATGTCAATGGCTTCCGGTGTGGCAACGGCATCCGTGTCGGCTGGTTGAATGTCCACGGCCTGATTCGCTGGCCGCGCTGATGGCTCCGGGATTTCAGTGTTGTCTGAAGGTCGCCAGTGGTTCAGGTGAACGCCCACGTGCAGATACCGCTGGCGGTCGATGGTGATGGTTCCCTCGATTTCGCGTGTTCCTGCATCGTCAAGCCAGTCTCCGACGGCGACCTTGAGTGGTTCCCCTTTGTAGTCGGGAGGAAACGCTTCGTACCAGCCAGCGCTTACCAACACCCGATAGCGACCGCTGCGTTCCAGTCTCTGGGCCGCAGAATCAAGATGCATCTCATTATCCGGCACCAGCTCCAGTGTGCTTTCCGTTGCGCCGTCTTGCCCGACCGACCACAGTACCTTTTCGGCTGCCGGTGTTGGCTCAACGGTGCGGTCCGACATCTGCTCGTTGACCGATTCAGGGCTGATGATCCGTTCCAGAATGATGAACTCCGCCCGGTAGTAATCATCGGGAACGTCTTTGGCGGACATGTCCGCTTGTTGTGCGTGGCCCGCCAGTGACAATGCCAGCAGCAGGGCTGATACCAGTAGGCGTGCCGTATGCCGGCACCAACGATTACCATAAATCTGCAAGGGTATTACTCCACGTGTGGTTCGGGCTTTCATGAGGCGGTCGCAGCCGTTTGCGCAGGTGCCAGTTCGCCAAGCATTCCGGAAACGCCGTTGAGTTTACCACTGGTAGACGTGTCCTTCAGCCGAAAACGAAAGGTGCTCGCGCCCTCAAGGCGGTATTGGTCTGGCGCGGATTGCACTTTCTTAACCAGGACCAGTGGGTCAACGGGAGTCGAGCTGCCAAACTCCAGTCGTGCCCATTCCTTGCCAGCATCTACCTTTACAATGCCCAGCGCCTCTGCTTGCAGGCGAAGCTCGGTTTGGTGGACCAGATTTTTTGCCGGTTCAGGCAATAAACCGAAGCGATCAATCATCTCAACCTGAAGTTCTTTTAACGCTTCTTTGCTCTGTACGCTGGCGATGCGTTTGTAAAGCATGAGGCGATTATGGACATCGGGCAGGTAATCCTCCGGAATAAGGGCCGGGATTCGCAGGTTCATTTCGGTGCCGTGGCTCAGGGGCAGGTCTGCGTTCGGAGTCCGCCCCTCGCGAATGGCTTTCACCGCTTCGTCGAGGAGTTGCATATAAAGCGTGAAGCCAATGCTCTCGATTTGACCACTCTGCTCTTCGCCGAGCAGTTCACCTGCGCCGCGGATTTCCAGGTCGTGGGAGGCGAGCATAAAGCCTGCTCCCAAGTCCTGTGACTCGGAGATCGCATCCAGCCGCTTTTTCGCATCCGTGGTGATGGATTTTGGGGGAGGGGTCAGCAGGTAGGCGTACGCCTGGTGATGCGAACGCCCGACCCGGCCGCGGAGTTGATGAAGTTGGGCCAACCCAAACTTGTCTGCGCGCTCAATGATGATGGTGTTGGCGCTGGGGATGTCGATCCCGGTTTCGATGATGGTCGAACACACCAGCACGTTGAAGCGCTTGTGGTAAAAGTCCGACATTATCTGTTCCAGTTCCCGCTCGCGCATCTGCCCGTGAGCGACGCCAACACGGGCCTCAGGGATAAGGCGACGCAGGTCTTCAGCGGTTTTTTCGATGGTGGCGACATCATTGTGCAGGAAGTACACCTGGCCACCTCGCAGAATTTCCCGGAGGATGGCTTCTTTAACCATGGCATCATCCCGCTGGCGGACGAACGTCTTTACCGATAGCCGGCGAGCCGGCGGTGTCGCAATGATGGAGAGATCCCGCAGGTGGCCCATAGCCATGTTCAGGGTTCGTGGAATCGGGGTCGCCGTCAGGGTCAGCATGTCCACTTCCGCCCGCAAGGCTTTCAGCTTCTCCTTCTGCTGGACACCGAAGCGGTGTTCCTCATCGATGATGACAAGGCCCAGGTTCTTGAATCTGATATCGCCCTGAAGAAGTTTGTGAGTTCCGATCACAATATCGGCCCTGCCGTCTTCGATCGCTTCCATTGCCTTACGGGTCTGGGCGGTGCTGCGGAAACGGCTGAGCAACTCGACATTGACGGCGGTATCGGAGAACCGGTCCCGGAAGGATTCATAGTGTTGCTGGGCAAGCAGAGTTGTGGGTACCAGCACGGCCACCTGTTTACCGGAGTATGTCGCTATGAAAGCTGCGCGCATGGCGACCTCGGTTTTACCGAAGCCCACGTCGCCGCATACCAGTCGGTCCATTGGGCGCTCACTGGTCATGTCCTCAATAACCGACTGAATTGCCACTTCCTGGTCCGGCGTTTCTTCGAATGGAAATCCAGCGGCAAAGGCACGATAGGCCTCTTTCGGATCATCAAAACTGTAACCTTTTCGGGCTTCCCGCCTCGCATAGACATCAAGAAGCTCGGCAGCAGTGTCGCGAATCTTTTCCAGTGCTTTTTGTTTCGCGTTGCTCCAGCGCTCAGTGCCTAGCTTGTGCAGCGGCGCGTGTTCGGCATCGTTTCCTGCATACCGGGAAATCAGGTGCAGGCTGGAAACCGGAACGTAGAGCTTTGACCCCCCGGCATACTCAAGCATGAGGAACTCGTTGGACTCGCCATCGAGGGTAATGGTTTCCAGCCCCCGGTAACGGCCTACGCCGTGATCGATGTGCACCACAGGCGCACCAATCCGAAGCTCAGACAAGTCCCGGTAGCCAGCATCGTCCGTTTCAGTTGGCTTTTCCCTGCGTCGGCGCTGCAGCACGCGCTGGCCAAACAGAGCTGTTTCGGTGATCAGCGCCACCTGCCGATCTCTGAGCACTAACCCTTGCTCCATCGGTGCGATGGTAATACCGAGTGGGCACTGTTTGTCCTCAAGGAACACCTGCCAGTTCTCGCGGGGCTGTGGTTTGAGCTGATGATTGCCAAGGTTTTCGATCAGGGCTTCTCTGCGGCCTGAGGACTCTGCGCAGATCAGCACCCGGCCACTGAATTCGTCAAGAAAACGCTTCAGCCGGGTGGCCGGGTCTGCTGCCCGGCCATCCATGGCGATGTCCGGAAGGCTGTCAGTCGGGCAGTTTTCCGCACCTGCTCCACTCGCCGTCTCGTTTGTGATGGTTACCCTGGGAAAGGCTTTCAGGTGTCGGAACAGTTCATCCTGCTGAAGAAATAGCCTGGTGGGAGGCAGGATGGGCCGCAGGCGATCATGGCGCCTGTCTTCATAGCGGGTTCGCGTTTCAGTATCGAAGAGGCTGACAGCATCGTTGAGACCTGCGGCTGTGAATACATGAGTGGCCCCGGGCAGGTAGTCAAAAAGGGTTGCCGTTTCATCGAAGAACAACGGCAGATAATATTCGATCCCCGGCGGTGTGATGCTGTGGGTAACATCCTGGTAGATGGGGATATCCTTGTCAGCATTCGGGAACTGTTCAAACCATCGACTGCGAAACCCGGAGCGAGCCTCCTTGTGCCACGGGAATTCATAGGCCGGCAACAGTTCGATGCGCTCGATCCGGTCGATCGAACGCTGTGTCTCCGGGTCAAAAGTACGCAAGGTTTCAATTTCATTGTCGAACAGGTCAATGCGGTAGGGCAGGTTGGAGCCCATTGGAAATATGTCGAGGATTGCACCGCGGACTGCGTATTCGCCGTGTTCATAGACGTTCTCTGAATGCCGGTAACCAGCCGACTCAAGCTGCATGCGCCAGGAATTTATGTCCAGCGACTGGCCAATTTCAAGCAGAAGGGTGTTGCCCTGAAGGTAATTGACCGGCGGAAGGCGGTGCATCAGGGTTCTTGCCGGCACAACAAGCACGCCGTGACTGGTGGCAGGCAGTCGGTGCAGAGTGCGAATGCGCCGGGAGGTGATGTCCTGGTGCGGCGAGAAAAGGTCGTAGGGCAGAGTTTCCCAATCCGGCAGTGACAGCAATTCGAGGCCATCGCTGGTGATCGCTGCACCGTCCTCTTCCGGCGGCAGCCCCAGGAAAAATCGCATCGCCTGTTCCAGGCGAATTGCATCACTGGTGCTGCGAGTGATCACCAGAGTCAGCCCCTGGTGAGCGCGCGCACTCTCGCAAATGGCCAGAGCGTCGCTGCTGCCATGCAGTTGGCCCCACGTGCGGTGGTCTGCCGGCTTTTCCGGAAACTCCGGAGCGATCAGCGTGTGGGAAAACGGGGGTGTGGATGCACCTTGGCTCATGGGCAGTCATGCTCTCCTGCTATGGGTGACCGGGAGACGGCGAGGCGCGTATTCTAACGCTCGAAGGAGTCGGTGTCATGGCGCCTGCTGTGACCAGTGTCTCTTGGCCGCTTTTACGGGGATTGTCGGAAGCGAACTGTCTACGAAGGTAGGGGCAGTCCGTATTTGCTGTTGGCCTGTTTAAGTTGGATAATGTGCGCCCGAAATTATTATCAGTGCTAAACAGAGGTTCCAATCGTGAGTCACGAACAGATCAATCAGCACCTGTCTAACTGGACGGAGAGAGAGTCCACAGCGGAAGCCATGATTCCGCTGATCGGTCGTCTCTATCGCAAGAATAACGTGGTTACATCTGTCTATGGTCGCGCCATAATTAATCAGTCGGTGATCGACATCATTCGTGCCCATCGCTTTGTTCGCCAGGTGGAAGACAGTGAGCTGTCTGTTCATGACACTCTGCCGATTCTGCAGGCCATGGATTCTCTGGAGCTGGGTCGTGCCCATGTCGATATCGGCAAGCTGGCGGTCAAGTTCAAGGATGAGGGCGGTGATCTGGTCGAGTTCCTCAAGCGCGAAATCGGCCCGATAGTCGGCCAGTATCCTGCTCAATCCGAAGAGGATGCCAATAACGATACCAAAGACGTGGTGCTTTATGGCTTTGGTCGTATCGGTCGTCTGCTTGCCAGGATCCTGATCGAAAAGGCCGGTGGCGGCAACAACTTGCGCTTAAGGGCTATTGTGGTTCGCAATGGCGGTGCCGAAAACGATCTGGAGAAGCGTGCGAGCCTGCTGCGTCGTGACTCAGTCCATGGTCCCTTTGATGGCACCATCACCGTAAACGAGGAAGAGTCGGCCCTGATCGCCAACGGCAACTACATCAAGGTGATCTACTCTGACGGTCCCGACAAGGTGGACTACACCGAGTACGGCATTAACAACGCTATCGTGGTCGATAACACTGGCAAGTGGCGTGATGAGGCTGGCCTCGGGTTGCACCTGAAGTCCCGCGGTGTCAGCCGTGTGATCCTGACTGCGCCGGGCAAAGGTGATATCAAGAATATTGTCTATGGCATCAACAACGACTGGATCACGGATGATGACAAGATACTGTCAGCGGCGTCATGTACGACCAACGCCATCACGCCGGTGCTGAAAGCGATTGAGGATGAATACGGTATCGAAGACGGACATGTCGAGACGGTCCACTCTTATACCAACGACCAGAACCTGATCGATAATTACCACAAGGGTAGCCGTCGCGGCCGCAGTGCCCCCCTGAACATGGTTATCACTGAGACCGGCGCCGCCAAGGCTGTTTCCAAGGCGCTGCCAGTTCTGAAAGGTAAGCTGACCGGCAATGCCATCCGCGTTCCGACTCCGAATGTGTCCATGGCGATCCTCAACCTCAATCTGAAAAAGGATGTGGACGTTGAAGGCGTGAACGAGTATCTGCGGGACATGGCTTTGCACTCAGAGCTTCAGAAGCAAATAGACTTCGTGAATTCTCCGGAAGTAGTTTCAACGGATTTCGTGGGATCACGTCATGCAGGTGTGGTTGATGCCCAGGCAACCATAGCCGCCGGCAAGCGTCTGATTCTGTACGTCTGGTACGACAACGAATTTGGCTACAGTGCCCAGGTCGTTCGTGTTGTGAACCAGATGGCGGGTGTTACATACCCGATCTTCCCTGAACGTGTAAGAGGCTGATTGAAACGTGCTCTAGTTGGCATGTAACGTCTCCGAAAACCCCGGTAACGAGAGTTGCCGGGGTTTTTTGTTGCGGGCAGCTATGACCTCAAGGGTTCACGCCCGGGCACAAACCCGTTCCGGTTTCTGGTGGAAATAGGATCCCTTAAACTCTATAATTGGCGCGATTTTGGGTACGTCTGGCACCCGGTTTCTCATCTTTTCCTGCGTCGAACGATGGGTTGTGCTCTGGCAGCGCGACCGCTTTCGCAAACTTTGGGCTACCTTGTGGTGCAAACCGGAGAGGAAACCTGGGCCGCAGGGGCCGGACGTTACAAATCCATAGACTAGTTTCTGATGATTGGATGAGGCTAATGATCAAGATCAAAAAAGGCCTGGATCTTCCCATCAGCGGCGCTCCCGAACAGACCATTACTGATGGCAAACCCGTTCGCCACGTGGCGTTGATCGGTTTTGACTACAACGGCATGAAGCCGACGATGGCTGTGAAAGAAGGGGACCGTGTCAAGCGCGGCACGCTGCTGTTCACGGACAAGAAGACCGAAGGCGTTCGTTATACCTCACCCGCCGCTGGCGTGGTGAAAGAAATAAACCGTGGTGAGCGTCGCGTATTTCAGTCGATCGTTATCGAAATCGATGGCGATGAAGCTGAGACCTTTGCACGATACAACGACGAGGATCTTGCCGGCCTGGAACGCCAGCAGGTAGTGGACAACCTGGTAGAATCCGGTCTGTGGACGGCGTTCAAGACTCGCCCATACAGCAAAGTTCCCGCTATCGACACCGCTCCGAGCTCCATTTTTGTTTCCGTTATGGATACCAACCCGTTGGCAGCGGATCCCACTGTCATCATTGGCGAGAACAGCAAGGCTTTCGAGAAAGGTCTGACGATTCTTTCCGCGCTGACTTCCGGCAAGGTGTTTGTGACGGGTAAACCAGGCTCTAATGTTGCAGTGCCCGCGTCAGACAACATTGAAGTTCACCAGTTTGAAGGTGTGCACCCGGCAGGTAATGTTGGTACCCATATACATCATCTTGATCCCGTGTCCGGCAGCAAGGTTGTATGGTCTGTCAACTATCAGGATGTGATCGATATTGCCAGGCTGTTCGAGACTGGCGAAGTTCCCTCTGACCGTGTCGTCGCAATTGGTGGGCCCAAGGCAAAGAACCCTCGTCTGGTTCGTACGCGCCTGGGCGCAAGCCTGTCCGAACTTCTGGAAGACGAAGTTGATACCGATTGTGAGGTTCGCAAGATTTCAGGTTCGGTCTTCGGTGGTCGCCGTGGCGATGGCCCTTGTGCCTATCTTGGCCGGTTTGCCAATCAGGTGTCGGTGCTGGAAGAAGGCAACAAACGTGAATTCATGGGCTGGCTCTCTCCGGGGCCCAACAAGTTCTCCATCCTGAACATTTATCTGTCCAAGCTGTCGGGTGGCAAACTGTTCAACTTCACCACAACGACCAACGGCAGTGAGCGCGCCATGGTCCCGGTGGGTGCCTATGAGCAGATAATGCCCCTGGATATCCTGCCGACCCAGCTGCTGCGTTCGCTGATTGTTGGCGATACCGAAATGGCGCAGAAGCTAGGTGCTCTGGAGCTGGACGAAGAAGATCTGGCGCTGTGCACCTTTGTGTGCCCGGGTAAATATGAATACGGTCCGATTCTCCGTGAGAACCTGACCCGAATCGAGATCGAGGGCTAACGCGATGGCTATCAGACAGTTTCTCGATGGAATCGAGCATCATTTTGAAAAGGGCGGCAAGTACGAGCGGTGGTATGCGCTCTATGAAGCCGTAGATACCATTTTCTACACCCCTGCCAGCGTGACTTCCACAACGGCTCATGTGCGTGACGGCGTTGATCTCAAGCGCATCATGATCACAGTCTGGATGTGTACGTTTCCGGCGATGTTTTTCGGTATGTGGAACATCGGCTTTCAGGCCAACAGTTTCCTGGCGGCAAACCCCGATGCCATGATCGCCGATGGTGGTCTGCGTACTGCCTTCATCCAGGCTCTTGCGGTCACAGGGGCCGGAGTGGGTGTATGGGATAATTTCGTTTACGGCTTGGCGTACTTCGCGCCCATCTACTTCATCACTTTCGTCGTGGGTGGTTTCTGGGAAGTACTGTTCGCGACCGTACGTCGTCACGAGGTCAACGAAGGTTTCTTCGTGACGTCTGTACTGTTTGCGCTGATTTGCCCCCCCACCATTCCTCTTTGGCAGGTGGCTTTGGGTATTACCTTCGGTGTGGTTATTGGCAAGGAAGTGTTCGGCGGTACCGGCAAGAACTTCCTGAATCCTGCGCTGACCGGCCGTGCGTTCCTGTATTTCGCGTACCCGGCACAGATTTCCGGCGACACGGTTTGGACTGCAGTTGACGGTTTCAGCGGCGCAACAGCACTGAGCTGGGCTGCTAGCGGTGGCCTTGACGCGCTCAAAGAACAGATCGGCTGGATGAATGCGTTCATGGGTACCATTCAGGGTTCCATGGGTGAAACCTCTACATTGGCGGTTCTCATTGGTGGCATCATCTTGCTGGTTATGAAGATTGCCAGTTACCGGATTGTTGGCGGCGTACTGATCGGCATGATCGGTATGTCTCTGTTGCTCAATATCGTCGGTTCTGAAACTAACCCGATGTTTGCCATTCCGGCCCATTGGCATCTGGTCATGGGTGGTTTTGCCTTCGGCATGATGTTTATGGCAACGGATCCGGTGTCTGCAGCAATGACCAACACCGGTCGCTGGTGTTTCGGTATCCTGGTGGGCGTGATGACCATTCTGATCCGTGTGATCAATCCGGCCTTCCCGGAGGGCATTATGCTGGCCATTCTGTTCGCCAACCTGTTCGCGCCGCTGATGGATCACTATGTGGTCCAGGCCAACATCAAACGGAGGCTTGCTCGTGGCTAAAGCTAAAGAAACTGTCTCCAGAACTCTGATTGTTGCATTGGTCCTGAGTATTGCCTTCTCTGTCGTGGTTTCTACGGCGGCGGTTATGCTCCGTCCAGCTCAGATCAAAAATCAGAACCTGGATATCAAGACCAACATCCTGTCTGCTGCCGGTTTGCTGGAGCAGGGCGCCAGCGCTGAACAGATTGAGGAGCAGTTTGGTCAATTTGATGTTCGTCTCGTTAACCTCGATTCAGGTGAATTTGTCGAGCCGGCCTCCGTGGGTGTTCAAGACCCGATGAAGTACGATATGTACAAGGCCGCGTCCGACCCGCAGCTGTCCACCAACATCCCGGCGTCGGAAGACAAGGCTGGCATCAAGCGCCGTCCAAATATCGCCAAGGTATTTACCATGAGTGAGAATGGTACGGTTACCCGTGTGGTGCTTCCGATTCACGGCTATGGTCTGTGGTCTACGCTCTACGGCTTCATATCACTTGAAGGCGATCTGAATACGATCGAAGGACTGGGTTTCTATGCGCATGCAGAGACGCCGGGCCTCGGAGGCGAGGTGGACAACCCGCGCTGGAAAAAGCAGTGGGTAGGAAAAGAAGTATACGGCGGCCAGCTTGCAGACCCTCAGATCCAGTTGGTTAAAGGAGGCGTTGGCGCTGATGCGGCTAACAAAGAGCACAAGGTCGACGCGCTCTCTGGTGCAACACTGACCAGTCGCGGTGTTCAGCAGTTGGTAAATTACTGGATGAGCGATCGTGGCTATGCGCCATTCCTGAAAAAACTCCGTGAAGGGGAGGTCTGATCATGGCAAATGCAACGGCCAAACAGGTTCTCTTCGAACCAATCTTCAGTAATAACCCGATTGCCTTGCAGATTCTTGGTATCTGCTCGGCGCTTGCGGTAACTACCAGCATGAACGTGACTATCGTGATGTGTCTGGCGGTGACTGCTGTGACCGCGTTCTCTAACCTGGCGGTTTCGCTGGTTCGCACCCAGATTCCTGGCAGCATAAGGATCATCGTACAGATGACCATTATTGCTTCCCTGGTAATCGTGGTTGACCAAGTCCTTAAAGCCTACGCATACGAAATCAGCAAACAGCTGTCCGTATTCGTTGGCTTGATTATCACCAACTGCATCGTCATGGGCCGCGCGGAGGGGTTCGCGATGAAGAACGGCCCCTATTTGAGTTTCCTTGATGGCATTGGCAACGGCCTCGGCTACTCGGTGCTGTTGTTGTTCGTCGCGTTCTTCCGCGAGCTTTTGGGTGCAGGCTCACTGTTTGGTGTGACCCTTATGCCGACCGTGAATGAGGGCGGTTGGTATATTCCCAATGGCCTGCTGCTGTTGCCACCTAGCGCGTTTTTCATCATTGGTCTTGCAATATGGGGACTGCGGGTGTGGAAGCCGGAGCAAGTTGAGGAAGCGGATTACAAGATGTCTCGCCACACAGCCAAGGAGGCCTTCTGATGGAGCATTATCTCAGTCTGATTCTGAAGGCAGTTTTCGTTGAAAACATGGCGTTGGCCTTCTTTCTCGGTATGTGCACCTTCTTGGCTATTTCCAAGAAGATTGAGGCCGCTACTGGTCTGGGTATTGCGGTTGTCGTGGTGCTCACTGTCACCGTTCCGGTCAATAACCTGCTGTACAACAGCATCCTCCGTGAAGGCGCCCTCGAATGGGCGGGTTTGTCCAACGTTGATCTGAGCTTTCTCGGCTTGATTACGTACATTGGTGTAATCGCGGCAATTGTTCAGATCATGGAAATGGTTCTGGACAAGTATATCCCATCGCTTTATGCGGCCCTTGGGGTGTTCCTTCCGTTGATTACCGTGAACTGTGCCATCCTGGGTGCTTCATTGTTTATGGTTGAGCGGGATTACACCTTTGGTGAAAGCGTAGTGTATGGCTTCGGTGCTGGCGTTGGCTGGGCACTGGCAATCATTGCACTTGCCGGTATCCGCGAAAAGCTCAAGTACAGTGACGTTCCGGAAGGTCTGCGTGGCCTGGGCATTACCTTCATTACCGTAGGTCTGATGTCCCTGGGTTTCATGTCCTTCTCCGGCATCTCTCTGTAATACATCCGGTGATTCGGTTTAACGAAAAGGCGAGACCATGAATACAGAAATTATTCTCGGCGTGGTCATGTTCACCGTTATCGTTCTGGCGCTGGTTGCGATCATTCTCGCGGCCCGCTCCAGGCTGGTAAGCACCGGTGATGTGACCATTGAGATCAATGACGATCCTGAGCACACGGTAAAAACTGAAGCCGGTGGCAAGTTGCTTGGCACGCTGGCAAACAACGGGATTTTCCTGTCGTCAGCCTGTGGCGGCGGCGGTACCTGCGCCCAGTGCAAATGCAAGGTGTTCGAGGGCGGTGGCGCCATGCTGCCGACAGAAAAGACTCACTTCACCAACCGTGAAGAGAAGGAAGGCTGGCGTCTTTCCTGTCAGGTCCCTGTAAAGCAGGACATGAAGGTGGAAGTGCCGGAGGAATTCTTCGGTGTCAAGAAGTGGGAGTGCGAAGTGGTTTCCAACCATAACGTGGCCACCTTCATCAAAGAGCTGGTATTAAAACTTCCGGAAGGCGAGGAAGTCGATTTCCGCGCCGGCGGTTATGTGCAGCTGGAATGCCCTCCATACGATATCAGCTTCAAGGATTTTGATATTGAGAAGGAGTTCCACGAAGACTGGGATAAGCACGATATCTGGCGTTACCGGGGCGTAAACAAGGAGGAAACCATACGGGCTTACTCCATGGCGAACTACCCTGAAGAGAAGGGCGTTCTCAAGTTCAATATCCGTATAGCTACGCCTCCTCCTGGTACGGATCACCCGCCGGGTATCATGTCGACATACGTTTTCAACATGAAGCCGGGGGATAAGGTGACCGTGATGGGGCCATTCGGTGAGTTCTTCGCAAAGAAGACTGACGCAGAAATGGTGTTTATTGGCGGCGGTGCTGGTATGGCGCCGATGCGCTCCCACATCTTCGACCAGCTGAAACGCCTGAACTCCAAGCGCAAGATCAGCTTCTGGTACGGTGCCCGAAGTGTCCGCGAGATGTTCTACGTGGAAGACTTCGATATGCTGCAGGAAGAAAACGAGAACTTTGAATGGCACGTTGCTCTTTCTGACGCTTTGCCTGAGGACAACTGGGAAGGTCCTACCGGATTTATCCATAACGTCCTGTATGAGCAGTATCTGAAGGATCACCCGGCACCGGAAGATTGTGAGTTCTATATGTGTGGACCCCCAATCATGAATGCCTCTGTCATCAAGATGCTCAAGGATCTCGGCGTTGAAGATGAAAACATCATGCTGGATGATTTCGGGGGGTAATTCGCTCAGATGACATCCAGCATTCCACGACCCGTCAGGGGGGCTCTGGTCAGCGTCTGTTGGGCGCTGATCATCGCTGCCCTGGCGGGTTGTTCGTTTCAGCCCGAAGAAAAGGTGTGGGAAATTTCCGGGCCAGTGTTTGGTACCACATACCACATCAACGTTGTGTTGACGGATGACCAGTCCAGGCTGGAGAGCCTCGCCTCAGGCATTAAGGGCGAGCTTGAGACGGTGGATGCGGCAATGTCTACCTGGCGCTCGGATTCCGAGCTGTCTGAGCTGAACTCAAAAGCAGATCAGTCTGAGTGGTTTCCTCTTTCCGAGCCCTTGTATGAGGTTTTGAAAACGGCGGAGGAGATTTCGGAGCTGACTGGTGGCGCGTTTGACGTGACCATTGGGCCAGTGGTGAATCTTTGGGGGTTCGGGCCTGAGGCGCGCCCCGAGCAGGTGCCCTCTGATGACCTGCTAGCCCGGGTTCTTGAGCAAACCGGCCACGACAGGCTGGAGTTGCGTGCAGATCCACCTGCAGTCCGTAGCGATACGCCTCAGTACGTTGATCTGTCGGCTATAGCAAAGGGTTACGGGGTTGACGTGGTTTCCCGTTACCTCGAGAGTGAAGGCGTGGATGCTTATCTGGTTGAAATAGGTGGTGAAGTCCGTGTGAGTGGTCACAAACCTGACGGAGATGCATGGCGGCTGGCGATCGAACAACCTGTTTCGGCAGCGAGACAGGTCAACCGGGTGGTTGTTCTTGAGGATCGCGCCATGGCGACATCGGGAGACTATCGTAACTATTACGAATCGGAAGGACACCGTTATTCCCATACAATTGATCCTGCAACCGGAAAGCCGATTTCACACAATCTGGCATCGGTGACGGTCATTGCCGACGATTGCAAAACGGCGGATGCTCTGGCCACTGGTTTCAATGTTATGGGTTATGAGCAGGCGGATGTACTCGCTACCAGGGAGAACATCCCGGCCTATTTTATTATACGGACAGAAAACGGGTTTGAGACGCACCAGACCCCCGCGTTTTCGTCCTACGTTACTCAGTAAGGGGAGGGCAATATGGGTACCTTTCTTTTGGTTCTATTTATTGTGGTTCTGCTCGTTGCGGGCATGTCCATTGGTGTGATCTTTGGCCGTAAGCCGATCAGCGGTACTTGTGGCGGTATTGGTGCCTTGGGTATCAACTCCTCCTGCGATATCTGTGGTGGCAACACCCAGAAGTGCGAAGAGGAGAATCAACGCACGGCTGAGGCTGGAAAGCAGTCAGGCGCGCTTGCCTACGATGCCAGCAATGTCGAGAAGCACTGACACAGACTTGATAATTACAATCACATTTTCACGACGTAGATAAGGAGTTACTGCGCGCATGGCAGAGCATCATTACGACGTCGTCGTTATCGGCGCTGGGCCTTCCGGTGAAGGTGCGGCGATGAATGCGACGAAACACGGTAAACGTGTCGCGATCATCGAAGACAAGCCCACCGTTGGGGGTAACTGCACGCATTGGGGCACCATTCCTTCCAAGGCCCTGCGTCACTCGGTCAAACAGATCATCACCTTCAACACCAACCAGATGTTTCGTGATATCGGTGAGCCGCGTTGGTTTTCATTTCCCCGGGTGCTCCAGAACGCGCAGAAGGTGATTGGCAAACAGGTTAAGCTGAGGACTCAGTTTTACTCCCGTAACCGTGTAGACCTGATCAATGGCCGTGCGTCATTCCTCGACAAAAACCGCCTTGAAGTCCGGGGCAACAAATCTGTAGAAACCCTGCACTTCAAGCAGGCGATTATTGCCACTGGTTCCCGTCCGTACCTGCCGCCTGATGTGGATTTCCGTCATCACCGGATCTATAACTCGGATACCATTCTGAACCTGTCGCACACTCCCCGCACACTGATTATCTATGGAGCCGGTGTCATCGGGTCAGAGTATGCCTCTATCTTTGCAGGATTGGGCGTAAAGGTGGATTTGATCAACCCTGGCAGCCGCCTGCTTTCTTTCCTGGATGACGAGATTTCGGATGCCCTGAGCTACCACCTGCGGAACAACGGCGTACTGGTGCGTCACAACGAGCAGTATGAGTCGGTAGACGGTGATGACCATGGGGTCGTGCTGTCCTTGCAGTCAGGCAAGAAGATTCGTGCGGATGCCTTTTTGTGGTGTAACGGCCGTAGCGGTAATACCGAAAGTCTGGGTCTGGAAAATGTTGGCCTGGTACCCAATGGCCGGGGGCAGCTGGCGGTTGACGAGCATTACCGTACTGAAGTGGAGAATATTTACGCAGCGGGGGATGTCATCGGCTGGCCAAGCCTTGCCAGTGCTGCATACGACCAAGGGCGGTCTGCCTCTTCCGACATTGTGAACGATGAATACTTCCGCTTTGTATCCGATGTGCCGACCGGAATCTACACGATTCCCGAAATCAGTTCCGTTGGCAAAACGGAGCGTGAACTGACTGAGGCCAAGGTTCCCTATGAAGTTGGCCAGGCGTTCTTCAAGGATCTGGCGCGGGCCCAGATCACCGGGGAGGCCGTGGGTATGCTGAAAATTCTATTTCACCGGGAGAGCCGCCAGATTCTGGGGATTCACTGTTTCGGTGACCAGGCGGCGGAAATTGTGCACATCGGTCAGGCCATCATGAATCAGGAGGGTGAAGCCAACTCTCTGAATTATTTCATCAATACAACCTTCAACTACCCGACCATGGCGGAAGCCTACCGGGTTGCCGCACTTAATGGCCTGAACCGGATCTTCTGATCCGGTATCAGCCAGTGGTGGGCAGTGCTTCGTTGTCCGGTATCGCATTCCTCTGGGTATTGGGCAGCGACAACAGGGCTGTTGCCCGGTTGTCGAAGAACATGCGGGTGCTGGTCGGGTAGTCCGTGATGATGCTGTCCACGCCCGCGTTCTCCAGTTGCAGCATGTCGTGGATCCGGTTGACCGTCCAGGTCGAGACATGCAGACCGCGTCGGTGGGCTTGTTCCACCATCCCTTTCGAGCAAAGTTTCCAGTTTATGCAGAGATAGTCACACCCGAGCCGGGTTGCCTGGGTCAATGGCCGGGGAAATTTCCGTTCGGCCACAAATCCGATGCGAATGCGCCTGTTCCTGCGACGAATCTGCTTGAGAAACCAAATGTCCGAGGAGGTAATGGCAGCCGTCTGGTAGAGATCGCGGCGTTGAATGATCTCAGTCAGCCGGTTGCACAGGATATTCAGGCGTTGGCGGCTGTCTTTTTTGACCTCAAGCTGGAGGTGCTCAAGGTCGTCAAACTGGTCGAGGAGGTCTTCCAGGCTGGGGATGCCGATCTTTCTGGGCCAGGAGCTGGTGTTGCGACGGGCGTCCATCTGAGCCAGCTCGGCAGCCGTGTAGTCGCAGATGTTGCCTTTTTGGCCTGTGGTACGGTCCACAGTCAGATCGTGCACCATGACCGGCTTTCCATCCTTCGACAATACCAGGTCGAGTTCAAAGTGACGGACGCCATGTCGATAGGCATGAATAAAACCGGGGAGGGTGTTTTCAGGAGCTTCTCCCTTTGCCCCTCTGTGTCCATAGACAATCATTCCGCTGCTTCACCTTTCAGGCGTTGATAAATGGCCTGGCGCTTTTTCCAGGTGTCATGGCAGAGCCGGATATCTTCAAGGTAAGCCGGTAACTCATCCATCAGTAGTGCTTGTGGTCCGTCCACCAGTGCTTTTTCCGGTTTGGGGTGAAAGTCCACCAGTACCATGTTGGCGCCGGCAATAACGCCTTGCGATGTGGCGTGCATGACATCCAGGATGCCATCCGGGGCCCGGTCGCGACTACCCACGGAATGGGAAGGATCAACACAGACTGGCATGCGGGTCAGGCGCTTCACCGCAGGGACATGGGCAAAATCGACCATATTCCGGTGGGGCTGCCCGGCCTCGGTTTTCATACCCCGGAGGCAGAAAATAACGTTGGCGTTGCCTTCGCTCGCCAGGTACTCGGCGGCATTGAGAGACTCATTCAGCGTGATTCCGAAACCGCGTTTCAACAACACCGGGTAGGTTTTCTGGCGCCCTATGGCTTTCAACAATTCAAAGTTCTGTGTATTTCGGGTACCTACCTGCAACATAACGCCGGTGGGACGACCGAGCTTTTCCAGGCAGGTATCGATTTCCTCAATGTGACTCTCGTGGGTAATCTCCATGGCGATTACCTTGATGCCATGCCTGCCGGCCTTTTCAAATACCCAAGGCAGACAGCCCTTGCCATGTCCTTGAAAGGAATAGGGATTTGTCCTTGGTTTATAGGCGCCCATCCGGGTGCAGACCTCGCCGTTATCTTCCAGCGCTTGCATCATCAGTTCCACGTGCTCGGGAACGTCAACCGCGCACAGGCCTGCAAATATATTCAGATTCGACTGACTGAATTCAACACCGTTGTAGGTAAAGCCACTCTGTCGGTGGTCGTCCCGGTGGCGGCCAAGAATGCGGTAGTCATCGGATATGCGTATGGCCCGCTCCACCGCGGGCAAGGCTTCGATTTCTTCCTTATCGAGGGGCTTGGTATCCCCGAGCAGATAGATCTCGGTTAACCGCTGGCTGGTACCCTGGACCTCGTGGACCCGGAGCGATACGCCCGGCAGATTTTCCAGGTAGTGCATAGTCTGGCGGTAGGCATCGCTTTCCAGCGGTGTATTAGGGTGAAGAATGGCTAGCATGGTGTCTCCTTGTGTTAACCGGTTTTTTCCGCCCGGTGCCGCGCCTGCATATATTCCCGGTGATTGAGGTGCAGCAGGTCCGCCATGCGGCGAATAAGGTGCTCTTCGTACTTGTCTATGCGTCCGTCCGCGAAGGCTACGCGCCAGATGCTCTCCAGTAACGCCTGCTTGGAACTCTGATCAAGCTGTTCGTTGATCTGTCCGGTGAACTCGTAGAGCGAGGTGGCGTCGTCTGCATGGTCCAGTGCATCCTTAAGGATAGCCTCAGCCTCTTCTCGGGTTACCTGATGGGACTCGACGGCAAAATCCACAATGGTCTGAAGCTCGCGCTCGTCCTCATTGTGGTCGACCCGGGACAGTTGCACCATAAGTGCCGTGGCGGCAATGGCCAACTGGTGGGCATCGGGTTCTGTCTTTCCCGGCTCCGGAGCAGCAAACAGTTTTTTCAGGCGTTCAATCATGATCGGACAACCTTGCTCCGTTAACGATGAATTCAGGCGGCTCTGGTGGCCAGCTGCCGTACCCTGTGTTCCAGCTCAATCTGGTCAGCGGTGAACCTGCGAATACCGTCAGCCAGTTTTTCAGTAGCCATGGCATCTTCGTTGGATTCCCAGCGGAACAGTTTCTCGTCGATGTCGCCGAAACGGTCCGGTGAGTTGGCGCGATCAGCGGACAGCCTGCGTGTCAGGTTACCTTCATCATCCTGAAGCTCCTGAAGCAGCGCCGGGCTGATGGTCAGGCGATCACACCCCGCCAGCATTTCTATCTCACCGGTGTTACGGAAGCTGGCTCCCATAACAACTGTGTCATAGCCGTTAGCCTTGTAGTAATTATAGATCCGGGACACAGAAATAACGCCCGGGTCTTCGGTTGCAGGGAAGCTGTCCTGGACACTGTTAGCAATATGCCAGTCCAGAATACGACCGACAAAGGGTGAAATCAGGAATGCGCCAGCCTGAGCGCACGCTGCGGCCTGGATGAATGAGAACAGGAGAGTCAGGTTGCACCGGATACCTTCCTTCTCAAGTTGCTCAGCGGCACGGATGCCTTCCCAGGTAGAAGCAATCTTGATCAGCACCCGGCTGGTGTCGATTCCCTGTTTGTCATAGAGCTCAACCAACCTGCGAGCGCGATCCAGGGTTCTCTCAGTGTCGAAAGAAAGCCTGGCATCCACTTCGGTAGAGACCACGCCGGGAATTAATCCGAGAATTTCGCGACCCGCAAGCACTGCCAGCATATCCGTTGCAATGGTCAGCTGTTCGGCGTCTGAACCACCATGGCGCCGGGCCTCTGCCACTGCTTTGTCCAGCATGGGGCGATAGGCCTCCGATGCGGCCGCTTTGAGCAGCAGGGAAGGGTTAGTGGTCGCATCCTCCGGCCGCCATTTTGCAATGGCGTCAATATCGCCGGTATCTGCAACCACGGTGGTCATGGTTTTCAGTTGGTCAAGCTTGTTGGTCATTCGTCCTGCCGTCCCGTTTGATCTGTTATTGGTGCACCCGACTCCCGGGTGTGGGCTTTACCTCTACAATAACGGCCTGACCTGACAGGAACAAGACAACAAAAGGTCTGGCGGGGATTAAGCTTCGGCAATGGCGCGGTTTTCCGGTTCCCTGACTTTTTCCAGTGCTGTCTGGATGACCTCCAGCCCTGCTCCGGTTTTATGGGCATTTTCGCTGATATAACGGCGGAACTGGCGACCGCCCGGCTGGCCGTGGAACAGGCCCAGAAGATGTCTCGAGATGTGGGTGAGGAAAACGCCACGCTCAAGCTCGCTCTGGATGAAGGGGAACATTGCGCGAAGTGTCTGGTGGCGAGTTTCAACCGGTGCCGACTGTCCGAAAAACGCCGGATCAACGCCTGCCAGCAGCCAGGGATTGTGATACGCCTCCCGGCCAAGCATTACGCCGTCGGTGTGCCGAAGATGCTCATCACACTCCTCGAAGGTCTTGATTCCACCGTTGATGATGATTTCGAGGTGCGGATATTTCGTTTTTAGCCGGTACACCCAGTCGTATTTGAGTGGCGGAATGTCCCGGTTTTCCTTGGGGCTGAGACCCTCCAGAATTGCAATCCGGGCGTGCACAATAAACGTCCGGCAGCCCGCTTCGGATACCTTTTCTACGAACTCGCACAGATCGTCCCAGGACTCCCGACCGTCGATGCCGATCCGGTGTTTTACGGTAACCGGCAGGTCGGTTGCCTCAATCATGGCGCGCACGCTATCTGCCACTTTGTCCGGATGGCCCATCAGGCAGGCGCCGATCATATTGTTCTGGACCCGGTCGCTGGGGCAGCCGACGTTAAGGTTTACTTCATCGAAACCAAACTGCTCAGCCAGTTTCGAGCAATGGGCCAGCTCTTGCGGGTCGCCGCCGCCGAGTTGTAGTGCCAGTGGATATTCCGTCGAATCGTGCCTCAGGAAGCGCTCGGTATCACCATGAATCAGGGCGCCGGTTGTCACCATCTCCGTATAAAGGAGCGCATTGCGGCTCAGCAGTCGGGCCAGGAAGCGGTAATGGCTGGTGGTCCAATCCATCATCGGGGCCACGCAGAAACGCCTGGAGGGTTCTTTTGGCGATGCAGGATGGGGAGAGGTGCCGCGGATACCGGGCTGTTTGTTTACGTCTTGGGACATGGACTGCCTGATAAAATCTGGGAAACGGTTAATTTGCACATAGTGTACCCCATCCGATGTTTTCTGGCCGTAGGGGGTTCTCGAAGTCGTTCTGACGCAGAGTTCCCGGGCGCTCTTAATCGTGCTTGCGAAGAAAGTCTTCGAATTTGGCGGCGGGCAGGGGGCGGGAGAACAGATACCCCTGGCCATTGTCACAGCCAATTTCCAGCAGCAGGCGGAGTTGTTCTTCCGTTTCTACACCTTCTGCGATGACTTTCAGGCCAAGTTTGTGGGCCATAATGACAATGGCTTCTGAAAGCGCCAGGTCGTTCTGGTCGGTTTCCAGGTTTCGAATAAACGACTGATCAATCTTGAGGTAGTCAATGTCGAAGCGCTTGAGGTAGGACAGGGCGGAATAACCGACGCCAAAATCATCAATTGCGACCTGGATTCCTGCATCACGGAACCGAAGCAATTTATCTGTCACGTCAGTGCTGGCGTTCAGTAGCAGGCCCTCTGTGATTTCGATACTGAGGTGTTGTTCCTCTACTCCAAGGTCTTTCAGGTAAGCTAACCACTCTGTGATATCCAGTGCATCGCTCTGGAACTGAACCGGCGATATGTTTACCGATATCTGAAATCCGGTATTGAACAAATCACACCATTGTTTTGCCTTGGCGGCAGCTTCCCGGAACACCCAGTCTCCAATCTCGACAATCAAACCGGTTTCTTCGGCAAGGGGTATGAATTCCGCCGGGCTAACCATTCCGCGCTCAGGATGATTCCAGCGTATCAGTGCTTCCGCCTTGGTGATCTGCCGGGTTGCAAGATTGATGACAGGCTGGAAATAAAGCTCGAACTGTTGGTGCTGAACCGCCACACGCAAATCGTTTATCAGCTTAAGGCGACGCTGGGCCGAGTCATGCAGGGATCGGGTGAAATAGCTGAGGCGGTTCCGGCCAGCAGTCTTTGAGGCATACATGGCCTGATCCGCATTGCTGATTAACTGATCTACCTCCAGTGCGTCTTCCGGGGAGAAAGTAATGCCGATACTGGCTGAGGCATAAATGGTTTCATCTTGGATGAAGTAGGGTTTTGCGAGCACTGTGATGATGTGTTCGGCGACCTTCTCGCCATCGATGGTATTCGTCAGTTCGGGCAGAATAACGGTGAATTCGTCACCGCCCATCCGCGCCACGGTATCAGACCCCCTGGTGCAGCTGGATATTCGGGCTGCGGCCTCTACCAGCAGTTGGTCACCAACGGGGTGTCCGAGGGTATCGTTAACGTCCTTGAAGTGATCGAGGTCGATAAATAGCAATGCTAGCAGGGAGTTCTGGCGGTGCGATTTCCGGAGTTCCTGCTCCAGGCGGTCCTGAAACATGTAACGGTTCGGCAGATCAGTCAGGAAATCGTAGTTTGCCTGGCGCCAGATCAGTTCGTCTGAACGGACTTTGTTGGTGAGGTCCGAGCCCATGGCCACATAACGCTGGATGTCGCCCTTATCACTCAAAATGGCATTGATTGTCAGCCATTCCGGAAACGTCTCGCCGTTCTTACGGCGGTTCCAGATCTCGCCCTGCCAGAAGCCCCGGTGAGTTATGCCTTGCCACATGGATTGAAAGAAATCGTCATCGTGGCGGCCCGAACGGAGAAGCGCCGGATCCTTGCCGCGGATATCTTCAAGGGTGTAGCCGGTTATTCTGGTAAAGGCAGGGTTGAGCGCAACGATCCTGTTATCGGCATCGGTTACCAGCACGGCTTCCGAACTGTTGCTGTAGATGGATGATGCCAGGTGCAGCTCGGCTTCTGCATGGATTCTCTCAATGGCTATGCCGATCAGGTTGGCCGCGCTCTCGATCAAGGCGATTTCCTGTTCGTCAGGCAAGCTGGCTTCCCGGCGATAAATCGCAAAGGTTCCCAGTATCCTGCCTGACGCCGCGCGGATGGGCTCTGACCAGCAGGACGCAAGCCCGGCCTCGGCGGCTAGCTCTTTAAAGTCTTTCCAGTAAGGGTGAGACGCGATGTCTTCGACCAGAGTGCGCTCTCCTGAAAAGGCCGCAGTTCCGCAGGACCCGACGCCCACCCCAATCTCGACGCCATTAATCGCGTCGTTGAAAAAGTCCGGCAGACTGGGCGCTGCGCCCTTCAATAGGTGCTTTCCTTCGTCATCCATGAGGAGAATTGAGCACATGGACCCGGGGTAAATCGATTCGGACGATTGGATGACCTCTGACATGATCTCGTTCAGAGGGGTGCCTCTGGCAACTTTTTCCAGTGCCTGTTGCCGCATATGCTCGCGCCGTTCTGCCAGTTTACGCAGTGAGATGTCCTCAATCAGCGAAACCGCATACGCGAGGCTGCCATCACTATTTCGAACGGCCCTCACTGCCAGGTGTGCATCGATCAAATCATGAGTTTTGCGGACAAACCGTTTTTCAATCACAAACTCATCAATGGAGCCTTCGAGCAATTGCTGGAAGAGAATGTTATTGGCTTCCAGGTCATCGGGATGAGTCAGCTCTTCCCAGGTTGTGGCTGAAAACTCCTCGGCTGTATAGCCGAGCATGTCACAAAGCGCCTGGTTTACCTCCATCCACGTTCGATTGGGACGAGTTGCTGCCATCCCGAACATGGAGCGCTCGAAATACGCCCGGAAATGCTGCTCATTGGCTTTGAGCGCCGCTACTGCTTTTCGATGTTCCCGTTCGCGATCGAAGTTGTCGAGAGCAAATGTGATATCTCGGGCCATCTCGTCCAGAAGCCGGGTTGTTTCATCGTCGAAAAAGTCACCGACCTGGTGATATACGGACATCACAGCATAGGGTTGCCCGCCTCGCTGTATGGGGAAGCATCCGCTGCTAGCCCAGCCAAAACGGCCCGCGTGTTCATGCCATGGTGCTGTTGCCGGGTTATTTGCCCAGTCATTTGTGATCACCAAACGATTACTGCGGTAAGCCGTTGCCGATGGTCCTCGGCCCTCCGGCATGTCTTCCCGGATCGAGATCTGAATATCTTTCAGATAATCCATGCCGGTGCCAAAGCTTTCTACCGGAACAATTTGCTCGGATGCTGTGTCAGGCACGCCGATCCAGGCCATGCTGACACCGCCCAGATCTACAGCAACCCGACAGACAAGAGGAAACAGTGCGTCCTCGTCATCCATGCGAATAATGGCCTGGTTGATCTCACTGAGTGCGCGGTACATCTGGGTCAATCGGTGAATACGTGCATCGGGTGATGTCGTCCCCGTATCGACCGGAATGCCCCGGTTTGTTCTTTCTTCTTCGGCCTCGTTCTCAGGACTGGTAGTCAAGGCACTGCTCACTCTGGCTGGAGGACTTTCGTCTGAGTGTTCATGCTTTTGGCCGGAACTTCAAGCAGAATACCGGATTGCAGCCGGGTTATGACTCTGCCTGTCGTTAAGCATTAAAGTCGTTGTTCTGGAGTAATTCTATGCCGGTTATGATTCAGGCGCTGCTGCCTGTTTTTGTGTTGATTGTGCTGGGGCATCTTTTCCGTCGTTGGGATTTCCCGGGGGGGGATTTCTGGCCACGAGCAGAACGGTTTACCTATTACGTGCTATTCCCCGCCATGCTGGTGTTCAAACTGGGGCAGGCCCGGCTGCCAGCTTCTGCCTACGGCGACATTGCCATGTTGATCTGCGCCATGCTGATCGCAATGACGCTGGCCCTGGTGCTGGCGCAGTGGTTCTGGCATTGGCCCGGCCCGGTGTTCTCTTCGGTTTATCAGGGTGCCATCCGTTTCAATTCCTACGTGGGGCTGGCAGCCGGCGGTATGCTGTTGGGGGATGAGGGCCTGTCTTTGACCGCAATTGCGGTCGCCATCATGGTTCCGCTGCTCAATCTGCTTTGCATACTGATGTTTTCGCTGGTAGCCACCGACGGACCAGTAAAGTTGGTGCCGGTATTCAAGGCGATTGTAACCAACCCGTTGATCGTGGGCTCGGTGATCGGGGTAGTCTGGAGTTTCTTCGAGATCGGGTTTCACCCACTGATTGGCGGCATTCTCGAGCCTCTCAGCAACCTGGCATTGCCGATGGGTTTGATGACGGTTGGTGCGGGTCTGCAGCTCAAAGCCCTTAGAGGAGCTTCCTTACCTTTCATCGTTTCATCCGTGCTGAAGCTGGTGGGGTTTCCGATGATGACCGCAGGGTTGGCATTGATGCTGGGGCTTGAGGGGATGATGGTGCAGGTTGCGGTTCTGCTGGCTGCACTTCCCACGGCCACCTCCGCTTACATTCTTGCTCGCCAGTTGGGAGGCGATGCCCCCTTGATGGCCGGCATCATCAGTGGCCAGACCTTGCTGGCCATCGTCTCTATTCCTTTAGTGCTCGGTATTCTCTGGTAGGCACTCGAGCACGGCGTCGACAATGCTTTGCTGAAAGTTGTTGTAGCCGTCCGGCGTTACTTCGATGTCCGTAGCCAGCGGATCCCAGGTGCTGAAAGTGACGTCCAGGTCCTCAGTGATCGAGCGCCACCATTGGCGGTTAAACTGGGGTTCGGTGAGCAGGCAGGGGTGGTTGGCATTGCGCAGTTTTGCCTGAATCTCAGCGATGTGGCGTGCCCCCGGTGACAGCTCGGGATTCAGTGTGAGAACACCTTCCAGCTTCAATTCATAGTGTTCTGCGAACCGCGTAAAGGCCTCATGATAGGAGAACAGACTGATGTCGCGCGCTGGCATGAGACGTTCGCGAATGTTGCCATCTGTCTCTCGAACGCTGACTTTGAACTGCTCAAGGTTCTCGTTCAGCGCGGCGGCGTCAACGCCCTCCAGTGCCGCGAGGGCATCGCGTATGGTTTCGGCCATTTCGATGGCCAGTTCCGGGTCCACCCAGATGTGAGGGTCTTCGCCGTCACTATGGTCATGACCGTGGCCGTGCCCCCCATCGTGGTACTGCTCTTCATTGACGTCTTCCCTGTGGTCTTGCTCGGTGTCCATCAGGGCAACCGTTCGACCACTGAATTCGTGGCCGGAGAGAAGACGGTTCAGAAAACTCTCCATATCGGGCCCCACCCAGAAAATTACGTCGGCATTTTCCAATGCCTGACGCTGGGACGGTTTCATGGAGTAGTTGTGTGGGCTGGAGCCGGGCGGGACCAGACTCGTTGTCTGCATGTCTTCCGTGGCGATCGCACTGACAATCAGCTCAACCGGTTTGATGGAGGTGACAATGCGGGTTTCGGCTTGCAGAGCGCCGCTGATCAAAAGAGTGCTGGCACCGAGTGCCAAAGAAAGTACTTTTCCGGGAACGCGCATGATAAATGAGATCCTGCGATGCAATGTGTAATGTTATAATATAACAAATTGGTCGGGTGTCGACAAAAGAAACTTTCGCTGGTGTTTTGTGGTGCCCTCATTAACTTCCTGATCATGCGAAACCTGACGATGGCCGGTATAATGCCCGCTTTATCAAACGGCCACCGATTTTTCAGGAAGGTTTCATGACTGTACGTACCCGAATTGCTCCGTCACCCACTGGTGACCCTCACGTTGGTACCGCCTACGTGGCCCTCTTCAATCTCTGCTTTGCCCGCCAGCATGGCGGTCAGTTTATTCTGCGAATTGAAGACACCGATCAGGCTCGCAGCACCGCAGAGTCCGAGCGTGACATCCTTCAGGCGCTGCGCTGGCTGGGCCTGAACTGGGATGAGGGTCCCGATGTCGGTGGCCCTCATGGGCCGTACCGGCAGTCCGAACGCAAGGATTCCTACAAACAGTATGCCGAGGATCTGGTTACGGCCGGTCACGCGTTCTATTGCTTCCGGACGCCGGAAGAGCTGGAGGCCATCCGGGAAGAGCGAAAGGCCAACGGCCTGAATCCGGGCATCAAGGGTGATCTGGAGCTCTCGGAAGAGGAGGTGAAGCGTCGCCTGGACGCCGGCGAAGCCCACGTTATTCGCATGAAAGTGCCGGATGAAGGCATTTGCGAAATCCAGGATATGCTTCGAGGCACTATTGAAATCGACTGGGCCCAGGTGGATTGTCAGATACTGCTTAAGTCAGATGGCATGCCCACCTATCACCTGGCCAATGTGGTCGATGACCATAGAATGGCTATTACTCACGTCCTGCGTGGGGAAGAGTGGATTAACTCCGCGCCCAAGCACAAGTTGCTGTACCAGTACTTCGGCTGGGATATGCCTGAATTGTGTCATTTGCCACTGTTGCGCAATCCGGACAAGAGCAAGTTATCAAAGCGTAAGAACCCTACCAGCATCAACTTCTATGAGCGGATGGGCTTCCTGCCGGAGGCGGTTACCAATTATCTGGGCCGAATGGGCTGGTCTATGCCGGATGAGCGCGAGAAGTTCACGCTTGATGAGATGATTGAGAACTTCGACATCCAGCGTGTTTCTCTGGGTGGTCCTGTCTTTGATGTGGAGAAGCTTCGCTGGCTCAACGGCCAATGGCTGCGGGATGAACTGACTGAAGAGCAGTTCATGGAGCGTATGCGTCAGTGGTGGTTCAATGAGGATGCTCTGAAGGCCCTGGTGCCACATATCAAGGGCCGGGCGGAGGTGTTTTCGGACGTCGCCCCCATGGCGCAGTTCATGTTCTCCGGCCTGTTGAAGTTGACTCCGGAAGACTTTGCGCACAATAAACTGGATGAGGCCCAGATTAAACGCGTGCTCCAGTTCACGCTCTGGAAGCTTGAGGCGCAACGCCACTGGACCAAGGAGAACATTTTTGCAGATGTGAAATTTCTGGCCAAGGCCATGGAGCTGAAAATGGGCGACTTTATGTTTTCCATTTTCGTGGCCATCGCCGGTACGCCGAATTCCTGGTCGGTCATGGACTCCATGGACCTTCTGGGGCCGGACATGACCCGTTCCCGTCTGCGTCATGCTCTGGAAATATTGGGTGGTTTCTCCAAGAAAGAAACCAAAAAAGTGGAGAAAGAGTACGTGGCTCTGGGTGCTTAATAACCGCTTTGGTGAAGAAATGAACGGCATGGGCAGGGATGTTCAGAAAACTGAAAAAAAGTGTGGGTTAAAGGTTGACGCCCATAGGGCGGATCCTTAATATACGCAGCCGTTGAGGGGCCATAGCTCAGCTGGGAGAGCGCAACACTGGCAGTGTTGAGGTCGGCGGTTCGATCCCGCCTGGCTCCACCAATTTCTAGTCCCCTTCGTCTAGTGGCCTAGGACTCCGCCCTTTCACGGCGGCAACAGGGGTTCGAACCCCCTAGGGGACGCCAATACGGCTTTACGGTTTAGTCCACCGGAAAGCCATCAAAAAAACCGCCTTCGAGCGGTTTTTTTGTGCCTGCAGAAATCATCGGCATAGCCCTCAGAGCTCTGAGGGCTCGCCTGACCCTAGCGGGAGGCGATAGCTCCCTTGCCAACGCCTTCGTAAGCTTTTACCCGGATCGTGTCAGTCGGGAACTCCACCTTGAGTTTTTCGGCAATATGGGCGGCAATCAATTCTACGGTAGTGTCTGTGTCCAACATATAGACGCGTTCCTCGGGGAGGGTCAAGGCGAACTCCCCCTGATTCGCTTCATACTCGAACGTGACATACCGCACTCCGTCGTTACCCACATGGCGCCTGACCACGTCTTCCTCTGAGCCCACATAGATGTCCCGCCACAGCCTGGCCCACTGGCGCTCAAGGTCGTAATCCCGGTGCCCGTTACGATCGATGCGAATAGGAGAGCGGTGACCGTGGGCGATACGCTGGCAGTTGCCCAGATGCTTCTTCAGGCCGTGCACGTAGTGGTAGTAGGCGCCCTCAATGACTTCTTCCCGCAAATGGATGTCCACCGAGATAACATTCGAAGGAAGCACCGCTTTGAGCTCATGTTCGAGCAAGGTGGCAACCGCGGACGGAACCACGCGCTCGGCAGACAGCCACACCACCGCTTCATCCGGGGAGCGATGAATTATCTTGCTGCCGTCGGTCAGGGCCCAGTGGAAAGTATCTGGTTCATCCTCGTTCCAGGACAGGCCTGCATAGCCACGGGGGATGACAAGCCGGTGATCCACCCGTTCGTCGATCACCCGTTTGATGGTGCGTTTTACATTGCTGAAATCGAACACCATGCCCTGGTCGTCGAGCTCTCCTCCGAGTACCACGTCCGCGATCCAGCTTTCGCCTACCAGCCCTCTGGTCGGGTCCAGGTAGGCGAAATCAATAACGGTCAGGTTGTCTACAAAGAGGTGATTCATCAAAGATCCGGGCGGGTATGGTTGAATGATTGGCGAATTCTAGCAAAAATCAGTGAGTGCAGCAGTCTGGCATCGCTTCAGGCTCCATTACTTCTTGCTATCGGTACTTTCATTATCAACTTCTCACCTTTTGCAGACGATCAGGAGTTTCCGACAATCATCCTTGCCGCTGGCGCTTCCAGTCGCATGGGTCGATCAAAAGCACTTCTGCCTCTTGCGTTTCAGCAGGGCATACTGCTCGACAGGGCGATAGACCTGGGGCGTAGCCTGAGTCGGGATGTGCGTGTGGTTTGTGGCGCAGGTTACCCGCTCATCCGCTTTCGTTGCAGCGCGCAGCCATCGGCCTGGATTAAAGCGCCGGACTGGCAAGAAGGACTCGCGGCTTCATTGGTAGCTGGCATCGCCAGTGTCGGGCCCAAGGCAAAGGGCGTGTTTATTTTGCTGGCAGACCAGCCGATGCTGGACATCGCCTCACTCAGGGCGTTTGGAGAAGCTGCTCGCTTCTTGCCAGGACAGCCACTGGCAGCGGATTATAACGGTAGACCGGGCGTACCTGCTTATCTGCCACGATGGCTGTGGCCGGAGCTGTTGACCCTGACCGGCGATCGCGGCGCTGGGGGTGTACTTGCTGAAGTGGCGGCAACCCGGGTTGATATTCCGGGGGTCCACGACGATGTGGACACACCGGAAGACTGGTATCGGATAAAGTACCGGCTTAGCCAAACAGGCCAGCCAACCAGGCAATCCCGACGCTGAAAATACCAAGGCTGACGGCGAGCCCCATCGTATAAACCCTGGAGGCCGACGAACGTTGTTGTGTGACAAATAGGTCGATCGTGCGTTGCGCGATATCCTCAGCGGTCTCCCGGGAAATTTCGTGCGCCTGCTGGATTGCTTCGGATTGCAGCGTTTGCCAGAACTCGGTATCGATGGTCTGCACGCTGGTAATGTGATCTTTCAATTCCGCCATATGCTCACTGGTGAAACCGGAATTGCGCTTCAGTTCTTTTTTCAGATCTGCCAGCTCCCGACCCAGGTTGAGGTTTACTTCGGCTGCCACCTCATCGCGCAAATTCGCTGTGCGTTCTTCAACGAGCCCGGTCATGGCCGTCAGTTTTTCATCGATGGTTGATTCCTGCTTGTTGCGGGATTCATCCAGCGCTCGTTTCAGGTGGTCAAATTGCTCGTCGAACAGGGAACTGAGCAGCTCATGCAGGCGGTTATTGACGTGGGTTTTAACCGCTGAGCGGGCAATCTGCTCAATCAGGTCACTGGTCAGAGGCACTACATTTGCGGCGGTGCTGCCATTGTCTGAGGGCTCTCTATCCGATTTCAGTGACATTTCAACTGAGGCATTTTCAGGAAGGCTTGCAGGCTGGTCGGCTTCACTGTCGTTCTCAATCCCGGCGGCTGGAGCTTCCGGAAGTGTCCCGTCAATAACATCCTTGTCCAGCTGCTCCAGTACCAGGCTCAATCTGTCAGTGTGGGGCGGCTTGGTGAGGATGTTATAGACCCCGAAATTTCTCGCTTCTTGCATAAACGAAGATGATTTCTTGGAAGTGCACATGATGATTGGGATAGCGGCAGTATCGGGGTTGCCTTTGATCGCCTTTGTTGCTTCGACACCATTCATGCCCGGCATCAGGTGATCCATAAAGATAACGTCCGGGCGCCCATTACTGTTCAGGAAGTCCAGGGCTTCCTCTGCAGAACTGGCCATGTTTACTTCCATGTCGCGATTTTCCAGCAGCTTGCTCAGGGCAAATCGTGCCACTTTTGAGTCGTCCACCAGCAGAGCGTTCTTGATCGCCATGTCACTACCTCAATCGGTTACTGCAAACGCATGTGTTATCGGGCTGATCCGTGTTACCAGCCTTCCAGTCTCGGGCATTGGGTGGCCCGGTAGCTCTTGTCCCGATAACAAACACCGGGTTCTGTGGTGCGGGCAGTGAATACTTCACCAGCCGCAGTGGTCAGGCGAACCTGCCCATAGGGTTCGCCGTGTCGAAACGTTGCCTGAATGGAGCTGCCATTCGGGTTGCGAAGCAGGCCCTGACCGTGGAACTTTCCTTCGATGTATTCGCCTTCGTATTTTTTGCCGTCTGCGAAGATTTCCGATCCGGTGCCATGGAAGGCGCCGTTGGAGAACTCGCCCTCATAGTGTCGGCCATCCGGGTAGGTCAGGGAGCCTCGACCATGAAACTCATCATCGCGAAAACCGCCTACGTAAAGCATGCCATCCGCTGTCGTCAGCGAGCCATGGCCATTGAGGTGGCCGTCTTTCCATTGTCCGGTCAGAATGTCACCGTTGGCCTCGGTAAGCGTTCCCTTGCCGTTGAACTGATCAGCGCGGAATTCACCCGAATACCGTGAACCATCTGCGCCGCGCCAGCTGCCTTCGCCTTCCCGCTGCCCTTGTGACCAGTCGCCTTCATAGCGACTACCGTCCGGATACCAGGCAGTGCCTTTGCCGTGAAAATCACCATTGGTGAAATGGCCTTCATAGCGCAGCCCTTCTTTATTTTCATAGGTTCCGTCACCGGTCTTTATGCCCCCAACCCACGTGCCCGTCTGATAATTGACGGTGGTGTAGGCGTCAAGCCTGGCCACAAGGGTCAGTTCGCTGCCGGCTTCCAGTGCTACCGTCTCGTTCCAGGGTTTGAAGCCCTCCTTACTGATGGTGACCTCGTACTCTCCGGGTTTGAGTGGCAGGTCCAGTCGGGTTGCACCATAAGGTTCACCGTTAACGGTGACGGTATCCCCAACCACGTTGGAGCGTAGAACGAGTAACCCCGTTTGTGCGGGCTCTCGGGTGGTTTCGGCTGCCGGAGTGGAGGGCTCGTTGCCGAGGGCCGGCATAGCGGCTGGCGGTTCCGCAACGGCGAGCACTGTGGGTTCATCCGGCATCGGAGGAATGGTAAATCGCTCGGCTTGCGGCGCGGGAACTGGCATCGCTTCCCGGGTAATCAATGGCATATCGTTTTCAGGTTTCGGGTCAGTCCCAGCTCTTGTGACAGCGGTTTCAGGTTCAGGCTTCTGCGGCCCGGACAGGGGGGCGGATGCCGCAGACGCTATCTTCTGGTCTTCGCGGACAGATGCGAACCCGGCCGTTACGAGCAGCATCAGTGCCAGTGCGTTGAGGAAAAGAAGTGGTCTGAAATCGACCATGATAAAACCTCTTAATTCTACATTCCTGAATTCCTGTCTATCTCCTCATCTTAACCAGTGCCTGCAACGTTATGTAACAGAAAGTGTCTTAAGTTACGTAGAATGCAGGCCAAATCACATTTTGTCCGGAAGCTGATCATGGTTGAGCTGTTCCCATGATCTCATGTACACATCGGCTTCGTATTCATAGGGTGAATGGAAGGGGGTAAGGACGAAGTCAAACACCAGGAAGATAAACCCGATGGATGCCCACGCAATGGTCAGAGTGCTGAGGGTAGTTGCCTGAACTTCCGGGTTGGAGTTCACAAACTCCTGCAGCAGGGGGATGAGGTCGGAGGCCATGACTACAGGGTTAAAGCTGGACAGGACAAAGGGAATCCAGAAGGCAATAAAGATCGGGAAGAATCCGAAAGACCAGAGAATCCGGCGCAGAAGGTAGATTGCAACTTGGCGCCAGAAGCGCTGTCTGATTTCCGGTACCTTTTGGATACGCTCAAGGTACTTGCGTCGTTCTGCCCAGTAAGCGGCGACTTCCGGGGCGTCAACGACCTTGGTGTGCGGTGAGTTGGTGGTCATGAATCGCAGGGCTACCTTATCGCTGCTGGACTGTGCATGATAATCGAAACTACGTGTTACCCTACAAGTCTCTAATCGTTAAAGACAGGAAAGTTTGAATGGCTGCAGTGATCGACAACGCAATCCATCCCGCCTTCGAGAAGCTTCGAAGTCACCGGATTAGCACCCTCAATCTTGATGTTGAGGAATATCGCCACAAGAAGACCGGTGCCCGCCACCTGCACCTGGCAGCAGACAACGACGAGAATGTTTTTTTCGTTGCGCTTCGGACATTCCCCATGGATTCGACGGGCGTCGCTCATATTCTCGAGCATACGGCGTTGTGCGGCAGCGAACGCTACCCTGTTCGGGATCCATTCTTCATGATGATCCACCGTTCCCTGAACACCTTCATGAATGCCTTTACCAGCAGCGACTGGACCGCGTACCCCTTCGCCAGTATGAACCGGAAGGATTTCGATAACCTTCTGTCGGTCTACCTGGACTCTGTGTTCTTTTCCAAGCTGGATCCGCTGGATTTCGCTCAGGAAGGGCATCGCCTTGAATTCGAGAAGCCGGAAGATCCGAAAACCGATCTTGTATATAGAGGCGTCGTTTATAACGAAATGAAGGGGGCCATGAGCTCGCCGACCTCTCAATTGTGGCAGAATCTGAGTAGTCATCTGTTCCCGACCACGACTTATCACTTTAACAGTGGCGGTGAGCCGGATCATATTGTCGATCTCAGTTATGACGACCTGGTGAACTTCTATCGCCATCATTACCACCCCAGCAATGCCATTTTTGCAACGTACGGCAACATCCCGGCCTTTGAACACCACGAGCGGTTCGAGGAGCTGGCGCTCAAGCGCTTTGATCGCCTTGAAATTGAGTTGCCGGTGCGCGACGAAAAGCGCATGTTTGCACCGGAGCGGGTGGACCAGGCTTACGCGGTGAATGAAGGTGAGGGTACGGATCACAAGACTCATATCGTTATGGGTTGGCTGCTGGGCCACAGTTTCGAGCTGCAGGAGAATCTGGAAAGCCAACTGCTCTCTGCCGTCTTGCTGGAGAACAGCGCCTCTCCGTTAATGCGCGCGCTGGAAACCACAGACCTTGGTCATGCGCCGTCACCTATGTGCGGTCTGGAGGATTCCAACCGGGAAATGACCTTTGTCTGCGGTATCGAAGGCAGTGAACCGGAAAGGCAGAAAGAGTTTGAGTCGCTGATTGAGGAGACCTTGCTGAAAGTGGTCGAAACCGGTGTCAGCGAGGAACGCCTGGAGGCCATCCTGCACCAGCTTGAGTTGCACCAGCGAGAGATTGCCGGTGATCAGTTCCCCTATGGGCTGCAACTGATTATGAGTGCAATTGCGCCTATGGTGCATGGCGGTGATCCCGTGGAGCTCCTTGATCTTGAACCTGTGCTGGCAACGCTCCGCGAGAAGATCAGGGATCCTCAGTATGTGCCGAATCTGATCCGCAAGAAGCTGCTGGATAACCCGCACCGGGTTACTCTGACACTGCGTCCGGATGAGAAACTGGAAAATCGTCGCCAGGAAGCGATCCGTGAAGCGCTGGCCCGCCGGAAGGCAGCATTGACTGACGGCGAGGTGCAACAGATTGTTGAGAGGGCAAAGGCCCTTGAAGAGCGCCAGATGCGCAAGGATGACGACTCCATACTTCCCAAGGTGGACCTCTCCGATGTGCCGTTGCAGATGCCGGAACCGGAAGGCCGGTTTTATGGGGACATCTCTGCCACCGTTTATGCCCGTGGAACCAATGGGCTGGTCTACGAGCAGGTGGTGCTGCCAGTACCTGACATGTCGGACGAAGAACTGCTCCTGATTCCCTACTACACAACGCTGATATCAGAAGTTGGTTGTGGCGACCTGGACTACCTCCAGATGCAGGACCGGATTTCAGCCGAGTCTGGTGGTATTGGTGCTGCTTTCAGTGCCAAAGGCCGGATTGATGATGTGCAGGATTTGTCCGGTTATATCATCTTTAATGGAAAGGCTCTGGCAAGGAACCGAGGATCACTCACGCGTCTTCTGAAAGACCTTTGCACCGGCGCTCGTTTTGACGAAAAGGACCGCATTCGGGAAATTATTGCCCAGATCCGAACCCGTCGTGAGCAGGCGGTGACAGGCAGTGGTCATGCCCTGGCCATGGGTGCCGCAGCACAAGGTATGAGTCCAGGTGGTTGGTTGTCTTTCCGCCTGGGCGGCCTGGCGGGCATCCGCGGAACCAAACAGCTGGATCAGGCCCTGAAAGATCCGGAAGAGCTGGACGCACTTTGCCAGAAACTGTCTGCGTTACACGAAAAAATCTGTAGTCAGAGTCGTCAGTTCCTTGTAATTGGTGAAGATGACCAGCTTCCGGCCATGGTCGATGATCTCAAATCCTGCTGGCAGGGTGAGGCAGGTGCAGACCGGTCAGGCTGGCAGATGGAACCGGTAAGCTACACCACCCGGGAGGCCTGGCTGACGTCCACGCAGGTTAATTTCTGTGCCAAGGCCTACAGCACCGTGCCGGTGGACCATCCGGATGCGCCAGCATTGACGGTCCTTGGGGGGTTCCTGCGCAATGGTTACCTGCACCGGACAATCCGTGAGAAAGGAGGTGCCTATGGCGGGGGTGCCGGACAGGATAGTGTGAACGGAACGTTCCGGTTCTTTTCGTACCGGGATCCCCGACTTGCCGAGACACTGGATGATTTTGATAATGCCTTGGTATGGTTGCAGGAAACCGATCACGAGTATCAGGAACTGGAAGAATCGATCCTGGGTGTTATCGGGCAACTGGACCGGCCCCGCTCGCCCGCCGGAGCGGCGCGTCATGCGTTCCATAACCGGTTGTTCGGCCGCAGCCCTGAACAGCGGGCACGTTTCCGCGAGCGAGTGCTATCCGTGACTCTGGACGACCTGAAAAGAGTGGCCAGTACCTGGTTGATCCCGGAAAAGGCGAGTACCGCAGTGGTAACCAGCCCGGACAACCGGAAAGTGGCAGAAGAGCTGGGGCTGGCGATAGAGGAGATGTAATCGCTCCTTTGTTGTCAGTCACAAAAAAGAGGACCTGCTGGTCCTCTTTTTTTATGTTCTCTGGGGGGAGTGGCAGAGTCAGCGATTTCGTTTGAGACCGGTGGTTACCATGATTCGCGTGGAGATTTCTTCCACCGAGTAGGCGGTAGTATTCAGGTACGGGATACGTTCGCGGCGATACATCAGTTCGATTTCTTCAATCTCATGCATGCATTGTTTGATGGAGGAGTAACGCGAATTCGGACGGCGTTCGTTGCGGATAGTCGCCAGACGCTCGGGGTCTATTGTCAGGCCGAAGATCTTCTCCTTGTGGGGTTTCAGCGCGCCGGGTATCTGCTGGTCCGCTAGATCTTCCTCTGTAATCGGGTAGTTGGCCGCCTTCACGCCATATTGCAGTGCCAGATAGAGGCAGGTAGGCGTCTTGCCACTGCGAGATGCACCGACCAGAATCAGGTCCGCTTCGTCGTAGTGCCGGGTGCGTGCGCCATCATCATTATCGAGCGCAAAATTCACGGCTTTGATCCGCCGCTCATAACTGCCCTCATTGTTGATGGAATGGGATTTTCCAACGGTGTAGGAGGACGATGATTGCAGCTCCTGCTCCAGCGGATTGAGGAAGGTTCCGAAAATATCCACCATGAAGCCTTCCGCGTCAGCGATGATCTCACGGATATCGCCATTGACAATCGTATCGAAAACCAATGGCCGGGCACCGTCGGTTTCAGCGGCTTTGTTGATCCGCTTAACCATATCCCGGGCTTTCTCCTCATCATCGATATAGGGTACGGTCACCCGTTCAAATTCTATTTTTTCAAATTGAGCCAGAAGGCTGTGGCCAAGTGCCTCGGCGGTCAGGCCAGTACCATCGGAGATAAAGAAGGCAGTACGTTTCATGGTGTTTTATCCGGTTCCGTTTTTTGCCGGGACATGGCAAGGTCCCTAGGTAATTCCCGCAGGTTACAGTATCATACACGCCAAGTTCGAGACTCCGCAGTGGATATTGCCCGCTTTTACCGCTAGATATCGCTGGCCCGGTTATGCTCTTTGCTTCACAGACTCAAGGGAGACGTGCTTTGGAAGATTACATTATCTGGTTTGATCACCTGGGAATGTCCGATGTTGACCGGGTGGGCGGCAAGAACGCCTCTCTCGGTGAAATGATCAGTAATCTCGCCAACGCAGGTGTTACGGTTCCCGGTGGTTTTGCGACAACAGCCCACGCATATCGCGAATTCCTGGCCACCGACGGACTGAAAGACAAGATCGACAATGCACTGGATGCGCTGGATATAAACGATGTCAACGAACTGGCCCGGGTTGGCGCCAAGATTCGTCAGTGGATCATCGATACCGACTTCCCGGACGTTCTTGAAAACGCCTTGAAGGAGTCCTATGCGAAGCTCCAGGCCGGCAACGAGCATATGGCAGTGGCCGTTCGCTCGTCTGCTACTGCTGAAGATTTGCCGGATGCCTCTTTTGCAGGGCAGCAGGAGACTTTTCTGAACGTAGTCGGCCTGCAGCAGGTACGAACGTCGGTGAAAGAGGTTTTCGCATCGTTGTTCAATGACCGGGCTATTTCTTACCGGGTTCACCATGGCTTTGATCATAAGCTGGTTGCGCTGTCTGCAGGTATCCAGAAAATGGTGCGAAGCGAAACAGCGTCCAGTGGCGTGTTGTTTACCCTCGATACCGAGTCCGGTTTCCGTGACGTGGTTTTCGTCACCGCCTCATACGGGCTCGGTGAAACGGTGGTACAGGGTGCGGTAAACCCGGATGAGTTTTATGTTCACAAGCCCACTCTTGAAGCGGGGCGCCCGTCTGTACTGCGCCGCAACCTCGGAAGCAAAGCGATCAAGATGGTTTATCACACCAGCCCGGGCGAGGGCGAGTTTGTTGAAACCGTCAAGGTCGAGCAGGAAGAGCGGAACCGTTTCTGTATTACTGATGCGGAAGTGGAGGAGCTGGCCAAACAGGCAATGATCATCGAAAAGCATTACCAGCGCCCGATGGATATCGAGTGGGCGAAGGATGGCGATGACGGCAAGATCTATATCGTTCAGGCTCGGCCGGAAACAGTCAAAAGCCGTGCCTCCGCAAATGTGATGGAACGCTATCTGCTGAATGAAACCGGTAAGGTTCTGGTGGAAGGCCGCAGCATTGGTCACAAAATTGGCAGTGGTCCGGTGAAGATCATCACCAGCATCAAGGAAATGGATCGTGTTCAGGCTGGCGATGTGCTGGTTACCGACATGACCGACCCGGACTGGGAACCGGTGATGAAGCGGGCGTCCGCTATCGTGACTGACCGCGGTGGCCGGACTTGCCATGCCGCGATTATTGCCCGGGAGCTGGGCATTCCGGCGGTGGTTGGTTGTGGCGATGCCACGGAGCTGCTTAAGGATGGCCAGGAAGTGACAGTGTCCTGTGCTGAGGGTGATACCGGGCTGATTTACGAGGGCGCACTGGACTTTGAGTTGCGTGAAAACACTGTTGATTCGATGCCCAACATACCCTTCAAGATCATGATGAACGTCGGCAATCCGGATCGTGCCTTTGATTTCCAGGCGCTGCCAAACGAAGGCGTTGGTCTGGCCCGTCTGGAGTTCATCATTAACCGGATGATTGGTGTGCATCCCAAGGCCTTGTTGAACTTTGACGGTCTGCCCCGAGATATCAAGCAGACGGTCGAGAAGCGGATCTCCGGCTACAGCTCACCCGTGGATTTTTATGTTGATAAGCTGGTGGAAGGCATATCTACGCTGGCCGCCGCGTTTGCACCGAAGAAAGTGATTGTTCGGCTATCGGATTTCAAGTCCAACGAATATGCCAATCTCATCGGCGGTACCCTGTACGAGCCGGATGAAGAAAACCCCATGCTCGGTTTCCGTGGTGCGTCCCGTTACATCTCCGAGACCTTCCGCGACTGTTTTGAGCTGGAATGCCGTGCTCTGAAAAAGGTACGCAATGAGATGGGCCTGACAAATGTGGAAGTCATGGTGCCCTTTGTGCGGACTGTTGGTGAGGCTGAGCAAGTTGTAAACCTGCTGGCAGAAAATGGTCTCAAGCGCGGTGAGAATGGTCTTCGTGTGATCATGATGTGTGAGTTGCCGGCCAATGCCTTGTTGGCGGATCAGTTTCTGGAGCACTTTGACGGCTTCTCCATTGGCTCTAATGACCTGACCCAGCTTACTCTGGGTCTGGACCGGGATTCCGGCATCATTGCGCACCTCTTTGACGAACGTAACGACGCCGTGAAAGCTCTGCTTGCCAGTGCTATACAGGCGTGCAAGAAAGCGGGTAAGTACATTGGTATATGCGGGCAGGGGCCTTCGGACCACCCGGATCTCGCGAAGTGGCTGATGGACCAGGGCATCGATTCTGTGTCACTGAACCCGGACTCCGTGCTGGACACCTGGTTCTTCCTGGCTGACGAAAAGATCGACTGAGATATTCCCCGGAAAAGGAGAGACAACGTGGCAAGTATTATTACACCAGATCTGTGTGATGAATTTCCGGCCGTTCAGGTGGTCGAGCCGGGCTTCAACAATTATGGTGGTCACAAGGCATTCGGTGGCGAAATAGTAACCGTGAAGTGCTTTGAGGACAATTCTGTGGTCAAGGAGCAGGTAGGACAGCCGGGTAACGGCCGGGTCATGGTTGTTGATGGAGGTGCCTCAAAGCGAAATGCGCTTCTGGGTGACATGCTGGCAGAAAAAGCAGCGGAAAACGGATGGGCGGGGCTGGTTATCTATGGCTGCATTCGGGACGTTGACGAGATTGGCCAGACCAGCCTGGGTGTTCAGGCCTTGGGCACGGTGCCAAGGAAAACCGAGAAGCGTGGTATTGGCGACCTGAATGTTCCTGTAACGTTTCACGGGGTAACGTTTCACCCCGGGCACTACGTTTATGCCGATAACAATGGCATCATTGTGTCCGAGAAGCCTCTGGTCTGAGACCTCCGGAGCCACGGAACGCGGTTAAGAGTGCGTTCCGGCGGCGTCTCTTGCGGGGTGACCGGTCAGGTCACCTCGTTGATGGTTGTGCCGAGGAGGTAGCCGTCGCCCTCTTCGTCGCAACGCACTACTTCACATACCGTTTCCAGTGGTGGAATCTGATCACCGTTGGAGTGAAGAACCGTTGTCAGTTCCTCTCCTATTGAGACTGGGCGTTTCACGAAGAGCTGCATACCAGTCGCGCTAAGGTCCCGGCAGGTGCCTCTGAAGGTTTCGCCCGAACTGTCAGTGATCTCAATTTCCGAGTTCACCTGCATTCGGTGAAAGTCTCTCTTTTCCGAATAATCTTTCATGAGATTACGCCCAGTTGTCGGTTTTTCTTGTGGGTTTGAGCATCGGAATGATCAGTGCCAATAATACTCCGCCCAAGACCAGGCCAGCTCCCAGCAACATGAAATCGGATTCTTTGCTGGCTTCCAGGCGTTCATTCTCTGCAGTCAGCACTTCCAGGTCGTTACGGATCTTCTGATTTTCCTCGCGAAGCTCGCGGTTCCGGCGTTCCAGGTTAATTGAGTCCGCGGCGATACTTTTGATCCGTTGCAACTCCTCCTGCAGTGCCTCTGACCGATTAGACAACGATGACTCGGAGCTTTCCAGAGAATTTCTTTCTTTTGTGACCTCGGCAAGCTGCTCTTTCAATTGAGTCAACTCATTACGGGTCTGTTCCAGTTGGCGGTTAGCCTGTTGGAGCCGATCGGCAGCGATAGGCGTATCGCTCAGGTATTGGCTTGAAACCCAGCCTTCGGTTCCCTTGGGCGTTCGCACGCGGGTGTATCCTGAGTCCGTGGTCTCCAGCACCTCCAGCGGCGTCCCACTGGGGACAGCATTCTCGATAATCCGGTATTGAGTGCCGGCACCGGCACGCACAGGTAGGTATAGCTGATCATCAACCCAAGCGGTCTTGGCCTGGGCTGCAGCTACCGAGGACAGAGCGAAGAGCACACTGATAAGGAGACGAAAAGGCGTCACTGGTTATGTTCCCTGAGTTGGACAAGTAAAAAGCTGTCGGTCATTTAGAGCGCAATTTTGTCACAGCTGGTCGACCGTTCAAACGGACCACCATTACAATAAGCTCATGCTGCCGGACAATCAGGTCAGGGCAGCACGGCCTTAAAAGGCTTGACGATGACTTTCTCATAAACCCCGGCTTCAATATAGGGGTCTGCGTCCGCCCATGCCTGCGCTGCCTCCAGTGAATCGAATTCTGCTACGACGAGGCTCCCGGTGAAACCCGCTTCTCCGGGATCGGGAGTATCTATGGCAGGGTGTGGTCCTGCAACGAGCAATCTACCTTCGGCTTTCAGTGCCTGCAGGCGCTCAAGATGAGCGGGACGGGCGGCTTGGCGTTGAGGAAGGCTGTTCGCGACATCCTCACTGATAATGGCATAGTGCATACTGCTCTCCGTTATTCGTTTGATTGCCAGAAAATCTGGTAGCCGGATGTAATACAGGTTCGAGGCATGACTGGTACACTGGCTGCTGAGCTGACACCATTGCCAATCACCTGATTCAGGATTTTTCGTGACTATACCGCAAGACCCCGGTTTGTGCATCGATCTGCACTGCCACAGTACCGCTTCCGACGGCGCACTGGCGCCGTCTGCGTTGGTTGCCCGGGCTGCTGAGCGGGGGGTAACCCACCTGGCACTGACTGACCATGACACAATCTCGGGTCTGGTAGAGGCGCAAGCTTCCGCCCGGGAGCAGGGCCTTGCCCTCATTCCGGGGATTGAGTTGTCCTGTCTTTGGAAGAGTCGAACCATTCATATTGTCGGTCTGGATTTTAACGGGCAGGACGAGCGGTTTCTTAATGCGCTGGAACGGCAGAACGAGAATCGGTGGGCGAGGGCCCGAATGATCGCTGAGCGTTTGAGTAAGCTCAATGTTCCCGATTTGTTGCAGCGCGCTACCGGTGCATCTGGCGGTGACGTGCCGGGCCGTCCACATTTTGCAGAGGTGCTGGTGCAGGCGGGTGTTGTCCGTAATGGGGCGCAAGCCTTCAAGCGTTATCTGGGCAACGGAAAACCCGGAGATGTAAAGGCCTACTGGCCAGAGTTGCCCGAGGTGGTTAGCTGGATCAACGAAGCGGGTGGGATAGCCGTTCTGGCCCATCCTCGCAAGTACCAGCTGACAGCCACCAAGCTAAGGGAGCTGACTGCGGATTTTCGTCGCGCTGGAGGGCGGAGTATTGAGGTTTGCACCTCAGGTCAGTCCAGTGGGGATCTTGGATTTGTGGCGGAACTCTGCCGTAAGGAGAAATTGCTGGCGTCCCAGGGCAGTGATTTCCACTTTCCAGGTGCACCCTGGTGTGAACTCGGCCGCATCATGAAAATGCCAGACGGGCTGGAGCCGGTCTGGCATCATTTCAGAACACCTCTTGGAGAGCCTGCGCCGGTTTAATCCGGTGCGTGGAACAAGAGGTAGAGGTCAGTCAGTGAGTCTGGAATGGCATCGGCCATTTGCCGTGACAGCTTGTCGCTGTTGCGAACTTTCTGGAAGTCTTCGTCGTCGAACAGTCCAGACAAGGTCAGCATAGGCACCATCAAGTCTGCGGTTTCTTCCTCACTGGCGGCGTCGAGCCATTCCTCCTCATGTTCAAGGAAGGTGTCCACGAACCCCGCGCACCAGTTTTCCAGGGCATTCATCGGATCATCATCTTCCGGCTCGGGTAATTCCAGGGCCTGCCCCATGTCGAGAGAGTAGGCCATATCGGCGGCCAGCTGTCTGATGCACCGGCTAAAGATTTCGGGAATCTCGCCACCAGGCACTGCATCAGTGCCGGTGGCGAGGCGAAAGATTTCTTCCGCCTGCAGCTCACTCGGACCGACTACACTGGCGCAAACGACCCCGTGCAGGCCGAAAAAGTCGAGAGCATCCTCCCCCCAGGGTTCGGCAAAAAGGATGTCTTCCAGTGCTTCAATGTCGGAGTTCGATAGCATTCTTCAGTTACTCCCGGCTTTCTTGGCCGCTTCCGCAGCGCGTTGGCGCTTACGGACTTCTCTGGGATCGTTGTAGGCGCGGCCGGGTGTTACCGGGACGTCGACTCCTGGCTGCTCTTCAGGCTTGGCCTGATCCGAATCCATGCTGACCGGTTTTGCCGCCCTCTCGCTTTCGAGATGGGTGTCGGTTGCCGGTGCGGCGGCAGGTTTCGGTTCCGGAGTCTCGGCTTTGGGCTTTTCCTGTTCTGGTGCCTTTTGCTCCTGAGCCTCAGGTTGGGATGCTTTGGCCTCCGGCCTCGCCTCGTTTCCGGCGTTGGTTTCCACCTTTTCCGCTTCAGCCGTGGTTTCTGCAACCTTCTCGGCTGGCTGGGTAGTTTCCTGCTCCTGGTCCTTGGCAGGCTCGCTGGGGCGCTCTGCCTTGGCAGCCGGTTTCCGGTCGGCTTTGGCTTCCGCTTTGGCTTCGGGTTTCGCCGGCTTAGGCTTATTCTCTGATACTTCCGCAGTCGTCGCTTTGTCGACTTTGGCTTCTGCCTTCGCCTCCGCCTTTTCGGCACCCTTCGGCTCTGGCGATTCGTCCGCCTTGGGCGAGGCCTTGGGGCTCTCCGATTTTGCGGTCGGCTTGGCCTGCTTCGGCTCCTCCTGGGGGGGAGTTTCCTGCGGCGCCTTGGGCTGTTCCGGTTTTTCTGTTTTCGGAGCTACTGGGGCCTCTGACGTTTGTGGCTGCTTGCCATTTTGAGGCTTCTCAGGCGAAGCCTGTTTGCCACGGCTGTTCTGCTGCTCGTCTGCCGCCTTAACCTCTGGTGTGCCAGCGTCCAGCGGTTGCTCTGGCTGGGTATCTTTCTGGTGTATGTCGCTGCGCGCAGCCTTGCGGTCTGCCGGAGTGGAAGAGGGTGCTTCCGTCGGAGAGCCGTCCCGGCCACGCTGGCGGCGTGGCTTGCGGCGTTTTTCTTCAACCGCACCCGCGCCCGCACTCTTTTCACTGCTGGCTGGCTTTTTCGCAGTATCCTGCTGATCTTTCTGCTCGCGAACCTCTTTTTGTTCGCGCTGAGGTTTACTGCGACCTTGACCCCGACTGCGGCCCTGGCCACCCTTGCTGTCGCCACCTTTACTGTCACCGCCTTTGTTCTCGGCACTCTTATCGGTAGTCGGGCGGTTCTGGCTGCTGCGGTTCTGGTCGTCGGTACGGTTACGTCCGCGATTGTCGTCGCCGCGGCTCTGTTGGCTACCCCTGCGACGATCATTGCCACTCCGGTTGCCGGTGCCGGAACGCTGGTCATCACGCGCTACACGGGACTTGCGGCGGTCCTGGCGGTCTTGGGTGCGGCGGTCTTCACGCGCGGCTTTGCTTTTGTCTCGCGCTTCTGAAGGCTGCTCTTCATCACCGCCGAAAAAGTCGGAAATCTTCCGGCCCAGGCGTCGGAAGAGCCCTTCTTCCTGCTCGGATTCCTGAGCCGGTTTTGCCGCAGGTGTCGGGGCTGGTGCGCTCGGGCGAATTGCTTTTACGGCAGCCTGTTCGCGGGCAGGGCGCTCAGCCGTTGGTGTTTCAAGAACTTCTTCTTCGCGTTCGCTGTATTCCTGGGCCACCTGATGGCTGGAAATGTGCTCCGGCGTGGTCTCGTCTTCGCGCATGCGCAGGATTTCGAAGTGCGGCGTCTCCATGTGCGGAACCGGGACCACAACAACGCTGACTTCCTGGCGAGCTTCAATATCGGCCAGCTGCTTGCGTTTTTCGTTTAGCAGGAAGGTGGCTACTGATACCGGAACCACGGCACGGACCTCGCCAGTCTTGTCCTTTGAGGACTCCTCATAGATCAGGCGCATGATGCTCAGTGCCAGCGATTCGATACCCCGAATCGTACCCTGGCCCTCGCAACGGGGGCATACTTCACTGCGCGTTTCCCCAAGAGAGGGGCGCAGACGCTGGCGTGACATTTCCAGCAGTCCGAAACGGGAGATTTTGCCTACCTGAACCCTGGCGCGATCGATTTCCAGAGCTTCGCGCATTTTCTGCTCGACTTCGCGCTGGTGTTTGGCCGGGGTCATATCGATGAAGTCGATTACGATCAGGCCGCCCATGTCGCGCAGACGCAGTTGGCGCGCTATTTCTTCGGCTGCTTCCAGGTTGGTCTGAAGCGCTGTTTCTTCAATATCGTGACCTTTGGTGGCACGAGAAGAGTTGATGTCGATAGATACCAGGGCTTCGGTCGGGTCAATGACGATCGAGCCGCCCGACGGCAGCTTCACTTCCCGCTGGAATGCGGTCTCGATCTGGCCTTCAATCTGGTAGCGGCTGAACAGGGGGATTTCATCCCGGTACAGCTTGATCTTGTTCTCGAAGGTCGGCATTACGGCCCGCACAAAGTTCAGCACGTCCTCGTATACGCCGTTAGCGTCGATCAACACCTCGCCAATGTCCTGGCGGAGGTAATCCCGTACCGCCCGAATGATGACGTTGCTTTCCTGGTGAATCAGAAACGGCGCTTTGCGTTCGCCGGCAGCCTGGGTAATGGCTTCCCAGAATTGCACCAGATAGTCGAGGTCCCACTGGAGCTCTTCCGTGGTGCGCCCGATGCCGGCGGTTCGTACGATGATGCCCATAGACTTGGGCACCTGGACGTCGTTCATGGCTTCTTTAAGCTGGGCTCGCTCATCGCCCTCAATACGGCGTGAAATTCCGCCCGCCCGGGGGTTGTTGGGCATCAGCACCAAATAGCGCCCGGCAAGGGAGATAAACGTGGTCAAGGCTGCGCCCTTGTTGCCACGCTCTTCTTTATCGACCTGGATAATGACTTCCTGGCCTTCGGAGACCACATCCTTGATGTTGACCTTGCCGTCGATCTGGCCGGGTGATTTCTTGAAGTATTCCTTTGAGATTTCCTTCAGGGGCAGGAAGCCGTGGCGCTCGGCACCGAAATCGACAAAAGCTGCCTCAAGGCTGGGCTCGACTCGAGTGATGCGGCCTTTGTAAATATTGGCTTTTTTCTGCTCGCGTGAGCTGGATTCGATATCAAGGTCGAACAGACGCTGGCCGTCGACCAAAGCGACGCGCAACTCTTCAGGATGAGTTGCATTGATAAGCATTCTTTTCATGGAAAGAAAGAGTTCCTGTCGTTTAATTTTGACAGAAAACCTAGGAGGATCGCATCAGCGAAGCAGGATGTGCGTGCTGTGGGGCTCTTCTACATCAAGAGCAGGCCGACAGCCAGACGAATCAGACCCTTGGCGGGCGTGATTCTGTTGGTCTGAGACCACCGACGGTCACGCTGCCTTCAGGCAGCAAGAGGTCGTGTAAGGTTCGTGTCTGTTGACGCATGTTATCCGTTTTCAGGTTCACTCAGGTGCCTGGGTCTCACGTCGTATTCGTAAGCTGGACGGCCCGGCCCTGCGTGGCAATGATTCTTCGCGATGTCGCCCGTCGGTTTTCCGCACGGTTTTCTTCTTCTCCCGAAGGCAGGTTCACAGCCGTCATTGGTCTGTCCTGGCTTTCCGGGAGCACTTCCTGCGCCGATCCCGATAGTGATTGGGTATACGGCGTTCAAACTCTCGAATAGTGTCGGTATACTTCTGCCGCTCCGGCTTCTGACTCCAATCTGTCAGGCCGTAGACAAACGGCAGAGCACGCCGGAATATAACAGTATTCGGTTGGCCGTTCAATCCTGCACTTATTCGTTATTGAGGAATTCCATGTCCCGCAAGTCCGCGCCCAGAAAACCCGCCGGAAATCGCCTGCGGAAAGCGGTCTCGCCTCCCGCTCAGAATGCCCGGCCCCGGGCGCAGACCAATGGGCCGAAAGAGGTTCGGCAGGGGGTGCAGTTGGTTGTCGTTGACGAAGATAACGAGGGGCAGAGGGTCGACAACTTTCTCCTTGCACAGCTTCGCGGTGTGCCGAGGAGTATCATCTACCGGGTGGTGCGAAAGGGGGAAGTTCGAGTCAATAAAGGTCGAGTGAAACCTGATACCAGGCTCAGAGTGGGTGATCAGGTCCGCATTCCGCCCATCACGCGGAAAGAGAGGCCGGCTCAGGTAGCACCCGGGAGTCGCGTTCAAGGAGTCATGGAGGACGCAGTCCTGTTTGAGAATGACCAGATGCTGGTGGTCAACAAACCGTCCGGTATCGCTGTTCATGGTGGCAGTGGGCTCAGTTTCGGGCTTATTGAAGTGTTGCGCTCGGCGCGGCCCGATGCCCGCTTCCTGGAGCTGGTGCATCGGCTTGACCGGGATACGTCAGGGCTGGTGATGGTCGCCAAGAAGCGATCCGCACTGCGTTTTCTTCAGGAAGAACTGCGTCAGAAGCGAATTCGAAAGCATTATCATGCTCTGGTGTCCGGGCACTGGCCAGAGGCGGTTGGCCGGGTCGATGTGCCTCTCCTGCGCTATGAGATGCCTAATGGTGAGCGCCGGGTAAAGGTAGATGAGGCCGGCAAGGCCTCGCTGACTTTGTTTCGTTGTCTGAAGAACTATGAGGGCTACAGCCTCGTAGAGGCCTCACCCGTCACTGGCAGAACCCATCAGATTCGCGTTCACAGCGCCTGGGAAGGTCATCCGATTGCCGGCGATGACAAGTATATGGATGATGGGAGCCTTAAAGCCTTCCGTGCCATTGGTGGTCAGCGGCTCATGCTTCATGCCTGGGCTCTGGAGTTTGCGTTGCCGGTCACTGGCGAGTCCATGCGTCTGGAGGCGCCCTATGACGATGCATTTAATGACGTGCTTAAAAAGCTGGAAGCGCGCAACAGGAATCGATAGATGAAGGTTAAGGTTGTTATTTTTGATTGGGACGGGACCCTGGTGGATTCTGTCGAGCATATTGCTGAAAGCCTGCATCAGGCGGCGACGGAGCTGGGTTTTCCGGCACTTCAGCGTGAGGCCTACCGGGATATCATCGGGCTGGGAATGGTTGAGGCGCTCGAGAAGCTCTATCCGGGCATCAGTCGCGATGAAATGAGTACTATTCGCGAGGGTTACGCACGGTATTTCTTTGCCAAAGTTACTACGCCCCAGAATGTGTTCGATGGGATGGCAGACGTTGTTGCCGATATCAGAGGTTCCGGGCGTGGGTGCTCTGTGGCTACGGGTAAGAGTCGACGGGGTTTGGAGGTCGCGCTGTCATCGAGTGGCCTGGGGGCGCATTTCGATACCACTCGTTGTGCAGATGAGACCCGCTCCAAGCCGGATCCGACAATGCTTGAGGAAATTGTCCGGTTCTACGGGATTGAGCCATCCGACGCCATTATGGTGGGGGATACGCGATATGACCTGGAAATGGCGCAGCGAATCGGAATGCCATCAATCGGCGTGGAGTGGGGGGTACATAAACGTGATGTGCTCGGAGATTACTCGCCTTTTGCCATTGTCGACACTGTGCCGGACCTTCGCCGTGCTCTGGGTATTTGAATTGGGCAATTACATGATTACTGCTGACAGGACGTATGCATGACTGACTGGGAATCTGAAAAACAACCCGACTGGAACGATAAGCCTGTGGAAAGTGAAGGTGTAGGCAAGCCGCGTGGCGGGCGTAAATCACCCAACCTTCCGCCGGAAACCGGTCGAGACTGGAAGTTGATCGAAAAGCTGGTGATGTCTCTTCAGTCAGAACAGCGGCGGAGCCGTCGCTGGGGGATCTTTTTTAAATTCCTGACGTTCGGGTACCTGTTCCTGCTGCTGTTTATGTTCAAATTCCCGTTTGGAGACACAGTTGGTTCGGCTGGTGGCGAGCATACGGCACTGATCGAGATAAATGGTCCGATTGCTGCTGATGAACTGGCAAGCGCAGATAATATTGTCGGTTCCCTGAGGTCTGCGTTTGAGGAGGTCAGCGCAAAGGCGGTGTTGTTGAGGATCAACACCCCCGGTGGCAGTCCCGTTCAGTCAGGGTATATCTATGATGAAATAGGACGCCTTCGGGAGAAGTATCCCGAGAAGAAGGTCTACGCGGTCATCTCGGATATCGGGGCTTCCGGTGCCTATTATATTGCCTCCGCTGCAGATGAAATCTATGCCAACAGGGCGAGCCTGGTTGGCTCCATTGGCGTTGTAGCCGGTGGTTTCGGGTTCACTGGTATCATGGATAAAGTCGGGGTTGAGCGTCGCCTTTATACCTCAGGGGAAAACAAGGCGTTTCTCGACCCGTTTTCTCCCGAGCAGGCCGAAGAGGTGGCCTTTTGGCAGGGCGTGCTGGAGAACACTCACAGTCAGTTTATTTCCGCAGTAAAGGAAGGGCGCGGAGAGCGGCTCGCGGACGATGAAAGGCTTTTCAGTGGCTTGGTCTGGAGCGGCGAGCAGGCGTTGGAGCTCGGTCTGATTGATGGGCTTGGCAGTGCTTCCCATGTTGCTCGCCAGATAATTGGCCAGGAAGACCTGGTTGATTACAGTCGTCACAAGTCGCCGCTCCAGGATATTGTCGACCAGCTGGGGGTCGCTTTTGGTGAAGGCTTTGCGGGCCAGGTGCTGGAGTCCAGGTTGGAGCTCCGGTAACCAGGATTATTGGGCGTTCAGGGCTCAAGCAGCGGATTTCTGCCCCAGTTTCTGAACATGTCGTTCAGTGCGATCAGGGGGAGACCGATCAGGCTGTTCGGGTCGCGGCCTTCCAGTCGGCTGAACAGGGTTATTCCCAGTCCTTCCATCCGAAAGCTGCCGGCGCAGTCATAGGGGCGCTCCTTGTGAAGGTAGGCCTCTATCTCGGCGAGCGTTAGCGTTCTGAAATGGACTGAAAATGGCTCGCAGTGGTTCTGTATTCTGCCGGAGCAGGAGTCCAGCACGGTCAGGCCGGTCAGAAACAGGACCCGGTGGCCGCTGCTTCTTCTCAGTTGATTGACTGCCTGTTCATGATTCTCCGGTTTGTTCAGAAGTGAACCATCAGGAAGGCAGGCCACCTGGTCCGACCCGATGATCCAGTGTTCCCGATATCGGTCCTTCAGGCTCAGGGCCTTGCTTTGTGCCAGTCTTGTGGCCAGCTGGTCAGCGGTTTCGCCGGGGGTGGGAGTTTCATCGATATTAGGGCTGACAGAGCTGAAGGGCATCCCCAGTCTTTCCAGAAGCTCCCGACGGTATGGGGAGGATGAGGCCAGTACGAGGGGGGGAGCTGTCATGGATGGTTTCCTTTTGGGTGTTGTCGGTATCAGGCACGTGTATTTATCGTAGAATACACGTACTCGAGTCGGAAGCTTTGTTCAAAAGACAACGAAGTCTTTGACAGTAGAGAGGTGGGCCCCTAAAATTGCGCGCCTATGTCAAATGCGTCACACGCCGGGTTACCTAAAACTGTCGATCCTTACCGGTTGGCAGAGCAGAACAGCACGCTTGAGGGAGTGATTCCTCTGGGCAAGTTGTCTCGTTTCCGGGAAGCGGTTCTGGGAATTGATGAGGGCGCTGAGTGTAGCGTCAAGTTGTCCTTTTACATGGATGGCGAGCGCCGACGTATTGTCTCGGGTGAACTGGAGGCGCCAGTGAGCCTGGAATGCCAGCGGTGTTTGGGTGCCATGCGGACGACACTTGTGTCCCGGTTCACTCTGGGGCTGGTGACCAGCGATGAGCAGGCGCAGCAGTTGCCGAAAGAGCTTGAGCCGTTCCTGACAGACGATTTCAGTGCAGATCTCTGGTCAATGGTTGAGGACGAGTTATTGCTGGTTCTGCCTCCATTTCCGACTCACGATCGGAATGAGTGTCCGGCCCGAGAAGATCTGGAAGCATACGAGCCCGATGGTTCCCGAGTTGAACCAGACGAGCCAAAGAAAGAGAATCCCTTCAGCGTGCTGGCGGATCTCAAGAAGACAAAACATTAGCCGGGCGCGGTATCCTTTCGGAAGCCAGCGCGATTTTACGAACACACGTTACTTTTGAAGTCATTCAAGTTTACGTTAACAAGTCAGGAGCATAATCATGGCTGTACAGAAAAACCGTAAGACCCGTTCCAAGCGTGGCATGCGCCGCTCACACGATGCTCTGAGCACTGCCGCTTTGAGCACCGATGCAACGACAGGTGAAGTTCATCTTCGTCACCACGTTTCGCCGGACGGCTTCTACCGTGGCAAGCAGGTAATTGAAGCGCGCGACGAGTAATTTTGGTGCTACCAGGCGCCACCCAGTGTCAGATGGAGAAACGGTGAAAGAAGTCACCATCGCGATAGACGCCATGAGCGGTGATCGCGGGCCTTCTGTTGTGGTGCCTGCGGCATTGGATGCAGTGCGTGAAAATGAAGCCTTGAGCATTGTTCTGGTGGGAATCCGGAGCGAGCTTGAGGCTTTTTTGCGTGATGGTCATGCCAGAATTCGTGTGGTTGAAGCGGCAGATGTTGTGCGCATGAATGAGCGACCATCTCATGCCCTTCGCCACAAGAAAAACTCCTCTATGGCAGTTGCCCTTGGTCTGGTTCGTGACGGCGAGGCCCAGGGATGTGTCAGCGCTGGCAATACGGGGGCGCTGATGGCGTTTGGCCGCAGCATCATACGGATGTATCCGGGCATTGAACGGCCGGCCATTTCAAAACTGATTCCCTCACTCCGTGGCCGCTGCCATGTCCTGGATCTCGGGGCGAATGTCGACTCCACCGCGGAAAATCTTTACCAGTATGCCCTGATGGGCTCGCTGATGGCGTCGGCTGTCTCCCGCCAGCCAGAACCCCGTGTTGCTCTTCTGAATGTGGGCGAGGAAGAGATCAAGGGCAATGAGCAGGTGCGCCTTGCCTCCCATATGCTTGCTCAGTGTGACACCATAAATTACATCGGTTACGTGGAAGGCAGCGATCTTTTTCGTGATGTGGCTGATGTAGTTGTCTGCGATGGTTTTGTTGGAAACATCGCACTGAAGACGGGCGAAGGCGTGGCCGGTCTGCTGATAGAGTTGATGGAACAGGCATTTACGCGCAACCTGTACGGCCGCCTCGTCGGTATGCTCGCGCGGCCAATTGTCGGCCGTCTCTTGCGGTTGATGGATCCTTCCCGCCACAACGGTGCCAGCCTGCTGGGGCTGCAGGGTGTCGTGATCAAGAGTCACGGTAACGCAAATGAACGAGCCATGCTTGCGGCCATTCGTCAATCGGTGCGGGAAGTCGAGCTTGAGGTTCCGCGCCGAATCAATGAGCGCCTTGACGACCTCATGCTTTAAGGGCCTGAGACTAAAGTCTGTCCCTTTTTTGTCATGTATTCGCGGATAATTGGCATAACTTGTACTATTGGCTAATCTCCGGAACCCCTTCAATGACGATAAGATTCGCACTATGAAATCAGCCTTTATTTTCCCCGGTCAGGGGGCTCAGTCAGTAGGTATGCTCTCAGCAGCCGCCGAAGCTTGGCCCATCATCAACAGAACCTTCTCTGAAGCGTCCAATGCGCTGGGGTACGACCTGTGGCATCTTTGCCAGAAAGGCCCGGCCGAAGAGCTCAATCAGACGGCGGTTACCCAGCCGGCGTTGCTGACGGCAAGCGTTGCCCTGTGGCGTCAGTGGTTTGTCTCGGGAGGTGCTTCTCCTGATTTTGTAGCAGGTCACAGCTTGGGCGAATACAGTGCCCTGGTGGCGGCCGAGTGCCTGGATTTTGTCGATGCCGTCAAGCTTGTTCGCCTGCGTGGCGAGCTAATGCAGGACGCTGTGCCGGCCGGTGAGGGCAAAATGGCCGCTATACTGGGCTTGGAAGATCAGGATGTTGTGGCAGCTTGCGAGAGTGCAGCCCAAGGTGATGTCGTTTCTGCTGTCAATTTCAATGCACCGGGCCAAGTGGTTATTGCCGGGGCAGCTGCCGCTGTTGAACGCGCTATTGAGGCGTGTAAAGAGAAGGGTGCGCGAAAGGCAATGCCCCTCCCTGTCAGTGTGCCTTCCCATTGTGCCTTGATGAAAGGTGCCGCCGAGGAGCTGGGGAAGGCCTTGGAAGACGTGCGTTTTAATGATGCTGTCATCCCCGTCATACAAAATGTTAACGCTGCTGCAGAGACTGATTCCGCTACACTCAAGGCGAATCTCCTGAAGCAGCTTTATTCACCGGTACTGTGGACTGACTCTGTCAGGACTCTGGTGGACAGCGGGGTCAGTGTTGCCGTTGAATGCGGCACCGGCAAGGTGCTTGCGGGCCTGATTAAGCGCATCGACCGGAGCCTGGCTGTGCACAGCATCGAAGATCCGGATTCACTGGCGAAAGCGCTTAACGCTTTCGGTCAGTCATAACGAAAGGGAGTCATTCATGTCTCTGGAAGGCAAAACCGCACTGGTGACCGGTGCAACGCGCGGAATTGGTAGAGCTATCGCACGGGCATTGGCGGAGCAGGGTGCAGAAGTTGTGGGTACCGCGACCAGTGCCGAAGGTGCCGAGTCTATCAGCAATGATTTCAAAACAGCCGGGCTCAAGGGATACGGTATCGTCATGAATGTGGCGGATCCTGAAAGTATTGGGATTGGCCTTAAGGACTTGACCGAGAAATCCGGTGCGCCCCTTATTTTGGTCAATAATGCTGGCATCACCCGGGATAACCTGTTGATGCGCCTTAAAGACGATGACTGGACGTCTGTTCTTGAGACGAATCTCTCCAGCGTTTATCGCACCAGCAAGGCCGTTTTGCGTGCAATGGCAAAAGCGAAGTGGGGCAGGATAATTAATATAAGCTCTGTGGTGGCCGGCATGGGCAATCCGGGGCAGGGCAACTATTGTGCGGCTAAGGCCGGTGTGGAGGGCTTTACGCGCAGTTTGGCCAAGGAAATGTCGAATCGGGGCATCACTGCGAATTGCGTTGCGCCCGGGTTTATTGACACAGATATGACAAAAAAACTGGACGACAAGCAGCGTGAGGCTATGCTGGAAATCATACCCGCGGGTCGTCTGGGTGAGCCGGAAGAGGTTGCAGCCGTGGTTGCCTTCCTGGCTTCAGATGCGGCCGGATACGTGAGTGGTGAAACCATTAACGTGAACGGCGGAATGTACATGGGATAAGCGACCGGGAGATGCGGGTACGCAACTCCTTGTAGCACAACATGTTTGACCGAATCCCTGCTTGTCTGCAGGTGGGGTTTAATCTAAACTGGCAGCACTTGAGTTGCTTGGTTGACACATAAAGTGAGGACATTATGAGTACAGTTGAAGAGCGCGTTAAGAAGATCGTTTGTGAACAGTTGGGCGTTAAAGAGTCCGAGGTTCAGAACTCATCTTCTTTTGTAGAGGATCTTGGCGCTGACTCACTGGACACCGTTGAGCTGGTCATGGCACTGGAAGAGGAATTTGAAACTGAAATTCCTGACGAAGAAGCCGAAAAGCTGGCTAGTGTTCAGGACGCGATCGACTACATCGTCGCGCATACCTGATACTCTGCATTTTAGAAAGCCAGGCGAAAGGCCGTCCTTGTGATTAAACGCGGGACGGCTTTTTTATTGGCTGGAAATCAGGTTGGATTGGTCTGAAGAGTTACATGCAAAAGATCGGGTGTAGGGGATTATGAGTAAACGTCGGGTTGTCATTACGGGCATTGGGATGCTTTCTCCTTTGGGCAACGATGTTCAGACTTCCTGGGCGGGTATTCAGGAGGGGCGTAGCGGGATAGGTATGATTGAGCGCTTTGATGCGTCTGAATATAACACCCGTATCGGTGGCGCCATCAAGGATTTGAACCTTGAGCCCTGGCTATCAACCAAAGAAGCCAGAAAACTGGATGCATTTATCCATTATGGGCTGATAGCAGCGCAGCAAGCCGTGGACGACAGCGGGCTGGAACATTACGCAGCTCTGGACAGGGAGCGGGTTGGCATTGCGATCGGTTCGGGCATTGGTGGTCTTGAATACATTGAAAAAAGTGTTCTTACCATGGACAAATCAGGTCCCCGCAAGGTGTCGCCGTTTTTTGTGCCAGCCTCGGTTATCAATATGATTTCCGGGAATGCAGCCATCCGGTTCGGGTATCGTGGTCCCAACATCGCCATTGTTACCGCCTGTACCACCGGCACTCACAATATTGGGTATGCCGCCCGCACGATCGCGTACGGTGATGCGGACGTCATGCTGGCCGGCGGTTCTGAAATGGCCACGACGCGCACTGGCGTAGCGGCGTTTTCGGCTGCCCGCGCGCTGTCGACCCGTAACGATGAACCAGCGAAGGCCAGTCGGCCCTGGGACAGGGACCGCGATGGGTTTGTGTTGAGTGACGGCGCGGGAGTAATGGTGCTTGAAGACCTGGAACATGCGAAGAAACGCGGCGCCACGATCTACGGAGAGGTCATTGGCTTTGGCATGAGCGACGATGCTCATCACATAACGGCTCCTCCGGCGAACGGCGAGGGCGCGGCGCGCTCAATGAAGAATGCGCTCCGTGATGCCGGCCTGAAGCCGGATGAGATCGATTATATCAACGCCCATGGTACCTCTACGCAGGTCGGGGATGTTGCCGAAGTGTCCGCTGCCAAGAGTGTCTTCGGCAGCCATGCCGGGAAGCTGGCCATGAGCAGTACCAAATCCATGACCGGTCATCTACTCGGTGCGGCGGGAGCTGTTGAGGGTATTTTCTCGGTTCTGGCCATTCGTGATGGTGTGTTGCCGCCGACTATCAATCTGGATAATCCGGATGAAGGTTGCGATCTCGATTTCGTGGCAAACAAGAGCCGAAAGGCGGATGTGCGTGTTGCGCTATCCAACTCCTTCGGCTTTGGTGGCACCAACGGTACACTGATTTTCCGTCGTTACGAGGGCTGATCTGAGCGATGTTCAATCTGTTTTGGGCAGACGAGGGTGGTCTTCCTGCCAATGACAGGGGGCTCGCCTATGGCGATGGTCTGTTTGAGACGATCCGGATGGAAGGTGATCGTGGGGCGCTTCTATCCCGCCATCTTGAACGGTTGGTGCGAGATGCCGGTCGTCTTGGTATTACCTTGTCTCGCAGTGACTTGTACTCTGTATTTGGCGATGCGTCAGCGCGATTTTCCGGGCGTTTTGACAGTCACAGCTGGGTGCTGAAACTGACAGTAACCCGGGGCGCCGGAGGTCGCGGTTACCGCCCGGACCCGCGGATGAAGCCAAGTCTCCTGGTGGCTAGCGCACCCATGCCGCAGATGGCCCCAGAGGCTGGTGTTGATGTGGATTTTTCACGGGTTCCCCTGACAGTTAATCCCCTTTTGGCAGGAATCAAGTCGTTAAATCGCCTCGAACAGGTCATGGCCGCCCGGGAGCTTAATGACTCCCTTTTTGAGGTCATTATGTCCAACAGCGAGGGGTATTTGCTTGAGGGCACTCGAACCAATCTTCTGCTTAAGACCTCACAGGGTTGGTCGACACCGCCCGCAAGTTCATTGGCTGTTTCCGGAGTCATGAGGGATTGGGTGCTGGAGTGTCTGAGGGGGCGCGGTGAACAGGTTGTTGAACGGCCGCTAATGCCAGAGGATATTATCGGGCAAGAATGCCTCGGGCTTTACCTACTGAACAGCGTGCTTGGCGTTGTTCCGGTTCGCAGTTTGGCTGGCCACGATTTGCCTGTGGATGGCGGACTTGCGACAATCTGCAATCTTCTCGAAACACTGGAATAATTCGCTTGCTCAAGAAGTTACTGATTGCCTCTGTAAGTGCTGTGGTACTGGTTGTTGCCGGGACCGGACTCTGGGTCTGGCAAGGGCTGCAGACTCTGGCGACACCCGTCGTACTTGACGAACCTATCCTGTTCAATGTGCCCGGTGGGACAGCCTTCAGCCAGGTAGCCCGGAAGCTCGAGCGTCAGGGGTTGGTTGAAAAGAGCCTCTGGCTGCGCATCCATGGGCGTATCTATCCGGAACAGGCTCGAATCAAGGCCGGAGAATATGAATTCACGAGCGGAATGACACCCTCGGATATGGTCAGCGCGATGGTGTCCGGTGATACCAAGCACTGGTCGGTGCAGTTTATCGAAGGCTGGACCTTTGGTGACATGCGGGCCGCACTGGCCCAGGCAGATCGCATCGAGAAGGTCACGACCGACTGGACCGACGCCGAGATCATGGCGGCCATGGGGGCTGAGGGTGAGCACCCTGAAGGACGGTTTTTCCCGGATACCTATCTGTTTACCAGCAGCGAATCGGACCTCGACCTTCTCAAGCGGGCATTCGATAAAATGAGTGCTGTCCTGCAAGAGGAGTGGGTCGGCCGAGAGGAAGGACTGCCTTACGATTCGGCCTACGAAGCGCTGATCATGGCGTCGATCGTAGAGCGGGAAACGGGTGTGCCTCACGAGCGGGATCAGGTAGCGGGTGTCTTCGTGCGTCGTCTGCAAAAAGGTATGAGGTTGCAGACGGACCCAACGGTCATTTACGGCATGGGGGACAAGTACAAGGGACGAATTGGCAGCCGGGATTTGCGCACATACACGCCGTATAATACCTACCGCATCAATGGGCTGCCGCCTACACCGATCGCTTTGCCTGGTCGCGAAGCGATTCATGCGTCATTACATCCTGACGATGGTAAGGCGCTTTATTTTGTTGCCCGCGGTGACGGGTCGCACAAGTTTTCCCAAACGCTGGCGGAGCATCAGAAAGCAGTGCGGGAGTTCCAGCTTAACCGGCGCGATGACTACCGGTCATCGCCGGCATCGCAGAGTGATGACAACACTGACAGCGGGGATTCGTGATGAGCCGGCGTGGCCAGTTTATTACCTTTGAAGGTACAGAAGGCGTCGGCAAGTCCACCCAACTTGGGAATGCAGCGAAAACACTGGAGACACTGGGTGTCGATTTCATCGTGACCCGGGAGCCCGGCGGAACGCCTATGGCCGAAGCCATCCGGGAGCTGTTGCTGGCTCCCCGGGAAGAACCGGTCAACGATACGACAGAGCTGCTGCTCATGTTTGCGGCTCGTGCACAACATCTGCACACACGGATTCTCCCGGCGCTTGAGCAAGGCCAGTGGGTTCTGTGCGACCGCTTTACCGATGCCACTTTTGCCTACCAGGGTGGGGGGCGTGGGGTTCCGCAGGAACGAATTGCGTTACTGGAGAATCTTGTACAGGGTGAAGTGCGTCCTGATCACGTCATTTTGCTTGATGCCCCGGTAGAAACCGGGATGACCCGGGCAAGGCACCGAGGAGATCTGGATCGTTTCGAGCAGGAAGCTGTGTCCTTTTTCCAGCGCATTCGTGACACTTATCTGGCTCGCGCGGCAACCGCACCCGCTCGATATACTGTGGTGGACGCAGCTGCTCCGTTGGAGCAAGTAAGCGCCCGGATCAGCGAACTTATGTGCAAGTTTTATTCAGATCTGCTTTAATTGAGTAATATTCTCAGTTAAAGGTTCTGGTTGCGTCTATGCTGGATGCACGACTACTGAAGCTTCCGATTGCGTCTCATCAGCATCGTCATGAGCATCATCAGATCGTGGTCGGCGTTCAAGGTGAAGCCGATTTGAGCGTGGACGGAACCGGATCCCACCTCGACACATGGAAAGCGTGTCTGGTGCCCACCGAGGCTCGCCATGATTACCGTGGCGACAATCAGAACCACGTGCTGGTGATTAACCTCGACCCTTACACTCCCGCTATCAATACTCCTGAGCACGGTGAATATGAGCGTCTTGCGCCGCTCTTCGAACGGGCGAGAACCCTGGATATGGATAATCGGCTGCAAGGCCTGGTCCAGTTTGCGGCCGCGGAATTTGACCGTGCGCCAAAAAACGACGGCATTAAGCGTCATCTTGCCGCGAGCATCCTCCACTGCATGGCTGAACGACTGAATGACAGCCGAAAAGTCATCACTAACCGTCATGCTGTGAGTCCGGATACCATTCGCCGTTACATCATGGAAAACCTGCACAGAAAGATTACAGTTCAGGATCTGGCAGGCGTGGCCTGTCTGAGTGTGAGCCGTTTTCATGATCTTTTTCGTGACATCACCGGAGTGACACCTCACCGGTTTCTTCTTCAGACCCGCTTGGATCAGGCGGCGCAACTTCTCCTCTCCACCTCACTTTCCATCTCGGAAGTCAGCTATCGCACAGGCTTTTCATCCCAGAGCGCCCTGACAAATGCCCTCAGAAAACACAAGGGTACTACGCCGTCGAAGTTACGGTTTGGTGAAAAAGTAGCCTGACTTGCGAAAAAATGAGTCATTTCGGACGAATTTAAAAAAGAATCGTAGGATTTTGTAAGCCCGGGATCCGTAGTAATACTAACTTACACGTTACTGATATTTGTCAGGGCGTGATTCCGAAATAAAGAGTGGTATCGGCCCTGGGTAAACACTCAATGAATGCCCAAAGCTGAACAGGCATTCGCAAGAGGCAACCCGATGTTTCATGCAAGCAGGGTTCTCGAACCTGCGTTTCAGGAACAGCCAAGATCATTTTTCTGGCAGGGCATCACTGCGTGTTACGCCGTGGATGAAAGCCGGTTCCTGGAAGAGCTGATTCCGCTCGCCCAGAGCGATGCTGCTGAACATCGGATGGTTACCGAAACGGCAACCAAACTCATTGAAAAGGTACGTGAGCAGGACGACTCTGTTCACATGATTGATGCGCTGCTTCAGGAATACAGCCTCGATACTCAGGAAGGCATCTTGCTGATGTGTCTTGCTGAGGCTTTAATGCGCATTCCCGACAAATACACCGCCGATGCGCTTATTCAGGACAAAATGTCGGTTGCTGACTGGCAGAAGCATGTAGGACGGAGCGAATCCACGCTGGTTAATGCTTCAACCTGGGGTTTGTTGCTGACCGGCCGCGTCGTAAAAATGGACCGGCGGCTGGATGGCTCCCCTTCGAGTATCTGGAAGCGACTGGTCAAGCGTAGCGGTGAACCGGTCATCCGCAGCGCAATGTACAAAGCCATGGCCATCATGGGAAAGCAGTTTGTATTGGGCCGGGATATCGATGAAGCCCTGACTAATGCCCGGGACTATCGGGAGATGGGGTACACCTATTCCTTCGACATGCTGGGGGAGGCTGCCATGACGGGTGACGATGCAGCCCGTTACCTCAAGGATTACATGCGGGCCATTGAGTCAGTGGGTACCGAGGCCTTTGCTGAAAGCCGGGCGTCACGCTCTTCTATTTCCATCAAGCTATCCGCCCTCCATCCCCGCTATGAAGCCACGCAGGAAGACCGTGTTCTCAAAGAACTCTACCGGACGGTTCGGGATCTGGTTGCATTCGCGCGGGAAAAAAACGTGTCAATCACGATCGACGCAGAGGAAATGGACCGTCTGGAGCTGTCCCTCAAGCTGTTCGAGAAAGTGTTCAAGTCTGACGCGACGCTAGGTTGGGGCGGCTTTGGCCTGGTCATCCAGGCTTATTCCAAGCGAGCCTTGCCAGTACTCTGCTGGTTGACCAAGTTGTCGAAAGAGCAGGGCGACGAAATTCCGGTTCGCTTGGTTAAGGGGGCCTATTGGGATACCGAGATCAAAGTATGTCAACAACTGGGTCTGGATAACTATCCGGTTTTTACCCGAAAGGAGGCGACTGATACTTCCTACCTTGCGTGTCTGCGTTATCTCCTCAGCGACTACACTGAAGGCGCTCTTTATCCGCAGCTGGCGAGCCACAATGCCCACACGGTGGCATCCGTGATGGCAATGGCAAAGACCAAGGGGCGCAAGATCGAGGTTCAGCGGTTGCATGGGATGGGCAATGCGCTCTACAACGGTATCCTTCAGGAGGATGATATACCGGTGCGCATTTATGCGCCGGTAGGGGCGCACAAGGACCTCCTGCCCTATCTGGTTCGGCGCTTGCTGGAGAATGGCGCGAACTCCTCCTTTGTGCATCGACTGGTTGATGCGGCAACGCCTGTTGAAGCACTGGTTCAGAGCCCCGTGGAGGAGCTTCAGAAGCACGAGTCGCTCCCGAACGACCGCATTCCGCCGCCGACGGCAATCTATGGTGGAGAGCGCATTAACTCCAGAGGCGTGAACATTCACGTGGCGTCACACCTCGAACCGTTGCTGAGTCGTCTTGGTGAGTGGGAAAGGCACAGTTGGGCTGCCGGCCCGATCATAACCGGTAGCCGGCGCCAGGATGGCGAGCGGGTTCCGGTGTTTTCCCCTTATGACACGACTAAAGCGGTCGGATCGGTCATCCGGGCAAACGTACAGCATGCCGAGGAAGCCCTGAAAGCTGCCCATGCCGGGTTTAGATCATGGAACGAGCTTCCGGTGGTGGAACGTGCCCGGCCTCTCGAGCTGTATGCGGACCTGCTTGAGCAGAACATGGAAGAATTTATCTCCATGTGTTGCCGTGAAGCCGGGAAAACCATACAGGATGGCATCGATGAAGTGCGGGAAGCGGTCGATTTCTGCCGCTACTACGCTATTCAGGCGCGCGCCCGTTTCGGTGACGCCATTGCCCTTCCGGGTCCTACCGGAGAAAGCAACGAATTGTATATGGAAGGCAGAGGCGTTTTTCTTTGCATCAGTCCATGGAATTTTCCACTGGCCATCTTCACCGGTCAGATAATGGCTGCATTGGTGTCTGGCAACACCGTCATCGCCAAGCCGGCCGAACAAACCAGCCTCGTCGCTCATCGCAGTGTCGAGCTGATGATGGAAGCCGGCTTCCCGCCGGATGTCATTCAACTGTTACCCGGTGATGGCGCGACATTAGGCGGCAAACTGACCCCGGACCCCAGGATTGCCGGCATCGCCTTCACCGGATCTACTCACGTCGCCCTGCTTCTGAATCGTGCCCTGGCTCAGCGTGAGGGAGCCATTGTGCCCCTGATTGCGGAGACAGGTGGGCAGAATGCCATGATCGTGGACAGTAGCGCACTGCCGGAACAGGTTGTCCGTGATGTCCTGCAATCGGCATTTGCCAGCGCCGGCCAGCGCTGCTCGGCTCTCAGGGTGTTGTATGTTCAGAAAGAAGTGGCAGACCGTATAGAGACCCTTTTGGCGGGTGCCATGCAGGAACTGTCAGTGGGTAATCCGGAGCTTCACAGTACCGACATCGGGCCGGTGATTGATGGTGAAGCGCAGCAAGCTCTTCAGGAGCACCTTAACGGGCTGGAGCGGAACGCCCGATTTATTGCACGGGCTCAGGTGCCACCAGAATGCTGTGTCGGCCATTTTGTTGCTCCCTCAGCGTACGGGATTAACAGTATCCGGGAGCTGGAATCCGAGCACTTTGGCCCTGTTCTTCATGTCATTCGATACGAGGCCGAGGAACTGGACGACGTGATCGACGATATTAACGGGGCAGGTTTTGGCCTGACACTCGGGATTCACAGTCGTAGCGAGTCTACGGCCGCCTACATTGAGCAGAGAGTTAGGGTGGGCAACTGTTATATCAACCGGAACCAGATCGGGGCAGTTGTCGGCGTGCAGCCCTTCGGGGGTTGTGGTCTGTCGGGGACCGGTCCCAAAGCGGGTGGACCCCATTACTTGCAGCGTTTTGCAATAGAGCGTACACGCACAATCAACACGACTGCAGTGGGCGGCAACGCCTCACTTCTGTCGCTGGGCATTGAAAGAGTTTAGGAGTTAACAAAAAACGACAGAAGCGACATGGACGTTGCCATAAATGCTGGTGCAAGTGACCTTTGAGCGACCTTCACCTGAGCCGGGGTTGTCCCTCTCATCCTGTTTGCAGGGTGGAGAAGGAGAGCCGTTCCAAAGCCAATAACAACCAACCCAGATAGCGCACGGGGAGAAAACGAAAATGATAGGAAACAGTGTAGGGATAAGTATTACTTTCCTGGCCTACATACTGTTGATGCTTGGCATCGGCTATGTTGCCTGGAAGCGTACTTCAAACCTTTCCGATTACATCCTGGGCGGCCGTAGTCTTGGCCCCCTGCCATCTGCGATCAGTGCCGGTGCGTCCGACATGAGTGGTTGGCTCCTTCTGGGGCTTCCCGGTTATGCCTATGCAGCCGGTTACGAGGCCATCTGGATCGCCGTTGGCCTGTTGGCAGGTACCTGGCTTAACTGGCTATTTGTGGCGAGCCGTCTTCGGACATACTCACTGGCTGCAGGCGACTCGCTGACGCTGCCATCTTACTTCGAGAACCGCTTTCATGATACCAGTCGTATCCTGCGCGTGGTGAGTGCGTTCTTTATCCTGATGTTCTTCCTGTTCTACACCAGCTCAGGTCTGGTTGCCGGTGGAAAACTGTTTGAAACCGTGTTTGGCCTTGATTACACCGTCGCGGTGATCGTAGGTACCATCGCCGTTGTTTCTTACACCTTCTTCGGTGGCTTCCTGACGGTAACCTGGACGGATGTTATTCAGGGTCTGCTGATGTTCGCCGCATTGCTGCTGGTTCCGATCATGGCTATCAATGCGGACGGAGGCTGGTCTGCGACCACAGTCGCAATGGAGGCAAAGAACCCTGAGTTCCTTGATGCTTTCACCGGTACCGACGGCAAAGCTCTGGGTATCCTGTCCATTCTCTCCCTTCTTGGCTGGGGTCTGGGTTACTTCGGTCAGCCGCATATCCTGGCACGTTTCAAGGCCATTCGCAGCGAAGACGACGTTCCGGCGGCCCGCCGCATCGCGGTGATCTGGAGCGGCCTGGGTCTGCTTGGCGCCCTTCTGTGTGGCTTTGCAGCGATCGGTTACTTTGATACGCCTCTGGATGATGGCGAGCGTGCCTTCATGCTCCTGGTTGATGCACTGTTCCATCCGGTTATTGCTGGTATCCTGCTCGCGGCCATTCTTGCTGCCATCATGAGTACCGCCGATTCACAGCTGCTCGTGTCTTCCTCTGCGCTGGCCGAAGACTTCTACAAGGCGCTCTTCCGCAAGGAAGCGTCCCAGGAAGAACTCGTCTGGGTTGGTCGGTTTGCGGTTGTTGGTATCGCGGTTATTGCCTGTATCCTGGGTTTGAACCCAGACAGCAAGGTATTGGAACTGGTGTCCTATGCCTGGGCAGGCTTCGGCGCGGCCTTTGGTCCCGCTCTGATACTGTCACTGTTCTGGCGTGAAATGACCCGTAACGGTGCTATCGCCGGTATCATCGTTGGTGGTGTGACGGTTGTAGTCTGGGGCAATATGTCTGGTGGTCTTCTCGACCTGTATGAGATTATCCCGGGCTTCATCTTTGCCACGATTGCGATCGTGCTCGTCTCCAAGTTTGGTGACGCGCCACACGCGAAGATCCTGGAAGGCTTTGATAAGGCAATTAAGGCCCGCTATCATAACCTGCCGTAACATGTGCTAGCCGGCGGTGTATTCCGCCGGTTCCATGTTGAAAAAGGCTCCCTTCGGGGAGCCTTTTTTTTGCACATCCGCCCGATTGGTGCGGCGTGGGCATTAACCGGATGAGTAGTAAACCAGAGACTCGAGAGACCATGGTGATCAGAATGAGCAGAGAGTACTCCATTGCTAGGGAGCAGGTTGAATGACAGTTCCCGAGGTCCTGGCACTGTTGTCGATTGGCGGTATCGCCGGATTTATCAACGTCCTTTCCGCCGGCGGCTCCATGCTCACGCTGCCCTTACTGATGTTCCTCGGCCTGCCGCCGCAAGTAGCCAATGGCACAAACCGGGTTGCTATCACACTGCAGAGCGTGACGGCGGTCAGCAGCTTCCATCGTATGGGCCATGGTAATCTTATGGTCAGCCTGCATCTCGCGATCCCGGCGGTTTTTGGTTCCCTGCTGGGGGCATGGGTAGCAACCCAGGTGCCGGATGCGGTGTTCCGGTTTGTGCTCGTGGCAGCCATGATCGGCGCCTCCGTATTTATGCTGTTGCCCCAGCCGAGGCTGGATACCAGGCCATTAACGACGGATCGTCTCGGGCCCGCCATCTATGTGGCGATGTTCATCATTGGCGTGTATGGCGGTTTCATTCAGGTGGGCGTGGGCGTGCTCTTCATTGTGGTTCTGTACCACATGCTGAAAATCGATTTACGCCAGGTGAACGTCCTCAAGGTTTCCATTGTCCTGCTATTCACCTTTGCTGCGCTTCTCGTTTTTGCGTTCAGCGGCCATGTACGCTGGGGCGTAGGGTTGACCCTGGCAGCCGGGAACATCACCGGAGCCTTTATTGCGGCGCGGGTGAACATGAGCGCACAGGGTGCTCAATGGGTGAAGTGGATTACGCTGGTGATGGTAGCTGCAATTCTGATAAGGCTTGTGCTCTATTAGCAAAAAATAGCAAAAAAAAAGCCAGCCCGGAGGGCTGGCGTTTCTGATGAAGCTATACCAGAAAGGTTTGAAGTTTACGCAACGTTCGCTTCAGAGGCCTTCTTGGTGTAGTTCTCCATCTGGTCGAAGTTGAGATACTTGTAGATCTCTTTCGACATGCTGTTCAGGTCCTTGGCGTACTCCATGTATTCCTCGGCGGAGGGGAGTTTGCCAAGCACCGCACCAACCGCCGCCAGTTCCGCGGAGGTCAGGTACACGTTGGCACCGTCACCCAGGCGGTTGGGGAAGTTACGGGTGGAGGTGGACAGCACGGTGCTCTTGGCGGCCACCCGCGCCTGGTTGCCCATGCACAGGGAGCAGCCTGGCATTTCGGTGCGGACACCAGCCGTGCCGTAGATGTTGAAGTAGCCCTCTTCCATCAGCTGGGCCTGGTCCATCTTGGTGGGCGGAGACATCCACAGGCGGGTTTTCAGGGGCTCTTTGTTCTGCGCCAGCAGCTTGCCAGCAGCTCGGAAGTGACCAATGTTGGTCATGCAAGAGCCGATGAAGACTTCGTCCACCTTGTCGCCGGCCACTTCTGACAGTGTACGGGCATCATCCGGGTCGTTCGGGCAGCACACGATCGGCTCCTTGATTTCGGCCAGGTCGATTTCCACCACGTGGGCGTACTCGGCATCCTTGTCGGCACGCATCAGCTTCGGATCAGCAATCCACTCTTCCATCTGCTTGGCGCGACGCTCGAGGGTACGCGGATCGCCGTAACCTTCGGCAATCATCCAGCGCAGCATGGTGATGTTGGAGCGCAGGTACTCGGCAACGGACTCTTCTGACAGGTTGATGGTACAACCGGCAGCGGAACGCTCAGCGGAAGCGTCGGACAGCTCGAACGCCTGCTCAACGGTCAGGTGCTCAAGGCCTTCGATTTCCAGGATGCGGCCAGAGAATTCGTTGATCTTGCCTTTCTTCTCAACGGTTAGCAGGCCCTGCTTGATGCCGTAAAGGGGGATGGCATGGACCAAGTCACGCAGGGTGATACCGGGCTGCATTTCGCCCTTGAAACGCACCAGGACGGATTCAGGCATGTCCAGCGGCATAACGCCAGTGGCTGCGGCAAAGGCAACCAGGCCAGAACCGGCCGGGAAGGAGATGCCCATCGGGAAACGGGTGTGAGAATCGCCACCAGTACCGACCGTGTCCGGCAGCAGCATGCGGTTCAGCCAGGAGTGGATGATGCCGTCACCCGGACGCAGGGCGACACCGCCACGGGTCTGGATGAAGTCTGGCATGGTGTGCTGCATTTCCACGTCGACCGGTTTCGGGTAGGCCGCGGTGTGGCAGAACGACTGCATGACCAAGTCTGCCTGGAAGCCCAGACATGCCAGGTCTTTCAGCTCGTCACGGGTCATCGGGCCGGTTGTGTCCTGGGAACCCACGGTGGTCATGTGCGGCTCGCAGTAGGTGCCAGGGCGAACGCCTTGGCCTTCTTCCAGGCCACAAGCCTTGCCGACCATCTTCTGGCCCAGGGTGAAGCCCTTGGTTCCGGCTTCCGGGTCTTTCGGCAGACGGAAGATGTCGGTGGCGCCGAGGCCCAGTGCGGCACGGGCTTTGGCGGTCAGACCACGGCCGATGATCAGCGGGATTCGGCCGCCGGCCTGAACTTCGTCCAGAATCACGTCGGACTTGAAGCCGAACTCGGAGATGGTTTCACCAGCTTCGTTCAGGATCTTGCCTTCGTACGGGCGGATGTCGATCACGTCGCCCATGTTCAGATCGTCAACCGGTGCTTCGAATACCAGGGCGCCAGCGTCTTCCATGGTGTTGAAGAAGATCGGAGCAACCTTGTTACCGATGCACACGCCGCCGGCACGCTTGTTCGGTACGCCCGGAACGTCGTCACCGAAGAACCACAGTACGGAGTTGGTGGCCGACTTACGTGAGGAGCCGGTACCGACCACGTCACCAACGAAGGCAACGGGCAGGCCCTTGGATTTGATTTCGTCGATCTGGCTCATCGGGCCAGTGACACCGGGCTCTTCCGGCTTCAGGCCGTCGCGTTCCATTTTATAGGCAGCGCGGGCGTGCAGCGGGATGTCCGGACGGGACCAGGCATCGGGAGCGGGAGACAGGTCGTCAGTGTTGGTTTCGCCAGTAACCTTGAACACCACCATTTTGGTGCTTTCCGGAACTTTTTTCTTGTTGGTGAACCATTCTGCGTTGGCCCAGGACTCAACAACGGCCTTGGCAACGGCGTTGCCAGCGTCCATCTTTTCCTTCACGTCGTTGAAGGCATCGAACATCAGCAGAGTACGCTTGAGCTTTTCACCGGCCAGTTCTGCCAGCTCAGCATCGTCCAGGAGGTCTACCAGGGTGGCGATGTTGTAACCGCCCTGCATCATGCCCAGCAACTCAACCGCTTTCTGCTTGGTCAGCAGGGGAGAACTGGCTTCACCCTTTACGATCGCAGTCAGGAAAGCGGCCTTGACGTAGGCGGCTTCGTCCACACCCGGCGGAATACGGTTTTCCAGAAGATAAACGAGAGTTTCTTCTTCGCCAGCAGGCGGGTTCTTGAGCAGCTCAACCAGAGCCGCAGTCTGCTCGGCGTTCAGAGGCTTGGGAGGAATACCCAGAGCTTCACGTTCGGCTACGTGTTCACGATAGGCTTCTAACACGATATGGACCCTCATCTTCAGTTGGAATGTCCCGCGTTTTAAGGGCTCCAATGCCCAGCGGGAGTTTTACGGCGGAAAGGCCTTAAACTGGCGCTGCATTCTATAGGAAACCCCTTACAAAGTTAAGTTGGACAGAGGTCGGAGAGATCTGTTAAGTGCGATATAATCGCGTCTCACTTTTGAACGACCCAGATGCCAACATGATCGAAGCCCTCCAAGAGATTCACGACTTCCTGCCTTGTCGTACCCCACAGCAATGGATTGACAACGCCCTGGCCAATCAGGACCTGATGCTTATCGACCATGCCCATTGCGAGAAAAAGGCGGCGTCAACGGCACTGAGTCTGATGTACCGCTATGTGGACAACAACAACCTGCTGAACAAAATGTCCCGTCTGGCTCGTGAAGAGTTGCGCCATTTCGAGCAGGTTCTGGCGATCATGAACCAGCGCGGCGTGGAATATGGCCACCTGACGCCCGCGCGTTATGCCGCAGGTTTGAGGCGGGAAGTGCGTCTTGAGGATCCGGGTCGTTTGATTGATGTGCTCATTGTCGGAGCTATTATCGAGGCCCGTTCCTGCGAACGGTTTGCGGCTCTGGCTCCGTTCCTGGATGACAAGCTGGCAGACTTCTACAGCAGCCTGCTGAAATCCGAGGCCCGCCATTATCAGGATTACCTGAAACTGGCCGAGCAGGCGAATGGAGGCTCCGTCGACGAACGGGTTCAGCAGTTCCTCGACATTGAGCAGTGTTTGATTCTGGAACCCGATACTGAATTCCGCTTTCACAGCGGCCCCGTCCAATAATCTATAGCTGCCGGCAAAGCTGCATCCAGGCATCAATGCCCGCGCTGCGATATTTCTGCTTGTGCAGGATAAAATAGAACTGCCGGTCGAAATGCCGGTATTCCGGGACAGACAGAGGGACAAGGCTTCCTCGTTTGAACGCATCGGCCAGTACCACTTCAGACAGGCAGCCGATGCCGAGGTCGGCTTCCACTGCCCGTTTGATCGCTTCGGTATGTTCAAGCTCAAGCAGTACATTGAGATCCGGCAGCAGCCCGTGCATACCTCGCTCAAAGCTTTGCCGGGTGCCGGAGCCCTGCTCCCGCATGACCCAGGTTGCTGCGCGCAGGTCCTCATCGGTCAATGACTTTTTCCGGGCCAGTGGATGGGTAGGGGAGCAGAAGACAACCAGTTCATCGCCTCTCCATGGCAGTACCTCCAGTTCGGAGGACTGCAGTTCGCCCTCAATCAGTCCGATGTCGAGTTCGAAATCTTTGACCCGGCGCGCAATCGTGCTCGTATTGGCAACTTCAAGAGATACTCGCGGATGAGTAGGGGTATTCATGTATTGGGCCATAACGCCCACAGCCAAATAGTTCCCAATGGTGAGCGTGGCTCCGACCTTTAACGCACCAACTTCTGTGTGTTCGCTCAGCGCCTGTTCCAGTTCGTTGGCTTGAGCCAGAACGGCCTCGACCTTCGGCCGGTAAAGCCTGCCGAGCTCGTTAAGCTGAAGGCGCTTGCCCACGCGGTCGAACAGTTGGATATCAAACTGGTTTTCCAGCTCTTTCAGGGCGCTGCTGGCAGCCGACTGGGACATCGCAAGTGAATCTGCCGCGCGAGTAATGTTCTGGAAATGTGCTGCGGCGAGAAAAACTTCAAGCTGGCGAAAACTGTATTTCATCTGAAAATGCTCTTAATCGATTAATCCGAATAAGGTTATGAGAATATCCCATTTTCCCGATAGATTAGTCCTGGGTTAGACTTAACGCAATCCAAATCGAAACAGTCGCAGTAAAAAGCGATTTGAACGGGCACGAGGTTTACATGAGCAACCTGATTAAAGAAACGGTCACCAGCGTCCATCACTGGAACGATACCCTGTTCAGCTTCAAGACAAGTCGGGATCCGGGATTCCGTTTTAAAAACGGTCATTTTGTGATGATTGGTCTCGAGACCGAGGGTAAGCCCCTGATGCGCGCCTATAGCATCGCCAGCGCCAACTACGAAGAAGAGCTTGAGTTCTTCTCTATCAAGGTTCAGGACGGGCCTCTGACTTCACGGCTTCAGAGAATCCAGGTTGGCGACGAAATACTTGTCAGCCGAAAGCCGACGGGAACGCTTATTCTTGATAACCTGCTGCCCGGCAAGAACCTTTGGCTGATTAGCACCGGTACTGGCCTGGCGCCGTTTATGAGTATCATCAAGGATCCGGAAGTATACGAGGCCTTTGATAGAGTCATCCTGACTCATGGCGTGCGATATGTGTCTGAACTTGCGTACCAGCAGGAAATTGAAGACCTGCCAGAGAATGAGTTCTTCGGTGAGATGGTTAAAGGCAAGCTGGAATACTATCCGACGGTGACCCGCGAAGAATTTCGTAATCAGGGCCGCCTGACGGATGCGATGGAAAGTGGCAAGATCACCAAAGATCTCGGCTTGCCGGATTTCGATCTCGAAAATGACCGTTTCATGATTTGCGGCAGCCCGAGCATGCTCAAGGATACCTGCGCTATTCTCAATAACATGGGTTTCAAAGAAGCCCGGGGTGGCGACATGGGTCACTTTGTCATTGAGCGAGCTTTTGTCGAGCAGTGATTATGACCGACGGGCGCCGAAGGAAACGCATAGCCGCAGGCTTTGTTGTGGCCGTTATAACAGGTGTGATTCTGGGCAGCGTGGTGCAGACCCAGTTTAACCTGCTTGCGTTGCAAGAGCTTGGTGTGAGTATCGGCATTGGCGTCCGGTTGTCTGCGACATTTCAGGACCTGCTTCATTTTGCGCCACTTTATGCGGTGATGTTTGGCGTCAGTTTCCTTTTTTCCGTGTTGGTCGCGGCGGCGCTGCTCCGATTGCTGAGGCTGGGGGTGAGGGCACCTTTCTATGCGCTCGCAGCAGCGGTGGGTTTGTGGGTGACATTCACGTCCGTTAATGCGTTGGCGCCCATGCCTACACTGATTGCCGCAACTCGCACCCCGGATGGATTGATCGCCATGTTGTTTACCGCAGCACTTTCAGGCTGGCTGTTTGCCTGGCTGACCGCGAGCAACAGGCGTTCAGTGGGAGGCTATGCCATGGGTCCGGCGCTTGTTCTCCTTTTGAGCGCCGGGGTGATCTGGCCCGTTGCTCAAGCCCGGGCTGAGTCGCCGGGGAGCTATCAGGTAAAGGTGCTTGCCGAGGGACTTGAGCACCCCTGGTCCCTGGCCTTTCTGCCTGATGGTGGCGCTCTGGTTACCGAGCGCTCCGGGCGTTTACGCCTCATGTCGCCGGAAGGTCGCCTTGAACCTCAGGCTATACAGGGGGTGCCGACGGTTTTCAGTTCGGGGCAGGCAGGTTTATTTGACGTAATGCTTTCCCCGCAGTTTGCCGCTGATTCCCTGGTCTTTCTTTCCTATGCTTGCGGATCGGCTACAGCCAATCATCTGTGCGTGGCGCGTGGCAAATTGAATGAACGGGAACTCGTTGGTGTGACCGAGATTTTCAGGGCCCAACCTGCCAAGCGGGGCAATGCACACTATGGTGGGCGAATGGCATTTCTTCCGGATGGGTCACTGGTGATCACTCTGGGGGACGGTTTTGATTACCGGGAACAGGCTCAGGTCCTTTCCAATCATCTCGGCAGCATTGTGCGTCTCCGGCCTGATGGTTCGGTGCCACAAACCAACCCATTCCTTGATCGGGAGGAAGCCCGCCCGGAAATCTTCAGTTATGGGCATCGTAATGTGCAAGGCCTGATATACGATCCTGTCGAGGATCTGCTGATTGCCCATGAGCATGGTCCCCGGGGAGGTGATGAGATCAATATTATTGAGCCGGGTAAAAACTACGGGTGGCCGGTTATTACCTTCGGGCGGGATTACACTGGCGCCTTGGTATCGCCATTTACTGAGAGCGAGGGGATGGAACAACCTGTATTGCAATGGACACCGTCCATTGCACCTTCCGGAATGACCCGTTACCGGGGCAATCTGTTTCCCGAGTGGCAGGGAAACCTGCTGGTGGGGGCGCTGGCGGATCGAAGTGTGCACCGAATTGAACTTGATGGCGGGCAGGCCCGAGACATCGAAACCCTGTTTGCTGACCTGGATGAGCGGATCCGGGATGTGGTTACAGGCCCGGATGGTGCTCTCTATCTGTTGACGGATAATCTGGCTGGGCGAATTCTGAGAGTGTCGCCCAAGCCCTGAGAGCTACTTTAGCAAGTCTGGCACGCCGGTTTCTCAGTGGGTGCGGCGCGTGGGAGGGTGTATAGTATCGCGCTTTCGAAAACAGGAGAGTCGCGATGTTTGAGCTTGAAATTGAACCCCGCTTCAGTGATACCGATGCACTCGGTCACATCAGCAACACTACACTGCCCGTATGGTTTGAACAGGGGCGCACACCCATTTTCCAGATTTTCCACCCTAGTCTTGATGTGAACACCTGGCCACTGATCATTGCCCGGCTGGAGATTGATCTCATGGCCCAGAGTTACTGGCAGATGCCGGTTACCGTTCGGACCGGTGTCGGTAAGATTGGGAATTCGTCATTTCACGTTATTCAGGAAGCCTGGCAAAACGGAAAACAGATTGCCCGTGGTGTTGCTGTATTGATTCATTTCGATTATGACACTGAGAAGGCTTTGCCCATTCCGGATGACATTCGGGCCAAGCTCACTGAACACCTGGTTTCGTGATGTATTCTGCAGATTGAGCTACCTGCGCTTTGCGGTCTGAAGCTCTGCCAACCGCCCGAAGAACGCTAAATTGGTTTTGGGTTTACCGGTTTTGAGGAATCGGATTAATGGAAGATGAAAACGATCCTGCTCTGCAGAAAATGGCAGAAGAGGTGAACGCCGTGATTCGTTCCGAACGCACCCGTGGCCGGCTAAGCCGGGGGGTATGGGTTGCTGTTGGCCTGACCCTGTTAGGGGCGCTGGTGTGGTGGCTATGGCCTTCGGAGGCCGAGGTCCGATGGCAGACACAGGCCTTGGACCGCGCGGATATGGTGCTTACGGCCACAGCGACGGGCAACCTCCAGCCCAAAAGTGAAGTCTCAGTCGGTGCCGAAATTTCCGGGCTTATTGCAGATGTCCTGGTTGAAGAGAACGACGAAGTCCTGAAGGGGCAGGTTCTTGCATTGTTTGACACTGAGGAGCTTGAGGTTGGCCTGCAACAGGCGGAAGCCGGGTTGGCGCTGGCCAGGGCATCCCTGGCGGAAGCCGAAGCAACGTTGGACGAAGCCCGGACAGATGAGCTTCGGACTCAGTCGCTGGTTGTCAGGGGGACTGCGCCTCAGGCTGATCTTGACAAGGCGGAGGCCACCCGGAAGCGCGCCGAAGCGCGGATCGCCTATTCCCGGGCAACGGTGGACCAGGCAGAGGCGGCAGTGTCCCAGGCTCGCACACGCCTTGAAAAGGCGGTAATCACGTCGCCGATTGATGGTGTGGTTCTTCAGCGCAGTGTCGAACCGGGCAACACGGTAGCCGCAAACTTCCAGACCCCCGTGCTTTTTTTGCTGGCTGAAGACCTCGGGCAAATGGAATTGCATGTTTCCATGGATGAGGCCGACGTGGGTTTGGTCAAGGCAGGACAGCCGGCTACCTTTACCGTGGATGCTTGGCCAGGAAGAGAGTTTGAGGCTGCGGTGACCAAAGTGCACCTCTACGCGACTGTTGAGAACAACGTGGTTACCTATACCACTGAGTTGGCGGTCGATAACCGGGATCATCTCCTGCAGCCTGGCATGACAGCAACGGCTACAATTACCACTGGTGTGCGGCAACAGGCGTTACGGGTACCCAATATTGCCTTTCGTTATACGCCTCCTTCTGCGAGAGAGGAGGGGGGCGGGTTGTTCAGTCGTCCTCGCGGCGGCAGTAACGGGAGTGCTTCGGGCTCGTCCAACACAGTGTGGGTACTGAATGAGGGCGAGCCCCAAAGAGTGTTGTTGCGCACGGGATACACCGATGGTCGCTACACAGAAGTGTTGAGTGATGAACTCAAGCAGGGTCAGGAAGTGGTGACCGGAAGGATCGAGGATTGATCAGTTTGTTTGATGCTCGTCAAAGGATGCTGTTCGTGAATACTTACACTGGAGGAGGTGTTTTTTCGGATTCAGGAAGCTCCATAGGAGAGGAACCATGAAGAAGAGATCGTTGGGCAGCAGCCTGCAGTGCAAGGTTTTAATCGCAGCTATGGGTGTGGGGGCTATCAGTCAGCCGGTAATGGCCGGGGCCGGGGATCTAGTCGTTCGCGCCGGTATCAGCGCAATGGATACGGATTCTGGCAGTGACAGCTTCAGTTCCATTTCCAGAAGTGGCGTCCAGTTGGATGATGCTGTCACTTTGAGTGCATCCGCCGCTTACTATCTAAGTGACTATTCGGCCATAGAACTGACAAGTTCTTTCCCATATCAGCATGACCTGGAGGGCAACAGCCGATTGAAAGCCCTTGGCCTGGGTACGCTTGCCGAGGTTAAGGAAATTCCCACGTCACTGACGATCAACTTTTACCTGAATGATTACTCCGCGGTGACTCCCTACGTTGGTGCTGGTGTGGCTTACACCCGGTTCTATGATGAAGACATGAAGGTAACCGGGCTCGCGGTGGATTTTGAGGATTCAGTGGACCTCACCGCGGTTGCCGGTGTTGAAATGGCGTTTCCGAGCAATCTGATGGTGAGTTTTGATCTGCGTTACATCGACCTGAACCCCACTGCGGATTTCGACGGTGCGGTCGATGAAGATATCGAACTGGACGTTGATCCGGTGATATTTACACTCAGTGCGGGCTACAGGTTCTGAAAAAAACGTTGTTTTGAAGTCCTGAGGGATGCAAAGAAAAGGCCGGGATATTCCCGGCCTTTTTTTATACAGTGCAGAGTGGTTAAGGTCGGAATATAACCAGGCCACCGCCGCCGTCGGCTACATAGACCCGCCCATGAGCGATGGCAGTTCCTGTCGCCTCACCGACGGTTTGCTGATGTTCCATCAGTATGGGGTTGGCGGGATCACTCCAATCCAGTTTGGCTACCCCTGCTTCGCCATAGGCAACATAGAACAGCAGCTTGGGTTCGTCGAGGGTAAACCAACGACCTTCGCCGTCGATCAGCAGCTTGTTGGCCGGGAAGTACTGGGGCGTCATGTACAGCGCTTCCGGATCGGAATCCTCCAGCCCGGGCTCTGTCTGGAGCCGGTACTGGGCGACGGCCTCAGGGCGGTAGTCATAGCCACCACCGCCGCCGCCTGAGCCACCCATGGTCCAGATCTTGGTCGGATCGACGCCAGCAGGCAGCGGCTCCAGAAGGTCGTCGATGCTGTATGCCAGCAGGCCAAACCCACCGTAACTGAAGTACGCATGGTTCCCGATGACATCCACATCAACGCTGCGGCTGTCCGCCTTGCCTATATGGACGGATCCGTCCAGTTCTTCCTCAATCTTGATCGGCTGGAAGATCTTGACCAGTTCCATTCCCGGCGCTATGCCGTCAACCAGTAGCTCGGTCATATCGACGACTGCAATACCAGAGTGCCCCGAGGCGACGAAGGCGTAGATTTTTCCATCGGCAGGGTTGGTCCAGAGTTCGACGCCGGACGCGCGACCAAGGAGCGGATTACCGCTCGCGGCACCCAGGTTGGCGACCACATGATTGCCGGAGCCATCCGCCGGATTCATGGTCATATCATAAACGGTCAAACCGTTGCTGCCATCTGCGACAACGGCATAGTCGCCATGGAAATCAACGTCGTAGGCGTGATCCTGTCGCTTGATGCCGCCGTATGAGCCGGAATCGAGATTGTGCTCATAAAAGTCCGACGGTTGTGGGGTCAGCAGCATGGGTGCCCCTGGCACGCCCTGACCGGCTTCCGCGGAGCTGATGTCTACACGGCGAAGGCCGAGGCTCTGTGACATGACGTTGGCTACGCTGTCATCTTCACTCAGGATAACATTGTAGGCATGGGGCGTCGGGAACACGGTCGAGCCATCGGGATTGTCGACCTCGTATTCATCCACCACGGTGTTGGCGACCACATGGGGCTCATCCATTGCATTGCCGTTGGCATCGGCAATTTTCCAAACGCTCATGCCGTGGGGCCCATCCGCCAGATACAGGTAGTGTCCAGTGGTTGCGACGCCCTGGGTGTGGCCAATCGCCAGGGGCGAGGTGGGCGACCCTCCAGCGTCTGCGAAGGTTTCTGTGGTACTGGCAAAATAGGCTGGCACAGTGAACTTGGAGGCCATGTCCGTGCTGCCGGTGGTCAGATCGCCAAGGTCCATGAAGTTAAGACCACCTGCGCCCGTCGCCTGGACGACGTCCACGCCATCGGTAGCAGCGCTGAGCGTGGGCATCAGGAATAGAGCGTTGCCGTGGCCGCTGACTTCGCCGGACACCAACAGGCTCGGGGCCTCGTACATCCAGATGGGCAGGGACTCGTTATCGTCCGGGTTCCAGGCGCCCATGTCGTAGGAAGTCACGAACTCATAGTCTGGCCAGTGGAGTAAGGGGTTATCATCGTTATCAAAGTTGCCTCCCCCCTGCTGCCAGTTGGCCTCCGGCGAATCAGCGCCATCAAGCGCAACCAGGCCGGCAAAATGGTCGGCGTAAAACACCCGGTTGTTGGCCAGGTCGGCCTCAACGTCAATGACGCCTGCCTCCTTCAGCATGCCCACCCCGAAGTAGGGGAACAGGCTTTGGGACTGCTGCCCTGTTGGCTCGTCCGGACCATGGGCGGGCACCGCTGGAGCGTATCCCAGATAGCTGGTGGCTGCGTCAGTCGGGTTTACGTCAATGGCGACAATGCCGGCCAGGCCGTAGGCCATATAAACAGTGGTGCGCTCACTGCCCTCCGGCCCGTAGGTTTCTACGTCCAGAGCATTGGCCTTGTAGTAGTACTTGCCGTAACGGTCGAAGTCCGCCCACGGCGTGGGGGCATCAACACCGTCATGCCAGACTGACTGGATTTCGAAGGAGGCCTGGTTGTAATCGGGCATGCCGGTATCGGGGTCAATAAACCCTGGCTGTACCTCACTATCGACATCCATTCCGAGGAACCAGTCCTCTGTCACGGAATCGTCAGTATAGAGGTTGTAGTAGCCCACTCGTTCGAGCGTGTCGGGGTCATAGATGCCCAGACCAAGGAAGCCTATTGCGGCATAAAGACGCCCATCGCTGTGCAATTGCAGATCGGCGGGAGCGCCCCAGGGATGCTCTCCCGAATACTGGAGGGTATAAGTCTCAGCGTCGATTTTGAGGGTTCCATCATCCTCTGTCACGGGTGTCGCTGTCAGAAGATTGGAAAGAGCGGTGCGGTGAATGCCAAAGCTTTCGTCTGCAATCCAGAGATCTGTTCCGTCGGTTTCCAGGGACTTGATAAAGCCGTGGCCCTCGATAATGACGTCGGGCACGAGATCTCCGCCGCCTTCGGCGTAAGTGATGCCGTCTTGATAGTAATTGATTGGGGTGGTGTGCAGGACCTGCATCGCAGCAGGGTTGGTGATGTCCACCACCGCAATGCCTGACTCCCGAACGGCCGCCAAAGCGTAAGTGCGGCCTTCGTAGGGAACCACCAGAATATCCTGGATAAAGCTTTCCAACTCGATTTCATGCACCGCGCCTGCGGTAGTCTGAATCGGTGTCATGGCCAGGCGGTTGGCCATGTTGTAGACCGCCCAAACGGTATCTCCCATGTCGGCGCGCGCCGCTGCCGTCGTCGCGCCACCGATCTGAACCGCCTTCTCTGAAAGGAAGGCTTCTTCAATTACCTGCCCCGTGGGAGTTCCGCTTAACGAACTTCCGCCATCACAACCACTTAATAACAATCCAATAAAAACACCAATGCCGATGTTTGCTTTTGATAACGTTCCGGGCCTGAGACTCATAGTTGTATACTCCTGGGCGCGTTTCGAGCCTTGATTAATCAAATCGCGTACTGCCACAACGCTGATCATTAATTATTCACTCCTATCGTCTTTTGAATTTGATACGTATCAAAGTATGTTCACTCTAAGCAGAGTTTTTTCGGTTATAACAGTTGGCCCAGTGCCTGCCCCGATTGTGGCGTTAGGTTATTCCGGCTTTCTGGAAAGTCGACTAAAGCGGGTTAGAACACTGACAGGAAGGAAGGAATGACAATCGGCTGTGAGTCTGAAAATATCGAGAATCCGCGGGGGCGGGGGCGCCCGGCGATTATCCAGATGAACCGTATATTCAGGATTTACGGTTCGGGGTCCGCCGAAGTCAGGGCGTTAAATGGTGTCGATCTGGCCATACGCGATGGTGAGTTTGTGGCTGTTATGGGCCCCAGTGGCTCGGGAAAGTCCACCTGCATGAACCTTATGGGCTGTCTTGATGTTCCCTCATCCGGGGAGTACCTGTTTCGCGGCGTTAATGTGGGCCAGCTCGACAGGGACGAGCTGGCACTGCTCCGCCGCCACTTCATGGGCTTTATTTTCCAGAGCTTCAATCTGCTGCCTCGGGTCGGTGCGTTGGCGAATGTTGAGCTGCCTTTGATTTACGAGGGCATGAAGCGCGCCAGGCGCCGCGCGCTCGCGCTCGAAGCTCTGAGCGTCGTGGGGCTGGCTGATCGCGCATCGGCGACACCGGCTCAGCTGTCCGGAGGTCAGCAGCAACGCGTCGCGATTGCCAGGGCCTTGGTGACCCGGCCACCGGTATTACTGGCGGATGAACCAACCGGCAATCTGGATACCGTTATGGCCAACGACGTCATGGCTCAGTTGGTCAAAATCCGCGCAGAGCGGGGCATCACGATCATTATGGTGACCCATGAGCCGGAGATAGCCCGATATGCAGATCGGGTGCTTTACTTCAAGGATGGCAGTCTGGTGAAGGACGGTACACCGCAGGAGGTTCTGGGGTGAGGGTGCTGGATATCCTGCTAATGGCTTTGCAGGCGATTGCGCGCAACAAGTTGCGTTCATTCCTGACCACGCTCGGCATCATTATCGGCGTTGGAAGTGTCGTAGCGATGGTACACCTGGGGCAGTCTGCCACCAGAAGCGTCACCCAAGAGATCTCAAGCATCGGGTCGAATCTGCTTTTTGTCATGCCCGGCTCGGCTCGTCGGGGACCGGGGGGATTGCGCACAAGCGCAGAACCATTTGATCTTGCGGATGCGGAAGCCATTGCACTTGACGTGCCCGATATTCTGGTTGCCCCGGCGCTTACAACCAATGTAACGGTCATAATTGGTAATGCCAATGAAGTCATAACCGTCGTGGGCACCAATAATGCCTATTTCTCGGTTCGCAACCACTCAGTTGACTACGGCAGGGGCTTTGAGGACAGCGAGCTAAAAGCCGGGGCGGCAGTTTGTGTCATTGGGCAGACCCTGGTCGACGAGATGTACCTTGGCGAGGAGCCTCTGGGGACGATGCTTCGTGTGGGGCGCACAGCCTGTCGGGTCATTGGCGTACTCGAAGAAAAAGGTGAGTCCATGGGGCAAGACCGGGACAAGGTCATTGTCATGCCGCTTAAAGCCGTTCAACGTCGCCTCGTTGGTGAGCTGGACGTTCAGGCTATTTACGTCTCCGCGCTGACCGATGGCACCACTGGCCGGGTGCAGACTGACATTGAAACCCTGCTGCGCCAGCGCCGTGGTATTCAACCAGGTGAAGCCGATGACTTCTACGTCAGGGATACCCAGGACATCGCGCAAGCCCTGGCGAGTACCACGAATACCATGACGATTCTCCTCGGAGCTATTGCTGCTGTCAGCCTCCTGGTTGGCGGTATTGGAATCATGAATATCATGCTGGTATCGGTCACTGAACGAACCCGGGAAATAGGCATCCGTCTTGCGATTGGGGCACGAGCGAGGGACGTGATGACCCAGTTCCTGGTTGAGTCCATCGCGCTCTCAACGCTGGGCGGACTGGTTGGCCTCTTGCTGGGTATCGGAGGCACCCGGCTGGTGACATCACAACTGGGCATGCCCTTTGTTTTATCTCCGGGCGTCATGATGCTCGGATTCTCGTTTTCCGTGGCTGTAGGCATCATTTTCGGCTTCTTCCCGGCCCGGAAAGCCGCGCGGCTTAACCCGATAGATGCGCTTCGCCATGAATGATTGTCAACGTAATGAGGTGGGCACTTGCTGAGAGGATTGCTTGTTCCGATTCTGTTGTCTTGCGTATGTCTGACTGCGGGCTGTGATTCCGGGGGCGAAACGGTGGAACGGGACACCGGAACAACAGAAGGCGCTGCGGCTCAGGATCACAAAGAGTCGGTTTCACTGTCCCTGAGCGCTGATGAGCTGGAGTGGGTTGGGCGTCGGATTTTTCGTAATGAATGCGCTGGAAAGTACCGATGCCTCGTGCACTGGAATGACGGCGAGGCATTCCCGTCCCTCGGGATAGGGCATTTCATCTGGTATCCGCGGGATGTCGACGGTCGTTTCATTGAGAGTTTTCCGCCACTGATCCAGTACATGAGCGAGCAGCAAGTCTCTGTCCCCCAGTGGCTCCAGGAGTTGGATCCGTTCGACGCGCCCTGGCCGGACAAGGCAGGCTTCGCGAAAGAAGAAGACTCATATCAGGTTATCGAGCTGCGGGAGTTTCTCGCGACTACTCAGGGTTTTCAGGCCGAGTTTATTTTCCGTCGTGCTCAGGCAGCCCTTACAAGAATTGTGATGGCTGCACCCGAGGAGCGGCGCGAGCAGATAAGGGAGGATCTGGCATCGCTTAGCTCAACGCCAGGGGGCATTTACGCCTTGATGGATTACGTCAACTTCAAGGGTGAAGGGCTGTCAGCGACCGAACAATATCACGGCCAGGGCTGGGGGTTGTTACAAGTACTCCTGGCCATGGAGTCGGCCTCCAACACAACCCCTCTCGAGCAGTTTCGGGACGCTGCTGCACAAATCCTGACGCGCCGTGCCAATAACGCAGAAAACCCTGTCGAGAAAGAGCGCTGGCTCGAAGGTTGGCTTAAGCGGCTGATGACCTATCGAGAGCCTGACGGGTTGAATGCTTCCGAATAATTTTCGTAAAAATTAGTTCATTTATCGAACTTTGTTCTACCTTGTAATGGCACGGTCTTTCAACGTGCCTCGTTAGGGGGCAGAGGTCTGCGGTGGATGCGCCAAATTGGTGCTGGTTTGATGGCTATATTTGGCCAGAGCATGCCGCGAGATCGAGAGGCTCAATAAAAATGATTAACTTCAATAACCTGGCTTGCATGGCTCGCAATTTGCTGATGGTCGTTATGAAGTAACCAACTGAAGTTCGGAGATACAGACAATGAAAAAGACGAAATCGATTGCCCTGGGGATGGCACTGGCCGTGGGCTCATTTGCAGCCTCCAATGTAATGGCGGCAACAACCCTCGAAAATGTTAAGGAAAAAGGTCACCTTCAGTGTGGCGTGACCAGTGGTCTTCCCGGATTCTCCCAGCCTGACGAAAAGGGCAACTGGACCGGAATTGATGTCGACACCTGCCGGGCCGTTGCTGCCGCTATTTTCGGTGATCCGAAAGCTGTTGAGTTTACCCCTTTGACTGCCAAAGAACGCTTCACTGCCCTGCAGTCCGGCGAAATTGACATGCTTTCCCGGAACACCACCTGGACGCTGACCCGTGATGCATCTCTTGGTCTCAACTTCGCCGGTGTAAACTACTACGACGGTCAAGGCTTCCTTATCAATAAGGGTATTGGCGTCGATGACGCGACCCAGTTGGACGGCGCGACCATTTGTATCCAGTCGGGTACAACCACCGAGCTGAACCTGTCTGACTACTTCCGTGCCAAGGGTATGGAGTTCAAGCCAATCGTGTTTGATACCTCAGAGCAGACCGTTCAGGGCTTCGCAGCGGGCCGCTGCGATGTTTTGACTTCGGATCGCTCACAGCTGGCGGCTCTGCGCTCCAAGCTGTCGGACCCGAACTCTGCGAAGATCCTGCCGAACACGATTTCCAAAGAGCCCTTGGGTCCTGTTGTCCGTCAGGGCGACGATCAGTGGTTCAACATCGTGAAGTGGGTTCTGGCTGTTCAGATCAATGCGGAAGAGCTGGGTGTGAGCAGTTCCAACGTGGAAGACATGCTGAAATCTGACAACCCCAATGTTCAGCGTTTGCTGGGCACCGACGGTGACATGGGCGCAAAACTTGGCCTGCCGGATGATTTCGGCTACGCGGCCATCAAAGGCGTGGGTAACTACGCGGAAATGTATGACCGCAATGTGGGCCCGGATACCCCGCTTGGACTGGACCGCGGTGTCAACGCGCTCTGGACCGACGGTGGCGTCCTGTATGCCCCGCCCGTTCGTTAAGACCTGAAAGCGCGCAGCGGGCGTTCCCATCCGGGACGCTCGCTGCGATCTCTGATTTAGTGAATCGCAGGGAAGCTTTTCAGGACAATGCATGAAAAAACAAACTGTTGACACCAGACCCGCAGGGCCAAAGCCCTGGTATGATCCGCGGGTACGCTCAATCGTCTTCCAGGTCATCGCCCTATCGCTGGTTTTTTGGGCTGGCTGGACACTGGTTGATAATACGCTCTCGAATATGGAGAGCCGAGGCATAAGCACTGGTTTTGGATTCCTGAATGAGTCCGCCGGTTTTGGCATAATCATGCACCTCGTGCCTTACGATGCCACCATGTCTTATGGCCGAACCTTCTGGGTTGGTCTTACCAACACACTTTTGGTCTCGGTAATGGGGGTCGTCGCAGCAACGATTCTCGGTTTCATCCTCGGTGTGGCGCGCCTGTCGAGCAACTGGCTGGTTGCCAAGATCGCACTGGTTTACATCGAAGTGATTCGGAATATCCCGCTATTGCTCCAGATTTTCTTCTGGTATTTCGCGGTTCTTAGTAATCTGCCGTCACCCCGACAAAGCGTCGATGTGGGCGGCACCATGTTTCTGAACAACCGCGGCCTGTACCTTCCGGAGCCACTGACACAAGACGGTTTCGGCCTTGTATGGAGTAGCATTCTAATTGCCATTGCCGCTGTTGTGGGGCTCCGCATCTGGGCGAAGAGGCGGCAACTGGCGACGGGGCAGATTTTCCCTACCTTCAAGGTGGGGGTCGCCATTCTGATATTACTGCCGCTGATATCCTACTTTGTTGCCGGACGTCCCCTCGAGTGGGAGATCCCGGCCCTCAAAGGCTTCAACTTCGGCGGTGGTATAACCATAATTCCCGAGCTGGCAGCTCTGTGGATTGCTCTGTCCCTGTATACAGCCAGTTTTATCGCTGAAATTGTGCGTTCAGGGATTTTATCCGTCAGCAAGGGCCAGACCGAAGCGTCCAAGGCTCTGGGGCTTCCAAACGGACTGACCTTGAGGCTGGTGGTTATCCCCCAGGCCATGCGGGTGATTATCCCGCCGCTGACCAGTCAATATCTGAATCTCGTCAAAAACTCATCGCTCGCTACTGCCATCGGTTATCCGGACCTGGTAGCTGTATTCATGGGAACGACCCTGAACCAGACGGGGCAAGCAGTGGAGGTTGTGGCAATGACCATGGCGGTGTATCTCACCATCAGTCTGCTTATCTCTCTGTTCATGAACATCTACAACCGGGCCGTGGCGATTAAGGAGCGATGATGACTGAATCAACCATTAAAGCACCGAAAAAAGCATTCAGTCCGCTCAAGTGGATGAAGCAGCATCTGTTTTCCAACTGGTACAACACGCTGCTTACACTGGTGGTTGGCTATCTGCTTGTAACCAGTATCGGGCCCCTGCTCAACTGGGTCATTCTGGATGCGAGTTTTCAGGGCAGCGAGCCGAGCGACTGCACGGGTGCAGGTGCCTGCTGGCTGTTTGTTAACCAGCGCTTGAACTTCTTTATTTACGGGTTCTATCCGGACGAACTGCAGTGGCGTGTGGATGTTATGTTCCTGCTGCTTGCGGTCGCCTTCGTACCCCAATTCATTGAGAACTTTCCCGGCCGGAAATGGTTGGGCATATTTGGCATGACCGGCCTGCCTGTTATTGGCTACTTCCTGATTCCGGGTGGAACTTTTGGCCTGGAAGAAGTGGAAAGCACAAAATGGGGCGGGTTGATGCTGACGCTGATTCTGGCGTACATCGGAATCCTGGCTTCCCTGCCGATTGGTGTCGTTCTGGCGCTTGGACGGCGTTCGGAAATGCCAATGATACGTGGCCTTTGCGTGATCTTCATTGAGGTATGGCGAGCGGTTCCGTTGATCACAGTCCTGTTTATGGCCTCCGTCATGCTGCCGCTGTTTCTGCCCGAGGGCATGAACTTTGAGAAACTGGCGCGTGCGCTGATTGGCATAACGCTTTGGCAATCGGCTTACATGGCGGAAGTTATCCGCGGCGGCTTGCAGGCTATTCCAAGGGGACAGTATGAAGCGGCAGATGCGCTGGGGCTCGGGTATTGGCGCAAGATGGGGCTAGTTGTCCTGCCGCAGGCGTTAAAGCTGGTTATTCCCGGGATCGTGAACACATTCATCTCGTTGTTCAAGGACACGACACTGGTCCTGATCATCGGTCTGTTCGATATTCTGGGAACGGTTCAGTCAACCATAACCGATCCGGCCTGGCAGAACGTTGCTGTGGAAGGCTATGTTTTCGTGGCTTTCTGTTTCTGGATTTTCTGCTTCGGAATTTCGCGATACAGCCAGAATCTGGAACGCAAATTAGACACCGGTCATAAAACCTGATGGGTAACCCTATGACAGAACAATCTCAAGCTTCTGAAGCGAAATCCGTACCACCGGCAAAGAGTGAGGCATCGCCCGACATCATCCGGGTAGAGGGGATGCACAAATGGTATGGTGATTTTCACGTCCTTAAGGACCTGAACCTGACGGTCAAGCAGGGCGAGCGCATCGTTATCTGCGGTCCCTCGGGCTCCGGCAAATCGACATTCATCCGGTGCATCAACCGGCTTGAAGAGCATCAGCAGGGCAAAATCATTGTTGATGATGTTGAGTTGACGGACGATATTCGGCAGATCGATACCGTTCGCCGGGAAGTCGGCATGGTGTTCCAGCATTTCAACCTTTTTCCGCACCTGACGGTATTGGAAAACTGTTGTCTTTCGCCTATATGGGTAAGGAAGACCCCGCGTAAAGAGGCTGAAGCTGCCGCGATGGAATACCTGGAGCGGGTAAAAATTCCTGACCAGGCCAACAAGTATCCGGGCCAACTATCCGGTGGTCAGCAGCAGCGTGTTGCGATAGCGCGGGCGCTGTGTATGAAACCGAAAATTATGCTTTTCGATGAGCCAACATCGGCCCTGGATCCGGAAATGATCAAGGAAGTTCTGGATGTCATGATTGAGCTGGCGGGCAGTGGCATGACCATGCTGTGCGTAACCCATGAGATGGGCTTTGCCAAGACCGTTGCGGATAGGGTTATTTTCATGGATGGCGGCGAAATCGTGGAGGAAGCACCGCCTCACGAGTTTTTCAGCAATCCTCAGGAAGCGCGGACCCAGAAGTTCCTGCAGCAGATTCTGCAGCACTAGAATCATCGGGTATCAGAAAGGCCGGGCGCGTGCCCGGCCTTTCTGATCAGAGCGGATACTTTGCTAACACCGGCTCTTCGCCGGCCTGTACCTCCAGCCACCAGACGTGGGTGTCCCAGTCACCGAGAACTACGCGTTTCGCTGGTTTTCCGCTGGTCTCCAAATCATGCTCGGCCGGACGATGGGTGTGGCCGTGGATCAGAAGCTGAACCCCGTACGCCTCCATTTCCTTCACGACCTCTTCTGGCGTGACATCCATGATGGTCTCTTCCTTGCCCTGGTTTTTGGCCATGCTGATTTCCCGAAGTTGGCGAGCCATCTGCTGGCGGTCGGCCAGCGGGCGCTGAAGAATCATCTGTTGCCACTGGGGGTTGCGCATGTTGGCTCGGAACTTCTGGTATTCCACATCGGCCGTGCATAGGCTGTCGCCGTGCATGAGCAGCGTGGGCGTGCCATATAAATCCACGACGGTGGGGTCATCCAGTAACGTTGCGCCGGCACGCCGGCAAAAATCCTCGCCGATCAGAAAGTCCCGGTTGCCGTGCATCAGAAAGACATCTGTGCCGCTGGCGTTCACTTCCCGCAACGCGGCTGCAACCTGTTCTTGCAGGGGGGTCCGCTCATCGTCGCCGATCCAGGCTTCGAAAAAGTCTCCGAGGATATAAAGCTTCTCCGCACCCGTGGCTTTCTTTTTCAGAAAATCCAGAAAAGCGTCGGTGATATCGGGGCGCGATTCTTCCAGGTGCAGGTCAGAGATAAACAGCGTGGTCACGCGTCCTCCAGAACCTCGGCTTTCTCGATGATGACGTCTTCGGCGGGCACGTCCTGATGGCCGGATCGCATGGTGGTGCGAACTGCGCGGATCCTGTTGACGGTATCCATACCCTCGGCAACCTTGCCGAACACGCAGTAGCCCCAGCCTTCGGCGTTTTTGGCGGTGTGGTCCAGGAAGCCATTATTTTCGACGTTGATGAAGAACTGCGCGGTGGCTGAGTGCGGATCCATAGTCCGGGCCATGGCAACGGTGCCCTGCATGTTGCTCAGGCCGTTATCAGCTTCGTTCTGAATCGGATCCCGAGTCTTGCGCGGGGTCATTCCAGGTTCAAAGCCGCCACCCTGAACCATGAAGTTACTGATGACACGGTGGAAGATCAGGCCGTCGTAGAAGCCGTCGCGTACATATTGTTCGAAATTCCTGGCAGTTTCCGGAGCCTTGTCGTAATCGAGTTCCAGCTTGATGTCGCCGTGGTTGGTTGTCAGCAGAATCATCAGGGTTTCCTGTTCAGAAGGTTGAATAACGTCAAAGCCGGTATTGTACTCAAGAGTTTGCCCGTATGCATGAGTCTGGCACGGATTTGTGAGTATAATAGGCGGTTTCAGATTCACTCCCTTTTGACAGAGAATGTATGAGCGCCGAGTCGAAGAAAGCCCACAACTTTATCCAGAGCCTGATTGAAGACGCCATCGCCAAGGGCGAGCACACCGGAAAGGTGGTGACCCGTTTTCCACCAGAGCCGAACGGCTACCTGCATATTGGCCATGCCAAATCCATTTGCCTCAACTTTGGCATTGCTGAAACATTTGGTGGCGAGTGCAACCTGCGGTTTGACGATACCAACCCGGAAAAGGAAAACCAGGAGTACATCGACGCGATCAAGCAGGATGTAGAATGGCTTGGCTACGAGTGGGCCGGTGATGTCCATTTCGCTTCAGACTACTTTGACGCGCTGTACGCTTTTGCCGAAGAGCTGATTGAAAAGGGCAAGGCCTACGTTTGTGAATTATCGGCGGATGCCATGGCCGAGTACCGTGGCAGCCTGAGAGAGCCCGGCCGGAACAGCCCATTCAGGGATCGTCCGGTGGAGGAGAATCTTCAACTGTTCCGGGACATGCGCGACGGCAAATACCAGAACGGTAAACTGGTGTTGCGTGCCAAGATCGATATGGCGTCCCCGAACATCAACCTGCGGGACCCCATTCTCTATCGTATTCGTTACGCAGATCACCATCAGACCGGTAACAAATGGTGCATCTACCCGATGTACGATTTTACCCATCCGATTTCCGACGCCATGGAGGGGATTACGCACTCCCTGTGCACTCTGGAATTCGAAGACCATCGCCCGCTGTATGACTGGGTGCTGGACAACATTTCGGTACCCTGCCATCCGCGCCAGATCGAATTTGCCCGGCTGAACCTGAACTACACCATCACCAGCAAGCGGAAACTGAAGCGTCTGGTTGATGAGAATTTTGTGGACGGCTGGAACGATCCGCGGATGCCCACTATTTCTGGTATGCGTCGTCGTGGCGTTACCCCGGAGTCTATTCGCACCTTTTGTGACATGGTTGGGGTCAATAAGGCGGGTGGTACTGTGGATGTGGGTATGCTCGAGCACGCCATCCGCGAGGACCTGAATACCCGGGCGCCGCGTGCGATGTGCGTGATGCGCCCGTTGAAGGTGACTCTGACCAACTATCCGGCTGACAAGACGGAAACGCTGGTGTTGCCGGTGCATCCCCAGAACCCGGACATGGGTGAGCGGGAAGTAACGTGGAGTCAGACCCTGTTCATCGACAGAGAGGATTTTGCGGAAGAGCCTCCGCGCAAGTGGAAACGCCTTGCGCCGGATCAGGCCGTCCGCCTGCGGGGTGGGTATGTGATGACCTGCCGCGAGATCATTCGCGATGACAGCGGGGAAATTGTCGAACTCAGGTGCGAATACGATCCGGGCACTCTTGGCGTAAACCCGGAGGGCTATAAGCCGAATGGCGTGGTGCACTGGGTGTCTGCCACGGACAGCGTCGAGGTCAATGTGAACCTTTACGATCGCCTGTTCAACCATGAATCTCCGGATAGCGACAAAGATGGAGATTTTGTCGATCACCTGAATCCGGAGTCGCTGGTCGTTCTCAGGGGAGCGCGCGCGGAAAAAGGCCTGGTCAAGCCTCGTACCGATCTTCCTTACCAGTTCGAGCGTGAGGGCTATTTCTACTGCGATCCTGAACTCACCGCCAGCGCGGGTCGGCCGGTATTCAATCGAACCGTTACTCTGCGGGATTCCTGGGGTAAGGGGGGCAAGTGATCCGTATCTACAACACGCTCACACAGCAAAAAGAAGAATTCCGGCCGATTCAGCCCGGCAAGGTGCGCATGTACGTATGCGGAATGACGGTCTACGACTACTGCCATCTTGGGCACGCGCGGGTGCTGGTTGCCTTCGATGTGATTACCCGTTATCTGAGGCACCGTGGTTACGCCGTCGATTACGTTCGCAATATCACGGATATTGACGACAAAATTCTGCGTCGTGCAAGTGAAAATGGTGAGGTGTTCTCCGACCTGACCGATCGCATGATCCAGGCCATGCACGAGGACGAGGCGCGGTTGGGTGTTTTGTCTCCGACCCAGGAGCCCCGGGCCACGGAGTATATCGACGAAATCGTCGCGATGATCCACAAGCTGATCCAGGGCGGGCACGCTTATGCGGCAGAAAATGGCGACGTCTATTTCTCCGTCGACTCGTTTGCGGGTTACGGCAAGCTCAGCAAGAAAAAGCTGGAAGACCTGCTGGCGGGTGCTCGCATTGATGTTCAGGAGGCGAAGCGAAGCCCAGCCGACTTTGCACTGTGGAAGGCCGCTGGTGAAGGCGAGGTAAGCTGGCCCTCACCCTGGGGTGACGGCCGTCCCGGCTGGCACATTGAGTGTTCCGCCATGTCTACCTGCTGTTTGGGCGACACATTTGACATTCACGGCGGTGGCCCGGACCTCCTTTTTCCACATCATGAAAACGAAATTGCACAATCCGAGTGCGCAACAGGGCATGATTTCGCCAAGGTCTGGATGCACGCTGGCGCGATCAGGGTGAACAAGGAAAAAATGTCCAAGTCGTTGGGCAACTTTTTCACCATCCGCGAGATTCTGGAAAGCTATCCGGCAGAGGTTGTGAGGTACTTCCTGGTATCCAGCCATTACCGTAGCCAGGTGGATTATTCCGAGGAAAATCTGGCGGAGGCTGGCCGGACCCTGACGAAGCTGTACCACGCGTTGCGGGGTATCGTGCCGGCTAAAGCCGGGGATGTCGCGGAGACTGAATACGACCGCCGCTTCATGGACGTGATGGATGATGACTTCAATACGGCCGGTGCCATTGCGGTGCTCCATGCTGTTGCCAATGATATCAATCACCATCGCAGGGAAGGCCGTGACCGCGAAGCCAGTGAAAGTGCCACAGTACTGGTGCGCCTTGGTGCCATTCTAGGGTTGCTGCAGCAGGATCCGGAAGGGTTCTTCCAGGCCGATACAGGTGGAGAGCTGAGTGCGGAGGACATTGAAGGCATGATCCAGGCGCGCGCCGATGCCCGCAAGGCGAAAGACTTCGCGGAAGCAGATCGCATTCGTGACGATCTTGCGGACAAAGGCATCATTCTGGACGATTCCCGCGAAGGAACCACCTGGCGGCGGGGATGATCGGGATCGGAAGCTCCGACCAACGCAGTATTGTGTTGGTGGAAATGACCATATAAGTGTTTTTCCTTACAATGCGGCACTCAGACTATAAGGCCCCCTAATTGATAAAGGGGGAGACGGGAACCGTAACTCATTGAGGTAGAAAACGATGACAGAACGCGTAAAAGTTGGCGGCATTCAGGTCGCGAAGAATCTGTATGAATTCATAAACAACGAGGCGATTCCGGGTACCGGTGTCGACGCGGATAAATTCTGGGCGGAATTCGACAAAATCGTTAACGAGCTCGCCCCGCGTAACCGCGAACTGCTGGCCAAGCGTGACGCGATTCAGGAAAAGATGGACAGCTGGAATCGTGACCACAAAGGCCAGAAGCTGGACATGGCTGAGTACAAGTCGTTCCTGAAAGACATTGATTATCTGGTTGAAGAGCCGGCGGACTTCAAAATCTCTACTTCTAACGTTGATCCGGAAGTGGCCAACATGGCCGGTCCGCAGTTGGTTGTACCGATCATGAATGCCCGTTTCGCCCTGAATGCGGCTAATGCCCGCTGGGGTAGTCTTTATGATGCGCTCTATGGCACCGACGCTATCTCTGAAGAGGGTGGTGCAGATAAAGGTCCCGGGTATAACCCGGTGCGCGGCGCCAAAGTCATTGAGTGGGCCCGGAATCTGCTGGATAGCTCTGCACCGCTGGCCGCCGGTAGCCACAAAGACTCGGCGAAGTATTATGTTGCCGATGGCAAGCTGGTCGTCAAACTCCAGAATGGTGAAACCACTGGTCTGAAAGACGAATCCGGGTTCGTAGGTTACACCGGCGCCGCCGATGCACCGACGGGCATTTTGCTGGTCAAGAACGGCATGCACTTCGAGATTCAGGTCGATGCCAGCCATCCGATTGGCAAGGACGATGGAGCCAACGTCAAAGATGTGCTGATGGAGTCGGCCCTGACCACCATCATGGACTGCGAAGACTCAGTCGCTGCGGTTGATGCCGATGACAAGGCCCTGGCCTACAGCAACTGGCTTGGCCTGATGAAGGGAGATCTGCAGGAGACCTTCGAAAAGGGTGGCAAGCAGCTCACTCGTAAAATGAATGCCGACCGCACATACACGGCGGCGGATGGCAGCGAGCTGGCGCTGAAAGGTCGCAGCCTGATGTTTATCCGTAACGTGGGTCATCTGATGACTAACCCGGCTGTTCTTCTTGCAGATGGTCAGGAAGTTCCGGAAGGCCTGATGGATGGTCTGGTTACCTCCCTGATTGCCATCCACGACCTGAAAGGCAAGGGGCAGTTCCAGAACAGCACAAAAGGTTCCATGTACATCGTCAAGCCGAAGATGCATGGCCCCGAAGAAGTGGCGTTTACCAATGAGTTTCTTGGTCGCGTTGAGGACGCTCTTGGCCTGCCGCGCTTCTCTCTGAAGGTTGGCATCATGGACGAGGAGCGCCGCACGACGGTTAACCTCAAAGCCTGTATTCATGCGGCTAAAGAACGTGCAGTCTTTATTAACACCGGTTTCCTTGATCGCACCGGTGACGAAATGCACACCTCCATGGAGCTGGGGCCGTTCATCCGCAAGGGTGAGATGAAGCAGGCGGCCTGGATCAATGCTTACGAGCAGTGGAACGTGGATATTGGTCTGGAGACCGGTTTCCGTGGCGTGGCCCAGATTGGTAAGGGGATGTGGGCGATGCCGGACCTGATGGCGGATATGCTGAAAGCCAAGATTGGCCATCCGAAATCCGGTGCCAACACCGCCTGGGTTCCGTCACCGACGGCTGCAACCCTGCACGCGACACATTATCACCAGGTGAGTGTGGTGGACGTGCAAAAAGAGCTTGAGAGCCGCGCCCGCGCAAGCCTGGATGACATCCTGACCGTGCCGGTTATGACCGATCCGGGCGCCCTGTCCGCAGAAGACATTCAGCAGGAGCTGGATAACAATGCGCAGGGCATTCTGGGCTATGTTGTCCGCTGGGTAGAGCATGGTGTTGGCTGCTCAAAGGTTCCCGATATCAACAACGTGGGTCTGATGGAAGATCGTGCCACATTGCGTATTTCGTCCCAGCTATTGACCAACTGGCTGTACCATGGCGTTTGCACGGAGGCGCAAATCGAAGAAACCATGAAGCGCATGGCTGCCGTGGTCGATAAGCAGAATGCCGGCGATGCAGATTATCGGAACATGGCTCCGAACTTTGATGACAGCGTTGCCTTCCAGGCGGCGATGGATCTGGTTCTCAAGGGGCGCGAGCAGCCAAACGGCTACACCGAGCCGCTTCTGCACGCCTACCGCCTGAAGGCGAAAGCCAAGTACGGTCAATAAGATCCGGACATAAAAAAACCCGCTTCGGCGGGTTTTTTTATGGGAACTTGGATTAGGCGCTGCCGTAATCCTCCAGCAAATGGGCCTCAATCCTTATGCAGGACATCCGCCGCATACAGGGTGTTTTGCAGAAGGGTGGCAATGGTCATCGGGCCCACGCCACCGGGAACCGGGGTGATGAATGCGGCTCGCTCAGCGGCGCTCTGAAAGTCCACATCGCCACGGAGTTTGCCATCTTCCATCCGGTTCATGCCCACGTCGATAATGGTGGCCCCCGGTTTCACCCACTCCCCCTTGATCAGGCCTGGCTTGCCCACGGCGGCTATCAGGATGTCGGCTTCCCGAACGAATTTTTCGAGATCCGGTGTGAATCGGTGGCAAACGGTGGTCGTAGCGCCTTTCAACAGCAATTCCATGCTCATTGGCCGGCCAACGATGTTGGATGCGCCAACGATAACCGCATGTTGGCCCTTGTAGGGAGTGCCGATGCTGTCCAGCAGGGTGATGATGCCTGCTGGGGTGCATGGGCGTAGGGTAGGCTTACGCTGCATCAGGCGGCCGATATTATAGGGGTGAAAGCCATCCACATCCTTGTCCGGGCGAATCTTCACCAGAATCGGATCAGCGTCCAGGTGAGCCGGGAGCGGCAGTTGAACGAGTATGCCGTCTACCGCCGGATTATCGTTCAATTCGTCGACCAACGCTTCCAGTGCTGCTTGGGAGGTGTCTTCCGGAAGGTCGTAGGAAAGCGAAAGAATACCGGCTTCGTCACAGGCCTTTCTTTTACTGCCCACATAAATGTGTGAAGCGGGGTCATTTCCTACCAGCACAACAGCCAGTCCGGGGGCGCGTAAGCCCTGCTGTGTTCGGGCCTCTACGCCGGCCGCGACCTGCTGTCTTACTGTGGCGGCAATTTCTTTTCCGTTGATCAGTTTGGCGCTCATGTCTCGTCTTGTCGGTTGGGCATCGGTAAATGAAGGCCGGGCATTGTCTCATGCTTCCGGCGGAAGTCCAATTGGCGCTAGGCAGGGAAGTATAGGCGGTATGCTTTCGACCCCTAAAAGACGATCGAACGGATTGTTATTCAAGTAAATTCGAAATGTGTGTTGACGGACGTGTTTGGCGCCGGTAATATGCGCGCCAACTTTGCTGAAGCACTTGTTGTTCAGTTCAGACGGGGTATAGCGCAGTCTGGTAGCGCGCCTGCTTTGGGAGCAGGATGTCGGGAGTTCGAATCTCTCTACCCCGACCATTTTCTGAATGTTCAGGTGGGCGAACGGTCAAGCGCCCGTAGCTCAGCTGGATAGAGCACCCGCCTTCTAAGCGGGTGGTCGCAGGTTCGAGTCCTGCCGGGCGCGCCATCAAGTCGTCGGCTTGGGTCCGCGCCGGAGCGACCGTAACCAGCAAAGTTGAAAAGTTGTTGATTCGAAAGCGCCGAAAGGTGCATCCCGATGTGGTGGACGTAGCTCAGTTGGTAGAGCTCAGGATTGTGACTCCTGCGGTCGAGGGTTCGATCCCCTTCGTCCACCCCACTTTTCCTTTTGTTTTTCCGCTTTTGCTGAATTCCTGACTCTTGCGGTCACGCTGGATTCTGCAAACGATGTGCGAGAGTGGCGGAACTGGTAGACGCGCTGGATTTAGGTTCCAGTGGGGCAACCCGTGAGAGTTCGAGTCTCTCCTCTCGCACCACCCTTTCTTTTTTGGTATTCGTCCCCATTTTCTTCTCTGATGTTATGGCAGCGTAAATCGCATTCACTGAAACTGCCGGTTACAGGTGATTCTCTCTGTGGGGCAAACCGTGATAAACTACCGGCTTTTAATTTCAGGTCCTTTTTCGGGATTTCGCCCAGAAACGGACTTTTAGTTTAATTTCATTCACATACCGAACCTGTAATTTGAGGATCTTCCATGCAAGTGTCTGTTGAAACGACCTCCAACATCGAGCGTCGCATGACGATTGGTGTGCCCGCCCAGGAAATCGACCAGGCGGTCCAGAAGCGCCTGCAGGAAACAGCGCGCACTGTGCGGCTCAATGGTTTCCGTCCGGGTAAGGTGCCCATGAGCGTGGTCAAGCGTCGTTTCGGTGACAGCGTTCGCCAGGAAATCGTCGGCGAGGTTATGCGGGACAGCTATGTCAAGGCACTGCAGGAGCAGGATGTTAATCCCGCAGGCTGGCCCAAGTTCGAGCCGAAGACCATGGAAGAAGGCAAGGACCTCGAGTTCGTTGCCATTTTCGAGGTGTTACCGGAAATCGAACTGGGTGATCTGAGCAAGGTCTCCGTCGAGAAGCTGACTTCTGAAATTACCGACAAGGATATCGATAACATGATCGATAACCTGCGTCGCCAGCAGGCCACCATGAAGGAAGTCAAGCGCAAGTCCAAGAACAAGGATGTGCTGACAATTGATTTCAAGGGCACAATCGACGGTGAGGAGTTCGAGGGCGGTGCCGCGGAAGGTCATCGTTTGACCCTGGGTTCCGGTCAGATGATTCCAGGCTTTGAAAAAGCCATCCAGGGTGGTAAAGCCGGTGAGGACCTGGAAATTGAAGTGACCTTCCCTGAGGATTACCACAACGAAGAGCTGGCGGGTAAGCCGGCCAAGTTCGAGGTCAAGATCCACAAGGTGGAGGAGCCTCAGCTTCCTGAGCTGGATACCGAATTCTTCAAGAAATTCGGTATTGAGGCGGAAGATGAAGCGACTTTCCGCGAAGAAGTGAAAAAGAACATGGAGCGGGAGCTGAAGCAGGCTGTCTCCAACAAGGTCAAGAACGATGTCGTTGATGGCCTGCTGGAGAGCACCGAGCTGGACATTCCTGCTGCATTGGTTGACCAGGAGATCGACCGTCTGCGTCAGGATGCCGTTCAGCGCTTCGGTGGTCAGGTTGATTTTCAGCAGCTTCCCAAGGAAATTTTCCAGGAGCAGGCTGAGCGTCGTGTGAAGACTGGTCTTCTGTTCCAGGAAGTGGTCAAGAAAAATGACCTGAAAGCGGATCCGGCGAAGGTGGATGAAAAGATCCAGGAGATCGCATCTACGTATGAACAACCTGACGAGGTGATTGCGCACTTTAATGGCAATCCCGAGCAGAAGTCCCAGATTGAGTCTTCGGTTCTTGAGGATTCTGTTGTCGATTTCGTGCTTGAGCAGGCCAGTGTCAAAGAGAAGAAGGTCAAGTACGAAGAGGCCATTCAGGCTGGTCAGCCCCAGCGCTGAGTGTGCCGGGGCCGGAAAGGTTTCCGGCCCTGCTGGCCGACCCGAGAAAACAGCCGGCTTGTCCGGCTGTTTTCATCTGGGCCCGCTGCTGGCAAAGTAGAAGGTGCAATAACACCTGTAGTGCACGTCGTGGCCCGAGTCCACGACCCATTGTCCATAAGGAGTTCAGGCGCATCATGACGCAGAAACCAATTGATGGTCCCGCAATGGTTACCAGCTCTGGCCTGGTGCCAATTGTTATCGAGCAGACTGCCCGCGGCGAGCGTTCGTTCGACATATACTCCCGTCTTCTCAAGGAGCGGGTGATTTTTATGGTTGGCCAAGTGGAAGATCACATGGCGAACCTGATTGTGGCCCAGCTTTTGTTCCTGGAATCCGAAAATCCGGACAAGGATATCCACCTGTATATCAACAGCCCCGGCGGGTCAGTAACCGCGGGAATGTCCATCTATGACACCATGCAGTTCATCAAGCCGGATGTGGCGACGCTCTGTATTGGTCAGGCCGCGAGTATGGGGGCCTTTTTGCTTGCCGGTGGTGCGGAAGGCAAGCGTGCCTGCTTGCCCAATTCACGAGTGATGATCCACCAACCGCTGGGTGGCTATCAGGGTCAGGCGACCGATATTGAGATCCACACCCGTGAAATTCTCAAGATACGTCACACCCTGAATTCAATTCTGGCCCATCACACCGGCCAGGATCTTGAGACCATCGCCAAGGATACGGATCGCGACTATTTTATGGATCCGGGCCAGGCGAAAGACTACGGGCTAATTGATTCTATACTTGATAAGCGCGTACCGAATAAATAATACTGGAAATAATCGCATCATCCTTGGCCGGCGTAGTAGCCAGTAACGCCGGCAAACCAAGATCAGAGGTAATTCAATGGCAGATGAAAGAAACGGCAGAGGCGACGATAACGGCAAGTTGCTTTACTGCTCGTTTTGCGGAAAGAGCCAGCATGAAGTCCGTAAGCTCATTGCAGGGCCCTCGGTGTTCATCTGCGACGAGTGCGTTGACCTTTGTAATGACATTATTCGTGAAGAAATTCAGGAAAATGCTCAGGAAGAGGCCAGCGACCGGCTCCCGACACCCGCTGAGATCCGTGACACGCTTAACGAGTACGTGATTGGTCAGGATCGTGCGAAAGTGGTGCTTTCAGTAGCGGTTTATAACCACTACAAGCGTTTGCGCTATGGTGAAGGCAAGGCGGATGTTGAGCTTGGAAAGAGCAACATTCTGCTGATTGGCCCAACGGGCAGCGGCAAGACGCTGCTGGCTGAAACCCTGGCGCGCATGTTGAATGTTCCGTTTACGATTGCAGATGCCACTACGCTGACCGAAGCCGGTTACGTCGGTGAGGATGTCGAGAATATTATCCAGAAGCTGCTGCAAAAATGTGACTACGATGTCGATAAGGCCCAGCGTGGCATCGTCTACATAGACGAAATCGACAAGATTTCCCGTAAGTCGGATAATCCTTCTATTACCCGGGATGTTTCCGGGGAGGGTGTGCAGCAGGCCTTGTTGAAGCTGATTGAGGGCACGGTTGCGTCAGTTCCGCCACAGGGTGGCCGCAAGCATCCCCAGCAGGAATTTCTGCAGGTAGATACCGGCAATATTCTCTTCATTTGCGGTGGTGCGTTTGCCGGCCTGGATAAAGTGATCCAGGAGCGCTCTGAGCGTAGCTCCATTGGTTTTTCCGCGACGGTAGCCAGTGAGAGTGACAAGAAGAGTGCTGGCGAGATTATCAAGGATGTGGAGACTGAGGATCTGGTGAAATTCGGTTTGATTCCCGAATTCGTGGGGCGTCTTCCCGTTGTTGCCACGCTGACTGAGTTGGACGAGGCAGCCCTGGTTCAGATTCTGACCGAGCCAAAGAATGCGCTGACCAAGCAGTATCAGAAACTGTTTGATATGGAAGGCGTCGAACTGGACTTCCGGGAAGATGCTCTTCGTGCGGTCGCTCGCAAGGCTATGGAGAGGAAGACCGGTGCCCGGGGGCTGCGCTCCATTATGGAGGGTACGTTGCTGGATACCATGTACCAGATCCCCTCCGAGCACGACGTAACCAAGGTGGTTATTGATGAGAGCGTGATTAACGGGGACTCCGAACCTTTCAAAATCTACGCAAGTAGTGATCACGCCAAAGCTGTTCCTGAAGACTGATAATATCTTTGGAAAACGGCTGAGGGAAAAAGGGGCGGAAACGCCCCTTTTTCACGTTTTGTATCCCCTCATTCCCGTCCTGTTTCATTTCGTAAAAAGATTGCAATTTTTAAGGGCGCCCCAATGAAGGGTGATATGCTGAATGAAACACCGTCAGAGGAATCCCTATGACCCGGATACCCGAAAATACTGTGCAAGAATACCCGCTGCTTCCGCTGCGTGATGTGGTGGTGTTTCCGCACATGGTGGTCCCCCTGTTTGTGGGCCGTGAAAAATCCATTCAGGCCCTTGAGGCTGCGATGGAAGGAAGCAAGGAAATCCTGTTAGTTGCCCAGCGGGATGCTTCCACTGATGAGCCGGGGGCCGGTGATGTGTTCGATATGGGCACCCTGGCAACCGTACTCCAGATGCTTCGTCTTCCGGACGGCACCGTCAAGGTGCTCGTTGAGGGTAATGCCCGCGCCACCATCAGTGATATAACCGAAGGGGAGTACCTCTCTGGCAAGGCTGTTTTGATGGATGAAGAGTCTTTGCCTGAGCGCGAGCAGGACGTCCTGATCAAGACCCTGATGGACGAGTTCGAAAAGTATGTGAAGCTCTCCAAAAAGGTTCCGTCGGAAGTTTCTAATGCCCTGACGGGAATTGAAGAGCTGGAGCGCCTGGCCGACACCATGGCGGCGCATCTGGAGATGCGCATTCCAGAGAAGCAGGAATTGCTGGAGGCGCTGGACATTCGCAAGCGCGTCGATCTGTTGCTCGGTAAGCTGGATGGCGAGATCGACCTGATCGAGGTCGAGAAGCGCATTCGTGGCCGCGTGAAGAAGCAAATGGAACGTAGCCAGCGAGAGTACTATCTGAATGAACAGATGAAGGCTATCCAGAAAGAAATGGGTAACCTGGGCGAAGGCAATAACGACTTCGAGGAGCTTGAGCAGAAGTTGGAAGAAGCCGGACTGCCGGAAGAGGCCCGCAAGAAAACAGAGACCGAGCTGAACAAGCTGAAGATGATGTCTCCCATGTCTGCTGAAGCCACCGTGGTCCGGGGTTACATTGACTGGATGTTGGCTGTGCCCTGGAAAAAGCGCAGCCGTGTTCGCCACGACATCGAGAAGGCCCGTGAGATACTGGACCAAGACCATTATGGCCTGGACGAAGTCAAGAAGCGCATACTTGAATACCTTGCAGTCCAGAGCCGGGTGAAAAAGGTCAAGGGGCCGGTGCTATGCCTTGTCGGCCCTCCTGGTGTCGGTAAGACATCCCTGGGGCAGTCCATCGCACGGGCAACCAACCGCAAGTACACGCGGATGGCGCTCGGTGGCGTGCGCGACGAAGCTGAAATCCGGGGGCATCGTAAAACCTACATTGGCGCGCTGCCAGGCAAACTGCTGCAGAAGCTGTCCAAGGTCGGTGTCAAGAACCCGCTGTTCCTGTTCGATGAAATCGACAAGATGGGTATGGACCATCGAGGTGACCCGGCCTCAGCGCTTCTGGAAGTGCTGGATCCGGAACAGAACCACACCTTCAATGACCACTATCTGGAAGTCGATTACGACCTCTCCGATGTGATGTTCGTGTGTACTTCCAACTCAATGGACATTCCTCCGGCTCTGCTGGACCGGATGGAGATCATTCGGATCCCCGGCTATACCGAGGATGAAAAAGTGAATATCGCTCTGCGTTATCTGTTGCCGAAGCAGATCAAGGCGAACGGTCTGCGCAAAGACGAGCTCCAGCTTCCGGAAGAGACCTTGCGCGACCTTATCCGTTATTACACTCGTGAGGCGGGCGTGCGTGGCCTTGAGCGGGAGATTGCGAAAATCTGTCGCAAGGTGGTGCGTGAGCATGTTGAAGCCGGTGAAAAGGCCTCTGTGACGCTGCAGCCGGATATGTTGGAAGATTATTCCGGCGTGAAGAAATTCAAGTACGGCTTGGCGGAAGAGAAAAACCAGATTGGTCAGGTGACCGGGCTGGCATGGACGCAGGTCGGTGGCGAATTGCTGACGATAGAGTGTGCTCTCACACCCGGCAAAGGCCGTGTTGTGAAAACCGGCTCGCTTGGTGATGTCATGCAGGAGTCCATTCAGACAGCTTTGACCGTTGTCCGTAGCCGTGCACCTGGTCTTGGTATCGCTGATGATTTCCATGAGAAACACGACCTCCATGTTCATGTTCCGGAAGGCGCAACACCGAAAGATGGCCCCAGCGCAGGTATTGGCATGTGTACGGCCCTGGTTTCTGCACTGACTAAAATTCCGGTCAGGGCGGACGTGGCGATGACCGGTGAGATCACGCTTCGGGGTCGGGTGCTGCCCATTGGCGGCCTCAAGGAAAAGCTGCTTGCGGCCCATCGTGGCGGTATCAAGACCGTTTTGATTCCAGACGATAATGTCAGGGATCTCAAGGAGATACCGGACAACATCAAAGAGTCTCTGGAGATTCGTCCGGTCAAATGGATTGACGAAGTGCTGGATATCGCACTGGCTTATCCGCCGGAACCTCGGGGTGAAAATGTGCCCTCTGATGCTGGTTCGGGCAAGCCTCGTGAAGAGGATGGCGACAGTTCAGAACGCATAAATACACATTAAAGGCTGGATGAGTTGTTGACACGCCGGAGAGCCCGTTGGTATAACTGTTTCGCCGTGAAGCAGCCAATACCAAGGGCTCCCGCGCAGTAAGTGTCTATTCCGAATGCTGGTTAAAGGCCGAAAGGAATAAAAAAACTGAAGAATGGAATTCTCTGACCGCTTATGCGATAGTCGAGAACGCCTAAGAAAAAACAAACCAACCTATAACATCTTCAACCTGAAATCGAAGGGGTTTAGTGTGAACAAGTCCGAACTTATCGATGCAATTGCAGAGTCCGCAGATATCTCCAAAGCCGCCGCTGGCCGTGCTCTGGACGCAATGACCAACTCCATTACCGGCGCCCTGAAAAAAGGCGATCAGGTTACCCTGATTGGTTTTGGTACTTTCTCCGTAAAAGAGCGTGCTGCTCGTACCGGTCGTAACCCCCAGACTGGTGCCGAGATCAAGATTCCGGCCTCCAAAGTGCCTGGGTTCAAAGCAGGCAAGGCCCTGAAAGACGCCGTTAAGTAACGGTTCTTTCTCTGGCAGCTCCTGTCGCAGGGAGCTGTCCAAGAAGAATTCAAGGCGCATTCCGGACAGGATGCGCCTTTTTACGTTAAGCAAACCTGTCGCTCTTCGCTAAACGACAAAAACTGCACGACCTTGAACAGGGATTCGGGAGAAACATGCTTCAAGATATTCGGGAAAATGCCCAGGGCACCATTGCCAAGATCATCATCGGTCTGCTGATAGTGTCCCTATCTATCTGGGGAATGGATGCCATTATTGGTGGATTCTCCGGTGAACCGGAAGTGGCAACGGTGAATGGTCAGGACATTACGGAGCGGGAATTCCTCCGCCTGGTTCAGATGGAAAGCCAGCGCAGGTTGTCGCGGATGGAAACTCCGGACCCCTCCCTGCTGAACGAAGACCAGGTTCGCAAAGACGTGCTGGAATCGCTGATCCAGCAAGAGGTGCTTACCCAGGATGCCGAAAATCAGGGGTTGGCGCTGTCCGAGTCGGACATCGATAACCTGATTACTCAGATGCCACAGTTTCAGGTGGATGGCCAGTTTAATCCTGAGCGCTTCAAGGCGGCCGTTCGTAATATGGGAATGGGGCCAGCAGAGTTCCGTCAGGCACTCCGCAAGCAGTATGTGACCAACCAGATTCGGGCAGGGGTTGTTCAAAGCGCAATAGCAGCTGATGAGAATGTTGCAAGACTGCTCCGAATTCAGAATCAGACCCGTGATTTCAGGATGGTGACTATCCCTGACAGCGCCGTTTCCGGGGAAGTTGAGGTTACCGACGAAGAGATTCAGGCGTTCTATGATGAAAACAGCGGCGCGTTTCAGCAACCTGAGCAGGTAGATGCCGCCTACATTACGCTTTCTCTTGGCGCACTCGCTGAGAATATCAGTATCAGCGAAGACGAGCTTGAAGCTTACTATCAGGAGCGAGCCGATGATCTGGCACGGGAGGAGCGTCGCGCTTCTCACCTCCTGATCGAAGATGGTGAAAAAGCCGTTGAAACAATGGCGACGATTAAAGAGCGGCTGGCGGCCGGAGAATCCTTTTCGGATCTGGCGAAGGAATACTCGATAGATAAAGTGTCTGCGAGGGAAGGCGGCGACCTTGGTTTTGCGGGTCGCGGCGTCTACGACGAAGCATTTGAGCAGGCCTTGTTTGAGTTAGATAAGGGCGAGATTTCTGATGCGGTGAAAACCCGGTTCGGGGTGCATCTGATCAGGCTGGATGACATCCGTCGGTCCGAAGTGCCGCCGCTGGATGACATTCGCGATAAGTTGCGTAACGAACTGGCCCGTGATCGTGCCGCGGAACGCTATGCAGAAGTTCGCGCCCAGTTGGCGGACTCTGCCTACGCAGCTGACGACCTTGCCGGACCAGCCAAAGAGCTGGGCCTGGAAATCCGGGAGGCGAAAGGTATTACCCAGGACGGTGGAACTGCGCCGTTCGATCATCAGGGACTGGTGCGACAGCTGTTTTCTGCCGATGTACTTGAAGACGGTTACAACACCGAGCTAATTGATGTGGGCGACAGTGTATCGGTTGTGGCGCGGGTACGAGAGTATCATGATGCTCAGCAACTGACGTTGGATCAGGTGCGTGAGGATATCCGTGCGACTCTGATGGCCCGGGAAACCCGTGATGCCCTGGGAAGTCGCGTCCGGGAGATCATAGCCGGCCTTGAGAGTGGGCAGTCTCTGCAGGATCTGGGCGCGGGGGAATGGGTCAGCTATGAGGCGCAGTCTCGTAGCGCACCCGGCGTTGCGCCTGGGGTAATCCAGACTGTCTTCTCTTTGGCGCGCCCGGCCGAGGGTGAGGTCAACTACGGTGAATCAGTTAATTCTCAGAGTGCGGCCGTTGTGGCGCTGGACGCGGTAAACGATGGTGAGGTTGAGCGAGATGGTGCCGACTTCAGGCAGCTCGGGCAATTTCTGTCCTCCCTTGAGGGGCAGCGTGAGTATGGGGCGTATCAGCAGTTCCTCAGAAACCGTGCAGAGATTGAAAGGCCGTAGCAGTGACATGAAGTCGCTGTTTACCTGAAAAAAACCCGGGATTTGTCCCGGGTTTTTTTATACTCAGTTCGGAGGAAACCGGGTTGGCTTCAGGCTTTCCTTGATCTTTTTCAGGTGCCCCAGGAAATCGGCGCCTCGCTTGAGGGTGACGCCTGTTGCGAGAATATCGATGACTGCCAGATGAATGATCCGGGATGACATGGGCATATAAACCTCGGTGTCTTCAGGGGCGGTTACGCCCAGGACGGCGGTGCATATCTCTGACAGGGGAGAGTTGGGATTTGTGATGCCAATCACCGTGGCGCCATTGGCCCGGGCAATTTGTGCGATATCTACCGTTTCTCGGGTGCGGCCGGTGTATGAAATTAACACAATGACATCTCCGACGTTGGCGCCGGCTGCAACCATGCGCTGCATCAAGGCGTCGTCGTAGACCATGACTGGTATATTGAAGCGGAAAAATTTGTGCTGGGCATCCAGGGCGACGGAAGCGGATCCGCCCATGCCAAAGAAATTGATCTGCTTCGCCTGGATAAGGTAGTCGATGGCTGTTGCCAGAGCTTTGGGGTCTAATGCCTGGCGGGCCTTGTCGAGACTGGCGATGGTGCTGAGCATGATTTTGTCGGCGAACTCAGCGACAGTGTCGTCTGGCTCAATATTCTGACCGATGTAGGGGGTGCCCGTGGCGATGCTTTGAGCGAGGCGAATCTTGAAGTCCGGAAAGCCTGTTGCCGAAAAGCCACGACAGAAACGGTTTACCGTCGGCTCGCTTACGTCTGCGGCGCGGGCCAGAGCGGCTATGCTATAACGAGTAGCGGCACTGGGGTCGCGAAGAATGGCTTCGGCCACTTTTCGTTCGGATTTGTTGAGGTTGTCGAGTCGGGACTGGATGTCCTCAAGCAAGTTGTCGTCACGGCGCGCCTGGTTCGCAGCCATCAATGGTACTCCCTGAATCTTGGCGATCGTTGTTTTCCAGTTGCGCCGATTATACCCCTTTTTTCTGGGATTTTGGGTAGTAAAAATGTCATTATAAGCATTTTATCCTTGGAAGCCCCTATAAATAATGTCACTATTTTCATAAAACTACTACATTGAAATCCGAGTCGGGTGTTCTTGAGGTTGCTCGACCCACCAGAGAGAAGGAACCAATGGTCAACAAGACTGATACCCGTTGTGACCTTATGTTGTTTGGCGCCCTTGGTGACCTGGCGCAACGCAAGCTGTTCCCGGCACTTTACCAGCTTGAGCGCGCGAACCTGCTGGCGGAAGGCAGCCGTGTACTGGCTGTCGCACGCACCGACTCGGACACTGTTGCGGTGCGCAAACTGCTGTTCGAGAAGCTTCGGCATCATGTGAAGGAGGAAGAATTCGAGGAGTCCGTTGCTGAAACGTTCTTGCAGCGTGTGGATTATCAGATTCTCGACTTTAATGAACCGGAGGAGTTCAGTGTCCTGAACGAATGGCGGGATAGCGCCAATAACGAGTTGATTGTTTATATGGCAACGCCGCCATCCCTGTATGGCGTGTTAGCACGGAACCTGCGGTCAGCGAGTTGCTGTACAGAGCGAACCCGGGTTGTAGTGGAGAAGCCCATAGGTCACGACCTGGAGTCCTCCAAGGTGATCAACGACGAGCTGGGCGAAGTCTACAATGAGAACCAGCTGTTCCGCATTGACCACTACCTGGGTAAGGAAACGGTTCAGAACCTGATAGCCCTGCGCTTCGCCAATAACCTGTTTGCCTCTCAGTGGGACCAGAACCATATTTCCCATGTCGAGATAAGTGTTGCGGAGAGTGTGGGTATCGAGGGTCGGTGGGGTTACTTCGATCAGGCTGGCCAGATTCGCGATATGATCCAGAATCACCTGCTCCAGCTTCTTTGCCTGATTGCCATGGATCCACCGTCAGATCTTTCCGCTGACAGTATCCGGGATGAGAAAGTGAAGGTGCTTAAAGCCCTGCGTCACATTACACCCGACATGATGGAACGCTATGTCGTGCGGGGACAGTACACAGCGGGCACCAGCAATGGCAAGCCGGTTCCGGGTTACCTGGAAGAAGAAGGAGCTAACAAGGGCAGCGATACCGAGACCTTTGTTGCTGTGAAAGCCGAGATCGATAACTGGCGCTGGTCTGGAGTGCCATTTTACATCCGGACCGGGAAGCGGCTTCCCGAGAAGCTGTCCCAGATCATCATCCACTTCAAGCCCGCACCACACTATATTTTTGATCCGGATCAGAAGCACTTGGCCAATAACAAGCTGATCATTCGCCTGCAGCCGGATGAAGGCATGTCGCTCAAGATTCTCACCAAGGATCAGGGGCTCGACAAGGGGATGCGTCTGCGCCAGGGGCCGCTGGAGCTGACTTTCTCGGAAACCTTCGATACCGATCGGATACCGGATGCTTATGAGCGGCTCCTGTGGGAGGTCATGAAAGGCAATCAATACCTGTTTGTCCGTCGGGACGAAGTGGAGTTTGCCTGGCGCTGGGTTGATCAAGTCATCCGGAATTGGCGTGACAGCGGCGAGCCACCAAAACGTTATGCGGCCGGAACCTGGGGGCCGGTGGCCTCCATCGCCATGATTACCCGGGATGGAAGGAGCTGGTATGAAGACGCCTGATATCCGTTTTCCGGAGGGTGTGATGGCCCGGTTTGGCGACACGCCTGATCAGGTCGCGAGTGAGCTGGCGGAAGCCGTGGCCGGCTTTTTGAGAAATCGTCTGACGGAAGCGCCCCGCGCCAGTCTTGTGGTCTCTGGCGGATCCACGCCCCTGCCGTTTTTCGAGGCGCTCTCCCGTGAGGTTCTGGACTGGGGCCGTGTAGATGTAGTGCTGGCGGACGAGCGCTGGGTAGCCGAAGATGATTCAGCCAGTAATGCCCGCCTCGTCAAGAGCAGTCTCCTGAAGAATAAGGCCTCGAAGGCCCGCTTTCTCTCCCTCAAGCAGGAAGCCGAGACACCGCGGGAGGGTCTCGAATCCGTTAAGTCCGAACTGGCGGAGCTGCCCTTGCCGCTGGACGTACTGGTACTGGGTATGGGCAATGATGGCCATACTGCGTCCCTGTTTCCCGATGCGCCGGAGTTGCCCGTTGCCATGGACCCGGAGTGCCAGGACATAGTCGCCGCCATGACGCCTCCTTCCCAGCCCCAAAAGCGTATTACCCTTACGTTCCCGCCGCTTCGGGATGCACGTTTTACCGCCTTGCACCTCAGGGGTGACGACAAGCTCGACACTCTCAGGCAGGCCCTCAGCGATCCGGACGATGTGATGGCCATGCCCATTCGCGGATTTCTCAAGCCTGGCCTGCAGGTGTTCTGGAGTCCCTGATAGTTGCCCTGAATAGTCTACGGAGAAGACCATGAATCAACTGTCCGAGTTTCACCGGGAGCGCGTCAGGGCTGTGCTGAGTGCGTCCCCCCTGGTGCCCGTCATTGCGATCAATGCACTGGAGGATGCAGTTCCTCTTTGTCAGGCGCTGGTTGATGGTGGTATCAACGTGCTCGAAATAACTCTGCGAACGGAGCATGGCCTAAAAGCTATTGAGGAGGTGCGCAGAGCTATTCCCGATGCGTGGGTGGGGGCTGGCACGGTTACCAGTGTTGCCCAGTATCGCCAGGTTGAAGCCGCCGGTGCCCAGTTCGTGATTACGCCTGGCGTCACGGAATCCATCCTTGAGTTTGGTGTCACTTCGGAAGCGCCATTGCTGCCCGGCGTTTCCACCGTATCCGAACTGATGATGGGCTATGCCCTTGGCTACCGGGAGTTCAAGTTTTTCCCGGCGGAAGTTGCAGGTGGCGTTCCGGCACTGAAGGCGTTTAGTGGCCCGTTTGGTGATGTGACGTTCTGTCCGACCGGGGGGATTCGTCGGGACACCGCCAAGAACTACCTCGCCCTGGGTAATGTTCAGGCAGTGGGTGGAAGCTGGCTGACGCCGGCAGACGCTGTTGCCTGCAAGGACTGGCCCCGGATTACCGAGATTGCCCGCGGAAGCCTGGCGGATCTATAGCCGCCAGGCTTCCGGGTATTTTCAGGGTAGGCGGGTTAGCGAATATCCGAGCCAACGCGGACAATTTTCATGGTGTTGGTTCCACCCTGGGCATTCACATAGTCACCTTTGGTGATGACTACCAGATCGCCTTCATTCACGACCTTCTTGTTGACCAGTTCAGATACGGCCAAGGCGTTGGTCTGCTCGTTCGGAACCATCGCCGAATCGAATGGCACCGTCTGTACGCCCCGGAAGAGCGCAACCCGATGCTGGGTTGAGTGATGGCGGGAGAACGCGAAAATGGGCAGGCTGGACTTGATGCGTGACATCAATCGTGGAGTTGCACCGGTTTCGGTCATGCAAATGATCGCGGAGACACCTTCAAGGTGGTTGGCTGCATACATGGCGGACAGTGCAATGGCCTCGTCTACCTGCTCCATGCTTTCATGGATTCGATGCTTTGACTGGTGCATGGATGGGTGCTTCTCGGCCCCGATACAGATGCGCACCATGGCTTCCACAGCCTCCTTTGGATAATCCCCCACTGCGGTTTCCGCAGACAGCATGACGGCATCGGTATAATCCATCACCGCGTTAGCAACATCCGAGACTTCAGCTCGAGTAGGCATCGGGCTGGTGATCATGGACTCCATCATTTGGGTGGCGGTGATCACGGCCCGGTTGAGAACCCTGGCGCGACTGATAATGTGCTTCTGCACCCCGACCAATTGCGCATCACCGATTTCTACTGCCAGATCACCGCGGGCAACCATAACGGCATCCGAGGCCTCTATGACGGCATCCAGGGCTGCCTCGTCGTCAGCCAGCTCTGCCCGTTCGATCTTTGCGACAAGGCCGGCATCCGATCCTGCTTCCTTGAGTAGTCGTCGGGCAATATGCATGTCCTCGGCCGTGCGCACAAAGGATACGGCAACATAATCTGCACCAAGCCTTGCCGCAGTCACTATGTCCTGTTTGTCCTTTTCTGTCAGGGCATCCGCCGAGAGCCCTCCGCCGCGCTTGTTCAGGCCCTTGTTGTTGGACAGTGGCCCGCCGATCAGAACAGTGGAAGTGATGCTGTGGTCATTCACCGATTTCACTTCCATCTCGATTCGGCCGTCGTCCAGGACAAGAATGTCACCTGGCTCAACATCCTGGATCAGCTGTTCATAGTCGATTCCGACCTTTTCCACCGTGCCGGCTTCCTTGTCCATCGCCGCATCGAGAACAAAGGTCTGGCCGGTGACGAGAGTGACTTTGTTGTCGCTAAAGCGTGCGATGCGGAGCTTCGGGCCCTGGAGGTCGGCCAGAAGGGCCACGAAGCGTCCTTGGGTCGAGGCGATTTCGCGAACCCGTTGGGCGCGGTCAATGTGCTCCTGAGCACTGCCGTGAGAGAAGTTAAGTCGAGTCACGTCCACGCCCGCGCTGATAATGGCGGCCAGGGATTCCGGAGAGTCGGTAGCGGGACCGAGGGTGGCGACAATTTTGGTACGCCTGAGCATGTTTGGTGTCCTTTGATTTATCGGAGGCTTCTGAGATCAGGTTAGTGGGTTTGAGCAGGGCCGCCAGGTTTTACAAGGCGGTCAAAGAATCCCTGTTCATTATTATACCAAGCCATGACTTTTACGTGACGGTGGAGAGCGCGGGTGTGGTTAGCGTTGTACATGTTGTACATACTATAAAGTAGGAGCAGGGCGTTCATTTCCCGGCAGCCCACGCCATTGAAAGTCACGACCTAGAGTTGCTTTGTAGTAAATATAGCAATATAAGGGCCGCAAATGAACGACTAGCGCGTGAAAAATACAAAAAAAGGAAGTAACGTTACGTTTAAAATGGAATGTAACGAAGTCAATTAATGGAGCCCACCATGCACCCAATCGTTGGCAAGGTCACACAGCGGATCATCGAACGTAGTCGTGCCACCCGTCAGGACTATCTCGCGCGAATGAATGAACTGAAGGCGCAATCCCCGCATCGAAGCAGCCTTTCCTGCGGCAACCTTGCCCACGGTTTCGCGGCATGCAGCCAGAACGACAAAGACACGCTCAAGTTCATGAACAAGGCCAACGTGGCGATTGTTTCAGCCTACAACGATATGCTCTCGGCCCATCAGCCCTACGAAACGTTCCCGGATATTATTCGCAAAGCGGCCCATAACATGGGTTCCGTCGCCCAGTTTGCCGGCGGCACCCCGGCCATGTGTGACGGTGTTACACAGGGTCAGCCAGGGATGGAGTTGAGCCTTTTCTCCCGTGACACCATTGCCATGAGCACTGCCGTGGCGCTCAGCCACAATATGTTTGATGCCACCTTGCTGCTGGGAATTTGTGACAAGATCGTGCCGGGTCTACTGATTGGCTCCCTCAGTTTCGGCTACCTTCCGACCGTGCTGGTACCTGCCGGTCCGATGCCGTCAGGATTGCCAAACAAGGAAAAACAGCGTATTCGTCAGCTTTATGCCGAAGGCAAGATTGGCAGGGATGAATTACTGGAGGCCGAAAGCCAGTCCTATCACAGCCCTGGTACCTGCACCTTTTACGGCACCGCCAACAGCAACCAGTTGTTGGTTGAGGTGATGGGTCTGCACTTGCCGGGGGCCGCCTTTGTCAACCCGAATACTCCGCTGCGGGATGAGCTTACCCGCGCCGCCACAGAGCAGGTTATCCGCCTTTCAAAGCCCCATGGAGGTGAGTTGGGGCTGGGTGACATGGTGGATGAAAAAAGCATTGTCAACGCAGTGGTGGCGCTGCTGGTTACCGGCGGCTCAACCAATCACACCATCCACTGGATCGCAATTGCCCGAGCAGCCGGTATTGTCATCGACTGGAATGATTACGCCGAGCTGTCCTCTGTTGTCCCTTCCATGACGCGTATTTACCCGAATGGCCAGGAAGATGTGAATGCTTTCCATGAGGCCGGTGGCACACCGTTCCTGATCCGGGAGTTGCTTGAAGGCGGCTTCTTACATAATGATGTGAATACCGTGGTAGGGCGGGACCTTGAACGTTACACCCACGGTCCCGAACTGGAAGATGACAAGCTGGCCTGGGCGCCGGCACCAGAAAACAGTCTGCGCCCGGAAGTCCTGAGTTCAGCGTCCAGGCCCTTCGCGCCAGACGGGGGACTGAGAGTCCTGAATGGCAACCTGGGTCGTGGTGTCATCAAGGTTTCTGCGGTGGCCAGAGAACACCGTAAAGTGACCGCGCCTGCGGTTGTTTTCAATGATCAGAACGAGCTGAAGGCAGCGTTTGACGCAGGTGATCTTGATAAAGACTGTATTGTGGTCGTGCGGTTTCAGGGACCCAAGGCCAACGGAATGCCGGAACTGCACAAGCTTACCCCGTACCTCGGCGTGCTCCAGGATCGGGGCTTCCAAGTCGGGCTGGTGACAGATGGTCGCATGTCGGGTGCTTCTGGAAAGGTACCGGCGGCTATCCATGTCTATCCGGAAGCGCTTGATGGCGGCCCGCTGGCCAGAGTCAGGACTGGTGATGTGGTCAGTCTCGACGCCGAGACCGGGCAGTTGAGTCTGGATGTTCCTGAGGCCGAGTTTGCTGATCGGAAGCCTGCAATCGCTGATCTCACCCATTATCACCACGGCTATGGGCGGGAGCTTTTTGGTTGGCTACGCCGCTCGGCGAGTACCCCGGAAGAAGGCGCCAGTTTCTTCTGGAATCATGAGGCATGACCGCAGTGGACTACTTACTGGTCGGTGACATCGGTGGAACCAACGCCCGCTTCGCTCTGTTAGAACAGGGAAGTGTGCGTCCGCGCGCCATAGAAATCCTGCCTTGCGGAAACTACGCCAACCTGGATGAAGCAGTCATCGACTACCTTGGGCGTGCCGGTGTAAGTGAAGTGAGCAAGGCCTGCTTTGCCGTCGCCTCGCCGGTGCGCGGGACCCGGATCCAAATGACGAATAACCCTTGGAAGTTCGATACCGAGGAGATTCGCCAGCAGTTTGGCTGGCAGACCTTTAAGGTCATCAATGATTTCACCGCGATGGCGCTGGGTGTTCTCCATGTCTCGCAAGACAGCCTGGTTCATGTGTGTGGCGGCCCTGGCGATGAACATCGTCCTAGATTGGTAATGGGGCCGGGTACCGGGCTTGGGGTTTCCGGCTTGGTGCCTATAAAGAACGGCTGGGTGCCCCTGGTGACTGAGGGTGGTCATGTGGATTTTGCCCCCACGGATGACACCGAAATGGCGGTGTTGCGCATTCTGAAATCCCGGTTCGGGCGGGTTTCAGTGGAACGCATCCTGTGCGGTCAGGGTTTGGTCAACCTCTACCAGGCCCACGCTGAGATTCAGGGCGTCGTCGCGCCGCTGGACGCGCCGGAGAAGATCACTGCAGCCGCGCTGGAGCGGTCGGATTCTCTGGCCCGTTACACGCTGAGCCATTTCTGTGAGATTCTTGGCCGAACCGCGGGCAATGCCGTGCTGACACTCGGGAGCACGGGAGGAGTCTACCTCTGCGGCGGTATCCTGCCGCACTTTATCAAGTTCTTGCTGGAGAGCCCATTTCGTAAAGGCTTCGAAGGCAAGGGGCGAATGCGGCCGTTGGTAGAGTTCACTCCGGTTTTTGTGGTTACAGAGCCCCTTACAGGGTTGCTTGGAGCCGCCGAAGCGCTGGCAAATCCGGAAGTCTGAACCGGTGTGTGAGGCCTGTTAGGGAGTCCAGCGGGCTCACATGTAGTGGATCAGATTGTCACGGTCAAACCGGTATTGGCGGTTATAAACGCCGTTCTCCGCTCGTCGACCCGCGGCCAGTACCATAGTGACAAGTCCCTTGCGCGGAATTTTCAGTAGTTTCTTCACCCGGCATTCGTCAAATCCTTCCATTGGGCAGGAGTCGTATCCGTGGGCCCGAAGTGCAAGCATGAGATTCTCAGCGGCCAGGGCGGTGGATTTAGTGGCCCAGACTTTCATTTCGTTGGCAGAGTAGGGCCCCCTGGGAACCGGGCGGGACAAGCCGACAACCAGGCCGGCAGCTTTCTTGGCCACGCCCAGAAGCCCCAGGGGTCCCTGGTTGTAATGAATCGGCGTGATTTTACGGTAATACTTCTCCACAATGGAGGGTAGCTTTTCCTCAGGCCACTCTTCCACAGCAAGGCGAGCATGCTCCCGCCAAGTGTCGGTACGAGCGACAATCGCGATAAGGACCGGAGCTGTTTTTGCGGCATTCTGTCCCAAACAGGCTTCCGCCAGTTTGGCCCGCAACGCCGGTGTTTTTACGACGAAAAACTCCCAGGGCTGGAGATTGCTGGAATTCGGCGCCAGGGTCGCCAGCTCGAGGCAGTCGTCCAGCACGGAATCGGGTACAGGTTCTTCGGTGAAGCGGCGAACCGAGCGACGGCTTCGGACAACCTTTCGGAATTCTTCTACGTCGATCACCGGAAGCCCAGCATCTGCCTTAGCATTCATGTTGTGTCCTTGAAAGCTGACTTGTTGTGTTGTTTTCGTCGCTCTAAGGTTACGTTAAACACATCTTTATGCAATTGCTGCAATGCTGGGGAAAAATGAACGACAATCCTGACGAGCTGTCATTCGATGAACTGGTTCGCAGAGTGCGAGCCTGTCGAATTTGCGCTGATGCTTTACCCTTGGGCCCCCGGCCGGTCATACAGTTGTCCGAAGCATCGCGGATTCTTGTGGTTGGGCAGGCGCCCGGGAGAAAAGTCCATGAGACCGGATTACCATTTAATGACCCGAGCGGGGACCGGTTACGTCAATGGATGGGCGTTACCAGGGACACGTTCTATGATGAGCAGAAAATGGCCATTCTGCCCATGGGTTTCTGTTATCCGGGTACCGGGAAATCCGGCGACCTGCCGCCTCGACCTGAATGCGCCCCTGCATGGCGGGTGGCACTGCTGGAGCGGCTTCCTGATATTAGCCTCACCCTGGTGATTGGCCAATACGCCCATGCCTGGCATCTTCCCCATGGTGTCCGGTCGGTAACCGAAAACGTGCGTAACTGGCAGGACTATTGGCCGAATGTTCTGCCAATGCCCCATCCCAGCCCCCGAAACAATCTTTGGTTGCGTCGAAATCCCTGGTTTGAGGAGGAGGTAATACCTGTCCTCCGGGCACGAATCTCTGCGCTGCTCTCGGACAATGATGAGAGCTGATGGTCGGGCGCGTCAGACGCCGTCGTGAACGACCGCTTTTGGCGTCCGGAACGATGGCTGGCGTCCGAGGAACGTGTCCAGAGCCTCCCTGTCCCGTTGGTTTGCGTAGAGTCCCTGTTTGGTTCTGCGCCAGAGTATGTCCTCGGAGGTCATCGCCCACTCGTTTTTAACAAGGTGCTCAACTTCCTTTTCATACAAGGTGCCCCCGAAGAGGATGCCCAGGTCTTCCATTGAGCCACAGTCTTTCAGGATGTCGTATGAGGTCATGCCATAGGTGCGAACATAACGGTTGATAACTTTTCCTGATAGCCATGGGAAATCTTTGTGCAACCGCTGTTCAAGCTGTTCGTGATTGTCAAAGTCACCACCAGGCAACAGTGCCGTTTTCGTCCACCGGCCGCCTGCTTTGGGGAAAAACTGGCATAGTTTATCGGTGGCTGCTTCGGCGAGCTTTCGGTATGTGGTGATTTTGCCGCCGAATACAGAAATCAGGGGTGCCCTGTTTTCATCACTATTGACTTCGAATGTATAGTCTCGTGAGGCCTTTTGCGCGTTCTCTTCCTCGCCTTCCATTAATGGGCGAACACCTGAATATGACCAAATCACTTCCTCGGGCGTGAGCTGGCGCTTGAAATGGGCGTTTACAATGTTGAGCAGGTAGTCCGTTTCCTCCGGCGAGATCCTGGCTTTTTTGGGGTCTCCCTCGTAGTCCACATCGGTCGTGCCCACGAGCGAAAATTCATCTTCGTAGGGGATGACGAAAACGATGCGTTCGTCCTCATTCTGGAGAATGTAGGCTTCGGTGCCCTGGTTAAGGCGGGGCACTACGATGTGGCTGCCCTTGACCATGCGGATCGTCCTGGGCGCGGGCATGGAAAGTGTCTCACTGAACAGTTTGCTGACCCAGGGTCCAGAGGCATTCACAACTGCCTTTGCCCGCACGGTGCTCTCGGTTTCATTGCGGGTGTCATGAAGCGTAACAGCCCAGTCATCCGCGCCACGCTCGGCCTTGACGCATTTTGTCCGGGTCATTATCCGGGCGCCGGACTGCTGCGCTTTCTTTGCCGTGAGCACCACCAGGCGGGCATCGTCTACCCAGCCGTCTGAATATTCGAACCCCTTGGTAATGTCAGGCTTCAGCGGGCCGCTTTCATCAAACCTGATAGCGCGGGAACCCGGCAGTATTTCCCGTTTTGCCAGGTGGTCGTAAAGGAATAGCCCGGCCCTTATCATCCACGCAGGACGAAGGTGGGGGCGGTAGGGGAGTCGGAATCGCATCGGCCACATAATATGTGGTGAGTTGCGAAGCAGAGACTCGCGCTCGGCCAGCGCCTCGCGCACAAGTCGAAACTCATAATGCTCAAGGTAGCGCAAACCACCATGAATCAGCTTGCTGCTGCTTGAGGATGTTGCTGATGCCAGATCGTTCATTTCGCACAGCAGCACCTTGAGACCCCGCCCCGCCGCATCCATGGCAATGCCCGTACCGTTGACGCCGCCGCCAACAATGACGACATCATAAAAATTGGATTCCTTTTCCACGCGTTATTTCCCGAATCGTATGCAAATGTGTGTTTTCGATTATGAATAACGCTAAAAGGTTCGTAAAGGAAAATGTTGGACCTATTCGGCAACATTAAACAATGTGCAGGGCAATGTCGTGGCGGTTAAGTATCTGGAGGATCTCTCTTGGTGGTCTGGCATCGGTGAACACATGGTCGACCTGCTCTATACTGCCCAGGCGCACCATGGCGTTTCGTCCGAATTTCGAATGGTCAGCTGCCAGAAGCACCTGGCTGGAGTTGCCAATAATGGACTGGGCGACGCGAACCTCCCGGTAGTCAAAGTCCAGGAGTGAGCCGTCATTGTCGATACCGCTAATTCCGATAATCCCAAAGTCCATTTTGAACTGACTGATGAAATCGACAGCAGCTTCTCCCACAATACCTCCGTCACGATTCCGAACCTCTCCACCGGCAATGATGATGTGAAAATCTTCTTTGGCAGACAGTATGGAGGCAACGTGAAGGTTGTTGGTAACAACTCTTAAACCATGCCTGGAAAGCAATGCCCGGGCAATCGTTTCCGTGGTGGTGCCAATGTTTATGAACATTGATGCGCCATCGGGAATGTGCTCGACCAGAGACTCTGCAATCCGTTCCTTGGCTGCGAGGTTCATGATCTTTCGATCCTGATAAGCGGTATTGACGGTGCTTGAGTCGATTCCCGCGCCCCCATGATGGCGACGCAGTTTGTTCTGTTTGGCTAGTTCATTCAGGTCTCTCCGGATGGTTTGTGGAGTGACCTGGAAGTGTTCCACCAGCTGTTCCGTGGTAACGAAACCATTTCGCCCGATGATTTCCATTATTTGGTCGAGGCGGCGATTCTGGTGCATGTTTTAGCCTTTCGGTTATTTTCGGAAACGAAAGTTTAGGTGTTCTTTGACATGCTTTCAAAACAAAAAGGCCTCCCCGGGTTATGTCCGGGGAGGCCTTTTCTGAGTCGGGTACGGGTTATAGCGTCAATGGCTTGCCTGCTTCACGACGCCTTGCCTCCCATTCCTCACGGGTCTGGGCCGCTTCATCGCCAGGCATGGAATCGATGATGCTGAAGTAGTCCGAGCTGTACTCGTCAGCAACGATGGTGTTCCGTGGCTTGACCTTGACTACATAGACGGTCTGGACGTTCTGGTGGTCGAATTCCCGCCAGTATTGCTCGTCTTTCAAGAAGGTATAGCGGTGGCCTTCGAGGGCGCCAATAAGCTGTCGGGTGTTTGTGGTGCCCGCCCGTTCCACGGCATCCTTGAACTGATAGACAATGCTGTAGGCTGAGGCCGCTGCTGTTGACGGGCGCATTTCATAGCGCTTGGAGAATGCTTCCACGAACTCTTTGCCACGGGGGTAGTTCAGCTCGTAAGGGGCATTCCAGACCCAGGGTGAACCTCCGACAATGCCTTCCATGATTGTTGGGCCTACCTGCCGCGCCATGCCGAGGGTCAGGTTGGGGACAACTATCTGCATTTTCTCTGTAATCCCCATTTCATAGGCCACGTTGAGGGCACGAACCATGTCGTCACCGAACAGTACCATCATGAGAACCTTGGCATCGCTCTCTTCGGCTTTTTTGAGAGCTTCACGGAAGTCGCTGATCAGGGCGCGAGGGAACGGTGTTTTGACACCCGGGTGGGCATCAGGGTTTTCTGTTTCGGAGAATTTCCGGACAGACTCTTCAACAGACCAGCCCCAGGTATAGTCAGCTGTGATGTAAAAATATTTTTCATCGGCATGATTGGCACTGAGGTATTTACTAAGAGCCTTGGCGGTCATCCAGGCATTGTACGGTTCCCGGAACATGTGAGAGTGGCCTTCGCTGCCGGTGGTGGCGTTGGAGTAGGTCAGCGTGCCGAAGTAGATACGGTCGCGCTCCTTTGCGGCCTTGCCCGAAGCAATAGCCACAGCACTGGATACGCCCCCGAACACCATTTTGACGCCTTCACGATCGATCAATTCTGCTGTGTTTTTTGCGCCGCGAGCCGGTTCTCCGCGAGTGTTTCGAATCACCAGCTCCAGTGGCTGCCCCATAACGCCGCCAGCCTTGTTGATCTCATCAACCGCCAGAAAGGCCCCAAGGCGCTGCTGCAGCCCCTGGTCCTTATATCGGCCGGTTTGTGGGTAGTTCAGACCAATTTTCAGGGCTTCGGCGGATACAGTGGTGCATGCCAGCAACAGCAGGCAGGCAGAAAAGAGCACTTTTCTGAAATTCATGGGTGTTGGTCTCCGGGCTGCGATCCCGCAAGGCAACGGAATTGCGCATTTTTTTGGTTATTTGTTAGTCAGGCAGTAGTGTCAGCTTTGATTATGGGGTCAACAATGGGACTTAAGTGGAAGTTTGCGTAACGAATTGTAGACTGGGGGTTACTAGTGGTGATCCTTATTATTCGTTTCCACCCAACCGGACTTGAGCCATACTGAAGTAACCGGGTGTTCTGCCTATTTTAGAAAGGGTGCCTGTATACGAACTCCGGGGTAAGCACACCGTAGGGGAGCGGTTAAGCCATGACCAGAAAAAACAGTGTTCAGGGTGAGGCCATTACCTGGCAGGTTGGCAGTTGCTATCTCGGAACGGTTTTGGTTGCTCGAACGTCCCAGGGGGTCTGCGCCGTGCTGCCCGGAGACTCTGAAGAAGAGCTTGTGACGGAACTCGACCGGCGGTTTCCGGGCGCGACCCTCACACATGCCGACGGTTCCAGGGATGACTGGTTTGCCAGTGTTATGGATTATCTGGTGGATAGTCGGAAAACCCTGCCGGTCAGTCTCGATATACGGGGAACCGACTTCCAGCGACGGGTCTGGCAGACGCTCCGTCAAATTCCAGCCGGAAGCAGTGCCAGCTATGGCGAAGTGGCGCGAATGGTGGGGGTGCCCTCCGGATCGCGAGCGGTTGCCAGCGCCTGTGCTGCCAATCCCCTGGCGGTGCTGGTTCCCTGTCACCGGGTTCTCAGAGGCGATGGTAGCTTGTCAGGTTACAGGTGGGGTGTCAGGCGCAAACAGGCTTTGCTGACTCATGAGCAATCGTTGTCCGAGCGTTGATACCGGATCAAGCAGAAAAACAGGATTGGATTAAATTGCAGAGCTGGATAAACTTGCCGGGTCACCGGCGGGCGTACGCTGCCGGTTTTTAATCGGGAGAATCAAGTGCGGGTTATTCCAGTCAGGCCAGAAAGCGAGACCTTGCGTCGAAGCCTGGTGAGCATCGGAGTGCTCGCAGTGCTGATGCTATTGCCCACGCTTGTGCAGGCACAGTGGTATCGCTATACCGATACCGCGATGACCACATCCATCGACCTTGAGTTCTGGGCCGAAGACAGGGCATTTGCTGAGCGGACTGCGAATCGGGTGCTCTCTGTCTTTCATCAGGTTGACCAACAGATGAGCCGTTATCGGGAGGACTCTGAACTCTCCCGGGTAAACCGGGAAGCGGCTGGTCATCCCGTCAAGGTCAGTTCCGGTCTTTTACGAGTGCTGCAGAAGGCCAGGATGGTCTCTGATCTGAGCAACGGCGCATTTGATATCAGCTTCGGCTCTGTGGGGTACCTTTACGATTACCGCGCGAAGCAACAGCCGACCGACGAAGACATCGCATCACACCTGGGCCAGATCAATTACCGTGACATTGTCCTCGATGAAGAGAACTCTTCGGTAGCCTATCGCCAGCAGGGCTTGCTCGTGGACCTGGGAGGCATTGCCAAGGGGTACGCCGTTGACCTGGGCGTCGGCATTCTGAAAAAGGCTGGCGTTCGTCACGCACGGCTCAGCGCTGGCGGCGATATGAGGCTGATTGGCGATCGCCGGGGCAGACCGTGGGTTGTTGGTGTCCGGGACCCGCGCACGGAAGACCGAAATGCTGTTGTTTTGCCTCTGGTCGATACCGCTGTTTCCACGTCGGGTGATTATGAGCGGTTTTTCATTGATGAGGCCGGAAACCGGATCCATCACATCATTGCACCTGGCACCGGCAAGCCGGTTCGAGGCGTTCAGAGCGTGACAATACTGGGGGAGGATGCACTCACCACTGACGGGCTTTCCACGGCTGTGTTTGTGCTTGGTTCGGAACAAGGTCTGGAGATGATTAACCGGTTGCCGGGTATTGATGCCATTATCATCGACGAACACCGGCGAATGCATTATTCGGAGGGGTTGCAGCCGCCGGAATCAGTGAACTGATATTGGCGGCTGTTCTATGCAGCCGGTGCCTCAGGGTGAAGGAGGAATGGTGCCACTGACCACACTTTGCAGGGCAATCAGGCTATCCTGCATGGTGGAATTGCCGAGGCCATGGCCATTGAAACTGCTGTCAAAAAGGTTCTGCTCACCGTGAAGCGCCATGTAGTTCAGCAGAACTGTCTGAACCAGCTGGTTGACGTTATTGGCTGCAGGACTTGATGCTGTCTCCACCGACGCATCGGACCGCATGAAACCGATTTGATTGCGAATGGTCTGAGGCCGTCCCGTAGGGTTGTACACCATGAAAAACGAGGCAGCGGTTTGCTGGTTGTCGCCTGTCCACTCACCTTTGCCACGGCCGTCCATAGAGTCGTCGATACGACCATTGCTGGCGACCGACCCGTCGCTGAATACGTAAAGCATCAGTGGCATTCCCACCCGTGCGGCGTATTCGAGGCAGGCACCCATGCACCGGCCAGCCTGCTCATCCCGGCGTTCTCCGGTTCCGCGTTCGCCCGTGTGGTAGTCGTAACCACCCATGGTAATGGTACCGGCACCGGCGTACCCTTCCAGCACCAGCTTCATGACGGAAGCGGTTTTCCGGAATTCCCGATTGCTGTTGAACTCCTCGCTGGTGAATATTCCGGCAGGCCCCACTATGTCTGGGTCCGCCATCGGATCCAGGGCAGCAGGATTGCCGAAACGGTCCGCCAGATCGGCGCTTTTGACATAGCCGCAGTTCACCAACTCCTTGATGGCTTCATCGGTAGAGACACTAAGATTGGTGCTGACGTTCTTCATCTTGGCATCGCTGATGCGCTGAATGGCTTCCATGACGGCCACTGCGTCATTCTGATCAAGAATGCCAATCAGATCCCCCACATCCACCAGGCCGGTTACATCAGAGGGGCGGTCAATTTTCGTGGGCCGAACCTTGGGGTCGATAAGGTTCATGGGCGCCATGGAGTTGCCGCCAGACTCTGAGCTCTGGGATCCAACGAGTGACAGAAGAGAGCCATCCGCCCCCGCTTTATGGATGCCATACATGGGGTTGTGAGGGTTGTTGCCGGTGTCGTTCTCCGAGCGGGCAGCAATAATGGCTCCGTTAACCGCGGCACGGGTGCCGGCACGGGTGCTTTGCAGGATACCCCGAAGGAAGCCGCTGTCAGAATGGAAAGCCAGTCCCATTTCGTTATTCACGAATGCCGGATTGTTCGGGAGCATATCCCCCGGTAATCCAAGCTTGCTGTAGCCCGCGGTGCTCAGGAAATCCATTTGTCCGCCGGACTTGCCCATCAGTACGTTGGAACCGGCAATGTTGGCGCCGCCGGCCAGGTCAAAGCAGATGAAAGGAATCTTTCCTGCACCCTGGACGGCGATGCCGCAGCTTTCCTTCAGCGTATTAAGGTCAGCAGACAGTGCTGCGGAGGCGGATCGGGGATTGCCAAACAGGCTGAACACGGATGCACCGTACACCGTCGCCGCGCCCATCTGAAAACCCTGGGCGATAAACTCCCGTCGAGTGCGCGGCTTGCCATGATCAGAGTGGCGGAGCGGTTCACCGTTGGCGAGGGTCTTCTTGCGTGATCTGCGAATAAACATGTTGGTATCCTCTACTGAACCAGGGTGGTAGCGCTGCCCAGAACGGCGGCACAGCTGGCCTTAACAACGGTTTCTGTGCGGTCTGCGGGGCAGGATCCACTACAGCTGGTCAGACTATCCATAAGGTTGTTCAGTTCGTTCTCGATCTCCAGATCGGTTGGCTGCGAGGCCAGGTTGACGCCAACGAAGCGCAGTAGCAGGGGGTCAATGATCAGGCTTCTTCCGCCATGGTCAAAGGCTGTGGCGACTGGCGCGGAGAAGTCAAAGCCCGGAAAGAAGTCTGACCGCAGCTGGCTGTTGGAAACCAGCACATTGCAGTACTGGATCGCCATTTGAGTGACAGCCATCTGGTGGGAGGACAGGAAGCCTCTGATGTTCTCAACCGTTGGCAGCTGTTGTTTTACCGTGATGTAGGTGTCGTAGACATCAGTTTGTGTTTTTGAAACACCAGTCATGCGTGCCATGGACTCATTGATCTCGTCAAAGGTCTTCAGGCCAATCTCCGGCGATGGGTCCAGATCTCCGGCTTCTGCGGCCGGGGGCGCGGCTGGTTCAGACCTGACGAAGGTGTTGCCGCTCCCCAGCTGATCGAAAGTCAGGAAGAATTCGTCGCTTTCCGGTCCGTTTTCCAGCGCAATGACAGTGCCCAGTCTTGAGAGTGGCTGGCCGGTGCCTGGCTCATAGTCGTCGCCGGTCAGCACTACATCCAGATTGGCCCAGGCCTGGCCAACCGTCGCTTCTTTGCCATTGATGCCCAGTCGCATGCCTTTTAGTGGAATGTTGGAGGGCTCCACGGAGTTATCCAGGCTGATAAAGAAGGGGCTGGTGAACCGGTAGCTGTAACTGTCGAATTGGCTTACTTCGAATACGATATAGCTCTGGGGCAGGCTGACAAGATCCGAGACTCCGAAAAGAAGGTAGAACTTCTGCCCAACGCCCACATCGAAGTTTACCTTGACCTGTTCAGGTGTCAGCGCCCGATTGTGTATGGCCACCATTCGGATGGCACCTTGCCATGGCGAATTGCCGTCAGTTTCGTTTCCCAGTACCAGAGCGAAACTGTCATCCCATTCGGACAGAAGGCCCGCTCCGTCCGGATCTATGTCGCCGGTTGGCTCACCATTAACGAAGATTTGCCGGCCAGTTCCAGGGGAGTAGTTCACCACCACGTGCTGAAGCGTTGCCTGAAGCAGCTCGTCCGCGTCCTGGGTTGCGAATGGCGTGTTCTCATCGCTGGCGGTACTTCTGTGAAGCACTTCGTAACGCTGAAGGGTCTGGCTCAGGGTTACGTTGCGGGTAGTCGCAGAACCGGAATAAGTGATAATCCTGGCGTCTTCCTGGGTGATGTTACCCGGAGCGACCCAGGCCTCAATGCTGTATTCACCTGATGCCGTCAGCAGGTTGTGGAGCTTACTGCTGTCGGACGTTGAGCCCTGAGCTTTACCGGCCGGAACCATGAGCTGCTGCTCGTTCTCATAGGCGGGGCCAAGGTCGATGCCCCAGCCGCCGACCCATTCGGCGTTACCGCTGAGTGTCAGGTTCAGGGCAGGGGATATGCCACTGGTATCAAAGGCTGTCTGGCCCTCACCGGTCTTGAATTCGTACAGGGCGATGATGTTGTCTTCGTAGCGGCCACCGGAGTTGGCCAGCAGGCCGTCATCAGCCAGGTTAAGGGCGTTGCTTGTTACCAGTGCGGGGTCCACAGGTGATGCTTGCTGAAGGCCGGCAAAGTCTTCAATGGCCATCTGCATGATATCTGCTGAGGTTGCACAGTCGCCGTCCCAGCAGTTGTGGAAGTCGGTACGCAGCCGCTGGACAAAGCGAGAGTCCGAAGGTGATTCAAGACTGATACGGCTCTTGGACTGTTCGTAGGCTGTATCTATATCGGTACTGCCAATATAAGGCGTCTGGATGCCTTCCACGTGACAATCGCTGCAGTAGGTTGTGAGCACCGGGTAGACCGTGGATGCAAACTCGCCACTGTCTGCAGGAAAGGCGAGGGTTGTGCCGGGGTCTTTGGGCGTTGGCGCCCTCAGCTCCACGGTTTTGACAGAACCTGCGGAGCCGCCGGCCCAGTTTGAGATATAAGTTGTGAGGAGGTCGACACAGACGGACGTACTGCTGACCCAGCAGTTATGGCCACCGGCGACTTTGGTCACCATGGCCGACTGAGAGGGATCCGAGAGGTTAACGACGGTGTTTGCCTGTGCGTAAGCTGCGTTAATGTCCTGCTCATTAACGAACGCAGGTGACTGTCCTCCGGCATTGTGACAGGCGCCGCACTTGTCCTGAGTGACCAGATTGTCCCAGACACTCTGTTTGAAATTGAGCACGTCATCTGTGGCTGGGGCAGGGCCATTATAGGAAACAGTCCCGGTGTTGGCGGAGGTGTCTGGAAGCTGCTCGGTGGATTCACCACCGCAGGCTGTCAGCAGTATGGCGGCAGTAAAGATAGCCAGAATCGATTTGAGGGAGCGTTTTCCCTGACGGCTTGAAATGGTCATGGCTTCCTTACTCCCCCATGCAGTAAACAGCGGACTCTGCAAATACCTGCTTCAGGTCGAAACCCTGACTGCGGAAGCTGGCAACCATACTGCTGACTTTGGAGCGATCCGCGCTGTTCGAGGGCGGGCGCAGACAGACATTTTTAAACACTTTTTTAACCTGGCATTCAGCGAATGCATCGGAGTGTGCAAACTCTTTCCCGAGACTCTTGGCGCCAACGCCGCTGCCGCTGAGGGAAGAATCCCAGCCCAGGCGGCGGTTGTTTCCAGAGCGCCAGTAATTATCCCAGTGGTCATCGGGTGTAACGTAGCCCTGCTCAAAGGTGGTTGAGTTGATGTGATATTTTTCCTGAACCCGGCTGCCGGTGACCGGGTCCAGGTCGTTGGCCGTGTTGTAAACCAGTCGGCCAAGTTCGCCATCCGGGTCATTGTTCGGATCGTATTCGTAATCGTAATAGGCGAAGGCCTGGGTCATGGGGTCCATGCCGCTGTGACACCCCACGCAGTTGTTCAGAAAGACACGGCTGTCGCCTCCGGGGCTCCGTGATACGTCCTGGCGAATGCGATCCGGCGGCAAGGTAACATCCGCGACCTGTTCCAGGTCGTTACACATATGGTTGAGCAGTGTGAAGCGGAACATGGCGCGGTTGGTTCCGGCGCTGAAAAAGGCCCTGGCAGAGGCGCGGGATGTGATCACGCCTGCTGTCGCAGAAACTGGCAGGCCGGTGTACGTGGACTGATTGACTCTCACCAGATTGTCTTTGAGGCTGTAACCACCGTTCTCCAGTGCCTCGTAGTGATTGTTGTTGGTTGTGGAATAGCCAGGCAATCCGAGGGAGTCGGCCCCGATGTAGAGGACGTCACCATACAGCACTTTCCGGAAGTCCTCGCCATCACGAACCAGACCAATCACTGTGGCTGTGTAATCATTCAGGGGCACGAATCTTGACATCGCCTCGTTGGTCCAGGGGGCAGCCAGATTCTTCAGCGTGACGTCGTAAAAGGCACTGTCCGCCATCGCAGTGCGAGCCGCTTCGATCTCATTGCCGTTTTGGATGTAGGTCGTCATGGTATTCAGTGTGGAGGCGGAGGGAGGAACGCCCGCGATTCTGTCGTGGATCCGTTTCGCCTGTTCCCGGGGGCCTGCCTGGGCAAGTCCTGCCTGTCCGAGAACAACCGCAACGAAGAGCGATGTACTGCACGCCTTGCGTATCATGGCTCTGGTCCTGTATCGGGCTTTCATTTCCTGGTCCTCGATGGTCGTTCGCATCCGCACATTAATACGATTTTGCAATTGTTAAAAGTTTAGGCGTTGCTATATCCTCCGTTTTGGGTGCTGGCCCACGTTATTACATTGCGTTACCTAAAAGCTTTGGAGCCTGATAACCGAACAGACTTAATTTATGTCATGGAATGTCGATCACACGGGATGAGTTGCGTTGGAGATTAAGTCATTGCTTCGGAAAATCCATTGGGCTGCCAGGGCCATGCTTTGCCTCGGGCCGCTGCTGTTACTGGCCGGATGCCTGTCTAGCAGCGACAGCCAGCAGGCGGATCCGGTGGTCGTGGAAAACGCGGTCGCGTTCGTCAAGCGCCCGCTGTTGTTCGATGAAAACTCCGGCGCTCTGGTCGGCGACAACCTCGCTGATCCGTCTGAATTCCGGCCGGGCGCAAGGTTGTACCTCAAAGCCAGCGCCTCAGCCAGTGCCAAGTCTGAAGACATTACCTCGCAGGCCTTTGCCGGAAGCTCATTCCTGAATGAAAATGGGCAGTTGCGGTACGATGTAAAAGACCTCCATGTGTCCCAGGATGGTTCGCGCCTGCTATTTGCCATGCGTGCTCCGGACATTGAAGGCGCTGATGACGAAGACCAACCCACATGGAATATCTGGGAATACGTGGTCACCACGGATTCGCTCCGCCGGATTATTTCCTCAGATGTCACCGCTCACGCCGGCCAGGATGTAGCCCCGGCTTACTTGCCGGACAGCCGAATCGTTTTTTCATCGACGCGACAGCGGACCTCCAAGGCGATCCTGCTGGATGAAGGCAAGCCTCAGTATGCGGCGCTGGAAGAGGATGGTGATGTTTCGGCGTTCGTCCTCCATGTTATGGATGATGATGGCGAAAACATTGAGCAGATTACATTCAACCAGAGTCATGATCTGGACCCGGTGGTCGCAGATGATGGTCGAATTATTTTCAGTCGTTGGGACAACGCTGGCCAGACTGGCAACAACGGCGTAAATCTTTATCGGGTAAACCCGGACGGAACAGGGCTTGATTACCTTTACGGGCGTCATTCGCATGACTCCGTCTCTGAAACCACAGACGTTCAGTATCTTCAGCCACGAAAGACAGATAATGGCTCCCTGCTGGTTCAGCTCAGGCCCTTTGAAAGCACAGATTATGCGTCCGTGCTGGCCGAAGTCGACGTTGGCCTGTATGTGGAATCGGATCTTCGGGTTGATGGAACTCCCGGTTCAGGCCAACAGATGCTGGTAACCGGGACAGGTTTGGGCGGTGAGCCCTCCCTGCAAGGAAGCTACGGTGCTGTCTCACCCCTTCTTGATGGCACCGGACGCTATCTGGTGAGCTGGACACCCTGCCGGCTGCAGGAGATTGTCACTGAGCGTATTGTGAATTGCACAGAAGAGCGCCTTGAATCCGAGGACTACTCGCCGGCTCCTCCTGTTTATGGCCTCTGGTTGCTTGATGTCGCCAGCGGTACCCAGCGTCCGGTAGTTGAGCCCGCAGAGGGTGAACAGTTTGATGAGGCTGTGCTTCTCAGGGAGCGGGCTCTGGAAACCTTTGTTCCGGAATCGCAGTTTCCCGGCGATGAGGGGTTACTGGGGGACGCCGGGTACGGTGTTCTGGATATCCGCAGTGTTTACGATATTGATGGTGTTGATGACACTTTGCCAGTGGGTATAGCCGCCATTGCCGACCCGGTGCAGACTCCGCCGGCGGATCGCCCGGCACGGTTCCTGCGGCTTGAGAAGCCGGTCTCTATCCCCGACGATAATGTCCGTGATTTTGATAACAGTGCCTTCGGGCGCAGCCGCGGGCAGCTGATGCGGGAGATTCTTGGCTACGTGCCCGTGGAGCCGGACGGGTCGATCAAGGTTGCAGTGCCTGCCAATGTGGCTTTCGCCATCAGCATTCTGGACTCAGAGGGGCAGAGAATAGGGCCGCGACATCAGAACTGGCTCACCGTGCGCCCGGGTGAGACGCTCGAATGCAAAGGCTGCCATAATCCAAACAACCCGGTGCCCCACGGGCGTGAGGGCGCCGGACCTGCATCGGTCTGGGCCGGCGCGACAACAACGGGGCTGCCATTTCCAAATACTGAGTCGTCGTTGTTCGCGAACATGGGTGACACCATGGCTCAGACCTGGACCAGGGTGAATGACGACATCCGGAAGCCCCAGCCCGACGTGGTTTATGTGGATGAATGGACCGATCCGTCCGTGACGCCCAAGGCCGGGAGTTTCACTCTGGCTTACAGTGACCTTGAAACCACGCCGCCCATTTCAGGTGTTTGTGCGAACGACTGGGCAGCGAACTGCCGAATCGTGATTAACTACGAGCAACATATCCATCCGTTGTGGAAGCTGAACCGGGAAATCCTTGATGGGACCGGGGCTGTCATCGATAACTACACCTGCACCAGCTGTCACACCAATCGCGACGATGGGGGAGTCGCCCAGGTCCCGGAGGCGCAGCTCGATCTGAGCGACGGTCCGTCACCGGACGAGCCATTGCACTTCACGGCCTATAGGGAATTGCTGTTCCCGGATAACGAGCAGGAGCTTGTGAACGGAGCTTTGGTGGATAAAAGCGTAGATACCGGAGAGGTATTGAGGGATGAGGAAGGCGTTCCCATTCTGGATGCCAATGGCATGGAGCAACCGATCTTTGCGCCGGTGCCGGTGGCCGCCAGCATGTCGGTCAATGGTGCTGCGAGCAGTCGCTTCATGGGCGTTTTCAGAGCCGGGGGGGTACACGAAAACTTCCTGTCGCCGGCAGAACTGCGCCTGATTGCCGAGTGGCTGGATATCGGTGCCCAGTATTACAACAATCCGTTTGATGCTCCGGAAAACTGATGACAGGACCGACATCCTAACCATGCGCCTTGCCATTCTGTTTCTTGTTCTATTCATGCCTGTCACATCCTGGGCTGGCTGGCTGTGGGGAAAAGACAGCGAAGAAGCGCCCAGAGTCCAGGTGGTGAATCCGTTCGTTGAATGGAGAACGGGGCCGGCCGTCGGCTACCCGGTGTTTCATGCCAGTGAGCAAGGGGAATGGCTGGAGATACTCCAGCGCAAAACCAGCTGGATCAAGGTGCGGGACAAAAAAGGCAGGGAAGGTTGGGTTGCCGTTGCAGCAATCGCTGAGGCCCGGGATGAAACCGGTGCCAGGGTCAACCTCAGAGTGCCAAGCTTCGACGAGTTCAGGGAGCGACGCTTGGAGGTCGGCCTGATGATGGGAGAGTTCGAGAGAGCGGCGGTGACTTCAGCGTACGGTGGATACTGGATGACGCGCAATCTTTCTGCAGAACTCTGGGGGTCACAGGTTTTGGGGAATGCCTCCGAGATCCGGATGCTGAATGCCAACATTGTGCATCAGCCTTTTCCGCACTGGCGTGTGTCACCGTTTTTCACCCTCGGGGTCGGGCATATCTGGGTAGACCCCAAGGTAACGCTGGCGGAACCGGAAGAGCGCGATAACAGTATCGGGCATGCCGGCTTTGGCGTCAGGGCTTACATAACCGATCGATATTTCATTCGAGCCGAGGTGAAAGACTACAAAATCTTCACGACCCGCTCGACCAACGAAGAAGCGATAGAATGGAAAATCGGACTAAGTATTTTTTTCTGACCCGGCTTTGCCTGTCGGTGTTGATGACAGTCTCAACCACAGCGATGGCGGCTGAGGAAGAGCGTCCGCTAATCGAGCCGGACGTCAAACCCGTTCCCGTGGACGAGTCCCTGATCGATACCGAGGATTTTGAAATTGGCGCGTTCGTCGGTGTTCTCAACATAGAGGACTTCGAGTCCTCGCTCTTGTACGGGGGTAAATTTACCTATCACCTGAGTGAAACTTTCTTCTTCGAAGCGGGTGTCGGTTTTGCCGAAGGTGGCGAAACCAGTTTCGAGAAGCTGGCAGGGAACGTCGAGGTTCTGACGGGTGATGAGCGGGATTACACCTATTACAACATCAACCTTGGCTACAACGTGCTACCCGGCGAAGCGTTTTTTTCCGAGAACTATGCTTTTAACACCAACTTCTACCTCATTGCAGGTGCGGGCGCGACGGATTTTGCCGGAGATACACGTTTCACCCTCAATGCCGGTGCCGGTTATCAGATACTGCTGACGGACAGTGTGGCCGTCCATATTGGCGTGCGCCAGCACTATTACCGCATTGACGTATTGGGTGCCGAGAAAACCTCAATGAACACCGAAGTCAGTTCCGGCCTGTCGGTTTTTTTCTGAACACGGGAGCAATTTGATATGAAACCGTTTTTCAAGCCTCTTGCATTGCTGGTTGTTTTGGCAGGTGTCGCAACGGCTGCATCTGCCGAGTCTATGAATGTTCCGGCCCCCGATTTCACCTTGCACAGCCGGTCGGGGGAAAACCTGCGTCTTGAGGATCACCGGGGCGAGGTAGTGATGCTCAATTTCTGGGCCTCCTGGTGCGGTCCTTGTCGCCAGGAAATGCCTCTGATGAATGAGATATACGACCGTTACAAGGATCTGGGGTTTACCATTCTGGCAGTCAACGTGGATGAGAATCGGGACGAGGCTTTGCGTTTCCTCGACAGTGTGCCGGTGGACTATCCGATCCTGTATGACCCGGAAAGCTCGGTCAGCGAGTTGTACGAGGTTCAGGCGATGCCTACCACGATCATGATTGATCGGGACGGTAACGCCCGTTACGTGCATTACGGTTATCAGCCCGGATATGAAGACGAATACGAACAGCAGATTCGAAAGCTGGTGCGTGAGTGATCCTGAGTGGGCAAGAAGCTATGCGTAAGTTATCCCTTGTGATACCGGTGTTGCTGGTATCACTGATCATAACGACCACGGGATGCAGTTCCGTCAAACCCTGGGTCAAGCCCTATGAGCGAGACAAACTCGCAGACCCGGTCATGAGCTTGAGTCGTCACGGCAAGGCTGACGTTTATATGCATCACGTCTATCAGTCCCGGGAATCGGCGCGGGGCTCCGAGGGTGGCTCGGGAGGTGGCTGTGGCTGTAATTGATTGTCGTCGGTTGCTGGCGCACATGGTAACCGTATCGGCGATGGTGTTGGGCGCTCCGTATGCTGTCTCAGCCACCTTGCCGGCAGATAATGTGGATATGCTTTACCACCGATACGACGGCGGTGGCATGGTGATTGATGGACCATCGGTTCTGGTTCGGAAGAATGCCGGCCCGCAGGTCTCTTTTACCGGACAGTATTATGTGGATTCGGTATCGGCGGCCTCCGTTGATGTATTGGCGACGGCAAGCCCTTACACCGAAGAACGTGACGAGTATACGGTAGGCGTGGATTACCTCCACGAAGACGCCATTATGAGTCTTGGTTACACCAACAGCTCCGAGAATGACTACGAGGCGAATACGGTTTATTTCTCCGTCAGCCAGGAGTTCTTTGGTGGTATGTCCACTATCACGATGGGCTATGCCAACGGCTGGGACGATGTTGGCCGTGTCGGCAATGAGACCTTCAGTGAACAGGCCGATCGTCGTAATTACCAACTGGGACTGAGCCAGGTTCTTACGCGGAACAGTCTGCTGGGTATCGACCTTGAAGTGGTTTCGGATGAGGGCTTTCTTCAGAATCCCTATCGCCAGAACCGTTATGTGGATCCCAACGATCCGACGTCCTTTCTCTATCAGCCCGAACGTTATCCTGAAACCCGCACCAGCACATCGATTGCCACCCGAGCCTTGTACTATCTGCCCTATCGGGCCTCCATTCGCGGAGAGTACCGATATTTCACTGATAGCTGGGGTATCGACGCCCATACGGTTGAACTGGCTTATGTACACGGGGTCAATGCGCGCTGGACCCTGGAAGGTTCGGTTCGCTACTACACTCAGGACGCTGCCGATTTCTACAGTGACCTGTTTCCCTTTGAAAATTCCCAGACTCACCTGGCGCGTGACAAAGAGCTGAGCACGCTCTCTGGAACAACCCTGGCGGCCGGAGCGGTTTATGAGTGGAAGCAGACATCGCTGCCAGGCATCAAACGATTACAGTTCAGCCTGCTCGTTGACTGGCTGAATTTCGAATATGACGACTTCCGCGATGTGACGGCCTCCGGCAATTACCTCCCGGGAGAGGAACCGCTTTATTCATTTGACGCTCTGGTGACTCGCGCGTCGTTGATTCTTGAATACTGAGTTTGCAGGAAGACTGACCATGGCGATTTCGATGAAGCCCTTTATGTATGCCCTCATTGCCGGCCTCTCACTGATGGTGGCGGGGGCGGCACTGGCCCAATCGGGTGATACCTCTGAGGACAAAGCTGTCGCGGAGACTGTTGAAGCCCTGAAGAAGAAAGTCATTCGGTTAAACAGGGACCTCTTTATTCTGGAAGAAGATCTTCTGTTCCCGGCCAGCACCCAGTTTGCTGTATTTCTGAGCGTTGATACCGGTCAGTTCCTGAAACTTGATGCGGTAAAGCTGAAAGTGGATGAGGAGGTGGTCGCTTCCTACCTCTACACGGACCGTCAGGTCCGTGCACTGGAGCGTGGAGGTATGCAGCGCCTGTACGTTGGTAATCTGAAAACCGGCAATCATGAGGTGACAGCGTTTGTGGAGGGCATCGGGCCTGACAATCGCGCTTACAAACAGGCTGCCACTATGCAGTTCGAAAAAGAGACCGGTACGGCGGCCCTGGAAATCCGGGTGGAAGACAGTTCCTCCGATTACCAGCCAAAGCTCTCCATTGTGGAGTGGGAGTGAGTCGGGCTGTGGCAATGATGGTTCGATACCGGTTCTGCAAACTGCCATCTCTGGTTGTCGGTGGGTGCTTGTGGTTGTTACTTGCCGCTGTTATCCAGGCGGACGAGCCTGCACCGGAGCGGGTGAAGGATCTTAGATATGGGTGGGTACTCTACAACTACCACCAGGGGCAGGCGTTTGATGCGCTGACTCAGCTGGCCGTGGCACGGGAAAAAGGCGGCATTGAGGGCCACGGTGATCACCCCGGCCTGGTGGAGGGCGGGTTGATGCTCTCCTACGGTATGACCCGTGAGGCGGGTCGTCTGTTCACAAGTTTGCTTGGGGAGGGTGGCAACGGGAGCTCACTGTCGCCGGAGATTCGCAATCAGGCATGGTTTTACCTTGGCAAGGTGCTTTATCTGGAAGCGGACTACGACGGTGCTTACGCGAATCTACAACGCGTAGATGGCAGGGTTCTCGCAGACAGTGACCTCGCTCTTTACCAAGAGTGGCTGTACCTCCAGTGCCGGCTGGTGATGTCGTCACCAGCTATCGGTGACCCGGCGGCTCTTGATGGTTTGCGGAAAAAACTGGGGGGCCAGAATATCTGGTCAGCATACCTGGATTACAACGTGGCCATGGCGCAGATCTCTGCCGGGGACTCAGCTGCCGCAGGCAAAACCCTTCGTGCTTTGATTGACCACATGACTGAACGGGCCCCTGTCGCTGAAGACGTTCGTTTGGAACACGAAGGGCTGCTGGACAGGACCAGACTTTCTCTTGCACGCCTTTACCTGGATGAAAACCATTTTGATGATGCCTTGCGGGTACTGGAAGCATTGCCAGTCGACGGGCCTTTTTCGGACCGGGCACTGTTTGACTACGCGGTTGCCGCGGCGGGTCAGGGGGAGGTGGCGAGAGCCTTTAATGCACTGGAAACGTTGTCCCGGAAGCAGTTGTTTACGCCATGGCTGCAACAGGTTCCCTACGCCCGGGGATACCTTCTTGAAGAGATGGGCCGACCGGGGCCGGCGCTCAAGGCTTTTCGGGATGCGGCCCGGCATTATCAGGCGCTGGACCGCGAGCTGGTTGCTGCGCGCCAGGAATTAACCGAAAAGACACTCATGTCCCTGCTGAAATTCATGCGGGATGGTGATGGCCTGATGACGGATGCCTATGGCCGACTGCGCGTTATTCCGGAAGACTTTGGCATTGCCGGGATCCTTGCCGCAGAGTCCTTTCAGCAGGCCTTGAGCGAATTGCACCAGTTATACGGGATGCAGTCGTTCCTGGGAGACTGGCAAAAACAGCTCGGTTCCTTTGCCGTGATGCTGGAAACCCGCAAGCTGCAACGGGATATCCGAATCCGGGAGACTCGGGCCGTTCTGGCAAGGCAGGAAGCCGACAAATGGGCTGCAGAGCACGCCCGGTTAAGTGTACAAGTCAATGAAGCCCTGGCCAGGGAAGACCATGAGTTTTTCATGACAACAGAGCAGAAAGCATTGAAAGCAAGGCTGGATCAAGTGGCCGAAACTCTGAAGGAATTGCCTGATGATGGAAGCACGGCCAGTCAGCGCGCCCAGTTCCGCCGCATGCAGGCTTATTTCGACTGGTGGGTTGCCGATGAATATGGGGTCAATCGGTGGGCGGCCCAGAAGCAGCTCAGGGAATTGGGCAATGCCATGTCAACGTTTCGTGACCAGCGACAAATCATTGAGAGTCTGATGGCGGAAGATCGTCAGCATAATCTCTTGAGTCGCCGCCTCGCGGAGAAAGAAGCGGAAGTCGAAGCTCTCAGAGGTGAGCTGTCGGCAGCACTGGCAGAGGCACGAGGCAGGCTGATGGGGCGCATGGACGCAGCACTCGCCGAGCGCCGCCTTCAGTTACAGGGTTATCTGCGGGCGTCCCGTCACGCTCAGGCGCGCTTGGCAGACAAGCTGTTCCAGGCAGGGCAACAGGGGGCAGCCAATGACTAGGCATGGCTTGCTTCTGTTTGCCCGGTTATCAGCCTGCTCCGTTCTGCAGGGTGTGGCCATTCTGTTGCTCACCGGCTGCCAGGCCGTTCAGTGGCTGCCGGGAAGTTCCGGGGAAGCAATGCCGCAGGCGCGTGCCGGTACTCTGGCATCACTTCCCGCGGTGCGGGAGCCGGTTCTCGCAGGTCCTGCAACAGGCAATGTCGATGACACAGATGTACAGGGCGAGCTGGTTTCACTGGGAATGGTCATTGACAGCTATAGGGCGCTGTTACCGTTGGTAGACGACCCGCTCAAGCGGGTGACCATACGGCATCGCCTGGCAGATCTTGAGTTCATGCGGGCAGAGCGTAAATTTGCAGATACCGCGGAAGACGAGTTTTCCGACGCCATTGCTGCCTACGAAGATCTGCTGGCGGAGTATCCCGAACGTAAAGGTAATGATCAGATCTACTATCAACTGGCCCGGGCTTGGGAACTGCGGGGAATGACCCCGGAACAGCTGGCGGCGCTGGATACACTGGTTACGGGCTATCCGCAGTCGCCTTACTGGATTGAAGCCCAGTTCCGGCGGGCGGATCTGCTCTTTATTGACGGCCGATACCGTGAAGCTGAGCAGGCGTTTGATGAAGTGGCCCTTGCCAGCGAACAAAGGCAGGCCGATGCATCGTTTCTTGTCAATGCCCACTACATGAAAGGGTGGAGCCAGTTCAAGCAAGGTGACTATCAGCAGGCCCTGTTCAGCTATGTTGAGGTGCTTGATCTGGTGATGCCTGAGGGGCAGCTGGTAGAGAATGTTGATAAGCGACACCAGACCCTGATTGAAGACCTGTTTCGGGTTTTTGGGCTGTCCCTCTCCTATCTGGATGGCGCAGAGACACTTCAGACCCTGTTTCGTCAGACCGGAGGTCGTCCCTATGAAATCCTGATTTACTCCCGTTATAGCGATCTTCTGTTGGAGAGAGAACGCTACAGCGATGCGATTGAGGTCTACGAGGTCTTTATCGAGGATCACCCGGACAGTCGCTGGGCGCCGAGGTATCAGATCAATATTATCCGGACTCTGGAACTTGCCGGGTTCACGAGTACGATTCCCGAGCGCAAAGCGGAATTTGTCCGCGGTTACGGGCTCCACAGCGACTACTGGGCAGGTGCCGAACCGGAAACCGTAGCCTACATCGAAGAACAGCTTGAGCAGTTGCTGCCCGAGCTGGCGGATCGACATTATCTGCTGGCCCGCGAATCCGGGAATGAGCGCGAGGCTCGGGACCACTATCGAAAGGCTGCAGGTTACTACGCAGAATTTGCAGCCACATTTCCGGTCCATCCCCGGACACCGGAGAGGTTATTCCTTCTGGGCGAAGCCAACATCGAATTGCGCGAATGGGCGTCGGCCATTGAGGCATTTGAGCGTGTAGCCTATGACTTTCCCTATGAAGGCGAAGCGCCGGAGCAGGCTGCAGAGGCTGGGTATGCGTCCGTACTGGCATTCCGGGAGTATGCAAAAACGTGGCAGAAGGAGCCAGTTTCCGAGTTGCGCTCTTACCGTGAAATGCAGCAACTGAATCGTCTGCGGTTCGTCAATGCCTTCCCAGCTGATGCCCGGGCCCCGGATGTCTTTTATATCGCACTGCAGCATGAGTTTGAGCGACAAAACTGGGAAGAAGTGGTGACCATGTCAGCTCGCCTGGTGGCTTGGCAGCCTACCCCAAGGCAATCCTTGGTAACCGAGGCACTATTGCTCTCAGGGCATAGCCTCTTTGAACTGGAGCGATTTGCCGAGGCTGAACGGTCCTATCGCGAGGCACTGGTTGGTATGCCTCAAAACGACGACAGGCGTGGCGGCATCACGGAAAACCTCGCAGCATCGGTTTTCCGACAGGCTGAGCAACTCGCAGCTGCGGGTAAGGTAGACGCAGCTGTCAGTGAGTACCTCCGGGTGGGCACTGTGGTGCCAGCCTCTGCTTTGCGTGCCAATGCCGAATACGATGCCGCCTCCCTTCTGATTACAGCTTCTCGCTGGGAGCAGGCAATATCGGTGTTGAATGGCTTCCGGGAACGTTTCCCCGAGCACGAGTTGATAGATACCGTACCGGCCAAACTGGCGCTCGGCTACCGGGAAACGGGGCAATGGGAAAAAGCCGGTGACGAGCTCAGTCGCATGGTAGCTTTGGCTTCTACCCCGGAGGAGCGCCGTGAAAACCTGTTAATTGCTGCGGAGCTTTATGACCAGGCAGGGAATACCGACAAAGCTATTGATACCTGGCGCCGATATGCGAATACCTACCCTGAGCCCTCGGATTCCTATATGGAGGCGGCTAACCGGCTGGCCGAGCTTTACCAGTCGGTGGACGATACCACCCGCAGGAACTTCTGGCTGCGGAAACAGATGACCTTTGTCGACCAGAATCCTGAAGCGGCTGATGACCGGATGCGATGGCTTGCAGCGTCTGCGTCTGCAACTCTGGCAAGGGAGGCGCTTGCCCGTTACGACGCCATCAGACTGACATTACCCCTGAACAAAAGCATGGTAGCCAAAACTGATGCTCTGGAGACGGCGGTGACCGCCTATCAGAAGACGGCCACATACGGTCTGTCTTCGTTTGCCACCGAGGCTGGTTATCAGATCGCTCATATCTATGGCCGCCTGGGGGCGGATCTGATGGATTCGGAGCGGCCGCCGGGGCTGAGCGAGCTTGAACTGGCGCAGTATGAGCTGTTACTCGAAGAGCAGGCCTACCCCTTTGAGGACAACGCTATCGACATTCACGAGCAGAATATTCGCCGGGCCCGGGATGGAATCTATGACGAGTGGGTCAAGAGAAGTTATGAGGCGCTGAGAAGCCTGCTGCCGGGTCGATATAACAAGCAGGAAGTTACCGCCGGGGTGGTCGATGAACTGGGTTAAGCGACTGGTAATAGTGACTGTTATGACTGGCCTGGTGTCTGCGTGCGCCGTGAGTCCCAAGACCGACGAAGCTACTCTGACTGCCTCGGAGGCGGAACAGCAGAAGGTGCAGGCCAGGCTTCTTGAGGAATTCAGAGCCGCAGTGACGTCAATGGAAGAAGGTAATGTCGAGGAAGCGACGGAGCGATTCGAACAATTGGCAAAACAACATCCAGGGCACACAGGACCGCTGGCCAACCTTGGAATACTGGCTCTCGGGGCTGGCAATCCGGATCTGGCATCGAAGTATTTTTCGGCGGTTCTTGATCTGGACCCGTCACATACGGTGGCATTGAATCATTTGGGTGTGCTCGCCCGGACAGCGGGCGAATTTGAACAGGCTGAACGTTTTTATCGGCGGGCGCTTGAGGCGGATCCTGCGTATTTACCTGCCATACTCAATCTTGCGTTCCTTCTGGATATCTATCTCGGTCGTCCGGATGAAGCACTGTCCCTTTACGAGCAGTACCAGACCCTGGCTTCAGACCCGAATCCACGGCTGGAGGACTGGATTTTCGATGCAAAAAACCGGATTTGATGGAATGGGGGTACGAACAATGAACACCCGAAAAACATTCGTCGTTGCTCTTTCTGTACTTTTGACTTCGCTTGTGGGGCTGGCACAGGCTCAGGAATCGGGTGTTGTGACCATTGAGGGTACGACTATTCGCGGCGACCAGGAGGTTCCCACTGTAATGTACCTGGTGCCATGGCAGCCACCCGAAGTTGAGGATTTGAAGGCGCCTGACGAACGCCTGATGGTGGCGCAGGAATTTTCACCACTTGAGCGATATGAATTCCAGCGACTGATGGGCTATTACCAGGCCTTCAGCCGTCAGCAGGCTGACACGTCCAAGTGAGAACCCTGTCACATAAGCCTTGAGGCTGAGTGCAAGGTAAAACAAACCGCAACAAAGACTTTCGTGAACTTACGCCTTTGTAAGATCTGACCGTTTAGACTGTTTCAAAACCCGGACCATGGAGTGCCCAGAAGATGATTGATACCGCCGTTCGCTTTTTCCAGGAAGGTGGCTTTTTTATGTATCCGATTGCCGTTGTACTGATTGTCGGACTCATTGTGGCCATCGAACGATACGTATATCTATCTGCTCAGAAACTGACCAATCGCAGGGACTTCAATCGTCTGCACCAGATGATTGCCAAGCGAGACCTGAAAGGTGCGCTTAATTTTTCCCAGGATTCCGGCAGTGCAATGTCCACCATGATTGGTTTCGGGCTGCAACGTCTCGCACGCCGTCAGGGCCGGGAAGAAATCGAGTACGCCATGGAAGAAGGGCTGCTGGACGTGATGCCGCGGCTGGAAAAGCGGACCCAATATCTGGCTACCCTGGCCAACATCGCAACCCTGCTTGGTCTGCTCGGCACCATTATCGGTCTGATCTCGGCCTTTACCGCGGTTGCCGCAGCCGATCCGGCCCAGAAGGCCAGCTTGCTGTCTCAGAGTATTTCTGTGGCCATGAACACCACCGCATTTGGCCTCATGTCCGCTATTCCGATGCTTCTCATCCATTCACTGCTGCAGACCAAAACCAACGAGATTGTTGACAGCTTTGAGATGGCCGGCATCAAGGTGCTCAACCTGCTGAGTGACGGGACAGGCCAGCGTGCCCCGGCACAGAGCCAGGGTGCACCCTCTGCGTCACCGGTGACAGCGCCGGCCGGATCAGTGGCCTGATCATCAGCGAGAAGGAAATCAGGCTATGAGACGAAAGCATCGTCGGCTACATAGTGAGGCGGACCTCGACATCACGCCGTTCATGAATCTCATGATCGTTCTGGTGCCTGTACTCCTGCTGAACATGGTCTTCGCTCACACGAGCGTGCTGGAGCTCAACTTCCCCACGGGTGAAAGCGTGTCTTCAGGGCAGCAGGAAGAGCTCCAGATTCAGGTTGTCATTTATGACCACCACCTCGTAGTCGCGGATAACCAGGGAGGGGTCATAAAGAAAATTCCCGAGCGTGAAGGCGACTTCGACTTCGTTCTGCTGAAGGATGTCATGAAGGAGCTCAAAAGCCGGGTGCCGGAGAAAAAAGACGTCATCATCATGCCCTCAAGGGAAACGTCGTATCAGGTACTCGTAACCGTGATGGATACTGTCCGTTCCTATGAGGCTGTTGTCGCCGGCAATATGGTTGAGGCTGAGCTGTTTCCGGATATTTCCCTGGGGGACGCACCGGAGCAGGATCAGACGGGCGATGAGGTGAGTTCATGAAGGAGTCCGCCAAAGCCAGACGTTTTAAACGTCATTATCGACGCAACAAGAATCAGGGCAAGATGAACCTGGTGTCGCTGATGGACATCTTTACCATTCTGGTGTTTTTCCTGATGGTGAATTCTTCGTCAGATGTTCAGGTTCTGAATCAGAACAGCACCATCAAATTGCCGGATTCAACCGCCGAGCAGCAGCCGGAAGATGTTCTCGCATTGACGGTCACCGATAGCGATATCCTGGTCAACGGCCGCGTTGTACTTGCAAGGTCTGAGTTCCAGGCCTTCGAAGGCCAGGTGGAACCGGCCCTCAAGGACGAGCTGAGTTACCAGAGCCGCCGTTCTGGCTCTCCGGCCCCGGAGGCTGGTCGCGCAATAACCATACTGGCAGACCGGGAGCTGCCCTATGAACTGCTGAAGAAAATCATGTCCACCTGCGTGGATGCCGGATACGCGGCCATATCCCTTGCGGTCAATCAGCAGATGGAACAGGGGGCCTGAGACTCATGGACTATCGGTATGGATTGCCCTGGAACCGGGAACGTGGCGAGCGGAAACGGTTGCTTGCTATCGGAATGGGCATTGTGCCCCTGTTTCTGGCATTCAGTACGTATGTCACCTTGATAGAGTTGCCCGAACAGGACCGTCAGGAGAAAGAAGCTTTACCACCCCAGCTGGCCAAACTCATCATTGAGAAAAAGGAACCGCCAAAGCCGGTCTTACCTGAGCCCGAACCCGAACCTGAAAAACCAAAGCCTGAAGAAAAGCCGGTCGAGCAGGCCAAGCCTGAGCCTCAACCTGAACCTCCGGCTCCGAAACCTGAGCCCCAGGTTGCTGAGAAACCTGAACCTGAGCCCGAACCCCAGGATGTCGAAAAAGCCCGTGAAAAGGTCAAAAACACCGGTCTTCTGGCCATGGGTAAGGAGCTCTCCAAACTGAGTTCTCTGGCGAATTCGGTAAAACTGGACGCCCCCGTTACCAAAACCGCTGAACCGATTGCGAGGAAGACGGGCGACACATTGGCGGCGCGCGCAAACTCGACGAGCAAGAGCGGCGGCGTGGACGAAGCACAATTGCAGCGGGAAACCCGGCAGGTCGCTTTGGCTGAGCGACAAAGAGCGGCAGTGGCCGAAGCTGAACGTGTAGCCGCGGCGAAAGAGGAGGTCCGTCGCGAACAGCAGCAGGTCGCATCAAGAACGCGCAGCAAGGAAGAGCTAAAGCGGACCATGGATGCCAATAAGGCTGCGATTTACAGCATTTACAATCGGGAGCTGAGGAAGAAACCTTCACTTCAGGGCAGCATTACGCCGGAGCTGGTGATTGAGCAGAACGGCAGTGTGTCAAGTTGTTCAGTCGTGGAGTCGACCTTGAACGAGCCGACACTTGAGCGGAAGATCTGCAACCGGCTGAGGCTTGTCGACTTTGGCGCCCGGCAGGGTGTGGATGAGACCCGGCTGCGGTATTCGTTTGAGCTGATGTCCGGCTAAGATTTCCCGGACATCAGTTCGCTTTCTGTATCTCAGGATCCCGCGTGACGGCGCGGGCGGGAACTGGCGATAATAACACTGACCAGCCCGGACCCCACCAGCGCCCCGACAAAGGGCATCAATGTCGGAATGCTACCTGGAAAACTGGCGGCTTCCAGTCCGGCAATCAGGCTGCCCCCGCTAATCCAGCCTGGCAGTATCGCGCCCGTGAGCCCCGCTAGCCCGCCCAGAATGGCGGCTGTTGTCGTCATCTTGCGCCACAGCCCCAGCAGCACGGGGATGACGGCAGTTGCACACAGAAGGTCGGCTATAAGGAAAAGCCTGAGTACCGAAATCCCCTGTAGTGCCACCAGAACCACCGGAATCATAAGGGCGACTGTTATCCAGCGGGCAGAGTTTATAGATAGATCCCTTTTTTCAGTGACCACCAGTGAGGCCAGCGCATTCTGCAGCGTGTCTACCGAAGAGGCCACCAGTGTAATGGCGAGGATAAGAGTCGGTATGGTCAGCCATGCCGGTGCGTTACTCAGCATCGCAAAAAAGGGAATGGGCGGGCTGCCGAGATCGGCTCCGCTGAGGGCCGCCATTATGCCGAGACCACCGACCACGGCAACAACCAGGACGGTAATGATTCCGCCAAACACTGCGCCACGGCTGAGGGTTTCCGGATCCCGAGCAGACCAGAGTCGCTGCCAGTAGCCTTGATGGAACAGGTTGGCAGCGGTAACCGCAATGACCAGTGTCAAGGCCACGCTGAGGGCGCTCGCGGTCGGGACATCTGGAAGCCGGGCGGTAGTCATGTCGGGAAGCTGCTGCATTCCCACAAACCCGACGATTGCCAGCAGTCCGATGAGAAGAAACGCTTGCCACTGGTCTGTCACGATACTGGCACGCAAGCCGCCCCAAGCTGTGTATACAAGGGTAGTGATAGCAACACCGAGAACAACGAGGCTGCCATTGATATCGGAAAGCATTGAGGTAATGGCGCCGATTGCCGTCAGTTCAGCAGTGAGAAAGCATAGCATGTAGAGGACGGATATCAGGGAAACATAGTGGCGGACACCCCGGCCGTAACAAATCTGGGCGAACTCACCAATGCTCCGGCCCTCAGGCAGCAAGCGACGGATTGCCGGGCCGCAGAAGGCGAACACGAGGAAGGGTAGTGCGGCTCCTACTGCATAGCCCGCCAAGGCCATTGGGCCAACCATGGCACCAACCTCCGGGGGGGCAAACAGGATCCACCCGCCCATGCCCGAAGCAAGAAAAGACAGGCCCAGTGCCCTGGCGCCCTGAGTGTTTCGGGCTGTGACGTAGTCATCCAGACCGCCATCCGCGAGACGCGCCCGCAAACCGAGCCAGGTGAATGCAAGCAATGCTGCAGCTAGGACTGCCATGGTGGTGTATAACATTGAGAAATCTCCGGCGGGTCACAAAGCAGGCAATAGTGCCATATCACTGCCGGGAGGGCGAACTCGCCACCAGCCAGAGAGGTGATCGCGGAATCAGGCGCTGGTCTTGGTCTCCTGATTGAAAAGGCGGAAAAGATTGCGGCCATCCCGTTTGGCGCGGTACATGGCAGCGTCGGCTGCCTGCAGCAGGGTATCGGCGGTGGCTCCGTCTTCGGGGTACAGGCTGATCCCGATGCTCGATCCTATCTGAATACTTTCACCACCAATCCGGTAAGGCTCCCGGCTAATCGCAATGAGGCGATCGGCAATCCGGAGGACGTCATCCGGGCTCTCCATTTCAGGCAAAAGAATGATGAATTCGTCGCCTCCGAGCCTGGCAAGGGTATCGTCCTCACGAAGACATTCCTGGACCCTGGCCGTGAACTGAAGCAGGAGTTCGTCGCCGGTAGCGTGGCCCAGGGTATCATTCACCTGTTTGAAGTGATCGAGATCCATGAACATCACTGCCAGCAACAACGTTTTCCGATGGGCATGGCGGATCGCATGCTCGAGACGGTCCTCTAGAAGCCGGCGGTTGGGGATCCCGGTCAGAGCATCATAATAGGCGAGCTGCCGGATTTGCTCTTCGTTTTTCTTGTTCTGGGTGATGTCGGTAAAGAGACCGGCGTAATGAGTGGTGTTGTTTTCGTCGTCCTTGATGGCGGTGATCGTCAAGAGTTCCAGGTAGAGTTCACCGGTTTTCCGGCGATTCCAGATCTCGCCCCGCCAGTATCCATGGTTGACCAGAGATTGCCACATGCGCTGATAAAAATCGCTGTCGTGGCGGCCCGAAGACAGGATCTCGGGCGTTTTGCCAATAACCTCCTCGGACGTGTAACCGGTCAGGTAGGTAAACGCGGGGTTTACGAATTCGATGGTCACGTTGTGGTCAGTCACCATGATGCCTTCAAACGAAGATTCAATAACGCGCTCGGCCAACTGGAGGGTTCGTCGCGACTGCGCTAATGCTTCGTCCCGCTGTTCCAGAGCCTCCCGGAGATCGTTGAGATACATTTGTTCGGCGCCGGCCAGCATGTCGTGATAGCCGATCACACCGGTCACTTCACCGCTTGTATTAACCACTGCGAGGTGACGAATCCGGTGGTCAAGCAGAAGGTCCCGAGCGCGAATAAGAGGTTCACATTCATTAACGGTCATCAAGGGACGGGTGGCCAGGTCCCGCGCGAGAGTGTTGGCGGTGCTTCGTGCAATAAATCTGACCATGTCGCGTTCGGTCAGAATTCCAAGGCCATCCTGCCCGCAGCGGACGACCAGAGCATCGGCGTTATGCCGGTGCATGAGCGCGGCGATGTCGGAGAGGGGCAAATTTCCGTCAGCCACCAGTGGAGGCCCTGGTATGGCCGAGCGCACTTCCCGGAGACGGAGGTAGGGTTCAAGTCCCTGATTGAGCGCCAGGTCGGTCTGGGAGAGAAGTCCGACCGGGGCGTTGTGTTCATCGACCACAAGGAAGTGACGTTTGCCGGTGTCCCGGAACCTTATCGCGGCCTCGCCAATATCCATACTGCAGGGCAGACTGAGTACTGGCGAACTCATGACAGATCGGACAGAGCGCTGGAACTCATCGGTGTTGGAGAAGTCCACAGCGAGTGCATCGTGCTCGGTCCATATGCCCACCACCTCACCGTTTTCGGTAACGAGAATTGAGCTGACGGAGTGTTCTGCCATTCTGGCGGCCGCTTCGGCAACAGAGGTTTCCGGTGCGCACTGAAGCAACATGCCGCTGTGCATGATCCGTGATATGGGGAGAAGCCTCCTCATGGGGGCATCTGTCACTGTGCTCATAATTGAGGATTCAGTGTTTCCGGCGACTGTCATTCAGGTGCTTGCCGCCTGGGCCGCTTTCATCCTTACGTAACTGCCCGGAGCGTCCTCAATGACCTCCAGCTTGCCATTACCGGGAACCCGTGCTGGCACGGGTTTACCGGTATACTGGCCCAACCATTCCAGCCAATGGGGCCACCAGGAACCGGGATGATGCTCAGCGTTGTCAAGCCATACATCGGAATCCGGTGACAAGGTGTCGTTGGTCCAGAATCCATACTTTTCCTTGTAGGGCGGGTTGACCACGCCCGCGATATGCCCGGAACCTGACAGTACAAACCGCACATTCCCCCCATGCACGAGGGCACCTTTGTAGGTCGTTTTCCACTTGGCAATGTGATCCTGTCGTGCGGAGAGGAAAAAGGATGGTACATCGATCTCGGAAAGATTGATCGATTCGCCGGCCACCGTCAGGGAATCGGGCTGCACCAGACGATTATTCAGATACATTTCACGCAGGTAAAAACTGTGCATTTTTGCCGGCAGGTTGGTGCCATCCGTGTTCCAGTACAACAGGTCGAATGCTGCGGGCTTTTCTCCCTTGAGGTAGTTGTTGGTCCAGAAAGACCAGAACAGCTCATTCTCTCTGAGAAGGTTGAAGGTAAAGGCCATGGCCCGGCCATCAAGGTAACCTTTGCGTGCCAGCATCCTCTCAATGCCACGGATTGAATGGTCATTGATGAAGACACCGATGCCTCCCGGGTCTGAAAAATCCAGTAGCGTCGTCAGGTAAGTCGCACTGGCCACCGGGTTACGGCGCTTTTTCTTCAACCATGCCAGTGTGGAGCCGAGCAGGGTGCCGCCGATACAGTACCCGATAACATTCATCCGGTCTTCACCAGTGGCTTCAGAAACCGCCGCCATTGCCTCCAGCGGCCCCTGTTGCATGTAGTCGTCCCAGCCCTTGTTTCGCAAGGACGGCCCGGGATTTCGCCAGGATATGATAAATACCGTCTGGCCTTGATTGACCAGCCATTGAATGAACGAGTTACGGGCGGTGAGGTCCAGAATGTAGTACTTGTTGATCCAGGGGGGAACGATCAGCAAGGGTCGTTTGCTCACCTTTTCTGTGGACGGGGTGTACTGGATCAGCTGCATCAGTTCATTCTGGTACACCACTTTGCCCGGGGTCGTTGCCAGGTTACGGCCTACCTCGAACGCCGATCGGTCAGTCATGCCCACGTTGAACAGTGACGGGTTCTGGCGTACGTCTTCCAGTAACTGTCGACCGCCATCCACCAGATTCATGCCCTTGCGCTCCCAGGTAATCCTCAGAACCTCGGGATTCGTCACCGGGTAATTGGACGGTGAGAGTGCGCTGGTCAGTTGCCTGGCGTAGAACAACATCTGGTCACGGCTAGCAGGCGGCAGACCCTCCATGTTTTCAACCCATCCGAGGAACGCTCTGGAATTGATCAGGTAGGCCTGTTGCAACACGTCAAATGGTAGGTTCTTGCGCCAGTCTTCGGCTTGGAAACGGCGGTCATCGCGCTCTGCTTCAACAACCGGTTCCCTGTCTTTTCCGACCACGCGGGCAAGGGTGTAATAGCTGAGTGCAAGGTGTTTTCGAGTCAGGTCAAGCTCGGCACCCGCGAACCGTAACGGGTGCAATAGCAAGTCCTCTGCCATTGCCCGATAGGCATCGGACATCTCTGTCAGCGTTGCCAACTTGGTGTCTTCCATGAGGCCGGTGTCGCCCAGCCATTTCTCCAGTTGCTCCTGGCTTCGTCTCACGTTGGTCTCAAACATTGAAACCAGGTGATTGGCAGTTTTGCTGAGCAGGTCCACACCCAACATAAGAGTCCCTCTATTACTCAAAATAAAAGGCCGGAGCAGGATGTACCGCTCCGGCCGCGCTCCTGTGTCAGTGCTCAGGCTGCGTTCTTGCCGGCCGCCGCCGTGCCTGCGGTTTTCTCACCAGTCTGCCTGGCTTTCGGCGATTCCGGGGTCGCATCCTTGAACACCTTCTGCACCTGCTCGCGGGTTTCGGTGAAGTAGTCCTGCCACGCTTTCCAGTCAGAAGTGAATTGCTCGCTGAGTGATTTAAGGGTTTCGGCCTGATCACCAGTCAGGGTTTTCAGACCGTCGAGATCCCGCACCTCTGACACTTTTCTGGCCTGATCCATCGCCACATCCGCATAGCGCCGGAAGGCATTCATCTGCATTTCTGCAGCCTTGCTGAACTGTTCAAAAAGGGTCTCATTGAGACGGTTTGCCTTTTGAGGCATCTCATTGTTCATGCTGACAACTCCTTTGTTTGCAGGGTTTCCAGATCTTTATTCTGCCGTACCTTTGGTTGCGTAATTTTGACAAGCATCAAACGGGGGTTCAGCTTATGCTTTAATCTGGTGCTTTATGCGAAGTCGCCCTGAATTCAGGAGCGGCAGGAGGCTTGTATGACGAATCGAAAATCGGAACTGGAAACCCTGAGGGCGGATCTTCAGGCTCGTTTGTCTCGCTATGAAGCGCATCAGCATCGGGAAGGCGGTGCTTTGGAGAAAGACTTCGAAGAGCAGGCAACCCAGACTCAGAACGACGAAGTGGTTGACTCCCTCGAATCGGAAACCCGAGCTGAGCTGACTCAGGTTGAACACGCACTTGAGCGAATTGAGAATGGGGTGGGGGATGAATGTGAGTCCTGTGGCGAAGCAATTGACCCCCGTCGATTGCAGGTGTTGCCCTACACGACTGTCTGTATTGACTGTGCAGATGACTGATTGACGGCCTGAGTCGGGGAAAGCGTTGATGAGCCGACTACCTGTTTTCCAGACACGGGGGCTGACCAAGACATACGATCAGGGTGAGGTTCAGGTCCGAGCTCTGCGGGGGGTTGATCTTGACCTGTACCCAGGTGAACTGATCGTGATGCTGGGCGCTTCCGGCTCCGGTAAATCCACATTGCTGAACATTCTGGGGGGGCTGGATGTGCCAACCGCCGGCCAGGTCCGTTACTGCGATGAAGAACTGGGTGACGCCGGAGACCGCAAACTGACACAGTACCGCCGGGAGCATGTGGGTTTTGTCTTTCAGTTCTACAACCTGATTCCCAGCCTTACCGCCCGTGAAAATGTCGCCGCCGTGACCGAAATAGCCAGCAACCCCATGTCTCCGGAAGAGGCTCTGGCGTTAGTGGGGTTGCAGGACCGAATGGACCACTTCCCCGCACAGCTGTCGGGTGGAGAGCAACAACGGGTAGCCATTGCCCGCGCAGTCGCCAAGCGTCCAAACGTTCTGCTGTGCGATGAGCCAACGGGAGCGCTGGATTCAAAAACCGGGATTCTCGTGCTCGAAGCCCTGAACAAAGCGAATAGGGAAACCGGAACGACCACAGTAATTATTACCCACAATGCCTCAATTGCCGGCATGGGCGACAGGGTGATCACGATGTCGGACGGCAACATCAGTGGTGAACGGCGCAATGACCAGCGCCAGGATCCGCGAACCTTGAGCTGGTAGCGGAATGTCCTTCTTCAGCAGCGCCCTGAACACCAAGTTGCGCCGTGAACTCTGGCAGATGCGGGGCCAGGTTCTGGCTATCGCCCTTGTGATTGCCGGTGGTGTGGCTGTGTGTGTCATGTCGCTGCTTAATTATTCGTCCCTTTCAGCAACTCGTAGCCAGTATTATGACGAGCATCAGTTTGCGGAGATTTTTGCCTCTCTGAAGCGTGCACCAAAGCATGTGTTGCACGAGGTGTCTGCGATACCGGGCATTACGCGGTTTACCGGCAGGGTTGAGGGTGGTGCCAAGCTGGAGATTCCCGGATTCTCGGACCCGGTGTCTGCAAGACTGGTATCCCTGCCACCCGGCGGACAACCGGATGTTAACCGGCTTTTTATCCGCAAAGGGCATTTGCCCGCGCCTGGCCGAAGCCGCGACGTTGCAGTCATCGGTAGTTTTGCCGAGGCTCATGACTTACAGCTCGGTGACCAGTTTTCTGCAATTATCAATGGTCGCCGGCAATTGCTGACCATCTCCGGTATTGTTGAATCGCCCGAGTTTATCTATGTCATACCTCCGGGAGGGATGCTCCCGGACTATGAACGTTTTGGTGTGCTCTGGATGAGCGAGGAGGCCCTGGCCGCCGCCATGGATATGAAAGGCGCCTTCAATAGCCTGCTTGTGCGCACTGACCCAGGCCATCCGGTGGCATCGGTGATTGATGCGCTGGACCGGTTGCTGGATCGCTATGGTGCCACAGGTGCCTATGGCCGTGATGATCAGTTTTCACACCGGTTTCTCAATGACGAACTGAGCCAGCTCAAAACCATGGCGACGGTTTTTCCGCTGATCTTCATGAGCGTCGCGATGTTTCTGCTTAATGTGGTGATCAGTCGGCTGATCAGTACCCAGCGGGACATCATTGCGGTGTTGAAGGCCTTTGGTTACACCAACCGTCAGATCGCCTGGCACTACACCAAGCTTGTGCTCACCATCGCCGTGATCGGATTTGCGCTTGGTCTGGGGCTGGGCGTTTGGCTTGGAGCCGGGCTCGGTGAGATGTACATGCAGTACTACCGTTTCCCGGGACTGCTTTTAACAATTAATCCCGTCTGGATTTTCCTCCTTGCCGGGATTTCGTTTGTGGTGGCCTGGCTGGGTGGCTGGCGGGCAATCAGTCAGGCTGCGGCACTGCCCCCAGCGGAAGCCATGCGCCCCGAGGGGCCTGCTCGATTTCGCGTTACCCTTGCTGAAAAATGGCTATCGACCATACGCTTCAGCCAGCCCTCCCGGATGATTGTCCGGCAGACTGCGCGTCGACCACTTCGGTCCTTATTGTCTATGATGGGTGTCGCTATGGCGACGGCCATTATTATGGTGGGTAATTTTCAGTTTGATTCTGTTTCGCTGATGGTGCACACCCAGTTTGCGCGAGTTCAGCAGCAGGATCTCACCGCAACCCTGACAGATCCACTCAACGCGTCGATACTTTTCACCTTGCAGAGACAACCGGGTATTCGCTACGCAGAGGGCAGACGAACGGTTGCCGCGAGGCTGGTGAACGGGCATCGAACATGGCGAAGCGCAGTAACCGGCATTCCGGCCAGCGCGGGGTTGCAGTTCGTGGTGGACAAGAATCTCGAATCGGTTGTTCTACCTCGCAAGGGGCTTCTGCTGACCGATTACCTGGCGCGGGAACTGTCGGTGGAGCCGGGTGATAATCTGGACATCGAGATACTTGAAGGAGATCGCCGAACCATTTCAGTGCCGGTTGCAGGCACCACCAGCGAGTTTCTTGGTGTAGGTGCTTATATGGATCTAAGTGCCCTCAACCGCGCGCTGGGTGAGGGGCCTCTGATTAATCAGGCACTGATAAACGTGGATCCGGCCTTTGAGAACGAGGTGTATCAGCAGCTAAGAGACACGCCAGGTGTGTTGGGTGTCAGTATTCGGCAAGCTATGCTCGATAGTTTTTTCCAGACCCTGGCCAAGACGTTCCTGACATTTACGTTCTTTAATAGTTTGCTGGGGGGGATTATCGCATTCGGTGTGATTTACAACACAGTGCGCATTTCGTTAGCAGAAAAGGGGCGTGAGCTGGCAAGTCTGCGGGTCTTGGGGTACACCCATAACGAAGTGGCTCACATTCTGCTTGGCGAAATGGCCTTACTTCTGTTGGTAGGCATTCCGTTGGGGTGGCTGATTGGTGAAGGGCTGGCACTTCTTATTATCACCGCCATGCAGACAGAGCTTTACCGTGTTCCGCTGACAATTACGTCCCAGACGCTGGGCATTTCGGCCACGGTAGTCATACTTTCGGCGCTCGGTTCGGGTTTTATTGCCTGGTGGCGGCTCAGGAAGCTGGATCTTGTGGCGGTTCTTAAAACCCGGGAGTAATGCGCATAGTGATTAAGCGAACATCAGGATAACACTGGGGAATGAATAGGCTATGGCAGAAAAACGATCTGCAGGAAAGTGGATTTTTTGGGCAGTGTTTACTGTGCTCGGACTGGTTGCGGTCTTCGTTACGCTGCGTCCTGATCCGGTCTGGGTGGACCTGGCAACCGTTACCCGTGGGGAGCTGGAGGTCACCATCACCGAGGAAGGTAAGACCCGGGTAAAAGATCGTTATCTGGTATCGTCGCCGGTGGCGGGTTATCAGCACCGAGTGCCACTCGATGTTGGGGATCCGGTTACGCCCGGTCAATTGCTTACACAGGTAGAGCCCATGCCTGCCAGCGTTCTTGATGCCCGCAGCCGGGCGGAGGCTGAGGCCATGGTCGGGGCTGCCAGATCTGCGTTGAATTCCGCCCGGCAGAAAGTCGCAGTGGCCAGGGCGGAAGCCGATCTCGCGAAAAAGGAACTGGCCCGGTTACAAGCGCTCAGTGATGATCACTTTGTCTCGGACGAGCGTCTCCAGCAGGTTGCGTCTGCATCCGACCGAGCTCAGGCGATTCTGCGTTCAGCAACATTTGACGAAGAAGTAATGGCGCATGAACTTCAGGCCGCCCGGACTCGTCTAGAGGTTTCCGCGGCACGGTCGTCCGGTAACGGAGCCATCGAAAAAGTTGCGATCCAGTCGCCGGTAAACGGTGCCATTCTTGGGATCGTCCGCAAGAGTGAGGGTGTTGTCCAGGCGGGGGAGGCCATTCTCGAAGTCGGGGACCCGGCAGCATTGGAAGTGGTTGTGGATGTGCTCAGTTTTGACGCTGTAAAACTTTCACCCGGGGTGCCGGTTCATCTTACCGGGTGGGGCGGTAAAACTCTGGACGCTGCGGTACGTCGTGTTGAGCCTGTTGGGTTTGAAGACGTGTCTGCTCTGGGCGTAGAAGAACAAAGGGTCCAGGTGCTGGCCGATATTGTCAGCCCGGCAGAGGACTGGGCGAGCCTGGGAGACGGTTATCGGGTAGACGCTACGTTCGTCCTTTGGTCAACCGAAAATGCGCTGCAGGTTCCGTCTTCCGCCATATTCAGGCACAACGGGAAGGATCACGTATTCCGGGCCGTGGACGGGATAGCCGAACTTGCGGAGATTACGGCAGGCAGAAGCAATGGTTTGTATACCGTGGTTACTTCCGGGCTGAACGAGGGCGACAGTGTGGTGCGCCACCCCGGCCGTCAGTTGGAAGCTGGCGCGCGGCTCAGGGAGAGGTAGAGGGGGAAGAAAGAAAGAGAGGAAATGTCACGTTTTGCTCGCTAGACTGACTGATCACAAAAACAAAAAGAGAGGAGTCTTGCCCCGTGAGACAGTACGACGCTCTTATCATTGGTGGCCGTTACTTCGATGGCACCGGTGCCCCATCCCGCATTGCTCATGTTGCGATTCGCGATGGCCGGGTTGCCCGGGTTTTTGACTCGAAGCCCGATCCTGCGCTGGCGGACCAGGTAATTGATGCTGAGGGATGCTGGGTAACGCCGGGGTTCCTGGACACCCATACCCACTATGACGCCGAACTGATTGTAGCCCCGTCGCTTTCAGAGTCGGTTCGTCACGGTGTGACAACCGTTCTGATTGGCAGTTGCTCGTTGAGCATGGTCTGTTCGGATGCCGAGGATGCTTCTGATATTTTTACCCGGGTCGAAACGGTTCCAAGGGAAAAAGTGTTGCCGATCCTTGTCCAGAACAAGAACTGGAGCACGCCCTCTGAATGGGTTCGGTTTATCGAGCGGCATCCGCTGGGACCCAATGTCATCAGTTTCCTTGGGCATAGCGATTTGCGGACCGGAGTTATGGGCCTGCACCGGGCCACTGATCGGAGCATAAAACCGACAGCCCAGGAGCAGGAACGTATGGAGCAGCTGCTTGAAGAGGCCTTGCAGGAGGGGTTTCTGGGCCTGTCGACAATGTGCCTGAAATGGGACAAAGTCGATGGTGACCGTGAATGGTCGAAGAGCCTCCCGAGCACTTATGCGCGCTGGGGAGAGGTGAGCCGGCTAAACCGTTTGCTGCGTCGATATGGACGCGTTCATCAGGGCGCGCCCAATGCTGCCAATCCGCTTCAGGTAACCCAATACCTGAGAGAGTCACTCGGGTGGTTCCGGAAGCCACTGAAAACGACGCTCATCGCCCTCATCGACCTCAAGGGCAACCCGACCGTTCGGCCAATGGCAAATCTGGTCGGCTGGATCGCTAATGCGTTCAGGGGCAATTTCCGGTGGCAGTTACTCCCGACGCCTTTCACCATTTATGCGGATGGTATGGATATTGTGCTCTTTGAGGAGTTTGGAGCGGGTGAAATGGCACTGGATGTCCGGGACCAGCTGGAGAGGAATGAGCTGCTCAAGGACGAGAGTTATCGCCGGACCTTCCGAAAATTCTACAAAGAGAAACTGTCTCCGCGAGTCTGGCAGCGGGATTTTGGCGATGCCATTATTCTTGGCTGTCCGGACACCTCGGTGGTAGGACGCAACTTTGCGGAGCTTGCGGCTGAGCAGGGCATACACGTGGTGGACTTTTTCCTGGACATGGTCGTCAAGTACGGTCGGGGCCTCCGGTGGTATACCGTCATCGGCAATCATCGTGAGAAACGGCTCCGCGAGATGGTGAAAAGTCCCCATGCCCTGATCACCTTTTCGGATGCGGGTGCCCATATTCGCAATATGGCGTTCTACAACCTCCCATTGCGATTTCTGAAACTTGTCCAGGAAAGTGAGCAGCAGGGTGATCCGATTATGTCTCTTGAGAGAGCCGTGCATCGCCTTACAGGGGAGCAGGCTGACTGGCTCGGTATTGACGCCGGCCATATCCGGGAAGGCGATCGGGCAGACATCGTCATACTGGATCCGCGCGGTCTGAATCAGGATCTGGAGCAGGAAAACTGGGCTGAGATGGAAGGCTTCGGCCTTGACCGAATGGTCAACCGGGTTCCGGGGTGCGTCAAGCACGTGCTCATCAATGGGCGTGCGGCAATGACCAATGAACAAGTTGAGCCGGGCCTGGGGAAAGAGTCCGGGTTTGGGCGTTTTCTGCGGGCTACGTCCTGCTGATTCAGTTCTGGCTGGAGGTACAATGTCCGCTCTGAACGCCAGGAATCCGTTGATGGGAAGTGTATGATGTTGCGTTTACCGTTTGTCAGTGTCGTCTGGCTGATCATATTTCTGGCCGTTCTGGTTTGGTCCGGGATTGCACCGAAAGACCGGGCCACCTGGGTACTTGAAGTCTTGCCCGCCGTCATCGGTTTGGTGCTGGTGATCTGGTGCTGGTTTCGTTATCCATTGAGTCCCTTGCTTTATTGGCTGATTCTCGTGCATGCCGTAATACTCATGGTGGGAGGGCATTACACCTATGCAGAAGTGCCAATGTTCGACTGGTTCAGCGACTGGTTCGGCTGGGATCGTAACAACTATGACAAGTTGGGGCATTTCGCCCAGGGTTTCGTTCCGGCCCTGATCGCGCGGGAACTCGTCGTCCGGTTATCAGTGTTTGCCCACCGTGGTTGGGCCTCCTTTTTTATAATCTGCTTCTGCCTGGCTCTCAGTGCATTCTATGAATTGATCGAATGGTGGGTTGCACTGGCCAGTGAACAGGCAGCCGAGGCGTTTCTGGGTACTCAGGGCTATGTTTGGGATACCCAGTCCGATATGGCGTGGGCGCTTTCCGGGGCAATTCTGGCCCTGATGTTGCTCGGACGATTCCAGGACCGCCAGATCACGCGGCTCAACGGGAGCTGAATCATTCCATTTTCCTTAGCTGACTGATACCTGTTTATGACTGACGCTCAAAATCCCGAAAACCTTCCCAAAGGTCTTCCCGCAAGCCAGATAATTGGTTTGATGCTGGGAGCCGTGTTTCTGCTCGTTACACTGATTCTGCCCCCACCTCAAACCATGGGAGCCGATGCCTGGGCAGCCCTCGGTATGATGTTGCTCATGGCTACCTGGTGGTCCACGGAAGCCATTCCCATACCGGCAACGGCACTTCTTCCGATTGTTCTGGTGCCGGCACTGGGGTTGGGCAGTATCGGGGAGGCAACCACTCCTTATGCCAACCCGATTATCTTCCTGTTTCTGGGCGGCTTTACGCTGGGGCTCGCTATGCAGCGTTGGAATCTTCACCGTCGGATCGCCTTACTTACGCTAAAAACTGTGGGCGATGAGCCGAAGCGACAGATTGGTGGGTTTATGCTGGCCACGGCCTTTCTGAGTATGTGGGTCAGTAACACCGCCACTTCCATCATGATGCTGCCGATTGGTTTGTCCGTTATCGGGATGATGGACGCCTCCAATCCGGACGGCGTGCGTCGATATGCAACGTCTCTGCTGCTGGCGATTGCCTATTCCGCAAGTATTGGCGGCATCGCGACCCTGATCGGAACGCCCCCAAATGCCTTGCTCGCGGCGTATCTCAGTGAGAATCAGGGGATATCCGTCGGATTTGCCCAATGGATGCTGCTGGGTATTCCGGTAACCGTGGTAATGCTATTCGCTGCCTGGTGGTGGTTGACCCGCCGGGACTTCGGTATCGGTCAGAAAGGCGACAGCGCAATGATGATACGTGATGAGCTGGCCGCTCTAGGGCCATTAACCCGGGGCGAAAAGTTGGTTGGGCTGGTGTTTGTGCTCACCGCCAGCGCGTGGATTTTTCGCCCGCTGCTGTCCGGAAGTCTGATGCCCTGGCTCAGTGACACGGGTATCGCCATCGCCGCCGCCATTGTGATGTTCATCATTCCGGTGAATGCCCGCGAGCGCGTCTTTGTTCTGAACTGGGAAACCGCCAAGGGGATTCCCTGGGGCGTTCTGCTATTGTTCGGCGGCGGGCTGGCCATGGCAGGTGTTATCAGCAGTTCTGGTCTGGCCGAATGGATCGCCGGAAGTCTGGGGGCTGCGGGCACCTTACCGACTCTGGTTATGATCGCCCTGGTGGCCGGGGTGATTATTTTTCTCACTGAAGTAACCAGTAATACAGCCACGGCAGCTGCATTTTTGCCGCTTCTCGGAGCGCTCGCCATGTCACAGGGAGTATCTCCCATTCTCCTGACGGTGCCGGCCGCAGTGGCCGCCAGTTGCGCATTTATGATGCCGGTTGCGACACCGCCCAACGCTATCGTGTTTTCCTCCGGCCACATGAAGATCAGCGACATGATCAGCGCCGGCTTTGCCCTGAATCTGGCGGGTGTGGTGGTTGTCACCCTGCTGTGCTATGGCCTCCTGGGCGTGGTGTTCACCCTCTGACATTGACCAGCCGGTTCTTCCGGCCTCCTCCGCAGCGACAGATTTGAGGCACAGTTATCTTTAAGCGGGCAGCGTTTTCGGTATCTTACCGTAACAACATGTAACCCGATTAAGGTCATGGCCAATAAAAACAGGGACCTCCTCTGACATGCTGCTGGTGCTCGCCGGATCCATTCTCACATTTACCATGGTGCAGGAAGCGACTGTGGTTGAGCCTTTTGAAAAAGGCACTGTTGTCATTGAGCAGGACGTGGACTCCGGCCCGGTTAAGCTACGGTCGGATGTGAGGGTAGAGCCCCTTGTGGAGCAGAAGTACCGTAACATTGTTCGTCAGGCTTATGACTACAGTTGTGGCAGTGCTGCACTCACCACGGTTCTGAATTATTACCTTGGCCGGACGTTGTCGGAGCGGCAGGTCATGGAGGGCTTGCTGCACTATGGCGAGAGCGAGCGCATTGTGGAGCGCCGCGCCTTTTCCATGCTGGATATGAAACGCCTGGTGACGGCGCTGGGCTATCCCTCCGGCGGGTTTCGGGCGACCATCGATGATTTGAAAGACCTGGATCACCCCGCCATTGTCCCTATTCATCACGCCGGCTTTAAACACTTTGTTGTGTTGCGCACTATCCGGGACGACCGTGTTTATATGGCAGATCCTTCAGTAGGCAACATCTCCTTTCCGCTTGCCCAATTCGAGGAAAAATGGGACGACAACGTCCTCTTCATCGTATTCCCGGGCAGCGACAAGCCCCTCGATAATCTGGAATTAAAAGAGGAAGACCTTCGTTTTGTGGACGACCAGACAATGACCCTGTTGGCGCTGGAAAGGATTCCTGCGTTTCATGAGGCCACCGAAAGGCGTATTCAGAACCTTCTGGAGCGTCAGAAAAATAATCCCGACGGTAGTGTCGAAAATACCCGAAAACAACTCTATTACCGTCGAAACTAATTCTCCGGGTCACTCCGGATCAGGAACACGACAAATAAAATAAGGGAGTCAGGATGAATCGTTGGTTTGTGCGAGGCCTTATCCTTGTTTCCACGGCAGGTCTGCTTCCAGGTATGGCCCTGGCGCAGGAAGAAAGTGTGGACCAGGCGCGGGAAGCGCTGGCAAAACAGGAGGGTGATGAAGACTCCTCCCGCCAGCTGGAAGAGGTGTTTCAGGCTGCAGAGAAGAACTATTCTCTGCAGAAGAAGGGTACCCATTCCCTGAACTATTCATTTGACTATTCCTACACCGCCGACCAGCGCCTGGACCTGGCGATAACCGGTGGCTCGGTCAGGAATCTCGATGTGGTGCCATCGGCTACCCATAATTTTACCAATGCATTCTCCTATGATTACGGTCTGCTGAATAACCTCACCGTCGGGACCCGTGTCCCTCTGGTGGTTAAGTATGACACCGAAGATGAACTGAACGTCTATGACTTCGGCGACGTTTCGTTCACTGGTCGCTGGCAGCCTTTTGCGTATGTGCCCGGAAAAATGTCCACGACATTCTTTGGAACGCTGACCACCAAAACCGGCGTCAGCCCCTATGAAATCGATATCAAGGAGCAGCTTTCCACAGGCAGCGGGTACTATTCCGTCGGTGGTGGCGCAAGCCTTTCCAAGGTTCTGGACCCCGTTGTCATCTTTGGTTCGTTGAGCGCAACCTACAACCTGCCTGCCGAGGATCTCAACCAGGTCAGGGGTGCCCGCCTGCTGACCGAGGTCGACCCCGGGTTCGGGCTGTCGGGCTCTGCCGGCTTCGCCTACTCTTTGTCCTACGACATCTCCCTGAGCATCTCTGCGCAAATCAGCTACAGCGACGAAACCATCCTCACGTTCAGTAATGGCGATCAGGCTGTTGCCCAGGACCAGATGACCGGGTTCCTGAGCATGTCGCTGGGCACTCGTGTCAGCGACACTACCATCGTGAATACCAGTCTCGGCATTGGTCTGACCGAGGATGCACCGGACTTCTCCCTGGGTGTATCCCTGCCCATTAATTTCTCTGGCCTCAAAGAGTGATTGGTGCGGCTGCCGATTTACGGGAAGGGAAGGATTTCATGGGACATCACAGTCACAAGCGCGAGATTCTCGGGGCATTCATTGCTGCGACCATGTCGTTCGGTGCCGAGGCACAGCTTGCACAGAACCTCACAATTCATCCGAAAGCTCTGGCTCTAGGCAATGCCGTAACTGCAGATCCTCCGGGAATCATGGCGATTCACTACAATCCGGCCGGCCTGACCAAACTGGATGGTCGTCAGCTGGAAGTGAACCTGATGAGCGTGTATCTGGACATTGACGCTGACTTTATCGCTCCAGACGGCTATGAAATCTTTGGGATAGATGGCCTGGAAACCGACCCCCTGACAGGGAAGCAGAAAGATCCGGTAGCAAACACCCACAGTCATACCAATAATGTGGCACTTTACGTGCCCGGGTTCGGTATTCTCCGGACCCCTCCGGGGCCGGCGCTTGCACCCTCAGCCGGAATCAGCATTAACCCCCCGGGGTCCAAGCTGACCTTCGCCAACGCCTTTTACTTGCCTCTGGCAGCGGGGTTCTATCGGGACAAGGACGATCCCGGACGCTATCAACCGCAGGCCACGGCGCTTCAGAGAACCACCTATCTGTCGCCAAGTGTTGGCTATGAGATTAACGATGAGTGGTCCGTTGGCGCAGGTATTCATCTGTCCCATATGGGGATTGCTGCGGACCAGTATATGCGGGCCCCGAACCTGCTTCTTGGTGTCGCAGAGATTCTTCAGGACGCTTTCAACTGCGAAAGCGGCGACGAACCGCTCCAGCCATGGCTGGCCCTGTGTGGTGGTAACGTTGGTCCATGGGATGATATCGGTGCCCTGAGCATCAATGTTCAGGAAACCCTCTCTCCGACCTATGCTCTCGGCGTCATGTGGGAACCTACGGACTGGTTCAGTTGGGGGGCAAGTTATACCTCCGAAGCCGAAATGAACATGAAGGGCACCTTTGAAATCGAGTATACGGACGACTGGTCCGGCTTCTGGCAGAGTGTCAACGGCTCGGTTCTGGGTGCCATCACCTCAGCCATTCTGAGTTTGCCCTCGGGAGCCCCTCGGGAGGCAGGTAATGTCAGTATGGACCTGGTATATCCCCAGCATTTCCAGACCGGAATCAGCGTGGATGTTCACCCGAAGCTGACGTTGAATGCCGACATCGGGTGGACAGATTATGAGCAGTGGGATGCATTCGTTTTCCGTTTTGATCGTAATCTGGAGTTTCTGAATGCGGCGAGAATTCTGTCTCCCGACAATGCCACGCCGAATACGTTGCGATTGCCCCTGGGTTTCAAGAGCCAGTGGAACTGGGCCTTTGGAGCCGAGTTCCATGCGTCCTCACGGCTCGACCTTCGGGCCGGTGTTGAAATCCGGGATTCAGTGATACCCGACGACCAGCGCCAGGTGATGGCGCCCTTCGGGGGAGCCAATCTCTACAGCGTTGGTATGGGCTACAAGTGGGACAAGAATACCGAGATCGATATGAATCTCAGCTATCTGCACTCGATCGAAACTATTCCGGCAGATACCAGTTGCAACGTAAACTGCGACAATATTACCAATATTATTTACAACCCTTATGCAGGTCTGGATATCAAAACCTCGTTGAGGGTGGTCATGGCAGGTCTGAGCTTCCGCACAAAGTTCTGACGGCCGGCTCCGAAAAAGTGAGGACGTTGTCCGCATGAAAGCCAGTGTAATTTTCAGATCAGCCGTGTTCTCGCTGTTAGCCGTCCTGATTGGCGGGTGCCAGGTTGGGGGGTCACCCGTGTCAAATCGTGAAGGTTATTTTACCTGGGTGGATGAACAGGGCCGCGTGCGTTACTCGCCGATCGCCGAGTCACCGGATTCGGGTTCGGCCAGAAAGCCGGAAACCGAAACTGAGACTGAAACCGAGTACACGCTTGAAAACTACCCGGATGCCGACCAGCTTTCGAAGGATGGTTATGTTCGTCCCGGCGAACGCCCGCCTTACTTCACCTGGCGCGACGCAGAGGGAAATGTCCGGGTCAGCTATTATCAGCCAGATACCAGGGCGGATGAAGAAAAGGGGCAGGTTAAGCCACCCATCGAATTGACGCCGGCCAGTGTTTACCACGCGGGTCCGGAGGTGAAACTCGCAGAACCTGTTTCAGGTAGCGATCCCGACGCGTTCGCCGTTTTGGGGATTGAGCCCGGAACCGAGAGTTTTTTTACCCGCTTTGAGAAGTCCTGTTGTCAGGATCTGGACACGGAAGACCACAAAGAATGGCAACTGGGTCGGGAGTTCGGCTTTTACATTACCGAAGATTCTCCCGTCCATGACTTTATGACCGGCCGAAGCCCTTATCAGTTGGTTGCGCTTTCCAGTGTAATCACTCACCCGGACTTCATCATGCGGGTACGCTCATATACAAAAGGCGGCGTATTTGCGCCGTCCCTGCTGTTTCTGGACCGGGATTTCGCTCCGGTCCGCCTGGTGACAGATCTGGTGAGCGAGTATGAGCCTGAAAACTGGCACCGAAGAGGCTACCTTGAGTCATGGATACCGGTCTTTCCGAGCGAGGGGGAGCGCTGGGTGGTGTTCTTTACCCGAGACCAGGATCTTGTTGGGCAGGAGGTTATCGAAACAAGACGCGGACTCAAAGCCATTCCTCATGCCTCTGTTGGCGAGATTGGACTAATGATGGCCGAGGAGGATTGACCCGCCAGGGTCAGTCCTCTGGTTTGCCAGGATCCAGCCATTGCTGTGACAGCCAATAAAACTGACCGTTTCCGGCAGGATATGTGCAGTTGTAGCGGAAACGTCGGCTGTTGAATGCCTTCGGTGCCTGAACCTCCACCTGGCCACCTTCCGTTAGCCTGAATTCGATTCGCCCCATCCCCGATGCAAAACAGGTGAGCTTTGAGGCTTTCATATCGTCTGGCAGAGCCAGAGACATTAGCGGAGGATTTGACCTGATTACACTGTCAGGAAGCATTCTGGCATCAATCGGGAAAGCCTTGCTCAGAAGCTTGCTCTCCAGGCTGCCGAGCTGGCCATAGGCATTGGCCATGGGGAACCGCGGCAGCCTGGTTTTCTCCGAATTGGCGGCGATGGCACCACTTTGCTGGCCAAAGCCAAGCCAGCCCCTATCTGCAATCATGCTCTCCAGCGACTGGTCGAACTCGCCGTAGGGATAAGCGAACATCGGTGTTTCGGTGCCAAGTTCTTCGCTCAGTCGGCTCTGGGCATCATCCAGACTGTGTTTGACTCTCTGGCGCCAGTGTTTTTCGGCTTCGTCGGGTTTCCTGGCCAGATGGCCGTGATCGGCGCTGTGATTTGCGATGGAGACCTGCTGCTGTTTTGAAAGCTCGGAAAGCTGCTCCCAAGTCATATATCCAGGTCGGCCAACGGCAGACGTGTTGACGAAAATGGTGTATGGATAATCAAATTCTGCGAGCGTTGGCGCGGCCGAGGTATAAACGGACTCGTAGGCATCGTCGAAGGTAATCGCAACCCGGTTGCTTGCACTGCTTTCGCCGTTGAGCGCTTTGTTGGTGCCGGATTGCAGCGGTACAACAGGCAGCCCCAAGTCCCGGATAAACGTCATTTGCGCCTCAAACAGTGAAGTGGATGTGCTGGTTGAGGGCGGCGTCGAATCGCTGACATGATGATATTGCAGCACCACGAGGTCAGCCCGAGAGCCGAACGTGATAGTTGTCAGTACAAGAAGTATCAATACATTCAGAAAGCTTCGGGGCGCCATAAAATATCCTTTGAAAAATCTGAGAATCAGCCTGATGCCTGTTCACCCGACGAGGCGAAAGTGAGCCTTGAGCACAGAAAATGCGTGATTTAGGCCCTGAATGGTTTCTGTATCGCCCCCGCGGTCGGGGTGTGCCTGCATGACGGCCCTTCGAAACCGATGTTTCACCTCCGGAAAACTCTCAGGCATGCCGCTGAAACCAAGCCTTTCGGCGGCATTCAGGGCTTCTGAACGCTCCGGAGTGCCGCCTGGTCCACCAGCCCAGAAATCGTTCATCATCCTCTGTATCGCTTCCTCAGGGAGGCGATACTGGGAGAGGTCCAGATAGAACTGTCTCAGGCTGTCCACGCTATCGGGCATACCGAGGCCGCCAACCGCGTCCGCAAAGGATAGGCGGATGCTGAGGGGGGATATGGCGAGAGTTTCTCCGGTTTCGACAAGCTGATCCCGTAACCGGTAAAGCACATGAAATAGCAGAAAGTGGATCGGATAGAGGTTTTCAGGTTCGTTGAATCTGACCTCACCGATGAGTTCCCACGGCGGACGCTGTAACAGCTTGATCAACCCCAGCTCGTTGATGCCAGCCGGAGCCCTGCGCAATTCATGTTCAACAGCCACCAAGAGATGCTGGACTTGCTGTTCCAGCATAGCATCGTCGTCTTGTTGTTGGGCCTGCGGTGTCTGCAGACCCGAAGTAAAGTTTGTCATGGGCCCATGGTAGGGGACTGGAGGCATTCAGGAAAGCGTTGCGAGTTCGGGCATGCCGCCAAGGAATAAGGCAGTTGAGAAACGGGTCGCCTTGAGGGCTTCCTGATCTGCGGTTTCCGGCGCCTGGTGAACCCGGCGCGCAACCGTAAGGCTCATTTCGTAAGCAACGCCGAAAAAGGCTGCACACAGATACTCGTGATCGAGCCTGGGCAAAAGGCCACGCACCGTGGCTTCTCGAACGTCCTCCTCAAGCGACAACATTGCCAGCCCCAGAATGTCGGAGCCGAAGAGCTCCCGCAGGGCCCGGTGGTTTTTATGTGCCAACTCGTAAACAAGCGGATCCCGGGCAGTGGCCGTGTAGAGTGCCAGATAGGCATTGTGAATAAAGTCTTGTCTGGTATCGGCAGAGCGCCGATACTCGGTCAGGTGTTTATTGAGGCGGGCCAGAAAGTCCGTCAGCAATACCGCGAAGATATCCTGTTTGCCCGAGAAATAGTTGTAAAAGGTGCCTGCAGCCAGGTCAGTGCGCCTGATAATATCCCTGATCGTGGAATTCTCATAGCCTCGTTCCCGAAAGCACTCCCGGGCGGCATCAAGAATGGCTTTGCGGTTCCGGACCCGGTTAAGTTCCCGTTTTCCCGCAGTTACCTCTTTCGATTGCAACATATCCATGTTGGTATCCTGTCCCTGAATCCATGTGACGCGTATAATCCCACGCTCATTAACCTTGTGAACGTAGTGGGTGTTTCCGAAGCCATGATCGCCAGTCCCGAACAGTCTCAGGCCGTCGAGCTTGAACGCCGCCAGAAACTCGAGCTGAACAAACTGCAAAAGCGTCTGCGCCGTGACGTTGGTCAGGCCATTGCTGATTTCTCGATGATTGAAGCCGGCGACAAGGTAATGTGTTGCCTGTCCGGTGGCAAAGACTCCTATGCCATGCTCGACATTCTGCTCAATCTGCAGAAAAGCGCCCCGGTCTCCTTTGAGCTGATCGCGGTCAACCTTGACCAGAAACAGCCCGGTTTCCCCGAGGAAGTGCTGCCCGAATACCTGAACGCCTTGGGTATCGAGTATCACATCATCGAGAAAGACACCTACAGTATTGTTAAGGAAAAAGTACCGGAAGGGAAGACCACCTGCGGTCTTTGTTCCCGGCTACGTCGCGGAATTCTCTATAATTTTGCCGAAGAGCATGGTGTGACCAAGATCGCGCTGGGCCACCATCGCGATGATATGCTGGAAACCCTGTTCCTGAACATGTTCTATGGCGGCAAGCTCAAGTCCATGCCTCCGGTATTGCACAGTGACGACGGGCGCAACACGGTGATTCGGCCGCTGGCGTTCAGCCGGGAGAAAGATATCGCACGGTATGCTGCCCTGCGGCAGTTCCCGATCATTCCCTGTAACCTGTGCGGCTCCCAGGAGAATCTGCAGCGCCAGGTTATCAAGGATATGTTCCAGTCCTGGGACAAGCAGCATCCGGGACGCCTCGAAACCATGTTCCGAGCCATGTGCAACGTTGAGCCATCTCATCTTGCAGACACGAATCTGTACGATTTCCGCGAAGGTAAGCGACTCGGTGGGAAGCGCCAGGCCGTTCAGACTTCGGAGCCCTCAGAAACCCGGGACTTTGGCCGCCTGGATGTTTTGAACATCTAGAGTGTGGATCCGGTCGAGCTTCAGGCGATGCTTTCAGGGCCGGTCATCAGAATCCTGCTAAGGCTTGCAGCGGCATTGTCCAGAGCCCGAACAGAATCAGCAGGCCACCGGTGATTTTCCGGAACAACGGGTTACCTTGAAGCCCCCGGACCTGGTTCGCAGCATAGCCGGTAGCCAGCATGGACGGAAGGGTGCCTAGCCCGAAGAACACCATGGTCAGTGCGGCTGAGCCGACTGAAGGCTGCAGTGCAGCCCACCCGAGCGTGCTGTAAATGAGTCCGCAAGGCAGCCAGCCCCAGAGTACCCCTAGCGCCAGCGCCTGCCCGACGTGATTGACGGGCAAAAAGCGTTTTGTAAGCGGTGAAAGACGTTTCCAGACGGGCGCACCGACCCTCTCGACATACCGGATGCCTTGCCACCACTGCCCCATGGATAGCCCCATGAAAATCAGCAGCAGGCCGGCAGTAGCCCTCAGCAACACGCCGATTTCTGCCCATTGGCTTGCAACAGAGGTGCTCAAGAGTGCTATCAGTGTGGCGATTAACGCGTAACTGGTGATGCGGCCAACGTTAAAGCCGACCAGCATCAGCGTCTGGCGGAATCGGAAGCCTTTGCCCACGGGTAGAGCCATGGAGAGCGATGCGCTTATGCCACCACACATTCCAAGACAGTGCGTACTGCCCAGCAGGCCAATCAGAAAGGCGCTTGGGTAGCTGAGATAGAGTTCCGGTGTCATCAGCTTTTCGGCGCTTCCTGGTCCGGCTCATCGGCTTTGGTACCGGCTGTTTGCTGATCTGTGGCAGAGGGTTTATCGGTCCGCGCTTCGTCCGGAATCATGTCCTTGTCATCGTCGTACAGAATCCGGTGAGCGGGGCCTTCCAGATCGTCGTACTGACCGCTTTTGACAGCCCATGAAAACAATACCACGCCCAGCGCCACCACAATCAGTACGAGTGGAACCAGGATCATTACAATTTGCATGGCAGACCTCGCTGACGTGGATAAAGTACGGCTAAGGTATCAGGACAGCGCTTGAGCGCCAACTGACGGATTGTCCTGACTCAGCGATTGCGCCGTTGGCGCTCTGCCAAGTCGAAGGGCATTTAAAACGACAACCAAAGAGCTGAGAGACATGCCGATGGCCGCAAGCCATGGCGGAACCAAGCCGGCGGCCGCAAGGGGCAGGGCGCAAATGTTATAGACCAGGGCCCAGACAAGGTTCTGCCGGATAACCTTTCGGGTTTGACGACTGGTCTTCAGGGCCTCAACCAATTGCGTGAGCTGGCCATTGAGCAAGACTGCATCCGCTTTAAGCTGGGTAAGATCCGCTGCGGAACCCATCGCAACAGAAATCCCGGCACCCGCCATGGAAGGCAGGTCATTAAGGCCGTCGCCAACCATCATGACGCTGTGGCCGTCATTCGTGAGTTTTTCCAGTACGCCCAGCTTATCCTCTGGCGATGCCTGGCCAATTGCTTCCTCAATACCCAGAGCTCTGGCAACGTCCACGACGTGGCTGGATCGGTCGCCACTGAGCAGAATGGTTCGAATTCCGGCTTTCTGTAGTGCCTTGATTGCGGAAACCGCATCGTCTCTGATCTCGTCATCAAGCCGGAAACAGGCAAGCCATTCCCGGTCAGAGGCCAGCCAGACTTCCATGCCTTGATGACCGGAGGAGTCGGGTGCCGGCATCTCAACCTGCTTCTGAACAAAATCTTTATGTCCGATATAGAAACCCTGGTCATTGAGCTTGCCTGACAGTCCGCCACCCAGGTGGTTTTCGACATGCTCTATTGCCGCTGAAGGGCGGTTATGAAAGACCCGGGCAACGGGGTGCTCCGAGTGCTTTTCGAGCCCTGCCGCCAACTTCAGGCAGCTTGCCTCATCCAGGCTGCCCGAGGTCTGAAGTTCAACGAGGCTCAGCTCCCCTTTGGTCAGGGTGCCGGTCTTGTCGAAAATAATGGTGTCGATGGTGTTCATCGACTCCAGTGTGTGGCCGCGTGTGGGCAGGAATCCCAGTCGCCGGAGTTTTACCGTTGCAGAGGTGATGGCTGTTGGTGTCGCAAGCGACAGTGCGCAGGGGCAGGTGACAACCAGTACCGAAAGGGTAATGTCGAAGGCGTTCTCGGCGCCGGCCAGCCACCATCCGATCCAGACGATCGGCGCAAGAATCAGTACGCGCCCGACGAATTTCCCGGCGATCCTGTCCGCCATCCGCGCCACCGGTGGCTTCTCGGCCTGTACCCGGTCGAGTACACGAAGTATGCCGGAAAGACGGGTCTGGGAACCGGACCTTAGGACGCGAACGTCTAGCGGGTTTTCTCCGTTGATGCTTCCGGCATGGACCGCATCGCCGGGTGTTCGTGTTTCGGGAAGGTATTCGCCAGTCAGTGCTGCTTCATTCAGGGTGGAATGGCCGCGAATGATTTCACCGTCTATGGGTAGCGTCTCACCGGGGCGGATTCGAACCACATCGCCCGGCTTTATCTGATGGGCCGGCACGATATCTGTCTGATCTCCATCTACCCGTGCGGCGACAGTGGGCTGAAAGCCTGCCAGTGCATTGCCGGTCAGTCCTGCCCGATACCGTGCCTGCACCTCAACATAGCGCCCCAGAAGCAGGAAAAAGGTAAACATGCACACCGACTCAAAATAGACTTCCTCGCCGCCAAACACCGTAACCCAGGTGCTGGCCAGGTAGGCGAGACCAATGGCAATGGCGACCGGGACGTCCATTGTAAGTTGCCGGCTTCTGATATCCCTGTGGGCATTCCGGAAAAAGGGGCGCGCACTGTAGAGAACCACTGGTGTGGTGATCAGGAGGCTGAACCAGCGGAAGAAGGCGACGAACTCTGGTGACACGCCTGTCACCATATCGAAATAGAGGGGGAAGGCCAGCATCATGCTCTGAAACGAGCCGATACCAGCAAGAGTCAGCCGGATGAGCATGGAGCGATGTTCGGCTTTGAGCGCCCGCTCGACTTCATCCGGCTGGTAGGGCCGGGCGGTGTAGCCAAGTTCGTGAATCGCTATGAGCAGATCACTCAGCCTTGCCTTGTCCTGGGACCAGACCAGGCGAGCTCGCTGGGTTGTATGGTTCACTGAAAAGGTCTGCACGCCCGGCTGCTTTTTCATGTGGTTTTCCAGCAACCAGATGCAGGCAGCACAAGTAATGCCGCCAATCAGTAGCTGAGCCTCCTGACCGCCCTTGACCGGGACCACGAATGAGGCCTGTACCACAGGGTGATCCAGTTCCCTCAGGCGACCAAGCTCGGAGGAGGTTAATTCTCGCGGGGTAACTGCCGGTTCAGTGCGAAAATCGTAAAACCCATTGAGCCCCTCGGTATGAATGGTTTCGCAGACCGCCTTGCAGCCGTGGCAGCAAAAATGTCGTGTTGTGCCATTCAGATCGAGGGTGATCTCAGGCTCTCCGGAGGCCGGTTCGCCGCAATGAAAGCAATCCAGGGGGGTCACCCTCGGGCAGCGCCTTCTGAACTGACGGTGATTCCATTTTCGGCAGGCAGCTGGGTTTCACCTTTTAACCGCCACTTATTGTCAGGACCCCGCAGGTCGTAGTACCAGCGACCGTTGATGTCGTCCAGCATTTGTCCACGGTAATGCCCGGTCCCGGTTCTCTGGAACTGGATTGTCCTGTCCCTGTCGGCAAGGGTTGGGTGGAACAGGTTCAAGACGAGGTATGGGAAATCGGCGGGGCCATTATCCGTATTCAGATTCAGAGAAATATTGCGGTTGTCAAAATTCAGCTCTGCCATCATACCCAGGTCAGCCGCTTTCTGGTCCCGCGCGATCTCAAGGTTGATTCCGCGACCTTGCTTGGAGTAATCGTCGGTCACCATGGTGTCTTTCATGTTTGTCGCCACGATAATCATGGAAATGCACCATATAATGGCCGCCAGGGGGAAAATGGTCAGAAACCAGAACCAGGGCTGACGATACCAGGGCGCGACTGGAGCTTGTTCGGTCATAGTACTCAATCTCTTTAAAACGGGTGGTTGCCGCAATATCAGCTATCGCGTTGGACCGACAAATCGGCTTTCGGTTTCCAGGTTAAGAGAACTATCGGTTGTCGATTCAGCCCGGAACCGAATTTCGTTGTTGGATGCTTCGATAGACTCGGGCGGCACGTCAACGACCGTCGGTAATGCACGGTTTTCCCCACTCTCGACGGTAACCGAAGTCTGTGTAAGGATCTGGATCCCCTCCAGGCCATCCACCGACAATGAGAAGGTTTGGGGCACCTCGGTCATATTGGCGATCTTCAGGGTGTAGGAGTTTTCAACGCGGCCTTGGCCATTGAAGCTGAAGAGCGCCCCCCGGTCCCGGATAACGTCCATCTGTGCGGGCACCCGAGTAGCGATTGTGAAACCGATGGCTGCAATCATTAAAGAGAGCACGGCGCCGTAGCCAAATGTCCGCGGCCGCAGCAGTTTGGAGGTCTTGCCCTCAAGCTCATTCTCAGTTGTGTAGCGAATCAGCCCCCTTGGGTAGTTCATCTTGTCCATAATTTCATCGCAGGCATCAATGCACAGGGCACAGCCTATACACTCGTACTGGAGTCCATCACGGATATCGATTCCTGTTGGGCAAACCTGCACGCACTGGCCACAATCAATACAGTCGCCGAGCCCGGCTTTCGCCGGGTCTATGCCTTTCTTCCGGCCGCCCCGGGGCTCTCCCCTGTTCGGGTCGTAGGAGACAACGCGAGTGTTCGGGTCAAACATTACTGACTGGAAGCGGGCATAGGGACACATGTACAGACAAACCTGTTCACGCATCCATCCCGCATTGAGGTAAGTGGCGACAGTAAAGAACGCTACCCAGAAGTATGCCCAGCCGTTGGCCTGCAGGGTAAAGAGATCGCCGATCAATTCCCGGATAGGATAGAAATAGCCCACAAAGGTCAGGCCAGTGGCCAAGGCGATCAGAAGCCACGCCGCGTGTTTGGCGGATTTCTTGACGATTTTTTCCGCAGACCGGGGAGCCTTGTCGAGCTTCATTCTTTTATTTCGGCTACCCTCAATACGCTCTTCAACCCACATAAAGATGAAGGTCCACACGGTTTGTGGGCAGGTATAGCCGCACCAGACACGGCCAAAAAGGGTGGTGATGAAAAACAGGCCGAAGGCACAGATAATGAGCATTCCGGACAGCAGTATGAAGTCCTTCGGGTAGAAGGTCAGGCCATAGAGATGGAACTCCCGCGCGGGAAGGTCAAAGTGAATGAGGGGCTGGCCGTCCAGCGTCAGCCAGACAAACAAAAAGTACATGCCCATCAGCATCAGCAGGCTGACGTTGCGAATACGCTGAAAGAAACCTTTTACTTCTTTTACGTAGATCTTTTTGCGACTGGCATAAAGTTCGACGGTTCCGGATTTGTTGTTTTTATCGGAGGAATCAGAGGACGGGTCTACTTGTTTGACCGGAATCTCAGTGCTCATCGTTACCTCCCGATGAAATGGTATAGCGGGGAGCGGGCCCGGAGGGGACTGCTGATCTTTTCAAGCCTGTGCCCGCTGGTGCAGACACAGGGTTGAACAGACCAGGCCGGGGAGCAAGCCCCGGCCGAAAGCCTTAATTGGACAGGCTGTAAACGTACGCTGCGAGGATCTGGATCTGATCCTCAGAGAGACGGCCACCCTGTGCCGGCATCTGATTTTGCCGGCCATTCATGACGGTTTCCTTGATCCACTCATAGTTGGATCCGTAGAGCCAGGTGTTGTCCGTGAGGTTGGGAGCCCCTACCGCCTGCATGCCCTTACCATCAGCTCCATGGCAGGCAGCACAAGCCTGTGCGAATACGGCTTTTCCGGCTACGGCGGCTTGAGCATCCTGCTCACGGCCACTGAAACTAAGCACGTAGTTCACCACCTGATCAACCTGTTCGTTGGTCATGTTTGGCATCACACCCTTTGCGGGCATGTTCCCCATCCGGCCGTTGTGCAGAGTTTCCAGGATTTGGTCTGGAGTCCCACCGTACAGCCAGTCATCGTCGGTCAGGTTGGGGAAACCAACCTGACCGCGTGCTGCAGAGCCGTGACAGACAGCACAGTTATTGGCAAACAGGCGCTGGCCAATCTTCAGTGCGTCTTCGTTAGTGGCAAGCTCAGTCACTGGAGTCTGGCCATATTGCGCATAGATCTCGCCATATTTGTCTTCAGCCTCTGCAACTTCCGCTTCCCACTGATTGTATTGTGTCCATCCCAGCAACCCCTTGAAGTTACCAAGACCCGGGTAAAGGGCCAGGTAACCCAGGGAGAATATGCACGTGGCCATGAACAAGTAGAACCACCACTTGGGCAGTGGGTTGTCATACTCTTCGATGCCGTCGAAGGAATGCCCTGTTGTCCGGTCCGTTTCTACATCTGTGGTCTGGCTTTTGCGGGTAGCCCACAACAGCCATACACATCCGAAGATGGTACCGAGCACGATCACGCTGATCCAGATGCTCCAGAAGGTACTCATTGTTTCTTCTCCGTTTTTTCCTGTTCCAGAGTACGCTTTTCCACCTCGTCATCGTCGAAGGGCAGGTGCGCTGCTTCGTCGTTTGCCTTCCTGCGGTGCGCACTGTAGGCCCACCAGACGATTCCGAAAAACACCGCCATAACCAGAAGGGTGTGAATACCGCGTAGCTCGTTCATATCCATCGGGATCACCGTTTGTCTGAAATCACTGTACCCAGATGTTGCAGGTACGCGACCAGAGCCTCGATTTCAAATTTACCTTCCACCTGTGCCGCGGCATTGGCGATCTCTTCGTCACTGTAGGGCACGCCCAGAGCCTGAAGAGTTTCCATTTTTGCTGCGGTGCCAGTGTGGTCTACGCGGTTTTCAAACAGCCATGGAAAAGCGGGCATGTTTGATTCAGGTACCACGCTGCGCGGGTTATAAAGGTGCTGCCGCTGCCAGGCATCTGAATAGCGACCGCCAACCCGGGCGAGATCCGGCCCGGTGCGCTTGGAGCCCCAGAGGAACGGGCGGTCGTAAACGAATTCACCCGCAACGGAATAATGTCCATAACGTTCCGTTTCTGCCCTGAACGGACGAATTTGCTGGGTGTGGCAAACGTGGCAGCCCTCACGGATATAGATATCCCGACCCTCAAGCTGAACCGCTGTGTAGGGTTTCAGACCTTCCACTGGCTCGTTGGTCTCCTTCAGGAAGAACAGGGGAACAATCTCAACCAGAAAGCCACCGCTTATGGTCAGGATGATCAAAATGATCATGAGACCGATATTCTTTTCAACAATTTCGTGTTTCATCTGATCTCTCTCCCGTTACGCCGCTTGGACCGCTGCGTTGTCCTGTGCAGTTGCCTCTTTCTGGCGAACGGTCATGTACACGTTGTAAGCCATGATCAGCATGCCGCCGAGGAAGATGACGCCACCGAGGAATCGGACGAAGTAGCCTGGGTAGGAGGCCTCAAGAGATTCGACGAAGCTGTATGTCAGGGTTCCGTCCTCGTTGACCGCGCGCCACATCAGGCCCTGCATAATGCCATTGACCCACATCGCGACGATGTACAGTACGGTGCCGACGGTAGCGAGCCAGAAATGCACGTTGATCATTGCCGTGCTGTACATAGCCTGCAAGCCCCAGAGCTTGGGTATCAGGTGGTAGATAGCGCCGATACTGATCATGGCAACCCAGCCAAGTGCCCCGGAATGAACATGACCAATGGTCCAGTCAGTGTTGTGCGAGAGCGCATTGACGGTCTTGATGGCCATCATGGGCCCTTCGAACGTGGACATGCCATAGAAGGACAAGGACACCACGAGGAAGCGCAGGATCGGGTCGGTGCGCAGTTTGTGCCATGCGCCGGAGAGCGTCATCATCCCGTTGATCATGCCGCCCCACGATGGAGCCAGGAGTATAAGTGACATGATCATGCCCGCTGTTTGAGCCCAGTCAGGCAAGGCAGAGTAGTGCAGGTGGTGACCACCGGCCCATACGTAGGTCGCGATCAGTGCCCAGAAGTGAACGATGGACAGGCGATAGGAGTAAACCGGGCGATTGGCCTGTTTGGGAACGAAATAATACATCATGCCCAGGAAGCCGGCAGTCAGGAAGAACCCTACTGCATTATGGCCCCACCACCACTGCATCATAGCGTCGGTAACACCCGCGTATGCAGAGTAGGATTTAAATGCGCTGACTGGCAGTGCAAGGTTGTTGCCGACGTGCAGGAAGGCAACCGTAATGATAAAGGCGCCATAGAACCAGTTGGCAACATATATGTGCGGAGTGCTGCGTTTCATGACGGTGCCAAAGAACACCAGCGCGAACGCCACCCACACCACCGTAATAGCGATGTCGATTGGCCATTCGAGCTCGGCATATTCCTTGGATGAGGTAAGGCCCATCGGCAAGGAGATCGCTGCGGAAACAATGATCGCCTGCCAGCCCCAAAAAGTGAAAGCCGCCAGTCCGTCCGAGATCAGTCGGGCCTGACAGGTGCGTTGCACCACGTAATACGCCGTAGCGAACAGGGCGCTTCCGCCAAAGCCGAAGATGACGGCGTTGGTATGTAACGGCCGTAATCGACCGAAGTGCGTCCAGGGCATGTCAAGGTTCATCGCCGGCCAAACAAGCTGGGACGCGATCAACACGCCCATAGCCATGCCTACAATGCCCCAGACCAACGTCATGATGGCAAATTGTCTTACCACCTTGTAGTTGTAAGTCAGGTTTGCATTTACTGTGCTCATAGCCTTACCAATGGGTTTAAAATGGGGAAATATGCGGGCGCAAGTATGGAGAAACGATGAGCTGTTTGCAATGACTCAGGTCAACTCCCGAGGCCTGTCAAATGCGCCGAAATCAGCAACATGGCATCCCTGATGGCGAAAGATTCGCCTGTTTTTCGCGTAGGGATATGCGGTTGCCTGACATCTAATGATAGTCCCTTAAAAACCAGAGGTGAATGCAGTGGAATTGATTAAGACCAAAGGATATGGAGAAGGGGCAGAAGTTGTAATGGTTTTAGCTCATGGGGCGGGTGCTCCGGCGGATTCTCCGTTTATGCAGGAGCTGGCTGATGCGCTGGACCTGAGTGGGATTCCGAATGTCCGTTTTGAGTTCCCCTACATGCAGAAAAGAAGAAAGGATGGCAAGAAGCGGCCGCCGGACCGTCAACCAATATTGTTGGATTGCTTCAGAGACATTGTCAGTCAGGTTCGGCAAGAGGTTGGAGCTGATTGTTTGCTGACAGTGGGTGGTAAGTCCATGGGGGGCAGGATGGCGAGTATTCTTGCTACCGAAGCCACGGATATCGATGGCGTCGCCTGTTTTGGTTATCCATTCCATCCGCCTGGAAAGTCCGACCGGTGGCGTACCGGGCATTTCAGCCAGATTGGCTGCCCTATGTTAGTGGTTCAGGGCACCCGGGATCCGTTCGGGAAGCGGGAAGAATTAGCAGGCAGAGGGCCGGAGCTGCAAGGGATAACAGTCCACTGGCTAGAGGGGGGCAACCATGATTTTCAACCCCTGGCCCGCCAGAGCAGTAGCCAAAAGAACCTGATCCTTGATGCCGCGCGCGAAACCCGGTGTTTTTTTGATCAGTGTCTCCGTCGCTGAGTTTACTCTGTCGGTAGGGTGTCCGACGCAACGACCTTGTTACGGCCTGTGGCTTTGGCTTGATACAGCGCCTCGTCGGCTCGTTCGAACAAGCCGCTCTGCGTTTCTCCGTGTGTGAGAGTGGCAATGCCCGCGCTCAATGTAAGGATGGCCTTTGCCCCGTCCGGACCGGTTAACGAGCTTGTGGCAGAGTCGTGAAGAATTGCCCGGCAAACCTTACGTGCGCCTTCTGTGTCTGTCCCGGGCAGCAGCAGGGCGAACTCTTCTCCTCCAAAACGGATGGCAATGTCCCGAGGTCGCTTCACATGGCGCGTCAGGATGTCGGCGATGAATTGCAGGCAGGTGTCACCAAAGCCGTGGCCCCAAGTGTCATTTATGACCTTGAAGTGGTCGGCATCGACCAGTGCCAGAGTGAAGGGCTGACCGGTTCGGCGGGATTCAGCGCACAGTTCCGGCAGAATATTATCCAGGTGCCTGCGATTATAAAGACCGGTCAAGGCGTCGTTGAGGCTGAGGGTGGCCAGCTGGCGGTTGGCTTTCTCGAGTTCCCGCATCGTGTTCCTGAGCTGCGACGTGCGCTCGTGAACCTTGAGTTCCAGATCGAACCGGGCATTGTGTTCGACGGCTAGCAATTTTTCGTTCAGCAGGCGCCAGCGCTGAACCATGGCATAGTTCAGAAGTATAACCTGTCCGCCTACTACAAGCTGCATCAGGGCTTCCCGGGCAAGAAAATCTGCCAGGTAGCCGAAGGCAGCCAGGGCATAGACAAGTCCACCGACCAGCATGACCAGCCACGCAAGCACATACCACATGGCCGGCTGGTATCCCTGGCGCCAGCGGATGATTGCGACTATAAAAAGGCTGGAAATAACGGTGAGCGCCAAGACCGTATTTAAGAGGATGGTTTTGTTGTAAGGGAGCACCAGAGTGAGTGCCAGAAAACCAACGCAAAGCCACGCCAGAGCCTTGAGTGTAGTTTCAGCAATCGTGTTTTTTTCGACTTCAAGGAAGGAGTGGCCGAAAAGGGTCATGGAAAGAGCGCACAAAGCGAGTGCCAGCGGGATGGAAGTATTGGCAAAACCGGCACTGTCCGGCCAGAAGTATTGATTGGCGAACCCTCCCATGGAGAATAGGAAAAGGCCCAGCGCTGCCATATAAAATGCGTTGTAAAAGTATTGAACTGTCCCTGAGCTGAAGAACAGCAAAAGGTTGAAAACCGCAAATACGAGCAGAGCTCCGTAAAAAAGCCCATGAGTCAAGGTCAGGTGATTGCTCTGGGCAATCACCTGTTCAGGGGATTCGAGGCTTAAAGGTACGTTGAGGGCCCCGCTGCTCCGGACGCGCAGGGTAATTCCCCGGGTTTCACCCGAGTCAAGCGTGACGGGAAGGAGGAAATACCGGTAATCTATCCCCCTGGAATTGAAAGGGTATTGGTCCCCTGTTCTGAGGTGGTCATACCTGCCATTGCCGGTTTGCCAGAATGTGACCTCATCAAGCAGCGGATAATTGAGCTTCAGGTACCAGAGTTTCTGGGCGGGCCCCGTGTTTCTTACCTTCAGGTGGATCCAGTATACCGAGTCGGTATGGCTGAAGACGAGATCATGGCCCATGGCCGGGGTCCAATCCAGGCTTTCTGGCAGTTGCTTCGGTACTGTCGCCTCGTGAGCCGGATCCCCGGGGTCGGCGCTGTAAAAACAGATGTAACTCATGAGTGATTGGCGTGCATGGCTATCTGTTGCGTCCAGAATCGGACAATTCGGGCCCGACGCGGGAGAATCCGGCAGGGCGACAGCCGGTGCCAGGTGCAAGATCATGAAGGCCAACAGGCGCACGCACAGCGACATGTAAGGGTTCCCGCAAACAACAGAAAAGGAAGTGTAGCTAAACTACACAAGCCTCACTGTTAAACAGATTCAAATTTAAAGGGTTGCCCTTGCTTCCCTCTCATTACAGGTTTTGCATGGAACAGATTCTTGCGTTTTGCCGGCCCGGTTTTGAGGCCGAGGCCGGCCGTGAACTTACCGACAAGGGTGCTCAATGCGGCCTTTTTGGTTATTTTGAGCCGGAAAAGGGGCAGGGATTCGTTCGGTACTCCTTAAGTGGGGCAGAAACGGCAGAAACGCTGCTGGCTCGGGTAGCCCTCGAGGATTTGGTTTTTATCCGGGACTGGTTTGTCGTTCTTGGGCATTGTTCCCTGCCTGGGCAGGACCGGGTCGGTGCCGTGATTACCGGCCTTGGTAACCTCGACCGGGGGTACCCGGGGTGCGCACGACTGGAAATCCGCTTGTCGGAGAACAACAGTGATCGTGATCTTGGAAATTTTGCCCGTAAGTGGGTGTCGCCTCTGTCCCGGGGACTCAGGGGGGCTGGGTTTCTGAAGGCGGATCAGAATGCACCGGCACCCGCCAGGCTTGAGATTCTTTTGTTGGATTTCCAGCAGGCGGTTATGGGCTATAGCCTTGAAGGCAACCGGTCACGATATGTCGGTGGTATTCCCAGGTTGCGCCTGCCAGCTTCCGCGCCCAGCCGGTCGGCACTCAAGCTGGAGGAAGCCTGGAAGGTTTTTTTACCACCGGACCAGGAGCTGGATTACCTGGGTGGTGGCAAACAGGCAGCCGATCTGGGTGCGGCCCCGGGAGGCTGGACTTGGCAGTTGGTGCGTCAGGGGATGTTTGTAACCGCGGTTGACAACGGACCGATGAATGCGGAGCTGATGGCGTCGGGGCAAGTTGTCCACGTTGAGGGGGACGGTTACAGTTGGCGCCCGAAACGGGGCATTGACTGGATGGTGTGCGATATCGTGGATCAGCCCCGAAAAACCGCCAGGCTCGCAGTGGACTGGATTGCCGGCGGCTTCGCCCGGTATACGGTGTTTAACCTCAAGCTGCCGATGAAGAAACGGTATGACGAGTGGCTGATTTGCCGTGATATTATTGTCACCGGGCTGGCAGAGGCGGGCATTGGTTACAGGCTCAGGGCTCGCCACCTCTACCATGACCGGGAGGAGATTACGTGCTTTATCGAGCGTACGGGTTAGAAGCCGTGGCTAGACAGAGCTCTGTTGCAGAACGGTAATTGTCTCATTGCGGTCCATCATGGGAACAAGTTCGGCCATGAGTTCACGGCGCTCTTCTGAGTGGTACCAGCGGTCCCAGTCCGCTTCCGAGCGCCAGTTGGCCAGTGTTATTCTGTGATTAAGGTCATGGCTGTCAGCCAGCGTCTCCCCGGAAATAAAGCCAGGTGCGCTGACGGCCTGTTGCAGAACCCTTCGGGCCCGCTCCTCATAGGCGTATTCCAGTGTTTCTGCGATATGGCGTTCAATAAGGACCCGGATCATGGCCCACCTCCGTTTGGTTTAACTGTTATAAACAATAATTTAGCACGTATCCCTGAAAAAACAGGTCAGAGAAAAGGAGAAATGTGTTGGCGGCACTAGAATATGACGCGGAACTTGATGCTCGTGGTTTGTTTTGCCCGGAGCCCGTGATGATGTTGCACAACCGTATCCTTGACGTCGCTCCCGGGCGCAGCCTGAGAGTTATAGCCACCGACCCGTCAACAACTCGGGATATACCGCGCTTTTGTCAGTTTCTGGGACATGAACTGATCAGTGAGCAGGAGCAGGGTGGTGAGTTTGTCTTCCTCATCCGTCGTGGCAGGGAATAATCCCCGTCACGCGCCGATACCCAGCCGCCTCAGGTGGTCGAGGAACTCCTCGGTATTCATCTCGCCGAGAATCCGTTGTGTTGCCAGTTCCTGGCCATTCTTCCGGTAGAAGAGAATTGCCGGAGGTCCAAAAAGCCCCAGCTCATCCAGAAACGCCTGTTGGGCTACTGTATTCTCTGTTATGTCAATTTGAACCAGTGTATAGGGTGCAAGTGCCTGAATAACCGAAGGGTCACTGAACACGTTTCGCTCCATGACTTTGCACGAGATGCACCAGTCTGCGTAGAAATCCAGTACCACTGGGCGGTTCTCATTGCTGGCCTGCGCTAACAGTGAGCGTACCTCTTCGGTGGCTTCCACTCGCTGGAACTCCGCATGTCCGGCCGCTGCCAGAGGAGCTGATCTTGCCGATGCTGCAGTAAAAGGGGCGAGAGGTTTCAGTGGATCATTGGCGCCACCAACGGCGCCCGCAAGCAGGGCCAGGCCATAGGCAAACATGACCAGACCCAGGCCTTTACGGGTTCTCTCCCAGCCCGCTTTTGCGGCGTCAAATGCTCCGAGTTGTACCCCGGTGACTGCAATAAGGAATCCCCAAAGCGTCAAAGCCAGCCATGCCGGTACCAGACGCTCGATCAGCCAGATAGCAACTGCCAGGAGCATGACTCCGTAGAAATGCTTGACCGCAGTCATCCAGTGGCCGGTGGTTGGCAATAACCTTCGGCCACCGACAGCAACCAGGATCAGCGGGACACCCATCCCGAGACCCAGGGCAAACAAAGCGATTCCTCCGATCACAGCATCCTGGGTGGTGGAGATGTAGAGCAGGCTCCCGGCCAGTGGTGCGGATACGCAGGGAGATACAATCAATGCCGACAGCGCCCCGATCCCGAAGATGCTCGCGACACGGGTGCCGGTAAGGCGATGACTGGCGTCGTTCAAGGGTTCGCGGATAAATCGTGGCAACTGTATTTCAAACAGGTCGAACATGGACAGGGCGAACGCGACGAACAGTGCCGCAAAAACACCAAGAACCACAGGCGACTGAAGCTGCGCCTGGAGGTTAAAGCTGGCTCCCAGCAAGCCGGTAACGACACCTGCTGCGGCATACGTCAGGGCCATGCCCAGCACGTAGCTCCCCGAAAGCATCAGGGCGTGACTCGTACTACGGGTGTTATGGCCGGAGACCAGTGACGAGATGATAGGCACCATCGGGAGGACGCAGGGCGTAAAGGTCAGCCCCAGCCCCAACAGGAAAAATACGCCAGCGATCACTGCGGTCGACTGTCGTGAAAGAAAGCCTGCGAGCCCGGTAGCGGAGGAGGTGTCGGAAAGACTCGCTTGAAGGTCGCCATTCTCTGTGACCTGATTGGGTTTGACGGCGGGACCGGTTGAGGCGGCATCGGCGCCAGCGCCCGTTCCGCTGCCCGGGTAATACAGGACATCACGGGTCTGGGGGGGATAACACAGGCCTGCCTTGGCGCAGCCTTGATACGTAACTTTCAGTTGAGCTTCGGTAACCCCTTCAGGTAAGGATACCGGTACCCGGGCATCCACCGGATCGTAGAAGACGGTAACTTCACCAAAATATTCATCCTGGATATTCTCGCCTTGCAGCGAAAACTGTGGTTCTCCGCTTACAGTGCTCTCCGTGACAGGCGTAATTTCCACCCGCCCCTGATAAAGATAATGGCCGGGTGTAATATCCCATGAAAGAATGACCGCGCCATTGTCTGTTGTGTAGCTGAAGGGCAGGGCCTCATCCACAGGCAGGAAACCATTGCTGCTGCTCCCGAACAGGGAGCCGCCGCCATTTCCCAGAGCCATGGCGTTACCGGTGGACAGTAACATGAGCATCAGGGTTAGCCACCGAGGGAATAATCGGGCCTTCCGGTAGAAGTCGGGGACTGCAGCGAGAGCTGTCATAGGTAGTGCGTATTCCTGTCTGCTGAACGGTTCGATATGGGCTGTCTGTGCCGGCCGGCGAGCGAGCCTTGCCACGTCATATACCGCCTCAATGGACAAAGCCGGTACACCAAAGTTCCCTCTGGTATTAAAAGCGGTAAAGTCGCACAATAGCCACCCAATGAATCACAGTCCAAATGATCTTATCATGCTGTTTAATGACCTGTTCCGGGAAACTTACCGGACGGTTCTGGTCAGGGGCAGCGATGAACCTGAGTATTTGCCTGTAAGCGAACCCCTAGGGCTCGCGCAGGTCGTTTTTGCACATGGCTATTATGCCAGTGCTCTGCACGAAATAAGCCACTGGTGTATCGCTGGTGAGCACCGGCGCACACTTCATGATTATGGCTACTGGTACTGCCCGGATGGCCGTACGCCAGAGCAACAGCGAGCGTTTGAGCAGGTGGAAGTCAAGCCACAAGCGCTGGAATGGCTGTTTTCGATCGCGGCCGGCTCGCGCTTCCACATCAGTGTGGATAACCTGGCCGGAGATGGAGCTGCAGACGACACTGGCTTCAGGCTCAGTGTGGTTAGGCAGGCCGGTGACTACCTGAGGGGCGGGCTTTCTGGCCGGGCACTGGGCTTTTTGGACACACTGAAACGTTTTTATGGAACCGGAGACAGCTTCGTCGAGGCCTGGCAGCAGGACATCGGGCGAATCGCACCTTCGTACTCCGAACTGGACACCTTGAGGAAAACTGAGACTGTATGACATCTGACCCAAAGCACACTGGCGACCTTCGTTTCAGGGACTTGAATCTGGACAAGCGTCTGCTGGATGCCATTACGGCGATTGGATTTGAATACTGTACGCCCATTCAGGCTGAAACTCTCCCGTGGACCCTGGCCTGTGAGGACCTAATTGGTCAGGCACAGACTGGTACTGGCAAGACGGCGGCGTTCCTGATTACCGCCATTCAGACATTGCTGGAAACGCCCATCCCCGAAAACGAAAGATTTGCCTCCGAACCTCGGGTGTTGGCGCTGGCACCAACCCGCGAGCTGGCGATGCAAATTGCCAAGGATGCTGAGCAACTATGCCAATACACCGGTCACAACGTCGTGACTGTAGTCGGCGGCATGAATTACGACAAGCAGCGGGACCAATTGCAGAACGGGGTTGTGGATATCCTCGTGGCAACTCCGGGCCGTCTGATTGACTTTCTCGGCTCCCAGGACGTTTTCCTTGACCAGCTTGATATCCTGATCCTCGACGAGGCTGACCGGATGCTGGACATGGGCTTTATTCCTGATGTTAAACGCATTATCCGGAAGTGCTCCGCCAAGGAAGACCGGCAGACACTATTGTTCAGTGCCACCTTCAATCAGGACGTCCTCAATCTGGCTTCCATGTGGACACAGAATGCCGAGTTCGTGGAAATCGAGCCTGAGCAAAAGACGGCTGAACGAGTAGAGCAAACGGTCTATCTGGTGGGCGAAGACGAAAAACTGCCTGTTCTGGTGAACTACCTCAAGCGGCCAGAGGTAGAGAAGGCGATTGTATTCGCCAATCGTCGTGACCAGTGTCGGGACCTGGAAGAAGATCTGCGTAACCAGGGTGTCAAGGTATCCCTGATGTCGGGAGAGATCGCCCAGAACAAGCGCCTGAAGACTCTGGATCAGTTCAAGAAGGGTAGTATCCAGGTCTTGGTGGCGACCGATGTTGCGGGCCGCGGAATCCATGTGAACGGAGTGACCCACGTTTTCAACTACAATCTACCGGAAAATGCCGAGGATTACGTGCATCGAATCGGACGCACGGGTCGGGCGGGCGAGAAAGGGGTTTCTATCAGCTTTGCGAGTGAAGATGATTCATTTGCGCTGCCAGCCATTGAGACCTACATCAGTCAGAAACTGAAGACGTCGGTACCGGATGAAGGGCTTATGATGACGATGGAGAATCCGCCGATTACCCGTAAGCGCGGCGGACGTCGGCCTCAGGGTGGCCGCGGTCCGGGTAGTCGCAACCAGCGCCCTCGCAGGAACTGATGACAGAGCCGGAAACAACCATGTTGATCGTAGCAGACGAAAATATCCCGTTACTCGATTCCTTCTTTGGGGATTTTGGAGAAATCCGACGTGTGTCGGGCAGAACCATGAGCGCGGGCGATGTCCGGGATGCGGATATCCTCCTGGTGCGTTCCGTAACCCGGGTAAGTCGAGAACTGCTGGAAGGGTCCAGGGTGCGTTTCGTCGGTACGACGACCATCGGAACCGATCACGTGGACCAGGAGTGGCTGAAGCAAAACGGTATCAGTTTTTCCGCAGCGCCCGGGTGCAACGCCAACAGCGTCGCCGAGTATGTCTTGTCGATTTTGTCCCTGCATGCCGAGAGGCGCGGTCTGGATGACTGGACGCGCCTGAGTGTTGGCATTGTAGGTGTGGGCAACGTTGGCAGAGAGCTTGCCCACAAATTGGAAAGGCTGGGCTTCGCTCTCCGTCTTTGTGATCCGCCCAGAGCGGAGCATGAGGAAGAAGGCAGTCATCCATTTGTGACCCTGGATGAAGCGCTTGAGTGTGATGTGGTGACACTTCATACGCCGCTTACGAGGGATCAGGCCCACTCGACGTATCACATGGTCGGGGAGTCGGAGTTGGCTGGATTGACGGCCGAACAACTGCTGATTAATGCAGGGCGTGGTGAAGTTATCGACACAAAGGCTCTGCAGGCCCGGTTAGAGCAAGCCAGTCCGCCAATAGTGGCGCTGGATGTCTGGGAGCGCGAGCCGCATATCAATGCCGACCTGGTAGACCAGGTATGGCTGGCAACGCCGCACATCGCGGGGTACAGTCTGGAAGGCAAGGTCCAGGGTACCGAGATGATATACCAGGCACTGAGTCGTTTCCTTGGATTGCCTGTGCGAAAGAAAGCCGGGCAGTTCCTGCCCGAGCCTGCATTGAGCAAGGTTTCCTTTACCAGTGCCGCCGACGAGGATGACGCGGTCAGGATCGCTTTGCGGGCCTGTTATGATCCGCGTCGGGACGATGCCCGCCTGAGGGCCACCATGAAAGGATCACCGGAAGAGCGGGCAGCGGCCTTTGACCGCCTACGTCGGGACTACCCGGTACGGCGGGAATGTTCAAGCCTGAAAGTGCAGCTCAAAGGCACCAGTAAGTCCCTTCAGGACAGCTTCAGGGCGATTGGCTTCAAACTGAAAATCTGACCGGTCGGGCTGGGGTTCAAGAAAAAGCCGGGGTCGTAACTCCGGCTTTTTCGTTACAGATTGGCCTGCTTCAGTGCCTGAATCCGGTCTTCCAGCGGTGGATGAGTCATGAACAGCGCGCTCAAGCCTCCCCGGGCACCCCGGTTAATTCCAAAAGCCTGCAGGGTATCCGGCATCTGGTCCGGAACTTCGCTCTCCTGTTTCAGGCGCGCCAGGGCGCTGATCATCGCCGTCCGACCTGCCAGCTCGGCTCCCGCAATATCGGCCCGGAACTCCCGGCGTCGGGAGAACCAGAAGACGATTGTGCTCGCCAGAATGCCCAGAACGATCTCGGCGACAATGCTGACCACAAAAAAACCGATGCCGTGACCGTTTTCGTTTTTGAAGACGACACGGTCGACAAATGAACCAATGACACGGGATGCGAAGATAACGAAGGTGTTTACGACGCCCTGAATCAACGCCAGCGTGACCATGTCACCATTGGCGACGTGGCCTATCTCATGACCGAGAACGGCGCGGATTTCGCTTTTGTCGAAACGCTCAAGCAAACCCTCGCTGACAGCTACGAGTGCGTTATTCTTGTTCCAGCCTGTGGCAAAGGCATTGGATTGGGTCGCCGGGAAAATGGCGACTTCGGGCATGCCAATGCCTGCGTTGCTTGCCAGTTCTGCTACGGTGTCTACCAACCAGCGTTCGGCTGGGGTACGTGGAGCCTCGATGATCTTTGCCCGGGTGCTCCATTTGGCCATGGGCTTCGAAATGAGCAGTGAAATAATGGCGCCCGCAAAGCCAAAAACAGCTGCGAACGCAAGTAACGGGCCGTATTGGATGCCGTACTGTGAGAGGTAGCTGTCGACGCCCAGAAGTCGAAGCGTGAAGCTGGCCACCAGAACGACGGCCAGGTTTGTTGCCAGAAACAACAGAATACGCATGTTTTTTCCCTGATCTGTTATCGAACACGTACAAACGGTCTTTAGGACCAAGATATGTGTCCATGGTTCACAGGTTCAATGTTTTTACTGGGATTTAATGATTGTCGTCAGCAAAAAAAGTGCCCTGCACGATCTGGCTGATGTGACCGGAGTGGCCGCTTTTCAGCGCAGTGCGAATCAGGTGAATGTGGGTCGACAGGTCTTTCTGAACCGATGGAGGCAGCGCTTCCTCCCGTTGGTCATATCCTTGCCTGGACGCAGGAGCAAGGGATGCGGGTGCGGGCGCGCTCAGCCGAACAAAGGCATTGCGGGTTAGCACCGCCTGATCCAGCGCTTCCTGGCGGATGGTATCGACGTAACGGATCAGTCCTTCCTCTTCGAGCCACAATAAAGTGCCGAAACAGGCCATATGGCGCCTGCTGTGGAGCCCGAATTCGTCTGGATCATCTGGCCCCGCGATGTCTTCCACGAAAAGGTTGATCCGTCTTGGGAAGGCCCCATAGAGCTGGACCAGTGCAATGGCAACGTCTTTGTAAAATTCCTCGACGTGAATATCCGCCATGAAAACTCCGTTACTGCTGATAGTTGCCGAGGAAGTGCCCGAGTCGCGACATGGCATCTTCCAGGGTGTCTTCCCGGGGCAGGAACACCACCCGGAGATGTTGTTTGTCGTCGATGTTGAACGCCGACCCCTGCACCAGCAGAATTTTCTCCTGGAGCAGAAGGTCCAGTACCAGCTTTTCGTCGTTGATCATCGGGAACTTCTTGGGGTCCAGTCTCGGGAAGAGGTAGAGCGCCCCCTGGGGTTTGACGCAACTGACCCCGGGGATGTCGTTAAGCATACGCCAGGCAGTCTCACGCTGTTCATACAGCCTTCCCCCCGGGGCAACCAGGTCATTGATGGACTGGTAACCACCGAGCGCTGTCTGAATAGCGAGCTGCGCTGGTACATTGGCACAGAGGCGCATGTTCGAGAGCATTTCAATACCCTCAATCAGGTCCGTTGCCCGGTGCTTGGCTCCACTGATAATCAGCCACCCGGAACGGTAACCCGCTGCGCGGTAGTTCTTCGACAGCCCGTTGTAGGTAAAGAACAGAACGTCATCCGCCAGCGAGGCGGTAGATACATGGGTGGTGCCGTCATAAAGAATTTTGTCGTAGATTTCGTCTGACAAAACAATGAGGTTGTGTTGGCGGGCCAGCTCAATCACTTGTTCCAACAGCTCTGTAGAATAAACGGCACCTGTGGGGTTGTTCGGGTTAATCAAAACAATGGCGCGGGTCCGGCGGGTGATTTTTTTACGAATATCGTCGATATCCGGAAACCAGTTTTGCTGTTCGTCGCAGTGATAGTGTACCGGTTTACCGCTGGAGAGGGTTACTGCCGCGGTCCACAGGGGGTAATCGGGTGCGGGAATCAAAACTTCATCCCCGGTATTCAGCATCGCCTGCATGGACATCACAATCAGTTCACTGACACCATTCCCGAGGAAAATGTCGTCTATGTCGACTTTGTCGATACCACGTTGTTGGCAGTAGTGCATCACGGCCTTGCGGGCAGAAAACAGCCCTTTTGACTCAACATAGCCCTGAGCGTAATGCATGTTGTAGATAACATCCTGCTGAATTTCTTCGGGCACATCGAGTTCAAACGCCGCAGGATTGCCGATGTTGAGTTTTAGTACCCGGTGTCCCTCTTCTTCGAGCCGGCGTGCCTCCCGCAGAACTACGCCACGTATTTCATAACACACGTTATCGAGCTTGGCGGATTTGTGGTAGTTCTGCATAAGAGCCGGGTGTCCTTAATCTGATAGCGAAGAAAAACCTGCCGTGGGGCAGTCCTTTATTCTAGCGGAGCGAAGGGTGGCGGCAACAGTGGAATTATGATGAATTGTGGCGTGTTCGGGCAGATTTAGCGTGCAAAGTTCAAGCTGATTTTAGGAAAAAGCGAATCGGGGTCCGAAAAAACGTGTTTTCTTAAAATAAATTGTGCACAATTGAATTGCTAAAAATACAAATGATGTAATTCAAAGGAGCGCTTCAATGTCCGACCACGGCATCTACGATTTCACCGTGAGTGATATCAAGGGCAATGAAAAGAAAATGGCCGACTATCAGGGGAAAGTCCTTCTGATCGTCAATACCGCGAGCAAGTGTGGCTTTACACCGCAGCTTGAGGGCTTGCAGGAACTGCATGCCGAGCTCGGTGATCGTGGCCTGGAGGTGTTAGGCTTTCCATGCAACCAGTTTATGAACCAGGATCCGGAAAACGACGACGCAATAAGCGAGTTTTGCAGTCTCAATTACGGCGTTGATTTTCCGATGTTTTCAAAGATTGAGGTTAATGGCCCGGATGCGCATCCGCTCTTCCGGTTTCTGAAAAAAGAAGCCAGGGGACTGATGGGGTCGGAAAAGGTAAAGTGGAACTTCACCAAATTCCTGGTTGGGCGCGACGGCAAGGTGATTCGCCGTTACCCGCCCACAACAAAGCCGCAAGACATCCGTAAAGATATCGAAACGCTGTTGTAACGATGACGGACGCAGATGACATGCTGGCTCTGGATAACCAGATCTGTTTCGCGCTTTATGCAGCGAATCGGGCAATAACGGCGCGTTATCGCCCGTTATTGGCGGAACTGGATCTGACCTATCCCCAATATCTGGTGATGCTTGTACTCTGGGAGCGGGATAGTTCCGGGTGCACTACGGGTGTGTCGAGACTGGGTAAACGGTTGCGTCTCGATTCCGGCACTCTGACCCCGTTGCTCAAGCGCCTGGCTGCCAGGGGGTTGGTGCTGCGACAGCGAAGTGCGGAGGACGAAAGGGTGGTGACGCTCTCTCTGACTGAAGCTGGTCGGGCTTTGCAGGAACGAGCCCGCTCGGTACCGGAGCAACTGTTGTCCGGCCTCCAGGTTGCTCCAGAACGTTTACTGGCTCTGCGGGAGGAGCTGAAAGCTGTTCTTATGGCTTTGGAGGGAGAAGGGGAGCCCAGCGACTGATAGCGGACTTCATTTCCTCCCGATTATAAGGTTTGGTGATGTAATCATTCATACCGGAAGCAATGCAGTCCTCTTTGTCGCCCTGCATCACATTGGCAGTTACTGCGATAACCGGAAGATCCTGCCAGTCCTTGTTTTCACGGATCCGGCGGGTTGCCTCGTAACCGTCCATGACGGGCATCTGACAATCCATCAGCACCAGGTCGTAGCCCTTGGAATCAAGCGCTTCAAGAGCTTTCTGGCCGTTCTCGGCATGATCCACATGGTGTCCGAGTTTTTTCAGCAGGCTTATGGCAACCAGCTGATTAACCTGGTTATCCTCTACAAGCAGAATGTCCAGCGAGCGGGAGGGCCATTCCGCTTCCGGGTTCTGTGCCTCGTTGTGCAGAGACTCTTCCTTGTTAATCCCTGCGGCCCGACACAGGCATCGGTACAATTCCTCTCTGCGTAATGGCAGTGAAAGTACCTGTTGCTCCTGTTTTCCGGCGCTGACGGTTCCTGTCTGGTCGGCAAGGATGACGCCCTTCCCACCCCAGTCGTTGGCGAAAGCCATAGCCTCATGATCGTCCGCATTTGCCAGAATCATAAGAATGCCTTCCGGATAACGACTTGCCCCCCGGACCGGAATTTCCCAGGCTCTCAGTTGCGACTCGATTGCGAGCCGGTGAGGATTGTTGGTGGGGATGGACATTGCGACACCGATGTCCCGTAGTTCTGCTGCGGCCTCAGGCAGGCCTGGCGCACTGCTGTCATCCTGGAGTGGAAGCGGCAGTGTGACTGTAAAGTGGGTGCCGAGACCTTCCCGGGAGTCCACGAGGATCTGACCGTGCATGCGTTCGACCAGTTGGCGGCAAAGTGTCAGGCCGAGACCGGTACCGCCGTATAGTCGGGTGGTATCCGCATCGGCCTGGGAGAACGGAGAAAAAATCCTGTGCAGGCCCGTGCTTGACATGCCGATACCGGTGTCAATGATATCCACACGCAAGCTACCCCCCGAGTAGGTGGCTTTGACGCTTACAGAGCCCTCGCTGGTAAATTTTATTGCGTTGCTGAGCAGGTTGTTGAGGATTTGCCGCGCTCTCGTGGGGTCACCCAGAAAGGTTTCAGGAAGGGTAGGATCAATCTCTGTTACCAGATCAATGCGTTTCCTTCGCGCCTGCTGGGCATGCAGGGTACCGCACTCCTCAATCAGGTTTCGTACACTGAATGGAATTTTTTCCAGGCCAAGCTTGCCAGCTTCCACCTTCGAAATATCGAGGATATCATTCAGCAGGCCAAGGAGACTCTCACCGGCCTTCAATGCAATTTCAAGGCGGTCGCGTTGTCCCGCATTCATTTCGGTCTCGAGGGCGAGCCCCAGCATGCCCAGAACGCCATTAAGCGGTGTCCGGATTTCGTGGCTCATGCTGGCGAGGAAATTTGCCCGGGCCCGGGCTCTTCGGACCGCATCTTCCTTGGCTTTTACCAGTGCCCGGTTGCCCCGCTGGAGGGCATCATTTTTTTCCGAGATTTCCCGGGTTCGGTCTTCAACCTCCCTCTCCAGTTGGCTGGAGTAGTTCTTCATCGTACTTTCAGCGGTTCTGAGCCGGGCAAGACTGGAATCCATGGTCTCAAGATGCTGATTGATAATGCCCACCATGGTCCCGATTTCGTCTTCCTGGTGGTTGGCAGGGACTGGCAGTCGGACCTTTTCGGGTGTGCTCGCCCGAACTTGACTCAGGGCGCCGATCACGCTAAGCATTGGCCGAGTCAGTACCAGATAAAATATGCCCAACAGAGCGGCCGATAGAATCAGGCTCTTGAGCAGCCCGCTGATCAGCGTATAACTAGCTCGCTCAAGGAACTGGAGTCCATAATGATAGGTGTCAATCGTGAGAATCAACTGGCCGAGGGGCAGGTCCTCAAGCTGCGGAACTCTGAGCTCCTGACTGTATACCCGGCTGGATTCAAACAAAAGGTCACTGACCCATCGATAAGGGGAAACGGGGCTGCTCTGGCTTGCTGCGGCCATTGTCTGCCCGTCATCGTCGGTTATTCGGGCATCAATGGTTGCCGGGTGGCGCAGAAGGCCGTCTAGTAGCTCTTCAGCGAGCCTGACGTCAATGTTATAGGCAATCTGGGAGGCAGGGCTGACGCTGATGTCAATGAGTGCCCGAATCTCGGAAGACATGGACTCACGGGCGCTGAAGTAATCGAGAGTAATCTGGACGATGTTGAGAATCAGGCCCAGCGCCATGGCGATCAGCACCGTATCCCGGGTCAGCCGATAGGAAAGCCGCTGTCGGAAGCGTTTGGTCACGAGTATTTATTGCCCCTGTTCGTTTGCCAAAATCTTTCTGTCCGGGTGAGCGGGCTTCAATCGTCGTAATCGGCTTTCTTCTTCCACTCATCGTCGTGCAGGAACGTGTCCCATTCACGGTCAAGCTTGGATTGCGACTCGGCGTTGGCGGTGTCTTTGCCTTCCGTATCCATGACTTCGAGTTCTTTGATCCGGGTACGGAAACTCTTGACGGCCTTCATTGCCAGTGGGTTGTCACGGGATTTCCCCAATTCGGTACTGGCCAGGTGGTAGGCATGAATCGCCTTGCGGATTTCATTCTGCCTGACATAATCGCGCGCCTGGAAAACGTGCAGATCCGCATGGGTTTTGTGGACCAGAAACAGGACATATTTGAGGTTTTTCTTGGCGGTGGCTGTGTCGATGCGCCCGCTCTTATGCATCGCCTCAACCATCTTGAACAGGTTCTGGAGAAGCTCTTTTACATAAGTGGACTTCTCTGGAGAGTCGATTTTCACGGGGGTCCGGGCGTCACGCTTTTCCATGATTTCGGTTTTAAGTTCTAGCGCGGACTCTTGCCAGTTACTGACCGGCAGATCTGCCTTAAGCCTGGTCAGTTCTGCACAGGCTTCTTCCATGCGTTTAATGAGCAGGAGTTTCAGGTCGGCTGTGAAGTATTGCCCAGGGATTTCCGAGAGCAGGCGATGTGCTCTCTTGTACCCGTCTTCCTGAGCAGTAATCTTGCGCACGCGCTCAATGCGAGCTCGCTCACGCATCTGGCTGAAAATAATGATGACGATCGAGACAGTAACGATGGCCGCCAGTAAAAGGACAATCGTAATGGTATCCATAGTGTCAGTAATGGCTCCGGCTTCTGGATCAAATGTAGGCTGGTGGGGGAGACCGGCCTCGATATGCCGATGTTATTCAGCAAGTGCGAGAAAGACTAGCAGAAATGCGGCACTGAATCCGTTTTGAAATGTGAAAGAACGCATTTTACATTTATTAAATGAATAAATAAAACTTAAGGTATTGGTTTGATGAATGAGGGTTGGTAAAGTCAGCCGTGGTATCAAGTGAATTTTGCATTAAGCCCGGGAGCGGCTCATGGATATTTCTCGCGTTGACCTGAATCTGCTGGTTTATCTGGACGTGCTCTTGCGGGAGCGCAATGTCACCAAAGCTGCCAACCATTTGGGTATAACTCAGCCCGCCATGAGTAACGGACTCAGGAGGCTCCGTGATCTGTTCGGTGATCCACTGCTGGTCCGGACCAGTGAAGGCATGACCGCTACAGAGCGGGCAAGGGAGTTGCAGCCACTGGTGAGGGAGATTCTCTCGAATATCGAGCAGGCGGTACAGGACAAGACTCCGTTTTCAGCGCTGGATAGTCAGCGCGTGTTTCGCATTATGGCCAGTGACTACGCTGAGTCCTGTCTTATGCCCAGGGTGTTGAGGCGTATTCGTCAGGAAGCGCCCAATGTGACGCTGGACGTTCTTACGCCCAGTGATGTCAGCTTTCTGGACGTTGAACAGGGGCGCCTGGATATGGCGATAAACCGGTTCGATAAAATTCCCCAGTCCTTCCACCAGAAAACCCTGTGGACTGAGTATTTTGCCTGTCTGATGAATGCTCGCAACCCGATTCTGAAGGAGCCGTTCACTCTGGATACCTACCTTGATGCCAGCCATATCTGGGTCAGCAAGACCGGTTTTGGTGTGGGGGTCGGGGTTAACCCGAAAGATGTTCAGCGGTTAGGCTGGGTGGACGAAGCACTCTCGAGAATGGGGCGGAAGCGTCAGATTTCAGTGTTCACCAGGCATTATCAGGTGGCGATGTTGCTGGCTGAACAGCACGACCTTATCGCGACCCTGCCATCCCGGGCGGCGTGGCTCCAGAAGGACAATCCGAATCTGGTGGTCAAGGTTCCACCCTTTGAGATACCGCCCTTTGAGCTGAAAATGGCATGGAGCCCACTGTTGCAGCACAACGCGGATCACCAGTGGCTGAGAAAGCTGATTGCCGGGGTTGCGGAAGAGGTTGACGCCGAGTTTGCGCCTTTTGGCGCCCAGTTTGAATCCGCTGACATGCCCCGGGCGCACCACTCAGAGCGGTAATTCCCGGAGTTCAAGTGAACTTCTGCCGACATCCCACATGCGCTGGAAGCTTTCAGAGAGCAATTTCACACGACCCCCATCCGAAAAATTGGCAAAACCCTCAGGCTTGTAGAAATCGTGACGGTAAACCACCCCTTCCCGGTCAGCCAGGAGAAAGGGTTGGTCGTCGATCGGGTAGTCATCATTTGCCAGTCGCAGCTCGATCCGGCTTGGCAGACGCCTCATTAGCTCAACAAGCTGATGGCGGCGCCTGATCAGGGGCTTGTCATCGTGAACCAGCAGGCGTACTTCGCTCAGTCGGTGTCGGCGGGCGAGGGCGGATATCAGTTCCCGGAAGCGGGACCGGTCGTACAGGTCATGCGCGAGTAGCCGGTCATAGAGCCAGAGCCGCTGGCCTGCCTGGCCGACTGCGGTATCCATGAGGTCAAGCATTTGGCTTTCTCGGTTAAACAGCCAGGTTTGGGAGTCTGCCCCAAGAATCATCGGTTGTAGGCTTTTGCCGAGTTCCTGTGAAAGTAGTGACGGTGCCAGACAGCGCATGTCGACATGTGGAATGCCGGCATCCTCATATAAATCCGAGCACACGTGAAAGCCGGATCGCTGATAAAAGGGAATGGCATGTTCTTGGGCAGACAGCTGAAGTTCAGAGTACTGGTCGGAAGCCTCACGGATCAGGTGCTGCAGCAAGGCCTCGCCTATTCCGCTACCGCGGAATTCCGGGAGTATCGCCATCCGGCCAATATGAGCCGTTTCTTCCAGTGTAGAGAAGAGGCGGGCAACCCCCACCGGCGTATTATCCGGCAGGACCGCCAGGTAATGATCCGCAATCTCGTCGGTATCGTCCCATTCCAGAGAGGGAGGAACCCTTTGCTCATCAATAAAGACTTGCTGGCGAATCTCGCGGACGGAACCCGGGGCGAGTTGCCAGCTGTATTTCCTGAATCTCACGTTCATGGCGAGTGACTACTCGAAATAAACCGAGCCTTGATTGTACAAACTTGTCATCAGACCTAGAAGGGCTTCGTCCTGAACAAGAGATGCAAGCGACGGCATATCGATACGGGCACCAGCGCACAGTAGCGGTGCCAGCGGTTTTGCATCACCTTTCAACAGGTATTGCTCGCCATCAACGAACAATGCGGTTTCCTCACCGAGTTCATGGTAAGCAAACCGGGAGCCTTCGTTCCAGCGCAACTGTTCGCCGGCCCCTATGGCAACGTTGAAGTCCCCTGGCGATGCCGGTTCCTCGGCAGGGACAACGATATCCATGCTTTTGGGCGCGGTCGCATACTGGCCGAACCAGAGAGACAGTTGCCGGCGATCGCCGGTTTTTTCCCGGATAATACTGTCGAGCTTATCAATAACACCTGGCTGAATCGTTCCGGGGTTATCCTGCAACCCCAGGTCAGGGTCGGTGAGGTGATTCGAGGCATCCGACTGGCTACAAAGAAAATCGGTAAACCCGGTCAGGATATCGTCAATGGTGGGCGCCCGAAAGCCGACCGAAAGGGTGATGCAATCGTTTTCGGCGATACCATGGTGCCCAACACCTGGGGGAAGGTACAGCATATCGCCCGGCTCGAGAGTAACGGTTTCCTGGCCCTCCCAACTGCTCAGTATCCTCAGGGGAGTGCCTTCAACCCTGGCGGAGGTCTGGTCGCAATGGCCGCCAAAAGTCCAGCGGCGCTGGCCCTGCGCCTGCACCAGGAACACATCATACTGATCGTAGTGGGGGCCGACGCTGCCTCCCTTGGGGGCGTAACTGGCCATGATGTCGTCCAGGCGCCAGTTGGGTATAAACCGGAAATGCTCCAGCAGATCGGCAATCTCCGGCACCCAGTGGTCCAGGCCCTGAACCAGGAGTGTCCAGTCCCGTTCCGGAAGCTGGCTGAACCGGTCGGGTTTGAAGGGGCCGTTATGCAGCTGCCAGGGCTTGCCATTGTCATCTTCGATAACGATCCTGGATTCGACTCCCTCTTCGCATGCAAGCCCGGCCAGCTCATCGGCGCTTACCGGACACTGGAATCCCGGGAACGCCTGGCGGATCACCAGCGGCTTTTTCTGCCAGTGATCCCGCAGAAATTCAGTAGGTGACAATCCGCCAAGCATGTCCATGTGTCTGCTCCAGGTTTAAATGTTGCGGGCCTGATCTACGGCGCTGCCAATGTAGCTCCCGGGCGTAAGCGCCATGAGCTCCGCCTTGGCCGATTCAGGAATCTCCAGTGTTTCAACGAAATTTTTGATCACTTCCGGTGTCATTGCCTTGCCGCGGGTCAACGCTTTGAGCTTTTCATAGGGCTTTTCAATGTTGTACCGGCGCATCACTGTCTGGATGGGTTCGGCGAGCACTTCCCAGGCGTGGTCGAGGTCCTCGTTCAGGCGTCCGGGATTGATCTCCAGCTTGCCCAGGCCTTTGAGTGTGGCTTCATAAGCGATGAGGCTGTGGGCGAAACCAACACCCAGATTGCGCAGCACCGTCGAGTCGGTCAGGTCACGTTGCCAGCGTGAAATCGGCAGTTTGGACGATAGGTGGCCCAGAAGGGCATTGGCAATGCCAAGATTGCCCTCGGAATTCTCGAAGTCGATCGGATTGACCTTGTGGGGCATGGTCGACGAACCTACTTCGCCTTCAACCGTCTTTTGCTTGAAATAGCCCAGAGAAATATAACCCCAGATATCGCGGTCCAGATCAATCAGAATCGTGTTGAAGCGAGCGACTGCATCGTACAGCTCGGCAATATAATCATGAGGTTCGATCTGTGTGGTGTAAGGATTCCAGTCCAGGCCCAGGCTCTCGATGAATTCCCGGGCATTGGTGGCCCAGTCAACCTTCGGGTAGGCGGAGAGATGCGCATTATAGTTTCCGACGGCACCATTAATCTTGCCAAAGAGTTCAGTTGTACGGATCTGCTTAAGCTGACGGCGCAGGCGGTATACCACGTTTGCCAGTTCCTTGCCGACGGTGGTGGGAGAGGCGGTCTGACCGTGGGTTCGGGACAGCATCGGCTGTTCCGCATGCTCCTGAGCGAGATTGGCCAGTTGGTCGATAATGCGTTCCATGGCCGGCAGCATGCCGTGGTCAAGGCCCTCTCGCAGCATCAGGGCGTGAGACAGGTTGTTTATGTCCTCCGAGGTGCAGGCGAAGTGAACGAATTCGGTCACTGCATGCAGTTCCGGAACTTCCGCAATTTTCTCTTTGATGAAGTACTCGACCGCCTTCACATCATGGTTGGTGGTGCGCTCAATGTCTTTGATGCGTTGAGCATCGGGCAGACTGAATTGGCGGACCATCTTGTCCAGAAAGGCATCGGCATCGGCGGAGAATGCCGGCACTTCGGTAATCTCCGGGTGTGAAGCCAGTTTCTGCAGCCAGCGGATCTCGACAGTGACGCGATTCCTGATCAAGCCATATTCGCTGAAAATGTCACGGAAAACGGTGACTTTGCTGCCGTAGCGGCCGTCGACCGGGGAAATGGCGGTCAGGGGGGTGAGTTCCATCGAAAACCTCTCAAATCATCAAAGAATCGGGTCAAAAGAAAATTAGGGGGCGCATATAATACACCAGCGCCGCTCCTGAATCAGTCGGATCAGTGGTAAAGGGATCGATTGGCTTTTTCGGCCAGCTCGCGGGCATGGTGGATGACCTTCTTACGCGAGAAAATCAGCTGCCAGCGACGGCCGCCGGTCTGGCGCCATAGAACAGCCGAGCGGATTCCGGCCAGTAGCAGTGCGCGAACCTTGGCGGCATTTTCTTCCCGTTGAAGGACCGTTGGGTTCCCGCTGACCTGAATGCGCAGCCGAAAGGTGCTGATGGTATCTGCATAGATTGAGGCAAGGTTGCTGATCAGGTTGCTGTGAGTGTACCCAAAATGGCTCGCAGTATGGCGTGCCTGGTCGATTCGACTACCAATAACGTCCAGCATGTCTGGTCGTTTATTGAGTTTTGACTCGAGGTGGATCAGGTTCAATACATAGCGCAGTACTTCGATATCCTGCTGCTTGCTTTGTTTACTCAGCACCGAAGAGAGCGTAACAAGGCCTTCGCGGATATCTGTCAGCTCACCGCCGTAGACATCCAGCGTGGATGCCGGGTTGGTGGCAAAGAGGGAGCGGATGCAGGTTTCCAGGCTGGCCTCTGAACATTGACCGTTATGGGCCAGTTGCTGAACAAGGTTTGCGGCCTGAAACACCCCGGCGAGCGCGAGCGTCTGGTCGTGAATGTTACGGCTCATGCACGGGTTTCCTGTTCCTCAGATTCCGGGAGGCGTTCGGGGAGAGAAGCTCCATCACGCCACGTTTGCTCGATTACGGCACCACCGAGGCAGACATCTCCATCGTAAAACACGACCGACTGACCCGGGGTAACCGCTCGCTGGGCATCATCAAATACGACCTTGACGCCGCCATCAATAATCCAGACTTCGCAGCACTGGTCGGGCTGGCGATAGCGTGTTTTGGCTTTGCAGCGAAAACGGTTCGCTGGTGGTTCGCCGGCTATCCAGTCTACAGGGCCGGATACCAGCCCTCTGGAAAACAGAAGCGGATGGTTCTTGCCCTGGACCGCGATCAGTATGTTCCGGGTCAGATCTTTTTCCGCTACGTACCAGGGTTCGTCACCGAACTCGCTCAGCCCACCAATACCGAGGCCTTGTCTCTGCCCGATGGTATGATACATCAGACCCTGGTGGCGCCCGATTACCTTGCCGTCCGGTGTTTCTATATCTCCGGGCTGCGCTGGAAGGTACTGTTTCAGAAAATCGGTAAACTTTCGCTCGCCGATAAAGCAGATGCCCGTCGAGTCTTTTTTGTCATGGGTGACGAAACCCTGTTTCTCTGCGATCCGGCGGACTTCCGGCTTCTCCAGTTCGCCCACAGGGAATAGAGTTCTGGCAATGCGTTCGCCCGATACAGCATGAAGGAAGTAGCTCTGGTCCTTGTTGGGGTCAAGCCCTTTTAGCAGCTGGGCCTTCCCCGGTTTGCCGGCAAGCGATCGCTGGCGGGCATAGTGGCCGGTTGCAATGTAGTCGGCACCCAGAGTAATGGCGTAATCCAGAAACGCCCGGAATTTAACTTCTTTGTTGCACAGGATATCCGGGTTTGGTGTCCGCCCCGCCTTGTATTCGGACAGGAAGTGTTCGAATACGCGATCCCAGTATTCGGCTGCGAAACTTGCGGTGTGGAGTTTGATGCCTATGGCATCGGCAACTGCCTGGGCATCGGCAAGATCGGTCATGGCGGTACAATATTCGGTTCCGTCGTCCTCGTCCCAGTTTTTCATGAACAGGCCTTCGACCTGGTAGCCCTGGTCTTTCAGTAACCATGCTGCGACAGAAGAATCCACGCCGCCGGACATACCGACGATCACTCGGGTGCTTTCAACAGGTCCTGTTTCAGATACGTTTGTCATGAATGCTTCAGTAAAGGTGAAAAGCCGCTGAGTTTATCATTTTCCCCTCACTGCGTCTGCGCATCGACCACGACATCCAGTGGATAGCGCCGCCCGTTTCGGTAATCTTCTATGCACTCAATCACAAGAGGGCTGCGAAGTTTTGCTCCAAGCTTTCGGATATCGTCCAGATTCAGCCAGTGTGCAGCGATGATTCCGGTGTCCAGTTCGTCAGTCACGTGTTTCAGTGCCCTTGCGGAGTAGCAGAACCGATAATAGGTGATCCCGTTGGCAGGTGCTTTGTAGGTGTACACCCCCAAAAAGTGCTCGGGTTCTACTTTCCAGCCTGTTTCCTCGAGGGTCTCCCGCCGAACTGCATCCAGAATGGCTTCATCTTCTTCTATGTGCCCCGCAGGTTGATTGAAAACGACGCGACCGCCGCTGAACTCTTCTACAACCAGAAACCGGCCCTCCTGGTCTTCAACGATCACGGCAACGGTGGCATGGGGGGTCCAGGTCATGGCTTTCGGGGACTCCTTTTCGGGTGACCAGAGTTTCGTTTTCCTTGCCGGCTCACTGGAGAAGCGGGAATGTGAACCGTGACTGTTCGGTATTGTCCCGGTTTTAGTCCCTCCAGTGTCCAGTCCCCTATACGGTAGCGGATCAGCCTGAGGGTAGGAAAGCCCACGGCAGCGGTCATGCGTCGAACTTGCCGGTTCCGGCCCTCGGTGATCGTCAGTTCCAGCCAGCTTGTGGGCACAGATTCGCGATACCTTACCGGAGGGGATCGTTCCCAGATCTCTGGCTCAACAATTCTTTCGGCGCTGGCTGGTGCTGTGATGCCATCCTTCAGTTCTACCCCCCGACGAAGCCGGGCAAGCGCTTCATCAGTAATCCGGCCCTCAACTTGTACCCAGTAAGTTTTGGGCATTTTCAGGGCCGGGGAAGCGATACGGTGTTGAAGCGCCCCCTCGTTGGTCAGCAACAGCAGGCCCTCGGAATCGTAATCCAGCCTGCCAGCCGGATAAACGCCGGGTACCTGTATCCATGTCGCAAGCGTTGGTCTCGCGGGTTTCGATGTGCCCTGCCGTTCATCCGTAAACTGGCTGAGAGCACGAAACGGTTTATTAAAAAGAATCAGATCTGCCATGCCAGTCAGACATTCCGGTAAGAGTATGGGTTCAGCTCGAAAGGGTACTGTAATGGCTGCGATTGGCAAGGGCGGGTGGGTTTGGGGCGTTGATGAATCGGGAATAGGATAAACAATGGCCGCTCTTGCCCACCCCAACAGCGGTGGGCGTAGCGGACTATGATCCGATTATGTCCGATCAGGCATTCACTGCACGGGGTGGGTAATCTCCCCGGCCGGACTCCTGCGAATCGGATTCGTTATTTACGGTTGCTGTTTCGGAACCGTCCTGAGCCTTCGTTTGGGGCTGTTCTTCCGGAACAATATTGACCGCATGGATGCCCTTGTCACTGGGCTTTTTGTCAAAGGTGACGGCCTGGCCGGCTTTCAGTGTCTTGTACCCGTCCATCTGAACCGAAGAAAAATGTGCAAACAAATCGTCACTGCAACCATCTTCGATGATGAACCCGTACCCTTTGGCATTGTTAAACCATTTGACCTTGCCTCTTGGCATGATGAACTCCCCTGTTCCTTTGCTGTCACATATTATTATTGGTGTTCTGCGCCATTCCGTCGAGCGAGCCCGACGCGAATCCCGTTACATAATGATGGTATGCCTTAACATTATTTTACAATGCACATTAACTTTCGACCAATCAGGTCGTCTAGTCAATAGTTTCTATTGCCGGAATGTGTGGTTGAACGCGGTCTGGAAGCGGTATCATGTTCGTATCGATAAATATCTCACGCCCGGTCTTCGGCACAGCTTGAAAACACGGGGCCAGACAACCACATTTAACCAAGGGCACCGATAAACCGGTAAAGAATGATGCGGACTATCGAGAATTCTCTACTAGTATTCAATCAGGGGGAGGACGAACAACCGGGGCGACAGGATGACCTCAGCGTTGCTCCCGAGAAACCGGCCTTGAAGCGCCCAGCGCGCTACCGGGTGGTTCTTCTGAACGACGACTACACACCCATGGATTTTGTGGTAGAAGTGTTGATGACGTTCTTTGCAATGAACGAAGAGAAGGCGACGCAGGTGATGCTGCTCGTCCATACGCAAGGAAGAGCCGTATGTGGGGTTTATACCCGAGACATCGCAGAAACAAAGGCGGCACAGGTGAACCAGTATTCCTCGGAATGCGAACATCCGCTCCTTTGCGAGATTGAACGTGCGGACTGAAAGACGTTGGGGTGGCCCATGCTGAGCAAAGATCTTGAAATTACGCTGAATACGGCCTTCAAAAGTGCCCGGGACAAACGTCATGAATTCATGACAGTGGAGCATTTGTTGCTGGCCTTGCTAGACAACGAGTCGGCGGTGGGTGTCCTGAAAGCCTGTGGTGCGGATCTTGACCGGCTACAGGAAGAGCTCATGGAGTTTGTGGATTCCACAACGCCGCTGATACCCAGTAACGACAGTGAGCGGGAAACCCAGCCGACCCTGGGTTTCCAGCGCGTGCTGCAGCGCGCCGTATTCCATGTCCAGTCCTCCGGCAAGAAGGAGGTGACAGGGGCGAATGTGTTGGTCGCGATTTTCAGCGAGCAGGAGAGCCAGGCGGTCTACTTGCTGAAAAAGCAGAGTGTTGCCCGTATTGACGTGGTCAACTTCGTGTCTCACGGGATATCCCGGGTTCAGGGCGCCGAGGATCAGGAGGGTCACGAACAGTCAGCGCCGGATGACACCGGAGAGGAGAGCGGGCATTCCAAGCCGCTGGAAAGTTATGCAAGCAATCTGAATGAGCAAGCTCGTCAGGGGCGCATTGACCCACTGATTGGGCGTGAACACGAAGTGGAGCGTGTGGTTCAGATTCTTGTCCGCCGTCGCAAGAACAACCCGCTATTGGTTGGCGAGGCGGGTGTTGGAAAGACGGCCATTGCGGAGGGATTGGCGAAGCGTATTGTTGATGGTCAGGTACCGGAGATCATTTCCGACGCCGTGGTTTATTCGCTTGATCTTGGTGCATTGCTCGCAGGTACCAAATACCGCGGTGACTTTGAGAAGCGTCTCAAGGGGTTGCTGGCGGACCTCAAGAAAGAAAAGCACGCGATTCTGTTCATAGACGAAATTCACACCATAATTGGTGCGGGTTCCGCTTCAGGTGGTGTCATGGACGCGTCCAACCTGCTGAAACCCATGCTCAGTTCCGGTGAGATTCGCTGTATCGGCTCTACGACATTCCAGGAATTCCGTGGAATATTCGAGAAAGACAGTGCGCTGGCAAGGCGGTTCCAGAAAATCGATGTGAACGAGCCGAGCGTTGAAGACACTTATCAGATTCTCAAAGGTCTCAAGCCGAACTTCGAGAAACATCACGATCTGAAATACACGGATAAAGCGCTGCGTGTGGCTGCCGAGCTTGCTGATCGTTATATCACGGACCGGCATCTGCCGGACAAGGCTATTGACGTGATTGATGAGGCCGGTGCGCGTCAGCGGCTGCAGCCGGAAGGCAAACGCAAGAAGGCGGTCGATGTATCGGACATCGAGGATGTTGTTGCGAACATCGCCCGAATTCCGCCGAAGAATGTCTCCACCAGCGACAAGGATTTGCTCCGGAATCTGGAGCGTGATCTCAAGATGGTGGTGTTTGGTCAGGATCCGGCGATCGAGTCGCTTTCCACGGCTATCAAGCTGGCCCGTGCCGGCCTGAAGGCTCCGGAGAAACCCGAGGGTGCATTCCTGTTTGCGGGTCCTACGGGTGTGGGTAAGACCGAGGTCACCAAACAGCTGGCCAAGGTGCTGGGAATTGAACTGGTCAGGTTCGATATGTCCGAGTACATGGAGCGTCACACCGTGTCGCGGTTGATCGGTGCGCCCCCGGGTTATGTCGGCTACGACCAGGGTGGCCTTCTCACCGAGGCGGTGAACAAGCATCCGCACTGTGTGCTGCTGCTGGATGAGATCGAGAAAGCGCACCCGGAGGTGTTCAATCTGCTTCTGCAGGTTATGGACCATGGCACCCTGACCGATAACAACGGTCGCAAGGCGGATTTCCGCCACGTGATTCTGGTGATGACAACCAACGCGGGGGCGGAAAGCATGGCCCGGCGTTCAATTGGCTTCAACGAGCAGGATCACAGCACCGATGGTATGGAGATTATCAGCAAGACGTTCACGCCGGAGTTCCGTAATCGTCTCGATGGTATTATCCAGTTCGCGGATCTTCAGAAAGCCACCATCACCCATGTTGTCGACAAGTTTCTCACCGAGTTGCAGGCGCAGCTGGATGAGAAGCATGTGGTTCTCCATGTGGATGAAGATGCCAAGGTGTGGCTCGCGGACAAGGGCTACGATGTCACCATGGGCGCACGCCCGATGTCACGCCTAATTCAGGACAAGATCAAGCGGCCTCTGGCTGAGCAGATCCTGTTCGGGCGCCTTTCCGAAAAGGGCGGGGACGTGTTTGTCCACTTGCGTGATGATGAGCTGGTGTTTGAGTATGAGGATGAGCCGGCCGAAGCCGTTTAAGGCCGGATTTGAGCCGATGTTGTGAGGAAGGCCGCTTCAAAACTGAAGCGGCCTTTTTTATGTCAGTGTTTTATAGCCAGAAACAAAAAAGCCCCGAATATCGGGGCTTTTCAGATGTCACTAAGCCTTAACGGGCGCGGTACACGATGCGGCCCTTGCTCAGATCATAGGGAGTCAGTTCAACCTTGACCTTATCGCCGGTAAGGATGCGGATGTAGTTTTTGCGCATTTTTCCGGAGATATGAGCTGTCACCACGTGGCCGTTGCTGAGTTCAACACGGAACATGGTATTTGGAAGTGTGTCGATAATGACGCCTTCCATTTCAATGACATCTGATTTTGCCATTCAGTAGAAACCTCGCTTTGAATGAACTTCTCGTGATTTTAAATTGCGCAATTCTGCCTGAATTATTCCCATATGGCAAAGATCAGTTCACATTCAAAACTCGCCAGTGGCCATCCCTGAGTGCCTCAATGGGTTTGAAACGCGTCTTGTAACTCATCTTCCGGCATTCGCGAATCCAGTAACCCAGGTACAGATGTGGGAGGCTTCGTCGCCGGGCTTCTTCGATTTGCCAAAGAATGGCGTAGGTCCCGAGGCTCCGGTGATCCAGGTCCGGGTTAAATACGGTATAGATCGCCGAGAGGCCGTCATCCAGCATGTCAATTGCCGCGAGACCGACCAGCTCACCTTTGAGGTGGATTTCCAGAAACCAGGAGTCTGTCGAGCCGTCCACCAGAAACGACGTGAACTGCTCTCTGGAGGGCGGGTACATATCGCCATCCTTATGGCGCTGTTCAATGTAGTCCGCATACAGTCGATAGTACTGTTCGGAAAAGCTGGCTGGCACCAGGGTACATGCCAGGTCTTCGTTTTTCCTGAGCACCCGTCGCTGGCTCCTGTTAGGCTGAAATTCGTCAACTTTGAGCCTGACCGGAATGCAGGCATTGCAGTCTTCGCAATGTGGGCGGTAGTAGTGGGAGCCGCTACGACGAAATCCCAGAGCGGTCAGTTGGCTGTAGAGCTTTTTGTCAATGTTGGCCCTGGGATCCACAAACATTGTAGTTGCTTCACGATCCGGAAGGTAGCTGCATTCGTGAGGTGGAGTCGCGAAGAACACCAGCGTCCTTAGATTGCTCATTTATACCTCCGGCCCTGTCCACTGCCAGCGAATAGTCCAGTCGTGCTGATTCGGTTTCTGATCCACGCTTGCCCTGAGTATAGATAAAAACTCAGATCTGGGAATGGTGCGGGCCCCCATTGTTAGCAGGTGCCGGCTTTCCACCTGGCAGTCCATGATTTTATAGCCCCAGTCACTGAGCTGATGTGCCAGGTGGACCATCAGCACCTTTGATGCATTGGTCTCCAGTGAAAACATGGATTCGCCGAAAAAACACTGGCCGAGTGCCAGCCCGTACATTCCCCCGGCAAGTTCGCCTTTGCGATTCCAGACTTCGATGGAGTGGGCGACGCCTTGCCGGTGAAGCTCTGAATAGCTGGCGGTCATATCCTCGGTAATCCAGGTGCCCTCGGCCCTGGTTGAAGCGCATAAGCGAATAACCCGACCGAACGCCTGGTCAGCGGTTACGGTAAAGCGTTGCTGGTTTAATGTCCGGCGCAGGCTGCGCGAAATGTGTATTTCCTGGGGGAAGAGCACGCACCGTGGGTCGGGGGACCACCAGAGAATTGGTTGTTCGTCGCTATACCACGGGAAGATGCCGTTTTTGTAGGCGAGAATAAGCCTGTCGGTGGACAGGTCGCCCCCGAGAGCGAGCAAGCCATCCGGGTCGTCCAGTGCTTGGTCTGCGGGTGGGAACCAGAGTTGGTCAGGGTCAAGCCAGGGTAGTGAGGTCATCCTGCCTCGGTTCGGGAGTTCGCCTGCATGATATTTATTTCCGAGTATCGGCCTATGGGCACCCTTCGCTGAAACACGCTGTAGATACATCCGTGCATGCTTGCGTCCGCCATCCCTGGCTCCGCACAGTTTCAGCGAAGGGTGCCCACAGGGCTCGTTAAACTATTATTGCCAGAGTTCAGTTTAGTTCAGTCCTGTTGATCAAGGAACTTTTCAGCGTCCAGGGCCGCCATGCAACCAAAACCGGCAGAAGTCACCGCCTGGCGGTATACGTGGTCTGCCACGTCACCGGCGGCGAACACACCCGGGATGCTGCTCTGAGTAGCCATGCCTTCGAGCCCGGAACGAATGCGGATGTAGCCATTGCTCATGTCCAACTGGCCTTCGAACAAGCTGGTGTTGGGTTTGTGGCCGATTGCGATGAATACGCCGGCGAGATCGATCTCGCGGGTGGAATCGTCCTTGGTGCTTTTTATGCGCATGCCTGTCACACCGGTACCATCGCCGAGCACTTCATTCAGGGTATGGTCCCAGACGATTTTGACGTTGCCGTTTTCCGCCTTTTCAAACAGTTTGTCCTGCAAAATCTTTTCGGCACGGAGGCTGTCTCGCCGGTGAACGAGGGTCACTTCATCGGCAATATTGGAAAGGTACAACGCCTCTTCGACAGCGGTGTTGCCGCCGCCAATGACCGCGACTTTCTGTTTCTTGTAGAAGAAACCGTCGCAGGTGGCGCAGGCGGATACTCCCTGGCCTTTGAACTTTTCTTCAGATTCGAGGCCCAGGTACATGGCGGATGCGCCCGTTGCGATAATGAGCGCATCGCAGGTGTATTCACCACCGTCGCCTTTCAGGCGGAACGGGCGATTGCGCAAATCAGCCTCGTTGATGGTGTCGTAAACGATGCTTGTTTCAAATCGTTCTGCATGCTTGAGCATGCGCTGCATCAGTTCCGGGCCCTGGACACCGTCGTTGTCACCGGGCCAGTTATCCACGTCGGTAGTGGTTGTGAGCTGACCGCCGACTTCGATACCTGTGATGAGTGTCGGGTTGAGGTTGGCTCGGGCAGCATAAACCGCGGCTGTGTAGCCGGCAGGGCCGGAGCCAAGAATGATCAGTCGGGAATGTTTGGTTTCGCTCATTTGTGTGTCTCTCACTGAAAAATACGGTACGACATTCTCGCCCGAGAGGGCTCAATTTCGAAGGGAAGTGCGAAAGGCTAACACGAAAGAAACGGCCTGCCATTCGTTTTGGCCAATTCCACTTATAAAACTTTGCTATTTATTCAAGGACAGAAACCGAGGCAAGTAGCTGTCTGATCCTCTCCGCGCTTTTTCCGGATTCTCCCTGCTCCAGTCGATGCTCTGCCACCGCAGGGAAGACGGCCTGGATATCGTCAGGCAGGACGTGATGACGTCCTTCCATGAGCGCCCACGCTTTCGCTGCCCTCAGAAGCCCCAGTCCGGCTCTTGGCGACAAACCATAGAGCAGGCCGGGCATACGGCGACTTTGCTTAAGAAGGCGCTGAACGTAATCGAGAAGGGCCGGGCTTGCGCTGATTCGGTTAACTGCCTGTTGAAGCGTTGCGAGTTCCTGTTGTGGCAGCAGTGCCTGAAGCCGCTCGGTCATGGCCCGACGATCTTCTCCTTCTAGCAGTTCCCGTTCGGCTCTGGGGTCGGGGTAACCAAGCCGAAGCCGCATTAGAAAACGATCGAGCTGGGATTCCGGAAGGGGATAGGTTCCACCCTGTTCAATGGGGTTTTGGGTGGCGATCACAAAAAACGGTTGGGGAAGCGGGCGGGTTTCGCCTTCGATGGAAACCTGCTGCTCTTCCATCGCTTCAAGAAGGGCGCTCTGAGTCCGTGGAGATGCCCGATTGATTTCATCAGCGAGAACCACTTGCGCGAAAATCGGCCCCGGGTGGAAGACCAGACTGCCGGCTTCCCTGTCATACATGGAATAACCAAGCACATCCGCTGGCAGCAGGTCATTGGTGAACTGGATACGCTGATAGCTCAGCCCCATGATCTTCGCCAAAGCGTGAGACAGGGTGGTCTTACCCATGCCTGGAATGTCTTCGATCAACAGGTGTCCCCGGGCGAGCAATCCGCAAATAGCGAGACGAACTTGCTGGTCTTTCCCGAGAAGTATCTGATTCAGTTCGCTGACAACGGTGTCAACCAGCTTTTTCATAATTGGCTCAGTCCCTTACCCGCTTGAGAATATCCCCATACGCATCTATACGGCGATCCCTCAGGTACGGCCAAATGCGTCGGATGGACTCGCTGCGAGTTCGGTCCAGGCGAACGTCGAGAATGCACTCGGCTCTGTCATCGGCCCGGGCCAGGAGTTCGCCTTGGGGGCCACAGATGAAGCTGTTGCCCCAGAACTGGATGCCGTCGGTTTGGCCAGAGGGGTCCGGCTCCGTGCCGACACGGTTGGGGGCGACGACTGGAAGATTATTCGCAACGGCATGGCCACGCTGAACGGTAACCCATGCCTCCAGTTGTCTTGCCTGCTCTTCCGGGTCGTCAGTAAGGTCCCAGCCGATAGCTGTGGGGTAGATGAGTATCTCTGCGCCCGCCAGTGCCATCAGGCGTGCCGCTTCGGGATACCACTGGTCCCAGCAGACCAGAACCCCAAGCTTGCCTGCAGAGGTTTCAATGGGCGTAAAGCCGCTTTGGCCATTGTTGAAATGAGCGTCACCCGGGGTGAAATAAAACTTTTCGTAGAAGCCCGGATCGTCCGGAATATGCATTTTCCGGTACAGGCCAGCCAGCGAGCCGTCCTTTTCAAAGACCACCGCCGTATTGTGATAGACGCCATTCATTCTGCGTTCAAAGATCGAGCCGACCAGCACAATGCCGAGCTCTCTGGCGAGCTCTGAAAGGCGTTCGCTGGTTGGGCCGGGGATGGGCTCGGCCAGCTCAAAAACATCAGAATTTTCAGTCTGGCAAAAATACAGAGTAGCGTGCAGTTCCTGCAGGACCACCAATTCGGCACCATTCGCGGATGCTTCTCTCACCAGCTTTTCGGTGGTAGCAAGGCTGGCTGCCTTGTCACTACTACACACCTGCTGGATCGCGGCAATGTTCAGGTATCCGGTGCTCCGGGTGTTGCTCATGGGGTGACGACTCCTGCAGGAATTTGCATCGTGACGCAGTGCAGGCTTCCGTGCTGACGAATCAGAGCGTTGCAATTGATGGGAATGATCTCCCGGTCCGGGAAAATACTCTTCATGACCGCAATCGCATCTTCGTCCTGACGAACACCATAGATCGGCAATAAGACTGCGCCGTTGATGATAAGGAAGTTTGCATAGGTTGCCGGCAGACGCTCCCCATCCTCATTGAGTAAGGGGTCCGGCCAGGGCAGTGGGGTCAGTTTGTAGGAGCTCCCGTCGCTTTGGCGAAACTCCTGTAACTCTTCTTCCATGGCGGCCAGGGCACTGTAGTGCTCGTCGGCAACGTCGGGGCAGGATACGTAACAAATATGGCCAGGTGCACAAAAACGGGCGAGGGTATCTATGTGGCTGTCGGTGTCGTCCCCCGCCAGATAACCATGGTTCAGCCAGAGGACCCGGTCCGCTCCGAGCCATTCGGACAAAAGTCGTTCAATCGCTGTGCGATCGTGGGAGGGGTTGCGGGTCGGTGTCAGCAGGCACTCGCTGGTGGTCAGCAATGTTCCATCACCATCAGATTCAATCGAGCCACCCTCGAGAACAAATTCCATGGGTACCAGAGGCGTATCTCCAAAGGCACCAGCGTTGGCAATATGCAGGTTGAGAGCATTGTCTTTTTCACAGGCAAATTTGCCGCCCCAGGCGTTAAAACGAAAGTCCAGGAGCGTCGGTCCGTTTTCGCCCTGCACGGTGATCGGCCCATGGTCCCTGGCCCACGTGTCATTGGCGGGAGCTGGCACTGAACGGACTCGGCCTGGGAGACGATTGTGCTCAGCGTAAGCGTTGAGGTCCCGGTCCAGATCCTGAAGCTTTACCACATGTTCGCAGCTAATGATCAGATGTTCGAACCTGAGAACGGCTTTGGCGATGTTGGTAAAGACCGATTCCGCCTCGTCAAGACGGTCAGCCCAATCTGTTCCGGGGTGAGGCCAGGTCAGCATTACGGCACTTTGCGGGGCCCACTCAGCGGGCAACACGCGTCTGGATGTCACTTTACTGCCACCTTAATTTATAAAAGCCGCCATTCTAACCAACGGCCGGCGTAACGTCAGGACGTGTGCGGGGAAATAACTACCCTGCTGTGTTGATCGTGCTTGTTATCAGCGCTTCAACACCGTGTGGAGTACGCGGTCGCCCTCAAAATAGACCACAAAATCCTGGTAGTGCCATTGGCTGATTGGCGGCTCTCCTACCGGGCCACGAATCTCGTCTGGTTCGCCCCAGGTTGCCTGGACGGAAGACCGACTCATTCCCGTTTTTGGAAAGCTTTCCTGGTTCCGATCTGCCTGAGTGCCGACCGGGACCCGGAGTTCCTCTGCCATTACACCGCCTAGCGGAGCCAGGGTCATTGTGGCTACCAGGGTCAGTGCGCCGAACAGGACTTTGTTTTTTCTCATTGATGGATCTCCATAAACTCTGTGGTCCCCCGGGGCGTACCCTCAAGGACATGGATAAAGCGTAATATCCGAAAAAGATTACCAAAAGTCACCCGTTTTTCCCCAGTCTATCCTTTTTGGCGCTGGCGGATTTGCCAACGCATCACATGCTTGGCGATTTGTTGGCGGTCACTGTCCTGAATGCGGACAAACTCCGTGTGAATCCGTGCCCCGCCTCTGGTGTCCGGGATTACCTCCAGAACACGGGCCGTTGCCTGGGGCTGAAAAAGCTCCGGTGGAAGCGTCATGCGGACGGCAAGCCGGTCGCCAGGTTTCCAGGCTGGCGTGCTGCTGGTGAAGGCCAGTCCGCCCTCGCTCAGGGTCACATCCTGCCAGTCCTCCGGTTGCAACGGATTTTGCTCAAAGGCCATAATGCGCGCCAGCGTGTCCAGCTTGCTGTTCAGTGATTTGATCAGGCCCGTCAGAAGGCGGTCCTTTTCGGCGAGGCTGGTAAGCTGGGATTTCACGTCCTGATCCAGTCGTCTGAATTCCGCTTTCAGGCTTTCGAGGTGATCGCCGTCGAATGCCTCCTCCGGGAGCGCTGTTGGTGAGAGCTTTCGGATTTCCAGACCGATCCGATCTTCGATGCGGAAAAAGTCCCGGCGTTCGGGTGAATGTTCCGCGGGTTGGCTAGGGGTGTTCGGTGACGGCATTCTGGCTCCGGAGCGCAAAATTTTTATTGGTATAGAACAGTTTAGCAGTTTCCAGCGGCCCTGAAAGGTTGCGAGGAAAACCAGACCACGACCATTCCGAAGGTAGCGACAGGCGCCTCACCATGTTCAGACCCTTATCGTTTTACATAGGCTTACGTTACACGGCAGCGAAACGCCGTAATCACTTCATATCGTTTATCTCGCTGACCTCCATGATCGGTCTCATGCTCGGTGTGGGAGTCCTGATCATCGTTCTGTCTGTCATGAATGGGTTTGACCGGGAACTGAAACAGCGAATTCTGGGCATGGTGCCTCATGCGGTTATTGAAGGCACTGGCCCGTTAGAGGACTGGGAGACGGTGGATCGACAGGTAGAGGAGCACCCAAGGGTGCTGGCTGCAGCACCGTTCATACAGGGCCAGGGTATGGTTACCGGTGGCGCTAATGTGCGGGGCGTCATGCTAAACGGTGTGTTGCCAGAGCAGGAGAAAACCGTATCGATTATCGAGAAGCACATGATAAAGGGCAGTCTCGATGATCTGCATCCCGGCGAGTTCGGCATCATTATCGGGCAGTTGATGGCTTCAAGTCTCCGGCTCGACCTGGGAGACAAGGTTACGGTGGTTCTGCCCGAAGCATCTGTTACCCCCGCTGGGGTGTTGCCCAGGCTTAAGCGCTTCACTGTAAAGGGGGTTTTCAGTGTTGGCGCAGAACTGGACGGCAATTACACGCTTGTGCACATGGCTGATGCTGCAAAACTGATGCGGACCGGGGGCAAGGCCCAGGGTGTGCGGTTGCTCGTTGATGACCTGTTTGCTGCCCCAAAGGTTGCGGAAGAAGCAGCCCGGATGCTCAATGGTCGCTACTTCATCTCCGACTGGACACGGACCCATGGCAATCTTTTTCAGGCCATTCGAATGGAAAAGACGATGATTGGCCTCCTGTTGATGTTCATTGTCGCGGTGGCGGCTTTCAACATTGTGTCGACACTGGTGATGGTAGTGACCGACAAGACGGCGGACATTGCCATCCTGCGGACTATGGGCGCCACTCCCGGGCGCATTATGCGCATCTTCATTGTACAAGGTGCGGTGATCGGCGTGTTCGGGACGCTGATCGGAACCGCGCTGGGGGTGCTCGGTGCCTTGAATATCAGTGCCTTTATTTCCTGGCTTGAGGGAGCTCTGGGACATAAATTCCTGAGCGCCGACGTCTATTTCATCAGCTATTTGCCGTCACAGCTGCAGTGGCAGGACGTGTACATAATAAGCGGTGCCGGTCTTGCAATGAGCTTGCTGGCGACGATTTATCCCGCTTGGCGTGCGTCGCGGATCGATCCGGCGGAGGCACTGCGCTATGAATAAGGACAATTTGGTTATGCAAGAGCAGCCAGCCCTCGTGATTGATTGTCGCCAGGTAACCCGTACCTACAGCGAGGGGCCTGAAAAACTCACTATTTTCTCCGATATCTCGCTTCAGGTTGCCACAGGTGAGACGGTCGCTATTGTGGGTAGTAGTGGTGCCGGAAAGACCACCCTTCTGAATCTTCTGGGGGGGCTGGACAAACCTTCATCCGGGCATATTTCGATCTGTGGTCAGGATATTCACCGTCTTTCCGAGGCCGGCCGGGCCCGGTTCCGAAATCGCCATCTCGGTTTTGTTTACCAGTTTCATCACCTGCTGCCTGAATTTCCGGCATTGGAGAATGTGATGATGCCCTGCGTCCTGGGCGGTATTGCTGTCAGGGATGCCAAAGAAAAGGCCGAGCATGTTCTTGATCGGGTTGGGCTTGCCGGTCGTTTGGCTCACAAGCCGGGAGAGCTGTCTGGTGGGGAGCGTCAGCGTGTGGCCATTGCGCGTGCGCTGGTCAATGAGCCCGAGTGCGTGCTCATGGACGAACCCACCGGTAACCTGGATGAGCACACTGGAGAGGGGGTTCGCGCGTTGATTGAATCCTTGCGCGATCAGTTCGGCATTTCGTTTGTGATGGTAACCCACGACATGAAAATGGCGAGAAGTCTGGGCAGGGTCCTCAGGCTGGAGCAGGGCCGGCTGGTTCAGGAAGCATGATCTTTCGCGTTTCGCTCTTTGATGCGGTTAATGCGTCTTGTCTGCCAGTCCGAGCGGATCTTCCGGCGCCACAGATACTGAATGAGCAAATAGGCCACGCAGGCGGACACTGTGGCCACCATCAGTGAGCCCAGGTACAGGGGAATGCCGATGTCCAGCAACCGGTCACTGAGCCATGACCAGGAAAGGTGGAAGTCGAAGTTGAGTACCGGCCTGTTGAGTGCCCAGGCTCCCACCTTGTAGTTGAAATAGAAAAGTGGCGGCATGGTGACGGGGTTGCTGATCCATACCAAAACCACGGACAGTGGCAGGTTTGCGTTAAACCAGATAGCAAAAAAAGCTGCGGCGATCATCTGGAACGGCATGGGAATAAAACAGAACCAGATGCCAACCAGGAACGCACGAGCCACGCTGTGACGGTTTATGTGCCACAGATTGGGTTCATGAAGGATATCGCCGAGAAAGCGTAACGATTGCATCGCTTGCACCTTCTCTGGTGTTGGCAGATAGCGTTTCATGAACTTCTTTGGCATTGGAAGCTCTGCCTGTAACAGATTGAAAAGCCCGGTAGCACGGAGGCTGCCGGTCACTGTAACAATTCGGGAGGACAAGGATTGTCCGGAAGTTTTCACAGCCACCCAGTGCCCCTAGTTGGGCGTGGTTCTGCGGTCTCGGGCGTTTTCGCCTTCTCTTGCGGCGTTATCTTACTGTATCGGTTGTCGGTGTTGCCACCTCCGGAATGGATTGCGGGCTGCTTTCTGACAGCTTTTTACATGGCCCTCCGGTGTCGTTCTTCGTTGCTCCGGCGGATTGCCGTGCTGTGCCTGGGACTCTGCATGGGTGTTGGCTGGGCTTCCTGGCATGCCGGCAGTCGCCTGTCCGAGCGCCTGCCGGGGCAATATGAGGGCCAAAAGCTGGCCGTTTCCGGCTACCTCTGTGATATCCCCTCCGAAGGCAGTTTTGGTAGTCTGAGGTTCAGTTTGTGTGTCACTGACTGGCACGGCCTGTCAGAAAAAGCGGATGACTCGGACTCTCTTCCGGCTCTGCTTCGGTTGTCCTGGTATGGTCACGAATCCTCTCCGCTACCCGCTCGTCGCCTTCAGCTCGATGTGGTGCTCAAGCGCCCTCACGGAACCCTTAATCCGGCCGGCTTTCGCTACGAAGACTGGCTTTTCCGAAACGGGTATCGGGCAACGGGCAGCGTCAGAGAAGTCCGTTCGGATCCGGGTGTCCATTGCGGATGGCACTGTCAGTACCAGAAGGCTCATGCTGCATTGGTGAGCTGGGTAGATCATCAGTTTTCCGGGGCTGAGTATTTCCCCTTCGTTGCCTCGTTGCTCGTCGGTTATCGCGGACACATGAGCCAGCCGGAATGGGATGTCTTAACGGCGACGGGCACCATTCATCTGGTTGCCATTTCGGGCCTACACCTTGGTTTGATAGCGTTTGGAGCAGGTTTTGCGTGCCGCCAGATACTGCTGTCTGCGCCGCCGGAGAAGCTCAGTGAGGGAGCCCGCCGCCGGGCCGTATTTGTCACCGTAACCGCCTGCTGCATTCTTTATGCACTGGCAGCCGGATGGACTGTGCCCACGCGCAGGGCACTGATTATGGTCGCAGTTGGCGGCTGGTCTGTTTTGTTGGCGCGCCAGGCATCTGTCTGGCAGTCGCTGGTGCTTGCTCTGGGTGCCGTGCTGTTATTGGACCCGTTCGCCCCGTTGGATCAGGGGTTCTGGTTGTCCTTTGGTGCGGTGGCCGTGCTGATCTTTGTTTTCGCTGGCACACTGGGGGGCTCAGGCTGGTTTCGTGGCCTTCTGCTCGCTCAGGTCGCTGTTTTTGCCGGCCTGTGGCCGGTCCTTCAGGTTTTCGGGCAGGAGCAGCCTGTGGTTGGAGCGGTGGCCAACCTGCTTGCCATTCCCTGGGTATCCCTGGTGGTCATGCCCGTATTAGTGACTGGCGGTCTTGTTACCGCCCTGGTTCCGGCCATGTCGGATTTTTTCATTCCGTTATTTGATGGGGTTATCGGCATCCTCTGGCGAATCCTGGCCGGTCTGGCAGATTTCGATGTCGTGGTCATTTCGGCCACGCTGGCAGAGGTCTCGGTTTTGGCAGTTCTGGCCCTGTGTCTGATTTATTTCCCATTGAAGCGGTTCCGACTGATCGCTATGGCCATGATTTTTTTCTGGAGTTTTCTGTCGGGTCCTCGGGGGTTAGAAAAGAACCCGATGGTTTCCGCACCTGAGGTAAGTGTCTGGGATGTAGGGCAGGGGATGTCAGTGTTGTTGCGACACGGCCAGCGCGTACTTTTATACGACACTGGTCCGGCGCTACCCGGAGTGTTTTCTGCGGTTGATTCAACGATATTGCCCAATCTGAAAGCGCTTGGGGTTCGGCGGATCGATACCCTGGTGGTAAGTCATGCTGACAGCGATCATTCCGGCGGGCTGGCATTGCTTGCCCGTTCAATTGAAATCGGTCGGATTGTAGCTGGCGAGCCCGGCGCTACCCAGGAAGCGTTGCCAGCAGACAGCGACCTGCCGATCAATCGCTGTGTGAATTTCAGCGAGGCTCTTGGCGAATTGACCGTCAGCTACTGGCAGGCACCCGGAGCGGTTGAAGGAAATGATGCATCCTGCGTAGTGACGATTTGGCATCGGCCATCCGGCACTGAGTGGATTTTAGCCGGAGACATCACAAAAAAGGTGGAGGCTGCGCACCTGGAAGCTTTCGCCGGCAGTGATCGGCCGGACGCCATTCGAATGAGGGTACTGCTTGCGCCTCATCACGGGAGCAAGACCTCTTCGTCGGCGGACTGGATTAACGCCCTGAAACCGGACGCAGTTATATACTCAGCCGGCTACCAACACCGGTATGGACATCCCCACCCGGATATTGTCGCCCGATACCGTAAAGCAGGAGTTCGTCAATTCAATACTGCCTGTAGCGGACTGTTGTCTATGGACATTGAGGCTAACCGTCTGAAGATGAAGGAAATGAGAGATCGTTCACCCTTCTGGATTGGCGGTGAGGGGTTGGCGCGTGATGAATGTGGAATACCGTGACATTCGGGGTGTGGCCTCTACCGGCAGCTATGCTAAAGTAGCGCGGCTTGCAATTATTGAGGGAGATCGAGCGTGTTCGAGCTGTTAAAAGCTGGTGGTATTTTGATGGTGCCAATTGTTGCCTGTTCTATCCTGGCGCTAGCCATCATTCTGGAGCGTGTCTGGACCCTCCGCCCCTCCAGGGTTGCGCCGCCCCAGACCATTAACGAGTTGTGGCGGTGGATCAAGAAAAAAGAGCTCAACGGGCGCAAGCTAAAGGCGCTGCAGGGTTCCTCTCCTCTGGGACGGATCCTGGCTGGCGGGTTGCTTAATGCCAAGCATGGTCGTGAGATCATGAAGGAAAGCATTGAACACGAAGCGAGCCAGGTCATCCATGATCTTGAGCGCTTTCTGAATCCTCTGGGTACGGTAGCTACCATTGCCCCGCTCCTGGGCCTCCTGGGTACCGTTATCGGTATGATCAAGGTGTTTGCAGAAATCCAGCTCGCTGGTGTTGGCAATGCCGGCAATCTCGCGGGTGGTATTTCCGAAGCTCTGATCACGACCGCAGCCGGCCTCAGCGTGGCGATTCCCGCATTGATCGCTCACCGCTACTTTATTCGCCGGGTAGATGAATTGGTGGTGGGCATGGAGCAGGAAGCGATCAAGCTCGTCGAGGTTGTTCACGGGGACCGCGAAATCGACGTGGAAGGAGCCTGAACACTGTGAAGTTCAAGCGCCAGAGAAGTCAGGAAGTCGGGGTGGACCTGACGCCGCTGATCGACGTGGTATTCCTGTTGTTGATTTTCTTTATGGTCTCCACAACGTTCACCCGTGAGAGTCATCTGCAGGTTGAGCTTCCGGAAGCCAGTGGTAAACCTGTCTCGCAAGCTGAGGTGAGACAGATCGATGTGGTTATCAATGCTGAAGGGCAGTACAGCCTGAATGACCGCACCCTCGTCAACAACCGCCGAGAAACCCTCGAGCGTGGCGTACGGGAGCTGGCTGAAGGTGACACTTCCTTGCCCTTTATCATTACCGCCGATGCACGTACTCCCCACGAGTTCGTGGTCCGTGCGATGGACGTGGCCGGTCGTCTGGGGTTTGCCAAACTTAGCATAACCACAGAGCGGGAGGCCGAGAGCCAGTGACCACTCCCGAACCCGCCCCGGCAACGGTCTCTCCGGACAGCAGCTGGGAGACCTACAAGCGTCTGCTCGCCTATGTTAAGCCGTTCTGGCTGGCTTTTTCGCTCGCTGTGGTTGGAAATGTGATTTACGCCGGGGCTTCCACTGGCATGGCTGCGGCAATGGAGTACGTCATTGCGGCCATTGAGAATCCGACTGAACAGAACCGTCTGTTACTGACATTGGTCATCGTCGGAGTATTTGCTCTGCGCGGCCTTGGCACATTCATGAGTCAGTACTTCATTAACTATGTTGGACGTCAGGTCATCAATGCGCTGCGTAACAACGTTTTCGACCGGTTATTGAACCTGCCATCCCGGTACTTTGACGATAACGCATCCGGTCGCCTGGTATCGAAACTGACGTTTAATGTTGAGCAGGTGGCCGAGGCTACCACCAACGCAGTCACGATCAGCTTGCGCGAAGGCCTGACCATTGTCGGGCTGCTCGGCTTCATGCTTTACACGAACTGGAAATTGACGCTGATTTTCCTCGCAGTGGGGCCGCTAATAGGTCTTGTTGTGAACTACGCCAGCAAGCGGTTTCGCAAGATCAGCAAACGCATTCAGGGCTCTATGGGCGACATAACCCACGTGGCGTCGGAGTCCATTACCGGCTATCGCGTGGTTCGCACGTTTGGTGGCGAAGACTACGAGCAGCAGCGGTTCCGCGAGGTCAATGACCGCAACCTGAAACAGAGCCTCAAAATGGCATCGACCCAGGCGATTAGTGTTCCGATTATTCAGGTGCTGGTCGCTATCGCCATCGCTGCGTTGGTCTGGACTATGCTTGCACCGGAGATTCGGGGCGGTATGACAACGGGTCAGCTGGTCGCGTTTATTACGGCCGCCACGACCATGGCCAAGCCGATTCGGCAGGTAACTTCTGTGCACGCCAAGATCCAGAAAGGGGTGGCGGCAGCCTACGATGTGTTCGAGACTATTGACGAGCAGCCTGAGCAGGATCCTGGCACCTACTCTCCGGACCGTGTAGAGGGAAGTATCAGTTTCGATAACGTGTCTTTCCGTTATCGGGATCAGCTCGATAACGTTCTGGAAGGTATTTCACTCAATATTCCGGCCGGCCAGAGTGTTGCCCTTGTAGGTCGTTCCGGCAGCGGTAAATCAACGCTGGTCAGCTTGTTACCCCGGTTCTATGAGTACACCGGTGGTGATATCCGTATTGATGACCATTCATTGCAGGAATACTCCCTGAAGGCCCTGCGTGCCCAGATTGCACTCGTCACTCAGAGTGTTGTTCTGTTCAATGACACGATTGCGGCCAACATCGCCTACGGTGCCCTTCGCGACTGTAGCCGGGAAGAAGTCCGAGAGGCTGCGGCCAAGGCCCATGCCCTGGAGTTTATTGACCGAATGCCGGAGGGTCTCGATACCATGATCGGGGACAATGGGGTAATGCTGTCCGGAGGTCAGCGGCAACGACTGGCGATTGCTCGGGCACTGCTCAAGAACGCGCCGGTCCTGATTCTGGATGAGGCGACGTCCGCGCTGGATACGGAGTCGGAACGTCATATTCAGGACGCCCTGGAAACGGTTATGAAGGGCCGGACTACGCTGGTGATTGCACATCGGCTGTCTACCATTGAAAAGGCGGACAGGATTCTCGTGATGGACAACGGACGAATCGTGGAATCCGGCAGGCACGATGAGCTGCTGGCGGCAGGTGGAGCTTACGCTCAGTTGCATCAGATGCAGTTCAGCGAGCAGGCATGACGTCTGTGGTGGATAAACTCTGGTATGGGAAGGGGCGCCCCCTCAGATTTCTCATGCCCTTGGCCTGGCTCTATAAAAACATTGCCGAATCCCGCCGACGGCAAGCCTGGAAGGCGAAGAACGAACCGCTACCGGTTCCGGTTATTGTTGTTGGCAACATCACTGCGGGTGGTACGGGCAAGTCGCCGTTGACTGCCTGGCTCGTCGGCCAGCTGAAGGATGCCGGGTGGCGACCGGTCATTGTCAGCAGGGGCTATGGTGGGAAGTCGTCGGAGTATCCGCTGTTGGTTTCGGCAGAGACAGACCCTTCCGATGCCGGTGACGAACCGGTGATGCTGGCCCAGGCAACAGGGTGCCCTGTTGTGGTCGACCCTCAGCGGCGCCGAGGGGCGTCATGGGCTCTCGCTCATGAGCTGGGTGACATTCTGGTGTGTGACGATGGCCTGCAGCATTACCGATTGCCACGGGACCTTGAGCTTGCCGTTTTTGATGGTGCCCGCGGTATTGGCAATGGCGCTACAATTCCTGTTGGCCCCCTCCGTGAGCCAGTCTCCCGTTTATCTTCCGTCGACTACATTGTGGTTAATGGCGTGGAGAATGGATCGGGTGGGCACTTGAAGAACTTCGATGGAATTGAGCATCCCCGGATTTATTCGATGACGCTTGAACCTGCCTCGCTGATTAACCTGAAAACAGGTGAAAGGCGTTCCCCCGGCGATCTCTGCGGTCAACGGGTTCGTGCCATTGCAGGTATCGGCAATCCCGGTCGCTTTTTCGATACACTAAGAAACCTGGGAGCCAGGGTGACTGAAGCGCCGTTTCCCGACCATCATCAATTCAAGGCCGGCGAATTGGAGACGGGCAAGAATGAGTGGGTAGTGATGACCGCCAAGGACGCCGTAAAATGCCGCCGGTTCGCAAGTCGAAACGTCTGGGTTCTGGCCGTGCAGGCCCGTTTACCTGAGGAGTTCTCGGAGTCAGTGCTATCGACAATCCGGGAATGCTCCAAGCAGTTAACCCCTTAACCGTCAGTGAGAATGCATCATGGATAAAAAACTGTTGGCTATGCTGGCATGCCCGGTATGCAAGGGCGATTTAAAGCTGAACGAAGCCAGAACGGAACTCATTTGTTATCAGGATGCCATGGCATTTCCTGTCCGTGAGGGCATTCCGGTGATGCTGGCAACGGAAGCTCGCACGTTATCTGCCGACGAGCGCCTCGAGAAACGCTAAATCAACTTCAGGATTGTATACCCATGTCTTTTACTGTCGTGATACCGGCCCGCTACGCTTCGAGTCGTCTGCCCGGGAAACCGTTGGCGGATATCGCCGGTAAACCCATGGTTCAGCATGTGTATGAACGGGCGATGGAAAGCCGTGCCAACCGGGTTGTTGTCGCCACCGACGACGACAGAATCTATTCCGTCTGTGAGGAGTTTGGTGCCGAGGTGGTGATGACGTCACCCAACCACGCCACCGGCACCGACCGGCTGGAAGAGGTTGCCCGTAAGCTGGATTTTGAGCAAGAGCATCGGGTGGTGAACGTCCAGGGCGACGAACCCCTTATTCCTCCGGCGCTGATTAACCAGGTGGCGGACAATCTGAATCTGTACCCGGACGCAGCGATTGCGACTTTGTGTGAACGAATCCACGATGTCGATCATGTGTTTAACCCTAATGTGGTGAAGGTGGTCTTTGATCATCGGGGAATGGCCCATTACTTCAGTCGTGCGCCGATTCCCTGGGCCCGCGACCTTTGGCAGAAGGGAAGTCCTCTGACCGACGTGGATGCTTCCTTACCGGATGCTGTCGGCTATTTCCGTCATATTGGTGTCTACGGATACCGCGCCAGCGTCCTTGGTCAGTTTGTCCAATGGGCCCCCGCGCCAACGGAGAAAGTGGAGTCTCTGGAGCAGCTTCGCGCGCTTTATCATGGTGCTGTGATTCACGTGGATATTGCGGCGGAGAATCCGCCCGCGGGGGTCGACACCCTTGCCGATCTGGAACGCATCCGGACATGGATGGAAGCAGGGAGCGAGCACAATGGGTGAGCGGGTAAAGGTTCTTTTTGTCTGTCTTGGAAACATATGCCGATCTCCCAGTGCCGAGGGATTATTCCGTTCAGTGGTGGACGCTGCGGGTCTAGGGGATCGCGTAGCAATTGATTCATGTGGAACCGGACACTGGCATATAGGCAAGGCGCCCGACCCGAGAGCGATAGCCGCCGCCCGTAAGCGGGGGGTTGATATCAGTGATCTCAGGGCGCGTCAGTTTGTTGCTGAGGATCTGGATAACTTTGATTATGTGCTGGTTATGGACCGTCAGAACCTGGCGGACCTCAAGGAAATCTGGCACCAGAACGGCAGCACGCCGCCGACATTGTTTCTTGGCTATGGCCGGTCCGGATATCAGGAGGTCCCGGATCCCTACTACGGTGGTGATGCCGGTTTTGACCTGGTACTGGACCTCATCCATGAGGCTGGGGAGGGATTGCTTGCCGACATCCGGGAGCGTCTGGCTTGAGCCGTACAACGGAACCCAGCGAATACATTGAACTGGAAGGCTTCAACACACTGCATGTCGCTGCTGTGGCGCGTTTCTATGTGGAAGTTCATGACACCAGGGAGTTGAGCGAGGCCCTTGAGTGGGCGCAGCAGAAGGGTGTCGGTGTTCTGATTCTCGGCGGTGGCAGTAATCTGGTGTTTGACGGCGACTACCAGGGCCTGGTGATCCGGATCTGCATTTACGGTCGTCACTGGGAACGGGTGTCGGGCCATGAAGCTACTCTGGTCCTGGGGGCCGGGGAGAACTGGCATGAAGCGGTCCTGTATGCGGCCCGTGCGGGATACCGCGGCATCGAAAATCTGGCCCTGATTCCCGGAACCGCCGGTGCAGCACCGGTGCAGAATATCGGCGCCTACGGTGTTGAGCTTTCCGACACGCTGGTGTCGGTCACTGCGTTGGATCGCCAATCGAACACGCTCGTCGAGCTTGGCAACAAGGAGTGCCAATTTGGCTATCGTGACAGTTTGTTCAAGCAAACGCCCGGGCGTTATGTCATTACCGGGATTCATCTGGCACTGTCTCGCGAAAAGCCGATGAGCCTGGGTTACCGCGATCTTGAGGAGTATCTCGGAGGCACGGTTGATGAAGAACTGGAACCCGCTGATGTCGCCGAAGCGGTCATGGCGATTCGCCGTCGTAAACTACCGGACCCGGCAATAACTCCCAATGCTGGTAGTTTTTTCAAAAACCCGGTGGTTCCTGAGGCAACATTTGAAAAGCTTAAATCCGTTTATCCTGATGTTGTTGGCTACCCGCAGCCCCAGGGTGTGAAGCTCGCAGCGGCCTGGCTCATTGATCAAACTGGCTGGAAAGGATTTCGCAATGAGCGTGTGGGGGTACACAATCGGCAGGCACTGGTACTGATTAATCATTCTGGCGGGACGGGGCGGGATATTCTGGCACTGGCTAACCGGATCCGCGCGTCAGTATTAGAACAATTCGATGTGGAGCTTGAAATGGAGCCCGGGATCGTCCGTTCGGTGAATATGGGCTAGCGCCAGTCACGCGACTGCCGCCAGCCCACAGGGATCAGAGCCCTTTGCGTGGAGACGAGTTAACTAGAAAGGGCAGGGCTTCTGCAACAGGGATGTCCTGTTTGTCTGTATCGCGACGCCCCTTGTATTCGAGCGTGCCCGCCGCCAGCCCGCGATCGGAAACTACGAATCGGTGCGGAATGCCAATCAGTTCCATATCGGCAAATTTGACACCCGGACGCTCATTCCTGTCGTCCAGTAGCACGTCGTAACCCGCCTGGCGGAGCTGCTCGTAGAGTTTCTCGCCAGCTTCCGCCACGGTTGGTGATTTGTGGGCATTGAGCGTCACAATCGCAACTTGAAACGGCGCGATGGCATCCGGCCAGATAATCCCTTTGTCATCGTGATTCTGTTCTATGGAGGCGGCAACAATCCGCGATACACCAACTCCGTAGCAACCCATTTCCATGCTGACACTTTTTCCGTTCTCATCCAGGACGGTGGCATTCATGGCCTTGCTGTACTTGTTGCCCAGTTTGAAAATATGGCCAACCTCAATGCCCCGGCGGATTTCCAGAGTGCCCTGACCATCCGGGCTGGCGTCACCCTCCACAACATTACGGATATCTTCGACACGATCGAGCGCTACGTCACGCTGCCAGTTTACGCCGGTCAGGTGAACATCGTTCTTGTTGGCACCGCAGACAAAATCAGACAGGTGAGCGGCGCTGCGATCGACAATAACCGGCACAGTCAGATTGACCGGACCGATGGAGCCAGGCTTGCAGCCAACTGCTTTCTCGATTTCTTCATCAGTGGCCATTGTCAGTGGCTCTGCAATGCCTTGAAGGTTCTCCGCCTTGATCTCGTTAAGGGTATGGTCACCACGCAGGATCAGCGCAATGAGGCCTGCGTTGCCGTCTTCATCGGCCTCGGACTTCACCAGGAGCGTCTTGACGGTTCGGGTTGCGTCGATGCCAAGGAACTCGGAAACCGCATCAATTGTGCGCTTGTCCGGGGTAGACACTTCCTTTAGCTCTTCTGTCGGCGCCGGGCGCTCTCCGGCTGGCGCAACGGCCTCGGCCTTTTCGATATTCGCTGCGTAATCGCTGTTTGTGCTGAAAACGATGTCGTCCTCGCCCGAGGAGGCCAGAACATGAAACTCATGGGAGGCACTACCGCCGATGGCGCCAGAGTCGGCCTGTACCGGCCGGTAATCCAGGCCCAGTCGGTCAAAAATGGCGCAGTAGGTGCGGTGCATCACCTGATAGGTTTCATTCAGGGATTCGCTGTTCAGATGGAAGGAATAGGCATCCTTCATGATGAACTCGCGGGCACGCATCACTCCAAACCTTGGACGCCGCTCATCGCGGAACTTGGTCTGGATCTGGTAGAAGTTCGCCGGCAGTTCTTTGTAGCTACTCAGTTCATTCCGGACCAGATCGGTAATGACCTCCTCGTGGGTCGGGCCGAAGCAGAATTCCCGACCGTGGCGGTCATTCATGCGAAGCAGCTCGCCACCATACTGGGTCCAGCGGCCGGACTCTTCCCAGAGCTCGGCGGGCTGGACGGCCGGCATTAGAACTTCCTGAGCTCCACTCTTGTCCATTTCTTCGCGAACAATCCGCTCAACCTTGCGCAGGGTACGTAATCCCATGGGTAGCCAGGTATACAGTCCGGCTGCAAGCTTGCGGATCATGCCTGCCCGCAGCATGAGCTGGTGGCTGATAATCTCGGCGTCTGCAGGAGTCTCTTTCTGGGTCGCAATCAGGTAACGGCTTGCTCGCATCGTGTCTTCCGTTTGGTTCAGATCAGTGTTGTTAGACTAATGGACAGGCGGCGGTTGGCCCGCCGAAGCCTTTATTTGTCGTAAAGTGGTCATTATTGTACGGAGCCTGCATCACAAGGTACAGATGATGACCGATGAAACTATCGATGTTGCACCAAGGCGGCGCCCGGTCCAGGCGCGTAGTCGGGAAAGGGTAGACACCATTCTCCGTCACGCCGCTGCCATCTTTCATGAAACCGGCGTCGATGCCGCCAGCATGTCCGCCATTGCGCGTGAAGCCGGCATGTCGTTGGCATCGCTCTACCGGTATTTTCCCAATAAGGCCGCAATTGTCCATGCGATTGCCGAGCTTCATGTGGAAAAGATGGAAACGGCCTTGCGTGAAAGGCTTCCGGAGCTCAGCCTGATGGATGCAGTCGGCGAGCTAATCGACCAGTTTTATGAGTTCTATCGCAACGAGCCGGCTTACTCCGCTATCTGGAGTGGCGTCGAGGCGATGCCGGAACTCCGCGATCTTGACCTGCGGGAGCTTTACAGTAATGCCCGTGACCTGGATGCCCGGCTGAAAGAGGAATGTCCGCAGATTCCCGCAGACCGACGATGGACTGCCAGTCTGTTGTTGCCGCGATCAACCGGGACCATACTCCGTCTGGCAGTGACGCTCCCGGAAAAGCAGGCGCGCCAGTTGGTGGAAGAGCTCAAGTGCATGGCCAGTGCCTATGTGCGCGAGCTGATCCGCTGATTCAGGACAGATAGCCCAGGGGCAGGGCCGTACTGTCAATGACGCGCCTGAGCACAAAGCTTGAGTGCACACCACTGACCCCCTGAATCCGGGTAATGCGGTTGAGCAGGAAATGGTGGTAATGATCCATATCAGGTACCACCACCTTCAGCATGTAGTCCGCGTCCTGCCCGGTGATCAAGTAGCATTCCTGGACCTCCGGATACTCGGCGACCTGTTCCTCAAAGGCGGAGAAACGTTCAGGCGTGTGGCGGTCCATGCCGATGAGAATTATAGCGGTCAGGGAGAGCCCCAGCTTTTTGTGATCAAGAATGGTCACCGTTCGGACGATAATGCCAGCCTCCTCCAGTGCCCTCACGCGCCTCAGGCACGGAGAGGGAGATAGCCCGACTTTGTCTGCCAGCTCCTGATTGGTCAAGGAACCATCTTGCTGGACCTGTTCCAGTATTCGGCGATCCGTTTTATCGATTTTTACAAGGGCTTCTGTCTTTATAGGCATAGTATTGCGCTTACCTTTGGAATATTGGCTTATTATAGCTAATAAATGGTCTATGGGAGGAAAATAGCAATCAAATGCCTGGAAATTCGCGTTAACCTGATGCTATCGAATTAGTTATCCCGGCAATCGCAAGGAATTACCCCAATGTCATTTGATCATCGCAAGTATGTTGCTTTTAAGCCTGTTGCTAAAACGGATCGCCGATGGCCAGACAAGGTCATCGAAAAGGCGCCAACCTGGTGTGCGGTTGATCTTCGGGACGGCAATCAGGCATTGGTCAAACCCATGTCCATTGCCCAGAAGCAGAGGATGTTCGACCTGCTGGTGAAACTGGGCTTTAAGGAAATCGAGATCGGGTTCCCGGCTGCCAGTCAGCCCGATTTTGATTTTTGCCGGAAGCTGATTGAAGAAAACCGTGTTCCGGATGATGTCAAAATCCAGGTTTTGACCCAGGCAAGGCCCGAGTTGATTGAGCGTACTTACGAGGCCCTGAAAGGTGCGAAGAGGGCGATCGTACATGTTTACAACTCAACCTCCACGGTGCAGCGCGAACAGGTGTTTGGTCTTGATCGCGCAGGCATCAGAGAGATTGCCGTCAATGGCGCCACGCTGGTGCGGGATATTGCTGCCCGCCATCCGGAAACCGAATGGACTTTTCAGTACTCTCCGGAGAGCTTTACCGGAACGGAGCTGGATTTTGCGGCTGAGGTGATCGATTCGGTAACCGGAGTCTGGCGGCCTGATCTGGGCCAGCCAGTCATTATCAACCTGCCGGCGACGGTGGAGATGGCTACGCCGAATGTGTTTGCTGACCAGATCGAGTGGATCTGTGATCGTATTCAGCGCCGCGAACATCTCAGTATCAGTGTGCATACCCATAATGATCGTGGTTGTGGGGTAGCGGCCGCGGAGCTGGCCGTAATGGCGGGGGCCGATCGGGTCGAGGGAACACTGATGGGCAACGGTGAACGCACAGGTAATATGGACCTGGTGACGATGGCCATGAATCTCTATTCCCAGGGCATTGATCCGACGCTTGACCTGTCCGGTATGGCAGAAATCACTGAAGTGGTGGAAGCGTGCACTGAAATTTCGACCCACCCGCGCCATCCCTATGCCGGCGAGCTGGTTTTCACTGCGTTTTCCGGCAGTCACCAGGATGCAATTCGCAAGTGTCTGTCGCGTCGCCAGGAAGGTGATGCATGGAATGTCGCCTATTTGCCCATCGACCCGTTCGATGTCGGGCGCCGTTATGAGGAGGTGGTACGCATCAACAGTCAGTCCGGAAAGGGCGGTGTCGCTTATGTGCTGGAACGCGATTACAACATCAGCCTGCCACGCTGGCTGCAAATCGAATTCAGCAAGGTGGTTCAGCGTGAAGCCGAAACCAACGGCGGCGAAATTGATTCCCTGACCATTCACCGGCTGTTCGAGGACCGTTACCTGAAGGTTCCTGAAGACTGGGCCCTGCGCTCTTATGATTTGCATCGCGACGAGAACGGCGTGCGCGCCGAGGTGTCGGTTGGGGCGGTGAATGGGTCCATTGCTCTGGAAGGCTATGGGTTAGGTGCAGTGGAAGCGGTCTCGGACGCGCTCAAACATCGCTTTGGTATTTCGATAGCGGTTGAGGCTTATGATGAATTTGCGTTAGGCGAGGGAACCAATGCAAATGCACTTGCCTGCATCCGCCTGACGGCTAACGGACAACATTGCAGTGCCGCGGCGCTCGCCGAAGATACAACATCGGCCACACTTCAGGCGCTGCTTTCGGCGGTGGCACAGGTAGCGGGGGCTGAATTACCCGCACGGAGCCTGGAAGGTCAAGAGGTCAGTGCCTGAACAGGAAAGAAAAAAAGCGGAAATGAAATAAGCCGGCACGAGTGCCGGCTTATTAATTTTCCCATGCCCGTGAGGGGCAAAGGACGGAAGTGATAACCTCAGACCGGGGTTACATTTTCCGCCTGGGGGCCTTTCGGGCCCTGAGTCACGGTGAACTGTACCTGCTGACCTTCGGTCAGGGTACGGAAGCCGCTAGAATTGATTGCACTGTAGTGAACAAATACGTCACTGCCGCCGTCCTGAGCAATGAAACCAAAGCCTTTGGACTCGTTGAACCACTTCACGTGGCCGGTTTTTGTATCGGACATTGATCTTTCCTGTCTTTCTGAAATTTGCCCTCACGGGACCTTCATATTCCTGATTGGAACTAATGCTGAGAAATCCAGAGAGTACTGAGGAAAGAGCAACGAAAAGCACTTCGGCAGGACGTTGTAGCACATTCACCAAATACCGCTGTTTTTTCACAGCAATTTCAGTATAGACCGACTTTGGGGGGGCGTCAACGCTTTTTTTTTAAGGTTTCAAGTACAATCTTGGCCCTTTAAAAACAAGGTCTTGTCGTGACTGGCGACAAAATCCATCCAGCGCTTCAGAGTCGCCGGATGGATTTGCGGGGCGTATCGAGTCAGCTGCGGAACTGCTGGCTTATCTCTTCGAGGATCGCCGGATCATCAATGGTACTGGGAATTGCATACTCTTCTCCGTCGGCTATTTGTCGGATGACTCGACGCAATATTTTTCCGGAACGGGTCTTGGGCAGGCGCTCCACCACCATGGCGCGCCGGAAGCAGGCAATGGCTCCGATCTTGTCACGAACCATTTCAACCAGCTCGTCCTCGAGTTCGTCGTGATCAATGGTTGCTCCATCCTTGATCAGTACGAGGCCAACGGGTACCTGACCTTTCAAATCATCATGTGCACCAACGACGCAGCACTCGGCGATAGCGGGGTGAGAGGCTACGACCTCTTCCATCTCGCCGGTAGAGAGGCGGTGCCCTGCAACGTTAATAACATCGTCGGTGCGGCCCATGATAAACACATAGCCATCTTCATCAACGAAGCCGCCATCACCAGAGCTGTAAAAGCCGGGAATAGGTTCAAGGTAACTTTTCCGGAAGCGCTCATCATCACCCCAGATGGTCATCAGGCAGCCTGGAGGCAATGGCAGTTTCACGGCTATCTGGCCTTGCTCTCCGGCTGGCATCTGGCTGCCGTTCGGGTTGACCACCTGGACGTTATAGCCAGGGGAGGGCATGGTGGCTGAACCTGGCTTGGTTGCCATCATCTCTATGCCGACCGGGTTACAGCAGATAGCCCAGCCGGTTTCGGTTTGCCACCAGTGGTCCAGAATCGGGAGGTTGGTGTGCTCCTTGAGCCACTCGTAAGTAGGGGGGTCCAGTCGTTCGCCGGCAAGAAAGATGCGTTTCAGTGACTTTATGTTGTAACGGGACAGCTGATCGGCCTCCGGATCTTCCTTGCGCACAGCACGGAAGGCCGTCGGAGCGGTAAACAGCAGATTCACACCATGATCCTGCACGACACGCCAGAATGCGCCTGAATCGGGCGTTTTGACCGGTTTGCCCTCGTACAGGATGGTGGTGCAGCCAGCGAACAGCGGCGCATAGACAATATAGCTGTGGCCAACGACCCAACCTACGTCAGACGCTGCCCAGTATATGTCTCCCGGGTTGGCGTCATAAACCAGCTTCATACTGTAGTTCAGGGCGACCGCATGGCCGCCGTTGTCGCGCACGACTCCCTTGGGCTTGCCGGTCGTGCCGGAGGTATAGAGGATGTAAAGAGGGTCCGTGGATTTGACGGGTACCGGGTCTGCCGGTTGGGCCGACGCGACCAGCTCCTGCCAGTCGAAGTCTTGTCCAGCCTGCATGTCGGCCTGGGCCTGGGGCCGCTGGTAAACGATGCAGCACTCTGGTTTGTGTACGGCTTGCGCAATGGCTTTGTTAACCAGGGGCATGTACTCAATGACACGGGTGATTTCGATGCCGCAGGAGGCGGTGAGGATCGCCTTGGGCTTGGCATCGTCTATCCGTACTGCAAGCTCATGGGCAGCAAAGCCACCAAAGACAACGGAGTGAATAGCACCAATACGGGCACAGCCGAGCATTGCGATGGCGGCTTCCGGAATCATCGGCATGTAAATGATGACGCGATCACCTTTGCTGATGCCACGGTCCTTAAGCGCGCCTGCAAAACGGGCGACTGCGTCTGTAAGCTCGCTGTAAGTGTAAGAGCGTTTGGTGTTTGTTACCGGGGAATCATAGATCAGGGCAGTCTGATTGCCCCTGCCGGCGCGAATATTGGCATCGAGTGCGACATCGGAACTGTTCAGAACGCCGTCGGGAAACCACTGGCCATGGCCATTATCTGTGGGTTGCCAGATAGTTTTTGGCGGTTCGAACCAGTCAATTTGATCCGCCTGTTCACGCCAAAAGTCATCCGGATGGTCAATCGACCGCCGGAATTCTGAGTGGTAGTCCATACAATCCACCTCATTGTGCCTGTTGTTGTTTTATTGCCTTTTGCACAACTGTAGGCCGTTTGAAATGATGGACTAGTAGACCATTGGCTTAGTCAGGCGGTATTCCCCGGCTATTTTTTCACGCAATTGACAGAGGTCACAACAGCACTGATATCGCCCTCGGCAACCCGTGCGTTGATGTGCTCGCCAGAACTGAGTTTCGAGGCGTCACGAACGATGTTTCCCTCGCCATTTCGGACAATGGCATAGCCACGACCCAGTGTGGCGAGCGGGCTGACCACATGAAGGGTCTGCGCAATATGCTCGTATTGTTCCCGTCGCTGCTGCAGGCGTTGGCGAATGGCTGCACCCAGTCGTTCCTCAAACCGCGAGAGGTTTTCCCTGCTGCTTGTCAGCTGTCTCGCAGGCGATTGCATGGCAAGCCGCTGGGCCAGATGCTCACTACGGACTGTGACGCGATCAAGGCGTTGGCGCACGGCTTTGCCCAGCCGTAACTCCAGTTCGTCCATTCGCTGGGCTTTTTCTAGCAGCTCGCGCCGCGGGTCCCTGAGGCGCGCCGCGAGATGTTCAAGCTGCGTATTAAGCCTTTTCAGGGCGCGTCGGGCGGAGTTGGCGAGCCGGAGCTCCCGCTCCCGGATCTGCCTCAGCCAGTCCTGCTGATCCGGTGATATTTTTTCTGCTGCTGCCGAGGGTGTTGGCGCCCTGAGGTCGGCAACGAAATCGGCGATGGTAACGTCCACTTCATGACCAACGGCACTGACCGTGGGAATTGTGCAGTTTGCGATGGCGCGAGCCACAGTTTCCTCGTTAAAGCACCAGAGGTCTTCGAGAGAACCGCCGCCCCGGCCAACGATCAGAACGTCTGCCACGCCATGAGCCTGGGCCCGCCCGATAGCCTGAACGATATCGGCGGTCGCCGCTTTGCCCTGTACCGCAGTCGGGTAAAGGGTGACGGGGATGGCTGGGCAACGACGTGCGAGAACCGTGAGGATGTCGTGGATGGCCGCGCCGGTGGGAGATGTGACAACGCCAATGTGCCCCGGAATTGCCGGTATTGGTTTTTTGCGCAAGGTATCGAAGAGACCCTCGGCCTGCAGCTTGCGCTTCAGTTCGTCAAACGCTTGCTGAAGCTCGCCCAGGCCGGCCGGCTCCATGTGCTCGACAATGATCTGGAAATCGCCACGGTTCTCATAGAGCGTAACCTTGCCGCGAATGCGAACCTGGTCGCCCTCCCTTGGCAATACGCGGAGGCGCTGGTTAAACCCTTTGAACATGGCGCAGCGCACCTGGCACTTGCGGTCTTTTAGAGAGAAATACCAGTGGCCCGATGACGGGCGCGAAAATCCTGAAAGTTCGCCCTCTACCCAAACCTGCATGAAGCTGGATTCCAGCAGATGTCTGGCCTGGTGGTTCAGCTCGCTGACGCTCAGTGCACGGGGCCTGGTGTCTTGAAATGATGCAGTAGCGGAGGGTGTTCCGTGGTGATCCATACGCAATAGCCGAAAAGTGGGAAGGCAAAAATGGCGAGATTTCAAAAAGATGCAATTGGGCCTTAACAAAGGCGCGGTTTACTGTCCCCGAGAGCCCCTTTATAATAGATCGATTAAGGATTTTGCTTTGCTGTGCCGCCGCGGGTACAGCACGGAAACTCCCAATTTAGCACGTTCAAAAGGCGGATCCCAATGCTGCGAATTGCCGAAGAAGCCCTGACATTTGATGACGTTCTGCTGGTCCCCGGATATTCCGAAGTTCTTCCTCACCAGGTCAGCCTGCAGACACAGTTGACCAAAGGTATCACCCTGAACATTCCGCTGGTGTCTTCTGCGATGGACACAGTCACCGAAGCAGAGCTGGCCATTGCCATGGCGCAGGAAGGCGGAATTGGCATCATGCACAAGAACATGACCGTTGAACAGCAGGCGGCTGCGGTTCGCAAGGTCAAGAAGTTCGAAAGCGGTGTTGTCAAAGATCCGATCACCGTTACGCCTGAAACCACTGTTCGCGAGTTGGTGGACATTACGATGGCGAACAACATTTCTGGCCTGCCGGTTGTGGATGGCCACGACCTGGTCGGCATTGTGACCGGCCGCGACATCCGCTTTGAAAGCCGAATGGACACACCGGTACGGGACATCATGACGCCTAAGGAAAAACTGGTCACCGTGAAAGAAGGTGCCTGCCTGGATGACGTCAAGGAGCTCCTGCACCGCCACCGCATCGAAAAGGTGCTGGTGGTCAATGACAATTTTGAGCTGCGTGGATTGATAACCGTCAAGGACATCCAGAAGGCCAAAGACTACCCGCTGGCCTGCAAGGACGACCAGGGCCGGTTGCGTGTCGGTGCGGCGGTCAGCACGGGTGGCGATACCGAGGCGCGGATTACTGCGCTGGCTGAAGCCGGAGTCGATGTGATCGTGGTGGACACGGCTCACGGGCATTCCAAAGGCGTGATTGAACGGGTTCGCTGGGTCAAGCAGACATTCCCGGAGGTTCAGGTGATCGGCGGCAATATCGCCACCTCCCAGGCTGCCATTGCCCTCGCTGATGCGGGTGCAGATGCCGTCAAGGTCGGTATTGGTCCTGGATCCATTTGTACCACCCGGATCGTAGCCGGCATTGGCGTTCCACAGATCTCTGCTGTATCCAACGTAGCGGCAGCTCTGAAGGACCGTGGCGTGCCTCTTATCGCTGACGGCGGTATCCGCTTCTCCGGCGACATTTCCAAGGCGATAGCCGCAGGCGCCCATTGCGTGATGATTGGTAGCCTGCTTGCAGGTACTGATGAAGCGCCCGGCGAAGTTGAGTTGTTCCAGGGGCGCAGTTATAAAGCCTACCGTGGAATGGGTTCGATTGGCGCCATGGGGCAGGGCTCCAGCGACCGGTATTTCCAGGACGCCAGCAAGGGTATTGAAAAGCTCGTTCCGGAAGGCATTGAGGGCCGCGTGGCCTGCAAAGGCCCGATGCGGAATATCGTTCATCAGCTGATTGGTGGTTTGAGGGCTTCCATGGGCTACACCGGCAGCGCCACCATGGAAGAGATGCGGACCAAGCCGGAGTTTGTGCGCATCACCAACGCCGGTATGCGCGAGAGCCACGTCCACGACGTGACGATCACCAAGGAAGCGCCCAACTACCGTATCGGCTGATCATCGCCTTATCTCAGCGCGGCCCAACCTCCGGGCCGCGTTATTTATTTTTGATCCGAGGACTCCATGGCCCAGAACATTCACGACCACCGCATCCTGATTCTCGATTTCGGTTCCCAGTATACCCAGCTGATCGCGCGTCGGGTGAGGGAAGTCGGCGTCTATTGCGAAATCAGGGCGTTTGATATTACCGATGAAGAACTCGATGACTTCAACCCGAAGGGGATCATCCTGGCTGGTGGTCCCGAGTCGGTCACCCAACTGGGGGGGCCGCGTGCTCCTGAAGGCCTGTTTGAGCGCGGCATTCCAGTGCTGGGGATTTGCTACGGCATGCAGACCATGGCTGAGCAGCTGGGTGGTCGAGTGGCCAGTTCGGAGAAGCGCGAGTTTGGCTATGCGCAGATAAAGGTGCGGGCAAAAGGTCCTCTGCTTCGGGACATCACCGATCATCTGACTGCCACCGGAGAATCCCTGCTGGATGTCTGGATGAGCCATGGCGACAAGGTTGTGGTTATGCCCGACGGTTTTGAGTTGCTCGCGTCCACCGAGAGTGCGCCCGTCGCGGCAATGCAGGACCTGAGCCGGAACCTCTACGGTGTTCAGTTTCACCCGGAAGTGACCCACACTTTGCAGGGTAAGCGGATTCTGGAGCATTTTATTCTTGATATCTGTGGCTGCGAGGCGCTCTGGACGCCAGCCAAGATTGTTGATGACGCAGTGCGCCAGATTCGGGAGCAGGTCGGTAACGACAAGGTCTTGCTGGGCCTGTCCGGTGGTGTGGACTCCTCAGTGACTGCCGCATTGCTGCACAAGGCAATCGGTGAGCAGCTGACGTGCGTGTTCGTGGATAATGGCCTGTTGCGTCTTCACGAGGGCGATCAGGTGATGGATATGTTCGCCAGCAACATGGGTGTGAAAGTGATCCGTGTTGATGCAGAAGACCTGTTCCTGTCCAAACTCAAGGGTGAGAATGACCCGGAGCAGAAACGAAAGATCATAGGCAACACATTTATCGACGTTTTCGATGATGAAGCCGCCAACATCAAGGATGTGAACTGGCTGGCACAGGGGACCATTTATCCTGATGTGATTGAGTCGGCGGCTTCCAAGACTGGCAAGGCCCATGTCATCAAATCTCATCACAATGTCGGTGGTTTGCCCGAGACCATGAAAATGAAGCTTGTGGAGCCTCTCCGTGAGCTGTTCAAGGACGAAGTCCGCAGGATTGGCCTCGAGTTGGGGCTGCCCTACGATATGGTCTACCGGCATCCGTTTCCAGGCCCGGGCCTCGGTGTGCGGATTCTTGGCGAAGTCAAGAAAGAGTACGCCGACATTTTGCGCCGGGCCGATGCCATTTTTCTGGAAGAACTGCACCGCGCTGATTTTTACCACAAAACCAGTCAGGCCTTTGCGGTATTCCTGCCAGTAAAGTCGGTTGGTGTGGTGGGGGATGCCCGCCGTTATGAATATGTCGTTGCTCTACGGGCCGTTGAAACCATCGATTTCATGACAGCCCGTTGGGCGCACTTGCCCTACGATCTTCTGGAGACTGTTTCAAATCGCATAATCAATGAGATCGCTGGCGTTTCCCGGGTAACCTACGATATCTCCTCCAAGCCCCCTGCGACGATCGAGTGGGAATGACCGGAACCTTTAGCGCATTGATTTAGAAAAATTAAATCAATCTAATCAACAGTATGTTCTGCATCATCAATGGTATTTATCGCGTGTGGCAAGGCTGAACATGTCGATACCATGAGATGAAAATTAAGTCTGGCATGATATGAGGGCAATTGAACGGCGCCTCCGCAACCAATTGTCTTCGTGCCAGACCTTATGTCTCCAGCGCCAGTTAGTTATTGATCTCTCGTTAGATTTTTTACGATTCTATCCCTTTTTATTGGCAGTCGGTTGGAGACAGAGGGCGAATGAAGGATTGAAGACCGTTGCAAATCATGTACTGGCGTGACATTGAGCAGGTGAAACAATGTCTGGATCAAATAGCCGTAATTCTTCTTTGTCAGCATCCACACGCCTCTGGCATTCCCAGCCACAGGAGACGGTGTTCCGTGAATTCGATGCCGGTGCCACCGGTCTCGACACGGCCGAAGCCTTGCAGCGCCTGGAACGGTATGGCCCGAACCGGTTGCCGGAGGCTCCGCCCCGCAGTCCGCTCATGCGCCTGTTGGCGCAATTCCACAACGTCCTCATATATGTGTTGCTCGTCGCAGCGCTCATTGCAGGGGCAATGGGGCATTGGGTGGACACCATCGTCATCCTCGGTGTGGTGCTGGTCAATGCTGTGATCGGGTTTGTGCAGGAGGGCAAGGCGGAAGACGCGCTGCGCGCCATCCGTAACATGCTCTCCTCGCAGGCGATGGTGTTGCGCGATGGTGGGCACGTGAGCGTGTCGGCCGAGGAATTAGTGCCTGGCGACATCGTGTTATTGCAATCCGGTGACAAGGTCCCGGCGGATCTGCGCCTGTTGCGCGCCAAGGGCTTGCAGATACAGGAGGCAGTGCTCACGGGTGAATCCGTGGCGGTCGAAAAGGGTACTGATCCGGTCACCGAAGATGCGGCATTGGGTGACCGTCTGTGTATGGCCTATTCCGGGACCCTCGTTACCCATGGCCAGGCCAGTGGCATCGTCGTTGCCACCGGTGCGGCCACCGAGATAGGGCGCATCAGCGGTCTGGTCTCTCAGGTTGAGACCCTGACCACGCCGCTGCTGAGGCAGATGGCGGTGTTCTCGCGCCGACTCACCGGAACGGTGCTGGTACTGGCGCTGGCTATGCTCATATTCGGCGTTCTCGTGCGCGGCTTCAGCACTGCCGAGATGTTCATGACGGTGGTGGGGCTGGCGGTGGCGGCCATCCCCGAGGGGCTGCCTGCAATCCTCACCGTCACGCTGGCTATCGGCGTGACGCGTCTGGCCGGACGCAATGCGATCATTCGCCGCCTGCCCGTGGTCGAAACGCTTGGCTCGGTGAGCGTGATTTGTTCCGACAAGACCGGCACCCTGACCCGTAACGAAATGACCGTGCAGAACATCGCTACGGTGGAGGGCCTCTACACCGTGGAGGGTAGTGGCTACATCCCGCGCGGCGGTTTCCTGTTGGAGGATCAGTCGGTCGAGGCTGATCAGGCCCCGCTGCTGATGCAGGCGATCCGCGCTGCGCTGCTGTGCAATGACGCCACGCTGGAACAGAAAGCAGACGACTGGCGCGTGCATGGTGACCCGATGGAGGGTGCGCTAGTCGTGCTCGCGGTCAAGGCCGCGCTGGAGCCGAAGATGGAACGGCAGCAGCACCCGCGCACAGATCTGATCCCGTTTGAATCCGAGCACAAGTTCATGGCCACGCTGCATCATGCCCACGACGGAAGCGCCATCATCTATCTCAAAGGAGCGCCTGAACAGATACTGGCGCGTTGCGCCAAGGTGCAAGGTGCAGCGGGAGAGGAGTTGCCGATGGATGCCGAACGCTGGCGGCAACGGGTGGAGGACCTGGCAAGCCAGGGCCAGCGCGTGCTGGCGGTGGCCTGTAAGCCCGCGCAAGCTCACCAACAGGAGCTGGATTTCAACGATGTGGAAGAGGGCCTGGTGCTGCTCGGTCTGTTCGGCCTCATCGATCCGCCTCGCACGGAGGCGATAGAGGCGGTGGCCGAGTGCCGGACGGCGGGCATCCGTGTGAAGATGATCACGGGCGACCATGCCGGCACGGCGCGCGCCATTGCGGCACAGCTTAATCTGGAAAACAGCGCAGAGGCCATTACCGGTCACGATCTCGACCGGATGGACGATGCCGCGCTGAGCGCACGTGCGCGTGAAGTGGACGTATACGCGCGCGTCAGCCCGGAGCACAAACTGCGGTTGGTCACGTTGTTGCAGGCGCAGGGCGCTATCGTCGCCATGACCGGTGACGGCGTCAACGACGCCCCCGCGCTGAAGCGAGCCGATGTCGGCATCGCTATGGGCCACAAAGGCACTGAAGCGGCCAAGGAGGCTTCCGAGATGGTCATTGCCGACGACAACTTTGCCACTATCGTGCATGCCGTCGAGCAGGGCCGTACCGTCTATGACAACCTCAAAAAGGCCATAGTGTTTCTGCTGCCAATCAACGGCGGCGAGGCATTGAGCATCATGATCGCGGTGCTGTTCGGTTTTACCCTGCCGATCACCCCGGTGCAGATCCTTTGGGTCAACATGGTCAGTTCGGTGGCGTTGGCGATGGCGTTGGCTTTCGAGGCCACCGAACCAGAGACTATGCGTCGGCCGCCGCGACCGGCAAACGAAGCGATGCTGTCGGGCTTCCTGCTCTGGCGTATCGCACTAGTGTCGGCCCTGATGGCTGCCGGCGTGTTCGGCATTTTCGGCTGGGCCAGCACGCACGGTTCCACGTTGGAGGAATCCCGAACCTACGCGGTGAATACCCTGGTGGCGATGGAGGTTTTCTACCTGTTTAGCGTCCGCTATTTGCGCGCGCCATCGTTCAAGTTTGACCAATTGTTCAACTCTCGCGCGGTTCTGATCGCCGTGGCGGTGGCTGTAACCCTGCAGTTGTTCTTCACCTATGGGCCGGTCATGGAACGGTTCTTCGATACCCGCCCGGTGGACTTCGTACACGGCGTGGAAATCATTGCGCTGGGCATGGCGCTATTTATGATTCTTGAACTCGAAAAACTCGCACTGCGCAAGTGGCGCAGAAAGCATGGTGGCAGCCGCTGCAGTCCGGGGAGGAGCGAGGCCAAATCATGACTGTGTTTCCGGACGTCTTCACCGAGATGGCGGTGCTGCTGTCTGCCGCGGTGGTGGGGGCTCTTGGCGTACGCTTGCGCCAATCTTCATAAGTTGTACGATAATAAGCGGCACGAATGAAAAAGACAGGCTCAGCAGCCACCCTTCGGAGCTGGGCGTGTGCACTGACAGTACTTCAGCGATAACAGGAAGATAAGCGGCGGCCAGTAGCAAGGCTGTTCCGATAATGATCGATATCCAGACGAATGCATTGCTTGTAATTTCATTCACAATTACCGGCGAATTAGCACTCCGCATATTGAATACATGCCATAAACGAGCAAAGCCGAAGGTGAGGAAGGAAACGGTGACGGCGCTTGCCGGTTCCATTTGTAGCCACACCAGGGCAATGGAGAAAGCGCAAAGTACCGACGTTGCAATCAATGCACCATAACCTCCGATTGCTACCCAGTGACGGCGCGTCAGAATAGGTTCACCAGGATCGCGGGGGGGTTGTCGCAGTACACCAGCTTCACTGCGGCTCAAACCCAACGCAAGCGCTGGCATGACATCGGTGACGAAGTTGATGTAGAGGATTTGCAGAGGCAACAAAGGCAACGGCGCCGCGACCAGTGCTGCAGCTGAAATTGCCATAATCTCGCCCAGGTTTCCTGATAGAAGATATACGATGAAACGGCGGATATTCTGGAAGATGGTGCGGCCGTGTTCGATGGCGACCACAATGGTATGAAAGCTGTCATCTTTTAACACCATGTCGGCAGCTTCCTGTGCAACTGCAGTGCCGCGTTGGCCCATGGCAATGCCGATGTCTGCCTTCTTCAGCCCGGGAGCGTCGTTGACTCCGTCACCGGTCATGCCTACGACCCAACCGGCCTCCTGATAAGAACGGATCAGGTCGAGTTTCTGCTCAGGGCTTATGCGTGAGAACACCGAGTGGTCAAGAAGCTGGTTTCGCTCATCTTCATTGAGTTTATCAAGCGCCCTCAATTGGTCCGTGCCTACAGGGTCGCGGCCGTGATCGGCAAGGCCAATCTCAGTGGCGATGGCACGAGCAGTGGCAGCGTGGTCACCAGTGCCCATGACCACACGGATGCCCGCCGCCTGACAGATAGCGATGGTCTCTCTGATCCCTGCACGAGGCGGGTCACGGAGTCCGGCCAGGCCCACCAGAGTGAGGTTTTCGTAGGGATTGGCTTGTTCGTCGTCGACGGTTTTTTGCGCCAGCATCAGCATGCGCAAACCCTCAGCAGCGAGCTCTTCACTGCGTGTACTCCAATATTGGCGGTGCTCATCGTCAAGGGGTATCTTACCCTCGGTCGTGAGCTCATAGCGGCAGGCATCAAGAACCGCCTCAGGCGCACCTTTGACCGCCACTCTGTACTCGCAACCATGTTTATGAAAGGTAGCCATCATTCTGACATCGGGATCAAAGCTCACCTCCCTGACTTCCGGATACTTCCCGAGCAGGACATCGCGGTCGATGTCCGCTCTCACGGCCAACTCGAGAAAGGCAATTTCGGTCGGATCGCCCACGGCATTTTTCTGGAGACTGGCGTTATTGCAGAGGGCGCCTATTTCAAGTGCTGCAAGCAGTTCGGGGGCTTCGGCAGGGGTAATGCTCTCGTGATCAATATTGAAACCATTGCTGCCTTCTTGTTCTATCGTCAATGTACCGCGCGCCAGTAGCAGGCGAGCGACAGTCATATGGTTCTCGGTCAGTGTGCCGGTTTTGTCGGTAAAAATGAGATTGGCTGCGCCGAGTGCTTCAACTGCAGAGAGTCGCTTAACCACCGCATTTCGCCGTGCCATACGACGCATCCCCTGCGCCAATGCCAGTGTAGCCACCACGGGAAGTCCCTCCGGGACTGCGGCGATGGTCATGGCGATGGTGGTTTCCACCATTAAAATCAGATCCTTGCCGGCTAAGAAACCGGAGCCGGCCACTACGACGGCTATTGCCAGCGTGAACCAGATCAAGCGACGACCGAGGGCATCAAGGCGTTTTTCCAGAGGGGTAATCGACTGCTCTGCCTGTTCCACCAGATCGGAAATGTGTCCCAGCTCGGTATCCATGCCAGTGCTCACCACTACGCCGGCCCCGGAACCCTCAGTGACGGCGGTGCCCTTGAAAGCCATGTTTTTGCGCTCCGCCAGGGGAGGGGCCGGTTCAGCTAACGGATCTGTTGTCTTGTCGACTGCCAACGATTCTCCCGTCAACGCCGCCTCATCACATTGCAAGCGATTCGACTCGATGAGGCGCAGGTCAGCGGCGATCATGTCGCCGGCCTCCAGCAAAACAATATCACCAGGCACCAGTGCGTCGGCCGAGATCTGTTGTACGGAACCATCACGCCGGACCCTGACAATTGTCTTGCCCATACGCTGTAAGGACTCCATGGCACGGGTTGCACGTAACTCCATACCAAAACCGATCAAAGTATTTACCAGGAGAGCAGCTCCAATTGCCAACGCTTCGATGGTTCGACCGAATAGAGCAGCCGCTGCTGCTGCACTCAGCAATAAAATGACAACCACGCTCTCGAGTTGATTGATCAGAATACGCCACGTGGGAAGGCTTGCGGCCTGGCGTAGACGGTTCGCGCCATAGTGATGCCGGCGATGATGCACGCCGGCCTGTGAAAGCCCTGTCTCCTTCGAGCTTTTCTGTTCTTCAAGGACTTGTTCTACAGACTGCTGATAAGGCTCGGCCATGGTCCGGGACATCCGTATGGATCAATCGTTCTGTAAAAGTTTGGTTGAATCCCAATAGTGTAGTCCGGGAATCACAACTGAAACTCGCGGACCTCGCCGGGCTGGAATTCGTTCACATCCGTGACGATTCCAATTTTGATAGGCTTTTCTGCGCAAGGCTCCGTGCTGATTCGCACACGGCTGGGTGTAATATGAAAGCCCAGCACATGCTGCCGGTAACGGATAGTGAGGGTGAGGCTGCTCAAGCCCTCTGGCAGGCTCGGATTCAGCCACAAGACATCTCCGCGGGTCTCGATACCGGTGAAGCAGCGCTGGATCAGGTCTACAGTGCCCGCCATGGCTCCGGTATGTATACCTTCCGACGTTGTACCTCCCTGAATGTCAGCGACGTCGCTGTCGAGCGCTTCGGCGAAGAGAGGCCAGGCGCCCGGACGATTTGAGCGTGCCAGTACCCAGGAATTGACCACCCTGCTTAATGTCGAACCATGGGATGTGCGTTTTAGATAGTAATCAATGTTGCGCGGAATGGTTTCGTATTCAAAAGGATAGCCCAAATGTGCAAACAACTCGCCGAGCTCTTCTGACGAAAACAGGTAGAAGAGCATCAGCACATCGGCCTGCTTGGAAACTTTGTAGCGATTTGGCGTGTCGTCGTCCGCTTCCAGGATCCGGTCGAGGCGTTGAATATCCCCGTATTTTTTGCGGTAGTCTTGCCAATCAAATTCAGTCAGTTTTTCATAGCCTTCGAACTGGCTGATGATATCGTTGTCGTGTTCATCTTTGTGGAAAGGGATAATCATGCGACGGCTGACTTCATCCCAGTGCGCAAACTCTTCCTTGGAGAGGTTGAGGGTCTGACACAGTTCGGAAAAACGCTGAGAGGGCAGAATGTCCCGCAGTTCAAGTGCGCGCAACAAAACCCACACCATCATGAGATTGGTATAGGCGTTATTGTTCAAGCCGGGGCGTCGATCATGCGGGTATGCATCATGGTATTCATCCGGCCCCATGACGTTCAGAATTTCATAACGCTTTGACTCGTCATTGTAACTGGTGAAGCTGGACCAGAAGCGGGCGATCTCCAGGATCATCTCGGCGCCATAGAAACTCAGAAATTCCATGTCGCGGGTCACCTGATAATACTGCCAGATATTGTAGACCATCGCGGCATTGATATGGCGCTGTAGGCGGGAGTTATCCGGAATCCAGTTGCCAGACTTCGGATTCAGATGCAGGCGCTGACTTTCTTCACGACCGTTACTGCCACTCTGCCAGGGATACAGGGCGCCGCGATAGCCGGCCGCCTGTGCCGCCCGACGTGCCTCATTCAGGCGCCGATAACGATAGCACAGCAGCGCCCGCGTGATTTCCGGCATACGCAGGTTGAATAACGGGAACACAAATAGTTCGTCCCAGAAAATATGACCACGATAGGCCTCGCCATGCAGACCACGCGCGGGCACGCCGACATCAAGATCCATGACATGCGGCGAGGTAGTCTGAATCAGGTGCAGGATATGCAGCCGAAGGGTGCGTTCGGTCTTTTCTTCCTCTTCGGGGTCATCGTGCTCGATGTCGAAGTCAAAACGTTGCCACAACTGCTTCCAAACCATGATATGGCGGCTGGCCAATGCGTCGAACGCGGCGGCCTCAGAGACAGACTTGCGCGCCTCCAGTCCAGATTCGCTGATGGCATGGTCGCGGGAGGTATATAGTGCAACGATCTTCTCGATGCGCAGAGGCTGCTGTGGGTCGAGCCGGGTTTGGTAGTGGTGGGCAATGTAGCCTTCGGCTTGGTCCACCGCCGGTGCCGGCGTGATGCATTGTTCTCCGCGCCACAGACGAGTCGTTGCGGCCTGGACGATACGAATGCGGGACTGGCTGGTTTCGACTTCCAGCCAGAAAGTATCATCTGCAATGGATTCGGCTGTCCCAGAATTCAGGTGGCGTTTGTTCAGATCACGGTAGCGCTCAACACCGGCATTGACGACCTGGCCGTCCAATGCGCTGCGTACTTCAATGCTACCGCTCCAGTCCTCGGCATGAATGCTGGTTTCCAGGGCAGCGAGGTGCGGATGTTCTATGGAGACCAGGCGTCGTTGGTCGACGCGGGTATGTCGCCCGTCCGGATCGCAAAAGCGAATCGTCCGCGTGAGAATGGCTTTTTTGATATCCAGCTCTTGATGGTAGGAGAGTACATTGACGTTGCCGACATCGAACCAATCGCCGTCTTCGATGCGGAAGGTAAGCGCCAGCCAATTGGGGGCGTTGACCAGGCTTTCGTTCTCGATGGTTTCACCGGCGATTTGTGTTTGCAGCCGGTTATAACAGCCGGCGATGTAGGTGCCTGGATAGTGGATCCCTCCCGCCGAAGACTCCGGCGCGGCACCGCGGCTGGCGAAGTAACCATTACCCAGTGTGCACAACGCCTCTCGCAGCGCCTCTTGTTGGGGGGTGAATTCCTCGTAGACCAGTTTCCAGCCGTTCATGGGCCGAGTCTCGCCAGTTTGTCGCTCAGTTGATTGAGAAATTCTTGCACCGCGTCGGGATCGTCAAGGCGGTAGGCAGCATAGGTCGGCTGGTCTCTCTCTGCTACCAGAATGCCTATTCCGTCTGCCGCCAACTCGCGGAAAGCATCCTCGTCGGTTATGTCATCCCCTATATACAGGGGAATAAAGCGTGCCGGATCCGTGTCCAGGGCGCGCATTAGCCAGCGTAGTGCTTTGCCCTTGTCCCAATCGATATCCGGTTGTAGCTCATAGATTTTCTTGCCAGCCGTCAGGCGAAGCTCGGTATGCGAGGAGTTTATTTGATCGACCACCTGTTTGACGCTGTCCACCTGGTCTTGCGCTACCTGACGGTAGTGCGCGGTGACAGCAAATCGCTTGCGTTCCACCAGGCAACCCGGAATCGCGCCCAGTTTTTCGCGCAGGCTGTGTTCCGCGGCATCGAGCGCTGGCAGATAGTCACGACCCTCCTGATATTCGGTGCGCTCGCCCTTTGGTCCGGAGATGTCGAAGCCGTGACTGCCGGCATACCAGATGCCCTTTATGCCAACCCGGTTGCGCACGTCACCGAGATCCCGACCGCTGACAATGGCGATCTTACATAGCCTGGCTAGCCGCTGCAGGGTTGCACGCACGGTGTCGCTCAATATCGCGTCATTCGGATGGGGCACGATAGGCGTCAGGGTGCCGTCATAGTCGAGAAACAGCACGGGCTCCCGATCATGGGTCGGGACTATCTCGTTCAGATGGTCCAGGGCTGAAGGCAGTTGTCTGGTGGGTGGCGTATCCCCACTAGCCGTCACTATGTGTAATTCACCAAGATCAGCGACGACAACGTCAGCGCCATGTTCGAGCAACGCCTCCGCTTGGTCGCCGCGATTGACGCCGATGACACATCCGAAGCCTGCGGCCTGGGCCGCCTGTACGCCTGCCGTGGCGTCTTCAATCCCTATACAACGATGCGGCTCGCTTGTGAGGCGACGACTGGCCTCGATGAAAATGTCCGGAGCTGGTTTGCCCGCCAGCCTGCATTTTTGCAGTTCCACGCCATCGACGCGGGTGTCGAACAGGTCGATGATTCCGGCGGCTTCCAGCACCGCCCGGCAGTTGCGGCTTGAAGAGACCACGGCGGTGCGTAGTCCGGCCCGGCGTAATGTGCGAATGAGGCTAATGGTTGATGCATAAACCTCAACACCCTCGTGGTGCAGCTTTTCCTGGAACAATTCATTTTTGCGGTTGCCAAGGCCGCAGATCGTTTCCTGATCGGAACCATCATCCGGCTTGCCCTCGGGCAGGTCGAGACCGCGTGATTGAAGGAAACTGCGCACACCGTCATAGCGCGGCTTTCCGTCCACATACCGGTGATAATCGGTCTCGATGTCGAACGGTTCGGAATGCTCGCCTTCCGCCGTGTGTTTCGCCAGGTAGTCGTCGAATGTCATCTTCCATGCCGTGGCGTGCACCTTGGCCGTCTGCGTGATCACGCCATCGAGATCAAGCACCACGGCATCGAAACGGTCTGATGAGAGAGCGACACCGGCGGTGTCTGTCTTGTTCACGGTGGAGTCTCGAGCTCTGTCAGATTGTCGTACGCGCGCTGCCACATTGCGATGCTCCGGCCACTATATTCGGTTTTTCAAAGCACCATCACGTGGTAGACCAGTCCCGGTCATTGAAAAATATCAATGGGAGAAAATGCCCTGGTGTTGTTCAGACTTTTAACAGTTTTGATAACCGGTGCTTCAGTTCTTCCTTGGCGGGACGGGCCTGCGCGAAAATTTCATTGGCGCGGTAGAACTCCAGGGCACGAACGTCAACAATACGCGGGGCGAGATAGATCGCAGGTTTCGTATGTCGACGCTTCTCGCTCATGATGGCGTGCTGCATGACTTTGGGCGCATTGAAGATCGTTTCAAAATAGCTGGGCATCAGCGCCTTCGGTTTCGTTCGCTCACCGATAACGTCAATGCCGATGACAAGATCGCAGTCTTCGGTCAACAAATCGTAAGGTACAGGATTGACCGTGCCACCATCGATAAGCACTCGGTTATCCAGTATTACCGGTATAAACACGCCGGGCAGTGCCATGCTTGCCTTGACGGCGGGGAGTAGTGCACCTGTTTGCAGGACAATTTGTTCCCGGCTCCATAAATCGGCCGTGGCGATCCTGAGCGGAATCTCCAGTTCCTCGAATGTTTCACGCTCAAGTGTGTCGTACAGGAAAGAGATAAAACCTTCGCCACTGAGCAGGCCTCCATTGCCAAGGTCGATTTCGAGAAACTCGACCCAGCGCAAGGCGTCCTCGTTGAGGAGCTCATGGGCCAGGTGTTCTTCTGGCGCTATGATGAACTGTTCAACCAGCTCCCGGATCTCTCTGCCGGTCATACCGGCGGCGTAGAGTGCACCGATGATTGCACCGATACTTGAACCGGCGATGCGGTATGGTCGGATCGATAACTCGTCCAGGGCCTCCAGCATCAAGATGTGCGCAAGCCCGTTGGCGCCGCCGCTGCCCAGTGCGATACCAACTCTGGGCTTGCCCTCATCAGAGCGACCGGAAGGTTCATGCGCAGGTCGTGGCTTTTCGTTGGCTCGCACAGATGATCCCAAGGGCAAATACGACGATAGAAAAGTCGCCAGCAGAGTCAGGAAGCGGCGCCTGGGAAATTTGCGGTCAGGCATGGCAAAGCTACTGTTCTTGTGCGGCTTTGGATGTTTTAAAGGCGTTTTTTTCACGATTCGTCAAGTATTTCCTGAAATGTTGCTTCATTGATCCGTTTTACGCCATGCTTTTCGGCCTTGTCCAGTTTGTTGCCGGGGTTTTTGCCGACCACGATAAAATCCGTTTCGTCACTCACGCTGGATGTTGCCCGGGCACCGAGGGCCTCTACCTGTTCTTTTGCTTCGTCGCGGGTAAATCCATCCAATGACCCGGTGAAGACGAAAGTTTTTCCTGTCAGGGGATGTTCTCTCCGCTTCGGCATGGGCTGGATCTTTAATCCGGCATTTTTCAGTCGGTTCAATACGCTCTGGTTCTTTTTGTCCGCAAAGAAATTAGCCACCGATGTGGCAATCTCTTCGCCGATACCGGGTATCTGCGCGAATTCCTGCGTTTCAGCGTTAGCCAGTCTGTCCAAAGTGCGGAATTCGGTGGCGAGGACACGTGCTATGTGGCGGCCCACATGGCGTATACCCATGGCAAACAGGAAGCGATCGAGGCGCGGCTCTTTGCGCTCCTGAATGGCATTCTGCAACTGGTTCGCGGATTTAGTCGCAAAGCCTTCCAGATGTTCTATGTCTTTTGCGTCCAGCGTGTAGAGATCAGCAAGATCCTGCACCAGGCCGTGTGTGACCAACTCTGCAGCAGACTTCGCCCCAAGGTGATTGATGTCCATGGCATTTCGGGCTGCGTAATGCTGAATTCGGCCGGTCAACTGGGCGGCACAGGATAGTCCCGCTGTACAAAGATAGTATGCGCCCTCTCGTACGACCCTGGCATCGCATACCGGGCAGTGTTTGGGCATGTGAAACGGCTTACCGCGCTTCTTGCCGGGTTGCTTGATCCGTTCCTTGACTTCTGGAATTACATCCCCGGCACGGATAACGCGCACACGATCGCCTCTGCGGATGTCCTTGCGGTGCACCTCATCCTCATTGTGCAAGGTGGCCCGACTCACCGTGACACCACCCACATCCACCGGTTGCAACAGCGCGACCGGAGTCAGAATGCCGGTCCGGCCAACCTGTACCACGATATCTTCAACCATGGTGACTTCTTCGCGTGGCTCGAATTTCCAGGCGAGCGCCCAACGGGGGCTACGTTCGCGCGTACCCAACGCCTCGCGCAGTCCATGGTCGTCTATCTTGATCACGATACCATCGATCTCATAGTCGATATCGTCGCGCTGCCCGGCAAGCTTGTGATGGTATTTTTCGATTTGCCCGAAGGTGGAGGCGGTTTTGTTCAATGGACAACTTTTCAATCCCCAATGGGACAGCCGTTCCAATATGTCCTGATGAGTCGACGGTAAGTCACCATCACTCGCCAAAATCTCATAAAAAAAGATGTCGAGGGGCTTGTCCGCTACATGGCGGGATTCGAACTGGCGCATCAAGCCGGCGGCTGCATTGCGGGGATTGGCGAACGGCTCTTCGCCACGTTCCACACGTTGCTTGTTCAAGGCGGTGAAGCCTTTTTTGGGCATGAAGATTTCACCGCGCACGGCGAGCAAAGCGGGTGTGTTATCCAGGCGCTGTAGCGAAAGGGGGAGCGCACGGATGGTCTTCAGGTTATGGGAGATATCCTCGCCTACTTCGCCGTTGCCGCGGGTGACCCCATATTCGAAGTGGCCGTGCCCATAGACGACTTCAACGGATAAGCCATCGAACTTGGGTTCCAGCATGTATGTGATGGATTTTTTATGTGCCTGTTTGCGCGCCGCTTTCAAAAAAGATTCGATGTCATCCTGTTCGAGCGTGGCCTCCAAACTGAGTAACGGAGCTTTGTGCTCGATCTTATCCAGCTTGCTGACGGGCTCGGTGCCGACACGGACGGTAGGGGAATCTGGCGTTTTGAGGCTAGAGAAAGCCGCCTCCAGTGCCTCTAGCCGCTGAAACAGCTTGTCGTATACCGAATCGGAGATTTTCGGCGAATTTTCCACATAGTAGAGATAGTCGTGATAATTGATACCCTCGCGCAGGGCGCTGATCTCTTCTGCGGCCTGTTTCTTGTTTAGCGTGTCGACACTTTTGAATCTGGTGTTGGGCTTGTCTTTGAAGTCCATTGTGAAGCGTCGGTTCAGGAACGAGGAATGGTTCCATCATCATCGGCGGGGAGCATTGGGTCATTGATATTTTGCAATGCGTAGAGTGATTCCGGTCAGTAACTTGACAGTGAAGCGCTAACGCTGGCACAGAATCCGGGTGGAAAAACAGGGATGGAACAACCTGATGACGAAACTTCCCATACTTCATAGCGAATATGGTCAGTCCATTTGGCTGGATTACATTGATCGGAATCTGTTGCTGAGGGGCGGGCTCGAGGCATTGATCGAACAGGGACTGCGCGGTGTCACCAGCAACCCCACCATATTCCTCAAGGCGATTAAGGAGAGCGACGATTACGACGACGCGATCCGGGACCTGTTGCAAGCCGATCATGAGATGGATGATGTCACCCTTTATCAGTGGCTTACCATCCAGGATGTGCAAATGGCAGCGGATGTCCTTGAGCCTGTCTATGTTAGCAGCGATGGAACAGACGGCTTTGTCAGCCTTGAAGTCTCTCCCCATCTCGCCTTTGATACCTATGCCACGGTTGAGGCCGCGCGTCATCTGTGGCACTCCGTGGATCGACCGAATCTCATGATCAAGGTGCCTGCGACCATGGCGGGTCTGCCGGCAATTGAGCACCTTATTGCCGAGGGCATCAACGTTAATGCAACGTTGTTGTTTTCAGTCGAGCGCTATAAGGCTGTGGCAGAGGCTTATATGCGAGGGCTCTCGCTGAATCCTCATCCGGAAAAGGTTGCCTCGGTCGCCTCATTTTTTGTCAGCAGGGTGGATACCAAGGTGGATGCTGCCCTGGACAAAATCGGTACGCCGGAGGCCGAGAGTCTGAAGGGCTGCATCGCCATAGCGAACGCCAAGTCGGCATACCAGTATTTCAGGGAAACAATCGATTCCGAGCATTACAAGGCACAGCGCCGGCGCGGTGCTCGTCCACAACGACCGCTCTGGGCCAGTACCAGCACCAAGAACCCCAAATACTCGAACGTGCTTTATGTAGAGCAGTTGATCGGTGCTGACACGGTGAACACTGTGACACCTGAGACTCTGGATGCATTTCAGGCCGATGGTGAGCTGCGGGGCACACTGGGAAGCGGCATCAGGACCGCAAAACGGCAACTCGACTCATTGGATGCGCTCGGGATCGACCTGGACCGGATAATGCAGGAGCTGGAGCAAGAAGGGGTTCGAAAGTTTGCGGATTCCTACGATCAGTTGCTGGCGGCGCTGAAGAATAAACGCCTTTTAGTGGCCAAGCATTACGCAGACAAATGATGGACCGCCAAAGCCGGGTACCCAACAAGAAGCGCGCCGCCGCCACCACCCCGAAGGAGTTGGACCCATGACAAAGGATGCCAAGTTCGTACGCCCGCTTGCGGACCTGCGTCGGATGGATACCGCTATTGTCGGCGGCAAGAACGCCTCGCTCGGCGAAATGATTGGCGCGCTCCGGGAATCGGGTATCCGCGTGCCGGGTGGATTTGCAACGACGGCTGATGCCTATTGGGCTTTCATCAAGGAAAACAGGCTGGCTGAACCGCTCGCCGACGAACTCGGTGCGCTCAAGAAGGACAAGAGCAACCTGGCCGCGATTGGCAGAGCCGTGCGAAAAATGATACTCGATGCGGAGATCCCGCCCCCGCTGGCCGAGGCGATTCTGCGCGCCTATCACGAGATGGCTGGCCGCAGCGCAGGCAAGAACGCCAGCGTGGCGGTGCGTAGTAGCGCGACCGCGGAGGACCTGCCCGAGGCAAGCTTCGCCGGCCAGCTCGAAACCTTCCTCAACGTTCGCGGCGACAAGGCTTTGCTCGAGGCCTGCAAAAAGTGTTTCGCCTCCCTGTTCACAGACCGGGCCATCATCTATCGGGAAAATCATGGTTTTGACCACATGGAAGTCGCACTTTCGGTGGGCATTCAGGAAATGGTCCGCTCTGACAAGGCCGGTTCGGGCGTCATGTTCTCCATCGACACTGAAACCGGGTTTCCCCGTACCGTGCTCGTCGACGGTGCCTGGGGTCTGGGCGAGACTGTGGTGCAGGGCATGGTGGAGCCGGACGAGTATCTGGTTTTCAAACCGTTACTCGAGGATCCTTCGCTCCGACCGATTATCGCGAAGACCTTGGGTGCCAAGGAGAAAAAGATGGTGTACGCCAGAGGCAGCGACTCCACCTCCAAGCTGGTGGACACAAGCCGGAAGGAACGCACCTTGTTCGTGTTGGGCGATGACGAAGTCCTGCAGCTCGCCCGCTGGGCCTGTGCCATCGAATCGCACTACGGCCAGCCCATGGATATGGAGTGGGCGAAGGATGGCGAGTCGGGAGAGCTATTCATCGTGCAGGCCCGCCCCGAAACCGTGCAATCGCGCCGCGAGACCGGCATGCTCAGGAGTTTCCACCTCAAGCAAAAAGGGAGAGAGCTTGTTCGCGGTCAGGCGATCGGTGACTCCATCGCCTCCGGCGAAGTGTGTCGCCTGAAGAGTGCGAAGGAGATAGGCCAGTTCAAGGAAGGTGCGGTACTGGTAACGGGGACGACCGATCCGGATTGGGTGCCAATCATGAAGAAGGCTTCGGCGATCGTCACCGACCACGGCGGGCGCACCAGTCACGCCGCGATTGTCAGCCGGGAACTGGGCCTGACCGCTATCGTGGGGGGAGGCGATGCAACGAAGGTATTGGAGGATGGCCAGGAGGTTACCGTCTCCTGCGCCGAGGGCTCGGAGGGGCGGGTCTACGAGGGAATCCTGGATTTCGATGTGCGCGAGATCGCCACGGCAGAGATCCCGAAGACCTATACCCGCATCATGTTGAATCTGGCGAATCCTTCTGCCGCCCTGCGTTGGTGGAGCCTGCCGGCTGACGGGGTGGGTCTGGCGCGCATGGAGTTCATCATCGGTAACCAGATCAAGATCCACCCGATGGCCCTCGTCCGATTCGACGAGCTCTCGGACAAGAAGGCCCGTCGCCTGATCACCGAGCTGACAAAGGGGTATGACGACAAGTGCGAGTTTTTCGTCGATACCCTCGCCCGCGGCATGGCCTGTATCGCCGCCGCCCGCCACCCTGATCCGGTCATCGTCCGCATGAGCGACTTCAAAACCAACGAATACGCGGATCTGATCGGCGGTGGCCAGTTCGAACCCAAGGAGGAAAACCCCATGCTCGGCTGGCGCGGCGCGAGCCGCTATTACAGCGAGGAGTATCGTGAGGGCTTCGCGCTGGAATGCCGCGCTGTGCGCAGGGCTCGGGAGGAGATAGGCCTGAAGAACATTGTCATCATGATCCCCTTCTGCCGAACGATCGACGAAGCGGACAATGTCCTCAAGGTGTTGGCCGATAACGGTCTGGTCCGGGGGCGGGAGGGTCTCGAGATCTATGTTATGGCGGAATTGCCCGCCAACGTCTTCCTCGCGGGGGAATTCGCGGAGCGATTCGACGGGTTTTCCATCGGCTCGAATGATCTGACCCAGCTCGTGCTGGGCATCGATCGCGACAGTGACCGGCTGAGCGGGCTGTTCGATGAGCAGAACCCGGCGGTGAAATCGGCCATCTCGCAACTACTCACCAGCGCGCGCAAGAGCGGAGTCCACACTGGTCTCTGTGGCCAGGCACCGAGCGATCACCCCGAGTTCGCCGCCTTCCTGGTGGAGCATGGCATAGAAAGCATCTCCGTGAGTCCGGATAGTTTTCTCAACGTCAAGACCATCGTTGCCGACGCTGAAGGCAGGCAGAAGAGGGAGCAGGGTAGTACATTGCCACCATCTCCCTGAGTCAGACCCTGGCGAAAGCCATGGAAAATTATCGCGATCGTCAAGATCTGCTTGTTCTGGCGCTGCCGCGCGGTGGTGTCCCGGTGGCGTACGAACTGGCCGAGGCATTGCGTGCTCCCATGGACCTGATGCTGGTTCGAAAACTGGGTACCCCGGGACAGCGGGAACTGGCCATGGAACAGAAGGAATTGGAGCGCAGGGAGCAGGCCACCGTGGTGGTCGCCCGTCTGAGCCGGGAATGGTTTACGCGCTACCTCCGTGAGTCACATAGGTGATCGATGCTCGTCGAGAAGATCCACTACCAGTGCTTGAATGCCCTGACCGATGATTTTTTCTCTTAGCCGTCTCGCATCAGTAGCTTTTTCAGCTCTGCAAGTCCGAGGGTGTTGATGACGTCTTTCGCTTCCAGCCAACCGCGGCGGGCCTGGTTGATACCAAAACGCATGAAATCCAGATCTGAGGTGCTGTGGGAATCGGTGGAGATGGACATTTTCACACCCATCTCCCTGGCCATCATGCAGCGTTCATCCGTCAGATCCAGTCGATCCGGATGGGCATTGAGCTCCAGGATACACTCGCGTTCACTGGCCGCTTCCATGATTTTTTCCAAATCAACTTCGTAAGGCTCCCGCTCGTTGATAAGGCGGCCGCTGGGATGAGCCAGAATGTTGAAATAGGGGTTGTCCATGGCGCGCAGGATGCGCTGAGTCTGTTTGCTTCGTGACAGATTGAACTTGTAGTGCACGGCGCAGACGGTGAAGTCCAGTTCCTTGAGTACGCTGTCCGGAAGGTCCAGGGAGCCATTCTCGAGGATATCCAGTTCGATCGACTTGAGCAGCACTATGCCGTCGAGCCTTTCGTTCAGTTTGTCGATTTCCTTGATCTGTTCGAGCAAGCGTTTCTTGTCCAGGCCATGGGCGACGGTCACATGTCTGGAATGGTCATTAATGGACAGGTATTCGTAGCCGCATTCGACCCCTGCTTTCGCCATCTGCTTCAGGCTATGATGCCCATCGCTTGCGTTACTGTGGCAGTGCAGGTCCCCGCGGATATCTTCCAGGCGGATCAGTTCAGGCAAACGGTCGTCCCGGGCCGCCTCAATTTCACCGCGGTTTTCGCGCAATTCGGGCGGGATGTAAGGCAATCCGACTTGCTCATAGACCTCCTCCTCGGTTCTTCCGGCGATGCGCTCGTCGTCTCGAAAGACCCCATATTCGTTAATCTTGTAGCCTTTTTTGACGCCAAGCTTGCGCACGGCAATGTTGTGGGCTTTGGAGCCAGTGAAGTAGTGCAGGGCAGCCCCATAGCTTACCTGTGGCACAACACGCAAATCGACCTGCATGCCGGAACGTAGGTGCACTGTGCAGCGGGTCTTGCCTTTGGAGACTACCTCGTCCACTTCGTCGTAATCGCTGAACCGGTCCATCACCGGGGAGTTCCGGCTGGTGGTAACCAGGATGTCCAGGTCGCCCACCGTCTCCATTCGGCGTCGGTAGCTGCCGGCGACGATGACATCCTTGACGCCCTCGGTATTTCTCAAATAGTCGACCAGGGTAGCGGCGATCTCCTCGGCCTCTGTCAGCCTGGTGCGAGGTGCCTCCCCGGCGAAATGCTCCACCCGCTCGCGTATACGCTGCTCGGTCTTCCGGCCAAAGCCCTTGAGCTCGCGGATCTTCCCACTGAGGGCGGCGCGTTTTAGGTCGTCAAGGCTCTTTATCCTGAGCTCTTTGTAGAGGGTCTTTACCCGCTTGGGGCCAAGGCCCTCGATCTTCATCAGATCGCTCAATGCCGAGGGGGTACGCGATTCGATCTCCTCCAGCAACGGAAGCTTGCCTGTCTCCACGATAACCTTGATCTTTTCCGCCAGGTCCTCGCCGATGTCGGGAAGTGTCGAAAGATCCTTCTTCTGATTCAGCAGGTCGTGCATGCTCTTGCCGCAACTGCGAACCGTGCGTGCCCCATTGCGGTAGGCGCGCACCCGGAACGGATTGGCGTCCTCAATCTCCAGCAGATCGGCGAGTTCCTCGAAGATGTCGGCGATTTCATTGTTGTGAACTGGCATTGGAAGTCGGGCCCCACCCGTTCAAGGGTGGGAAACGGACTGCTAATCAAGCTCGAAGGATATCTTGGCGTTTATTCGGTATTCGGTGATCCTGTTGTTCTCCACCTTGGCCTCCATTTCCTTTATGTAGACAGACTTGATGTTGTTCAGGCTTTTTGAGGCCTTGATGATGGCCTCGTTGGCAGCATCCTCCCAGCTCTTCTCTGATTGGGAAAGGATCTCGATGACTTTAAGGGTCGCCATGAATTTCTCCTTATTTATTTGATTCTCGGTGCGCTCTTGTTTCCACCTGGTAAAATTAATGCTAAAGGTTATGGGGTGGATGTCATTGATAAATTTCAATGAGCAAAGGAGGCGCTTGCCCATGCCCAAGATGACTCGGTTGCAAGTGGTGATGTGGTCATTGACACTTGGAGGGAGTTGTAATATCTAAATAACGCTGCCTGCGGTTTAAAGGCAGAATTAAAAGGAATTCTCATGCAAGCGGTGCGCACTCTTGGCAGAGTCTGCTCCGGCACCAGTGAGGACGTGGCTTATGCCAACATGGAAGAGAGAAAGCGACGGCTTCAACGGCAATATTGCCAATGTCGCTGTCAGAAATCTGGTTCGCAACGAATCCAGTGGATTTTCATTCCCGGACACCCTCAAAGGAAGCAAGAAAAGGCGCTTTTCCTCAAAGGAAATCATCTATCGCCAAAACGACCGCGTTGACAGGGTGTTCATGATCCTCAGCGGCATGGTGGAGCTGCTCAGTTATTTACCCAACGGACGCGCGCGAATCGTCAGGCTGCATAGCCATAACCACTGGCTCGGCCTTGAAGGATCAGTAGGCCCGTTCTACGAGCATACAGCCATCGCAGTGGATAACGTCGAGGTGGCTTATATTTCGTTGGAAAAGTTCTTCGCTCTTGAGTGGGAAAACCCGCACCAGTACTGTCAGATTCTGAAACAGGGGTATAAGTACCTGGCTCAGGCAGATCGATGGATTGCTGATTTTTCTACCGGCGGTATTAAATCTCGCGTGGCGCGTTTGGTCGCTTTTCTGGCAAAGCTCGAATATGGCGAATCGTCTACCAGGGTCGAGTTGTTAACCGTTCATGAGATGGCGGATATTTTAGGCGTAACACCAGAGAGCGTGAGCCGTATTCTCGCCGAGTTCAAGCGTACGCATACCTTGCACAGACTGGAGAGTCATTCGGACGGACTGTACGAAATTGATTCGTATCGTTTACAGCAGGATGCGCGACAATAGGCCTGGATCTGAAGGCCTGAAGTAGGCATTGACGAATTTCAATGACTCCCGCATCAATCCCACGCAGGCTGAAAAGAAAAACAGGAGGGGGAAACCGCGCAACGTATGGAAGCGTTGGCTTGGTGCCAGTATGAAATGGTGAAACTACCGATTAACAATCGCATTGAAGCTGGGCAGGCGCTGGCCCGGGCGATGTCGCGCTACCGGGGGCGTGAGGACCTTCTGGTGCTTGGTCTCCCCCGTGGCGGTGTTCCGGTAGCTTACGAGATAGCTGCGGACCTCAATGTCCAACTGGATCTTATGTTGGTCCGTAAACTCGGTACACCGGGGCAAAAGGAGTTGGCCATGGGGGCGATTGCCAGTGGCGGGATCCGCGTACTGAATGACGAGATTGTGGGTGCTCTGGGTATCTCGGATGAGGCCATTGAGAGAGTGGCATCAGAAGAGCAACAGGAACTGGAGCGCAGGGAACAAGCGTACCGCGGCGATCGATCCAGACCCGAAATCGAGGGAAAGTGCATCATTCTGGTAGACGATGGCCTCGCGACCGGGGCCAGCATGCGCGCTGCCATTGAGGCCTTACGCCTCCAGAATCCTTCCAGCATCGTGGTCGCCGTGCCCGTTGCCCCTTCGGATACCATTGGAAAACTGAGTGCGGAGGCTGACGATGTCATCTGTCTTGCCACCCCCGAACCCTTCATGGCGATTGGTAACTGGTACCGAGATTTCACCCAGGTTTCAGACCAGGAAGTAAAACAGACGTTAAACAAAGCCTGGGAGCGATTTCGATGAGCGGAAGCGACAGGAATAGCGCTGAATTCAATGTGCAGGTGAGCGCCGGAGACGCTGAACTTGAGGGTGATCTTGTTATCCCGGAAGGTGCCCGAGGGATTGTGGTGTTTGCCCACGGAAGTGGCAGCAGTCGTTTTAGCCCCCGCAATCAGCTTGTTGCATCTTTCCTTAACGAGGGAGGGTTGGCTACCTTACTCTTTGACCTGTTGACCCCGAAAGAACATGAGATCGACATTCGAACCCGTGAATTCCGGTTTGATATCGATCTGTTGAGCCGTCGCCTGGTATCTACGGTGGATTGGCTTGGCGAACAGCCGAACACCGAGGCAATGAGCATCGGCCTGTTTGGCGCCAGTACGGGGGCGGCAGCTGCTCTGATTGCGGCGGCAGAACGCCCGGGCTCTGTGGCTGCGGTTGTCTCAAGGGGCGGCCGCCCGGATTTGGCCGCAAAGGCGTTGCCGTCTGTGAAAGCACCTACCTTGTTAATTGTTGGTGGTCTTGATCAGGTCGTGATCCAGATGAACCGGGACGCAAGCCGGCAGATGCAGACTGAACCCAGCCTGGAAATTGTCCCCGGGGCAACTCATTTATTTGAGGAGCCCGGAAAGCTCGAAGAGGTCTGCGCCCTGACGCGAGACTGGTTTCTGAAGTTCCTCACTTGAGGTCCGGTATGGCCATGGAGCTTAGCCTTTTCACTCTGAATGCCAGCCACGACTTTGGCATAAAGGTCGCGGAGGAGCTGGGCATAACCCCGGGTCTTCATGAAGAACGTGAATTTGTGGATGGTGAACACAAAAGCCGTCCCCTGGAGAATGTCCGGGGCCGGGACGTTTATGTCATTCAGTCCCTTTACAGCGATGACGACTGCAGTGTGAATGACAAGCTCGTGCGGCTGTTGTGGTTTATTGGTTCCCTGAGAGACGCAGCCGCCGGGCGGATTACAGCCGTGCTGCCTTACCTGTGTTACGCGCGCAAAGACCGCAAAACCAAGCCTCGCGATCCTGTATCCACTCGATACATGGCAGCGGTGTTAGAGGCGGTGGGTATAGATTGCGTAATAACCCTGGACGTTCATAACCTGGTCGCTTATCAGAATGCATTCCGCATCAACAGTGAACACCTTGATGCCAGGAAGTTATTTGCAAGCCACTTCTCGCGTCAACGCGGGGATGAGGACATCGTCGTGGTCTCACCAGACGTGGGCGGCGTGAAACGCGCTGAATTATTTCGACAGACGCTGGAAAAGACTCTGGGGACGCCTGTGGGCAGTGGCTTCATGGAAAAACATCGCAGCGCCGGCACTGTGGCCGGGGAACGGCTGGTTGCGGAGGTCGAAGGTCGTTCAGTGATCATCGTTGACGACCTGATCAGCAGTGGCGGTACCCTTTCGCGCACCGTCAGGGCGTGCAAAAACGCAGGCGCCAGCCGCATATCGGCCGCAGTTTCACATGGGGTATTTGTAGCTGGCGCCGATGAACAATTGGCCGATCCTGCGCTGGAGGAGCTTGTTGTTACCGATACGATACCTCCGTTTCGAGTGAAATCAGGTGTCTTGAAGAATAAGTTGGTCGTGTTGGGGGCCACGTCGCTGTTTGCCAAAGCGATTCGAAACATCCATGAGGGTGGCTCTGTCGTCGAGCTTTTGGAGGTCTGAAGGCTCGCTGCGGTATAGTCACAACATTGAACGGTAGCTGTCGGCGAGGTGGAGATAGGCCTTGGCACGGCTTATCCATTTCTGATGTTGGTCGGCGGAATGGTCCTTGATATGCCAGATAGACAGCTTTGCCCTGAGCGTTGCTCGATAGGCCTTGTAGAAATAGAGTAGTGGCTGAGGTGGATCGTCACCGGTCTTCCGGGAGTAGCACGCAAATACGATCGGGCCAATGTATTCGCCCCCCGCTAGCTGACACTCCATTGCCAGGTAGGCGAGTTCATCGGCCGGGTCAAGGATTCGGAGTTTTCGATTGAACTCCAGACAGTCAATGAAGACCGGCTCCTCGGTCAGACAAATATGCTCGGGTCGGAGGTCGCCGTGCGCCTCAACGATGCGGCGTTCCTTCACTCGTTGATCAAGCAGTTCTGGTTGATTGCAAACTACGTCAAGTTGAGAGTTGGTGATTCGGTCCAGCAGGTTGGCGGGCAGCCGGTAATCATGATCCAGAAGCTCCTCGCGATTGCTGTGAATATCAGTAAGGAATTGCTGACGATAGTCGTAGGCTGATATGTGGACAGGGGGTGCGTTCCGGTAAAAGTCCGCCAGCTTGCAGGAAAATCGGCGAATCTCCTGCTCAGGTATGCGTTGCCCCCGGAGAAGATGGTCGAGCATGCGGTCAGCGGGCAGGCGTCGCATCTTCACCAGCCACTCAGTTATTTCACCGTCGCCATCAAGCTCAAGCTTATTTTCGGTATCCCGGGTTATAGCGATAATGCCTAGATAGACATCCGGTGCCAGCCGGCGATTAAGCCTGACTTCCTCCAGGCAATCACGACGGCGATCATCCAGGGTGCTGAAATCAAGAAAGCTGTGTTTTACAGGCTTTTTCAACTTATAAACGAAACGCTCTGTCATAAATACCCAGGACATATGCGTTTCAACTGTTTCCACGTGAGCCGGGTGCTCGATGTAACTGTCCGGCCGACTCAAAAAGGCGACTTTGGCTTCCAGTTCAGGCTCTCGCCCGGAGTCAGGCTTAACAGGCATAGGCATTGTGAGCATCCGACTGTACTGAATAAGCTCCTTTGTGCCGGCGTTATCGGAGCATCTCGCGAGCCTGCCTCACCATCTGACAGACATACCCCCATTCGTTGTCATACCAGCTCATAATCTTGACCAGATCTCCGTCCACCACCTTCGTCGCGGTCAAATCGACGATGGACGCCCGTGGATCCTGGATAATATCGGATGAGACAATCGGATCCGAGGAAACTCCCAGCACTTCATGGTAGCGGTCGGACTGAGCTTCTTCGCGGAAGATGGCGGTAATTTCGTCTACCGTGGTGCTGCGTTCCGTGACAAATGTTATGTCAGCAATAGAGCCCACTGGTATCGGGACGCGCACGGCCATGCCGTCAAAACGCCCCTTGTAGTCTGGCAGGACCTCAGCAGTGGCGGTCGCTGCGCCCGTGGATGTGGGAATCAGGTTCACTCCCGCGGCGCGACCACGTTCTGCCTGTTTGCTGGGAGAGTCGACGATTCCCTGGCTGGATGTGTAGGCGTGAATGGTAGTCATTACCGCTTTAAGCACACCGATTCGCCTCGCCATGATTTCTGCGACCGGGGCAATGCAGTTGGTTGTGCAGCTCGCGGTGGAAAAGGCGGACGAGCTCGCTTCGTCGAGCTCGTTTACGCCAAAAACGACAGAGGGCAGATTTCCACCTTTACCGGGAGCCGACAAAATCACATGTCGGGCGCCTGCATCAAGGTGTTTGGCCAGATCATCTCGTTGCCGAAAGGCGCCGGTGCATTCAAAAACGACATCGATATCCATGTCCTTCCAGGGCAAATTGCCTGGATTTTTCTCTGCGAACGAGCGAATCCGGCGACCATCAATCACGAGATCATTTTCTGACGCTTCGATGCCCCTTTCGAACCGACCATAAACCGAGTCGTAGCGCAGGAGGTAGATCAGGTTGCCCAGAGGCGTCAGATCATTGATAGCCACCACCTGGAAATTATCCGTTTGCTCGAGCAGTTTTAAGGCTGCCCGGCCGATCCGGCCCATGCCATTGATTGCAACGTTTATCATGAAAACCCTCGTCAAGCCCGCTCAGTTCATCAGGGAACCGGTATTGTAAGTTGAGGCGAACCTCACAAGAGGAACCCTACAATTCTGACCTCTTAGCAATCATGTTAGATCGTGGGGGAAAGATGTCATTGACAAAATTCAATGAGGATAAAGGTCCAGTCATGTTTATTGTCTGAAGCAGCAGCCGCGCATCACTGACCGACCGAGTGAGGGCACAATGGAGCGCCATAAACAGCGAGTATGGCCGGGTCATCCTTATCCTTTGGGTGCAACCTGGGACGGTTCGGGAACCAACTTCGCTCTTTTTTCAGCGTATGCGGAGGGGGTGGAGTTATGCCTGTTTGATCGCGAGGGAAAGCAAGAGCTCGAACGCATCGCGCTTCCTGAGTACACGAATGAGGTATGGCATGGTTATTTCCCCGACCTGGGTCCCGGGCAACTCTATGGCTACCGCGTTTACGGCCCCTATGACCCCGAGGAAGGGCACAGGTTTAACCATCACAAATTGTTGCTGGACCCCTACGCAAAAACACTGTCCGGCGCCCTTGAATGGCATGATGCGCTTTTCGGCTATGTCGTAGGGCATGACAAAGCAGACTTGTCATTCGATAAACGGGACAGCGCTCCCTATATGCCCAAGTGCCAGGTTATCGACCCCTCATTCGAGTGGCATCTGGACCGCCCGATTGCAAGACCGTGGCATGAATCGATCATCTATGAATTGCACGTGCGAGGCTTCACGATACGCCATCCCGATGTTGCGGAAGAAGCCAGAGGAACTTTTCGCGGCCTGGCTGACAAAAAGGTCGTGGGTTATCTGAAGGAACTGGGTGTGACTGCCATCGAGCTGCAACCCGTTCATGCCTTTTTGCACGATCGCTACTTGGTAGAGAGTGAGCTACGAAACTATTGGGGGTACAACCCCATCGGTTTTTTTGCGTTGCACCCGGAGTATCTGGGCAGTGGCTGTATTGATGAATTCAAGGCCTTTGTCCGACTGATGCATGAGTCGGGCATTGAGGTCATTATGGATGTCGTCTATAACCACACTGCGGAGGGTAGCCATCTCGGGCCGACGCTTTCATTAAGGGGCATTGACAACAAATCCTATTATTATCTGATGGGCGGTGAGGCCCGTTATTATAATAATTTCACCGGCACCGGTAATGCTCTGGAATTGCGCCACCCTTCGGTACTGCGCATGGTTACCGACTCGCTTCGTTACTGGGTCAATGAAATGGGCGTGGACGGTTTCCGCTTCGACCTGGCGACCACGCTGGCCAGAGTCAATGGCGAGTTCGACGAGCATGCGAGCTTTCTTGACTCCGTAGCCCAGGATCCGCTCCTATCTACGGTCAAATTGATCGCCGAACCCTGGGACGCCGGTGACGCGGGGTATCAACTTGGGCGGTTCCCACCCGGCTGGGCGGAATGGAATGATCGCTATCGCGACAGTGTGCGCAAGTTCTGGCGTGGTGATCCTGGCCAGTTGCCGGAGCTTGCGTCGAGGTTATCCGGCTCCAGTGATATTTATGACGTTCGCGGGCGACGCCCCTGGACAAGCGTCAACTTTGTGACCGCCCACGATGGCTTCACGTTACATGACCTGGTGAGCTATAACGAAAAACACAACGAGGCCAATCAGGAGGACAACCAAGACGGTCATGAGCATAATTACAGCTGGAATTGTGGTGTCGAAGGGCCGACGGACGACCCTGAGGTCATACACCTCAGAGAACAACAAAAGCGTAATTTACTGGCAACGCTGATGCTCTCGCAAGGCGTGCCAATGCTCCTGGCCGGTGATGAGTTCGGGCATACCCAGGACGGCAATAACAATGCGTATTGCCAGGATAATGAGATCAGCTGGCTGGATTGGACGGGAATTGATGCTGAGGGGCGTGCACTACTGGCCTTTGTTCAGAGCCTGATTCAATTGCGGCGCCAGCACATTGTTTTCCATCGGCACCGGTTTTTCCATGGTAAAGAAATCCCTGGCACTAAGACCAAAGACATCACATGGCTAATGCCGAATGGCGAGGAGATGGACAAGAAAAACTGGGAATCGGAAACAGAAAAGTGTGTGGCAGTGTTAATCAGTGGTGAGGCGGGTCAATATCACCTGACGGAACACGGTGAGAGGGAACCGGATGACACGTTTCTGCTCATCCTCAATGCATTGGCCGAAACTGTGGAGTTCGCCTTACCGGAGGTGGAGCACTTTAGTCACCAGGCAGTCATAATAGACACTGCGTTTGAGGGTGAAGAGGGCGGGATTGTTGAGCGAGAGGTCAAAAACCCGTTTTTCGCACAGCCCCGCTCGCTGGCTCTAATTAGGTATGTGTCTGAAGCCGGTTGACTATTAGCAGGAACCGGTCCGGCATTGGGCCAGTCAGAGTGGCGCACAATTTCTGGTGAGTAAGGCAACGGGGAAATATCGGAAAAGATCTGCAGCCCTGAACCAGAGGCCATTGTCGTTCCGGGAGACCTGCGGAACCTCATCAGTAAGCACATTGTGGAAACTGCCTGTGCTGGCATCTCCCCCAGCCTCAATCCACGTATCATCCCACGTAGGACTGCCAAGTGGCATGCTGTCGTTTCCGTCAGTCAGCCTCGCGAACCAGCGTGGAACCGCAACTATAACCTCTTTATCTCCGAGGCGCCGGCCGAAAGCACAGATGTGGTTAGCTCTGTGCCCCCGGGTTTTCAGTTCAAAATACTCACCCTCAATGAACAGGGAGTATTGCTGGCGCCGCAAGGTCAGTGTCCGCCATGTAAGAAACAGCTTGGCTCGTCCATCTTCGATTTGGGTCAGTAAATCCTGCAAAAGGGCCCGAGGGTCTGAGTTGTTCCGATATTCGGTTGTTAGCGCCTGCAGTGCTCGCTGCCGACGATGAAAATCGACAGGGGCTCGATTGTCGGGGTCAACGAGATTGAAAGCACAGAGGTCATTGCCCTGATAGATGTCCGGAACGCCAGGGATCGTGAGTTTAAGCAGCGTTTGTGACAGGCTGCTGAGCAAACCGAACCATCCCAAACGTTGTTGAAAGGGAATAAAATCCTTTAGAAACTCATTGTTCCTTGAGTTGTCCAGCAATGCGCGCACAAACAATTGCATGGCACTTTCGTATTCAGGGTTCGGATTGATCCAGGAGGTGAAGACCTTGGCTTCTCTGACAGCCTTGAGCATGTAAGCTTCGATACGGCCTCTGATTCCCGCCAGGTCAGACTCGGGTGTTGTTCCCGGTGGCCAGGCGCCCAGCAGAATCTGATAGAGCAGATACTCATCATTGCGGGAGGGCATTGGGATATCATTGACGAGGCGTTTCTTGTGGCGATTCATTCGACTCCAGCGAGACACGTGCTGGCGCCATTCACGGGGCAATTCGGAGAGGATGTTGATGCGGGTACGGACATCCTCGCTGCGCTTGCTGTCATGGGTGGATGTCGTGACCATCGATTGAGGCCATGCCGACAAACGGCGCTGGTTTTCCTGGTGGAATGTGTCGACGGACACACCGAATGCTCGCGGGTCAAAACCAACGTCATTCATCGAAACCAACCGGTTGTAACTATAGAGTGCGGTGTCCTCCAGGCCCTTGGCCATAACCGGAGCCGTGTACTGCTGAAAACGCAGGGCGAACCTTACCACTTCCTGCCTTATTCTCGGGCTATACCTGTTGACCTCGCCAAGGGTTATTAACTCTTCCAGAAAATCGAAGATCTGTATGTCATTTGCAGGACTGCGCTTCTTGGCCTGAGTGATGGCCTGACGGATGTAATGATAATCTGTCTCGGAGCTTCGCTCCCGGGTGATGTACGTCCGATAGACCGGAAAGCAGGCAGCGATCTCCGCGGTGGCTGCACGCAGGGCCTGGTAGGTGAAGTCGCGGGTGTGACGGTCAGTCTGCGCAATGCTGCTGGCCAGCTTGGCGAGGGAAGTCAGGTCACTCGCCAGCGCGCCGTGAATGATGAGTTTTTTCCGCTTGTATAACAACTCGCTGAAGTCGTCACTCTGGCCCGTGAACTGTCGGTAGAATCGGCTAAGCGCATGCTCTGAATCCGGACAGATCAGCAAGCCGTTGAGGAGGTGGGCGGCTTCGTATCCTGTGGTGCCGGAAACTGGCCATTCAACAGGCAGGTGTTCCGGGTAGGTGAGTACCTTTTCTACCAGCACATAATAGTTGGCTTCCGTCGGCTCTTGCACCTTGGCGTCCAGCGTGCTGGCGATCATGGCCTGAAGGTCGCCATAGTATTTGAAGGGGTCAGACAAACCATCCGGGTGGTCAATGCGTAAACCGCTGATCTCACCATTATCGATAAGCCTCTGGACAAGGCGATGAGTGGCGCTAAACACGTCGTCGTCTTCGATTCGGATGCCCGCCAGTTCATTGATATCAAAAAAGCGACGGTAATTGATCTCGTCTGATGCCACCTGCCAGTACGCCAGTCGATACGCCTGCTTCTCCAGCAAGCGGTCAAGCGGGTCGAAGCTTTCTGGTTGGCCCAAAGTGCCGTTGAAGTGTCTGAGGTTCCTGTTTATATGCGCCCGGATTTCGGGGTAATGGCGGTATAGTTCGGTTAGATGACCTTTGCACGCCGCAATGCCCCTGGTCCGTTTTGTTCGCCGGGTACTGGCTAGCTCCGTCCGCCGTGGCAGAGCATGGCAATCGGCAATAAGCGCTGTAAACGAACTGAAAACCTGAGGATCTCTGCTCAGTTGGTGCTCTAGCAGCTCGATTCCAAAGCTGAGGATTTGCGGGTAGCTGCGAGGGTCAACCGGAAACAGGTGCTCGTAATAGCGTACGCCAAAGGTGCCCTCGTCAGCATTCAATACAAGCGTCAACTCGCCTTGCTCAAGGGTGGCGCCATAGTGATCACCCAAAAAGGGCAGCAGGACCTTGTTGCGCAGAGCAGGATTGGCAGGGTGCCAGTCAATGTCGAAATACCGGGCGTAGGCAGAAGACTCGCCGTTTTCCAGAACATCGAGCCACCAGGCGTTATCGTCACCTCCGACGCCCATGTGGTTCGGAACGATATCCAGAATCTGGCTCATTCCATGTTCCTGCAACGCCTGGACGTAGGTGGCGAAACTGGCTTCGTCTCCGAGCTCCGGGTCCAGAGCATTGTGATCGACTATGTCGTAGCCATGAGGGCTGCCGGCCCGTGCTTTCAGAAACGGTGAAGCGTAAATGTGGCTGATGCCGAGGAGGTGGAGATAAGGGATGATTTTGGTGGCAGCGGCGAAGGTGAAGTCACGATTGAACTGCAGGCGATAGGTTGCAGAGGGTGCTACAGGCGCTCTCATGCAGAGGTGCTCCCGGCCTTCAGTAACCAGGCTACTGACCAGGGGGGTAGCTCCACGTCGCCGTGTTTCCCGATCAGCGGTGTGTGAGTGGCGTAAAGGACCTCGCCCGGTGGCCATTTGATGCCTGCAATGCCTTTGCTATCAAGGTTGGCGATGAGGAAAAGCTCGGAGCCGTCGCCCAATACCCAGCGTGCTGCCAGAGCTCGATCGCCGAGTTTCAGGGAGGGTTTCTGATGGCCGGCCATTTTACCAAGCCGGGGTATCAGTTCTCGTTGTCGAAGGGCGTTAAGTTCCCGATTTAGCGTCAGCCAGTATGTATGCTCCTTCAGGTCACAGGTGGTCCAGTCGAGTACAGACTGTGTGAAGGTTTCCGGAGCCATCGGGTTGGGTATGCATTCTCGTGATTCGGGGTCACTGAATTGTGGAAATCCAGCGAACTCCTGCTGACGACCGTTAATGACGCTTTCCGCCAACTCCGGCCCGAAGTCACAGAAAAAGGTGAATGGCTGAATGCAGCCCCACTCTTCACCCATGAATAACAGAGGCACTGAGGGGGCAAGCCGGAGCAGGACCGTCGCTGCCCTGAGCTGCTCCGGACTGGCCAGCGAAGCTATGCGTTCGCCGAAAGCCCGGTTGCCTACCTGGTCATGGTTTTGCAGAAATGAGACAAAGGCGGTGGCGGGTAAATGGCCGCTGGGTTCGCCTCTGCGGCGCTTCTCGCGATAAGCCGAAGGCTCTCCCTGATAGGTAAACCCCTCGGTCAGGCATCTTCCCAGAAGCTGAACTGGCTCATGGGTGTAATCCATGTAGTAGCCCGTCGACTCACCTGTTAGCAGCAGGTGCAGGACGTGGTGGAAATCGTCGTTCCACTGAGCGTTGTAAAGTTGTGGTCTTGCGTTCCTGTCGCGGGGCAGGAAATGCGCTGCGTTGTGATCATTCTCAAGGATCAAATGAATATGTCGGGTGTCACCAAAATGGCTGCGAACTCGCTGTGCCAGATCAGTAAGAATGTCCGGCGTCGAATCGTCCGTTATGGTGTGAACAGCATCCAGGCGTAACCCGTCGAGATTGTATTCTTGCAGCCAGAACAGCGCATTGTGGATGAAAAACTGCCGCACCGGCTCGCTGTCATTACCGTCGAAATTGATGCCCGCGCCCCAGGGAGTCTCATGTCGATCAGAGAAAAACTGGGGCGCATAATGCATAAGGTAGTTGCCCTCAGGCCCGAAATGGTTGTAAACCACATCGAGATAAACCATCAGGCCGCGCCCATGAGCGGCATCGATGAGCGCTTTCAGGTCGTCGGGGCGTCCATACTGGCTGTCGGGAGCGAAGAGGTGGACAGCGTCATAGCCCCAGTTACGGGAACCGGGGAAGTCCGCCACCGGCATCAATTCGATCGCGGTGATGCCTAGTTCTGCCAGATAGTCGAGTTTGTCCATCGCCGCCGCAAAGTTGCCTTCCCTGGTAAAGCAGCCAACGTGCAGCTCATAGATGATGGCCTCCTCCCATGGGCGACCGCACCAGCTTGCGTTTCGCCATGACCAGGTGCCCGGATCCACCACCTCGCTGGGCCCGTGCACATCGCCGGGTTGAAAACGCGAGGCAGGGTCTGGCACCAAAACGTCGCCATCAATGCGAAAGTAATAAAGACTGCCGACACGGGCCAGCTCGGTGATGCTGCTGAACCAGCCCCCGGGTTTGGCCTCCATTGGCACCAAGACTGCCTCCCGCAGGTCCGGGACGCGTTCGCTACCCGTAGCAGGAGCGTTCAGACACACCTCGACCCGCTGTGCGGACGGCGCCCAGAGTTGGAACCGGACGCGTCCATCTTTCCGGAGTTCAGCGCCAAATGGCATGTAATGTGACTGCTGCGTAGTCTCACTCATTAAAAGATGATGCTTTTCAGATAAGTTCTATGCGGTCCCTGGAGCCATAAAACAGGGCGGCCATTAGCGTCAGATATTCCCGCAGATGGCGCGTTATAAGAAAGTTGTCGCGAACAAACGACTGCGCTTTTTCACCCATTGCCTGAATTTTTTGAGGCTGGTGCAAAAGGTACCGGATTCTCAGGGCGGCACCTTCCGGTGTGTTCGCCAAAAAACCCGTGTGGTGATTGATGACCTGAAGTCGAATGCCACCGACATCACCTCCGATAACGGGCTTTCCTTTCCACATCGCTTCGGTGACGGTCAAGCCAAATCCTTCACGGATCGATTTTTGCAGAACGATGTCGGCGGAGCGCTGCAATGCGTTGATCTCAAGATTGGCATCTGAGGGCAGTAACAGAACATGGATGTCCGGGTCACCTTGGGCGGCCGCTTGCACCTCGCTGAGAACCGCGCTCCCTTCCGGGTCATCCGACGCGCCGCCGCCAGCGAGTACCAACTGAATCGAAGGCAGGAATTGCTTCGCCAGCTGATAGGCCTGGATGACACCAAGCGGATCCTTGAACCGATCAAAACGTGAGACCTGAGCCAACAGGGGGCGCTGTGGATCGAGTTGATAACGGTCTAAAATGCTCTGTATATATTGCGGCTCCAGCTCTATGTTTTTCTCGCTCAGCGGGTCGATACTCGGCGGTATAAGGTACTGCGGGTGCGGTAATTCCTGGGCGAACGCTGCCAAAGAAAAGATGCTGGCATCGTATGGGGCGACGAAATTCCGTAGATATTTCCAGACTGGCCGGTAAGGGTGGCTTGCGTCGATATGGCAGCGCCATATCCATTTACCTTTGCGGTCAGGGCAATACCTGAGGAGTGGCGCTGGTTGCGGATCGTGGATGAACACGAAATCCGCATCCTCAAGGGTGGGCCTTAACGTTTCAGCATTACGTTCATTGGTTTTTTCAAAGACATTGAGCAGGTTGTTACTTATCGGAGTGCGGTTACCTTGCAGGGTATTGTGAAAGCCCTTGGTGCACTCGAAGAACTGCTCCTCTCCGGATATGACTTCCCAGTGAGCATCAATGCCCAGCTCACGGGTCAACGGAATCAGTTTGGTCAGGATCTCTGCAACGCCACCGCCAACACGGGTTGAATTGACATGTACAACTTTCGCGCCGGCCAGGGGGCGGGCGAGTTGCCGCAGATGGGCAATAACATCTGGCCCGACAACGTCCGCATAGGCTTCTAATAGACTCATTGTGATTCCCTCTGAAAGTATGAGGTGAACACACTTGCAAGCTGATCCCGTAACTCGCTTAGCGAACCAAAGTAGGGATCGATGCCCGCGAGTTTTTCTTGCAGTGGAGTGAATTCGTCGCCAAAGACCATCAGCCAGTCACTGAAGTCGTCACGACCATCAGAGGTCCGTCGCCGGGCATCAATAAAATGGTAAAAAACACTGCTTATGGACATGTCTTTTATGGCGGGCAGAAGTTCGTGCGGTTCCTGCAATTGTTTTTCGGTATTGAATACGACGATTTGGGAACGGACGAATTCAAATTGCTGGGTGGCGCGGGCCCATAACAAGTATTCAACTTCGTCCAGTCGGGTATCGACAAGCTCCTTAATTTCCTGCCGGAGGGTATCAAGGTCAGGAAAGCTTGTGGGCGCCAAAGCTGAAAGTCGTTCTGCAAGTACCGCGTCGTGAATGCCGTGCCTGACCCAGGCGGCGAAGTCGTTGTTATATTCACGCTCTTCAAAGCGCGGCTGAAGTAATCCGCCCCAAAAATGGTGGTAGATGCTTGCCGTATCTATATTGGCCAGCTCACTGCGGAACTCCTGCAACATTCTCGCTTTTTTTCCGGTGGCCAGAACAACCAAAGCACAATCTTTTATGCGGAAGGCCTTCCCGGTTTCCGCCGCGTTTGTTGGTTCGGTTTGAGTCATCGGGTAGCGCCTCGGTGTTGCTCGGGACTTTCATTGTCAATCACTGGCTGAACACTGACATCGCTTTTGGATTCGGGCATTGAAATTTGTCAAACCTCAGGCGCGGCCAATGGTTATTCCGTGACGATATGACATCTCACTTGTTATAGTTCCGTTTTTTAACGGGTTTCCGGTATGGCTGGTGAGTCCACGACACATCTTTCTAAGGCTACAGATGAACACTGGATGGGCCGGGCGCTGGCGTTGGCGGCCCAGGCAGCCAGTATCGGAGAAGTGCCGGTTGGGGCAGTGGTGGTTCTTGACGGGCGCGAGGTCGGTGCCGGTTTCAATGCCCCCATTACCGGCTGTGATCCAACAGCCCACGCTGAAATCCGGGCACTCAGAGACGCGGCCGCGCGCGTGGGTAATTACCGTTTGTCCGGGGCGACGCTTTATGTAACGCTTGAGCCCTGTACCATGTGCGTCGGAGCCATTATCCACGGCCGTATAAGCCGGTTGGTTTACGGTGCTCCCGAGCCAAAAGCGGGCGCTGTGGAGTCGGCCCGGAGAACGCTAGATGAGCCATACCTTAACTGGGAAGTGACCGCTGTTTCAGGCCTTCTCCAGGATCAATGCAGCCAGATAATAAGTGATTTTTTCAGTCAGCGCCGTGAACAGATCCGGCGTCAGCGGAAGCAACTATCAGGGAAGGAGTAGACTTCGGTCATGAAAGTACTTGTTACCGGCGGTGCCGGGTATATTGGCAGCCACGTTGTTCGCCAGCTCGCGCAGGCGGGTCACGATATTGTTGTCTTTGACAACCTTTCAACCGGATATCGCTGGGCAGTCACAGCGGGCGAACTGATTGTCGGCGACCTGGCGGATGAAGCCGCGATCGAGGGGCTGTTTTCAAAACATGAGTTTGAGGCTGTGCTTCATTTCGCTGCCAACATCGTCGTGCCGGAATCGGTTGAGAATCCTCTCAAGTACTACAGTAACAATACCCGCAATACCTTGAATCTGCTTAAAGCTATTGAAAAATATCGCGTTCCTTTCATGGTATTTTCTTCAACGGCGGCGGTTTACGGGATGCCAGAGCAAACCGTGTTAACCGAAGAGCTCCCGCTCGCGCCTATCAATCCTTACGGCGCCTCCAAAATGATGAGTGAGCGGATGATCATGGATCTTGCCGCGGCATCGGAGCTCAATTACGTCATACTTCGTTACTTCAACGTCGCAGGCGCCAGCCCGGAGGGACTGCTGGGGCAGGCTACGCCGGAAGCAACGCACCTGATCAAGGTTGCCTGCGAGTGCGCCACAGGTCAGCGTGAGGGCATGAGCGTGTTTGGCACCGACTATGAGACCCGGGACGGTACCTGTGTTCGTGACTACATTCACGTGGAAGATCTGGCAAAGGCTCATGTCATGGCGCTGGATTACATGGCGCGTGGCGGCGATTCCCGGGTTCTGAATTGTGGGTATGGCCGTGGCTTTACTGTCCGGGAAGTGATTGACGTGGTTAAAAAACACTCCGGTCGAGAGTTCCCGGTGACTGAAACCGGGCGCAGGGCCGGGGATCCGGCGGCGCTGATGGCGGACAATTCGCGAATCCGGGCAACACTCGGTTGGAAACCGGATTTTGATGATCTGGACACCATTGTCGGGACGGCGCTTGCCTGGGAAGAAATCTGGCAGAAAAAGAAAACTGCCAACGCAAACTGAGTTTTAGTCTTTTCTTTCTGATCGGGATTTAACGGATGAAAATAACGATTTTTGGTACCGGTTACGTGGGCCTCGTAACCGGTGCATGTCTTGCCGATGTGGGTCACCATGTGCTGTGCATGGATGTTGACCAACACAAAATTGAAAAGCTGAAAAACGGACAGATTCCGATTTACGAGCCGGGTCTCGACAACATCGTCAGGCACACGGTAGAAGCAGGGCGGCTGTCATTCACAACCGATACCGAAGAAGCGGTGGGCCACGGCATACTTCAGTTTATTGCCGTGGGGACGCCTCCGGATGAAGATGGGTCGGCCGACCTGCAGTATGTGACTGCCGTTGCGAAATCCATCGGCCAGTACATGGATGAATACAAGGTAGTAGTCGACAAATCGACTGTGCCTGTGGGGACAGGGGACAAGGTAAAGGCGGCTGTCCGTGCCCAGCTTGACCGTCGTGGCCTTGAGCTGGAGTTTGATGTGGTATCGAACCCTGAGTTTCTGAAGGAAGGTGCGGCGATCAATGACTTCATGAAGCCGGACCGGATTGTTGTGGGTACCGACAGTGAAAAGGCGGCCGAACTTCTGAGGGAGGTGTATTACCCGTTCAACCGTTCCCATGATCGGATGATTTTTATGGATGTCCGGTCTGCGGAACTCACCAAGTACGCTGCCAATTCCATGCTGGCGACCAAAATCAGCTTCATGAACGAAATCGCAAACCTGTCGGAGCGCCTTGGTGCGGACATTGAAGCAGTTCGTCGTGGCATCGGGTCCGACCCGCGCATTGGGTATCATTTTATTTATCCGGGTTGCGGCTACGGAGGCTCCTGTTTCCCGAAAGATGTTCAGGCGCTGGCGCGGACGGCGAGGGATTGCGACTACGATGCCCCGTTACTGAATGCTGTAGAAGCCGTAAATGATGCCCAGAAGCACGTGCTTTTTGACAAGATCAGTCATTACTTCATGGGGAACCTTAAGGGTAAGGTTGTGGCGTTATGGGGGCTTGCGTTCAAACCTAATACAGATGATATGCGTGAGGCCTCTTCGCGCAGACTGATGGAGGACCTCTGGAAAGCGGGTTCTGTAGTCCAGGCTTTCGATCCTGAAGCGATGGAAGAAACCCAGCGCATTTACGGTGATCAGGCCGGCCTGACGCTCTGCGGCACCAAGGAGCAGGCTCTCAAGGGCGCGGATGTTCTGGTGATTTGCACCGAGTGGAAGGAGTTCCGTTCTCCGGACTTTGATATGATTGCGTCTGCTTTGAAGGAGCCGGTCGTGTTTGATGGTCGGAATCTTTACGAGCCTGAGATGCTGGATCGTTATGGGCTGATTTACTACGCGATCGGCCGCGGCAGAAATCAGTTCCATTCGGAGTAACCATGATGGAGAAACCGGAGTTTCAGCTCCACGAGCGGCTGGCGGCGGACACGATCAGTCTCGGCCGGAGCCGATTATGCGAAATCCGGTTGATGAATGATCGTACCTGGCCGTGGGTGCTTCTGGTGCCTGCGTTTGCAGGCATCCGGGAGATCTACGAGCTGACCGGTGAGCAGCAACAGCGGTTGATGGAAGAATCTTCCACTTTGAGTCGCGGTATGATGGCGCAGTTTTCGGGCGACAAGATGAACGTGGCTGCGCTCGGCAACATGGTGCCTCAGCTCCATTTGCATCATATTGTTCGTTTTGAGGGGGATCCTGCCTGGCCGGGGCCGGTGTGGGGCAAGCAAAGCCCTGTGCCCTACACGGATGACGAGCTTGTCGGTATGAGGCGTAAGCTTGAACCTGTGCTGTCGCTGCTTACATGAGGTCTGGTCAGGCTGCGGTATGAGTTACTTTCTGGATGCGCGCCTGGCCATGGTCTGTGCCCCCATAAGAATCATCCGAAGCTCTGTTTTCAGCTTGATCTTTAACTCCTCTCGTTCTTTCGCTGTTGTGTCCAGAGCTTCGGCGCCCTGATTGAAAACCAGTGTCACCATCGCTTCGGCGACAAGTCGGGCGTCGGAAAGTGGTTTCCCCCGCTCCTCGGCAACTCTGTGAAGGTCATCGGCCAGCTCGGTTGCAAAATGATCAATCTCGGCTTTGATTGCCGTCCGGAAGGGCTTGGACACGCCGGTTCGCTCCCGGAGCATCAGACGGAACAGGTTCGCGTTATTGCCGAGGTACTCCATGAATGTTTCCACCGACGTGGAAATGGCGCTGCCATCACGGGCGATCCGCTTTCTCGCGTGACGCATCAGCTGGCGCAGCGCGACACCGCCCTCATCAACGAGGGCAAGACCCAATTCGTCGAGTTCGGAAAAATGACGATAGAACGAGGTGGGCGCAATTCCCGCTTCCCGTGCAACTTCCCGAAGACTGAGACTTCCAAAGCCACGATCAGCGCTCAGTTGTGCCAGTGCGGCATCCATCAGGGCACGACGAGTTCGGAGTTTTTGCTCGGCTCTGGACGACAAAGTGCGGCTCCCTATACTGCATGAACCGAGCATTCTAGCGATCTGTGGGCAGGGAGTCATCCAGCCCGGAGAGTCACCGAGAATCACGCCTGATTTTCCGCGACATTGTGTTTATAATGGGCGGCTTTTCCAGTAAGGTCGCGACGAAATTTTTGCGGGCCAGATTTGAGTAGCAAATAAGCGTCACATGCTTGGCCAGACATTACGCACACATCAGAAACAACGGGAACCGGTATGCGCAGTCATTATTGCGGTGGGATCAATGAATCCCACATTGATCAGGAAGTCACACTCTGCGGATGGGTACACCGCCGCCGTGACCATGGGGGTGTTATTTTCCTTGATCTGCGGGATAGGGATGGTATTTCCCAGGTGGTTGTCGATCCTGACACCCCGGAAAGCTTTGCTCTTGCAGAGAAGGTCCGTAGTGAGTTTGTTGTCAAGGTAACCGGCCGGGTGCGTCGCCGTCCCGCAGGCACCGAGAACAACAACATGCCGACCGGCCAGGTTGAGCTCCTGGGTAAGGAAGTGAGTATCCTGAACGCGGCCGCAACGCCACCGTTCCCTCTGGATGAGCATGTCGACGTGGGCGAGGATGTGCGTCTGCGCTACCGCTTCGTCGATCTGCGTCGCCCGGAAATGATCAATCGCCTCCGGTTCCGTTCCCGTGTGACCAGTTACATCCGTAACTACCTGGACAGCAACGGCTTTATGGATGTGGAAACTCCGATCCTGACCCGTGCAACTCCCGAAGGTGCCCGTGACTACCTGGTTCCAAGCCGGACTCACGAAGGCTCCTTCTTCGCGCTGCCCCAGTCCCCCCAACTGTTCAAGCAGCTATTGATGGTGTCTGGCGTAGACCGCTACTACCAGATTGCCAAGTGTTTCCGTGATGAAGACCTGCGGGCCGATCGCCAGCCCGAGTTTACTCAGGTGGATATCGAGGCATCGTTTATTGACGAAGAGACCCTGATGGGGCTGAACGAAGACATGATTCGTTCCCTGTTCAAGGATGTGTTGGACGTCGAACTGCCGACATTCCCGCGTATGCCGCACTCGGAGGCGATGCAGCGCTTTGGCAGCGACAAGCCAGACCTGCGCATCCCGCTTGAGCTGATTGATGTGGCGGACCTGGTTGAAAGCGTTGATTTCAAGGTATTTGCAGGGCCGGCCAAGGACCCGAAAGGTCGTGTTGCTGCATTGCGCGTGCCGAAGGGTGGGGAGCTGACCCGTAAGCAAATCGATGAGTACACCAAGTTTGTGGGCATCTATGGCGCCAAAGGTCTGGCCTACATCAAGGTAAACGATCTGTCCAAGGGTGTTGACGGTCTGCAGTCGCCGATTATCAAGTTCCTCGGTGCCGACGTAGCTCAGGCCATCATGGAACGCGTTGGTGCTGAAGACGGTGATATCGTGTTCTTCGGTGCAGATAAAACCACGGTGGTTAACGAGGCTCTGGGTGCACTGCGTATCAAGGTTGGTCATGACCTGGGCATGCTGACTTGCGAGTGGGCCCCTTTATGGGTTGTGGATTTCCCGATGTTCGAGGAGTTGCCTGACGGTGGCCTGACCGCGATCCACCATCCGTTCACTGCACCTTCCTGCAGTGCCGAAGAGCTGGCGGCAAACCCGGCTACTGCTCTGTCCCGTGCGTATGACATGGTACTCAACGGAACCGAGCTCGGCGGTGGTTCGATCCGTATCCATGATGAGAAGATGCAGGAAGCGGTATTCGGTATTCTCGGCATTGGCGAGGAAGAATCCCGTGCCAAATTTGGCTTCCTGCTGGATGCACTGAAGTTCGGTTGCCCGCCGCACGGTGGCCTGGCCTTCGGTCTTGATCGTCTGGTTATGCTGATGACAGGGGCCACGTCCATTCGTGATGTGATCGCTTTCCCGAAAACCCAGAGTGCAACCTGCCTGATGACCCAGGCGCCCGGCGAGGTGGATGAGAAGCAGCTGCGTGAACTGCATATCCGCCTGCGAAAATCGGCCAAAGCGCTTGAAGGTAACAAGGCGGAGAACGAGGGGCAGAAAAGCGAGTAAATTCTGATGCGCCGGTGACCACTCAGGTGCACCGGCGCAATCATGGAATCGTACTGAAGCGACAGGGGTATCGATTTGGCGATCATTCTGGGCGTTGACCCCGGGTCGAGAATCACCGGTTTCGGGATTATCCGGGCGGAAGGTCGTACGATCGAGTACATTGACAGTGGCTGCATCAGGGTGGGCGAAAAGCCCATGGCTGAGCGGCTGCAGGCGATTTTTCAGAGTCTGGCTACGCTCATAGGTGAGTTCCGCCCGGAAGAATTTGCCATTGAGCAGGTATTCATGGCGCGAAATCCGGACTCTGCGCTGAAGCTCGGTCAGGCAAGGGGCGCCGCCATTGTCAGTGCTGCCAACAGCGGGCTCGCTGTTCATGAGTACTCGGCGCGGCAGGTCAAACAGGCGGTCGTGGGTAAGGGCGGTGCAGATAAGGCCCAGGTCCAGCACATGGTGCAGGTGCTGCTGGCTCTCTCCCGCAAGCCCCAGGCGGATGCTGCCGATGCACTCGCCATTGCCTTGTGCCATGCCCACATGAGCCAGAGCATTCTCCGTGTGGCAGGTGGTGGCGGAAAGGTGCGTAGCGGGCGAGTGCGACAACAATAATTCGCTCTCAGGAGCAACAGGAGATTCCCTTGATAGGTCGTATCCGAGGCATTTTGATAGAAAAAGCGCCTGGTCATGTTCTGGTGGAATGCTCCGGGCCTGGTTACGAAATCGACATTCCCTACACCACCTTTTTCCACCTTCCCGAGATTGGAGAGGAGGTCGTTCTCCATACCCATTTTGCGGTGCGTGAGGATGCCCAGAGCCTCTACGGCTTTGCGTCGCGTCTGGACAGGGATTTGTTTCGTTTGCTCATCAAGGTGAATGGCGTGGGTCCAAAACTGGCCGTGGGGATCCTCTCGGGTCTTGATGCCCACCAGTTCATCCGTTGTGTTGAGGCCCGTGATGCGAATGCTCTGGTTAAACTTCCCGGCGTTGGCAAAAAGACCGCTGAACGCCTGCTTATTGAAATGGCAGATCGGATAGGGCAACTTGAAGGGCAGTTTGTACCGGCATCTCCTGAGAGCGCCGGGTCCGCAGCGGCTCTCTCGGCAGTCCCGGTTCGTAGTCCTGATGCCCGAGAGGAAGCGGAGGAGGCTCTTATCGCATTGGGCTACAAGCCACAAGAGGCGGCGAGGGCGATCAACAAGATTGCGGAAGAGGGGATGTCCAGCCAAACCCTGATCCGCCTGGCTCTGCGTAATATGATACCGGCATGATGACGCCAGTTTAATGTGTCGCCTGTGTAGCGCCAAACCTGTAGAGAGCGTAACGTGACACCCTCGGGCCCGTTTGTACAATTGGGGCAACGTTAAACAGAGGCGGGCGCACAGGCATGATGTTGATTCCCAGAAAACGGATAATGCCATGATCGAATCCGACCGACTGATCTCAGCACGGGCCGGTGAATACGAAGAGGTGCATGACCGGGCTATTCGTCCCACGTTGTTGGCTGAGTACGTCGGTCAGCCTTCCGTGCGGGAGCAGATGGATATTTTCATCTCCGCAGCTCGTGGTCGCCAGGAAGCACTGGATCATGTGTTGATTTTTGGTCCGCCTGGGCTTGGCAAAACTACGCTGGCCAATATCATTGCCAACGAGATGGGGGTTTCTATCAAGACAACCTCCGGCCCGGTTCTCGAAAAGGCCGGCGACCTTGCCGCAATGCTTACCAATCTCGAAGAAGGCGACGTTCTTTTTATCGACGAGATCCATCGCCTCAGCGCGGCTGTGGAAGAAGTTCTCTATCCGGCGATGGAAGACTACCAGCTGGATATCATGATTGGTGAAGGGCCTGCAGCCCGTTCCATCAAGCTGGATCTCCCCCCGTTTACGCTCGTTGGTGCCACCACCCGTGCGGGTTTGCTCACATCACCTTTGCGCGACCGGTTTGGTATTGTCCAGCGACTGGAGTTTTATAACACCGAAGATCTCACCAGTATCATCACGCGATCTGCGCGCCTGTCCTCCGTGAATATTGATGAAGCAGGGGCTTTTGAAATTGCGCGCCGGTCACGTGGTACTCCACGAATCGCCAATCGACTGTTGCGCAGGGTTCGCGACTTTGCGGAAGTTCGTTCGGACGGGCATATCAGCGTCGATATAGCCGACCAGGCCCTGAATATGCTTAAGGTGGATAGTCAGGGGTTCGATCATATGGATCGTCGCCTGCTGCTCGCAATGATTGAAAAATTTGACGGTGGCCCGGTAGGCGTAGAAAGCCTGGCTGCTGCAATCAGTGAAGAGCGCGGCACCATCGAAGATGTTCTGGAGCCATTTTTGATCCAGCAGGGGTACATGTTGCGGACACCTCGGGGTCGAATGGTGACCTCCAATGCTTATCAGCATTTCGGTGTTGTGCCTCCGAAATCCGGCAGGGAGGACGATCTTTTTGGCTGAGCAGGAAGCGGGCAGTTTTTTTGAGCTACCCATCCGTGTTTATATCGAAGACACCGATGCCGGTGGCATCGTGTTCCACGCAAAATACCTTCACTATATGGAGCGTGCCCGCACTGAGTGGGTGCGCAGCTGTGGCGTTGGGTTGCGCGCCGGGCTTGCCGACAATATCAGTTATGTTGTTCAGCGATTGGCAGTCCACTATTCGTTACCGGCCCGCCTCGACGACCAGTTGATGGTGACCGCTGAGCCAGTCGCATCCGGCCGGGTGTGGATGGAGTTTCGGCAGCGGGTTTTCCGGGCAATTGACCGGAAACTGCTGTGCGAGGCAGATGTCAGGGTGGCATGTGTGGCGCTGGATACCGGTCGCCCACGGCGTTTACCCGAAAATATGCAGGAATTGCTCAGGAAGCATATCCGAATCATCGAAACGACCAACAGAACAAGCCAGGAGTAAAAGGTGGAATCAGAAGTCTCAGTCTGGTATCTCGTTTCCAACGCCGGTGTGCTGGTGCAGCTGGTTATGCTGTTGCTCGCACTGGCATCTGTCATGTCCTGGGCTCTGATCTTTCAGCGCCTGCAGGTCTTCCGAAAAGCCAGACAGGCTCAGCTCGCCTTTGAGGAAAGGTTCTGGTCGGGCATGGATCTGGGGCAGCTCTACCGGGAAGTGAATGCGGAACCAACGGCGTTCTCGGGGATGGAGTCTGTTTTCCGTGCAGGGTTCAAGGAGTTTTCACGTCTCCGCCAGCAAAGTCGCGACGCAGACGCCGTTATGGAAGGTTCCCAGCGGGCAATGAGAGTGGCTTTTTCCCGGGAGCAGGAGCGTTTGGAAACGCACCTTCCGTTTCTTGCAACGGTGGGCTCCACCAGCCCTTATATTGGTCTGTTCGGGACGGTTTGGGGCATCATGAACTCGTTCCGTGGCCTGGCTCAGGTGCAGCAAGCGACCCTCGCAACGGTCGCTCCGGGTATTTCCGAGGCGCTTATTGCGACTGCCATGGGCCTCTTCGCGGCCATTCCGGCAGTAATTGCCTATAACCGTTTTTCCGCCATGTCGGACGCGCTCCTGAAGAATTATGAGACGTTTGCTGAGGAGTTTTCCAGCATTCTGCACCGTCGGGTGCATAGTAGCGAAAAGAGTGTGGCGTAATGCCTGTTTACCTAAAGACTGGAGCATAACGCAATGAAAGGCATGGGAATGATGCCGGAGCATCGGCGTAAGCCGATGTCGGAGATAAACGTTGTCCCGTACATTGATGTGATGTTGGTGCTTCTGGTGATTTTCATGGTAACGGCACCGATGCTTACCCAAGGTGTAAAGGTGGATCTGCCCGAGACAACCTCTGACCCGATTCAGCCTGATAAGAATGTGGAGTCCATTGTTGTATCGGTGGACACCAACGGCGCGTATTACCTTGAAGTCGGTGATAAAGGTAGCGATCCGATGTCTCTGGGTGAAGTTCGGGAGCAAATTGCCAAAATCCTCTCGCAGAGGACCAATAGCGAGATCCTCGTGCGTGGCGACGAGCATGTTGAATATGGAACCGTGGTTCGGCTGATGGCGGAATTACAGGGGGCCGGAGCAAGCAGCATCGGCCTGATAACCGAATCGCCTTTGGACGAGAAGTGAGACCAGTGCGGGCAGAGTTGTTGTGAAAGGTCACGAGCGTGAATTAACCAGCACGGGCAAGCCCCCATGGAAGTCGCCGGTTGTATTGTCGGTCACCCTGCATCTGCTGATTATTGGCATTGCACTGGCCGGCTGGTCGTGGACAAGTCCGGAGCATGAGCCACCGCCCCGGAGTATCTCGGCGAGACTGATTTCCCAGACTCCGGAACCTAGCCCGATTGTGGAACCCGTTGACCAACCCGATCGTGAGGAAGAGCGAAGGGCAGCGGAACAGAAGCGCAAGGCAGAGGAGCAGCGAAAGGAAGAGGCACGCAAGTTGGCGGAGCAACAAGCCCGCGAGGCGGCCCAGCAGAAGGCTGAGGAGGAGCGAAAACGCCAACAGGCTCTGGCCCGTGAACGCGAAGAGGAAAAGGCGCGGGCAGAGGAAGCGGCCCGTCAGAAGGCGGAAGCTGAAGCGAAAGAACGTGAGCGGAAGAAAGCTGCAGAGGAGAAGCAGCGACAGCAGGAGGCCAAGCGGAAAGCGGAGGAAGAAAAGCGCCTTCAGGAAGAGCGTCGTAAACGTGAAGAGGCTGAGCGCAAAAAGCGGGAAGAGGAAGCGCGCCAGGAAGCGGAGCGTAAGCGTCTCGAAGCGGAACGGAAGTTAAGGGAGCAACAGCTGGAAGCATTGGCGGACGAGGCTGAAAGATCCAGGAAGGCAGAAGCCGAGAGGCAGGCCCAGGCAGCTGCGGCTCGCGCCCGCGAGGCTCAGATGCTGACCGAAAGTGAGAAATACCTGGCACTCATCAAGGAGAGGCTCCAGCAGGCATGGTATCCGCCGTCTTCGGCGACTGAACAGATGGTGGCGCACCTGCAAATTACCTTATTGCCAACCGGAGAGCTTTCCGGGGTAAGACTGACTCGGAGCAGTGGCAACACAGCATTTGATAATTCGGCCATGGGTGCAGTCCGTGCTCTGAACCGGTACCCGATTCCGGACGACCGGGATACATTTGAACGGTACTTTCGTCAGTTCACTATTGAATTCAACCCAAGCGGGTTGAGATAAGGAAACGGATAACAAAATGACACAGCGGAATTGGACTATGTCGTTACACAAAGCGCTGGCAACGGTGGCGCTGGTCTTCCTGATGGCAGCCAGTGCCCATGCTGAATTGTTGATCCGGATTACCGAGGGGGCGGATTCGGCTATCCCCATTTCTATTGTCCCGTTTGCCGAGAATGGTGCCATCCCCCCGGGAGACAAAGTCAGCAGCGTGGTTCAAAGCGACCTCACCATGAGCGGCGAGTTTCGACCGCTGCCACCTGAAAAAATGCTGAGTCTTCCCTCCAAGCGTGAGGACGTGTTTTTCCGCGACTGGCGACTGTTGGGGCAGCGCTACGTCCTGGTCGGTGAGTTGACTCGTAGTGCGGATCGCGTGCAAGCGCGTTATGAACTCTTTGATGTGAACACCGAACAGAGAGTTCTTGGAGAAACGGCAGCGGCACCCGCATCCAATTTGAGAACGCTCGCCCATCACATTAGCGACAAGGTATATGAAGCCATTACCGGGGTGCGAGGCGCCTTCTCCACCAAGCTTGCCTACATTACACTTGATTCGTTCAACGGAAAGCCCCGTTACCGTCTGCAAGTGAGTGACGTGGATGGAAAGAGGGCACGAATCCGGTTGGAAAGTGAAGAGCCCATTCTCTCTCCGGCCTGGTCGCCGGACGGGAAGAAGCTTGCTTATGTGTCGTTCGAGACAGGTAAGCCTGTGATTTTCGTTCACGAACTGGCGAGCGGAAAGCGTACCAAAGTCGCAGATTTTTCCGGTCTCAACTCGGCCCCGGCATGGTCCGACGATGGCCAGTCGATGCTCATGACGTTATCCAAAGATGGCAACGCCGAAATCTACCGGATGAATTTGCAGAATCGTCAACTGACTAAAATCACCAACCACTGGGCAATAGACACTGAAGCCAGCTGGGATCACACGGGCAAGGGGTTGTTCTTTACATCGGACCGGTCCGGTGGCCCGCAAATTTATCATAAGGAAGATGCAGGGGCCGAGCCCCGGCGCATTACCTTTGGCAGCCGTTACAACGCCCGCCCAAGGCCGGACAACAGTGGCAAATTCGTTTACTACGTGCATCAGCGGGACAGGGCTTTTCACATTGCCAGAACCAATCTTAAATCCGGCGAGGAGACCATTCTTACTCGCACCGAATCCGATGAATCTCCCAGCGTATCCCCAAATGGTCGCATGCTTATCTATGCCACGAAGCAGGGCGGCAGCAGCGTACTCACGGTCATTTCCGCCGATGGCGGGGCTGCCTACAGTCTGCCTGCGTCGGAAGGCGATGTGAGGGAGCCTGCCTGGGGTCCGCTGGCCCGATAACAGATGGCTCAGGGCCGTCTGGTGAATAATTGCGTAACCAAGTCAACCAACTGAAAGGAAGTGATTATGAAATTGTCAGCTCAAACCAAGGTATTTGCACTGCTGTTGTCTGTCGGTCTCTTTGCCGGCTGTAGTTCTACCGGCGAGACTGTGGACGGTGGTGCTTACGGTTCTGACGTAGAGCCGATTGACCAGGAAGGTGGCTCCACGGTCTACGGTGGTGATGACCAGGGTGGCGTGTCTTCTTCAGCGCTGACTGAAGAAGAGCGAATGGCCGCGCAACAGAAGGCCGAGCAGGAAGCGCTGCGTGATATCACGACTTTTTACTTCGACTTCGATACTGCTGAAATCAAGCCGGAAGCCCGTGATGTCCTGGTTGCTCACGCACAGTTCCTGGCCGCCAACCCTGGCCAGCAGGTTCGCCTGGAAGGTCATGCCGATGAGCGCGGAACCAAGGAGTACAACCTGGCCCTGGGAGAGCGTCGTGCAAATGCGGTGCAGCGTTTCCTGATTGTGAACGGCGCTTCACGTGGCCAAATGGAAACCGTAAGCTATGGTGAAGAAAAGCCGGCGGTCATGGGCTCTAGCGAGAGCGTCTGGGCTCAGAACCGCCGTGTGGAGCTCGTATTCGAGTAAACGCACCTGATGTCAGGAAAGACCATGAGAAAACGACTCATGGCGACAGTGGTTCTCCCGTTTGCCTTTGCGCATGCGGGAGTGGCGCTGGCGCAGTCATCTACACCCGCTTTTCAGAATAATTCCTCGGAAGCGCAACGGAAGGCGAATAGCAGTCAGGCCACTGCCGAACTGTTTTACATGATCCAGCAGTTGCAGGGGGAGGTTCGCCGCCTGCAAGGCGAGGTGGAGGAGCAACGGCACCTCATTACCCGTTTGCAGGAGCAGGGAAGAGACCGCTATATCGACCTTGATCAGCGGATTCTGGATCTTTCTGAAAAGGTTGCGGAAAAAGCGAAGGCGCCAGCGACTGAGGCCGGTGGCGCAGGTACGAGTCCCGGACCGGTCACCAAGGAATATCGGCAGCCCGGTGCTGAAGAGCGCAAGGCGTACGAGCAGATCCAGGACTTGATCCAGAATCAGAAAAAGTACGACCAGGCGATCAGTCAGCTGTATGAGTTTATCGACAAGTACCCGGAAGGAGACCTGACGGTCAACGCGTATTACTGGCTGGGTGAGGTTTACCTCGTCAAACCGCAGCTGGAGCAGGCCAAGCAGGCTTTTACTGTTGTGGCGACCCGTTATCCGGACCATCGCAAAGCACCGGATGCGGTATTCAAGCTGGGCGTTACCCTTGATCGTCTCGGTGATAAGCAGGAAGCCAAAAGGCGGATGCAAAATGTCATCAGTGACTATCCGGACAGTAGCGCTGCTGAGCTTGCCCGAAAGTTCCTGAAGTCTGGTAATGGCTGAACAACAGTCGCGGCAAAAATGTTGAGAAACCTGGAAAAAGGGGTTGATCAACGCCGAAAAATCATTACTATATGCGCCTCGTTTGGGTCGTTAGCTCAGTTGGTAGAGCAGTTGGCTTTTAACCAATTGGTCGAAGGTTCGAATCCTTCACGACCCACCAAATACGGATCCGGAAGTGCGCTGAGGCACTTCTGGATCGGTCAGGGTCTCAGGCGCTGATCAGCAGTTACGGGTCGTTAGCTCAGTTGGTAGAGCAGTTGGCTTTTAACCAATTGGTCGAAGGTTCGAATCCTTCACGACCCACCAAATAACAGGAGCCCCTCGGGTTCTTGTGAAAAAAGAGCCTTCGGGCTCTTTTTTTTTGCGTATACGTTCTTACCTAGTCCTGTAGAGACCTATGAATTTCTGTTTCAAAGGTTCGTTACCTGTATGTTTCAGAACCCTTAAAACTGGATTTGAAGTGCTATACTCCCGATAGACCATGCAATAAAGAGATGCAGTAATGACACGAGCTGAAGATCGTATTCTGGTTCATGAACACCTTGCCCATGCCGCTGAGCCGAAACCGCTCAGCGCGGATGAAAAGGCGGACCTTGAGGCGCGCATCAAGGCTAGCCTGAAGGCCAGGGATGCTGTCCTTGTGGCTCATTACTACACGGACCCGGATTTGCAGCGCCTGGCGGAAGAGACCGGTGGGTGCGTCGCTGACTCCCTCGAAATGGCACGTTTCGGTAATCAGCATTCCGCATCTACGGTTGTGGTCGCGGGTGTGCGCTTCATGGGTGAAACAGCGAAGATCCTCAATCCCGAAAAACGGGTACTGATGCCTACGCTGGAGGCGACCTGCTCTCTGGATGTGGGGTGCCCGGCCGACGAGTTTTCAGAGTTCTGTGATGAGCACCCGGACCGGACGGTTGTCGTTTACGCAAACACCTCGGCCGCAGTCAAGGCCAGGGCTGACTGGGTTGTCACCTCCAGTTGTGCACAGGCGATTGTCGAAGACCTGGATGCTCGTGGGGAAAAGATACTCTGGGCGCCCGACAAGCATCTGGGCCATTACGTTCAGAAGACAACAGGAGCCGACATGTTGCTGTGGGATGGTTCCTGTATCGTTCATGAAGAGTTCAAGTCCCGGGGGTTGGAAGACCTGAAAGCCCTGTATCCGGATGCAGCGATCCTGGTACACCCCGAATCTCCGGATGCCGTGGTTGAAATGGCGGATGTGGTAGGTTCAACGTCGCAGTTGATTCATGCGGTTCAGACCCTGCCAAACGAGAAATTCATCGTGGCGACAGACAATGGCATCTTCTACAAGATGCAGCAGTTGGCGCCGAACAAAACGTTGATTGAGGCCCCGACTGCAGGCAATGGAGCAACCTGTCGCAGCTGCGCTCACTGTCCGTGGATGGCGATGAACGGACTTGAGAATTTGTTGCGGGTCCTGGAAACTGGCGACCAGGAGGTCCTGGTTGATGAGGCACTTCGAGAGCGGGCACTCAAGCCTCTACGGCGGATGCTGGATTTCACCGCAAATATGAATCTAAAAGCGGCGGGCAATGCCTGATATCGATGGGGGCGGAGCGCCCAAGCCTTCCCGGTTTGTCCCGTTTGGCTATCTGTTTTTCTGAGCATTCAGGCGTCGGGTTATCTCCGCCAGTCTCTCGGTAACGACCTGGCGCTGGGGTGATCCGGCAGGGAGTTTTTCCTGGGCTTGCCGGAGCTGCCGTTGTGCTGATTCCAGGTCTCCCATCAAGGCATCATATTCCGCCCGCGCGCGGTGGACACCGACAATGTTTCGGCCCATTCCTTCGGCCTCTGCCAATCTCAGCCAAAGGTGTTCTTGCCCGGGGTATCGCCTGGTAAGCTGTCTCAGGTGCTCTGCGGCTGCATTTCCGTTACTGTCAGCGATCTCTGCCGTAGCGAGCGTAAAGGTAATCGGGTAGTTCCCGGGATTTCTCGCCAGGGCATCCTGCAGCAGGTCCCGGGCCGCCTTCAGGTGTTTCTGATTGATCAGCACCTCGGCCAGTGTGACCTGGAATGTGATTCTGCCTGGGTTTCGTGCCAGCAGGTCTCTCAGGACCTCTTCCGCTTTGTCCGCCTGATTGTTTTGCAGATAAGCAACAGCCAGTCCATACCGGATAGCATCGTTTTGTTGTGCATCCGGGCGGTTCAGGTAGGCCTCAAAGGTTTTCACTGCGACATCTGGAGAGGAGGAATAATGCACCTGAAGGCGGCTGCGTATCAGGTGGTATTCCTGTCCGTCACGGATATCCTCATGAGGGTATTGCTCTGCACGGTTTCGGGTATCGGATACCCGGCTCTGGGTCAAAGGGTGAGTCGAAAGGTATTCGGGAACCTGATTACCCTGTAGCCGGTTCTGGCGCATCATGATCTCGAACATCTCGGGCATTCCCCGAGGGTCCATGCCTGCGGTAGCAAGAATGTCCAGGCCAACACGGTCAGCCTCCTGTTCATTGGCCCGGCTGTAAGCGAGCATATTCTGGGCAGCAAAGGCCTGGGTCCCGGCAATGGCGGCTATGCCGATGTCGGACTGGGTTACTGCTGAGAGTACGATGCCGGCAATCATGCCCGCGAGTGTGAGCGGGGCACTGGTTTCCTGTTGTTCCAGGCGCCTGGCGAAATGTCGCTGGCTGAGGTGCGCAAGCTCGTGAGCCAGAACCGAGGCGAACTGTTGCTCTGTGGTTGCATTCAGGAACAGGCCCCCGTTTACGCCAACGATACCTCCGGGAACAGCGAAGGCATTGATCGCCGGACTGTCGATGAGGGCAAGGGTAAGGTCTCTGTTCTGCAGCGGAGCTGAAGGAACCAGTCGGTAGATGATTGCATTGAGGTAGTCGTAAACCAGTGGGTCGGTTATTCGCGGTGCAGAGCGCCGGATGGATACCATTACCTGCTGGCCAATGTCGGACTCCTGCTGTCCGGAGATCAGGCCACCACCACTGCCGCCGATACTTGGCAGAGTGGTTTCCTGTGCGCTGACAGGGGCGTGAGCGGTTGCGAGGCCAACAGCCAGTATGCAAGCTCTGGTTAGCCTGTGTGAACGGTAAAACCCGGATCTGGACACTTTCATGTAATGCAGTTTGCCTTTAGTTCCAAACGCCCCTGTGACAGCGGGTTGTGATAGAAAGTTCTGATATTCTGATTAAACAGTATTGTGATGCAATACATTATCACTGTCGGCATAATGCGTGCTTGTTAAATCCGCTTATTGTTTTTCGATGGTGTCACTGCTTTATGGTTGACCGTACTCTGGATGCTTCCGGGCTTCGCTGCCCGATGCCTTTGCTCAAAACCAAGCTCGAACTCAATGGCATGTCACCCGGGCAGGAACTGGAGGTGATTGCCACTGACGTCGGCTCGGCTCGGGATATTCCGGCATTTCTTGCGCTCTCAAGCCACGCCCTGGTCAGCTCATCGGAGAGCAATGGTCAGTACCGGTTTGTGATAAAGTGCGGCGGTTAATTTTTCGGAGACACCAATGATCAGGATTTTGCGCGGTCTTGCGCACAAATATTTTTCAGATGAAGAAGCGGTTATTCTTTTCCTGATTCTTGTAGTGGGAACGGTTTTCGTTATCTGGTTTGGTGCCATGCTAGCGCCGGCCATTGCTTCTCTGATTGTTGCTTTTATCCTGCAGGGCCTTGTCACCAAGCTCAACAGGCTTGGTCTGCCCGAGTCACTGTCCATCATGACAGTGTTCCTGGTGTTTCTCGGTGTGCTGGTAGGGTTTATTTTTGGTCTGCTGCCGCTGATATGGACCCAGGTCAGTAACCTGGCGGGAGAGACCCCCAGAATTATCAGAGAGCTGCAGTCCTACCTTGAACTGCTTCCGGAAGAGTACCCTCAGCTGATTTCGGCGGAGGCCGTGAATACGTTGTATCAGCAGGTTTCGACCGAAGTAGGGCATATGACCCAGTGGCTGGTGTCGTTTTCGCTCTCAAGCATTCCCGATCTGGTGGCGCTTCTGATCTATATGGTTCTGGTGCCCATCCTGGTGTTCTTCTTCCTGAAGGATCGCGAAGTGCTGCTTGGGTCCATTTCGCGCCTGTTGCCCCCACAGCGCCCGATGATGCTGAGAATCTGGCACGAGGTGAACCTTCAGTGCGCGAATTATGTTCGAGGCAAGGCCCTTGAAATTCTGATTGTGGGTGGTGCCACCTACATAGCCTTCAAGTTTCTTGGTATGCCCTATGCTGCGCTACTTTCCCTGCTGGTGGGGTTAAGCGTCGTCATTCCATACATCGGTGCGGCGGTAGTTACTATTCCGGTTGCCGTGATTGGGCTATTTGCTTTCGGCTGGGGCAGTCACTTTATCTGGGTGATGGCTGTATACGGCATCATTCAGGCACTCGACGGCAACGTTCTGGTGCCAATCCTGTTCTCGGAAGTGAATAATCTGCACCCGGTAGCGATTATTGTGGCGGTTTTGTTTTTTGGTGGAATCTGGGGTTTATGGGGGGTGTTCTTCGCTATTCCGCTGGCAACCATGCTTAAAGCCGTATTCGCTGCCTGGCCGGTAAAGGATTCCGTTCCTCCACCGACCACTGAGCAGTCCTGATTTCTCGAATCAGAGCGCTTTGACGGCTTCCAGTACTTCGTCAGCGTGGCCTTTGACTTTGACGCCTCGCCACTCCTTGCGTAGCACGCCTTCCGAGTCAATCAGGAAGGTGCTGCGCTCGATGCCCAGGTGTTCTTTGCCATAGAGTTTCTTGAGTTTGATTACATCGAACAGCTTGCAGAGCGTTTCGTCCTTGTCTGAAATCAGGTGGAACGGAAACTCGTACTTTGCCTTGAAGTTCTCGTGCGCTTTCAGGCCGTCGCGGGAGACTCCAAAGATTTCAGTGTCCAGTTCGGCAAACTCTTTCATGCGGTCGCGAAAGTCCTGGCCTTCGGTTGTGCAGCCCGGTGTGTTGTCCTTCGGATAGAAATAGATCACGATATTCTGTCCCCGAAGGTCTGCCAGGCGAACGGTCTGGTCTCCGGTGGCAGGCACCTCGAAGTCCGGTACAGTTTTATTCAGTTCGACGGATGACATGACATCTCCTTTAATTCCCTTGTGTCAGTTCGTGCCCAACATTACCATATCGGTTTTATTCCGACGGAGCTTTTATGATTACGGGTAGCCTTGTCGCACTGGTCACACCCATGCATCCAAACGGTGACATTCACTGGGAAGAGCTGGACAGGTTGGTGGACTTTCATATTGAAAACGGCACGCACGGCATTGTCGCCGTGGGCACCACTGGTGAATCTGCAACTCTGGATCCTGACGAGCATTGTCAGGTGGTGGGCCACATTATCAAGCGTGTGAATGGCCGAATCCCGGTAATTGCGGGTACCGGCGGTAATAGCACTCGGGAAGCGATCGAGCTTACTACCGAGGCCCATAAGCTTGGCGCTGATGCCTGCTTGCTGGTGGTTCCGTACTACAACAAACCAACGCAGGAAGGTTTGTACCAGCACTTCAAGGCGATCGCAGAGGCGGTGCCGGGCATGAGCCAGATGCTTTATAACGTGCCAGGGCGGACCGCCTGTGACATGTTGAACGAAACCGTGCTCCGTCTTGCGGATATACCAAACATTGTTGCCATCAAGGATGCTACCGGTAATATCCCCCGGGGTGCCGAGCTGATTGAGGCGCTGGATGGCCGTCTGGCGGTGTATTCCGGTGATGATGCCACTGCGGCCGAGTTGATGCTGGCTGGCGCCAAAGGAAATGTTTCCGTAACGGCTAACGTTGCTCCCAAAGGCATGTCCCAGCTTTGTGAAGCCGCTATTTCCGGTGATCGTGAAGAGACTGAGCGCCTGAATGAGTTGCTGATGCCACTGAACCGCAAGCTGTTCCTTGAGGCTAACCCGATCCCGGTCAAGTGGGCATTGCATCGCATGGGCATGATCAGTGAGGGCATTCGCCTTCCGCTGACACCCCTGAGTGAAAAGTTCCACGGCGAAGTGGAAGACGCTCTTAAAGCCTCAGGTGTGCTCTGAGTTTGTTGAAACCATTTCTCATTCGGAGTAACCCGATGCCGGTTCTTCAAAGAACCCGTAGTACCCTGTTTCGCCAGTCCCTCACTCTCGCATCCGGGCTGCTGTTTTTGACAGCGATTTCCGGATGCGGTCTGATGGAAGACCGGTCTGAGCGCTATGTGAACGCAGACGAGGGCAAGCCCCTTGAGTTGCCCGAAAGTGCAGATGAATCCCGTTTCAGCCAGGCGATGCCCATTCGGGATGTCACAGCAGCTGACGCCAGCAAGATGTACCCGTCGGACATACCCCGCCCACCAGATATGACCTCGGAGATTCTTGAGGAAAATTACGTTATCGAAGAACTCGATGGTCGTGTCTGGTTGCTGGTAAATGAATTGCCGGGTCGTATCTGGCCCGTGGCCAATGCTTACATGGCAAATCGGGGACTGGGCGTCGCGTTCGACAGTCCGCAGCTGGGCCTCCTGCAAAGCGAGCTTGTGAACTTCAGCAAGCGTGCGCGGCAGCTGGTTGAGTTACCCGACGATCCAGGCGCCCGGGAGCCGGAAGTCGTCATTCAGGTTCGCATGGCGCCCGGTGTGAGGCGTAAGACAACGGAAATCCAGGTTCGTAAGCTGTCAGACGACAAGCAGCCGCAGGAGCTGATTCCCTGGTCTGGTATTACCGATCCGTCTCCGGATGCCCTGGCGCTTCAGAAACGGGTGCTCTCTGATATGGGGGAGTTCCTGAAAGCCAGAGAAGAAAACAAATCCTTCTCACGTGCTGCTTCTGGAATGGTCAGCGATCCACTGGTTAAGCTTGTGTCCGAAAACGAGGAAGCGGTGGCTATCCGAATGACGCTGGACTATGGCCGTTCCTGGGCGGAAGTAAGCCGCTCATTAACTGAGGCCAGCGTGGGTATAGTGGATCTGAATCGCAGTGAAGGCTGGTTCTACGTTGATTTCCGAACCGAAGATGAGCGCGAGTCAGGCTGGTTCGACTGGTTCAGTGACAAGGAAAAGCCGCAGCACACGCACACCATTACGCTTGAAGAGCGCGACGAAAGCGTCGTGATTAGTGCTGAGCGTATCGAAAGCTATGATGGCGATCACAGCGCGTCCGACCTGCTGACACAACTATTTGATTACCTATACTGATTAAGTGGGAATCGGTAAAACCGGCTTCCACCTCGGAGACCCCTAATGGAAAAGCGTGAAGAACTGTACGCAGGCAAGGCGAAATCGGTCTACAAGACGGATGATCCGGAACGATTTGTTCTGGTATTCCGTGATGACACCTCAGCGTTCGATGGCGAAAAAAAGGAACAGCTGAACCGCAAGGGCATGGTGAACAACAAGTTTAATGCCTTCATCATGGAGAAGCTGGAAGCTGCCGGAGTGCCAACTCATTTCGAGGGCCTGCTGTCTTCTACCGAGTCCCTCGTCAAAAAGCTGGATATGATTCCTGTGGAATGCGTGGTTCGCAATGTTTCTGCCGGTAGCCTATGCCGTCGGCTCGGCGTCGAAGAAGGCCAGGAGCTGAATCCGCCAACGTTCGAACTCTTCCTCAAGAACGATGAGCTGCATGACCCCATGGTGAACGAATCGCTTGCCGTCAGTTTTGGCTGGGCGAAGGCCGAAGAGCTCTCACGCATGAAAGAGCTTACTTACAAGGTGAACGATGTGTTGAAAGCCTTGTTTGACGAGGCCGGCATGCTGCTGGTGGATTACAAGCTGGAATTCGGTCGCAGTGACGGTGACATTGTTCTGGGGGATGAGTTCAGCCCCGACGGATGCCGGATCTGGGATAAGGAAACTCGCAAGAAAATGGATAAAGACCGGTTTCGTCAGGGGTTGGGTGACGTGATCGAGACCTATGAAGAAGTAGGGCGCCGGCTTGGTATCCAGTTCGACTGAAAGAGAAAGCCCCAAAACAAAAGGTGTTTTATGCGTAAACTGATGGCTGCTATCGGCGGTTCAATGATTCTGGCGGCGCCGCTGGCGCATGCCGATGTAGTGGGTCTGGGTGCCAGCGTTAGCTACTGGGACTCCGACCTCTCCGGCAAAGCTGCGGACAGCGGTGACGTGGTTGATGTCGAGAACGACCTTAATCTCGATAACGATTCCAACGTCAATGCGTCGCTGTACATCGAGCATCCGGTGCCCGTGCTGCCGAATGTGCGCCTGAACTACACTCTGGTAGAGCAGAGTGGTCGGGGTCGATTGAGTGCGGATTTTGGTGGCATCAATATCGGCAGTGATGTTCGCTCTGATCTGGATCTCGAACAACTGGACGTGACGCTGTACTACGAAGTTCTGGATAACTGGGTAAATCTCGATCTGGGGCTGACAGCCCGTGATCTCTCCGGCGATCTCCTCGTGCGGGAAGCGACAACAGGTGTGCCCGCCAGCGAAACCAGTGTCGACGCAGTGATTCCGATGGGGTATCTGGCTGCTCGTTTCGATCTGCCGCTGACGGGAGTTTCAGTCGGTGCTGATGGCAATTTTATCAGCTTCGATGGCGATTCCCTTTATGACTTCAATGCCTATGGACAGTATGAGATCGCAATGTTGCAGTTGCGGGCAGGCTATCGCCAGATGTCGATCGATTATGAAGATGGTAACGATCGCCTGGATGTGGATATCGATGGCCCCTTCATCAGCGCCGGTGTTGCGTTTTAAGGGGCCGAATACGTGAAGATTCTCGTGACCGGAACGGCCGGTTTCATTGGCTCCTATGTGGCCCACCGTCTGTTGGATCGGGGTGATGAGGTCATTGGTGTTGATAACGTCAATGACTATTATGATGTCAGCCTGAAAGAGGCACGCCTCGAGCGACTAACCTGCAAGCCCGGATTCACCGAGGTTCGTCAGGATATTGCGGATCGTGATGCTATGGCATCACTGTTCGCGGGACAGAAGCCGGACCGGGTGGTGCACCTTGCGGCGCAGGCGGGCGTTCGCTATTCCATTGAGAATCCTCATGCCTACGTTGACGCCAACCTTGTGGGGTTTATGAATATCCTGGAAGGTTGTCGTCATAACAACGTTGGTCATCTTGTATATGCCTCCAGCAGCTCCGTCTATGGTGCTAACGAAACCATGCCGTTCTCGGTGCATGATAACGTTGACCACCCCCTGAGCCTGTATGCGGCTTCCAAGAAGGCCAATGAGCTGATGGCCCACACCTACAGTCATCTTTATGACCTTCCAACCACGGGGCTTCGCTTCTTCACCGTCTATGGCCCATGGGGCCGGCCGGATATGGCGCTGTTCATTTTCACCAAAAAAATCCTCGCCGGTGAACCCATTGATGTTTTCAATCATGGCAAGCACAAGCGTGATTTCACCTACATTGATGACATCACCGAAGGTGTGATCCGTACGCTTGATCATGTAGCGGAGCCCAACTCCGAATGGAGCGGCCAGACTCCGGATCCAGGTACTGGTAAGGGGCCTTACCGCCTTTACAACATCGGCAGTAACAACCCCGTGGAGTTGTCCCGCTTTATCGAAATCATTGAAGAGCGGGTCGGGAAGAAGGCCGAGAAAAATCTTTTACCTCTGCAGCCAGGTGATGTACCGGCCACCTACGCCAATGTCGATGGCCTTATTGCAGATGTGGGCTATAAGCCCTCAACGACGGTCGAGGAGGGCATCGCAAGCTTTGTGGACTGGTACCGGGACTTCTACAAGGTCTGATTGCTCGAGGCGTCATACGAAAAGCCGGCATCGTTGCCGGCTTTTTTATGCCTGTTCTCCTGTCAGGTCGTCCAGGCGCTCGGGCAGTTCGAACGTCATTCGTCGCCGGCTGAGAGGGCAGTCGAATTCGAGCGCGTAAGCCAGTAGCTGCAGGGGAACCGGCGCCGGGTGGCCATAGAGTCGGTCACCAACTATGGGGTGCCCGAGTTCGGCCATGTGCTTTCGAATCTGGTGTTTCCGGCCCGTTTCGATGTTGACGGTTACAAGGGTGGTCTGGCTTTCTTTATCGATGCGCAGAGTGCTGACTCGGCTTTTTGCTGATTTACCATCAATCTGCGCATCAATAAGCCGGTCAGAGGCGTCAAGGCTTCCGGTTACCCTCGCCCGGTAGGTCTTGGTCATGGTCCGGCCCGAAAAGCACTGGGACAAAGCTCCGGCTGCTTTTGAGTCATGGGCAATCAGCATGAGGCCGGCGGCATCGGCATCGAGTCTGTGTATCAGGAAGCACTCTCGCCCCCGCTCAACTTCGGCATAGCGCAACAGGCTGCAGTGATCCCCCCACTGGGAGCCCTGTGCAAGCATGCCATGGGGTTTGAACCAGACCGAATAGCGGCCACGGTCATCAAGCAGTTCGGCGGGCTCTGGGCTGCGGGCGAGCACGACATCGTCGTAAAACAACTGCAGACGGGTTCCGGCCCTGACCTCCCGCTTTGCTTTTCGGAGCCTGACTTGTTTGCCCTTGTGGGTCCACCAGCACGCCCCTTTGTTCATGGCGTCCTTGATGCGCTGCTTAGGCAGGCCGGAGGCTTCGGCCAGGGCATCAACTGCGATTGCAGGGTGGTCGAGTGTCAGGTCAGTGGTGCTTCGCACGGGCGGCTCCGGAAAGTGGCCGGACATAAAAAAAGCCAGTTCTTACGTATCCCGTAAGCAACTGACTTTCTAGCAGGAATGGTAGGACCACCCAGATTCGAACTGGGGACCTCTACCATGTCAAGGTAGCGCTCTAACCAACTGAGCTATGGTCCTGTGTCCTGCAACGGGGACGCAATATACTGATTCTCCCGTTTCTGGTCAACCACTTTTGTTAAGCGGCTTTTCAGTTCTTTGTGCAGGCCATGAGAAAGGCGCTAAACCACAGAGAAGAGCAAAGAAGCAGACGGGGCTAACTGGCCCCGTCTTTACCAAAGTTTAAGCGCTTGCTTTGGATTTGCTTCTGCGCAGTCTGAATGCAAGCCCTCCCAAGGCCAGACCCAGGAGACCGAGTGAGCCAGGTTCGGGGACCTGAGTCGGCTGACAGGCTGGATCATTCGGGTTCAGGTCACAGAAATCCAGTGTTTCCTGAAGCTTCTTGTTGGCAAAGTCTGTAACGAAGTTCTGGACAATCGTTTGGTCCGTTGTATTGAACTGATTCAGGTCGAAAATGGATCCACTGTGGTTGGCGATCAGGTCGTCATATGATGCGATTGTGGAACTGCCTCTTAGAACACCGTTGTACAGAGCATTATTGCTAGTGAGGATGCCATCCAGAATGGACTCGGATACGGCTGAGCCCCCGACGGTGCCGAAGCTTGTGATGTCGCCATTACTGGGTTCATCCGTCAGAATAATGATATTCTTGACGGCGTTGGACCGGAATGAAAAAAGATCCGTCTGGCCATCCAGTTCGTTCAGGGCAAATGCTGTAGCGGTGTAGCCAGGCTCAGTGCCGCCGGAGGCGACCAATCCATTTGCCGCAGTGGCAAAACCCGCCGCATTGGTAAAATCTGTTATTTGTCGCGGCACTACGCTGCCATTGCCGTAACCCACCAAGCCATATTGGGCGTCCACCTGGCCCGTTCCTGTAAGGATGCTGGCGAACAGTCCAATGTTGGTTCTGAGGTTGGCCTGCACATTTCCCATAGATCCGGATTCGTCGACAACGAATACGATGTCACTGAGAATCGCAGAGTGTACCGGGGCTGCCATGATAGAGGCCCCGACTATTAGCCCGGAAAATAATTTCTTCAGGTTCATGATAGTGATCTCTTCCAAATTGAGTGTATGGCAGGAATCTTGCCGTACTTCAATATCGGGGAAACCCGCCCCCGAGCCGAAAATCAGCTCTGTGTTTCTCAAGCATGATACGTGCCCGCATGTTGTGGGCTTCAATTTAAGCTTAAAAAACAGAGTATTAGGGGGTAGGAAAATTCCCAGGAAGGATTTCTTGAAGAAAGTGTATAGTTTCCTGACGGTTGCTAGTAAACCCTGATTACCCGGTTTTCCGGTTTCGCATCCAGGTCTTGAGAGCTTTACTCAAAACGCCCCAACGATTAACAACCAGGGCGGCGAATATCAGCCCACATCCTCCCAACTGCATCGGGCTCATGGTTTCGCCAAACCAACCGGCAGCAAACAAGGCTACCCATACCGGCTCCAGAACGAGAATGACCACACCATGGCTATGGGCGGAAAGACTCTGGGCATAGGTCTGTGTCAGGAAACGTCCCGCAGTGCCAATGACAGCACTGCCCAGAACCCACCAGATCAGCACGGGATTTGGCTCGGTGAACGCTTTCTGCCAGGGTTCAAGAATTGCTGATTCCGCGAGCGTGACCAGACCGACGGTCAGCAGCGCCAACGCGGTAAGGGGTAGCGCAGGTACCCGCTTTTTTTCGATGGTCTCACCCCGGCGATTGGTAATCGTCCTCTGGTTTGCAGCACGGGTGTTGAGGGTAAAATACAGAGCGAAAATCGAAGCCGCGGTAACGAAGAAAAGCTGTCCGGGTTCCGGCTGAAAGCCGTTCTTTAGCGATAACAATGCAAGTCCGGCCACGGCGATGGGGATAGCCAGCCAGGTACTTGGTGGCTGCTCTTCCTTGAATACCGCTCTTGCGATGATGGGAACAATTACCACTCCCAGGCTGGTGAGAAATGCCCCTTCGCCCATGCTCGTGCCATGGAACAGGCCCATAACCCAGAAGCTCATAGCCACCCCGAATACGAGGCCCACGCCAAGGCTTCGCCGGATCTGATCGCCACTGAGCCGCATCAGTGGCCGCCAGGCTACGATCGCCAGCAACGTGCCGGCGATCAGAAAGCGCACTCCCATGAACAGGAGGGGAGGCATTAGCAGAATTGCTTCCTTCGAAAATATCCAGCTGATGGCGGCCAGCAGCGTAACGGCAACGAGAAGCAGATCGGATTTGTGAGCATCGGACATTGTGTAGCCGCCTAACCATCAGCCGTGAGTCGGGAAAGCGGAACAATGTATAGTTTGCGAACTAAAAAAGAAAGAGGGGTAAAACTACAGAGGGGTGGGCGGCTCGTCTGTGAGCCGCCGTCAGAAAATCGCGGAAAACTGAAAATCCAGGTCAGAACCAGCCGGAGTCCTTGTTCGCCTCGAAGCCAAATTTGAGTGAAACCTCGTCGCCCACCAGAGCCGGGTCAAGACCATAAGTCATTCCCCAGGTACTCCGTTTCAGCGATGTAGTTGCGGTTATACCGAGGGTGTAATCTTCATGCCCAATTGGATAAACCGCAGCCTTGTTGAGTGTTACATCAAGCTCAACAGGGTGGGTCTGACCCAGCATGCTCAGATCACCGGTTACTGTCCCGGTGTTTTCACCGGTTGTTTCAAACGCGGTTATGGTGAAGGTGATTTCCGGGAATTTTCCGGAATGGAGAAAATCATCCTTCCTCAGGTGTTCGTCACGCTTTGTGTGGTTGGTGAAGACACTGTCGCTCTTGAACACCAATTCACCCAAGGAAAGCTCCCTGGTTTCCTCGTCATACACGAATTGACCCTCAACTTCTCTGAATAGGCCCATGACCGGAGCGTACCCGATATGCATGATTTCGAACGCCATGGAGAAGTGTTCATCATCAACAGTAAACTTGGTCGGTTCTGCATGGGCCAGGGGCGAGATGGCCAAAGAGGAAGAAAGACACGCCCAAGCCAGTGGCGAGAGCGCAGCGCTAGACCGTTTCATGGTAAAAACTCCTTTGGTAAAGCCAGCGAACATCCACAAAGAATGACCAGGCAAGCAGCACGAGTGCTATTGCCAGAGTTGCACTGGCGAACAGGGGGGGGACTGGTGGCACAATCGCCACCATCAGTGTCACAACCTGCCAGACACACACGGTTTTTCGTCGGAAACTGTCTGGCAGGGGCTGGTCGAGCCACGCCCGGGAGAGCGTGGCGATAACGAATGCATAGCGCATGAGCCCAAGTGCTATTACCCAAATTCCGGCTCTCTCAAGCGCGATGACGGCGATGCAGAGCCCGAGGATAAGCAGGGCATCGAGTTCCATATCAAATCGTGCACCGAAGGTCGTCCGGGAATCGGTTTTTCGGGCAATGCTTCCGTCGACCCCGTCAAGAATGAGCGCGACCAACGCCACTATGCTGTAAAGCCAGAGCCCTGGTCCAAGTTGCCCGGCATACGGGGCGATGGCAAAGAGCGATATAATCATCGCTCCGCGAAGAAGCGTGACCCTGTTTGCCCAACCAAAATCACGACCCGTTGGCCAGTATTTCAGCACACAGCCAGAGAGGGCGGCGTAAAGGCCACCAGCGAGGTAAAGCAGAGAATCAGGCAAGGCCCAGAAAAAGACCGCACCCAGGCAAAGAAAAGCTGTAAGGGTCAGGCCCCAGACCAAATCCAGTGAGGGTGGGACGCCGATTGATCCTGAATTTTCGTTAGGATCCATAAACAAACTCCAGCGTATAGCATTGGCAATGCGGTGCTACTGCGTCGGGAGCACAACGTCTATAGTGTGCTTACCCTGACATATTTACGAGCGCTTGCCGCGGTCGGACTCTCCTGCCTGAGAGCAGTATGTGAGTCGAAATACCTTCGAGACACTGGGAGAGATTTTTGAGTCGCGATTCTCTTGATAATAGCAGCGTAAATAACTCCGAGGCCTGGTGGATTACCGGGCAAGGCAAGGGGGACATTCTGGCTGCGCCGGTTGATGCGTGCCCTCCCGGTTTTGACGGGGACGCTGTGACGGTCGAAACCCTCTTTTCCGGTGTTAGTCGAGGGACCGAATCACTGGTCTTCCAGGGCCAGGTCCCCGAAAGTGAATACGGTCGCATGCGGGCGCCGTTCCAGCAGGGCAGTTTTCCGTTTCCGGTAAAATACGGCTATGCCAACGTGGGAAGGGTCGTGGCGGGTCCGGCCCATTTCCAGGGTAATGCCGTGTTTTGTCTGTTTCCACATCAGGCCCGCTATCGGGTTCCTGCTGAAGCCGTAGCATGCCTTCCTGAGGGGCTTCCGCCGGCGCGGGCTGTTCTGGCCGCGAATATGGAAACCGCTATCAACGGATTGTGGGATGGTGGGCCGGGCATTGGCGACCGGATTGCGGTTGTTGGGCTTGGGGTCGTGGGTCTGCTGGTGGCTTGGCTTGCAAACCGGATACCGGGAACCCGTGTCACCGCTGTTGATATTAATCCAGACCGCAGGGCGGTTGCTGAGCGCCTTGGGCTGACGTTTGCGTCGACCGTCGAACAGGATGATCACGACCTGGTATTTCACGCCAGCGGCCACGCTTCCGGCCTGAACACGGCACTTGAGCTGGCAGGCCCGGAATCGGTGATCGTGGAAATGAGCTGGTACGGAGAGGCCGTGGTTGAGGTGCCTCTTGGCAAGGCTTTTCATTCACGCCGTTTAACCATCAGATCCAGCCAGGTCGGACAGATCTCGCCGTTGCGACAGCCCCGATGGAATTATCAGAAGCGAATGGAACTTGCACTTGATTTGCTTCGGGACGATACCCTGGATGCATTGATCAGTGGTAAAACCCGGTTCGGAGAAATGCCCGAAACGATGTCAAAAATCCTGACAGATGGCTCTCATACCCTATGCCATCGAATTGTTTACTGACTCTCAACCATTGCCCGAGGAGATTCTATGTTCAGCCTGACGGTGCGCGATCACATGATGATTGCCCACAGTTTCAACGGTGAAATATTTGGCCCTGCCCAGAAGACACATGGCGCGACTTATGTGGTTGATGTGTCCTTTGAAAGAGAGCAGTTGGATCATGATGATCTGGTCGTGGATATCGGACTGGCGTCAACAGTGCTCAAGGAGGTGTTGGGCGAATTCAACATGCAGAATCTGGATGAGCTGGACGTCTTTGCTGGGCGGAACACCACCACCGAGTTCATGGCGGGTGTTGTGTTTGACCGTTTGGCAGAGGCAGTGAAGTCAGGGCGTCTCGGAGAATCCGGCAAAGGCATTTCCAGCCTGAAAGTTACTTTGTCGGAGTCTCATATCGCCTGGGCAAGCTACCATGCCAGCATCTGAGGTACCTCCTTCCGTCGTGTTAGTGGTGCCGGGTGACCCGGACCAGAATACCGGCGGGTACCGCTATGTCCGGATGCTGGCCCATGCGCTTAATGAAGCGGGTCATGGCGCCCGCGTCACCGGCCTGCCCGGTCGGTTCCCTCGGCCGGATAAACAGGCTATCGCCGCCATGGATCGGTGTCTGGCTGGTTTTTTGCCGGGTACTGTCGTGATGCTGGATGGCCTGGCCATGAGTGGCATGCCGTCGGAGGTTCTCAGAAAACACGCTGCCCGTTTGAATCTGATAGCCATGATTCATCACCCGCTCGCCGATGAAACAGGCCTTTCCGAGGCCGACAGGGTGTGGTTTTTTGATGCTGAGCGCTCTGCTCTTGACGTGGTGGGTAAGGTTATTACGACCAGCCGTTTCACCGCCGCACGGCTGGCAGATTTTGGTATCGGTGCAGAACATATTGGCATTGCCGAACCCGGGGTCGAGGGGTGGGGAGAGAAACGCTCCCGGTCAGTTGGCTCTGTCGACCAGAAATACGTCGGTAAAGGGGCTCAAATTCTGTCTGTGGGTCATTTCACGCCGCGCAAAGCCCAACACCAGCTGGTTGAGGCGCTCACGAGTCTGGCCGATTTGAACTGGCAATGTACTCTGGTTGGCTCTTTGGATCGAGATCCCCGCTACAGCCGGAAAGTGCAGGACATGATTAGCGCACGTGGTTTAACGGATCGGATAGTGCTTGCGGGTGAAGTAAGCAGCAAGGTGCTTGCACAGCTTTATCAATCGGCGCAGCTGTTTGTTTTGCCGTCTCTTTACGAGGGGTACGGGATGGTCATTGATGAAGCGCTGGCGGCCGGTTTGCCAATCATATCATCCACCGGTGGGGCGCTTGCGCAGACGTCCGCACGGCCGGGTGTGGCTCAGTATAGCGCCGGGGATGAAAGAGCTCTTGCTGCACGTCTCAGGGACTGGCTGGAAAATCCGAAAGAGCTTGAGCATGCCACCGAGCTGGCCGTGCGGGAATCCTCGAAGGTAAGACGTTGGGCCGATACGGCAACCGATGTTTTAAATGCTTTAGCCCGTTTCGCACCGTACTCTGAACACAGTACTTTTGACAGTCGTTGGCTGGTGTTGCGTGAGGGCGCTGATCATAGAGCTCGTTCAGCGTTGCTCACAGACTCCCTGAATCGTTGGCTTCAGGCTTCGTATTCGGAACAGAGCGGCAGTAACAGGCAGGCGCCGGTAGAAATTGTAGATATCGGCACCGGGCGCGGCTCGAATGCAGCCTTCCTCGTATCTCGTCTCGAGTTGCCTCAGCAATGGGTGTTACTGGATCAGGACGCGGACCTTTTGAAAGAGGCTGAAAAGCGGTTTAGGCGGCTGGATGTACCGTATTGCATTGTGCAGGCGTCTCTCACTGCGGCTTCTCTGGGTGAGTGCCTGCCGGGTGACGCAAAATTAATCACCGCGTCGGCTCTGATTGACCTGGTTTCAGAAGACTGGCTTGAAGCGCTGGCCGGTGCTACCCGGGCGCGGCAGGCCGCATTGCTGGTGGTGTTAAGTTACAGTGGTTCGTTTGAGCTCGATCCGCCGCACCCCGATGACGGGTTATTGCAGAATCTGGTTAACCAGCATCAGCATGGAGACAAGGGCGCAGGGGCCGCACTCGGGCCCGAGGCAACCCTGGTTTTAAAGAATAGAATGGAACGGGCAGGCTACCTCGTGACACTCGCTGAGAGCCCCTGGCATTTGGGTGCGGCAGATTCGGAACTGACAGAACGGCTGATGGAGGGTTGGGTTGACGCTGCTGTTGAGCAGGATCCCGCTCAACGAAGCCGGTTGTTTGCATGGCTTGCTGAACGGAAGCAGCAGCTGGCCGGAGTTGGGCTTTCAGTCGTCGTTCACCACCAGGATCTGCTGGCTTTGCCAAATGGTGAGGACTCGCGGTGACGGCTCCGCGGACCTGGAGCCACCCGATGCTGCGCTGGGCTGTCGCCGTCCTGCTGCTCGGGGTTGTTTTGTCAGCTATCGATGTGCCTTTTCTGGTGAAGGAGCTGGCGAACCTTTCCCCAGCGGTGTTCGCGATTGCTCTTTCCATGACCGTATTCCAGGTTTTCCTTTCCGCGTGGCGTTGGCGTTATACCCTTTCAAAACTGGGTCTGTCATTGCCTTTCGGGTTCGCTGTCCGGGAGTACTATCTCGCAATCTTTCTGAACCAGGTCCTGCCAGGGGGCGTGCTCGGTGACGTCAATCGCGCCTGGCGCCATAGTGCCAATAGTGGCCAGCGTCTTGCTGCTCTGCATGGCGTCGCCATTGAGCGCCTTTCCGGCCAGCTTGTGCTGGCCCTGACGGTTGTGTTCGCAAGTGTCTGGCTGATCAGTACAGACCGCCTTCTGGTTGCATCGTTCAACCGGGTCTGGCTGGTCCTTATTGTGCTGGTTGCGGCCGTTGGCAGCCTTGTTTTTCTGAGTCAGTCCAGTAAACGGTTGGCCGAATACCTGCATCAGCTTCGCGTCGACCTCAGGCGCTCACTGTTCAGCTGGCCAGCGTTACCGGTTCAATTCGGGAGTTCGCTACTTTTACTGGCCAGTTATCTGGCCGTGTTTCTGACGCTGGCATTCGGTGCCGGCTATGTCGACGATATGCCCGCTCTGTTATTGCTGACCGCGTTGTGTGCTTTCCTGCTGATGAGCATGGTAATTCCGGTCACTGTCGCCGGCTGGGGAGTCCGTGAAGGTACTGCTGCTGTCCTTTGGGCCCTGGCTGGCCTGCCGTCAGAACAGGGCGTGGCTTTAAGCGTAGCCTATGGGGTGCTGGTGTTTGTTTCCGGCTTCCCGGGGCTTGTGATTCTGCTTTTGGGAAGACGGAGACTGGCCACCGGCCCAAGACTAAAGATTCAGTGAGAGAAGTCCAGATCGAACAGCATGTCGCTGCCCAGGTTTATCAGCTGCGCCTTTGGTCGCAATGCGTCATCCAGAAGGTCTATTTCCGGCAAGGAAAATGCCGGGCGGCCACTGCCGATAATCATCGGCGCAACCATCACGTGGAGGCGGTCCAGTAACCCGGCATTAAGAAACGAAGAGACGGTAATTCCACCGCCCTCAATAAAAATCTTCTTTAAGCCGAAATCACTCAACACCCTGAGAATAATGGCGGGGTCTGCAGGAACGCCGTCGCCGGTATCTCCGAGACAGGGCACTTCCATCACAGCATTCCGGGCCAGCTCGGTGAATGAAGCCTGGTAACTCCCGGCAACCAATCTGAGTGTCGGAGCTTCACCATCGGTAAACAGGTGATGGCTTTCCGGCACCCTTCGATTGCGGTCAATAACAACCCGCACCGGGTTAGGGCCACTGGAGCGGCGAACCGTCAGGCGTGGGTTGTCTGTTTCTGCCGTGCCTGCGCCGACCACCACTGCGTCAGATACGGCCCGTATGCGGTGGAGGTGGGTAATGCCGTCGTCGCCATTGATAAAACGGGAGCACCCGCTAACCGTCGCAATTCTCCCGTCCAGGCTCTGTCCCAGCTGACCCACGACCCGAGGTGCCGAGTCCCGGGGAAGTGGCCTGCAAAGAGGCAGAAACACCGTTAGCAGGTTCTTTGCGGCTTCTGTGGCCGGGTGTAAAAGCTGCCAGCTACCATGGCCGTTCAGACTGATTGCTGCGTCACCTGCAGCTGGAAGTGTTACGTTCGTGCGATTGACGGCCTGTAGCACCAGTTCCCAGGCAGCGTCGGTGTCCAGCGGTTGTGCAGCCATAAACATCCTGTTCCTTTGCCTTTGATTCATTATAGGCAGATTGTGTGCAAAGCTATATGTACGTTACATTTCCTGTTTGATTCACTTTTTTCACGGGTTCTCGGACCGTTTCGGGCTCCAGGTGTCCTGGCGTCCCTGCAGAGGGTAGAGGCAATCAGCTATGCGGTACCTGCAAACGTTCAATCGTCGTCTCCGACAGATGCGTGAGTCTGGGAAGCTCTCATGCTGGGATGTGGCACAGATGTGTGGGGTGGACGAAGCCCGGGTCAGAAGCTGGGAGGCGATCGATGCCAGACAGCGCAGCTATCCGGACGTGACTCAGCTGCTCGACTTCTGTATCCGGACCGAAACACCATTGGAGAGCCTGCTTGACCTGGATGAGGCCGCAGATAGCGGACAGCTTGAATTGCCCGGACTGGCGTTCAGTAACAGCGACGACCTCTCGGTTGCAATAAAAGAACTCGAACAGGAACTGAACCGGGTCCAGTTATCCGATGAAGAGAGCGAACTGCTACGCCGGTTCCGCAAAACGTCTGTGGAAAACCGGCGTATGGTCCTTCAGATACTGGGGCGCTAACCGGGGGCGATCCGGACCTACTTGTTTTTCTTGTAAATATTCTCATAAACGTAGTTAGTCGCTTCGACGAACCCGTCGATGCTTCCGCAGTCAAAGCGGCGGCCCTTGAATTGATAAGCGAGCACGCAGCCATTTTTCGCCTGCTCCAGTAGGGCATCGGTGATCTGGACCTCACCGTTTTTACCCGCCGGGGTACGTTCAATGATTTCGAATATGTCCGGCGTCAGAATGTAACGCCCGATAATCGCCAGGTTGCTGGGGGCATCCTCAGGAGCGGGCTTCTCTACCATGTCGGTGATTCGGAAGAGTCCGTCTTTCATGGATTCCCCGGCAATCACGCCATATTTGTGAGTCTCGTCTGCCGGTACTTCCTCGATGGCCACGATAGAGCAGCGGAACTGGTTGTACAGTTTCACCATCTGCGCCAACACCCCGTCGTCCCCTTCAGGGCCGATGCAGAAATCATCCGCAAGCACCACGGCAAAAGGGTTGTCCCCCACAAGATTACGACCGGTCAGAATGGCATGCCCAAGCCCTTTCATTTCGTTCTGGCGAGTGAAGGCGAAGCTGTTGTGGTCAATCAGGTCGCGAATCGAAGCGAGCAGGTCTTCCTTTCCGGAACCCGCAATCTGGTGCTCCAACTCATAACTGATGTCAAAGTGGTCTTCGATGGCACGCTTGCCACGGCCGGTGACAAACCCGAATTCATGAATGCCGGCTTCCGCGGCCTCTTCAACGCCATACTGTACCAGCGGCTTGTTAACGACTGGCAGAATCTCCTTGGGCATGGCCTTGGTCGCGGGAAGGAAGCGGGTCCCATAACCGGCAACGGGAAACAGGCATTTTTTGATCATACGAATTGTCCTTTGGTTTTGGTGTCTGCCATGAGCCACAGCTGTGCATCTGATACTACATTCACAAAGTATGCCGAGTGTAACCAAGTTGATTGATTAAATGCAGTGCCGGGCAGGGATTTGGCGGAAGACACAGGATGACTGTGCTCGGTTGCATGCTGTCGTTATCTGCACAGCTTTGGCGCTGGTATTCTGGTTTTCTGAAAATTCCCGTTTTCTTTGCCCGATTATGGTGCATTTTTGTTTCCCCAACCGCTGGTATTTCGGCCAACAATTTTGGGCTTTTTGTTAACAATGAAGGGTTTTCTCTACGTTATCGGAATAACATATTGTTTTTAATGCGTTATGCCTAAAATCCAATAACGGTTTCAAAGAATTCTTCTTCAGATATTGTTGACAATGTGGGCTATCCGGCGTAATTTTCCACTCATTCACTAGTCAATTGTTAACAAAATGATGTCTCAGCCAGTAGTTCAGTCCCAGACCCGAGCAGATGAAGCGTTTGATTGTCTGCAAACAGCCATTGTAAAAGGCGACCTTGCGCCCGGCGAGAAAATCGGGGAAGTGGAGTTGTGTTCCCGTTTTAATCTGACCCGCGGACCGTTGCGCGAAGCGCTCGGCCGATTGGAGTCTCGTGGCCTGCTTGTCCGTCGCCCTCATGCCGGTGTCAAAGTTGTCTCTGTGAGTACGGAAGAGCTTATGGAGCTTTACCGGATACGAGAGGTGATGGAAGGTTTGGCGGCCCGCCAGGCGGCAGAGCGCATGACGGATGAAGAAATTGCGGACCTTCAGGCGACACTCGATACCCATGAGCAGATGATTGAAGAAGCCCGGGGCGAAGCCTACTATCAGGCGGAGGGCGACTACGATTTTCATCACCGGATTGCCACCGGTTGTCGCAATACCAAACTGGCCCAGATGCTACTGGGCGATCTGTATTACATGGTGCGGATGTATCGTTACCGGTTAAGCACCGCGACCGGGCGCCCCCATCGGGCGCTTGGTGAACACCGCCGTATCGTCGAAGCCATTGCCCAGCGCGATGGTGAACTCGCCGAATTCCTCATGAAACGACACATTAACGCCGCTCGCCAGAATTTTGAAAAAAGAATTCAGGAAGGCGTTTTAACCATCTGATAAAAAAGGAAAAGCATTATGTCCAGCAAGCTTTCCCCGGGCGCACGTTTCCGTAAGGCCCTGAAAGAAAACCAGCCGCTGCAGATTGTCGGCACCATTAACGCCTACGCCGCCATGATGGCTGAAAAAGTGGGGCACCAGGCAATTTACCTGTCAGGTGGTGGCGTAGCCAATGCTTCTTACGGTCTGCCGGACCTTGGCATGACCACCCTGAACGACGTCGTCGAAGATGTACGTCGTATTACCGCCGCGTCAGAGCTGCCTCTGCTGGTGGATATTGATACCGGATGGGGCGGCGCCTTTAACATTGCTCGCACTATTCGAGAGATGGAACGTGCCGGAGCAGCCGCTGTCCATATCGAAGATCAGGTGGCCCAGAAGCGTTGCGGTCATCGCCCGAACAAGGAAATTGTTTCCCAGGAAGAGATGGTGGACCGCGTTAAAGCGGCGGTAGATGCCCGTGAAGATGATGACTTCTTTATCATGGCCCGCACCGACGCTTTTCAGAAGGAAGGCCTGGAGGCGGCCATTGAGCGAGCAAAAGCCTGCATTGAGGCCGGTGCAGATGGCATCTTTGCCGAAGCGGTGACCGAACTGGAACACTACAAGGCCTTCTCCGAAGCGCTGGACGTGCCGATCCTGGCCAACATCACCGAGTTTGGTGCCACACCTCTTTATAACCGCAAAGAACTGGCCGACGCAGGCGCCGATATGGTCCTGTATCCATTGAGCGCTTTCCGCGCCATGAATAAGGCAGCGGTAACGGTTTATCAGAACATTCTTGAAAAGGGTGACCAGAAAGACGTGGTCGACCTGATGCAAACCCGGATGGAACTGTACGATTTCCTGAACTACCACGAGTTTGAGCAGAAGCTGGACCAGCTGTTCCAGCAGAGCAAGGGTTAATCCGACAACCAGTCCCGAAATCCAGTAACAAATCAGTAGGTCGGATTAGCCAAAGGCGCAATCCGACAACCCAAACAAGATAGAGATGGGAGACAACAATGGCTGAAGCAAAAAAACTGAGCGGTGCGGGCCTTCGCGGCCAGGTAGCTGGCGAAACCGCACTGTGTACCGTCGGTAAGAGCGGCGCAGGCCTCACCTACCGAGGCTACGACATCGCCGATCTGGCAGAAAAAGCCCAGTTTGAGGAAATCGCCTACCTGTTGCTGCGCGGCAAACTCCCGAACCGTCAGGAACTGGACGCCTACAAGAAAAAGCTCCAGAGCCTCCGTGGCCTGCCGGCTGCCCTGAAAACCGTGCTGGAGCAGATCCCCAAAGACGCGCACCCGATGGACGTGATGCGTACCGGCTGCTCCATGCTGGGCAACCTGGAGACCGAGCAGGACTTCAGCGAGCAGGACGACAAGATCGACCGCATGCTCGCAGTCTTCCCGTCAATCATCACTTACTGGTACCGCTTCGCCCAAGAAGGTGTGCGTATCGAAACTGACAGCGATGTAGATTCCATCGGTGGTCACTTCCTGGAACTGCTCCATGGCAAGAAGCCCAGCGAACTGCATGAACGCGTGATGAACGTGTCACTCATTCTCTACGCTGAGCACGAATTCAACGCCTCAACCTTCACCGCGAGGGTTTGCGCATCCACGTTGTCGGACATCCACAGTTGCGTAACCGGTGCCATCGGCACGCTGCGCGGCCCCCTGCACGGCGGTGCAAACGAAGCGGCCATGGCCCTGATCCAGAAATTCCAGACGCCGGAAGAGGCGGAAGCGGGCCTGATGGGCATGCTGGAACGTAAAGAGAAGATCATGGGCTTCGGTCATGCGATCTATAAAGAGTCCGACCCGCGCAACGCCATTATCAAACAGTGGTCAAAGAAGCTGGCGGACGAAGTGGGAGATACCGTGCTGTACCCGGTGTCCGAGCGCTGTGAGGCTGTGATGTGGCGCGAGAAGAAGTTGTTTTGCAACGCTGACTTCTTCCATGCGTCGGCCTATCACTTTATGGGCATTCCCACAGAGCTGTTTACCCCGATCTTCGTGATGTCCCGGGTGTCTGGCTGGACAGCCCACGTGAAAGAGCAGCGTGAAAACAACCGCATCATTCGCCCCAGTGCCGATTATACCGGCCCGGCAGATGCGAAGTGGGTGCCGATCGACGAGCGGCCGTAATCCGACAAACCCGAATCAGAGTGCCAGCACATGAATACTGAATACCGTAAATCCCTTCCAGGTACCGACCTGGACTATTTTGATACCCGCCAGGCAGTGGAAGACATCCAACCTGGCGCGTATGAAAAACTTCCTTACACCTCCAAAATTCTGGCAGAGCAGCTGGTTCGCCGTTGTGATCCGGCAGCGTTGACAGACTCCCTGAAGCAACTGATCGAACGCAAGCGGGATCTGGACTTCCCCTGGTATCCGGCCCGCGTTGTCTGCCACGACATTCTTGGCCAGACGGCGCTGGTTGATCTTGCCGGTCTGCGGGATGCCATCGCAGAGAAGGGCGGTGACCCTGCCGAGGTCAACCCTGTGGTTCCCACCCAGTTGATCGTCGATCATTCCCTGGCGGTCGAGCATGCCGGTTTTGAGAAAGACGCGTTCGAGAAGAACCGACAGATTGAAGATCGCCGTAACGATGACCGCTTCCACTTCATCAACTGGACCAAGACCGCGTTCAAGAACGTGGACGTGATCCCGCCGGGCAATGGCATCATGCACCAGATCAACCTGGAAAAGATGTCGCCGGTTGTACAGAACCGTCCGGACGGGGAAGGCAAGCATGTCGCCTTTCCGGATACCTGTGTTGGCACCGACAGCCATACACCGATGGTGGATGCACTGGGTGTTATCTCCGTGGGTGTGGGTGGTCTCGAGGCCGAGAGCGTTATGCTTGGTCGCGCTTCGATGATGCGTCTCCCGGATATCGTTGGGGTTGAGTTGTCGGGCAGATTGAAACCCGGCATCACCAGTACCGATATGGTACTTGCGCTCACCGAATTCCTGCGCAAAGAACGCGTTGTGGGGGCGTACCTTGAATTCTACGGTGAAGGCGCGGACAGCCTCACGGTAGGGGACCGGGCCACTATCTCCAACATGACGCCGGAATATGGCGCGACTGCGGCGATGTTCTACATCGATGGCCAAACCATTGACTACCTGAAACTGACCGGTCGTGAAGACGATCAGGTGGCCTTGGTTGAGACCTACGCCAAGCATACCGGCCTGTGGGCAGACAGCCTGAAAAACGCAGACTATGAGCGTGTTCTCAAGTTCGACCTGTCGAAGGTCGAGAGAACCCTGGCTGGCCCTTCCAACCCCCATGCCCACCTGCCAACGTCCGAGCTGGCCAAGCGTGGCATTGCCGGAGAATGGGAACAGGAGGAGGGCAAAATGCCGGACGGCGCAGTGATCATTGCTGCCATTACCAGTTGCACCAACACCTCCAACCCGCGCAACATGGTGGCCGCCGGCCTGATTGCCCGGAATGCCAACAAGTTGGGTCTTACCCGTAAGCCGTGGGTTAAGAGTTCTCTGGCGCCGGGCTCCAAAACCGTCAAAATGTACCTGGAAGAAGCGAACCTGCTTTCCGAACTGGAAAACCTCGGCTTCGGTGTTGTCGCCTTCGCCTGCACCACCTGTAATGGCATGAGTGGTGCCCTGGATCCGAAGATCCAGAAAGAAATTGTCGACCGCGACCTGTATTCCACCGCGGTGCTCTCGGGCAACCGGAATTTCGATGGCCGCATCCACCCCTATGCCAAGCAGGCGTTCCTGGCGTCGCCACCGCTGGTGGTAGCCTACGCCATCGCCGGCACCATCCGCTTCGACATCGAGAAAGATGCCCTGGGTTACGATCAAGATGGAAACCCCGTTACCCTGAAAGACATCTGGCCGGATGATGCGGAAATCGACGCGATCGTGAAGGCGAGTGTGAAGCCGGAACAGTTCCGAAGCACTTACATCCCCATGTTCGATATCACCCGGGATGCGCACGCGAACGTCAGTCCGAACTACGAGTGGCGTCCTCAGAGCACGTACATCAGACGCCCGCCCTACTGGGAAGGTGGCATGGTGGGCGAGAAGACCCTCAAGGGAATGCGCCCGCTGGCGGTGCTGCCAGACAACATCACCACCGACCATCTGTCGCCATCAAACGCCATTCTGATGGACAGTGCAGCAGGCGAATACCTGCACAAGATGGGCGTGCCGGAGGAAGACTTTAACTCCTACGCCACGCACCGGGGTGACCACCTGACGGCTCAGAGAGCCACTTTTGCCAATCCGAAACTGTTTAACGAAATGGTGCGGGACGAAAACGGCAACGTGAAGCAGGGCTCGCTGGCCCGGATCGAGCCGGAAGGCAAAGTGACCCGGATGTGGGAAGCGATTGAAACCTACATGGAGCGGAAGCAGCCGCTGATTATCATTGCAGGTGCGGACTATGGTCAGGGGTCTTCCCGTGACTGGGCCGCCAAGGGCGTTGCGCTGGCCGGTGTGGAAGCCATCGTGGCGGAAGGTTTCGAGCGTATTCACCGTACCAATCTCGTCGGCATGGGCGTTATGCCCCTGCAGTTCGAGGAAGGCACGACCCGCAAGACTCTGGCTATCGAAGGCACTGAGACCTTTGACGTTGAAGGCCAACCTTCGCCACGGGCAGAGCTGACTCTGGTTATCCATCGCAAGAACGGCAGCACCGAACACGTGCCCGTGATTTGCCGCCTGGATACCGCGGAGGAAGTGTCGATCTACAAGGCCGGAGGCGTGTTGCAGCGCTTTGCCGAGGATTTCCTGCAATCGGAAGGTGTTGCATGAGCTATGCATCGCAGATAAAAATCCCCGCAACCTACATGCGTGGCGGCACCAGCAAGGGTGTCTTCTTCCGGTTGCAGGACCTTCCGGAACCGGCCCAGGTCCCGGGTGAAGCCCGGGACAAGCTCCTGCTGCGAGTGATCGGAAGCCCCGACCCCTACCAGAAGCAGACGGATGGCATGGGAGGAGCCACCTCCAGCACCAGCAAAACCGTCATCCTGGCCGAGCCCACCCGGCCGGATCACGATGTAGACTACCTGTTCGGTCAGGTCTCCATCGACAGGCCGTTTGTGGACTGGAGCGGTAACTGCGGCAACCTGACCGCAGCGGTCGGCGCGTTTGCTATTAACGGCGGGTTCGTTGACGGGGATCGTATCCCGGAAAATGGCACCTGTACCGTGCGGATCTGGCAGGCCAATATCCGGAAAACGATTGTTGCTCATGTGCCCATCACCAACGGTGAAGTGCAGGAAACCGGAGACTTTGAGCTGGACGGCGTCACCTTCCCGGCAGCCGAGGTTCAGGTAGAGTTCATGGACCCGGCCGATGGCGAGGGTTCCATGTTCCCAACAGGCAACCTGGTGGACGATCTGGACGTGCCTGGTGTGGGCACTCTGAAAGCCACCATGATCAACGCCGGCATTCCGACCATCTTCGTCAATGCTGACGAGATCGGTTACAAGGGCACTGAGCTTCAGGACGACATCAACAGCGATCCGAAAGCGCTGGCCATGTTCGAAACCATCCGTGCCCACGGTGCGGTGAAAATGGGGCTGATCCAGGACATCGAAGAAGCCGCCAATCGCCAGCACACGCCGAAGGTGGCATTCGTGGCAAAACCTTCGGGCTATATCGCGTCCAGCGGCAAGAACATCGGGGCAGGCGACGTAGACGTGCTGGTTCGGGCGCTGTCCATGGGCAAGCTTCACCACGCCATGATGGGGACCGCAGCAGTTGCGATTGCCACCGCATCGGCCGTGCCCGGAACGCTGGTGAACCTGGCGGTCGGTGGTGGTGACCGCACTCACGTTACCTTTGGCCACCCGTCCGGAACCCTCCGGGTTGGCGCCGAGGCAAAACAGGTGGCAGGGCAGTGGACCGCCACCAAAGCCATTATGAGCCGCAGTGCGCGGATTTTAATGGAAGGTTGGGTGAGGGTGCCTGGCGACAGCTTCTGACTGAACCTATAGTTGGGGCAAGGAGGCCCCACTATGTCAGCCACATTTGATCTCAACGAACGCCCTGATTACGACGACATCCTGCAGAAAATTGCAGACTACGTACTCACCTACCGGATCGACAGCGACGAGGCCTGGAAGACTGCCCGGTTCTGCCTGATAGATACCATCGGCTGTGGTTTGCTGGCGCTTCGTTTTCCCGAGTGTACGAAGCACCTCGGCCCGCTGGTTGAGGGGACGACCGTACCTCACGGTTCCCGGGTGCCGGGAACGTCTTTTCGCCTTGACCCTGTGAAAGCTGCCTGGGATATCGGCTGTATCGTGCGCTGGCTGGATTACAACGATACCTGGCTGGCAGCCGAGTGGGGGCATCCATCTGATAACCTCGGTGCCATACTGGCGGTTGCCGATCACCTTTCCCAAAAACGAGTTGCCGAAGGCAAAGAGCCCCTCACCATGCGGGCCGTGCTGGAAGCCATGATTATGGCCCATGAAATCCAGGGTGTGCTTGCGCTGGAAAACTCGTTCAACCGGGTAGGGCTGGATCACGTAGTGCTGGTAAAAGCGGCATCAACGGCGGTCGCCTCCCGGTTACTGGGGGCAGATCGTGAGCAGCTTCTTTCGGCCCTGTCCCACGCCTGGGTAGATGGACAGTCCCTCAGAACCTACCGCCACGCACCCAATGCAGGTTCCAGAAAGTCCTGGGCGGCGGGCGATGCTACCTCCCGCGCGGTAAGACTTGCGGACATTGCCATGCGCGGTGAAATGGGCATTCCCGGTGTTCTGACCGCGCCCCAGTGGGGCTTCTATGATGTACTGTTCAGCAAGACTAACAAAAACCAGAAACTCAAACCCGAGGATCAAAGGCAGTTTTCGATTCCGCAGGACTTCGGTTCCTACGTGATGGAAAACATTCTGTTCAAGATTTCTTTCCCGGCCGAATTCCATGCCCAGACAGCCGCCGAAGCGGCAGTCACTCTACACCCGGAAGTAAAAGACCGACTGGATGAGATCGACAGAATCGACATCACAACCCATGAATCCGCTATTCGCATTATCTCGAAGGTCGGAAAACTTGCTAACGCCGCAGACCGGGACCATTGCCTGCAGTACATGACTGCTGTGCCGCTGGTGTTCGGTAATCTCACTGCGGAGCATTATGAAGACAGCTTTCATAAGGCCAATCCGATCATTGATCAGCTCAGGGACAAAATGGAGGTGATTGAAGATGAGAGGTATACGCGGGAATACCTTGAGCCGGAGAAACGCTCTATCGCCAATGCGGTTCAGGTATTCTTCAGCGATGGCTCCAGTACAGACAAGGTCGTCGTGGAATACCCGATAGGCCATCGAAGGCGCCGGAAGGAGGGGATGCCGTTGCTGGAGGAAAAGTTTATCGCCAACCTTGCAACCCGGTTTCCGGCGCAGCAATGTGACCGTATTTTGGAGCTATGCAAGGATCAGAAAACTCTGGAGAATACGCCTGTCCATGAGTTCGCAGCATTGTTTGTTATCTGAGTAGGGAAGTGTGCCAAAACGTACTGACATCAAGAGCATCCTGATCCTGGGCGCGGGCCCGATTGTGATCGGCCAGGCGTGCGAGTTTGACTACTCCGGCGCCCAGGCGTGCAAGGCGCTGCGGGAAGAAGGCTACCGGGTCATTCTGGTCAACTCCAACCCGGCGACCATCATGACCGATCCGGTGATGGCCGATGCCACCTACATTGAGCCGATTACCTGGAAAACCGTCGCCAAGATCATCGAGAAAGAGCAGCCGGACGCGCTGTTGCCCACCATGGGTGGCCAGACGGCCCTGAACTGCGCCCTGGACCTGGAAAAGCACGGGGTTCTGGCCGAACACGGCGTGGAAATGATCGGCGCCAACGCCGACACCATTGATAAGGCCGAAGACCGGGACCGCTTTGACAAGGCCATGAAGAAAATCGGCCTGGAGTGTCCCCGCGCGACCATCGCCCACACCATGGCGGAAGCCTGGGATGTGGCGGACGACATCGGCTTCCCGTGCATCATCCGCCCGTCGTTTACCATGGGCGGCTCCGGGGGCGGTATCGCCTACAACCGGGACGAGTTTGAAGAAATCTGTACCCGTGGCCTGGACCTGTCGCCGACCAACGAACTGCTGATCGACGAGTCCCTGATCGGCTGGAAGGAATACGAGATGGAAGTGGTCCGCGACAAGGCGGACAACTGCATCATTGTCTGTGCCATCGAGAACTTTGACGCCATGGGCGTGCACACCGGTGACTCCATCACCGTGGCTCCGGCCCAGACCCTCACCGACAAGGAATACCAGATCATGCGGAACGCCTCCCTGGCGGTCCTGCGTGAGATCGGTGTGGAAACCGGCGGCTCCAACGTCCAGTTCGGGATTAATCCGGACACCGGCCGCATGGTCGTCATCGAGATGAACCCGCGGGTGTCCCGTTCCTCGGCCCTGGCCTCCAAGGCCACCGGCTTCCCGATTGCCAAGGTGGCCGCGAAACTGGCCATCGGCTACACCCTGGACGAACTGCGCAACGAAATCACCGGCGGCGTCACCCCGGCCTCGTTCGAGCCCAGCATCGACTACGTGGTCACCAAGATTCCCCGGTTCACCTTCGAGAAGTTCCCCCAGGCCGACGCCCGCCTGACCACCCAGATGAAATCCGTGGGTGAGGTCATGGCCATCGGCCGGACCTTCCAGGAATCCCTGCAAAAAGCCATGCGTGGCCTTGAGGTAGGCTCCGAAGGCTTTGAGGAGAAGGTGGATCTGGCCACGACTGACGGGCAGGAAACCCTCACCCAGGAGCTGAATGTGCCGGGCGCGGAACGGCTCTGGTACATCGGCGACGCCTTCCGCGCCGGCATGACGGTTGAGGAAGTCTTCGCCAATACCCACGTCGATCCCTGGTACCTGGTGCAGATTGAAGACCTGATCAAAGAAGAGCAGGCACTCAAGAGTGCCGGCAAGGCCGACATCGATCAGGCCACGCTGTTCCGGCTCAAGCGTAAGGGGTTCTCGGACGGCCGTCTGGCGAAATTGCTGGGTCTCTCCGAAGTCAGCCTGCGCAAGCTGCGCCACGATCTGGACATCCGCCCGGTGTACAAGCGGGTGGACACCTGCGCCGCCGAATTCGCCTCCGACACCGCCTACATGTACTCCACCTATGAGGAGGAGTGCGAGGCGGACGCCAGCAATCGCGAGAAGATTGTCGTCATCGGCGGTGGCCCCAACCGGATCGGCCAGGGCATCGAGTTCGATTACTGCTGTGTGCACGCGGCCCTGGCCATGCGTGAGGACGGCTACGAAACCATCATGATCAACTGCAACCCGGAGACCGTGTCCACCGATTACGACACCTCCGACCGGTTGTACTTCGAGCCGATCACCCTGGAAGACGTGCTGGAAATCATTCACGTCGAAAAGCCCAAGGGTGTGATTGTCCAGTACGGTGGTCAGACCCCGCTGAAACTGGCCCGTGGCCTGGAAGCGGCCGGGGTGCCCATCATCGGCACCAGCCCGGATGCCATCGACCGCGCCGAAGACCGTGAGCGGTTCCAGCAGATGATTACCCGCCTGGGCCTGAAGCAGCCGGAAAACGCCACCGTGCGCAGTCACGAGGAAGGCATACTGGCGGCCCGGGAAATCGGTTACCCGCTGGTGGTGCGTCCGTCCTACGTACTGGGCGGCCGGGCCATGGAAATCGTCTACGACGAAACCGAACTGGTGCGCTACATGCGCAACGCGGTGCTGGTCTCCAACGACAGCCCGGTGCTGCTGGACCACTTCCTGAACGCCGCCATCGAGGTGGACATCGACGCCATCTCCGACGGCACCGACGTGGTCATCGGCGGCATCATGCAGCACATCGAGCAGGCCGGTGTTCACTCCGGGGACTCCGCCTGTTCCCTGCCGCCGTACAGCTTGCCCAAGGCGGTGCAGGACGAGATGCGCGAGGCCGTGAAGAAAATGGCCATCGAGCTTGAGGTCATCGGCCTGATGAACGTCCAGCTGGCGTGGCAGGATGACGAGATCTACGTCATCGAGGTGAATCCGCGGGCGTCCCGGACCGTGCCGTTCGTGTCCAAGGCCATTGGCGTTTCCCTGGCCAAGGTGGCGGCCCGAGTGATGGCCGGCAAGACCCTCAAAGAGCTGGGCTTCACCCGGGAAATCGTGCCCACCTATTACGCGGTGAAGGAGTCCGTGTTCCCGTTCAACAAGTTCCCGGCGGTGGATCCGATCCTCGGGCCGGAAATGAAGTCGACCGGCGAAGTGATGGGCCTGGGTGACAGCTTTGATGAGGCTTTTGCCAAGGCAGAGCTGGGCGCCGGTGAAATCCTGCCGCGTTCAGGAAAGGCTTTTATGTCGGTTCGGGATGAAGATAAATCTGGCGCTGTCGCTATCGCAAAGTGTTTGATAGATCAGGGTTTTGAAGTGGTTGCGACCAGCGGAACAGCATCATTTTTTGAGCAGCGGGGGGTTGCAGCCCTGAGGGTTAACAAGATTGAGGAAGGTCGTCCTCACGTACTGGATATCATCAAGAATGGTGACGTGCAGTTGGTGATCAACACCAGCGACGGGCGGGCAACAATTACCGCTTCTGCCGAGCTTAGAAAACTCGCCTCCAGGCTGAATGTCCCCATGGCAACAACATTGGCCGGTGGCGAAGCCTATGCCCGTGCTATCGCATTCGGTGAGCTGTCGGAGGTCCGCTGCCTGCAAGGCCTGAACAACCTCGGTTAGACCACCGTTACTTGGTTCTGCCCGGAGACAGAGGCTTGACATTATCCCCGGGCCTGAATGATTCGCCGCGATTCTTCGGTTCCTCGGGAAAAACCTTCGCCAGGCGGGTGTCGATTCTTTCAAGCGCATCGGCGATGCGGCCAAGCGCAGTTGCAGCATTAGACCACTCATCCCGGTCGGTGCTTTGCGAACGTGCCGGGCTTGCTGATTTCTTTTTGCGTGTTTGCGGCTTGGGTGTGTTCTTGGGAAGATCTTCGCCGAGCAAATCCCTCCGGATGCTCTGCAGGTCGTAGGGATCAATGAATGGGCGGTCCTCCGAATAGGCGCACATCATCATTCCGTCGCACAGTTTGTTGATCAGGCGCGGAATGCCCTTACTCAGCTTATGTATTTCGCGCACCGTATCTTCATCAAAAAGTTTGTTTCCACCGTGGCCCGAGACCAGAAGGCGATAATCAATGTATTCAGCGGTTTCAGCCTGGCTCAATCCCTCGAGGTGGAAGAAGAGCTTAACCCGCTGGGAAAGTTGCGGGATTGCGGCAACGGCCTGCTTGAGCTCCGGCTGACCAAGCAGAATCACCCGCATGGAGGGGCCGCCCATACTCTCCATGCCCGTCAGCATGCGAATGTCTTCCAGGTTTTCCCGGGTCAGGTTTTGCGCTTCGTCAATCGCCAGAACAACGGGCGTGCCCGCCGACGCCATGCGCTCAAGATATTCAGTGATCTGAAAAAGCATGGCGACCTTGCTGTCATCCTCTACCTTCAGGCCAGCTTTTCTGAGAATGAGGCCAAACAGATCCTTTGATTCAAGGTTGGTATAGGAGATGTTGAGTAGCTTAAGGTCGCCTTCCAGATTGCGGATAGTTTTCTTCAAAAGGGTGGTCTTGCCCGAGCCGATCTCGCCGCTTATCACGACAAAACCCTCGGATGACCAGATCGCGGAAGACATATACACATAAGCCCGGGAATGCTGCTGGCTCATGTAGATAAAATCGTCTTCCGGTGTGATTCGGAAAGGGTGTCTGTGTAGGCCGAAGAATTCCAGATACATCGTCAGTTCCTGTGACAGTGCCTTATGCGACTCGGATCATTTCATTGCTGCGAAGCAGTGTTTTGTCAGGCTCATAGGCATTATAGCTTTGGGTCACTGTGCCAAACCGGAAATCCCGGAGCAGGCGCTCAAGGCGACCGTAACAAAGGTCCAGATTGGTGTAGTGCCTGAAACGGGAGAACCAGCTCGCGTTGCTGTACCTTGGCTGGTCAGGGTCAATCTCCCAGGGATGCAGGTAGAACATCTGGGGGCGCTCTCCAAAACCGGAGGCATTACGAAACAGGTAACGAAACACCGGGTATGGAAATTGCCGGAAATAGCCACCGCCGGCCGCAGGAATGGACAGCCCCATAATCTGTGCCGTTGTTAGAGGGAATTCCCGGATGATATTGCCATTCGCAGTCTCGATGGAGTAGGGCGCGCGCGGCGAGTCAGGAATACCATAGCGGTCGTGACGGATCGGGAAAATACTGGAATCCCACGTAAACCCGGCTTCGCTCAGAATATCCAGTGCCCAGAGTGATTGCCGTGTAATCGAGTAACTCGCTGCCCGGTATCCATCAACAGCGTTTCCGGTAATATCCTCGAGAATGCCTTTGGACCGGAGCGTCTCTTCCCTGAAGACTTCTGGAGACTGATTGTAGATCAACTGATGACTGTACCCGTGGGAAGCGATTTCGTGCCCGTGATCGGATAACTTCCGAATAAGGTCTGGGAAGCGCTCGGCGACCCAGCCCAGAACAAAGAACGTGGCTTTAACCCCATGACGATCAAACAGTGAGAGCAGCCGCTCCGTGTTCTGTTCCACCCGTGAGGGCAGTGAGTCCCACTGGTCAGGGCTAATCACGCCGGAGAGCGCCGCAACATGAAAGTAGTCCTCAACGTCGATACTCATGGCGTGCAGTGGGCTTTCCGCACGCTCAGCATACACCGAATGCTCAGGATTGTTTCCTTCGGACCGAGACCGCTCTGGGCTCAACATGGGTGCTCCTTCCCAATATAACGCCGATGGCACGATTCTCACTCACCCGGAGTCTAAATACAATTGGCTGAGCTTATAAAACGAAACTGAAATATAAAACAATGTAAAACTATGTTACATAAAGACACAATTCGGTTGAGATTGAACATCACTGCGCGCAGAATATAATCAGTGAAAAAGGAACCGACAGTGATTAATTTGCTTGTCGGTAGAATCTGATGTTGGTCTGTCGCTGATTATTGTCAAACAGACGACAAGGAAGTTCAGCGTGTCGTACATACGATTCCGAAAACATTACCTGCACATCCCTTATCTGGTGCTCGCCGCGCTGGAATTCGGGGTGTTGTTTGCCATTTTTTCCCTGTTGACGCTTTTTCTGGCTTATGCGGGCGTCAATCATCTGCCCATGCACACCGATGTACTGTCGGCTTTTCTGTTTGCGCTTGTCCTCAGTTGCGGAACCCTCGCCATGGGCGGCTATCTGGCGATGGTTCGCGAAAGCTTGTCTTCTCTGTTTTTCCGGACTCTGGTTGCTTACTGTTTTGTCGGCGGTATCGGTCTCACTATTTTGTACGGGCTGGTGCCTTCTGCCGACCCTGGCAGCGAGAACCTTTTATGGGCGGTTCTGCTCGCCTCAATGGTCGTTATCTTGCTACGCCTGGTGTTTCTCCGGATTGTTGACTCGGAACAGGTCGTTCGCCGGGTTGTGATTTTTGGCGCCGGTGATTTTGCTGCGTCGCTACTCGATGAGTATGAGCGCAACATGCAGGCGCTTGGCATCCGGATCATTGGCTGCATTGCAGATAATCCGGGTAAAGCCATCGCGGAAGAGAAGCTCTTGCCCACACCTTACGACTTCTATCAGTTCTGCCTGCAGAATAAGGTTTCAGAGATCGTAGTTGCCCAGCAGGAGCGGCGCCGAACCGAGGGTGGCTGGCTACCGGTACCTGAACTGATGGAGTGCAAACTGCGAGGCATTGCCGTTACCAACGGTGTTGATTTTTACGAGCGCGAGCTGAAAAAGGCCAAGCTGGACATGGTGCACCCCTCGTGGATCGTCTTTTCTGAGGGCTTCAAGGCCTCCAAAAGCCGGGATTTTGCCAAGCGTTTTCTGGACCTCTTCATCAGCCTTTCGCTACTGATCATTATGTTTCCTTTCATTGTAATGACAGCGATTGCCGTTTTTATCGAAACCGGCCGGCCGATTCTTTATAGCCAGAAGAGAGTGGGCTTGCTTGGCAAGGAATTCCGGATCTATAAATTCCGGAGTATGCGGCAAGACGCAGAAAAAGACGGAAAAGCTCAGTGGGCAATGGCCAACGATAATCGGGTAACCCGTGTGGGCGCGTTTATCAGGAACACCCGGTTAGATGAGCTGCCCCAGATCTATAACGTGATCAAGGGAGAAATGAGTATCGTGGGGCCGCGCCCGGAGAGACCTGAGTTTGTCACCGAGCTGAAGGAGAAAATCCCGTTTTACGATACCCGTCACTACGTGAAGCCTGGCTTAATGGGCTGGGCCCAGCTTAAATATCCTTATGGCGCATCGGTTGAGGACGCCAAGGGGAAGCTTGAATACGACCTTTACTATTCGAAGAATCACAGCCTTGTGATGGATCTGCTGATTATGATCCAAACCGTGGAGGTTGTTCTCCTCGGAAAAGGTGTGCGCTGAAGATGACCAACAAAACAACAGGGATTTGGAGAGCATTTATGGGCACGTTTACGTTTTTTCGGACCGGGCTGGTCGCTATGCTGGTTCTGATTCTCGGAGGTTGTTCAGGGCTTCCTTCTTCAACGGAAATGCCTCCGGTTTCCGAGCTGGAGTCGGAGCCTTATCAGATTGGTGTCGGGGACACGATTTCTATTCACGTCTGGCGTAACCCGGAGCTTGGTCAGTCCATCGTTGTGCGGCCGGATGGCTTTATTTCCATGCCATTGATGGGTGACGTGAAAGCTGAAGGAAAGGAGCCGGAAGCTCTGGCCTCGGAAATCAGTGTTGCTCTGGGTGAATACATCCGTACGCCCGAAGTCACCATTATGGTAACCAGCCCGGCCAGCAAGGAATTCCGGAATCGTATCCGCATTACTGGCCAGGTTGTGTCGCCCCAGTCGGTCGCTTTCCAGCCGGGGATGACGGTTCTCGATATTGTGCTCATGGCGGGCGGTGTTACGGATTTTGCAGCTGATAGCCGAGCAGTTCTTCATCGCGAAATCAATGGTGAATACAAGAGCTTTGTTCTGGATCTTGACGCCATTTTCGCCGATGGCGATATGAGTACCAATCATGCGTTGCAACCGGGCGATGTAATCAGCGTTCCGCGTAAGCAATTATTCCGAGGCGAACTCTGATGGATATCCAGTTCATTCTCGATACCTTGCGTGCGGTAAAGCTAGAGCTTTTCCGGCACCGGGTGGCTGCCGCGCTCATCTTTATGATCGTAACCGCCGGGGTGTTGATTCTGGGCTACGTTACTCCCAAAAGTTACACCTCTGAGGCGGTCCTGTACGCCGATCAGTCTAATATCCTGCAGCCTCTTCTTCGCGGTCAGGCTGAGGTAACTCAGCTGGACCGCATCAATGAAGCGCGGGAAATGATTCAGAGCCGCTCATTCCTTGAGCAGGTCGCCGTTGATACAGGGTTGCTTCTTGGCAATGAAACTGACGTAGAGCGCAACAATGCCATCAAAAGGTTGAGGACAGAGCTCTCATTGCGGGTCTCCAATCGGAATTTTCTGGAGCTCAACTACACCAGTGGCGATCCCAACCAGTCATTCCAGGTGCTCAGTGCAGCACTAAATCGATTTGTAGAGCGCACGGTGCGCAAAAAACGTTCGGAAAGCCAGGGGGCCTTTGAGTTCATTGACTCCCAGGTCAAGTCCTATCAGCGCCAGCTCGAAGAGGCCGAGCAAAGACTGAAAGAGTTCAAAGCGAGCAACCAGGACGGTACAGAAGGAAGCGTTCAGGCGAGGATTGAAAACCTGAGGCGTGAGATTGAAAACCTCAAACTGGAGATCCAGCAGACGGAATCCGAGGTCAAATTGACCCGGGCCCAGCTTAATGAGGAGGAACCGGTCAGGCGCATTGTGGTTGATGCCGGGAAATCTTCTGCTGAACGGAGGCTGGCAGCGTTGCGCCAGGAGCTGGATTCACTGCTTCTGAAGTACCACGAACGCCATCCGGATGTGGTTAGTGTCAAAGACCAGATCGCGGACCTGGAGCGACAAGTGTCGGGCCAGAGCGATAGCGATCGTGACGGCGCGGTGACCGAGGTTATGGAAAACCCGGTGTATGAAAACCTGAAGATTCAGTTAGCAGACAGTACTACCCAGCTTGCTGTTCAGAAAAACAGGCTTGCGTCCCTGGAGCGTCTCCTTGAAGAGGCTTTCCAGCGCTCCCAGCGCGTGGCAGAAAACCAGGCCCAGCTATCGGAGTTAACCAGAGACTACGATGTAACCCGAGGTGTCTACGAAGACATGCTCCAGCGTCGGGAAAAAGCACGCCTTTCCATGACGCTGGACGTTCAGGGCGAAGGCGTCAGTTACAAAATTCAGGAGCCGGCCTCTTACCCGACACACTGGGACGGCCTGCAGTTGTACCAGGTGGGCCTGGCGGGCCCGTTTCTAGGCAGTGCCACGGTGCTGGGGCTTCTGGCTCTGCTGGTGATGTTTGACCAAAGGGTGCGGTCGCCACGGGCTCTGCAGCTTGCCTTGCCGGAAACGATTCCAGTGCTGACGACCATTCCGCATTACCGCAGCACATGGAAAGATCGGCTATTGAGGAAAGATGTTCTTGCAATCCTCTTTGTGCTCATTCTGTTTATGCTGGGGTATCTGTCAGTTCTCCTGTTTAGTGTGATGGGAATTACGCCTGATCAGTTAATCAATAAAATCACAGAGCTGACAGGCCTCGGGGGCGGTTAATGGACGACAATAAACTCTACAATGCGCTGCTTAAAAGCCAGGATGAGCGTCGTCGGCTTGAGCTGAAACGGGGAGAGGCAAAACCTGAGGAAAACTTCCGGAAAGAGCGCCCGTTTGCCGGCTCAGACCGGTTGAAACCGAACTGGGTTCAGGTAGATGTTGATGAAAGCGAACACCCCCCAACAGTCTACGACTCGTCAGTCTCGTTAGAGCTGATCGGAAATCCGAAACCCTGGACCCGCGAGCAACTCCGCGAGAGAAAAATCATTTATTCTGGAATGCCCGACAAGGAAGTAATGGATGCATACAGGGAATTACGCATTCAGCTCCGAAATCGCGCTGGTGACCAAAACTTTGTGGTCATGTTCAGCAGTCTGGGCAATCGGGCAAATTCTGTGCTCACGGCTTACAATCTTGCCGCATCATTTGCTTTGGACTCCCACACGTCTGCTCTTCTGGTGGATTGTGACCCCTACAACCAGGACCTCACCAATCTGGTTTCGATGCCAATGCGCTCGGGAGTGACAGATTTTGTGGCGGACAAGTCTCTGTCCATAAAAGATATTCTATATCCCAGCGGTGTGGCTCGCCTTAGCGTTATTCCAGGGGGAACCCAGGCTTCTTCTGCTGTGGAGTTGTTCTCAGCGGTGCGGATGCGCGAGCTGATTTCCGAATTGAAAGACCGCTATCCGGACCGTTGTATCATTTTGAATGCGCCGCCTTTTCGGGAAAGTACCGAGGCCCGGATTCTGGAAAGGTTTGCAGACCAGATCGTGTTTGGCGTTCCATTCGGGGATGTAACTCCAGAGGCGATTACGGATTCGGTAGACGCTCTCGGATCCGATAAATTCTCAGGCCTGGTGTTTCAGGAGTAAATTGATGGGTTGGAGCGCAGAGAAAGCAAAGATATCGCTTGTCGTTAGCCTATGCAGTTTCTGCCTCACGCCTAACACCGTGATGGGGCAAGACCTTAGCGAAAATGTAACGGAGGTTTCCGGTTCAGGGTCCCTGTTTACAGCTTTGACTCATACCCGGACTGACCAGGGAACGAGCACTGATACAAACACCGAGCCTAGCCTCGGGGTGTCCGGCAATCTCGGCGGTAAACTGGAAAGTGGAGCGAACTCGCTCGCGCTTCGTTACGGAGGTACGCTCGAGACCAAGCGTGATCTTGGTGAAGGCGACCAAACAGATACCAGTTCGATCACGGGCGCGTCGCGTTTTGTTCATTTTGACCCTGCGAGTCGCCTTGATTTTAATGCCGGGCACACAGTGAGTTTGGTTCGTAATAACACTGGTTTTGTTGTGAATCCGTCGAGCTACGACACTCAGAATACGCTGAATGCAGGGGCGGGCTTGCGGTTTTTCCCTGGCGATCTTTCCACGTTGAGGTTTTCCGGGGAGGCCGGACGTAGCTTTGGGGCCGGTGAGCTGAACGACAAAGAGTCTATTACCGCCTCTGGAGAGTTTTCGAGGCGTTTAAGTGAGCGCTCAACCGGGAGCATTGTGGGCAGCCGTAGCTGGTCGAATGATAATGAAACCGATATCACGATTGACTCCGCACAGCTGGTTTATAACCGGGTGCTGGAGAATGGATCTTTCAATATTGGAGGCGGCCTGAGCCAGGCAGACACAGAGTACCCTGATGGCTCTGTCAGCGAGAGCGAAGCCGGTACAGGATTTGTTGACCGTACCTGGGTTGCCAGCGATTGGCGAACCTCGATTCAATACAATCGCAGGCTCTCAGACAGTGCGACAGACCTGTCGTTGGACTTTCCGGAAGTGTTCGATTTTCTCCCGGATACCATCCGGATTCGGGATCTCGTAACCAGTGACTCAGTCCTGGTCACCCATAACAGTACATCTCGCTTATGCAGCGTGTGCAATTTTGGGCTTGCTGCTGAGGCTGCGCTACTGGAGTCGGAAATCACGGGCGCAACGACCCATGAGTATTCGGCCAGTGTGAATTTTGGATTCCAGCTAACCAACTTGCAGCGAATGGACTTTTTATACAGCTGGCAGGGGGATGCCGGCGAAGATGCGGGAACCATCATCGATCAGATCCACCGCTTTAACACAAGCTGGTCGCGCCAGTTGGCAGAAGACACCTCTTTCAGTGTTCAGTTAAATCAGTCCTATTTGCGAAGCCGACTTGCCCGAAGCGACCAGGATCAGTTTGTACTTCGCCTGGTGCTGACCAAGGGATTTTCATTAGTTGGTCAGTCGAGGTAATGGACTCAGGAATGCTCAGGAAGGGAATCATGTTTGATCAACGGAAAGACATCAGGATTGCGGCAGAGGAGCCGCCACAGCTTATTGTTGTGATCGATACCGAGGAAGAATTCGACTGGAATTCCGAACCGGACTCGGCAGCGACGGGCGTTTCTGCCATGCAGCATATCGATCGCGTCCAAAGCATCTTCAATGAATACGGCATTCGCCCCTGTTACGTGATCGACTATCCGGTGGCCAGCCAGGCTCAGGGTTATGAGTTGCTGAGGCAGTTCGCCCAGAAGGGGCAGTGTGAGATTGGAGCCCACCTTCATCCCTGGGTAAATCCGCCGGTTGACGAGGTGTTGTCCAAACCAAATACCTATCCGGGCAACCTACCGCAAGACCTTGAACGGCAGAAACTTCTCGTTCTGAGGGACAAGATCCAAGAGAATTTTGGCTCCGCACCGGTTGCCTACAAGGCCGGGCGTTACGGCTTTGGCCCCAACACCACCGGCATTCTTCAGGAACTGGGGTTTAATATCGATCTCTCAGTTTGCCCGCCTTTGGACTCGCGGGCGGATGGCGGGCCGGACTATCGCCGGTATGACGCACATCCGTTCTGGTTCGGTGGCAACGATAAGCCCATTCTGGAGCTTCCCTGTACCGGAGCATTTATAGGCTGGGCCAGTGCTGCAGCAATTCCGTTATTTCAGGTCGCCCAGGCACTCCGGAAATTCAAAGCGCCCGGAATCCTCTCCCGTTTAGGTGCGGTCGACAGGCTGATGCTCTCTCCGGAGGGGTTCAATTCAGCGGAGCACATAAAGCTTAGCCGGGCGCTCTACAATCGGGGAGTAAGGACCTTTACCTGGAGTTTCCACAGCCCAAGCGTTGTGCCTGGTAATACCACATACGTTCAGGATGACGCCCAGCTCCGGAAATTTCTGGACAGCTTCCGTTGTTATTTCGATTTCTTTTTCGATGAGTTAGGCGGACAGGCGTCGACGCCAACCCGCATTCGCAAGCTTATGGAGAGTATGGCATGAAGGTGCTTGGGATTTCCCCGCTAGACAAGGACTCAACGGTTTCGATTGTTGAGGACGGCAATATTCTGTTTGCGGCAGGAGAAGAGCGCTTCTCCAGGACCAAACAACAATCAGGTTTTCCCACGCTGGCCCTTGAGAAGGCCCTTTCATACACTGGCCTTTCCATGAGCGACTTCGACCAGGTGTGTTATCCATTCCTGACCTGGGAGAACGAGCAAAAACTGTTTTCGAAGAATCTGGAAGATGAAAGGGCCTTTATTAAGCGATTCCACCCTAATGATCTGTCTCCCCAGATCAAAGAAGCGCTTAGCCGTGTTCCTGATCGCAACGAGCCTATCCATGGGCTGGAACATCCAAATGCCATCATGGAAAAAAGTTTTCTTCACAGTTCTTATTACAGCATGGCGGGCGCCCAGAAGCTGGCTTCCAATAATGCGGCTTTGAAATCATCCCGCCAATGGGGCGAAGCGGCAACGGAATCTTTCCAGCATTGGGAGCGGGATCTGACCGGCGGCCTTGCAGCAATGGGCTGGACCAAACCGGTCAAGCGCATGGATCACCACCTGTCCCATGCTGCTAACAGTTTTCTCTGCAGTGGTTTTGAGCGTGCATTGTGCGTCACTCTGGATGGCTACGGCTCTGGTCTGGCCGGCTCCGTGAGCGAGGCCCGCGATGGAAAAATTCACAGGTTGCATGGCCTGCCATTCCCGAATTCTCTGGGCACCCTTTATGAGCATGTAACTTCCAGCCTGGGTTTCAAACCCAGCCGTCATGAAGGAAAGATCGTGGGGCTCGCATCCTACGGCGACCCCTCCATTCTTGGGGATATATTGCTTTCCCGTATTGATGAGACGCCCGGCGATTTCCGGATCTACGAAGCCAACAACGTCTATTTTTCCCGCTATCTGGCCTCAAAGTTTCCCAAGATTGATGTGGCGGCCGCCTATCAGTATGTACTTGAAAAAGTGGCGACGAACTACATCCGTTACTGGGTTCAGAAAACGGGTATCGACACCATTGTCTTGTCCGGAGGCGTAACCGCCAATGTTAAACTGAACCAACGGATATTTGAGATTGAGGGCGTCAATCACATCTTCGTATACCCGAATATGGGCGACGGCGGGTGCGGCACCGGTGCGGCTCTTTACCACAGCTGGCCGGGCGGAGTTAAACCTTCGCTTTCCAGCGCCTACATGGGCCCTGACTACTCGGAAGCCGAAATTGAGCGTGCGTTGCAGGCTGAAGGACTGCATTACCAGCGCCCTGAGAACCTCGCGGCAGAAGCGGCGGCACTGATTCATGGGGGTGAGGTGGTCGCCCGTTTCGATGGCCGGATGGAGTACGGGCCCCGGGCCCTTGGTAACCGCTCGATTATGTATCACGCCAGGGAACCTGAGGTTAACCAGTGGCTGAATAAGCGCCTTGGCCGTACCGAGTTCATGCCTTTTGCACCGGTAACTCTCTATGAAGCGAGAGAAAAGTGCTATCACAATATCCGGGGTGCAGAACACGCCGCCGAATTCATGACCGTTACCTTCGACTGCACCGATTTCATGCGGGAGAACTGCCCCGCAGCGGTCCATGTTGACGGTACCGCACGTCCACAGTTGATCCAGCGTGAAGTGAACCCGGGCTACTACGATATCCTCAAGGAATATGAAAAGCTGAGTGGTATTCCGAGCCTGATCAATACCAGCTTCAACATGCATGAAGAGCCCATCGTCAATTCTCCGGAAGATGCGGTACGCGCATTCCTCCAGGGAGCGCTTGATTACCTGGCCATCGGGCCATTCCTGGTGAAGCACCCGAATCCCGTTCATTAATCGGCTATCGTAGCGGAAGCATCTCAATGACAGCAGGAACGCTGACAATAACAAGAGAACCGGCGACAGCGTGTGCGGAACTACGCGATCAATGGCTGGATCTGGAAAATCGCTCCGATCCCACGGTTTTTCTCTCGTGGCAGTGGCTTGGGCACTGGCTTCATGTATATGAACCGCGGGCATTCGTTCTCAGGGTAAAGGATGGCAAACGTCTGGTGGGAATGGGACTGGTGGTGGAAACGGAGGAACGACGGCATGGTTTGCTGAAGTCCCGCTGTTTGCGCCTGCACCAGACTGGTCACAAACTCCTGGATCAGATCTGGATTGAATACAACGGATTCCTGGCAGAACGAGGGAGAGAAGACGAGGTCGCACAGATATGCCTTAGCTACCTCTGTGATGCTATGCCCGACTGGGATGAGTTTATTGTTGGCGCCATTGATGCCGAAGAAGCGGACCGGTACGCACGCATTACCGGGCTATACAAACATGTCCGTTGGGAAGCTCCCTGCTTTGGCGTCGACCTTAACGACCTTCGCAGAAGTGGTGAGCATTACCTGAATACATTGTCCCGTAACACGCGTTATCAGATAAATCGCTGTCATCGGCTATACGAGGGGCGTGGCAAAGTAACTCTGGACCGGCCAGATTCGGTCGACGAGGCTTTGGCCTTATTCGACCGGATTGGCCCGAGGCATCTGGAGCGTTGGGGAGGTGGGCCGGATCAGAGTGGATTCGCCAACCCCGATTTTGTTCGTTTTCACCGCGAACTCATCCGAGCCCAATGGCCGGATGGGGGGGTTGACCTGGTGTCCGTGAGGGTCGGGGGCAAGAGGTCGCATCGTTTTATAATCTGATTTACCAGCAAGTGGTCTATTTCTATCTCGGTGGTATGGCCGTAGAAGATGATAACCGCTTCAAGCCTGGCTTGTTGGGGCATAGCCTGTGCATCGAAGACTATCGCCACCATGGCTTCCACTATTACGACTTTATGGGGGGCGCAGAGCGTTATAAGGAAAACCTTGGAGCGGTTCATCGCCAGTTAGTGCAGATAGCGCTTCAACGGCCCAGATTCAAACTCAAGCTTGAGCATGCCATGCGCATGGCAAAGCAGCATTGGCGGGGCGAGCAGGGGGAGCATGATGGGCGCCAGGTTTAAGCGGATGGATGATGTGGCATCTGATTCCCGGTCAGCTAGTCGCCTCAATGTGCGTCGTCTAAGTCCACCGCACGATGACCTTGCAGGTGTGGATGCCTATGTGCGGCAACATCCAGGTGCAACACCATACCATCGCAGCGCTTGGCTCAAAGCAGTGAATGAAGGCTACAAACACTCAGGGACCATTCTGGCTGCATTTGATGACACAGACGATATTGTCGGTGTGTTGCCATTGTGCCATCTGGCCTTACCGCTGGGCAGGCCTGCACTGATATCCCAGCCTTATTGTGATCTCGGCGGGCCTCTCGCAAATAACGCGTCAGTCGCGCAGGCGTTGATTGAAGAAGCAAAACGCCTTGCTTCGGATGTAAAAGCAAGCAGTCTCTCCTTGCGCTTGGCGGGTCCAGCGTTAGACATTGAACTGAAGCACGTTGACGCGGGCATGCAGAAGGTCAGCATGCTTTGTGAGCTTCCTCACTGTAGCGAGACGCTGTTCAAGAGCTACAAGCCCAAGTTGCGCAGCCAGATCCGAAAAGCCGAGAAGAACGGGCTTTCCGGAGAGGTGCGACAGGATCCGGAAGCTGTGGAAGCGTTCTACCACGTGTTTGCCGCTAACATGCGCAGGCTTGGTTCACCCGTCCACGCCCTGCGATGGTTTAGTGCCCTGCATTCCCATTATGGTGCCGACATGGTGGTTGGCCTTGTGTATTGCGATGGCGTCGTAGTTGGAGCGGGGGTAGTACTTCTGAACGGGAAGCGGGCCTCCATCCCTTGGGCATCAACGCTTGCGGAGTACAACCATCTGGCCCCCAACATGCTGCTCTACTGGACCTTGCTCAGTTATGTGTGCGACCGGGGCATCACACTGTTTGACTTTGGCCGCTCCACGCCTGGAGAGGGCACGTACCGATTCAAGAAGCAATGGGGAGCGGTGCCACACGAACTTAACTGGCTGGATATCCTTAACGAAGGTACGAAGACGTCGGCAAAGTCGAGATATTCAGTGGCCGCACAGAAGCTCAGGGCATTGGTTGAAGTCATCTGGCGTCGCTTACCGCTGCCCGTTGCCAATCGATTCGGCCCATTGATCAGAAAGTACATTTCCTTATGATGATGTTTCTTATCTTAGTGACCATCGCCTGTCTGCTGATACCCGTGTATGTCTACTTCGGCTATCCCGCGCTGCTCTGGTTTCTTACCCGATTCCGGCCAACGGTGACCCACAGACGAGAGGACCAAACGCCTAACGTGACGCTGATTATCTCGTGTTACAACGAGGCGGCGGTCATCCGGGAAAAGCTGAACAATGCACTGGCGCTGGACTACCCACGGGAACGATTCAATGTGATTGCGGTGTCGGACGGCTCCGACGATGGCACCGATGACATCGTGCGTGAATTCTCGGGGCAGGGTGTAACCCTGATCCGTCAGGAGGGCCGCTTGGGAAAAACCATGGGCCTTAACCTCGCCATGGAGGGGGTGACAAGCGAGATTGTCGTGTTCAGCGACGCCAACGCCATGTATGCGTCAGACGCTATCCGAAAACTGGTGCGAAATTTCGCGGATGCAGAGGTCGGTTATGTTGTTGGTGCTGCTCTATACACGGACAGTGAAGCCGGTGCGAGCGCGAAGAATGAAAACCTTTATTGGCGATATGAGTTGGCCATTAAATCCATGGAGTCTCGTCTGCATTCTGTTGTTGGGGGGGATGGGGCGATTTACAGCATTCGAACGGGGCTCTGGGAACCTTTGCACCCGCAGGATATTAACGATTTTGTTAATCCGCTACAGATCATTGCCAAGGGCTTTCGGGGTATTTTTGACAGTGAAGCAAGGTGCTACGAGGAGACGGCCGGCGACTTCGACCGGGAAGTGGCCAGGAAGGAGCGGATTGTAAACCGGAGCATTCGTGGATTAATGCGGGTAGGGGAGGTTATGAACCCCCGGAAGACCGGTGCATTTGCATTCGAAGTGATCTCACACAAACTCCTGCGTTGGTTGATTCCCCTGTTCATGCTACTTGGCTTCGCAGGCAGCCTTGTTCTGGCGTTCTCGGGATACAAAGTGTTCCAGCTCATGTCATTTTTCGCGGTTGCTCTTCTCGGATTGGCTTTCATAGGTAGCATGGCTCCAGACAAAAACCGGTTACCCGTCTGGTTGGCAACACCTTTTTATTTTGTGGCGGTGAACTGGTATGCCGTTCGTGGGATTGTAAAGGCTTTGCAGGGACAGACTCAGATCACTTGGGAAAGCGCTCGGCCGAGGCAGGAGAACCGTTGATGTCGAAGATGGCATTAATTTTTCTAGCGGTTTTTTTTGGCGGGATAGTTGCTGGATTTTTTTATACCGGTGCGGCTGCCTTCGTTTTGTATCAGATGGTGTACTTTCTGAACCCGGATGACCGGTGGTGGTCTGCGCAGATACCGGGGTTGCGCTATTCATTTATTGCGTCACTTCTGATGCTGATAGTCCTTGGCGCCAAGTACAAGGAACTTAGTCAAAAAAGTGCGTGGAAGGAGCAGCCGGTATTCATATATTTAATGGTTCTGGTCGGTCTGTTCTACATCGCAAAACTGTGGTCCCTGGCGCCGGATATTCACGATGACTTCACTTTTATTTTCCTCAAGCTGATTATCATCGTGTTAGTCGCTTACAAACTTCTGAATAGCGAAGCCACTCTTAAGGTCGCGACATGGGCGTATCTGCTCGGCTGCACGTACCTTGGCTACCTGGCAACGTCGACAGGTCGCAATTCGGGAGACCGGTTGGAGGGAATTGCACTACCCGACGGAGGCGACGTGAACGGGGTTGCGGCTGCGATCGTTCCTGCGGGTGTACTTTTGCTTTATTACGCCTGGATGGGAAATAAAAAGGTCAGAGTCTTCTGTTTTTTCTGTGGTGCCTTCGTCGCAAATGGGCTTGTCCTGTTTAACAGCCGCGGAGCCTTCCTTGGAACCGTAGCCAGTGCCGGGCTTTTTCTACTCTTTATGATGTTCTCGAAATATCGTCGGAAGGGGCAGCGTGGTTTGGCGGTTTTTATTGTAATTGTTGGCATTAGTGGTGGTCTTTATGTAGCGGATGACCTCTTCTGGCAGCGTATGTCTACGCTCCAGAGCTCGGACAGTGCGGAAAGCGGCTCCCACAGGGTGCTTTTCTGGATGACAACCTTCGACATGATGGAGGATCACCCCTTAGGGATGGGGGTCCACGGCTATAACATCTTGTCACCGCTCTATTTAACGGAGGAAGAGCGAGAGGGCGTTCAGTATAAAACGGTGCATTCGATTTGGTTCCAGGCGCTTTCGGAACTGGGATGGCACGGTTTACTTATTTTTCTGGCCATGCTGATCAGCCTTTACCGAATGTCGAAGAAAGCGAAGACATTTGTCCTGGATAACAAGGAGTACGAGAAGTATTTCCACTTGTTAGCCCTGGAATGCGCTGTTCTCGGATACCTGGTCACGAGCACTTTCATTAATCAGCTCAGGGCAGAGATCCTCTATTGGATGATCCTGTTTCTGGCCGTGGCAATCAAGGTTTACTATCTGCATCCGCAGTCAGTGACAGTGTCGGCTCGAAGTCTGGGTAGCCGCATACAAGGGAAGGTGAAAAGGGTATAGATGATGCAAAAAGTCAGGATCCTGCAATTTATTACGCCTGCGGGCTTTTACGGGGCTGAACGCTGGGTGTTGGCATTGGCCAACAACATCGATCCTGAAACAATGCTGTGCGACCTCGCCGTTTCTGATGAGGGACCAGAGCAGGATCTCTCAGTTGCGGATTATTACCCTCGATCTGCGGGGAATGTACATCGCCTGAAAATGAATGGCCGGTTTGATTGGAAGGTGGTTTCGAGACTGGAACAGGTTATTCGTGAGAGGAGCATAGACGTTATTCATACCCATGGATACAAATCCGATATCCTGGGGCTGATAGCGGCCCGCCGTACCGGCATAAAATGCGTTAGTACTCCTCACGGCTTTTCAGGAAATGTTGGTATTAAACTGGCAACATTTATCCGTATCGGAACAATGATGCTCCGCTATTTCGATGCGGTTGCTCCCCTTTCCGAAGAGCTGATGGCAGATATGGATCGGCTCAAGGTTCCTCAAAAACGCCTTCGTTTCATCCGTAATGGCGTAGATCTGAAAGAAATAGACGCGACACCCCGTGACGAGGTTGCCAATAGCGTGGATCCTGACGCTGAAAAGACCCGCGACGCATCGCACCGGACCATCGGATTTATTGGTCAGCTGATTCCGCGAAAAGGCATCCCGGATCTTCTGAATGCTTTTGATAGCCTGTATGAGTCAGATCCGGCGATAAAGCTCACTCTTGTCGGAGATGGCGCTCAGCGCGCCGAACTTGAAAGCTTTGCGTCCGGTCGGTCCAGTGGCCAGGCGGTCGAGTTTCTTGGGTTTCGGTCAGACAGACTTGCCTTGCTTTCCACATTCGACCTCTTTGTGATGACCTCGTCTCTGGAAGGTATACCCCGTTGTATGATGGAAGCAATGGCCATGGGGATTCCCTGTGTTGCCTATGATATCCCGGGCGTCGACCAACTGATTGAGCATCGCAAGACCGGCTTGCTGGTTCCCCTCGGTGATACACAGGCACTGAAGGCCGCGTGTGCGGAGGTACTAAACAATGCCAAACTCGCAGCCACTCTCAAAACGGCGGCTCGCAACAAAGTCAAACAGCAATACTCTGCAGAAAGGATGGCCAACGAATACCTGCAGCTTTTCCGGGATCTAATCGGAGAGCAAGGTAAGGAGTCTGGTGAAGTAAGGGGGATTGGTTAATCGTGTGTGGTCTCGCCGGATTCATGAGGTTAAGTGCAACCCCGAACCGGGATGCTCACCAGTCCTGGGTGAACCGAATGGGGGAATCAATCATACACCGGGGCCCCGACGCAGGGGGAAGCTACCTCGACAGCCACATAGCGCTGGCTCATCGACGCCTGAGCATTCTCGATCTCAGTGATGCGGGTAACCAGCCAATGACTTCTGCTTCCGGCCGGTACGTGATTGCGTTCAATGGCGAGATATACAATTACCGTGAATTACGCGAAGAGCTCAGGAACGAGGGGGTGCAATTTCAGACTCAGACAGACACCGAAGTGCTGCTTGCGCTTTTTGAGCTCAGAGGGGACTGCTGCCTTGACGCTCTTAACGGAATGTTCGCGTTCGCAATATGGGACAAAGAGGCCAGAGAGCTTTTTCTGGCGAGGGACCGGTTGGGCAAAAAACCACTCTATTACTATCGGGCGGGTGGTGAGTTTGCCTTTGGCTCTGAAATCAAATCCCTGCGCCAGCTCCCTTTTCTCGAGACGGTACTGGATTACGAAGCGGTAAAGGATTTTTTCTTCTACCAATACATTCCTGACCCGAAGACAATTTACAAAAACCTCTACAAGCTTCCTCCAGGGTACTGGCTCAGAACCGATGGTAAAAGCGTCAAACTGCACCAGTACTGGGATGTTCGTTTTGATCAGGTAAACCACTCAAGCGCGAGCGACATTGAAGATGGTCTCTATAACCTTATAGACGACGCCGTTAGGCTCAGAATGGTCAGTGATGTACCGCTCGGGGCTTTCCTGAGTGGCGGAGTGGATTCCAGCGCCATTGTCGGATTGATGGCAGGACAAGCCGCCCGGCCGATAACCACCTGCTCAATCGGCTTTGGTTCTGAAGAGTTCGATGAAGTGAAGTATGCCCGTCAGGTAGCCGAACAGTTTGGCACGGACCACCACGAATTTACCGTTAAGGAAAATGTCGCCGGAAACTTTGAAAGAATCGCCCGTTTCTTTGACGAACCCTTTGCGGATCCTTCGTTTGTTCCCACCTTTTTTGTGTCTCAGCTCGCCCGTCAAGAGGTGACGGTTGCCCTGGCTGGTGATGGCGGGGACGAGAATTTTGCCGGATACAGCAAATACCGCACGGATGCGATAGAGAACTCGCTTAGAGGGCTGTTGCCGGAATTTGTCCGGAAGGGCATCTTTCCGTCCCTAGCTAATATGGCGGGTATGATCCCCGGCTTGATGACTCGGCGAGCCCGGACATTGCTGAACACATTGGCCATGAGCCCGGGACAGGGATTTTTTATGACCAACTGCTTTTTCAGGCCGGAAGTCTGGGAGCGCGTGGTCAGCCCCGAGCTTGCCCGGCATACACGGGATTATGACCCTGGCAAAATTACCCGCGACTATTACCGGAATGCGCCGGCCGAAGACCACCTGTCGCGCATTCTGTATACCGATATAAAGACCTATCTGCCGGGGGACATTCTGGTAAAAGTTGATCGCATGAGTATGGCAAACTCTCTGGAAACAAGAGCGCCGCTGTTGGATTACAGGGTTGTGGAATACGCGGCAGGCATTCCGTCTGCGCTGAAGTTAAAAGGCAAGGAAAAGAAATTCATCTTGAAGAAAGCGTTCTCGCGCCTCCTCTCGGATGACATCCTTTATCGTAAAAAGATGGGGTTTTCAGTTCCTCTGGCTGACTGGCTTCGGAAAGAGCTCTTCGACATCGCGAACCCCGCGCTTACGGATAAACAGGGTCCCTTGTCTGCCCTCTTTGATATAAGCGAAACCAGCAGAATGTGGAGTATCCACTTGGCGGGTGACAACTATTACACTCAGGAGTTGTGGTCGCTGGTTGTGTTCGCCATTTGGCTAGGGCCGAATACTACCTCTATGGCTAATGGCAATCGAGCCTTTTCAGAAACATTGATGTCGGCAGACTTGAACTGATTAGTAGAGGCGCTTGATGGTAAATAATATGGATATTATGAAGTCTGTCGCCCTCATTTGCCTTGTTATTGGGGTGACATTACTGGCAATAAACATTTATGGATTGACTCAAGATATACGGAAGCCGGGCCTTGGCGTAAACGATCAGGAGCACTTACGACTTATACCCGAAGAGGTTTGGAGCTATCAAAAATCCAAATCCGAAATTAAAAAGCTCAAGTCAGGGGGTTCCATTTCAGAGTTGGCGGAGGAGGCAAATCAGATTGTCCATAAGAGCTTGGTTCACGTTAAATGGACTTCCGTCAGTCCTACGGAATATAGGCAGCTAGTTCCAATCTGGGAAAACTATTTTTTATGGGCAGTGGGGAAATTCTCTGGGTTGCCTCAATTCGAGAGGTATCACTATGCGAACTATCTTCGGAGTATAAAACGTGGCATTGGTATATGCGGAGATGCTTCTACGGCATTATCAACGATACTTGATAAATATAATATTGATAATCGAATAATTTCTTTCGATGGACATGTGATTGTAGAGTATAAAAATGAGAATAGAAAGTGGGGTTTGTTGGATCCTGATTTTGGAGTTTCGTTAGATGCATCGTTAGAAATTCTGAGAAAAAAACCCGGTGCCTTTAGAAATAAGTATGAAAATGCTGGTGTTAAGGGGCAACAAGTTTCCGACTTGATTTATATATATAATAAGGATTATTCAATTTTCGAAGATACCTATCATTTTATGACTCTTCGATATATTTTTGAGGAAGCTACATATATTTTGAAATGGCTATTTCCGGGCACCCTAACCCTATTGTCTTTAATTTATCTGAGGCGAAGAATAATAAATAACAGAAAGTTGGAGTAACCTGGTGACGCCTAAAAGTAAATCTTTAAGAGTGCTCCACATCACCTTTAATATGGGGATTGGCGGGACCGAACAGGTTATACGCCAACTGGTTGACAGTCTGCCCGATTCAATGTTTACCAATATTATTGTGTGTATTGATGGTGAGGTAGGAGAGCTTGGGAAACAACTAGAGCAACTAGGAACGGAAATTATCGCTTTCAAAAGGAACCCCGGCCTGGACTTTTCTCTGGTTAAAAAGATCAGGCACCTGATAGATACAGGCTCTATCGATATTGTTCACTGCCATCAATACACTCCTTGGGTGTACGGAACATTGGCGGCAGTGGGAAAAGGAAAAACTGTGGTATTCACAGAGCATGGTCGGTTCCACCCAGATCGTTATCGGTATAAAGCTTTGTTGGCCAATCGGTTATTGGCGATGGTAACTGATAGTATCGTTGCGATATCTGAAGCCACTCGTTCTGCGCTGGCGCGTTATGAGTTTATTCCCAAACGCAGAATCGAGGTCATTTACAACGGTATAAAGCCACTCAAGGTGACACGGGAAGATAGTGAGAGAACCAAAGTCTCTTTGGGAGTCCCACTCGGAGTCCCGGTTTTAGGCACGGTAGCGCGCCTGGATCCGGTCAAAAATCAGGGAATGATGTTGGACGCGTTTGCCAGAGTGTTAGAAAGGCACCCCGAGTGTAGAATGGTTCTCGTTGGAGATGGCCCTGACCGAAAGATGCTCGAAGACAGAGCCAATATACTGAAAATAACTAACCGCGTGATATTTACAGGGTTCAAGACTGAACCAGGCCTTTACCTATCGATCTTCGATATTTTTATTCTCTCCTCACATACCGAAGGCACTTCCATGACGCTTCTTGAAGCCATGAGCCTTGGTATTCCGTGCGTTGTGACGGATGTGGGGGGGAATCCGGAAATTGTAGAAAATGAAAAGAGTGGAATCCTGGTTCCGTCCCGGTCAGACGAGCAGCTTGCAGGAGCCTTGTGCAGGTTAATCGAGGACAGGTCTTTGCGTAGTTACCTCGGAGATGCCGGGTTAAGGAGGTTTGAAGAAGGTTTTTCGGCTGCGGCAATGACGGACAAATACCAAAGCCTGTATCTCCAGTTATTGGAGCGTTGAGGTCATTATGCCCAACGTCCGCCGTGCCATCATTTTTTCCTCTTTGACGGGCTATAGTCTTCAGATTCTGGGTCTGGTCTCGACAATGGCCGTCGCCCGTCTGTTGAGTCCTGAGGAAATCGGCACATTTGCAGTGGCAAGTGCGATTGTAATGGTCATAGGCGAGTTCAGGGTACTGGGCGCAGGAGCCTATCTGGTCAGGGAAAAGGAGTTAACGGTTGAGAAAGTAAGATCGGCTTTGGGGCTGACCATGATGATTTCGTGGGGTCTGGGTGCAGGGATATTTCTTTCTGCGCCCCTTGTTGCCAATTTTTACGAACTGGCTCCAATCGTGCCGATATTTGGCATTCTTTCAATCAGTTTCCTCTTAGCACCTTTCATCAGCCTCCCTTTTTCCATCTATGCCAGGGAGATGAATTTTGATGTTCTTTTCAAGGTTCAACTGGCTGGCGCACTAGCGAATTTGGCTGTAACAATATCGTTAATCCTGATGGGATTCAGTTTCTTCGCGCTGGCGTGGGGCTATACATTGGGAATTATTACGCAGTTTGTCATGTTTTCATTGTTTTATTCGCCCGAGTCTATGCGTTATGTTCCGCATTTCAAAAATCTGCGCGAGATTGCGAGCTTTGGTGTGTTTAACTCCACATCGAATCTTTTGCGCAAGGCCCTCACGATTGCACCGGATCTGGTCATAGGAAAACTGGGGAATACCCACCAGGTAGGTATTTTTTCTCGGGGGCTGGGGTTCATGATCTTTATATTCCAGTCGCTGGCGACTGGAGTAAGCCCCATAGCTCTTCCTTACCTTTCCGGTACCCGGCGCGAAGGGGGTGACCTCGCCTACGCTTTTTTGCGAGCAAGCGTATTGCTGGGCGGTATGGTGGTGCCCGTGCTGGCTGTTGGCAGTTTGGTCAGCCTATCTGCAATCAGAATCTTTTTCGGCGACCAATGGGATGCGGCAGCACCTATTGCGACTTGGCTTGCGCTCTGGGTTGCAATAAGGTCAGTATTTTTCTTTTCGTACGACCTGTTCCTTGCTGCCGGAATAGAGCGGGAGATGGTCGTTAGAGATGCGGTGGTATTGGGGTCCGCTATAGTCTGCATCCTCATAAGTTTCCCCTATGGCCTCGAACGAGTGGCACAGGCGCTCATCATTTCAGGCCTGGTTGAGGCCGTTGTGACGACATGGATGCTGAAAAAATACATTCATCTGTCTGTAGGGCGGCTGGTGAAGGCATGGCTACCTAATATCTTTATTGCGTCTGGCTGCACACTTGCGACTGTCTTTATCAAAGATTTCTTGAATTTCGATGAGCAACCTGCGCTGGTCAGCATTTTGTATATGGCGCTGTTCATGCCGCCGATCTGGTTGATCTTGCTGGCAGTTTTCAGACACCCGCTCTTGCCGGAACTCCGGAAGATAATTCCGATTATGAGGCCCGGGCGATGAGTTCCTTGCCCCTTATTTTGAAGACACCTCGGTATAGTGGGAAAAGGCTTAGCGGTTCTAGGGCGATATCCCTCCCCACAATCATGGAAAGAGCAGCGTAAGCCATGTCCAGGGTTAGAAAAGCTCTCCTTCATTCGTCTTTGTCTCAATATGGTGCGCGACTGATCGGTCTTGCGACGACCATGATCGTAGCCCGGCTGCTGACGCCCGAAGAGATCGGCGTATTTGCCATAGCGAGCGCAATCGTAACGGTTCTTAGCGAGTTCAAATTATTAGGTGCTGCCGATTACCTGATCAGGGAAAAGGAGCTGAGTGAACAGAAAATTCGGCAAGCGCTGGGACTAACCGTACTTATTTCATGGGGGCTGGGAATTACAGTTGCCTTCTCTGGTGTTACCGTCGCTGGCTTCTACAATGTAGAAGCGATAGAGACCTTGTTCTATATCCTTTCTATTAACTTTTTCCTGGCGCCATTCATTAGCATTCCGATCGCGTTGGTAAATCGGGAATTTAATTTCCGCCTCGTGTTGCTGGTCAATTTTGCCGGATCTGTTGCTTCGCTTGTCTCTACTATTGTTTTGATAAAAATGGGATTCGGATACTACGCGTTGGCCTGGGCTCTTGCCGTCAAAACGCTGATTGAACTTTTGGTGGTGCTATTTAGCTCTGAATCATCGCTTTATTGGAAGCCGAGCTTCTCTAATGTAAAGGAAATTGCCATATTTGGTTTTTACAATTCAGGGTCGAACCTCCTCAAGCGCGGAGTGAAGATTATCCCGGATTTAGTGATTGGCAAAATGGGGACACCGGCCCAGGTAGGGCTCTTTTCCAGGGGGTTGGGCTTTGTGGATTTCATTGCAGGAACACTGTTTATGGGGGTGTCGCCCGTGGTGTTGCCCTATCTTTCTGAAGTTAAAAGGGAGCAGGGGAACATACTGGATGCCTACACTCGAGCTGTCCTGATGCTTAGTGCTGTAATCTGGCCAGTATTGACTGTGGCGGCAATTGCAAGCCTTCCCACGATTCGTATTTTTTTCGGCCCCCAGTGGGATGCAGCTGCTCCTGTAGCATCCTTTATGGCACTCTGGTTGATTCTCAGAACCACGCATAACTTTTCAAATAACCTGCTAGTAGCTGTAGACAGAGAGCGGCTTATGCTCTTTAAGGAACTCATCATTTTGGTCGCCGCTGTTGCCCTGGTTATCATCAGCTTTCCACTCGGTTTGAATGCCGTGGCAGGATCTTTCCTGGTACTCGGTGTCATTGAAATTGGGCTGGTTAGCTGGATATTGCGAAACGCGCTGGGGCTAAAAGTCATGAAGTTTTTCGGGGCGTTGTTGCCAAACGTTATTATTTCGATTGTTTGTGGCTTGGCAACCTGGGCAATATCATTCGTCGTGCCGTTTTCGGCGGATAATGCATGGAAGCCTGTTGGCGCTATAGCGCTTTGCCTGCCCATTATATGGCTTACCTCACTCTTTTTGCTGCGCCACCCTTTGGCAACTGAGCTGGGTTTCCTTTTTCGGCGGACCATCGCTCGCAGTTCTTGAAATCAGCTTTTGCGAAAAGCAGGACATAGACAGGTCAGGGAGAGATATGAGAAAAACTCTGTTGATTACGGAAATTTTCCCACCTACTCATGGTGGTAGCGGGCGTTGGTTCTGGGAGATATACAGACGCTTCCCTTTCGGTACCGTTCAGGTTCTCACGGATGAAAATCCGGACAGCGAATCCGCCGACGCTGAGTTTCCCCACAGAGTTTTCCGGGATTCGCTAAGCTCTCCCGTCTGGGGAATCGCATCCTTAAAGGGCTTAGTCTTTTATTGGAAACTGTGGAGAAGAGTGGACCAGATCTCCCGCTCCCATTCCATCCAACAAGTCCACTGTGGGCGGTTAATGCCTGAAGGCTTGGTAGCACTGCTTAACAAAATGCGCCGTAGCATTCCTTATACATGCTACGTGCATGGTGAAGACGTTGAAATTGCCAGGACTAGCCGGGAGATTTCTATCCTTACCCGGTGGGTGATGCGTCATGCTGAGAAAATCATCGCAAATAGTGAAAATACCGCAAATATTCTGCGCTCATGGTGGGGGATAGAAGACCAGTTGGTTGTCATGACTCCTGGCGTGGACGTAGATAGATTCAGGCCAGCGAGCCAGAATCGCCCCAGCAGGTGGCCGGGTAAACGAGTTGTCCTCACAGTTGGTCGTCTCCAGAAGAGAAAAGGTCACGATATGATGATCCGTGCATTGCCATTGATCCGAAATCAAATTCCGGATGCGCATTATTGTATCGTGGGGGGAGGCGAGGAGGAGTCAGCACTCCGCTCATTGGCGTCATCGCTGAAAGTGCGCGATTTGGTTGAGTTTGCTGGGGAACTCAATGACCAGGATATGCTCGAATGTTACCAGCAGTGTGATTTGTTCGCACTTCCCAACCGTCGGGTCAATAATGATGATGAAGGTTTCGGTATGGTGCTCCTGGAAGCACAAAGTTGTGGTCGCCCAGTGTTAGCCGGTGACGCCGGAGGCACACGAGAGACTTTAATTCAGGGCGACACAGGAGTAATTGTTGACTGTACAGAACCAGAGCCGCTGGCCAACAAAGTCAATGAACTACTAGGTGACCCTTCACAACTCGATAAGATGGGCCAAGCCGGTCGTGTTCACATGGAAAAAAACTTTAGTTGGGATGAACTTGCTGTTCGCGCGATCGAGCGACTTGGGTGAGTCGTAGAAGGGGGTAGCTTCAAGGAAAATAATAAAGGCCAAATAGCACAAGTGATATAGAGGGAGCCAACTTTGAAGGAATCAATATCGGTGGCAATTCCGGTCTATAATCGGGCGGCCTGGATTAGCAAGACACTGGATCACATTTTTGAGCAGAGCATACCTGTGGATGAGGTCGTTCTCTGTGATGACGGATCTACCGATAATCTCGAACAGGCACTTGAGCCCTACAGGAGTAGGGTCAAGCTGATTCAAATCGAAAATAGCGGCCCCGCCATTGCACGTAAGACAGCAATCGAAAACAGTCAGGGTGACTGGATTGCCTTGTGTGACAGTGACGATTTTTGGCGCCCCGACCATATTGAAAGTTTTCTCAGTGCTAAAGCTAAGTTCCCCGAGAGCAATCTTTACTTCGCTAACTTTATAACGACTGACGAGCCGGACCATACCAAGTTCGAGTTTGCTCCAGAAGGTTGGTTTGAGCAGCTTACCGGTGAGTTATGGCGGGAATCAAAGCATTTCTACCGCTGCGAGCAACCTTTCCTGAGGGCTTTGTTGGAGTTTCAGGCATGCTTTCAATCGTGTCTCCTATTCAAGCGCGAGCTTTATCAGGCAACCGGTGGTATATGCAAGCACGTCTCCCGCTGGCCATCTGAAGACTTCCATTTGACCGCGAGGATGGCAGCGATCTCTGATGGGGTGATTTGCACCAAGCAAACTGTCCTGATTAACAAACATGGCGAAAACTTTTCTGCGGAATATGTAAAGAATCTGGAAGGGGAGGTGAGCATTTTGCTGGATCTTCTTGATCAGGGGCTGTTGCCGGAGACCTTGCTGGAAATGGTAGAACAGCAAAAAGACCAGTTCACTAAAAGGTTATTCCGATCCTATTACTGGACATCTCAGTTTACTAAAGCGGTTGAGTTGGCACGAGGTATTCCGGGTCACTCTTTTAGCCTTCGGGATCGGGCACGCTTGGCAATTGCTTTTGTTCGTGGAAGGTTGAGCTTATGATTTCCGATCCATTGGTAGAGGCCTCTCAGCGCCAAAGCGAGAGCGAAAGCACTCCTTTTTTCAGCATTATAATGCCGTGCTTTAATTCAGAGAGTTACCTTGAGGAGAGCATTAGATCTGTTCTTGAACAGACGGAAACAGATTTCGAACTAATCGTTGTTGATGATGGATCATCAGATTCCTCAACGAGCATTATCCAAGATATAAATAAACAAGATCAACGCGTGAAGCTGGCTGTGAACAAAGGAGGCAAGGGCGCCTCGGGAGCACGAAACTACGGTGCATCCGTTTGCGTAGGGGAGTGGTTATGCTTCCTGGACAGTGATGATCTCTTCGAGCCAAATGCGTTAGCACAACGAAGGGACGCCGCTTCGAAGGCGCCCAGTTGTGAATTTTTCAGTTCTGACTTTTTTCGCTGGCAGGCGGATGACAAAAGTCCTGCCAAGCTGCAAACTGATGTTAATGACTATTGGAAGTTTTATTTCAAAAAAGCCGGAACCTGCGGGCTTTATATCCTTACAGAAGATATTGCTCCGATATTTATAAAGGCACCGCTAGCATGGACGGGGGGAGTTACGATGAAGAAAAGCCTGTTCATGGAGCTCGGAGGATTTGATGAGGCTCTTATCCGGGCAGAGGATGATCATCTTTGGATAAGGGGAGCAACAAAAACAGGGCGTGTTGGCTTGATTGGTTATCCTGATGCGTATTATCGGATCAGAACCACAGGCCTGTCACAGGGTACCGGTGCAAGGACGCCTTACTCCCCCATTATGCTAAAAAGATTATTAAAAGAGCCTTTGCTAAAAAATTATAAAAGTCAAATTTCGGATAAATTGGAGCTCGAAACCTATTTGCTCTCGCTATACTACAGAGAATGCGGAAACCGCCGTCTTGCAATACAGTTTGCATGGCAGAGTTTTCAGGCGTCATCTTTTAAATACAGTAAGCTGCGCAATCTGGTAGGCACGATTATAAATAACAGTTAATGTGGTGAGGTAAAATCTTTTGGCAATATTTTATTATTCGGATTTTTCTACCAATAAAGGTACCAGAAATTTCGGAGACGACATCAATCCACTGCTCTTGCGGAAGTTGTTTTTGCCTGAAATAATCGAAAGTAAAGAGGTATGCATTGTTGGTATAGGAACTCTAATAAATGATAAAAATGTTAACTTTCTACGAAATTTTCCTAAAAAGATCGTCTTTTCTTCAGGTGTAGGGTATGGAGGGTTGACAAGAACTTTCGATGATTCATGGGACTTTTCCTGTGTCCGAGGTCCGAATTCAGCGGAACAGTTACGATTAAAAAAAGAAAGGGGGATTTGCGATGGTGCTGTTCTCCTATCTGATTTTTACCCAGTAATCCCAAAGCAACAACGCAATGAGGGAATAGTTTTCATCCCCCACCTTAAAACGGACTGGTCTGCAGGGATCCCACTAAGTAAAATGGCAAAAAGAGCAGGTGCTTCCTACCTGCCTCCAAATGTGCCCCTTGATGAATTTATAGCAGCTGTTTCTGGAGCCGACCTTGTCATTACTGAAGCTATGCACGGTGCAATACTCGCCGACACGATGCGAGTGCCATGGATCCCAGTCAATGTTCATGAACATAACCGGTTTAAATGGGAGGATTGGTTTTCTTCCTTAGAATTAAAATACCAGTCTCACAGTCTTTCTCCTTTGATTTGGAACCCGACTAAGCACGGTTATTATAGGTATTTAAAAATACCGTATCAATTAATAAAAGAGGAGCTATTTTTACGCTCTTTAAAACAGGTAATAGCTTATAGTGAACCTATTCTTAGCTCTGATAAGATATTGAGTGCCAAAAAAGAAAAGCTTTATGAGTGTGTAAGATATATAAATGAAAAGTATGGATAAATTATAACAAAATTTAATTTTTTAAATTATTTTATTTTTTATAATAAAATTACCTTTAAATAATCAGCGTTTTTATTTTTGGTCTTTAGCATAATTTTTTAGAGCAATTTCTTATAACCGGTCACTGGATCTATTGGGCAGATGTGCCACTCTTTTAGTTACCTTTACGTTTTGGTAACTAACGACATCCAAAGGGGTGGGGTATGCTCGGGAGAAAACGTGACATTTTGCTGATGGGTGGGCTCGCGACGCTTGCCGGGTGTGCAATCCAGCCCTCCCCATTTGAAGAAAGGTTTCCTCCCACAGCGGCAGGTATAGGCGAGGAAGTGATTGTTGATGACTCAGATTCGACTTTTTTCTTTGAGGGGCCTTGGGTTACTTCTTCAGCTAGCTCCGGTTACCTGGGAGAGGGCTATCACGTTATCTCCAAGGGTCAGGGTGACAATTACGCGGTCTGGAATCTCGAGTTAATTGACTATTACGAGATTTATGTTCGCTGGACTTCTCACTCCAACCGAGCTTCGAATGCTAGCTATGAGGTGCATCATCTGGATGAGGCGAATCGCCTGGTTGTTGACACGGTAACGTTGGATCAACGTTCCGGAGGGGGCGAATGGTTTAAGCTCGGCACCTATAAAATGTCTACTCTGACTGGCAGGGTGCAACTCATCGATGATGCGGACGGCTATGTTGTCGCTGATGCAGTAAGGTTTGTACCGGTTTCCCTATCGGTGGCAGAACCGGTAGCTGTTGACTCTGACGGCGATGGAATGGACGACGCCTTCGAGACCCAATTCGGATTGAATCCTGACGACCCGAGTGATGCAACAGCAGACTCCGACGGCGATGGTGTAACGAATCTGGAGGAATACTACGTAAGGACGGACCCAACGAACTCTGATACAGACAGTGACGGAATCCCCGATAGCTATGAACTTAGCTACGGGTTAAACGCAACTGTGAGTGACGCTTCAGGGGACCTGGACGGAGACGGGTATACAAACCTGGAAGAATACGAAGGTGGTACGGCGGCCAATTCGGAAGCAAGTTTTCCGGGGCGTGGCATTTATGTGTCATGGGACCCTCCTACCACTAGGGAAGATGGGTCACAGCTCGATCTATCCGATATTTCCTACTACGTCGTACGTTACTATCGAGATGCACAGCCACCGGACGTTTTGATCGACAATGAGTCTGGCTTCTTTGAAATTGTTGGCGCTACGGTGGCGCCTTCTTCTCACACTCCTGGCTATTGGGGGGAAAACTATTACCCAATTCCTCCAGGCAATGGGGAAGTTTTTGGCAAGTGGAGTTTTTACGATTTGGTTCCGGGTGCTGGCTACTTATTACAGGCTCGTTGGACAGCTGGCTTCAATCGGTCACAACAAGCTACTTATAATGTGACCTTTGTAGACGATTCCGGCACAGAAACAACCCAAACTGAAATAGTTGACCAAACCTTGAATGGCGGAGTTTGGGTTGATCTGGTGAAGTTTACTTCGGGCCAAAACACCGCAGTGGTTCGATTGGGCAGCGAACCTGACGGTTACATCATTGCTGACGCGATTAAACTAACAGGATCCGGCGCTACGGATGTAAGTGTAGTAGAGGTAAGGGATAATCAAACATCTGTAAGGATAACGGAAGAGCTACAGCCTGGTGTTTGGTTTTTTGAAGTCAAGGCGGTCGATACTGCAGGTAATGAGAGTGCGTACAGTCCAACTGTCACTGTTCAGGTTCAGTGAAGTTAAGACACGCACAAGAGTCAATATGCTGTTTTTAATGTGAGTGGTGCATGATGAATAGAGAATTTAGAAGTTTAGTTTTCGTAGTCTCCGCTTGTTCAGTGTTCTTATCCGGGGGGCTCCATTCGGAAGTTCTGTTTGAAGAGGACTTTGATTCCCAACCCGATTTTACTAGCACCATGCATACAACGGAGAAGCGCCAAGAGTCCAGCTCCGGGGACATTTTACCTAAGGGCTGGAATGCGCTGTACCAAACAACAGCATGGTCGCCAGAAACTGGTTACCCATCCAAGCACGCGACATTGGAAATCCTTTCCTCGAACGCTGACAAAGCTATGGGTGGAACCGGAAAGTCGGCGGTGATGTATCGGGAGTCTTCAAGTAATCAGTGGAACTCTGACAGTCAGTTGGTGAAACTGTTAGATCAGGGCGTGGACGAGCTTTATGTGGAATTTTACATTCGGTTTTCCGACAACTGGTGGCACAGAGCTAACTACGCAAACTACGCATCCAAGATGTTCAGAATCGGACACTGGGATGGGGTTCGGGACCTTTTCAACGGGGCCTTGGGTGGCCTTGGGCCTTTGGTGTTCTGGGACTACAAACGTGACCAGTACGGAATGAGTAACTTCCTGAGCTTTCGTGGGGGGCCGGGGGATGAAGGTAATAACTATTACTTGAATGGCGAGTATCCAGATTATGTAAGCCTGGGCTATGGCTATTTCACTCTTGAGGAAGCACCAGGCGGCACTGATCCACTGGTTGTAAATCAGGTAGAGGGTGGCTACCTCAAGGACATTGGGCGGTATGATCCTATCACCCACGAACAAGTTTTTGGCACTACCGAGCATTGGACAAAACTAGGTTTCTACGTCCGCATGAACTCAGCCATCGGGGCGGCTGACGGAATATTCCGGATGTGGGTGAATGACCAGCGAATTGTGAATAGGGAGAAAATTCCTTTTGTTCAGCCCAATACCGACAACGCCATGCTGAAATGGAATTATATTGCCATCGGTGGGAATGACAATTTCTTCCCATACCCCGCAGACCAGTTATTTGAAGATTGGTATGCGATTGACAATATTGTTGTCCGCAGTGATATGCCTGTTAATCTTGGTGTAAGCGATACTCTGGGTGATGTTGCACCAACGCCGCCGTCAGACTTGGTGGTGGAATAATTTGAAGTGGAAGACAACCCGGGAAAGCCCTGAGAATTTCTTTCTCGGGTAGTCTTTAGAACTTTTTGTTAATTATGGGTTTTATAAGACCTTTTGATCTTGCAGATAAATAAAAAAAATCAAGAATTAGTATTCCGGCTATTTCACTGATATTCTGTGGAAAGTATCGTGTAAGTAATATGCGCTTGGCCGATAGGGCCACGGTAAGTAAAGTGATTGAAGAAAAACCTATTATTATTGTTGTGCAATTCAATAAAATTATTCCAAAAATAATTAGTAATATTGAAATTATAAATAATATTACTATCCAAAACATATAATCTGAAATCGAGTTATTTAGGAATCGAAGATAGTTTTCTGAATGCCATACTTGACGAGAAAAAAACTCCTTTAGGGATTGAGGGTTCCCAAGATGAACAACTGCCAAAGCCCTATCTATTTTTACAGAAGCTCCATTTTTCCGTAGTCTCTCTGAGAGGTCTGAATCCTCGCCCGACGTCATTTCCTCGTTAAACCCATTAATAGATTGGAAATTTTGTTTGTGTATAAAGATACAAGAGCCTAGAAGGTCAGGTTGTAATCTTGGATATTTTGGGTTTTCCAAAAGCCATAATTTCTCGATCCAATTAGGGTTCTGACGGGTTTTACAAGGTCCTCCGTATACGGTGTTTTCGTTATTTTTAAGCAGCCGTACTCCCCTAGAAATCCAGCTTGAATCAATCAAACAGTCAGCATCAAGGAAAATCAAAATTTCTGCCGTAGCGTACCGTGCTCCGAGGTTTCGCACCGCACCTACATTTCCTTTTTTCAAACATAGTACCTGATCAGAATACCTTTGAGCGATATGAAGAGTGTTATCAGAAGATCCATTGTCTACAACGATTATTTCAATCAAGCTATTAGGGTAATCTGTTTTGCGTAATGCTATTAAAGCTTGCTCAATATAACGTTCTTCGTTGTAAGCGGGAATAATGACGGATACAGAAGGTAGAGAGTCCTTGCTCATATTGAATCCTTATATTTTTCTAGCGAATTTTTTCAGGATGAACTGACTCTTCAGCCTTCGGTTTCCTTTCCAAAAATCTTTTAAAAATCTCATCAGCTTCCTTCTCTGCTCTCCGCTCATATCAGGGCCATGCTCGTAAAGCTTCATGAAGTGATTAACATCTTGAGCTGCGCCTTTCAGAATTGGAAAGCCTCCGTGCTCCGATATATTCACGGGCCATACACGACAGGCTGTAATGCCTTCTTTCTCAAGCTCAATGTCTAAAATCCCTGATTCACAAAGTCGGGAGTCCCAGAACAAGTCGAAAACGAAGTTTCCCAAAGAGGGGGCGACAATGGCCTGTTCCTGCCTCCAGATTTCATAGAAGAGATGTGGGTGCGCGCCAATTACACCTCTGACTCCGATACTGCAGAGTTCATCGATGATGGATTTCTGATAGTCCAGGGTTCTAGTGGAGGACTCGAGACCCCAGTGCAGCATCACAAAGAGGTGGTCCGCTAAGCTGACAGAATTTCGAACTCTGTTCAAAAATTCAGAGTTGAGTCGTTGGTAGCTTGATTGTCCCGGATCTGTGTTATCGGGGACGTCTGACGCAGACAAAAAGCCAATAGTCTGAGAGCCAACTTCAAGCGTGACCAGATCTTGACCTTCAATGCCTACTGGCTTGATACCAATCGCTCGGAGAGTTTCAACGGTATCGCTGAATCCTTTCGCACCGTGTTGGACTGTATGGTTGTTGGCAACCTGTAGTACCTTGAATCCGCCTGAAGATAAGAGTCTGGCATGTTCGGGATCGCCACGAAGAACCGAGCTCTCAACATTTTGTGGATTATAAGCATGATTTGTTATTGGCGCCTCCAGGTTTCCCGCAACGAAATCGGCTTTAGAAAGAACTTTGTGAACGTGGCTGAAAAGGTCGCTCGTTTCCGCGTAGGTCCTGGGGCCATGTCCGAATGCCGTGTAGTACTCACCGATGTTAATATCGCCAACAAACATTATTCTCATTCTTGGCCCCCAATGCTGAACTCCCTGACAACATTGCGGAACTTGCCGTTCGGACCTCTTGTGATTTTGGATACGGGTTCAATATTAACCTCCATTTGGGAGGCAGTCCTGATTTCGAAGTTCTTAGTTAAGGTTTGGAGCTGTGCGGTGGTAGGGGGGGCGCTAAAAACTACCTTTATCGTGCAGTGTTTTATCGAACTTTGGATGATCTGGGCTTCAATTAGACCATTGAGCCCTTTAAATATATGGTCAAGTCGACCGATACGTCTTCCATCGGGCATCTCGATATAGTCATCGATTCGCCCGTTGATTTTTTTAAGTTTATGTATCACTGAGTCATTGATGGACTCGTTAACCGCCATACCTGAGTCGCCTATCTCGTACCGCAATAGGGGCATTGCATAATTGGTCAAGGTTGTAGCTATCAGTCTTCCTTCGGACTCAGGTGCGCCGGCATCATTGAGTAATTCGGTGACCCCTATAACAGGATTGAGGCGATAGCAACCATCTCCTTCTTGGCCCGCAAAAAGCACGTACTCTGCTGTACCGTAATAATCGTAAACTGGGCAGTTAAACGCTTTCTCGATTCTCTCCTTCTGCCACGCTAACAAGGTTTCGGAGTTTGTAATTACGGCTCTTGGCCTGAATGCTGGTTCAATTCCAAGGTTCAAGTAGTGGGAGGCAAGGTCGGAAATAGCAGATGGATAACCAATCAATTCCCAAGGGCTGAAACGTTCGAGCTCTTTTGCATACCAGGAAAAAGTGCTGCTATTGAGGTGATAGCTTGAAAACAGCATCTGATTTTCGGCTCGGTTAAATCTGGCAAATGGAGGATTCAGACGGCTGGACGGCTGTATCATTCTCCCTGCGAATGTTGCTTTCCGAGCGCCGAAGGGTACGCCGTGTGCCTCTTCATGATCGACAAGAAGTGCCATTGCCAGTTTGTAGGTGTATTCGTCGACTTCCAGTGCCAACGGCGTACCAGTGCTGCCACTGGTGTGCTGGACCATATAGGTTCTTTCTGCAGTTGATCGAAAACGTTTCGTGTTTTGGCGTAGGGTTTCCTTATGAAGAATAGGTAACTTACGTATATCCTGAACGCTGGTAAAGTCTTTCTCGGTCAGTCCATGTTCTGCTAGTAGCTTTTGGTAAAATGGAACGGTTTGCCTGCAATGCCGTACCATGTTGTGGAGTTTTTCTGCCTGCCAGGCTTCCACTTCTTGACGGGTCCAGTTTCGTGACTGCCTGAGGAGCGTCAAAATTTCAGGGAATATACCTTGATATCGCTTTCTGTAGAGGTGATAGCCATAGGCAGAGACTAAGAGATTTTGCAGCCATATCGGTGAGGCGTAGTAGATCTGTTCTTTCACTGAGCCCATTCACCGCTCTCCCTTGATGGTGTTGTTGCTTGGGAAGCTTCAAATCGATTACGTAATAACCTGGCTGGGTTCCCTGCGACTATGTCTCCGCTTTGCATGGGGCTGACCACAACGCTCCCAGCCGCGACAATGCTCTTACTATTGGTGGCGCACATGACGACTGCTTGATTGCCGATCCAGCAATCACTACCGATGTCAATCTTGTCGTATTGTCCTCCCTGTTCTTGAATGGGGCGATGGACGTCTCCAAATTCATGTTGTCGGCCGCCACTAAGTATGTGGACGCCGCTACCGATAAGGACATTTTCTCCGATCCGGCACATGCCAATATTACACTGAGGCCCGATATATACGCCTCGACTAATTGTGGTGTTCCAATGAGAAAAGACTGTTAGGAATCCCACAGAAATATCGTCCGAAGTTTCAGGGCAGGCCAGGTGGTAGAACGCTGCGCGTACGTATATTCCTAGTTTGCCAGGCACCAAGCTTAGGGATTGGGAGAAAGACTGAAAGGTTCCGTCCCGATTTCCTCCGTAGCATAGAGTGCGGTAAAGCAGGTAGACAGGCATCAATAGAACGATGAAGAGCTTTTTTATAGTAGCTTTAGCCAGAATTCGTGGTTTCATCGGGGTCACCACCTTGCGTTGAGCCAGGCTCTTTCGCGGCTTGGGCGGAAGCCTCGGAGTCCGCGGACCAGCCGTTGACTGATTCTAGAAAGAAGGCCAGCTATCGATAGAGTGGGTGGTTTCGTTCTTAAATGATCAATCAGATCGGTGGTCAATGCCGTTTCCGGCAACTCGGGCAGGGCGTCGTATTGGCCATGGTTCTGCAGAAGGATAACCTGGATACGGGAAAAATCACGCTCTGGGCTGGCTTGAAGGGTTTTGATGACGTAATCAAACCATTCCGTGGCTTTTGACCGATAGTATTCTTTCTGGGTGGGGTCAAAATATACTGCCTGATGCATGAGCATTACCTTCCGTATGTCTTGAGCCGCCCAGGTGTGATTTGCGAATTCGAGCTGTTCCGGGTGATTCAGGAACGGTTCTTCGTTGCGTGCCATCCATCGGGTGTAGTGGCGGAAGCAAGCCAACGCGTATTGGTACCGGGAGTCATACTGGGCGGACTCACCTTTGATGAGCAAATAGCGACTCAGGCTATTTAGCAGTATCAGGTAATGCCACCCGGTTTCCACATCCAAAAGATTGCGTTCTGCAATGTTGTCCGCGGGATGGAAGGTTGCCAGGATGACTTCTTCGGCCCGGCGTAGCCAGTTTTCATCTGGCTCCAGCAGGGACGCGTCCAACAGGGCATTTATATAATTACCGGTGCCACGAGTGAACGGGTAGCGGTGGCGGGTTGGTCGCTGTCCCTTTAGCAGAGCTCTCAATTTGGGAATGTCCTGTTTTTTTAGAGCCAGGATCTGCTCCAGCAAACCGCCATTGCCTTCGTGAGTGCATACCATCCAGTTTGCCAGGTCAAGCACTGCCTGCCGGGATGCTATCTCTCCGGTCATCAGGTAGTGGTAATAAAGTCCCGTAGTGTAACAATGCTCAGCAGCCGGTCCGCCACCAGTCTGGCCAGGGGTGCTGCTGGTGTCGTTATGACGACTGAACGTACGGTGCGTCGCCGTGTGAGCATCCAGGTAGTGGTCCGTATGCCAAAACAGGCCGTTGTTGTATTCAGCGCGATCTTCGTCTGTGTGATAGATATCAATGTCGACCACATGGCGGGCAAGATCGTCCATTAATTCATACCAGCGCCGGTCACCGGTCAGAGCGAATTGGCGGGCGAAACCATAGATCGCATCGTACTGGTTGTTATAGTGCGATATGAGCGGGGCTGAGCCTTCGGGCTGATAGAGTGTTTCGTGGTCAGCGAACAGGTCCCCGTAGTTTCGCCAGCCGTATTCGTCTATTTTTTCGCGCTTTTTGAAGAAGCTGTTCTGCCCTTCAATGCCCTGTCTGATGAGTTTTTCAAGTGGTCCTGGTGGTGCGCCCGCACGGAACCAGGGGAATGCGTCGGCAGTGTCGTAAACACAAGCGTCCAGACTCGGAGTCAGGGGCGAATAGACCCAGTCCAGATTGCCGTTGTCCTTTGTGTGGTCAATGAACACGGTGAGCCGTTTTCGCTCTCCGCCCTGCAGTTCATAGAGTTGGCCAGATTCTTCCGGGAACAAATCTGCTACCCATCGGGCACGTTCACCCCAAAGGGATGTGGGAAAATCTTGCCAAAACCTAGGCATGGCGACTTGAAGTCGCACATCTTCATTTTCCCATGTTAACTGGGGGTTGGCGCGCAAACCCTCTGAGACGGTTTCCCCGCCCTCTGATAACCGGAATCCACAAAACTTTGTCGTTACCTTCCCGTTGCGGTCAATATGGTTGAGGCTATCCCAATGCTCGCCGCCACTTGAATCCTGATAGATGCCTGCTGACAAAGTTGACTTAACGGGGTTGGAGGACTTCGGTTCCCCTGATGAGATAATGAGGCGTCCGTTTCCAGGACACTGGGTCTCCACCTTCAGGCCACGGAAAAACGCGGACCCTTCGTCGCCCAAATCCCACAGACCGCCCGGATGCCTGGCTCTGCGTGGGTTGTGAAGTGTTACAGCCAGCTCAGTTAGTCCTCGTGTTCCGTAAACAGAGAGTTCACAGGTGATTCTGAGCAGCTCTGTCCCGTCGTTTTGGTGCCAATAGCCTTCTTGCTTGATATGCGCGCTGACAGGTCCGTTATCGACTACTTCCCAGCCTCCGGTTGAAATGAACTCAGCCTTCTGAAGGCTCTCATCTGTCAGAAAGATTTGCGTTCTGGCGGCAGGGTTTTCACCGATGACAGTGTCCCAGACGAGTCTGTGGGGGTGGAAGGCGTAATTACCGATTGGGGTCTGAATAAACAGTGTGTCGTTGGCATGTTCAATGGTTACCGTTTTTTCAGGCACAGGAGAGGCGCCGGCTATGAGACGTAGCGGCTTGGTAGTATTCGCCCCTAGCGTCGCAAGAAAACTGAGGTGTAACCAACGAATACTGCCGTCGGGCCAGTGTGCGAGCTCTTTCGCCTGAAAAGGGATGGGCGGTGAGTCTTCTCCCCCGGAAAGAAGCAGGTTAGAGGTACTTTTCAGGGCTCCCGAAGGGATGGGGATGCCGAGGCTGACAGGCTCGTTTTTACGATCCAAATCCGCATAATCGGATAAGGTAATACTTATGGGTTCCATCTGACGTCTACTACCCACGTCCGTTTGGGAAAACTTCAATTATGTAAAGAGCATATCGTGTTCTGCCGGTAACATAAAGTAACATTTTATGGCCGGGATTGGCTTTGGGGTTTCTTTATCCACTTGGCCTGGTCCGCCGTGCCAGAGAAACCAGCGATGAACTGACGAGCCCCCATTCTTCAGTGCGTGCGAGAAAAAGCCAACCAGTGGCGACAGTGACAATCGCGGCTACTGCAACATGGATCGTCCCCAGCACCAAAAACTGGATAAGGAAATGGGCGCCTGCGACCGGTACAGCATTGGCTGAGAAAATGCCGCAGACAGAGCCTATCAATGCCGGGATACACAGAGCTGCTAGCCGAACCAAATCAACCCGAGTTTGTATCTCCAGAATAAGCAGGAGTGAGGCTGTTGTTATCACTGCGAGCCAACCTCGCCACCACGCCATCGCCTCAAGGCTATGTGTTGCCCAGCGCCAGAGGACCAGAATGATTGTGAGGGTGGAAATAACGTCGAACCAGAACAGCAGTTTAACGCGTCCCTGGGCAATGATTGCATCACTGATTAGAGCAAAGAGACAGAACGTAAAGAAGAAAAGTCCAAAGGCCTGAAGTAGATGGCCGTAATCACTCCAGTCGGGCCCCAGTAAGACGCGAACGATAAGATCTGGATAGCTCATTATAAATACAGTAATGGGCATCAGGACTGTAATCATTAGCGCCAGGCTCAAGCGAATACGAAAAGCGAGTATTGACGGGCTGTCTTTGCCGTTGGCAATTGCTGCGAGAAGGGGCTCACTCATGGGAATAATGGCGGACAGTGCCGGTAGAAGGCTGACCTCCCTCACAAGGTTGTATCCCCCCAGATGGGACGTACCGAATACTCTCGAGACCATCAGATTATCTATTTGAGAGCGGGTAAACCCTACGATCCCTCTCAAAAGTAACCACTGGGAGAAGTTCCACTGTTCACTGAGCTTAGATAAGGACCAGCGTGGCCTGTAGGCCTCTACATGGTAAGAGCCGACGGTGTAGATAATGGCCGCAACGAGGTTGCCAGCGATGATCGCCCAGTAACTAGGGTGAACAAGCGCAATGGAGACAACCGTCAGGAAGGACAAGCCTTTTTGCCAAAGGCTCAGTTTGAAAAGCGGCCTGTAGTTAATATCTCGTGCAAGCCGAAGCATTCCCGGTGTTTTCAGAGCACGGATAGGCAACGCGAGAGACGCGACAGCGAGCGCTAACGTTAGGTCTGGTTCATTAAACCACTCAGCTACCGCCGAAGATCCTCCGATGATCAATACTGCAATTATGGACTTCGAAAGGAAGTCAAAAGTCCAGGCAGTGTTGAGATCTTCATCATCCAGCTCACGTTTTTGCACTATGTATTGCTGGTTGCCGGTTTCAACTAGCAGTTCAAAGAACTGAAGCGCAATTGTGACCAGTGCGACAACACCAAAATGCTCAGGCGTGAGTAGTCGTGCAAGAATCAGTGTGCTGACGATGCCCAGCCCACGGTGTATGAGCTGTAACCCAAGTAATAATCCAGAACTCTTGATGACCTGCAAGCTAATGGACATAGGGGCGGAGGCTAGAAGCTGGTCATTATTTGAAAGAATTCTCTAGTCGACTGGAGAGCTCCGACGCAACTCTGTCGGAGCGAATATAAGTCCATGAGTAATCCATGATGTTTACAATGGAATACGCGGCCAGGAACATGATTAGAGCTTCAATGATCCCATCTTGTGAAAAGATATGCGTCGCCATTAGATCGAGCGCTGCGCCCAAGCTGAGTAGTATGGTAAAACCGTTATAGGATGTACTGGCGACCCGAATCCTGGAAAAAGCTGAACGGAGTCTGGATTTAAGTGATGAGCGTTTTTCACTTTCAGGAGCCGTACATGTGTCGGATCCCTGACCTTTTGACTGAGCCTGTCCGGTAAAAAGATTGGAACGCATCATTTCTCGTTCAAGGACTGGATATTTTGATAATTCTTCCGACAGGATATTTGCGGGGAGTTGAGCCAGCAACACGCGAAACCTATTCCAGATATAGAGGATCCACACCGCAACCCATGGCCAGATTTCGCCGCTATCGAGATACAAACCCAGCGCGAGACATGGGAAAGTCGCAGTTTCGACAACAAAGTGATTCCACCGGTCTAACACAGCTCCGTTTACACTGGCTCGTCCGTGGTGTCTTGCAATCTGACCATCGACGTAGTCCAGCAGGTGGTGGAGTAATAAAAACAATGACCCAAAAAATATACCCCAAGGGCCCAATATCATTAACGCTGCGCCAATTAGCCCTGTAATAAGCATAGAGACAGAGGCATGGTTTTCATTCAGTCCCAATCTCAAGTAAAGGTGGGTAATACGCAGTGAAACCGGTAAGCCAAACCAGCGTGAGAAAAAGTCGCCTCTCTCGGAAAAAAGAGACCATTCACGTTCCTTTAGAGCCCCGAACTTAACATTGTCTTTCATAGCCTGAATCCTTTCTTGTCTCCGAATCCCTTACAAAGTCTTTTTAAAGATTCGTGCTTTATTAGATGTCAGCAGCTACTCGCTTTACTACTCTCAGAATACTTTGAACTCAACTGATAGCAAGCCAAATTCAGGCAGAAAAACAGTATGTCAGGCCCAAGCACTGGGGATGCGCAATTGGTGTGTAAAAAAAGCCGACGGTTGCCTGTTTCACCATGGGTACACCGCTGTGTGGGAAGAATGAGCTGTCCTTTAGGCAGGGGCCATCGATCCTAAGGTCTCAGATACTCGGCTATTTCAGCCATTTTCCCTTTAACTAGGCTGACACCGTTTTCGCAGTTCCGCCGCCCACAGGGCATTTGAAGGGTAACGAGGGCGAAACGGGTCTCTCCACCAAGTGTAGCCGGAATCTGAAGCAGTTTGGCTTCATGGTAGTTCCACCCCTGCCGGGAGCCTACCTGGTACCACTGTGCCATCAGTACACGTTCTCTACTCAGGATATTCCGATAAATTGCCAGGCCTGGCGCGACTTGTTCCTCAATATGCCAGGTCGAGTTGTCATAGGTGTTAGCCAGGTAGGGGACCAGTTTGTCTCCCGCGCTCTGTTTTTGTGTTTGGGCCAGGGAGATCCACAGGGCTCCTGAACTCCAGACCTGTTCAGTGAGCGTGTCCGGTAGGGTGACTGGCAAAGGAAGAGTTGGGTTTTCCCTGAATTGAAGCTCGGGCATTGTCAGATCCCATGCCGGCTGTGAGCTTGTTGACGGCTGGCTGAGTATGAGGCCGAGTGGGCCGATCGCGATCGCTACCAGGACGGCAATCAGGCCCTGCCTTTGGATTCGAGCGCTTTTGAGGGATGGCGCACTTTGCCCGTTTCTTTTGCGCACAGGTGAAAAATACAGTGCCGGAAATATGAACGCCCCAAACACGATCCATCCCATGGTTTCGTGGTCTGTGAGTAATGCGCTTTCCATGTTGGTTTCGTAGGCAACCACGACAAGAATAGTAATCCGAACCCAGTTCGCCATCAGGCCTATCGCAGTGGCGAGGGCCAAAGTCCCTATCCAGCCTTTCCAGCGGTAGTCGTTCAGGATGGCCGTCATCATGGCCAGCAAAATCGATATGGCGAAATAGCGAATGCCCGAGCAGCCATCTGCAATGAGCAGGCGGCCATACGGCAAGGTAATACTGTTACCTTCGATCAGGGCTGTCATTCCAAACAACCGAACGATGGCACTGACGACGGTGCTGGCCAGGGAGACCAGTGCGGGTACGAAATCGGCCCATACCGGCAAGGATAGTGACAGCAGAAGAACATAAGGCAGGAAGCTTAGGGTATTCTTTAAGCCTAGCAGCGTCCACGAGACGGCAGCGACACCTACCGGAAGCATCAGGAAGGCAAGGGTGTCGATCCGAACAAGCTCAAGAAGGCCCCAGATTAGTGTCGCCGCTATGAGGACCAGTCCCCCGAAAAGGCGATGTGGATAGTATTCTGAGCCTTCATTCCGGGATGCAATTGGCGGGTGTATCAGTATGAGGACCAAAAAGATAACTGCGGTCGCCAAACCATGAGCCAGGACCTGCTCAAACTCCAGCCACTGGGACGCCAATCGGAGCCAGGTGGGAAAGAAGACTACAACGGCTATCGCAGTAACGATCAGGTAAGGGCGTGAGTGGGGTAGGTCGTTTAATGTTTTCCTTAACATCTTGGCGTCCATCAGACTGCAACTGTCACAATCGGAATATTGTGTACTTCACTGATAGGAAAAACAAATAATTAGAACGAAAAAAGCCAGCCGAAGCTGGCTTTATTTGTTGCCAATCGATATCAGGCTTTCTGACGACGACGGGCTGCACCGAGACCGGCAAGGCCAAGTCCCAACAGTGCAAGTGTGCCAGGCTCAGGAACTGGTACCGCTGACTCGATAAACACAACCAGGTCGTTAAAGTCCTTGTCGCTCTGGCTATAGATTTGATCCTCAAAGGCTACAATCCATCCGCCTTCAGTCCAAGGGCTTGGGTTGCCAAAGCCTGGGAGATCAATGCTATCGCCATTCCCGCCTTGGTAAGCGACCATTTGGTCTCCCCCATTAGGATTGAGAAGCGTCTGGGAATAGAATGTATTGCCAGCGGTGCTCATGAAGAAGCCGAAGTCCGTGGAGGAGAAGTCTACGCCGGTGTCTGAAAAACCGCCACCGAGATCAGCGAAGACACTGCCATCGGAATCAAGACCAAAATCAGCTAGCGCACCCGGCGTCGCAGCTCCACCGAAAATCGTAAACATTGTCCCGGGATTGTTCGGGTCGTAGATGCCAAACGAATTAATACCAGCATTTCCGGCGATTTCTGCTACGAATCTTACAGGTGAAATACCAGAATCAGTATTGGTCCAGACATCGTCGGGGTCAGCCTGATCCGCATTCACGTCGATGGACGAAGAGCCACCTACAGTAATTCCGTCCAAAATTGTCTGAAGCGAATCTTCACCGTTGGCTTCATTCGTTTCTACATAAACAGCGCTTGCAGAAGCTGTCCAACTGAACAACGCCACTGCAGCAGCAATAAGTTTAAGTTTCATGGGTATTCTCCGGTTGTTTAGCTCTAATTCCCTGTAGTGTGCTTTGCAACCAGGCTGTCTCTTGTTGTTTTAGAGATCCTTGGCTTTCCGTCCCATTCTCACGAATGGTTTGGCCTCCGACCGGGAATCAACCCCGATCCTCAACTGTGTTTATGCGATAAGCATGCCAAATCCATAACATGTTGAAATCATGGTGGAAAGTCACATTGAGGATGAGGGGATGTAAAGGATTTCGACAAGAAGATAAGTAGGGCCGGAGTCTGGTAACTTTCCGGCCCTCCCGAGTGCGCAGATATAGGTGGGTTGTCAGGGTTTTTTACAGTGACTTTTTAATGGATTCGAGGTGGTCCTCGATCTCGGGATTACCGGGTGCGAGTGCAAGGGCTTTTTCCACGGCATCCCGTGCCTCAGCGTGCTTGCCGCTGAGGTGCAGCACCCAGCCATAGGTATCCAGAACTGCTGCATTTTGAGGAGCCAGTTCACTGGCTCTCTGGGCGAGTTCAAGGGCCCTGTCCGGTTGTTCTTCGCGAAGCAGCCACGCAAGGTTGTTCAGGGCAGTAACATTACCGGGCTGTCTGCTAATAACCTGTTCATAGTGATTGGCTGCAACAATTTCCTGTTTGTTGGCCATCAGCCATTCGGCTCTCGCCAGGTTCGCGGCGATACTATCCGGTTCTTTGCTGATCCAGTTGTCGGTGAGTTGATCAACGCTCTCGGGGGCCTCGGATTTGGCGAGGGCAAGGAGCGATGGCATTAGCCCGGTGTCCTGGGACGATTGCCATTGCTCGAGGAGATAATCGTAAGCCGGTGTTGCGCCCTGTTGCTGTCTGAGGAGGTTGGCTCTGGCAAGAATAATGGCGGCATTCTCACCAAAGCTTTGTTCGACGCCATCCAGGGCGGAGAAGGCCTCGTCCAGGTCGCCTTCCATTTGGGCAATGCCGACCGGTAGCAATGCGAATCCGAGATTTTCCGGTTCCAGGGTAATGGCTTCTGCGGCTTTGGCGCGTGCTGTGCTCCAGTCTCCGGCTCTGGCAGCAGACTGGGCTTCTGCGAGAAGGAGTTGGCCCATGGCGCGTTTCACCGGAGCGGCATCTGAATCTTGCCATTGGGATAACAGGGCTCGTGCTTCCTTGAGCTCTCCCTGGCGAATACTGATCAGCGATCTCAGCGTATCGGTACTCCATTTCAATTCAGGGTGAGCCTCGCCAGTTTCCGCCAGCCAGGTTTTTACTTCTGCTATGGAGTGGTCGCGGGCATATATCTGGCCGGCCTGCTGGATTGGCTGAATCGAATCCGGAGTGATGGTCGCAGCGTCTATGAGCATATTCACGGCATTCTCGGAATTGCCGGAACGGGCATAAAGGCTTGCCAGGGCAACTTTGGGGGCCTGAAGTTCCGGACTTTCTTTTGCCAGCTCTTCAAGACGCTGTATTGCCTCGGCCTGGTTGCCGAGCTGAGCATCCGCAAGGCTGGCGAGCAACAATGCCTCTGGCTGGTCTCTATACCCGTTCAGGAGGGAGTCGCGTATTTCCGCCGCTTCCTTCTGTTCGCCCTGCTGAATCAGGAGGTTCAGGTAGGTGGCGGTGGTTGTCCATTCGGCGGGTTGCGACGTAAACGCCATGCGCAGTTGGGCCAAGGCCTGCTCAGGTTTTTCCTGCCCGATGTAATATCGGGCCAAGGCGAGCCTCAGGCGCACCCTGTCCGGTTCGTTGCCAATAGCCTTGCTCAGACTGGCAACGCCTTCGTCCTGGTGCTCGGGAAGACTGAGCGCCAGGATGCCATGCATTGCGAGCAGTTCATTATCGTTGGGCCGCGCCTCTATTGCTCGTCTTAATGTCTTCAGGGCCGCCTCTCGATCTCCGGTGTCGATCTGCGCCATGGTGGCTGCGCGGATGAACTGGGTCGGTGTGGTCTCGGGGTCCAGGTTTTCAGTGAGGAGTTGCGCCCCTTCGTCCAGTTCGCCGGTGCCTGCGGAAATGGCGCCGAGCATCAGGGAAATCTGTTCGTTGTCCGGATTCAGCTTGAGCATGTCGCGAAGAATCGATTTGGCGTCCTCCAGCTTGCCTTCTTTGATGGCGGCAATGGCGGCTTCAGCCTGCTCGCGAGCAGCCGTATCAATATTCTTCGCCAGGATAGTGTTGTAAACCTGGGCCTCGGTAATTTTGCCCTGTTCAGTCAGAACCCGTGAAAGTGTCGTTAGCACGTCCCGGCGAATCGGCAGGAAAACATCCGAGGTGGGGAGCACGGCGACGGCATCTGTTAACGTCGCCGAAGCGGCTTCAAGTTGATTCTCCCGGTACTGTGCAACGCCTTTCCAGTAAAGTACTTCCGGGGCCTGCTCATGCTTGGCGAGCCAGTCATCGGCTGCGGAGACCGCCTGAGCCTGTTGCCCCAGGGAGATATGTGTTTTGAGTACGCCGGCAATCGCCTCTACGTTGGAAGGGTTGCCCTGGGCGAGGCTCTGATAGAGCGCCAGGGCTTCTGCCACTTCGCCGGACCCACCAAGTGCCTTGGCCCGAATCAGTGCGGCTTCCAGTTGCTCTTCGGGGGAACCTGGAGTCTGTTTCGCAAGCGCTTCCATCGCTGATAAATGTTTTCCTTGCTCTGCATAAGCTCGAGCCAGGGTTAACGCGACAGCGTCGGTATGGTCGTCAACCCAGGGTGCGAGGAGGTCTGATGCCTCTTTTACTGCACCGATCTCCAGATAAAGGTTGGCGAGCCGGACAATGTGGTCAACATTGTCCGGCTCCATCTGAATCGCGTTTTTTACTTCAAGAAGTGCGGATCGGTACTGGCCCTGTTCCGCGTATGTCTCTGCCCGATTTACATGGGAGATCGCCTCGGATGTGTCTGGCTGGTTGTTGCAGCCTGTGAGCAGAGGCAAAGGGAGTAGGAGGCTGCTGAGAAGTATGATCCGGGTTACGGTGTTGGAGGTCTTGTTCCTTGATGTCATGAGCGTCTACTCCTTGAACTGCTTGTTGTTATGGCGGGCTGCGTGGATTACCTACACTTCCGAGGTTGCTGCAGACGTATCGATTTTGTACTTGTCTGTCAGGTTATAAAGTGTAGGCCGTGTAACCCCCAGTAGCCTGGAAGCCTGTGCCATATTAAAACCGGATGTCTGTAGGGCCTGAAGAATCGCTTTTTTCTCGGCCTGTTCCCGAACCTGCCGCAGATTTATCAGGGCAGAGGGGCTTTGTTCCGGGCACGAGAGCTCAAGGTCTTCAGAGGTAACCCGCTTGCCTTCAGCCATGATTGTGGCACGCTTTATTTTATTGATCATTTCCCGAACGTTGCCCGGCCAGGCATAGCTGGTGATTGCGTTGATGGCATCCTCGGAAAATGCGAGGTTTGGCCTGTCCATTTGTTTGCCCAGTGTTTTCAGCAGGGACTGTGCAATGACCAGAGCATCCCCTTCACGTTCGCGAACCGCCGGAATGTCGAGGGTAATCTCGCTGATTCGGTAATACAGGTCCTCACGAAAGTCGCCGCTATCAATCAGCTTGCGCACGTCACGGTGGGTAGCACAAACAACGCGGACATCCACCGGTATGGGTTTTACCGAGCCCACACGATCAACCACCCGTTCCTGTAGAAAGCGCAACAGCTTGGCCTGGAGCGCCATTGGCATGTCGCCAATTTCATCCAGGAACAGGGTTCCACCATTGGCGTTCTCGATTTTACCTTTCTTGCTCTGTGTCGCTCCTGTGAAGGAGCCTTTTTCGAAACCGAAGAGCTCGCTTTCCAACAGGTTTTCAGGGATGGCTGCGCAGTTGATGGCGGCAAACGGACTGTCGGCCCTGTGACTCAATTCATGCAGTGCCCGGGCGAGGAGCTCCTTGCCCGTGCCTGTCTCACCGGTGATCAGGGTGGTGGCGTCGGTAGGGGCGACTTTTTCGAGGGTTCGACAAATGGTCAGCATTTGCGGGCTGGCAGCGACAATGCCCCGGATGTTGGTTCCATTGTCCTGCCTGCAAAGCGCCTGGTTTTCCTTTTCCAGTTCGGCAAGCCGGAATGCCCTGTTTACCACAAAGGTGAGGATGTCTGCGTCCAGAGGCTTCTGGTAGAAGTCTGACGCGCCCATTCCTATGGCTTTGACTGCATTTTCCTTGTCTTCACGCCCGGTCACAACGATGACCTTGGTCATGGGAGCGAGTCGGAGAATTTCCTCCAGGAGGCTAAACCCCTCTGAGGCTCCACCAGGGTCTGGCGGAAGCCCGAGGTCGAGCGTTACCACCTCCGGCTCGACGCGTCTCAGGGCAGCAAGCGCGGAATCCCGGTCCGAGGCGACAGTTACCTCCAGATCTTCACTGAAGCACCAGCGCATCTGGCTTTGCAGGCCAGGATCATCTTCAACGATTAGCAGTCGTCTACTCACAACAGCAACAAATCCTTTTTTTGAATATTCCCACAGTCCTGATTCTTAACCGAACTTTGACACTTTGCAATGATCGTTTGCAGGTGAGTGACATTGCGTCAGTTAATTGGCGTTCTGTTGGGGCTGGAAGCCGTCGGAAATCAGCCGATTCTGGTTTTCCGGTATTGATTCAACGCTCGGTTCAGCGAGGGGTATACGAACTGAAAAGCATGAGCCCAAACCGGGTTCGCTGGTCACGTCGATGTTCCCGCCAAGCTTCTGGATGTACTCCCGCGCCTGATAAGCGCCGATTCCCATGCCGGTCAGGCCTTTGGTGCTCTCGAACGGCTTGAATAACTGATCGCTGATGAAATCTTCGGTCATGCCGGAGCCGGTGTCCTGAATAAACAGCACGACATTCCCTTTGGCATTCTTGAGAGTCAGGGTGATTTCACCGTCGGGTGGTGTGGCATCCTGGGCATTCTGGATCAAGTGGCCAAGAACGCTTCGCAGTTGCTCGGTGTCGGCATTCACCAGGGTCCGGGGCGGGTCTCCCTCCAGGTGAGGAGCCGGGCGGTGACGGCTGTAATGATCTGCAAGCTCTCTGACCAGCCCGGTGAGATCCACCAATGCCGAATCACTGGACTGACCGTCAGAGGGTTTGCGAATGTGGTCTACCAGATTGGACATTTTGCGAACGGCATGGTCGGTCGTTTGAATCATGTCATCGATAAACGCAGGATTGTGACGGTGCTTTGGTGCGTTTTTGACCAGCAGGGAGAGTTGGGCAATAACTGTCTTCAGGTCGTGCACCATAAACGCTGAGGCCTTGCTTACGGCCTCAAACTGCATGGCGCGTGAAAGCCGGCTCTGGGCATCGGCCTGCGCCAGCAGGTTACAGGTCTGTCGGGCGACCACCTTGATCAGGTCAAAGTTTTCCCAGTTCAGTTCCACTCGGGCGTAGGGGTTGCCCACCATGGCTATCCCATAGAGCTCGTTGCCCAGGTAAAGAGGGATGATCAGCCAGGCATCCGGTGTTCCGGCAATAGCATCGGGAATTTCGAGCAGGTTGTAGCTGACGGGGTCGGAGCGGTATTCATGTAGATCAACAATCCATTCGCGTTCTTTCAGAAAGCGCACCAGTTCGGCATCTTCATCGATGATCGTGAACCGGGGGGTAGCGACGTTAATCGATGATTTGAGCACGTAGGTGTTTTTTTCACCCTTTAGCCAGATTGCGCCTGCATTGCTTTCCACCAAGCCAGCCAGTATTCGGATAACCCGTTGAGGCAGGGGAGGCTCATTGCTCAGGTCGGCCAGTTCACGGGTCATTCTCAGCCACTCTTCCCGATAGTCGTATTTGTAGTCGAAGAAATTCCGGCTTATGAGGACCATCAGTTTGGCCCGTATACGCCTGGATAGCAGCAAGGTAATCAGGAAAGTGACAGAAATGGTTGAGAGCAGAACCTGAAGCGCCTCACCCCAGTCGCCCCCGAGGACCCGAACGTAATAGCCGCCAATGGCCAGAAAGAGGAGGTAGGCGCCGGCGAACATCATGGTGCCGGCGTGGAAAACGGCGGAGCGTGAGAGCTGAAAATCAACGGGCTGTTTAACGGTATTGACGACGTTGACGGCAAACAGGGGCACCAGAAGTGCGTTCACCAACCCGCGTGCGCTCCAGAAGGAGTTCGCCACATGGCCAAACAACAGCGCGTCGGCATACATGAAGAAATCGAATGCGAAGAGTGTGGCTATGCCAATGCACAGGTATTTCATGCTTGAGCGGCCAAAACCAGGCGAATTGCGCCAGATCTGCTCCACCAGTGAAAGGCCTAGAAGCGAGAGCGCAATCTGGCCCAGGAGCTTGGTCTTGCCATCAAGAATGGAAAACCCGAAGGCGTATTCAAGCAGGCCGAAACCGAGCAAGAGAACCAGTAAGGCGATGGTTGAAATGCCCAGAATACGCTTCAGCTGACCGGTCAGGCTCCCTCGGCGAAACGAGTCCCTGAGCATTGCGAAAAGCAGTACGATCCAGGCAGCGTCCCGAAGGAGTTCAAGCAGGTAGCGGGTGAAGAAACCGGGGAACGCCCACAGGCTCTGGGCAACAAGTGCCGATGCCCACAAGGTTGTAACCAGGGCGGCAAGAAACAGGGCACGATCGACGTCCCGCCGCAAGTATCTCACCGCCAATAGCAATGAGAGCAGGCCAAACGTTATGGCTGCTGCGGAATGACTGATCAGACTGAAGTCGTTTAACATTCTTCGCTCCCTGCGAGAGTGTCCCCTTTTCCCAGACAGCGTAGCCGGCGTTAAACCGGCCTTTTATTATCCCTGTAAAACCGGAATATTTCCTTGAGTGGCCGCTTGGGCTGGAATTCAAATTCCTTGGCGAACGCTCTGCCGTCGATAACGACAGGATACTTGAAAAACGCTATCAGGTACGACGGAAAACTCCGCAATTTGAGCGTGCGCAGAATCAACCTCGGTACAAGCGGGGGAACGGACGGGATCGGGATTCGTTTGCAGCCGCAGAGCTTGAGGGCGTGCTGGTAGGCAACCCAATCCTGTGGCGCCACGTTGAATACCCCGCGAGTCGGTTTCCTGTATGCCAGAACAATGGCATCGGCCATGTCGTCAATGTGGATAAATTGCATCATTGGCGAAAATCCGGCCAGAACGGGTGCCCGCTCACTGGCGAGGAGTGTGCTGATGGTATTGCGCACGCCGGGCCCTACAATGTTGCACGGGCGCAGAATGCTGATGTTCAGTTCAGGGTAGCGCCAGAGGTAAATGTTGGCGAGGTTCTCCAGCTCCACCGAGTCCACCAGATCTGCACTGAGGCCGGCACTTTTCAGGGGGGCCGATTCGTCGATCAGGGCGGGGTTATAGGCAACGGCGCCGTATACGTGGAAGGTGGACAGTACAACGATGCGTTTGATGCCATATTTGTGGCTGAGATCCAGCAGTTTCTGTGTGCCGAGCACATTGGCGTTGTATCGACGCATCCTGGTGAGCTGACTGGACTGGATCCGACCGAGGTGAATCACCCCATCGAACTGATAGCGACGGAAAAGATCTTCAAAGACCCGTTTGTTGAAGTCGATGCAGTAGCTGGGAATGTCATCTCCCAGGTAGACCTGCTCCCGAAAATCCACGGCAACCAGGTCACAGTGATCGCGAAGCTGATTGATAACTTTCTGGGCGAGAGCGCCTGCGGCACCGGTTACCAGTATGTGTGGTCTGCGTTGCTTGGTCATCAGAACAGCCTTTTCCTTTCGCTCAATCCCTTGTCAATCAGTCGGCTTATTTCAGCTTTCACCGTCTCAACGCGATCAGTGACCTGTTCCTCAGGGATCTCAAGGTCATCAAAATACATGGGGGCACCGAAATTGAGGTGAACTTTCGCGGGTAACACGACCGGCAGTGCCACCGGGGCATAAGGAATGCCGAGCGCCTTTGCCAGAGGCTTGATGTTTGCGATAGCGGGAATCGTTTCTTCGCAGCCCACAACACCAACCGGAACAATCGGGGCTTTGTATTTCATCGCCAGGTGCATGAAACCATTGCCGAAGCGCTTGAGCTCGTAACGATCATGGTAAAGCTTTCCTGAGCCACGGATACCCTCCGGGAAGACAATAACGGCTTCGTCATTAGCGAGCATTTTCGCGCAGTTCACCGGGTCGCCAAGCACCGCACCCACTTCATTAAGCAGATTGCCAAGCCACGGAACAGTGGGAAAGAACCGCTCAATCATGGCCCGGGGAATTCGGGGTTTTTCCTTACGGGAAGCCAGGGCATAACCAACCAGAATACCGTCAATCGGCAGTTGCCCGCTATGGTTGCCAATGATCAGTACCGGGCCTTCGGCCGGAATGTTTTCGACTCCGTGGGCCTCGACGCGGAAATATTTTTCATAGAGTTGCTTGGTGAGGGCAAAGCCGTATTTAATGACCTCGTTGTTGTATCCCCAGGGATCATAGCCGAGGCTTCCGATCGGTTTTCGGATACGGTTAATGTGTTGGTCGAGGTCTGCAGGTATCAGTCTGGATTTAATAAACGATGCCAGGCTCATGCTGACTCCCTGTTGGCTAAAGGATTCGTGAAAGTCGTCACTTTCGCCCGATGAAAACGCCCAGTGTGTGGCTCTGGCCTTCATTAAGCACTCGATAGTCTCCGGCCGCATTGGCGGTTTCGACGCACAGCATGTTTTTCCAGGCTGTATCCGGAAAATCTGAAAGCCCTGCCGCTTTGTCTGGCCCCGGATTCCAGACCACTGTCGAATCGCTTCCTACAGCTGTCAGCTTGCGGCTGCCTGACGGGGTGACAATGGTCACAGGTTCGCCACTTTCATAAATCCGGTCAGTTTCGCCGTCAAAGTAGACTGGACCTTCCTGGGAGCAATACGCCCAGTCTTTAAGCGTATCAGTGTAGTTGCTTGTTCCCAGCCCCAGAACGCGAGTCCGTGTGATGTCCGTTGTCGGGAGATAGGTGTGCAGAGCCTGACTGAACGACAGAGGGCTGCTGTCGAGGTTGGTTGTGGTCAGCGCGAGCTGGCAGCCTCTGACTGAAAAGCTGAAGGTAATGAGCGCCAGGGCATGCCCGTTCCAGGTATCTGCGAAATCCTCGTTAGCGTCGAGAGACAAGCTGATTTCCACTTCGTGGGCGCTTTCCTGGACGTCTTCCAGCTTCCACAGGGCGGTTCTGGCGAAGCCATGGGCAGCGTCGGTTCGGATTCTTTTTCGGACTTCAGGTGGGTTTTTCGCGGGATCACCGAACCATGGCCAGCAGATTGGTATGCCGCCCCTGATAGCGCGCCCCGGCTCAAAACGGGCCCTGTTGCTCAGCCAAAGCCAGTCTGCCTCGTCCTGAGGTGCAAAATGGGCCAGATGAGCTCCCTGAAGGAAAATGATTGCCCGAAACAGCGGGTGATGAATTTCCAGTGCCTCCAGCTGCCCGATGGTGTTCCATCGAGTGAAGGACCATTGGCCGGGAGACAGGGAGGTTGGCGGTCTGTTACTGCTTTCAGACATGGCTGGTTTCTGAGGTCGTACTCGGTTAAGGGTATTTGCTTACCAAGAGAGTAAATTAAAACTGACGTCCGGGCGAGAATTCCGCATAAACTGCATGCAGATCTACAGGGAAGCCCACCATGCCTAATCACGTTATCACGCCCATCAATAAGTCACTGGCCAGCCCGGAAGACGCAGCGTGCGAGCAATGGCTGGATACACTGGCTGATGGTCTCAGCGAGCATGGTTGGATGGCGCTGGATGGGCGTGAGTGGGTGGGAATGGAATTGCTCCGGGCTCTGGCCGCAGAAGTTGATATTCTCAACCGGACCGACGCCATGAAAAAAGCGGGTATTGGGCGTGGTGCGGATCTTGTGCGCGATCGCTCAGTGCGCCGGGACAGAATTGCCTGGCTACAGGGGGCAACGCCACCCCAGGCGGCTTTGTTCAAAGTTCTCGACCGACTGCGGGAGGAGCTGAATCGGCGATTGTTCCTCGGTTTAAAGCGGTTTGAGGCTCACTATGCGACATATCAGTCGGGTGATTTTTACAAAAAACATCTGGACAGCTTTCAGGGACGGGCTTCCCGTGTTGTCAGTCTGGTTCTGTACCTGAACGAGGGCTGGGCGGCCGGGGATGGTGGCGAGCTTCAGGTGTTTAATCGAGAGAGTGAAAACGAGGTCTGTGGCCAGGTTTTGCCTGAGTTGGGGCGCATGGCCCTGTTTCTGAGTGAGGAAGTTCCCCACGAGGTTCTCCCGGCTAACCGGACCCGATACAGCCTCGCTTGCTGGTTCCGGCAGGATGAAGTGCCTTTGCCCCTCTAAGAAAGGATTTCGGCCCAGTACTGGATTTCTCGTTGTAGTCCACCAGCCCTTTTGCTACTATGCGCGCCGCTTTCAGGGGAATCTCCTGGAGCGCCGTTATGGTGGCCCCATTGGTGCCTCCGCAACATGAAACCGTGAACCCGGTCAGGCCCGGAAGGGAGCAGCCGAAGCGGTGGATTTGTGTGCCGGAGTGTCGCTGGTGGGGTCACCCCCAGATTTTCTCTTTTCCTCCGTAATTTCCTGATCTTATCCTGCCTCGACTGTGCCCGCCTGCGACCGCGTACGGATGATCTTTGCTTCTTCTCAAAGCAGGTCCATGCTAAGGTTATTGCCGTTTTTCTCAGCAGTTGATGGAACATGAGCTACCAGGTACTTGCCCGTAAATGGCGTCCCCGCACTTTTGAAGATATGGTGGGCCAGGAACATGTGCTTCAGGCACTGATTCATGCCCTGGAAAGCCAGCGTCTGCACCATGCTTATCTCTTTACCGGCACCCGGGGTGTTGGCAAGACCACTATTGGCCGATTGCTGGCTCGCTGCCTGAACTGTGAAACCGGAATTACCCCGAAACCTTGTGGTGAATGTTCCAGCTGCAGAGAGATCCAGGAAGGCCGGTTTGTCGACCTGATCGAAATTGACGCCGCGTCACGCACTGGCGTGGACGACATGCGCGAGCTTACCGATAACGTGCAGTACGCGCCCAGCCGCGGCCGCTACAAGGTGTACCTCATTGACGAGGTGCACATGCTGACCAACCAGTCATTTAATGCTTTTCTGAAAACGCTCGAAGAGCCGCCCGATCACGTCAAATTCCTGCTGGCGACCACGGATCCCCAGAAGCTCCCGGTGACAGTGCTGTCTCGTTGTCTTCAGTTTAACCTGAAGCGAATGACGCCCGAGCATATTGCAGGGCATCTTCAACACGTGCTCGGTGCGGAGGAAATCCCGTTTGAAGAATCGGCCCTCTGGCTTCTGGCCCGTGCTGCGGATGGCAGTATGCGGGATGCCTTGAGCCTCACGGATCAGGCGATTGCATTTGGTAACCAGAGGTTGGCAGCCAGTGATGTCAGCAACATGCTTGGCACCATTGATCAGCGCGATGTTGAGCGGTTGGTCAATGCTCTGGTGGAACGTGATGGCCCCGGATTATTGGCAGAAATCAGCAGGATCTCCGATTTTGCGCCGGATTACAGCGCTATTCTTTCCGATCTGTTGTCACTGTTTCACCGAGTCACCATGGAGCAGGTCGTACCGGGCAGCGCCGATAATGCCCTGGGTGATGCCGGGCAGGTTCGGAGCCTGGCCCGCAAGCTGAGCGCCGAAGATGCGCAGCTGTTTTATCAGGCGGCGTTGATGGGACGTAAGGATCTGGCGATCACACCGGATGCGCGGATGGGGTTCGAAATGACCCTTTTGCGTATGCTGGCGTTCCGACCGGGTGCAGACAGGAGAGAGCCTCCTGCAGTGAGCTCCGGCGGGCAATCAGGTTCCAGCGAACCCCGGGACGAACCCGAGCCTGCCAAGGCGTCAGCCCACGTTGCGACAGCTGTTGAAGCGCCTGCGCCGGAAGTGCCTGAACCTGAATCGCCTGAACCTGAAGCGCCTGAACCGGAAGTGCCGCCCGAGCCGTCACCCGATGAGTCATGGTTGGCCAGTCTTGACGCCCAGGCTGAGGATGCGCAATCCGCTGCTGAACCTGAGTTCGTACCCGGTGCACCGGTGGAGGCGCAGGAAGGAGAATTTGTCTGGGAACGGGATTTTCGTTCGCTGGACATCGTAGGCATGCCGGGTAACCTGGCCAGCCACGGCGCCATGGCCTGGGAAAATGAAACCGTTGTTCTCACCATTGATGACGGCCACGCCCGGTTGCTTAATGCCCGACACCAGGAAAAGATCCTTTCCGGCTTGAGAAGTCGGTTTGGCGACACCATTGAGTTACGCATAGAGCAGGGCGCTCCCGGTCCCCATACGCCTGCAGCCTATGAGGAGCGTCGTCGGAAAGCCCGCCAGCAGGCGGCGGAAGAGGCCATCCGAAAGGATCCGGTGGTGCAGTCCATCGTTGAACGATTTGAGGCACGGGTAGTCGAAGAGAGTATCCGACCGATAGAGATAAGCAGGAGATAGCAGCATGATGAATGATATGGGCGATCTGATGAAAAAAGCCCAGAAAATGCAGGAAGAAATGCAAAAGGCTCAGGAAGAGATCGCCAAGGCAGAGGTGACGGGCGAGGCGGGTGCTGGTCTCGTGAAAGTCACTATGAATGGCCGCCACGATGTGCGGAAGGTGGATATTGATCCATCACTGTTGTCTGAGGAAAAGGAGATTCTGGAAGACCTTCTGGCGGCGGCGGTTAACGACGCGGTTCGTCGCGTCGAGGCCAACCAAAAGGACAAAATGTCGGGCATGATGTCCGGAATGGGTATGCCGCCCGGGTTCAAAATGCCGTTTTAAGGCACAACGTTCTTTCTGAACTGCAGTCGTTTGAGGTTTTTGCATGGCGTTCAGCCCACTGGTTGATGAACTTGTTGAGTCCCTTTGCTGTTTGCCGGGTGTCGGACAGAAAACCGCCCAGCGAATGGCGTTCCATTTGCTGGAGCGTGGTCGAACCGGGGGCTCCCGCCTCGCTGATGCGCTCAATAACGCAATGACCGGTGTCCGGCGTTGTGAAAGTTGCCAGAATTTCGCAGACACCGAACGTTGCGGTATCTGCGAAACACCATCGAGAAGCAATGGCACCCTGTGCGTTGTTGAAAGCCCTTCCGATCTCCTTGCGATCGAGCAGGCAGGGGATTACAAGGGTGGCTATTTCGTTTTGATGGGGCACCTGTCCCCAATTGATGGCGTGGGGCCGGAGGAAATCGGAGTTGAGAGGCTCCTGGACCGGGTTAACCGGGAAGGGGTGACTGAGCTGATTCTGGCAACCAATCCGACAGTTGAAGGTGAAGCAACGGCCCATTACATTGCCGACCGGCTCGATGGCCGGGAAATCCTGATTACTCGCCTGGCCCACGGCATTCCTGTCGGTGGTGAGCTAGGCTATGTGGATGGATTCACACTGACCCACGCCTTCCGCGGGCGCAAACCACTCTCCGAATAAATCCTACCAGGCTTTTCTATGGCACCCTCCATCCCGGCTGTTGATGCACCCCCGGCACCTGACACAATTCAATGGATCCACGAGCCAGAGGCGCTTGATCAATGGCTGGGCAGAGCTCCCGGAAAGCCACTGGCACTGGATACCGAGTTTGAGCGGGTCAACACGTTCTACCCGATCCCCGGGCTCGTGCAGCTGGGACTGGAGGGTGAGTATTGTTTGGTAGATCCCTCCGTTGCGGAAAGCTCGACTCGTTTCCGTGAGGTGCTGTCCGATGTCAAAACGCCAAAACTTCTTTATGCGATGAGCGAAGATCTGGAGCTGTTTCGCCAATGGCTCGGTATTGAGCCGAAAGGTGTTCTGGATCTTCAGATTGGAGCGGCAATGGCGGGTGCCGGTTTTTCCCTCGGATACGCTCGCCTGGTAGAGACCCTGTTTGGCGAAACCCTGGACAAATCGGTGACTCGTTCTGACTGGCTGGCTCGGCCGTTGTCTGAAGCACAGCAGCGCTATGCAGTTGACGATATCCGGTTTCTGGAGCCTATGTATCGATGGGTAATGGCGCATTTGCGCGAACGTGGGCTTGAGGATGCACTCTGCGAAGAATCTACCCGGTTTGCGGACGAACTGGCAGGCCAGGACGATCCAGGCAACCATTACCTGAAGCTGCGGGGAGGCTGGTCACTTACGCCACAACAACAGGGCGTATTAAAGGAATTGGCGCAGTGGCGAGAGCAGGAATGCCAACGCAGAGACCGGCCGCGTAACCGGGTACTGGCAGACCCCCTGCTTATCGCTATAGCCGAGAGAATGCCACGTTCCCAGCGGGAGCTGTCCGACATTCAGGGGCTGCCTTCCGGAGCGGTCAGGCGTTATGGCGAAACACTTCTTGCCCTTGTTGAAAATGCCGCCAGCGCAGATAATTCCAGTCTTGCGCGCATAGCGCCTCCGCTGAACAGGGACCAGCAAGTGTTCTTTAAGATGTTAAAGCGGTTATTCAGAAAAGCTGCAGAAGATGCTGATATACCGATTGAATTACTAGCGCCCAGAAAGAGACTTGAAAAGGTGGTCCAGGAAAAATCGCTAAGTGGACACGTTTTTTTCCAGGGCTGGCGTGAACAGATACTGGCTCCGGTCAGAACCGACATCGAGGAATTGCTGAGATCATGAAAGACCGGGAATTTGTTTCTGTATTTCGCAGCGGCAAGAAAAACGACACTTACCTCTATGTTCGCCGCGGGCAAAAGTGGGAGGAACTGCCGGAAAGCCTGAGGGGCATTTTCGGGAAACCTGTCCACTCCATGGATCTGATACTGACACCAGACCGGAAACTGGCGAGGACCACTGGCAGGCAGGTTTTGGACGCGATCCGGGAAAAAGACTTCTTTCTGCAAATGCCGGAAGAGCACGATGGTTATGTGGTGGAGTTTCGTCGAAAGCCGGAGCAGTCTGACAGATGATTGCCCAGGTTCCGTTCTGGCAAAGAAAACGCCTGAATGAGATGACCCCGGGAGAATGGGAGTCGTTATGTGACGGTTGCGGAAAGTGCTGCCTGAACAAGCTTGAGGATGAAGATACCGGAGAGGTTTACCACACCGATCTGGCGTGCCGTTACATGGATGAAGAGACCTGCCGTTGCACGGTCTACTCTGAACGGCTGAAAAAGGTGCCCGGGTGCACGGTGCTGACAGCCGATACCGTGAACGATTACCATTGGCTGCCCTATACCTGCGCTTATCGAACCCTGGCAGAAGGTAGGCCACTGGCGGATTGGCACCCGTTGCGGAGCGGAAATCCCGACTCTGTTCACGATGCAGGGGTCTCAATCCGCCACAAAACTGTTTCCGAAGATCAGGTGCCCGAGGAAGACTGGGAAGAACACATCATTCACTGGATTCTGTAATGATTGATACCGACGCACAAACGGCCTACAGCATTTTCTGGGCCGCATACGCCATCGCCTTCGTCGTGTTTTTCTACATGATGAAGCGGTTGTTCCATTTTCTTCCGCTATACGGGCTCCGAACCTTATTGCTTGCTGCCCTCGTCGCGTTGCTGCTGACACCGGTTGAATCGCCGGACCTGGCAGGATGGTGGATCCCTGCGTGGCTTTATGGCGGTTACGAATTGATTCTTGGCGAAGCAGACGCTGCGGGGCGGGCATTGTTTAACCTTGGTATAGCCGGTCTTGTGATGTTGCTTGTCTGGATTCTGGACCTCGTGCGCTATCGCCTTGTCCGCCGCTAACGTGAACACCAACAATAACCACGTGGATATTCGCCGAGATCGATAATGTATAGATTCCTCACGCTGACTGTACTGACACTCATTGTTCTCCCAGCCATGGTGCGTGCCCAGGAGACGACGGAGCTCACGCTTCCAGCACAGTCTGATATCCGCATTATCGTCGACATTTCCGGCTCGATGAAGGAAAACGATCCCGGCAATCTGCGCCAGCCGGCGGTTCGTCTACTCGCCCGAATGCTCCCGGAGGGGACCAGTGCAGGTCTCTGGACGTTTGGTGAATACGTCAACATGCTGGTTCCTCACCGGGACGTGACAGATGAGTGGCGGAAAACTGCCATCGAACGGTCAAACCAGATCAACTCTGTTGCTCTGCGAACCAACCTTGGTAAAGCCATAGAGGTCGCGAGTGACGGCTATTACACCGGTGGAGTGCTTGATCATACCCACTTCATTTTGCTGACAGATGGCAAGGTTGATATTTCGGATGATCCGGAACGGAACCGGCAGGAAGAACAACGGATTCTCCAGTCGACACTTGCGGACTTGGTGGCCCAGGGGGCAACTCTGCACCCCGTGGCCCTGTCATCTCAGGCGGACGCTGAATTCCTGGAACAACTCGCCAGTGAATCCGGTGGGCGCTTCCAGATTGCCGAGAGTGCCGATGCGCTGAACAGGGCGTTTCTTGAGGCACTGAATACCGCAGTGCCCCAAGAGCAGATTCCCATTGAAGGCAACGCCTTCCTCGTGGACAGCGGAGTGAAGGAGTTTACTGCACTGATTTTCTGGGGGGATAAGGAGACACGGTCAACCCGTGAGCTCGAACTGGTTCGCCCGGACGGCAAGACACTTGGCATGACAAGTCTCCCGGATAATGCGCGCTGGGCCAGGGAGACGGGGTACGATCTGGTGACCCTTAGCGAACCACTGTCGGGTGAATGGCGTATCAAGGGAGAATTGGGAAGCGGGAGCCGGGTGACAGTCGTCAGCGATCTGCGCATGGTGGTCAGTCAGGTTCCGCCCAGCTTTTCGGAAAGCTCTCCGTTCGATGTGCGTGTGGCTTTCTTCGAAAAGGCGGACAAAATCATTAATCCGGACTTTCTTCAGGTACTTGACGTAAGCCTGACCATAACGTCCGAGGATGGACGGAGTGGCACGAAAGAACTTTCCGGGGAGCAGCCGCCAGAAAATGGTGTTTATTCAGATCGTATAGGCCGGCTGCCAGCGGTTGGTGTCTACCGGATTGACGTGGTGGCGGATGGACAGACGTTTGGGCGCAAGTTCAGTGCGACTGCCAGGTATACGGCTCCGGAAGGTGCTGTCTCCGGGGAACCGGCCATTCAGGAAGGCACCGACCCCGATGAAGGAGAGCTACCTCAGGTCTCTGCTGAGCCTGAACAGATAGAGTCTGTTGAAGAACAGAAGCCTGTCGCCAGTGAGGATTCAGAAACGGCGCCGTTGCCGGCTATCGACAGTCCGATCGACGTCAGTCAGGCTGAGGAGCCACAAGTTGCACCGCCAGCGGCTACCGAGCCTTCCGCTCTGAAGGAAGAGGAGGTGAGTCAGCTCCCGTTCCCCATGTGGATGCTCGGAGCAGGAGGTGGAGGTCTTGCGGTTCTGTTACTGGCCTGGCTGGCAGTAAAGAAACGTAATAACCGAGCGATGGCCCAGGCAGAAGCTGCAGCGGAACGGGAGACCATTGCGGATCTCGAAGAGCAGCTTGAACCCGAGCCAGAAGATATTCCGGAGGTCACCGACGAAACGCCCCCGGAGGATGACATGGCCGACCTGGAGAAGGTCTTCGAAGAACCGGGTGATGAAATTCCCGTGGCCGATGCCATAGTCGAACCCGAAGAAGGGCCGGAAGATGACGAGGCTATTCCCGAGCTGGATGAAGTGGCCGACGATTCCGCCAGCGAAGATGACGAAGAAGAGTTTGGACTCGACGATTTCGATTTGTCCGAATTTGATGATCTTCCCGATTTCGAGGAAGACGATTCAGGGCTACCCAATGAGGCAGCCGAAAAGAAACGTGATGACAAAGAACAGAAAAAGTAACCAACAGGAACAGACCCATGAAGTTTACCGGTACCGAAAAATACGTAGCCACCGATGACCTGCAAATGGCTGTCAACGCGGCGATTTCGCTCCAGCGCCCGCTGCTGATCAAGGGCGAGCCCGGCACCGGCAAGACTCTTTTGGCAGAGGAAATGGCGGCGGCACTGGGGATGAAACTTATCCCCTGGCACATCAAGTCCACCACCAAGGCGCAGCAGGGCCTCTATGAGTACGATGCGGTATCACGCCTCAGGGACTCTCAGTTGGGTGATGAAAAGGTCAAGGACATCAGCAATTACATCGTCAAGGGAAAACTCTGGGATGCCTTCGACGCAGATGAACAGGTTGTCTTGTTGATTGATGAGATCGACAAAGCGGACATCGAGTTCCCGAACGATCTCCTGCTGGAGCTGGACCGCATGGAGTTCTATGTCTACGAGACCCAGCAGTTCGTTAAAGCCAGGCAGCGCCCGATCGTGGTCATTACCAGCAACAATGAAAAGGAACTGCCGGATGCTTTCCTGCGCCGGTGTTTCTTCCACTACATCAGTTTCCCGGACCATGACACAATGCAGGACATCGTGGATGTGCACTTCCCGGGCCTTCAGCAGCAAATCGTTCGTGACGCGCTGGAAGTGTTTTTCGATGTTCGCAAGGTGCCGGGCCTGAAGAAAAAGCCGTCCACCTCTGAGTTGATCGACTGGCTGAAATTGCTGATGGCGGATGAGTTGTCTGCGAAAATGCTTCAGGAGAAAGATACCAGCTCCGCATTGCCGCCGCTCTACGGTGCTCTGGTCAAGAATGAGCAAGACGTACACCTGCTGCAGAAACTGGCCTTCATGGCTCGCCGTCGCAGCTGATAAGCAGCAAGAGTTTCGCTTTATGTTGATTGATTTTTTTCTCGAAGTGCGAAGGGCAAAGGTGCCCGCCAGCCTGCGCGAGTTCCTCGACCTGCTTGAAGCTCTGCAGAAGCGTCTGGCTTTTGCCGACATGGAAGAGTTCTATTACCTGTCCCGGCTCTGTCTGGTAAAGGACGAACGCCACTTCGACAAGTTTGACCGCGCATTCAAGTCCTATTTTGAGGGCATTGAGAATATCGATGACCTGATGGAAATGCTGATCCCGGACGATTGGCTCAGGGCAGAGTTCGAAAAGCATCTTTCCGAGGAAGACAAAGCCAAAATCGATTCGCTCGGCGGCCTTGAAGAGCTCATCGAGACGTTCAAAAAACGCATGGAGGAGCAGGACGAGCGCCATGCTGGTGGCAACAAGTGGATCGGCACCGGTGGCACCTCGCCTTTCGGCGCCAATGGTTATAACCCCGAAGGCTTTCGAATTGGCCAGAAAAACGGGCGGCATGGCCGTGCGGTCAAAGTTTGGGAGAAACGCGAGTTCAAGGATCTGGATGACAGCATCACGCTGGGAATCCGCAACATCAAAGTGGCTTTGCGGCGGTTGCGGAAATTTGCTCGCCAGGGTGCGGCTGACCAGCTGGATATGGACGATACTATCCGGTCAACTGCCCGAAATGCAGGTTACCTTGATCTGAAAATGGTTCCAGAGCGGCACAATGCAGTCAAAGTGCTGATCTTTTTTGATGTGGGTGGATCCATGGATCCACACGTCCGGGTTTGCGAGGAGCTGTTCTCGGCGGCGCGTCTTGAGTTCAAGCACATGGAGTATTTTTACTTCCACAACTTCATTTATGAAAGTGTCTGGACCAACAACATTCGACGAATGAACGAAACGACAAGCACCTGGGACATCCTTCATAAGTACACGCCGGACTACAAGGTCATCTTTGTCGGGGACGCCACCATGGCTCCCTATGAGATCTCCCACCCGGGCGGATCGATTGAGCATTGGAACGAGGAGGCCGGAGCGACCTGGTTTCAGAGGGTCTCGGATCATTTCCGCAAGGTGGTCTGGCTGAATCCGTTGCCGGAGAGCTACTGGGGGACGGGGGGATCACTGGGTATGACCCGGCAACTGGTCAACGATCATATGTATCCGCTAACAATTGACGGGCTGGAATCAGCCATGAAGCAATTGACCAAATAAAAAAAGCCGATGCGGTTGAGAGCATCGGCAAAGCTCGGCATATCAAGCGGGATTGCCCGAATGGCATTCCCGCCGCTTTACCCACAGCAAATACAGGGCCATAAAGAATAAAACGTGGCTAAACATGGGTGTGGGCATATCTTGCGTTTTTCCTTTCTGCTTTTTTGACCTGCCGTTTTTCCTTACCTGTCAAATTCTTCGACAGGCCTTTTTTCCTTTCGGGCATTTTTCATTTGGTGATCTGGATACCGTTCTTGGCCGTTACCAAGTGTTACGATTTCTGTCGGTTTGTTACAGAAGTTTGCCTGATACAGGAATGGCGGGAGGTCGCAAAGCTTTATGTTCGGCATAAGACCATCAAAAAAGCGCCGGATCAGCCGATGGCAATCGTTGGTTTTTCGTTGTTCGGCCTGGAGCATGCTTATGCCGGCTCTGGCATCAGCAGCGGCCGTCGATAACGAGATTGAACAGCTCAGGGCGGCTGTGGCGGAGCACTCTGCACAGGTATTTGCATTGGAGCAAAAGCTACTTCATCCGGCGGATACCCGACTGGCAGTTTTCCTGACACTTGATACCCGCGACTCAATGGATCTGGATTCGGTAGAGCTGTTTGTGGATGACACGCCCGTCGCCTCCCACCTCTATTCCGAACAGGAGCGGGGGTCTCTCGAAGAGGGAGGGATTCAGCAGCTTTACACCGGAAACCTTGCCAGTGGCTCCCACCAGCTAAAAACCGTCGTCACCGCACGCTCAGCCAATGACCACTTTGTTCGCAGGGAGGCCGTCCATCGCTTTCAGAAGCAACCCGGAACTCTGCGCCTGCAAGTAACCCTGGATGCTCGGGCTCCGGATTACGAACCCAGGGTCTCCTTTGTTGAGTGGAAGTAGACCGCTATGAGATCTCGCTTGCTGAATGCACGCCCGCCGGAGATAGGCTTTCTGACCCTGACTCTGTTGATCGCTCTGGCAATGCCTTTACAGGCCTCGTCTTCCATCTCTGAAGATCAGAAAGCAGGGCTCACACGTTACGCGCTCGCCACCGGACAACTGGCTTCGGTTCTGAGGTTTGCCGATAGTCTGAAAGGTGAAACTGGCCAATTCCTTCGTGCCCACCTCTTGCTGGAGAGCGGACAGGTGCCGGAGAGTGTTGCTGCGCTCGGGAGGATCACCGAGGGGCAATACCACCGGGGTGAGGCCGGTTTACTGCTTGGCCAGTTGATGCTCGGGAAAGGCGAAATGGCAGAGGCGGAAAAGTGGCTTGAGCTGGCTGCGGAGACCGGTTTTGGAGAAACCCGACAAAAAGCGTTATACCAACTGGCCGAATTGGCCAGATCTGCCGGTGGCACGGACAAGGCGGGCAAGATCCTTGCAGATATGGATGAGGGTTACTGGGCGGCGGTTGGGTATCTCAATCTTTCCAGTGACTACGCGCGGGAGGATCTGAACCCTGCACGCGCTCTCGTTGCACTGCGGGTTGCTCTGGCGATGGCAGAGAAGGATGAACTGAGGGACCGAAACGCTGAGTTGAGAAGCCGGCTTCTGGTACGAGCGAGTTACCTTTCATACCAACATGGTGAATACGAGAAGGCAATCAGCTTTCTTGAGAAGGTATCGCTTGAGACTTACAGCACCCCACAAGCCCTGTATTTACATGGGTTGGCGTTGTCTGAGCGGGGGAACCAGCGTTCGGCAATGCAGAGCTGGCACCGGGCGAAGAAATACCCTCTGGCATACCCGGGCGTTGCTGATGCCTGGATAGGCATGGGGCGAGGTTATGACCTCTCCGGATATCTGGGCCAGGCAGGCGAAGCATACCTTGCAGCTAATGCAGCGTATGAGAGTGAACGGGTCACGCTCCGGAAACTCGCAGACAGAATCTCTGCACAGGGGGCCTACAAAGCCCTGGTGGAAGACGCTCGGGATTCAGACCTTGAATGGTTCCTGGCGGACAGTCGCACGTTGACGCAGCCGAGAATGGCGTATTTGCTCGAATTTCTTGAGAAACCAGCTGCACAGAGAGCGGTCAGTCGAGTGGCGCGGCTGGTTGAACTTGGCCGCACTCTGGACCGTCAGGCCGGTGACCTTACGGTGTTCATTGAGACGCTGGAACAGCAACTTGGTCGCCTTACGGGATCAGGAGGGCAACCGGCCATGCCCGGTCTTTTGCGTCAGCAGGATATTCTCGAAAAAGCCGTTGACGGCGTATCGAACGTTACGAAAAACGAGCTTCAGAAACAGCAAATAAAAAAACTCCACCAATCACTGGCCGCCACTGCAGAGGCATTGGAAAGCCTCGACGCTCGGGTTGCCCGCCGTCCGGCTGAGCTTCGTAAGCAGCTTCAGCAATCCCGCGCTCTAAAGGCCCGTACCCAACAACACCGGAATGAGACTGACCGGCTCACTGCCCGCGCGGAAGAATTGCTCGATGCTCTTGCTCTGAAGTATGTCGCTGAACAGGAACAGCGGATGGCTTTTGCCGTAGACAAAACCGAGCAGCAAATTGCTCATCTCTACGAATACCTGGCCCTCAAAAATCTGGAAGAGGCTAAACCATGAACCGTTGGCTGGCAGGCCTCCTCGTGGCTGTATCCTTGACCAGTTCTGTTGTGGCACAGGAAACATTTCGCGTGGAACTGGGGCGGGATGGAGAGACCATCGGTGATATGCGCCCGGTGTTTCTCAAGTTTGAATCCCGGCCATTGCCGGCTATCTCTCCCGCTGAGGTCGCACGACGTTATCAGCGTCTGTTCACGACTTCCGATGAACCGGAGGTTCGGATCGATGCCCTTAATCGCCTGACAAACATCCGGGATCGGTCGGGGCAGGACATAGGTTTTTCCGTTGCTGAAGAGGAGGGCATCTATCGCCAGGTGATCGACAGTTACGAATCGATTCTGTCCCGGGGTTCTTATGGCGGAAGGCTTGACGAATTGCTGTACCAGATGGCGAAGGCCCATGCCCTGACAGGTCAGGCCCGGGCATCAATCGATCGGCTTGAGCAGCTGGTTGGCCTTTACCCGAAATCCGATCTGGTACCCGAGGCCCGATTCCGGATTGCCGAGTCTGCTTTTTCAGCGGGTGATTACTCTGAGGCAGAGGCGGGTTACCTGGCGGTGATCGGTTCCGGAGTACGTGGAGGCTTGGAAGCCAAGGCTCGCTATATGTTGGGCTGGAGCCAGTTCAAACAAGGACCGTCAGCGTGGGAAAGAGCTGGCAAGACGTTTCTTTCGGTGCTGGATGAGTTTCTGCCAACCAAGGAAAGTCTTGCCGGTGTTAATGAGCCCAGTGTTGAAACAATTGATGACACCTTCCGTATTCTCGCTGTGATGGCGGACCGGAGAAATGGTGCCCAGACGCTGTTTTCCTGGCTCGGCGATGGACCATCACGACACTGGGAATATCTGGTTTTTGACAGGCTGGCTGATTACTACGCAGTTCAGGGCGCGTTTGAAGCCAGTGTTGGGGTTAACCGCGCTTTTGTTCGACATGCGCCCGGCCACTCCGAGCGCTCGGGGTTCATGGCACAGATTGTTGATGTGTGGAGCCGTGCCGGCGCTGCCAGTGAGGTGCGGGAAGCCCAGGCAAATTATGTTGTGATGTTCAGCGACGACCTGGAGTTCGCCAGGCTTGAGGAATCTGATCGCAAGCGATGGCAGCAATATAGCCGGCAGCTGGCTGACTTTCATTACAGCCAGGCGTCCACTGCTGTAGACCAGGGGCGTGATCGTTTGGCGACCGGTGATTTTTCTCTGGCGGGTGACTATTACGAGGCGCTGGCTCGGCGCTCAGGCAAGGACGGCGCTGTGCTGCGCCTCGCGGGTGACGCACGACTGCAGGCCGGGCAATACCAAGCGGCGTTGTCGGATTTTCGGTTGGCAGCCTATGAGGCTGACAGGTATACGGAAGCGGCCGACGCCGGATGGGCGGCCATAGTGTTAATTCGTGGGGGGATGGATGGCGACAGGGCAAGTGTGGCGTTCGCTCCCGATTTGAGTGCTTACTCGGCTGAGGCTGAGCGCTTCGCCGGCCGATTCCAAGAAGATGGCCGAGTGCCGGGGCTGATGGCAGACCTCGCGAGGCGCTGGCTTGCCGCCGGTGATGACGATCGTGCCCTGGGCTATGGTGAGAACGTCGTGGTCAACGATCTTGCGTCCGGATCGGAACGCTATGCGGGCTGGCTGGCAGTGGCTAAAGTCAGGCAGAGACAAGGAAAATTCGGACTGGCAGAGCGGGCCTGGGGGCAGGTTCTGGACCTTGCGAAGTCGGCGACGGTCGAGGGCCTGGAACCCGGTGCTGTCGCGTCTGTCCGGCAACAGCTGGCAACCGTTATCTACAGGCAGGGTGAGCAGGCTGCGGAATCCGGCAGAATAGAGGCGTCGGTCGGTCATTTTAACCGGATTGGAACAGTTCTTCCCGATTCAGACATCGCTGTTCAGGGGCGTTTTGATGCCGCCAATACGCTCCTTAAAGCTTCCCGAATGGCTGCAGCCATCGATGAGCTGGTGCAATTCCGCGCGGACTTTCCTGCACACCCGCTAACCGAAAAGGTCAGTGACAAGTTGGTTCACGCCTATGTTGCCTCCGGTCAGCCGGCGAAGGCGGCGTCGGAATTGCTTGAAGCCTCCAGCGGTATGGAGAATCCCTGGCCAAGCCGGCTAAGAGCAGCGGCTCTGTTCAATGAGGCGGGTGAAACCGGTAAACGCAACCGGCTTTACCTGGACTACCTCAATACCGGACCTGTTGCTGAAAACGCCGAGCAACATATTCGTCTGCAAACCCTGCGATACCGCTTGATAGAGACAATGGGTGACGCTGTTCCATGGCAGGAAGCTTTGGTCGCGACTGAGCTTGCCAGCCAATGGCACTCAGAACAAACGCTATCCTGGGCAGCCCGGCAGTCTCTTTCCCTGGGGGCGAGGGCCGCCGCGACCTTTGCGGGTTCTGAGTTGACCCAGCCCCTGAATGAGTCCTTGAACCGCAAACAGGCCGCACTGGAGACCGCCCGAAAATACTTCCTGGATGCCGAGAGCCTCGGTGGCGAATCCGTCCGCTCTGAGTCTCTCTATCGCCGAGCCGAGCTATACCGGCTTTTGGCCCGGGACCTTATGGCGTCTTCTGTACCGGAAGACCTTAACGAGCTTGAGAGCATGCAATACCAGATGTTGCTGGAAGAAGAAGCGTTCCCTTTCGAGGAGAAAGCGATCCGCTTGCATTCAGATAATCATCAGCGGATCGCGTCTCAGGGATTTGATGCCTGGATTGAAAAGAGCCTTACCGTTCTTTCGCAGCTCAACCCCGGCCGCTACGACCGTTCGGTTCGCTGGATGAGCTGGAATCCGGAGGTCAATGATGGCGCCTGACAGAACCTTCGCTCGTCATCTTGTGATGAGTTTTATCCTGGCCATGATGGTTGGCTGTTCTGCCCCCGGATCAAAGAAGCCGGAGGCAGTCCCGGCGAATCCGGAAAAGGCACTGGAATATGTGCTTGAAGGCAGGGAGGCTTATGATCAGGGCCGGAATATGGCTGCTCTCGACGCCTGGGAAATGGCTGTAAAGCTGAATCCGAAAGATGCCGTTACCGTGAATAATCTGGCCTTGCTGCTTAAGGACGAAAACCGTTTTGAAGAAGCGATAAGCCTGCTTGAGACGGGGTTGCAGTATTCGCCCGGTGTTGCCGACCTGCATTATAACCTTGCCGTGATCTCTGAACTTTACCTGCTGGATCTGGAAAGGGCTTTGACCCACTACCGGAAATACCAGGCCCTTACCGATGCGGACGATAAACGTGTGGCCGGCTGGATTGCGGACCTGAAGAGGAGGCTGGACTAGATGAGCAGGTTAGCCGTGACTCTCGTTTTTGCCCTGGTGTCTGTGAGTGGATATGCCGCGGGTGCTTCAGGATCACAAGCAGTGCGCCTGGAGGTTGAGGGTATTTCCGCCAGTGCTGGCGAAGACGACCCAAGGGTGCTTTTCATCCTGCCGTGGCGGGCTCCGAGCTTACCCCGTCGGCCCAGAGCTGATCTGGATGACTCGGTGCCCCGACTTGTCCAACCGGTGAATCCTGAGGCTCTTGAGCGCCACCGGGTGTTCCGCGAGACCCTGAATCCTTTAATTCTGAGCCCTGAGCCGGCTTCGGCTGTGAAAACGCGTTAATAAGGAGAGTGAACATGTTGAATACGATGGTACGGTTTTTCCAGGAGGGCGGGCCGTTCATGTACCCGATTGCCGTGGTTTTGGCCATCGGTTTGGCGATAACCCTTGAACGCTTTTTCTATCTTGCCGCTGTCCGGCGCAAAAACCGTACTGCGTTTGAAAAGGGCATTCTGCCGTTACTGCGGAAAAGGGATTATCAGCGGGCAATGAAAACTGCCAGCACATCGGACAGTGCCATTGCTTCTATTATGGGCGCCGGCATTGGCCGGTTACTTAATAACAGTCGTCGGGAAGATATTGAGTACGCCATGGAGGAAGGGCTGATGGAGGTGCTTCCGAGGCTGGAGAAACGCACGCAATACCTTGCGACGCTGGCCAACATAGCGACTCTGCTGGGGTTGCTTGGCACGATTATCGGCCTGATCTCTGCTTTCACCGCCGTTGCGGCGGCGGATCCGTCCCAGAAGGCCAGTTTACTCTCCGAGAGCATCTCTGTGGCTATGAATACCACGGCGTTTGGCTTGATGTCGGCGATCCCTTTGCTGATGTTCCACGCGGTTTTGCAAACCCGCACTAATGAAATTGTAGACAGCTTCGAGATGGCGGGCGTGAAGCTGCTCAACATCATTTCCGAGCCGAAGCATCAGAGTGCCGCTGCATGAGACGCCGGCACAGAAAACCGGCCGGTTCGCCCGAACTGGATATCACGGCTTTCATGAATCTGATGATTGTACTGGTGCCGGTCCTGCTTCTGGGAATGGTGTTCAGTCAGGTACGCATGATCGAGCTTGATTTTCCCGGGATGGATTCCGGTGAGGCCCCGAATCCGGAAGAATTTCGACTGGTAGTCACCGTGATTCCGGACGGTATGGAGATCGCTGACAGTGATCGCGGACTTATTCGTGTGTTGCCTAGCCGTGATGGCGGGCAGGATTTTGTCAGTCTGAGGTCCGTACTTAAGCGAATCAAAACCCGTGTTCCTGACAAAACAGACGTTATCCTCGAGGTCGGTCCGGATATTGATTATCAGACCCTGGTCCGGGCCATGGATACGGTGCGTTCCTATCCGGCCGTGGTTGCCGCGAGCGTCGTTGAGGCTGAACTTTTTCCGGATGTATCTTTAATGGATGCGCCAGAAGGCCGTCCGTTGGCGGCTATCAAATCCGGGATAGACGTGGAGGACGCATGAAGAGGTCGCGCAGAGCAGGGCGAACTCAACGCCATTATGGCCGAATGAACAAGGCCGGAGGTCTCAATCTCGTTTCGTTGATGGACATCTTCACCATTCTCGTTTTCTTCCTGATGGTGAATTCCTCTGACGTAAAAGTCCTGCAGAACACGGCCGATGTTCCCTTGCCTCAGTCCACATCTGAAAAAGAGGCGGTGGAGAGTCTTACGGTTCAGGTAACCGGGGGATCCATCTTGGTGCAGGGTCGCGAGATCGCACGCCTGAACGGAATTGAAGTAGGCGATACCCATATTTCCGGGCTGTCAGATGAGCTTGCCTATCGCCGGGCGCGCTGGCCCTCGGTTCCCGAGCAGGGTCTGGAAGTCACGATCATGGCAGGCCGCGATACCGATTACCGGTTGTTGCGGAAAATTATGCAAACCTGTGTAGACGAGCAGTTCCGTCAGGTTCGGCTTGCTGTTGAGGCGGAGGTGACCAATGGCTGAACCCCAAAGCGACACCTTTCTTTCCACCGGGTTGCCCTGGACCGCCGATGCGGGAGAAAACCGTCGATTTCGCCTGATCCTCGGGCTGATGCTTGTGGTTTTTTCCCCTCTGGCCTTCCTTATTCCGACTCTTGAGGTACCGGAAATAGAGCGCTCAGAGGCTGAAAAAATCCCGCCACAACTTGCGAGACTGGTGCAGCAACCCAAACTTCCGGCGCAACCGGAGGTAGTACGCTCAGAGCCAGAGCCAGAGCCAGAGCCAGAGCCAGAGCCAGAGCCAGAGCCAGAGCCGCCAAAGGTCGTCGACGCTCCTCGTCCAATGCCCGAGCCTCAAGTTGCCAAACCCGAAGTCAAACATGAGCCCGCACCGAAAGCGCCCGATGTGCAAACCGTGGAGCAGGCGCGCGCGAAGGCATCACGGTCAGGCCTGCTGGCGATGAAGGACCGCCTGGCTTCGTTGCGAGAGCCCGAGTCTGTCCCCGTCCAGCGTCTCAGTGCCAATAGCGGCGACAGCGGAGCGGTTGCGAAGCCTGCAGTCACCGACGCCAAGACCGCATTGGAGGGAAGTGGGGGAGTTGAGGACACTCGCGTGCCCGATGCCCGGGTTGCGGTTGAGAACCACGAGGTAAAGCGGGTTGAACCCGAATCCCAGCCGGCCAGCAAGGTTGTCCGAACGGAGCCGCCGGAGCCGTCCGTCGGGGAGAGGGCAATGAGTAACATTCGAAAAGTGTTTGATGCGCAGAAAACAGCTCTCTACTCCCTTTACCGCCGTGAACTTCGCCAGGATCCGACGTTAGAGGGCAAGGTCTTACTCGAACTTGTCATTGAGCCAGATGGTTCGGTCTCGGCCTGTGACGTTGTCAGTTCAGAGCTGGAGAGTCCGGCACTTGAGCGCCGGATTGCCATGAGGGTCAGGCTGTTCAATTTTGGCGCTGGGGACATGGAAACCCGGAAGGTCCGTTTTCCGGTCGATTTTCTTCCTGGTTAGAACAGGGGCAGGCCCCTGTCTCTATTCGTCCTGAACGAGACGAATCACTCTTCGATTTTGATCTCAGGGAGCTGGGGTTTGTTGAGCGAGACCTTTTCGGTTGGCGCAATGACCGTTGCCTCGCCCGCGACCACCTGTCGGTTGTTCTGGTTTCGGACATCGCATTGGATGACTACCCGGTTTTTGGGCTCTTTACGCAATACGGTGAGCGTCACGGTGACTGTGTCCTCCAGTTTGACCGGCCGTTTGAAAGACAGGGTCTGCTCGAGGTAAATGGTACCCGGGCCAGGCATGACGGTCGCCAGCGCGGCAGAAATCAGTGAACCACTCCACATACCATGGGCAATGCGCTCCTTGAACATGGACCCGGCGGCAAACTCAGAGTCCAGGTGTACCGGGTTCACATCACCTGATACCGCAGCAAAGAGGATCAGTTCATCTTCTGAGAGTGTGCGGGTAAAGGTAGCGGTATCGCCTTCGTTCAGTTCGTCGTAGGTAATATTTTCAAGAGTATCAAGGGTGTCGTTCATGGTGCGCTCCGCACAATTGGTATCGGGTACAGGCCAACGGGCTTGTGATGCGAAAACTACCTCATCGTTAACAAAACTGCTATTCTCTCCCGACTTTTTTGAGACTGATACTTTTGTAGGGTTGATTTTTAAACAGCTTTGCATTGGTGAATCATTACAATCAAAAACGCCAAACAGGAGATGGTGATGGATTTCGAGCAGTTCTATCAGGACAAATACCCCGCCGGCGTGCCCCGGGAGGTCGACCTGACCAAGTACAAAAGCATGGTGGATGTGTTCGAGCAGGCCGTAAAAAAATATGCGGATCGCCCGGCGTTCACTGCTGTTGGCGCTACTCTCACATACCGTGACCTCGATACCCAGAGCCGTAATTTTGCGGCGTGGCTGCAAAACAAGACCGATCTCAAGCCCGGTGATCGGATCGCTGTTCAGATGCCAAACGTCAGTCAGTACCCTGTTGTTGTGTTTGGCGCCATGCGCGCTGGATTGATTGTGGTGAACACCAATCCGCTTTATACCACCCGTGAAATGGAACACCAGTTTAACGATTCCGGCGCGAAGGCTCTGGTTGTTCTGGCAAACATGGCTGATAACGCCGAGAAGGTGGTGCCTCACACCGGTATCGAGCATGTCATCGTGACAGAACTTGCTGACATGCATTCACCCATCAAGCGCATGCTGATGAATGCTGTGGTCAAACACGTCAAGAAGATGGTGCCTGCGTTCAACCTTCCCCAGGCTCACAAGCTCCCGGCCGTGCTGAGCGCCGGTGCTCGTGAAAAGTTTACGCCCGTTGAGTGCAAGCAGGATGACATTGCGGTGCTGCAGTATACCGGCGGGACTACCGGTGTTGCCAAGGGTGCGATGCTCACCCATGGCAACCTGGTGGCGAATTTGCTGCAGGTTCGGCCGATGATGGAGAGTACCGTGCAGGACGGTACAGAAGTGGTGATTGCGCCGCTGCCGCTCTATCACATTTATTCCTTTACCCTTAACTGCGGCATCATGCTCGAAGCCGGGGCGCACAACGTACTGATCCCGAACCCCCGTGATATTGCAGCTTTCGTCAAAGAGCTCAGGAATCACAAGTTCACAGCGTTCCTCGGCCTGAACACACTGTTCGTTGCTTTGTGCAATAATGAGGAATTCCAGGATCTCGATTTCAGCAACCTGAAGCTGACATCCTCTGGCGGTATGGCGCTCACCAGCGACACCGCCAAAATGTGGCAGCGGGTGACCGGTTGCGAGATTGCCGAAGGTTTTGGCATGACCGAGACATCCCCGGTTGTCACCTTCAATCCCCAAAGCGCTATTCAGCTGGGCACTATTGGTTTGCCGATTCCCTCTACCCAGGTCAAGACCATTGACGAGGAAGGTAATGAAACACCGCTGGGCGAGGCGGGCGAGCTCTGTGTGAAAGGTCCTCAGGTAATGCGGGGTTACTGGCAGCGTCCTGAGGACACCCGGCAATCCTTTACTGAAGACGGTTTCCTCAAGACCGGAGACATTGCGCTGATTCAGGAAGATGGATACATCCGCATTGTTGACCGTAAAAAAGACATGATTATCGTATCTGGTTTTAATGTGTACCCGAACGAGATTGAGGATGTGGTAAGCAGCCATCCGAAAGTGGTGGAGTGCGCGGCTGTTGGTATCCCTGACACCAAAAGCGGTGAGGCGGTCAAGGTCTACCTGGTGCCGACCACCGAGGGTGTCACTGAGAATGAACTGAAGGAGTTCTGCCGGGAGCGGCTGACAGCCTATAAGGTACCGAAGCTCTATGAATTCAGGGAGGAACTGCCTAAAACGAATGTGGGTAAAATCCTCCGTCGTCAGCTGCGCGACGAAGCGGGCAATCAGTAGTGTTGGTGGGCAGCCTGTCTGCCCCGTCCCCTGATGCGGGGACTATTCAGTGAATAACCCCGCGCTGGCGGGGTTTTTCCGTTTTTAAGCGAGGCCCTTTCCCGATAGACTGTCGCCATTCCCGATTACCGATACTGAATGAGAGCATTCCCGCAATTCAATGACAAACACCACCACTGATACGCCCAACGAGCCAGATCTCAAGCCAGATGGTCGGGCGGCAATCAAGGCCATGATGGAGCAGCTTGGCGCCTGCAATCAGCAGGAAGCCGCCCGCATTGTGAAAGCAGTCGCTCGCACAAAAGGTAATCCTGGCCAGAAAGACCTGGAGAAAATGGCGGGCTGGCTCAGGCGTGGCCTCGAAAAGGTACAGCAGCGCCATGCCTTGCACCGGCCTGCCAGTTTCCCCGAGGGGCTGCCAGTATCAGAGCGGGTGGAAGACATCGGGAAAGCGATTGAGAACCATCAGGTTGTCATCATCGCCGGTGAAACCGGATCGGGCAAAACTACCCAGATTCCTAAAATCTGCATGAATCGTGGTCGCGGCATCCGGGGGTTGATCGGTCATACTCAGCCACGTCGAATTGCCGCGCGCAGTGTTGCTGCCCGGATTGCGGAAGAGTTGGGTGAACAGACGGGGCAGCAAATTGGCTATCAGGTCCGCTTCACCGACACCACATCGGAACAGTCCCGGGTCAAGGTGATGACAGACGGGATCTTGCTGGCGGAAATTCAGCATGACCGCTTTCTCGACCGTTACGATACGCTGATCATCGATGAGGCACATGAGCGCAGTCTCAATATCGATTTTCTGTTGGGTTACTTGAGACAGCTGCTGCCCAAGCGCCCGGACCTCAAAGTGATTATTACCTCAGCCACCATTGAGGTAGAGCGGTTCAGCGAATTTTTTGATCAGGCACCGGTCATCGAAGTCAGCGGGCGCACTTACCCGGTAGACATTCGTTATCGCCCTTTAACCGGCGATGAAGACGACCGTGACCAGGGCTGGACAGACGGTGTAATCGGAGCTCTGGACGAAATCGAACAGCATGAGCGTTCGGAGAAGCAGCCCCCCGGGGACGTGTTGGTCTTCCTGCCGGGAGAGCGAGAAATCCGGAACCTTAGCAAGGTGCTTCGGCACGTGGATCTCAAGCACACAGAAGTTTTGCCTCTGTATTCACGGCTGAGTAACCAGGAACAGAACCGGATTTTCCAGTCCCACCGTGGGCGTAGAATTGTGTTGTCCACCAACGTTGCCGAGACCTCCCTGACGGTGCCGGGTATCCGTTATGTGATCGATACCGGTGTAGCCCGGATCAGCCGTTACAGTGTACGTTCGAAAATCCAGCGTCTGCCCATCGAGCCAGTCTCACAGGCCAGTGCGAATCAGCGGGCAGGGCGGTGTGGTCGGGTCGCTCCGGGTATCTGCTTCCGGCTCTACGACGAGACCGACTTCATCAATCGGCCGGAGTACACTGACCCGGAAGTCCTTCGGACCAACCTCGCATCCGTTATCCTGCAAATGGCGACCTCTGGCCTGGGTGAGATTCGCAACTTTCCGTTCCTGGAATCTCCCGATAGCCGCCAGGTGAACGATGGCTACAAGCTCCTTGAAGAGCTCAGTGCGGTCGACGACAAACGGCGTGTGACCAGGCTGGGCCAGACCATGGCGCGGCTGCCTCTGGATCCGCGCCTGGCCCGTATGCTGGTGACCTCTGCGGATCATGGCAGTTTGGCTGAAACCCTGATCATTATCGCTGGCCTGAGTGTCCAGGACCCCCGGGAACGGCCGCAGGACAAACAGCAGGCGGCGGACCAGGCGCATGCCCCGTTTAACGATAAAGACTCGGATTTTGTGACGCTGCTGAATATCTGGAACTTTTATGAGGAGCAGCGCCAGGAACTGTCCCATAACCAGATGAAGAAAGTCTGCCAGAAGAGTTTTCTGAGCTGGATGCGCATGCGGGAATGGCGGGATATTCATCGCCAGCTCACCCTGATTTGCCGGGAACAAAAGCTCACCTTTAACAAGGATGTCGCCAGTTATGATGCTGTGCATAAGGCCATTCTTGCCGGGCTCCTTGGGCAGATAGCCGTCAAGGTCGAGAAGAAAGAGTATCTGGCTACGCGCAACCGCAAAGTGATGATTTTCCCTGGCTCCAAGGTAGCCAAAACAGGCCCAAAATGGATTGTGGCGACAGAGATTGTCGAAACCAGCCGGGTGTTTGCGCGTATGGTCGCGGCAATCCAGCCGGAGTGGATTGAGCCTCTCGCAGGCCATGTGGTAAAGCATCATTTTTTCGAACCGCACTGGGAACAGAAGCGGGCTCAGGTCATGGGTTACGAAAAGGTGACCCTCTACGGCCTTGATGTGGTGCCCAAACGTCGCATTCCCTACAGCAAGGTAGACCCTGCCGAGTGCCGGAACCTGTTTATAAGGCGGGCCCTGGTGGAGGGCGACTACCGCTCGAAAGCGCCGTTTATTGTTCGTAACCGGGAGATGCTGGATACCGTCGAAAATCTGGAAAAGAAAACCCGGCGCAGGGATCTGCTGGTAGACGATGAAGTGTTGGTCGAATTTTACGACCAGCGTTTACCAACCGACATCGTAAGTGGGCGGCATTTTGAAACCTGGTGGAAAGGCCTGTCGTCCCAAGAGCTGAAGGCTCTTGAACTTACCGAACAGGACATCCTTCAAAGGCCGGTGGATGCGCAAGCTGCGGAACTCTATCCGGATTATCTGGAGTGGGAGGGCGTCCGCTACCCACTCAGTTACGAGTTCGAACCGACCAGCGAACGGGATGGGGTGACGCTTCAGGTTCCGCTGATGGCGCTCAGGCAGATTCCATCACGGCGTCTGGAGTGGCTCGTGCCGGGATTGCTGCGGGAAAAATGCATAGCGTTAGTAAAGGGGCTGCCCAAATCCTTGCGCAGGAATTTCGTCCCGGTACCGGATTTTGTCGACGCGGCACTGGCCAATATGCAGCCCTCCAATGAGCCACTGGCGCTTCAGCTGGGAGAACAACTCCGGCGCATGACTGGCGTGCGGATTGATCCGCAGGCCTGGCCTGAGTCTGAATTGCCCAGACATCTGCGCATGAACCTCCGGGTAATGGGAGATGGCGGCAAGGTGATGGCGGAAAGTCGGGAAACCGATGAGCTTCAGGGACAACTGGAGGGAAAAGCCGAGGAGGCGTTGGCGAGCGCAACCAGTGAAAACCCGGAAAATGAACTCTCGGGAGAGCATACCGACTGGCAATTCGGAGATTTACCGGAGCAGGTACAAACCGAAAAGGGCGGAATGAAGGTTACTGTGTATCCTGCACTGGAAGACCTTGGCAAAACCGTTTGTCAGATTCGCTGCCTTGACCGGTTGACGGCAGAGGATACAACTCGAAAGGGCGTTGCCCGGCTGATTCTGAATCGCTTTGGAAAGACTCTGGACGATCTGGACAGGAAGTTGCCCCGGTTCAGGCAGTCAGCCTTGATGTTTGCCCCCGTGGGCCAGGCAAAGGTACTGCTGGATGATCTGGTTCTGGCAACCGTTATGACGCACTTCCTCGGTGAGTCTGTGCCGCGGACGTCTGATGATTTTGACCGGTTGTTTGATCGGCATCGTGGAGACTTCATTCCTGCACTGGAAGAAGCAGACGAGCGCTTGTATCAGGCAATGTCTGGCTACCAGAAGGTCGCGAAGCGGCTCAAGGGAAAGATTAATCTGGCGCTTGCGAACAGCATGGCGGACCTCAAATTCCAGTTGCAGAATCTGGTTTATCCCGGATTTCTGGTGGCCACGCCGCCAGAATGGCTAGCCGAGTTCGGGCGTTATTTTGAGGCGGCGCTGATCCGGCTGGAGAAGATGCCCCGGGAAATGGGGCGGGAGCGGGAATTCCTGCACACAATTGAGGGCTTGTGGTCCCGGTACGCCAGCAAACGGGACGAGCAGCAACGCCAGGGGATACGCGATCCCGAGTTGACGGTATATCGCTGGATGCTGGAGGAGTACCGGGTCTCTTTCTTCGCGCAGCAGTTGGGTACCGCCATGACCGTTTCGATCAAGCGTCTGGACAAACAGTGGGAACTCACCCGGGTCTAGTATGATGGCAGGCCGGTTGCATCGATCCGGTGCTCACTGCACGGTTTGCTGGCGGGCAAATGCGAAAGACTGTGTTAGTATTTCCGACAGTACAATATTCAGGCATTTTGTTTTCATTACCATGACGTGGGGTTAGCGTGATTAAAGCCGTCATTAGCGGGACCGGTCTCTGCACACCGCCAGAAACCATTGATAACGACGAACTGGTGGAAGCGTTTAACCAGTATGTTGAGCTTCACAATGCGGAACATGCAGACGAGATCGCTCGCGGCGATATTGCTCCACTGCAGCCGTCTTCCTCGGCCTTTATCGAAAAGGCATCCGGCATCAAGCGCCGACATGTTATTGACAAGAAAGGCATCCTCGACCCGAACAGGATGACGCCTTACATTCCCGAGCGCACGAATGAGGCGCCCTCGGTTCAGTGTGAAATGGCCGTGGCGGCCTGTAACGAGGCACTGGAACAGGCAGGCAAGACGCCCGCTGACGTGGATGCGGTCATTGTGGCCTGCTCCAACATGCAGCGCGCCTATCCGGCTATCTCCGTGGAAGTTCAGGACGCACTGGGCGTTGACGGGTTTGCCTATGACATGAACGTTGCGTGCAGCTCCGCGACATTCGGGCTCCAGGCCGCGGTGAACTCTGTGGAGAACGGTGCTGCACGATCGGTACTGGTTGTCAGTCCTGAGATCTGCTCCGGGCACCTGAACTTCCGGGACCGTGACAGTCACTTTATCTTCGGCGATGCCTGCACGGCGATCCTGGTGGAGCGAGAAGAAGATACTCGTGAAGGACAGGGTTTCGAGATCCTTGGTACCAGCCTGAAGACCAAGTTCTCCAACAACATCCGCAACAATTTCGGCTTTCTGAACCGGGCGGATGAGGCTGGCATTGGCCAGCCGGACAAGCTGTTCGTGCAGCAGGGCCGTAAGGTTTTCAAGGAAGTCTCGCCGCTGGTTGCTGAAACCATTCTCAATCAGCTGCAGAACCTGTCACTGGCCCCTGATAATCTTCGTCGCATGTGGTTGCATCAGGCCAATCTCAACATGAATCAGTTGATCGCCCGGAAGGTTCTGGGGCGTGATGCCACAGAGGATGAAGCACCGGTTATCCTGGACGAGTACGCAAACACCAGCTCGGCGGGATCAATCATTGCCTTTCACAAGTTCAAGGATGACCTCAAGGCCGGCGACCTGGGGGTAATCTGCTCCTTCGGTGCCGGTTACTCCATCGGCAGCGTTGTGGTGCGCCGCCGCTGATCGTAGCTTTATCCGGCTGCCAGTTCCCTGAGGGTGTCTGGCAGCCTGGTGGCAGACCGCCTCTGGCGGTCGAACCAGACGATCTTTGCATACCCCTCAGCGTAGACGTCGCCGGTGTCGGAATCCGTCAGCACGTGGTAGGTATCCAGGCTGGTATTACCGGCCTTGTCGGCGTATGTTTTCACTACCACAGTAGCCGGGTGGCTCAGCTCCTTCAGAAATGTTGCGCTGGTCTTTATAATAACCGGCCCGGTCGGTTCTTCCGAACCTCCCAGACCCAGTGATGAAAGCCATACAATCCGGGCTTCCTCGAAGAAGCGGAAATAAACGGTATTGTTGGCATGGCCGTAAGCATCCATGTCGCCCCAACGCAGAGGCATGGTCAGGGTGCTCACGTGGTTTCCCGGTACTGACATAAAGTTCCTCTGGAACAACAGTTTGAATAAAAAAGAAAAAGCGCCGGTAGTTTTGACGAATCGTAACGATCTTAACAACTCAAGAGCTGATGATGAGACAAATTTTTTTCCGGCGCGGGCCTTGTGCCCTGATACTGATGACGTTTCTTTTCGCCCTGCCTATGGGCCAGGTTGCTGCGCAGGCGATGCAGGAGCCTGCTCCGAAGGGGTCGCCTGCGGTTGACGCGAAAGATCCGTACGAAAATTGGAACCGGAAGGTCTTCCGGTTTAATGAGACGGTTGATCGTTGGGCACTGAAGCCTGTGGCACAAATGTATCGTGATTTTATGCCCGGTTTTGCCGACAGGGCCATTACGAATTTTTTTAACAATCTGCAGGAAGTCAGGAATTTTACCAACAGTCTGTTGCAGCTTAAAGGCGAGTCTGCGGTGGTCGCGGCCGGGCGTTTCACCTACAACACAGTATTTGGTCTTGGTGGTCTTATTGACGTTGCGACCGCCTTCGATTTACCGGAAAGGCCCGAGGATTTTGGTCAGACTCTGGGTTATTGGGGAGCGGGCGCCGGGCCTTATCTGATGCTACCCCTTCTGGGCCCATCGAATCCGCGACATTTCGGCGGACTCGCCACTGATGGGTTTGTGCTTCCGTCTCTGTGGGACAATGTTGAGAGCCCCGAGACCTACTATGCCCGTGCACTGCAGATTGTGGATAAGCGGGCTGACCTTATTCCGGCCGAGAGCTTTATTTCCGGCGACCGTTACACCTTTGTCCGGAACGCTTTTCTTCAGCGCCGGGAGTTCCTTATTAATGATGGCAGGGTTGTGGAAGACCCCTTTGCCAGTGGTGATGATGAAGATCTGATGCTTGAGGGTTTCTAAGCAGGTCCCAGGAACGGATGAGGTCAGCGGTGATTAAGGATCCAAGGATTAACAAGTTTCGGAAGATGCTGGCGGAGGCACCAAATTATGAGGTTTGGAAAGCCGCGGCACTGGAACTGGATTTTCTGGAAGGTAATGCTGACTGGAAGGAGGATTTCGCTTCCGACCTCTACCATTACGAGGTTCTTTTCGACCGCCTGAGCAACCTCAAACAATACCGTCAGCAAAACGATTTCGACCGCCTTAAGCGGGCGTTACGGGAAGGGTTGCATCACGATCTCGGAAACATGGGTAATCCCGCCCTGTATACCCGTTCCAGGGTCGGCACCAAACACCTGATCGAGGAGTATATTACCCAGGTATGCGAAGCCCTCGACTTTCTCTGTGATCATCCGGTTCCCGGCTTCCCGATTGCCGACAAACTGCAGTTCTTTCGCGATACCCTCACCAGCTATGGCCGTCCCTCCTTGCTGCTGAGTGGCGGAGCGACCCTCGGCATGTTCCATTTTGGTGTTATCAAGGCGCTCTGGGAGAAGGGCCTGTTGCCCCAGGTGATTGCCGGCTCAAGTATCGGCGCCATCATTGCCGGCATTCTGGGCGTTCACACAGACGCCGAAGTTCCGGAAATGCTGGTTCCCGAAAACCATAACCTGAAAGCCTGGAAGTGGCGGGGGTTATTGAGTGCCGTGCGTGGCAATGGCCTGATGGATCAGGAGCAGCTTCGCTCCTGTCTTAGGGCGAACATCGGCGAGTACACGTTTGAGGAGGCCTACCAGCGTACCGGGCGCTCCCTGAACGTCAGTGTTTCGCCGGTCCAGGCGCATCAGAAAGCTCGCCTTTTGTGCGGTTATACTTCTCCCTATCTCACGGTTTGGAGTGCCGTGCTGGCCAGTGCTGCGGTACCGGGTATTTTCCCGCCGGTCACGTTGATGAAAAAAGATATCGATGGCAATACCCTGCCATACATGCCAAGGCTGAAGTTCGTAGATGGTTCGGTGGTGAGCGATCTGCCCATTGAACGCCTCATGCATTTGTACGATGTGAACTTCACCATTGTCAGCCAGACCAATCCGCATGTGGTGCCGTTCCTGAGCAACCGCGGGAAGGACGAGAAACTGTCGTTATCCGGATTGCCCATGCACCTTCTGAAGTCTGAAATCCAGTTTCATGGTCAGGGTGTTTTCGATTACCTGAGAAAGCGGCTGAAGCCGGAACTGTTACGGCAGATGTCCGGCCAGCTCCACACCATAATGGCCCAGCGGTATTCGGGGGATGTCACCATTGCGCCGTCCTATTCCTTCAGGGATTACCGGCGCATGCTGTCGAATCCTGACCCTGCGTATGTTCGTGAAATGATTTTGGCAGGTGAAAGAGCCACCTGGCCGAAAATCTCCATGATTCGCTCCCATGCCCGTATCTCCAAGACCCTTGAGCGCTGCGTGCGGCGCCTCAAGCAGCAGAACCGGCGTACTGCGGAACTAAGGCTGATAAGCAATGCCGACAGGGATTTCCTGGGGTGACAGGCTTGCAAGCCGGGCGGTATGATACCGCGATACCGAGCCGGGCAGGCTATCAGCCGATTAACCCAACGCCTGAGTACCAGACTGGACACCCATGTATTACGACTTTTTCGGCTTCCGGGAACCCCCGTTCTCTATAGCGCCTGATCCCCGATATCTGTACCTGAGCGAGCGCCACAAGGAAACACTGGCTCACCTTATGTACGGTGTGCAGGGGCAGGGTGGCTTTATCGTGATTACGGGGGAAGTAGGCACAGGCAAAACCACGGTTTCCCGTTGCTTCATTGAAAACGTGCCCGACAATGTCGATATCGCGTTAATCCTGAACCCGAGACTCTCGGCTCGTGAACTGCTGTCAAGCATTTGCGATGAGCTGGAAATTCCTCATGGCATAGGGGCCAGCATCAAGGAGCTGGTGGATTTAATCAATCAGGACCTCCTGAAAGCCCACGCAGCCGGGCGCCATAAGGTTCTTATGATTGACGAGGCCCAGAACCTGTCCGCCGATGTTCTTGAACAGCTGCGACTTCTGACAAACCTCGAAACAGCCGAAAAGAAACTGCTCCAGATCGTGTTGCTGGGGCAGCCGGAACTGCAGCAGATGCTTGCCCTGCCAGAGCTTCGGCAGCTAAATCAGAGAGTCACCGCACGTTACCACCTGGACGCCATTGGCAAAGCAGAGCTGCCTGCCTACCTGCGCTACCGGCTGAGTGTGGCTGGCGTACGCGGTGACATTTTTTCTTCGGGAGCGGTTCAGAAACTGTTTCGGGAAAGCCAGGGTATTCCTCGTCTTATCAATCTGATCAGCGATCGCGCTTTATTGGGCGCTTACGCGGAAGGCGAACACGAGATCACGGCCGCCCATATCCGTCACGCTGCAAAAGAAGTGCGGGGAAATCAGGTTGGCCGGAAGTCAGCTCAGTCCCGGCAAGGTATCAGGAAATCAAGGTATCTTGTTTTGGTCGCGTCTGTTCTTCTCGCGGTCATCGGAACGGCTTCACTGGTGAAGCGGTGGCCATTTCCGACGGCGATATCCGTTGATGAAGGCGTATCAGCACCGGTGACCGGTATTATCGAGCGCGAAGGCTCTGATACCTTGCCGGAGCAACCGGGCCAGTTGACATCAGTGGAGCTACCCGCCGTGGCGGAGCCCGAAGCCCGTGATGCTTTGGCAACGTTCAGTTTTTCCGATCAGACGTTGAATCTGAGCGATGCCTTTCGTTCATTGTTCAATGTCTGGGGACAGGTGTATTCTCCGGCGGAATTCCCCGTGGCCTGTGATTTCGCCCCGGAGGTCGGTCTGGGTTGCCTTGAGCGACAGGGGAGCCGGACAAGCCTCGAATTTCTTAACCGGCCGGCTATTCTGTTGCTTCAGGACGGAGAGGGCAACCGGGGCTACGCTGTCTTACGCAGGTTGAAAGGCGATCGGGCGGAAATTGTTCTGTCAGGCGGAACCCGCGAACTTTCGTTCGCCAGTATTGAGCCCTTCTGGTTCGGCCAGTATCGGGTTTTCTGGCGCTTGCCGGAATATCAGACCGGCGATAATTTCTACGGTAATGGCTACGGCGAGCAACTGTGGATCGGAGCAAGAATGATGGAGCTGGCCGACAAAATTGGAAAGTCCGACTCCGAGAGTGCAAGGGTTAAGCGCATGTCTGCTGACGAACAGGTTCGTTGGTATCAGGAGCGAAAAGGTCTGAAGGTTGATGGAATTGCAGGGGCGATGACCATTATCCAGATGAACAATGACCTGGACGTATCCGTCCCCAGGCTGGTTCCATCAGCGCTCTCTGGGCAGGGGTAGTTGTATGTCCTACATACTGGATGCACTCAGAAAATCGGAGACAGAGCGCCGGCAAGGCAAGGTGCCGGATCTGGGGCAGCAGGTTCAGCTGATTCACCGGCCCCGGAAAAAGTCTGTGTCGCCCGTTGTCTGGGTTGCAGGTGCACTGATCCTGAATGCGGCCGTACTGGCTGTCATTTTCTGGCCGGACATCGGTGGCCGGGACTCAAGTCAAACGCAGTCTGAGCCTGAATCCGACAATCCGGCCAAAGTGCCGCCCGCAAACATACCGGCAACGGACGAACAGGCAACTGCTAAGGTTGTCACGGATAATGTGGTGCCGGCCGGTGAATCCATAACCACGGATGTGCCGGTAAAACAGGCACCGGGACCCGAACAGGCTTTGGTTGAAAGCGGAATGAGCGAATTTGCTCAGCCGGAGCGTGAACGCGCCACGATTATTGTGCCTTCACGTCCGGCGGCTAGCGATAGCCCGGTATTGTCCGATTCCACGCCGGCCGGCAGGGTACCGCACCTCGTAGAACTGCCACTTTCTTTTCAAAAGAGTGTTCCCGATTTGACATTTAACAGCCACATCTACTCTTCCGACCCGTCCTCTCGCCGGGTAATGATCAACAACAACTACCTGCGCAGGGGCGACAGTTTTTCCGGCCTTGTTGTCGAGAATATTACGGAGGACGGCGTAATTCTGAGCAAGCAGGGACAACAGTTCCGGGTTGGTACCGTCCGGGACTGGGTGAGCCCTCGCTGATGGCACTTACGGACGAAACCAAGCAGCAGATTCAGCAAGGTTATCGGGATGTTCTCGCGGGCAAGGATATCCGCGCCCGTTACGGCCAGCGTCTGATGATCGCCGAGATTGCCCGTTACATGGGGGATATTACTGATAACGATGGGCAACGAACGTCGCCGCCGGCGACCTGTGTCGTTGAAGCCGGTACGGGTACGGGCAAGACCCTGGCTTACCTTATTGCAGCCATTCCCGTGGCAAAGGCACTGGGTAAAACGCTGGTGATTTCCACCGCTACCGTGGCTCTGCAAGACCAGATTGTTCTGAAGGATCTGCCGGATCTGAAAAAACACAGCAAAATGGATTTCAGCTGGACCCTGGCCAAGGGCCGGGGCCGGTATCTGTGCATGTCCCGCCTGGAAGCCCGTTTGCACGACGAGGGCAACGGCGACAGCGACACCATGCCTTTGTTTCTTTTGGATGGACCTCAGGGTGAGGAGCCCGGCACCCGGGCTTTTTTCGAAGAAATGCTGGCGAGTTACGGTTCCAGGGAATGGGACGGTGACCGGGACCACTGGCCGGAGCAGATCCCGGACGATGTCTGGCGCCAGGTGACCACTGATCATCGCCAGTGCACTAACCGTCATTGCAGCTATTTCGACAGTTGCGCGTTTTTTGATGCCCGCAAAGATCTTGATGATGCCGATATTGTCGTGGCAAACCATGATCTTGTACTGGCCGATCTGGCACTGGGAGGGGGGGCCATTCTGCCGGAGCCGGAAAATGCACTGTTCATTTTCGACGAGGCCCACCACCTGCCGGCCAAGGCGCTCAACCATTTTGCCGCGTCAGTTCCGCTGAACTCCACCCGGCAGTGGCTAAAACAGCTGTCCCAGGCTTTAGCCAAAATGCAGCCTTATCTCGCGCCCTCGACCCAAGGTGCAAAAACCCTGGACCGGATCAGTTCTGCATCACGGGAGGTGGACCTGGCGATTGCCAGCGTGTACGAAGAGGCTGAAGACAATACCGGTTGGGAATTCAATGAAGAGCGCCGGTCCGCGCAATGGCGCTACCCCGAGGGCGAGTTGCCCGAAAGGCTGGCGGAACTGGCGGCAGAGGCTCGTATTGCGACCGCCAATCTTGTCCGTCACCTCGGTTCCCTCGCTGACGAGCTGCAGGGTGCTTTTGATGAGCGTAAAGAACACGAGATTGACCGGGATACAGCAGAAGCCTGGTTTCCGGTGATCGGGTCCTTTCACAGCCGGTCCGAGGAACAGCTCCGGCTGTGGGCCGCCTGGAGTGAGCAAACAGGTGCCGTGCAGAAGCAGGCGGAAACTGAGACAGAGGGCAGTGGCGAGCCTGAGGCGAGGCCTGCAGGTTACAGGAGCCCGCCGCCAGCGCGGTGGGCACTGAAGCAGCGCTGGGACCATGCTGAGGACATCACCCTTTACAGTTCACCGGTGCTGGCCGACAACCTGCTGCATTCGCGGCTGTGGTCCCGGGCTTATGGGGCAGTGCTCACCAGTGCCACCCTGACGGCGCTGGGCCGATTTGACCGATTGAGGACGCGGGCCGGATTGCCGGAGGCAACCCGTTATCTTGTTGTTCCCAGCTCTTTTCGTTACTCGGAGATGGCCACGGTTGAGGTCCCCGCGATGTCGGCAATGCCAACTGATGATGCATTCTCCAACGAACTGATTGAACGCTTGCCCGGGTTGTGGGCCGGAGAAAAGGCCACTCTGGTCCTGTTTACCTCCCGGCGTCAGATGCAGCAGGTACGGGACGCGCTTGCACCGGAATACCCGGAACTGATCATTACCCAGGATGACATGGCGAAAGGAGAGGTATTGCGCCAGCATTGCAGTCGCGTGGATGAAGGGCGTCCGAGCGTCCTGTTTGGCGTTGCAAGTTTCGCCGAAGGTATCGACCTTCCGGGTAAGTACCTGCACCACGTCGTCATTACCCGTCTGCCGTTTTCAGTTCCGGATGATCCTATCGAAGCCAGTCTGGCCGAGTGGGTGACTCAAAGGGGTGGTAATCCGTTCATGGAGATCACGGTACCGGATGCGTCAATCAAGTTGGTTCAGGCGGTCGGCCGGTTGCTCCGAACAGAAAACGATACGGGCCGGGTGACTATCCTTGACCGGCGGATTATTGCTCGGCGATACGGGCAACTGCTGCTGGATGCGCTGCCGCCTTTCCGGCGCATTATCGAGCGCTGAATACGGTGCCGCTCCAGCCATAAAAAAAGAGCCAGCCCTTTTTCGGGGTGGCTCTCATGGAAGGGGCTCTTTCGAACCCGGGCGTCGAAACAACGCAAAGCAAGAAGTCTGAAGGCCTGAAGTTTCAGAATTCAGGGTGAGGTGTTTGCCTCACCGTTGAAAGTAACAATACGGTAGTAAGGGCATAATTGGATCGTCCAAAGGGCGTAGTCGCATTAAAAAGTGACCGAGAAATGTGATGTGCTTCACAAAAAAAAGGGTGCATCCTGGTCAGGATTCCAGAAATCCCAGATTCCTTGCCCGGGCCAGGGCTTCAGTGCGCCGGCCTACGCCGAGCTTGCCATAAAGGTTGCGAATATGCGCCTTGACGGTCGCCGGCGCCACCTCCATTTTCGCGGCAATCTCCTTGTTGGCATGGCCCTCGTTGATCAGCGCGAGCACCTGCATCTCCCGTTGGCTCAGCGGCTCTTGAAGGGGCGAGGCTCCTGCATTGGCACTGATAACCGGCACGGGTGTCGAAGCCTCTGGCGCCGGGGCGCTTGAGCCTTCCTGCTGCCGGAGCATGCTGACCAGAGTGGCGTTCCAGGTTCCCGGGGCGTTTAGCGCCGGCAAGTTCAGCAGCAACGCTCGTAGCCTCGGGCTCTCTTCTGCAAACAAGCGCATAAAGCCCGCATTTGCAGCTTTTTTGACGGCTCGATCCAGCATTTCGAGCGCCTCCTCTCGCCGGCCCTGACAATCCAGAGCCTCGCCATAGACCAGGAGAATCTCTACCAGGTGCCGGTTGTGAGAGTGTCGTTCAGCGTCGGGAATCAGTTTCTCCAGTATTTCCTGGGCGTTTTCGGGCTGGCCAAGAGAAACCATTACCCGGGCAATACTGATCAGGTTTTGCTCCCGGTTCAGTGGGTTGGTGAACTTGTCATCATCCGGAGGTCCCAGGCAGGCCCGGGCTTGTTCCGGTTGCCCGATGGCCAAAAAGCACCGGGCGAGCAAAGCGGAGCTTGCAGGGGGCTCAAAAACGATGTGATCCCTGCGCCTGCGGCCTACATCGGCGGCATCTTCCAGAACCTCAATTGCCTCCTGAAAACGTCCCTCACTGAAAGCAAGGTGGCCCCGTACATACTGGATAATAACGTGCTGACCGGGTTCGGTGCCGCCTTTCACATGCTCAAGAAGGGGGGCCAGGTGCGTTGCGGCCACTTGTGGTTCGTTCCGCTCCCGATAGATTTCTGTCAGGGAACTGTTCTGCCAGCACGAAATCAGGCGAGGCTGGCTGGGGTCGGCGTAGTGCTGGTCCACCCAGCGACGCACCTCGGTGCAGGTGTCCAGTGCCAGATCAATGTCGCCACGATTGTATTGAATCCAGGCCAGCAGGCCGCCGCTGGAGAGGACGGTGCTGGGTTTGCGTTCCACCTGGCCATACCGCACCGCAGACTGCAATGCTTCCTCCGCATCTGCGAGATCTCCCTTGCCGTAGTAGTCGAGGCCGAGGCCATAGTAAGTGACGGATTTGAGGGGGATTTGGGTGTGATCAATATCCTTCAGAACCTGCTTTGTCAGGTCACTGGCGCTTTTGTCGTCACTGCGGGTCCTCGCCAGGTAGGAATGAATCAGTGATATTTCACTTTGCAGGCCCAAGGCGCCTTCGGCGTCCGGATGGGAGTCGGCTACCCGCCGGTCAAGGACATCTTCCAGAGAAAGCAGCAGCGGCTCGAGCATGTCCACCCGGTTGGCAAAAAACAAACCCCACACTCTGAGCATTTGCAGTTGGGGGCTGTCTTTCACCAGTTCGTCCGGCAGCGAACGAATCCAGTCAAGCACGGGCAGGTGATAGCCTCCGTGGATCAGGTTGTTGCCGTGTTCCGCAAGTACCCTGGCCAGCCAGGGCCAGTCCCGCTGGTGGGCAATCTGGGTAATACCCTCTTGCACGTGGCCGTGATCAAGTAACCATTCAACGGTCTTTTTCCGCAGCTGGAATGCTCTCTCCGGATCCTTCAGCTCTATCCTCTGGAGCAGGGCGTCCCGGAACAGGTCGTGATAGCGGAACCATTGGTTTTGGGTGTCCAGGGGGATCAGGAACAGGTTCTGGGTAAGTAGCTGCTCCAGTTTTTGCTGACTGTCCTGTGCCCCTCGAATGGTGTTGCACAGGGAAGCACAAAGACGGGGGCAACAAGCGGTATCCAGAAGAAACCGGGCAAGCTCTTCTGGTTGCTGGTCGAGTACTTCGGCAAGAACGTAGTCGCTGATCTGACGCTCGTCGACATCAAGATTAACCGATTTAAGGTTTGTCGCTGGTGTGCCGGGGGTTGCGGTTGCCTGGCCGCCACCGGATAACGCCGATAATTGCATGGCTGCCACCCAGCCTTCGGTCCTGCTGCAAATGGCGCGAACTTCGTCCTCCGGGATATTCAACCCCATGGTTTCATGGAAAAACCTCCGGCATTCGTCTTCGGAAAAGGCGAGCAGCCCGGGGTGAATATCCTGTACCCAGCACCGGACCCGCCAGCGTGCAAGCGGCAGCGGTGGCTCGGTACGGGACGCAAGGGTGACTGTGATTCCCGGCGGGAGGTAGTCAATAAAGTAGGAAAACTGGCGCTGGATTTCATGTCCGCGGATGAAGTGGAAATCGTCCAGGACCAAATTCCATGGACTGCCATCCGCTGCCAATACGTTTACCAGGGTCGTGATCGCGGCGGTTACCGCCTCCCCGGCATTCTGGGTGAGTTGTTTGCGGCACTCCGCCAGGCCTGCAAGTCCCGCGTGCTCGAATGCGCCAATCAGGTATTGCCAGAACCGCCGGGGTTCGTCGTCGTGCTCATCCAGTGACAACCAGGCGGCTGGTGACGAGGTGCGGGAACACCACTGCGCAACGAGAGTGGTTTTACCAAAACCCGCCGGGGCGATTACCAGGTTCAGCCTCTTGGGGTTCCGGGGGGCCAGTAACGAACTCAGCCGCTCGCGACTTACTGCACGTGGATCGGAGGTTGGCCGAAGAAACTTGGTGTTAAGCAGCATTGTTTTCCTGAACGCGGAAAGTGTCGATTACGGATTGTGTGCTATGACACAGTCAAGTCAAGGGGCCATGACCAAACCGTTGTATGCATGGCCCCGATACCTGCATTTTTGGTCTAAACTGTCTGAAAGGTATTGCCTAGACTAAAATAGAATGAAAACTGATACTTTTATGCGTATTCTCTGGTAAAAGTCACTGAATGCCTTGAACACGCAGTCCGCCGAAGGCCGGGAATCCAGGAGCAACAGACTCAATGAAATTACAACAGTTGCGCTATATCTGGGAAGTTGCGCATCACGATCTGAATGTGTCCGCAACCGCTCAAAGTCTCTTCACCTCCCAACCGGGTATCTCAAAGCAGATCCGTCTACTCGAAGACGAGCTGGGTCTGGAAGTTTTTGCCCGCAGTGGTAAGCACCTCACCCGTATTACACCCGGTGGTGAGATTATTGTCCGGGAAGCCGGAGAAATTCTTCGCCGGGTGGAAGGTATCAAGAAGATTGCCCAGGAGTTCAGTAATCAGCGCAAGGGCGATCTGAGTATTGCGACAACGCATACCCAGGCCCGATACGCGCTCCCGCCAATCATCAGCGGTTTTATAGAGGAGTATCCGGACGTGTCCCTGCACATGCATCAGGGCACGCCGATGCAGATCTCGGAAATGGCGGCCAATGGAGCCGTTGATTTTGCCATTGCCACCGAGGCGATGGAGCTTTTTAGTGACCTTATCATGATGCCTTGTTACCGCTGGAACCGCAGTGTCATCGTCCCCAAGGATCATCCGCTGGCTAAACTGCCTGAGCTGACACTATCCGAACTGGCTGAATATCCGCTGGTTACCTATGTTTTCGGCTTTACCGGCAGGTCCAAGCTGGATGAGGCGTTCCAGTCTCAAGGGCTGACGCCGAAGGTGGTCTTTACCGCCGCCGACGCCGACGTCATCAAAACCTATGTCCGCCTCGGGCTGGGCGTTGGCATCATTGCCAGCATGGCGTTTGATCCTAAAGCTGATCCGGATCTTGTCGCCCTTGATGCTCGAAAGCTATTCCGCCCCAGCGTTACCCGTATCGGTTTCCGGAAAGGGACCTTTTTACGAGGCTACATGTACGACTTTATCCAGAGGTTCGCGCCACATCTCACCAAGGAAAAAGTGGATGAAGCTGTCTCCCATCAGGGCAGCCGGTCGGAAATTGAGGAGTTGTTCAAGGATGTGGAGTTGCCCACCTATTAACCCGGTGGGCTTCCTTTTATTACCGTGGTTCAGCTTCTCGCGATCAGGTTGTCCGCGTGGAGCCCACATTCTTTCTTTGTCGCTTCTTCCCACCACCAACGGCCTTCGCGCTCGTGCTGGCCGGGGAGAACCGGCCGGGTGCAGGGCTGGCAGCCAATACTGACAAACCCTTTCTCATGCAGCTCGTTGTATGGTGCTTCGGACATCCGGATGTAATCCCAGACTTCCTTTGAGGTCCAGTTGGCCAGAGGGTTGAACTTGACCAGGGTCTTCTCGTCGGTCGAAAACGCCGTATCTTCCTGAATCAGGGGCACTTCATTTCGGGTACCGGGGCTCTGGTCCTTGCGCTGCCCGGTAATCCAGGCATCGACCTTTGCCAGCTTCCGCTTCAGGGGATTGACCTTGCGGATACCACAGCATTCGGAATGGCCGTCTTCGTAGAAGCTGAACAGTCCCTTTGCGTTAACCAGGTTCTGGACTTCTGCTGCATCGGGGCAGAGTACTTCGATGTCTATCCCGTAATGCTTCCGGACCCGCTCGACAAATTCGTAGGTTTCCGGATGCAGCCGGCCCGTATCGAGGGTGAACACCTGAAGGTTGTCCGTTAGTTTGTGAGCCATTTCTATTAAGACAACGTCTTCGGCACCGCTAAAGGAAATTGCAATGTTGTCATACTGCTTCAGGGCGGCCTTAAGGATGGCCCGGGGGCTTTGGCCGTCGAGTTCATCCTGAAGCTGTTGGATGTCAGTCATGTCATCGCTACCTGATCTAAATGTGTGAAAAGGTTACCATTAAATGCCTCATAGCCTGAAGGAATGACAATCTATATAGTTATTCCCACCGGCGAAACAGCACAAGGGCGCCAAGCACGATGCAATCCTCGCCGGATTTTCTTATCATACGGCGCAGATCCCCGGGGCCGTTCTGCTCCGGCACACCAAACTGTTAATCAGGAGACCACAGTGGAACTCGCTTGCCTTGACCTTGAAGGAGTACTGATCCCGGAGATCTGGATCGCGTTTGCCGAGAAGACCGGTATTGAAGAACTCAAGGCCACTACCCGTGACATTCCTGATTACGATGTGCTGATGACGCAAAGGCTGAAGCTTCTCGACCAGCATGGCTATGGTCTTCCACAGATTCAGGAAGTCATTGGCGAACTGGATCCGCTGCCGGGTGCGCGTGAGTTTCTCGACTGGCTACGTGAGCGCTTTCAGGTGGTTATTCTGTCCGACACCTTCTATGAGTTTGCGATGCCGCTGATGGCCAAGCTGGGCTTTCCGGCGCTGCTGTGCCACAAGCTGGAAGTAGCAGACAATGGCCAGATCACCGACTATCTGCTTCGTCAGCGTGACCCCAAGCGCCAATCAGTTCGTGCATTCCAGTTGCTGAATTACCGGGTTATTGCTGCCGGTGATTCGTACAACGACACCACCATGCTGGGTCAGGCAGAACAGGGCATTTTGTTCCACGCGCCCCAGAATGTGATTGACGAATTCCCGCAGTTTCCCGCCGTGCACAATTTTGACGACCTGAGGCAGGAATTCCTTAAGGCGAGTGCTGTTCACAACGTGTGACGTGCACCGAACGAACGGGGCGGGCCCTTCAGCTCGCTCCGTTAAAATTCTCTAGAAAATCCATCAATGGCCGAACCTTGGTCAGAGTTTCCTGATATTCACTTTCAGGGTCAGAGTCCGCCACTATTCCTCCTCCTCCCCAGCAGCGTATTGTGCCCTGGCCATCACAGAGCATGGTCCGGATAGCAATATTACTGTCCAGGGTTCCGTCCAGACCTCGATAGAACACTGATCCGCAATAGGGGCCACGCCAGTGCGGTTCCAGTTCCCGAATGATCTCCATGGCCCGGATCTTGGGCGCGCCGGTAATAGAGCCGCCCGGGAAAGCATCGAGCAAGGCTTTCATCGGGGTAACCCCGTCTGCCAGCTCGGCTCGAATGTGGCTAACCAGGTGATGAACGTTCCTGAAAGACTCCAATGCAAAAAGCTTATCGACAATGACGCTGCCTTTTGCTGCGTTCAGGCTGAGGTCATTTCTTAGCAGGTCGACGATCATCAGATTTTCTGCACGGTCTTTTGATGATGCTTCAAGTTCAGCCGCGAGGGCTGCGTCGCTCTCAGGTGTTGATCCCCGTGGGCGGGTACCTTTAATCGGGCTTGTTGAGACGGTAGTACCGGTAATTTCAAGAAATCGCTCTGGAGAAATAGAGAGAATGGAGGCTTCACCTACCCGGATGAACGCACTGTATGGCGTCGGGTTGGCCGTCGCCAGTGCCTGAAAGGCCTGCCACGGATCGCCTGTGTAGCGTCCTTTGAACTCCTGCGAAAGGTTTGCCTGGTAACAGTCGCCCGCCTCAATATATTCACGGATTTTTTCTACGCTTTTTTTGAATGCTTCCGGTAATTGGCAGGCCGCAAAGGGTGAAATCATGTGCCATGGCTCGGGGAGCCGGGGAGGCTCGGCGGACAGCCAGGAATCAAGCCTTTCACGTATTTCGCCGGGACACTCCGGGTGAACCCAAAGGTAATAGGTATCGGTTTTCCGGTTGTGGCTGGCGGTCCAGAGGTAAAAGCCGGCAGAGAGCAGCGGTACGGATATCTCCGGGCAGAGGTTTGCCAGGCGCCTTTCTTTCACATAGCCCAATTCATAACTGAGGAATCCGATCCAGCCGCCGGTCAGATAGTCTTTGCTCGCAGTTTCAGGGTGAACCCGATAGGCATCGGTGAAAGATTCCATCCGGTTCGCCAGATCCCCGAATTCGTCTCTATCCAATAGGGGGGATCCAAGCGTTATTGACTTGATGGCGCATGCCGAAAAACCACTGTATGAGCCTCGTGCGGGCCCCTGTCCAACACTGCCGATGTAAGCAAAGTCAGGCTCACGGGATGCATGAGCCAATAAACGCTGGTATTGATCCTGGCTGATCGGCGCGATGACTGGAAGGCTCAAAATATCCTCGGAAAATTGGAAGAATGATAATCAGGCCACAAAACCGACGTTGTCGGTTTCAAGCTGCCACTGATCTAATGGGATTACTCGGATACCGGCAAGACCATTGCTAAATTGCCCGTTCGGTATTCTAACCGAGTTGGACTGTCGTAGCGTGTAGATCAATGCAAATGAATCAGGAATAACAATTATGCAGATTTTTAAGCCAGCTTTTCTCGCCACCTGTATTGCCCTCGGGCTCACTTCTGGCCCGTTGGTCGCCCAAGAAGGTGAGAAAATGGCAATTCCCAGTGAAGGTGCTTTAGCCGACGGCAGGCTTACCCAGGAGGAGGCCGATGCCTATGCGGCTTTGGCCGCTACCCAGATACAAAAATTAACCAGGGTTGCAAAAGATGAGGTTGGCGATGAGCTAAAGGAAAGTGGGGTTGTTATACCCGCGGCTTGGATGATGATGAATGATGGAGAGATAAAGCGTGTGACCCTTGGCAAAAGTGGGGAGCAGGCTGCTGCCACTATGAAGGTTTTCATGTTCAGAGCAGCTATGAAGTCGCTTGCCCGTCATGGAAAGATTCTGGGGACAGCGATTGTTTACGCTGGAAATGTGGAGGACAAGCCAAATATACGTGTGCTTGCGATTGAACACGAACACCGTCTTGGAGTTTCGGGTGTTCAAATCGTGCCCTACACATTCGCTAACGGGGAACTGAGTTTTGGGAAACCGTCTACGCAGAAAAAGCCTTACGAACTTTTCTATGATGAGAGAGAAGCGACTCAAGGTGAGGGGTGAATCGGTTACAGTTTGAACCGCTTCGCCTTTTGTAACACTTTGTTTCAGGCTTGTAAGTAAGTGTGAGTGTGTTCACGGAATTGGACTGTAAAACAATCTTAAATGAAGTTGTGAGGTATTGGGCCTCACCCAAGAAAACAAGCTCACACAAAAATAATGATGAGTTTTTAAGGAGATAATTATGAAAGGCCTGAAAAAAATTGCTTTGGCAACTGCTGTAGCTGCAGCACCGTTTGCCGCTCATGCTGACTTACAAGCAATGAACGATAGTGCGATGGGTGAAGTCACCGGTCAGGCTGGTGTGACCATCGAGCTGCAAACCCGCGTAAGCATCGGGCAGTTCAAATACACCGATACTGACGGTGGCGCTGCTGGCGAAATTGGTGGTGGCTCTTTTGCTGTAAATGACATTGAGCTTGGTGGTGCCGGTCTCATTACTGGCGCTAACCCGATCTTTGATACTGACGGTGATTCTGTTCCGGACCTTGCCGCATCACAACTGTTGGATGATCTGTCGATTGATATTGATCTTGCGACCGATGGCGACGCGGTGATTTCTGTACATACCATGAGCGGCCTGCCAATTGACTGGGGGTTCACCGCTTCCTCAATGAATCTTGAGGGAACCGGTGGTGAAAGCACTACTCTGGTATCTGGTTTGAGCGCATGGGGTTTCCTCGGTAAGCTTGACATCACCGTCGACACAGAAGACGCCGCCACAAATTTGGGTGGTACTGGAGACGGCTCTCTGAACATTGATGCCATGTTCACTGTTCAGGACATGGACTTCGATGTGCCATTCCTGGCGGTTGGTGTGCAGGATATGTCTATTACTGGCGCAGGAAGCAACTTCGATCACAACGGTGACGGTGTCGTTGACGCTAGTGACAGTGACCCCGATGGCGACGGCACTCCGGGCAACTCCACTCTGGATCGTCTGACTGTTGGTTTCGCGCATGTTGATATGGACATTTACAAAGGCAATAGTTTTGCCACAGGTGGCCCTGCTGATGTTCTTCGTATCGACGTAAACGATATCGCAATGGATGTAAATGTAGGAAGCGTCCTGATCGGCGGAACCAGCGTTGGTTCTGTTGCTCTGGACAACCTGCAGATTACCGACACCCGACTGGCAATCTACGGTCACTAAGCTGACCTGAGTCCAGAACTGGTGAGACGCCCCGCATAGCGGGGCGTTTTTTTTTTGGACCTTTATATTATGAGGCCGAAAAAAACGGCAACCCGAGGGCTGCCGTTTTTTGTGTTTTGAAGGCCTGCTTTACTGGTCCGGTACTGCAATCGAAAGATCAAATCCGCCACCCGGTCTGGGTGTCAGGCTGATAGGCCCTTCGTTAATGGCTTGCGGAATCTGGATCTGGTCAATGCCAGGCGGGTTTCCTATCGAGAAGTTCAGGTTTTGCCCATCAAAGCCGATGCCCAACTGGTCGTTCAGGAAGGTCTGGGTAAAGGGTTCTTCCGGAATCTGCGCCTGCTGCCCGAAGATTAGTGGCGGAATTGTCGGGGTAAACTCCGCTGGCGGCTGGGCATTCGCAAGCTCTTCTTGGGGAAGGAGCAGGGCACGCCTCAGAAACTCTTCCTCCGCGCTTGCAAGTGCGTCGGTTTTGCCTTCATCAATGTACCGCTGCAGTGCATCTCTGTAAGCTTCTTCTTCGGCTTCGCTCAGCACAGGTTCGCCGGGCGAAATTGTCAGCGATTTTATAATACGTCGGCGGTCTGCTTCGGACTTCTTCCGTTCTTTGGGAACAACGATGACGGCGGAATCCTTGATGTAGGTTTCAACCATTTCGTCAGAGGTCAGGGTCTGAACGCCCGCTATTGCAGGGAAGGATGTGGCTATCCCGGCAAGTGATGCGGCAATCAGGTGTCGGCGTTTCATAATCAGGCCTTTTCATGTGATGAACTCTGATATGAGGCGTCTCTGACGCTCATTCAGTCAGCACGCTCCCTGAGACGAGTATTCGGGGTGTCTGAAAGTAATTCAAGCAGCATCCGGTGAGTTTGTGATCAGAATCTGTGATTTTTAAGTATTGTTATTAAAGCGTCGGTGAGTAGGGTTATATTTCCGGAGTTCTTAACGAATAAAGCGGCCTCAGGGGCATAATGAATAACTATTTCAGGAAGCGCTGGCAACGGTGGGTTAATCGTCGTATCCCTCGTTCGGATGTCCAGCTGCTGAATCAGAAGACTATTTTTATCCTGCCCACGGGGCCGGGCGTAGTGTTCGGTTTTTTGCTGTTGATCATGTTGATTACCGGAATCAACTACCAGAACAGTCTGATCTATCTTATTACCTTCCTTCTTGGTGCCATCTTGGTTGGTGCGATGCACCAGACCCATCGAAATTTGTCCGGCCTTGAGCTCACGCTGGTTCAACCGGGAGAGGGCGGCGCCGGTGAGGAGATTCTCTTCCGGTTCCGCGCTACAGCCGGCCGCGATGACGCCATTGCTGTTGTCCTATCCTGTGAAGAATCCTCGCTGCCATCGGCCCATATACCGGCCGGTCAGGCGAGGGATCTGGTGTTACCGGTTCCATCTGCTCATCGAGGGTACCTCCGGCCGGATCGGATCCGTATCGAAACCCGGTTCCCGTTTGGGCTTTTGAAGGCATGGTCCTGGGTTCGCCCTTCTGCCGCCGGCATCGTGTTCCCGCGGCCTTTGCCCGCACCGGACGTTGTGAGCCTGGTCCAGGACGGAGATGAGTCGTCCAACGCTCTGTCTGTCGAGGGTAATGACCATGCGGATCTGCGTCCTTGGCGGGAGGGTGACCTCAGCCAGAGAGTCATGTGGAAACGTTTCGCAAGAAACGGTCAAATGGTTGTCGCGGACTGGGAAGGCGAAGCGGGCAGCCCACACTGGCTGGATTTTGCGGCATTTCCTGGGGCGGATAATGAATTGCGGCTCAGTTATCTGACCTCGCTGGCGCTTGAGAGAGACCGTGCCGGTGCCAGGTTTGGGTTGAATCTACCGGGTCAGGTCATTGAGCCGGATTCCGGACCCGCTCATACCTTGCGGTGCCTTCGGGCACTGGCGCTTTGGGGCGAGGAAAAGCCACGGGATGCTGTGGCCGAGCCCCATGGAACCCGTGTGCGAGGAAGTGACAGAGCGCCGAATCGTCCGAAAGGTGTAGGGGTATGAGGTGGCCGTTCCGTCACTCCGATACTCTCGGGAATGAATCAGTGGCTGCCAACCTGCCTTCCCGGGCCTTGCTTTGGCTCATCATCAGCTTTGCGCTGTTGCTGTTACCGCAGTGGGATCGACTTCCAGTCTGGCTGGTTGCCGCCTGTGTTGTTCTGGCTGCATGGCGTTGGCTGGCCCAGTATGGGCGTGTGCGTTTGCCGGGCCGGTGGCTGCGAACCGGTATTATGCTGGTGCTGATCTCGGTTTACGTGGCTACGGTCGGTGGCCGGTTTACCGTGGATACAGCAGCGTCATTCTTTGTTCTGGCGGTTGGGTTGAAATGGCTGGAGAGCCGGTCGTTTCGGGATTTTTACGTTCTCTTTTTCATACTGGTGTACCTCGCGACAGTGAACTTTCTCTTTCACCAGGAGATTCTCTGGACACTGGTTAACCTGACGTCGGTTGCGCTGCTCCTTATCGGGCTTCAGGTTCTGAATGCACCCGACTTGCCCAAGGGCATGCAGTCGGGCTGGCGACGGCTGGGGGTGCTGCTCCTCAAGGTGCTTCCAATCGTGATTCTGTTGTTCATTTTTTTCCCGCGTATGGCGCCGCTCTGGACCGTTCCCCTGGTGTCCGGCGAGGCAAGAACCGGTATCAGCGACACCATGCGCCCCGGGGATATATCCAGCCTTGCCCAAAGCAGTGAACGCGCCTTCCGGGTGACCTTCGGAGGAGCACTGCCGGAATACCGCGATCGGTATTGGCGGGGCCTGATTCTGGACTACCTGGATGGGGAAACCTGGAAGCAGGGGCGTGTTGACGCGTTTCCGAAAACAGGGCGAGTGGCGGTTGATGGTGGCATCGGTGACCTGAACCCAGGGGAATATGACGTTTTGCTGGAGCCCACAGATCAGCGCTGGGCGTTTGGGTTAAAGGGATCGCGGGCCATCTCTGACAACGTCACAGAGGAGTCGGAAGATCTGTTTCGTTTCCGTCGCCCGGCAGATTCGGCCGTACGCTATCGATTGGGTCCGGAAGCATCGGGTGAGCAGAGTGAAGCTCAGTTACAACCCGCTGAGGTCAGTCGGTATCTTCAGCTTCCGTCAACGGGGAACCCTCGTGCTCGCGAGCTTGCCCGGGAGCTGAAAGGTCGGCATGAAGATCTCGGAGTTGTTCAGACCCTGCTGTCCCGTTTTCGGGAGCAAGCCTATTTCTACACACTCAGGCCGCCCGCAATGCCGGATGATGGCATTGATACACTGTTGTTCGACATCAAGCGGGGCTTTTGCGCCCATTATGCGGGCGCAACCACGTTTGTATTACGTGCAGCCGGCATTCCTGCACGTGTGGTGGTTGGATATCAGGGCGGACAGAGCGGCGCTGGCGGAGACTATCTGATCGTCCGTCAGTACGATGCTCATGCCTGGGTCGAAGCCTGGATTGGTGGCCGAGGCTGGGTGCGGATTGATCCGACGGCGGCCATTGCGCCGGAGCGCATCGAATCCGGTCTCAGAGAGGCAGTTGCTGACGAGGGCTCGTTCCTGGAGAACGACTGGGCATCCCCCCAGCGGTATGGTGATCTGGCTCTGGTTCAGTGGGCGAGTCTGCAACTGGATCGGATTAATTATAAGTGGCAACGCTGGGTTGTCGGGTATCAGGGGCAGAGCCAAATGGACCTGATGTCACGGTTGCCGGGCGGCATCGGCATGAGAGAGCTTGGTTATCTGACTGCCGGTATCGTGGGCGCGGGTTTGCTTCTGGCCGGTTTGCTTTCGGCCTGGCAAATGCACCGTGGTGAACGCCGGGACCGGTTCCGGAAGACTCTTTCGGCCTGGCACCAGCTGTGTGCTAACGTCGGCGTCCCGGTGCGCACCGGAGAAACACCGGCTGCTCTGGCGTCGCGCCTGGCCCGGGCCAAACCTGCGGCGGCGGATTCAGCGCGTCTTTTTGCCCGGATCGTCAACAGCCATTACTATACTCCTGCGTCAGCTGATGCTGATGCTGATGCTGACGATGCCGATCTGAAACGCATGCGACGGATACTGACTAACATGAAAAGACAATTACGTCGCTCCCATTCAAGCGAAGGAACACGTTCGTGACTGACATTTCCATCGATATGCCCTGGCTCAAGCGCTCATGGGCATCGATTCAGAAAGGTATGACAGAAGACCGTTTACCCCATGCGCTGATCATCACGGGCGAATGCGGGGTTGGTAAGCGGGCGTGGGCAAACGCCGTGGCCGAGTTGCTGTTGTGTGAGCGTCCATCAGGTCAGGAAAATGGCGAACCCGTTGCCTGTGGCCATTGCAAGCAGTGTCAGCTTTACCGGGCGCAAAGTCATCCTGATGTCCGGGTCTATGCGCCGGAAAAATCCAAGATGGTCAAGGTGGACCAGATCAGGGCGTTATCCGCGTTTGCGGTGGCGTCTCCCCAGGTTGGTCATCACAAGGTAGCGATCATCGATCGAGCTGATCAACTCAATATCAATGCGGCCAATGCGCTTTTGAAAACACTGGAGGAGCCGCTTCCCGACGTGACCTTACTGCTCCTTCAGGAAAGCGGGCGACCGGTATTACCGACTATTCGCTCACGCTGCCAGACTCTAACCATACCGACACCCGATACCGAATCGGCCAATAGGTGGTTGGTAAAAAAAGTGCAGGAACTCGATGAGCCGGCCAGGCCGGCGGCGGAGGTGCTGGTGAAAGCGTTAATGCTTTCCGGTAACGCCCCGCGGCTGGCGCTGGACTATGCAACCGGCGATTTCATTACCCTCCGGGACGAGGCGTTCGAGCGCTTCAAGCAATTCATGAAGGGGCGGATCCCCGTGGCCGAAGCGGCGAAATCGTTCAAGGCTCTGGGCCTGGATAACAGCCTCTGGTTATTTGAAGTCTGGGCTGCAGATCTGGCGCGACTGAGTGCAGGCGGAGAGGCGCTGGACACGGAAGCCCGAGAGATGCTGGGGTATCTCGCTCGGACAAGTCCGGCCTGGCGTGCACACGAACTGATGGATATGGTGAAGGAGTCCAGGGCCGCCGGGGTGAACAACGCCAATCCGGAACTGGAGGCCAGCAGGTTATTGATTGCGTGGCAGAAGCTGATGCCATCCAGGCGTCGGGCAGGTTGATGGTGGGTTATTCGAGGCTCTTTGCGCTTTCGCCACCAACAACTGCTATGATTGCGAAAAGACAGGGGTTTTGCATCCCTGAACGATAAGTAACCGAGAAATCACAGGAAAGGTGTCAGTTATGGGGCCCGGATTTGGTGCACGCAGCGGTATTCTTACCCTGACCATCAAGGACAAGGCGGTACTTTACGCCGCATACATGCCATACATCCGCCAGGGCGGACTGTTCATCCCCACCCAGAAACAGTACCAGCTGGGTGACGAGGTATTTCTGCTACTGAACCTGATGGATGAGCCGGAAAAAATTCCGGTGGCTGGCAAGGTCATCTGGATTACTCCAAAGGGTGCCCAGGGTAACCGCGCGGCCGGCATCGGCGTGCAGTTTAATGGAGACGACGAAACTGCGCGTACCAAAATCGAATCCTACCTGGCTGGCTCTCTGAGTTCTGATCGGCCCACCCACACGATGTGAGGGGCGAATACGCCATGAATGATATTGCCATGTCCACCGGCGCGGCCGAGAGCGCCGTGTCGTTCAGGGAGTCGGTCTGGAGCCTCAAACATATCCGTCTTGCAGGTCTGAGTTGGCCGGCCCGCCCTGAAGCCACCCACAGACACCGACCGGTACTGATGCTTCACGGATGGCTCGATAACAGCCTGACATTCGTCAAACTGGCGCCGGAACTGACGGGGTTGTCGGGTGTGCATTCCATCGATATGGCGGGTCATGGCCAGTCCGGGCATAGGCCTGAGGGCCAGAGTTACTTGCTGATGGATTATGTGGCGGATCTGGCTGAGCTTGTGGAGACCTGTTTTGTTGAAACCGGTGACTCGCAGGTCGACCTCGTTGGCCATTCTCTTGGCGGCATCGTTAGCGCACTGTATGCCGCAGCTTTCCCGGAACGGGTCCGGAAATTGGTGATGATTGATAGCCTGGGGGCACTCAGCCGCCCGGTTGAAGAAACCATTCCCCAGCTCAGAAGGGCTATAAAGAAGCGCATTGCCGGCTCGGGACGGCAGGTTGTTTACCCTGATATAACGACGGCAGCGAAGGCTCGGGAGGGAGGGCTAAGCCCTCTGAGCCCGGAAGCGGCGCTGACACTGATTCCCAGAAATATGAAACCCTGCGGTGAAGGCTATGTCTGGAGGACGGATCCCCGTTTGAGGCACCCGTCTCCGCTCATGATGAGCGAGGAGCAGGTTCTGGCATCCCTGAAGGCGATCAGAACACCGACGTTGTTCGTCAGGGCCGAAAAAGGCCTTTTGTCGTATAAAAGGGGACTGGACGAGCGAGCGGATATCATCGATACGCTTGAAGTCGCCCAGGTTCCGGGAGGCCATCATTGTCATCTGGATGGGAACACCCGTCCTGCCTCAGACGCGGTCAAAAACTTCTTAACTGATGAGTAATCCCTTGCTGAAACGCTTTTTTTCATTTTGTCTCATTGCTCTTGCCGGGTTGACTCCTGTTTCGGTTGCTGCCGCAATTCCGGCAGCCATGCCTGAGCCGTTTCCCCAGTCGACGCTGGAGCTTACCAAACCCATCAGCTCACCCGGGCATCTGGTCCTGTTCAGCCCGGTTCGGGAGGTTAACAACGAAATTCGTTCAGAAACCCTGGCCAGACTCCCCGTTACGGGAGAGGGGCGGCTGTACGAAATTGCCCGGGATTCAAGCCGTGAGAAAGCGAGAGATCACTACATCCGCCTGTTGCAGGGGCGGGGTGCCCAGATACTCTACGAATGCACGGGAATTGGATGCGGCCGCAGCAACGTCTGGGCCAACCAGATTTTTGGTCAGAGAGAGCTTTATGGTCGTGACTCCGGTCAGGATTATCTGGTCGCCGGTACCACCGCGGACGATGGCAGTCGCTGGCTTACTCTCGTATACACCGTTACGCGGGGGAACCTCAGGGAATATGTCTGGGTAGAGCACCTTGAGGTCGGGCCCGGTGTCACGATTCCCGGCCTGGGGAGTGTTGACGGCCGGATTCATGGGCCGGTCATCGTACCCTGGCAGGGCGGTATCACCTATCGGTTTGACTGGTCCGCTACAGATCGGCGTAAAATCAGTGAATGGGCGGCCAGCGACGGTGCAATCGTTGTCCTGGCGGGGTTTTCATCTCTTGCTGAGGACGAGACTCTGGAGCAGTCGCTGGCCCGCGCCCGTCAGGCAACGGAATCCCTGTCCGAGGTACTGGCAAAGACCGGGGTGTCCGGGGCGCAGCAGAAACTCATTATTGTCGGCCCGGCTATCGTCTTTGCGGATCCCGAGCGCCAGGGTGATCGGGTAGAAGTAACGGTAATTGCGAGGTAGGAGCGATGGGCACGTCCAGGGACGATAAAGATCGCAAGCCAGAGGGAAGTGGAGAAGAGAAGGACCGACAATCGGGGAGCACGGATGGGTTGTCCTCCATCCTGAAAAGTTCGGACGTATCGTCGGCCGCATCCGGGGTTCGGTCAAAGCCGCCGGCTAATGGCGGGCGCCGCAAAACCGTTGCCCTGACACTGGGAAGCGGCGGCGCCAGAGGCTATGCCCACATTGGCGCCATCGAGATCCTGGTGGAGCGTGGGTACGATATCATTGCCATTTCAGGTTGTTCCATGGGCGCCCTCATAGGTGGCATGTTTGCCGCTGGCAAGATGCAGGACTATAAGGATTGGGTAACCGGATTAGGCCAGTTTGATGTTCTGAAGCTGTTGGATGTCACGTTTAACTCCGTCGGTGCCATTCGCGGAGAGAAGATATTTTCGGTGGTTCGGGAAATGCTCGGCGATACCCGCATTGAAAACCTTCCCATCGCCTACACGGCTGTCGCTACCGATCTTCTGGCCCACAAGGAGATATGGTTTCAGGAAGGCCCGCTTGATCAGGCAATTCGTGCTTCAGTTGCGATTCCCAGTGTTGTGACGCCCCTTGTTCTCGAAGGCCGTGTGCTTGTTGACGGCGCATTGCTGAACCCGCTGCCGATCATCCCGACGATTTCCTCTCACGCTGACATGGTTGTGGCGGTCAACCTCAGTGGCGAAGATGATCAGCACCGGCGTATCCCGGATGCAGCGTTTAGCGGTGGCGCAGAGGGCACAGATACGGATGAGTGGATTGATGCTATTCGTGACAAGGCTTCGCGCTGGTTTGACTGGGATACGCTTAAGTCCCTCGCAGCCCGGAAACCGGACAGTGGCCAGAGCCCTGAAGACAAGATTTCCCGTGCGGTGCAGAAGCGGGAAAACACCAGGCACGAAGAGAAGAAGCACGCGGACAAGAAGCACCAGGACGATCACGAGACCATTGACTGGGACAAACTGGGCATTGGCAAGTTTGACGTCATGAACCTCACCATCGAGACTATGCAGAGCGCTCTGGTTCAATACAAGATTGCGGGTTACCCCCCGATTTGCTGGTTAACGTGCCGAAAAATGCCTGCCGAAGTTATGACTACCATAAGGCACCGGAATTGATTCAGCTTGGACGTGAACGGATGTCGGCCGCTCTGGACCGCTTTGAGGAAAGCCGAAACAGCTCGGGCCCTCTTGCGATTTGAGCGAAACCTCGCAGATCCTGCGAATGCGAGGCTGCAGGGGAGCAGTTAAACAGCGTATAATCGCGCGTTGACATGCTCTGATCGGGAACCGAATTTTGTGACCAGCCACATAGATGATCTCCACAGCGTCCGTGACTACCTGAGATATGCCTCTTCGCGATTTGCAGCCTCGCCGCTGTACTTTGGCCATGGCACCGACAACGCCTGGGATGAGGCGGTTCATCTTGTGATGCGCACACTGAATCTGCCGCTCGAAAACAACACACTGTTTCTGGATGCGAGGCTCGTTCGTGAAGAGCGTCAACTGATCCATGAACGAATCGAACGTCGTATCACAGAGCGCATACCACTTGCCTATTTACTTGGCGAAGCCTGGTTCATGGGAATGCCGTTCCACGTAGACGAGCGCGTCCTTGTGCCCCGGTCACCCATTGGAGAGCTGCTCGAAAATGGGTTGCAGCCCTGGCTCGGCGACAAGCCGGTTCGGCGAATCCTGGATTTGTGTACCGGGAGCGGTTGTATTGGCATAGGCGCAGCGACCGTGTTTGAAGAGGCCGAGGTGGATCTTTCTGATCTCTCGGCGGACGCTCTTGAAGTAGCGGCATCCAATATTGAACTTCACGGGGTCTGTGATCGTGTTCGTACCGTGCAATCGGATGTGTTCGAGAACATTGAGGGGCAATACGATGTCATTCTGAGTAACCCCCCGTATGTCGATGCAGAAGATCTCGCGTCAATGCCGGAGGAGTACCACCACGAACCGGAATTGGGACTTGCCGCCGGTTCGGACGGACTGGAGATTGCCCACAGAATTATTGCGGAAGCTGCAAGTCATCTTGCTCCGGGCGGTCTTCTGGTTGTCGAGGTAGGTAATAGTTGGGTTGCTCTGGACGAAGCCTATCCTGACCTGCCACTTACCTGGCTGGAATTTGAAAATGGTGGCGACGGGGTATTCCTGGTGACCGCGGAAGAATTGCGCCAGTGGCAGGATATGGCTTAAGTAAAGTTCTCATAAAAATTGGATAAGATGCTGAATTATGTCAGGAAACGCCTTCGGAAAATTGTTCACTGTTACCACGTTTGGTGAGAGCCACGGTGCTGCGCTCGGCTGCATTATAGACGGCTGCCCGCCTGGGCTGGAGCTTTCGGAGGCGGATATGCAGGGAGATCTCGATCGCCGAAAGCCGGGCACTTCCCGCCACACCACCCAGCGGCGGGAGGCGGACGAAGTCCGGATTTTGTCCGGCGTTTTCGAGGGCAAGACCACGGGTACGCCGATCGGCCTGATGATTGAGAATACCGACCAGCGATCCAAGGACTACTCCAAGATTTCGGAACAGTTCCGGCCAGCGCATGCCGACTACACATACATGCACAAATATGGCGTTCGTGACTATCGGGGTGGCGGGCGTTCCTCGGCCCGTGAAACGGCAATGCGGGTCGCCGCGGGAGCGGTGGCCAGAAAATACCTCGAGAAACGTCTGGGCATAAAAATCCGCGGTTATCTTTCGCAGCTGGGTCCCATCAAGGCGGAAAAGCTGGATTGGGACCAGGTTCACCAGAACCCTTTCTTCTGCCCGGATGCTGACAAGGTGGCGGAAATGGAAGCGTACATGGATGCGCTGCGCAAGGAGGGAGACTCCATTGGTGCCCGAATCAATGTAGTTGCAGAGGGCGTTCCTCCGGGGCTTGGCGAACCCATCTTCGACCGCCTGGATGCGGATCTGGCGCACGCACTGATGAGCATCAATGCGGTAAAAGGAGTTGAGATTGGTGCGGGTTTTGACTGTGTCGAACAGAAGGGTACTGAGCACCGGGACGAGATGACGCCGGAAGGTTTTCTCTCGAACAACGCCGGTGGTGTGCTTGGCGGGATTTCTTCAGGGCAACCCATTGTTGCCAGCATTGCGCTGAAACCGACATCCAGTCTGCGGCTGCCGGGACGGAGCATCGATGTGAACGGCAACCCGGTCGAGGTCATCACGACAGGGCGACACGACCCCTGTGTCGGGATTCGCGCGACGCCGATTGCCGAGGCGATGATGGCGATTGTGTTGATGGATCATTATTTGCGTCACCGGGGTCAGAATGGTGATGTGTCTGTCTCGACACCGGTCATCGGGCAGCTTTAACCACTTGCCGGATACTGCTTGAGAGCGTTCAATATCTACTGGAGACTGTCCAACCTTTACTTCTGGTTTTTTGCCCTTCTCGGAGGGCTTTTACCGTATTGGTCCCTGTATCTTGACGGGCAGGGCTTTTCCTACCTCCAGATCGCCACGCTGATGGCGACCATCCAGTTAACCAAGATTGTCGCGCCCAGTGTCTGGGGCTGGCTGGGTGACCGGACCGGGCAGCGCGTCCGGCTGGTGCGTTTCGGAGCGATTGTTGGCTCGCTGTTCTTTACCGGGGTCTTCCTTGAGCCCGGTTTCTATGGTCTTTTGCTGGTCATGCTGGCGTTTACCTTCTTCTGGAACGCCATTCTTCCTCTTTATGAGGTAATCACTCTTCGAACGCTGGGCACGCAAAAGGACAAGTACGGCAGGGTCCGGCTTTGGGGTTCAGTAGGTTTCATTGTCGCGGTCGGCCTGGTTGGTGGTGTGCTTGAGCTCGTTCCAATTCAACTCCTGCCCTGGCTGTTGCTTCCGGTGTTTGCGGGCATTGCGGTGTCAGCGTTTCTCGTGCCCGCCGAGCGGGGAGAGCGCAAGCCCGCGGCCCCAAAAGGAAGCCTGAAAGAGATTGTGACGCATCCGGCTGTCGTTGCGTTTTTTTTGATGAATTTCCTGCTCCAGGTATCCCACGGAGCCTATTACACCTTCTTTAGCATCCATCTGGAGCAACACGGTTACGGTAAGCTGTCGATTGGTTTGCTTTGGTCTTTAGGGGTTATCGCCGAGATCGCGCTGTTTCTGGCGATGCACCGGTTGTCCCGTCGCTTCAGCGTTCGGCAGATCGCTATAGGGGCCTTGACACTGACCATGATCCGGTGGGTCTTGATCGCTGAGGTTACCGATGTGGTTGCGGTTCTGATATTTGCGCAGTGTCTGCACGCGGCTTCCTATGGGGCGCTCCACGCCATATCGGTTCAATACATTCAGGGTTTTTTTGGCAAGCACCACCACGGGCAGGGTCAGGCTCTGTACAGCGGCCTGACCTTCGGCGCCGGCGGCGCTTTGGGCGCCTGGATCTCGGGCTTTCTGGTTGATGGCTTCAGTACGTCGGCTGCTTTCTGGGGAGGTGCTGTCGCCATGCTGTTTGCAATCGGGATTACGTGGCGGGGGCTGAGGCCGCCGCCATCCGAAGAAAAAAACCAATCGTCCTATTCGGGCGAGTCGTCCTCATCGTCTTCCATCTGAAGGGACAGACCGCTGCCGGAGGGTGCACCGCTTTTCGGCGATGAGGTGCTTCCTGCGCCGCCTTGACCATGCAGTTTGATTTTCAGGCGGAGGTTGTTTGCGGAATCGGCGTTCTTGAGCGCTTCCTCCTCCGAAATCTTCCCGTCTTTCCAAAGGTTGAAGAGAGCAAGATCGAAGGTCTGCATCCCAAGATTTGCCGACTTCTCCATGATCTCCTTGATGCCGTCGAATTCGCCGCGAAGGATCAGCTCGCTGATTATGGGAGTGCCGAGCAGGATTTCGATGGCAGCACACCGTTTTTTATCGACCGTTGGGATTAAACGTTGCGATATAAACGCGCGCAGGTTCATCGCGAGGTCCATCAGGAGTTGGGCGCGACGCTCTTCCGGAAAAAAGTTAATGATCCGGTCCAGCGCCTGGTTGGCGTTGTTCGCGTGCAGTGTTGAGATGCACAGGTGCCCTGTCTCGGCAAAGGCAAGCGCGTGTTCCATGGTTTCCCGGTCACGGATTTCGCCTATCAGAATGACGTCGGGTGCCTGGCGCAGAGTGTTTTTCAACGCTTTCTGGAAACTGCGGGTATCAACGCCAACTTCCCGTTGGTTCACAATGCTTTTCTTGTGCCGGTGAATGTATTCGACCGGGTCCTCAATGGTGATGATGTGGCCGGCCGAGTTGGAATTGCGGTGGTCAATCAGTGCCGCCAGTGAGGTTGATTTTCCTGAACCGGTAGCCCCGACAAACAGTACCAGGCCGCGTTTTGCCATCACCACATCCTTGAGGATGGATGGGAGTCCCAGGTCATCGGCATTGGGAATGTCTGTGACAATGTTGCGAGCGACGATGGAGATTTCGTTGCGCTGGCGGAAAATGTTGATACGGAAGCGGCCGACGCTACGAATGCTATACGCCAGATTCATTTCCAGCTCTTGCTCAAACTCGGAAACCTGTTCATCGTCCATAATCGAATAGGCGATTTCTTTGATGATGCCAGGAGCCAATGGTGTTCGGTCAATGGGCTTGAGGCTGCCGTGAAACTTGGCGCAGGGCGGCGCACCGGTGCTCAGATAAAGGTCCGAACCATCGTGTTTGGCCAGAATTCGTAAGTAGTCATCAAACCCCATGGAATCTCCTAAGCATGTAAAGTCTCCGAGTCATTGTTGTGTTTCCTCTTGCCGGACAATCTCCAGCAAGGCCCTTGCGGCAAGACTGAGTTGACGTCCCGAAAGCGCGACGGCGCCAAGTACCCTGGCAACAGTAAAGCCAGTGTCCAGCTGATGGGTCGAGTTATCCATCATGCTGACTGGTAAGACACTCCATCCCAGCCCAACGCTGGTCATCATTTTGATGGTCTCAAGATAATTTGTCGGGATCTGTTGCTGTAACGGCAAATTGGCCTCCAGGAACAGGCGGCTGACCGCACGATAGGTCGCCGTTGTTGTATCTGGCAATATCGCCGGATACATGGCCAGATCCTTGAGAGACACTGATTTTTTCAGGGCGAGCTCGTGATCGAGTCCAACCACAAATGCCATAGGATCTGGCCACTGTTCGTATACCATAAAGTGGCTTTCCATACTGTCACTGAGTGTGACGAAGGCCAGTTCTGCGTTGCGTTTGCGCATTTGGGAATAGGCCGCATCCGATTCCATGAACTGAAGATTGAGAGTTACCTCCGGATAGTCTTTAGTGAACCTTCTCAACCAGTTCGGCAGGTGATGAAGTCCGATATGGTGGCTGGCAATGATATGAAGCTCGCCTGCAAGTTCCTGGTTATCGGGTAGTAGCGAGACCCGAGCATTGTGGATCTCGTCCAGAATCCGGCGGGCATGAGGTAACAGCCGGGCACCGGCATCGGTTAATCGAACCTGCCGGTTGCTGCGGTCAATTAGCGTGACCCCCAGCTGATTTTCCAGAGCCGCCAGACGTTTACTGATAGCCGGTTGCGTCAGGTGCAGGAGCTCTGCGGCTTCCGAAAAAGAGCCTTGGTCTACGATGCTGAGGAAGGCGCTGAGAGAGTTAGAATCCATGGGAAATCTCACTTTTGAAGACGAGGCTTTGGTTTGGCCCACTCAGCCTCAAATTAAAGTATTCCTAACTGGAATGTAAAGAATAAAAAACATGAATTGAGGTTATCTAACGCCGAGGAGTATGATAGCCATATACGCAATCAAAACCAGAAACCCCGAAAGATGAGAGAGCAATCATGGCGGGCAAAACGTTATACGACAAATTGTGGGACGACCACCTGGTCAAGCAGCGGGATGACGGTTCGGCGTTGATCTATATCGATCGACAGCTGCTGCATGAAGTGACCTCGCCCCAGGCTTTCGAGGGTCTTCGGCTGGCTGGTCGAAAACCCTGGCGCCTGGATGCCAACCTGGCTGTTCCGGACCACAACGTGCCGACGACCGACAGAGAAAAGGGGATCGAAGGCATTGTGGACCCGGTTTCCCGGATCCAGGTCGAAACTCTCGACAAAAACTGCGACGAGTTCGGTATCCTCGAATTTAAAATCAAGGATAAGCGCCAGGGTATTGTTCATGTCATCGGTCCTGAGCAGGGCGCAACCTTGCCGGGGATGAGTATCGTTTGCGGCGACTCCCACACCTCCACCCATGGCGCATTCGGTTGTCTTGCCCATGGTATCGGCACGTCTGAAGTAGAGCATGTGTTGGCGACCCAATGTCTGGTCCAGCAGAAAATGAAAAACATGCTGGTGAAGGTCAACGGTAAACTTGGGCCGGGGGTAACAGGAAAGGACGTTGTGCTCGCAATCATTGGCAAGATTGGTACCGCCGGCGGTACCGGCCACGCCATAGAATTTGGTGGCGATGCGATCCGTGACCTGAGCATGGAAGCGCGGATGACCATCTGCAACATGTCTATCGAAGCCGGTGCCCGGGTAGGAATGGTTGCGGTGGACGACACCACCATTGAATACGTCCGCGGGCGTCCATTTGCTCCGAAGGAAGAGAGCTGGGAGGCGGCCGTTGAGTACTGGCGTACGTTGCACAGCGATAACGATGCAGTGTTCGACAAAGTGGTTGAACTTGAGGGATCGGACATCAAACCACAGGTCAGCTGGGGCACGTCGCCCGAGATGGTCGCCGGCGTAGACGGCTTCGTTCCGGATCCTGGCAAAGAGGCCGACCCCATCAAGCGTGAAGGCATTGTCCGCGCACTGAAGTACATGGGGCTGGAGCCGAACATGCCGATTACCGGGATTAAGCTGGATCGCGTCTTTATTGGGTCCTGCACCAATAGCCGGATAGAGGACTTGCGTGAAGCCGCAGCGGTGGTCAAAGGGCGCAAAGTCGCGCCAAGCCTCAAGCAGGCGATGGTGGTTCCCGGTTCGGGACTGGTCAAAGCCCAGGCCGAACAGGAAGGTCTCGACAAGATTTTCATCGAAGCCGGGCTGGAATGGCGAGATCCGGGCTGCTCCATGTGCCTGGCAATGAATGCGGACAAGCTGGGGCAGGGTGAGCACTGCGCCTCCACCTCCAACCGCAACTTTGAGGGCCGTCAGGGTTTTGGTGGCCGGACCCATCTGGTCAGCCCCTCAATGGCAGCAGCGGCGGCCGTCACCGGTCATTTTATTGATGTTCGCGAATTGATGAACTGATCCACAGGAGAGAGACCATGCGCGCATTGACGCAACACAAGGGCCTGGTAGCCCCCATGGACCGTTCCAATGTGGATACGGACATGATTATTCCCAAGCAGTTTCTGAAATCCATCAAACGGACTGGGTTTGGCCCGAATCTGTTCGATGAACTGCGATATCTTGACGAGGGTAAACCGGACCAGGACTGTTCCAGTCGCCCGATCAATCCGGATTTCGTTCTGAACCAGGACCGGTACAAGGGCGCCAGCGTACTGCTTGCCCGTGCCAACTTTGGTTGCGGATCCAGCCGGGAACATGCTCCGTGGGCACTTGAAGATTATGGCTTCCGGGTGATAATCGCACCCAGTTTCGCCGATATTTTTTACAACAACTGCTTTAAGAATGGGCTGTTACCGATTGTTCTAAAAGAAGATGTGGTTGATCAGTTGTTCCGGGAAGCTGAGGCTGTGCAGGGTTACGAGCTCGCTGTGGACCTTGAAGCTAGAACAGTGACCACACCCTCCGGAGACTCCTTCAGCTTCGAGGTGGACGACTTCCGCCGTCACTGTCTGTTAAATGGTCTCGACGATATCGGGGTAACGCTGGAAGATGCCGACGTCATCACGAACTATGAAGAGAAACGTCGAAAGACCGCGCCTTGGTTGTTTGGCGCCGGAAACTGAATTTTACAAACTGAAGTGATCTGACACAGGAAAGGATGATGTCCAGAACCGTATTGATGTTGCCGGGCGACGGTATCGGGCCCGAAATTGTCGCTGAAGCCGAAAAAGTGCTGAAAAAAGTAAACGAACAATTTGGCCTGAAACTCAGCTTTGACTATGCCCTGGTTGGTGGGGCCGCGCTGGATGCAACCGATAACCCTTTGCCGGATGAGACTCTGGAAAAGGCCAGGAACGCCGATGCCATTCTTCTGGGGGCTGTCGGTGGCCCGAAATGGGACAGCCTTCCTATGGCGAGCCGCCCTGAGAAGGGGCTCCTGGGGCTTCGGTCAAACCTGAAGCTGTTTGCGAACCTGCGGCCGGCAATTCTTTACCCGCAGCTGGCGTCTGCCTCTTCCCTGAAGCCGGAAGTGGTGTCTGGTCTCGATATCATGATTGTTCGTGAACTCACTGGCGGCATCTATTTTGGCCAACCCAGGGGTCTTCGGGAGCTGGAGAGTGGAGAGCGGCAGGGTTATAACACCTATGCCTACACCGAATCCGAAATTCGCAGAATCGGCCGGGTGGCGTTCGAAGCTGCTCAGCAGCGGGGCAAGAAGCTTTGCTCGGTGGATAAGGCGAATGTGTTGGAAGTTACTGTTCTGTGGCGCGAAATCATGAACGACCTGCGCCGGGAATACCCGGACGTGGAACTCTCTCATATGTACGTTGATAACGCGGCGATGCAGCTGGTTCGGGCACCCAAGCAGTTCGATGTGATTGTGACTGGCAACATGTTTGGTGATATTCTTTCTGACGAAGCGGCCATGCTGACCGGTTCCATCGGTATGTTGCCTTCGGCATCACTGAACGCTGAGAAGCAGGGCATGTATGAGCCTTGCCATGGCTCAGCACCCGATATCGCCGGTCAGGGGGTTGCTAATCCGCTGGCTACAATTCTCAGTGCTGCAATGATGTTGCGTTACAGCCTGGGTGAAGACAAGGCAGCTGAGGCCATCGAAGCTGCAGTCAGCAAGGTACTGGATCAGGGATTGCGCACGGCGGATATCATGTCCGGTGAAGGCCGGAAGGTTTCGACCCGTGAAATGGGCGAAGCCGTACTGGCCGCTCTGTAAGCAGTCATCTGGTCCGGTCGAATTTGAGACCCGACGGCAACAACATGCTGTTGCCGCGGGATCATCCATCCTGTCCCTGCCAGCGATAACGGTAGCGGGTGGGCATAAAACGAGGTTCAAAGGTCGCACATGAAGCGAGTTGGACTTGTAGGTTGGCGCGGCATGGTAGGCTCAGTCCTCATGCAGCGCATGCGTGAAGAAAATGATTTTGCCGATATTGATCCGGTTTTTTTCTCCACTTCCCAGACCGGGAAGCCGGCTCCGGATGTTGGCAAGGAAGGAGTGCCTCCACTTCAGGATGCCTTCGACATTGATGCCCTGAAATCCCTGGATGTCATCGTCACCTGTCAGGGTGGGGATTACACCACGGCGGTCTACCAAAAGCTGCGCGATGCAGGCTGGGAAGGCTACTGGGTCGATGCTGCATCAACGCTGCGGATGGTGGATCACTCCGTTATTGTTCTGGACCCGGTAAACCGTAACGTGATCGATGCGGCGCTTGATAAGGGTGTTAAGGATTACGTTGGCGGTAACTGCACCGTGAGCCTGATGATGCTGGCCCTTGGTGGCCTGCTGGAGCAGGATTTGATTGAATGGGTGTCGCCCATGACGTATCAGGCTGCTTCCGGTTCTGGTGCCCAAAACATGCGGGAATTGCTCAATCAGATGGGTGAGCTCAGCGGCAGCGTCAAGAGCGAGCTGGAGGATCCGTCTTCTGCGATTCTGGAAATTGATCGCAAGGTGACTGAGACAATGCGCTCCGGCGCCTTCCCGACCGAACATTTCCAGGTGCCCCTTGCGGGTAGCCTCATCCCCTTTATCGACAAGCAGCTCGATAACGGCATGAGTAAGGAAGAGTGGAAAGCCGGGGTTGAGACCAATAAGATTCTCGGTCGATCAGATAACCCCATTCCGATTGACGGGATCTGCGTCCGGATTGGAGCCATGCGCTCCCACAGCCAGGCTCTGACCATCAAGCTCAGGAAGGACCTGCCGGTCTCTGAGATTGAGTCTATTTTGGCCAAGGCGAATGAGTGGGTTAAAGTCATTCCCAACGATCGCGATGCCACAATCGAAGAGCTGACTCCGTCGAAGGTCACAGGCACTCTCAGCGTCCCTATCGGCCGAATTCGGAAACTGACCATGGGGCCGGAATACATTTCTGCCTTTACGGTTGGTGACCAGTTGCTGTGGGGCGCCGCTGAGCCCCTGAGACGCATGCTGCGAATTCTGCAGGAGCGTTAAGAAATGTTACACAGGGGTAATTAATGCCAACTGTGTCCGGTTTCAGAAAACCGGTTAGGGGCGGAGGCTGATTTCAGTCTTCGCCCCTGTTATTTTCAAGAGCGCTAGGAAGTTCCGCTTGATAGATAAAAAATTGGTGCAAGGATTGCGGCTGATTGATTGATAAAAGGGGTATTATCAACAATACTTGCCGAACTGAACGTTGATAACACGACATAATAACTAGAATTATCCAGACGGAAGTCATCCAACCTCGTCCGATTCTGTTTGAAAAAGAGCAGTAACGAATAACGGAGACTGGAAAGGAAAAAGCATGAAGGTACGCAAGCTTGCGGTTGCCCTGGCTCTGGCGGGAGGGCTTGGATCCGGCGTCGCACACGCCCTTGGGCTGGGAGAAATTGAACTTCAGTCCTATCTGAACGAGCCATTGGACGCGGAGATTATCCTGCCCCAGAGCCGTGGAGTAGATCCAGGTGATGTATTCGTTAACATTGCTTCGGAGACTGCCTACGAGAGGGTCGGACTTAGCCGCAACCAGTTTCTGAGTAAACTGAGGTTTCAGGTCGTCACCCAAAATGACGGTAGTCTGGCGGTCAACGTCTCTTCAAGAGAGCCGTTACGAGAGCCTTACCTGAATTTCCTGCTTGAGCTGACTTGGCCCAGCGGGCGTTTGATGCGCGAATATGCCGTTCTGGTCGACCCCCCTGTATATGCGGAAGAATCGGGCGTTCAGGAAAGCGTGAGCGTGCCTTCAGCGAGCTCCCGCCGTGAGGTTGCAAGCCAGCCATCACCTACTCGCAGTGCTGAGTCCGTTCGCCGGCAGCGACAGGCAGAGCAGACCCTTGGCCGGGGCTATCAGGCAGACACCTTCGGGCCTACAGGGCCGTCCGATACGCTTTGGACGATTGCTTCGCGTATGCGTCCTGACAGTAGCGTATCCATGCAACAGGTGATGCTTGCCATTCAGGACCTGAACCCGGATGCCTTTATCGCCGGGAATATTAACCGTCTCAAGCGCGGCGAAGTCCTCAGAGTGCCTTCGCTTGACCAGATCCAGAGCCGCACTCGCGCTGAGGCCACTCGTGTTGTCGGCCAGCAAAATCGTGAATTCCAGTCTCCCCAGCGTACTGTGGATGCGACCGTCAGCACGCCTCAGCAGGCTGCGCCTGATCAGGCACCTGCGAGTGGTGATGAACTGAAGTTGCTTGTGGCGGAAAACGACAGTCGGGAGACCACAGAAGGCGGTTCGGCCGGAGGTGATAGTCAGCTCCCGGGTGGCGTCGATGCCGGTGCTGCCGTTGCGATGGAGGAGCTCGAGAGTGCTCGCCGCGAGAATGATGAGCTGAATAGCCGTGTAGAGGATCTGCAGGATCAGGTCGAAACACTGCAGCGTCTTCTGGAGCTGAAGAATACTCAGCTCTCCGATTTGCAGACCATGGCCGGAGAATCGGGGAGCGACTCAGCCCCTGTTGACAGTCAGGTTGCCACTGCGCCAGCGGGCGGCGAGAGCCAGCCCCCTGCCACCGATGATGTCGCAGACGCTTCGCAGGCCGGCGAAGGCATGGCAGAAACTGCTGCCACGGAGTCCGGCTTAGCTGAAGACAGCGTTGAGCAGCCCGCCGAGAGTGCTTCGGAGGATGCAGGCCAGGCCGAAGCCGACGGCACGTTAGCTGCTGATGATATGGCTGTGACCGAAAATGGAAGTACTGACGAAACAGGTATGGTTGAGGCCGAACCTGAAGTTGCTGAAACAGCTCCGGCAGCGGCTCCGGAGGAGCCGGCTGTAGAGGCTGAGCCGAAACCAGAACCAGAGCCTGTATCCCAGGCGCCGGCGCAGGACAAGGGATTCCCGGGTAACATCATTGATGCGATCACCGGTAATCCGATGTACCAAATAGCACTCGGTGGTGGTCTGATTCTATTGCTTCTGCTTTTGTTGCTTCTTGCCCGCCGCAACGCCAATCGCGAAAAAGCGTTTTATGAGCAATTAAACAGTGAGGCGGATGACTCGGCGGATTCCTTTGACTTGAGCCTCGATGACGAGGAGTCGGAGCATACCGCATCTGAAGACGCGCTCGCTGAAGCTGATACCTACATCGCTTACGGCCGCTACGATCAGGCTGCACAGGCGCTGGAGACCGCTACGTCCCGGGAGCCTAGTCGTGTCGATCTGCGGCTGAAGCTGCTGGGTGTATACGCAGACACGCAGGACCGTGAGTCCTTTGAGAAACAGTTCACCGAAATCGAAGCGCTGGATGATGAAGACGCTCTGGCCTCGGCCAGCGAGTTGCGGTCTCGGCTTGAAGAGGCAGAGTCGATGCCCAGCATCGACGATCTTGAGTCCCAGCTCCGATCAGACTCGTTCGGAACTGACTACTCAGAGCAAGAAGGGTCTGGTCTTAACGAATCCGAAGAAGAGGCTCAGGTTTCCGATGAACTGTTGGCAGATCAGTATGATTCCGAAAAGGAAGCCGACGTAGAGAACGAGTTTGGTGATTTTGACTCGGATCTTACGGATTTCGATCTGACTGAAATTGAAAGCTCTGAGGCGTCTGCTCTGGATGAGGGCAAACAGAAAGACGAAGAAAATTCAGAGGATGGGTTGATAGAATACGATCTTTCTGGACTTTCCACTGATTCTGAAAGTGAAGAGGCGGCTTCAACAGAACGTTCCGAGCCCGGGCTTGAGGAAAACGAAGATACCTTCGACTTCAAAATGGATTTGGGGGAGTCGGAGGAATCTGATGAGCTGTCAGACGATATCGACCTGGATCTCGATTCCTCTCTGGAGAGTGAGCCCGAGCCGGCGGTGACTGAAAGTGCCAGCTCCGACGACGACCTGAATCTTGACCTGAGCGAGGATGAGGTGGACGCAGAGTCAATGCCAGGCTCCGAAGAAAATGACTCGGAGGGTGACATTGATTCGCTGGACGAATCATTCCTCGATGAACTGGACGCTGAGCTGGATAAGGTAGCGAGTGAGGAAGAAGAGCTTGGCGGCACCGAAATAGAAGAGTCGTCTCTGGATGACCTCGAGCTCGATGTGTCTGATGAGGACCTGGCATTGATGGAGGAATTCTCGGATTCAGCCGACTCCTCCAATCACGAAGAGGACGAAGCGTCGGCATTGGATGAAGAGCTCGGTCTTGAGGATACTCTTGGTGAAGGTGATGTTCTCGGCGAAAGCGAAGCTGCTGGTCCGGAAGAGGAAGTGTCGGGTGCCGAGGAACTTGAGGACCTGGACGCTCTTGGCGACATGGCGGAGCAGGACGAGTCTGCTGACGATGTAGAACTGCCCATAGCGTCTGAGGAAGTGGCAGACGAAACAGAGAAGCGGTCAGCGCCAGCAATTGATGAAAGTGATCTCGGCGATGATGACGATTTCGACTTTCTGGCCGGAACTGACGAAGCGGCTACCAAGCTGGATCTTGCCAGAGCTTACATGGAGATGGGTGACAGCGACGGTGCTCGGGATATTCTTGAGGAAGTTGCCCTCGAGGGTGATGAGGACCAAAAAGCTGAAGCGCAGGACCTCCTTAAAAATCTGTCCTGATCCGCTATAATCAGGTCAACAAGATAGCAGGCGCCGGCCGCCGGGACTTGTCCCGGTAAAAGCCGGCGCTTTGTTTTTTATCGAAACACTCTTTCCGGGCCAGCACTTGTTTCTCGAAGCTCAGCAACTCACCACGGACAACGCCATCGGAGCAGGCCGCGTCGTTATCGCGTTTGAATACGACGGTCAGGATTTTCACGGCTGGCAATTTCAGAAATCAGGCGTGAGGTCGGTCCAGGGCGAACTGGCCAGGGCAGTCGGGAAAGTGGCAAATCATCCCGTAGACCTCGTATGCGCGGGCCGCACTGACGCCGGTGTTCATGCAAGCTATCAGGTGGTTCATTTCGAAACGCCCTCTGTTCGCAACCTTCGGTCGTGGGTGATGGGCATCAACACCGCATTGCCTGGTGATATCGCCGTTCACTGGGCGGGAAATGGATCAGGTGATTTTCACGCCCGGTTCTCAGCGGTTTATCGCCGGTATCGATATATCATTCATAATAGCGCGGTAAGGCCCGGCATCCAGCGGGGGCAATTGAGCTGGACGTTTCGTCCGCTTGATGCTGACCGTATGGACCGGGCGGCCCAAGCGCTGGTCGGAGAGCACGATTTTTCCTCCTTCCGTGCCGCTGGCTGCCAGTCGCGTACCCCGGTCCGGTTTCTGGAACAGATTTCGGTAACCCGGCGGGGCGAGTTCGTCGTAATAGATGTTCAGGCAAATGCGTTTCTCCATCATATGGTTCGAAACATCGCGGGCGCGCTCCTCGCGGTCGGGGCCGGGCAGCAGCCTGTGGAATGGATTCATGAGATACTGGAGTCACGGGACAGGACCGTTGCTGGTGTTACGGCGCCGCCCCATGGCCTTTATCTGGTCGATGTTGGCTACCCAGCTGAGTACGGCATTCCCGCGGCAGAGTGTGGGCCGGGTTTCCTGAGGCCGTGGTTCACCCGTGAACAGAACCGTCCGATACCGCCGACCCATATTCATCGCAAACAATCGGTGAAACACTGATGAGAGCACGAGTTAAAATTTGTGGTTTGACACGTGTAGATGACGTGAAAGCGGCGGTTGACTGCGGCGCTGATGCGCTCGGCTTCGTTTTCTACGGTCCGAGTCCGCGTTCGGTATCCTTAGCGCAGGCCGAAGAGCTTATCAGGCATGTACCGGCGTTCGTCTCAGCGGTTGGATTGTTCGTGAATCCGTCGGAGACTGAGGTTCGGGAATTGCTTGGTCGGGTTCCGCTGGATTTACTGCAGTTTCATGGTGACGAAGCGGCCGGGTTCTGTGCCCAGTTCAATCGACGGTGGATCAAGGCAGTTCGGGTTCGCGAATCCGGCCAGATTGAGCGCGCGTTTGACGAGTACGAACATGCATCCGGGCTATTGGTAGATGCTTGGGATCCTGACCATTACGGAGGAACCGGACAAGCGTTTAACTGGGATCTTATTCCCGAAAATCGACCGCTTCCCCTTATATTGGCCGGTGGGTTGTCATCTGATAACGTATCTTTCGCCGTAGATCGGGTGAGACCGTGGGCCGTGGATGTTAGCGGTGGTGTTGAGCGGTGCAAAGGGATCAAGGATAGCCAGAAAATTTCCGACTTTATTAAAGAGGTTCACCGTGTCTGTAAAACTGACTGAAGAAATGCTTAGCGCACTGCCCGATGCAAGAGGTCACTTCGGAGCCTTTGGTGGGCGGTTTGTTTCCGAGACGCTCATGGATTCCCTGATGACGCTCGAACACGAATATAACCGGCTGAAGAAGGATCCAGAGTTTCAGGCAAGTTTTGATAAGGAGCTTGCAGACTACGTAGGACGCCCAACGCCACTGTATTTTGCGGAACGTCTGACCCGGGAGACTGGCGGTGCGCAAATCTGGCTGAAGCGTGAAGATCTTTGCCACACCGGTGCCCACAAGGTAAACAACACCGTGGGCCAGGCGTTGCTCGCAAGTTTTTTGGGGAAAAAGCGCATCATTGCGGAGACCGGCGCAGGGCAACACGGTGTTGCGACAGCAACAGTCTGCGCCCGTCTCGGCCTGGAGTGTCACGTTTTCATGGGGGCAGAAGACGTCCAGCGCCAGTCGCTGAACGTGTTCCGGATGAAGCTGCTGGGAGCTGAAGTTCATGCTGTCGAGGGAGGGACCCGTACCCTCAAGGATGCGATGAACGAAGCGATGCGTGACTGGGTAGCCCATGTTGATGAAACTTTTTATATCATCGGAACGGTGGCGGGACCGCATCCGTACCCAATGCTGGTTCGTGACTTCCAGTCGGTTATTGGCCGCGAAACCCGTCGGCAATGCCTGGAGAAAACAGGTAAGCTGCCTGATGCACTGGTAGCGTGTGTAGGCGGCGGCTCGAACGCCATCGGAATGTTCTACCCCTTCCTTGGTGATGAATCGGTCAATCTTTATGGTGTTGAGGCTGGTGGCCTTGGTATTGAAACCGGTAAGCATGCAGCGCCTTTATGTGCTGGCCGGCCGGGTGTGCTTCACGGCAATCGGACCTACCTGATGGAAGATGAGAATGGTCAGATTGCCGGTACTCACTCGGTCAGTGCGGGGCTTGATTATCCGGGTGTGGGGCCAGAGCACAGCTGGCTGAAGGATATTGGCAGGGCAAACTACGTTTCTGTCACAGACGATGAAGCGATGGAAGGATTCCGTAAGCTGACCCGTGTTGAAGGTATTATGCCCGCTTTGGAGACTGCACACGCGGTGGCTTACGCTATCAAGCTCGCGGCTACCATGGATAAGGATCAAACCGTCGTGATCAATGTGTCCGGCCGGGGAGATAAAGATATAAACACGGTTGCCAAGTTAGAAGGCATATCGGTTTGAACAATCGACAGGAGCAGGCATGAGCCGAATTGCAGGGGTTCTTAAAACCCTTAAAGGGCAGGGCCGCAAGGCACTTATTCCCTACATCACTGCTGGTGATCCCCACCCTGATCTGACAGTGGAGCTGATGCACACGCTGGTGGGTGCGGGTGCCGACATCATTGAGCTGGGCGTGCCTTTTTCCGACCCGATGGCGGACGGGCCAGTCATTCAGCTCGCCTGCGAGCGAGCCCTGATCCATGGAACATCGTTGCGGCAGGTTATCGGAATGGTGAAAGAATTCCGTCGAACGGATAAGGATACGCCCGTCGTACTGATGGGCTACCTTAACCCGATGGAGGCCATGGGCTTTGAAACCTTTGCAGATGCCGCAGTGGATGCTGGTGTTGACGGCATTCTTACTGTTGACCTGCCACCAGAAGAGGCGGATGAGGTGGCACCGCTGTTTACTCAGCGTGAGCTGGATGCCATTTTCCTCTTGGCACCAACCACAACTGACGATCGAATTCGCGCAATCAGCGAGCACTCGTCCGGTTATGTGTACTATGTTTCAGTCAAGGGTGTGACAGGCTCTGCCAAAATAAACGTGGAAGAGGTGGCCTCCAAAGTGGCCCATATTCACGAACTGACTGCACTTCCGGTCGGTGTTGGTTTTGGTATTCGGGACGCTGAGACAGCGGCTGCAGTCGGACGGGTATCCGATGGTGTAATTGTTGGCAGTGTCCTGGTCGATACAATAGCCAGAAATCAGGCAGATATCGACCAGCTCAAACGTGCGCTGACGGATCTGCTCCACCCGATGCGTGAAGCACTGGACAGTCTGGCCTCCTGACAGGGCAGCCAGAACAGACAGGCATCAAAGGACAGGATGAGATCATGAGTAACTGGCTGGACAAGATAATGCCGAGCAAGATCCGCTCGGAATCCAAGCAGAGAACCGGTGTGCCGGAGGGGTTATGGAAGAAATGCCCCAAATGCGGTGCATTTCTGTATAAGCCTGAACTTGAGAAGAATCTGGATGTTTGCCCCAAGTGCAACCATCACCTCCGCGTCAACGCCCGTCGCCGGCTGGATGTTTTTCTGGATCCTGATGACCGCGAAGAAATTGCCAGCGAACTTGAGCCCTGGGACCGACTGAAGTTCAAGGACAGCAAGCGTTACAAGGACAGGCTGTCCCAGGCGCAGAAAGCGACTGGTGAGAAGGATGCCCTGATTGCCATGAAGGGCACTACGCTTGGTGTTCCCCTCGTTGCCTGTGCATTTGAATTCAATTTTCTGGGTGGCTCGATGGGGCAGGTGGTTGGCGAAAAATTCGTCCAGGCAGCCAATGTGGCTCTTGAGCACAGGATTCCGCTGGTATGCTTTTCAGCGAGTGGTGGCGCCCGAATGCAGGAAGCCATTCTGTCCTTGATGCAGATGTCCAAAACCGCCGCTGTGCTTGAACGTATGAAACAGGAAGGCATTCCTTACATTTCGGTAATGACGGACCCTGTCTTCGGTGGTGTGTCTGCTAGTCTGGCAATGCTGGGCGACCTGAATATTGCTGAACCAAACGCTTTGATAGGGTTTGCCGGCCCACGGGTTATTGAACAGACCGTCCGGGAGAAACTCCCCGAAGGTTTCCAGCGTAGTGAGTTTTTGCTGGATCACGGTGCGATTGACATGATTCTCCATCGCCACCAGATGCGTGAACGCATTGCGCACGTGCTAGCGAAGTTCGGCGGTTACGACAGGCCTGGAACAGAGGCGCCTATCGAGTTTGAAGTAACGGAAAAACCGGATATCGATGTTCCCTCCGAATAAGTTGCCTCGCCAGTCCCTGGTTGCGCCGGGGGCTGGCGCCACTGTCGATCAGTGGCTCGCCTACCTTGAAGCGATCCATCCCACTGAAATAGATCTCGGCCTTGATCGGGTGCTCGTGGTTTTGCGGCGACTGTTTCCTCGTAAACCGGACGCCCGAATCATTACAGTGGCAGGAACCAACGGTAAGGGGAGTGCCATAGCGGCGCTGGAGGCACTGTTGCGTTCTGCGGGTCGCCGCACCGGTGCCTATACATCGCCTCATCTTCAGAATTATAACGAGCGGGTACGAATCAACGGCGCTGATATTGACGATGCGACGCTGGTCTCTGCATTTGAGCGAGTCGAGGCTGCACGTCGAAACCTTTCGCTGACGTATTTTGAATTCGGCACACTTGCTGCCTTCGTTGCTTTTGCGGACGCAGGCGTCGAGGACTGGCTCCTGGAGGTCGGGCTCGGGGGCCGGCTCGACGCCGTCAATGTGATGGACGCGGACTTCGCCATTATTACGTCGGTAGACATAGATCATGTCGCTTTTCTCGGTGATAACCGGGAAGTTATCGGCTTTGAGAAAGCGGGTATTTTAAGAGTGGGTATACCGGCAGTTTACGCCGATATTGATCCGCCCAAGTCTGTGTTGCAGCAGGTAGCGGCCCAAAAGGTTTCCTTGTCGCTGGCTGGTCGTGAATACCAGGTCCGGGAACCTGAAACATCGGGTTATCCGGCACTGTTGGACTACCGCGGGGAGGAGATTTGCTTACCTGCCGACTCGCTGCCGGTACAGAGTGTCGCGGCGGCCGTTGTCGCCGTCCGTCATCTTCAGCCAGAACTTGGCATTTCGGACATTGAGGAAACCCTTGCCCGGATACGGATGCCAGGGCGTTTTGAGCAAATCGGACGACACCCGGACATCTATGTAGATGTGGGGCACAACCCCCACGCTGCACGCTGGCTTGCGCGCAGACTTGTTTCACTGAAGCGGGAAGGGCGGAAGGTCCATGGGGTTTATGCGGCACTTGCGGATAAGGACGTGGAGGGCGTTTTGGCAGCCATGAAGCCCGTCGTCGATGTCTGGTGGCTCGCCGGCCTGGCCGTGCACCGAGGGTTGTCCGCAGAATCGCTCGTGGCCAGAGCGGATAATGTTGAAATCGCTGTCAGCGAGCATCGGGAAACGGTATCTGAAGCAATAAACGCTGCCCGGGACGCGTCGGAAGAGGCGGACCTGATTATCGTCTTCGGCTCCTTCTACACGGTAGCGGAGGCTCGCATGCTACTCGGTGGGAGTGTGTCTTAAACTTTGTCCATGGCAGACGCTCACGCTTTGAGTTCTGCCCGACAGGCAGTTAGTATCAAGCCCCTAGCCCCTGCGCGGTGGGTCATTAAACAATGGGAGCCGAAAGACGTGGATGGATTGAAGCAAAGAATAATTGGGGCGCTGGTGCTGGTTTCCCTGGCCGTTATCTTTGTTCCCATGGTGTTTGACGAGCCCCATTCCGAGCGTACCTCTACGGATATCAAAATTCCTGAGGAGCCGCCATTCCCGGAGGTGACTGCACCCGATGCGGACTCGGTCACCCCCCCTTCTTATCAAGAGCCGGCCTCTGAAATTGCGGGCCCGGACACCTCACAGCCGGACACTGAGGCACCCGCCTACCGGATTATTGAAGGCGCCGGTAGTCCGGAACAAACGGCGGATGATAGCAATGTATCTCCCGGCCAGCCTGCCGCAGAAACTGCAAATATCACTGAGGAGACAGACGCTCCCGATACTTCCAGAGATGTAGCGGACGAAACCGGGTCTGAATCCGTCGAGTACAGCCGCTCCCTGGAAGGCGCCTGGGTAGTTCAGCTCGGTAGTTTTGGTAATGCCGAAAACGCGAGGCGCCTGAGGGACCAGGTTCGAGAAAAAGGCTATGGGTCCCACCTCCAGGAAGTTGTTAGGGGGGATACCACGTTGAACCGGGTCTTTTGTGGGCCCTTCGCCAGCAAATCCGATGCGGAGGCGGCAAAGCGTGCCCTCGATCAGGCCTTCAGTCTGAACAGCCTGGTCACGACCGGTGACAAATAACCATCATTTCTGACCGTTTATGCGTTCCAGGCAGTTTGGTGGAGACCGGTTTCCTGATAGAATTCGCGCTTCCTTTTTTGCACCGGGTTCTCCATGGAAGCGCTGATCTGGATTGACTGGGTCATCATTGCCCTGATTACAGTTTCCACGCTCATCAGCCTGAAACGGGGCTTCGTCAAAGAAGCGCTGTCTCTGGTTACCTGGGTGGGAGCGTTCATACTCGCCCGAACCTTCCACCCGCAAATGCAGACCCTCCTTGAGAGTACGGTCGAGACGCCGCTGGTCCGCCTGATCGCAGCTTTTGCCATACTCTTTTTCGGTACGCTCATTGTCGGCGCTATCATCAACAACATGATTGGCCACCTTGTCCGCGCGACCGGGCTGTCAGCAACCGATCGGGTTCTCGGTATGGGGTTCGGGCTCTTGCGGGGTGTTGTTGTCGTGATCGTCGGTATTGCCTTTACCCGATACACGCCATTAGCGCAGGATACCTGGTGGCGGGAATCAATAATGATCAATCGATTGGCCGTGGTGGAGGATTGGTCACGGCGCACGTTGGGCGATGAATTCGCCCGTTTTCTGGGGCCGGCTTCGGAAGGCCAGGGCACACCGGAAACCAGTCATGAGCAGGAAGGCGTGGAACCCGTTTCAGCCAACCGCTAACATTCAGTTTTAACACTCGGAGAATACCGTAGCCATGTGTGGCATTGTCGGCATCGTCAGTACTTCCAACGTCAATCAGTCGCTCTATGATGCGCTGACTGTACTTCAGCACCGGGGCCAGGATGCGGCGGGCATTGTTACGTTTCAGGATGAACGCTTCTATCTTCGCAAGGACAATGGGCTGGTTCGTGACGTCTTCCATACCCGCCATATGCGCAGGCTGGTGGGTAATGTCGGAATCGGCCACGTTCGGTACCCGACCGCTGGCAGCTCCAGCTCGGCAGAGGCCCAGCCATTCTACGTCAACAGTCCTTACGGGATAACCCTTGCCCACAATGGCAACCTTACCAACGCCGACGATCTCAGCAACGATCTCTTCCGTACCGATCTCCGTCATATCAACACCAACTCGGATTCCGAGGTATTGCTGAACGTCTTTGCCCATGAGCTCCAGAAGCTCGGGAAACTGAATCCGACCAAAGATGAAATCTTCGCGGCGGTAAGAGCGGTTCACAAGCGTTGTCGTGGCGCTTACGGAGTGATCGCCATGATTACCGGGTACGGCATTGTCGGTTTCCGGGATCCTAACGGAATTCGCCCAGCCTGCTATGGTGTGCGAGAGGTCGAAGACGGTCGCAAAGAGTATATGATCGCCTCTGAAAGCGTCGCTCTCAGTGCTGCGGGCTTCTCGCTGGTTCGCGATATTGCGCCCGGAGAGGCTGTGTATATCGAGACCGATGGCACGCTCTATACCCAGCAGTGTGCCGAAGACCCCCACCTGTTCCCCTGTATCTTCGAGCACGTGTATTTCGCGCGGCCGGATTCCATTATTGACAAAGTGTCCGTCTACAAGGCTCGCCTGAGAATGGGTGAAACCCTTGCGGAAAAGGTCATTCGGGATTTCTCTGGTCACGATATTGATGTGGTTATGCCTATCCCTGACACCAGCCGAACGTCTGCGATGCAGATGGCGCACCGCCTGGGTGTGAAGTTCCGTGAAGGTTTTATTAAAAACCGCTATATCGGCCGGACCTTTATCATGCCTGGCCAGAAGATGCGGAAAAAATCGGTTCGTCAGAAGCTGAACCCGATTGACCTCGAGTTTCGAGGCAAGAATGTCATGCTGGTCGATGATTCCATTGTGCGCGGAACCACCTGTAAGGAAATCGTGCAAATGGCGCGGGATGCAGGAGCCCGAAAAGTGTATTTTGCGTCTGCTGCGCCTCCGGTTCGTTACCCGAACGTCTACGGTATTGATATGCCGTCAGCCAGTGAGTTGATTGCCCATGATCGCACGGTGGAAGAGATCCGGGAGCTGATCGGTGCGGACTGGCTGCTGTATCAGGATCTGGAAGACCTTGTGACCTGCGTGAGTGATGTGAACGACGAAATCGAAGGTTGGGAATGCTCCGTGTTCACAGGTGAATATGTGACGGGAGATGTGGATCGGGCCTACCTGGACCGGTTGGACGCCGCTCGCAATGACGACAAGCGTTCGGAGCAGCAGGGCGGCAACTCCGGCGATAACGGCATTATCGATTTGTATAATGACGAAGACTAATCGCGCCAGTAGCGTATTCAGGAGAAGCTCATGACCTTTCGCCGAGAAGAGAATGTCTGGATCCCTGAATCGGATCTTGAGGGTATGTCTGTTGATACCCTGGCGGTGAGGGCTGGCCAGATTCGTACCGGCCAACTTGAGCACAGCGATCCGATTTTTCCCACTTCCAGTTTCGTCTATGGCAGCGCTGCCCAGGCGGCGGCACGGTTTGGGGGCGACGAGCCTGGAAATATCTATTCCCGCTTCACCAACCCTACGGTGCAGGCGTTTGAAGCCCGGATTGCGGCAATGGAGGGCGGAGAGCGTGCTGTTGCTACTGCCTCGGGTATGGCGGCGATTCTCAGCACCTGTATGGCATTGCTCAAAAGCGGCGACCATGTAGTGTGTTCACGTGGTGTTTTTGGAACCACAAACGTGCTGTTCCAGAAATACATGGCAAAGTTCGGGGTGGAGACCACCTTTGTCAGTCTGACGGATATGGAGGCGTGGAGCAGTGCCGTCCGTGCTGAGACCCGGATGTTGTTTATTGAAACGCCGTCCAACCCTCTTTGTGAAGTTGCTGATATGGACGGGCTTGCGCACCTTGCCCATGAAAACGACGCTCTTTTCGTGGTGGATAACTGCTTCTGCACACCGGTATTGCAGCGCCCGCTGGAGCACGGTGCTGACATTATCATCCACTCAGCCACCAAGTACCTCGACGGTCAGGGTCGCTGTGTGGGTGGTGTTGTGGTCGGCCCGTCGAAGCTGATGGAGGAAGTCTACGGCTTCCTCCGTTCGGCCGGCCCGACCATGAGCCCGTTTAATGCCTGGGTTTTTCTGAAGGGCCTCGAAACCTTACCAATCCGTATGCGTGCCCACTGTGACAATGCGTTAGAGTTGGCGTTGTGGCTGGATAAACAACCAACGGTGGCAGAAGTCTTCTATGCGGGGCTTCAGACCCATCCGCAACATGAACTTGCCAAAAAGCAGCAGAAAGGCTTTGGCGGTGTGTTGTCGTTCCGTCTTAAAGGCGGTCGTGAAGAGGCCTGGCGTTTCATAGATGCTACCCGAATGATTTCGATTACTGCCAACCTGGGGGACGTGAAAACCACCATCACGCACCCTGCCACGACAACCCACGGTCGTTTGTCCGCTGAAGACAAGGTAGCGGCGGGCATCACCGAGAATCTGGTCCGTATTTCCGTGGGCATAGAAGCAGTCGAGGATCTGAAAACCGACCTTGAGCGTGGTTTTCAGGCTCTTCAGAACCCGAACAATGGAAACGTTTGAGCATTCATGGCCGAATCCGCAAAAGCGAAGAAAGCACCACAGGAACTGACTGACAAGCAGCTGCGCTTTCGCCGCCTTGTGACGCAGGGCGCCCGCGAAGGGGCTGTCATTGCGTTGATCGCACTGTGCATATACCTTGCGATGGCCTTGGTCACATTCAGTCCGTCTGACCCCGGGTGGGCCAGTATTGGCCATGACACTGATGTCCAGAATTATGCGGGACGCACAGGCGCCTGGCTGGCCAGCCTCTTCATGGACTTCTTCGGCCAGGTTGCATACCTGTTTCCGGCGATGATTGCGGGTTATGCGTTGATGCTGATCCGGCTCCGGAACGACTCCCTTGATCTTCACTGGCCATTGTTTCTGATGCGGTTCGGTGGCTTTTTCCTGATTTTGTTGTCAGCCACCAGTCTGCTTTCCCTGTATTCGGTGTTTGGTCTTGGGGCATCCTCTGGCGGCGTCTTGGGCGCGACCGTGGCTGACGCGATGGTTCGATTCTTCAATCTGCCAGCCACCACACTTTTGCTTATTGCCATATTCCTGTTTGCTCTGACCGTCACCACCGGCTTGTCCTGGTTTTGGCTGATGGACCAGATTGGTGGGCTTACCCTTCGCACGGGTATTGCGTTCAAAAAACTCTTTACGTCAAATCCAGACAAACCGGGTGCGAAAGCCAAGACAGAAAAGAACGTGCCCAAGGTTGAGCCACCTGTGGTGGCCGACCGGGTGATGACTGCCGGCCAAGGAGATAACAACGCAGACGCCCGCAACCGTTCCAAGTGGTGGCACAGTATCCCCGGGCTCGGTCCTCGTAAGCAGAAGCCTGCCAAAAAGGCGCCTGCAGAGCGCAAGGAACCCGGTTTCGAAGGCCTGTCCGCGGCTGAGGATCCGGAGCCTGCACGTCTGGAAAGTTTTAGCTCGCAGGAAAATTACAACTCAGATGAAACTGCCGGACCTGCCCTCAGGCCTGAACATAAGGTCGAGGCGGGGAACCACAACCCTCAGCCGTCAGCGCGCTCCGTGAAGATTTCCCCGTTCAAAAAGGATGAGCAACCGGCGCCGGGGAAGGACACCAGGAACAAACAGCCGTCACTGCTTGAGGACATTGAAAGCCCGATACCTCCCATCTCGCTTCTTGATCCTCCGGAAGAACATCAGGAAAGAGGCTATTCCGAGGAATCCCTTGAACACATGTCTCGCCTGCTTGAAGAGAAGCTGGCCGATTTTGGTGTCTCTGTAGAGGTTGTTGAGGTTAATCCCGGACCGGTCATTACCCGGTTTGAAATCAAGCCTGCGGCAGGCGTTAAAGTCAGCAAGATTTCTAACCTGGCTAAGGATCTTGCGCGGTCACTTGCTGTCTTAAGCGTTCGTGTTGTTGAGGTTATCCCCGGCAAATCCGTGGTAGGCATCGAAATCCCCAACGAAGAGCGTGAAATTGTGCGGCTCAGTGAAGTACTGGGGGCGCGGGTATTTACGGAGTCGTCGTCTGCGCTGACTCTGGCACTTGGCAATGATATCGGCGGTAATCCAATGGTCGCCAATCTGGCCAAGATGCCCCATTTGCTGGTGGCAGGCACGACTGGCTCTGGTAAGTCGGTGGGCGTCAACGCCATGTTGCTGAGTATGTTGCTCAAGGCGACCCCCGAAGAAGTTCGCTTCATCATGGTCGACCCGAAAATGCTGGAACTGAGCATTTATGACGGTATACCACATCTGTTGGCACCGGTTGTAACGGACATGAAGGAGGCCGCCAACGCCCTTCGCTGGTGTGTGGCCGAGATGGAGCGGCGCTACAGACTAATGGCCAGCCTTGGGGTTCGTAATATAGCCGGCTATAACCGGAAGGTTAAGGACGCGGCGGCCGCAGGCGAACCTCTGCTGGACCCTATCTGGAAGCCGGACGAATACCTGGCCAACGACGAACAGGAACGCCCGGAGCTTGAAACCCTGCCGTTCATCGTGGTTGTCATCGACGAATTTGCCGACATGATGATGATCGTCGGCAAAAAAGTGGAAGAATTGATTGCGCGTATCGCCCAGAAGGCCAGGGCAGCCGGTATTCACCTGATTCTGGCGACACAGAGACCGTCGGTGGATGTGATAACCGGGCTGATCAAGGCAAATATTCCAACCAGGATGTCATTTCAAGTCTCGTCCAAAATCGATTCCCGGACGGTCCTTGACCAGGGCGGGGCGGAACAGCTTTTGGGTCACGGCGACATGCTGTACTTGCCACCAGGGTCTGGTCTTCCGGTTCGTGTTCACGGCGCGTTTGTTGACGACGACGAAGTCCATCGGGTTGTAAGTGCCTGGAAGGCCCGGGGTGAGCCCGTTTACGTGGATGACGTGCTGAACGGTGCCGAGGGTGAAAATCTTCCCGGCGTTCCCACGTTGTCCGAGGGCGGCGACAGCGAAGGTGACGCACTGTATGACGAAGCCGTCGCTTTTGTTACTGAAGGACGCAGAGTGTCGATTTCTTCGGTACAGCGTAAATTCAAGATCGGCTATAACCGGGCAGCAAACCTGGTAGATGCCATGGAAGCCTCCGGCGTAGTCAGCGCCGCCGGACATAACGGGGCCAGGGAAGTACTGGCTCCGCCGCCACCCAGAAACTAGGAGTAGCACTGAATGCAACAGAATCCATTGTTGAAACTGTTTGCCTTGGTGGTCGCCATTGTATTTTCGGTCTCGGCAAAAGCCGCAGACGCCCCTGGAAATGGCCATGATGCAGCCAGCGAACTGGCATCTGTTCTGAAAAGCTACGAGTCCTATCAGGCAGACTTTATCCAGATTGTTGTCAATGAAAAGGGGCACCATGTTCAGGAAACGCGTGGCTCGCTTAAAGCGAAGCGGCCGGGCCTGTTTTACTGGGAAACCCGTGCGCCTTTGTCGCAGTTTATTGTCAGTGATGGTGACAAGGTAGAGCTCTATGATCCGGACCTGGAGCAGGTCGCTATCCACAAGCTGGACGAGCGGGTACAGACTACCCCAGCGCTTCTTCTCAGCGGAGAAGTGGATAACCTTGATGAAACCTACACGGTGTCTCAGCGCTCCATTGGTGACAAAACCCGGGAGTTTACCCTGGAGCCCCGAAGCCCGGACTCCCTGTTTGTTTCCCTGCGGCTGACATTTTTTGACGGTGAATTACAGGAAATGCGCATGCAGGATTCCCTGTCGCAGCTAAGTGTACTCAGCTTCGATAATATTCGCCTTAACCAACCGGTCGATAACAATGCCTTCATCCTCGAGTATCCGGAGGGTGTGGATATCATTCGGGATGGAGCCTGATGCAGGATAGCCTGTTCCAGGATCAGACGGGCTTCCGGCCTCTGGCAGCACGGATGCGGCCGGTGACCCTGCAGGATTACGTTGGCCAGGCACATCTCGTTGGTCCTGGTAAGCCTCTGCGCCGGGCGGTTGAGCAGGGACAACTCCACTCGATGATCCTCTGGGGGCCACCCGGAGTGGGTAAGACAACCTTTGCTCAGCTCCTCGCCAATCTGAGTAACCTGAGTTTTGAAACCCTCTCGGCAGTTCTCAGCGGCGTAAAAGAGATTCGTGCTGTGGTTGAACGGGCACGGAACCGCAAGCAGTCTGAAGGCCGAGATACTCTGCTGTTCGTTGATGAGGTCCACCGGTTTAACAAGAGCCAGCAGGATGCCTTTCTTCCCCATATTGAAGACGGCACCTTTATCTTCGTGGGTGCGACCACCGAAAACCCTTCCTTTGAACTGAACAGCGCGCTCCTTTCCCGGACCCGCGTTTATGTTCTCAAGAACCTTGAGGACAAGGATGTGCTCAGGTTGCTTGAGCGGGCGCTGGAATCGGATCAGGGGTTTGGTGGACGATTGCTGGTGCCGGAGGATGTGCTTGAGCTTATGGCATCGGCGTCGGGCGGTGATGCCCGCCGGGCCCTGAACATTCTGGAAGTGGCGGGCGATCTGGCAGAACCCGACGAACAGGGCCGCGACTGTATAACCAGTGAGCAGTTGGAGCAGGTCATGCAAACCAGCTTGCGCCGGTTCGATAAGGGCGGTGACGTCTTCTACGATCAGATTTCGGCGCTCCACAAGTCTGTGCGTGGCTCTGATCCCGATGGTTCCCTCTACTGGATGTGCCGAATGCTGGATGGTGGCTGCGATCCACTTTATGTGGCGCGACGCCTTGTCCGCATTGCCAGTGAAGACATTGGCAATGCGGATCCCCGCGCGCTGCAACTCAGTATGGACGCATGGGATGCCCAGGAGCGACTGGGCTCGCCCGAAGGCGAACTGGCTCTGGCTCAGGCGGTAACCTACCTGGCACTGGCGCCCAAAAGCAACGCGGTCTACAAGGCTTTCAACCAGTGCATGGCCGATGTCCGCCAGGATCCGGACTATGAGGTTCCGGTACATCTCCGCAATGCGCCAACCAAGCTGCTGAAGAGCATGGGGCACGGAGAATCCTACCGGTATGCCCATGACGAGCCTGAAGCGTTTGCCGCTGGCGAATCCTATTTGCCCGAGGCTATTCACAACCGCCGCTACTATGAACCTGTTACCCGTGGCCTGGAAATCAAACTCGCGGAGAAGCGGGACCGGTTGGACGATCGCAATTCCCGGAGTCCCCGCAAACGTTACTCCTGAACAGGCAGCGCGGTAGCCACCAGCGTCAGTGCAGGTATAATGGCCTGTCATTTCAACACATATCGCTAACCGGAAAATTCAGGATCAGCATGCTCGACCCAAAACGTGTCCGTACTCAGACTGAAGAGATCGCCCGTCGGCTGGCCGTCAAGAATTTTGACTTTGATATTGCTACCTTCGAGCAGCTTGAAGAACGCCGCCGCGCTACCCAGATGCGCACGGAGACGCTGCAAGGCGAGCAGAACAAGCGGTCTAAATCCATCGGTAAATCAAAGGCTGCCGGTGAAGACATTCAGCCGCTGCTGGACGAAGTTGAGAATCTGAAAAAGCAGAAATCCGAGGCGGAAGACGAGCTGCGTTTGCTGCAGGAAGAGCTGAACACTTTCCTTGCAGGCATCCCAAACCTGCCAGATGAGGACGTACCCGCCGGTGACAGCGAAGACGATAACGTCGAGATTCGTACCTGGGGTACTCCCGGAGTGCTTGAATTTGAAGCGAAGGATCATGTCGCTCTGGGCGAGGCTCTGAATGGACTGGATTTTGAGACTGCGACGCGCCTGGCACACTCCCGGTTTGCGGTCATGCGTGGGCCTTTGGCCCGACTGCACCGTGCTCTCGCCCAGTTTATGCTGGATCTTCATACCGGTGAGCATGGTTATACCGAAGTCTATGTGCCTTATCTCGTTAATGCCGAGACGCTTTACGGCACGGGTCAGCTTCCAAAGTTCGAGGCTGACCTGTTCAAAACAGAGGGCGAGAATCCGCTGTACCTGATTCCGACCGCAGAGGTGCCGGCAACCAACCTGGTGTCCGATACTATTCTGGACAACGCTGAGCTGCCCCTTCGAATGGTGTGCCATACACCGTGTTTTCGCAGTGAGGCAGGTTCCTACGGTCGTGATACTCGCGGCATGATCCGTCAACACCAATTTGACAAAGTTGAGCTGGTGCAGGTGGTTCGCCCGGATGAATCGGACGCCGCTCTGGAAGCCCTGACAGGGCATGCCGAGAAAGTGCTACGACTGCTGAAACTCCCGTACAGGGTTGTGACTCTCTGTGGCGGCGACATGGGGTTCTCCGCCGCAAAGACTTACGACCTTGAAGTCTGGTTGCCCGGACAGAAGAAATATCGTGAAATTTCCTCATGCTCCAACACCCGTGATTTTCAGGCACGACGCATGCACGCACGGTGGCGTAATCCCGAAACCGGAAAGCCGGAGCCTGTGCACACTCTGAATGGATCCGGGTTGGCTGTAGGCCGTGCCCTGATCGCGGTAATGGAGAATTACCAACAGGAAGACGGCAGTATTCGGATTCCAGAGGTATTGAAGCCTTACATGGGAGGCATTGACAGAATCCAATGAGTGATCAGCCCAACGCACCGGAGGGGGGCGTTAGCGCAACCCCTGCGCCCGTTCGGTACAGAGTCAATCCGGTAACCGACAATCCGAACACGTCCGCCGGGGAGGTGTCCCTGGTAGGAGCGGGCCCTGGTGATCCCGAGTTGCTGACACTCAAGGCTTGGCGACTGATCACCTCGGCAGAGGTGGTGTTGTACGACCGGCTGGTTTCCCCGGAAATCCTGTCGCTGGTTCCGCAGACTGCGGAGATGATTCATGTGGGCAAGCAGCGCTCGAACCATGTTTTGCCCCAGGACCAGATCAACCAGCGCCTCGTGGACCTGGCTCGCAAGGGCTATAGGGTGGTTCGCCTGAAAGGTGGCGACCCGTTTATTTTTGGCCGTGGTGGCGAGGAAATAGAGACTCTGGCGGCGTCAGGTGTCCGATTTCAGGTAGTTCCGGGTATCACGGCGGCATCGGGTTGTGCAGCTTACGCCGGTATCCCGCTGACGCACCGGGATCACGCTCAGTCGGTGCGATTTGTTACGGGGCACCTGAAGAACGACACCTGTGACTTACCATGGAAGGATTTCGTGCAAAACAACCAGACCCTGGTTTTCTACATGGGTCTGGTCGGACTGCCGATTATCTGTCGTCAGCTTGTTGGTCATGGTATGTCTCCGGATATGCCGGTTGCTTTGGTTTCCAAAGGAACGACTCCGGATCAGGTTGTCATTTCAGGGTCGCTGGCAGATATCGTTGACCAGGTGAATGCAGAGCACGTTCAGCCACCCACGTTGGTGATCATCGGCCACGTCGTGGCGTTGCGTGACCGGTTGGACTGGTACGGAGGCTTGCCCGAGAGGGGCCGGTTGGGCGGTTAAAGCTCGTCCCGGGGCACTTACCGGGATTGGATAAAAAAACGGGGAGCCATAAGGCTCCCCGTTTTTTCAGGATTAGGTGGAATTAGCCGACTTTGCGACCAGGCAGAACATCCTTCAGTTTGCTGCGCATGTCACGAATGGCTTTTTCGGTGGTTGGCCAGTCGATGCAGGCATCTGTCACTGAAACACCGTATTTCAGATCCGCAAGATTTTCCGGAATGGACTGATTGCCCCAATTGATGTTGCTCTCGACCATCAGGCTTTGAATGGAGCCGTTGCCTTCGAGGATCTGGTGAGTCACATCCTGCATGACCAGGGGCTGCAGCCCCGGATCCTTACTGGAATTGGCGTGGCTGCAATCAACCATAATTGACTTGCGAAGCCCTGATTTTTCCAGTGCCTGTTCGCACAATGCAACACTCACCGAGTCGTAGTTTGGTTTTCCGCCACCGCCACGAAGAACCGCGTGGCCATAGTTGTTCCCTTTGGTGCGGATAATGGCAACTTTTCCTTGCTGGTCTATACCGAGGAAACTGTGCGGATGGGAGACAGACTTCATTGCGTTTACAGCGACGTCAAGACTGCCATCTGTGCCATTCTTGAAACCGATGGCCATTGATAGGCCGCTGCTCATCTCGCGATGAGTCTGTGATTCGGTGGTGCGAGCCCCGATGGCTGACCAGGCAATGGTATCCTGAAGGTATTGCGGGGAAATCGGATCGAGAGCTTCGGTCGCAGCAGGCAGACCCAGTTCGTTGATGTCGAGGAGCAGGCGGCGACCGATGTGCAGCCCCTGTTCGATATCAAATGTATCGTTCAGGTGGGGGTCGTTGATCAGGCCTTTCCAGCCCACAGTGGTACGGGGTTTCTCAAAATAGACGCGCATAACGATGAGCAGCGTGTCACTGACTTCATCGGCCAGTTTCTTCAGACGCTGGGCATAATCGCGGGCTGCTTCAACGTCGTGGATGGAGCAGGGGCCGATAACAACAAACAGCCGGTGGTCTTTTCCGTCCATGATGTCATAAATGGCCTGACGTCCATTGGCGACGGTTTCAGCGGCTTTGTCGGAGAGTGGCATCTCCTGTTTGAGCGCTTCAGGAGTAATAAGAGGTTCCTGGCTCGCCACGTTAAGATTCTCTAGTTTGTTGCCCGACATGTTGTTCTGTTCCCCGATTCCGATCGTTGCATCTCCGGCGGCCAATAAATGCCAACCAGGTTGCAGATTAACGCGAATAACGCCGGTTTCCGGTTGTGGTAAACCCCGGCGAGGTGGTTATACTGCGTCATTTGTCAGGCCTTTTCAACGCTTCTTGAGTACGGGGACCGGATGTCACAAAACAGGCAGAAACCGCGAGATGTCGCTTCCCGAAAAGCGGTTTCCGGCAAGATCGGAGACGTCCTTGTCGGGATTCGGGTCCCGGACTTGCCTTACCCCGCTGGTAAACTTTCTCAGGAGTCTGTCAGTGACTGGCGTCCGCTTCTGCTGTCCTGCTGGGCGGAGCAACGGGATGAGCGGGTAACCCGTGTTATTCGATCGGTGCATCTTGATTGGTCCGCCCGGCAAGTAAACGCGGCCTATATCGCAGATCGTATTATGGATGTTTTCCTTGAAACCAGTGGTTTGCATCCAGAGTTGGCCCGGCGGGTTGCAAGGTTGCGCTTTTATCTCGCCTGGCGCATGGATCTGGAAGGACCCAAGGCATTCAGCGACAGCCTGACGGAATGGCTCGATAGCCTTCAGGAATGGCGTGGCTGGAGCGATTCAGGCGGCCGCTCGGCGAAGGTTCTGCTTGATCAACTTGATGCCCTGGTGGTTTCGGTATCCGCATGCTTTGAATCCGGCGAGGTAGCCCCGCTTGAAGCTTTCTGTCGCCAGTGGCAGGAGGATACGGTCAAACGGAATACCCAGGCCGAAAAAATGAGTCAGCGGCTACTGGTCACGGAGCAGGGTGCCGCGCGCCAGCGTCGCGCTGATCAAACCGCCAGGGCCCTGATTGGCCGGGCATTGCAGGGGCGAAGCCTTCCGCCACCGATTACCCGTTTTATACTTGAACACTGGCACAGTCTGTTGAAGCAGGCTGTCTGGGAGGCGGGTGTTGATGGTGAATACTTTCGGCATGGCTCCAAGCTTCTGGAATGGATGGTCTGGGTTGGGGATCCGTCTCTGTCGGATAAGGATCGCAACCGTCTTTACCATGTGGGAGAGCAACTTGGTGACCGTATCCTCGATGTCTGGAGCAAGGTCTTTGGCAAGTCGCTTCGGGCGGAGAGTCTTGCGGGTATTGAAGGTGTCATGATGTCCAGGCTACGAGGTGAAATCCCTGAACTCGCCACAGCACTGCCGAGTCCGGATGTGTTCAGCTGGGATGCCTCATGGCTGCGTTTCAGTTCTGTAGATGGTACTGCGGCCAGTGAATTTGAGGGCCGCTGGTTCGTGGAGGGTGAAGGGACAAGAGAGCATCGCCGGTATTTCTTTTCCCTGCTTGGAGAGACGGCAGAAATACTGTGGACCAACGGTGCGGGGGTAAAGCTGGGCTTGCAGCCCTGGCCGGAGTTTGAAGTTGCACGCGCTGAAGGAAGGATTCGGCCCCTGCCAACCCTGACACCGTTTGGGCAAGTGCTGACGGAGACCGTGGACCTGCTTGCCGCTGTATGTGAAAAACAGCGTAAACAACGGGAAAAGGCGGCGCAGCAGGCTAGGCAGCGAGCCGAGGGGCTCAGGCGCGAGCGCGAAGCTGCGGAGCAGGCCCGTAAAGAACAGGAGGCTGCTCGCGAAGCGGAACTGGAACGTCAGCGAGATCAAGCGGAACAGCAGCGGATTGCCGACGAAAAGGAAGAGCAGGAGCGGCTTGCCAGAGAAAAAACGCTGCTTGCCCAGAAACAGGTGGATGCGATCAAACTTGGGGGGTGGATCGTTGTAGCACCCGAGACATCCGGGGACGAGCCCAGTCGCTTGAAACTGGCGGTGAGAATCAATGCATCCCATAAGCTGGTGTTTGTTGACCGACTGGGCCTCAATCGACGGGAATTCAAGGAAGATGAACTGGTCACAGGTATTGTTTCGGAGCGCATCCGGGTATTGGGTAGTACGGCCGAGTTTGATGATACGTTGAGCCGCGTTGTAGGTCGCATTCGCGTCGGCCGGAATTGAGAGAGACTGAGACAGGAAAAACAACAATGACTGATACTGACTACAGCTTTGGCAACCCTGATGCAGACACCTACGAACAGGACAACCGGTCTGATTACCGGTTGACAGCACGTGCGAGGGCTACGCTCGAGCTCGAATCGAGAGTGCCGGGGCCTTCCGCAGGCTCCGGGAATACAGGCCGCGAACTGGTTTGCCGCATTCGAGACATTTCTGCACGAGGGCTCAGCCTCTTCTCCAGTGAGCCTTTATCGCTCGGTGCGTTGCTGGCAGCTTCCGTTTCACTGGGCAATCACACAGAACCCTTCAGGTTGATGGTCGAGGTGGTCTGGTGTCGCCCCAATGACTCTGCCTTCCTTGTGGGGACTCAAATCATGGAGTCTGACGACACGGCCTACGTTGAATGGGTTGAGGCCGTTGCCTCGGCGATGGCGGAAGAGTAAATCCACAGAGCCAAAAAAGCCGGTATGAAACCGGCTTTTTTGGCTCTGTGGAGGGAAGTCCTCCGAAGATCAGTCTTCGATTTCTCCCATGCCGGTAATGTTGAACCCGGCATCCACGTACATGATCTCACCAGTAATGCCGCTGGCCATATCCGAACCGAGGAATGCAGCTGCATTACCCACTTCGTCGGTCGTAACGTTCCGGCGAAGCGGGGCGCGTTTGGCATTCTCCGCCAGCATGCGGCGGAAGCTCTTGATGCCGGACGCGGCCAGCGTCTTGATCGGGCCGGCAGAAATACCATTCACCCGAATGCCGTCCTTGCCCAGGCTGGCTGCCATGTAGCGGACGTTGGACTCCAGGGATGCCTTGGCCAGGCCCATCACGTTGTAATTCTGCAGAACCCGCTCGGCACCGAGGTAGCTCAGTGTGATCAGTGAGCTGCCTTCATGCATCATTGAGCGAGCACCTTTGGCCAGCGCCACAAAACTGTACGAACTGATGTCGTGGGCGACCCGGAAACCCTCGCGGGTTGTCACATCAACGTAATTTCCATCCAGCTCGTGTGCCGGAGCATAGCCGACCGCATGAACGATGATATCGATGTTGTCCCAGTGCTTGTTGAGCTCGGTGAAAACATTCTCGATTTCTTCATCGCTGGCTACGTCACAGGGAAACGTCAGTTTGCTACCCCATCCCTCTGCAAATTTTTCCACGCGTGGCTGGAGCTTTTCATTCTGGTAGGTAAACGCCAGTTCGGCGCCTTCCCGGGCGAACGCTTCAGCAATGCCGTAGGCGATGGAGAGTTTGCTGGCTACGCCAACGATCAGTGCTTTTTTGCCACTGAGTAATCCCATGGGTAATTCTCCCTGTGTTCCTGATTTTGGAGCATTATCCCTGAACCTTTCGGGTAGAGGTAACGCTCAATTGGTCGTAGTGGTGTTTTGGTAGAAGAAAGCCGCATTCAAGAGCTCCCGGGTATAGCTGGCCTGGGGTGTCTGGAAAATTTCGGCGGCGGCCCCATACTCAACGATCTTTCCATGTTGGAGCACCAGGAGTTTATGGCTCAATGCTCGGACGACGGCCAGATCGTGACTGATAAAAATATAGCTTAGACCATAGCGGGCCTGTATATCTCGCAGCAGCTCGATCACCTGTTTTTGTACGGTCCGGTCAAGGGCTGACGTGGGCTCGTCGAGGATGATCAGATCCGGTTGCAGTACCAGAGCCCGGGCTATGGCTATGCGCTGGCGCTGGCCCCCGGAAAATTCGTGGGGGTATCGATGACGAGCCTCAGGGTCCAGCCCGACATCTTCCAGGGCCTGGATGACCTTCTGGTCATGGCTTTCGTGATTGTCCGGGTCGTGAATTTCCAGGCCTTCCCGTACGATTTCAGCGATAGACATTCTCGGGCTAAGGCTTCCGAAGGGGTCCTGAAATACAATCTGGATCCGACGACGCCACGGGCGGAATTCCTTTTGGGTCAGGTTTGCCAGTTCCTCGCCGCCAAGCTTAAAGCTGCCGGTGCTGGCAGTGAGCTTTAGCAGGGCATGACCTATGGTGGTCTTGCCGCTGCCACTTTCGCCGACAATGCCCAGGGTTTCGCCTCGCTCCAGGCTGAAGCTTGCGCTCTGAACCGCATGAAAAAAGGCTTTAACTTTTCCGAACAGGGATTTCCGCGTCGTGAACCGGACATCCAGATCGGTTACCTCCAGCAGCTGTTCTCCGCCTTCTGCTATGGTGGACGGTGCTTTCGGTGGTTCCGCATCCAACAACTTCCGGGTGTAGGGGTGCCGGGGTGAGTTGAACAGTGCCTGGGTGTCGGCATATTCCACCAGCTTTCCGCGCTCCATAACGGCGACCCGGTCCGCATATCGCCGGACAATGGTCAGATCATGGGTAATCAGAAGGATCGCCATGCCCAGTTTTCGCTGGAGCTCGCGGAGCAATTCCAGAACCTGTTTTTGAACCGTTACGTCCAGTGCCGTCGTCGGTTCGTCTGCGATCAGCAGGTCCGGTTCGTTAGCGAGCGCCATGGCAATCATGACGCGCTGTTTCTGGCCTCCAGACAGCTGGTGGGGGTAACTTCCAAGGCGACTTTCCGGGTTTTGAATCCCCACGAGCTCCAGCAATTCAAGGCAGCGATTCCGGGCCTCAGGGCCGCGCATCCCTTTGTGCAGGGCCAGGGTCTCGCCAATCTGTTTTTCGACAGTATGAAGCGGGTTCAGGGAGGTCATGGGCTCCTGAAAGATCATGCTGATCTGTCGACCACGGATCTGTCGCAGCCGTTTATCGCTGGCCCTGAGCATGTCCTCACCTCGGAAATACACTTCTCCGGATGGATAGCTGGCGTGTCTCTCATCCAGTAGGCGGAGCACGGAAAGCGCGGATACGGACTTTCCAGAGCCACTTTCACCAACCAATGCTAGAGTTTCGCCCTCCCGGACATCAATGGAAAGCGAGTCCACAACCGGTGGGGCGTGATCAAAGGAGATGGACAGGTCGGATATTTGAAGCAAATGGCTCATATCAGCTCTTTCTCGGATCGAAGGCATCACGCACGGCTTCACCGACGAATACCAGCAATGTCAGCATGACAGACAACGATACAAAAGCGGAGATCCCGAGCCAGGGCGCATGAAGGTTGGCTTTACCTTGTGCTATGAGTTCCCCCAGTGAAGGTTCGCCGGACGGCAAACCGAAACCCAGAAAGTCGAGGGACGTAAGTCCGGTAATGGCGCCGGTCAGGATAAAGGGCAGGAAGGTCAGCGTCGCCACCATGGCATTTGGCAAAATATGCCGGAACATGATCATTCGATTATCCAGACCAAGGGCCCGGGCGGCTTTGACATATTCGAAATTTCTGGCCCTGAGGAATTCGGCACGAACAACGTCCACCAGTCCCATCCAGCTGAAAAGAAGCATTATGCCCAGCAGCCACCAGAAGTTCGGTTGCACGATACTGGATAGAATGATTAACAGGTAGAGGACCGGGAGCCCGGACCACACCTCGATAAACCGCTGGCCAATCAAATCGATTTTACCGCCGTAGTAGCCCTGTATTGCCCCGGCGATGACACCAACAATGCAGCTGGCGAAGGTCAGAGTAAGGCCGAATAGCACAGAAATCCGGAACCCGTAAATGACTCGTGCCGCGACATCACGGCCCTGGTCATCGGTTCCCAGCCAATTCTCCGGGCTGGGCGGCGCAGGCGAGGGGACATCGAGGTCATAGTTGATCGTGTCGTAGCTGAATCGGATCGGAGGCCAGATAATCCAGCCGTTGTCTTTGATTTCCTGGGCGATGAAGGGGTCTCGGTAGTCCGCGTCTGTTGGAAGAAAGCCGCCAAAAGTTTCTTCCGGTACGGACTCAACAACCGGGAAGTATAGGTCGCCGTTATACGAAACAATAAGTGGTGAATCGTTGGCTATGAACTCTGCGACCAGTGAAAGGCCAAACAGGACGAGAAAAAGCCAGAGCGACCAGAATCCCCGGCGATTAGCCCGGAAATTTCTCAGCCGGCGTTGCTGGATAGGAGTCAGTGACTTCAAGGTCACGCCCCCTCCCGGCTTTCAAAATCAATCCGCGGGTCGACAAGCACGTAGGTAATGTCACTCACCAGTTTCAAAATCAATCCCATGAGCGTGAATATGTAGAGTGTTCCGAAAATCACCGGATAGTCACGGTTCAGGGCAGCTTCAAATCCGAGAAGACCAAGGCCATCGAGAGAGAAGATAACTTCGATGAGCAGGGAGCCAGTAAAAAACAGGGCAACCAGTACACCAGGGAGGCTGGCGATCACAATCAGCATCGCATTACGGAATACGTGACCATAGAGAACCTGCCCTTCGTCCAGCCCCTTTGCTTTGGCTGTTACCACGTACTGCTTACCAATCTCATCCAGGAACGAGTTCTTGGTTAAGAGTGTAAGCGTTGCGAAACCGCCAATAACATTGGCCGTTACCGGAAGTGCCAGATGCCAGAAATAGTCCCCGACCTTCTGGTACCAGGCGAGTTCATCAAAATTGGACGAGGTCAGGCCTCTGAGGGGAAACCAGTCGAAATAGCTCCCGCCTGCAAACAGTACAATGAGCAGAATGGCAAAAAGAAACCCGGGAATGGCGTAGCCAATGACAATGGCTGAGCTGCTCCATACGTCGAACCGAGAGCCGTCGTTAACCGCCTTGCGGATACCCAGGGGAATGGAAATAAAGTAGATGATCAGGGTGGACCAGAGTCCGAGGGAAATGGACACCGGCATCTTGTCGAGAATGAGATCAATGACGCTTTTTTCCCGGAAAAATGAGTCCCCGAAGTTGAAGGTCGCGTAGTCGCCAAGCATCTTGAGGAAACGCTCGTGAGGTGGCTTGTCGAAGCCATACATCACTTCGATTTCTTTCAGCAGTTCGTCAGGAATGCCTCGGGAACCACGACTGTCTCCCGACGCCGTGGAGACTTCACTGCCTGTGCCGCCACCAGATGCCCGGGCTAGTGCGCTGCCGCCGTGGCCCTCCATTTCGGCAATCAGCTGTTCAACGGGCCCGCCCGGAGCAGCCTGAACAATCACAAAGTTCAGCAGCATTATCCCAATTAGGGTCGGGATAATCAGGGCCAGCCTTCGGAGAATATAAATGCCCATTTAGCGGAGGGTTCCTTCCGTTACTACTCGATTCAGAATCGGTTGCTCAGGGTTTTACCCACCAGTTGTTCAGGTCAATACCGTTCTTGGGCGTTGTTTCGGGCCGCACCAGTTGCTTCCAGTAGGCCACACGATCACGGGCGAGATACCAGTGGGGAATCACGTAATGGCCATGCAAAAGCACGCGATCAAGCGCCCGGACCCGCTGAACCAGTTCTTCCCGGTCCGGTGCCTGGATAACCATACTGACGAGCTCGTCAACAACGGGATCGTTAACACCCATGTAATTCCGTGAACCAACCGCGTCCACGTTCGACGAATGCCAGTATTCACGCTGCTCGTTCCCTGGGGAGTCTGACTGGGGGAGGACCTGGGTAATCATGTCAAAATCGAACTCACGCACTCGCTGAACGTATTGGTTGCTGTCCACGAGCCGGACAGAGACATCAATACCAAGCTTGGCGAGGTTGTTTTTGAATGGCAAGACCACCCGTTCGAAATTCTTCTGGGCGAGCAGCACTTCGAAGGCCAGGGGCTGACCGGTTTCGGCGTTAACCATCTTGCCATCCCGGATTATGTATCCGGCTTCCGTCAGCAGTTCCAGCGCGGTCCGGAGGTTTTTTCTCAGACCTTGCTGTCCGTCGGTCTCTGGCGGAGCATAAACCTCTGTGAATACGCTGCTGGAAAGCCGTTCTTTGAAGGGCTCCAGGATCTCGAGTTCACGAGCCTGTGGCAGTCCGGAAGAGGCCAGTTCGCTGTTTTCGAAATAACTGTCCGTCCGTGTGTACTGTCCATAGAACAGGTTTTTGTTGGCCCACTCGAAGTCAAACCCATAGGCCAGCGCTTCACGCACTTTGGGATCGCTGAAGACCGGGCGCCGGGTGTTATAAACGAAACCCTGCATACCAGTGGGCCGGTGATGTTCAATGGCTTCTGTCACGATGGAGCCATTATCGAACTTGGGGCCGGTGTAGGCTGTTGCCCAGTTCTTGGCCGACGTTTCCTGGCGGAAATCCAGGTTGCCCGCCTTGAATGCTTCAAGAACGACAGTGTCGTCGGTGTAGTAATCATAACGAATCCGATCAAAATTGAACCGGCCCTTCCGGACCCCGAGGTTCTGGGCCCAATAATCCGTTACCCGCTCATAGGTGACGGAACGACCTGCCTCGAATTCGCCGATGCGGTAGGGGCCACTGCCAACCGGAGGGGTAAGACCGTTTTCACCAAACTCGCGGGTCTTCCAGTAATGAGCGGGGAGTATGGGCATTTGGCCCAGAATCAGGGGCAGTTCGCGGTTTGAGGTTGTCCCGAAATCGAAGCGGACACGATGAGGGTTCTCGACCGTCACTTCGGATATGTCTGCATAATAGTTTCGAAAAAACGGGTGCCCCTTGTTGGTCAGCGTCTCGAATGAAAACTTTACGTCCTCAGCAGTAATCGGCTCTCCGTCCTGGAAGAGGGCTTCCTTTCGCAGATTAAAGATGACGTAGCTGCGATCAGGGGGTGTCTCGAGAGATTCGGCAATCAGGCCATAGGCGGAAAAGGGCTCATCAGCGGAGGACTCAAGCAGGGTATCGTACAGGTAGGTGCTGATACCGGCGGCGGCCACGCCCCTTATATCGAATGGATTGAATGAATCGAAACCATTGGCAACAACCGACATGCTCAGAGTGCCGCCTTTCGGTGCATCCGGATTCACGTAGTCAAAATGAGCAAAGCCGGCTGGGTATTTGGGCGAGCCGTGCATCGCGATGCCGGCCCGGGGCGTAAGCGAACCAGCGGTGTCTTCGCTGGCGAGGGAAAGAGGAGGGGTGGCCGCCAGGGCCAGGGAAGTCAGGAGCGATGTAAGCTGTAAGGCTGTCCGTATGCTTGTCATGGTTCTCGCACGTTCCGGAATGTCAGGCCGGTGTGCCGGGATGCTGCCCGGCACACCGTTGGGCTCTGTGAAGCCCTTATGGTTCTTGTTTTTCGGAAAATTCCAGCAGGCGCACGGCACCCAGGCTAAGGACTGTTCCGAATATCGACGTAGAGTACCAGACTTTGTCCCGGTTGCAGATAACGTGCGGTATTCAGGTCATTCCAGCTTGCGATGTCGCGCACATTCACAGCGAAACGGCTGGCGATCGTGGACAGTGAGTCACCCTTGCGTACCCGATAACCGACCTTTCTGACCATGGCCTTGCCCCTGGAACTGTTTGATGCCAAAAGCGTGGGCTGACTGGTCTTTGACCAGATCACCAGCTCTTTTCTGGGAATCAGCGGATCCCCAGGCGCCATACTGTTCCAGGCGGCGACTTCACGGACGGACACACGGTGCTCCCGGGCAATATCCCAGAACGTATCTCCGCGTCGGACCGTATAACGAACCTTGTTGCCGTCCCGTTTCCGGTCCTGTTTGCGCTCAAGCCGTTGAGATGCACTCAGGGCGTACGTATCCGATCCATTTTTGGCGGAAGGGATCATCAGTCTTTGACCGATTCTGATCAGGTCACTGTTGAGTTTGTTTACCTGCTGAATCACCGAGGGTGTGGTGGAAAATTTGCGGGCGATGGTGATCAGACTGTCTCCGGATTTCACCCGGTAGTTCTGCCACGATACTCGTTGGCTTGACGGTATCTTGGCCAGTGCCGTGCGAAAGGCCTCAGAGTTCTCCTTGGGTACCAGTAACCGGTGTGGTCCATCTGGATTCGTAGCCCAACGATTGTATGTCGGATTCAGCAGGTAGATTTCATCGACATCAACACCTGCCAGTTCCGCGGCCTGAGCGAGATCCAGTTGGGAACCCGTTTCAACAACTTCGAAGTAAGGCTCATCCTCCAGGGCAGGGAGTTTAATGCCGTAATCTTCCGGTTTGTCGAAGATCTTGGCCAATGCGATCAGCTTTGGAACGTAATGCCGTGTTTCGCGGGGCAGCTCCAGAGACCAGAAATCTTGCGGGCGATTAAGCTTCCGGTTTCGCCGCAAGGCGCTGGAGACGGTTCCGCCTCCGCTGTTGTATGCAGCCAGTGCCAGTGTGTAGTCGCCGTCAAAACGCCCGGTTAGCCGATCCAGATAAGTCAGGGCCGCATCAGTTGCAGTGATTACGTCGCGCCGGTCGTCGTGCCACCAGCTCTGAGTCAGGCCAAAGTACTTACCCGTCGATGGAATAAACTGCCACAGGCCGGCCGCGCGGCCGTGGGAATAAGCAAAGGGATCGAAGGCACTTTCAACTACCGGGAGAAGCGCGAATTCAGCCGGAAGCCCGCGTTTTTCTGTTTCTGACAGAATATAGTGCAGGTACCGGCTGCCCCGCTCGACCACCCGGTTGATGTAGCCAGGGTGGCTTGAATACCAGTTAAGTTGATCACGAACCCGCTCATTGTCGATGTCGTGATCCAGTTCAAAACCGTCTCTCAGACGTTGCCAGAGATCGGTCTCCTGAGGCATTTTTTCCGCAGACTGTTGCTCAGGGTTATCCAATTTCGCCCGGGCTTCCTGCGCGGCCAACCGAAGCTCCGGAGCTATGGCGTCGTCCAGCGCACCCTGTGGCATTGCGGCTGCTTCATCACCGGACTCAATGGACTCCTTAAGGCTCTCATCTCCCGTTGCGACGGTCAGTTCGTCAGATTCCAGGGGGTTGCCGGTAGCTCCTCTGTTGTCCACATCCTTGATCCAGGTCGTCGGGTTTACCCACGAGTCTCCCGGTTGTTCGAAGATACTACAGCCACTAGCCAGGGCGCCTGCAAGAAAAATAACGGACAATCGTTTGACCGACATAGAATGATTCCGGGTCACAGTTGAAGCCGGATGGTATGTCTTAAAATCCGGCATATTTAAAGGGTTACAGTCACAATTTGGCAATAATTCTATTGGACGCCTTTTCCGGGGGTCAAGAAACCTCTCGTTACGGCCTTGAGAGGAATTGTTAACCGGTCAGAAGTTGTCCTTGCCATGACGTATGGCCGCAAAGATCGCGGTTTCGGAATCAGCGGGCAGCCCGTTTGCGGCGCAATACCCTCTGGCTGCGTCGACAACGAGCGGATCGTCCCAGCGAAGGAACGGGTTCAACCGTTTTTCCTCACCCAGCACCGATGGCACAGTCGGTTGCCCGCTATCCCGACGTTCTTTGCAGCGAACCTCAAAATTCTTCAGGCCTTCATCCCTGGGGAGCCAGCTACGGGCAAATTTCAGGTTGGCCAGGGTGTACTCATGGGCACAATAGACCGCAGTTTTGTCGGGGAGCGCCCTCAGTGACTGCAGGGATTGTCGCATTTGCTCCGGTGTTCCCTCGAACAACCGACCGCAGCCACAGACAAACAGGGTATCACCGCAGAACAGGACTGGACGGTCATTGACTTCAGTGTCGGTGAAATAGGCAATATGGTCCAGGGTATGCCCGGGTACCCCCAGCACCTGGAACGTCAGACCTTCCCAAACCACTTCGTCACCCGGATGAACTGTGTTCGTGCAATTTTTGAACGGAGATTCCGCGGGGCCGGTAATACGGCAGTTCGGAAAGGCTTTTGCCAGCTCGTTTACACCGCCGACATGGTCTGGATGATGATGGGTAATAAGGATGGTATCGAGTGTGAGACCCTGGTCTCTCAGGTAGTCAAGGACCGGGTGCGCCTGGCCGGGGTCTACCACCAGGGCTTTGCGGTTTCCCGGGTCAGACAGGCACCAGATATAATTGTCACTAAACGCAGGAATGGCAGAAATGGTGAGCATAAGACCCCACATGTGCTAAACGAATGTGACTGATATGATAGAGCATTAAACACATGGCCCCAACAACGGGATCTGGTTTGCGGGAGTGACACGGTGTGAGTAAGCCTGAAGCAATCGACTATCCGGTTCGAGGCGAGAGCTTTGAAAGATGGTTCCAGACTCCGCTTGGCAGGGCTTTGCTGGCGGATCAGCGTCGCATGCTGGACCACGAGCTCGGCAAACTCACGGGTGCAAGACAGCTGCAGGTGGGTATCAGCCATCGGCTACCGCTGGCAACGGGCACGGACTTCTCCCAGAAAATAATCACCACACCGCGATGGTATCCGAACATCCCGGACGGGGTCGCCGTTTGTGACGCAGATGAGCTGCCGTTTCCCGGTGATTCCATGGATCTCGTGGTTCTCCATCACAGCGCTGACTTTTCCCGATATCCACACCAGGTCCTTCGTGAAGCGGCACGAGTTCTCCGTGGTGAAGGTACAATTGCCTTGGTTGGGTTTAATCCCCTGAGCCTGTGGGGGCTGCGCAAGTTTACTTCACGGAATGGGGAAGGCCCCTGGGGAGGGCGCTTTCTTCTTCGGGGCCGTATGGAGGACTGGCTTCACTTGCTGGGATGTAACATGGAGCTCTCCGTGACCCGTTTTTTCCGGCTTCCGATCCAGCGAAGCGGTCGGAAGGCCCAAAGCAGAGCAGATCGAATTCTCACAGAAAACAGTCTCCTGCCTGTTGGGGCTTATTACTGTATCCTTGCGAAAAAACGCGTTTATGCCCGCATTCCGAGACGCCCCGTCTGGCGCCAGGCGAAAGTGATTACGCTTCCCGGTACGGGAACTGTCGGGGCTTCCAGAGGGCTTGTACGCCGGCGGACGCACACCCGGCAAGAATGATTCAGTAATAGGAGATGCCATGTCCGGCAAGGTAATTCTGTACACCGATGGCGCTTGTAAAGGCAACCCGGGCCCCGGAGGGTGGGGGGTTGTTCTGCGCTACGGTGATGCCCGCAAGTTGATGCATGGAGGCGAGGCGGATACCACCAATAACCGAATGGAGCTGATGGCAGCGATCCGCGGGCTGGAGGCGCTGAAGCGCTCCTGTGAGGTTGAGCTCTATACTGACTCGCAATATGTGCGAAAGGGAATTACCGAGTGGATGTCGGGGTGGAAGCGCAATGGCTGGAAAACATCGGCGAAAAAGCCGGTCAAAAATGAGGATCTCTGGCGGGAGCTGGATGCTGAAGTGGCCAGGCATAGCGTTAACTGGCATTGGGTGAAGGGGCATGCGGGCATCCCTGATAACGAACTGGCCGATGAACTGGCCAATCGTGGCGTTGCGGAGCTGGCCAACGCCTGAAACGGATAACATTGAGCAGAATGTGTTATGAGACAAATTGTACTGGATACCGAAACAACCGGTATCGACCCTTCCGAAGGGCACCGGATTATAGAAATCGGTTGTGTTGAGTTAATGGAGCGGCAACTTACCGGCCGCAACTACCACGTCTACATCAACCCAGAGCGGGAAGTTGAGGCTGAGGCCATTACCATTCACGGCATAACCAACGAATTTCTGGTGGATAAACCCAGGTTTTCCGAGATTGCCGACGAGTTCTTCGAATTCATCAAGGGTGCCGAACTGGTCATCCACAACGCGGCTTTCGACGTTGGATTCATGGATTCTGAGTTTGCGCGCTTGAAGCCCGTCAGAAAAACAGCGGAGAACTGCGGAATTGTAGACTCCCTGGCCATTGCCCGTAAGAAGCATCCGGGTCAGAAAAACAGTCTGGATGCCCTCTGCAAGCGGTACGGAGTCGACAACAGCAACCGGGATCTGCACGGCGCCCTGCTGGATGCTGAAATTCTCGCAGACGTTTACCTGCTGCTGACCGGCGGACAAACCGCGCTGTCTCTTGACGCGGGGTCCGAAGACGGCGGTGCTTCCGGCGGCATACGGAGATTGTCTCCCGAGCGCACTCCACTGTCTGTTGTCCATGCCTCTGGGGAGGAGCTCTCCGCCCATGAGGAGTTCATGTCGATGCTGGAGAAAAAGGCTGGCGGGACCGTGTGGGATAAACTCCGGCAGGCGGAATGAGAACTGTGTCGGGCTGTACCAAATGTTACATTCCGGCTTTCTTGAGCTACTTGAGTTTTGTGTTATAAGTAATGATAAGTTCGCCAGTTTTTTGGCAACCATGGTGCATGAGATCAGCTCTGGCCGGGAAGGGTTGAACCGGCTCATAACAAGAAAGGTTCGCCGTCCACCGGGTGAGCCGTAGTCATTATGAGGACGCGGTAGTCTCCGCAAATCTAACAGGAAGCGTTTATGGTTCAATCGTCTCTGGCGACGAAATCGCAGTCGTTTGATCTGGTCAAGAATGAAATCGAGCAGACCATCAAACAGGCACAGTCCAGCCTTGAACGCTTTCAGGAAAACCGTGAGAGCGGTGAAGATCTCCAGAATTGTCTGGACTTCATCAACCAGCTGCGCGGAATTTTTATCCTGGTCGAGCTTCGGGGCGGGATATTGTTGTGCCAGGAAGCGGTCACAATGGCCAATGATGTTCCGGTGGGCGCTAATGACGACAAGAACATTCTGCTGACAACGCTGAATGGCGCCTTGTTTATTCTTCGTCGTTACGTGGAGTATTACCATCAGCAACGGGAAGATCACCCTGAACTGCTGCTGCCTGTCATTAATGATTTGCGCGAAGCGCGCCGTGAAAAACCCTACCTTGAGTCCTGCTTCTTTGACGTTGATGTAAAGGAACGACCCGATTTCTGCGCGGGCATGCATCTGCAGCCCTTGGACGGTGATGAATCGGAATATGAAATTTTGTCGCGTCGTATGCGCCTGACTTTTCAGGTGGCGCTCCTGGGTATCCTCAGAGAGCGTAACGATGCAGTGAGTCAAAAGCTGATAAGTCGATCCGCCCGGGGATTCGCCCGTTTGTGTCAGGGTGCGCCCATGGGACAGATGTGGTGCCTTGTGGCAACGGCTGCAGACACCATGCTCGATCGGGCGATGGTGTTCACCAAGGCCCGGAAACGTATGTTCATGCGTATCGAGAAGTACGCCAGGGAAGTGGTTTATGTCGGTAAGGTGGCCACGGCCAAAGACGCACCCGATTCTCTGATCCGGGACCTCGTTTATATCCTTTATCGCAGTGGTTCGGCCAACCTGGAAGTCAGTGAGATTTTGTCCGCATATCACCTGGCGCCTGCTGAATACTCCGATGCCATGCTGGAAGCCCATGCGAGGAGGCTTTATGGGCCCGGCACCGATGTGCTTCAATCGCTTTCGGAAGCGCTTCAGGACGAACTGAACCAGCTCAAGGATAAGCTCGATATCATTGAGCGGGGGATCGAGCCGGACCTGGCCGAGCTATCTTCAATTGCAGATGCTCTGGAGCGCCTGGCCAATACCCTGGTCATGCTTGATCTCAACAAGCTTGCGGAGGTCTCCCGTGAAGAGGCTGCAAGGCTTCGAACCTGGGAAGAAGAATCGCGCCTTCCCGGTGATGACGAACTATACAGATTGGCGGATTCCGTGCTCGGTATCGAAGACGCCGTCATGCAGATTGTTACCCGGGGCATAACGTCCGAAACCGACGCCCTTGCCCGCGGGCAGCGTAATCGGGATGAGTCCCCCTATCTGCGGGAAGCACTTTTTGTGGTTGCCGATGAGGCAAGGGGTGCCCTGACATTGGCAAAGCGTGCCATAACCGCATTTATGGAATCGGATTACGACAAGCTCCACCTCGCGAACTTACCGGCCACGCTGCACAGCATTTGGGGCGGCCTGCAAATGGTGGATGATCCGGGAGCCGCCAGCGTTCTTGAGCGTGTTGCCTCTTCAATTCAGGAGCGTTTGCTTGATGGTCGTGAAGCCCCGGCCATGCAGGTGCTTGAGGCCCTGGCAGATGCATTGACGTCACTCGAGTACTATATTGAAAGTATTGGAAAGCGTGAGGATCGTAATGCTGACCTGCTCAAGCTCGCTGAGACCTCGCTGGACGAGGTAGGTTTGTAGCGCCATGTCCCATCTGCTCGCCACCATCGTGCTCGCAACCCTGGGTGCGATACTGGTCGTTGCGGGCCTTCTTTTCTTTCTGCGTCCCCGCTGGCTGCTTGACTGGCTGAAGGGGATGGCCATTCTTGGTGCTATTCTCTTCGGCCTATATACCTTGGTTATTGCCGTCAACATTGCCGAGTACCAGTCTGTCGAGGGTATGCAGACTGTTGCGGCAATTTCGACCGAGCGTCAGGGTGACCAGTTCTGGCGGGTAACAATGCACCCCGCCAATGCAAAGCCAGTAACAAATTCTCTCAGGGGAGACCAGTGGCAAGTCGACGCCCGAATAATTCGATTTTCCGGCCCGCTCAGCTGGCTGGGAGTGGCGCCGGGTTACCGGCTGGAACGACTGAGTGGGCGCTTTACCACGCTCGAGCAGGAACGGGCAGAAACCCGGTTAGCCATTGACCTCAATGGAAAGAGTTGGCTGGATCTCTGGGAGCTGGACAGAAAATTCGATCTGCCTTTTATCGAAGCCGTTCACCGCAACGTTACTTTCATGCCCATGAGAGATGGTGCGATGTTTGATGTGCGGCTCTCCGCATCCGGTCTTGTCGCAGTGCCCGTTAATGAGGAGGCACGGGAGGCTGTTCAGTTGTGGGGGCAGTAGTCAGTTGGGATCCCTAGAAGGTAAAGATGAAAAAAAACCTGCGCCAGGCGCAGGTTTTTTGGCTGTCCAAAATAGCAATCAGCCCATTTTGAACAGCTCGCCCAGCTTGGTTGCAAGCATCATGTCGCCTTCGGCGCGCAGCTGTCCGGCCATAAATGCCTGCATGCCGTCAGTCTCTCCGGAAACGATACCCTTGAGGGTGTCAGAATTCATAATCAGGGTAACGGAAGGGTCGTCGTTGGTGCCTTCGTGCAGTTTGCAGGCGCCATCGTTAATGGCCAGGTGATAGGTGCTGTCGTCTTCGATGTCGAACTGAAACACCAGATCGAGGCCTTGCGCTGCGTCTGCGTTAAAATTCTGTTCGAGTTGTTCAAATACCTGAGCTACAGACATTGGTTTACCCTTTTTGGATGGTTGTCTTGTCATGGCGGCTTTGATTAACGCCCCCTGGCTAAATGAGCCCGAGTGGGAGCCCGGGTGCAGCCGACCTCGCCATTCGACTTTATGGTTAGTGGGCAGGCGGTGTCAAGCTCGATCGAACGCTTGTTTTAATTTTTTCTCTCTTCTTATCACCACAAATTCGGTAAGTTACACTTTCTCATTTGCACAACCATCTGGAGAAGCACTTTGGAGTTCCTGACAGAATACGGATTGTTTTTGGCCAAGGCCGTTACCTTCGTGGTGGCGGCGGTGATTTTGATCTCTGTCATCGTATCCGCGGCACACAAGGAGCGTGAGGATGATGACGATGCGGGTGAGCTCAAAATTGCGAAGCTGAACGAGAAATACCACAAATTACGAGAAGCCATTCAAGCAAAGCTGATGTCCGACTCCGAGCGGAAGTCCTTTGTAAAGCAAAATAAAAAAGAACAAAGAGCCAAGAAAAAGGCCGATAAGTCCCGGAAAAAGACAGACGCTGCCGAAGCCGAGCGCAAGCCGCGGGTATACGTTCTGGACTTTGACGGTGACATCAAGGCCAGCGACACCGATACGATGCGTCGAGCAATCACCGCCGTTCTGAGCGTAGCTGATGCCAAAAAAGATGAGGTTGTGATTCGGCTCGAGAGTGGTGGCGGACTGGTTCACTCCTATGGCCTGGCGGCAGCGCAGTTGGACCGGATCCGGAGCAAAGGTATTCATTTAACGGCCTGCGTGGATAAGGTCGCGGCCAGTGGTGGCTACATGATGGCCTGTGTCGCTGACCGGATCATTGCCTCGCCGTTTGCGATCCTTGGATCTATCGGTGTGGTTGCGCAGCTACCCAATTTTCATCGTTTTCTCCAGAAAAACGAGGTGGACTTCGAGGTGCTTACAGCGGGTGAGCACAAGCGAACCATGACCGTCTTCGGTGAGAATACCGAGAAAGGGCGCCAGAAATTCCTGGAGGACCTTGAAGATACTCACGTACTGTTCAAGGAATACGTGAGTGAGCGCAGGCCGGATGTAGATATAGCTGCCGTTGCGAATGGTGACATCTGGTTCGGAAAGCGGGCCCTGGATGTAAAGCTCGTCGATGAGATTAAAACCTCCGACGAATATCTCATTGAAGCCTGTGACAGGGCCGACGTAATCTCTGTGGCGTATCAGCGTAAACGGTCTCTCCCTGAAAAGCTCGGGTTAGCAACCAGTTCAGCGCTTGAACACACCGTCTGGAAAATTCTGAGTGCCTTTCGAAACCAGAAAATCCAGTAGCTGACAGAAGCGGGACAAAACCATGACAACCAATACCGAATTCAAAGCGTGGCGTGTCGAAGAGCAAGACGGGCAATACGTCGGAGCCGAAAAAAAGCTGAGTACGGCAGATCTGCCCGAAGGTGAGGTGCTCATCCGGGTGAGCTACTCGTCCCTGAACTACAAGGATGCCCTGTCGGCATCCGGCAATAAGGGTGTTACGCGCAGTTTCCCGCATACGCCCGGCATTGACGCAGGGGGAGAAGTGGTGGAGTCGGCCACCGGAACGCCTGCGGTTGGTAGCGCTGTGATAGTGACAGGCTACGACCTGGGTATGAACACGGATGGTGGTTTTGGCGAATACATTCGTGTTCCCGCAGCCTGGTGTGTGCCTATGCCTTCCGGCTGGAACGCCAGAACAGCGATGATATATGGCACGGCAGGGCTCACAGCTGGTTTGTGTGTCCAAAAGCTTCTAACGATGGGTGCGAAGCCGGAACAGGGCAAGGTTGCCGTCTCTGGCGCTTCTGGTGCTGTTGGCAGCGTTGCGGTTGAGTTACTGGCAAGGCTGGGCTTTAAAGTGGTGGCCATCAGTGGCAAGGCCGATCATGCAAACGAGCTGAAAGAGCTTGGTGCAGAGGAAGTGGTCGGTCGCGAAACCCTGGCAGAGGAAAAGAAGCCACTGGTTAAACCGGTCTTCGCCAACGCGGTGGATACCGTAGGTGGCTCGCCATTGGCTGAGCTGCTCAAGCAGATCAAGCCAGGCGGCTCCGTATCCTGTTGCGGTCTTGTGGCGGGCCCTGGGCTCCAGACCACAGTGCTGCCATTTATCCTGCGTGGGGTAAATCTGCTCGGCGTCGACTCGGTAGAAATCCCGTTGGCCGAAAAAGCAGCGGTCTGGGAAAAGTTTTCCGGTGACTGGGCATGCCCGAAAACCGAGGCTTCAGCTCGTGATATCGGTCGGGGAGACCTGGATGGGGCACTGAAGGCGTTTTTGAAAGGCGAATCGTCCGGGAAGATCGTGTTGGACCACTCCAAGTAAGGCTCTGTCGACAAGAGCGCGGGCTCAGCATAACTGAGTCCGCGCTGTCATACTGCGATGGTGTCTGGCAGAAAATCAGGAAGCCCTGCGCCGGAAAAGCGGGACGTGCGTGTCGGTAGCAGCCTGATAACCCTGGCTGAAAAAGTTCAGACAACGGGCGGCCTTGTTGATGTCCTTATCCGGGCGCAGTGCGTAGGTATCGAACCCGCAGCGTTTCATGAACTGGAGTTGATCCAACAACACGTCACCAACCGCCCGAAGCTCGTTAGCGAAGCCGAAGCGCTCCCGGAGGAGCCGGGCGATACTGTAGCCACGGCCATCACTGAACTTCGGAAAGTTGACCGCGATAACCGGCAATTCATTTACCTTTCCTCCCAGTATTTCTGGCTCGTCATGGCTGTCAAACCATACGCCGATGTCGTCTCGCCCGGTAAAGTGCTCATAACCGGCCAACCAAAGGTCAGCCGGAATCAGGGCAGGCTGGTGCGGGATGTCAAGAGACTCCCCTTCAGCCGGTCGGGCCACGAGAATCCAGTTATCCTGGCGGATGCTGCCATCCCGATAAATAACGTTAGGCATAAACACGCTCCTTAAAGGGGACAATTCCTACGCGACGATATGTGTCGAGGAAGGTCTCTTCCCCGGTGCGTTTGTCGACGTAGACGTCAATGATCTTGGCGACCACGTCAGGCATATCTTCCCGCGCAAAAGAGGGACCCAGTATTTTGCCGATTGAGGCATCATGGTGGGAGGATCCGCCAAGACTGATCTGGTAGAACTCCTCGCCTTTTTTATCCACGCCCAATACTCCGATGTTACCGACGTGATGATGGCCACAGGCGTTCATGCAACCGGAAATATTGAGGTCGATGTCTCCCAGATCATAAAGATAATCCAGGTTATCAAATCTTCGCTGAATAGCTTCTGCTACCGGTATGGATTTGGCGTTGGCCAGGGCGCAGTAATCGCCACCCGGGCAGCAAATTACATCCGTCAGGGTGTTAAGGTTGGCGGTGCCAAAGCCGATTGGAACTATTGTCTGCCAGAGCTCCAGCAGCCGATCTTGCCGAACATCAGCCAGCACCACATTCTGCTGGTGCGTCACACGTATCTCACCAAAACTGAACTCATCGGCCAGGTCGGCAATGTGCTCAAGCTGGCGATCAGTAACATCACCAGGTGGCGTACCAGTCTTTTTCATGGTCAGGGTAACAATGGCATAACCGGGTTTCTTATGGGTGTCCACGTTGTGGGTAAGCCACTGGTCAAATGCCCGGTTTTCGAAACGCTGCTCAGCCAGAAGCTCGGTTGCGTTATCAAGTAAGGCATAATCAGGCTCGGTGAAATAGGCCTGGATGCGTTGGATCGCTTCGGGGGTCAGGCGGGTTGGTGAGTCCTTGATGTGCGCCCACTCAGCTTCAACCTTTTCTGCAAAGCCTTCCGGTGTTAAAGCCTTCACCAGAATCTTGATGCGCGCCTTGAACTTGTTGTCGCGTCGTCCGTAGCGGTTGTAAACCCGAAGCACCGCCTCGAGGTAGGTGAGCAAGTCCAGTTCAGGCAAAAATTCGCGAATCACTGGGCCAACCATCGGTGTGCGGCCAAGGCCGCCTCCGACATGAACCCGGAAACCAAGCGCGCCGGACTCATCCCGAACCAGCTGCAAGCCAATATCATGAACCTGAATAGCTGCCCGGTCGGTTTTCTCCGAGGCATTTACGGCTACTTTGAATTTCCGGGGCAGGAAGGCAAATTCCGGGTGGAAAGTGGACCACTGACGGATAATCTCGCAATAGGGGCGCGGGTCTGCTATTTCGTCTGATTGAGCGCCTGAAAACTGATCCGTTGTAGTGTTGCGGATGCAGTTACCACTGGTCTGATTAGCGTGCATTTCGACTTCAGCCAGTTCCGCGAGAATATCAGGCACATCCTCGAGTGCGGGCCAGTTCAGCTGAACATTCTGGCGGGTGGTGAAGTGCGCATAACCCTTGTCGTAATCTCGGGTAATTCGTGCCAGGCGGCGAAGCTGTTCAGCGCGCATCATGCCGTAGGGCACGGCAATTCTCAGCATTGGGGCAAGACGCTGAACATAGAGGCCATTCTGTAGACGAAGTGGAAGAAACTCCTCCTCAGCCAGCTCGCCGGTCAGAGCACGTTCGGTCTGGTCCCGGAATTGGGCAACCCGCTCGGCGGCGATTTGCCGATCGTGATCGTCGTATACGTACATAATGAAAAGTCCTGCTCTAAAGCGTCGTTGCGGCGTCCCGAAAGCTTATACGGGGCGACCCGAAGGCCGGGTCTTATATCTGGGAGGCAGGATATCACCGTGTTTTTATTCTTAAAATGATTATTTCAAGATATGTTTATCGATTCAGGCGATAAGGCAAAAGGCCTTGGGACTGGACGAATATCAATTTCAAAGCTTTACTTACGAAAGGGCAAGGCCGGACTTGTTAGCGGCCTTGTAACAAAAAGAAAAACCCTTGCAAAAGGTCTAGATAAGGAAAGCCCTATGAAAAAAACCATGCGCTCAGACAGTCAGGCTGATGCAATAGCTGCGGTTCTTCTGGTTGTACTCGCCGTTGCCTTTGCAGTGGTGTGGGTGTCCGGCCAGTAAATTACTGGCCGGCTAGAACCATCTGCACGATAAGGATCAGCCCTATTACAAAGCCGGCCGTGAAAAGTACACCGGCAATAATGTAGGGCCAGGGACTGTGGCTGGAAAAGTCCTCTTCTCGGCGTTTATCTGATTGCACACCGAATGCGCCAGCGAGAATGCTTTGCAGGACCTTCCAAACGCCGGGGCCCTTGGGTTTCCGGTTTTTATTGTTCTCAGTGTCAGAAGCTTCCGTCATAACTCTGCCTGTTGTCCGGTAATGCCGATTAAGCCCGCAGACTACTCCGCCGGGTCATAAGCGAGGCTGGGTGCGAGCCAGCGTTCCGCTTCGGCTTTCGAGATGCCTTTGCGTTCAGCGTAGTCCTCAACCTGATCTGCGCCAATCTTGCCGACCGCAAAGTATTTCGAATCCGGGTGAGCAAAGTACCAGCCGGAAACCGCCGCCGTCGGAAACATGGCAAAGTGCTCTGTGAGCTCAATGCCAGTGGTGCCAGTCGCATCCAGCAGGCTGAACAGGGTGGCTTTTTCCGTGTGGTCCGGACAGGCGGGGTAGCCCGGAGCGGGCCGTATGCCACGATAACGTTCCTTGATCAGATCGTCAGTGCCAAGCTTCTCATTCGGGGCATAGCCCCAGAACTCCTGGCGGACCCGCTCATGCATCCTCTCGGCAAAGGCCTCGGCAAGACGGTCAGCGAGCGCTTTGACCATAATCGCGTTGTAATCGTCGTGCTGATCTTTGAATTCCAGAGAGAACTCTTCGGCGCCCACACCGGTGGTGACCGCAAACCCACCCACGTAATCACAGGGGCCTGAGCCTTCGGGAGCGACAAAGTCAGACAGCGCCATCATGGGTTTACCCGGAGCCTTTTCATCCTGCTGTCGAAGGTGATGAAGAACCGTGAGCTCCTCGGTACGCGACTCATCTTTGTAGACGACAATGTCGTCGCCCCGACGATTGGCTGGCCAGAAGCCTATAACCGCGCGTGCCGTCACCCGTTTTTCGTCAATCATACGGCGGAGGATTGTCTGGGCATCGTCGAATAGATTGCGCGCTGCTTCTCCGCGCTTGGGATCATCAAAGATAGCGGGGTATTTTCCGGAAATGTCCCAGGAAATGAAGAATGGGGTCCAGTCGATGTAATCAGCCAGTTCATTCAGGTCATACTCTTCGAACACCTTGATGCCGGTAAAGGCCGGTTTTGGCGGCTCGTAACTCTCGAACTCTATTTCAGGCGCACGGGCCCTGGCTTCCTTGAGCGAAACGAGTTTGGTGCGGTCGCCCCGGTTTTTGCGGCGTTCGCGGATTTCGTCGTATTCGTTTCGGGCCGCCTCAACCAACGCAGGTTTTGCGGTTTTGCTCAGCAGCTGTGAGGCCACGTTCACGCACCTTGAGGCATCCGAGACATAAAGCGCAATATCATTTTTATATTGTGGCTCGATCTTGACCGCCGTGTGCGCCTTGGATGTGGTCGCACCGCCGATCATGAGCGGGATGTTGAAATCGAGGCGCTGCATCTCTTTGGCGACGTGAACCATCTCATCAAGAGAAGGTGTTATCAGGCCGCTGAGCCCGATGATATCGACGTTTTCCTTGATTGCTGTATCGAGGATCTTGTCGCAGGGCACCATAACGCCCATGTCGATAACCTCGTAGTTGTTGCACTGAAGGACAACGCCAACAATGTTTTTACCGATATCGTGTACATCCCCCTTGACCGTGGCCATCAGGATTTTGCCCTTGGCCTTCTGGTCTTCGGTTTTTTCCGCTTCTATGAACGGAATCAGATGTGCGACCGCCTGCTTCATGACCCGGGCGCTCTTGACCACTTGGGGAAGGAACATCTTGCCATCCCCGAACAGGTCACCGACTACGTTCATGCCGTCCATCAGCGGACCTTCGATGACTTCTATCGGGTGTTCTGCATTGAGCCGGCAAGCTTCCGTATCCTCCAGGATATAGCTGGTAATGCCTTTGACCAGGGCATGTTCGAGCCTTTTTTCCACCGGCCATTCGCGCCAGGCGAGGTCTTCCTCCTGGGTTTTGCCACCTTTACCTTTGAAGCGTTCGGCAATCTCCAGAAGTCGGTCCGTTGAATCATCACGACGGTTCAGAACCACGTCCTCGACCAGTTCCTTCAGCTCCGGGTCAATTTCGTCGTAAATCACCAGTTGGCCGGGGTTTACAATACCCATGTTCATGCCGGCCTTGATGGCGTGATAAAGGAACACGGAATGGATCGCCTCGCGTACCACATCGTTACCACGGAATGAGAAGGAAACGTTACTCACACCGCCCGAAATAGAGGCATGTGGCAGGTTTTCTTTGATCCAGCGGGTCGCATTGATGAAGTCTACAGCGTAGTTATTGTGTTCCTCGATGCCCGTCGCAATGGCAAAGATGTTCGGATCAAAAATAATATCGGCAGGGTTGAAGCCGATGCCTGTCAGAACCTCGTATGAGCGCTTGCAAATCTGGGTCTTGCGCTCGTAGGTGTCTGCCTGGCCCTGTTCGTCGAAGGCCATGACGACAACCGCAGCGCCGTAGCGCATGCAGTCTTTTGCCCGTTTAATAAACTCTTCTTCGCCTTCTTTCAGACTGATGGAGTTCACCACCGGTTTGCCCTGGGTACAGCGTAAACCTGCTTCGATGACTTCCCATTTCGAAGAATCAATCATGATGGGAACGCGGGAAATGTCGGGCTCGGAGGCGACCAGGTTCAGGAATGTAACCATCACCTCCTTGGACTCCAGCATGCCCTCGTCCATGTTGATGTCGATGATCTGAGCGCCGTTTTCCACTTGGTCCCGCGCGACACTCAATGCTTCTTCATACTGCTCTTCCTTGATCAGGCGAAGGAAGCGCTTGGAGCCGGTCACGTTGGTGCGTTCACCGACGTTGATAAAAAGGGTGTTCTCATCGCCGGTGAACGGCTCCAGGCCGGAAAGGCGAAGCGCTTTTTTACGCTCCGGAATCTTGCGGGGAGGGTATTTCGAAACCGCCAGGGCGATGGCTTCGATGTGATCCGGACGGGAACCACAACAGCCGCCAATAATGTTAAGGAAGCCATCTCGGGCGAAGCCTTCAATAATTTCCGCCATTTCCTCGGGTGTCTGGTCATATTCGCCAAACTCGTTTGGCAGGCCGGCGTTCGGGTGGGCGCTGACATAGGTCTCGGCCTTGGTGGCCAGCTCCTCAACATATGGGCGCAGAGCGTCTGCACCAAGGGCGCAGTTCAGGCCGACGGAAATCGGCTTGGCATGAGCAATGGAGTTCCAGAAAGCCTCTGTTGTCTGACCAGACAGGGTTCGCCCCGAGGCATCGGTGATGGTTCCGGAAACCATGATCGGAAGCTCAACGCCGCTGTCTTCGAAATACTGTTGTGTGGCGTAAATGGCCGCCTTGGCATTCAGGGTGTCAAAGACAGTTTCAATCAGGATAAGGTCGCATCCGCCTTCCACCAGGCCTTCTACCGCTTCATAGTAGTTGTCGACGAGAGTCTGGAAGTCGACGTTCCGGTAACCGGGATTGTTAACGTCCGGAGAAATAGAGGCTGTTCGGGAGGTCGGCCCGACAGCGCCCGCGACGAACCTTGGTTTGTTCGGGTTCCTGGCGGTGAAATCATCGGCAATATCTCGGGCCAGCTTGGCTGCTGCGACATTCAGCTCTTTCGCGATTGACTCCAGTCCGTAATCGGCCTGTGACAGGCGAGTGGAGTTGAATGTATTGGTTTCGATGATATCCGCGCCCGCATCCAGATAGTCCGCATGAATATTGCGGAGGAGTGCCGGTTGCGTGAGGTTGAGCAAATCATTGTTGCCCTGAACTTCGCGTTCGTAGTCCGCAAATCGATCGCCACGGAATGCCTGTTCATCCAGCTTCAGGTTCTGGATCATGGTGCCCATGCCACCATCAAGAATAACAATGCGCTCCTGCAGAGCCTTGTGGAGCTGATCCAGACGGGTGTTGCGATCGGTCATATCAATAACTTCCGGAAGTCGTTTGTAACGTCGTATTAAAGGTCAATGGCGCGGGATCATAGCAAAAATGTGCCAGCCCGTCTTAGTACCAATGACCATTATCAAGTGCGTGATTCAAGGCCATGTCGTCCGAGGGCCTGATACGTGAAAATCATTATGCTGTTAAAGCCCGACTATTTTACTTGGTCTTTCATGTTCAGGCGAACTCCCTTAAAATAACTACAAACTTTCAAACGGGTTGAAAACATGGCATTGGTTACTGTGACAGATCCCGCACGGGATTATCTTGCACAACTTATCGAAAAGCAGGACGTTGAGGGCATGGGCGTACGCATTTTCGTCACCCAGCCCGGTACAAAGAACGCCGAAACCTGTTTGGCCTATTGCCCGCCCAACGAAGTTGTTCCCACGGATGAGCAGCTGGACATGGGCAAATTCACCTTATTTCTGGACCACAATTCTGTACCTTTCCTCGAGGAAGCGTACGTGGACTACTCGAAAGACCAGATGGGTGGCCAGCTCACAATCAAGGCACCAAACGCCAAAGTTCCAAAGATTGACGATGATGCGCCGTTGCCGGATCGGGTTAACTATATTCTGGCTTCGGAGATCAACCCGAACCTCGCGGCGCACGGTGGCGAGGTATCCCTCGTTGAGATTGTGGATGAATCCGTTGCCGTTCTCCGATTCGGTGGTGGTTGTCAGGGGTGCTCGGCAGTCAGTCTCACGCTCAAGCAGGGTGTCGAGTCAACTCTGAAAGAGCGAGTGCCGGAGATCTCGGCCGTTCGTGATGTTACTGACCACACGAACACGGAAAACGCCTACTACCAGTAATACAGTTCCCGGTGACGCGTCGTCTGGCTGACGGCGCGTGACTGCATCTGAACTACCTGCAATCCCGCAATCTGCCGCAGTACCTTCCGGATTATGGCTGCACGGCCAATGTCGTGAAGTTTCAACTGATCCATCATTGGTCAAATACACAAAGACAGCATGCAGGTATTATCCTGTCTGACAACCAGTGGTATTTTTACCGGCTTCAGCGGTCTTCTATCTAATCCGGGGTTTCACCTTGTTCGACGTAGCATTTCTGTCTGTGCCCATTATGGCGGCCGGCGTTGGATGGTTTACCAACTGGCTCGCTATCCAGATGTCCTTTTACCCCGTTCAGTTCATAGGGATTGGCATTATTGGCTGGCAGGGAGTGATACCCCGGAAAGCCGAGAAAATGGCCCATATCTGTATTGACCGGACCTTACAGCACTTCGGCGATCTGAACGCTGTCTATCGGAAACTCGAGCCTCAGAAGATTGTCGAGCAGGTTATTTCCCAGGTAACCCCCAGGCTGGACGAGTACATTGATGAAGTAATGTATGAGATTCAGCCCGTACTCTGGGATAACCTGCCGCTCTTTGTGAAAAGCAGGATATACCAGTGGGCGAGGGACCAACTGCCATCACGCGTTGAGGAGTTGGTAGACGACTTCGGTGACGACCTTGACGACCTGGTCGATCTGAAAGCTTTGTTGAGCCGCGAGCTGGAGCATCACCCGGATCTGATGAACCGTATTTTTAAGCAGGCCGGCGCGGTAGAGCTGAAGTCGGTTATCAATCGGGGTGCCATTGTCGGAGGAATTCTGGGTGCATTGTTGGCACCGTTATGGAGCCAGTATCCTGAGCCCTGGCTGCTTCCGGCGGGTGGCTTTATGATTGGATTTATCACTAACTGGATTGCCATTAACCTCATTTTTTCGCCCGTAAGGCCAAGACAAGTAATGTTCTGGAAGGTCCAGGGGTTGTTCCTGCGCAGGCAGCCTGAAATCAGTGATGTGTGGGCGAGGCTCGTTGCGGAAGAACTGATTACCGTTGAAAAAGTCGCCGATGCAATGGTCAATGGCCGTCACGGGGACAGGACCCGCGCCATTATCCAAAAACATTTGCGGCCTTTGCTGGATAATTCCGTTGTTATGAAGCTGACGGCGCAAGTGACCGTTGGCATGACAGGTTACACCGAACTCAAAAAGGCGATGAACCAGAAAGCGGTCCTGGCCACACGGGACGTATTCAGCGATCCCGCTTTCAACCGGGAGCGCGCGCCGGTGGTTGCCGAGGTACTTTCCGGGCAGATGAAAGCGCTCGGCCCCCGGGAATTCCAGGATATCCTCCGGCCGGCTTTTCGGGAAGAGGAGGTCCAGTTGATGTTCGTGGGCGGCATTTTTGGTGCCATGGCCGGAGCCATTCAGTTTTTCGTGTTGGCTGGCCCGGCGTTTTGATTAATGATGCATGTCCGTCCCTGGGTCGGACAGAGGAGGCAATGTATGCCAGCATGGGAATTAGTTGCGACACAGGTTCTGGTGACAGTGGGCACTGTCAGCTTGGTGCTCTGGAGCTTCTGGAAGTGGGTTGTTCGTCCCTATCTTGATCGCAAGGTGGCCGAGCTTGTCGCAGCTGCACAGGAAATCGAGCCAGCGGTCACGCGAGGTGTTAGAAAGGGGGTTTCTGAAACACTACGGGACCTGCCTGAAAGTGCATTGGATGGTGCTGTCAAGGAATCCACGCGCCAGGTTCGCAAATTTGGGGCGGGGCTTTTTGAAAACGGCCTTAGCAGTTTTCTGGGAAATGCCTCTGATGTTAAAAGAAAGTCTCCGGGCGTGCATGGAGGAAGTAAGCCGCCCGAATGATGGTCAGAGGCAGTTTGTTGGCCGAGGGAGCCCGGCGATCCGGCACGCAGTTTTGGCCGGCGTACCCGGAAAGAGCTGCATCAGATAGATGCTATTGCCTTTTTCTTCGCCCATAGCCTCTTTGACTGCTTTGACAAAAAGCCGGTTCGAAGGCGGAGATATTTCATGTTTTACGTAAAAATCTCTCAGCAATCCGATGATTTCCCAATGTTGTTCGCTTAGCGCCAGGTTATCTTCCGCGGCGATCCGTTCTGCTATAGACGGGCTCCACGCCCAGGCGTCCTCCAGGAAGCCCTCGCTATTTCGTTCGGGATGTTCGATTTCGGTCATAACTTACCAACTGATTACCTGTTGTGCCTGCAATGTAAGAGCCACCATCTCCTCATAGCCAATCAGGGAAACCGCTGTCTGGCCTTGGTCCATTCCCCGGGCGGATACATCCGCGCCAAGCGCATACACCTGGTCGGTCTTCATTATATCGCTGACCGTAAGTGCAAGCGTCCCGTTTTCGGTTAACAGCAAGGCATCATCAGCGCCCAGCATGCTCTGGCACACCTCAAAGCGTGGGTGACCTGGGGGCTTATTGAGGATGTGCAGTGTATGGAACGTTTTCATAGCCTGGAATCCGTATGTCTGCCACTCGAATGATCGTTAGCCGGAAAAAGCAGCCGCCGCATAGTTAGCCAGAAGATCCGCATTGACCGTTGCCAGGGCAACGCCTTGAGGCAAATCCCCGGCATTGAGGCCATAGCGCACGCATGACGCACGATCCGCCAGAATGGCCTCAATGCCAAACACCGGCGCTGCCGAAAGGTTTTTTTCAACCGACTTTTGCTGAATGGCCGACGCATCCTGCCCCTGGCGCAGCCAGTTAACGCCAGCACCTGTAAAGAGGAGCGTGATGGGCTGGTCAAAGGCTGCCATTGAAAATGCCATGTCGAGCGCTTCACGGCCCGCCCAGGTGCCATAGGGAGCCTGATCAACGATTAGCAGCATAGTCATATCAGTTGCCTGCGTGAAAATAGAGTGTTCTTGAGGATTTGATATTGCCCTCTACCCATTCGCCGAGTCCGGCCAGAACGAACGGAGGCAGGAGATTGGCGGCGGCGAGTTCATAACGCTGTTTTTCGCTCTCGTCGACTAACCCACGGCGTAATGCGGACGCAATACAGGCGATACCAGGCACTGCATGCTCCTCAAGGAACCCGCTCCAGGCTCTTGGCCAATGGGTCTCATCTGAAGGAGGTGCGACCAGTGCGGAGGCCAGGTAAACACCATCGCCATAAAGAAATACCCGGTCAATTCTGTGGCCTTGTTCAAGCGCAGCCTTGGCAAACGCCAGGGCGGTCTGAGGGGCCTGGGAAGAGTAAGGAGCGCCAGTAATAACAAGGGTAAACGATTCTGCTTTCAAGTCGGTCATGGCGTTCTGTCTTGCAGGAAAGGTTTTCAGTTTACAGAAAGCAAAAGCCCCGGCAAGAGCCGGGGCTTATTGGAGCCAATGTTACCTGACAATCAATCGTTACCGCTGAACGCGGAAATCAGGTGGAGCAGGGCGAGGAACAGGTTGTAGATGTTCAGGTACAGACCCGTAGTTGCCATGATGTAGTTTTGCTCACCGCCATTAATGATGCGACTTGTGTCGTACAGGATAAAACCTGACATCAGGAATACGATGGCAGCACTGATGGCCAGGCTGAACGCAGTGATTTCCACACCGAACATGCTGGCGACCATAGCTCCGACAGCAGCTATGAGCACAACAACGAGACCCGCGACCAGCATGCCGCGCATAAAGCTGAAGTCTTTCTTGGTGGTCAGCACGTAGCCGGACAGGGCAAAGAAAACCAGCGCGGTTCCCCCGAGTGCCTGCATGACAATCTGACTGCCATTAGAAAATTGCAGATAATAGTTCAATGTGGGCCCGAGAGATAACCCGAGAAGGCCGGTAAACGCGAACACCACACCAATGCCGGCACTGCTGTTGGCTGTCCGCGGCAACACGAACCAGACCAGTCCCAGTGCGCCAAGGCTGCAAATCAGGCTGGCACCACGGCCAAGGCCAATGGACATAGACACTGCAGCCATGACTGTGCTGAAGAGCAGGGTCATTGCCAGCAGTGTGTAGGTGTTTTTAAGAACCTTGGAAGCTTCCGGGCTGATTGCGGCCGTTGCGGAGCCGCGGGCAATCATGTTTCCCCGGTTTTGCTGGTAACTATACTCTCGCTTTTCCATCTTTCTCTCCGTTGGGTTCCTGCTTTAATCGCGGAACAGCCTCGAACTGTAAATTAAACAGATTAAGGAATCTACGTCTGATGATAGTGCCACTTTCCGCAGTTTCAACCATTTACGACCAGAACCTGCTCTTTGGATTCCATTAAATAGAGTTAATGTTTAAAAAAGGGGCGGGTTTTATGCAGAGCGTTGACAGCACAAGCAATTCCGGTATCATGCACACCGCTGTCGCAATGGCAGCAATGGAAAAACGGTGGGCTGGCAGAGTGGCTGAATGCAGCGGTCTTGAAAACCGCCGAAGGTTAGTAGCCTTCCCGGGGTTCGAATCCCTGGCCCACCGCCATTTTTCCATAAACTCACTATCCTATGTCTCCCTCTGAAAGCTTACCTGCGCTGGTGTTTTGGGCCTGCCAGGTTTCATGTTCATTGGTTTCTGCACTAGACTCTGTGATGTCCTGCGCTCGCAATTTCGGCTCTGTGTTGGTATGTGCCCATTTCGGCATAATCCACGCTGTCGAGATTAGCAGGCTGAAACATATTGTCTCGGATGACAGCTATGCCAGCGACCGTATTGATCTATTACGACTTCCGTATGCTCGGTCACAATCCACACGGCTGGGATCCTGAGCGTCCCGAATGGACTGACGCTGTCAAGGCGATGATTAAGCTGCAGTATCCCAATGCAAATCTGGACACCTATAGCCACCCCGAACGTCCGGAGCGCCTGACAGCGATCGTTGATCGGCTGCTGCTCGAGCCCATCGAGGGCGTGCGCTGGATGCTGCCGGCCCCAGCCGGCACCGCTCAGCTCGAACGGGCACATGATGCAGCCTATGTGGCCCATATTGAGTCGCTGGATGGTCAATCCGGTTGGCTGTCTCAAGACACGACCGCAGTATCACCGGGAAGCGTGATAGCGGCCCGCCTGGCGGCCGGCTCCGGAATCAGCGCGATCGAAGCAATCGCCGCCGGTGAAGCCGAGCGAGCGTTCTGTATTGTGCGTCCGCCCGGGCACCACGCTCCCGCAGATCGTGCCCGTGGCTTTTGCCTTTATAACAACCTGGCGGTCGCAGCGGCGCATGCTCGCAAAGCCCTCGGCTATGAACGAGTCATGATCTGGGACCTGGACATGCATCACGGCAACGGCACCCAGGCCATTTTCTATGACGATCCTGGCGTGCTGGTGGTCGATAGCCACTGCGCGGCACCGTTCTACCCGGGCAGCGGCCTGTTGGATGAAACCGGAGCTGGACCGGGCCTTGGTTACCATCTCAACGTCCCACTGCCCATGGGTTTTGGCAACGCCGCGCTACTGAAGGTGTTCGAACAGGTGGTGAGGCCGGCAGCATGTGCATTCCGGCCCGATATTCTGCTGGTATCCACTGGTTTCGATTGCCATTACCTCGACATGGTTTGCAACATGAATGAAACCGGGTATGCCGCCGTCACCCAGCGCATGAGCAACCTGGCCGACGAACTTTGTGAGGGGCGCCTGGTACTGATGCTGGAAGGCGGCTACAGCGCCAAGGCTTTGGCTGACAGCGCCTACGCTGTCAGCGAGGCGCTGGCGGGAAAACCGGTGAATACATTCAATGTCCTGGCAGACGACCCCGGTTGCGCGGCCGCGTCCGATGCAGCGGCGTTCCATGCCAGCTCTATCGCCGCGCTAAAGAACCAGACGCACTGAACAGCGCCTCTAAACGTAGAAGTCCAGATCTTCCTGGGCTTTCAGGAGGTCCCGCATCTTGATGGGGTCGTCACCGAAGAAGAAGATCAGGCCCCAATGAGTGCCATAGGCTAACCGTTCAGGAACTATCTCTTCTTTAGGCGCGATCAATTCGTGAGACTCGAAGTAGGGGTGTTCAACCGTTTCCTTGGGCATTTCCAGCCTGCTGATTACACGACGTCTTGGATATACGCCGAAGCACCCTGCGTAGCCCTTCGCGTCAACCACCTCGCGGGGGAAGAAGCTATCTACCTCCTCTTTGGTGGTTTTAGGATCAAACACCAACATAGAAGCCTGGTACGCACTAAATCCATAAGCTCTCTCAATAAGTTCAAAAGCCTTGAACCCAGGCGGACGATATGCAACTTCCCCAAAATACATTTCGCCGTCAGCCGTAACGAAGTACTCGGGATGGATAAACCCGAATTTGATGTCGAAGGTTTTGATCAACAGTTCGATCTGCTTGGTGATCGCGTTGCGCCAGCTCTCGAGCTCATTGGTAGCGGGGACGAATACCGAGTAGCCCAGCGTGACGTATTCGGAAATATTAAGGAACTTGATTTTCCCGTCGTGGATCCAGGCCTCGACAGCAAACTCCCAGCCACTCAGGTGACTCTCCATCAACAGGGGATACTCTTCCGGCGGAATGGCGTCAATGTCTTCTATCTTGCGAATCATTCGATGGCCGAGACAACCGGCTTTGTCGAAGGCCTTGACGTGAATCGGGTCGTCAGGGTCACCCTCAAGGTGCAAGAGTGTCTGATTGACGCGCCTCATGAAGCGGACAATGTCGTCTTTTTCATACGCCTCCTCGAAGATCCCGACGCGAATACCGCCAAGTTGTGCGCGGCGCTTCATCAGGGCTTTGTCACGAAACAAAATAGACTGGCCGTACATATGAGGTTCGTTAAACAGGACTGAGTTGATCGCCCCTGACCACTCGACGGTTTCCTCGAAGAGAGGTAGCGCTACATCAACGCCTTCCGCTTTTAGCCTTTCTGCAATCTCCATGGACCGGTCATTCAGGCGGGTAAAATCCCATGGAATGAAAGGTATCTTGTTTGCGGTGCAGAAATCCGCAGCCCAATCGGGAGCGACCACAATATAGCGACGGTCGAACTTCTGCGCGGCCTTGACCGCATTTAAGCTCCAGCCAAGCAGGGCGATGTAGCCTTTGTTCGGATCCTTGGGCGTTTCCGTCCCACGTACAGAGTCCAATGTTGGATCGAGCCAGGATGATACGTCGTTGGGTAATTGAGTTTCTGACGTTATCGACATATTAGCTTCTCCTTGCTGGTTAACTCAGAACTAAGCCTACAATGAAGCGCACCAAGTGCGCGGAACTGTTAAGCAGGGCAGTTCTCATCGGGCAGATTCTGCGGCCCCGTGCATTCCAATTTTCAACATAAGATTTAACCGGTCTGGTTACAAGCTGAAACGCGGGCACCGGAACGCGGCAGCTCTTCGCAAAATAGACCTCACATAACGAGATCTGAATTTAATTTCATTAACTGGCGTTTGTTGGTGCGGCAGCGCTCTGTGAAGGGAAGGGCTAAAATCGGATGTGCAACTAAAACAGGGATGTTTACACTCACCCAGTGTTATTGCCTATTTGGTTTGTGGTTATGCCGCCCCCATAATGTCTGTGATACATGAGGGAGGTCTCTATGTCTGACCGTAAATTGGTTAAAGAAACAGATGAACAGAGCGCCGTGCGCGAGAATCGAAAATACTCGGTGTCTAGCAATCGGGGACGGGCAAATCACAGGATCCGTTATGCAGAAGCAGGAGGCGCTGCAGTAAATACAGAAGATTGCACGCTTTGCCAGTCAGTCCCGGATCTTTCAGGTCCAGTGGAAGGCAGTAAAGCCTGAGCTGACAGTGATGGTTAGCTCAGGCTTGTGACTGCAAGCGGTTTTCGATGGCTACCGTCTAGATATCACGGCCGGGATAGGTGGCTTCTTTTCGCTCATCTGCCCGCTTTAGGCGATCAGCAAGTTCCTCGGGCTCATTTTTTGGCACCTGCCACCCTTGAAGGTTTTCTTCGATGAGCTTTACCAGAGCATCGATATGTCCGGGTGTAGCGTTAAGCGCCGGAATATAACTGAACGCCTGTCCGCCTGACTCCATGAAGTACTCGCGGTTTTCCTCGTTTATCTCCTCAATGGTCTCAAGACAATCCGATGAAAAACCGGGGCAAAACGCATCTACCGATTTTACGCCTTTGCCAGGCAGGGACTTGAGAGTCTCGTCCGTATAAGGTTTTAACCACTCCTCTTTTCCAAATCTTGACTGGAATGTCGTGAGGTAGTCTTCTTTTCCGAGACCGAGCCGCTCAGCGAGAAGACGAGAGGTCTTGTGGCATTCGCAATGGTAGGGGTCCCCTTTCATCAAGTACTTCAGGGGCACACCATGGTAAGACAGAATAAGTTTTTCATTGCGCCCGTGATTCGCCCAATGCGCCTCAATATGCCTGGCCATTGCCTCTATGTACGGAGGAAAGTCAGGATAATGGGATACAAAGCGGAAATCTGGCAGCCAGCGTCGCTTGCTGAAGTCCTTTGCGACCGCATCAAAGGTCGAGGCTGATGTGGATGCGGAATACTGGGGGTAGAGCGGGAGCACCAGAAGCTTTCGCACCCCTTGATGCTGCATCTCGTCCAGGACTTTGGCGATGGATGGGTTGCCGTAACGCATCGCAAAACCAACGACTACGTTGGGACCATACTTCTTCTTAAGCGCTTCGCGAATGCCTTCAGCCTGCTTTGCCGTGTGGATCAGCAGCGGCGAGCCCTCCGCCTGCCAGACGCTCGAATAGGCTTTAGCGCTGCGCTTTGGCCGGATGCGTAAAATGATGCCGTGGAGAATCAACCACCATAGGGGGCGGGGTAGCTCTACGACACGGGGGTCCGAGAGAAATTCAGCCAGGTACCGCCGGAGTGCGGACGTTGTGGGTGCATCGGGAGTGCCGAGATTGGTTACCAAAACACCAAGCCGGTCGGCCTGATTATGGCTGAAGTTCTCTGAACCTTTGTACTGCATTCGGTGAATCCTGCTCGTTGATCTTCTTGGTTGTGATCAGTCCTTGTCTTGCGACTGTTGGGCTAACCGGGGCGCGAGCCCGCTGATGTCGTAACCGGCGTTGCGCGCTTTGTCAATAATCTCCCGGGCCGGCATGGAGCGTGCGGCGCTTAGTGCCCAGAGCACCGTGCAGCGGGTGCCAGACCGACAGAAGGCAAGTACGGGTTTTTCCGCGTCACGGATCATCGGTGCGAAATGTTCGACGTCCTGATCCGTGATGTTGCCGGACTCTACCGGCATGTAAACCCAGTCAAGCCCGTTCTCTCGGGCTGCTGCCTCGATATCTGCCATGGCCGGTTGGCCATATTCTTCCTGGTCAGGGCGGTTGGCAACCAGCGTTTTAAAGCCGAGCCGGGCTGCCTCGGCAACGTCTTCGACAGAGATCTGTGGTGCTACCGAAATTGTGTCATCGATTGTTCTGATATCCATTGGAATTGCCTCCGCAGCGGGTAATAGAACTGCCGGCATGATCGCACAGCTCCTGCTGCGTGTCAGACCGGCGGGGAAATAACTTGCCAGAATCGATCAGGCCTTTGCGGACCTGCGCTCTAGCACTTCGAAAATGAGCATGCCTGCCACCATGGCTGCGACGAAAACCATAGCTTTGGTTTCCCCCGCGCCAAGTGCGACTAATGCTGGCCCAGGGCAGAATCCGGCGATGCCCCAGCCAACGCCAAAGGTGAGGCCGCCGATGACCAGGCGCTTATCAATGTGGGTGTGACCGGGCACCTTCATGTTGAAGCCAAGAAACGACAGTGTCCGTCTGCGGGCAACGGCGAAGGCTCCGAGGCCCACGAGAATGGCGCCTCCCATGACGAACGCCAGGGAAGGGTCCCAGAGTCCTGCAAGGTCAAGAAAACCAAGTACCTTTTCGGGGTTGGACATGCCGGAAACAATAAGCCCGAGACCAAAGATCAAGCCAGAGATGAAGGATGCTAAAGAGTATTTCATGGCATCACGCTCCCAGCAGGTGGCGGATAACAAAGACAGTGACGAATCCCGCGACCATAAAGCTGAGTGTTGCAGCAAGAGATCGCAGGGAAAGCCGAGAAAGGCCGCACACGCCGTGCCCACTGGTGCAGCCCGAGCCATAACGGGTGCCTACCCCTACAAGCAGGCCGGCAATAATCAACGTCGGGTAGTTGGCATTGATTTCAATAGGTGGCATTTCCGCGGCGAGGAGCCAGGCGATCGGTGCACCTATCAGGCCAATCAAAAAGGCGACCCGCCAAGCAATATCGCCACGGGCTGGCACCAGTAAGGCGCCAAGTATACCGCTGATGCCAGCAACGCGGCCGTTCAGAAGCAAAAAACTGGCGGCGGCAAGCCCAATCAGAATACCGCCCACCAGAGCAGACCAGGGAGTAAAGTTACTCCAGGCAATGTCGATCATTCAGTGTCTCCATGATGTTTGTATGTCAATTTTGGAATAAGGATATAATTGAGGGCAATAATAACAAAAAAAGCCCGGCAAAGTGTGCCGGGCAGAGGCGTGCGAGTAGTATCCATGAAAGACTTCCAGACAACCGGCGTCAGCAGGGACACCGGTATAGGGAAGTATTGACTATATTTTGAACACTTCAAGCGAGAACCAGTTTCGTTTGAAAACATTTTTTCATATCGGATGCGTGTTTATACTGCGACCTTTCCTGATGCGGTTTTCAGCCTGACTGAAATCCTCCGCACACTGTAATATACTGGACTATCACAGCAATAGTCCTTCCTGTCCCCGAGGTTGTTACATGTCAGACGAAAACGACAAGAAGCCGGAAAGCGATCCGCAACTGGCGGCAAAAATCAAGGGTTCTGCACGCCAGATCTGGCTTGCCGGCCTTGGGGCATACACCAAAGCAGAAGAAGACACCGGTCGGTTCTTTGATCGCCTGGTCCAGGAGGGCGAGCAACTTGAAAATAAAACTCGCGGTGTGGTTGAAAAACAGATCAAATCTGTCGAGGACCGCGTGGGTGGTGTGCGCGAACGGGCAACCGGTACCTGGGACAAGCTGGAACATCTGTTTGATGAGCGGGTATCCGGTGCACTGAGGCGCCTCGGTATCCATCGTCGCGAGGAAATTGAAGCTCTGGAAAGACGGATAGAGGCCCTCGAAAGTGAACTGGTGCGTCTGCAAGGGCAATCCCGCCGCGACGAAGAGGAATAGTAAGCCTCTACAGGTAATCCCGGCTCATCAGTTTTGCCTCTTCTTGCTCTTCTATTCCCAGAAAGGGGATAACGAGGTGCATCATCTGATAGACACCCTTTCCGGGATCAACCGATTCTCGGTCGTGCAAATGGGAAAGGGTATCAAAACTACTCCAGTAACAGGCGGTTAGCGTCAATTGCTCACAAAGGGACTGAAGTTGTTCCGGTTCGATTTCCATCATGCCCTGGCGGCGGAAACTCTCGCAAATGGTCCGGAAAGCGGTGGTTTTCTTTTTGAGAATGCGCCGAAAACGTGTTTGCAACTGATTATAGCGAGAGAGCACGTTGACTAGATCCTGATAAATAAAACGGTATCGGGAAACGCTCTCAAACAGCATGTGAAGGAAAAAACCTTTCTGATCGAGGCTGATTTCCGCATCCTCCGGCACAGTCAGCAGGTCCAGCATTTCTTCCTCAAACCGTTCGAACAGCTCCTCGACAATATCCCCTTTGCTCTTGAAGTGGTAGTAGAGGTTACCAGGGCTGATATCCAGTTCGTCCGAGATCAGCAGCGTGGTGACATTAGGCTCCCCAACGCTGTTAAATAGCATCAGACTGGTGTTGAGGATGCGGTCGCGGGTTTTGATTTTTGTCATGTCGCGCCCGGCCAAGTCCTAAATTTCGAAGCTCGCCCAGACCGGGCAGTGGTCTGAGGGCCGGTCCATGGCGCGGATATCGTAGGAAACACCAGCTTCTTTTGCCTTTGGCAGGAGGTTATCGCTGGCCATGATCAGGTCTATCCGAAGGCCTCGTCTCGGGTCGCGCTCAAATCCCTTGCTTCGGTAATCAAACCAGCTGAAGGTGTCCGTCTCTTCCGGGTGAAGGTGACGGAAAACGTCGGTGAAGCCGCGTTGTTCAACCTGGCTGAGCCACTCACGCTCTTCAGGCAGAAAGCTGCATTTTCCGGTTCTTAACCAGCGCTTGGCATTGTCGGCGCCAATACCGATGTCCTTGTCGGTCGGGGAGATGTTCATGTCACCCATCACTACAACGTGGCCTCCGTCCTTTTGCAGCTCATCCAGATACTTCATGAGGTCTGCGTAAAACCTTTCCTTGGCCGGAAACTTGACCGGGTGATCGCGGCTCTCGCCTTGGGGGAAATACCCGTTGACCACTGCAAGCTTTTCGCCGTTAACGGTGAAATGGCCGGTGATCAGACGTCGCTGTGAGTCTTCGCCGTCCCAGGGGTAACCCTTGATTACGTTGTCCGGCTCTTTTCGTGATAGCAGTGCAACACCGTAGTGAGTCTTCTGGCCATGGAAGTGGACGTGGTAGCCGAGTTCCCGAATGGCTTCCACCGGAAACTCCTCGTCCCTGACCTTGGTCTCCTGAAGACCGATGAAGTCCGGGTTCAGGTTTTTAATAACGGCTTCGAGTTGATGCAAACGGGTACGAATACTGTTGACGTTGAAAGACACGAACATCATGACTGCTGATTCTCCGGCGTTGGATCCGTCGGGGAGTTTAACACACAGAGCCAGGGGCGCCGCCTGGCTTTGGGAGTCAGTTTGAGGGAGTCAGTTCACATTCTGGCCAGGTATCGACGGAATACCTGATATGGGCCGTGTAATTGCTGTCAGCGCTTTCTCGGATGTTGGTCAGGCCCAGATAGTCTGTGAGTGCGCCGCTACTGTTGTAACCCAGAATGATAGGGTCGACGAGAAATCTCAGAACCATCCCGGTAGGCCGGATCTGGAACACGTAATCCGCACGGATATCGGCGTTCTCCGTCGGTTCAAGAACAAAAGGGTAATGTTCGCCACGGGTCGGCCCGAGAAAACGGAACTCTGTCGTCTGGCCATTAACGAGTTCATTCCAGTGCCTGCGAACCAGGTTGTCGAAGCCGGCATCGACAACAACGTCACTGGAGTAGGGGACATCAAACGTCCGGGTTTCGCCCTGAGGCATTTGCCAGTCTATTACCAGCAAGCCTGGATCGGGATACCTAATGTTCAGGGATTCGCTGAAGTCCGGCTGGCGAAAATCAACGACGGGTCTGAGGACCGAGCCCTGATACTCCAGTGCTTTGCTGGCAAATACCTCGCCCGTTTCGGGCCTGCGATAGTGGATTTGATCCGATTTCGGCTGGAACAGACCATCGATGCATGCACCTTCGGCGCTGTGTATTTCCTGATAAAGGATTTTTCCGTCGGGCGTTTTGGCTGTTCCGCTGAAATTCAGTGTGGCGGCAAGCGCCGGAGCCGCAACAAAGGTGAGCAACGCCACGGAAATCCCGGACACGATGTTCACTATGCAAGCTCCGGGTATAGAGATTTACGAAGATAAAGCAACAGGGGGAATACAACGAACCAGCCGATGGCCAGTGCCAGCAAAGATGGAACGAGCTGAGGCAGGCTGACCGCACCAAGCTGGCTCGCGGACCAGTAGGTGAATGGGCCGGCAACGGGCGCTAAAACGAAAGGCAGCCATCGTTTCCGGCTGATCCAGTTCAGGGAATGGCTCAGGGTGGTCAGAAATATCGCCCAGACGGCGACCAGCCAGGGCGGGGTCAGGAAAACCTCTCCGCTTCCGTCGTCCAGAATACCCGTTCGGAACCACAACAAATCCAGTGCAGCGCCGATCACGGTACCGAGTCCGATGAATTGCAGTTCACTCATCCTGTTCTGGCTGACCAGAACGAAATGCAAAACCAGCAAAAGGGCTACCAGACCGGCCGATGGCAGCCCGGGGTATACAATGCACGTCAGCCAGCCAATCTGAAAAGCAATAAAATTCAGAATGTTGCGGGCAGTTTCTGAAGTGATCATAAACTTAACAGGTTATCGCGCTTGTTACCCGGCTTCGCCAGCATAATCTGGGATACCCCAATTGCCCGCTCAGAGAAACCTGCCTCACAGTAGGCAAAATAGAAATGCCAGAGTCTGCGGAATGATTGGTCGTAGCCAAGAGAATTAAGTTTTTTGGACTGCTCTGTAAAACGTTCACACCAGTCATGAAGCGTGCGGGCGTAGTGGAAACCAATGTCTTCAGCGTGGGTAAGCACCAGATTACTCTGGGTACGAACGGATTCGAGGATGGCACCGAACGACGGGATAAAGCTGCCGGGAAAAATGAACCGCTGAATGAAGTCGACATTTTTTAAAGCGCGGTCGTAGCGTTGCTCGGGCATGTTGATAGCCTGAATCAGTGCCAGTCCGTCTGGCTTCAACAACGCGTTGATCTGGCTGAGATAGCTGTCCAGAAACTGCGGGCCGACTGCTTCGATCATTTCGATCGACACCAATTTGTCAAACTGGCCCTCCAGGTCTCGGTAGTCATCAAATAACAGGGTAATCCTGTCTTCGAGGCCTTCCTGGCAGACCCTGGCCTTTGCGAGGTCCAGCTGTTCTTTTGAAATCGTGGTGGTGGTTACGTGGCAGTTGTAATGTTTAGCCGCATGGATGGCAAAGCCGCCCCAGCCGGTCCCGATTTCTATTACCCGGTCGCCGGGTTGAAGGTCCAGTTTGCGACAAATGGTATCCAGTTTGTGGACAGCCGCCTCACTCAGCGTCGCATCCTCCCGAGGGTAGATGGCAGAGGAGTACATCATCGTCGGATCGAGAAAAAGCTCGAACAGATCGTTGCCAAGATCATAATGGGCGCTGATATTTTTGCGGGAGCCTTCTTTGGTGTTCCGGTTGAGCCAATGCAATCCTTTCAGCGCAGGTTTCGTGACCCAGCTGAACCGATCCTCAAACGCGTTCATGCGGTCGACATTGCGAGTGAAGAACCGAAGCAGTGCAACAAGGTCCGGTGTAGACCAGTCCCCGGCCACGTAGGCTTCAGCGGCACCAACACTGCCCCCGGTCAACAGATCGCGCCAGGTACTGTGATCGTGAATTACCAGTTCGGCCGGCGGATTACTCAAATCCCCATCCCCGAACACAAGATCATCAAAGCCCGATTCACGAACTGTCAAAACACCGTCCCTGAGCCGGCCAAGTTGCTGGGCCACCAGGTTTCTCGCGACACGGCTAAATGCCGATTGGGTGCCGGACTGTCGGTCAGCGGTTTGGACCGAAGTATTCAGGTTCTCCATGAACTTACCCTTCCACGTTTCGTGTTAACGTTTTCTGCCCCGGAGATATCCCGGCCCGAATCATCCGAACCCCGCCGGAAAGCCGGGTCGTCTGCTGGCAGTTTATCCGGGTGCGTGTAAAAGGGAGCACCCTTCAGCTTCAGTTTCAGGGCATGCCAGTAGATTCCGGCAGACACCTTGATTGCTTCCAGGGGAAACTTTCGCAGACTCTTATGTACTTCTTTACGAGTGAGAGGGATGCGATGGACTACCAACGTGGCATCAAAATGCTTTTTGCCTTCTTCCAGCACGTTCATGTGGATTCTCATCTCGTCGCCACGGAAGCTGAAGGTCCACTGATAATGCTGCTCCATCCCGTTGAACGGAGAGACGTGAAACCGTTTGCTGAACTCGAACCGTTCGCTGTGCCATCCGGAATCATTGGCCTCGGCAGCAGTCGTTTCGAGGCAGTACACATGTCGTTCGTGCCAGGGTGTATTGGTGATCTGTGCAACGATGACTCTTGGAACATCACCCTCTTCAGGGATGTCGCCGACGTTGTAGCAGAAGTAAAAACTGACAGGATTAAAAACGTAGCCAAAATATCGCGGGTGAGTCACCAGTTGTATGACTCCGTCTGGACGCCACCCGGTGGCCTCGGCCACGTAATCGCGAAGTGTTGAAGCCAGTTCACCCGCTTCCGGCCGAAAATAGTCCTTGCGCCGCAAGGAGAGCCAGTTGAACCGTTCGAGCGAGAAAAGGGGGCTGATCTCGGTGACCCTGGCCCACTCGTCAACATCGAGAGCGAGCATACCCGTGCGGTACTCGAACTCATGCTGAACAGGGTATTTGCGGCGATGGCGGACGGAGCCCTCCAGCCATTGGCTGTTCATGGTTATAGCTCCATCCCGAAGTCTTGGATGACTCTTAACGCGCTGCAAACACCGTCTTCATGGAAACCATTGAACCAGTAGGCGCCGCAGTAATGGGTGCGGTTGCGATTACCAATGTCACTGTATCGTCGCTGGGCCGCAACGGCCTCCAGCGTAAACACCGGGTGGGCGTAACTGAACTGCTTGATAACCTTGTCCGGAGCTATATCGTGGCTACGGTTCAGCGTGACACAGAAGGTCTCAGGTGCGTCGCCAAAGTTCTGCAGAATGTTCATGTTATAGGTGACAGAAACGGGTTCGGTACTGTGCTTCGGAATGTAGTAATTCCATGCGGCCCAGGCTCTCCGGTTATCCGGAAGAACGCTGCTGTCCGTATGCAGAACCACATCATTCTGCTGGTAACCGATGGCGCCGAGGACATCACGTTCCTGATCCGTAGGGTCAGCAAGCATAGCCAGCGCCTGGTCGCTGTGGCACGCGAGCACGACCTGGTCGAACTGCTGGTCTTGACCATTGACTCTGACCGTTACTCCTTCACTATGCCGCCGCACGCTCTCTACCGGGCTATTGAGGTGAGTCCTGTCACCGAGCCGCTCCATCATTTTTTGGACGTATTGAGCTGATCCGCCGGAAATTACACGCCAGGTCGGACGATCATCTACCGACAACATGCCGTGATTATTGAAAAACTGCAGGAAGAACCGGATAGGGAATTGTTCCAGAACGATTTCAGGCGCTGACCATATGGCAGCCCCCATAGGCACAATGTAGAAGTTCCGAAAATAACGGGAGTAACCCTTGCGGTTCAGGTATTCGCCGAGGGTTTCGTTATCGTCGATGGCACCTGATTCAAGGTCCGCACGGGTTTCTTTGTTGAATCGCAGGATTTCCGTGACCATTTTCAGGAAGGGCAAGTTCAGCAGGTTTTTCCGCTGAGCAAAAAGCGTATTCAGATTTGTCCCGTTGTACTGAAGCCCAGTCGAGCTGCAGTCCACGCTGAAGCTCATGTCGCTGACCTCGGACGGCACGCCCAGTCGATCCATCAAGCGGATGAAGTTAGGGTAGGTCCAGTCGTTGAAAACGATGAAGCCAGTATTTACAGGCCAGGACCGGCCACCCGCTTTCACCTGCTCGGTATTCGTATGTCCGCCAGCGTAGTCGCCCGCCTCAAACAATTGTACGTCGTGCCTTTCAGCCAGAACCCACGCGGTTGTCAGGCCGGAAACACCCGCCCCGATCACCGCAACACGCTGACGCTTGTTACTCATTCACTATCATCCTGTTAGTTTTTACTCTTGCGGGACATGCTGGCTGCCATCCGGTCAATGACCGGCCTGGGCAGTGCGCCAAGGATGCGCAACATCCACGTAAATCGCTTGGGGAAGGCTATCTCGTTGTGGCCTTTGGCCAGTCCACTCACAATGCGCTCTGCCGCATCGTCTGCTTCTACCAGGAAAGGCATCGGGAAATCGTTCCGGTCTGTCAGAGGTGTCTTTACAAAACCGGGGGAGACAACAACCACATCAATGCCCTCTGCGGCCAAATCGGCTCGCAGCGAATGTGCAAAATAGGTCAGGGCAGCCTTCGAAGCACCGTAGCCCTCGGCCCGACCAAACGGAAACCACCAGGCAGAGGAGCTGACAATGACCAATGTCGCGGGGTGGCCTTTGGCCCGGGTTCGCCTGAGTGCCGGCAAGGCTATATCCACGCACCGCGCAGTGCCAATCACATTGGTGTGGATGTTCTTCTCAATGACGTCGCTGTTGTAATGGGTAATGTCCAGATATTCACAGGTTCCTGCATTGAGGACCGCCATATGCAGGTCGCCCTGGTCCTCAAGTATGCTCGCAATGTCCGAGAGGTCCGCCTTGCTGGTGGTGTCACCTGGTGCCGGGAGGATGCGTTCCGGTGCAAGGGACCGAAGCTGTTCAAGGGGTTGCTCTCGGCGCCCCGTTATAATTAATCGGTGCCCGCCGCGCGCCAACGCTTCAGTGAGCGCTTCACCAATCCCGGAACTGGCACCGGTTATCCAGATGTTGGAGGTGTTTTGAAGACGGATGCTCATCCTGCGTGGCCCTTTATCCAGCGAATAACACGGCCAACCATTGGCAGATTTTCATAAAGGAGCTGGCCGGCATCAAAGTAGTCGCGGTGATAACACACCATGCCGTCCCTGACTTGCAGGTGGCTTATCCCGTCGACCTTTATTGCCTGACCCTTGTTGATCCGTTTGTGCTTGAGATGCATCACCCAGGGGATGGCGGCAAAAGGACCGTTCACCACCGCATCGCCAAAGTCGAACCGACACTCGATCACATTGGCATAGGCTCCGGCAAAATAACGGGTCAGGTTGTCGAGCCCTTGAACCGCCCCCAGGGGATCCTGGAAACAGATATCTTCGCTGTAGACCTGAGCCAGCTTTTTCAGGTTTCCCTTGTCCAGCTCGTTGAAGAGCGTCCGGAAGTGATCGAGTGTTGCCGGAACGGCGGAGTTACGGGATCCGACTTCAATTACTGAGGCGATAGTCATGAACGTGTCCTCCCCATCTTGTCCAGTTGGCGGGTTTCTTCCTGAATGTGCTTTGGAATCGGGTTCAGCTCCCAGATAATCCCGAGCCGCGAGAGTATCCAGAGCATGTACCAGGTAACGTCGATTTCGTACCAGCGAAATCCTTGTCGAACCGATTGTGGCCACCGGTGATGGTTGTTGTGCCACCCCTCGCCCAGCGTGAGCAGCGCCAGCCAGAAGTTGTTCCGGCTATCGTCTGGGGTTTCAAAACGGCGTTTGCCCCAGACATGGGAGAGGGAATTGATCGAGACGGTGGCATGAAACAGCGCCACGGTCGAGATGAAGAAACCCCACACCAGCATTTGGAGGCCGTTTGTGCCGAGTCCCGGAGCCCATGCAGCCAGTGCTTCACCCAGCCCGAAAATCGCAACGGCGGCCACCGCCGGTACAATGGCGTCAAACCGATTGATAAAGCGGAGCTCAGGGAACTTTATCCAGTCCCTGACCCTGCGTTCATCCATGGCAAAACCGGCATCACAGGTAAACCATCCCATGTGCGACCACCAGAACCCGCCCTGATGGGGCGAGTGAAGGTCCTGTTCTTTATCCGAGTGTTGGTGGTGATGGCGATGGTGCGCAGCCCACCAAAGTGGCCCTCTTTGCGCTGCACTGGCTCCCAGAACAGCAAATACGAACTGTGCCGAGCGGCTCGTCTTGAATGTCTTGTGTGCAAAGTAGCGGTGGTAAAAGCCGGTAATTGCGAACATCCTGATCAGGAAGAAAGCCAGTGCGAACACCGCGGCGAATACACTGACGCCGGTGTAGAAGGCAAGAAGGCAAGCGAGATGGAGCGCTATGAAAGGAATCACGCGAATGAAGTTAAAGGAACGTGAGCTGGTGTCCAGGTGATCCGAACCCGCCGCAGAATCGAACCATCTCTGAATGTTTGTAAGCCAGTTTTGCACTCGGGTCATACCCTTGTTGCCCTTCTTTCTGAAAGTGAACCTGAACAGCGTCGTCAACCGGTTTGGCCAGACAAAACACCTGCAGGGTTCTACGATCTAACTACTGAATTTGGATGCACCATTAGCCATGTTTAATGAAACGTCTCAGGTACCACACATACGCCGCGTTGCCATTGTTGGTTCAGGGCTGTCCGGACTGACCGCTGCGATTATCCTGCAAGCGCATGGCTACGATGTCACCGTGTTTGAAAAAAGTCGGGGGCCCGGGGGCAGGCTGGCTTCAAAACGGGTCGGTGAGGGCTCGGCAGACATCGGTGCCCAGTACTTCACCGCGCGAAATCCGGACTTTATACCTTTTCTCCGTCAATACGCCGGTAAAGAGACCTTCGAGGTCTGGCATGGGCGCTTCGGGTTTCGTAACGCCGGGGAAGAATGGAGTCGCTTTCCGGAAGAACCGAGGTATGTTGGAACTCCCAGGATGACGGCAATTTCCCGGGCTCTTTCCGGCCATGTAAACGTCGTTGCGAACACGAGGGTGGGAAAGCTTGCCCGGAAAGATACGGGCTGGATTGTCACCGATGAAGGCGGGAAGCCGCTCGGGGATTTCGAGCACGTCATCATCACCGCACCGCCGGCACAGGCGAGGGACCTCCTCAAGGGGAGTGGTCTTGAAGGTCTGGCAACTCATCTCGACGAACCGATTCAGCACCTTCTGCCTTGCTGGGCAGTTGCCGCTCATTTTGAACAGGCACCGTGGTCCCGTCATGAGGGCATGAGAGTAGAGCACCCGGTGCTTTTTTGGGTGGCCAACAATACGAGTAAGCCCGGTCGGGACGATTCGGGGCAATGGTGGGTGCTGCATGCCAGTCCGGAGTGGAGCGAAGAACACGTTGAAACACCCGCTGACCAGGTTGCAGCTGAGTTGATTGGCGCCTTCGGGGAAGTAACGGGGTTTGACGGCCAGCCGGACAACGTGGTTACCCATCGCTGGCTTTACGCTCGCTCAGAAGGCGGGCATCAGCCCGGGCACCTCTGGTTTTCGCAAGAAGGTATTGGTATTGCCGGAGACTGGCTTAGCGGAGGGCGGGTTGAGGGTGCTTTCAACAGCGCCAGTAGTCTTGTCCGGGCCATGATGCCCTAGGGCTGAGGCTATTCCGACAGCCCTTCAGTGGCTTGCCTGGTAACATCGGGGCGAGTGTAAAAATGGGTGATTGTGCCGTCACTGAACTTGCTGAAAAAGGCGCTGACATCCGTGATTTTTTTGAGCGATCTTGATCGGTCGATGGGATCGCGGGTCAGTACTTTGATTCCATTGAAATTATCCTGAATGTTTGAAAATCGGGCTCTCATGGAGCAAGTCACTACGTGGGCCGGGTCGAGCCCGAGTTCCTGGGCAAGCCACGCGCTGTGTCGGGCTATACCTTTTTGAGACAGGTCTTCACGGGTATCGAGGTGGTTCAGTTTGACCCGGTTCACAATACAGAAGGAGAAGCTTCCCGGGTCCCTGCGGGCGACCTTGCGAAAAGCTTCCCAGAAAAAATTGTCGGTAAGTTCGGCGAAGAACCTCATATCGTTCAGGCAGGTATCCACCCACTCAAAGCTCTCCGGATCTTCCAGTACTTCATTAATGGCTTCCCGGAGCAGCCAGTCGAACCCCAAGGCGGTTTTGTGGGCATAGACTTTTCGGTACATCTGGTGCCGGCTGTAAACAAAGTCCTCCAGGGCGCCAAGCCCTTTCTGGGTAATTGCCAGACCAAGCCAGGGCTCTGAAACGTCCCAGCCAAACCGAAGATTGCTGAGCAGGTGATCGAGATTGAAACCACCGATGGTCACGGACGAGTGGAAGCCGTCGCGGAGCATGTAGTCGGCCCGATCCGCGTCTATCTCTCCGGAAACGATGGAGGAGAGCAGATCCATAACCAGGCGCGGAATGTCGTCACTGATCAGTGAGCCGGCCTCGGCGTCTTCCCCGGCGATAAACCCCCAGAAGGTTCGCGCATGCTTGCGAAAAGTTTCACTGGGATGCACCTCGGTTGTCTCCATGATGCCGATGACATCCTGGGCAAACAGCCCGGCAGCTTCCAGGTCAATAGCTGCAAGCACATCATGAGCGACCCTGACCGAGTAGTGTTCATGCTCCAGTTCTTCAGGAACTCCGGCATGATAAGTCGAGTAATCGACGCCTAACCAGAGATCCCGGAAGCGGTCGGGCCGGGACATAAGTTCACGAATGCGCCGGGCCTGCGTGAATTGATGTGAAAAGCTCGAATGTCCGCTGTCATGCAACAGGCACCCAAGGCGAATAGTTTTCGCGAGGTAATCAATGGCGTCCAACTGGCTAAGGCTGAGGTCGGTCTGTTCGCTGAGCTGCCGTTCCCGCAGATAGGCATCAATCATTGAGCGAAACATGCGGGTGCCCACATGCATAACGCCGATGCTGTGAAGAAAGCGCGAGTGAGTTGCGCCGGGGAATACCAGGCTCAGTATGTCGTTTTGGCAAATATTGCGAAGGCGCTGGAACAATGGATGATCAATGACCTCGATCTCGTGCCGATATAGCGGAATCCCACCGTGAACCGGGTCCATAATCAGCTTGTCATAAGCACCGAGTAAATCATTTACGGCACGTCTCATCGCAATGAATCTCCCAATTTCCTTAAACTGGCCTTGTTATATCACAGGGTCATGCCAGAATAGCCTTATTAACGCGGATTTTTCGTTTATCGCTGGTAGTTTAGGGCAGCAGCCATGACTTCGCGCACTGAGCGCATATTGATTATTGATGCTGATAAAAAGGCTCGGGAGAATCTGTCCCGGTATCTGGAGGCCCGCGGCTTTTATGTCATAGGCCATTCAGACCTTTCGTCAGCAAAGGCGCTGTTTGACGATAACATCCCGGATGTCATCTTTGCAGACTTGTCGCCGGAAGCAATCGCGGATCTTTCCGCAAGGCTGGAAGAGGCAGAAACCTTCACTCCTATCGTCGCATGCTCATGCAGCGAGTCCAGCCAGGATGTTGTCCACGCACTTCGTGCCGGGGCCGCAGATTTCGTCCTCAAGCCTTGCAACGAGGATAGAGGCGCACTTGATGACATTATCGAGAAACTTTTCGACCGGGTCAGGGTAAATCGTCTCAATCAGCTCTACCGGCATGAGCTGGAAGAAGCCAACCGTGATCTGCGCGCCGGTATTGCCGAGCTCAGGGCGGATCAGCGCGCAGGGCGCAAGGTTCAGTTACGAATGCTCCCGGACCGGGAGCAGGATATGTCTGGCCTCCAGATAGACCATCTGATCAAACCTTCACTCTACTTGAGCGGCGATTTCCTGGACTATTTCCGGATTTCCGAAGACAAAGTGTTGGTTTACATAGCGGATGTATCCGGGCACGGGGCCAGCTCCGCCTTCGTGACGGTCTTGCTGAAAAACTTGACCAACAGGCTGCAGCGCAACCTGCGCAGGCAGTCGAGCGATGACATTCTTTATCCCGAACGGGTTCTTGAGCGAATCAACTCCGAACTACTCGACACAGGCCTCGGCAAACATGTGACCGTGTTTGTTGGCATCATTTCCATGAGTGAACGTACATTACGCTATTCAGTAGGCGCTCATTTCCCGATGCCTATCCTGTCTTTTGAGGGGGGGAAGACTGCCTTTCTGGAGGGCAGCGGGTTGCCGGTAGGGTTGTTTGAGGCGCCAGAATGGGAGGTCTATCAGGTGCCTCTGGACAAGCCCTTCCACCTGATCCTGTTTTCGGACGGGATTCTTGAGGTTATCAAGGCAAAAAGTCTCGATGAAAAGGAACAGACACTACTTGAACTCGTATCGGGAGGTCGTCACACTATCGAATCTTTGAGCGAGGCACTGGATCTCGACGAGATCACCGAATTACCGGACGATATCGCTATCGTGTCGGTTACTGATACCATAAACGGTACAGACAACACGTCGTCGAAATAGTGGCAGTGTGGAACATGGCTGGTTACAAGATCCTGCAAGCTGAAAAACAGGGCATATACGTTCTGAAGTTTATCGGGGAAATCCGGCTGAACCTGTGTTCGACGCTGGACAATCTGGTTGAGTCGATCACCCAGGATCCTGAGTTCAAAACAGTGGTAATCGATCTCACGGAAACCGAGATTATCGATAGCACCACACTTGGCTTGTTGGCGAAAATTGCCATGGCGGCCCAGAAGCAAAGTCATTTCCTGCCTACTCTGATCTCCACTAACCCGGATATCACCCGCATTATCACGTCCATGGGGTTCGACAAGATCTTTATCATTGTCCGCGAACCTGCTTCCCGCATTGAAGAGCTTGAAGAGATTCCTGTACTCAAAGCCAGCGAACAGCAGGTCCGGGACAAGGTTCTGGATGCACACAAGGTGCTGATGGGCCTGAACAAGCGAAACAGGGATGAGTTCAAGAATCTGGTGCGCGCTCTGGAATGTGAGGAGCCCGGCTAAGCGGTTTGACGCCTCTGCGACCGCTGTAAATCCGGGTTACCACCTGATTAGACAACACAATGGATGAACTATGCCTGAACAGAACGAGCCTAACGGTAACGGGTCCCCGGGGCCAGGACACGACGTTGCGGTCTTGGGGGGCGGCAGCTTCGGGACCGCGATGACCAAAGTGCTGGGCGAAAACGGACATCGTGTTCACTTCTGGATGCGCGACGAAGCCCAGGTGCAGGAAATAGCAAGTACAGGCATCAACAGCCGATATATGCCTGGCATTCAGCTCACGGGAGATATCCGGCCGACGACCAGCCTCTCCGATGCCGTGGGTAAGGCAGACGTAGTATTCGTTGCCATTCCCAGCAAAGCTTTTCGATCCGTCATACGTGAAAACAGCGACCAGTTCCGGGATGGCCAGATTATTGTCAGTCTGACCAAAGGCATTGAGGCGCAGGGTTTCAAGCTCATGAGTGAGGTGCTCCAGGAGGAGGTGCCCCGCTGTCGGATCGGTGTCCTGAGTGGCCCGAACCTGGCTGCAGAGATTGCCAACCGGGATCTGACAGCGACCGTCATTGCCGCGAAGGATCCGGATGTGCGGCGCACTGTTCAGGACCTGCTCGGGTGTGAATATTTTCGTGTTTATGCCAACGTCGATATTTACGGCGTTGAACTCGCTGGCGCACTGAAAAACATCTACGCCATAGTAGCTGGCCTGGCGACAGCGCTGGATATGGGCGAAAACGCCAAGGCCATGCTTATTACCCGGGGGCTCGCAGAGATGAGTCGCTTTGCGGTCAGCCTTGGAGCTAATCCGATGACATTCATGGGGCTCGCGGGCGTGGGCGATCTTATCGTGACCTGCACATCCTCCAAGAGCCGGAACTACCGGGTCGGTTACGCGGTTGGCAAGGGTAAAAAGCTGGACGACGCCGTTGCAGAATTAGGGCAGGTCGCTGAGGGCATTTACACGCTGAAGCTGGTGCAGGAAAAGTCCTCGGACATCGGTATATACATGCCGCTGGTTCGGGGCCTTTACGAGATCTTGTACGGCACAGCCTCAATCAGTGCGGTTATTAACAGCCTGATGATGGCTGTGCAGAATTCGGATGTTGAATTTATTCTTCCGCGTACCATCAGCCAGTAGGGCACCCGTGTGGAGGTTTGTCTGTGCAATTGCTGATTATGCGTCATGGTGAAGCGGGCTGGCATACGGTTGATCAGGAGCGGGAACTGACGGAATCCGGCAGACAACACGTTGCGGAAGCGGCGGTCCAGATTGCTGAGTCTCCCTGGCGGCCCAAAATAATATGGAGTAGCCCCTATACAAGGGCTCGGCAGACCGCTGCCATCGTCGCGGAAATCCTGAATTGCCCCGTGGAAGAAAAGTCGTTCATTACCCCGGATGATGACCCGGGGCAGTGCCTTGACGCCCTTCTGGAAACCGACGCATCTCCACTCATGCTGATCTCGCACATGCCATTCGTTGGCAGCCTTGCGACTTTACTGGTTGACGGACACCGGCGGGGCATTCCCTTTATGACATCTCAGGCTGTTCTGCTCGACATGCCGGTGGTTGGCCCTGGTTGCGCGGACTTGAAAGCCCAGTTTTTGCCCTGATCTTCGGTTCCAGCAGAACACTTCTTTGACGAACAGGGTATATGAACTTACCCCGACAGGCCTCTCAAATTAAAACCGCTTCCTCCAGAATGCTAACCGAATTGCGATTATTTGCTTTACTTTGGGAAAGAGCATCTTCCGTTCACTTGACCCCGTGTTCATGGTTATGGCCAGAATTCCGAAATCTGCAGTACGCCCTGATATCGATGAATTCATCGTTAATGTGAGTGATCTGTCTTTTGGGGAATGTTGTTGAAAGAATATTTGCGCCATTACTGACGGGAACATTTCGGTTGGTAACCAGTTAATTCACAAGCATGGGTTGTTTTTTTCTGCCGTTTTGATCAAGGGCTGCGATCGCCCGCTCAAAGTTTCATGTTTTTCAAGAATTTAACGTCGGGATGGTCGATTTTTAAGTAATTTACTTGTCTGTATGACTTATGTACATTTCTAATAATGTCCTCAGGCAAAGAAATAAAAGGAAAACAGTCATTGTCCTCTCTCGGCTCGGAACTCCAAGACCTCCAACGTCGATTTGTTTTTTCTCTTCCTGCTCGTGCTACGGAATTATGTTCAGAGTACTCGGCGGTTGAATTAACTGATTGGCAACCTGCAAAGGCGGAGGCGCTTCATCGCCATTTACACAGCTTAACCGGCAGCGCTGGGACTTTCGGGCTGCAGTCACTCTCGATCGCTGCTCGGGAGGTGGATAACAAACTCAAGGCCATCATTGAGACGGCGGCTCCACCAGAGAAAGAGGCCTGGCAGGCTATCGGGGCTGGGTTGGTGCGTATCGAACAACTGGTGCGCAGTGGGCTTAATAGTGAAGCTGTCAATCTTTTGCCACCGACGTCCAGACTGCGCGCTCATGGGGCGCCGCTGGTGTATCTTGTTGAGGATGATGTCGAACAGGCTGAACATCTTTCCCGGACTCTAAGTGACCAAGGCTACCAGGTGAAACTGTTTAACTCCCTGAACGGTTTCCGAGCTGCCTGCACTCAAAAAGCACTGCCTGACGCTGTAATTTTGGACATGATTTTTCCAGAAGGTGATAGCGCCGGCGTCACACTTTTGGAGGAGTTGAAGACAGAACTGGAATGCTTTCCGCCGGTCGTGTTCGTCTCGGTGCGAGATGACCTAGATGCTCGGCTCGCTGCTTTTCGCGCGGGCGCGAGCCGTTATTTGCTTAAACCGATCGCCGCGCCTGCACTCATTGACTTACTTGACAGTTTAACCGGCCGAATGCCGCCAGACCCTTACAGGATTTTGCTGGTAGATGATGATCCATTGTTGCTCGAGGCAGGAGCATCTGTTCTCCGCGGTGCTGGCATGATTGTACACGCTTTATCTAACCCCCGTGACACCCTGGATGTTCTGAGCACCTTCAATCCTGATGTACTGGTCCTTGACGTTTATATGCCCGATGTCAGCGGGCCAGAATTAGCCGCTGTTGTGCGTGAGCAAGAGGATCACCTAAGCCTACCGATATTGTTTCTTTCTGCTGAAACCGACATGGAGGAGCAGTTGCGGGCGCTCAATCTCGGCGGAGATGACTTCCTTGTTAAACCCGTACGACCGGAATATTTGGTCTCTTCAGTAACGGCGCGGGCGCGAAGGGCGCGTCAGAATACAGAAATCCAGAGCCGCCTGCGTACGACTCTCTACGAACGCGAACGTGAACATCTGACGTTGGATTACCATGCTTTAGTGAGCGTTACTAACACCAAAGGCGACATCATCGAGGTTAACGATCGTTTCTGCCAAGTCAGCGGTTACAGTCGGGATGAATTGCTTGGACAGAATCATCGCATTGTCAAATCCGGCGAGCATCCACCGACATTTTATCGCGATATCTGGCGAACTATAGTCCAGGGTGATGTGTGGCAGGGCGAGGTCTGTAACCGACGCAAAGATGGCTCACTGTACTGGGTGTCCACAACCATTACGCCTTTCCTCGATAGTTCTGGTAGGCCCTATCAATACGTTTCGATCCGTACCGATATCACGGAGGTCAAAGTCAGAGAGGCAGCTCAGCGTCAGGAAAATGCTGCGAGGGAGGTTATAGGAAATGCAGCGGACAACCTGTTGTCTGCGGATTCCGATAACCTGGATGACGTCATTGAAAGGGTGCTCGGACAGGCAGGCAAACATTTGGGCGCGGATCACGCCTATTTGTTCTTGCTCTCGGATGACGGACAGAGCATGAGTAACAGCCACGAATGGTGTGCTCCTGGTATATCCGCTCAGAAAGAGGAGTTGCAGAACCTCCCACGAACGTTCGCCCCCTGGTGGTGGGAGCAGGTATTGGAAGAACACCCCGTACTTGTCAACGACATGGCTGCGCTGCCCCCGGAGGCGGCAGTGGAGAGGAAAATGTTTGAGTCCCTGAACATTCGGGCACTGTGTGGCTTTCCTATCAGGCGGGGAGGATATCGGCCACTGGGTTTCCTGGGGTTTGATCAGGTTGGCTCCGCTCGCGACTGGAACAAAACAGCGACGGGCTTATTCAGCCTGCTGGCGGGTTTTATTGGCAGCGCACTGGAGCGCGCCAAGAGTAATAATAACGCGCAGACCTCGAAGGAGCGACTTCGTCGCGGGCAGATGTTTGCCAATATCGGCACGTGGGAATGGAACATTGTGACAGGCGAGTTGTTCTGGACGGAGCGCATTGCGCCACTGTTCGGATACCCGGAGGGCGATCTGGAAACCTCGTATGACAACTTTCTGGCCGCGATTCATCCGGATGATCGTCAAGCCGTGACAGATGCCGTGAATGCTTGCATAAACAGCGACGTTCCTTACCATATCGAGCACCGGGTGGTCTGGCCTGACGGGACGATCTGCTGGTTGGCAGAGCGTGGAGCGGTAGTACGTGATTCTGAGGGAAAGGCGTTGAGCATGCTGGGGGTTGTTCAGGACATCAGTGACCGAAAACATGCTGAATTAGAACTCTCTCGCCGGCAGAAAGCCTTGGAAGAGGCTCAATCTCTTGCCTCATTGGGAAACTGGAGCGCTGAGATCGAGTCTGGCCACTTAACCTGGTCTGATGAAATTTACCGCATCTTTGGATACGAGCCTGGTGAAATCGAGCCCAATGTTGAAGCTTTCCATGACGCAGTTCACCCAGAGGACCGCTCCCGGGTTCGTGAAAGCGAAAGATTGTCCCAAACGACCGGCCGTCACGACTTGATTCACCGGATTGTCCGCCCTGATGGCGACATCCGACATGTGCATGAACTGGCGCGGGCAGAAGTCGACGACGAGGGAAAACTGATTCGGCTGGCTGGCACCGTACAGGACATCACTGAGCGTATTGTAGCTGAGAATCGATTGCGTGAGACGGAGCAGCGCTTTGCGTTTGCTGTAGAGGGTGCCGGCGATGGTGTCTGGGACTGGAATGTGCTGAGCGGTGAGATGGCGCTTTCGGGCAACTACGAGCCGATGCTGGGTTTTGAGTATGGTGATCTTGAACCAACCATCGATACCTGGATAGGGGAGGTGCATCCGGACGACCTGGGCACCGTTCAACAACATCTTCATGATTATATGGCGGGCCGGGCTGATCAGTACAGTGTTGAGCTTCGATTACGCTGCAAAAATGGCCAGTACAAATGGGTGCTATGCAGAGGCACGGTGGTCGAGAGGGACGACAGAGGCGAACCGATCCGGTTGATTGGTATCCACAGTGACATTGATGACCGCAAGGCTTCTGAACAGACGCTTGAATTGTTCAAGCATGTGGTCGACTCCGTTGTCGATGGGGTTCTTGTTATAGACACCGAGGGCAGTATTCAATTGGCAAGCCCGGCTGTCTCTCGAATTTTTGGTTACTCCCAGCAGGATTTGAAAGGTAAGAGCGTCTCCCTCTTGATGCCTGAGCCTATGCGGTCTGAGCAAGACTCATACATACAGCATTATCTCAATTCAGCAGAGGCGAAAATTCTGAATCGCCAGGTTGAGGTTAGCGGCCAACGGTATGATGGAAGTGAGTTTCCCATGGAAGTCGCGGTCAGTGAAATTTTCGTGGGTCAATCGCGTTACTTTGTTGGCTTGATGCGGGACATTACGGACCGCAAACGCTCCCAATCCGAGTTGATTGCAGCGCGCGAGGAAGCAGACAGGGCGAACCGGGCCAAGTCGGACTTTCTCTCTAGTATGAGTCATGAATTGCGCACTCCCATGAACGCCATCCTGGGTTTTGGGCAGTTGATGGAGTACGACGGTGACTTGCCGGAGGAGCATCAAGATAGCGTCAAGGAAATCCTGAAAGCGGGCGAACATTTGCTCACCTTGATCAATGAAGTGCTCGATTTGGCGAAGATCGAATCCGGTAACATCGACCTGTCCCTGGAACCCGTCGAGCTGGTTTCGGTCATCGAGGAATGTCTGTCTCTCGTCGCGTCATTGTCGAAAAAGCGACACATCGAAATTGATAGCGAAGGTGTTCGTTCGTTCACCGTACGTGCTGATCGCACTCGCCTTAAGCAAGTCCTGCTTAATCTGCTCAGCAATGCCATCAAATATAACAAGGAAAATGGGCGGGTCTCTGTGGAGACTGTCTCGGAAGGAGATAACCGCTTGCACCTTCGAGTTATCGACACCGGCCCGGGAATTCCCGAACCGAGGTTGGAGGAGTTGTTTCAGCCCTTTAATCGGCTTGGAGCCGAAACCAGTGAGGTTGAGGGCACCGGCATCGGCTTGACCATTACCCAGCGTATTATGGAAATGATGGGTGGCTCTGTTGCCGTCAATAGTGAAATAGGGGTTGGCAGTACTTTCTGGCTTGATCTGCCATTAGAGAGGGACACTGACAGTACTGCCGAGGGTGTCATCGATTCAATGGGACTCGAGGCATGGAACACCAATGCCGGCGAGCAACAGACGCGGACGATTCTTTACGTGGAGGATAATCCAGCCAACCTGAAACTGGTAAGTCAGATACTAGCGCGGGTTCCTCACCTGCGTTTGCTGACAGCCCATACCGGGGCGCTTGGATTGGAACTGGCGCAAACACGGAAACCGGACCTGATTCTACTGGATATCAATCTTCCGGGCATGGATGGATATCAGGTGTTGGAGGCACTCAAGGCTAATGAGAACCTTCAGGCCACCCCGATTGTTGCCATTACCGCTAACGCGATGCCGCGCGATGTGGGGCGTGGCAAGGCCGCGGGCTTTACCGATTATCTGACAAAACCCCTCAATATCAGGCAGTTTCTCGATAAGATCAATCCATTGCTGGAGTCAACAAAGGGCACCACATGAATGATAAACAACCCAAGCGCGCGTGCATTCTTATCGTCGATGATGAAGCAGCCAATCTGAAGCTTCTGGATCGCATGTTAGGTGGCCAGGGATACGAAAACCTGATTTTGATTCAGGATCCGCGGGAGGTCGTCACCGCCTACCACGAGAACCGGCCGGATTTGATTCTGCTGGACATCAATATGCCGCACCTGGATGGCTATGAGGTCATTGATCAACTTAACAGGCTGCGGGACCCGTTATTACCTCCAATCTTGATTCTGACTGCCCAACGCACCAAGGAGTATCTGTTGCGCGCTCTCGACTCCGGTGCGCGAGACTTCGTCAGCAAGCCTTTTGATCGCAATGAGTTGTTGATGCGAGTGCGAAACCTGCTCGATGCCCAACTTGCCCACAGAGTGTTGTATAACCAAAAAGATGTGCTCGAACAGATGGTGCGCGAACGCACCGGAGAATTACACCATACCCGACTTCAGGTGGTTCAACGTTTAGGGAAGGCGGCAGAATATCGTGATGAAGAAACGGGTTGTCACATTCTGCGCATGAGCCATATCTGCACCTTGTTGGCCAGAGAGGTGGGTTGGAGCGAAGCTGACTGTGATTTGATGCTCAATGCCAGTCCTATGCACGATATTGGCAAGATCGGGATCCCCGACGCCGTACTGCTCAAGCCTGGCCGGTTTGAACCCCGCGAATGGGAAGTCATGAAGACTCACTCGGAAATCGGGGCCAAACTGCTTGAAGGCGACGACAGTGATCTACTCCGCATGGCGCGGGACATTGCTCTGACCCACCATGAAAAATGGGATGGCAGTGGCTACCCCCATGGCCTTGCTGGTGAGTCCATTCCTCAGGCAGGACGCATTGCGGCATTAGCGGATGTGTTCGATGCACTGACTTCTGAAAGGCCTTATAAAAGCGCATGGACGGTTGAGGCCGCAGTGGCGTTGATAAAAGAGAATAGCGGAAAACACTTTGATCCGGCTTTGGTAGATGTCTTTTTACGAGAGTTGCCTAACATTATCGCGATTAAAGAGAAGTTTGCTGAACCAGAGAAACGGTGATGCAAAGGCCACCAATTCCAGATAATCCCCTTATGATGGAACAACCACATATTCGTTTTTCTGCCGGGGCGCCCCGGACGTTTGACGGGCTGCTCAACGGCTTGGTGCCATCGGAGAGCGTTAAATGAATGGAACAGGTAAGGCTAGCAGGCCTCTAGGGCGCAAAGCCCTTGCTACCCTGACATTGGCCTTGCTAGCTCTGTGTGGCAATTATCTGACTCTGCCTTTGTTCTTTGGTGTGGGCTTTATTTTCGGCTCCATCATGGTGATGGTAGCGGTAAGGTTCCTGGGAACACTCCCCGCGGTGTTAGTGGCTTTTACCGGGGGCTTTATACGCTGGCCTTATGGGGACACCCCTATGCCTTAATGGCGTTCACTCTCGAGGCTCTGGCAGTAGGTCTTCTCTATCAACGGGGGCTGCGCAATCTGGTGCTCGCCGATCTGGTCTTTTGGCTTGGGCTGGGTATTCCACTGGTGCTCGTGTGTTATCGAGGCTTTATTGGCATGGGGTGGGAGGCTACGCTCTTGATCGCCCTGAAGCAGCCGCTGAACGGCCTGTTCAATGCTTTATTGGCAGGCCTGGCCATTCTCGCGGCTCAACTGTATTGGCGTGGCGATCAACAACGATCAGTCGGGAAAGCGGGGCTTCCCAGCCTTTTGTTTCATGTGCTTTTAACTTCGATTCTGATTGCGGGCGCTGTGCCCGTGATTGTTGAGAGCTACAGTCAGCGACTGCAGTTGGAACAACGCGGCCTGCGGATGTTTGCGTTCCTGGCAGGTCTGCTGGCCTTCGGTATTCTGACTGCCCGATTTCTGAGCCAGCGGCTGACCGAACCACTCAGTAAACTGGAACGCATTAGCCAGGATCTGAGTAGCGAAATTGCTCGGGGTATCCAGCCGCAAATCCCTGACAGACCGATTGCAGAATATGACGGCCTTGGCAATAGCTTGCGAGAGATGGTCCTCGCTGCTCGCCGGGCGCGTTCGAGAATTGCGCGATTTCAATGCGGCTTTGTTCAGTGCGGCCGGCGCGATTATGGCTGTCATCGATCGAAAGGGGAACATTGTTCGTTTCAATCATGCTGCAGAACTCGCAACGGGCTTCAGAGCAGAAGACATCGAGGGCAAACCGATCTGGGAATATCTGGTGCCTCCGGAAGAGCGTGGGCGCGTTGAGAAAGTGTTCGACAACCTGACAGTGGGAAGCTTTGTCCCCCGTTCTGAGAACCATTGGTTGATGCGCGATGGCACACGCCGCCTTTATGAGTGGTCGAATGCGGTCATGCCCGACTCTCAAGGCGAAGTCGAGTTTATCGTCACGGTTGGCGTCGACATTACCAAGCGTAAACGAGCCGAAACGGCGTTGGTGGAGCAGGCAAAGCACACCCAGGCTGTTCTCGACAATATGGTGGACTGCATCATCACTATCGATGCAAATGGCACTATGCAATCATCCAACCCTGCGGCAACACAAATGTTTGGTTATGAACCCAATGGGCTATTGGGCCGCAACACCAGTATTCTCATGTCCGGTCCACAGCAGGAGGCTCATGACCGATACTTGCGTGATTACCAGGGCACCGGGGTGGCGCGCATCATTGGCAGTAGCCGGGAGCTCGAAGGACAGCGCAAGGATGGCAGTCGATTCCCCATCGAATTTTCAGGTCTCATATTTTTGAGAAATTCTCCCAAGCGGATTCATCGGATACGCGTCAAAAAGGGGGGACTGGTCTGGGGCTGGCGATTACCCGTGAGCTGGTGGAGAAAATGGGCGGGCGAGTTGATTTTAATTCCGTGGAGGGAGGCGGTGCGACCTTCTGGTTTGAATTACCTCTGATCGACACCAGTCAATGCGATCCAGATGTCATGCCTCAGGCTGCAGAGCGGTTGAATGGTCCGTGTATCCTCGTTGTAGAAGACGAGCCAGACGTTGCCGAGGTGCTTGGCTTGCTGTTCACCCGCAGTGGCTATCGGGTCGACGCTCGGCTGGTCGGAGCATTCAAGGCACTGAACATGAAAAAACTACAACGTATTTTACATGTAGAGGACGAAGCGGACATCACAGCCGTCGCGAAATTGGCTTTAGAACGCGTTGGCGGTTTTACTATCAGGAGCAGTGCCTCAGATGAGGAAGCTTTTCAGGAAGCCTAAGCTTTCGGCCCCGATCTGCTCTCTTGGATGTCATGATGCCGGGAATGGATGGCCCCACAACACTCAAAGCATTATGGGAAAGGCCGTTGCGGGCTGAGTGGATGCTCGGGTTGTAATCGTCTGTTTACGGAGCCACCTTATGGGTCAGAATCCCGAAAGCCTTGCGAAACGCGTAGAGCAAATTGCGAATAAACCTGGATTGCCGCCAGTGGATAATTGGCACCCGGATCTATCCGGCGACATGGACCTGCGCATTACACGAGATGGCCGGTGGATACACAAAGGCGCGCCTCTTGCACGAGAAGCCATTGTCCGGCTGTTTTCGACCATTCTCCGGCGCGAAGAGGATGGCGAATATTACCTCGTTTCTCCGGTTGAAAAATGGCGGATTCAGGTGGAAGACACGCCTCTGCTTGCACACACTCTGACTGTGGAGGGTGAGGGCGCGGATCAGGTTGTCAGGCTGACAACTAACGTCGGTGAAGTCCTTGAGGTCGGCGAAGAGCATCCGCTGGACGTGGGTACGTATCCCGGTTCGGAAGAGCCTCGCCCGGTGGTTCACGTAAGAAATGGTGTTGAGGCGCGGCTTGTTACCGCGGCGTATTACGATCTGGCAGCACACGCAACTGAGCAGGAAGTGAACGGACAGAAGATATTTGGTGTCTTCAGTCGCGGAAATTTCTACAAAATCGGGTGAAGCGGTTGAAAAGCGGGTAGGCGCCCCCAAAAATGATGGTAGAAAACGCACTATGTCACTTGTTAAACTGTGTTTTCGTGCTTGTTACGAGCCTGGCTCTCTAACGAGGCCCGGTGGTCGTAAGTCCCTCTGTGCAGTCTGGCTGTTCATGATCACTTTCGATTGCCTTAATTCAATTAAACAGTCATTGCGACACGCAAGGAGATCACATGGCCCAACCTCGTGTTGTCACCATCCACTACACGCTCACCAACGACCAGGGAGAAGAGCTTGATTCCTCCCGTGTAGAAGGTCGAGAGCCTCTGTCCTACGTGGAAGGTGCGCAGAACATTATCGGTGGACTTGAAAGTGCACTGAACGAAAAGAACCCTGGCGACCAGGTCAAGGTCTCTGTAGAGCCTGCTGAAGGCTACGGCGAAGTCAACGAAGAGCTGGTTCAGCCTGTTCCGCGCTCCGCTTTTGAAGGTGTCGACACCATCGAGCCGGGCATGCAGTTCCAGGCGCAGACTCCGGGCGGCCCCCAAGTTGTCCGCGTCGTGGAAGTTGGCGACGAGACCGTAACCATCGATGCCAACCATCCGCTGGCAGGCGAGACTCTGCACTTCGACGTTGAAGTGGTAGAGGCTCGTGAGGCGACTGACGAAGAGCAAGAGCACGGTCACGCTCACTAAGCTTTTCTGAAGCGCCACGAAAAAACGGCTCCCGCGGGAGCCGTTTTTTTTACCTGAATCGAAACTTACATGTTCGGGTAGTTGGGGCCGCCGCCGCCTTCCGGAGTCACCCAGTTAATGTTCTGGGCAGGGTCCTTGATATCACAGGTCTTGCAGTGAACACAGTTCTGGGCGTTGATCTGGAAGCTCTTGCCGCTGCCGTCGTCTTTCTCAACCACTTCGTACACGCCGGCCGGGCAGTAGCGTTGCGCTGGCTCGTCGTATTTCGGCAGGTTTTCCTGCAACGGAATGTCCGGATCGGTCAGCTTCAGGTGAACCGGCTGATCTTCCTCGTGGTTCGTGTTCGAAATAAACACTGAAGACAACCGGTCAAAAGTCAGTTTGTTATCGGGTTTCGGATAGCTGACCTTCTTGCACTCGGATGCCGGTTTCAGGGTGGCATAGTCCGGGGTGGTGTCGCGGAACGTAATCGGCAGGCTGCCACGCAAGATATTCTGCTCGAAGAAGGCAATTGCGCCGCCGACAACGTTGCCGAATTTGTGCATGGCCGGGCCGAAGTTGCGCTCAGCATAGAGCTCCTTGTACAGCCAGCTTTCTTCGAAACGCTTCTGGAAGCTGGTGATCTCCTCACCGGACTTGCCTTCCTTCAGTGCCTCGAATACCGCTTCCGCACCCAGCAGACCGGACTTCATGGCGGTGTGGGAACCCTTGATCTTGGAGCTGTTCAGAGTGCCTGCATCACAGCCAAGCAGGAGGCCACCGGGGAAGCTCATCTTCGGCAGGGCATTGTAACCGCCCTTGGCGATGGCGCGGGCACCATAGGAAACACGCTTGCCGCCATCCAGGTACTTGCTGACTTCGGGATGAAGTTTCAGACGCTGGAACTCTTCAAACGGACTGAGGTGCGGATTGCTGTAGGACAGGTCGGTAATCAGGCCAACATAAACCTGTCCGTTTTCCAGGTGGTAAAGAAAGGAACCACCGGTAGATCCGCTTTCGCTAAGCGGCCAGCCCGTGGTATGTACAACCAGGCCCGGTTCATGTTTGGACGGGTCAATGTCCCACAGCTCTTTGATGCCGATACCGTAGTGCTGGGGGTCCTTGCCTTCGTCCAGTTTGAAGTCGTTGATCAGGCGCTTGCCAAGATGGCCCCGGCAGCCTTCGGTAAACAGGGTGTACTTGGCGCGCAGCTCCATGCCCGGCATGTAGCCGTCTTTCTCGGAACCGTCACGGGCAACGCCCATGTCACCGGTAATGATGCCTTTAACCTGGCCGTCTTCAACAATGGTCTCGGCGGCCGCAAAGCCGGGATAGACTTCAACGCCCAGTTGCTCGGCCTGCTCAGCGAGCCAGCGGCAGAGGTTGCCCAGGCTGATGATGTAGTTGCCATGGTTATGCATGTTTTTCGGCACAAAACCATTGGGGATCTTTGTCGCCTTTTCCTGGTTTTTCAGCAGGAAAATGTCATCGCGGGTGACGGGCGTATTGAGCGGGGCACCTTTCTCTTTCCAGTTCGGGAAGAGTTCGTTGAGGGCAGTAGGCTCGAATACCGTACCGGCGAGGATGTGCGCGCCGATTTCAGAACCTTTTTCTACCACGCATACGGTCAGTTCCTCGCCAGCTTCCTGTGCCAACTGCATGACACGACAAGCTGCCGACAGGCCCGCAGGGCCGCCGCCGACGATCAGAACATCAAATTCCATCGATTCGCGTTCCACGTTGGTCTCCTCAAACTTCTTTAATGGATATTGTGTGCCCGCAGGCGGATTCAGGGGCGTCATCATACCGGTAAAAATGCCTATAGACGACTGTCAAAAGCTGAATTCCCCTGTTAATCCAGTCGAAAGGATAGCGTATTTAAAGAATCAAACAAACGTTTGTTTGAAATTCGGTCCGAGCTTTGGCATTGTACGCGTAGACCAAAACATCGTGTGTTTTGAGTCGTTTTTTAGTATCGTCTCACTGCCATTCCCAGTCAATACCGGGAAATTGGCTGAAACATTAGTCCTGACGCTTCATTTGAGGCTATTGATTCTGCTGACCGTTGCCTCCATCATTAGTGCGCACTGAATTTCAGCAGGCTTCGCGTGAGGACTGCAAGTCATAAACCCATCGTAGAAGAACGAGGAATCTATGAAGGTTCTGGTCGCTGTAAAACGAGTAATCGACTACAACGTAAAGGTGCGCGTCAAGCCGGACAACACCGGTGTTGATCTCGCCAACGTCAAGATGGCAATGAACCCGTTCTGCGAAATCGCGGTTGAAGAAGCGGTTCGCCTGAAAGAGAAGGGTGTTGCCAGTGAAATCGTGGTGGTTTCCATCGGTCCGAAAGCCTGTCAGGAGCAGATTCGTACTGCACTGGCCCTGGGTGCGGACCGTGGCATTCACGTGGAAACAGACGAAGAGGTTCAGTCTCTCGAAGCGGCCAAGCTGCTGAAGTCTGTTGTCGAGAAGGAAGAGCCGAAACTGGTTATTCTCGGCAAGCAGTCCATCGATTCCGACAACAACCAGACTGGCCAGATGCTGGCCGCGCTGACCGGCATGGGGCAGGGCACTTTCGCATCGGAAGTGGTTGTTGAAGGCGACAAGGTGAACGTGACCCGTGAGGTAGACGGCGGTCTGATGACCGTTGCCCTGAACCTCCCAGCCGTGGTGACGACCGATCTGCGCCTGAACGAGCCTCGCTACGCTTCTCTGCCGAACATCATGAAGGCCAAGAAGAAGCCGCTTGAGTCTGTGAGCCCGGCTGATCTGGGTGTCGACGTTGCTCCGCGCCTGTCCACTCTGAAGGTCGAAGCTCCGGCTTCCCGTCAGGCAGGTGTCAAAGTGGCTGATGTTGCTGAGTTGGTCGATAAACTGAAGAACGAAGCGAAGGTGATCTAAATGAGCATCCTTGTAATTGCTGAACATGACAACAGCAGCCTGAAACAGGCGACCCTGAATGTTGTAGCGGCGGCTAAAGCCATCGGCGGTGACATCGACGTATTGGTTGCCGGTGAGAACTGCGGTGCGGTCGCCGAAGCAGCTGCCAAGGCCGAAGGCGTAAACAAGGTACTGGTTGCCGATAACGCCGCGTACGGCCACTTCCTGGGCGAGAACCTGGGTGAGCTGGTGGCTGAAGTGGGTAAGGGTTACAGCCATATTCTGGCCGCCGCCGGTACCACGGGCAAAGACTTTATGCCGCGCGTTGCTGCGCTGCTGGACGTTGCTCAGGTCTCAGACATCATCCGCGTCGAGTCCGAAGACACCTTCGTTCGTCCGATTTATGCGGGTAACGCGATCGCAACCGTGAAGGCTGGCGATAGCATCAAGGTCATCACCGTTCGGCCGACAGGTTTCGATCCGGTTGCCGGTGAAGGCGGTTCAGCCTCTGTTGAGCAGTTGGATGTGGTCAAGGACGCTGGCTTGTCGTCCTTCGTCAGTGAGGAAGTGGCTGAGTCTGATCGCCCGGACCTGGCTAGCGCCGGTGTCGTTATCTCCGGTGGCCGTGGCATGCAGAACGGCGACAACTTCAAGATGCTGGAGCAGGTTGCTGACTTGCTGGGTGCTGCAGTTGGCGCATCCCGGGCCGCTGTCGATGCTGGTTTCGTGCCGAACGACATGCAGGTTGGCCAGACCGGTAAGATCGTTGCTCCGCAACTGTACGTTGCTGTCGGTATTTCCGGTGCTATCCAGCACTTGGCTGGTATGTCCGACTCCAAGGTGATCGTTGCGATCAACAAGGACGAAGAAGCGCCGATCTTCCAGGTTGCCGACTACGGCCTGGTAGCGGACCTGTTCGAAGCGATTCCGCAGCTCGAAGAAGAGCTCAAGAAAGTTCTGTAACTTTCATGCTGGCTCTTAAAAAGGCACCTTCGGGTGCCTTTTTTGTTGCCCGGCGATAAAATCACACCTACCCCAACTTCCACCAGACGTTCGGAAAACGCTTTCATGACCATCCTTCCTTTTGATGCACTGGCTTGCCCCCTGGATGGCGGCCGTTTGCAGGCCATCGGCAAAAGCTGGTGTTGTGACGCCGGACACAGCTTCGATGTTGCACGGCAGGGTTATGTTCACCTGTTACCGGTGCAGAATAAACGCTCAAAAGATCCGGGTGATAACAAACAGATGGTGGCGGCGCGCCAGAGATTTCTTAACCAGGGGTTCTATCAACCCATTGCAGAAGCGGTTAATCAGGCGGTACTTAGCGACTTGCCTGACAAAGGCACAGTCAATGTCCTCGATGCTGGCTGCGGGGACGGATATTACTTGCGGTTTTTGGCGAGCGCTGTGCAAACGAGTCAGGAGCTGGCGTTACTTGGCGTCGATATTTCCAAGTGGGCGGTGTTGGCTGCTGCAAAGCAGAATGGCGGTTCGAGGTGGGTGGTTGGAAGTAATGCAAATCTGCCAGTGCTTCCGGAGACTCTTGACCGAGTTCTCTGTCTCTTTGGCTTTCCGGTTTACGGTGAATTTGCACGGGTTCTGAAACCCGGAGGCCAGATTGTCCAGGTCGATGCAGGCCCTGGGCATCTTCGGGAGTTGCGCGAAGTCGTTTATGCAGAACTCAAAGCGCAAAAAGAGCAAGAGCAACCCGCGCCGGGAGGCTTCCATTATCTCGGCTCTGAACGAGTGCAGTACGACCTGGTACTGCATGAGAAGGAACAGGTGGCAGATTTACTGGCAATGACGCCGCACCTTTATCGCGCCAGCGCCGAGGGCCGAGCGAGAGCCGAAGGACTCCAATCTCTCACGGTTTCGGTTGACGTTTTGCTCCGGCGTTATGAAAAGGCATAATCAAAACCTTGGTTTTTTTGATCGATCAGGCTGCACTTGCCGCGAATAAAGGCTTTACTGTTAAAGAGTATCTTGTGTTTGCCGAGAGGTCTTTTCTGGATGAGTTGGGAGCACTTTCATCACCAGGCAGATGCGGGTGTCCGTGGCATTTCAGATACCCTTGCTGGCGCTTTCGCTGAGGCGGGCGTCGCTCTTACGGCACTGGTGACAGAGCCTGATCTGGTTCGCCCTCTCGTTTCCGTGCCAGTCGAAACCGCCGACGAAGACCCCGAATTGCTATTGGTTCGATTCTTGAACGCGATTGTCTACGAGATGGCTGTCCGCAAGCTGCTCTTTCACCACTACGAAGTCTCAATCCAGGGTAGTCACCTAACGGCTACAGCTTACGGGGAGCCGGTTGATATCGAGCGTCATCAGCCCGCTGTGGAAGTTAAGGGAGCAACGGCCACCGAACTCCATGTCGGCTTCAACAATGGTCGTTGGGTGGCTCAATGTGTAGTTGATGTCTGATGTGTACGAATGGCAGAAATGCCAGGAGGCGGATATGGATATGTCAAAGCTTCTGCAGCGTGGCGATTATGAATGGGAGCTTCCCAAGCAGGGAAGTATGAGGGTTCCCGGTATTTTGTATGCTTCCCGACGGTTGATCGAAACCATGGATAATAAGGTTCTCGAGCAGGTAAGAAACGTCGCTACATTGCCCGGTATCGTTGGCGCCAGTTATGCCATGCCAGACGCACACTGGGGTTATGGATTTCCCATAGGCGGTGTCGCTGCCTTCGACCCTGAAGAGGGCGGAGTCGTTTCCGCCGGTGGCGTAGGTTTTGATATCTCCTGTGGCGTTCGTTTATTGCGAACGGGACTGGCTCTCAATGATGTCCGCCCTGTATTGCCGGAGCTGATGGACGCGCTGTTCAACACCATCCCGGCCGGGGTGGGGAGTTGTGGCCAGATTCATTTGAACGACCTGCGCATGAGTGAAATGCTGCGAGGTGGTGCGCGCTGGTCTGTGGAGCAGGGCTGGGGAAGGCCTGAAGACCTGGAGCGCATCGAAGAGAATGGTCGCATGGCAGGGGCGAGGCCAGAGAATGTATCCCGACAAGCGCGGCGCCGCCAGTGCGATGAGATGGGTACGCTTGGTTCCGGCAACCACTACCTTGAAGTCCAGTATGTGGAAGCGGTGATGGATCGTGAAATCGCCGCCAGCTTTGGACTGAGAACCGGCGAAGTTGTCGTCAGCATTCACTGTGGTTCACGGGGCCTGGGGCACCAAATCGGCACCGAATTTCTGATTGAGATGGCCAAGGCTGCCAAGAATTCCGGCATTCCCCTGGCGGACCGGGAACTGGCCTGCGCACCTGCGACATCCACGGTGGGTCAGCTTTACCTTGGAGCCATGCGTGCCGCAACCAATTGCGCTTTCGCAAATAGAGAGATCATTTCTCATCTCGCCCGTCAGACTTTCTCTGAAATCATGCCTGGGGCCAAGCTACCACTGCTTTATGATGTCTCGCATAACACATGCAAGGAAGAAACCCACCTAATCAATGGAAAAGAAACGCGGCTCCTGGTGCATCGAAAAGGGGCAACGCGTGCATTCGGCCCGGGACACAGCGATTTGCCCCCAGCATTCCGCGAAAGCGGGCAACCGGTGCTGATAGGCGGCTCCATGGGCACAGCATCCTATGTATTGGCGGGCCTGGCAGAGAATGAGAGCAAGTCCCTTGGCTCCGCGTGTCACGGTTCAGGGCGGGCGATGAGCAGGCGACAAGCCAGGCGGTTGTGGCAAGGGCGCAAAGTGGTTGATGATTTGCGGGGGCATGGCATTCATGTCCGAAGCCCTAGCATGCGTGGGGTTGCCGAGGAGGCGCCAGACGCTTATAAGGACGTCGACGAAGTGGCAAAGGCCACCGAATGCGCCCGGCTTGCACGCCGGGTAGCACGCCTGCGACCACTAGGGGTTGTAAAAGGCTGACAGTGAGCCTTACCCCGCTTTTCCTTTTACTCGTTACAACTGTATCCGTGCAGCATCAAACCTTCTTCGAGGTAGGTAGGCAGCAGGGGGTGCGCAATCAGATAGTCCGCTGTCGTCTCGTTCCAGGCGTCTCCCGCGTGCGATAGGGTGATTTTCCATTCATCCAGAGTGTAATCGCCACGCCCAAGCCACAGTAACCCCACCATTTGTTGCTGCTGGTCGGGCTCCAGATCGTCTACCACGGCGCGGAATTCGGCGAGGGTGGAGTCACCGGCATGGGCTGCCAGCATCTGGAGATGCCAGTCTTCACTGGCATCGTCGGAGCTTGTCGGAATGACGACCTGCTCCTGAGCGTGAAATTCCCTTGCGAGCTGGATAAGTCTGCAGACAGTACTTGGGTTCACATCCAACATGACTGGTTCCTCCAATCAGGTCATATTATTGGTTATTTTATAGTCAGTGGTATCGTGTAAATTTGACGCCTGTCAACAACCGTATCAATGTGAGGGCACCGGCTATGGATAGGCCACCACTTAAAGTGTTTGTTTGTGGAGACGTGATGACGGGGCGTGGAATCGATCAGATTCAGGCATCCCCCGGTTCTCCAGAGCTCTTCGAATCCTGGGTCACCGATGCGCGCGACTACGTGCGCCTGGCTGAGCGGCGCAATGGTCCGATCCATCTGCCCGTTTCAGCGGACTACATCTGGGGCAGTGCCCTTGCTGAACTGAATCGTTTCGGGCCGGAGGTCCGCATCGCAAACCTTGAGACCAGTATTACCACCTGTAATTCACCCTGGCCGGGAAAGGGTATTCACTATCGTATGAACCCTGCCAATGCCGATTGTCTGGCTGCAGCGAAGCTTGATGTCTGCGCACTGGCCAATAACCATGTGCTCGACTGGAGCCATGAAGGGCTTTACGAGACGCTTGCGGTTCTTCGTAACCTTGGCATCCGGACGCCGGGGGCGGGTCTTGATGAACAGGAGGCCACGGCACCGGCTACGCTCGCGCTACCGGGGGGCGGGCGCATGGTCATTGTGTCGTGCGGACTGCAATCCAGTGGTATACCCAATTCATGGTCCGCAGGCCCGGAGCGGGGTGGGGTGTTTCTCCTGCCGGACCTGACGCAACATAGCCTGCGGCGTATCGGCGCTTTGTTTGACGGCGTGAGCCAGCCGGGTGACATACGAGTGGTATCCGTGCACTGGGGTGACAACTGGGGCTATGATATCAGCCCGGAGCAGCAGGCCTTTGCCCGTCAACTTGTTGATCAAGCCGGAGTAGATCTTGTTCATGGCCATTCTTCCCATCACCCACGGGGCGCTGAAGTATGGAATGACAGGCTTATACTTTACGGTTGTGGGGACCTCATCAATGACTACGAGGGAATAGGCGGTTACGAATCCTTTCACCCGGACTTGTCACTTCTTTACCTGATTACACTGGACCGTACTTCGGGAGCACTATTGAACCTGACAATGCCGGCTATGCGGATACGACGGTTTCAAGTTCACCGGGCTGACCAGAAGGAGATTTCCTGGCTCGCCGAGAGGCTTACTTTGGTATCCCGCCAACATGGTGTTGCTTTTCGGCAAACACCCTCCGGTGACCTCGAGCTCACCGGGTTACTGCATGGCGATCAACATTAACGCTCACGGGGAGCCTTTTTGCTAACGGTCTTGCGAGAAACAATCTTTTTTTCTGCTTTGCTGATAATGAGTGTATCCGCGAGAATGTGAAGGGCCTTGTTGGTGGTTCTTACTGCCCGATATATCTGCTGACTGGTCTGGTCGTGGGTTTTCTGTGCGTTCCGCGCGTTTTGCTGGAAGGCTTCATCCCGGGAGAACAAGTCGATCAGAACGAATGTGGTGTTGGAAATAGACCTGTGCAGTTTTTCAACAGCGCTGGCACCGGAAGATACCGTGTCTTCAAGAAGGCGGGCCCGATTTCTGACCTCAAGCAGATCCATTCGACTTTTCTGGACAGCGCTGGTGGCAGCAATCCTGTGCGAGTTGAGGATCCTGGTCTGCCGACGGCAAATCAGAAGCTGCCAATAAGTGAAGGACAGTGCCCCGGCAGCGATGATCAGTGAGGCTAACGAAATGGCTGGCGTGATCACGTTGGCATTCTCCTATCGGTACTCAATGTGCATTTCCACGTCAATTTCCCGCTCCGCGAGCTCCCCTTCGAGCTCTTTCATCACTTCCTGGTACACCATTTTTCGGACCATTACCGGCAGCTTGTCTGCCAACACGCGCGCGGAGCGGGATTCTCGCTTGGCGACTGCAATCGGATCCAGAACCCGCAGCGTAATAACCAGTTCGGGGTCTTGCTCAGAGTCTGTTATATCGTCACTCTCCATCATCTGTTTAACAAGTTTGCGCTGCTCCAGCACCTGCCAGCACAGAAACAAGCTGAACAAGGCAAGAGTCAGGCTGAGTGTTGTCAGGAATGTGATCAAACCAAACCTCCACGGGATTATCCAATTGACCCCCGGCAGTTTGCCTCAGGAGTGATGACAAACGATTGGCCAGAACGACGTTGATGGTAGTGCGTCCGGGAAAACAGAACGAACACTCAATACTGGTAAGGTTGTTTGCAGTATGATCGACTACTACGGAGAATCAAGGGCTTAAGGTACGCCCCTTACCCCAAAAGGAACGAATCATGGTTTATGCGAAAGCATTGATTGCCGGTTTTCTGGCAACCCTCATTTTTCATCAGGGTCTTTTCATGCTGTTTTATCTGGGCGGCATGGTTCCGGTTGCACCTTTCAACCTGACTCCGGTTCCGCCGTTCGGGGTGCCTTCGGTTATCTCACTGGCCTTCTTTGGGGGGCTGTGGGGTATCGTGCTCTGGCTGATCCTGGGGCGGATGGCTGGCGTGGGTTTTTGGCTGGGCCACGTACTGATAGGTGCGATTGGCCCGACAGCTGTCGCGATGCTGGTAGTCTTCCCATTGAAGGGCCTGGATGTTTCGGCGCAGACCTGGGTGGGTGGTCTGATTCTGAATGGCTTCTGGGGTCTTGGAGTTGCCATATTCATGCGCCTGATGGGCGCTCGTGTGCCAAGCGCCGCCTGAAAAGTCTATACATTTGATAAAACAGGAAGGATGAGCAATGACAAATTCAGCAGAAACACCCTACGATCTGGTCGTGTTCGGTGCCACCAGCTTTGTAGGGCAGATACTCACGCGTTATTTGCTCGACACCTATGGAGTGGGTAAATCTGTTAACTGGGCCATTGCCGGCCGGTCAGAAGCAAAACTCAACACCCTCAAATGCGAATTGGGCAAGGAGGCAGCGGAGCTGGCGGCGATACTTGCCGACGCCGGAGATGAGAGCAGTCTCCAGTCCATGTGCGGCCAGACCCGCGTCATCATTTCCACCGTAGGTCCTTACGCGCTGTATGGTGAGCCTCTCGTACAGGCTTGTGTCCGGGCCGGTACGGACTACTGTGACCTGACCGGCGAGGTTCAGTGGATCCGCAAAATGGTGGACCGTTACGAGGACGAAGCGAAGGCATCCGGGGCCAGAATCGTGCATTGCTGTGGATTTGACTCTATTCCCTCGGACATGGGCGTATGGTTCCTGCAGAATAAATCGGAAGAGCTCTTTGGCGCGCCGTGCCAGGACGTTCGCATGCGGGTCAAGGTTGCGAAGGGTGAGTTCTCCGGTGGCACTGTCGCCTCAATGATGAACATTGCCAAGGAAGCGGCTGCAGATCCCGAATTGCGCAAGGAACTCGCTAATCCGTTCTCCATTTGCCCCCCTGATCACCGGTCCGAAACCCGCCAGCCGAGCCTGAAAGGGGCGGAGTATGACAAGACGTTTGGTGTCTGGCTGGCGCCATTTGTGATGGGGGCAATTAACACCCGGATAGTGCACCGTTCAAATGCCCTGCAAAACACCCGTTATGGCAAGGAGTTCACCTACGATGAGGCAATGATGACTGGCCGGGGTGTGAAAGGACGACTGGCAGCCTACGGTATTATCGGGGCTCTGGGCGCATTTTTCACGGCGTCTGCCATCAAGCCTACTCGATGGCTGGTGGAAAAGTTTGTACCACAGCCGGGTGAGGGGCCGAGTCCCGAAGCCCAGAAAGCGGGCTTCTACGATTTGCGATTTGTTGGCCATACAGTGGATGGCAAAACAATCATCACCAAGGTGACAGGCGATCGGGACCCGGGCTATGGTTCCACCGGTAAAATGCTCGGTGAGGCCGGCATGTGCCTGGCCTTCGACGTACCGGCCGACAAGGCCGGTGGCTTCTGGACACCCTCGTCCCTGCTTGATGGCAAGCTGATGGAAAGGCTTACCGGCAAAGCCGGTTTGACGTTCGACGTACTTGAGACCCGGTAAGTTATACGGGGCCTTATGTCGAAAGATGAATTACGCGGTCGGTGTCCGGAAGGGCATCCGGCCCGTGAGCAAGGCTGATCACGGTCTTACCTTCCAGCCAGGGGGTCAGTCTCCGGCAGATTGAGGCGCGGGTTTCTGCGTCGACACCGGTAAATGGCTCGTCGAGAATTACCAGCGGAACCGGGGCCAGCAACACTCTTGCCAGGGCAATCCTGCGAGCCTCACCGCCTGACAGGCGGCTGCCGGCACTGCCCAGCCAGGTATCAAGCTGGTCCGGTTCTTCGACAAAACGCTCTGCCATTCCTACCAATTCAAGCATACGCCAAAGCTCGGTATCACTGGCCTCGGGGCTGCCCAGCAGCAGATTGGCCCGGAGAGTGTCTTCAAAAAGAACGGTGTCCTGTGTGAGGTAGCCGACTGCTTCGGCGGCAACTGTGCCCCTGAAGGGCGTGATAAGACCTGCAAAGGTTTCGGCCAGGGATGATTTGCCGCTGCCGGAATGACCGATAATCCCAACTCGCTCACCTTTTTTTACACTCAGATCAAAGCGAGTAAAAAGAGGAGCCTGGCCTTCGTGTTTTACAGCGAGGTCTTGCGCCAGCAGCGATAAGTCCGGGGGTAACTCCGTTTCTGTTGGCTTACTGGCCGTCAGGTTCTCAGCCTGGCTGTCACGGTTAAGGCGAGTCGCGGACGCCTGGGTAGCACCGAGTTTGCCAAAGGCATCCGGGAGCATGCCGTAGATTTCCGCCAGTCCAAGAAGTGCTATGGGCACAAGCACCAGAACCGGGCCGGCGATCAGTCCTGCCTGGAAAAGGGAAAAGCCGACCCAGAGGGCAAACACAGCGGCAAGATTGATGAATAAGTGCGCTGCTGCCAGATTCCAGCCGATCCGACCATCGGCTTTTGCCTGCTCAGAGGTGAACTGATGTGCCTGACGCATCAGCCAGGCAGCGTGTTTGCCGGTCCGGCCTGCGGCGGTGAGTTCGGCAAAGCCTTCCAGGTGCTCGACTACTGCCATTCGCAGCTGTTCTTGCCTGTCGCTTTGTCGATGGGCAACGTGGCGGGTGCACAGGTATGCGCCCAGTGTTGCCACCAGCAACGCAGCGCCAAGAACCGCGCTCAGGCCAAGTGCGGTTGTGCCATCGAACAAAACGCCTGCAAAAATCACCATGAGAGCTGTTACCAGTGCCGCCAGAGCAACGGGCGCGATCAATCTCAGGTAGAGTGTATCGAGCGCATCGACATCACTGGTCAGCCTGGACAGCCACTGAGCGCCCGTCAGACCGACTCGGTTCGCGCGGCTTGATGCGGCTAGTTTGCGGAACAGATCCACGCGTATATCCGTCAGCAGGCGCAATACGGTGTCGTGGTTATAGACCCTCTCAACATACCGTGCGACTGTTCGGGAAACCGCGAAAAACCGGATACCACCACCAGGCACGTAAAGATTGATACCTGCCTGAATCCCTGCGGCCAGTGCTAGACCGACCAGCGCTGTTTCCGTAATAAACCAGCCGGACAGCGCCAACAGCCCGATCCCGGACAGCAGCGTAAGAAAAATCAGCAGGCCGCCCACTGCAAGACGGCCGGGGCGCTGGAAAATCAACCGGAGCCATGGGATCAGCTCATGCATCGCGAACCTCCCGGCCGGAGACCAGCAATATTCGGTTTGCGAGGGTCAGAAGGGCCTGGTGATGGGTGGAGAAGATGAGCGTTTTACCGGCTTGGGCAAGCTTACGCAAACCTGCCAGCACATAGGCCTCGCTGTCCGCGTCGAGTCCTGCGGTGGGTTCATCAAGCAGAATAAGGTCGTAGTCGGCAACAAAGATTCTCGCCAGGCTCAGACGCCGTGCCTGGCCGCCGGAAAGCCCCCGACCGTCCTCCGAGACTTTACTGTAAATTCCGCGTTCACGGCTTGCCATCAGTGGCCCAAGCCCTACGTTACTCAGGGCCGTCTCAATGGCAACGTCAGATGCTTCCGGTGTCGTCAACCGGAGGTTGTCGGCCCAGGTGCCATCCACCAGAAATCCTTTTTGCCCCAGCCAACCAAAGCTGAAATTGCCCGGAGCCTGACCGAGGACGCCGATAGAGCCGGAATCCGGTTGCATGAAACCGGCCAGCAGATGGAGTAGAGAAGACTTTCCCCCTCCTGAAGGCCCGGTGAGCGCAACACAGTCACCCCGGCGTATTGCCAGGTTGAGGTGGTGGAAAATAGCCTGACCTTGCCGGTAGGCAAGGCAAACGTCTTCCAGGCGAATCTCCTCGCCGTTCGCTTCAGAGAAGCCTGAAGACTTTGCTCCGCGTGGCTCTTCGTGTGCCTCCGTTCCCGCCAGCCTGGACAGGATTTCGGAGCTGGCGCCTAGCGCTGCCGCCCGGTCATGGTAGTGCTGGGAGAGTGTGCGGAGCGGCTGAAAAAATTCCGGAGCCAGGAGCAGGATTAACAAACCGGAAAACAGAGTAAGTTCTTCGGCGGGGCCATAGGTGATAGAGCCCAGTAAGCCGAAACCGATGTAGATAGCAATAACGGCAATCGCGACAGACGCGAAAAATTCCAGTACAGCCGAAGACAGAAAGGCGATTCTGAGCGTCTTCATCACGACATCTCGATAGCGATCCGATCGTTTTCTTATGAGCTCGGTAGCGCCGTCTGTCTGGCCAAAAAGCTGGAGTGTGGTAAGCCCGCGAACCTTGTCCAGAAACTGTCCCGACAGCCGACTGATGGTCTCGAAATGCTGTTGGTTCAGTTTTTCCGCGCCCATTCCGACCAGCGCCATGAAAATGGGGATCAGAGGTGCGGAAAGCAGCAGGAAAATACCGGCGAGCCAGTCCAGGTAGAAAACCAGAGCGAGGATAGTTGCCGGCACAATCAGGGAGAGCGTCATCTGGGGAAGGAAACGGGCAAAGTAGCCATGGAGCGCCTCCACGTGATCAATCCATTCCCGGGCGAGCTCACCCGCTGAGGCATGGCCGATGGCAACCGGACCGGTCTGTTGCCAGTGACGGTTGATCTGACGTCGGGCATCACGCCGGACCTGCTCACTGCATCGGGCAGCGAAACGCGCCTGAACACCCTGAGCGACTGCCCGGATAACCATGGCTAACAGAAGGCCAGTAAAAAGGGCGGAGAGACTGCTGACCGGACTGTTTTCTATCACGCCCTGATGGATAATACGGGCCAGAAAAAACATCTGGAGAATTGTCGCCAGGCCGGCGACGAGACCAGCCAGGACCGTTCCCCGAACCCACCGCCGGCTACCCTTGGCGAGTTCCCTCAGCCAGTCTTTAATCTGGCGTTGGGAGGGGAGCGGTGATAGCCCCTCCGCGCCCTCCCTTGGCCGTTCCGCCTCTGGTTCCGGCACTTAATGGTAACCCTCACCGGCGCGAACCTTGCCACGGAACACCCAGTAGGTCCAGGCGGTATAGACCAGCACGATGGGGATCACGAACAGCAGGCCCAGCAACAGGAAGAGTTGCGACTCATACGCTGAAGCCGCTTCCCACAGGGTGTAGTCCGGTGGCACCACATACGGCCAGCGGCTCACCACCAGTCCCAGATAGGTGGTGATGAACAGACCCATGGTGGCTACAAACGGCATACCTTCATACCGGTCGCGCACGGAACGGTAAATCTGGAAAGCACACAGCAAAGTAAGCACGGGCAGGATCCAGATCACGCTCAGGTTGGAGAACCAGCGCTCCCGCACCAGATCATCCACAAACGGCGTCCACACGCTGATGATCCCGAACACAATGATCACGGCCGCCAGAAGTGGCAGAGTGATTTTGTAAGCCCACGCCTGAAGCCTGCCTTCGGTTTTCATGATCAACCAGGTGGACCCGAGCAGGGCATAGCCCGCAAGCATGCCCAGGCCCGTCAGCACGGTAAACGGTGTCAGCCAGTCCAGCGCGCCGCCCACATACACCCCATTGGCGGTCTCAAAGCCCTGGATATAGGTGCCAACCACCGCACCCTGGGCAAAAGATGCCACGGTAGAGCCACCGGCAAAGGCCCAGTTCCAGAGATACCGGGAGGTCCGCGCCTTGAACCGGAACTCAAACGCCACACCCCGGAAAATCAGGCCAGCCAATAGCAGGAAGACGCCAATGTACAACGCCGGCAGGAAGATGGTGTAGACCATCGGGAAGGCAGCCAGAAGTCCAGCGCCCCCCAGGACCAGCCAGGTTTCGTTGCCGTCCCATACGGGGGCCACGGAATTCATCATGGTGTCCCGGGCTTCTTCGTTGGGCGCAAACGGAAACAGGATGCCGACGCCCAGGTCAAACCCATCCATCAGCACATACATGATGATGCCGAAGCCGATAATAAATGCCCAGATCAGTGGCAGATCGAACAGTTCCATAATCAGTGACCTCCCTGGTTGGCCGGAGTGCTGCGCTTTTCTTCGCCGTATTCGAATGGCACGTGAGCCGCAGAGAGCGGCCGTGCCGGGCGTTCCGCTTCGTGGTCTTCTTCGTCATGCCGATCTTCCAGCCCGACGTACAGCACCCGCATGAGGTAGTACACGCCGGCAGAGAACACCATGGCGTAGACCACGATGTAGCCGATAAGCGTAAACAGCGCCATACCCCCTGTCAGGGAGGGTGTGACCGACTCCGCCTGGCTCATGATGCCGTAGACCAACCAAGGTGCGCGGCCAACCTCCGTCACGAACCAGCCACTGAGCACGGCAAAGAACGGGGCAATACTCATGAACCGCAGGCCCTGGAGGAACCAGGTATTTCGTGCGAAACGACCACCCGCCCGCAGGAACAGGCCTGCAACGGCAAACGCAATCATCAGCATGCCCAGCGCCACCATCACCCGGAATGACCAGAACACAATGGCCACCGGGGGCTGCTCTTCAACCGGCACGTCCTTCAGGCCCGGCACTTCGCCGTCCCACTCGTGGGTCAGAATCATGCTGGCCAGGCTGGGAATGCCGATCTCGTATAGATTTCGCTGGTTTTCCTGATCCGGAATCGCAAACAGCAGGAGCGGCACATTGCGCGACGTTTCCCAGTTGCCTTCCATCGCAGCCACTTTGGTGGGCTGGTGTTCCAGCGTGTTCAGGCCGTGAAAATCCCCCACGACCAGCTGCGCCGGTGCAATAAAAAGCAGTAACCACAGACACATGGAAAGGGCCTTGCGGTTGGCTTCCACTTCCCGTCCAAGCAACAGATACCAGGCACTGACACCTGCGACCACGAAGCCGCCAGTGAGGAAGGAAGCCAGTGCCATATGCAGGAAACGGTACGGGAAGGACGGGTTGAAGATGGCCTCGCTCCAGGAAGTGACATGGAACACGCCTTCACGCAGTTCAAATCCAGCCGGAGTTTGCATCCAGCTGTTGGCCGAGAGAATCCAGAAAGAGGAAATGAAGGTACCCGTTGCCACCATGATCGCTGCGAACAGGTGCAGGCCCGCCGGCACCTTGTCCCGCCCGAACAGCAGTACCCCGAGGAATGCGGCTTCCAGGAAGAAGGCCGTGACCACCTCATAACTCAGAATGGGCCCCAGGTAGTTTGCCGTTGCCTGGGCAAAGTTGCTCCAGTTGGTGCCAAACTGAAACGACATGACAATGCCGGACACTACGCCCATGCCGAAGACCACCGCAAACACTTTCGTCCAGAACGCGGAAAGCTTGATCCACGCCGGGTTCTCGGTTTTGAAGGCGAGCCCTTCGAGCACAGCAATATAGGAAGCAAGACCGATAGTAAATACCGGGAAAATGGCGTGAAATGACACCACGAACGCGAACTGGATTCGCGATAAGATGAGAGGATCTAGTTCCATGGGAACCCTCCGGTAAACCACACATCACAATAAACGGGACAAGGTTCCCGTTCGGCCGCTGCCTAGGCTCATCTTGTATGTTGTTATTACCGGCAGATGGTTGCCATGCTACTTAAAACATGGGCGAATCCGATAGGGCAGATTGTCGCACCCTTGATTTAAAACAATTATGGTAATGACGATGAGCTTTTACGAAGACAGAATACTCCCTCACATCATAGATCGCGCATGCTCTATGGGCCAGGTTATGAAGCTCCGAAGCCAGGTGGTCCCACACGCCCGGGGCACCGTCCTTGAGGTGGGCATGGGCTCGGCAATTAACCTGGAGTTCTACGATTCAGACAAAGTCGACATGGTGTACGGCCTGGAGCCTTCGGATGGCATGCGCCGGAAGGCACTGCCAAACCTCTCCCGGTCACCGGTCCGGGTCGAATGGCTGGATTTGCCGGGTGAAAAAATACCGCTGGACAATGAAAGCGTGGACACCGTATTGCTGACCTTTACTCTGTGCACCATTCCGGACTGGCACACTGCCCTTGAGCAAATGAAGCGCGTACTCAAACCGGGCGGCGAGCTTTTGTTCCTGGAGCACGGCGAATCGCCAGACAACGGCACACAGAAGTGGCAGCATCGGATAACCCCTGGCTGGAAAAAGCTGGCCGGCGGTTGCCACCTGAACCGCCATATCGCGGACCTGATTAGACATGCGGGATTCGAGATTACTGAGCTGGAAAACCTGTACATCCCGAAAGCGCCCAAAATCGCCGGTTACATCTATAAGGGCAGGGCTGTAAAGCCGGCAGGAACCTGACTCCAGGCGGGAAAAAGAATCAGAATTGCGTTACTGGACGTGCCCTTATACAATTCTGCCCGTCCAAACCTCCCTCCGATGCTCCGGTGGTGAAATTGGTAGACACAAGAGACTTAAAATCTCTCGACCTCACGGTCGTGCCGGTTCGATTCCGGCCCGGAGCACCATTAGCCCAGCTTCCTCACTGACAAACGATATCTCCGAACCTCAATCCAGCCATGGCTGGCCAATGCCGAGAACACAATGACTCCGCCAATAAGGCTGAGTGCCGGCGGGACTTCGTTCAGGAAGAGCCAGACCAGGAAGGATCCCACCACGGTTTCCAGCAGCAGCATCAGGCTGACTTCGGCGGCTGGAATGTAGCGGGGGCCTATCTGGATGAGGATGCAGGCCACGGGCAGGAAAACGAGGCAGAGCAGGGCAATGAAAAAGCTGTCTCGGGCGTCGGGAATCTGGGCGCCTCCGGCAAGGGCTGCGACGCCGGCCAGGGCCAGGGCGCCGAACATGAGCATGACACTCATATCCGCCCCCGGCTTTGATCGGGCGACGTTGAGGTTTGAGGCCAGGGCGATGGCTGCAACGGCTGCCATTACCAGGCCGAAAGGGTCACCACGGCCCCATTCTCCAATGGCCATGATGGTAGCGCCGGTCACGCATACCACGATAATTACCCAGGTTCTCAGAGGCAGGGTTTCCTTCCAGATCAGCCAGGCAATCAGGGCCGCGATGACGGGCGCTGTGTTTAGAATCACGAGCACGTTGCCGGCGGCGGTATTTTTCATGCCCATCACAAATCCCAGAGTGCTCACGGCGAACGCTCCGGCACAAAACAGTCCTTTCCAGCCACAATGCCGTATTTCCTGTGCCAGGCCCGTTCGATAGCGTAGCCAACTGATAGCGTAGAAGCTGATGGCAAGCAGCACTCCCCGCCAAAACAGGAAGACTTCCGGTTTCACGGAGGTGATTTTCACCAGCAGGGCGTCCGGCGTAATAAACAGGACGCCCAGCGCAGCAATGGTCAGCCCCTTGATACGGGTTTTTTGCAAGAGGTTACTCCGTTCCGGCCCGGTGTCCCTGGCATGCGTGTTTGAGCCGGGTAATGCAGTTGGAAAACGTTCGGCTGATTCGGGTCTGGTCGCGGATCATGGGAAGCCGAGGCCAGGTGGCCTGTTCTCCGATACGGATGAACATGTCCAGGTCTTCCCGGCTTGGGTTGGCCAGCAGTTTAGGATACAGCAACGGGCGGAACGGAAAATGGATGTTGATATCGCCAAGATAGGTCTGGGTTGTCATGGCGTAAGCCTGTTCCAGCAGTGGCCGGACGACGGATAAAGAGGCACTTCGGGTAAGCTGCAGGGCGGTCGCCAGCTGTGCGTGCATAAGTGAGGTCACCGCCTTTTTTGCCGTTATCCCGGGGCCACGCTGGTGATGATGACTGATGAATGGGACCACGTGAGGATTTGCCTGGCTGACAATCGTGCGGTTCACGTTGTGCAGCCTCGCCATCCGCATCAGTGGCAGATCGCCGTGTACGCTTCCGTCGATCCAGCGTTCTGATGGCATATAGGGTTTGGCGTCGTTTTTTCCCTTCTCGGAAAACCTGGCCTGAAGGGTCACCGGAGGGTAAACACCGGGTACGGCACAGGAAGCAAGAATTGCCGAGTCTACCAGCACTTCCGGGGAACTCAGGGCGGTCAGCAGGCGTGGCTTCTGAAGAGTTCGTGTGGGTGAGACTGAGATGTTGAGGGTTCGGCCACTGATCTCCTCAGCCTCTCGGAAACTCATGCTCCCGATGTTGGCGCGAATATGCTCAAGAAGCTTGGTCTGGTCCATGGCGTGGCGCTTGCGCCAGATTCTCGCCGGTTCCAGCCAAAAGAATGCGTCCCGCTGAATTTCACCGGGTTCATTGAAAAACCGCTCGAGATCGGCCTCGTTGCGGGTGCAGATGGCGCCCGCCACAATCGCCCCCATACTGGACCCGGCGATCACATCGGGTAGCAGGCGCTGCTGCCAGAGCGCGCGGGTCACGCCGATGTGATAGATGCCGAAAGCGGCGCCACCACTGAGCATGAGCGCCGGTTGCCCGTAAACCCGCTCCGCATCCCTGAACAGGTGCAGTTTCTGTTCCGCTGTGACGCCAGGCATGTCGTGATCGCAGATGAAGTTCATGGAATGTTCCACTTCATCCAGAAATTCACTCACGAGGTACTTGGTGCCAGTCCAGGCAACAACGTACAGATCCGGATTGGCGAGCTCGCCAAGATGCCGGTACAGGCTCTCCTGCAAAACCCGTATCAGACCCCGGGAATCCCCCTGTTTCCGACACTTTCGCATGGCATCCATGTGCTCGCGAATGAGAGTTTCATGCAACAGGTCGCTACCGTCTTCTTCACGCCAGGAGAGGTTCCCGTCCAGCTCGTCGAGCTTCTCGGCAGCGGCGTACCAATGCTCGTAGGAGTCGGCCTCGGCCATGTGCTTTTCGAGTTCGCGACGTAGTTGTTTGGATCTGGACATCGATGTCTTTTCCCGGTTACGCGTCTGGCTAGAGTTTATACCGACGTTCCTTTGTGAATGATCACAACCTTGCAGTCAAATCTCTGAGCATCCTACAAAAGTCGCTTCGACATGCCCACAGCCCTGGTTAATACTGAAATGACGAATCAGTACAACACAATCTCGGCGGAAGAAGGGAGCCGTTATGACGACGACAGGCGAACCACTGGTCAGAAAGTACTCAGAAAACGGGGTTACGACTCTCACTCTGAATCAACCCGAACGCCGGAACAGTCTCTCAATGGCCATGCTGGAGGCGCTCTCCGAAGAACTGTCCCTGGTCGCCGACGAGGCTGAAACACGGGTGGTTGTTCTGGCATCCGCTGGGCGTGTGTTCTGTGCCGGCCACGATCTGAGGGAAGTCCGTGAGCAGTTTGCTAGTCATGAATTCCAGCTTGCGCTGTTTAACCAGTGCAGCAAGGTCATGCAGCAGATTGTTAACCTGCCCAAGCCGGTCATCGCCCGGGTTGCGGGCGTGGCCACGGCGGCCGGGTGTCAGTTGGTGGCAAGTTGCGATCTGGCCATTGCTGCGGATACCGCACGGTTTGCCACGCCGGGCGTAAATATCGGGCTATTCTGCTCAACGCCGATGGTGGCTCTGTCTCGCAATGTATCCCGCAAACATGCGATGGAGATGTTGCTGACTGGTGAGATGATCAGCGCCGCACGGGCCGCGGAAATAGGTTTGGTGAACCGGGCAGTGGATGAACAGGTGCTGGACGAAACGGTCTACGGCATGGCGCGCACTGTTGCGGACAAATCGGGTCATACCCTCAAAATCGGCAAGGAGGCGTTTTACCGTCAATTGGAAATGCCGTTGGCGGATGCCTACGAGTTAACCTCGAAGGTGATGGCAGACAACATGCAGGCAAATGATGCCCAGGAAGGTATCTGTGCGTTTCTGGACAAGCGCAAGCCGGAATGGAAAGACAGCTGATCAGTCTGCCGCGCAGTTCGATTCGCCCAGGAGTAGCCGATTGCCCACGGTTATGCCGTTCTCTGCAAAGAACCCGTCGTTCATCTCGACGGCGAAGGTGAACTCCACGCCTGCCGGGTAGGTTGGGCAGTTGCTGCCCCTCGACGATGTGCAAGGCGCCATCTTCCGGATGCTTCCTATGACACCGTTTTCAGCCACATATCCGATATCCAGGGGGATCAGGGTGTTGTACATCCAGAACCCGTGATTTGCGCTTTGCGGCCGCTGGTATACAAACAGCATACCAGCCTCTGGTGGCATGACGGTTCGACCCATCAAGCCTTTCTGGCGCTGCTCGAATTCCCGGGCGATCTCGAGGGTCACGGGGATTGTTTTTTGATTCGTCACAAAACAAGCCGTGGTGGTCGGCAGCCTGGGCTGGGGAACGACGGAATCCGCGGAACAGGCCGAAGCCAGAGCTGCTGAGAGAAGCAGCGTGGTGAGCCGCAGAGCCCGGCGGAACCCGTTCATGAACGTAGCCGGTAGCCGGTTTTAAAGATCCACCATATTGCCAGCATACACGCAGTCAGAAACACGAGAGTCATGCCGACACTGATTGCAATGTGCACGTCCGAAACGCCGTAAAACGCCCACCGAAAACCACTGATCAGGTAAACAACGGGATTGAACAGGCTGATGGTCTGCCAGATCTCGGGCAGCATATCGATGGAGTAAAAGGTACCTCCCAGGAACACCAGTGGCGTGACAATCATCATGGGCACTATCTGCAGCTTTTCGAAGCCATCCGCCCAGATTCCGATAATGAAGCCAAAGAGACTGAAGGTGATGGAAGTGAGCACCAGGAAGGAGACCATCCAGAAAGGGTGGAGCACACTGTAATCCACGAACAGACTGGCGGTTGCCAGGATGATGAGGCCAAGAATCACCGACTTGGTTGCCGCCGCGCCCACATAGCCCAGAACCACTTCAACGTATGAGACCGGTGCCGAAAGCACTTCGTAGATGGTGCCCGAGAACTTCGGCATGTAGATCCCGAAGGACGCGTTGGAAATGCTTTGCATGAGCAACGAGAGCATCACCAGCCCGGGAATTATGTAGGCTCCATAGCTGATATTGTCGATGTCACCCATGCGGGAGCCAATCGCCGAGCCAAACACCACGAAGTACAGACATGTGGAAATCACCGGTGACAACACACTCTGCATCACCGTGCGTTTCATGCGGGCCATTTCAAACTTGTAGATTGCGCGGACGCCGTAAAGGTTCATGCCTTTCTCCAAAAAGTCAGCGGGCTTGTTCGTGCACCAGGCCGACAAAAATCTCTTCCAGGGAGCTTTCGCGAGTCTGCAGGTCGCGGTAGTCAATGCCAAGATCACCCAGGGTGCGGAGCAATCGGGCCACTCCGGCCTGCTCCTGCTGGGAGTCAAAGGTGTAAATCAGCTCGTAGCCGTCTTCAGACAACTCAATGGGCTCGAGGGTCAGTTCGCCGGGGAGCTGCTCAAGCCGGCTCTGAAGGTGAAGCCGAAGCTCTTTTTTTCCGAGCTTGCTCATCAACTGGGTCTTGTCTTCCACCAGGATGATTTCGCCCTGACGGATCACCCCGATACGATCCGCCATCTCCTCGGCTTCTTCGATGTAGTGGGTCGTGAGAATAATGGTGACGCCGTTTTCTCTCAGTTTACGCACCATTTCCCACATGTCGCGGCGAAGCTCGACATCAACACCTGCGGTCGGTTCGTCGAGGAACAGAATCTGGGGTTCATGGGATAAGGCCTTGGCGATCATCACCCTGCGCTTCATACCTCCGGAAAGCGACATAATGCGCTTATCTCGTTTGTCCCAAAGGGAGAGGTCCCTCAGAATTTTTTCGATATGACTGGGTTTGGGGGGCTTGCCGAAAAGTCCCCGGCTAAAAGAAACCGCATCCCAGACTGTCTCGAAGGAATCGGTATTCAGTTCCTGAGGCACAAGACCGATGGACTCGCGGGCCTTGCGGTAATCCTTCACAATATCGTATCCAGCGGCTTTTACGTCACCACTGGAGAGATTTACAAGACCGCAGATGATACTGATCAACGTGGTCTTACCGGCACCATTGGGGCCAAGGAGAGCAAAGATTTCACCTCGGGTAATTTCCAGGTTGATGTCTTTGAGGGCCTGGAAACCGTCGCCATAAACCTTGCTGAGGTGCTTTACGGAAATATCCGGCTGCACGGGCGTGTCCTGTCTTTAAATGGGTCAAATACGGAGGCGCGGTATTTTCTCATGACTGGCGCCGGTTTAGAAAGCTTTGCCTGAGTGCGGATTATCCCCATAATGCCGCTTTGGCATGTTTGAGGTACGGTATGTTACGTCCATTTCTGGTTGTAGGATTGATCCTTGGGTTGCTTTCGCTTTCAGTTTTTGGGCCGCGCTTGCTGAGCACGATCGAAAATGGCGCGGAACAGCCTGAGAAAAGAGACTGCAATCTGCTGGCGGGTCCCTGTGAGTGGACAATAGGTCCGGATCAATGGCGGGCTGAACTTACGGTGCTGGGCGACAGCGGGCAGGGCATTGAATACCGGCTTACCATCACTGCGACGGGTGCCCCGGAGCGCCTTCTTGCGGTATTGCGTGGAGAGTCTATGTATATGGGAGAGTACCCGGTGCCGCTGGCTCGCGAGACTGGCCGGGTATTTACCGCCCGCTTCACAGCGCCAATTTGTAGTACCGGTTCCGATATGATCTGGCGTATTGATTTGCAGCAAGGGCAAACACCGATTGAGGGTGTGCCGGTAAACCTCGTGTTCCAGGCACAGAGCTTGTGAACAGCCTCAAAACCGATGCCGTCCGGAGCTGACAACGGGCCAGTATTGTGTAAACTCTTTGAAACCTACGGGCAACTCCAGGGAAGACTCGATGGATTACGGAGACAGTGTTCAGAAAGTGTTGTTGCGCAAGATTCGCAAAGCAGAACAGGATCTGACTCAGCTCAAGCTGGATTATTGCCGATTCGTATTCGGCCTGACCCATCGGGCCAGGGTGGTTTCCGGCGGTACGACCTATACGGTCCGTTCAGTGGATGTTGAATCCATGGAAAACACGGAAGAAGGTGGCTTTTCCAAACCCGTGATTGAGGGTGCGCCGGCGGATCAGCCAGATCAGGCGGAATCGGTCGCTCTGGGCACTGACTGGGCTCTGGAAAGTGCGTCGTCTCCCGCTGTCAAATAAATCCGTTGGCAGTAGTCAGCTCATGCAGCGTTAGCAGGTTGGCATGGTCTGAAGGGCGAGCCTGCGGCGAATGTAACGCCCCAGTGCATCAATGCCAATGTTGAGCAGAGCGGTGATAAGAATCAGCATCATGGCGCGGTCAAACCGAATGTTCTGAATGGCGCTGTCGACGTAGAAACCCAGGGTGTAAATGCCCAGAATCCCGAGAATCGCTGTTTCCCGCATGATAATTTCCCACCGGTAAAACAGGAAGGCCAGGAATGAGCGGTACACTCTGGGTACCAGTTCCCAGGAGTACCGATTAAAGCCTATTGGTGCATCGGGCCGCAGGTGGATCGAGTTGGTCTGGCGGCCGATGAGGTGCCCGATTATTCCGCCATTATGCAGCGCAAGTGCAACCACGGCGGGCAACATCGAGGGCCCCCAAAGCTGCAACAGGATATAGGCAAGAATGTATTCTGGTGTGGAGCGGGCGATGACCAGCAGCACATGCCCGGACGTCCGTCTGACAGGGCCGCCAAAATGATTGGAAATCAGCGGAAATGCCAGAAGGGTAATGATCCCCGTCGCCACCAGCGCAATCTGGGTAAGGACCACGGTATTCCAGATGCCAGGTAGTGCTTCATTGACCATCAGATCATTGAACCAGGGTAAAAGCCCTGAGACACCCTCCCCGTTGCGAATCGGACTGGGTACGATGTCCTGAGTAAAAAAGCGAGCGACGTTACCCCAGACAATGGGCAGCCCATCTCCCAGGAAAAACGGCGCACCGAGCACATAAACCGGCAGGAGCTTGGGTTTGACCCACAAAGGAATGGTTGCGATCAGTACATAGAAGAGGATGAGCATGGCGCCGGCATCCGAGTAGTTCCCCTGTGAGAAAGATGCCTCAAGATAGAAACCCAGTGTTGGCAGACCAACGAAGCCAAGGATGGCGCTGGAGCGCAAGCCGCACTCAAGCCGGTAGGCGGTGTAAGTCCTTAACTGTACCCAGCAATCCGGAATTCGCGTGTACAGAAACGCCGAAATTAGACCTGAGCCTGGTGGCAGCAAGCGGCCTGGTTGAGGATCGGTCTCGTCCAGAATCTCGGAATACACTTTGGCGAAAATGCCTGCGTACGGAATAGCAATGGCCAATACCCCAGTCAGCGGGTGAAAGCCGAAGAACTGAAGAAAGATGAGTGCCCAGAAGAGCTCATGAATGGCGCGGATAAAGGCACAAAAAAGCCGCACTGGCAGAAAACGGTAAACCAGTGACAACAGAAACCCGGAGGCGCTCCCCAGCGCCACACCCACGAATGCAAATGCAACGGTGCGGAGCAGGGCGGTCATCAGACCTTCGGAACTGAAAAAGTCCGGCGTTACCACGCCCAGAAAGAAGTTGCCGAGATCACGCCAAGGATTGGAGGCGGTGATGGACATGTCCGCAAAAAAGAGCCCCACCACCGCAATGGCAAGGAAAATCAGGCTGGTTCTGACCGTGGGAGAAGAAAACATGAATCAGCCGTTTGCCTAGTAGAGAGACATGATGTCAGTCGCGGTCAGACGGTCGCTGGTATCGTCCAGAGCTATCTGACCGTCCTCAAGACCCACTATACGGTTGCAGTAAGATAACGCCAGATCAACGTCATGAAGCGCAATGACACTGGTGTTAAACCCGTCGGAAAGACGCTTCATGACAAGGTGCGCCATGGGGCCGTCCAGGGCGGAGACAGGCTCGTCGGCAAGCAGGAGGCTGGCATTGCGGAACAATGCCCGCGCGATCGCAACTCGCTGCCGTTGACCGCCTGAAAGGGACAGTGTCGGAATCCAGAGTTTTTCGGACATTCCCAGATCCTGCAATAACTCCCTGACCTTCTCCTTGTCCGACATAAAAGGCCGAATCAGTGTCCAGGTGTTGTACCAGACAGAATGCCGGTCCAGTTGCCCCATAAAAACGTTGTGAAAAACCGGCAGCGCGTTTACCAGCCCCAGTTCCTGGGGAACAAGAGACGAATCCCGGTTTACCCGTTCATGGATGAGCCGCACCAGGGTCGACTTGCCAGCGCCGCTTTTACCCACCAGCGCAATATGTTCTCCCTGTTTGACGGAAAGAGAGAGCGGGCCGATGACCCGCTCTCCTCCGTAAGACGCAGTAAGACCAGAGAGATCGAAAGCGGACATTAATCGAGGATTCCAATCTCTTGCGCGGTCTTCCGAATAGGCTCGTAGGCGTCGTTGGTTACAGGGATAAATCCTGAGCGTGGGAAGCTCTCAAGCAGGGCGTTATCGTCCAGACTCAGCAGAGCTTGCTTGACACGATCCTTGAAGCCTTCTCCGAAGCGCTCATTTACGTCGCCACGGATTGTCCACTGATAATCGGGATAGGCCGGTGTTTCCCAAATGACCTGCACGGCGGAGGTATCTATGTTGCCGGCCTCAAGTTCTTTCTGCCATACCTGAAAATTCAGAGCACCAACCTCGTATGTGCCTGCTTCAACCAGGCGCAAGGTACGGGTGTGGTTGCCACTGAAGCCCACGCGAGAGAAGAAATCATCCGGCTGCTCACCAAAGGTTTCCCGAACGTAGAATTCCGGCATCAGCCGACCTGAGGTTGAACCTTTGGACCCAAAAGTAAAGGTTTTGCCTTTGAGCACATCTTCCAACTCCGAAAAGTCGGCGGCCGGTTCGATCCCGGTGCTGCTATTGGCAATAAAGTAGGTCTGGAAGGCTTCGTCTTCGACGCCTTGAGCAATGGCCTCAGAACCAGGGACCAGTCGACGGGCCTGCACGCCGGAAAGACCGCCAAACCATGCCAGCTGAACCTGGTTGTTGCGGAATGCCGATACGGCTGCCGCATAAGATTTCACCGGGATATAGCGAACGTCCACATCAAGCTGTTCAGACAGGTAGTCCGCTACGCCTTTAAAGCGTTCAACCAGTTTGGTTTCATCTTCGTCCGGAATGGCCGTGAAAACGAAGGTTTCCGCCGCTGCGGAGGTAGCTGCAACCAGGAAAAGACTGGAAAGCATCATGTTCCGTATAAGCTTCAGAGTCATTTGATTTCCTTGCATTTGGGAGGTTATTTGAATGGTGGAGCGCATGTGTTGGGATCCTTGCCGACAAAGGATACCTTGATTCACTCTAACTCTGAACAGCTATACGATTTGCGTGTATATTTGGCTCAGCCTCCGCGTTAAATGCACACCACCCGGCGTTTTGAGGGATTCATGGAAATTATAATCATTACACCGGCGGCTCCCGGCTCCAAAGCGGGGAATCGTGCCACGGCAGAGCGCTGGAAATGGTTGCTCGAAGGCGAAGGGCATCGGGTAAGTGTGATGACCGAGTACCACGGAGAGCCCTGTGACGCATTCGTGGCACTTCACGCGTGGCGCAGCCATGGGGCGATTCAATCCTTCCGCCGCTGTTGGCCATCGACTCCCCTTGTTGTGGCACTGACGGGCACCGACATCTATTATCACCAGAAGAAATACCCGCGAGAAACCCTTGCCGCCATGGACGCCGCAGATGTGCTGATTGGTTTACACGATCTGGTGGTCCAGGACATCCCCCTGCAATATTCCAGCAAGCTTGTGACTGTTTTTCAGTCCGCCGATGTCGGCCTTCGAGAGCCGATTGAGGCCGAGGATGGAGCACCATTCCGGATTTGTGTGATAGGGCACCTTCGGGATGAGAAAGATTCTCTCCGGGCGGCGTTGGCGGCAAGGTTGCTGCCCTTGGTTTCCCGGATACAGGTCATCTGCGTCGGAAAACCCCACAACAGCCAATGGCAGAATGCAGCCGAAAAGGAGATGCGCGAGAATTCAAGGTTTCAATGGCTTGGGGAGTTGGAGAAGCCCGAACTGAAAAAATTGATGGTGGACAGCCGGCTGATGGTGATCAGCTCCATCATGGAAGGCGGGGCCAATGTGGTGTCCGAAGCCTGCCGCGCTGGTTTGCCCGTTATTGCCTCGGATATTCCCGGCAACCAGGGGCTTCTTGGCGATGACTACGAAGGCTACTATCCGGTGGGCGACGAGCACACACTGGCGGCCTTACTCCGCAGAGCGGAGAGCGATCCGTCTTTTCTCAAAAAACTGGCGCACCAGGTGGATGAACTTGCTCCGAAGTTTACGCCCGAGAACGAACGCCATGCCCTGGAGCGGGCACTGGCGTTGGCTATACAGCGCTGCCCGCGCCAGAGGCAGGGTCATTTGGGGAATTGAGAGGTTAGTCTTTTAGAGAGACGGGCTCGATTGCGCCTTCCATATCCTGGGCCATTACCCTGCCAATAACGGCCGTGTGAGGATAGCCCAACGCCCTTAACTCCCGGACACAGGCCTCTGCCTGGTCAGCGGAAACACTGGCCAGAAGCCCGCCGGCCGTCTGGGGGTCAAAAATCAGGGGATACCTTGGGTGGTTAACCCAGTTTTCCTGGTCGCGGATACCGCGCCGCAGCCGGATGTTAGCAGGCTGCAATGAACTCAGAATACCCGCTGCGGATGTTTCTTCGGCACCTGGCAAGACAGGGATTGCAGAGAGGTCCAGTTCGGCATCGACACCGGAGGGCCGGGTCATTTCGACAAGATGTCCCAGCAGTCCAAAACCGGTGACATCCGTGCAGGCCCTGGAACCATACCTGCGAAGGCATTCTGCGCCCAGTTTGTTGGACTGGATCATTGAGGCGAGGGCAGTATCAATCCAGCGGCCCCGCGCAGCGAGGCGTGCGTGCGCGGCAAACAGAGTCCCGGTGCCTATCGGCTTGGTCAGGATCAGGACATCACCGGCACGAAGACCACCCTTGCTCATCACTTCTTCAGGATCAATCAGTCCGTTCACGGCAAAACCCAGTGCAAGCTCCTTGCCTTCTCCCGTGTGACCCCCAACCAGTGCGCAGCCGGCCTCATTGAGCACGTCTACTGCACCGGACATCATCTGGAAGACAACATCCTCCACTTTTGATTCAATTCCGTACGGCACGGTCGCGACTGCGGTCGCACTCTGGGCTTCCGCGCCCATGGCAAACACGTCCCCGAGGCTGTGATTCGCTGCCACCTGACCAAATACGTAGGGGTCGTCGATGAAGGCGCGGAAGAAGTCCACCGTGTGAACAACGGCCTTGCCGGGCGGAACCCGAAGGACAGCTGCGTCATCCGGCGCGTGTAAACCGATGATAATGTCGTCTCGTTCGATGGGCTTCAGTTCACCCAAGGCGCGGGATAGCACTGTGCTTCCCACTTTTGCGCCACAGCCTCCGCAACGCATGGCAACGGCTGAGATGGCCTGAGAGGCTTCTTCCGGGTTTTGGGCGGCGCCGGTATCAGGCAGCTTGGCGTCGTCTTCCATGGCCGGAAGGTCCGTAAACTTTCTCATGAATCGTCGATCGATCCAGTCTTTCCAGCGCCATACCAGCGCACCGGCGAACTGCATCTCGCCTCGGGAAGCAACCGCAAACTTGTTGCCGGTGCTGATCAGTGCCAGCCATTTCTTTTGGGGGTGGAAATCTTTTGCTGGTTTTCCGAGTGCCACACGCCTGAGGTTATCCGCGAGAGGGCGCCCCTGACGAACGGCAAAAACACCGGCCTTTTCCCGGGGGTGGTTAATCACATTCGCAATATCACCCGCCGCAAAAATACTGTCGTCATTCTCGGTCTGCAGAGTATCCCGGACACGAATGAACAGGCCGTCATCAAGTGCGAGGCCAGTATCTGCAAGCCATGGCGGCCCGCCGGCTCTGGTCACCCATAACACTTCGTCCGCCTGAAGGCTTTCTCCGGAATCGGTCATCAAGAGACCTTGCTCAACCTTTTTGACGGGGGCGCCCAGATGAATTTTTACGCCACGGTCTGAAAGCGCTTTACGGAAAACCTCGCGAACCTTGGCGTTGTGAGTAGGAAGAATCTCATCCGCCGCGTCAAAAAGGTGAAAGTGCAATTGATCAGGATCTTTACCGCGCTGTTTCAGTTCGTTTTGCAGGCGGAATTGCATTGCCAGCGTCAACTCAACCCCGCCAGCACCGGCCCCTACAATGGCGATAGTGAGCGGCCCATCGTGATTTTCGATACGCGAAAGCAGGGTGAGCCAACGATTGTTGAAGCCGGTTATAGGCTTTACTGGAACGGCATACTCGGAAGCACCCTCAACATCTTTCACGCGAGGTGACGACCCGATGTTGACCGACAGAATGTCGTAGGGAACGTCAGGCCGGTTTCGACACAGGACCCGCTTCCGGTCCCGGTCAATACCAACGGCTTCGTCCCGATAAAAGCGCGCACCGGCATATTCTGCGAGCTTACTCAAATCGATGTGGACGTCGTCGTAGCTGTAATGGCCCGCGACATAGCCAGGCAGCATTCCGGAGTAGGGTGTGTGGGTATCACGGCAGATCAGGGTCAGGCGCACGCCGGGGACCGGGTTCATGGCGAACCGCTTGAGTACCCCAACGTGGCTGTGCCCACCGCCAATCAGGACTATGTCCCGTAAAACAGGCTGGTCGGGCGTTCGCATCAGTTGATTTTCTTGGCTTCAGCGCTGAACTGGTCAAATCCCTTTACACCGGAAAATGCCTTCAGTTTTTCCTGATCGGCCTCGGACGGATTGGCAATCTGGTCGATGGACGTAATGCCGGCATCTTTCATCTTCTTGGCGGTTGCAGGGCCGATACCCTTAACCAGAGTCAGATTGCTCTTGTCCACCGGCTTTGCCACCTTGGGTGTGGACTTCTTGGCAGCTGTCTTCTTGGCAGGTGCTTTCTTGGCCGAAGTCTTTTTCGCAGTTGTTTTGGGCGCGGCTTTCTTGGCAGCGGTGGTTGCTTCTTTACTGACTTCGTCTGTCAGCTTTTTCACTTCCTTACCAGCTTCCTTGGATGCCATCCCCAAGCGTTCCAGGATACTGCTCTGAAGCTCGTGGAATTCGTTCATGCGGCGCTCGAACTCTTCGTTGAAACGTTTCATTTCACGGTCACGGAGCTCATCCACTTCTTTGAGCAGCTTACGCACCGGATCCTGAATCTGGTGCTGCAGGCTGTCGAACTGTTTGAGTGCGTCGCTGATAAGGCTCTCGATCTGGGTGGAAGTCTTTTCGAATTCTTTGTTCACCTTTTTGACGACCTTATCAACATTTTGCTTGGCTTTCTTAGCCATAGAATATCTCCTTGATGCGGGGGTGGTAACGACAACGAACGATCAGGCCAACTGCCGGAAGCCGGCTGCGGCCCCGGGGGAACGCCTTGATTTCAACGATTGTTTCTTGGTAAGCACTTCGCGTATTCGGCGCAATTTTTCAGAGAGCGGCGAGCTCTCATCAGAGCTTAATGCAACAAAATCAATGGAGTAGAAGAAGTTGCTGCAATGTTTTCTTCGTTCGGTCACGAGGCCGGAAACACCTTCGGCCCGGATTTCGTCGAACGGCATATCCATCACCAATTCCAGCACAACGGAATCGCCGGGTTCAAAAACCTTATCTGTTTTCATTACACAGCCAAAAGTGTCCAGCTCAAATAGAGTCGCTTCCACCAACTCTTTTCGGAAAAGGCCTTTTTTCACGCGGAAACGTGCAACTAAATCCGGCAGTTCTTCATTCATTGACATTATATCTCTGGTGATTTCCGTATCCACTTCAACCCACCTGACCCAAGGCGGACTGGATATTGTTTAAACAATAGACACTGATTCATAGTTTGACAACGTCTTCAGTATCCTACGCTCATGCCCTCAGGCAGTTTTTCAACACTTTTACTACTCAAAAAAAGAGCTGTTTCACTTTTTTCTCAGTTCGTACATATCAACACGGCGATCTTTCAGATTGGTAACAGACCCTTCGTTGCGAACCAGCTTGAGTTTCTCAAGATCCATGTCGGAGAACATGATCATTTCCGTGTTCGGTGTTGTTTCCGCCATCACCGCATCGTGAGGGAACGCAAAGTCCGACGGTGAAAATACGGAAGACTGGGCGTACTGGACGTCCAGATTTTCAACTTTCGGAAGGTTTCCGACACTGCCGGTAATGACCACATAGCATTCGTTTTCAATGGCTCTGGCCTGGGCACAATGACGCACCCGGAGATAACCGTTCTTCGTGTCTGTCCAGAACGGAACCAGGATAATGTCTACCTCCTGGCTAGCTGCAATCCTGCCGAGCTCCGGAAACTCGATGTCGTAGCAGATCATGATCGCCACCCGGCCGGCATCGGTATCGAACACCTCGAAATCGGTGCCGCCTTCAATCACCCAGTCGCGGCGTTCGTGGGGCGTAATGTGAATCTTGCGTTGCTCGTCCACCCGGCCGTCGCGATGGCACAGGTAGGAAACGTTATACACCCGGTCATTTTCGAGCAGAGGCATGGATCCGGTAATGATGTTGATGTTGTAACTCACAGCCATCTCGGACATCTCGTCCCGAAATTGCTCGGTAAACCCGGCCAGGAAGCGGATTGCCCGGGTCTGGTCCATCTGGTCAGTCAGGCCCATGAGAGGCGCGTTGAAGAATTCCGGAAACAGGGCGAAGTCACTCTTGTAGTCCGAAAGCGCGTCAACAAAGTACTCCACTTGCTTTAGCACTTCATCCACAGAAGTGAATTCACGCATCTGCCACTGAACAGCGCCAAGGCGTACTTGCGTCTTCTTGACGTTGAGCACCGAGGACGGCGGGGTATACAGAATATTTCGCCACTCCAGGAGAGTTGCATACCCGAGGGACTTTTCATCCTCTGGCAGGTATTTGTGCATCAGGCGTGTCACTTGAAAATCATTGGACAGCTGGAAAGTCAGGATCGGATCGTAGATCTCCTTGCGGTCCACTCGTTCAATGTACTCGGCGGGCGAGTATTGATCAGAATACTTGTAATAGCCTGGAATTCTGCCCCCGGCGAGAATCGCTCTCAGGTTCATGGAACGGCAAAGTTCCTTCCGCGCCTCATAAAGACGGCGGCCAAGCCTGTAACCGCGGTATTCCGGGTGAATAAACACATCAAGGCCGTAGAGCGAGTCGCCGTCGGCGTTGTGCCAGATTTTCTCGTTCCGGAGGATCAGGTCATCGTAGGTGTGCGGGTTGCTGAAACGCTCGTACTTAACGCATACAGTCAGGGCCACCGCTACCAGCTGGCCGTTGTCCTCGATACAGATCTGGCCATCGGGGAACTGCTCAACCAGTGCCTCAATGGTGTCCTTGGGCCATGCGCCTCCGATGTCGTCATAAATCTGATCCATCAGTGTCTGAAGCTGGCCGTAGTCGTCCAGGGTCAGGTTGCGGAGGTTAAGATGAAGCTCTTCATGGGCCATTCAGGTCGGCTCCCGCTTTAAAAGAAAATAAAAAACCAGTACGTGTCGCTATTTCGTAGGAGTTTATCAGAAGGAATTAAAGACTTCGCTCAACAGGCCGAAACGCAAGTTAACAGATATCAAATCAAGCGCGAATTCTCGTCCTGCGCATTCGAGACTAAGCCAACCTACGCCCCTTCCCAGAGGACTAGACTGTGCACCTCACTTTCGGTCAAAAACTACTGATCGCCTTCGGAATTCTCCTGCTGCTCGCCATGGGCGCGTTCACTCTTTCCGGCGATCTCCGACTGCAAAAAACCACCAACACCTACGTTGAAGCTCTGATTGACGACACGGTGGCCCAGAGTACGTCAAGCATTGCCGAATGGCTCAACACGCGCCTGGCACTGACCGAAGCCGCATCAAAAGCACTGGAGAAGGCCGGGAACGATGAGGAGGCACGCACGATTCTTCAGGCGATTACAGCCGGAGGAGGGTTTCGTGACGTCTATGTGGGGCGCACTGATGGCTACATGCTGATGAAGTCGAAAGAGGCCAATGCCACGCTCCCCGCTGACTACGACCCCCGCGTTCGCCCCTGGTATAAAAAAGCCATGAGTCTGGGCCAGGCCTCCTTCACCGAGCCATACAGGGATGCCAGTACCAATGACACCATCATTTCGACCCTGGCCCCGGTCAAGGGCGGTGAGTATGAAGGAGTCGCCGGGGCTGACATTGGCCTCGGTGCCATTGAAAAGACCCTTGCCACGGTCACTCTGGCCGATACCGGTTACGCTGCGCTGATCAATAAACAGGGGATGGTGCTTTTCCACCCGAACGAAGATCTGATCGGCAAAAACATTAAAAGTCTGGTGGGTACGCCGCCCAGGCTGGACGGAACCGCCCATATTTATGAAACGGAGGAGGCCTCCTGGAGCGCCAGCTTTTACCCGATCAGGCAGGCACGCGGCGTTGAGTGGTACCTCGGCACCTTTGTAAACATCGATAAGATCAGTGCCCCGGTACAAAGTGCCAGGATTACCGGGCTGGTGATGGCGGTGATTGGTCTGCTCGTGTCTCTGATCGTTCTGCATTTAGGCATTAAAGTGTTAATGGCTCCGTTAAGGCGCCTGAATACCGCAATGGCCGACATCGGTACTGGTGATGCTGATCTGACACAACGGCTTGATGCCAGTGCGCGGGACGAATTCGGACAACTGGCGGGCAGTTTCAACCGCTTCGTGGAAAACATTCAGACCGTCGTGAGTGATGTGCAGCGCGGCAGTGAGGAGCTTGGCAGCAATGTCCGATCTTTGCGGGAGACCGCGCGAACCAGTCGCAGCAGCGTTGAGAACCAGCAGGCGGAGATTGATATGGTCGCCACTGCAATCAATGAAATGTCTGCCGCCGCTGGCGAGATCGCACAGAATGCCCAGCAGACCGCCGATGCAGCCAACAGTGCTGATGGTGATAGCCGCGCTTCGCTCGAAACCGTAGCGGCATCGCGGGATGCGGTCCAGAAACTGTCCAAAGAAGTCAATTCGGCAGCCCAGGTGATCGATGCCCTCGGCAAGGATGTTACCTCCATTACATCGGTTCTGGAGGTTATCCAGGGGATTGCTGAACAAACCAATCTGCTCGCGCTCAACGCGGCGATAGAGGCTGCCCGGGCAGGGGAGGCAGGGCGTGGCTTTGCGGTTGTTGCCGACGAAGTGCGTAATCTGGCGCAGAGGACCCAGTCGAGCACAGAAGAAATCAACAACATGATCGAGCGGTTACAGAAAGGCGCGAATGATGCGGTTCATGTCATGCAGGCCTCCACCGCAGTGTCCAACGTCAGTATGGAGAAGGCTCAGGACGCAATGGAGGCGCTTAACCGGGTTGCCGATGCCATCACATCCATCAGTGAAATGACTTCGCAGATCGCAACGGCTTCCGAGGAACAGACGTCCGTTACCGAGGAGCTTAACTCGTCGATTACACGCATTTCGGATCAGGGGCAGGAGGCTGCGGCCGCTGCCAGCGAAAACGATGTCTACAGCGGACATATTGAAAGCATCGGTCATACTCTGAACCAGAACGCATCCCGGTTCAGAGTTTAATCGCTCAGGCTGTCGAGGCGGCGGCGAAGGTTTTCGAGTGCCAGTCGCCCGATGTTCAGGGATTCCCCAGTGAGGAACGGGTTTTCAAGAGCAATAATCTGTCGCCGGCGCAGGTTGAGGATTTCAACCGCACGCCCATAATAGTTTTTCAGAAACTCGGCAAAACGGCCATCGTATATCGCGCGCTCCATACCGAGTTGTAGTCGCTGGGCGGTTTCGTGGTCCTCCGGGCCCACAAATAGAAATGAGGGCATGGGGTATGCGAGCAAAAGGTCTGGTTCTACCACCAGCTGAGAGTCGTGTTCCACTTCAAGATCGTACAGAACCTCGCTGACTCCCCGGGCGAAACATTCAAACCGGTCATTCCGTAACATTCCAAACAGAATTTCATAGCGAGAGTGGGTCACCACCTCAATCCCGTTGGATTCCAGAATAGGTGTGTCTGGCCAGTGAGCGCCCTGGCCAATGCGTATCCCTGACTGTTTCAGGTCGGCGAGCGTACGAATGCCCGCAAAGTCACCAAGGTTCTCAGGGAGCACGACACAGACCCGAAAGCCAAGCAGGCCGCCGTCAACCGGGATAGGTATCGGAGTCAGAAAGGTCTCTCTGTCTGGTGACGTTGCAACATTGGCAATATCAACCAGGCCCGATTGCCTCTGCGCGAGCTCCCTGAGGACCCGACCCTGACTAAGTTCCTCACTTCTGATTAGCCGGAACGGACCGTATTCGGGGGTTTCCTCCAGTGCCAGCTCGACAAGGGCGCGAATCGCTGGGCTGTCATAATTTCGATACCAGAGGATGTAATCACGGGTCTCATCCGCAGTAGCATGTGTTCCCGGAAGCACGCCAAAGCAGACCATCATCATCAGCAGAAGAAGAGAGCGACACCCCCAGGGTTGTGCGGGCATGCCATAAGGCTTTGCAGTGGATGGTTGCAACTTCAGAGTCCTTCCTTTTCGCTGGCAGTCTGTTGCCGGCAGTAATTCCCGGAGTGCTCTCACTTTAGAACAAAAAAAGAAGGGCAAATGCAAAATCAATCAAAAAAAGTGTAAAAGAATATTGCAGTCGGCCAGGGCGGTTGTAATGATCGGGACTCTCTAATGACCAGGCTAATGGGCAGGGCGCAGCTATGGCACTTATCGACAACATTATTGGCGCCACCGGGCAGTGGGTGGCAGGAACCGACCCCAAGGCGACGCTGGCAACGCCTCTGGCATGGTTGAGAAAGACCGGTGGATACGCTGCTGTAAACCGGATAATCGGCCTCTCCATCCCTTTTGCACCGCGGAATGGTTTCAGTGTGGAGGAAGTCAGTCCCGGTTATGTGCGGGCGAAAATTAAACTGAAGGGAAACAAGAACCACTTTGGAAGTATGTACGCGGGGGCTTATTTCCTGGTTGCCGAAATTCCCGGTGGCGTGCTTTCGCTGTTTGATTTAGGGCCTGCCTACACTCCAATCCTCAAGGAAATGACACTGCAGTTCCTGCAACCGGCAAATTCCGATGTTACCGTTGAATTCTCGCTTTCGCCGGAAGAGGTAGTGGGGATCCGTCAGGAAGCGGATACTACCGGAAGGGCAAAATTCACCCTGCAAGGACTGTTACACGATCAGGAAGGCAACCACGTTGCTACATCGGTTGCCTATTACCGGGTAAGGAAAAAGGGCTTTAAGCCAACGGAGTAACCTGTCCGAATCTTTCAGGCCTGGTCCAGCTTCGAAATAGCCTCCAGAAAGATCTCTCCGTATTTTTCCAGCTTTGCCGCCCCGACGCCACTGACCTCGGCCAGTTCCCCAAGCGTGTGGGGCTTGCGTTCCAGCATGTCGAACAGCGTGGTATCGTGGAAAATAACATAGGGTGGCACACCCTGTTTATCCGCCAGCTCTTTGCGGCAGGCTCTCAGTGCCTCCCATCCGACCTGGTCCGTAACATTTTCCCGCACAGCTGCACCACTGCGGCTGCCTGACGACCGGGTTCCGGTCTTCTTGACCACCGGGTCTTTGCGCAACTCAACCTGACGCTCACCTTTCAACAACGTCCGGCACTCCTCGGTCAGCTGAAGTGCGCCGTAACCCTCCGGGTCCGCTTTCAGGAAACCGTTGGCAACCAGTTGACGAAACACGGATTTCCACTCATTGGCGGAAAGCTCCGTCCCGATTCCGTAGGTGGATACCTGGTGATGGCCAGACTGAAGGATGCGCTCGTTTTCAGATCCTCTGAGAACATCAATCAGGTAGGTGACTCCAAATCGCTGGCCGGTGCGGTACACGCAGGAAAGGGCTTTCTGGACAGCCACCGTTCCATCCCAGGTTTCAGGCGGGTTCAGGCAGGTATCGCAATTGCCGCAGGGATTCTCCAGTACGTCTCCAAAGTAGCGCAAGAGCACCTGGCGACGGCAGCGGGTCACTTCACACAGCCCAAGCATGGCGTCCAGTTTCTGACGTTCCACCCGTTTGAACTGATCATTTCCCTGGGAAGCTTCAAGCATCTGGCGAAGCTTGATTACGTCCTGCAGGCCATAAACCATCCACGCTGTAGAGGGCTTTCCATCTCGGCCGGCCCGGCCTGTTTCCTGATAGTAGGCTTCCAGGCTTTTGGGCAGATCCAGGTGCGCCACAAACCGGACATCTGGCTTATCAATACCCATGCCGAAGGCGATGGTGGCAACAATAATGACACCGTCTTCCCGCAGAAACCGTTCCTGGTGTCTGGCCCGGTTTTCCGCAGGCAAGCCGGCATGATAGGGAAGAGCTGTGTAGCCTTTATCTGCCAGCATCCTTGCCGTCGCGTCGACTTTGTTGCGTGAGAGGCAGTAAACAATGCCGCAGTCACCTTCATGTTCAGCTTTAATAAAGTCCAGCAACTGTTTGTTTGCATTTGTTTTCGGGGCAATTCGATACTGGATGTTAGGGCGATCAAAGCCGCTAACAAAATGACGGGCTTCAGTCAGAGACAAGCGTTCTGCGATCTCTTTTCTGGTCCGTTCATCTGCTGTTGCGGTGAGGGCAATGCGTGGAACACCGGGGAACTCAGCAGCGAGCATGCTCAGCTGCAGATAATCAGACCGGAAGTCATGTCCCCACTGGGAAACACAGTGAGCTTCATCGATAGCAAAAAGCGATATTGAGGCATTGTGCATGAGCTCCAGAGTTCTGGTTTGAATCAGACGCTCCGGAGCGCAGTAAAGCAGGTCCAGCTCACCGGTGAGCAGTGCGTATTCGGTTTCCCGGGCCTGCTCGAAATCCATGGTTGAGTTCAGGAAAGCCGCTCTGACGCCCAGCTGTTTCAAAGCGGCAACCTGATCGTGCATCAGGGCAATCAGCGGAGAGATAACGATTGCAGTGCCAGGACGCACCAGTGCCGGCACTTGATAACACAGTGACTTACCACCGCCAGTGGGCATCAGCACCAGCGCATCGCCGCCGCTCACCACCTCACGGATGATATCTCCCTGCAGTGGGCGGAACGTCTCATAGCCGAAAACTTCATGAAGTACCTGTTCGGGTTCCTTTCTTGAAGCGGTTGGACGTTCTGTTGCCAGTTGTTCAAAATCCTGTTCAAAGTGCATAGATTAGCCGGTTGTCCGGTTTCGAGCCGGATATAGGTGCAGGAAGACAAGGCCGAGCAGGCAAAGGCGGCAAATGATAACAGATTCATGGTCACCGTTGGCCAGATCCGGTTCCGGATGGAGGCAAAGCCGCTAGAGAAACGCTACAATACCGCCGTTTTTGAACCACCGTTTTAAGGCATTCTGTGTCAAACACCGATAAAAACAGGGCTTCCATGCAGGATTTTGATGCCATCCGTCCCTATTCGGACGAAGAAACCAGCCAGGCCATTCATCGCTTGGTGAATGATCCGGACTTTCTGGATATGGTCGGCCGATTTAAATCGCCAAGGCTTGCCCGGTGGGCACCGGCTATACTGCGGGTGTTCATTCGCCGCTGGCTTGTGAGCCATTTTAGTCAGTTTCACCGGGTGGATGATCTGCAGGCAGAGCTTTCCTCCTACGTTGGTGAACTTGTGGAAAACACCACCACCCGCGTAACGACCAGCGGTCTGGAGAACCTCGACAAGCAAAGCGCTCATCTGTTCATTTCAAACCACCGGGATATTGTCTTTGATCCCATGGTCGTTAACTATCTGTTGTTCCAGAACGGTTTTCACACCACGAGGATTGCAATTGGCGACAACCTTCTCGCCAATCGGGTGTTTGCCGAAATGATGCGGTTAAATAAGAGCTTCGTGGTCAGGCGCAACATGACCAGCCCACGGGAAATGCGCGACGCCTATATCACGCTCTCCGGCTTCATTAACCACAGCATCAAGACCAACCACAGTATCTGGATCGCACAGCGGGAAGGTCGCGCCAAAGACGGGCTGGATTTTACCGATCCCGCGATCGTCAAAATGTTTTATATGAGCTGCAAGAAGGGTGGTCTGAGTTTTTCAGAAGCCATGAATCGCCTGCATATCGTGCCGGTATCCATTGCCTATGAGTACGACCCCTGCGATATGGACAAGGCCAAAGAACTGGAAACACGGGCTCGAACCGGAAGCTATACAAAGGCCGAAGGTGAGGACACCGATCAAATCATGCGGGGCCTTACGGGCTTTAAGGGCCATGTGCATGTGCATTTCGGTGCACCGATCAAGGATTGCCCCGAAACGCCAAAAGATCTGGCATCCCGGATCGACCGGGAAATGCACGCCAATTACCATCTGCATGCGTCGAACCTGGTTGCCTATCAGCTTCGGGGCCTTCATCCTGATGCGCACGCAACACCTGAACGTGTCAGTGATTCGGTGGTAACCGCAGAAACCTGGTCTCCCGCGGAAATGGAAGCGGCGGAGGCCGAGATGGAGCGGCGTCTGGGCGCCTGTGATCCGGCTATTCGTCCCTACCTGCTTGATATGTATGCCAACCCGGTGGTGACCGCCCTGGATGCCAATGCCGATGAGCCGATCACGGACTAGCGACGGCGCCACACCCAAAGAGTCAGAGAGGTACCGAGTGCAGGATCTTAAATATATTGAACTGAAAACCAGGCCCGAACCAACCGCCACCGTTATCTGGCTGCATGGCCTGGGTGCCAGCGGGCATGATTTTGAACCGGTCGTTCCGGAACTGGGCTTGCCCGAGGATGCCGCCGTGCGGTTTATTTTTCCTCACGCGCCCAATTTGCCCGTGACCATCAACGGCGGGATGACCATGCCGGCCTGGTACGACATCAAGGCCATGGACATAGACCGTGTGGTGGATACCGAACAGTTAATGGGTTCGGCTGAGGCAGTTGGCAGGTTGATAGATCTGGAAATCCAGCGCGGCATACCGGCCGACCAAATCATCATTGCCGGATTTTCGCAGGGTGGGGCAGTCGCCTATGAACTGGGTCTGAGTTACCCGAAGCGCCTTGCCGGGGTTCTCGCCCTGTCCACTTATTTTGCCACCGCGAAAACCATAAAGCTCTCTGAAGCCAACGCCGATATTCCCATCAGCGTCTATCACGGTACCTTTGACCCGGTGGTTCCTGAATCACTCGGAGTCCGGAGTGTGGAGACGCTCAAGGCAATGGGTTTCAATCCGACCTACCAGACCTTCCCCATGGATCATAGCGTGTGCCTTGAGGAAGTCCTGGAAATCGGCCGTTTTATCCAGAAACACGTGCTCTAAATCCATAGCATGGCACCCATCTCCAGCGGGTGAGATAGTGAGTCGTTGTATGGATAGAGCCGCAATCTGAGTGTTTGTAAGCCAGGGTAAGGTGGGGGAATACGAGCTGAAAAGACGGTCGTTTCCCCCCGCTGTTCTTCCTGCTCTAGCAGGAACCGATCCGGTCCCGACGACTCATGGCTTCCGGTGCACTCCGGGGTAACCAGGCATTCAACCCGTACATCGTCTGCTGTTAAGCCGTTCAGTTCGGCTTCCACGCGCAACTCAACGGTTTCATCAAAGGGGCACCGACACTCCACGCAACCCTGAACCCTGATTGACACACCCGGCCAGGCGTTACGGACTCGCTGTTTCCATTCGGCCAGCTCGGTTGCCACTGCGCCGTCTGCCTCGGCCATCTTCTTGCCCTGGCCAGAGGCAGGACAGTAATAGCGCTCAACGTAGTCCATAACCATTCGCTGGGCGTTAAACCGGGGCATGATAGATTTCATGGAGTTCTTGGAGCGTTCAACCCAGCCCTTCGAGTAGCCTTGTGACGCCCGATCGTAGTAAAGAGGCACGATCTCAAACTCCAGTAGATCCAGGAGGTCTCTTGCTTCTTCTTCATTGCGGAACTCTGGATCCAGCCCGGTATCCCGAGGCGTGATCGCCCAGCCATTGGAGCCGTCATAGCCCTCGCCCCACCAGCCATCCAGCACGCTCAGATTGAGTGCCCCGTTGATGGCGGCCTTTTCACCGGATGTGCCACTGGCCTCCTTGGGGTATTCCGGAGTGTTCAACCAGACATCGACACCGCTCAGAAGCCGTCTTGCCATGGCCTGATCGTAGTCTTCCAGAATAATAATGTGGCCCATCAGAGTAGGGTGCATGGAGAGATCGTGGATGACTTTGATCAATTGCTGGCCGGGGCTGTCCTTCGGGTGGGCCTTGCCCGCAAACACCAGTACCACCGGTTGATCCGGATTTGTCAGAATGCGCTCAAGCCGCTCAAGGTCTGAAAATATCAGGGTGGCGCGCTTGTAGGTGGCAAAGCGTCTGGCAAATCCGATAACAAGCGTATCCTTTTCCGGAGAGACCAGTTGGCGTGTCATTCGCTCTGTAACTGAGTGACCGGTCCCGTTGCGGACATGCTGCCGCCCGAGCTGCTCGACAACAAACTCTCCCATCTGCTGTTTCAGTGCTTTGTGAACGCTCCAGTAGTGGTAGTCCGGAATGCTGTCGACAAAGGTCCAGAATTCGGGGTTGCGCAGTTCACTCTTCCAGGCCGGTGTCTGTATGTCGAACAGGCTGGACCATTCGGGCGCGAGAAAGGTCGGTACGTGAACACCATTTGTTATGTACCCTATCGGGTTTTCGCTGGCAGGGATCTGAGGCCAGATTTCACCTTCCATAACCGATGCCACGCTACCGTGAATACGACTGACGCCATTGTGGAAGCGCGAACCGCGCAAGCCAAGGCTGGTCATGTTGAAGGTATCGCCACCGGTCTTTGATCCGAGTGCAAACACCTTTTCGAAATCCAGTCCGGATTCTTTCAGATAAGTCCCTAGTGCATGATGCACCAACCCTCGACTGAAAATATCGTGCCCCGCGGGCACCGGGGTGTGGGTTGTGAACAGGGTGGCTGCGGCGACAGCTTCCAGAGCAGCTTCAAACGACAACCCGTTAATCATAGTCTGGCGACACCGCTCCAAAATCTGGAAAGCGGCATGCCCCTCATTGATATGCCAGACTGTGGGCTTGAAGTCCAGCGCATCGAGCACGCGGATCCCACCGATCCCCAGTAACATTTCCTGACTGATCCGCGTGGATTCGTCTCCGCCATAGAGCTGTAAGGTGAGCTCTTGATCTTCTTTATTGTTTTCGGTGGTATGGGTGTCCAGCAGGTACAAACGGATGTGCCCGACCCGGGCTTCCCATACGCGGGCCACGACCGTGCGTCCGGGGAACGGTATCGAAACCTTCAGGAGTTCACCGTCTTTCTCCACGGGTGTAATCGGTAATTCATCGCTGGAGTGGGACTGGTACCGGGCGACCTGCTGCCCTTGTGGATCGATGCTCTGAATGAAGTAACCCTGCTGGTACAACAACCCTATCGCCACGAAGGGAAGCCCAAGATCACTGGCCGCCTTGCAGTGATCTCCCGCCAGAATACCAAGCCCGCCGGAATAGATCGGGAAGCTTTCATGAAAGCCGAACTCGGCGCAGAAGTAGGCAACCAAAGAGGTGTCCGGATCCAGCTTTTCGACCACTTCAGGCCCTGGCTCCGCTTCGAGGTATGCGTCATAATTACTTAGAATTCTTCGATATTCAGACAAAAATGCCCGATCCTCAGACGCTTCGTCTAGACGTTCCTGAGCGACGCGGCGGAGGAAAAGCTTGGGGTTGTGCTCCACTTTTTGCCACAGGGGCAGGTCGATCCTGGCGAACAGACCTCTCACGCCGTGGTTCCAGCTGTAAAAGAGATCGTTGGCCAGTTCGTCCAGTCGTTCCAGAGCTTCCGGGACACGCGGACTCGCTTCAAGCCGGAAATGGGTTACTTCATGCATGCTGGCTGCCTCCTCTTGGGCAAACACTCACATTAAGCCTGCTAAGACTGTTGTTGAGCCAAAATCTCTTGATACAGCTCCCCGTACTGCCGGGCACTCTGCTTCCAGGAATAGTCTCCGGACATGCCGTTAGTCTGAAGCCGTCGCCAGGCCTTTCTGTTTTTGAGGCAATCCAGGGCGCGCTCGATGGCGTTCAGGAAACTATCAGCATTCGCCTCATGAAAAGAAAAACCGTTGGCCCTGTCTATGCCGGTTTCCGACAGATCAAAAACGGTATCTTTCAGGCCCCCGACAGAGTGGACGATGGGTATTGTTCCGTAGCGCAGACTGTACATCTGGTTGAGTCCGCAAGGCTCAAACCGTGACGGCATGAGGAATGCGTCGCTTCCGGCGGTGATCCGGTGAGCCAGCGGTTCATTGTAGCCAAGGGTCAGCGATACCTGATCCGGCCATTCCCGCGCCAGCCGTTTCAGAGGTTCCTCATATCGGGTTTCGCCCGAGCCGAGCAGGGCAAACTGACAACCGCGCTCAAGCAGTTGAGGCATCACATCCAACAACCAGTCGAGGCCCTTTTGCCCGACGAGTCGCCCGATGAAACCGAGTAACGGCGCGCCATTGACCTCCAGCCCAAGCTCCTGCTGCAGCCTTGTCTGGCACTGAGCCTTGCTTTTAAGGTGATCTTTGCCGTAGTGAAACTGCAGGTGCTCGTCTTCTTCCGGGTTCCAGCTCCGGGTATCAATACCGTTGAGAATACCGGAGAGCTGCGCCTGTCGGTGGCGAAGCAGTCCGTCAAGCCCATAACCGAACTCGGGGCTCTGAATTTCCTGTGCATATCCCGGGCTGACCGTGGTTATCCGATCGCTGAAGACCAGGCCGCCTTTGATGAACGACAGCTGGTCATGGAATTCCAGCTCCTCAAGCCGCCAGAGGGAATCCGGAAGGCCGAGCGCCCGAAAGGTGTCACTGGGAAACAGTCCCTGGTAGGCAAGATTGTGGATGGTAAATACCGTTCCGGGTCGTTTATGTGAATGCGCGAGGAGCGCAGGAATCAAGCCGCTCTGCCAGTCATTGCAGTGAACGATATCCGGTCTCCAGCTCAGGCCGGCTTGCCCCAAAGCCATCATGACGCCGACCTGGGCAAACAGATGAAACCGATAGGCGTTATCCCACCAGTCTTCGCCTTCATCGTTTTGATACGGGTTGCCCGGCCGGTCAAACAGGGGCGCGCAATCAACCAGCCATAATGTAACCGCAGTACCCGGTAGCCGGGTGCGCCAGAGACTGACGTCATATTGGCCGATGCTGAACCGCACCTTACGCCTGGATCCAGCCTTTCGGGCTGCAGCGATCGCGGCAGGATAGCCGGGCAGGAGGATATGCACATCGTATCCGATGCGACAAAGCGCCTCGGGTAAGCTCGCCGACACATCGGCGAGACCCCCGGTTTTAACCAGTGGGTAGACTTCGCTGGTGGCAAAAAGAATCCGTTTCACGAGGATGGCCTCAGGACGACGGCACCGAGAGGCGGCAACGTCAGTTCCAGCGACCAGTCTCGTTCCATCCAGGGCTGATCGTCTGCAACCATCGGAAAGGGGTTTCCAACGTTGCTTCCGCCATAGTACTCGGAGTCTGAATTAAGGATTTCCAGCCAGGTTCCCGACTGCGGAACACCGATGCGGTAATGGTGCCTCGGCACCGGCGTGAAGTTGATGACAATGAGAGTCGACTCACCGTCAGCGACTCGAAGATAACTGATAACCGACTGCGGGGAATCATGGCAATCAATCCATTCAAATCCCCGGGGTGTGAAATCTTTTCCGTGAAGCGAAACTTCACGGCAGTAGAGCTTGTTGAGATCCTGAACCAGCTTTTGCAGGCCCTGGTGTGCAGGTTCTGCCAGCAACTCCCAATCCAGCTCTCTTGACTCACACCACTCTCGACCCTGACCGAATTCGCCCCCCATAAACAGAAGCTTGGCGCCGGGGTAGGTAAACATATAGGTGTAGAGCAGCCGCAATGACGCCCGTTTTTGCCAGTCATCTCCGGGCATTTTATTGATAAGGCTACCCTTTCCATGGACGACTTCATCATGGGAAAGCGGAAGCATGAAGTTTTCCGAAAACGCATAAAGCAGACCGAAGGTGAGCTTGTCGTGGTGATACTGCCGGTATACCGGATCCTGCTGAAAATAAGCCAGGGTGTCGTGCATCCACCCCATATTCCATTTCAGGTTGAACCCGAGCCCCCCAAGTTCCGGTGGCCGGGTGACAGCGGGCCATGACGTGGACTCTTCAGCAATCACCAGCGTTCCCGGAAAGCGCTCCTGGCACACCCGGTTCAGCTCCCGCAAAAAATTGATAGCTTCCAGGTTCTCATGGCCGCCATGAATGTTCGGTAGCCATTCGCCCTCTTTGCGGGAGTAGTTGAGGTAGAGCATCGAAGCCACTGCATCCACTCGCAGTCCGTCGATATGGAAAGCGTCCAGCCAGAAAAGGGCACTTCCGATCAGAAAATTACGGACCTCGTGACGGCCATAATTGTAGATCAGTGTTCCCCAGTCCTTGTGCTGGCCCCTTCGGGGATCCTCATGTTCGTACAGGGCGGTACCGTCAAAGCGGGCGAGGGCATGATCGTCAGTCGGGAAATGGCCTGGCACCCAATCCAGAAGGACGCCAATGTCATGGCGGTGGCACTGGTCTACCAGATACCGTAAATCGTCCGGACTGCCAAACCGGCTGGTGGGGGCGTAGTAACCCGTCGTCTGATAACCCCAGGACTCATCAAGTGGGTGCTCTGTTACCGGCAACAGCTCAATATGGGTAAAGCCCATTTCAATGACATAAGGCACCAGCTGATCTGCCAGCTCGCGGTATGTCAGCCAGCGACCGGAGCCATGATGACGCCATGACGCAGCGTGAACTTCATAAACCGAAACGGGCGCCTCCTGCCAGTTCCAGTGCCCTCGTTTAGAAAGCCAGTCACCGTCTCCCCACCCGAAATAGCCCCGCTCTGTCACAACGGCGGCATTGGCTGGCCGCAGCTCAAATGACTGGCCATAGGGGTCGGTTTTCAGCAGTTGCCGGCCGGCCGATGTGGTAATCGAAAATTTGTACAGGGCCCCAGCCGTGATGCCCGGTATGAAGAGAGACCAGACACCGGTTCCGTCATGCAGGGCCATCCTGTGACTGGAAGTGCTCCAGCCGTTGAAATCACCCGTCACGCTCACCGCTTCGGCGCTGGGCGCCCAAACGGCAAAACGTACGCCTTCCGTTCCTTTGTTTTTGCAGATGTGAGCACCGAGCACATTGTAGATATGCCAGTGACGCCCTTCGTTAAATAGATGGAGATCAAAGTCGCTCAGGGTAGGGCTTTCCATAGACCACACTCGTTCCTGCCATCGGGTTTTTCATTGGACGCCATGTGGGTTGTTCAAAAAATGACCCACAACAATTTTACGTCATAATACCGTGATACTGTTCTAATATTATTGCGTGAGTCAAAAACATGTCGAACTCCCGTGTCCTAAGGCAGACGCAGGGGTAGAAGACCTTTTGGTTTTCAGGGAAGCTAATATGCAAACGACCAAGCGTTACGTCAGCCGTCTCACACGACAAACTCTGGCACTGGTTCTTGCCGGGGGGCGTGGAACCCGCCTCCACGAACTCACGAAATGGCGAGCCAAGCCTGCAGTTCCGTTCGGAGGCAAGTTCCGGATCATCGATTTTCCACTTTCAAATTGCATCAACTCGGGAATTGGTCAGGTTGGTGTGATTACCCAGTACAAATCACACTCGCTGATCCGGCATATTCAACGGGGCTGGGGGTTTCTGCGGGGAGAGCTGGACGAATTCGTCGAGTTGCTTCCGGCCCAGCAACGGATCGAAACCTCGTGGTACGAAGGCACGGCGGACGCGGTGCTCCAGAATCTGGATATCATTCGCAGCCATATGTCCGAGTACGTGCTGATTCTGGCTGGAGACCATGTCTACAAAATGGACTACGGCACGATGCTTGCCGCCCATGTGGAGAGCGAAGCCGATATCACAGTAGGCTGTATTGAGGTGCCGCATGATGAGGCTTCGGCTTTTGGTGTGATGTCTGTTGATGACGAGCTCCAGATCATCGAGTTTTCCGAAAAACCGAGTAATCCGAAACCCATGCCGGGAGTTCCGGGCAAGGCCCTGGCGTCAATGGGAATCTATGTTTTCAGTACACAGGTCTTATTCGATGAATTGATGCGCGATCATGAATTGGATGAGTCGTCGTCCCATGATTTCGGCAAAGACATTATTCCCTCGGTTATCAACAGGCTTCGGGTCATGGCGTTCCCGTTCCGCGATCCCGTTCAGAACAAACCCGCCTATTGGCGCGATGTCGGAACTGTCGATGCGCTATGGCAAGCCAACCTGGAGCTCATAGGCATCAGTCCTGAGCTCAATATGTACGACTCGCAGTGGCCAATATGGACCTATCAGGAACAGCTGCCCCCGGCCAAGTTTGTCTTCGACGATGAGACCCGCCGTGGCACAGCTGTTGATTCGATGGTCGCAGGTGGGTGCATTGTCTCTGGCGCCTTGGTGAGGCATTCGCTTCTTTTTTCGCAGGTGCGCGTGCACTCCTACAGCGATGTCCGGGATTCCGTTATATTTCCAGACGTGGAGATCGGCCGGCACTGTCATATTCAGAAAGCCCTCATAGACCGGGGGTGCCGTATTCCCGATGGCACCCGGATCGGCTTTGATGAAGCCGAAGACCGAAAACGTTTTCGTGTGTCCCCCCAAGGCGTCGTTCTGATAACTCCCGAGATGCTCGGGCAGGACTATCCTCATGGCCTCTGATCCGAGAATACCGGTAGTGCTTTGCTGGCACATGCACCAGCCCGATTACCGGGATCTCAATACCGGCGAATTCCTGTTTCCGTGGGTATATCTCCATACCATCAAGGACTACAGCGACATGGCGGCCCATATCGAGGCCCATCCGAATGCCCGCACAGTCGTCAATTTTGCGCCCATACTGCTGGAACAGATCGAAACCTACCTGGTTCAGATTGAACGCTGGCGCCATGGTGCGGGGCAGATCGGAGACCCGTTGCTGGCAGCCCTTGTTGCAGAGACATTACCTGAAACCGGAACTCCGGCTTTTCAGGAGCTGATGGAAAAGTGCCTTCGTGCCAATCCTGACAGGATAATCTCCCGCTTTCCGGCCTATCAGAGGCTGTCCGAGTTGGCTGAATTCTATCGGCAGAAACCGGAAATGCAGCGCTATGTTTCCCCTATGTTCCTCACCGATTTACTGGTGTGGTACCACCTTGGGTGGATGGGCGAAACCATCAGACACGAAAACCATTGCGTCCGGAGTCTCCAGGAAAAAGGGTATGGATTTTCAATGGATGACCGGCACGCACTTTTGAATGTGATTTTTGAGATCCTCGCCGGGATTGGTCCGCGGTATCGCCACCTTGCCCAGAAAGGTCAGGTGGAGCTTTCAGTCAGCCCTTATACCCACAGTATGCTGCCATTGCTGATCGATCTGGCATCTGCTCGTGAATCCATGCCGGACATTTCATTGCCGGAGTCTGTACGGTATCCCGGTGGCGAACTCAGGGTGGGTTGGCAGCTTCAGCAGGCGAGGATCGTGTTCCAGCGATTCTTTGGTATCGAACCAACGGGTTGCTGGGCATCTGAGGGAGGACTCAGTCAGGAAACCCTCGGCTTTCTTGATCAGCATGGTTTTCGCTGGACTGCGAGCGGGGACTCGGTGATACACAACAGTATTAACCGTGCAAAAGAGCTCGACCTTTCTGTTCCCGATGCCGATATCCATCGACCCTACAACTTTGGCGATTCACCGATTACCGTTTTCTTTCGGGATGACGGGCTCTCCGATCTGATCGGGTTTACCTATGCAAGCTGGCACGCATCGGATGCAGTAGGAGACCTGGTTCACCACATGGAGAACATTGCAGCGCATGGTAAACCAGGCTCAAAACCGGTGATCTCCATCATTCTGGACGGCGAGAATGCCTGGGAATACTTCCCCGAGAATGGTTTTCACTTTCTGGATGAGCTATATGCCGTTCTGGAAGATCATCCCGGCTTGAGACTGACCACTTTCCGCCAGTTGATTGACGAGCCGGTGTGCCCAACACTTTCATTGCCCCACCTTGTTGCTGGCAGCTGGATTTACGGTACGTTTTCCACCTGGATAGGCGACCCTGACAAGAACCGGGCGTGGGACCTTCTGTGTGAAGCAAAATTTCATTACGACCGGGCTATGGATAACGGTAGCCTGACGGCTGAACAAAAAGAAACGGCCAGGCGACAGTTGGCGATCTGTGAGGGGTCAGACTGGTTCTGGTGGTTCGGGGACTACAACCCGGCTCAAATCGTTAGCGATTTCGAGCACCTTTACCGGAGGCACCTGGTAAATCTCTATGACGTAATCGGATACAGCGCACCGGCATCGGTCTTCCATCAACTGAGCCAGGGGGGTGGAGAACCGACACATGGTGGTGCCATGAGGCCAGGGCATGATCAGGATGCTCAGGGATGACGCCACTCCGCAGCCGGGAGGACTTGTTTAACAAACGTCGCGTGGGCGTATTGCTTCACCCAACCTGCCTCCAGGCCGATTGGGGCGTTTTGGGGCAAAGCGCTCGAACGTTTGCCGATTTTCTTGCCGACGCCGGCATCGGGGTGTGGCAAACGCTTCCTATTGGGCCAACACACCGAGACCTTTCCCCGTACCAGTCACTTTCCGCCCACGCCGGCAATCCGGATTTGATTGATCTGGCGGAACTCGTTCCCCCGGGGCTTCTGCACTCCCGAGATCTTGCACGGATGCCTGAAAAGCGGGATCGACGGGCTCTCTTTGAACTGGCAGCGCAGCGCTTCTTTGATCGGGCAAGCGAAGAGTCTGAAGTGTTTAGTTATGGCGAATACGTGCGTTTCAGCAGGCTCAACAATTACTGGCTTGATGATTTTTCCTTATTTTGCGCAATTCGGGAATCTCAACCGGGCATTAGCTGGCTGCACTGGCCAACCCTGCTCCGCGACCGGCATCCGGACCCTCTGAGAGAATTTGCCGACCAATCTGCATCCGTCATCAAGAGAATACGATTTGAACAGTTTGTCTTTTATCGCCAATGGCAGGCATTGAGGCAATATGCCCACGCTCACGACATACTCCTGTTTGGCGATATCCCGATTTTCGTAGCGCATGACAGCGCAGACGTATGGGCGAACAGACATCTGTTCAAACTGGACAGCGAGGGCAGGTCTACCGTTGTTGCCGGCGTACCACCGGATTACTTTTCTCCCGACGGGCAACATTGGGGCAATCCGCTTTACGACTGGGAAGCGATGGCCAGCGAGGGGTATCAGTGGTGGCTGCATCGTCTGGAGAGCCAGCGGCACCTGTTTGACTTGATCCGCCTGGACCATTTCCGGGGGCTTCAGGCTTATTGGGAAATACCGGCGGACAGACCCGAATCAAAGAACGGTTACTGGGTGCCAGGACCAGGAAGACATTTTCTGGAGGCTTGCTTTGGTCGGTTTCCGGATCTCCCACTGGTTGCTGAGAACCTCGGCATCATCGGCGACGATGTCGAACAACTCAGGCAGGATTTTCAGCTACCGGGTATGACCGTTCTTCAGTTTGGCTTTGATGGAAGCCCACAAAACCCGCACCTGCTTCACAATCATAAAGAGCAGAACCTGGTTTACACCGGAACCCATGACAACGATACAACCCTGGGGTGGTATCGCAGTCTGGACAACCATACCCGTGAGTATGTAAATGACTATTTTGAAACCACCGGCGAGGACATGCCTTGGCCGGTCATTGAAGCCGCCTTTCGTTCTGTTTCGTTGTTAGCCATTGTCCCGATGCAGGACTTCCTGGGGCTGGATTCGGACGCGAGATTCAATACGCCGGGCACCACTGAAAACAACTGGATCTGGCAGCTGGACTGGAATCTTTGCCCTGAGCACCTCGCCGATCGAATTCGCAAACTTGCCGGAGCTTGCAGAAGATTAACCTGACGCATGGTCAATTTTTGACCGGAATCAAAAAGTCTCTCTCAAGTTGGATATAAATTGTACAAATCCGGTCAAAGAATGGACTTAATCCATAACGTCAAACGGAGGAGACATGGAGCACAGACTCAGCAAACGCATTCCGGCAAAACTCGAATTGTTGATTTATAAGCGGGGGATGCCCGTGGCGACCGGTCAGGTCCGGGATGCCTCAAAGCGTGGACTCTTCATCGCTACTGGCTATTCCAATGCGCAGCTCAATCAGACACTGGAGATTGAATTCCGGTTTCCAGATCGGCAAGGAAGGCAGTTCCGAAGACTGAAAGCTCACGTTGTCAGGAAATCCGATCACGGCCTGGGGGTAGATTTTGACGGGATTGAGAACGACACTTTCACAATTTCCTCGCTCGTTCAGTGGCTAAATAAACATCGTTTGCCTGAGGCCCATTATCCAGAGTGGCAGAGCGCACTGGGGAGGTAATAGAAAAACTGAACGTGAGTCGGCGACCATGATTCATGGTCGCCGTCGCATTATCGGCACCCCATTCTCATTCAGGGACGAGCAAACCATTGCCCTTAGCTGCTTATACTCCCCGACAGATACCTGAGGCCCTGACGGGCCTCTTCACCTTGGCGCTAGACCTTCGGTGGAGCTGGCACCATGGTAGTGATGACCTGTGGCGTGCGATAGACCAAGAGACCTGGAGCGCCACTCGCAATGCCTGGTTGGTACTGAACAGTGTATCGATAGATTGGCTGGACTCTCTCGCCAAAGACGAAACCTTTCAGTCCCTCTATGAACGCCAGCTCGAGGATTACCATCAGTTTACCCACGCTCAGACCTGGTATTCCGACGACTGCAACGGAGAGCTGGACAACACTGTTGCCTTTTTCTGTATGGAGTATGGACTCAGCGAATCCCTGCCCCTGTATTCCGGTGGTCTTGGTGTTCTCGCAGGCGATTACCTGAAGGCAGCCAGTGATCTGGGCGTGCCTGTGGTGGCTGTGGGGCTTCTGTTTCAGCAGGGTTACTTTCGCCAGAACATTAATGCGGAAGGTCAGCAACTGGAGTTTTACCCCTACAACGACCCAACCATGTTGCCAGTCGCGCCACTCACGGATAAGGATGGCCAATGGGTGAGGGTGGTAATTCCTTTTGCCGGGCGCAGTGTGCGGTTGCGCGCCTGGCGAGCGCAAATCGGACGATGCCAATTACTGCTTCTGGACAGCAATGATCCCATGAACGAGCCCGGTGACCGAGGTATTACCAGCGAGCTCTACAGCAGTAAACCGGAGAAACGGCTACAACAGGAAATTGTACTTGGTATCGGAGGGTGGAGACTCCTCCGTCAACTGGGTATTGAACCTGCCGTGTGCCACATCAATGAAGGTCACAGCGCGTTTGCATTCCTGGAGCGTGCACTGAGCTGGAAAAATGATCACGGCACCGATTTTGAAACAGCCCGAATGGCTACCCGGGCTACCAACCTGTTTACAACCCACACCCCGGTTGCTGCCGGATTTGACCATTTTTCGCCGTCTCTTATCAGGCTTTATCTGGGGCCCTGGATGAGTAGCGCCGGATTCACGATGGATGAGCTAATGCGTCTCGGAAGCAGCAGTGGTGGGCACTCTCTGCGAGCGGAGGATGAAGCCTCCCTTAATATGGCCTATCTCGGCCTCAAATTGTGCGGGCGGATAAACGGGGTGAGTCGTATTCATCATCAGGTTACCCAGACGCTATTTCAGCCTTATTTCCCACGCTGGCCGGCGGAGGATATACCGGTAGAATACGTGACCAATGGTGTACACACACCCAGCTGGGACTCTCCGGAAGCAGACGCGCTCTGGACCATAGCCTGCGGGCAGGACCGCTGGCGCCGTCCAATGGAACTCCGGACACCCCTGGCCTCCACCTCTGATACCGACCTTTGGTCTATGCGTCATAGTCAGCGGACCCGGCTTGTGCGATACCTTCGCCACCGCCTCTCAAGCCAGCACTGTGAGCATGCCCGGGGAAACAATCCGTCGGCGGCCTGCGGCCTTTTGCTGGACAACGAAACCCTGACGCTCGGGTTCGCCCGCCGTTTTACAGACTACAAACGTCCCGACCTGCTTCTGAAAGATCCAGACCGTTTAATGGCCATGCTCAACAGCCGAGACCACCCGTTGCAGATCGTGCTTGCTGGCAAGGCCCACCCTCAGGACCAACAGGGTAAGGAACTGATAAGGCGCTGGAAGGAGTTTGCGTTCCAGCCCGACGCTGAGGGCAAGGTTGTCTTCATTGAGGATTATGACCTGGGTGTTGCTGCCCAATTGATACAGGGCGTGGATGTGTGGCTCAACTGCCCACGTCATCCGTGGGAAGCCTGTGGCACAAGCGGCATGAAGATTCTGGTAAATGGCGGCCTGAACCTGTCCCAGTATGATGGCTGGTGGGCAGAAGCCTGGTCAGAGGATGTTGGCTGGGCGATAAGGCCGGGAGCGGATTTCGAGGAATTAAGTCGTTCAAATGAACACGACCACTCTGATGCGTTGGAGCTCTATGATCTCCTGGAGAACGACGTCATTCCTTCGTTCTATACCGTTAACGAAGAAGGGCGACCCGAGGGCTGGATCAAACGGATCAGAGCCAGTATGGACGGCCTGACGGCACGTTACTCAGCAAACCGGATGGTCCGCGAATATGTAGAAGATTTCTATCTTCCGATGGTTAAGCAAGGTGATTTCAGGACCCCTGATGTTGCCAGGGCAATGACAAGCGAATGCCGGGAGCTTGAGATGCAATGGTCACGTCTGCGTTTCAGCTCGTTTGAGGTCACGGAGTCTGACGGCAGGCAAACCTATACCGTGGATGCGTATCTGGATGGTGTTCCCGACAGCCGGGTCGCGGTGGAGCTCGTCGCCAATGCCTCGGAGTATGGGCCTCGTGAGGTCCATGAAATGACCATGAAGCATCAGCTTGAAGGTTCAGAACATGGATTTGTATATGAATGCACCGTCGCGTCACGGCCTGAAGGTCACTTTACACCACGGTTGCGGATAAGGGATGAGCGCTTGAATTTGCCACTGGAGAATGCTTCGGTACTTTGGCTGAAATGAGCCGTCAGCTTCGCCAGAATGCCGGGGAAAGCATAACCACAACACTCAGTATTTCCAGTCGCCCCATTAACATGCCAACAGAGAGAAGCCATTTGGCGCCATCGGGCAGGGTGCCAAAGTTTCCGGCCGGCCCGATAATATCGCCAAGACCAGGTCCGACGTTGGTGAGAGCCGTTAATGCACCCGACAGTGATGTCACAAAATCCAGCTGCATTGCCGCCAATGCCACAGTCATAACCAATAAACACAGCAGGAAAATGAAGGTATAGGCAATCATTGACGAGATAATTTCATCACTTACTGCCCGACCATTATAGTTCCGCGTCAGCACCGCGCGTGGGTGCAATAACCGCATCAACTGCTCTCTGAGAATGATCAGGGATAACTGGAAACGGAAGATCTTCATACCTCCCGCTGTTGAGCCCGAACATCCGCCGACGAACATCAGGAAGAAGAACAGGACAAAAGTCAGGGGCCCCCAGGCGGAATAATCCTCGGACGCATAGCCCGTGGTGGTCACCACGGATGTCACGTTAAACAGCGTCGCCGTGTAGTTATGGAGAGGATCAAAGGGAATTGGTGAAACCAGCCATCGATAGAAAGTAAGAAGTGCAGGAACCACAAACAAGATTGTCAGGAAAAGGCGGACCTGCTGATCCCGGAACAACACCCCATGCTGACCATGCAGCTCCCTGACAAACAGAAAGAAAGGCAGGCTGCCTATTATCATGAACAGCGTGGCTTCCATCAGAATCAGGTCATTGAATTTGCCCATGGACATATCAGATGTGGAAAAACCACCGGTGGCGATACTCGTCAGCCCATGGTTAAACGCATCGAACATTGTCATGCCTGAAAGCCAATAGGTGACAACGGCTACCACCGAAAACAACAGGTAAACCATCAGCAGCCCGCGACTGAGGGTTTTCATTCGTGGCAGGGCCTTATCCGTCCATTCGGACGATTCGGTTGCGAACAGGCGCATTCCCCGACGCGAAGGAAGGGCAATACGGCAACGAACATACCGATGATCCCGATTCCGCCGATCCATTGCAGGATAGACCGCCACAACAGAAGATCGCGGTCCATGGAGTCCAGGCCATGGAAAACCGTTGCCCCGGTAGTGGTGATGCCAGAAGTACCTTCAAAGAAGGCGTCCGCTGCAGAAATGTTGTTATCGCTAAGATAAAAGGGAAGGGCGGCAAAGAGGGCGATGATGAACCAACTGGAAACGGTTAGTACAAACATGTAGCGCGGCTTAAGATCTCTTGACTGGCGGTAGGTGGCAACAATCCCAACCACTCCGACAAGGCACACGATCGCCGCCGACTCCGCAAACGCCATGGCATTTGGCGCAACAGAACCAGCCAGGAAAATGACCGGAAGCGTCATGAAAATACTGAGCAGCACAAACATGACACTGACGATAAAAATTACGGGATAGAGGTTTCTCAAAGAATGCTCAAGCCAGCTGAACCAAGAGACGGCGTCAGAATACCTGTGGGTGCCCGCTTCCGCAAGGAAATGGGTGCCCTGGCCCTGAATTAACAGAGGATTAAATCACTGTAAATTACAGGTAAATGTGGATCTTTCTTATGGCAAATGTCGTGCAGTTGGTGCAACTTTAAAACCTGAATACCGGTTGAATCGGTTAAGGAGAAATACCATGAAACACGTACGCCCTTTAGTTCTTGTATTTACTTCCGGCCTTGTCGCTGCTGGCTCTGTCAGCGCCCAGGACATGTACAAATCCGGAGTCGGCGGCCTTTATACCGGCCTGAATTATACCTTCGTGAATCTGGATGCTGGCGCGGAAGATGCGGATGTTGGCACGCTATCGGCAAAAGTGGGTGTCATGGCAACGCCCTTCCTGGGCGTTGAGGCTCGTGGCGGATTTGGTGTTGATGACGACCGTATCGGGAGTGTCGACTACTCACTGGATAACTTTTTCGGCGGATATGCCACATTTAACCTGAAAAACCAATCCCCCATCACGCCCTATGCCATTCTCGGCTTTACCCGGGTCGAAGTAGAGGCGCAGTCATTTCTGGGAACGGCTACGGAAGATGAGACCGACGTTTCCTACGGGCTGGGGTTGAATATGGAGGTTGCTCCCAACGTATCTGGAAACCTTGAGTACATGCGTTATTATGATGACGAAGACGTCACCGTTGACGGACTGGGGGTTGGCGTTCAGTTCAATTTCTAGTTTTCAGACGATCAGGAGTTTACTTGAATCACCTTGCCCACGTTTTCCTCGCACCGGACTCTCCGGAGGCGCGCGTGGGCAGTATTTTAGGGGACTTCACCCGGGGCGTTGATGTTTCAGCGCTCCCTGTTCAGGTTCGGCATGGTGTCCGACATCACCTGGCTGTTGATGGATTCACCGATAGGCATCCTGAGGTTCTTGCCAGCAAACGGCTTTTCTCCAGAGAACGGCGTCGGTTTGCTGGCGTCGCCCTCGATATTCTCTACGATCACTATTTGTTAAGACACTGGCAACGCTTCAGTCAGGATCATCGTGATACCTTCGTTCAAACCATTTATGGGGAACTACAGAGCCTCGAGTACCTCATGCCATCGCATATGGTGAAAGTGACACGTCGTATGGTCTGGCATGACTGGTTTGGTTCTTATGAAGACCTTGAGAACATCGGTTTTGCCTTGGATCGTGTCGCCGGGCGGATTCGTTTTCCGAACCGGTTTGAAGGCATCATTGACGAAATCCGCGAAAACGACTCTGAACTGGAAAGTCGATTTCTTAGCTTTTTTCCTGAATTACAACGTTTTGCGGGAGATATTTAATGAGGATTATAGCGATCCTTGCACTTTCACTTGGGCTTGGGTTATCGGCAGGTAGCGTATTATCCGCCGAGTCCGGTTCCGAAGAGCCGAGAGACACAACCGAACGTATTCCCGAGACTCTTGGTTTTGTCGAGTGGGTGGTTATGAAAGACACAGGCCTTCGGCTGAAAGCCCGACTTGATACCGGTGCAAAAACATCGTCGCTGCACGCTGTGAATGTGCAGGAGTTCCAAAGGGAAGGGCAGGAATGGGTCAGCTTCCAAATTCCCCTTGGCGATCATGAAGACCAGCCCGGTAAAGGGAACATTACGCACGATGATGTCATTCTTGAACTTGAACGCCCGGTGTACCGAACGGTCCTGATTAAAAGAAAAGGGGCTCCTTCACAGCGACGCCACGTCGTGAAAATGGAGTTCTGCATTGCCGGTACTATCCATGAAACCCAATTCTCACTGACAGACCGCGGAAACTTTTCCTATCCGGTACTCCTTGGGCGACGTTTCATGAGCGACGACAACATTCTCATAGACTCGGCTGACAGCTTCCTGGCCAAACGCGACTGCCAATTCAACACACTGGAAGAACTTGCGAAACAAGCGGACCAGGCCTGATGGGTTAGGCTAAAGACCCTTCGGAGCGCGCTGTTGCTTTCTGGAGGGCCTGGCCGAGACTGGAAAAATAAGCCTGAAAGGCAGAGGAAACGCGCTCCCGATCCGGGCCAAGTGGGTAAAGGCCCATACGGGCCTCCTCGGAATCCCGGGTGCCTTGAACCAGGAAGCTATTCCTCGGCGCCTGGTCTTCAATAAACGCTTCAAAGGCCCTGGCGCACATTTCTTCCGGATTAGCCCAATACAACCTTTGCTGAACCCGATCTGCATTTCGGGAAGCGACGAACAGTTCACTAGGGCTGGTGCCGTCTTTGTTTAAAAGGATTGCCTCGAAGCACCGAAAAAGCTGATTTGTTAGCGAGTGAGGCTTGAACTGATGGCTGGAAAGCCACAGCGAGCTGGCAAAGGAGCCTTTTGAGGGTTGAACAAACACCTTGCTGGCAATGTAGTGATCAAAGGCATGAAACCACTCATGAGCAAGGCTACCGGCCCCGGCATTCTTGGCGAGTGCCAGCTGCCTGGTCGCCGGAATGTAATGGGCGCAGACACCAGGCTGGCCGCCAATACCGTACTGAAGGCCCAGCGTGCTTTTCAGGGAAATAACGGCCTCCGGAACCTGGAGCGTTTTCATGAGAGCCACCAGCGCGCCATGAAAACGAACCGCCGCCCGATCCCTTTCAGGCTCGGTCACCCAACGGCCGATCTCAATACTCCTGAAATCGTATTGGCGACGGATATGTATAAATGACACGCTCACTCACTTCCCTCAGTACACTGTATATATAAACAGTATCGTAGAGAACGAAAGAGGGCAATGCAAACAGCAGATTCACAAGGGGCAAGTACAGGTCAGCTATCCTCTGGCAAATGGGCCAGTGCATTCAAGAATGACACTGGCCCATTGCCCGTACCAGCACACAAGGTGCGATCACCGTTACTCCTTCATATCGAAAATCCATTTCACAAGCTTTTCGGCCTCTTTTTGACTGACCTCAGCGCGAGCATCCATTTCCGGCATCTTGGCAGATCCCCAGTGATCCTCACCGCCCGTGAGTACGACCTTAACCAGCCGGTCATAGTCATCCTCCATCGTGTATCTCTGAGCAATACTCGTGAAGGAAGGGGCTCTGGGCAATTCTTCACTTGTGGTGTGGCAAGCCATGCATTTCTTTTCTTCAGCCAGCTGCATGGTGGTCATGCCATGCGAGTCTGCAAGAGCCGAAAAAGACCCCAGGCAGAGGGTGCCAGCCAATGTGACTGATAAAAGTTTAGGTTTCATATCCAATCCCTCTCTGATCATCCAAATTGATTCAGACGAGATGACTGCAATTGGTCCTGTACCAATTTTGCTACCTCAAATTAAACCTAGACCAAAATTGCCGACTGAGCCATGAACGGACGGTCTTTGGCCCTGCAAAAAAGAACGACCGGGAAAGTTGAAAATGGGCTGTTCAATCGGACACAACCCTGGCGGGCGTTAGAAAACCGAGGATACGGTGGACTGGATATACTCTATTGCTGATCACACCTTGAAACGTGCAACTTGCGTACTGAGCCCTTCTGCGAGCCGCGCCAGTTCCTGGCTGGCTGAAGAGACCTGTTCGGTGGAAGCCGCAGACTGATCGCCCACATCGCGGATCAGAGTGACGTTCTGATTGATCTCGTCCGCCACGGAGCTTTGCTCTTCAGCAGCCGTTGCAATCTGACTGTTGTACTGGCGGATCTCTTCAACCGCTTGCGCCATTTCCTGAATAACAGTACCGGCCCGTTGTGCCCGCTCAAGTGTCTGTTCCGCGAGTTTATTGCCAGTCTCCATGCTGGAAACCGATGATTCCGCACTGGCAACCAGGTTGCTGATCAGCGTTTCAATCTCGGCGGCAGAGCTTTGGGTACGTTGAGCCAGTGACCGCACTTCATCGGCCACCACCGAGAAGCCACGCCCGTGCTCGCCAGCACGGGCCGCCTCTATAGCGGCGTTCAGTGCCAGCAGGTTGGTCTGCTCGGCAACCGACTTGATCACGTCCAGCACAGTCGCAATGTTGTTGGTTTGAGTTTGCAGACCGTTGAGCTGCTCCATCACGTTAGTACTTTGTTTATTCAGGTCTGCGACCAATTCCAGGGTTTCCCGGACGGCCTTTTCACCATTGCCGGACTTGTCGCTGGCGTGATTGGCTGCCTCAAAGGCCGCTTCCGCACTTTTTGCCACCTCATTGACCGTCGCAACCATCTCATTCATCGCAGTGGCCACCTGGTCGGTCTGGGCTTGTTGTTCTGCCACACCCTCGCTGTTCTGGTTGCTTACCGTGGAAAGCTCTTCCGAGGATGAAGCTATGCTGGAAGCACCGGTTTCGATTTCACGAATCAGTTCTCTGAGGTTCGTGATCATCGTGCCAAAGGCTGCAAGCAACTGACCGAATTCATCGCCGCGCAGGTCTTGAACATTCACCGTCAGGTCGCCTGAGGCAACCTTGTTGGCTATGCTAACCGCCTCGTTGATTGGCCGGGTGATTGATCGGGTCAGGGTCCACGCAAGGATGAAGGCAACAATGAGGGCGATCACTGTCACGATAGTGACTTCCGCAACAGCAAGGTCATATATATCCTGCAACTCTGCCTGCTCGCCCTGTTTAAGACCCTCCATTGAGTCGATGGTACTGCCTGCAACAGCGGCCATTTGCTCTTCAAGGGATCTGACAATGTCTGCCCGGCCGGAGATGCTGGACTCATACCGTTTGAGCAGTTCCTCAAAGGACCGGACACCGTCAAGGATCTGTTCTGCCTGCTGCTGGTCCTCGCTGTCAGCCTGTTGCATATCAATCAGGGGCGTCACAGCAGCTTTAGCCTCACCGAGGTACTTGAGCGCGCGCTGGATATACTTGGGGTCCTGTGTGATTGTGAAGTTCTTCTCGGCCCTTTCTGCCTCCAGCAATCCGATTTCTGCCTCGTTGGCGTGTTTTACTATCAAAACGCCGCGATTATAGTCATTAAGCGAAAAAATCCCGACAGCAGACACAATGGCGAGCAGTATCAGGAGAATAGCAAAGCTGCCCGCCAGCTTTTTACCTACGGCCAGGTTCCCAAAAAAATGTTTCAGTGACATCAACAAGAGTCCTCATATTATAAGACAGTGAAAACATTAGAATTATTTAATAATGAGTAGATGTCTTTACGAACTTTGTCCAGACTTGGATCTCTTTTGTATCACTAAAACGCAGTGCTTAGGGCTCTGCTCCGTTCACTTCTGGTGCTGTCAAAAAAGCTCGAAGCCTTGTACGTGGAAGACCCGGACAGCAGCGAGGACAACTGACGCCGCTGACCGAACGTGCAAGGCCCTGGAGCTGTTTGATGAACCATTGCCGATGATGCGGTGCAGCCCGATACAAGGTCGCAGAGCTGATAGATATCAGCGAGCGCACAATGAAGCGCCGTCGCAGGTTGTGCCGTCACTCGCTGACAAAGGCCTTTATCTGGCCTCGGAGTCGTCGTTTTATCGGGCACTGAAAAAGCTCCAGCAAAAGCCACAGAGGGCGCATGAAACCGCCTCGCAAGGTGCCTGAGCCGAGCAGCTTCACCGCAACAGGCCCAAACCAGGTTGGAGTTGGGACATCAGTTATTATCCTTCCGCGGTGCGTGGTCAGCACTGGTATCTGTACCTGATCATGGATATCTATAGCTGCAAGATCGTGGCCTGGGAAATCCATCAAGCGGAATCCGGTGGACGACCATAAGAACTACTAAACCTTCTTTACGATAAATCAGTAGGTTAGTGGGTAGTTTCCACAAAAAGTGCTAAATAAACTTAAAGTAGATTCTAAAATAGATCGTTGATTACGGTGTCCACAAATAGTACTAAACTCGTCGTCCATTCCGGGAGCCGGATTTTTCCGAGTCAGGCTGTAGCTAATACGGGTTCTATTCGATTTCCCCAGCTTCGCCTCGGCGAATTCTCACATCAGTTTTGCCACTACCTAATTGAATTGAGGTACAGGCCTCGTAAGCTCTTTTCTTGCATGACGTGTTGCTGGTAGAACCACATATCTCGCCGATTCATGGTCGGGTCAATTCTATATCCCTCAACATAAAGCTCGGCCTTTACCCTACAAACTTCGTCGATCAACTGCCTGCCCAGGCGTGTATCCGCAAGATGCTCTCCGTCACTGTCGTAGACATCAAGGGATTGTCCGGTTTGCTTGCAGTTTTCAATTATCAGACGCTCTTTGTCCGACACCCCACAAGCAGAGATTAACGCCGCTAAGCAAAAGACAGATAGCGATCGGAAATTTCTATGTTTCAGTAAAAATTGGATGATCTGCCTCCTTTCGAAGCCTCGCTTGAAATCTGGGCGAAAGTTTTATCAACACCCCTCTACACCGTATGCATCTTTTTAGGAATGTCAGCATCAGAAGGGCAGAGCTCTAACCACACGGTCGAGTAATGACGCTGTATCACTTTGCTTGTTCAAGATGGCACATCCGACCCCATACCTATCCCAGTATTCGTCACTACCAAGCACAGACACGGTTTTATTAGCCGGCACAAGGATGATCGATAATAGCGGAGAAATGGAGCCGCACCTTAAGGAGTCGCGGTAAATGTGGGCAGAGGACATTGAATCTAGAATCCTCTCACCGCTCGCCGTATATTTGCTGTCGAGACAGATGAACTGCTTGTTTTCTCCTTTCGCAATCTCTAGCACCATGTCCGGCCTTCTTTCCCTTGAGATAGAAAAATACCCGTACCGGTTGGGTTTTTCGAGAGAGCGACATTTCATCTGGTAGAAAAGAGAAATGTGTTTTTCACCCGCGTCTCCTTTTAGAGCGAGATCTGCTGATTCAGGCTTGTGTTCCAGCCGCCAGCAAAACTCTGGGAACCTCAATTCGAGCGCCTCAGCGATAGCGACGAAGCACCATGCCTCATATATCTCCCATGTTGGGGCGGTGTAGTGTTGTTCTCCGGACGACATATCGGATAGACCCAGGCGAAGAATTCTGATGCCAGCCTGATGGGTCATGCTGTAGTGAGGATTTCCGGAAACCGCGTTGAACCCTGCGGCTCCTCGCTTATCCATATTTACTCTGGCAAACGGGTCTCTGCGCGAAAGCCGGCCCAGTTGCTTATCCATAGCCTGTAGGAAACGGATACGGCGGGGCAATCTCGCCATCAGATCGGTTTTGGTTTCGGATACCGTAACCCGAAGATCCCGTAATTCAGCTAATAAAAGCCTCGTCAGCCGGCGAACCTCGACCAGCTGCCTGGCTATGAGCCGGTTTGCAGGGTTGTCCAGCGATGGTTCGTGAAACGGTACGTCCAGATTCCAGTCTTCTGGAGCCAGGGCTGTTTCAGACGTTCTGTCTTCAGCGAACGCTGCAAGCAGCCTTGGGTTGCTGATCAAACGCTGAATGGTTGTCTCATCGACGCTTTTCGCCATGTGCAGAGGCATTTGTTCGCGCTGGCTGTTGAGTCGGATGATTGGCCGTTCGCAAATAGCATTGAGGCCAGACAGGTAACGACCACTAAATTGTCGCAAGCGCGAATAACGGAGCCACAAGGAAACAAAACTGGAACGCCCTGCAAGGTCTTGCAGGGCGGGCTCGGTACCAGTCACTAGCTCGGGGACATAATCCACAATCTGCTGAAGATATTCGTTGAATTGCTCTCGCCCCGTTTTATGCTTGGCTGGTGCGACGTCCACCTTATAACGGAGTGGGGAAGCCAGGTCTGGAAGCTCCAGCTCAAAGATCATCTCACCCGCAAAAAATCCTGGCTGCCAAACCCAGTGTTCGCCTGAATCGTCCATTTCCAATAAAGCGTCATCTGCATAAAGCCTGGCAGTTCTATCCGGAACCTGTATCAGGTAGCTTTGTGCTTCATCGCAATCCAGCAGTTTTTGCTCAGAGTCGAGATAACCAAGCAATCCGTGTGATGAATCCACTGAGAAGACCGGAATTTTCATATCAGCGCCAGAATCGCATCATGCCCGTATCACTCAAATCTCTTTTCAACGTCTCCACCTTCGCGCGGCATCGCTTGAGGTCATACTCAGTGAGTACCTTGATTACCTGCAAAAGAGCTTCATGGAGCCTTTGGCTCTCGGATCCTCGCAATTTGGGAAGCACTCGTGCATAAATGACGTCATCCAATGCGTTAGCGACTTCGATGTCCGGCATCTTTTGAGCGAGGGCCATATAAGAGAGAACGTCTTCTACCGTACGCCAACCAAAGTGCATACGTTCGGTTTCTAACGCGCTGAGAAGGTCTGTGAGGCAATCTTTTACTCTTGATAAGTCCCGGACGTTCAGGCCGAAGTTCTGCCAATTCGGATAGTTCTCCAAATTGATCTCCCAAAACTCCATTGTGAAAGCACGGTCGAGAACCTTGTCTGAAATGCCGTGAGTGGTTTCATCCATGTTCACAGTACCGATAAAGGCCACGTTGCTTGGATATGGAATAGTGTTCGGTACACCGTCAAAGGATTTTCCTTCGTTGTGTAAGCGGAGGTGATCGCCAGTCTCCATAGCCGACAGTACTGGCGCAAAATACTGTTCTGGATGAGAGAGATTCATCTCATCCAGAATCACAATAAATGGCTCATTCGGACGGCTGGCAGCCTGCAGCAGGAAATCCAGCAGCGGAGAGCGGACATAATTGTCAGGCCTTAAAGGATTAATGTGGCCGAAGAGTGGCGATGCGTCATACCAGCCTGGCTGTACCGCCTGAACAAACACGTGCTTGTCAGCTGGAAGGTTGAATTGCTCTGTAAGGGCTTGCCCATAGCGTTGGGCCAATAGGGTTTTACCCGATCCCGAAAGGCCCGCAAGAATGGCCAAATGGCGACGCTCATGAGACCACAAGCCAAAGTGAAGCTGACTCACAAGTCTGGATGCAAATGCGGTACTGGCCGTGACCTCGTTTATAAGGGCAACTTCATCAACGGAGCTTATATTGAGAAAGTCAGCCTCGATATCTGGCGCATCGGCCCCTTCACCCAGATCCGCCGGTTTCAGGAACTCTGGCGTCCAATGAATCTGCTCCGTCCATTCCTGGCCAGATTCGCTCAGTGAAAACAGACCACTATCCGAGTTTTGAATCAGCTCAAAGTCCTTCAGCCATTTTATGAGGCTTCCCGGCATGAAGTCTGAAGTCCATCCAGAATTTACCTTCTGAAGAAGCGAATAGAGTTCTCGACTGGTTCGGTCCCGCTCTTTCAGAGCAAGTAGAACATGATCGATTCCGAGAACCCGGGTAAGAAAAATAGGTACTAACTCTTGCGGGTCCTCTGTCTCCAGATATAGCTCGCCCCGAGTCGTCTTGGTGAAGATTCCGTCGTTTTCCTGAATTACATAAAATTCGTTCTTCAGAACATTGACCAGAGTTCTAAGACTGTTCTCTCGGTAGTCCGGGAATTCAGATCTAAGAAAATCAATCAACTCATCTCGGCGAACGCCATCTTCGACAAAGCTCAGTCCCTTTATCAGAGTTGCCATACCGCCCCGGATGCTGGATAGCCCTTTCCGCCGTTGGAGAGCGGGCAATGGCTTCAGTTTAACCTCCCCCTGATCGTTTGCTACTTCAGCCACAGTCTCCATACGGGAGCCCTGAACGTGGCTCTCATACACAAACCATGGAAGCGTCATTCGATCCGCGAGCGCGGTCGGCGTGTTCTTTACGGGGCCTAGCAAATCTTCCAAACGTCGCATCAGGTCGTTCTGACAGCTGACTACTTTGGGGCGGCGTGCCGAGTCTCCGAACCATGCGCGGTGACATTCCTGAGCCATGAGATCGTAGGTAATCGTACTGAAATGCTGTGGGTAAAGCGCAGCCATTACCCGACAAATTTTTACCCAAGCAATACGTTTCGTGTACTTTTTCAGCCAAGCGGCCATTTGGTCGTGAAAAGACTGTAATTGGGCTATTCGGGCCTCGTGGCTTTCGGGTAGGGGCTTCATTGAAGCCTCAGCAATCCAAGACCTGAAGTCCGGATCATCGAGCGCTGCCGTTATATTCACAGTGCCCATCCCCACGCCGCTTACTTGATTGTCTTCCCACAGCTTTTGCTGGAACTCGCGGGTTTTTCGGGTTTCCAGATCCGCATTGCCTACGTATTCAAGAAATTCGGCCAAGCTGGAAAGCCACACAGGATTCCTGTCAAAGGGCGATATACCATCGAGAATATTCTTGAGCTGCTGTTCTTGGGTTAGATCCGTTTGCACTATGTGATTCTCCTTGAATCCTAATTAATCCTCGATCAGAGCCTTCCATTCGACTGCACTAACAATTTCGCAGGTACTTTGATCGGTAGGGCGACACCAGCGGGCAACTGACATATTCCGCATATAATCCAGAGCTTCGTCGTAATCGGTGAATTCCAGGCTCCCGTGTTTGCTTTCAATAAAATAACGACCGCCAATCGAGGATTGATGCCGGCAAAAATAAGAACCATCACGGGCGTAAGGTACCGTAATCATCCTCACGAATTCAGCATCCGGCGACTCGGTACAAGAATCAACAGCATCGTAGTCCGGTGTTGAGATCTGGGACGAACTTGCGGCAGCAAGCCGATTTATGGCGTCTTCGTCCAGCTTGACCCATATTACGGACCCACTAGCGTGTTTGTAAGGAACCGGTTGAGCAAGGGGCTCTATCTCTGACAATACCCAGGCATAGCGCCATTTATAATCCGGAGACTCGTAGATATCAGAAGGGACTTGATGTTTGGATTGGTGCAAAGCTAGCTCACGATTATCGAAAGGTCCCTCAACGCCGTCCAAATGGCAGATACCAACAATCGTTTTACTACCTTTTTTGATCAGGGCAATCGGCCCGCGCATTTTTGTCCTTTGGCCCCTCATCTCCCATACCTTCTCACCATTCAGGATTTTGCCAATCCATGGTTCAGCGATGATGAGCCCACGGTTAATAGCTGATGTGTTGTGTTCTGGCGAGTTGTTTTGTGAGGTTCTGAATAAAGCCGGCTTCTGATCCACGAGCTCCCGGTTGGGCTTCTTCTTACCGGATTCTTCAATCACGATTTTAATCCGGAGTGCATCGCTTTCTGATTTACGTGGCTTCTGAGGCGCTTTGTTGCCGCCGATAAGAAGGAACAGAAAGATGACTGACCCGATTATGAGAGCAAATTCCATATATCTTCCCGTTAGTCCGTGCGCGCACCAGCCACCAGTTTGCGTCACTCTAAGTTTCGTTGTTGCTCTGCCTCATTAGAGGTTAACCACTGAATGCTTGGTGACGACTTCTCAAGATGAACGATGCCATGGAGGGTATTTGTATGCCCCTCACCGGCCCGATGCTGAATGAGGGTATTCAACAACTCCATAAGCATGAATTTGACGTTTCGATCTTTCAAAAGTGCGTGATCTTCATCTTCAAATCGCCAGGTTGCGCCACTTATTCCACCAGCGTCATCGTTTGCGAAGAATATGATGTCTCCAGTAACGGGTGTCTCCGAAAGCAGTTGTTCAGTGAGCTGATTCAGGCGATTTTGGGCGAACGATAGCTCAGGATTCATGAAGCATGGTCTCCGTCGGTCCAGCTAAGCGGTTTTCCACCAGACGCTAATGATTTTTTGGACGCTAATGTCAGATCGGCGTACCTATCAGACAGCAACGTCACGACAATTTCTGTCGTTTTACGCTGTGCTGGTTTCGATGAGGGCCCGGGCCTCATCTACCAGTCTCACCTGATGCTCAACCATATTATTGATGACGGCTTGCCGGTTTTCATCTTCCAGCAAATCAAGGACAGCCCCGTCAAACGAGTGAAAGTTGAGGACGGCAGGCTCATGACTGGGGTATGGGTCGTAGTAGTAGCAAACCAGCCAATCTGCTTCCTTGTTGGCTACCGCGTTACCATCGTTCAGCTTTTCCCTGAGTTTATCTTTTATGTCGGGTCGCGAGACTGTTGAACCCGAGGGGCTATCGACGCGCAGACCGTAGTGGATGGCGTGGTAGATGTTCACGTACAGACAGAGCTTTTCTCCGTTGAGCTCTCCAATGGGGTGTTTGATGCCAACGTGTTTCCCGCCGCGACCGTTGAAGTAATTGTGAGAAAGCTCCCTCAGAGTTTTATCCCCATAGACGACGGGCGCCGCACCAAGCGCATTGGCCATAGCGGAAGATAGTTCCTCCCAGAACCGGAGCATGACCGCGGATTTGGCTCTAGGCAGTGCCTTTTCTACTGCCAGGGCAGTTTCCAGATCGCCACGGTTGTGGGCCAATTTATCGGCAATAAGAGAGGTCATAGAGGTTCCGGCTCCGGTGAGGCTTTCAAGTAGGCGCTTGTATTGGATGAGGGCGTAAGATAACTCTGGTTTGTGCTCACAGAGGGCTGCACAGCGGTCGATCCACTGGCGGATGTCTTCTGCAAAGGAGAGGCAATGAACATTCTCCTGTTCAAGGCCCCTGAGGCTATACCCTGAAGGTGCCTTGCCATCCAAAGTGAGATAGGCCAGCACAACGGTTTTACGATTTTTGGCCCGTTGACTGATCTCTGTGAAATAGTCGTGGAGCTGAGCCTTTTGATCTCCGGCGTCGATCTTTACTTCAACGCCGATAATAAGGTCAGTAGACTCAACCACGATATCCACACGCCGTCGGTCTTCGGTTGCCAGTTCTCTTGTTACTTTGATCGGCCCACTCACATCGAGTGAAAGTCCCAGAACGTCTTTGACAAATGCATTAAGAAATTGGGAACCCTCACCGTGCCGTCCGGAAGGACTCAACAACTCCGCAAGGTACCGGGAATGGGTCCGGTTTTCATCGCGCTGAACGCCAAGTATGGAGAAAATATTGAAGCGCTCTCCGTGGCGGTTGGCACTTTCCTTGCTAGTCTCGACCAGATCGGCCAAGCGGCGAAACCTGTCCGTGAATTCTGCTTTGTTCGAAGCGATATTGAGCTTGCTCATACTGCTGCTTCCTTTCTATTGCGGTGTTTCCCGCAACGCACTAACAGCGAAAATACGTCACGCTGGTGTCCGCTTAGGAGTTTTATTTGCAGGTTTCATCGCCGCCCGCTCGGCTTTGATTCTCTTCAGCAACGCCTCGGCACTATTCTCACCGCTGACCAGCTCTGGATTTTCCTTGCGCCATTGTTGGGTGAGCTCGCCCCGGAAGGCTTTAGCCAGGATGGATTGGGTGAGGTTGTTGGCGCGCGCCAAGGCGTTGTTGACCCGGTGTTCGATGCGGTCGGCGTGGGCGAAGAGTTGGTCTACTCGGCGGACGATTTCGGTTTGCTCTTCTGGAGTGGGCCAGTTGAGCTCTAATTCGCGAAACTTTTTCTGGGTCAGGTTCATGCCGCTTTCGGAGATACCTGTTTTCAGCGTTTCAATTTCCTCAAGCACAGAGGGGCTGTTGAGCTGAAGTGCTAGAAACTTGCTGCTTCCCTTTCCCTCGATCACTCGATATCGATATACCTTGTCGCAAATCATCAGATTCTTAGATAGAGAACTGACATAACAAGTGATACCGCATCGCGATCTAGGACCCGCCCTTGTAGTGAGGATGTCACTGGGCAGGACGCGCAAATTCGGTTTTGTATCAAGGTTACTTGGAAGCTTCTTATTCTCGTATTCAACGAAATCCATTGGAAGAACTGACGATGTCTTGATAACTCCCCAGCTTTCATCAGACGTGGGCTCATTATGACATTTTGGACTCCAACCCTGATCAATGTTTCCAATTACATCACCTAGCACTTTTATCTCCCATTCAGGCAAGCCAGCTAGATCTCGCCATTCCTCCGTCAACCGCCCACTCACCGCCGCAGCCAGCACGGACTGGCGAAAGCGTTTGAGGATTTGCGGAATGTGTTCGAGGCGGGTTTTTGTGTTTTCCACCTGGGCCAGCAGGGTGTCGAGTTTGTCGGCGATGACTTTTTGTTCGGCGAGGGGGGGTAGCGGAAACTCAAAGTTCTGAACATCCGACGACTTCGCTGCAGGGTAGAGCGCACCCTGAACGACTCCGCTTATCTGATCGACGAATTCTTTTGAGCGAACTAGTGCGAAAATATAGCGACTATCCACTAGCACAGGTTTTATGACTTCGAATCCAGTCGACGCGATTTGCTTGTGATATTTCAGATCAACCAGAGCTACAGCATTGAGGTTTGGCCTGGTTAGAGAAACCAGAATATCGCCGCTTTCGATAACTTTCCTCGCCCTGCTGGGTGCGTTTTCCCCAGAAATCACTTGAGGGTCTGAAATCTTTTTTAGGTTCCTGTCGATACTGCCTATGTCCACATAGGCGAAGCTTTCATTGGATGCTGGTTTCCGCTGCAGTCCTTTGGTCGAGATGTCTGAGATTTTGGATCGTATCCAGCCATTGGGGATGTTGTGCTCTGACATTACTCTTCCCCGCCCATCATTTCCCGCAAAAGCACCTTCGCCCCATCAGCCTCCTCCTCAGCCCCCAACTCCCGCATCAACGCATCTAGCTCTCCCAGCGCCTGCACCAGTTCCCCCATCGCCTCATCCGCCAAAACACTCGGCTCGGGCAGGTTGGCCGCGTCCACATTGTCGCTGTCCTTCAGCCAGGAAATGTCCAACGAGTCGCCTTTATGTTCGGCAATCCACTGGCGGCTGAAGCTGCGCCAGCGGCTGTGGGCCAGCCGTGGGTCGATGCCTTCGTTTTCATCGCTGTGCTCGGGCAGTTCGACGGCTTCGGAATGGAAGCTGTATTCACCCTCTTTGCGCTCGCTGTCGCCGTTGGCGCTTTCCCCATAAACGGTCTCGAACGGCTTCAGGTGCTGGTCGCCAAAGGGTGTGCGTTTACCGAAGCTGGGCATGTTGGTGCGTAGGTCGTAGACCCAGACGTTCTCGGTGCAGTTTTCTTCCTGATATTTGTCCGCGACGCTGCCCTTGGTAAAGAACAGGACGTTGGTTTTCACGCCTTGAGCGTAAAAGATGCCGGTGGGCAGGCGTAGGATGGTGTGCAGGTTGCACTTGTGCATCAGGTCCCGGCGCACGTCGGTGCCAACGCCAGCTTCGAACAGTACGTTGTCCGGCAGTACTACGGCGGCGCGGCCACCGGGTTTGAGGTTACGGTAGATGTGCTGGAGAAAGGCCAGCTGTTTGTTGCTGGTCTTGTAGGTCAGGTCGTCCCGGGTGATGCTGGCGTCTCCGCCTTTGCTGGTGCCGAAGGGCGGATTGGCGAGGGTCACATCCGCTTTCGGCAGGCTCGCACCGGTCTGCCCCAGGGCATTGCCCAGATGCACCACGCCTTCCTCGTCGCCTTCCATGCCATGTAGCAGGCAGTTCATCAGGGCCAGGCGGCGGGTTCCTGGTACCAATTCAATACCCACATAGGCCCGGGTGGACTGAAAGGCTTTCTGGTCGGCGGTCAGGTCGTACAGGTCGTCGGTCTGGCTTTTGATGTATTCGTGGGCGGCAATCAGAAAGCCCGCGGTGCCCGCCGCCGGATCTTGTATGTGTTCGCCGGGTTGCGGTTTCAGGCAGCGCACCATGGTGTTAATCAGGGCGCGTGGGGTGAAGTACTGGCCAGCACCGGATTTGGTCTCATTGGCGTTCTTCTCCAGCAGGCCTTCGTACAGATCCCCCAGACCATCCTTCTGGGCGCTAAACCAGTCGATTTGATCCAGAGTTTTGATCATCTGTTCCAGATGGCGCGGCTCCCGCAGGCGGGTCTGGGCATCTGCGTAGATGGCGCTGATCAGCGGGTCATCGTGCACTAGGTTGCCGTCGCCGTCTTTGCCAGTCGATAGGCTGAGCAGGATGCGTTTGTAGTCGTTAAGCAGGTTGATGCCGGATTTGCCATTGATGTCGGTCCAGCGGCAGCCTTCGGGTAGTGGGTGCTTTCTGAGGGTACCGGCTTCAGTGTTTTCATGGACCATTTTGATGAAAAGCAGCAGTACCAGTTCGGTGACGTAGTCCGAGTAGTTAATACCGTCGTCCCGCAGGACGTCACAGAGGTTCCAGAGTTTTTGGACGATGTCGTTGTTGGTCATGGGTTCCAATAATTCAGGTAGAGTTGAAAGTTACAATTCGGTTTGCTGTTCAGGCACTTTGGCGAGGCCACATGGCTTCATTCAGTTCATCCAGCACCGTATCCAGCTGCTCTCCCAGTATTTTGTCCATCTGCCGGGCACCGCCGTCGTCAGCGAAGCGATTGTTGACGAACTCCCGATCGATGATGACTTCATGTACCAGTTGCTTGGCTAGCCGATCCAGCCATCTGCGCTGGTTTGGGTTCCAGCTGTGCTGTGTGTAAATCCGGTCCATGGCCTCTGCAACCCGCTGCTCGAAAGGGATCAGCGGCTCTCCGAGGGCAGCGCGACGGATGTAACCGATGATGCTGGCAGCAATGTCCTTATTGGTTTGGTTGCGAACAGCGGCCTGTAATCTGGCCTCGGAGTAACCGTTGTTATCCAGGAGTAGCCTTACTTCCCGGAGCTGGTCCCGGGTAAGATCCCGGGGTTTATTGACTACCACGGCCAGGGCGGCAGACTGGTTGAGCTGTTCCTTAATGAATCGGTTGAATTCGTCCAGGTAGTCTTCCGGCCGCTCGTGAATGCCATAGGCTTGCGTCCGTTTCTCGAACTCATCCTCGTCGTTGGAGATCAACGGCATGTATTCGGTGCCCGCGAGCTGTTTCACCTCGGCAAGCTGGCTAAGAAGACCGCTGTGCTGACGGATGAATTCAGACGCTTGGCGTGGACCCAGCTTGTGGAGGTGCTGATGAAGGGATTTCGGCTCAACACCCCAGACCTGCTGTAGTTCATCCAGTTTCTGTTTTAGGGCAGGGCGGCTATCGGCCTTGTTGTCAGCCTTACGCAGAACCCGCATCAGTTTCTGGCTGAGCTGACTGAGAACCACGTCGGCCTGGCTCTCATCGTTCTGCTCGCCAGGGCTGTTAAGGGCTTTTTCCAGCTGGTTCTCGTCCGTAAGTTCGTCGACCAGTTGTTCCAGGGTGATGTTGGGGTCTCTCACCAGGGGCTTCATGGTGCTCACATCCTGAAGGGCGGCGTAGATATCCACCGGATCGTAGATGCGGAAGACGGTCTTGCCGATCTCATCACAGCGACGGGTGGCACGGCCGATCATCTGCTCGAAAAGGATACGTGATCGTACCCGGCGCATAAATACAAGGTTGCAGATGGGAGGCACGTCGATACCCGTGGTGAGCAGATCCACGGTAATAGCGATGCTCGGATAACGCTCGTTCTTATAACGGCGGATAAGCTGACCCACTTTGTCGCTCTGCCCGGTGATCTTGGCGACGGCGGCTTCGTTGTAGCTGCCGTTGTAGAGATTCTTGAAAGCATCATCCAGCAGACGCTTGACCATGTCGGCATGCATGTCGGTGGCGCAAAAGATCATGGTTTTCTCGTCGCCTAGTGGATCGAGCTCTTGCACCAGTTGCTCGCAGATCACGCGATTGAAATTCTCGTTGATCACACGGCGGTTAAAGGCGTCTACTTCGAAATTAAGCTCGTCTTCCAGTTCGGTGGTATCCACCTCACCAGTCTGGGTATTGATCACTTCCACCGGCTTGCCCTTCTCGAACTGGATACCGTTCCGGGTGAGCAGGGTTTCGTAGCGGATGGGTGGCTCATGGTCGATCAGCCAGTCATCTGCCACCGCCTCCCTGTAGGAGTAGGTGTAAATCGGTTTGCCGAAAATTTCACTGGTGTGCTTGGCTGGAGTGGCGGTAAGACCGATTTTGACCGCATCGAAGTAGTCGAGGACCCGGCGATAGCTGGAGATGTATTGACTGGTGTCCCGGGTGGCCAGCTCGCCCTCAGTCATTTCCTGATCCAGGGTGTAGCCCCGGTGAGCCTCATCGATGATGATACAGTCGAACTGATCGATGGGCGGCGGCTCATCACTCATAAAGATGCGTTTCACCATCGCCTGTACCGTGGCCACCTGCACCCGGGTTTCCGCTTCCGCGCCCATGTCGCCCAGTTCTGCGACGTTGTAGATCTTGCTGAGGGTGTGGCTCTGTTCCAGCGGCGCCTCGTTAAAGGCATCAATGGCTTGCTGGCCAAGGGCAGTGCGGTCTACCAGAAAGAGTATTCGCCGGAAGCGTTCCGTTTTCAGAAACCGGTACATCAGGCCAATAACAGTGCGGGTTTTGCCGGTCCCTGTTGCCATGGCGAGTAGGGCGGACCGAACACCCTGTGCCAGTGCATTTTCAGTGGCGAGAATGGCTTTTTGCTGATAGTCCCGCAGCTTCAGGTATCCAAAGGGCTCATTCTTCAGCAGCTTTTCAGCGTTGTCCCTATCTCGTTCCAATAGGTCCAGCAGGCCTCCGGGAGTATGAAAACCCGGTAACGCCCGACGGGTATTGCTTGCCTCCCGCACATCCCGGAACCAGGTGCCAGACTGCTCTGCGAGCTGCGGTATATAGGGCCGTCCGTTGCACGAGTAGACAAAGGGTGCCAGGAAGTGACCATCGTCATCCGTCGGCCAGGCGATAGTGCGCCCAGTGAGTTCCCAGGCTCCGACCAAGGGCGATTCCACCTTTAGCCCTTTGCTGTAGCGCTCGGCCTGGCGAATTTTGCCGGCCACATTGGTGTTTTCTTTCTTGGCTTCTACCACGGCAATCGGTGTGAGGCCCGCAAACAGAACGTAATCCGCCCGTCCTTTCTCACCTTTGGCGTTAGTGGGCCACTCGGCAATGGCCCGGGTGGTGCCTTTTTCGGGCCTTGCACCTTTCTGGTAGGTGATTTCCTGGCTATCTGCTTCCCAGCCGGCCTCAACCAGTTGCTGATCGATGAGAATGCGGGTGAGTTCTTCGTTCAGGACCAGGGTATCGCTGGCGGCCCTGGTCTGCTTGGCTACCTGCTGGCGCTGAGCATTGACGGTTTGCTCGCCCTTATTGGATAGCTGTTGTTGCAGGGATTTGATCTTATCTTCGTACGCCTGCTGTTGCTCCGTCAGTGCTTGTTCATGCTTTCGGGCCTGTTCGGACAGGGCACGGGATTCTTCATCCATGGCATGGGCGAGCGCTTCGTACTCGGTCTTCTCTTTTTCAATCAGCTGCCTCAGCTGCTGGCTACTGTCCAGCTCCATATTGGTTTGCTGGAGCTCATGACGGAGCTTTTCGATGTCGGTCTGCAGCTGACGTAACTGGGCGCTTGGGTCTGCCGGAGGCACGAATGGGCCGGGTTTGAAGTTGGTACCCGCTTTGCCGAAGGAACGGTGAAACCAGATCGCCAGTTCCCGGGCCAGCTTCAGGCCGTCCATGGCTTCTTTATGGCGTGTACGGAACTGGTGTGTGGCTTTGTTACCTTCGATTCGCAGGGTATGGAACAACTCTTTTACCTGCGGCTCAAGGCGCAGTTCCCGGTTCAGGCGATAGATCAGGTCAGCCTGGCTGGTTTGTTCGTCGAACTCGATGCCTGAGAGCGCAGCTAGATGCTGTGCCAATCCCTCTCCAAGTTGGCGAAGCTTGATCAGTGTGGTGTTGGGGTCGCTGGAGAAAGCGCGCTCGGCGGTGCCGGCAAGCTCTGCGAAAAGTTGGTCGTGCTCGGCCAGAAAGCCAAAATTTGCTGATGGATTAATGCGTTCCTGCACAACTTGCTCCCAATGCCCAGCTTTATTATTTGATCTGAAGAGAGTCGGTTTACCAAATGGTGATTAAGGATAAGGGCTACATCAACCTAGTTTGTTACCTTACTAACTTAGTCATGACTGTATCAGCGTTTTTTGAGATGGCCAATCTCTGGTCTGCCTGAGATGAAAGGATTCGAGGGCACAGTGTACGGGAGGCATCCCTGAAATCGCCATGCAGGTATATACTGAAAGCGATTTGTCACGATGCTTTTTTTCCTTTGGGAGAATTTCTCCTAGTGTCAAAAACCAGTAATGGATGCAAAAGGTTCAAGACGTGCGCACATGAGCCGGCGACCGGAATTTATCAAGGCATGCTTAATTTTTATGTGGGCAAGGGCTGACCAGACGCCAGTAATAGGATGACCAAGTTCGCCCTACCGAAATACCGAATCCTGCATGGTTTGCACAGCGTTGCCATCGACTAGCCCTGACCACGACTGTTCTCGCTCAAGAAACCGACTCTCAAGCGTTTAATATTGAGTGGGCGCCCATCTCCAACTCGCAGACGGGCGGCGCGCTGTGCAGAATATGGGGTGCGTTTGCAACCACTGCAAGTGAAATAGGTCGAGATATAACGGCGATTGTGTTGGTGGTTCGATCTTAGATTCGACGCTGATTACCGGGCCGGTAATCAGCTATCCTTAGTCTCAATACGTAATTCACAAACCAGACGGCATTGCTCCATGAGACAGATCGTCTTGATCACTTTTCCTACTGGAAAGATTTTTATTGCGGAGGGCGACAGTGAGACCCCTTGTTGCTATAGCCGTAGTGGTTTAGATCTGGAGTCTTTGAACGACGAATTTGCGCATCTGCCGGAAGACGACAGAAAAGAATACATCATCAGGCAACAAATCCTTTGGCAGTCAGAACACTGTTCTTATACCGAGTTCTTGACGAAAAAAAGGGAGTTTGTTCGACACTACGAAGCAGACAACCCGAGCGTAGGGTACAACTATCCCTCTGAGGTCGAACATTCTCAAGTGCAGAGGACCCTGCAGTCCATTCTTCAACAAGCCCAATCAACCCAAGAGCAGTCGACTCAAGGTACCAACGACATAACCAATGAAGTGCCCGGAGTCGTTCTTACATCTTCGCCAGTATTGATTGATGTCATCAGAGGCGGTCTAACCGGGACGTGGCTCAGTAAGCTGTTAAGAGTCGCAAACCTCAAGCCGGTTTTAGCGGCGGCCCTGGGTATCGAGTCATCTGGGGACCTAGCAGCCTTATCCGAGGTTAAAGCGCTATCACAAGCGCAGTCAGAAGCGATACTCGATGCAGTAGTGGTGTATATGCGCGCTGTTGAGGTGTGGGAGTCCGCTGAAGCCGCTTCCAACTGGTTCAACGCTGAAGTATCGGCTCTGGCAGGGCAAAGCCCCATGGCGATCATGGATACCTTTGAGGGGCGCAAATGGGTACGAGAGGTATTGGAAAAGATCGAAACCGGTACTTTTTCATGAGAGCCCATAGCGGTTTAAGTATAAAAACGCAGCATCCGCCCCTAAAGGCTCGTCCCAAACAGGGCGACGATAGCCTCCAGCGACATTCTGGGCGTGGAATGCATTGCCAATTCTTAAAACCAGTGATCTGAAGGCCTCGTAGTTCCAGAGCTGATCGTCTCCGGGATCCCATTCGATGTCACACAGGTTGTCGACCTCGGTTCGGTCAACGAAATGTGTTTTGGTGGGCAGACACCCAGAATGTTCCAACAAACTACAGTCTATTTCGGACAACGGATCAATATCTGGCCAGCAGTAACCGAAGGATGAAGGGGAGGTCGGGCCATAGGCGTATAGATGCGAAGCATAATCTCTGGGTCTGTATCGGGCCTTGTCAGACCATTGGTCGACATGCCCCGCATGGAGGCATCGCAGCCGTTCACACACATGCCCTGAATACGTTAAGAAATCCAAAAAAAGGCACAGCAAACTTCTCTCAAAAATAATACGTTCTATATGATGGCTGGGCCTATCGCCAGCGCCACTCGTATCAAAAGAAACCAGTCGGTCGGGTGTTTGAGGCCATTCCTGAAACCCAAAAATTTCAGTGAAATAATAATAGAAAGGTGTCGTCGAATTTAAAGGATCATAATACCTCTGCGTAACGGCAGCCCACCAGAGCGTGAACGCTAAACAGACTCGACACGGTTGCATGTCCGATTCCCAAAAAGCCACGTAACGCGCAAATCGATACTCCCTAATTCGCAAAACGTGCTTATTCAGTTCGCCACCGCCCAAAAATTCAACAATCTGTTGAGCACATTTCATGATTGAGCAGATTGCATGTCGGCTGGGGGAGCGAGTGGCTGGCCGTCTGCGGCCATTTTGGGCTTTTACAATTTTGGGGTTGAACGTCCTAGTCTGCACTTTCGAATAGGCCAGGCTAATGCCGGTTGTCCTGACCCCCAGTTCTTGAAGCGAATCCTTGGTAAACGATTGTGAAAAGAACAGTTGGAAGTCGGGAAAGAACTTCGAGTCTACGGAAATTGGACCAAACGAATCGTAACGACACCGGGAACGATAGTAGAAGTACTCGGTATAGTCGATGAAGGGGAGCCGACGGCTGCTTAAACAATTAATTGGCGTAGACTCTTCCAGAAACTGATGGAGGCTGCTGAGTGGCGTAATTGCACGGGAAGACAAGCCTCGGCCCAGGAGATTCTCCCACTTGGGTATCCCGCAGAGTTCGCAATTACGGGAACTCATATTGGCTACAGAGGGCCAGCTTTGTTCGCATCGTGGGCATCGCGCAACCAACTCACAACCGTGTATTGGGCATCGTGCCAACCAGCAATAATCATAAAGACGGCAATGAAAAAGATGTTGCGCACAAAGAGGGCAATGCTTGCTGGGAGCGTAGCGGCTGAATTCGGCAGGACTCAAAGTGTCACCTTGGGATTCGGCATACGTGAGATACGACATTTGAACAGTACTTGTAGCCCAACCCGGATTAGCAATGACCCATTGCCGAGCCGTCGCATAATGGCTTTGGTGCTGCATCGCCATCCATTGGCCTGTATTGAAACCATTGAAAAGAGCCACGGTACCGATCCGTTACCGACTTTTATCAATTGTCGGCCGCGTGACTAATGAGGGCACGAGACCGGAAAGACGAATGGCTTCGTCAATCATCGCTTCACCCAGTTCGTCCACGCCGTAACGGGGCAAGAAGTCGGATAGTAAAGTGTTGGTGGTGATTGAAAAGGATTGCATGCCCCAGGAGCCGATTTTGAAACGTTGTTGATAGCCCCGAAAAACCCGCCAGAATAGGTCGCTCGCAGAGGCCAGTCGAAATCCCGCGGCCGCAGCCTGCGGTACGAAGGCCTCCACGTAGGTTCGGCCCGACTTTTCGGGATAACGCAGCGCGTCATACTGTGCCAGGCAATACCTGACCTCTTTTGCTGACTGGATGCCTGAGAAGGCCCGGCGGTGGAGAAAAAACCGACCATGAATATGGGCGTATTGATCCGAATCCATTCCATCAATCAGACGCCAGGTTTCAGGATCATTACCCACAAAGACCGTCATCAGAGTCTTTTGGATGGAGCGGAGACGGTCATACAGTTCAGCGAAGACATTGAACTGGAGGGGCGAGAGTCGCTGGCATTCATCGACGACCAAGAGGGCTTGCTCGAGCTCGTGTTCGGCCATGACATCAGAGATCAGATGCAGGTAGCGCACCGCTAATTCATCCGCGGTATGACGTCCGTTAATATTGAGGCCTGCGGCCCAGCATAGCTGCCGATATACGGATAGCACCGTTTTTTGGTCGCGCAGTGGCATTGTCATGCGTAGAACGGGAATGGATCGACCATTGCGCGCCCTGAGCCTTGAACAAATCACGTCGAACGAGGTGGTTTTGCCACTTCGCGATGCGCCCGCGATGACCGCGCCTGTTGCGCCCGTCCAGAGCCACTGAGTCAATTGGTTCTCTAAATCCAGCATGGCAGGTGTGGAGATAACCGGATTTAAAGGGCACAACACTGGGTGATCTCCAGTGGCAATTCCTGTTGTCTGAGAGTTCGATTGCTGAGGCATCAGGACCGCCCTTTGTCACCAGAGTACCCGATGGGTGACCAGGTAAACTCTTTCCGATTGTCTAAATCCCAAGGTGTCTCGACCTCAGATAGGTCCGTCTTGGACTGCTCTCCGAACTGGAGGACTTCTCGCCCACTCCGGGTCATCTCGAGATACAGCCGCAATAACTGAGATGCATTGCTGGGAGAGCGGGGTTGGCTCAGCAACTCGGTAAAATACCCAGTTAATGGATCGTTGTGGCTAAAACGGTGGCGCTTTTTCCGTTTAAAGAGAAGGTTACGAGTGGCCATTGAGTGCGGGAATCTCAGCCAGGAATGGGGGGCAGATAGCGTACCCAGCGAACTGCCTAAACAGGTGTGAGCTGCGACGGTACGAATATCACGATGATCGTAGGTGATAACAATCCACTTTTCCTCGGGAGGCAGAGATAAAAGCCCTTTACCCGTATAGCGGCAATAACAGAACTGAACGTATGGTTCGCGTTGTTCCTTTTGAAGGCGATGGACAGGGACCTTTTTGGTCAGACTGAAAAGAGATCCTGTTTCACCATCATGTTCGATATTGAGGGGAACCCAAAGGCGAGCGAGATGTTCGCGGAATAAGGCCATGGGGGTCGCACCACCCAAATGCGGTCTTGGGGTGTGATTGCTCGCCGCAAACACCAAATGGAGCGCTTCTACCAGACTTTGGAACTTCAGAGCAGGTGGTTGCCGGGCATTTTGATTCGACTCACGGTTTGGATCCGTTGGATACGAACCGGAGGTCGAGTCCACGCGATGGCCCAAGTGTCGCTCAATGTAGTCAAACGTTCGCTCAACGAGAGCGCGGGTCTTAGGTTGCGCCGGCAAACCGTAACTGATGGTCGCTCCCAACTGCCGGCACAGTACGTCCATAACGGCTGTGCTGTGATGCATCCATGCGTTATCCAACTGAACGGTACCCACCCCTAGAGCCGGTGTTGGCGTCAATTGCGCTGGGAAGGCCGGCATCGACAAAGGTTCGAAACCAGGAGTTGCGATAGTGGGAAGACGTTGTTTTGTTAGGCTCAGCTCCATCAAGTTTAAAAGGTCTTGCTGATTCGGATGTTGTGTCGGCACGACAAGAAAACCCAGCACACACTCCGTCGCTACGTCCACAGACAGCAGTAAACTGCATCGGCTTAAACGGAGATCGATCAATTGGTCATTAAAATCAATGACCAACCCTGTGTGTAAATCAAGGATGTGCTCGTCGATTTGAATGGCGGACAATGCGCGCTTACTGCAGTCGGTCTTGGTATGTGCCGTAAAACGTTTGCGCCCTCTCGAGTGTGCCTGAAGCACCTCTCGTTGTTGATTCAGGTATCTGCGCGCCGACTCGTAACCTTGCGACTCAGACGTATACGGATAAAGATCGGCGGGCCAGTGGGTCTCTGCAAGCAAGTGCAGAAACTGTTGATGAAATCGCTGTGGCGTCAGGCGCTGGGATCTTGGCTTGCGGCGCACAGCCGCCAAAATAGCCTCATCAAGTTGCCTCTTTACTTCTGGCAACTGCTCCAACAATGCTTGAAAAGCAAACGGGGCGCCTTTGGGGTGTGCAAGGGTAGGCAATTCAGCAGCCCTGGAAGCCTTGATCAATCGCCGGTGTGGAATCAGGCCAACTGACATCGAAGCTGGATCTTCAAGTTCTCCACCCAGGCAGCGTTCCATTAGCTGACTGATACGTCCTGAACTTAGACCGAGCTCTGCGCTAACATCCTTCACCGTATTGCCTTCTAAAATTCGCGCCACAACACGCCTGTTTCGGAGATAGAGTGCGCGGTGTTCCTTCGGTAATGCGCCAAGCTCAATCACGGGCCACTGTTGAATGTCCGCGAGTCCGGGTTCTTTGATAAGTCGTTCGCGCCAGCTCATGTCCGAGTCAACTCGGTATCGTAATTCAGAGGCTTTTTCGTAAAGTCGCCCTTTAAAAGACCTCGTTGGAGGAGTCTCAAAGCAGCCACCTCCCGTAAACGTGAAGACGGTCGATCTCCTGGATCAACCAGGTCATCGAATCGCCTTGCCTGCCCGGGCGTAATAAGATCTAAGACGTCGTACTCCGCGACTACAGTGTTCATTTCACGGTTTAGATGCAGGACGCGAACAATGTCTAGCCAGGTCTCAGCTTCTATCGCTCGCTCGTAAACCGATTCGTTACTGACCACGTCAAATGTCATCCCTTGGATGGCAAAGAATGCCTCCAGTGGGCCACGCAAGACTTCATCAAATTCGCCCCGGGGTTTCAGCTCGACAACCCGGCGTTCGGCACCCTCCAGAACGTAACAATCCGGGGTGTAACGCCGTTTACCCACTTGTAAAGTAAACGGCTGAGGAACATAGGAGATTACCTTTGCGTTGCCCTCGAGCAGACCCGCATACAGCCATTCGGCACGGGAGTGAAATTCAGTCAGGTGAGGGTGCTTGACCATCCACTGGATATAGCTATCTGTACCGGTGCGAAGAGCGCGGGTGCTCTGCCGCTGCCGGGGAATTAGCTCACCACTGTGACAACGAATGGTGGGATTTCGTGAGGTGGGCGCTGCAGCCATGGGACACCCCCTGAATGGATCTTTTAAAGATAGATTGGTGGGGTCCAAAAATATAGGTCTTTCAATTTGACGTTTACAGGTAGTTCGTCAACCGACCCCCGTTTCTTGCGGTTTTCCCGCTGGTTGCCATACTTAGGGGACCGGAAGAGGGCGCTTGGCCATGCCTTTAATTCCACCCGATAATTGACAGAACCCCGGAGGGGAAATGTCAAAATCCATCACCAGCGCGCGGTCATTTCCGCGCCCGTCTCGAAACAAGCGTTCGCTCGGGTTTCAGGAACGCCCCCTGGTGTCGTTCCCGATCACCGAAGTGACCATCGATTGGGACCGGCTCATCGACAAGCGGCCGTTGCTGCTGGAGACCCTCGACACCATGCCGAAGTACCTGCTCAAGCCCGAGGTACTGACGCTGCTGGAGGCCGAGACCCACCCCATGCACCGGCTGATCCTGGATCTGATGTGGTGCACCGGCGCCCGGGTCTCCGAGGTCCTGGCGATCACGCCGGCGAGTTTCCATGACGACGGCTACGACTTCGGGGTGGTCCTCAAGACGCTCAAGCAAGGGGCAGGGCGGCCGAGCAAACGCAGCCTGCAACGCTCGCCCAAGCGCTTCATCCCGATCCTCGACCGGGACTTCCAGACCCGGATCCAGAGCTACCTGTGGATGGGGAAGTTTCGGAAGGACGAGCGGATCTTTCCGATCACGCGCCAGGCGGTCAGTGCCAACATCGACCGGTTAATCGAACAGGTCGGGGGAGAGCCGCCGTTCAAGATCGGATGTCACACCTTTCGGCACAGCTTTGCGGTGCACCTACTCCTGCATGGGCGACCGCTGAAGTTTGTGAGTCAACTACTCGGGCATCGGAGCGTCGAATCCACAGAGGTGTACACGAATGTGCTAACGTTCGACGGAGCGCATTTTTTGGAAGGAGTAGAGTTCCACTGACGGAACCGATTTATTTAATTGAGCCGGGAGTTTGAATGCCATTTCCGCAACAGCCTCCGTTGGGAGACGAAACAAGAGAGGCTATCGACTCTCTGAGAGGCTATGCATATCAAATCTATCAATCTGCCCTTGCATGGACGGATATTGATTTTGACGAGTTTCTATACCTCGAGGTAGCGGAAGATTATGCCGTAGCTGCTGCTGACGCACTTAAAGCCGTTCAAGTAAAAGACACTACAGGTACCGTCACCATAAACACGGATGGCATTATTGCTTCGATTGATAGTTTTGTTGACTTAGTGGAACGGAACCCCGGAATAAATGTTTCTCTCCGTCATCTGACGACCTCAAGGATCGGCAAGGAGAAGAAAGCTGAACATCGAGTCGATAATAGGGCAACTCTGGAGTCATGGCGCAGCCTCGCAAAGGTTGGGGATCTATCCGAACTGCGTAAAGTTCTGAGGAACTCAAAGCTAGCCGACAAAACCAAACGCTATATCGCCGCACTGGACGATACAGGATTACGTGAAAATTTTTTGCAGCGGATCCACTTTGACTGCGGCGCTCCTGATTCGCCATTCCTTAAACGGCAAATTGAGTCAAGAATTTTAAAACTTGTACTCGAAAAGGGCGGTCTTGCTTCGGATGTTCCCGATTGTATAGCTGGAATTCTCCTCTCGATATTAGAACTATCAGCGGCTAGAAATCCTAGTGAGCGCTTTGTAACCAGAGCTGATTTGGAAGAGCATTTAGAAAGAGCAACCCAAATCACCTTAAATAGGGCTCAATTTGAATCCCAGAATCTCCGAGTAGCAAAAGCGCTATCAAGGTCATTGTCTAGTGAAAATGGACTTTCTGGAGAAGCGAATCTAAAACCGAGTCCGGTTTCTGAAGTTCCACTCCCTATTGCTCTAGCAAAGCGTGATAGATATCTAACAAAAATGTTGTCATGCCTGGAGAGGTCCGGCTCATGCTGGATTACAGGCGCCGCTGGTATGGGGAAAACCGTCGCCGCTCGAATCCTAGCGCATGAAGTAGGCGGAGAGTGGGGTAGTGTAAATCTTAGAGGGCTTGCTAAAGAACAAACTGCTATTGCTTTGTTGGATTTGGCCAACGCCTTGTCAGAATACGGCCTAAGAGGCTTGATAATCGATGACCTTGAACACACCTTAAATCCGTCTGTATTGGATAATCTCAACTATCTGTTTTTTTCTGCCGGACGTTCAGACGTTCTGTTAATAATAACGGCGCCCAACGGACCAAGCAGCGATTTCCTATTTGCTTCCGGTCTTCAAGCAGAGATCGCAGTGGTTCTTGCTGAGTTTTCCAGAAAAGATCTAACAGAGATTCTCGAAAAGTTAGAGGTACCCTCCGCCTCAGAATGGGCAAATTACACTCATCTCATTTCTGGCGGCGGGCATCCGCAGTTGGCCATGGCCTTTATTCAGAGCATGTGTGCAAGAGGATGGGACTCATCGGAGTTACAGACCTTAAATAGCTTGATTGAAGAGTCCCCAGCAATAGCCGAGGTGAGAAGGCGAACTCGAGAACGACTTTTGCAAGATCTTCCCGAATCGTCTAGGCGACTAATTGAACGTCTCTCATTAAAGGTTGGCGGATTTCGCAGAGGATTGGTCCTTGATCTCGGCAAAATTACTCCGCCCATTCACGACACGGGAATCATCTTTGATAGATTAATCGGCTCTTGGATTGACCAGCATGAAGCTGACAGATTTAGCCTTTCTCCGTTGCTCACAAATTATGCAGCAAGTTCACTGACCGACGGTGACAAGAAAGTTATACACAGTGCAATTGCTGAGTCACTCACGAGTGGCAAAACCCTTGATGTCATTGACCTAAATGCAGCGTTCTTTTCTGCTCGCAGCAGCAACAACAAATCGGTAGTGGTCAAACTTTGTCTGTTTTTACTAAATTCAGAGGATGAAAAGCTTCAAAGACTCGCTCCACACCTCTCAGTGTTTACGTTATTGAGAACTGACGTCGAACCATATCCTGGCGATCCGCTCACTAGCCAAATGCTTCGCGGCGTCCAATTACTTCTTTTAAGTCAAGAAAATGAACCTCAGAAGCTGGAAAAGGCCCTAAACCGATTTTTCGTTGAAGAAAAGAACGTGCAAAACGTAATGATGCGAAAGTTTTTAAACCTGGTTATCTATTCAAAGCTTTTGCTACAGCATTCGAACTCAGTACTCGGCTCTAACTTCTTAGACCTCATCCAAGAGCTTCGGCAGATTTTGCAAAACGAAGACGGTGGTTTACCTGAAGAAGTGATGGAGAGTTTGCAAGAAATTAGCATCAAGGAGGGATGCGACATCACAAGTTTCATGTTTGTAAATCAAACACGACAACTATCCCGGATTTTTGATCTCGTTACAGTCTTTGATTTCTTGGATAATAGCTCCATCAAAACTCGATCAAATCTCTTGAAACCCTTTGATCGGGACGATTTCTCGATAGATACATTGGTTGCAGGCGCTTGGTTGAGTGAACACGAAAACGGCACCATCGAACCGCAAGTTCACAGCGACACCTTTGCCAGTCTGGAAGCGAAAGCCGCTGGATGGGGCCGCAACGATCTGTCAGTTTGCTGTCGCAAGTATCGTGCAATAATCTTGGATGAATATGGAAATGATAAAGACAGCGCACTAGCCATATTAAATGAGGGGCTTGCCATTTATGGGCAAACTAACTCGGAGCTGGTCCGTGCCAAGGCCAAAGTTTTGTATCGTTCAGAGGATCATGAAGGTAGTTTAGCACTGTCGAAAAGGCTTATAGAAAACGACACACAGCTCTCAGAGGTGGAGAAAGCTTTTTTAGGGCGAGACGCCGCGATCAGTGCAGAAAAGCAAGGCGATTACCAAACCGCGCAGAAATATTATCTATTCGGTAGCGAAGCAGCTGGCAAATCTGGATTGCCGGACATGGAAGCTATGCGCATTGGGCTCCTCGCAGACGCAGGTTTAGCGAATTGGCATGATGGCGAAAAGTCGATCTGTTTAAAATACTTCATTGAGGTTTTAAAAGAACTTCCTCAACTCGATACAAACATCACAACTCGCACGGCTCACTGTCACGCTGTTAGTCGGCACGTGTTGATGTGGCTGGCCCAGGATGCAGCTGGCGAACCTCATCAGTTTGGAGAGGGTGAGGAAACAAAAATCTACCCGGGGATCGTTAGCAATCCAGAACCCAATAAAGAGATCTCCGAGCGACGGCTTTTACCAATAGAGTACGCGTGGTACATGTTGGCGAAGATCGAGAATTATGCGTCGATAAATGTGGGTGTAACGAAAAACCTTGAAGCTTACCTGCCCAATGGGCCTTTGATTCAGGGCCAGCTTCTTTTAGTTCCTGGCCTTAGACACAACGCCTTGAATCAACTTGATGCGAAGCTGTTTGTTTATGCTTTGCGTTCGACAATCTCATCATTTGCACACGCAAATACGCTTCTGCGACAAGCTCGCGAAATCAGTCTGGTCAACTTTGACTATGGCACACTTCCTTTGGCCACTGAACCCGAGCAAAAAGAGCATAGAAATATTTCCGAGCAGCTACTATTGCTTTACTTTTCTTTTTCACTCATGAATGAAAACGTATCTGCTGTCGAGGAATTGCTCCGAGCGCTCCCTAACTCAAGTGGTTTCGAGATCCGTTCAGATTTGCTGAATGCGATTCAAGGAAAGGGAGTGGCTTTTGACTATGAGACAAGTTTTGGAAACCTTATCTTTGAACAAGCTCGGGCCATTCGAGGCTTCCAATCCATTTCTCCTACACAGACTTTTGAAATCTCCTTGAAAACTTTACAGATTGCCAAGCCATATGGGCACTTCCAGCTCGCCTGCGAGGTTTTGCTGCCTTGGTTAAATCGAAGATGGGCGTTCATTACCCAAAATCAACGTTCTATGCTCACTAAACTAACTCTTCACGAAGGTCTGATAAGCCAAGAATTAACCAATTCTGAAGCTTCGACGTCCGCAAGGGTAATAAATTTCTTGTCGGCGTTGCTGCCTACACTCGGATTAAATAGCAGCCGTGAACTCCTGGAAATTCTGACGAGTCTGAGGGCGCAATAATAAAAGCGCTGGATTACGCGTGATGACATGTCAATCGCTAGTTAAAGGTTGGTCCAAAATTGGCATTATTGCCGATGCATTGAATACGGAGCACAAGGTCAGGTTCAACAAACTTTCCAAGGACGCCGAAGCATTAGCCGATAAAATCGTATCCGGCATTTTGCAACGCTTCCTTCAGCGAATCCTCAGGAGGCTCCTCATATATGAGTGTCGTAGATGGCGAAACATGGCCGGCGATTTTCTGAGCGATTTTTACTGACTTCTTTTGCCCATGAATGATGTTCGTCATCAGGGTCCGACGACCGCTATGGGAGCTGGCTCTTTCGATTCCAGCCCATTGCCGCTGCATGAGGGATAAGTGTTCCTGTAAGGTGTTAGGGGAGTAGGGGCCTCCTTTTTGAGTAAGGAAGAGAGGATCGCTCTTTTTAACCGCAGGGTTTTTGGCTAGGCGGATTGAGAGGTATTCCTCTAAGGCAATTCTCAATGCAACATCGTTCATTGGAAGATCTCGCGATCTACCTCGATGTTTTCTAACTTCCGGGTAGAAATCCTCAGGCTTAATGTCAGCACCAGCCTTCGCCATAGTCTCAATACGCCGTACAAGTTGGTCGAAATCATGCACGCTGAAGCTTATTCGGCGCCGATGGTACGATGATCTAGACCGCTTCAGTGCATCGGCACCCTTTGTGTAAGCTGCAGGCAACGCAAGGATTTCTTTCTGCTTGAACGAACGCTGACCTGAGGTTTCGGGGCCTAATTCTGCAACGTCCTTGATCTGAAGCAGCGCGATCTCCTGAACTCTCAGTCCGAGCTTGAAGCTGATCTGGACCAGCGCCGTGTTCTTTTCCGGGTATCGATGCTCTTTGATCTCACGCAAGAGGTGGGCGAACTGTTCAGGCGTGAGCACGCGTGCCTGGCCGGTTTTGCTCATCGGATAAGCTCCTGGTAAGCCGCTAGGATGCGAGGAGAGGGCAAATATAAAATCCGTAATAATGTTATTTTAACGGATTTTTGGGTTTCTTTCAGAACAGTCAGGCAAGCCCAGATCTCTGGAAGGTAAATTTGTGATTTGATTGCAAGGGCTAAAGTCGAGAGCAATCAGGGGCTGCACTGGAATTGGCCGACAATTACTTGGTACTTCTGCGGTAGGAGCTCTAGGGAGCTATGCGGAAGATTTTTGACTAGCACACCTCGGTCAGAATCGCATACGACCACGCTTCGGCGCCTTTACGGCACCACCGAAAAGAGCATCCATTCCTTTGGCGTAGTTTGGGTCGCGATATTCACGCATACGCACAACCTCTTTTTTCGCTGCTCGGCGATCGAAGAAGTCGTCCGAGGCCTGTTTAGAAATGTGAACTTTCATACCCATGAACACCGTGTGAAATCTATTCCTCATTAATGACCTGATGGAAAAATTTGTCAATGACGTTTAAAACTGCCCGGGCTGCACAGGCATGGCGCTTTACCGCATTGACTCACGGCATTCTCCGTTAATGGTGGAGGCTAAGATCTCATCGCTCTTCAAAGATTGGGGCATAGCTACGTCTCCCCAGTTGCCCCTTACTAAAAAGGACTCACGATAGGCCACAACCTCGGTAGTTCCTCCTTTTCCCTAAGTAATCGTAGTAGCATTTTAAAACAATAGGTTAGGAGCTGGACGACGGTTTTAGTAGTTGTTGTGGAGGTTCAGTACTTGTTGTGGAATTCGTTCAGTACTAGTTGTGGTCGTCCACAATACAGCTTATCCTTTGGATCAGCTGTATTTGCTTTAACATAATATACATTATGCGCAGTACGGTATGCTTGGAAATAACATTATTACGGATTTTATCTTTACCCTCTCCTCGCATCCGTGGACGACCACAGAAAGTGCTAAAGAATAGCCACAGAAAGTACGAAATTTTCACAGGAAGTACTAAATTCGTCGCCCACCTTTCTATATTCCTGATTCTGAACACTTTTCGGTTTTTTTCTCGAATAGCGCCTTTCGGGCAATCAGTGCCTTGGATTTTGGCGGTTAATTTCGATTATGGAATGGCGTCAGCTCTGACTGGCCGACAAAAACTAGTGCTAAATTTCCACAACAAGTGCTGCACCCCTTAGGTTATTGATTTAAAGCACATTAGACATTCACCACAGTTTGGCTATAAACGGAGTCTGGTACTTACCGTCTTCTAAGCTGTGACAGAGCCACCGGGAGCTACCCGGAAAAGAACACAGCGCTGGTTCAGATCAGCTTCAAGCTCGGACTGCGAGTCCAGGAAATCGCGCTGCTCCAGATCAAAGACGTCGCCGAACTCGGCCCTGAAAGCTCTGGTCAGCGCTCTTTCAAACTCAAAGAAATCCTCCCGCTGCCTGCGGCTTACACTAAAGGTGCCGATGCGTTGAAGCGATCCAAGTCCACGTACCAGCGGCGTCGGATCAGTTTTAGTGTTCACGATTTCCACCAGCTTGTTCAGCGAATTGAAACCATGGCTAAGGCCGGCGCCGAGATCAAACCAGAGGATTTTTATCCTGAGGTCAAAAAACATCGTGGTAAATCGCGGGATCTTCCAATGAATGACGTTGCGCTGAGAACGGCCATAGAAAAACACCTTGCGATCCGCCTGGCAGCGCACCCCTCGGTGAAAAGGACGGATCCTCTATTCCTGACTCAGAAAGGAGGCCCCTATTCTCCCAACACTCTCCAGGAACACTTTGCTCTCATGCAGAGGCATTGGGCAGGCATTGAGCGAGCCAGCTCCCACAGTGGCCGGCGGACTTTAATGACAAATATTATTCATGAACAAAAGAAGTCAGTTAAAGTCGCGCAAAAAATCGCTGGTCATGTGTCACCGTCAACAACGCTCATTTACGAAGAACCTCCCGAGGAGTCACTGAAGGAAGCGTTGCGGGATGCAGGGTACAAATATGTTGGTTAGTCCAGCAAACGAATAAACTTTGGAGCGCATTCATTATTACTGTTCAAACGCCCCCGGAATGCTTACCTGCCAAGTTAAAATTTTCAGCCCACTTGTGATGAGTCTTGTTGATAGCGCGGGACCCATAGCTGCCCTGCCCCCTCTAGATCGGCTCATATGACAACTCTGGCCCACCAAACGTTGGTTTCTTGGCAATTGGAGATGGTTTGGTGACTGAAGCGTGGAGTTCAGTGTGGTCGCAAAGCGGACATTCGGGCAAGGAGGTCAATGCAAATAAAATAGCCTCCGTTTGAGGCTATGGGAGTGTAAACATCCCTATTTCAGTTGCACCGCTGATCAGAGTTTTCTGTACGTTGGTGCCGTTTGTTAGCTGGATCGTTCATAGACAAAGAGCCTGCCAGAATTGCCAAAATTTTTGTGATTCTGGATGCCTTTTGGCTCAAACCCAGATTTCTCTGCAACAGCGTGTGCTGCATAGTTTTCTGGATGGCAATAAGCACGGACTTCTACTTCAGTGGAAAGCAACCTTGCCAAAGCCGAAGTGACCTCAGTAGCAATTCCTTTTCCAACATCATCGTTGTTAATGCTGTAGTAGCATTCAACTATTCCATCATCATAGGGCGCATAGCCGCATGAACCAACATATCTATTGGTTCCTTTTTCTGCTACTGCATAAGAGTGAACAGGCTCATTCGAATCATATGCATCGCGAACATAGTCGAAGAGTGCTCGTGCTCCAATTTCGGTTTTTTGTTCAGCCTCGAACATTAGATATTTCGTAGACCCCTCATTTAACATGAAGCTTAGAAAACCCTTCAGGTCACTTTCTTCGAATCGGCGTATGACGAAACGCTTTGTTTCAATAGGTATTTTCACATAAGCCCCCTACGGTGTATTTCTTCAAGCTGTCAGCTATCGGCCAGACGTCTTTATGATTCCAGAAAACTGACCTCTTCGTTATTGCGCCCCCTGCGCAACCAATCATACCGTATAAAACAGCATGGATTTACCTGGGGGCGTCGAAGAAGAGCGTTCCCGGCCCACTGACCGCTTTCGTTTACGGACCTGGGGTAGGTCTGCGCGGGTCGCAAAGCGGACATTCAGGCTCGGCCGATCAAGGTCTGTGATAGACCTCAAACTGTGATCTTTAGCATCCGACGCCCAGATTCCTCAGTAAAGACCAGGAATCAGCCGGTAGCGCACCCGTTGAGCATAGCCCCGATAGCCAGGTAGCTCTTCCCGCAAAGTCTGGTCTTCAAGCACGGTTCTCGTCACCGAGATGAGCAAGGCGAATGCTGCAGGAATAAGTGCCCATACCGAGCCCATAGCAAGAACAAATCCGAACAGTGCAACACTATTTCCAGCATAGCCTGGGTGTCGCACAAACCGGTATGGACCGGTATCACAGAGCACATGACCTCGATCTGCCTGGCTACTTACAACACTTAAAAAGAAGCGGTTCTCTACCACGGCCCACGCAGCAAAGGTGTAACCGAAGGCGATAACGATCAAGCCTACTACGCTGAGCCAGATTGGAAATTCGGGGGACCAGCTATAGCGATGATCCAACCCTGCCACTATGACCATAGGGAAGACGATGCTCACCGCCATCAGGGGAGCAAGCACCTTGTCCCAGGCCTTGGCGTTTTGAAATGTTTCTTTATTTTGCCTTTCAGCAGTTATCCCGGGATGCCGCCCCTCCGCCCATACGCGGCCACCGATACCAGTCACCAAAACGAGCATGGAATAGAACCAACCCTGCAGCCAACCAAGGTCGCCACCACATATGAAGAGAACCAATGGTATCAGGCAATACGCCACCACTAACCTGAGCCACTGGCGAAATGAAACCGCGTGGGTCGTATTTTTATCACTCATCGTCACTGATACCTCTTTTCCAGAGATTAAGCGTTCGAGTGTGGGACTGCCCCGGGTGGCGTTCACTAGGCCTGGCCATACTCCTCGAAAGACTGCTCAACACCCCAATGAACCCGGTACACCACATACCGAGAAATTTGAAGCTCCTCCTTTTCAAACCACTCTCGTTGTTCCAGCGCTTCCATTGACGGCCAACTTTCCACACCGATGTAGTCCCACTTATCATCAGTTTTCGTACAGTCGATCATGGAAATTGCCTTCATGCCCAAAGCGTCAAGGTTAGCCCGGTCACGAGCCATGAACTGCCCTTGCTCTTCCTCGGATAGTTGAAAAAAATCCGGCTTCATCTTGGCAAAAAATACTCTGATTATCGGAGTTGTATTGTCCATGGGGAGATGTGCCATTCAGTGGTTAACCGAGAGATAGCGCTGCAGCAATGCACCGACCCTCGAATGGTTCAGAAGCTTTCAGTCTCTGCGAGGAAATATTGGGACCCATTCTCTGACCGATCCCCGGCCAAAGGCATCCCCCACAAAAAATTCTGGTGGCGTACCGACGGGCTCCTTAAGAGAGGCGCCATAATGATTCCTCACCCAGAGTTCATTGTAGCCTGCGAGGCTAATCAACGTAGGAAATACCTGAAAATGGCTCGTTTGGTCGTAGTTCGTCGTTTGCGATGCCTCAAACTGCTCCAGGATTTCCGAGTCGTTCGAGAAAACCATCATGGGCACAATACCTTCGAAACGGTTCGCTCTCGGCCTGCAGTGTGTGGCCAATGTCCCGTCATCGACGATGTTTTGTCCATGATCACTCGTATAGATGATGACGTACTTCCTGAATACTTCTCTTTCGGACAACAAGTTCCTGAACCAATCATCGACGCTCCAGCGCACTCCATTCATGTATGAATTCAAGGACCTCTCTCGATCATTCATTGGCTCACCTGGATCGAGAGCTGGGGTGAAGAGCTTGAAGTCCTTGGGATAGCTCCTGAAGTACGGGAAATGAATCCCAGACTTGTTAAGCATTATGAAGGTCTTACCTGGTTGCTTTAGCAGCTCAGTTAACCTGTCGCGAGCCACGGTGTCGCTGTCGTAGGCAAGGTCCTGGCGAAGCCTTAGTATTTCGTCTACGTGAGTAGCTTCATGCTCATTCATGAAGTTTTGGTAGTTCGCCCACTCCTCTGCGCTCTGAGCATCCAGGTAGACGTTGTAAAACCCGGCCCGCCCGGTAAGTTGCCAGATCGACGGTATCCTCAAACTCCTCTGAACCCGGTCCGGGATCGCCTCTTTTCTGATCCCTGTCCTGAGGATGAGGTTGGAATAATCACTGCAGTTTGAAGCCGAAGCGGCCAGACCGAAATTCACCAGTCCCTCGTCCACCGAGCGTAGATAGGGGGTCGTATCTTTCACGTACCCATTGATGCCAAGAATGTCAGCTCGGATACTTTCATCGACAATCAGAACTATTTTCTCAACCTGCGATTCGAAAGAACCGGAGTAGCTGACATCTGATCGCTCTGCACTGTAAAGATCGCTTTGGCCCGCAAATGCAAGCAATGCCGGCACCCTGAAAAAAGAGGGGTATCGATCAAAAACACCATCGCTAAGTAGCAGAGCGATGAAGACAAGCGGCACTGTGAGGACTGGAACGGCGTAGAGCCTCCCGCGAATATTCAGCGTGAAAAGGCGAGGCAAACGTTCGACGACAAGAATAAGCGGTACAAGGACTATGAGAAGCGGCAGTACAGCCAGACCAATATTCTCAACCACTGCCCCGGCCCACCACTGGAAGTAACTTACGATCAGGTCTGCCTGCTGGAAATCGATAGGTCCGTTTGAAACGAAGAAGGAGCCAATATTGGAAAGATAAAAAAATATAAAAAACGGCAGGGTGATTGTTCGGAACAGACTGCGGCCACCGAAAAAGACCAGAAACACGCCAGCCAAACTCCACAGGAAAACTACTACCGAAAGGAGAAGCTCGGTTATAAGGCCTTGGCTCCACAGAAACCGAAACGGGTAAAAAAAATCGTAGAACATACTGAACTCTACGAGTAAAACAATTGAAACCGCCGCGAGGCCGATTGCCTTTTTCAAACCCTGATTTGCCATATAATCCTCGCCACGCTGGTCATGAAAGACAGGCAGAATGCAGTCACCTCACTGGCAGACCTTGGCTTTCTCCCTTTTCGAGGTCGCCTGTTTTGGCCGCGTCGTTCGCATTGTTATGTATTATTCACTTTCTCGTTATCAGGCTATTTACCGACAACGAGAGTCCGTTAAACCTAAGCCACGTCGGTTTGCCGTCTTTCGTTGCCTCAATATGCAGGTGTGGCTCAAGCGTATTTCCTGAATTGCCGATTTCAGCCAACTGCTGGCCCTCGGTTACGATCTGACCGGGCCCTGCCATAATGCTTTCTCGCTTCAGATGAGCCATCAAAATATTCCCCATGGGACACTGCAGCACTATGTAGTTACCTTCCGGGTGCTTTGTATCGGGGTGTCCCGGAGGATTATCCGGCAAGCTGTCACGAACCTCTAAGATTCGCCCGTGGCATGGGCTGTAGAGTTTCTCGCCAAAGATTTGATAGGCACTCAGCACTCGCGGCGGTATATTTTCTGCCTGATTGCCGAGCGGGTTTAGCTTAACGATATCTATGGCCTTCTTGTTGCCGGCCAGCACGTGGAAAGGGTTCGTCACTATACTGCCGCCCCCTTGTAGCACGTAATAGGTGCCTGATCTGAGCGGAAAAGTTATGTCAATCGTCCGCCCAGATGGATAATAGGACTTTAGGGCCAGAGCATTCAGAACCGCAAAAAGAAGAAAAACAAATATCGAGGCAATCGGGATTCGATCAGCGCAGATTCCAAAGTGAGGGTTACTGCGTTCTATTCGGAAATAGGACAAAACAACGGTTAAGGCGAATAGCACGAGAAAAACGTAACGTAAGTAATAACTCGTGAAGGCCCAAGGCCCCGCCATAAAAATGAAAGCAATGATGCTTCCGCACGCCAATACCCGCGCGCCCCAAATCGTCCAGCTGCACCGTTGCAGACAGAGCAGCCAAGCCAGAGTGATTCCTGACAAAAACACCGGGTAAATCCCGAATAAAATGGGGAGGTTCTCACTCATGGTGCGGAGTCGGAATTGGATTGCGTTTAACACCGAGGCAATGGTTGTTCATTGTCACCCTGACCCCGTTTTATATCCACTCAGAGTTGTAATAATTCGGCTCTAATTGTGCTCCGGGATAGACGCGCTAAACACTGGGAATCTAAAGCGCCTTCAAAGATCTACTTGTTGAGACTGCCATTACGCCCAGCCTTAAACGGGCGCAAAATTGAGGCCGCGAATATCCGCTTGGACTTACCCCGGTCCACTAGACACTCCTAGCCTATGATTGGACTTACCCCGGTCCACTAGACACTCCTAGCCTATGATTAGAGCATAGGAGGAACTGTCATGAGCAGCCAACGTTATCCCCCGGAATTCAAAGACGAAGCGGTCCGACAAGTGCTGGAGCGGGGCTATACCGTCGCCGAAGTGTCGCAACGACTGGGAGTCTCCCCTCACAGCCCCTACAAATGGGTTAAAACGGTGAAGCCCATTGTTAGGAATGTTGATCTCGAAAGCCTGCTAATAGCATTATGGTGGCAATGATAAACGTTACTGAACCAATACTTACCATCAGTAATGGGGGATCTCCGGGTGTATTTATATACACGGAATAGACAACATAATTCGTCACGGACTGAAAAATTAAGCTCGAAGCTATTAATAGCCAAACCATCCTAGATTCGACGCGATAATAGAGATAGCTTACAAGGGTCAAGTTAACGAGGCCTGCCACTAACCCTCCGGCCCCTGCCAACCTGATAAAGGCGAGGAACAGGATTTTGTAGTTTTCACCAAGTCTATTCCAATCAACATTTAAGGCTTGCGCATGGTATGGCATCAGTTCGCTAGCAGTGACATAGACGATGCCAAAAATGATATGGCTTATGCCTCCTACGGCGAATAAAACTAGAGCAAATTTCCAAATCATCTTTCGATTAGAAATGAATTGTTAAGGAAGTGTCTAATGTTCATGGATATCTCAAATGCCTTATTTGAGTTTCTGGAATACACGTGGATCAACCGCCGCAGCGCTAAACATACCACCGGCAAGAGCCCCTGCGATTCCTGGGCTCATGACGTCCTGGCCTGTCAGGAATAGTCCGGGGACAGGTGTGCGAGCATTGAGTGCATCCGATAACATTCGACGCGGAGTCGTTTCGACACCATAGAATCCGCCTTTCTCGTGGCCAGTGAAAAATGCCGTTGCGAGTGGCGTGCCGAGTTCATGGTAGACGATAAGTGGTGCGAGATCCGGGAACTTCTCCTTGAAGAAGTTCAGCATCCTGGATTCGATACTCTGCTTGAATGCGGCCCACTCGTCGGGATGTTCAGCCGCACCGCCATCCGCAAATTTGGCCACTGACGACCAGTCAGCCCAGAGCATCACATCGCCAGTGTGCTTGCTCGTCGGACCTGGATCATGAGCGGGGTTTTTAAGAGACGAAAACGACACAAACGCCATCGAAAATGGCTCACTGTCTCCCCCTGTCCAGATAGCATCATTGGTGTCCCAGCTATTGTAAAACCAGTGGTTCGAGCGTGTTGCCCCGTGTTTGGCGATGTCTCCCTCAAAGCCCAAATAAAGATCGAAGTGACAGATCGATGGTTTGAAAGTGGCTATCTCCTGTGCCCAGGACTGTTTGCAAATTTCCCTGGGCAACAGGTGCTTCACGGTTTCACCGGCGCCGATCGCCGAGACGATGATGGGCGCATGAAATTGTTCACCGGATTGGGTGCGCACGCCCACGGCTTTACCGATTTCCAGCAATATTTCACTAACCGGTGTTCCAGCGCGCGCACAACCACCGGCTGCTTCGATCACAGGAACCAGTCCTTTTGCGATGGCGCCGGCGCCGCCGACGGGATAGCCGGCACCTTCAAGGTAATGCCCCATGACCATGCCATGAAAGGCAAAGCTGGCTTCTCTCGGTTTGCCACCATAGGTACCCCACTGGGCCGACAACACGGCGGCGAGTTTTGGATTGCTGATGAGCTCATCTATCACCTCACCCGTCGTGCGATTAGCCCAGCGCTGGATCTTCTTTTTATTCCACCAGCGATGGGCCGAACGAAATGGCTCAGGTATCGATCGCTCCGCACCCACCATATATGCCGCTTCCTCCGCCGACAGCAATGCCTCAAAGTAGGCATCGATTTCAGCCGCATTGTCGGGAAACTGGTCTTTAAGCTCCATCTTATAGGCTTCCGCCGGGCGCCCGACGGCAATCTCGAAACCATCCGGGAAGTGCAGCGTGTCATAGATGGTGCCGAGTGAGCGAAATTCGATGGTTCCGCCACTGAGCCAGTCCAGAATCCGGCCGGCGAATTGGGCGTGGCCGAATATGCCGCAATAGTGGAGACCAACGTCCCAGCTGAAACCAGCGCGAGTGAAAGAGTGAGTCAGCCCGCCAAGTACCTGCGCCTGCTCAAGCATGAGAACTTGGTGCCCCATGCGGGAGAGTGCCGTAGCCGTCGTCATACCGCCCATTCCAGAACCAATGACAATAACGTCGAATTGGTTTTCATTTGATGCAGCTGTCATACGGCGAGACCTCCCTATCCATCTCCCTATGTTTAAAAACAATCCCCGATACTGATTATTTTAGTTCAAGCAACAACTGCTGACCGAGAACGTATATTCAAAATAAAGCCCATCGACCACACCCCGAACTTCCCCCTTGTGAACGCCCCTGTCAGGACAAGCTTATGGTTTTAGTAGTTGTTCCTTTGGAATCACTGCTTCTTACGCGCTTCTTTCTTCATCTCTTTTTGAATCATCTGTTCATTAATAGCCGATCCTCGAGAAAAGACGAAGACTCCCAAGGCATGAAAGAATACGCCAATACCCCATCCAATAAGTGGCCACTTGAACCAGAGGTATTGGCTTGATGTGAGAAGGTTGATGACAACAAGCAGGGTATTGATTCCCAAATAGACCGCCAGATGTATATAAAATCCAATTTTAGCCTGTAGTCTTTTCTTCGCTTTGTGGTAAGTCTCTTGGTTTTCCACTTGTGCCTCCCTTCCTCTCTAACGGATATGATGCAAAGAAGTCCTAATAGCTTATTAGTTTGCATTTGTATAAACCGCAACTGCACCATTCCATCCAAAACTGCTTCACAACCCGAATAACGATAATTTTTCATGGGCTTACTAGATGGCTCTTGGCCTTTTTGGGTCTTTGCATCTGAGGAAAGAGTGCAGAGCTGTGCAAGTTAAACCGCATAAAAAGCACCGATTCTAGCGACTGTTCATTAAACGCCTACTTTAGCGCCAGGCAGGTTTGTGTCCCGAAAAAGCGAAAGTCCCGAGCAAAAAGGAGTTTCTTCGCTCCTGAAGGTAGAAGATTTACTCGGCGGCCGAGGGTGGGAAAAGAGAAAAGTAGGCGCGGCGTGAATGTTCGCTTTTGTTTAATTGCGTCCCCTGCTTACAAGGCTTGTTGTTTGCCTCCAATCTTTCCGTTCCAGCGAGACTATTCCGAACTCCGAGTCGGACGCCGAATTTAGCACTTTGTGTGGAAGCTGGAATGAGCGCCCTATTCTCGAATCTGCTTTAAGTCTGTTTAGCACTTTGTGTGGATTTTGGAGGTTAAGTCGCTGATATTTGATAGCGGAAGTTTAGTACTTTGTGTGGTCGTCCAATTTTATGTTTGCCCCCTCCTTGCATCCGAGCGACCACCTGGAGCCTCCCTGATGAGCAAAACCGGCCAGGCACGCGATCTCCTGAACTCGCAGTCCGAGCTTGAAGCTGATCTGAACGAGTGCCGTATTCTTTTCCGGGTAGCGATGCTCTTTGATCACGAGCAAGAGGTGGGCGAACTCTGCCCTGAAAGTTCTGGTTCTGGTCAGCGCTCTTTCAAACTTAAGGAAATCTTAGCGTTGCCTGCGGCTTACACTAAGGGTGCCGATGCGTTGAAGCGATCCAAATCCACGTACCAGCGGCGTCGAATCAGTTTTAGTGTTCACGATTTCCACCAGCTTGTTCAGCGAATTGACACCATGGCCAAGGCCGGCGCCCAGGAACACTTCGCTCTCATGCAGAGGCATTGGGCAGGTATTGAGCGAGCCAGCTCCCACAGTGGCCGGCGGACTTTAATGACGAATATCATTCATGAACAAAAGAAGTCAGTTAAAGTCGCGCAAAAAATCGCTGGCCATGTGTCACCGTCAACAACGCTTATTTACGAAGAACCTCCCGAGGAGTCACTGAAGGAAGCGTTGCAGGATGCCGGATACAAATATGTTGGTTAGTCCAGCAACCGAATAAACTTTAGAGCACAGTCGTTATTATTGTCCAAACGCCTCGAATGCCCCCTGGTATTCGTACCTAACAGGTTAAAATTTTCAGCCCACTTGTCATGAGTCTTGTTGATAGCGCCGGACATCGATAGCCGCCCTGCCCCTTCCAGTTCGACTCATATTACGATTCCGGCCCATCAAACGTAGATTGCATGGCTATTGGGGATGCCCCGGTGACTGAAGAGCGAAGTTGGGTTTGGTCGCAAAGCGGACATTCAGATTGCGACATCTTCGCCTGGCTTTGCGGCGCGGCGGACCGCCGTGTAGATACGTCCGGCAACAGCCACGTATTGACTACCTGTCTCGTTTAATTCCGTCAGTTCCGAATTCATAAGGAGGTAAGGAGCCATTCCCGGAATATATGTGCCGATGGCTTCAAGGAAGACAGAGTACTGTGGACAAGGTAGTCTCTTTTACCAGATTCGAAAACAAATGATCCCACACGCTTCAGAGTGTTAGATCGAAGATCTTCTTTGACCATAAAGTGCCAGCCTAGGGCAATTCCAAGACCTTGACGAGCTGCCTCGTAAGCAAGAGTGACCTGGTTGAAGGTCAGCGAATTCTCGGCCGACTGGTATTCCACACCAAAGCTACGAAACCAGTCATACCAACCGATACAATCCCACTCGGCAGAATCCAGCTCTATCAGAGGCATGTGCGCCAGATCCCCAGGTTGCTTGGGATCTTCCACCTTCAGCTCCGGATGGCATACCGGATACACAGACTCCGCAAACAACGACACCTTATCGAGGAAAGTCCAGCGCCCTTCACCGTACAGGATGCCGAAATCATATTCTGTCACCTTTGACGCATCAATGGCGTTATCCGAGCGGATGCTAACAGTAATCTCCGGGTGGATCCGATTGAACTCTATTACGCGAGGGAACAACCAATAATGGGCTACAGCATGGGTCGCGATGACGGTGACGGTATTCGCATCATGGCGCTGTCGAACTTGCTCGATACCAGACGACAGCTGGTGTAGCGCCGGCTGAACAGAATTAAGCAATTCTTTTCCAGCATGAGTTAGCTCTACACCACGTGCATGTCGCATGAAAAGCGGCGTCCTCGTTTGCTCTTCCAGAGTTTTAATCTGCTTGCTGATCGCGCTTTGGCCTAAATTAAGTTCATCAGCGGCGGCAGTAAAACTCCCCAGCCGCGCCACTGACTCGAAAGCAGAAATCGTATGGATAGGTGGGAGCCGCTTCAGTTTATTCATAGGTCTAAGTTCCTAACTCAGGGGCAGTTTTGCAGGCCATTTTGCGTAAACCCGACGACAAATAACAGCAATGCCGTATTGGCATGGCTCAAGTCGAATATGTCTCTACTGGAGCAAGCATCACTGCCCTAGAGTGCTCAAATCTACGTTTGCGTGCCAAAGGGAAACTTTATGATTCGTACTGGGGTGTTGCTCGGCGCTGTAGCAGGCGCTTTTTGGGGATTGGTTTTCCTCAGCCCGCTGGTGTTGGAGTCGTTCTCGGCGTTAGAGATCGCCACTGGCCGGTTTCTGATGTACGGCGGGATATCACTGATCCTTCTCGCGCCATCGTTTTTAAGGATCTGGCAACGACTGTCGCTCTCAGATATCGGTATTCTCATGATGCTCGGCGCTTTAGGAAATGTCCTATTCTTCGCCTTGCTGGCCGGATCAATCCAAGATGTGGGCATTGGCCCAGCATCATTGGTAGTGGGAATGGCCCCGGTTGTGGTCACGCTCCTTGGACGGTCCGATAAGGACACTCTGCCACTCTCTGTCCTTGCTGGGCCACTGTCATGCATTGTTCTCGGGATTTTCTTTATCAACGCTGATGCTTTCCAAATGGCGGGTGAGCAGTCTCAGTCTATTGGCCAGTCCGTGAGGGGCCTGCTGATGGCATTTGGCGCACTCGCTAGCTGGAGCCTGTTTACAGTTTTGAATGCGAGGGCGTTGAAACGCCGAGCTGAGATGTCGAGTAGATTGTGGTCCTCGATGATAGGTGTGAGTGCAGGTTTATGGGCGCTTGGACTTGCAGCAATATTATGGATAGCCAGATCGCCCTCTATCTCAGCAAACGCAGTACCGGATGGAAAAGACTGGCTTTTGTTTTGGGTTGTCAGTTTTGGAATCGGAGTGGGTGGTTCGCTAATTGCCAACATGTTCTGGAATGGCGCATCGAGGCGTTTACCTATTTCATTGACGGGGCAAGTCTTCGTGTTCGAACCGGTGTTCGCACTGCTGTACGGTTTTGTCTACAGCAGTCGCTTACCACGTCCAATGGAGGCTATTGCGATTACCATGCTGGTTGCAGGCGTATTGTGGGCAATGAACCAATATGCTCGCAAAGCTCGATGTTCTTGAGTTGACGGCAAATGTTGGTAAGTGTCCGGCCTTGCCGCCGGGTCTACGCTGTTACTGCGGACATTCCTAAATAGCGGCTCAGTGTGTCAAAGGAGTGTGAGTCCGGCTCGTCAGCCACGCAATATTGGGCTTTTTTTTCCTGCTTAGGCGACGAAAATCCGGGTCGTATAGGCGCAAAGCAAAAGTTCGCTTTTGTTTAATGGCGTCCCCTGCTAACAAGGCCCGTTGCTCGCCTCCAATTTCGCGGTTCCAGCGAGACTATTCCGAACTGGGAGTCGGACGACGAATTTAGCACTTTGTGTGGTCGTCCATTGATAGCGCAGAAATCTCGGGAACGACTGACGAAGTCAGCGCCCTGCAGTCGCTGACTTCGTCACAAATCGTCAAGCCATTCTAAGACATGGTCCTGTCATCTTTAGCTCAATACTTCCCGAATCTCATCCATGATGGTCGCCTGCTCCTTGCGCGCGGCAAGGGCTGCCGCCATATCCACTTTCACAAACCGAACGGGCGTATTGGGCTGTAACTGGCCGATCAGGTCCATGTCAGCCGAAATCACGGTACCTAACATGAAATATCCCCCACCCGACACTGCATCGCGATGCAGTACAATCGGCTCGGATCCGCTCGGTACCTGTATTGAGCCATACGGATAACAGGCGTCCGTGATGTTGGACGGGTCGGCGCCGGCACTGAACGGCTGTTCGCGTTCCACGAACTCAAGTTTGCGCCCGCCTTGAAAGCGATAACCCATGCGGTCAGCTTCGTTGGCGACTTTCCAGGTATCCTCAAAGAAATTTTTCTGGGCCTGTTCAGTGAGTCGGTGCCAGTAAAGTCCAGGCAGCACACGTAACTCGGCCGGATTGGACGGGCCGCGGCGTAGCGCTTTGGGTACTGATAATCCGCCTTTAACCATTTTGCTGCTTTTGCCGAGAGGCAGGGAATCGCCGGGCTGGACAGGGCGGCCATCAACACCACCAAGCGCCCCGATTGCATAGGTCGAGCGGCTGCCAAGGTACATGGGGGTGGTGATACCACCGGAAATGGCAATGTAGATGCGCGCGCCGGATTTCAGAAAATCGAAAGACAGTACCTGGCCGGCTTTCACCGTGAAGGCGGTCCAGGTATCGCGCGGCTCGCCATCCACTTTTGGTGGCAGTTCTGCACCGCAGACGGCGACGGTTGCATCCTGGGTGAACTCAAGTTCCGGCCCGACGAATACGGATTCGAGGCCGGCGGCTCCCTCATCGTTGCCAACAAGCAGGTTGGCTGTTTTGAGAGCCAGGCGGTCCATGGCCCCACCCATGGGAATACCAAGATGATAATAGCCCGGCCGTCCCAGGTCCTGAATCGTGGTGGCAATACCGGCTGAGATTACATTAACGGTCATAAAGGGCCTCCATCAGCTTGGCGTTGGTACCGTCCATATCGGCATTGAACTCGCTTAGCGAAAAGCGAACGTTTCTGATACGGGGCATGTATTCGCCGGCCTGCACCTGGGCAATCACGGCATCATACTCTTCGCGATTGATTGGTTTGAATCTGACGATATCCCCCGGCTTGAAGAAAACCATGAAGTCTTTCAGGTAGGGAACTCTTTGCTCCGGGTCATAGATCGGCATGGGGGTGATACCGAACATCTGGTACCCGCCCGCGCCACGAACGGAATAGATGCAGGAGAAACTGCCCCCATAGCCAACTGTCTGCCGTGGTGTGTCGGTACGCGGGCTAAGGTATTTTGGTACCTGGATCTGACGCGACCGGTCGACCATCTGATAGAGAAACGGCAGACCGGATACAAAACCGACCATTGACACGAACCAGGGTGCTCCGGAATGCGCCTCAATGAATTTCTCTACGCTGTCATAACCATTGATCGATGCTGCGTATTCGATGTCGGTCGCGCTGGGGTCCTGGTGGCGTTCGCGAAACCGCATCAGCGTATCGTGCGTCCAGGGATCCTGATAATAGACGGGAACTTCGATAATGCGAGTTTCCAGGACATTGTCGCCCTGCTCCGCCTCGGCTTCCAGTCGCTTCAATTCCTTCATCATGTCGTCGGGGTGAATTACATCCGGATCAAACTTGATCTGGAACGAGGCATTGGCCGGGCAGATTTCGGTGACGCCCTTGATATTGGCCTTGCGCACGGCGTTGGTCATGGACAGTGAGACAAAGAATGCCTCAAGCGACATTTCTTCGTCGACTTCTACGAAAATGTGCTCATCGCCGCCAAATGTGTATCGACTACTCATGAGTTTGAGCCCCTTTTTGTTTGATGAGATCAAGGTTGTTTTCCAGCCACGGCTCCAACCAACGGGTATGGACAGCACTTTGCTGCAGCTCTTCACTCTCGAGCAAAGCCTGGAACAGGGGCGCGGTGGTAGGCAGCCCCTCGATTTGTAGCTCGTCCAGCGCGCGTTTTAGCCGTAACAATGCCCGGTCGCGATCTTCGGCCCAGACAATCAGTTTGCCCAGCAGTGAATCGTAGAAAGGCGGAACGGCGTAGCCCGGATAGAGCATGTGGTCGAAACGTACACCCGGCCCGTCCGGGGTCAGCAAGTTTCCGACAATACCGGGGAACGGCATGAAATTATTGGCCGGATCCTCTGCGTTTAACCGCACTTCAATGGAGTGCCCGGTTCTGCGTATTGTCTGCTGTGTAACGCCCATCTTTGTGCCGCCGGCGATCAAGATCATTTCGGCGACCAAGTCGAAACCGCAGATCATTTCTGTCACAGGGTGTTCGACCTGAATGCGGGTGTTCATCTCAATGAAATAGAAGCTTTCTGTCTCGTCGTCGTAGAGGTACTCAATGGTGCCAGCGCCTTTATAGTGGACAGCCTTTGCCAGCGCAACAGCCGAGCGATACAGTTCATCGCGAACCCGATCATTCAAAGCGACCGACGGAGCTTCTTCCCACACCTTCTGGCGGCGGCGCTGTAAAGAGCACTCGCGCTCAAAGAAATGTACAACATTTTCGCCATCGCCCAGTATCTGGACCTCGATGTGCCGGGCACGCTCAATAACTTTCTCTATATAGATGCCTCCGTCACCGAACGTTGCAGCAGCCTCCGAGGAAGCCTGGGGAGCAAGCTCCCGGAACTCGGCAGCGTCATGAGCAACACGGATGCCGCGACCGCCGCCTCCGGCCGCCGCCTTGATCATTACCGGGAAACCAATTTCCTCTGCTATTTCGGCGGCGGCATCCATGTCCTTTATAACGCCGTCACTGCCGGGCACCGTTGGTACATTTGCCTTCTCCGCTTCGGCTCGCGCGGCCGCCTTATCTCCCATCAAGCGTATGGTGTTGCCATCCGGACCTACGAAGACAAGTCCTGCTGCAGCTACAGCGTCTGCAAAGCCCGCATTTTCGGCAAGAAAGCCATAGCCAGGGTGAATGGCGTCGGCACCGGTTTCCTTTGCCGCCGTCAGGATCGCATCGATAGAGAGATAGGATTTTGCCGCCATTGGCGGCCCGATGTTAACCGTTTCATCCGCCATTTGAACGGCTCGGCTTTCGGTGTCAGCGTCGCTGTGAACGACCACTGTAGCGATCCCGAGATCACGTGCAGCGCGGATGATTCGGACTGCTATTTCACCCCGGTTTGCGATCAGCAGCTTTTGAATACCTGTTTTTTTCATGATGACCTCAGTTCAGCTCGGCAATAACCTGCCCTGCCATAACGGGCTCACCGTCACTGACCGGAAAGTCTGCAATCGTTCCGTCAGCATCCGCTTTCACTTCATGGAAGGTTTTCATGACCTCGACAAGACCGATGGTTTCGCCTTTGGTGACGGTATCGCCAACTTCGCGGTAGGCGGCCTGGTCCGGTGCCGGTTTACGGTAGAACGTTCCCGGGATGGGTGATTTTACTTCGTGCTTAGACATCGGTAATGACTCCTGGTTGTTGTTTTGATGCTGTCTCAGGCTGTTTAAAGCTGATTAATTGCTTCACTGACCGCCTTCGCGATATCAACGGCATTGGGTGTATCAGAGTGGACACAAACGGTTCCGGCGCGCACAGGCAGTGACTTGCCGTTGACGCTATCCACTTTGCCGTTGCGCATAGCCTCGAGAACGCGCGATGCCGCATATCCGGGGTCGACCTCGCTGTGCGACCGCGTAATGATCAGATTTCCGTTATCATCATATTCCAGATCGGCATAAAACTCTGCCAGGAAGGGGATTCCTCTTTCCTTGTAAACCTTTTCGTGCTGGGTGCCAGCCAGTCCAAGCACGGGCACACCATAGACTTCGGCGGCATCGGCGACCGCATCGGCAATGTGCTCCATCCGCGCTGCCATGCCATAGAGTGCGCCGTGTGGTTTCAGGTGGGACAGGGCGACACCGCTGGCATCGAGAAAGCCCTTCAGTGCACCGATCTGGTAGAGGATGATATTGGCCATTTCCTCACGGCCAATCTTCATTTCGCGCCGGCCGAATCCGGCCAGATCGGGGAGTGAGAAATGTGCGCCAATTTTTACATTATTCTTACGCGCCAGCTCTACGGTGTTACGCATGTGGTTAGGGTCGGAGCCATGGAAACCGCAGGCTATGTTTGCCTGGGTGATGTACGGCATCATACCTTCGTCGTCACCCATCTTGTACAGGCCGAAGCTTTCGCCCATATCACAATTCATATCTACACGCATCGTTTGTTCTCCTTAATTCTTGAGAGAGGCAACGTAGCGAAGCCTGATCTGGTCCGCGATAACCGCGAGTATCAACAGAGTGCCAAGCACTACGGTTTGTAAGTAGGATTCGATTTGCGCCAGGTTCATCCCGTTCTGAATCAGGCCGATGAACAGTGCACCGAGTACGACGCTCTCAAGGCGCCCTACTCCACCTCGCAGACTGACTCCAGCGATGACGCAGGCGGCAATTGATTCCAACGGCATCGAAGCACCAATGTTGGCCTCACCGGTATCAATCCGCGCCGTCAAAAGCATACCGGCGACGGCTGCGAAGAAGGCACTCAGCACATAGGTGAAGAACAGCGTGCCTTTGGTGTTGATACCTGACAGTGATGCCGCTTTCAGATTGCCGCCGACCGCATAGAAATACCGGCCCTGCGGCGTACGGTAGAGGAACACATACAGTGCGACTGCCAGCAATACAGCGACGAAGACCGGTGCGGGAATACCGAGCAGGGATCCATAGCCAAAGGTGTCACTGAAGGCCCGTGGCATGCCGTAAACAGGCACACCACCGGTCAGGTAAAGTGCAATACCGAAACCAACCGATGCCATGCCGAGCGACACCATGAAAGGAGACACATTGAAGAAGGCGACGCCCGCACCGTTGACGACACCAATCATGACGCCTGCCAGAATGCCGGCCAAACAGCCAACGGCGATGGCCAACCAGACCATGTCGGGAGCCATCGAGAAGATGGTGGCCATCACCAACGCCCCGACCACTGAGCTCAGTGCCAGGGCCGTGCCAACCGACAGGTCAAAGCCCCCGGTGAGCAGGGCCATCATCTGGCCAAGTGCAACAATCATGAGGTAGACCGATTGGCGAAGCACGTTCATCAGGTTTTGCAACGTGAGGAAGTTCTCCGACAACAGCGTAAACACAACCATCGCGATGAACAGGAGAAACGGCAGAATGCCGAGCTTGACGAACACACGCTTGGTTAAGTTCGTAATGCCGCCAATAGCCGGCGCGCTCGGCGCAGTATTAGATTGCTCAGCCATTAGCAGGCCTCCTTTTCGAAGAAATGGGCAAGCACCTTCTCCTCTGTGAGTTGGTCGGCCTGCAGTTCGGCCTGAGTCCGTCCGTGGTAAAAAACGTAGGCGCGGGTAGTAAGATGAAGTATTTCAGGTAAGTCGGACGAGATAAGAACGATGGCCACGCCGTTGCGTGCGAGCTCAACAATAAACTCATAAATTGAAGCGCGTGTGCCAACATCCACGCCGACTGTTGGTTCGTCGAAAACGATCAAGTCATACTTGCGGGTCAGGGCACGGGCGAGCATCACCTTTTGTTGGTTACCACCGGAAAAGTGTTCGACCGTGCGTTCAATTTGCGGCGGCGACAGATTGAGCCGTGTTGTGAGTGCTTCGACCGCCTTTTTTTCGCCACCACGATTGATAAAAATACCTTTTGAGAATGGCTCGATATCGAGTGACGCGAGCGCAACATTCTCGCGCACCGATCGTGTCATCATCAGGCCCTCATGGTGCCTATCTGCAGGTAAATAGAGGAAACCGTCGCGTATATTGCGTTTTGGCGTGTGGCCAGTGATACCATGTCCGTTCAGTGTGACGCTCCCGCTGCGGATCGTCGTTGCACCGAAGCAGGCCTGCATCAGTTCCGATTTTCCCGATCCAACCAGGCCGGCCATCCCGACAATTTCGCCAGCCCGTACGGTCATGGATGCGTCGACCACTGCGCCGTCGTGCGTCGTGACATTCCTGGCCTCGAGAACCACATCGCCTGGTGCATCCAGATTCAGCTCCGGAAAAATGGCACCAACTACACGACCCGTCATAAGCTGCACGAGATCATCCTCCGTCGCTTCCGCCGCATTGACAGTGTCAATGTAGCGGCCGTCGCGAAGGACAGTGATCCGGTCGCCAATACGACGAATTTCAGCCATCCGGTGAGTAATGTAGATGACACCAACACCCCGTTCCTTTAAGCCACCAATCAATTCGAATAACTGGTCAGTCTCATGCGTGGTGAGTGAGGCCGTAGGTTCATCGAGAATCAAAACCTGAAGTTCGGAACGAAATGCCTTGGCAATCTCGACCATCTGTTGCTCTGCACGGGTCAGATCATCGACAAGTTGGTCGGGTCTCAGTGCGAAACCAAGCTCATCAAGTGTCTCCTTTGCCTCGCGGCTGGCGCGAGCGCGGTCGAGCAATCCGGCGCGCCTGGGCTCGGCACCAAGAAACAGGTTCTCCTCCACAGTCATCTGAGGGATCAATGAAAATTCCTGGAAAACCGCCGAAATTCCCAGGGAGCGAGCGTCGTGAACCGAAGTCAATGTCACCGGCTTTCCTTTATAGGTGATTTGACCTGTGCTCGGCTGGTTCGCACCAGCCAGTATGGAAATCAGGGTTGACTTTCCTGCACCATTCTCACCGAACAGCACGTGAACTTCACCGGCAAGCAGCTCGAAATCCACCCCATCAAGCGCCCGGACGCCAGGATAGTCCTTGGTAATAGCCTGCGTCTGGAGGAGAGGGGGCCGGGTTGCCCCCGCCTCCTCACAACCCTGCTGTTTGTTGTTTGAATTCAACATGACTTATTTAACCGAGAAGACTGGGCGGAAGCCGTCCGGTGCCAGGGTTGAAGCCGGGTCGAACTTGTCGTAGTTTTCCTGCGTTACCACATATAGCTTAGGGCCAACGTGTTTCAGATAATCCTTGCCTTCGAGAATACGCACGGCCTGGTCGACAGCGATACGACCCTGGATAACGGTAGAGTCAGTTGGTGCAGCGAGGATCTGGCCACGCGAAATACCTCGATCAACACCCGGAGCATAATAATAGGAGACGACCTTAACTTTATCCGTCAGACCGCGTGAACGCAGGATTGGAATGGCCGCTTCTGCTGTGACCGCAGTGCCGACAATGTAGTCAAGATCCGGGTAGGTCTGGAGGGTATCCTCGACGAGCCTCGCCTGGGCTTCCTTACCGGTGTCGCCGTATTTCGTTTCTACCATCTCGATCGCCGAATCCTCTACTGCGCCCAGAAATCCGGCATTACCTGCTTCGACCCAGCCGGCACCGGCGGGACCCGGGAACCAGGCTACTTTTGCGGACTCACCACCGGCAGGATGCAGGTCGGCCAGGAATTCACCGGCCTTGGCACCCATTTCGCCAAAGGATACTAGCGACTTGGCTGAGAGCTTATCGGACGACATTCCGTTGATGACGTCGATGACCGGGATACCTTTATCACTGATCTCCGCGACCAAGTTGTTAAGCCCATCATAGGCGATGGCACCGATGATAACGGCATCAGCACCTGCTGAAACGCAATCCTCAATCTGCGAAATCTGAGTGTTGAGGTTGGTGTAGCCACCTGCGTCAGTCACAGTGGCTGCCACACCTACTCGTTTGGCTTCTTCGGTGATGCCGTAGTCTACGCCAAGCCAATAGGCATCCTTCATATGCGGGAAAGAAACGCAGAGATTCCATTTCTGGGCGGCTTTCTCGACTGGCACGTAATCCGCCTTGCTGCGCGGGCTATCCATGTTGAACGCCGGAGTCCAGACTTCGACGGGATAGGGATACCAATCTTCGGCCATTGCGCTGCTGGATAGTGCAAATACCATCGCCACGGTCGCAGTCGACGCGCTGAGAGTTCTTTTCATTATTGTTTCTCCTGATGTGAAGGGATCTGTGCTGCCCAACGCCAGTCCCTTTGGACCGGCGTTAAAATAAGCATAAAATGCGACCGTAAATTTGTATAATACGATTTCCGGCAGCCTATTATCTGATAAACTGATATCCCGATTACTATTGGGTCGAGGCAAACTTCGACATGCCAAAGTCGCCACAATGGCACTAGGATGTGTTTAAGGGCGTGGAATTAAGGGGAAACTGAAAGGGTAAAGCGACTGCACCGGCGAGGTCGAAATCGTCCTCAGTGCAATCCGGTATTATTTTTCACTCTGTTTAATCAATAGTTCTTATAAAAAATATGAATATACCTACAATTCGTCAGATCCGTTACTTCATTGCCGTTGCGAATTTGGGGCAGATTTCACGGGCAGCCCTGGAACTTAATGTCTCCCAATCTGCAGTGACGACGGCTGTAAAACAACTCGAGGAAATTGTCGGAACCCCTCTGCTCGCACGACATGCTGGTGGTGTGGCACTGACCTACGAGGGCAATATCTTTTTCGATCATTCCCGACGAATAATGGCTGTAATGGAAGAGGCAGTCAGGTCGCCGCGCCGCTTACGTCATGACGTAAAGGGCACTCTTCGTTTGGCAATGACCTACACTGTTGCTGGCTACTATATCCCAACTTATATCGAGCGGTTCCTTCGCGTCTTCCCCGGTGTGGACCTGCAGTTAACCGAATCTTCGCGAGCTGCAATCGAAGACGGGCTTGCTTCGGGAATGTTTGATCTCGCAGTGATGCTGACATCTAATATCGTCGATCAGGAAGGAATATCCTATGAAACACTGCTGCAATCACGTCGCAGACTGTGGCTGTCGGCGAACCACCCCCTTCTCGAATTACCATCGATCTCCCTGGCCGATGTTGCTGCCCAGCCCTACATCATGCTGACAGTCGACGAAGCCAGTAACACAGCGCAGCGCTACTGGAATCGAACGAACTATCGCCCACATACAACTTTCCGCACGAGTTCAGTTGAAGCCGTGCGCTCAATGGTTGCCAGCGGCATGGGAGTCACGATCCTGTCTGACATGATCTATCGGCCATGGTCGCTCGACGGGCGCCGCGTCGAAGTCACCTCCCTGGCCGACCGGATACCAACAATGGATGTGGGTCTCGCCTGGGCCACCAATGTTGAGCAAAATACGGCCGTTTCCGCTTTCCGTGAATTTATGCATGTTGGTGAAGAGCCTGACGTACAGTGAACGGATCATCGAAGATATTTACATGTGCATGCTTTGGTGCGAAAACTACCAACTGAGAATCAAGCACGCGTTTGCCTACAAAAACCATTGCCTCCTATTCATTAATCTGGCCGGCGAATTTAGTACTTTCTGTGGTCGTCCATTGTGGCGGTTCTGTTGGTGACAGTGACATCGGCTGCCCGTCACGACGAGCAGCTATAGTGCGACGATCCACCAACTTCAAACAACTCCATCGGCTTCGGCCTGTAGTATTTCTTCTCTACGTCCTCCGATTGCTCGGCGTATGGCTGCGTCATCACGTCTTGCAGTTCTCGCAGTAAAGCGTAATTACCCGCTGCCGCTTGCTGATAAGCAGGCACAACAAACCACTCCCTCAAACTGAACTTCGGATTGATAAGCTTCATCTGGCTGGAAAGCTCCTCACGCGTGCCTGGTCGAGTGAGCGAATTCCAATTTGTGAGCCACGCTGACCAGCGCTTGTCTATGCCTTCGGGGTCTGCAGCATAGGCCGGGCCTTTGTAGAAGCTTTTCTTGAGTGGCTCAATGTCATCTGGCAACGACGAGAGTTCCCGGAAGAAAATGGTGTAATCAACAGGCGTTTGCATCATCAGCGTTGCCAGCTCGCGGAACAAGGCCGCGTCAAAAGCGTCAAGTCCAAGCTTTGCAGCCCACATCTTCTCCATTTGCGCTTGCATCACCTTTGGGAAATCACTTTGAATCTCCTCCAGCTGCCGCAGACAGTCTGGATGCCCTGCCAACAAAGTCCGAACCGCCGAACAAAACGAATGGAAGTTGCGTTCGGCCGCTGCTGGTTGGTTGAGGAACGCGAAGTGATGCCCGCCACCCGTCCATGGTTGGTACTGCGGATCAAACACATCGCAGAATCCGAATGGTCCATAGTCGAGCGTGAAGCCGCCCGCCGCACAGTTGTCGCTGTTGAAGTTACCCTGGCAGTAGCCAACGCGGATCCAGTTCGCAACAAGCGACGTCAGTCGACAGCGGAACTCACGCGCAAGCAACACGACTTTTTCGGCAGTGGCCAGTGACTGGTCGATAACGTCACCGTACTCACGGTCGATCAGGTGCAACACGATCTTCTCAAGCTCCTCCATCGCCTGCGGGCGTTCCTGCTTGCGGGCACGACGACTAAAGAGCTCGAGCTGCCCTACCCGTATGAACGACGGTGCAACACGCGTCGAGATGGCAACTGGCTCGTATATGAGCACATCTGGATCTATTGAGCGTGAGCCCTCCGAATACCATGGACGCCTGACTTTCTCGGTTTTCGACACGTACAGACTCAAAGACCTTGACGTGGGCACACCGAGGGCGTGCATGTGCTCCTGTGCCAGGAACTCCCGAACACTGGACCGCAGAACGGCCCGGCCGTCCGCGCCGCGGCAGTAGGGTGTGCGCCCTGCCCCTTTCAACTGCATTTCCCAGCGCTGCCCGTTGATGACTGCCTCGAACACCGAAATCGCGCGGCCGTCGCCGTAGCCATTGCCGGTCTGGAACGGGCACTGCTGGTAGAATTCGGTGCCGTAGATAGAAAGTGCGTAGCCACACGCCCACCCGACGTTGCGCAGAGGCTCCGGAACACGCGACAAGTCTCCGGAGAACATGCGGACGAAGTCACTGGATTGCGCCATGCTGTCGGCGAAACCCAGTTCGTGAAAAAGATCTTTCCCATGCGCGACGTATTCGGGGTTTTCGAGTGGCGTGGGACTGACCGGAACATAGTGGCCCGAGAATACCTGTCGTGGCGAGTGGTCAGCTCCGTTTGCTTTCCCCTCGGGATCGCAGTTGAGCGTGTCCATGAGTGAATAGTCTGCCAACGTTGCGAGATCGTCGAGGGTCACGACCGTTGTAGGCGTTTCCCGGTGACGTCGCGGTATCATAGGGGCTCCTTCTATAAACTATGCCGTAAGTTAGATCATTTTACCCTTTATCAGCGCTTGGTAGCTGGCGGTTTCAGGAGGTTCGGAATCGGCTTACCAATCCTGACAGCGATTTTGAATTGTCGAGCAGAGTATCTGCCGAGACAGCCGTTTCTCTGCCCTTCTCGCTGGTTTCTTTCGATTTGTCTGCAATGGTTACCAGCCGTTCTGTGATGTCCTCACAAACACTGGTCTGTTCTTCCGAAGCGGAAGCAATCTGCTCGTTCATTTGGGTTATTTCACCAATCGAACTGACGATACGGTTGATGGCATCGACTACTTCGGTGTTTTTCGTTAATGCCTTGCTACTGCGGTCGTTTGATTGCCGGATCGAATCAACCGCAGACTTCGCCTTTTTATCAAGCGTAGCGATCATCTCGGCGATTTCGTCCGTACTTCTCTGGGTTTTCTGAGCGAGGCCTCTGACTTCATCGGCAACTACTGCAAACCCGCGACCATGCTCCCCTGCTCGGGCGGCTTCGATCGCAGCGTTCAGAGCTAACAGATTTGTCTGTTCTGCAACACTGTTGATCACTTCTACAACCTTGTTGATGCTTCCGACCCCCTGGCCCAACTCTTCAACCTCATAAGCCGCAGCGGCAATGTCATTAGCCAGCGCGTTCATTTCAGCGGCAGCGTCAGAAACCGTCTGTTTCGCAGTGGCGGTTTCTTTTTCTGCATCTGTAGCTGCGGATGCGGCAGTAGAGGCATTTGAGGAAATTTCGTTAGCAGCGGAGGTCATTTCGGTGACGGCCGTAGCCACCTGGTCTGTTTCTGCATCCTGTTCATTCACCAGATCGGCCATTTTACCTGCATGGCCAACAATGCTTTCCGAATTCTCATGGGTCCGCTCTGCGTTGGACTTAACGTCCGTGATCAGGCCCCCAAGCAGTTCAAGGAATCGATTGAAATTATCGGCAAGCTGACCAAGCTCGAATTTATCGTTAACTTTAATCCGAGCGGTCAGATCAGCATCACCTTCAGAGAGGTCCGCAACGGATTTGGAGATTGTCGCAATCGGTGAGCTGATTGTCCGGCTAATCAAAATGCCCACCAGTACGGAGCCGATCACTGCAATGATGGCTATGGACATAAAAATGATTTGTGAGCTTTCGAGCTCGGATTCGCCGGCTTCTGCCAGTACGCCAAGGACAGCGTTAACGTCATCAAAATAAAACCCCGTCCCAAGCACTACATCCCACTTATCAAGGTGAATGCTGTATGAGGACTTAGGCGAAGCCTCGGATTCACCAGGCTTGGGAAACCAATAGGTGTAGTACCCGTCGCCGTTTACCGCGCTTTTTACGATTCCCCGGACCAGGTAATTTCCCTTTTGGTCCTGTAAGTCCCAGAAGTTCTCGCCGAATCCTTTGTCGGATTGGCCAAGTACAACGCGGTCGCCGGTCTCTGTGTAGCCAAAGATGTAGCCGCTTTCACCGTATTTCAGGTTTTTCAGGATTGGCAGGGCCTCTTCCAGGTCGCCACCGTTCTCATAAATGTGGGCAATGGAACTGTATGTCATTTCCATCAGCTGTTTCAGCTCGCTGCGCTTCAAGTCAGTGACGTCTGCGCCAACCGATTCCATCTGCTTATCAACAAGGTCGCGGGTCTGGTATCCAAAGGTGAAATACAGGATGACCCCCAAAGACAAAACAGGCAGCAAAGCGAGCAACAGCAACCTGCTGCGGATTGAAATCGGCATAATTGTACCTCAGCGTATGCCGAGTCCATGGCATGAGTATGTTTGATGAAATGATGAAATTATTTGCACATCATGACAATTTGATGCGTGTAGCGCACCTTTTTTTGGAGGCGGTTAGGGAGGTCGCCGAGGCAAAGAGGCCTTACATTCATAGATCAACCAGTTCGCGGCCACGCCTCACGCGAACGATATCGGCCATGATCGCCAGTGCAATTTCTGCAGGGGTCTTGCTGCCCAGTTGAAGTCCGATAGGCATGTGAATGCGGTTAATCTCTTCCTGGCTGAGTCCGCCAGTGCGGCTCAGTCGCTCCGCACGGGCCTGCGACGTTTTCATCGAACCCATGACGCCGATGTAGCTTGCGGGGGTTTTTACCGCCGCCATCATCGCAAGATCATCAATTTTCGGATCGTGGGTTGTGGCGACCACGGCAGTGGCATCCGTGCACGCGCCCTGAGCGCTTATATAAAGTGAGGGTAAAACCGGCTCGAACTGAACCCCATCCGGTAGCTGCAGGTTGGCAGTGACCTCATCTCGTGGATCGCAGATAACCACTTGATAGCCAAGACTCACCGCGAAACTGGCGCAAGCCTCTGCGACGGTTGAGTAGCCTGCAAGGATGAGTTTGGATATCGCACCTACACGAATGGAAACAGTTTCTTCAGACTGGTCTATTGCCACTCGTGGCCCTATGGACTGAGCGATTTCAAGCCATTTCATACCATCGGTGAGTCTTACCATGCGAGCAAGCGTTCTTTGGCTGGACACCATGGCCTCAACCAACTGCCCGCAGTGGGCTCTGTTCTCCTCAGTGGCTGCCATTCGCTCAACCAGCACTTCGAGAACGCCACCGCACGGCAGTCGAATCCGGGGGTTTGCCGGTGCCTCTTCCGGGCCGCCATAGCGCACTGTAACTGCCGGCAACTCATAGTCTCCGGCAGTCAGGCGTTCGAGAAAGTCTTCCTCAACACACCCCCCGGACAGGGACCCGACGTGGCCCCCATCTGTCGTGGCGACCATGAGTGACCCTGGTTCGCGGGGCGAGGAACCGAATGTTGACAGGACGGTGCATAACCAAACCGTCCTGCCCTCCTCCAGCCATTGAGCAGCCTGCGTTAAGACTTGATAGTCCAGGTTTTGCATGATCATCCACTTAATTGCTCACGACCCCTCGAAGCCTAAGTGTTGGAGACCACTACCGCAACGCCATCGAGGAGGTTGATTGGCGGAGTACCAAACATGCTACCTCCCCCCATTCCCAACTCAGCCGGGCATACAAATCCCAATCATCCTGATCCGGCGTAATATCGGCCAAGGCCTTGGCGTAGGTCATCGTCACCCCAATTCCTTTTACGCCACTCCAGCCGAGGCCAACTCCTGCCACTCTCGGTGTTTGCGAGGGGTTTTTGGATCGAACGGTGCCTATGTCACAGAAAACAAATGGATCAAGGGCACCACTCAGCGCATTAAGCCCGCTGTAATGGGCCTCGACGGTGGCCTGAATGCCATAGTCACCGCTGATCAGCCCGGGCGCATAGTCATGAACGGACGTCGGCCCGCCAGGATGATCATGACGAAGAAAAGGGTTAGAAAGCGGCTTGGCAATCGTTTCTCTATGGCCAACCCGGCTGACACTTTTTATAGAAGCGCCTTTTCGACTGCCTCAAGAAAACCAACCATATCAACCACCTGCTCCGAATCCGGATCGACGGTTTTGCCCTTGAGATCCGCCGTGACAATGCCACGGTCGACTGTCTCGGTCAGCGCTGCCTTCAGATGGACAGCATATTGGCTCAGGGGCTCGTTGCCCTCACGTTCGCCCAGGGTTTCCAGAGCGTTGGCCAGCGCGAAGATCAGCGCCGAAGGATTGAAATGGGCGACCCGGCCGTCGCTCTCCAGATACTTCAGATACAGATCATGAGCGGTGCCATGAGGCGCTTCGAACAGCATGGTGCCGTCCTTGCTCTCGATGATCGAACTGGCGGTCGCAAGGCTGCCGCCGAGCGCTGCTGAAATGTCCGAGAAGATATCGCCGTCCAGATTCTGGGACGGATACAAAGCGTTTCGGGGTGGGTCTGTAATCATCTTCTTGAGCTGGCTCGAAGGCCGCATGATCATGAACGATGGCGGCGGCGTGTGCTCGCTGGCCAGCTCCCTGCGCACTTCGGTAATGACATCGCTGTAGACTTCGTCGTACTCCATGTACTCGCGTTTGAGACCAAAATACACCTCTTTGTCCTTGCGCGAGGCATCCCGGAATACCTGCAGCACCCAGTCCTTGATGGCTTCCCGGTCATTGGACATGAGCAGCATGGGATCGCCTTTCTTGACCCGGCGGGCATGTTTCTCGTCACCGTCGACGATGACCTTGAGAATGCCATCCTCCTGGGCTGCCATATTGAAGCTGCCGTACTGGTCGCCGCCACCGGCACTCATGCGTGAGATGGACACATGGGCACCCCGGCTCGGAATACCGAACTCACGAAGCTGATTCACCAGCTTGAGCAGTTTGCGCCCGGTGGTGTTATCAGGCACACCCCAGAGTGCCCGCTCCGGCGGGTTGGAGACAATGCGCGCCGCCTGGGCGTCAATCAGCTCGTAGAAATACTTTAGCCCCAGATCCTCGATCTGCTTTTGATAGTCGCTGTGATAGATGTCCTCGATCACCGAACGCATAGCGCCATCGTATCCGGGGATCACGGTATCTTTCAGCCCGAGATACACGTCCCGTTTTTCCACGATGGCACGCTGGAAGAAACGGTGGGCCCAGGCTTTAACGTCCTCAATGTCGTTAGTCGCCAGCAGCCAGGGATCGCCCTTGCGGATCTCACGGCGGTGGAGCTCCACCGGGTCCCCGCTGCTCCCCACGAACATCAGTTTGACCACGCCGGTTGCCAGGGACAGCTGGTTGAAGCTGTCCTTGATGCCACCGAATTCCATGGTATCCACCTCAATATCGCGCCCTACCCACTCCGGGCGGCGGATATTGAGGTTGCGGAACTGGATGTCCTCCCGGGTGATGTTGCCGCTGATGCCCTTTCGTATCGCGCCGTTGGGGGACTTGGTGGCCAATGGGTTCAGGTTGTTGCCATCCACATCCGGATGCTTCTGGAGAAGCTCCTCCAACTGTTGGCGGTTAACGGTCATGCCGGCGTTTTTCACACCGACACCATGGCGCTGAAGTGCGTCGATGGCATCAATGACGACCTGGCCATTGGTCAGCAGCCGGTTTTCTGCAGACAGGTCGATTTCTTCCAGCTGAATATCGAGGCGAGAGCTTACAAACTTCCGGAGGATGTGTTCAAACGCAACCTGTGCCATCTCGTCTCCGTGAAGAATAACCAGAGGCGACGTTACTTTGATGCTGCTGTCCATGACTCTCTCCCTGCAGTTCGGTGGCCTGATCAGTCTTGTTGGTCCGCGGACCGGGTTATTCCCAAGCGCTTGTTGACGGAATCGCGGATCTCCCGGTAACGCTCCGGGTTCTTGGCGAGGGTATCCAGATCGTCCTCGGGGAAGATCTCTTTTTTCTTCTTGCCCGCTTCCTCAGTAGTAAAAATAGACGGCAGAAGCTGTTCCAGGCAACGCAGCATGACTTCCGGTGACACCGACGCCCCCGGCGATGCGCCCAGCAACGTGCCATAGGTCTTGTCACTTGACACCAGGATCTCGGTACCCATTTGCAGATCCCCATCCCGGATGATCTGTACCCGCTGGCCAGCCTCGACCGGTTTCCAGTTGAACTTTTTACTCATACCCGGGGCGAAGCTGTCCAGTTCCTCGAACATGCTCGTTTCACCTTTGAAGGTTTCTGACACCAGGTATTTGACCAGGGGGAAATGCTCCAGCGCGACATTCAGCAAACCCGGGATATCATGCAGGCGCATCGCTCGCAGGTAATCCAGAAATCCCCGGCCTCTTTCAAGGACCGGCTTGAACGAGGCGAACGGACCGAACAGAAGGTAATACTTTCCGTTCGCGACCCGTAAATCCAGGTGCGGAACGGACATCGGCGGTGCGCCCACCTTTGCTTTACCGTAGGTTTTGGCGCGGTATTGCTCGGCCTGTTCGGCGCTGATCGGTGCTTGCAGGAAGCGTCCACCCACAGGAAAGCCGGTGAACCGTTTCGCAAAAGGCAAGTGGCTCTTTTTCAGGATCGGGAATGCACCGCCACCGGCACCTACAAACAGCACGTCCGCCTTGTACCGTCTCGCAACTCCCCCGTTTTCCGTTTCGACAAGCCAGCTGCCGGAGGGGCTTCGATGCACGCGTTTTACATGCGTGCCGTATTCGATTTTCACTCCCAGGTCATTCACCGCATACTCGGCCATCTGTTCCGTCAGAGCGCCGAAATTAACGTCTGTACCTGTTTCGATTACCGTCGCCGCCATTTTTTCCTGGCGGGGACGCTCCTCCATGGTGTAGGGGATCCAGCTCTTGATTTCATCGAAATCTTCCGAGTAACTCATTTGCTCGAAAAAGTGATGAGCGGACATTTCCTTAAAGCGTAACCGGAGCTCTTCAATCGCAGGCTCGGACACAATGGTGCAGTGCTTGGTTTGGTTGATGAATGACTTGGGATCTTTGATGGCGCCCTTCTGGACCAGATAAGACCAGAACTGTTTGGCGACATTGAACTGGGAATGAATCTTGAGGGCTTTCTCGACGGAGATGACCTCTTCATCCACTGGGGTATAGTTCAGCTCACAGTTCGCCTCATGCCCCGTGCCAGCGTTGTTGAATACCCAGGAGTTCCCTGCCCCGGCACTGTCCAGTCTTTCCAGAATGGTGATATTCAACTCGGGCGCCAGTTCTTTCGCCAGGGTGGCAAAAGTGGTTCCCATAATCCCCGCGCCGATGATAACTACGTCCATAACTTTTCCTATCAGAATCAGTTTCCAGAAATTATTTCCAAAAAGTCTTATGCCTTGACGGTACCACGCTTCCCGCAAACACTGAAAACCCATCAGAAAATATGCCACGTCAGGTCCCGAGCGGTCAGCGGTGATGGCACTAGCTTGCCACTGCAAACTGTCAAAAAAAGTTTCCACTTTTAATTAAAGTAAAGCGCAGGCTCATAAAACTACCCGTTTTATATGGCGAACATTGAACCCTAATTTGCATGTCAGCCTGTTTCAGGATTTCCATTCGATACCTAGTTTGTCATTTTTAATAGCCGGGCATTGCATTATTTTAATGACAAATTCAGGGTAAATTCAGGGGCGAGTGATTTAATTCAATAGCCAATCAATAACGAGGTGAAAATATGAAACGTTTATTTATAGTTACAGCAGCAATTTTTATTTCAACTTCGGTGCTCGCCGGCAACATGTCAGAATCTGAGAACATGAACGTTAGGCGTGCAGAAATGAAGAATAAACAGTCTATTGAAAAGATCCTTCAAAATGAAGATATGCAACGTTTGCACCGAGATATGACGGTGTACGGGATGTCCGAGGTAGGAATGGAGGCTCGCCTAAAAATGATCAGTACCAACGAGGGCCGCGCGTATCACAAGGCTCTGCAAAAGACGCAAAAAAACACCGCAGGATAATACCTGCGGCAAAGCTAACTCGTGGAGACGCAGGCACCGATTGGCTCCAATTTTGAGCAGTCGGCACCGTGATCAGGAGTGATTAAACCATACAAACCTGAAACAGAGCTGAATCAAAGATCCAGCTCATAGTAAGAAAGGATGACATTATGAAGAAAGTAATTATCGCTGCAGCAATCATAGCTTTATTTCCAGCCATAGCCACTGCCAATTCGGGCTTGGCAGATCGCATTAATGAAGCAAGCAGTTATCCAAACAAATCTGTCAACACGAATAGCGCGGAAATAACGATAATAAAAGACAAGGAGGTAACAAATACATATGGAAAAACACGGAAAGAAGCAAAAAGCAAACGAGCCAGCCAAAAAAGACCAGATCATGCTCATTCCTGATAATATTCCAAAATAATAAATTCAAACAAATAGCCGACCAAATAATATTAAAGATGGCCGGCTATTTATTACATTCCGAAAGGTGAGGATTCATTTCCCTCAAGGCGAGCCATCCAAGGATCATCCATTTGACAACCACCACCGCTACCAGGGGCAAGAATACCCATTGGGCAAGGGGGAGTATCCCGGTTCCCGTCCAAGAAAAAATGGGCATCAGTTCGCTGTAGCCCCACCGCTGACCTTCCCCCGTTGCCCAATACTCTAATATGATGGTTACCATCAGCCCGGCCGCAAGGTAGGCCGACAGGTTCATCCGGCTCCAGCCGCTCATTGCCCAAAACCAGTCCCTACAAATCAGGGCGGCAATCGCGTATGCCCCAATCGCGATGTTGGCATCTCCAAAGGTTGCGCGGGTGCATAGCCAAACCACATCCCAGTGAGGGGCACCAGTCATATCGGCGAAAAACGGCACCTGCACCATCTCCCAGAAAAAGTGCAGAAAGAAACTGACACCCCAAATCATTAGCGCAAGCACAATTACGGCTCGCGGCCGATGGGCAACTTTCAGAAGAACCACTGCACCTCCATCAGTCCTACAGGCTCAAACCTTCCATATTCACTGTCGTCGTCACCACCAAACCACTGAGCTCCGGCTGTCAGATAGATTTCCGGCTCAAGCGGAAGTGTCCAGGTTGAACGAGGGTAAAATACCCAGCTCGCATCATCGGAATTGCGGATCGCAACCACACGATACTGCCAGAATGCACTGATATCCTGCCACGCCAACAGCCCGGCGTAATGGCGACCTGAATATACCGGTTGTGTCGGAAGCAGTCTTGCGAGATCAACCCCCGCCTGCGGTTCAGGCTGACCGTTGTAGAAATACTCCACTGCCAGGTTAAACCCGCCGGGAAATGCCCAGTTGAGATCCACGACACCCTGCCAGTAATGGTTGCCAGCATCCGGATTGCTCCAGACGAATTCCGTACGCCAGCCTGTGTCGGCCACTGATCCGCTACCGCTGAGGCCGGCCTTGGCTACATCAGCGAACTCCCCCACCATCAGGGCGATATCGATGCCGATAAGATAACGCTTTATTCGCGCCGCCTTGCTGCTATCAGCGTAACGGTGCTGCGGCGCGTAGACCGCGCTGATTCGGCCCAGCGCGCCCCACGGCCTGTCCCAGAGCAGCGCGTCGACGCCAATCCGCTCGTCGGGTTCCAGGCTGGTAGGCGTGACAGGGTTGAGGATGTCCGTCGGGTTCCAGATGAGTGCCGTGGACCAATTCACCTGCTGGCGTCCCAGGCGCAAGTCACCCACCGGTGAACGCCACTGCAATGTGCCCCGATAAAGCTGATGGCGAGCCACGAGGTCCCGGGAATCGTACACGTTGCCCTGCAGATCCCAGTAACGTGGATCTGCAGAGTTCCTGAGCAGGGCAAATTCCGGACTGTCCAGAAAACTTCCCGTGATCCATTCAAGGTCATAAGCTGCGTCCAGCCGCCAGGCCCCGTATCGATAGCGGGGTTCCAGCCGAAGCCGGCTGAGGTTTGAAAAATAGTAATTTTCGTCGATCGGAGAGCGCGAACCGACACTCAGATTTTTGAGTGAGCCGGAATGACTGAAGTCTGCCCAGGCATTGGGAGTCAGCATGATACCCGCCACCGCGGAGACAAGCAGGCAAGCTTTCCTAACCACGATGAATAGCCTCCACCGGGTCGAGTCGAGAGGCACGCCGAGCGGGATACAATGCCACCAGAACCGAACATGCGAAGAGCAGCAGACAGGGCAGCCATACATGGTCAAGGATCAGCACCGGATAAATCCGGTCAGTAATGCCCGGAATGGTTTCCATGGAACGGCGAATGGCGGACAGGTCAATGCCGGTCTTATTGAACCAGTAGACAATCAGGCCGCCCACGATGGCGCCAGCACCCATACCCAGCAGCGCAAGGAAGAAGGCCTCAAACAGAATGGTCAATAGCAACTGGCGGCCCCTGGTGCCCAGCGCCAACATGACACCCAGCTCCCGGGTGCGCTCCATGACCGACATGACCATGGTATTCATCACGCCGATCGCAACGACAACAAACACCACCGAAAGGATCAGGTAGAAATCGACCCGGGTCATTTCCACCATCTGAACCACCACCGGGAGCAGGGTTTCCCAGTCCTGGGCCACGAGGCCGCCGGCGGGCAGGGATTGGCTCAGAGACTGCGCCAGAGCAGAACTCCCGGCACGATCTGAAAGCCGCAACGCAATCCGAGAGGCCTGGTCCTCGCCCAGGCCTCCCAGTGTTCGGGCGCCGTCGATGTCGATAAACCCATACTCGCTATCAAACAGATCACTACCGGTATTATAGATACCCAGAATAGGCTCGGCGGCTGAAGAAAGGTCACCGTTCGCCTGTTGTACGGTAATGACCAGCTTGTCGCCCACCCGGGCATCCAGCTCCTCGGCCAATTTCCGCCCGATAACAATGCCATTCGCGCCCGGCTCAACGTATTCGCCTTGTTCCATATAACCGGCAAGCCTGGTGACCGCCCTCTCCTGCTCGGGCTCAATCCCCACCAGTTCCACCGGCAGGCTTTTTCCCGGGCTCGCCACCATGGCGCGCAATGCCACCCGCGGCGCGGCGGCCTCGACGTCAGGCCTTGCCTGCAATCGCTGCACTAATTCGGAACTCCCGGAAATACGCAACGCCGGCGACAGGTCGACAGTATGCCCCGTCTCCATTACCTGCACATGCCCGCTGAGTTGCTGCGTTGAGTTCTGGATCATCTGCTCGAAAAAGCCGTCAGCGAAGGCATAAAGAAATAAATAGGCCGCCAGCCCGAACGCTGTTGCTGATGCTGTGATGACTGATCGTCGCGGGTTTCGGAAGACTGAGCGAAGGGCCATCTGAGCAAAGATAAGAAGACGATGATCGGAGGTCACCTGCCAGTGAATTCGCCGGATGCGATTGGTTAAAGTCCGGTGTAGACCCATCGCTTCCAATGGACTGTTGCGACCCGCCGCCCAGGCCGGGAGAGCCGCCGCCAGCAGGGCGACCGACACGACGGTTACGCCGATTACCGCCAGGCGCTCAGGTATGATGGTGGGATACACGATGCCGCTGAGTCCCGGCATGGTATCCATAGCCTTGATATAGGCCGTGAAGTCCAGCCCGTGTGTACCGAAATAGCCGGTCAGTGATAAGCCGAGGACCAGCCCCACAAGGTATCCGAAAGAGGCCAGGATAATGGTTTCGAGCAGTACCAGCCTGATGATGTGACTGCCGGGCGTCCCCAGCGCCATCATGACACCAAACTCCCGGCCGCGCTCCAGTACCGACATCAGGATGGTGTTAACGATGCCGGCAGCCACCACCACAAACACCACAAATACCACGATGTAGGTGACGGCATCGTGAAACGCGACCATCTGCACCAATGATGGCATCAACTGCGGCCAGCCGAGAACCTCCACATCCCGCCCCCCCCGAAGTTCATTCTGCACCGCATCAACCACCTGTTCGAGCTGGCCGGCATCCCCCACCCGTGCCGCAATCTCGGTAATTCGGCCCTGAAAAGCATACAGGTCCTGGGCCGAGGCCAGCGGTATCTGCGCCACAAAACCATCAATCCGTTTGATGCCGGTTTCGAACGTCCCCACCATATCGAACCGGTCTGCACCAATCGAACCATCCGCGGCCTGGACCACCAAAACCAGCTCGTCGCCCGGCGCCGCTCCCAAGGCAGCAGCGGCGTCCACGCCAACAAGGATCTCATTGCCCCCTTCGAGGTAACGGCCACGGACAATCGACTGATCAAGGCGCGTGACCTTAGGCTCCTGCGTGGGATCAACCCCCATAACCTGCACTGTTCGCGACTGGTCGGCGCGACTGGCCAGGGCGTGTCCGGTGATCCGCGGGCTTGTGGCCTCCACTCCGGCTACCGCTGACATTTCTGGCGTCAGGTTCCAGCGCTCGACAAGGGCAATGTTCATCTCCCGGTCGTCGTGAAAGCCCCGCTGATGGACTTTCAGATCCCCCGTGACATAACCGGTCATATTGTTGATCATCTGGGTATTGATGCCATCAATGAATGCCCAGAGAAACACCAGCCCCCCCACTCCAACCGCCACGGATATCAGCGTGATCACCGTTCGTCGACGATTCGCCCGGAGGTTTCCCAGGGCGAGTCGTACCCACGCATTCACTGCCGCCGCTCCTCACGCTCGATACGACCATCCTTGAGATGAATCACCCTCCGGGCCCGCTCCATCACCATCGGGTCGTGCGTGGAGAACACGAAGGTAATGCCGTGCTCGGCATTGAGTTTGCGCATCAGGTCCAACAGGGCCGCTCCGGTCGTCGAATCGAGGTTGGCGGTGGGTTCATCTGCCAGAACAATCGCGGGTTTGCTGACAATTGCCCGGGCCACGGCAACACGCTGTTGCTGGCCACCCGAGAGTTCGTGGGGCAAGCGCTGCTCCATCCCGTGCAGGCCGACCTCCGCGAGAATACTCCGGGTCTCGGCACGTCGCTCCCGAAACGGAACACCCCGAAGCATCAGCACATACTCAACGTTCTCCTGGGCCGACAGCACACCAATGAGGTTGTACTCCTGAAACACAAATCCGATTTTCCACAACCGTAGGGTGGTTCGTTTCTTTCGGCTCAGCCCGGTGATCTCCTCACCCGCGACCTGAATACGCCCGGCATCCGGTTCGTCCAGTGCCCCGATCTGATTCAACAACGTTGTCTTGCCCGAACCCGAGGGACCCACGAGGGTTATGAATTCCCCCGCCTCGATGGAAACCGAAACGTTATCCAGTGCCTTGACGGCAATGGCATCCTGGCGATAGATACGGGACGCATTCTCCACATTCACAATGCTCATTCCGGAGCCTCACTGAGGGTTTCGCAGGCGACGCAGCGAAAAAATCTCGTCGTCCAGGGGCAGGTCGTATTCGATGGACTGGACCGTGATGATCGTTCGGGATTCCGCATTATCTGCGTCAACCATCGTCCACCGCGTTGGAATCCGGCGCCCTCCCATGGATTGAACCCGGTCATAGGTCATGCGCTTTACCACCTGTTCCCGCGCACCGTAATAGGCAACCGACACCGGGATAGCATCTGCCCGAACCCGGAATTCCAGGCGGCTCCAGACCACCGCCGCTTCCGGCCGGGGCGTCGAAACGATCCGATAAACAGGCACCTCGCCGGACTCATCGGTCGCTACCAGTTCGTGGGTGTAGTCATCGACGAAGGAGCTTTCCTTCACCAGATCGTCGTTGCTGAAATTCGAGCCCATCCAGGGCTGCAGCATCATCGATGGCGGGATCTTGATGGTGCGATCAACCTTGGGAAGGTAGTTCCACATGGCATCGCCGATTCGAAGCGACCCGATGCCGGCTTCCTTTTTGGGCGCATGGATTCTAACCAGGGTGTGTTCCGGCCGGTCCATCCAGGCTTCCAGCTCCAGGGTACGGGTCCAGTACTCCGATTCGATACGCATGGTGAACCGACCGTGGTTGCTATCCGACCACAGGGTGTCTTCCATCCCGGCCACCAGCTGTTCGGCATTGAGTGGTTGCGCCAGCACCTGAAATGAATGCGTTGCCAGCATTGCAAGTACTGCAATAATAGAAAGCGGTTTTGTGTCCATACGCCCCCCAACGCCCCTAAGTCGTCCATATCTTATTTTTCTAGCATGTATCAGTTACTCCCAGGTCAAGAAATTATTGCGCCTCAATCGATATCTGATGACCTATCCCATCCAGCGAGACCTCATCAACAATGGTGAGAGACGCCGGATCAAGGACCCAGAGCTTTGCCTCGGCACGACTGGTGACCAGTATTCGGCCATCGATCGGAGAGACGGTCAGGTGGTAGGGAGCCGGTTTTAACTGAACGCTTTTTCGTGAATTGGAGTCCAGCTCTACGCGAACGATTTCTTCGTCGCCCTGACTTGTTGCCAGGAGAGCCCCGCCATCGGTGGTCAGGCCTAGGCCATGCGGCGCTTCCCCAATTTCATATCGGGCAATGACAGCTCCGTCGGAAAGCTTGAGAGCAACCGCTTCACCAGACGCGGCGTCATTGATGTAAAGATGATCGCCATCGGAGGCGAGCGCCATGTGCTCCGGTCCCCCGCCTATGCGCACGTTGCGCTTCACGAACCAGTTTTTGGTATCCACCTCACTGATCGTGCCATTCCCGGTATTACTGACGAATAACGTCTGGCCATCCGCTGTCGTCGCCAGGTAGTTGGGAGAAGGACCGGTGGCGATAACTTCAACGATCTTCCCGGATTCCAGATTAACAACACTGATACCGCCACCCATCGGGTGTGTTGAAACCGCGTAACGGCCGTCCTGTGTCACCAGAACATGATGCACTGGCCCCGGTACCTCAAGTACCCGGACAATGGTGTTCGTACCGGTATCCACAACATAGAGCCGCCCCGTCCCGGATGATGCCGACGCTGCGGTGCTGCCGCCCCCGTGATGGGCCGCATGATCCTCCGCTGTAACGCCTTCCGGACGTTTGGGCGCGTCCTGATTGTCATGGGCAGTCAAGCTTCCTACAACAAGGTACCGGCCACCCGGAGTCAGCGCAGATCCATGGGTATTGACCGTACCGGAGACCGTCGACGTCAATCGGTTGGTTTCCAGATCCATTACGCCGACAGCGTCGGCGGTACCCATGGGGATGAAGGCAAGACTCCCGGCCGCCGACACCGATACGGCCAAACTCATCAAAATCACGGCGGTCAGTCCCGAAAACCAAGCCTTGTGTGAGGGGAACTTCATAAGATCACCTTTTGATCAGAGGACAGAAAAAAATGAATCAACCTGAGTTCACCATGCCAAGCTGAAACAGAACTGAAATCCCCGCCCAAAAGATATATCCGTTTGACCTCAATCAAATCGCTGATCATCGGTCAGAAACAATGGCTCCATTGCTTGACGTATGATCAGCTCAAAGGTTTTAAACTGTTATCACTTGCTCGGCTTTGCCGTTGTGTAGCCATTTACCTCATCGGAACTGACATGTCTTATCACCAACTCATTGCAGCCCTGCTGGGTGTCTTGCTGTTGCTAGTCAGTCCGACACAGGCGTTCGCCACCGTGGCGAGCGAAAAAACCGGGAACCGGGCAGTCACCTCTTTGGAAGACTGTAATGGAATGGACTACGCGCGGGGGGCCATGGGTCATTCCGATTTGCCCATCAACTGTGACAATGACCAGCAGACGAGCTGCCACCTCACGTCAGCTCACTGCGCATCTACGCCGGTTTACGGCGTAACAGCCCGGACGCTGACACTGTCCATGCCGACAAAGAACCCTGCCAACGCGGAACCAGGCTTGATGGTCTATGAGGACCCTGTTGGTGAAGTCCTGACACCCTCACCGGATACCCTCTCCTGATCCCTCAACTGCTTCGGGCAGCAGAGCGTGTTCCGCGAACACAGTGATTACTGAGACCGATCCCCGGCCTGCGGCCGGGATCACGACTGTTTCTGGAGCTCTTGAATGCCAGAACTTGCAACCTGGGGCCTCCCGGCCGACAAGGCCGGGAGGCTTTGATGGCTTCAGCTCGTTGACTGATTACTCATCGTTCTGAGTTGATCAGATCGCCTCAACCACCTCGGAGAGCCTGTCACGGACTTTCCCCGCAACTTGTTTGAGTTCGTCATTATCAATGGCCGTCATGGAGGCGACAGGGTCAATTGCACTGACCTCCACGCCATCCGAAACTTCCCTGAGAATCACGTTGCACGGCAGCATGGCACCGACGCGGGGTTCCACGCCGATGGCTTCCCAGGCCATACCGGGATTACAGGCCCCCAGAATCCGGTAGGCCGACATGTCCTTGTCGAGCTTTTTCTTCATGGTGGCTTTGACGTCGATCTCGGTCAGCACGCCGAAGCCATGGTCCCCCAGGGCCTTCCGCGCTCTCTGGTCGACATCCTCAAAATCGACATTCTTGATGAGACGGTTGATCGTGTATGACATGGTTATCTCCTGTGAGAGAAAAGTTCAGTGGTCCGATCCCAGCCTGACCACTCGCAAACGCAGTGCGTTGACAATCACGCTGACTGAAGACAGCGACATGGCGGCCGCTGCGAAAATCGGGGACAGCAGGATGCCCGCAAACGGATACAACACCCCGGCGGCGATCGGGACGCCAGCAGAGTTGTAGATAAAGGCAAAAAACAGGTTCTGCCGGATGTTGCGCATGGTCGCCAGAGACAGCTGGCGGGCTTCCACAATGCCCATCAGGTCTCCCCGGAGCAGTGTAATACCGGCACTTTCGATCGCGACATCCGTACCTGTGCCCATGGCCACACCCACATCCGCCGTTGCCAATGCGGGTGCGTCGTTTACGCCATCGCCGGCCATGACCACAATACGGCCTTCATCTTTCAGGCGCTGAACGATCTTGCCCTTGTCCTCCGGCAGGACTTCCGCCTCCACTTCGTCAATGTGCAGTTTGCGGGCAACGGCCTCAGCCGATGTGCGGTTATCGCCGGTCAGCATGACGACACGGATGCCATCCTTCTGTAGTGCCGTTATGGCAGCTTCAGTGGTTTCCTTCACCGGATCGGCAATGGCAAGCAACCCGCAAACTTTTCCGTCAACTGCTGCGAAAATCACGGTGGCCCCATCCCTGCGGAGCTGGTCGGCTTCAGACTCAAAATCCGAGGTATCGACGCCTTCGGATTCCATCAACAGCCGGTTACCAATCAGTACCTGCTGCCCATCGATCTTCCCGGTCACGCCTTTGCCGTTAGGGGAATCGAAACCCTCAGCGTCGGGCAGCGTCAGGTCCATGGCCCTGGCTTTGTCGAGAATGGCATGGGCCAGCGGGTGCTCACTGCCCTTTTCCAGGCCGCCGGCAAACCGCATGAGTTCTTCCTCGCTGAATCCCTCGGCAGGAACCAGCTTTGTGACCTGAGGTTTGCCTTCTGTCAGAGTGCCGGTCTTGTCCACCACAACCGTATCCACCTTTTCCATGCGCTCCAGAGCTTCCGCGTCCCGTATCAGCACACCACTCTGGGCGCCCCGGCCGACACCCACCATGATGGACATGGGGGTGGCCAGGCCCAGCGCACAGGGGCAGGCGATAATCAGCACGCTCACAGCAGCGATCAGACCGAACGCCATAGGTGGCGTTGGCCCAAGGAAGGACCAGGCGATAAAGGCGATAATGGCGATCAGGATAACGGCCGGCACAAAGTATCCCGCCACTTTGTCCGCCAGGCCCTGAATCGGTGCCCGGCTGCGCTGGGCGCTGGCCACCATCTGTACGATCTGGGACAACATGGTGTCGCGGCCCACTTTGTCCGCCCGCATGATAAAACTGCCTTGCTGGTTGATGCTGCCGCCAATCACCTGATCGCCCGATTTCTTGCTGACCGCCAAAGGCTCACCGGTGACCATGGATTCGTCCACATTGGAGTTGCCCTCCAGCACCTCACCGTCCAGCGGAACCTTGTCCCCCGGACGAACCCGAAGGCGGTCGCCAACCTTGACCTGATCAAGCGACACATCGGCCTCGCCGCCCTCACCATCGAGCTTTCTGGCTGTGGCGGGAGCTAAATCCAACAAAGCTTTGATGGCGCCGGAGGTTTTCTCCCTCGCCCGCAGTTCCAGCACCTGCCCCAGTAACACCAGCACCACGATGACCGCTGCCGCCTCGAAATACACGGCAACCGAGCCATCGTCCTGCCGGAAAGCACCCGGAAAAATCTGCGGCGCCAGCGTCGCCACCAAGCTGTAGATCAGGGCTACACCGGTACCAATGGCAATCAGAGTGAACATGTTCAGATTGCGGCTGACCACAGACTTCCAACCGCGGACAAAGAAGGGCCAGCCACACCAGAGGACAACCGGCGTTGCCAGTACCAACTGGATCCAGTTGGATAGCTGAGGGGCGACAATGTGATCGAGCCCGGTCAGGTGCCCGCCCATTTCAAGCACCAGCACCGGCAGGGTAAGTATGAGGCCGAGCCAGAACCGCCGGGTCATGTCCCTGAGCTCTTCCGACGGTCCTTCATCGAGACTCACCTGCTCCGGCTCCAGAGCCATGCCGCAGATGGGGCAATCACCCGGACCTTCCTGCCGGATTTCCGGGTGCATGGGGCAGGTATAGATGGTGCCAGGGGCTACCGGTTCTTGTTGCTTGAGCTCATTCCCGTGGTGGCCATGGTGGGCGTGGTGGGCATGCTGGTGCTCAGGCATTCGGCCCCCCTTGTTTATCCGCGGGCCATTCAGAAAACGCGATGAAGTAGAGCAGGAAAAGATTAACGACGGGAATCACTATCAGAATGCCCATCCAGCCCGGATATCCCGTGCGCTGGCAAATACGCCAGGCCGGTATGACGACCACAATGCCGATCACCAGCATCCACAACCAGTGTCCGGCCCACATCGTGTTATAAAACATGGTATTACCAAACGCTCCATTTCCCATCATGGTACTGCTCTCCAGGTCGATAACCTATTAATGGTGATGATGCACCTGAGTTCCCTCATGCCCGGATTCCCGGGTGCGCGCAGTTCTGGTCAGGAACAGCTGCTCGACAATGGCAATCACGGCCATCGTTGCCACGGCCACACCGATAACAAAAGGATCGGTGTTCAGTTTCACCCAGACAAAACCACCAAGTGCCAGCATATCCAGAATGATCGCCATGGCCGGCACCCAGGCACTTGCCTTCACATCTGCCCGCAAATAGCGAAGCACGCCCCACGTTCCGGTGCGGATTTTTTACCTCGGAGCCGCTGTTGGTGATGGTGGTGAAACCCTTGAAGGCCAGTATCCCGAGCGCGGTGGCACCCAGGAAATTACCAACGGTTCCCGTTTCTCCCTGTGCCGAGAAATCAACAGATATGCTGTCTGCGATCCAGACACCCACCAGCCCGAAAATCAGTATTCCCCCGATCTTCAGAATGCCGATGAAGGAGGCCACACCCTGGATCATCCGGTTTCCCAGCAGGTTGATCAGAAAAGCCGCCAGGATCAGTGATACACCGAGAATGGGGACCATGCGCCCGCTTTCGTCGCCCCCGAACAGCTGCATAGTGTAGGAACCGAACGTTCGGGCAAGAAAGCTCTGTGCGATCACCATCGAGAAATACATCAGCAAGGCGTTGAACGCGGTCGGTAATCGGTTCCCGTAGGCCTTGTGAAGATACATTCCGATGCCTCCGGCGGAAGGCCAGGCATTGGAGATCTTGATGTAGGAATAGGCGCTGAAACTAACGATAACGGCAGCGGCCAGAAACGCGAGAGGGAAAAGAACGCCCGTCATCTGCGCCATCTGCCCTGTCAGCGCAAATATACCGGCGCCAATCATGACGCCAGTACCCAGCATTACCGTTCCTGGCAGGGTAAGGCTGCCTTCCTGATAGCGAGTTGTTCTGTCTGGTTCGCTACTCTGAGTAAACAGCTTTTGGTTTGACGCTTTACGAGCTTTAGCCACGGGGGTCCACCTTTTGGCTCGGTATCTTCCCATAGATGTGAACATCTTAAGCTGAATTGGGGCTGAAATTGGAAGAAGGCTTTCGATGGATTTGACCTACATCAACGCTGTTTTACGCACTTGGCCTTCGGCTACGGGGCAGCGATTTCGACGTGCCTATCCGCCATTAATGGAGTTATTCGCCAGTCTGAGAGGTATTTCAGCGAAAAGGCAGGCATAAAAATCCGCCCCGCAGGTCTACCGGAATATTGCAGTTTACGTTAAGGTAAACATCAACCTGGCACGAATCACACCAGATTCTGCCAGGCTGTCTACAATGACATTAACTACACTCCCACAAGGAGTGTTTTGTTCCTCAGGCCATCACCCCAGGAAGAGGATTATGACAACAACAAAGTCCAAAGTTGTGTATTCCCCAGTGTTTACCGACGGTGCGGAGTTCCGTATCCCCACCTTCAAGCTTCTGAAACAGGACGGCTCACTTTACAAGAGTGCCAAGGCCCCTGACCTAGACAAGGAAAAGGCCCTACGTATATATCGGGCCATGATCACCACCCGAATACTCGATGAGCGCATGCTTGCCGCCCAGCGCCAGGGGCGTTTGAGTTTCTACATGCAGTGTACCGGCGAGGAAGCTGCCGTTATTGGCAGTGCCGCCGCACTGGATGATGATGACATGATCATGGCTCAGTACCGGGAACAGGGCGCCCTCGCCTATCGCGGGTTCACCATCGACGAGTTCATGAACCAATTGTTCGGCAATGAAATGGACTATGGCAAGGGCCGGCAGATGCCCGTCCACTATGGCTCCAAAAAGCTGAACTACATGACTATTTCCTCACCTCTCGCAACCCAGATTCCCCAGGCCACCGGCTATGCCTACGGCCAGAAACTGGCGGGCGATGGCCATTGTACGATTACCTATTTCGGTGAAGGCGCTGCTTCGGAGGGCGATTTTCATGCCGCCCTGAACATGGCCGCCGTTCACCGGGTACCGGTTATCTTCCTTTGCCGTAATAACGGCTACGCTATCTCCACGCCGGCCGCAGAACAGTTCGCCGCCGATGGCGTTGCACCCCGGGCTTACGGCTACAAAATGGACGTCATCCGGGTGGATGGTAACGATATTCTTGCGATGTATCAGGCTACACAGGAAGCTCGAAAGCTGGCGGTGGAACACAACCGCCCGGTGCTGATTGAAGCCATGAGTTACCGACTGGCGGCCCACTCCTCTTCCGACGACCCGTCCGGCTACCGCAGCAAGGACGAAGAAGCCGTGTGGCGGGAGAAAGACCCGATCCTGCGGATGCGGCTCTGGCTCGAGAGCAAAAATTGGTGGAGCGAGAGTGACGAAAAACAACTGCAGGAGACTATGCGGCGTGAAGTGCTTGAAACCATGAAAAGAGCGCAGAAACGTCCGCCACCCGCACTCGAAACACTCGTAACCGATGTTTACGATGAAGTCCCCCCGATGTTGGAGGAACAGTTCAAGAACCTGAAGGCGCATATCCGAAAGCATCCGGACGCCTATCCAAAGAGCGCAGAGCACGCGAAGGGAGGGGCCTGAGATGACTGAAATGAACATGTTGCAAGCTATCAACAGCGCCCTGGACACTGCCATGGCGGAGAACGAGCGAGTGCTTTGTTTCGGCGAAGACGTCGGCGTCTTCGGGGGAGTCTTTCGGGCTACCAGCAACCTGCAACAGAAGTACGGCAAAGCCCGATGCTTCAATACACCGCTGGTGGAACAGGGGATTATCGGCTTTGCCAACGGTCTTGCAGCCCAGGGTTCGGTGCCGGTGGCCGAGATTCAGTTTGCCGACTACATCTTTCCGGCGTTCGACCAGATCGTCAACGAATCCGCCAAATTCCGTTATCGCTCAGGCAACCTGTTTAATGTCGGTGGCCTGACCATTCGCGCACCCTATGGGGGCGGTATTGCCGGCGGCCTTTATCACTCGCAGTCCCCGGAAGCCTACTTTGCCCACACACCGGGTCTCAAGATTGTGGTTCCCCGCAATCCGCATCAGGCCAAAGGGCTCCTGCTGGGCGCGATTCACGACCCCAACCCGACCCTGTTCTTTGAACCCAAGCGCCTGTATCGGGCCTCTGTCGGCGACGTGCCGGATGAGGACTACCGGCTGCCGCTGGGCGAAGCCGAAGTTATCAAGGAAGGCACCGACATTACGCTTCTGGGCTGGGGCGCACAGATGGAAGTCATCCAGCAGGCCGTCGAGCTCGCCGAGAAAGAAGGGATTTCCTGCGAAGTGATCGACCTGAGAACCATTCTGCCCTGGGACGTGGAAACCGTTGCCAATTCCGTGCTCAAGACCGGGCGCCTGGTCGTCACCCATGAAGCTCCCCTGACCGGCGGTTTTGCCGGTGAAATCGCCGCCACCATACAGGACCGCTGCTTCCTGTATCTGGAATCTCCGATCGCGCGGGTTACCGGGATGGACACACCCTTCCCGCTGGTGCTGGAAAAAGAGCACCTGCCCAATCACCTGAAGGTCTATGAGGCCATCAGGGCGAGCGTCGAATTCTAGGCTGATATCAGGACAGGAGAGTAACCATGAGTAATTTTATACTGCCCGATATCGGCGAAGGTATCGTGGAATGCGAGCTGGTTAAATGGCTGGTTAGTGAAGGTGATGTGATTGAAGAAGACCAGCCGGTGGCGGAGGTAATGACCGACAAGGCTCTGGTGGAGATCCCGGCGCCCTACAAAGGCCGGGTGACGCGCCTGTATTACAAAGAGGGCGATATCGCGAAGGTTCATGCTCCGCTGTTTGAACTGGTCGACGAGAGCGAAGACACTGGCCAGAGCACCGGGAACACTGCGCCGGAGGCTACCGAGGCTGGTTCCACTCCGGAGCCGGTGCAGCGCGCACAGTCCACCTCAAGCCCGGAAGCCGATGACAACGCCACCGAAGACTTTATCTTGCCGGATATTGGTGAAGGCATCGTCGAGTGTGAAGTGGTGGAATGGCGAGTGGCCGAGGGTGACGAGATCGAGGAAGACCAGCCAGTGGTGGACGTGATGACCGACAAGGCGATGGTCGAAATCACCGCGCCCAAGGCCGGTCGCGTTACCAAACTCTACCATCAGCAACAGGCCATGGCCCGGGTGCACTCCCCTCTCTTCGCGTTTATTCCTCGGGATCGTGAGGAACCCGCGGAGGCAAAACCCGAAACCCTGCCATCCCCTGAGTCATCGCCTGCAAAGGCGACACCCGTAGCGGGTGGAAACCGGGCACGCACTCCCGCCAGTCCCGCTGTCCGCCGGCTGGTTCGGGAGCACCAACTGAACCTGAGCGATATTGCCGGTTCCGGAAAGGACGGCCGGGTGTTGAAAGCCGACGTACTGGCACACCTCGATCAGTCTGCACAAGCTCCGGATCGCACTGGCGACTCGCTACCTGCGAATACCGGCGGCACGCGCAGGCAGCCGGAGCAGAAACAGGAAGCTCGGGTGGAGCCGATCCGGGGCATGAGAGCGGCAATGGCGCGCAGCATGGTAACGTCGGCGACGACCATTCCTCACTTTATCTACAGCGAGGATATTGACGTCACTGACCTGCTGAGCCTGCGGGAGAGCCTGAAGCCGGAAGCCGAAGCCAAGGGCTCACGGCTGACACTGATGCCCTTCTTCATGAAAGCCATGGCCCTGGCGGTTCAGGAATTCCCGGTACTCAACAGCCAGCTCAACGACGATGTAACGGAGATTCATTATCTGCCCCAGTGCAATATCGGCATGGCCGTGGACGGTAAGGCCGGGCTGATGGTACCGAATGTCAAAGGCGTCGAAAGCAGGACCTTACTGGGCATTGCCGATGAAGTGGCCCGCCTGACCGAGGCGGCGCGATCGGGCCGGGTCAGCCAGGAGGACCTCAAAGGAGGCACCATTACCATCTCCAATATAGGCGCGCTGGGTGGCACTTACGCCTCGCCCATCATCAATGCGCCGGAAGTGGCAATCGTCGCCCTCGGCCGAACCCAGAAACTGCCGCGCTTCGACGCGAATGGTCAAGTGGTCGAGCGGGCTATCCTGACCGTGAGCTGGGCGGGGGACCATCGCATTATTGATGGCGGAACCATTGCGCGCTTCTGCAACCGCTGGAAAGGCTACCTGGAATCGCCGCAGTCGATGCTGCTGCACATGGGTTAACGGGCAATCATGGCGCAGGAAACGCAGCTTCAGCAGTTCTATATACCGGAAGAGCAGTCGGTCTACCTGCTCAGCCATGATGACGCCAAAAAGCTCAAGGACTGGGTGGCGCTCTGCGCTACCCAGCTCCGACAGCTGGGTTACCGGGACATTGAACTGATCGGCAAGGGCGCCTACGGTTTTGTTTTCGCAGGACGTCTGCCACGCCACGACAACAGTGGCCCGGAGCATGTTTTCAAGTTCACCCGCATCAATCTGCCCCAACACCTGCAGGACCGACTGGAGGATGAGGCTTTCATACTTGAGCAAGTCCGACACCCAAGGGTGCCCCGGCTGATTTCCTATCAGCGTGCCCACAATCAGCCGATCCTGGTCATGGAGCGTGCCGCGGGGCTTAATCTGGAGGAAGTGTCGCTGCTTGAGGGGCGCCTGAAGCCGCGGCTAATCATCCGGATCGCCGACCAGCTTGCGGACATACTCCGCAACCTTCGCAGGGAAAACGGCTCTGCCGGGCGCCCCATCGTTCATGGCGACATCAAACCATCAAACCTGGTCTTCGACGCACGCACCGAAACCATTGCCTTGATTGATTGGGGCTCTTCGGTGTTTGCCCAACTGGACGCGAACCAGCAGTTTATTACCGCCAATGTGATGGAGCTGATGTCCGACAACCTGCAGCAAACCAATGCCCGGCTGGGGGACGTCTACTTCATCGGTGAGGAGCAGCTGAACGGTGGGTTATCCTCTCCTCGCTTTGACGAACAGGGCGCGGCGGGAACGCTGTACGCGCTGGCTTCGGCACAGTCCTGCCGATTCGGCCACCAGGCGATCCCCGCCACCTCACTTGGGCTGCCGATGGAATTTGCGCGCATGCTCGACGGAATGCTGGCCCCGGACCCTGAAACCCGCCGAAAAGCCGGTGATTACTACCTGAACGAAATGCCAAGAATGGCACGTACCGTGATGATTGACCTGCCGGAGCAACCCGTCGTGCCGCTGGTACCTGTGTGGGTGCGAGCCTCAGGACAGGAAATCGACACGGTGGTTTACAGTTCGCGCAAATCGTTTCTTCGGGAAGAAGGAGCCCCGGAAACCCTGAACGACGTCAATGACGTGCAGCTGGACCGTTACTACAAGAATTTCATGCAGGGAATGGGGGAAACTGAAAAGGCCTTTCTGGCCGCCGTCAGCCGGCTGGGGCGATACCCGGTCGAAGGAGGGCTCGCGGTTCGCTGGGAAACCGACGGCGTGTACATCGATACCTCGCTGAACCTCCACGATCCGGCTTTGAAATCCGCCTTCGTACAGGCGGTCAACAACATGGTCTATCTGGCCCAGGCAATCTATCGAAAGGGTATCTTCAAGAGCTGCCTTTTTAACGCCCGAAACACCCTGCATATTGACCGCGACGACCCGGACCACCCCTTTCTGGTCTCGCCTGACATGAAACTGCATTACGAGGTAAGCGCAGCACCGGAAGTGGAAGATGAGACCCGAGTGCATTCCTACTTCGAGGATGGCCCCGACCCGGAGGAGTTTCTTGTCCTGCCCGACACGATCATCCGCTCTCTGGAGGCACTGAACAACATACACCACACCGGTATGATCATCTTCGAAGCCCTGCCCCGCCATCTCAAAATCCACAGCCACTACCGGCTGCTCGATCCGGACCAGGAGCAGGAATTCAGCCGGCTGCTGCATAAAATTCTGTCGGCGGTGGAACAGATCACGGGACTCGGCATTTCCGGTTTTATGAAAATGCCCTACAAAGATACCCGGTTTTTTCCTCACATCGAGCGTTTGCCCGAGCGTTATTACCCCCGCAACCCCAGAACCGAAGACCTGCTTCTCGATCGACAGCCTCGCAGGATTTCCGAGAAGTAATCCGTTCCTGCATCCGTGGGCAGCCCTTCAATAGACATCTTCCAGGTATCGCCCCTCGCGTTTGAGCTTATCCACATCAATGTCCATTGGCGTGAGAATTTCATTAATGACTTCCTTTACGCCCAAAGCCATGTCACGTCCGCCGCAAACGAGTATCTGCGCGCCCATTTCAATCAATTTGCGCACGTCCATCGCATCCTCACTGATTTTATCCTGAACGTACGCTTTCTCCTGTGTTCTGGAAAAGGCCGTGTTCAAACGGGTTAGACGCTGGTCTTCAAGGTAGCGTCCGAGCTCCGGCTTATAAAGAAAATCGGACTGGGGATTCCTGCCACCCCAGTACAGGTACATTGGGTGACGGGAATCGTTTTTCCGGATGAAGCCAGCAAGTGGACCTATACCGGCGCCAGCACCAATCAGAATAATGGGCCTACTGCCTGGCGCTGGCCGGAAATCCGGATTGTGTTGAATGAACCCCTGAATACGGTCACCCGGATTCAGGTTGTGAAGAAATCCGGAACATAATCCGCCAGCCTGCTTGCGTACACAGATTTCAAGCAGTCCGTCATCGCTGGAAGACGCCAGGGAGTAATACCTGTGTGTGTCGTCGCCGGGTGGAAAAACGCCGACCAGATCACCTGCCTCGAAATCAGGCAGCCGGGCATTTCCTTTCCCGAATAACCCTCGGAAGCCACTCTTTCTGTCGGCAGGCCTGAAACGTAGGATACTGGTGGGCGCCTGAATTTCCAGCCCGAAATCGGCCCTGTCAACCAACTCCAGATCAAATCTCCTGGTGGGTGTAGGGTTGTGAGTCAGTGCGAGGGACAAGCCTGTCAGGCCGGTAATTCGATCCCCCCATTTTCCAAACTGATCAGTAGATTGCCGATTAATAGTGGTAACCTTCTCCAGCCTCTCAAGTCCCCGGGAACCAAGGGCTTCATCCACGTCTACGGCGAACTGACAAAACCGTGGGAACTGTCGATCACCAAAACCAAGCACCGCGAATCTCAGACCGCTTGTGTTCCGAAAGCGCCTCAGCCTTTCCATAAAGGTATTGGCGGAAGCCGGCGCACCGCCATCACCATAGGTAGACGTCAGTACGAAAAGTAACTCTGCCCTGGGGTATTCTTCGGCCAACTGGTTCATGTCTGTAGAAAGCACGTGACGCCCCGCTTCAGCGAGTTTTTCATGGAGATCCCTCGCAAACCCCCAGGTTGTGTTGTTTTCCGTCCCCACCAGGATCACGGTATCCGCGTTAGCCTCATCCGCATTATCCAGGGTCTTTCGTGAGGCACGACGGCGCAACCACCAGATACGGGCACCGGTGATCGACAGTACCGGAACCGTCAAGGCGGCGGCTCCGAGTATCAGGCCGAGCCACCACAGGCCCTCCCCTGTATGGAGGCGGACAATCCAGTCAACAATCTGGCTATTGGTGGGCGTTGCCTGATACTTGAGGTATTCGCCGGTCGACTGATCGATGAATCCTGAGCCCTGACGGGTGCTCAGAGAAAAGAAATCCTGAAGGTCATCGGGATATGGCAATACAAGCTCGCGGAGGTTGTTAAGGTCGGTATTTTTGAGAGCTGCCAGTGACCCGATGGGCGCCGGCACGCCGCCTGAAACCTCTTCCGGAAATGACGGTTCGCCGCCGGAAGCCTCTGGCAAAACGCCAAATCGAACCGCGGACATATAGGTCCCGGTCATTGCAGACAGCAGCAGTCCGATCACCGCGAACCGCGCCAACTCCGAGTGAATCCGATGGTCACCCGCCCCCTTTAACGGCTTAATGAGAAATCGCCATCCGCCCACGCGACGGGACAACATAAAGGTGCCGGAAACACACATCAGCACCATCAGCAACGCCATCGCTCCGGCCATCAGCCTCCCGCCATCATCCTGAAGAAAGGCGCGGTGCAGGTCTTTCACCCAGCGAAAGAAGGATGACGGCTGGTATGGGCCTATTGCCTTCCCTGTTAACGGGTTGACCAGATCAGCCCCCGCTTGGCCGTCACGACTGTAATAGACGATGACAGCACCGGATGGTGAGCGCTCAATCTGCTGAGTGCCCGGATATTGCTCTACCACTCGCTCAGCGAGATGAGCGACGCTAACCTCACCCGCAACCGGAACTATGGCACCTGAACGCTCCAATGCGGGCGATATCGACAAAATCGCGCCTGTTATAGCGAGGACGATCAGGAACAAGGCCGCGAACAGGCCCGGAATCGAGTGAAGCTTGCGCCACATAGGAGGTTCCTCTTGCCAATGACTCAGAAGTCGTAGGTGAACGAGTGCACATAGCCCCGTCCATTGATCGCCTTACCTGCCCCTTCCGTCGTCAGCGGAACGACGACATCAGAGCGGTTGTCGCGCATATCCTCTACCGCAGTATCAACGCGGACCTGATAGCCGCTATCGATCAGCGAATCGTTGAGGTCGACTGTCATTTTCAGGGTTCGGCCACTGGTGACGCTGGCACCGGTCAAACCGTCATATTCGGATCGGCTCATACCACTACCCCTGGCCCAGTCGCGCAGGTGCTTGTAGTACTTACTTTTTTTGCCAGAAATCCAGATGGTTCCCTGATATGCGCCGTTTGCGTCGGTCAGATAGATCGCCATGTACGCCCCATCGCCACGGTAGTTATTCAACTGCGTCGTGAAGGTTACCTCCCTTGCTTGTGCGTAGGCCGGAACTGCCATCACCAGCACAAGACCAAGCATAAAACACATTTTTTTCATGATCTTATCTCCTTTAAGGCCGGTCACAGCCGGAAAGCGGGTTACTGGACAGTCACATCAGGGCGACTCTTCATAATTCCGTTGCCCGGCAAGGGCTTTTCGCCCATGGGGTTATCCTTATTCCTGTCGCTTCCGCCATTTTGTTCGCTACGATCGTCGTCCTCATATTCATCATCTTCATCGTATTCGTCGTCCTCATGCTCCATCTCTTTGAGCTCAAGAGACGACGGTGCGAAACTGGCCTCGACCCTGTTACCTTCACTGTCTCGCCCTTTTACTTCATAACAGCCGTCGTCAACCTTGATCCGGTAAACTGTCCAGCCTTCCGCTTCCAGCTGCTGTCGCAGGTTCTCTCTTGGCTGCCACCCGGACACGGGGTCATCGCAGTCATCATCGGCAAGTGTCACTCCACTCAGAAGCAACATCGAGATACCCAGTGCAATGGATTTGGTCTTCATGGTTACCCTCCTCAGTGATCGTTGTGGTCAATGTATCTCACATTTCTGACAGCACGCTGAAGGAACTGACATAGCGTTCGTTTTTGGGGCAATGCCGGCAGTGAGGATTTCAGGCTGTTGTCAGAATAAAGCTGTAGTATCTTTTCCAAATAGCCGGTTTAAGGACGAGACATGCGGGTGTTATTGGTGGAAGACGCCACGGGGCTGGGAGAAGCGGTTCAGGAGCAAATCACTGAAGATGGACATGCCGTGGATTGGGTGCAGAGTCTCGGGTATGCCGAAACCAGCGTTCGAACCACAACATATGATCTGGTGCTTCTGGACCTGATGCTGCCAGATGGCCACGGCATCGATTTCCTGGAAAAACTGCGGCAAACCGGAAGCACCACGCCAGTCATCATCCTCACGGCAAGGGACCAGGTGTCGGACCGCATCAAAGGCCTGAATGCCGGCGCTGATGACTATCTGGTAAAGCCGTTTGATCTGACGGAGCTGTCAGCCCGCATAGCGGCCGTAGCCAGGCGTTACCGGGGCAACCCGAACCCGGTTGTGTCTGTGGGCGATCTCGAAGTTAACCTCAATGATCATCATATTGTCCGCAATGGTCATCCAATAGAATTGACCTCTCGGGAATGGGCGCTTTTAGAAGCCTTCATTCAGCACCCCGGAAGGCTACTTTCCCGGCCGCAGCTCGAAGACAGGCTCTACGAGTTCGGTGCCGAGATTGAAAGCAACACCATCGAGGTATACATCAGCCGACTTCGCAAAAAACTGGGCAGGGGCGTGATCGCAACGGTTCGTGGCATGGGCTACCGATTGAATAGCTATGAAAGCTAGACACAGCCTCCAGCGAACACTCAGCCTTGGGCTCACCGTCGGCGTCACCTTACTTTGGTTGATGGGCGTTACCGCCTCCGCTATGGTCGCCCAGCATGAGATGAATGAGGTATTCGACAGTGCGCTGCAAGAAACCGCTCAGCGAATTCTGCCCCTTGCGGTCACTGACATTCTCAGCCGGGAGGCCGGGACTGGTCAGAAAAGAGCACCGGCGATGGGAGATCATGAGGAGTACCTCACCTACCTGGTCCGAGACGCTTCGGGAAAGATCCTGCTCCAGTCTCACGATACAGACATCTCCGTATTCGATGCCCGCCCAAGGCAGGGTTTTTTTGATACCGATACCCACCGTATCTACGGTGAGTCTGCAGTCAGTGACACGCTTTTCATTGAGGTTGCCGAACCCCTGGCCCACCGCCGAGAAGCGGCTTTTGAGGCAGGCCTCGCCCTTCTCTTGCCGCTGTTGGTTTTGATCCCGGTCAGCCTGATAGGCGTTTGGTGGGCTGTCCGATGTTCGCTTCGAAGGGTTGTGGTTTTTCGGGAAACCCTTGAATCTCGAGGCTCTGCAGACCTGTCCCCCATTGCTGTGGAAAGGCTTCCTGCAGAGTTTGAGCCCATTGCGGCCTCAATCAATCGCTTATTAGAACGACTCCGGCGGGCCCTGGAGGCTGAGCGAAGCTTTACCGCAAATAGCGCTCACGAGCTGAGAACCCCGCTCGCAACGGCTCTGGCAAAAGTCCAGAGACTGAAAACGGAATTATCTGAAAAAACATCTCTCCAGAAAGCGTCCGAGATTGAAGAATCCCTGCACAATCTTGCGCGGCTGTCTCAGAAATTACTGGAGCTGGCGAAAGCGGAAGGCGGTGGCGTTCTGTCCGAAGAAGAGCACGACCTCGTGCCAATTCTTGAAACGATTATCGGTGATTACGAACGATTGAACCCTGGCCGGATAGACGCACAGCTTCCGAATACTGAGGTTACCTCATTACTGAATCCGGATGCTTTCGCCATTCTCATCAGAAACCTTATTGAGAATGCGCTCAAACACGGCGGAAAAGGAGGCGCAGTTGAGATCCGTCTTTCGGCCGACGGCACCGTGAGCGTCAAAAATCACGGGGACATTGTTGCTCCGTCAGACATGGCGCTTTTGCGGAACCGTTTTGTTCGCGCCGAGACAAATGCCCTGGGATCCGGGCTCGGGCTTGCCATTGCAGAAGCCATTGTTAGTGGTGCCGGTATCCGACTGGGACTGCACTCCCCCGCGAGGGGGTGGCAGGACGGCTTCGAAGCCGAGTTAAACGTCGTAATCAAACGATAATTGCTGGTCGCCCGGCATCAAAAGCTGTTGTTCAATCATTGAATCCCGCCATTCCGATTCTTCAAAAATGCACCGGTAGTGACGGGAATTCAACATGCAACTTTTTGATTTTCAAGGTATTCATCCCTTCAGTCACCCATCCTCAAAGTCCATGTTACGGCCCGTTGCATCAACACCGAACTTTTCTCAATACCGAGCTTCTTCTTTATGTGGTCCCGATGGGAGTCCACCGTTTTCGGACTCAGACACAACTGATCGGCAATTTCCTTCGAGGAAAACCCCTTTCCCAGCAAGGTAAAAACTTCGAGCTCCCGATCGGTAAGTATCTCTTCGGGCCGTTCCGGCACCCGGTCATCCCGATGGGTTCGGCGTTGTACGATGTGAGTCGCCACTTCCGGGTTGAGATAAATGCTTCCGCGCATGACGTCCTCAATTGCGCCGATCAATTTTGAGGCTGCCTGTTCCTTATTGATATAGCCATGGGCACCCGCCCGTAGCGTGCGTTCTGCATAAATCATATCGTCATGCATGGAAGCAACAAGGATTTTGATGGTCGAATCGTGCGTGTGTATTCGCTTTATAAGTTGAAGGCCGCTGCCCTCTGTAAGAGTGAGATCTACAATCACCAACTGGGGAGGGTTTTCTTTCAGGAGCTTCATTGCCTCTGTGGCCCCTGCGGCCTCCGAGACAACACTGTACCGCTCATCCCGACCGATCAGGTTCGCAAGGCCTGCTCTGAATATCGGATGATCATCCACGATCATGATTTTAGTCGTCATCACTGATTACCATGCGTTCCCTTATCCGGAGCCTGGTCTATGCAGCACGCGATCCTGGTGCCGTTTGGTGAAAAGTTACTGATATTCAGAGCTCCACCAATCAGACTGCAGCGATACTCCATGATCCGGAGGCCCTGTCCTGAGAGATAAGGCCGCTTGCTCACCGGCAGGCCAAGGCCATCGTCAATGATCTGGAGTTCGATGGAGTCTTCTTTGCCGGAAAGACGCACCACGATCTGTTTGGCCTGGGAGTGCTTTCTGGCGTTGTGAACGGCCTCTTGCGCAATCCTCAGCAACTGTATCTCGGTTTCATGGGGCAAGTTGCCAATCTGCTCAGAATGGGAGTGGTGGAAACTGCATTTGATACCCTCATTTTCCGGAAAGTTTCTTACCAGTGCTTCGAGGGCATCCACCAACCCACCATCAGAGACTTCCATTGGGCCCAAGTCAAAAATAATACCCCTGAGATCCGCAACACACTGCTGAAGTTTCTCACTAAAACCCATGAATTTCGAAGATGCAGCCTCGTCGGTTTGCGCCAGATCTTCTGCGATCACCCGGGTATCGAGAGACATTGCTGCCAGTTCCTGTCCGAGGCTATCATGCAGTTCACGGCTGATTCGGCTGCGCTCATCCTCAGCAACCTGCATGACTTCCCACTCAAGACGTCTTTTTTCACGCAGGTCTTGGAAAATAATCATGAAATGTTCTTCTTCATCAACACGGGCCAGCGCCGTCTCAACGGGAATCTGCTCGCCACTCTTGTCTTTGCATCGCAATTCCCTGCGCACTTTCGGTGCCTGGCCAATTAGCTCCCGGGCACAATCGGCCAAAGCACGCCTGAAGACTAATGCCCCGGTGTCAGTCAGCAGTTTCATGAGGCTGGCACCCAGGAGTTCATCCTCGGCGTAGCCGAACACCCGTAATGTGGCACGGTTGATGGACTGGATCAGATATTCGCCGTCAATGGTTATGATCGGATCGGCGGCCGCATTAAGAACCGCCAGGGTCTCCTGTCGGCTGGTCAGATACTGTTGTGCCCGCGCCTCGACGCGCTCCTCAAGTTCCCGATTCAGGCTTGTCAGCTCCGTTTCCAGCCTCTTCTGATCCGATATATCCGTAAGGGACGCGAACCAACTGAGCTCACCTGGATTCAACTGGCGATCAAGCTCACTGTCGAGCAGAACAGTCTTGGATTGGTTGCCTTTCGTTTTCAGTATTAGTGATGTTGACTGGGTTCTTGAATCATTAATGAGCGAGTAATGGTGTAGATGAAGATCGTCCTGGGAGTCCGGTGCCACAAAATCATGTAGCCGGCGCCCGATAATCTGTTGCGCTGGCACCTCGAATAATTTTGAAGCGGCCCGGTTGCAGTTCAGAATATTGCCTTTCGTCGAAAGCGTCAGAAATGCCACAGGGGCCCGTTCATAGAGCACAGCATAGCGGTCGTAGGCCACTCGGAGGTCGCCTTGAATTTTACGCAATTCTTCGTTCTGAATCTCGAGCTCGAGTTTATGTATGCTGAGCTCTTCGACGAGACCGTTCAGGTCCTCTTCCTCGTTTACCCCCCGCTGCTCCCTAAGCCTCTTCTCAGCGATCAACCGGAGGTCATTATTAACCGATTTACCGCTCTCTGGCTGATGGCCATTGTCATGTCCACTTCCTGAATGTTTCATCTCACACCTACCCACACGAGCTGCGGTTCATTAATGCTCATTCTGACCGCTGGATACCCTTGACCTCGTTAATGTCGACAAAGGTACAGATCAGGCCATCAATGACGTTTTCACGGGTTCGGTACGGCCGCAATTTCATTAAATACCAATGCCCGTCTTGGGTTTTCACTTCTTTTTCAATAGCTTTCAGTGTCGCCAGCACAGACTGGGCATCTCCTATCAGGTCTTCATCTGCAAGGTAGACTGCCAGTTCGCTGATGGGGCGCCCCTCATCCGATTCCCGAACTGCAATAACGTCCTTTGCCTTATCCGTAAACCGCTTGAGCCTGAGCTCGTTATCCAGGTACAGAATCGCCATAGCCGTGCTATTCAGCAAATTGGCCATGTCGTCATTAGCTTCTGACAGATTGTTCACTTTCTCAACCAACTCTGTATTGATTGAGCTCAACTCTTCATACAGCGAATGAGTCTCTTCTTTGGCGGTTTCGAGTTCCTCATTACTGCTCTGAAGCTCTTCGTTGGTGGACTGCAACTCTTCATTTGCAGACCTGAGCTCTTCATTCTGCGTTTCGACCTCCTGCAACAGTGCCTGATAAGCGGCTCGTGACTGTTCCAGATCTCGCTCCAGCTCAAACACATGGGAGACTTGTGGAGACTCGTTCCCATTCGATTGAGTCTCTTTCGGGCCAGTCGCGCTGACGGTCTGTAGCTCGGAATCACGAAAAATGATCAGGAACAGCCCCCTCATTGATTCAGGAGCTTGCAGTTTCTCGACGCCGACGAGCACTTCCCGGTCGTCAGAAGGTTCGACTTTTAAAGTCTTCTCAACCCGCTTGCCTTTGGAGGAGCCTGCCAGTCGCATTAAAACGGGCAGCTCCTGTGTAAGGCTGCCACGTCCCATTTCAAAAATGTTATAGTGGGGTCTGCCTTCTTGAGGCTCCAGGAAGCTCCCCGCTTTACCATGCAGGTAGAAAATATCCCCTCGCTCGCTGGCCAAAATAGCCCCGGGTGCAAACTTCCTGGCCAGCAACTTCAGCACACTTTGCGTCAGGTCACTGTCATCGGTTGGACTGGGCTGCATCCGGGCCTGGCTGAAGCGCGGAAATAAACCTCTTCGTCCCATAGAGTTAAAGTGTTTCATTGAATCTCGTTCTAGCAGAATATCTGGATTGCGTTTGAAGACCCTCCACGTGCCATTAACCGTCTCGAAAGCCTCGGACGCTTCGCCTACTGACTCTGATGGCCCCAGCACCAGCGTACCGTTTTCCCGAAGCGCCATGTGGAACATGGACAGTAGGTCGGCCTGCATATCCGGCTTCAGGTAGATCAGCAGATTCCGGCACGAGATAAGGTCGATTTGGGTAAAAGGAGGGTCCTTGATCAGATTGTGTGGAGCAAAAACAATCTGCTCTCGGATCGACTTGCAGATAGTGTAATGATCATCCGAATACGAGAAGTATCTGTTTAACAAACTCTCTGGTACTTCATTGATAATCCCGGCCGGGTACCGCCCTCGTCTGGCAATCGCAATGGCATCCGCGTCGAGGTCTGAGGCAAAAATCTGAATTTTTTTGGATTCGCCACTCTCTCGAAGAATCTCATTCAGGAGGATGGCGATTGAATAAGCCTCATCTCCCGTGGCGCAGGCTGGTACCCATATGCGTAAGCCATCTGAGTAATCTGGTTGGCGTAGCAATTTGGGGAAAAGGGTCTTCCGGAGGTAATCCCACAACTCCGGATCCCGGAAAAACCGGGTCACCCGGATCAGCATGTCACGAAAGAGAAAAGTAACCTCCTCCTCATCGTGAGTGAGGTATTCGACATAATCAGATGTTTTCTGAAAGTTATGCAAAGCCATTCGCTTGGCAACTCTCCGCCGCATGGTATTAGGCTTGTAACAGGAAAAATCGTTGCCTGTGCGAGCCAGTAACAAACTACAGATCCGTCGCAGCTCCCCGGCTGATGCCAGCGCCTCTTCGCGCTGAACCTGAACTGACTCCTGATTTTGGTGCAGGTACCCCTGTATCTGGGCGCCCATGTCTCCCGGTAGCAATACGGAGTCCACCAATCCTGTCGCTATCGCATTCTCAGGCATGCTTGTGAATTCAGCCGAATCCGGCTTCTGCACAATAATCATGCCTTCGTTGGCTTTTATGGCCTTCAGTCCGAGAGCTCCGTCACTGCCGGATCCGGACAGGACCACTGCAATTGCCCGGCTCTTGACCTCGTCGGCAAGCCGCTGGAAGGTAAAATCGATGGGGTGGTAAACCTTCATTGAAGGCACACCTTGCCTGCTGTCAGGCAGCGTCTGCTTAAGGGCTTCACTCGCGGTCAGGAGCTTGAAGATTCCACCTTTAACCTCGGTAAACCATTCTCCAGAAGGGTTGGTATAGATACAGTCTGGCTCAACCTTCATCCCATCTGTTATTTCCAGTGCTCGCTTTCCGGAGGACCGGGCCAGCAATTCCGGCAACATACTTTGGTGATCCGTTTTATGATGGGTAATGACCAGATAAGCACAACCAATAGGGTCCGGCGCACCTTTGAAAAAAGCATTCAATGCCTCCAGTCCACCGGCCGAGGCGCCCAGAATGACGATCGGGAGGCTTTCGTTGCATTCCTTGAGTTCGGTGCCCGAGGCTGACTCATTCATAAGTATTAATTTTCCCTATCTGACAGACTTCCAGAAGTAACAGCATTGCATCCTACACAGACAATCCTTAGGAGTTTTTCTCATACATTATTCAAGCTATGCCCCATATTATGGGTCATCTTACCAGCCTATAGTCTGAATCCCGGAGATCAAAAATGACAGGTTTCCAAGGTTCGTTTGCAGCAGAGTAAGAAAGTTGCCGCAGATCGACTTGAGTAAAGCAGACACGGAGTCAGGCTATGAACCATTCCCAACAATTCAGGCAGGATCAATCTTCTCAGGCGAATCATATTGCGTGGAATGTACTTGAGGCCACAGAGGACGGTATTGCGGTTACCAATGAGCTTGGCATTGTCTCCTACCTCAATGAGGCGGCAGAGGAAATCCTGGATATAAGCTTCGGAGAGGCTCTTGGCGAGCAGATCAACCAGATCCTTGCGCTCAGCCCCCTTGGACCTGAACGTTCGACTGGCAAGGTGGCCCCGGACGGTGAATTCGATGCGCAAGTGCTTAAAGGGCTGTTCACGTTACGGCGCCGAACCACCGCAACGATCATCAGCATCCAGGTCTCCGAGATAGGCAGCAGTGACACATTCGGCAAAGAGTATGTCTTTATTATTAGACAGCTACACGATCATTCCGGCTTGACCAACTCTCTGCGAGCATCTTCACGACCTATCAACATTTCTACCGGGCACCCTCGCACAGTCGATCACACGTTGCCGCCCAGAGAGCGTGCATCCGCGCGATTCAGCCTCACCTATCTGTGTCTTGACAAACTTCCGTCTGCCCCTTCGGCCGGAGAGCAGACACATTCAATACAAGATAGTTTTAAAGAAGCCTCAAAGCTCATCGAGAAACTGATGCCGGCCCAGGCGGCTCTATATCAAATAGGCAAAGGCGAATCTGTGCTTTTCATGGAAGAAAGCAGCCAGGTCTCGACAATTGAGATGGCCTTGAGATTGATTGATGTGATCCGTGCGAAGTTTCAGCTTTCTGCCAACCACAGTACGCGCATCGGACTCTCAGCGGGCGTGCTGATCATGCCTTCAAATACATCGAAGGGTAAGACCTCTCTGATGGTCGAGACCGCCCGCCAGTTATGTACCGAAGCCCGGCAACTCGGAAATAATGCAATTCAGGTTTGTGACCTTAACGCTCACGAGGCATCCGGCCATCGGGGCACCCATTGATGCCTGACCTCTAAAAGCAACCCTTTTACACAAAAGACCTACAGCCGGGACGGAACTAACCCGGCTGATTACTTCAACCAGCAGCTGAATCAGGAGTGGCGGTTTACCTCGCTGGCTGACGTGAACACTTTCCAGTCCACGACATTTCCGTCGGAATCGAAATGAACGTAGCCGCGGAAACTGGAGTCATCTTCCCATGCTTTGACGAATCCAACGGTTTCGCCAGCGTTTGAGACAAGCTCGAACCCTTCGCTGTGGTGATGTCCGGCACTGTCAGGGTTTACGTCAGATCGTTTTAGGGTAAGGGAGGAATCGAGTGGCAAGGTGCTTTGAAGGAATTCCTGGATCATCGTCACGCTCTCCTTTTCAGGTTGAACCGTTATGGTTCTGGAGGTAGCGACACTATAGGATGAAGCTCGCGCCGGGGACATAGGCGCAGATCAATTTTTTTATATCTTTTTGGGATAAAAAGCCTTTCATAACAACCGTGTATTACACTTACGTGACAGCCGCCGGAAGCCAGGTCAGGGGCTGAGGGAGACGTCATCAGGCCGGAGCAGCCTTGATAGAGCTACTCCACCCTGATGGCCAAGGGCCGGCTCAAAACTCCCAAAACGGAGTTTTCAGCCTTTTTGCAACAACTTCAGGTGACAATCCAACGTCGTTCAGCAAACGGCTGTCTCTAGTGGTCACGAGGTGAATAAAATCGCGTTTCATCCGCCATCCCTTATAAATCGATGCTGCTCTTTTCATTTTCCGTCTCCAGAATAAGGGTCCAATGGTTCCGGTTAGAATTAACCGGGATCAAGTTTTATTAGCCACCTATTCTAATGACAGGGCAGCCTTACCTGAATACTTGGAAACCCCTATCTGGCGGGCATTTCAGCGATTTACAGTAACTTTATGTTGCTTCAGTTTCAGGAAGCCTGACTGTTTTTCGTCAGGGTTTGGTAAAGATCATCTTTCAGTTGTGCACGCTGCTGTTTCATCCGATGGAGTTTGTCATCTCCGACCGGGGCCCCCCTTCTCTCCAGCCCCTCTATTTCCTGATCCAACTCTGCGTACTTTTTAAACTTCTCACTGAATTTCAGGTCGTTGGCTCTCAATTCATCAATCAGATCTTTGTACTGCGGAAATTCGCTGTGAAGTTCATGGTTGGAAATTCCCATCGCGGTTCTCTCCTCTTCGTTACAGAGTGGTGGATCACTTTCTACATTATAGTAGTCGAGCCTGCCAGTTTCGGTGGGTCTTTGACAAATCGCTAATAACGCCCAGAGGCTCATGGGTATAGCATGGAGTAACGATAAACAGTTACGCCTCGGGACTTTCACGAATGACGTTTGCACGAATTACCGGTACGGGCTCATACCTGCCAGAAAACATCGTTACCAACAAAGACCTTGAAAAGATGGTCGACACCACTGATCAGTGGATTCGTGAACGCACGGGTATCGAGCAGAGGCATATTGCCCTTGAGGGACAGACGACAGTCGATCTCGCGGAGCATGCCGCGCGTAACGCCATAGAGGCCGCCGGCATTGACGGTAAGGACATTGACCTTATTGTTTTCGCCACTTCCACGCCAGACAAGATCTTCCCCAGTTGCGCCTGTATTCTCCAGGCTCGGCTGGGCATTCATGGCTGCCCGGCATTTGATATTCAAGCGGTTTGCAGTGGATTTGTTTATGCCCTTGCCACTGCTGAAAAGTTCATCAAAACCGGTACCAGCAAGAAGGCGCTGGTAATCGGCGCAGAGGTATTCTCCCGAATCATCAACTGGGAGGACCGCGGTACCTGTGTGCTCTTTGGCGACGGAGCTGGCGCCGTCATTCTGGAAGCCGATGAAGAAACAGGCATCCTTTCAACCCATATCCACGCAGACGGTCAGTACGAGGAACTTCTTCACGTGCCTTGTGGAATCGCCCACGGGTACGACCAGGTGAAAGCCGGAAAGGCCTTCGTGGAAATGAAAGGCAATGAAGTTTTTAAAGTGGCCGTCAATACGTTAGGGAAGATCGTCGATGAGACGCTCGCAGCCAACCAGATGCAAAAGTCCGAGATCGACTGGCTGGTACCCCACCAGGCCAACCTGCGGATCATTTCAGCGACCGCTAAGAAGCTGAACATGTCCATCGATCAGGTGGTGGTTACCGTTAATGAACATGGCAACACCTCGGCGGCCTCCATTCCCCTGGCGCTGGACGTCGCTGTGCGCGATGGCCGCATCAAACGTAACGAGGTCATCCTGCTGGAAGCCTTTGGGGGTGGTTTTACCTGGGGATCCGCCCTACTCCGCTACTGAGCTTTCAGAAGTAATCGAACTCAAGGTGCTGGTAGACGCGTCCTGCGTTTTTACCAGCCAGTTCCTCGAACGTATCCAGGTACGCCCACTGGGACTGGTCGATATTATAGGCTTCGTCCAGGCCTCCCCCATTCTCAAGAATCTCGATAACCGCGCTTCTGAGAAACACCAGGTACCCACGGGTTTCGCGCGTAACGACGTCCAGCGTCGTTGGTTCGCCGTGCCCTGGTATGACGACCTCGGGGTCAAGTTCCTCACTCATCTTATCAAACGACTCTATCCAGGCGCCGGTATCCGTATCGTCAAACACCGCTAACAAACGCTGGTGGAACCCCAAATCACCAGTGATCAGCAGTTTGTCCTGAGGTATCCAAAGGGCAATGTCACCCGGAGAGTGCCCGGGGCCAAAGTAACGCAGCTCGATTTTCACATCGCCCATATCCAGGTCGTATCGGTCCGAAAACCCGATATCCGGAACGGCTACGTAAGTGCCTTCGGCCTTCTCTTTATTCCGGTTTTCCATCGATGCCAGCTTGATATCACCGTGCTCCCGGAACTCTTCTATCGCTGCCTCATGCGCAATGATCGGCACTCCCTGGTCCCGCCAGTAACTGTTTCCCAGCATGGCGTGACCCTGACCGTTTTCATTCACTACATACTTGACCACTTTGTCGGTCACACTGTGGATTGAGTTATGGAGGGCTTTGGCAAGAAGGTAATTGTCTCCTCCATTCATCACGACCACGCCCTTTGCAGTAATGATGAAGCTCAGGTTATTGTTGTGGCCATTGTTTTCGTAGGTACCGGGCGCGGTCTCGCCAATCGCGGAATACACACGGTCTGTTACTTTCGTCAGCTCAAGCTGGTCCGGCACACCGGATTCTCCGGCACTTACCAAAACCGGAACGAAAAGCATCAATCCTGAAAAGAAATTGCGTAATGACATTATTCGCACCTCCCCCATACAGTGCCCAAATTATTCCGGTGACCGGAACACCGCCTGCGATAACCCCAGATCATCCGGAAGACCGACGATCTTTCGGACCTCACCATGCTCATCGCGGTATAAAACGGCAGGTGTCGCTGATATCGCGAGCGCCTCCATCAAACGGTTGTTATTCTCAATTTTGACCCGGAGTGGTTCCGGGATATTTTCCGGAGTATCAAGCCAGTCTCTGGGAAACTGACTGTCGTGATAATCGAGCTGCGCCACCGGGTCCTGTGAGGCGATAACACTTGCCGCTTTAGCCAGGCTGGTCGGCTGGATTATTCCAACCATAATGTGCCTCAGCTGGATTCCACGCTTCAGAAAAGCTTTGGCCTTTTCTCTGAACACAATGCAATAACCGCAATTGGGATCAGTAAAAACGTAGACAATCCGCTTTGCGTCCCCGGGTCCTTCCCCAATCCATGTCGCGTTTTCCAGTTTCGCCCAAGCCCCTGTAAGGTCCAATTCGGGCAACCAGGCACGGATATGTTCTGCACTCAGATTTTGTCCAAATCCGTCCACCATTTTGCCGATAACAACATGCTCGCCATCCGGCATGAGGTACAGCGAAACCGGATGACCATTTCTGCGTCCAACGTAGCCCTCCAGCCCACCCGGGGCATTGAACCTGGCTTCAATCTTCAGACCGTCGTCAATAAGGACCTGCACTGCATCCGGGTACTGTCCAAAGGCTATCCCGGGCAAACAGACAAAAACCAAAATTACTTTAAGAACATCTCGCACTATGTTGTTATCTCATGGTTTTCTATTGAAACTTCGACAGTTAGAATGATGCCATTTCCAGGTCCATTTCAACGGCATCTACGCCTGCCTGGGCACACATTTCATCAGTTTCTCCGGAAGGTGCTCCACTCACGCCCACACCTCCTACCGTCTCACCGCTGGCCTGTATTGGAACCCCGCCGGCAGACAGAAGAACCTTCTCAACCTTGCCAACGGAAAATGGTCCGGTGAAACGATCTTCCATGGCGGATGTCTTGCTGGTGAATGTCATGGCGGTATAAGCCTTCCGATAGCTGACTTCCAGCGCAAGGTCCATGGCGAGCACATCGCGCAGCACGACCTGTGGGTGACCTCCCCGATCAACGACGGTGACGGCGACCTGAACGCCCTGTTCCCGGCACGTATCAATGGCGGTTTTGGCGATGGTCAGAGCGGTGTCCATGGACAAGCGCTTGATTTCAACCATCACCGGTTGGTCTGTCTCCGCCGCATTGGCAAGTCCCGTTGCAGAGAGTGCTGCTGTAAACATCAGTGTCGATAGATTGAAGCGCATGGTTTGTTTCCTTTAAATGGCCCAGTGCATCAGGGGCGGACCAATACATATCCTTGTTCGACTCTCTCAAGAATATGGGCAACACCTACCTGCACAGGCTGACTTTGAGGATGGAGTTCAGGCCTTTCGCCCGTTGCTCTCTCGATCGTGTCTATGGTGTTCATACATACTGAGAACCGGACCCCTTGAGACATCAGGCTGGTAATCTGCTCCCGATGCTTGTTGTCGGCGTAAAGCAGTCGCACCCCGGGGCCAAACGTTGTGATCTCAATATCAATCAGGTCCAGATCGTAATACTCAAGAAGATTACCAGCGACGCTCAGAACCTTTTCCTGCTTTTCCGGCTCATCATCGCTGAGCTGTAGAAGCAGGAACTTTTCGGCAAATGGCTTCTCCGGGTTTAAAGGCTCACCGGCGTGGAGGTTTGCACCGGCTGACAGCAGGATCAGAAAGATCAGCCCTGTCAGACCTCCTCTGGGTAAACCTCCCGCCGCTCTCATGACGAATAGTCTTCCAGCCCCGGGTTACCCTCCACGTTTTTAAGGCGGGGAGTATTGAACTTGGTAATCCGGACCGTTTTCTCCGATCTCAGATAATCAGCGACCACATCCCAGATTGGCCGTCCCGGAGCTCGCGAGTTGACAGTGGCCCACCCGGCAACTTTGTACATCTTGTCGGCTTGAATCAGTTCTCCGTTATCCAGGCGCATGTCGGAAATACGGCCATTCATGTTCGCCGTCGGATCACAGGTATAGTCCATCCCACCTACCCGAACCATGTCACCGCCCTGCTGGTAGTACGGGTCCTTGTTGAACAGGTTGTCTGCCACGTCTTCCATGATCAGTTTCAGATCAGCGCCAGACATTTCCCGAACATAGGTTTCCGGATAGGTGATCGCAGTGGCGTTCATTACGTCGTCCATTGTGATGGCGTCTCCCGGCAGAACCGTGGTGCCCCACCGGAAACCGGGTGACAGGGAAATCTGAGCATCCAGAACCTCCCTCTGCGCATCACAAATCACCTGATCCATCGTTCCGTTGAAGTTGCCGCGGCGGTATAACAGTTCATCGGCGATGGCGAGTTTCTCTCCAAGCTTGTCCATGTAGGGTGCCCGGACTTCCTGGATGAAGCTGCTCATGGCAGCATCCGGCTTGATCAGGTCCGAAAAAACCGGCAACAGTCTGTATTCATAGCCACGGACTCCGCTGTCTCCGATATCGAGGTCCAGAACAGCCACATACTTGCCGTTGGTGCCGGCATTACTGACCAGGGTCTTTCCACCAGGGTTCTTGACAACAGTTGGCTGCGGAACGGCGTCGTGGGTATGGCCACCAAGAATGGCATCGATACCGGTTACCCGGCTGGCCATCTTCAGGTCTACATCCATACCGTTATGGGAGATAACGACGACGGCGTTAACTTTTTCTGTTTCCCGGATTTCGTTGACCAGCGCCTGCATCTCGTTTTCCCGAATACCAAAACGCCAGTCCGGTATGAAATAGGAAGGGTTGGCGATCGGTGTGTACGGAAAGGCCTGACCAATGATCGCAACGCGCTTGCCACCAAGTTCGCGGATCGAATAGGGTTTAAAAACGCGGCCACTCATTTCGTCAAACGACTCGGCGCCCATAAACATGGCTTCGTCCGACAAAAAGATATTCTGGGCCAGAAACTCACCCTCGAAGCTGTTTATGTTCTTCCGGATCTGTTGCTCCGGATAGGTGAATTCCCAGTGCCCCGTCATGATATCAATACCAAGACGATTGCTGGCCTCCACCATATCCTCGCCATTGGTCCAGTAAGCGGTCCCCGACCCCTGCCACAGGTCCCCGCCATCAAGCAGTAAAGAGTTTCCGGCCCCCGCCTGCTCACGCAACTGGTCGATGAGCGTTTTCAGCTGGGCAAAGCCACCGAGGCGGCCATACTCCTGTGCCGCTTCCTGATAATTCAGGTAGGTAAAAGCGTGGGCTCGTGAGGAGTTTGCCGGGATCCCGAAGTGTTCCAGGAAATGTGATCCCACCAGATGGGGTACTTTACCCTTGCTGGGGCCAACCCCCAGGTTCACGTTGGGCTCGCGAAAATACACCGGTGAAAGCTGGGCGTGAATGTCCGTCAGATGTAACAGGCGCACATTGCCGAATTTCGGTATGTCGTATAACCCCTCTCCCCCTTTCGCCAGAGCAAGTTTCGGGGCAAGGCCGGCAATCGCGGCTGCTTGCATGGCCAAGAGAAAATCTCTGCGGGAAATCGACACGGTCTTTTCCTCTCTCTGTCATTATGGGAATAGACGAATAACCCTGCAGCCTGGGCAGCGCCGCAGACACAGGGTCAAGCATCCATTACGGGCACGTTTATCCGCCTATCGCGACATTACGCCAGACCTCTGCCTGCTTCTTGCGCTGGGCAACGGATTCCTCGGCCAGTTTCAGAGCCTTGCTTGCCATACCCTTCGCTTTCTCATAATCACCGCTTTCCGCGGCGGACCTGGCAGCTTTGAGCCGGTCTGAAGTAATGGTCCACTGAAACGTTCCGGCGTCCTTGTGGGTACTCTCAGCCTCCGAGTAGATCTTTTCAAAATCCTCTTTCGGGCCTGCCAGGGCGGACAGCGATATTCCCAGGGCCAGTATTGCGCCAAGTGTCAGTAATGATTTTTTCATTGCGATTCTCCCAACTCCGTTCCCGGTTATGGACGGGTGGCCGGACCAACCACTGGCAGGCCATTGCTCATATAGGTCAGGAAGTACTCAAGATTTCGGTACTCCGTGCTTTGAGCCGGTAATGGTTCGGCACGAACGTTGTTATTGCACCCGGCAAAACGTCTGTGCAACGTACCCAGTTCGCCCCACTTGGAACGATGAACCGGAAAGTTTGACGGTTGGCCCAACGCAGGCGATAGCAGGTCCGCACGTATCCAGTTGCCTGGATTCTGAACGTGACAACTGGCACAGGAAAAGTTCAGCTGCCCCCTGCGGCTGTAATAAAATTCCTTGCCATCCTGATAGGCCGCCAGGGCCGCAGGCTCATCCGGAACCTTGATGTCGAACTCTTTACCTTGAGAGGTGGAGGCCATATAGGCTGAGATAGAGGCAATGTCGCCTTTCTTGTATCTCAGGGGCTTCTCACCGTTTTCCTCCCGACAACGGTTGATGGCCAGCTCAAGCGTTATGACCTCCTTCTTTTCCATATCGAAGTAAGGATAGTTCTGGCGAATACCAATACCGCCGTTTTCAAAGCAGCTTGCATAGGTCTTGCCATTGGCGAAGGGCGTTTCAAACATCTCCTTGCCTTCCGCAACGGCGAATTCATAGGGTGGGAAATCCTGCAGTGACTCCCACTGGGAACGTCGGTCGTCATCCAGTGCGTACTGGCCGTTGACGAATTCCTTGAACGGCACGTCAGGGAACCTTTGCTTGAAGTACTCAACCGCTTCTTTCCGGTCTTCTTCCGGCGAGTTTCCCGCCAGCGCCTGTGGCACGACCAGCGCCGCGCCCAGGGCGACCAGGATGATTTTCGCTTTAAGCATGTCCAATCCTCCTCTGCGACGGTACAAAAGCCCGGGGCCCTGTCCGCCAACAACCTTTAGCCGATCGTCGCTGTGGTTGAATCACTCTCGCCTTTATTGTCCACCCAGCTGATCGTGAGCTTGTCTCCTTTCTTGGCACCTTCGAACCGGCACTCAAGGAACGGGTCCTTCGAAACGGCAGGGCCCCACTGAGCCACAAACACGTCTTTACCGTTATGGTTAATGGTCAATACCTGGATGAAATGGGCGGGAATCACATTACCGGCCGAATCCTTAACGAACCCGGAGTCCATGGGGTGCCGCACCAAGGCCTTGAGCGACGTTACGCCACCATTTTCTACTGCGCGAACTCTGATACTGGAAGCCATTCTTTCTCTCCTGTCCTACTAGCGGTCAGCCGCCACAGCCGCCGACGGTCACTTTCACATTCTTGGTGGCCTTGTAAGCCTTGCCATCGGAAATAACCACCGCCACGACATCCGTGGTCTCGGCCATTTTCAGACGGTTGGATACAAATGGTAGCGTCCCTTTCGGGATCATGAACGATGCCGCCAGGGCATTCGGGTTCTCGGCGACCAACAATGCAATACTTGTCACGTTTGGCAGCGTAGTCTCGACGGTTACCGGCACCACGGCACCGTTCTGGGCAATGGTTGGCAGGTCCACGGATATCTTGTCGGATTGCTCCGCATCCATGCCGTATAGTTCGGAAATCGTTTCGTCGACGCCCGGTGTATTGAAAGCTTTCTTCGGCCAATTGCCTGCATCGGGAGCTGCAGCGGCCTCTACCCGAAGCGGCACCATTCCGGAAGCAAGTGCAAAACCCGCAACACCCGCGCCCAATGCGCCTTTCAAAAAACCTCTTCGTCTTTCGTCAATCACGGCAACTCCTCCTCCGCTCTCAGAGCGTGTACAAATAATCAATAACCCGGTTGATCTCTTCTTTACTCAGGATCGAGTGACGTCCGAATGGAGGCATCACCGTTATCGGGTTGAATTGGGTTTCGTCCCAAATGCGCTGGAACAGCATTTCCCGGTCCGGAAAACGTACTTTCATATTCCCCAGGGCCGGTCCGATATTGCCTGTCAACTTGCCGTCATCCATCTGATGGCAGGCCAGACAGTTTCCGTCCTTCCGGCTGAACGCCAGCTCCTTGCCCAGATCAATCTCGGCCTTGGTCGGCTCTGCAAACACCGACGGTGTAGCGCTCAGTGCAAGCGTGGTTAAACACACGGAAATTAACCCTTTACGCATCACTTAATCCTCCTCGGCACGTTTCAAATGGCACCGCCTCTCCAGCAATTACTCTGTAAGCCCTTTGTCGAGCGGGCCGGTCGTGCTTGGTGTCAGGTTCTTGCCCACAGCTGAGTCCGTTACCTCCACCGTGTCCCTGCAATCCTTCATACAACGTTCGTTATGGATGTCTGGTCGGGGGTCTTCCCAGACAAAATTGTCTTCATTGGGCATTTTTACTTTTGGCAGTGTTTCCTTGTTGGCAACAAAATCCCCGTCCACGATGTAGTTCAGGTTGAGGACATAAGCTGTCAGCGCATACACCTGATCATCGGTCAAAGACTGAGGCGCAAAAAACGGCATGGCTCTGTGAATGTAATCCCACAGGGTGCTTGCATAGGGCCAATAACTGCCTACGGTTTTTTCCGGGCGGTCTTCCGTCAGGCTGCCATCGCCACCAGCGAGCTTGGGGAAGCGCCCCATACCCTCACCGAAAGCTCCATGACAGGACGAACAATAGGTTTCGTAGACATTCATTCCTTCATCAACGGTGCCACTGCCTTCCGGCAGCCCTTTTCCATCTGGCCGGACATCAATATCCCATCCGGCAATCTGCTCTTTGGTTGCGGGTTCGCCATAGCCGTAATATCCGGCAGACTCAGCCTGGCAAGCCGCTGCCATAGACATCAAAAGCACCCCGGTTCCTAAACTGGCCAAAACTCGCGACGATTTATCAAACCTGAACATTGTTCACACTCCCATCTGGCGTCACCTGCCAGGTCTGGATCGCATTCTTGTGGTAAATCGAATTGGTGCCGCGCGCTTCTTTGAGCTGCGAAAGCGTAGGCTGCACATAGCCGGTTTCATCGATTACCCGGGACTGCAACAACGCGGGGTTGCCGTCCCAGTTCCACTCAAGTGAGAATCGTGTCAGCGATTTCGACATCACTGGCTCACGCAAACGAGCCTGTCTCCAGTTGCGACCACCATCAACCGACACATCCACTGCCTTCACCTTGCCTTTCCCACTCCAGGCAATGCCTTCTATCTGATAAATACCGCTGCCTCTCAAGGGCATTTCCGGACACGGCGATGTGATAACGGATTTGGCCTCCATTACCCAGGTGAACCCATGAGCCGTTCCATCCGGCATGAGATCCGTGTACTTGGAAGTTTCTTCCCGTTGCATCCATGGCTTGTCACCGACTTCCAGGCGGCGCAACCATTTCACATGGGTGTTGCCTTCCCAGCCGGGAACGACAAGTCTTATCGGATAGCCCTGTTCCCGCCTCAGCGCCTCGCCATTCTGGGCATAGGCAACAATCACATCGTCAAGCGCCTTCTCCATCGGGATGCTGCGGGTCATAGCTGCCCCGTCGGCCCCCTCTGCCAGCAACCACTTGCCTTCGGGCTTCATACCGACTTCCTGCAACAGGGTGGAGAGCCGGACGCCAGTCCATTCCGCACAACTGACCATGCCATGAAGGAACTGGAGGGAGTTCAGCTGGGCACCGCGCCATTCCATACCGCCGTTTGCGGGGCATTCGATGAAGTTGATCTGCGAAACACTGGGAAACCGCTGCAGGTCTTCCATGGAGAGAATAATCGGCCGGTCTACCAGCCCGTGGATCATCAGACGATGTTGTTGAGGATCAACTTCCGGACGACCCGCGTGGTGGCGCTCAAAGAACAGGCCATTCGGCGTGATAATGCCCTTCAGGTGCTGGAGCGGCGAAAAGCTGATCGAAGATGTTTTCTCAGCAGTAAGCCAGGGAACATTCCTCCGGATAACGCCTTTTTCGAAGGGCGACGGAACACCGTACGGATCGGTAACAACACCCGGTCCAAGCGAGCGGGTCCAGGAGGGGATTTCCGGGGGATACTGGGTTTCGGCGGCACCAAGCCTGGGAGAGATGCCGGCAAGGGCACCACCGACCATGGCACCACCCGCAGTGAAAAGGCCATTCCTCAGGAAGCGCCGGCGTTCATCTGATGGTAAACGTTCTGACTCTTCCAGGGCGATACCGGAAACGTCTTGCTTAAGCCGGCGGAGCTTGCCGAACATAGTTTTATCCTCCTTCGATGCCCTCTTGCGGGCTGTCGGCCGGCACTCAGTTCAGAGACTGAAAGGCGGTCTTGTTGTTTATGTTATAAGGATATAACTTATTTATAGACTCCTAAGTGGCGGGTGACAAGTACTTTTATGTGACTCGACATTGGCTAAAAGATCTGATTTTCGGGAGGACGTTTTTCCGGAATCCAGTAAAATCACAAACAGGACAGCTGGTTACGAATCAACCAGAAACGTTTGGAGGGAACAGAAATGCACCATTTAAGGAAGAAAAAAGATGGCTTTTTGCTTATTCTGGCTGTGGTAGTGATTTTTTTACCCGGAATCGCATTTGGCGAATCTGATTCAACCTATCCGAAAATCTCAATCCCCTTTAGCCCCGAATCGGTAAACATCGAAAACATTTACTATTTTGACGGGGAATCCGGGGTACCAGGCAAGAGCAATCAAGGCTTTACCGCCAACGCCGGCTTTGTAATAACCGACGTGGGTGTCGTCGTCTTTGATGCCCTGGGGACACCAAGTCTTGGCGCCGCCATGATCCGGGAAATACGGAAACTGACGGACCTGCCCATCACTCACGTGGTTGTCAGCCACTACCATGCTGACCACATCTACGGACTCCAAGCGTTCAAAGACCTGACAAATGCTGAAATCATCGCTCAGGATAGCTCAAAGCTCTATATAGACAGTCCCGATGCGAAACAGCGCCTCCAGCAACGCGGAGAGGCACTATCGCCGTGGGTTAACGACCAGACACGAGTGGTTCAACCAGATATTACCTTTCAAGATGAAATGGCCCTGGAATCGGGGAGCTATCGCTTTGGCGTCTATCATGCCGGCCCAGCCCATGCTCCAGACGATAGCATGATGATGGTTGAACCCTCGGGTGTACTGTTCTCCGGAGACATCATCCAGAATGGTCGAATCCCGTTTTTGAACAGTCCTGAAGTGGATACTGAAAACTGGATGAGCGCCATTGAGAAGGTGAAAGAGCTCAAGCCAAAGGTACTTATCCCGGGCCATGGGCGCGCTTCCCAAAACGCCATGGAAGCATTGGACTTCACCTACAACTACCTGGCATTCGTTCGTAATCAGATGAAAGCCGCCGTTGAGAACTGGGTATCATTTGAAGATGCCTATGATCAAACAGACTGGTCACGTTACGAATCGCTGCCGGCTTTTGATGCCTCGAACAAAGCAAACGCTTATCGGGTATACCTGGATATGGAGAAATCTGCACTTGGGGGCGAATAAGCTCACAAAGACCGCGGTTCAACAAATGTTGTGTCAAACAGGCCTCTTTCTGTACACTGTCTTTTTATACAGTATTACGTACATTCACTGCGAGGAATGACCATGGCGGTACAAGCAGTCTACTTTTCCGATAGGGACGGCCTGGAAATGGCACTTAAACATCCTGATACGATGCTCTTCACTTCAAAGGCGGACGCTGATGCGCGGGACAAAATCCTTGAGTTGGCGGAAGAAATTCAGGTCTTCCTGACCCGCAAGGTCGAAGGACTGACAGATGATCAGGCGGAACGTTGCGCCATGGCCATCGCTGAGGAAAAAGATCTGTTTCAGAAAGCCCTGAAGAAACCCGAGCTTCTGAACGCGGAACAGGAATAAAAGGATGGGGGGCGCACCTTGGCTGCCCCCCCATGTTTCAGAATTTGTGCCAGCTACCATTCTGATATTGCTCTACGCCCCCCTCCGAGAACCTGAACAGCCACAACCAATGGTTTTCAACCAAAGCTGCCACATCGGGTTGATGTGCAATGACCTTCTCAATGCTGAGGCGTGACGCATCAATGAAAACGCTCAGTCTCACCGGCTCGTGGCGCCACTGCTGCCCATCGTGGACCGACTGATATGAGAGACCGATCCTGAGATCCGGGTCGTTACCTTCAATGACGCCAACGTTTCCTCCAATTACCGAGTGAAGCAGCTTGTTGCCAGATCCGAAGGTATTCTGTGCCGCAACCGAACCCAGATACTGCAGGTTGATCCAGTTGGCGACGACCATTGGCGCCGACATTAAACTCTCAAGCACACTGCCTTCAGGATCGAGAGACTCATCGTAGTCATGAAGAAATGCGCGTCCCGCCAGATCCAGCCCTCTTGTCCGTGACCGCTGTGCAAAAACGATGGCCGCGTTATTGGCAAGGCCCCACTCCGGGCGCACCTCGGACCAGTTAACGGTACGTCTGGTTAGCTCGCTCATCAGGGGCTGATCGTCCAGACCATTGAGATTCAACGCTGTGGCGCGCTCACGCCGTGTCCGTTGCCCTGCATCCGCAAAGCTTGTTTCAAGCTTGCGAAGCTTGCCCAGATAGCTGTCTGGAACCTGAGCCCTGTCCAGAACCTGTATTTTATCGGTTACCGTGCAATGCTCGGCGGCAACGGCAACCGTGAAATCCGGAATCCGTATCCCGCGCTCGGCCAAACCCGTGCGCACAACGGGATCGTTGATCAGTCTGGCGGCAAGCCCGGCGTTCACACCCCCGTTCTGGCCTCCGCACGCGCCACAAGCCAGGCCAGCCTGGTGCGGATTGTTGTCGGTATGACTCCCGTGACCGACGAAAACCAGCAAAGAGGCAAATCCGGAAGTAAGCGACATACCTCGCAGGAGCTGTTCCGCCAGTTCCAATTTTTCGATGTCGGATACCGGATCGCCACCGTGACGATGAAACAGGCCGCTGTGCATCCCGTCCGGTATTTTTGCAGCCTCTTTGTTGAAATTCAGGCTGTCACGCACCAACTTCCACGCCCAGGCAAGCCCTGTGGTTTCGACAAGCGTAAAGCTCGACAGGCTACTGTATTTGGCCTTACGGACAGCCTGCCGGGCCAGTTCACGCTGGTCAGCGGCCTGGCTCAGGATCCGGTCTTTCTGACGGTCGCCAGTGGAATCCGCCAACCTGAACGCCGGCGCAAGCAGCCCCGGAAGCTTGGGTGTGTCCCCTTCAGGACCCAGACCCTGATGGGTCACAGGCATTCCAAAAAAGCCGGCGAAGCCCAGAGTCTGCGTTGTCGGACATACCTCCTCAAGATGTCGACGCATGACCTCCGACCGGACATCAATGCAAAAGACAGCCTGAAACTCCGCGATGGCAGACTCCCTTGAATTGGAAATCACCTGGTTCTGGCTAGCACTCAACGTGTGAACAAGTGTTCGCAGATAGCCGATTTCGTAGGCTCTGTGCCAAGTCCATAGCAGCTCATCCCCGGCATTGGGTAGCGCTCTCCGATACCTACCCCAATCCGCTTGCCACTGGTGACGCAGTTCGGCTGATGCCACCTGAACGCCCATTGCCTCGCAAACCAGCAGAATCGACAATAGTTGATCGCACAATCCGGATTGGTTTCCTTCGAGTTCCGCTCGCCAATCGATGCCCTTGCACCAGGAGCTCCACCCGATGAGCTCGAAAAGCAGCCGCTGGGCGAGGGACTCCAAATCATCCGGAGACAGATTCAACACACCCAATGCCCATTCAGAGGCGTCCACCTCTTCATTCGAAAGGCTCTCAACGATCGCCCGTACCCCCTTCAGACCAACCTTACGGTCCAGCAGCAAGTCATTTCGGGTTTGCTCCAGCCAGCTCTCAAGCAGGCTTCCTGCTGCAATATCGCTGAGCCAACGAGACTGTCTGACGTCGAAAAAAAGAGCACATGCCCGCGCTATTTGCTGGCGCATAGCCTCCAACGGGGAGCTGGTGCCGGGCTTATTCGTCAGATCGAGGACCGAGGGCGCTCCCTTCGCAGACTCGGCAGGTAAACGGTCAAGCGCTGAAACGAGAGCTCCGGGTTCCTTTTGGGAACCGGACTCGGCAATCGCTTTGCGGACATCCGTTTCACGAATCCGTCCGCCACTCCACGCGTCCAGGTAAAAGGACGCCGGCATGAGCATTGAGGTGTGCGTTCTGGCGCCCGGGATAGCGGCGGCCTGTTCCGCTGGAAGGTGTCTGCGCCCCCACCAGGGGTTAACGGCAATCCAGCGGTCGAGCGGCCAGCTCGGCGGAATGGATGACACCCCCCTGGCCAGAGCTTCGCGCTGATCGGCTGAGAGCGTCGGCTCTCCGGACCGGGACAGGATTGCGGCGGTCATAAGCTTTCTCCCAAAGCGGCGGTTTTGGTTTCAGGCGTTTTCTGACTCTGTTTCCGGCGTTTCAGATAGTCCGCCAGGCGCGCCGTGATCTGATCAAACGGGAGTACCAGATAAAAGCCATGACTGATATGAAACCGTAGCGCTCGCGCCAGTGGACCTTGCGGCGCGATTAAGAGAAACAGCGATATGAAGGCCAGAGACCCCACCATCACCAAGCCGATAACAACACCGGCAAGCGGTAAAACATAGCCCGGCTGCGCTGAAATGACAGGGCCCAGCAACCAGTGAACTGCGCCGTACAGAGGTGCCAGAGCGACGGCAAGACCGCTCAGAGCCAGTTTGCGCAGCACTTGGGCCCCTGCCGGAATGCCGAACACCGCGCCGAATACCGCCATCAGAAGCATTGCACCAAGTACCGCATTGTTTTCCACAAGCTCCGGGCGGAGCCAGAGTATCAGCAGAGCCACTCCGGCAACCGCTGTGCTCCAAGCCAGGCGTGAAGCCACCCGGGCATCCTCAAACGGGGCCACTTTGGATGCTGCAACTGTGCGTCCTGACGCAAGAAACGAGTGAGCTTTATAAAGCGAGTGGGCCAGCAAGTGAAGAAACGCCAGGGTATACGCGCCCATACCGATCTCGAACAACATAAATCCCATTTGAGCAGACGTGGACCAGGCCAGCGCATGTTTGACAGACGGCTGGCTCATCATTGTCAAAATACCGACAACCGCAGTGATCCCTCCAACTGCCAGCAGAATCATATGCCCCGCCGTAAACCCGTCGAATACCGGAAACAGTCTCAGCCACAAGAAGCCACCGAGGTTGATCACACCGGCATGCAGGAGCGCCGAAACTGGGGTTGGTGCCTCCATGACACGGAGTAGCCAACCGTGGAACGGGATTTGTGCACATTTCAGAACAGCGGCTACCGCAAGAAGCACTGAGGCAGCCTCCAGTGCGATTGAGCCCTGGGATGCCTCGGCGGATAAAGCCTGCATGACCGGGAGGTGAAAGGTTCCGTAATGTGTGTAGAGAAGCAGAACGCCGCCAATGACGCAGGCATCACCAATACGACTGACAATAAACTTCTGGAGGGCCGCAAGGCGCGCCTCCGGGCGGTCCTGATAAAGGGTGAGCAGATGGTGCAGAGCAAGGCTGACACCTACCCAAGCCCCTGCCAGCACAAGCAGGTTGTTGGTGAAGACCAGAAACAGAACACTCGCCAATGTGGTCAGGAACCAGGGAAGAAAACGGTCTCGCACCGGGTCTCCCTGAAGGTAATTATCTGCATATCGAAGAATCACCCATCCAATGAAGGCCACCATCAATGCCATCCAGACCGCCAGGCCATCCGGCTGCAGGCCCAGGCGGTGTCCAAGTTCAGGAAGCCCCGTGTCTCCCAGCCAGGCATCCACGACAAGCAGCCCGCCAATCGCCAACGTTGCGACCATTGACCATGCCAGGAGCCGACCGGCAATTCTCCAGCAATGATTCAGTTTCAGTGGATTGGTTGTCCAGCTACTGAATGCCGCCAACAGCAGCAACGAAACCGGCAGAATGAGCCAGGCCAGCAGAGCTGGCATTGAAAGAGCCGTCGCAATATCGTTCATAAATGCCTCCCTTCGCAGTTGGCGATACTTTGCAGGGAATGCATCGTTATTAAAAATAGTTTATAAAGATCCTATCGTTCGTTTTATGAGAACATAATTCATGAAACTCAATTACCATCACCTGTTCTATTTCTGGAATGTAGCCAAAACCGGGCACCTGACCCGGGCTGCTGAATCTCTGCATGTTTCCCAGTCGGCACTGTCCGGACAGATACGAAAACTGGAAGACAGCCTTGGTTATGAATTATTTGTTCGGGAAGGCCGGCGACTGAGGCTTTCAGAGGCTGGCCGGGTAGCCTTTGGCTATGCAGAGGACATTTTCAGGCAAGGGGAAGAACTGACGGCCTTGTTCAGTTCCGGTTCCCAGGCCAACCGGGAAAGTCTCAAAATCGGAGCCGTCGCGACTCTCTCAAGAAACTTTCAGGAAGGGTTTCTGAAACCACTGCTCGGACGCGAAGATCTGGAACTGAGCATTCAAAGCGGGACTCTTGAGGATTTGTTGAGGCGGCTTTCGGCCCACAGACTTGACCTCGTTCTGTCCAACCAGCCCGTTCACGGCGACGAGGAAACCCCTTGGCGATCCAGACGGATTGCCCGGCAATCTGTCAGTGTGATCGGCCCGCCAGGTGCTGGCGGAGCAACAACTTTTCCTGAGTTACTGACCCAACGGAGCCTGATCGTCCCTGGGCAGGACAACAATATCCGCCACGCGTTTGACCAGCTGTGTGATTACCACAAACTCAGACCAAGGATTGTTGCTGAAGTCGATGACATGGCCATGATGCGTCTTTTGGCCAGGGACACCCAACATTTTGCAGTTTTGCCACCCGTGGTTGTTCGCGACGAACTGCAGGCCGGCAGCCTGTACGATTACGGCGCCCTGCCCGGTGTGTTCGAGGAATTCTACGCTGTCAGTATCCGCCGTCAGTTTGAGCCGCCGCTGTTGACGAGCCTGCTGTCGCAACCTGCGGAAGAATTGCTCACCGGGTCCTCAAATTGGTCGTTCTGACCACCCGGACTGTCATATAAAGCCATCCAAGGTCCTGATATAGGGCCGTATACTCAGAGTTATCATTAAAACAAAAAGATACCGGACCACCCCCATGCACCAGAATAAAACGTCTGACTCTCCGTCCATTCTGATTATCGGTACCGGTTTTGGTGGCCTCGGTATGGCTATCCAGCTCAAAAAAGCCGGCTTTCACAACCTGACGTTGCTTGAAAAAGCGGATCGCGTCGGTGGCACCTGGCGGGATAACACCTACCCCGGAGCCGCCTGCGACGTTCAGTCCCACTTTTACTCCTATTCCTTTGAGCCCAAGCATGATTGGTCCCGCAAGTTTGGGCTCCAGAAGGAAATCCTTGGTTACATGGAACACTGTGTTTGCAAGTACGGCCTCTCGGATCACATACGGTTCAACGCAGAGGTGCAGGAAGCAACGTTTGATGAAGCCCGGAATCAATGGGCGGTCACTCTGGCAAATGGTGAAGAGCTAAAAGCCAGCGTCCTGATAACAGCGACCGGTCAGCTCAATCAACCAGCCTGGCCAGAGATTGAAGGCATGGAGCGTTTTGCCGGCAAGATGTTTCATTCCGCGCGCTGGGATCACGACTACGATCTGACCAACAAACGCGTGGCCGTCATTGGTACCGGTGCCAGCGCCATCCAGTTTGTACCCGAAATTGCCAGGCAGGTTAAATCCCTTGCCCTGTTTCAACGCTCCGCCGCCTGGGTACTTGCCAAACCGGACCGCCCGTTCAGGGCCTGGGAACAAACCCTGTTCAAAACCGTTCCGGGCTGGGACCGTTTGTACCGCTGTCTCATTTACTGGAAAAACGAAAGCCGCGCGCTGGCCTTTACCAAATTCAAAGGGCTACTGGAATTATTCGCCCGCGAGGCAAAAAAAGAGGCCCGGAAACACGTTACCGATCCGGGGAAACTGAAACACATCATTCCCGACTATCAGATCGGCTGTAAACGCATCCTGATTTCCAACGACTGGTATCCGGCAATCAATCAGCCGCACGTTAACCTGGTCACGGCTCCGATTGATCGCATCAATGAAGACGGCGTGGTCACCCGGGACGGGAGGCATTACCCGGTAGACGCCATTATATTCGGTACCGGATTCAGAGCTTCGGAATTCCTCTCCCCGATGACGGTCCGTGGCCGTTCGGGAGTTTCCCTGAATCAGGCCTGGAAGGATGGCGCATCCGCCTTCAAGGGAATCACTGTCAGCGGCTTTCCGAATCTGTTCATACTGTATGGCCCCAATACCAACCTCGCTCACAACTCCATTGTGTACATGCTGGAGTCACAATTCCGCTATGTGCTCAGCGCCCTTAATGCACTGAAGGAAAACCCGGGCTCGGCCATGGATGTGCGGAAGGACCGCCAGGAACGTTTTTCCTCGGAGGTCCAAAGCAGTCTCACCGGCAGTGTCTGGGATGCCGGCTGCACCTCCTGGTATCTGGATTCCAATGGCAAGAATACGATCAACTGGCCCGGGTTTACGTTTATGTACCGCTTCGCAACGCGAAGCGTCAATACTGCCGACTACCGGTTTTACCAAAATGGAAAACCCGGTCAGCCACAGACAACGGATTAATCGCTTCACTACCCGCAACGCGCTATCCTGCGATCTTCGATGAAATGCTTTGATGTTGGAATCATGAATAAACTTGATACTGAGTTGCTAAATCTACTGATTAAAGATGGTCGTGCTTCTTTTGCGGATATAGCGCGACAGCTCGATATTTCCCGGACCCACGCCCGGGCTCGGGTTCAGGATATGGTTGAATCGGGCCTGATCGAACAGTTTACTGCTGTAATCAATCCGGAAAAGCTTGGCAAAACCATTTCGAGCTTTATAGATCTGAAAGTTGCACCTCGCGCGATCGAGGTAATTGCCGAAGATCTCGCATCCAAACCGGAGGTGGTCAGCCTCTACATCATGACAGACCTGCAGAGTCTGCATATCCACACCCTGGTGGACAGTCACGAAACGTTTCACAAATTTGTGTCTGAATACCTGTTTTCCAATCCCGATATATTATCGGTGCATTCGAGCTCACTGTTGAAGCGCGTCAAACACAGGCGGGGCGGAGCACGCCTCTGAGGCTGGTGTTGAGGGCGTCTGAAGTTGTCTCAAAATGATGCGTTCTGTCATTATTTGGTGCGCATCTGACAAATGACGCTCCCCGGATCAATCGGTGAACACATGTCAGATCAAAACTTCCATTAACGGAATTTTGCACTCATTTGGAATGGAAACCGGGTGTCACTGAGACCGGCCCCCAATGAAAAATTCACGCCCATGCCTCCCTTTCGAACATAAACCAGTCTTGCCACCAAGAACCAATAACGCCATTTTAATGTTATTTTTCATAGCTTTAAATTAGTTTCGGATCTGGCACATAGCGTGCAAAGGCTTCCACTGACAATGAAAGAAACACCTTTTAACGGTCAACTGAAGCAGTGGAGCATGTGCAATGACGATTAACAGACGGAAATTCCTCGGCGCAGCGTTAGCATCTACAACCGCAGGTATTGCTCTTGGGGCGCCGGCGATTGCCACCGCCGCAGCCTCGAAAGAAACGTTCAACCTCAAAATGACAAATGCCTATCCTCCAGGCTCACCTTTCTACGTTCAGGGACCAGGAAGCCCGATGGACTTCTGTAAAAAGGTCGGCGAAATGTCTGGTGGCAGACTTAACATTTCTCATTTTGCCGCAGGAGAGCTGATACCTGCACTCGAAGGTTTCAACGCCGTGGCACAGGGCACCGTCGAGATGAACGCGGCGAACGCCTATTTTTGGGCAGGAAAAATCCCCGCAGCGCAGTTTTTCACCACCGTACCCTTCGGACTGAACACCCAGGGCATGATGGCGTGGCTCTACCAGGGCGGCGGGTTGAAGTTGTGGCACGAACTCTATGAACCCTATGGACTGGTTGCGTTTCCAATGGGCAACACCGGCGTACAAATGACGGGCTGGTTCAGGGAGCCGATTGAGACCCTTAAAGACCTTGAAGGTCTGAAAATGCGGATTCCGGGACTGGCTGGCAAGGTATACAGCGAACTCGGTGTCACTGTTCGACTGCTGCCGGGCGGAGAGATATTTCCTGCCCTGGAACGTGGTGTCATTGATGCAGCGGAGTTCGTAGGCCCCTACCAGGATCGCCGTCTTGGCCTCCACAAAGCAGCGAAAAACTATTACACCACCGGATGGCACGAGCCCACCAATGTCACCGAACTGCTCATTAACAAGAAAGTCTGGGACAGCATGCCCAAGGACCTTCAGATGATTATTCAGCTGGCAGCACAGGCGTCAGTTCTTGAGAGTCTGTCCTGGTCGGAGGCAAACAACTCGGATGCCCTCAAGGACCTGGTTGAAAATGAAGGGGTTATTGCGAAACCGCTGCCTGCACCGATTGTGAGCCGATTGAAAGAAGTCACAGCCGATACGCTGCTCACGATGGCCAATGCCGATGCTCAGATGAAGACTGTTTATGACTCCTACATGGCGTTTAAGGATAAGCATGCTTCCTGGGCAGCCCTGAGCGAAAAACCTCTGCTCAACATGTAATCCGGAGCTCGACCATGAGAATGACAATCAGAAGTCTCGAATGGTTGGTCGAGCAGCTGGGTGGGCTGGCACGCTTTTGCGTGCTGGCCCTGGTGCTGCTTGTGGCAACCAACGTCATCCTGAGGTACCTCTTTTCCATTGGCCCGGTATCACTGCAGGAACTGGAATGGCACCTGGTCTCCCCCATCGCGCTTCTTGGCCTGGCCTATTCCATGAAGCACCGGGCAGACGTTCGCATTGACGTTCTGTACGAGCGTTTCAGTATGCGGGCACAGGCCCTGGTCGATCTTGTCGCTTCTCTGCTAACGGTGGCGGTTGGCGGCATTATTGCCTGGCTGGCACTGGACTATGTTGCTCAATCCTATCAATTGAATGAAGGGTCACCCGATCCTGGTGGTCTGACTATGCGCTACTTGCTAAAAGCCTTTATTCCCTTTGGTTTCTTCTTACTCGTGACACAGGGTGTCTCGGATACCCTGAGAGCCGTGGTCCAGTTCTCGGACCCCGAGAACCCGATGGAATTACCGGCCTCTCTCTCTTCCGAGGCTTCAGCATGAGCGGAAACGAGTGGCTCATCATTGGTATGATCGCAGGGTTTCTCGGCCTGATGATCATTGGTATACCGGTGGCTATATCGCTCGCGGTCTCCGGCTTTATTGCCGGCTACCTGGGATTTGGTTCGTCGCTGTTCAACCTCATGCCCGCACGACTCTTCGGCGTGGTGACCAATTACACGCTGCTGGCAATACCCTTGTTCGTATTCATGGGTGTCATGCTGGAAAAATCGAAAGTCGCTGAAAATATGCTGGAGACCATCGGCAAGGCGATGGGCGGTTTAAACGGTGGCATGGGCCTTGCGATTATTCTGGTGGGCGTTCTGATGGGTGCGTCAACCGGTATCGTTGGCGCAACGGTGGTCACCGTGGGGCTTCTGACCCTCCCTGCCCTGATGCGTCGGGGGTATTCGCCCAGCGTGTCGTGTGGGACCATCTGCGCCTCCGGGACACTGGGTCAGATCATTCCCCCCAGCCTGGTTCTGATCCTGCTATCTGACATCGTCGGAGAATCCGTTGGCGCACTGTTCGCGGCCGCTTTTATACCGGGGCTGATTCTGGCCGGAATCTATATCTTGTACCTGCTGCTACTGGGTGTTTTCAAAAAGGAACTGGTTCCTGCCATTCCCGCAGAAGAGCGAGCGGAGACAAGTAAAAAGCAGCTCGTAAAAGACCTGATTGCCCACGTAATGCCGCCGTTGATTCTGGTCTTTGCCGTTCTTGGTTCCATTGTGGGTGGCGTTGCTGCTCCGACGGAAGCAGCCTCAATGGGGGCTTTGGGCGCACTGATGATCGCCATCCTGTCCAGGCGGTTCAGCCCGGCTCTGCTCAAGGAAACCTTGCATGGCACGCTGGTAATCTCTGCCATGGTGTTTTTCATCCTGCTATGCGCTCAACCCTTCTCTCTGTCCTTCCGGGGTCTCGGTGGTGAACAGATGGTTCATGCGCTGTTCGAAATGCTACCGGGCGGTGAATTCGGAGCAATCCTGTTCCTTATGGCCCTGTTGTTTATTCTCGGTTTTTTCCTGGAATGGATTGAAATATCGTACATTGCCTTGCCAATGTTCCTGCCGGTATTTATGAACTACGGGACCGACATGGTCTGGCTCGCTATTATGGTTGCCATGAACCTGCAGATGTCATTCCTTACGCCACCCTTTGGCTGGGCGTTGTTTTTCCTGAAGGGGGTCGCCCCTAAGGGCATCACAACACGGGACATTTATGTTGGCGCTTTGCCCTTTGTGGCGTTGCAACTTGCAGCACTCGTAGTACTCTTCCAATTCCCGGCACTGGTCACGTGGCTCCCGGAAGCCATTGGCTGGTAGAAACTCTCAATCAGGAACTGAAGTATGGATTTTTTCGCCGATTATTCCGCGACTTGGCTTGCCGGGCTCGCTTTATCTTTAATGGTGACCGGAATCATTGCCGGGCTCATGGCGGGGTTGCTTGGTGTGGGCGGTGGAATTGTGATCGTCCCGGTGCTCTATCACCTGTTCACTTTTCTCGGAATCGATGAAGCGGTGCGGATGCACGTGGCGGTCGGGACCTCCCTGGCTACAATCATCCCGACATCTATCATTTCGTCTCGATCCCATTTCAAGCGGGGTAGCCTCGACCCACACATCCTCAAGAAGCTCGTCCCCGGGGTTATCATCGGTGTCGGGATTGGAGCTATCGCAAGTGGTGTTTTGGATGGTCAGGTGCTGACCGCGGTCTTTGCAGTGATCGCACTTCTTGTGGCTCTCAACATGGCATTCAAAAAGGATGGCTTCAGCGTCAGTGACGGGCTGCCCGGACCAATGGGTTCAGGCTTACTGGGTACTTTCATTGGCGGAACATCGACATTGATGGGAATCGGTGGTGGCACTCTCAGCGTTCCGATCCTCAGCGCCATGCGCGTGCCGATGATCAACGCAGTCGGTACCGGCGCCGCATTGGGCTTTGTTATCAGTGTTCCCGGTGCAATTGCTTTCCTGATCAATGGGATGGGCGTCGAAGCACGGCCTCCGCTGACCCTGGGGTACGTCAACCTGATTGGTCTGGCCCTGATCGTGCCCGCAACCATGCTGATGGCGCCCATCGGCGCACGGGTCGCCCATGCGATTAACGCAAAACTATTGAAACAACTGTTCGCGCTTTTTCTGTTCATCACGTCGCTGCGTATGTTTTATGGCCTTGTCAGCTGAACTCCGCGCAAACCACATAATGTACGAGTGCCCGAATACGATGATCGCTCCTGGAGACAACAAAAATGCTTAAAACGGTCTATTCAGCAAAAGGGATGTTCGTTGCACCCCATCATCAGGCGGCCCTGGCAGGCCGGGATGTCCTAAAAGACGGCGGTAACGCGGTCGAGGCCATGGTGGCGGCGGCGGCGTCTATCGCCACCGTCTACCCGCATATGAACTCAATTGGCGGTGATGGGTTCTGGCTTATCCATGAGCCCGGCAAGGCGCCGATCGCCATCGACGCGTGCGGTCGTGCGGCCAAGGCCGCAACCACAGGTTTCTATAAGGGCCATCAGCAGATCCCTTCCCGTGGCCCTATGGCAGCTCTGACCACCGCAGGAACCATCGAGGGGTGGCAACAGGCCCTGAATGTTGCAGCGAACTGGGGAAAGCCATTACCTTTGAGCCGGTTGTTGGCCCCGGCAATCGATCAGGCAACGTCCGGCATTATCGTAACAGAGAGCCAGGCCAGACTGACGGCTGAGAAAGCACATCAGATGAGCGATGCGCCAGGGTTTTTTGATACCTTTGCGCCCGGTGGCAAATCCCCCCTGCCCGGCAGCCTGATGAAACAGTCGACACTGGCCGCAACGCTGGAACAACTTGCCCGGGCCGGACTGGATGATTTTTACCGGGGAGAATTGGGCAAAGCCATCGGGGACGAGCTGTCAAAAATCGGCAGCCCCTTAACCCGAGAGGATATGGCCGACTATCACGCGATGCAGGTTGCCCCTCTACAAACCAAATTGCGGGGCGCCCGAATCTTTAACTTGCCGCCGCCCACCCAGGGGCTGGCATCGCTCATGATTCTGGGTATTTTCGACCAGTTGGGTGTCTCCGAGGCTGAAGGCTTCGATTATATTCATGGCCTGGTGGAATCAACCAAACAGGCTTTCAGGGTCAGAGATCGCCTTGTTACCGATCCTGACCGGCTACCGGAACAGCCAAACGATTACCTGACAGCGGAAAAACTCGCAACGTTGGCGGCCAATGTTGACCCAAAAATCGCGTTGCCGTGGCCGGACCCCGCCAAGCCGGGCGATACGATCTGGATGGGCTGTATCGATTCCGAAGGCAGAGCCGTCAGTTTCATTCAAAGCATCTTCTGGGAGTTTGGCTCCGGGGTTGTTCTTAAAGAAACCGGGGTCAACTGGCAGAACCGCGGCATAAGTTTTTCACTGGATCCGGCAGCACTTCAGGCACTTGAGCCCGGCCGTAAGCCATTCCATACGCTGAATCCGGCCCTTGCCCATTTCGATGACGGCCGGATAATGAGCTATGGGACCATGGGCGGTGAAGGCCAACCCCAAACCCAGGCGATGGTATTCAGCCGCTATGGCATGTTCGACCAACCCCTCCAGCAAGCCGTGACAGCGCCTCGATGGTTGCTCGGCAGGACTTGGGGTGACACCACCACCACCCTCAAGTTTGAAAGCCGGTTCGACCCGGTTTTGCTTGACCGACTGAAGTCGGCCGGACACGACGTTGAGCTTTTGAACGAGGCTTTCAGCGATACCATGGGGCACGCCGGAGCCTTGGTGCGAAAGCCAGATGGCGTGATTGAGGGTGCGGCTGATCCCCGTAGCGACGGCTGCGTGGCCACACTGTAGAAGCAGAACGGCCACGGATGGGGTCGCCATGGCCCGTCAGTTTCATGGGTGGAGTTTATCCTCCACCCATTCCCCCGAAAAAACTGGCAAGAATGACCAACCCGATAATCCAGCCAATGACCGCTGGCCAGAAGTTGACCATCTGGGGGGGCTCGTTCTCACCCACCTCTGGCACTTCCGATTCACGATAGATTCGCTCATCAGCTTCTTCCGGCATTGCCTGCAGGCTAGACCAGCCAAACCAGTGGCCAAGAAAATGAGTGACGGATTCGGGAAAACTTCCATTCTCCGCCATTGGGCGAATCTGCGGCTCCAGCTGTCGACCAATCTCAGCACGCAGCCGCGACTGATCAGCCGGCGGCTCACACAGAATGGCCTTCCAGATCCCGGCATCCTTGCTGTGCGAGGAATCGTTCAACAAGGCCTTGATCTGGATGACCACTTCACGGACAACTTGCCCCTCATTTCCGTCCAGTGGCTGATTACTCGCCCCAGAGATGGGTTCGTCAACGGCAGCGGGGGCTTCATCCGGAATTTCAGATTCAGGCCCACCTTTCGGGGAGGCCGGCATCTGCCCTGTGGCTTCCCTGAACGCCTGATCAAGACGATTTGCGTCTTCTCCCGATGCGAATTTCAACTGCTGTTCATAGGCCCGCTGAATTCGTTCATGGTCACCAGTGGGTTCAATTCCGAGGATTTCCCAGCAATTCATAAAGCTGTAGCTCCCAGCCCTGAGATTGATTACATTTTTGAGAGACAAACAGTGTGTAGTCCCATACGATAGACACCAAAGAAAAGAAGACAGTTCCAATTCCTGAGCCCGGCAGATTATAAAACGTGAACTATGCGTGTTTCGATAAAATATAACTTAGTCAGTGCATTCGTCCCAATCACCAAAAAAACAGCTGTTGCTCTGTTGCTCTGTTGCACAGCACAAATGCCTGCATTTGCCCAGCCTTCCGACCCGGCTTTATCACCTGAGTTCCTGGCCTTTAACGGCGAAATGTCTGAACTGCCCGAGGTGTTGACGACAACCCGGCTCAGGCAATCCAAACTGAAAGTGCCTGGCACGACAACAATCATTACCGGGGACATGATTCGCGACCTGGGTGTCATGAATCTGGTCGAAGTATTCCGGCTTGTGCCGGGCATGGTCGTCGGTGAACGGGGCAGCAATAACCAGGTAACGACCTATCACGGCACCTCACAGTACGAGCAGCGGCGACTGCAGGTTCAGATTGATGGCCGCACAGCCTACCGCGTCAGTCTGGCAGACGTAGACTGGATCGCCATGCCTGTGGCACTCGAGAACATCGAACGTATCGAGGTAAGCCGCGGCCCCAACTCGGCGGCTTACGGCATCAATGCCTTCCTCGGCAGCATCAACATTATTACCCGCTCACCACAAGATACCGCAGGCTCTGAATTGTATAGTTCTGTGGGTTCTCGGGGGCACCTGAGGACCTTTGCCTCGGCCGGAGATACTGGTCGCGATGGAAGTTGGCGCCTTTCTTATGAAAAGCGAAAGTCAAACGGCTTTGATGAGCAAATAGAAAGCAACGAAAGAATTCCCTTTCACGATGGGTACGATGTCAATAACTTCAACTTCGATAGCATCATCACATTAGACGGCCAGCACTCACTGGATCTCAGAGCGGGAGTGCTGGATGGCGTCAATGAAGAGGATAAAGACAAGTCCGGAAAACTCGGCGCCCTCACCAACCCCGACATCGTAATGGATGATTATTATCTGCAGGCACGTTTCAATGGCGCTACCTCAGATCGGCACTTCTACTATGTGCAGGCCAGCTATCAGAATCAGAAACGCAGGCAGAGATGGTCAATTGCCATTCCGGCAGATGAGTTCGTAACACTTTTGCCGCCCGGTGCACCTGCATTCCCGACCGATCAAGGTCCTTTTGTCGCCGACCTCAATGAAGACTCAGAGGAATCACGACTCGAGTTCGAGCTTCAGGACACGATTATCCTGAACCCGGAGCTGCAGTTCGTTTCAGGTATGGGCTACAGAAAAGACACCTATCGGTCTGAAACGTTCTTCAACGGTTCCGGGCACAATTATCAGGCTCGACTATTCGCCAACGCAGAATACTCTCCGCTGAACTGGCTGACATTCAACGCTGGTGGTAACTGGGAAAGAACAACCACAACCGGGGAAATTTACTTTTCACCCCGAGTTGCCTCCAATTTCATCATCAATAATAACCACGCCATCCGATTTGTGTTTTCACGCGCAGTGCGCACACCGGATGCTTTCGAACAAAATCCGGACTGGTCATACCGTCCAGCCAACATTCAACCCCCTTTCGAGGCGCTCGAAGGAACACGTTTTCTGGTTGAGGACCTGGTTGATCCGCAAACAAGCACATTCGGTGAGGAACTAGAGGAAGAGTGGATCACCTCCCGTGAAATCAGCTATTTTGGGCAGTTTCACCTGGACACTGCCCTGATGAGCGTGGAAGTTCGCTATTTCAACGACTACCTTCGTGACATGATCAGTGGTGTGATCAACGAAGAGGACTGGTACATCGACAACAACGTGGCCCTGGAGCAGGAAGGGGTAGAGCTGGAGACTTCTCTCGAATTCCCCGGAACCAAGCTGCGCGCAACCTACGCCTATCTGGATCAGGAAGGCCGGTATACGGGTGAGCCTGGCGCATTACCACCAAGAACAGAAGAGCGTGCCGTTGACCTTCTGAGCCGCCTGTCTGCTCGCCATTCAGGCAGTTTTGCGTGGATTCAGGACCTGCCACTTGAACTCACTTCGTCGGTCTCCTTCTACCTCGCCCAAGAGGTCAGGGATACCCGTTTCAAGCGCGCTGATTTCCGCCTTGCACGTCGGGTGGACCGGTCGAATTACAGTTATGTTCTGGCGTTTAACGTTCAGCACTACATTGATCAGGAAGCCTGGATAAGCCCAGACAATATTATTAAAAACAGCAACCAGTATTTTGTTGAGGCCGGTATACGCTTCTAATTTCTGAAGCAAGGAAAGTACGTGACCCAGGACGGTATGACACGAATCAAGGACATCAGGCACGGTCGTCAGAGCGACTGTTTCTTTCGGAAAATGGTATTCCAGACTCTGTGTTGTCTGTTAGCGCTTGCCATGTCGTCGGCGTGTTACTCGCAGGAAACGCGGGACAGCACCGTTTACGTAGCGGGTTCCGGCAATACCTCGCTGGATCAGCATCTTTTATCCCTGCTTCAGCAACAATTGGGTGAAAACGCGAACCTGATTCCGGTGTCTGATGATCAGGTAGCAATGATCAGGGACACGCCGATAGTCACCATCGGACCCTCGGCGTTTTCCAGAGTGCGACAGGCCAATCGAGACGCCCCCATATTGGCGATGCTCGTTAAAAAAGACTTCATCGATGGCTTCGCCTCCCGGTCGCCTGGCCAGGTATCCGGAATATTCTATGATGTACCGCTGATCCGTCAGGCTGTCGCGGGGCAAGTCATTCTGCCCCACGCCACAAAAATTGCGCTATTGGCGACGACTGACTCCGTGGAGCTCTATGAGCCACTCATTGACCAGTTGGCAGCCTTTCGAATGACAGCGCGGATGTTTGTGGTGAACAGTGATGACGACCTGATTCCGACCCTGGTCAGGGCATTGAGTTATGGAGATTTCCTGCTCGCAGCTCCCGACGATGCCATCTACAACCCCCGCACGATCAAACACATCCTGTTGACAGCATACCGGCGCAACAAGATTGTCATAGGTCCCAGTCAGGCTTATGTCAGAGTGGGATCCCTTGCTTCGAACTATGCCCCGTTTTCAGCCATGGTCAAGAAGGCGTCCGGGTTTATCAAAGAGTACTATGCCAACGGTCAGTTACCATCGCCGGCATATCCCGACCTCTATCGTGTTGAGATCAATCGACAGGTAGCACGCTCTCTGAATATTCCCCTGCCCGAGCGAGCAGAGGTTGAAGCGGCCGTGAATGAGACGTTGAATGAGCACGGAGGGGCAGACGTTGAGTAAATTGCACTCCAGCCAGACTCCGCTATCACGCAAGCTACTGCTGCTGGGCGCCCTACCCGCAGTCCTTATGTTTGTCGTGCTGATGGCGTTTTTCACGTCCGCTCGTCTTGACGATGCTCGCCGCGACCTGTCCCAGAGCAGCCAAATGCTTGCTGATAGTCTTGCGCCTGCCCTGGAATACCCTGTGGTATCAGGCAATACAATTGCGCTTGAGCAGATCCTGGAGCAATCGCTGAGACGCAGCAAGGCAGAATGGATCCGGGTATCCGATGTGATGGGTGACCAGATTGGCTTTGTTTCCGAGACACCCGTTGAGAACCCCACTCAAGTCGGGCGTTACAGCATTTACGAGGCAGAAATACTCCAACAACCTCTGGAGCTGGATTCAGGAAGGCAAACCGAGTGGTTTGAACCCGATTATGGATTTGGTTCCGGCGCTCTCCGGGTCGGCACAGTGCAGGTAGGCGTGAGCACCGAACTCCTTGCCACCCGTCGCCAGGATATCTTGTGGACCTCCCTTGCGGTAGGCATCGCTCTGCTGTTGTTTACAATCATTCTGGTGAATCATTATCTGAATACCATTCTCTCACCCATCAGTGCGCTTACCGACCGGGTAGCAAAGCTCATCAACCGGGACTATTCCGAAGAACCCGTCAATAACCACAACAACGCCCGGGAAGTTGTGGAAATTGAACAACAACTGAATGAACTGGCCGCTCACCTGGACAACCTCAACTCCGCCCGGAATCAAACGCTCGCAGCCTCCGAAAGCGCCCGGGAGAAAGCAGAACTGGCAAATCACGCGAAATCCGAGTTTCTTGCAACCATGAGCCACGAACTGCGCACCCCGCTGAACGGAGTGCTTGGCATGATCGAGTTGATTCAGGAAGACAGCCTTACGCCACGGCAACGGGATTATCTCGTTACTGCGAAACAGTCCACGGAAGACCTGCTGACAGTCATCAGTGACATTCTGGATTTCTCTCAAATAGAAAACGGCAAGCTGGAGCTGGAAAATCAGGAGTTTGATCTAAAGAATCTGATTTCCAACTGCACCGCTACCTATCGCCATCTTGCGGAACAACATGGCCTTTCCCTGAGCCTGAACTTCTATGGAGAATGGCCTGACCAAGCCCTGGTAGCCGGCGACCCGGCCCGGCTACGGCAGATTCTTGCTGGCCTGATGGATAATGCCATCAAGTTCACCGGAGACGGATTCATCAATATTCAGGCAGGATGCTTCTCACTGGAGGATAACTGCATCATTCTCAACTGTTCGGTCAGCGACTCCGGCTCAGGCATTCCTGTCGAGCGCCTCTCGGACATTTTCAACTCTTTCGAGCAACTGGATAGTGGCCACACCCGACTCTACGGCGGGACAGGGCTTGGTTTGTCTCTGGTACAGCGGTTGGTTGAGCTTATGGGTGGCCATATCCAGGTAGAAACGGATCTTGGCAAAGGGTCATCCTTCCGTTTTGAGCTACCGTTTGAACTCTCAGCTTCCATTGCAAAGCCTGAACCGGAGCGCCCGGCAGCCAGAATCAACCCGGATACGTCCGCCCATGCCCTCGTTGTCGAAGACAATCTTGTTAACCAGCGAGTGGCGAGCGCCATGCTTACCCGGCTGGGATTTCATACAGACGCCGCCAGTAACGGTGAAGAGGCTCTCGAGCTGGTTAAAACCAACCATACCGGGTACGACGTCATTCTCATGGATTGCCAGATGCCGGTCATGGATGGCTACGAAACCACTCGACACATCCGAGAGTGGGAACAGGGTAACGGTCAGTCAGGGACACCGATCATTGCACTCACCGCGGACGTATTACCCGGCACCGAGGAGAGCTGTCGCGAGAGCGGTATGAATGATTATTTGGCAAAACCGGTAAGAAAGGAAAACCTCAGGGCCGTGTTAGGCAAGTGGATTCAGCTCTGACATTTTGGGAACAGCCCCTCCCTGGGCCCCTCCCGGAATCGGCTCAGGCTACCGGCTCCCTCATGGTAACAAACTCCTCTGCGGAGGTCGGATGAATCCCCAGGGTGGCGTCAAACTGTGCCTTGGTGGCGCCGGCTTTGATGGCCACCGCAAGGCCCTGGGTGATCTCACCGGCATCAGGCCCCACCATATGGGCGCCAAGTACTTTATCCGTCCCATCATCGACAACCAACTTCATCAGGCTACGCTCGTCCCGCCCGCTCAAGGTGTACTTCATCGGACGGAATTCTGACCGGTAAATTCGTAAACGATGCCCTGCCTCACGGGCTTCCTCTTCCGTCAAACCCACCGTGCCGATGTTGGGCTGGCAAAACACCGCCGTTGGAATCGCCGAATAGTCCATTTCGCCTTGCCCGTCACCGAACAGCCGGCGGGACAAAACCATTGCTTGAGCCAGCGCCACCGGGGTTAATTGCGGGGTGCCAATCACATCGCCGAGCGCAGTTATGGAGGGCACAGCTGTCTGGAAGTGGTCATCCACAACCACATGCCCGGATGCGCTTAACTGGACCCCCAGATCCGTCAGGCCAAGCCCATCGACAAGCGCTCTCCGGCCGGTGGCGGCCATCACCAGCCCGGTGTCCATGGTTTCTCCGTTATTCAGGTTGACCCGGTAATGGCCCCCCTCTGTTTCAATGGATTCAATGGTAACGCCGAACCTGAGGTTTACACCTTTTTTGCGCATCTCCTGCTCGGTAAACGTCCTGATATCGCGGTCGAATCCACGAAGGAACAGGTCCCCCCGGTAAAGCAAGGTGGTTTCTACCCCGAGGCCTGCCAGAATGCCGGCAAACTCTACCGCAATATAACCGCCCCCCCAGACAACAGCCTGTTTTGGTAATTGCGGCAGGTAAAACATCTCGTTGGACGTCAGGATGCACTCCTTGCCGGGGACATCGGGAACCACCGGCCAGCTCCCTGTCGCCACCGTTATATGATGCGCGGTGTAGCGCTGATCACCGACAACAACCGTGTGGTCGTCCCTGAAAGCCGCAGTTCCTTCGATCACTGTTACGCCGGCGTTTTCCAGCAACTTTCCGTAGATTCCGTTCAGTCGCTCTATCTCGGCGTTCTTGTTAGCAACAAGGGTCGGCCAATCAAAGCTGACATTCTCCAGCGGAACGCTCCAGCCATAACCGGCGGCGTCCTCCAACTCATCATGGACATGAGCCCCGTATACAAACAGTTTCTTGGGCACACAACCCACGTTGACACATGTGCCTCCCAGATACCGGGACTCAACAATCGCAACCCTCGCACCGCGCTGAGCGGACATTCTTGCCAGGCGGACGCCCCCGGAACCGGCGCCAATTACAATAAGATCATAATCCAGGTTGTCAGACACAGTGTCTCCTGTTGTTTATCTGGAATTCAGTTCTGGGCCGGGGCGGCCGCTTTCTCTTCAGGATAAACTTCCCTGAACAGCACGTGATCCTCAAAATCGCCCAAGCGGATCTTACCCAGGCTGCGGAAGCCCTCCGACTCATAAAATGGCAGATAACGGTTGTTCCCGGTATCCAGCACCAGCCCGCTGCCTCTCGGATTTTCCGAGCACAGTTTCTCAACCGCTTTCAGCAACAGCCGTCCATAACCACGGTTCTGATACTTGGGATTCACTCCCATAAGAGGAAGCTGGTGCGCCAGTGGCTGGGGCAACATATTCCGAATTTTTTCATGGTAATCAAGGTACCGCCGGGTCGATGCGAAACCGGTCGTAAGCACCATACGAATGCGCCAGCTCAACTGATCAGCCAGATTCATACGTAATTCGGGGTCACCAATAAAGGCCACAGCCACCAGGGTGTCATCAACCATTACACCTACCGCGTCCTGTTCCAGGCCGAAATACAGGTCAATCAACTCCCGGATCGTCGCTCTTACCCGCTGATCATAGCCGGCACGCCTATGGTCAAACAGATACTGGAACGTAGGTTCGTTCCGATAGGCGTGGTAGAGAATGGATTTGGCCTCGTTGGTCGCACCTGTATCCAGGCGAACGATGACCGGCTCGGGTTTGTTTTTGTTGTCGTTGCCGTCACTCATCACTTTCCTCTCCTGCATCAGTCCGGGGAGGCAGCCCCGGGAACTGTTGTTCAGTATCAGATCGTCAGTGTCAAACGCACAGAGACACGCCCCGGTTCACTGGCCCTGTCCATGGCTGCCTGGTCAATGATTATGCCATGATCACTTTTCAGTCCTTCGAGCCAGGCGGCCACGTCAGCAAAGGGGGCCCCCTCAAGCCATACACGAATAGCATCTTCTCCGCTTGGCTCAAAACGCTGCAAAGACAGCCCTGCATCGCGGGCCGAGCTGGTGACCAACGCCATGAGTGCACGACCATTCGCAGGCTTGTTCACCGAGCCGGTGTCTGAAGATCCACCGGCCGTCCCAAGCCGCTTGATCGCCGCCTCATTCGATTGCATCCAGGCCAGCAGTTCGCTCGCATTTTCCCTTGAGCTGGCCGCCTGATCATTGAACGCGGACACCGGCTGCCACACAGCGAAATAGAGAATTCCCAGAAAGATCGCAATCGCAAGCACGGTGACTGCCTGCTGATCCCGCCTGGGCAACTGATCATACTGGGCAATCAGTTTACCGACTGATGGCTGGTCCTTGAGTCTGGTTAACATGCCATCAACCTCCCGATACCGTCAGGCGACCGCGGGCGCCACTGGATTCATTCACCACCGATCCAATCTGTGCATCAAGTCCCTGACCGGCCAGGCCATTACGCAATGCACTCAGCCTGTCATAGGTGTCTGCCCGAACATCCACCACAAGTTCGCCCCGGGCACGGCTGTAGTTCACCGAATTGAAACTCACCGAGCCGGCCCCCGGTAACTGGGAGTACTGCTGGCCGGTGTATTTCATAAGCGTAATAAAATCCGCCTCGGGACCTTGAGAGCCAGCCACCCTCATCTGCCCTTCGAGCACTCTTCGAACCCTCCCCGCATTTGTCTTGCGGTCACCGGGGAACGCCTCCTGATAAATGGCCATGGCTTTTTGTTCCAGTTCATCCGCCTGTTGCTGATAATAAAACCCCATACCCACTTCCAGCGCCACCTGAATGGCAAACCATACCGCGGCAACAGCGATCAGGGGTTTCCATGGCTTGAACGGATTCGCTTTGTTCGATCTGGTCGAATAGCGTCCCTGGCAAAGGTTGACGGGCTGGCACAGGTGGAAATGATGGGCATGGGCCAGCAGCTCCAGCGGCATTAGCTCCAGCGCCTTGCGACTGACGGCAAGCCGGCCGGGAGCAATAAGCTCACTGATCGCCGTTTGCTGGATTTCAAACTCTTCTTCCGTGGCGTAAAGCGTCACTGGCACCTCGGCCACCACGTCATCGGAGGGCGCAACTGCCATGGTATGTGCAAACATACCCAGGTTGTCGGATTGCAGGCTCAGCCATTCGCCCCGGTCGCTCACGATTAACGCTGTTGCCCCCGCAAGGCAAATCGTCCATCCGCCATTGGTTATCGGAAGCAGTGCGGCATCCGGATACAGTGCGTCAAGCCTGACATACTCCCAACCGCTGAACAGTGACACCCACTGCGCCATCCGCTCCTGATCGATCGCGGCCACCCGGTAGCCTTCGTCGGTGTGGCTCCCGAGAGCCAGATGGATGGTATCAATGTCCTGGGCGATCTGCTCTTCAACCGCATAAGGCAGAGCCTGGTTGATAAACCGGCTTTGCTTGGCCGGAATGTCGGCGACGCAGAACAATGCCTCATCGCCGGGGATCAGGCCAATCAGCAATACATTATCGAGGGCGTTTTGTCCCAGTGTCTGCTCGATTGCATCACGAGTATCGCCAATACCACGCGCCTGGGCGTCCCCACTGGCATCGTGCAAAACCCAGTTGAAAAGTTGCGCTTCGGGGTTCTGGTCAGGATCCGTAAACGGAGGAACAGGCCTCACGTAAAGGCGATAAGACATGGTTATCCTTCTGAAATAGTATAGGGCTCTTTGGTGATTCTGTTTTTCTGTCCGGTATCCCTCTGGACTGTCCGGACCTCACCTTCCGGGTTACGGAAAACGGTGCTGACCATATTTACGACACGATTATCGTAGGTAATCCTTGAAACAACTTCAAAAAAACGGGTTTGCAGGCCTAGCCCTGCAGACTTTAGACCCAGACCGGAAAATTCCGGCAATGCCAGAAAGTCCTGAAGGTTTTCGAAAGGCTCTTCCTCCCGTTTTTCAATAATAGATGCTGCCTGGGCTTCCGTCAGTTCATCACTTAAAGAACGGATCACAGCCACCGTGGCGGTGTTGACGTTGACACCAACGCCACTCACCGGGAGCGCCGCAACATGAGGCGTCAGAGCCTGATAGGCTTCTTCGGTCATACCTTCAATGAGTCGCAACTCCGTGATGCTGACAAAAGGCTGATTGCCTGTACGGTACCCGGGATCCGCCATCAGGTATTGTCCGTCCTCGGCCCCATAGGCACTGACGGTCTGGTCATCAGTATCAATCCAGTCGATCAGGGAATCCACAGTGATCGTCGTGACATCCAGTGCCGCCAGAAGACGAGTCAGCCGCTCTTTGGTGAGGGTATCCACCTGACCATTGCCGGAAACCAGGTCATTAAGGTTGATCCGTCCGCCAAGGTCGTCAATCTGGACCTCCGCAACACCGTTGTCGTCCAGAGGAAGAATGGCAGCATTCGCGGCCCAGAACTCATCAAGGCTGTCCACCATCTGGTTGTCTTCTTTGTCTTCCTCGAAATCCGTCACCAGAATCCGACGGGCGAAGGCCTCGGCCCCCAGAGCAATACTCCCTCCCTGTTGCTGGGCAAGGTAGTGACCGGCTTTGAAGACCCGGATACTTTGCTGCTGGGTCATGCCGGCCGCCAGAATGACCATCAACGCCATGGCCAGCAAAACCATGATCAAGGCGACGCCGTGCTCACGGCGACAGGCGTGGTGGAGGCGCTGACCACTCATGGCTGGTTGCCCCCTTGCTCCGACTGTTCCTCTTCATCTGTCGGACTGCCAGCTTCGTTCGCCTGATTCACCACACTCTGAGCCTCTTCCGGATCAAAGTCTGGCAGGGCGAAGGTTCGTACCAGCGTTCCGAAGGTTTCGTGTTCGAGGGTGATTTCGACACCAATCGGTAGTTTTATATCAGGACGACTGCCCGGGCTCAAAGCTGCCAATGTCTCATCCGTGGGCCACTGGGGCTGCCAGTTTCGCTGACCGCTCAGGAACCGGACATCAAACGCGGTGACCCCCCTCAACAACAGGACATCTTCGCTATTGTCCTCCTGCCCCTGATCAACAGCAGCCCAATAACGCCGGCGCAATTCGCTGCCCGTAAATTCCCAACCAACCCGTTGCAGCTCACTTCGCCGGAGACCAAGCGGATTCCGCCAGCCCTGGTGCGTCAGCAACAGCGCGAAATCATCCTGCCGGGAGGTCAAGGCCGGCTGGAAATCACCGTAGATATCCCTGGCGGGACGATTGACAATCTGGATGATGTCCCGTTCGAGCAGCAGCATGGTGCGTTGAAGCCCATCAAAAGCCTCTGCCACATCGTTTACCCGATCCCTGGACCTGACCACTCCGTTAATCACCTGCCAGACCCCCAATCCTATAACCGCCGTTATGGTAACGGCGATCAGAACTTCCATGAGGGTAAACCCGCCTTGTCTGCGAACCGTTATGCGAGAGGGAATAGCCATCAGTTTTCACCGACGAATGCAGACAATGTATGCACCGGAACCGGTTCGGATCGGTCGCCACGATAACGGGCTACAGTGACCTCAATGCGCCGCATGGTTGGCTCGCTGGTCGCTGTCACCTTCGCCGTAACTTTCCAACGATAGGACCCGTAATCGGTATCCCGAGAGGTTTCTGATATCCCCGGCAGGTTTTCTGCGAGCCGAATCTCATTAATCCGATTATCGGCGATCCAGCCAGCAAGCGTTTTGTCCCGGATTCTCTCGTAACTGGAAATGTACTGGCTGCCAACCTGGGCTGAGGCCGCGGCGATAAGACCGAAAACCAGCAGTGCGACCAGCACTTCAATCAGCGTAAAGCCCTTCTCCCCCCTCACCGCTGGTCTCCGTCGCCGGGCCGTCGCCACTCCATGGGGGATACTCCATCAGAAGCAATCACATGGGCGTAATCGCTGTTTCGACCCACTGTAAATTCAAGTTCAAAGGGCGTCGTTTCACCGCTTGAAAAAAACACGACGTCGGGCAATAACTTGTCTTCCGCAGTGGCCAGCCTGGGTGCGTCATTTTCGATGAACCGGGTTGCCACCAGCCAGTCAGGAAAGTTTCTGGGCCGGAACATCCGCTCTCCTGAGCTTCTCCATTCGCCGGTCTCATCATGAAACGCCACGAACTGGTATCCTTCTTCCGTAAACTGCAGCCCCATTTCGAGGTTATTCAGAACCGCTTGCTCAGACGCGGTCTGCATCAGCAGGTAGAGCTCACGAATTTCATTCTCCAATTCCCGCTGTTGGGAACTGCCTCCCATACTGAACACGGCAAGCGCCGCCAGCAGCCCGACTATAATCAGGACGACCAGTATTTCTATCAGCGTGAAACCGGCCTGGCGGCTCCTTTGTCGCAAAACAGATCAGCCCTCGGTGTTCCAGACGCTGATATCAGAGGCGTCACCGTCCCCTCCTTCCTGGCCGTCGGATCCGTAGGAATACAGGTCATATGCTCCCTCGGAACCCGGGCTTATGTACTGGAACTCAGCACCCCAGGGGTCCTCCGGTACACTTTTGAGATAACCATCCGGGTTCCAGTTCTTGGGTTCCGGGCTACCGCTTGGCTTGGAAACCAGCGCTTCAAGCCCCTGTTGGGTGGACGGGTACTGGCTGTTGTCCAGGCGATATAGGTCAAGGGCACTCTGGATGTTCTTTAGCTGGGTTTCAGCAATCGTTACCTTGGCCTGATCACTCCGCCCCATGATATTCGGGGCGACAATAGCTACCAGCAGCCCGAGGATAACCATTACCACCATGATCTCGATCAGGGTAAAGCCGCGGCTGTCTTTCCGCTTTTTGATGTTTCGAATCTTCATTGTCTCACTCGTCATTGGCTTGGAATCCTTCCGTTTATTACACAGGTCCCTGAAATCCGGTTGCTACTAGCCCACCAGGTTGCTCATATTCAATATCGGCAACATGATGGCCATTACAATCATCAATACCACGCCGCCCATAACCAGCAGCATCATCGGCTCGAATAACCCGACAATCGCCGCGATCTTCGACTGCAGGGTGTTTTCCTGCATCCGGGCCGTGCGCTCAAGCATGCTGTCGAGTTCGCCACTGGCTTCACCACTGGCAATCATGTGCAGCATCATGGGTGGGAAGTAACCGGTCTGATCCAGGGATCGATGGAGCGACCCGCCCTCGCTGACTTTCCGTGCCGCGTCACGCAACTCACGGCGCAAAAAGTCGTTGGAGAGCACTTCCCCGGCGATGCGCATGGCCTCTACCAGCGGAACGCCGCTGGTCGTCAGAATACTCAGGGTGCTGGCGTAACGGGCCGTGTTTACACCCCGGACCATGCCTGAAAATAGCGGCAAGTGCAGGAGCCGTTTGTGAAATCGCATACGGAAACCCGGTTTGCTCAACGCAAACCGGAAGGCCAATAGGCCAATCACCAACAGGATGGCGACGTAAATACCGTAGTTTGCCAGAAAGTCCGAAACCGCCAGCATGGCCCGGGTCAGAGTCGGTAACTCCTGACCTTGCTTGAGAAACACCTCAATAATATCCGGAACCACATAAGTCAGCAGAAAAACCACGATCGCAATGGCGACAATACTGAGAATAATCGGATAAATCGCTGCAAGCTGGATTTTCTGTTTCGCTTCCTGCCGTCCCTCCGTGTAGTCCGCCAGCCGATTAAGCACCAAGTCCAGGTGTCCGGCATGTTCACCTGCCGCAACGGTCGAGCGATAGAGGCGCGGGAAGGCTTTGGGGAACTCGCCAAGACTGTCGGCCAGGCTGTAACCTTCCATGACCTTCGCTCGAATAGCGATCAGCATGCTGCGGATTCGGGGTTTGGCGTTTTGCTGCGCCGCAGCCGAAAGCGCCTGTTCAATTGGAATACCAGACTGAATTAACGTGGACAGTTGCCGGGTTACCAGCGCCAGGTCGGCGGCTGCCAGAGAGCCGCGGCTGCTGAGAGGGTTCGCTCGTGTCCGCTGCTCGACGGCGGGCTCAACAGCCAGGGGTGTCAAACCCTTTTCGCGAAGCTGCTGGCGCACAGCACGCGGCGCATCTGCCTCCAATACGCCCTGCTTCTGTTTGCCCCGGGCGTCCAGAGCCTTATACTCATACGCGGGCATGGTTACTGACTCCGGTGGGTGACGCGAAGAACCTCTTCCACGGTGGTCACACCGTCCAGAATTTTCTGCACCCCGTCAGCGTGAATGCTGGGCCCACGCAGGCGTGCTTCCCGCTCCAGATCCAGCTCGCCCGCCCGCTTGTGAATCAATGAGCTAATCTCTTTGGTGATTTCCACCACTTCGTAAATGCCAATGCGTCCCCGGTAACCAAGATCGTTGCAGTGGTCGCATCCGACCGCACGGTAAATGGTCGGGGGGGTGGACGGGTCCTTCTGAAGGAATTCACAATGCTCTGCCGTTGGCGTGTAGGGTTCACGGCATTTTGTGCAAAGTACCCTGACCAGCCGCTGGGCAACAATACCCACCATACTGGATGATATAAGGAACGGCTCGATCCCCATGTCCATAAGCCGGGTGATGGCACCCACGGCCGTATTGGTGTGCAGAGTGGATAGCACCAGGTGGCCGGTCAGACTTGCCTGAACAGCAATTTCGGCTGTTTCCAGGTCCCGGATCTCACCAATCATGACGACATCCGGGTCCTGGCGAAGAATCGCCCTGAGACCGCGGGCAAACGTCATATCAACTTTGGCATTGACTTGTGTCTGCCCAATACCCGGCAAGTTGTACTCAATCGGGTCCTCAACGGTCAGGATGTTACGGCTGCGATCATTGATTTCCTGCAGAGCGGCGTAAAGCGTGGTGGATTTACCAGAACCGGTCGGACCCGTCACCAGCAGAATCCCATAAGGTCGGTATATCAGCTTGCGAAGGACGGTAAGGTCACGGCCCTCCATACCCAAAGATTCAAGGCGAATGGCTCCGGCCTGTTTGTCCAGCAAGCGCAAGACTACTCGCTCCCCGCTTGAGGAAGGCATGGTCGATACCCGGATATCCACTTCACGGCCCGCAACACGGAGCGCAATCCGGCCATCCTGAGGAACCCGCTTTTCGGCAATATCCAGCTTGGCCATAACCTTGATGCGAGATACCAGCAGCGGCGCCAGTGCCCTTTTCGGTTGCACGACCTCCCTCAGAACGCCATCAATGCGGAATCGAACGACGAGCCGCGTTTCATAGGTCTCAATATGCACATCAGAAGCGCTGGTCTTGACCGCCTCGGTAAGGATGGCGTTGATAAGCCTGATGATCGGCGCATCGTCTTCCTGTTCGAGCAGATCCTCTGTCTCAGGAACGGAGTCCGCCAGTGATGCAAGGTCCATATCATCGCCGATACCCTCAACCATCTGCATCGCTTCGGCTGAATCATTCTGATAGGCAGCATTCAGGGCCTGGTCAAACCGGCTCGGCTCAATTGTCGAAAATCTGGCCTGGCCGCCACTGATACGGTTCGCCTCTGCCAGCGCCGAATGAGACGCACCTGGGCGAATCAGAATGACCGGATCACCGTTATCGGAACGCGTCAGAATAACGCCATTACGTTTGGCAAAGGTGAAAGGTAGACGGCCCAGCGGAGCATCCTGCTGCTGATGTTCAGTTTCTGTGGTCAAGGTCGTCCCCGTCGTGAAATTCTTTTCGATTCAATCAATTCTGAAAGGCTACCACAGGATATGGAACCGCTGAATAACTCTATACACTATACTGCCAATTAAACATTGCAGTCTGATAACCTGTGGGCTTTTTCCCGGCCCCCAATTGCATTCAGGATAATCAATGCTCCTAGATAACCAACGGCTTCCAATGCTTCTGGCGCTTGTTGCGGCAGCGGCCATGCTGAGTGTGACAGCATGGCAGGGTTATAGTTTCTGGCGCGCGGAAAATCTGAAAATGACCCAGGAAAGCACCGAAACACGCTCGCTGGCTCCGCCCCCGGGGCAACAGGTACCCCAAATTAACCTGTCCTCCCTGGACCTTTTTGGCAAGGCTACCAGAGGTGCGAGCGAAGAAACCATCGATACCGAGAATCTGCCGGAGACCAACCTTCGCCTGTATCTCCGGGGCGTGCTTGCCGCCAGTGGGGAGTTTCCAGGCAGCGCCCTGATTGAAGACGACAAACGTAACACCGAGGCCTACCTGGTCGGCGATGAACTTCCGGGAAACGCGACTCTCCGTTCAGTTTACCCCAACCGGGTCATCATCGAGCGTGGCGGCAAACTCGAAAATCTGCTGTTCCCCGAATCCGAAGACCGCTCGGGTATGTCCTTCGCCTCCAACATTGAGGAAAACGAACCAGCCTCCGCCGGGACTCAACCGGCCACCTCCCCCTCATCGACACCCGCCTCCGCGGTTGACCAGGATCAGCGTCGTGAGGAAATTCGCAGGCGCCTTGAGCAACTGAGGGAACGCCTTCGGAACAACAATAACTGAGGCCGGTGATGGTCACGGCTGCTCCCAGACTCAGACGCCGCTCCTCCCTGCTGCCTGCGCTCTTGCTCTTCACCGCCATGGTTGGTGCGCTGGAGCTTAGCAACCGGCTAATGAACTACGTACAGGAAAGATTTGGAACAGAAGCCCACCAACGACTGGAAAACTGGCAGCGCCTCCATGCACTGGCGTTAAACGCCCCCGTCGATCGCCAGATAAAGCTGGTTAACTCCTTCTTCAACCGAATCAACTTTGTCAGCGATATCCGCCATTGGGGAGAGGAAGATTACTGGGCCACGCCGGTGGAACTTCTGACCACCAACGGCGGCGACTGTGAGGATTTTTCCATTGCCAAATACCTCACCCTGAAATCCATGGGGGTGCCCGACGACCAGCTACGCGTGGTTTATGTCAAGGCACTGGAACTGAATCAGGCGCACATGGTTCTGGCCTGGTACCCCGAACCGGATGCCGACCCGCTCATTCTTGACAACCTCATAAATGACATTAAACCAGCGTCTCAACGCCCTGATCTTGAACCTGTTTACAGCTTTAATGGTGAAGGCCTGTGGATGAACAAGGCAGGCGGTCGACGCACTCGTATCGGTGAGGCGCAGAAGCTTTCACGCTGGCAGGAACTTAATAAACGGCTCACTGAGTCCCTGCGCCCCTGAACCGGCTATGGCGGTAAATGACATTCCCGATGGCGCCAAGCGACACCGCTTTACAGATCAGACCCTATAGAATGCCGGGAATTGGCTGATAATCAGGGAGTAACCGAATGCGACGCTGGAATGGCTGGGGCGATGACAACTTCACTATGGCTTTACCCGATCAGGGTCACGCATTCCTCGCAGACCGCATTGGCACCAGTCCGGCGCTCCCCGACGTTTCATTGTCGACGGTCTGCGACTCGGTGCCGCCTTCCCGGCTGCCTGCCGATAGCGATGCAGCCCCGCTGATTGATTGCAGTCCCGAAGCCCGGGTACGGCATGCCCGCGGCCAGAGCCTGGCCGACTGGCTCGCCATGCGCAGCGGAAATATCGGAGTGTTCCCGGATGGCGTCGCCCGTCCCCGGAACAGTCGGGATGTGCAAAAACTGCTTCGGTTTGCGAAAAGGCACTCGCTTCAACTGATCCCCTATGGTGGCGGCACCAGCGTGGCAGGACACATCAACCCGGTCAAAGCCGACAACCCGGTGCTAACGGTGGATATGAGCGATATGAACCGTCTGACAGACCTGAACCGGGAAAGTCAGATTGCGACGTTTGGCGCCGGCACCCCAGGCCCTCTGGTGGAGTCCCAGCTTCGTGCCCATGGCTATACCCTTGGGCATTACCCGCAATCCTTTGAACTGTCCACGATCGGCGGATGGGTAGCCTCACGCTCCAGCGGCCAGCAGTCACTGCGCTACGGCCGGATTGAGCAACTGTTTGCCGGCGGTTCCATTGAAACCCTTCAAGGCACGTGGGACCTGCCCACCTTTCCCGCCTCAAGCGCAGGCCCCGACCTACGGGAGTTCATACTGGGATCAGAGGGCCGCCTGGGCCTGATCACCGAAGTGAAGGTGCGGATCAGCCGCCTGCCAGAACAGGAAAGCTTCCACGTTTTCTTTTTTCCCGACTGGGAGCAGGCCCGCACAGCCTGCCGAAAGCTGGTTCAGAATCGCACGCAGCTGTCCATGCTACGACTCAGCAATGGCGCAGAGACCGAAACCCAGCTGGCACTGGCGGGTCATCCACGCCTGATTGGCCTGCTCGAGAGTTTCCTGTCGCTCCGTGGAGCTGGTAGCGGAAAATGCATGATGACGTTTGGCCTGACCGGTAGCCGCCATCAATGCAAAGCGGCCGTGAAAGAGGTCCGGCAAATCTGCTCGGAATATAAGGGCGTCTATACCGGCACCAGACTTGGTAAAAAATGGGCAGAGAAACGATTCACCATGCCCTATCTCAGGGAGGCACTCTGGAAAATGGGTTACGCCGTTGACACCCTGGAAACCGCCACCGACTGGGATAACGTCGATAACCTCCTCGAGTTGATAGAGAAAAACCTCCGCGACGGGCTAAAGGACAAAAACGAGTCAACGCACGTATTCACACACTTGTCCCATTTCTACGGTCAGGGCTGCAGCATTTACACGACCTACGTGTTTCGCGTCGCCGATACCTACGAAGAAACTCTTTCGCGCTGGAGAAGCCTGAAAAACACCACCTCCGAGCTTATTGTCCAGAACGGGGGCACCATCAGTCACCAGCACGGCGTCGGCAAGGATCATGCGCCCTTTCTTCCCGTGGAAAAGGGAGAGCTTGGCATGCTGGCCATCCGTTCGCTGTGTGCGACTTTTGACCCTGATGCCCTTCTGAATCCGAAAACGCTGGTGGAATGAATATGGCCGTTAACCGAGCAGCCGTACTCGCTGAGCTAAAAAGCGATAACCGGGACTTCGATGTCATTGTCATCGGGGGCGGCATCACCGGTGCCGGCGTCGCCAGGGAGGCAGCCGGCAGTGGCCTGAAAACACTGTTGGTAGAACAAAAGGATTTCGCCTGGGGAACCTCGAGCCGGTCATCCAAAATGGTTCACGGAGGGCTCCGCTATCTAAGCAGTGGGCATTACGCCCTGGCCAGGGATGCGGTGCGTGAGCGCCAGCGATTGCTGAACGAAGCACCGGGGCTAATTGAGCCACTGCGCTTTATCATGCCCCATTTTCGGCATCAGTTTCCCGGCCCACGGTTGTTCCAGCTACTACTTCGAATTTACGACCGAATTTCACGGTTTCGCTCCAGACAACTCCTGACCCCAGGGGAAGCCAGCCTATGGGTACCTGGACTGGCCTCCGACAATCTCGCCGGCGCCAGCGGATTTACAGACGCGGTTGCAGACGATGCCCGACTGGTACAGAAACTCATTGCCGAGGCGCGCCGGGATGGCGCCCTTTGCGTCAACTACGTCAAGGCGCTCTCAGTAGAACGCCACGGGGAACGGGTTACAGGCGTTACCCTCCAGGCCGAAGGGGAAAACCACCCATTCAGCGCATCGGGGCCGCTCGTGATCAACGCGACCGGTGTCTGGGCCAATCAGTTCCAACCTGCGGAACAGCCCGGCACGAAGATAACGATTCGCCCGCTCCGGGGCAGTCACCTTGTGTTGCCCTGGGGCCGCTTGCCGGTGTCCTGCTGTGTTTCACTGCTCCACCCCGACGACAAACGCCCCGTGTTTGCGTTTCCCTGGCAGGGAACCACTGTTCTTGGCACCACAGACCTTGATCACTCCGGCGATCTCAACCTTGAGCCAGCGATTTCACGGGCCGAAGTGGACTATCTTCTGGAGATAGCCGATCAACTCTTTCCGGGCTACGGTGTTTCGGAAAAAGACATTGTTTCGACCTGGGCCGGGGTGCGGCCCGTCGTCAGCGACGGGACCGCCAAGGCACCCTCCAGGGAAAACAGGGAACATGAATTGCGCGAGGAAAACGGGCTAATCAGTATTGCCGGGGGCAAACTGACCACCTTCCGCCTGATCGCCCGCGAGGCCCTTACCCGCGGGCTCCGAAACGGTAACACCACAAAGAAGCTGCGAGCGCCTGACCATCCGGTTTTTACCTCTGGGCCGGATATACCGAGGCCAGAAACGATCGGACACCTGACCTGGAAGCGCCTGAAGGGCTATTATAGCCATGATATAGAGCCGTTGCTCGGCTGCGGGCCACTGAATCCGGTCCATTCGGACAGCAGTGGCAATGACCTGATCTGGGCGGAAATCTACTGGGCCTGCAAGTATGAAGATGTTCAGCATCTCGATGATCTGCTGCTAAGGCGGACTCGCCTTGGGCTCACCGTCCCTGACGGCGCGGAGTCTCTGCTTCCTGAACTTCGGAGACACTGCCAAGCTCTGCTGGGCTGGGATGACGACAAGTGGCTTGGTGAACAGGCGCGTTACCTTCAAATCAGAAACAACGCCTACTCCCTGCCCGGCGGAGAGCAGACCCATGTCTCCTGATCCTCTGATTCTGGCCATCGACAACGGCACACAAAGCGTTCGCGCACTTCTTTTCGACACCCATGGCAACCTGGTCGGCAAAGGCAAACAGGAGATAGAACCTTACTTTTCCGAGCAGCCCGGTTGGGCCGAACAGCATCCGGAGTATTTCTGGGGTAACGTGGGCAAAGCCTGCCAATTACTCTGGGAAAACTCATCGGCAGCCCCAGACCGGGTAGCTGGCATCACCGTAACAACGCAGAGGGGTACGGTCATCAACCTCGATGCCGATGGCAAGCCCCTGCGCCCGGCCATCATCTGGCTTGACCAGAGGCACGCCAGAGTGACGGGGCCCGTGAAAGGGCCCTGGGGGTGGTTTTTTAAACTGGCCAGACTGGAAAACACGATTCACCGTTTCCGGGAAAAAACCCAGGCCAACTGGATTGAACAGAATCAGCCGGAAATCTGGCACAAGACACGCCATTTCCTGTTGCTTTCCGGCTACCTGAATTACCGGTTGACGGGCCAGTTCCGGGACTCAACCGGTAGCCAGGTCGGTTACCTCCCGTTTGATTATCGTAGGCACCAATGGGCCAGGCCCAGGGATTTCAAATGGCAGACCATGCCGGTCACGCGGGACATGCTGCCTGAGCTCGTAGAACCGTCTGAAACCCTTGGTAACCTGACCACTGAAGCCGCCCACCACCTCGGGCTTCCGGTGGGCCTGCCCGTCATTGCCGCGGCTTCGGACAAGGCCTGCGAGATTCTGGGGTCCGGCGGTCTGACTCCGGACGTGGGCTGTATGAGCTACGGGACAACCGCAACCATTAACACCACCAGCGAGCGTTATGTCGAGCCAATACGGCTGATGCCCCCATACCCCTCCGCACTGCCGGGCCGATACTCTGCAGAAGTGATGATTTACCGGGGGTTCTGGATGGTGAGCTGGTTCAAGCGGGAATTCGGTCTCCGGGAACAAAGAATCGCTGAACAGCGAGACATAGAACCGGAAGCGCTTTTTGACGAACTGGTGAATTCCGTTCCGGCAGGCTCCATGGGACTCATGCTCCAGCCCTATTGGTCGCCGGGAGTCAGGCAGCCCGGCCCCGAAGCCAAAGGATCAATCATTGGATTCGGCGATGTCCACACACGCGCACACATGTACCGGGCCATTCTGGAAGGACTGGCCTATGCCCTTCGGGAGGGAAAGGAAAAGATAGAAAAGCGAAGTGGCGTCAAAATCAGGACCTTGAGAGTCGCTGGCGGCGGTTCCCAAAGCGATGCAGCCATGCAGCTCACAGCAGACGTTTTTGGCCTGCCGGCCGAGCGCCCACATACCTATGAAACTTCGGGGCTCGGCGCAGCCATAGATGCATCCGTCGGGCTGGGACTGCATCCGGACTTCCCGACCGCCGTTGCTGCAATGACCCGGGTTGGAGATATCTTCTATCCGAAGCCTGAAACCCGGGCGCTTTATGAAAGGCTCTATTCAGAGGTGTACCTGCAGATGTACCCGCGGCTCCAACCGCTTTACCAGAAAATACGCGACATTACAGGTTACCCGAAGTAATGCCCTGAGCGCTCAGGAGCACAAACTTTGATCTGAATCACGAAAATACCATGAGGCGGATATATTCTGAACCAGTAGCCACAGGGAGGATGGAACATGCAAGTCGAAAATATAATGCACAAGGGTGCAAAAAGCTTTTCCCACAATGCGACGCTTGAGGAGCTCGCGAACGCAATGTGGACAGATGACCTGGGCATTGTGCCTGTTGTAGACGACGAGGAAAAACTCAAAGGCGTTATCACGGATAGGGACATTGCCATCGCTGCAGCACTGAAACATCGCCCGCTCTGGGACATCCGGGCCGATGAGCTGACCGGTTCCCAGTCGTGCCATTACTGTCAATCCGAAGATGATATTCACGCGGTACTGCAGGAGATGAGTGAGAACAAGGTCCGCCGCATGCCGGTTGTTGACTCAGAACAACACCTGGTGGGCATGGTAAGCCTGAAGGACATCGTCGATCACACTAAGGTCGCAGCCAAGCGACGGAAGGGTGACAGTCTGACGTCGGACGAAGTTCTTGAGACTCTTCAGAAAATTTGCAGGCCAAATGCATTGCAGGAAGTGGCCTGAGACGCTGGCACTCCTTTGTCAGGCTGTACTTTATAAAGCAGTGAGGACAGCCCGCTTATATCAGATTACCGGTTTATTAGAGATCGATATTGGTCGTATCTTTGGAATTCATCTATTTTTAAAGTTATACGTTTATAACCCGAATTTCATGGATTGATAACCGGCTGAAAACAATATGAGTATTGAACGGAGCAGTTGTAAGGAGTGCCACCAGTCCCATCACTGCATTGCAGCAAAGCTTTCAGAGGCAGTGCGTGGAAATAAGGTTAAAGATATTAGCAGGCATGAAGCCATCTACGTGCGGGGGCAGCGCATCTTTAGCCAGAGTGCCTGCTCTTCTGCCTGTTACATCGTCAAGAGCGGCTCTGTAAAAATCGTAAACGTAGACGCTCAGGGTAATGAACGAATTATCGGTTTTTACCTCCCGGGAGAGGTCTTCGGTTGGGAGGGCGTCTTCAGAGGAAGCTTCCCCAGCACTGCAATCGCCATGGAAAGAAGCATGGTATGCAAAATTCCAATCGAATACCTTGAGCAGCGAGCCAGCGCAAAGCCAGATTTTATACACTCCTTACTGAAACTCATGAGTCGGGAGCTTAATAACGTCGAACAGCTCGCGATTCGTTTAACCCGGTATACAGCGGAAGAAAGGATAATCAGCTTCCTTCTGGATTTGTCCCAGCGGTACGCCGACCGAAAACTTTCTGCGCTCTACTTCCGCCTCCCCATGAACCGGACCGACATTGCCAACCATCTGGGACTTGCAGTTGAAACCGTATCCAGGGTTCTGGGGCGAATTCAGCATGACGGAGACCTGACTATCCGGGGCAGAGAGCTTAAGATTCTCAACCACTCTCGTTTGCTAAGCAAAATCAGCGTGGCACCGAATACAGAGATCCGCTATATCAGCGAGGAAAATAAAACCAAGGTGTTGGAGTTGGATCCTAAATGCCTCAGTGGGACTAGCTTCTGAGTCTGATACCTCTACGCCCGCTCATACTCCCGAACCAGCGCCTGCAGAAAATGGAGACCCGCGGAACTCAGGAAACAGCGGCCTGCACCAGAACGAAACAGCAGGTGGCGTTTCTCCAGGTAGTCCAACGCTTCCTGTAGACCTCTTTCAAAGCGGGCCGCCCTGAGGATCTCCTGATACTCCTCATCGCTCGCCAAAGCCGAGAGGTCTTGCTCATTCAACCCGGCATCCGGGCGGCCAAGGTATTCCAGATCCCGACCACTGCGCGCGAAATAACGCCCGATCAGCAGCAGTATCACCTGCACCCGGAAGGCGTTTTCGTCGTGTTCCTCGTTCTCGTCGTCACTGCTTTCCTTGAGAAAGAAAAACGCGCCGGTTTCGTTAAACACCAATTCGCTGCCCAAGTGCTCGTAGAACGTCCGGAAGTGGGACAGGTGGTTGTAAACCAGGTTGTAGAGCGGATTGGCTCGCAGCTCGGAACGGTTGCTGTCCCACACATCACGCACAATCACCCGACCGGCCTGGAATTCCCGGTAGATCGCGGCGCTGTGGGCCGGGAGGATATTGTCGAATTCAGACATGGTGTCGCTCTTCTTGATTGGCCGGGGCATGGGTTTCCAGACGGCGCTTGCGGTAAACAAACTGCTCGCTGTCCGATGACTGGTCCAGAATTCGGAAACGGTTGGTCGTGACCACCTGCAGCCCGTCCGGCGGCAAGTTTACCAGCCGGTTCAGGGCCGCCAACAGATCCGGGAAGCGGTAGCCGGGGATAAAGCCATCCAGCCGGCCGTGCAGCTCGCGCACCAGATCAGAGGTGGGCCGCAGTTCCAGGGTTTCCAGCCATTGATAAAGCTGGTTAATGCGTTGGACATCAATCCGGGTATGGCGTCCGCTGCCGTCGACCTGCTGCAGTACCGGCACCTCTGCCTTGCGGCGGAGGTCGTTCAGGCGCAGCTCCAATTCGCTGAACAACAGCTGGTAGTAGCTGTACGATTCACCGAAGGCGTAGTGTTTCGGGCGCTGCTGGGCCCGCAAGCCCACCAGGAAGCCGGTGCTGCGAGCAAAATCCCCGCCCTCCAACCATTTTCTCTTGAGGCTGAGGGTCTCCGTTTCGCTCTTGAGTTCCTGAAGCTTGCCGTAGAAATGCTCCATGGCGTTGTACTGGACCATGCCCTGCCGGGTCTTGCGCAGGAAATGCTCCACCTCCTGGGCCACCGCCTGAATGGGTTTGTACAAGGCGTTGAGGCTGATGGAAGAACGGAACAACTGGTCGGCCAGGTTATGGTCGCCATGTTCTTCCAGCAACCGGACCATGGCTTCCAGGGTCTCGAACAGGTTACTGCCGTCAGGAAGCCGGGTATCCGGGTTCAGAAACACCAGGGTTGGCTTGATGTGGCGTTCGTACAGGGTGACGATCTGCTCAAACAGGTTCTGGCGGAACTCCAGGAATTTCTCAGGCGCCCGGCTGGCGTCGCCGGACAGGTCCGCGAGCTGGGCACTGATGGTCTGCATGCGCAGGACGTTCTGGCGCAGCAGGCCGATGAGCTGACTGACCCGCTCGTTCAGGTCGTCCCGAAGTTCGGTATAGTCCGGGTCCGCGTCACTAAAGCTGCTGGTTTCCAGCCGATTGCGCACATCCCGCAGGGTCACCAGATGGCCGCGCAGGCGGGCGTCGGTCAGTTCCTGGTACAGCGAGGCGTTGCAGGCCCGCATCAGGTTGATCAGCGCATCCTGGAATACCAGCCGCCGTTCACCCTCGGCCTTGATGATGTCGATCACCAGGCCGCTGCGGAACAGGTTGTCGGTATTCAAGGCGAGCCGCACCCGTTCCCGATCGGCATTGCCAAGGCTACGGGTATAGTCCATCACCTCGGCCACAAGATCACTCTCGAGAATATACCGGGCTTCGTTCCGGTCCATCCGCTCAATCATCCGGAACAGAATCTTCGGGTGCTCGAACAGCAGCCGGGTGGTGTCCAGGGTGCTGAAGCGTTTACTCATCCGCCGGCTCCAGCAGGCTGTTCTGGGTCTGGTCGGCCCAGTGGCTCAGTGGTTCACCGTTGGTAAAGCCCTCGGCCCCGCCCCAGAACACCAGGGTGCGCTCAGGCTTATAGGGACGTGCCGTGCGCATCTGCCCTACTTCCAGATGCCTGCCAATCAGGTAGATCACTTCCGCACTGGCGCTGTGGGTCGCTGCTGAAAAGAGGTTGAAGCCCTGTTGGCGCAACCGTTCCAGCAGCGAGGGCATCTGGCTGATGTCCACGCTGGCCAGCTCGTCCAGCACCATGGGGAACGACAGCTGCACGCCGGGATACAACACCCGTTTCAGCAGCCGGTACACCAGTTCCAGATTGATCAGTGCCGTGGTGGAGGTGGACTGGCCTTTCTTGTCCAGGCTCGCGGCGTTTTCCTTGCGGGTCCTGTAGGAAATGCCGGTGATCACCCTGTCCATGGTCAGGCGCTTGCTGCCGCCCTCCCCGAAAAAGTCCGCCACGAACACCCGTAAACGGTCATAGAATGCGTCTGACTGCAGCTGGTTGCCATAAGGATCGATGTTGTTGGCTTCTTCCACCAGATTGCGGAATTTCGGATCGGTGTGGATATCCACGCGGATCTCCACCAGATCGTTAATGCGTACGCCCTCCAGCTCGCGGTTCAGCTGCGCTTCAAAACGGGCAATGTGTTCATGGTTGGATTTCAGGGCCTGCCGGTAGCTCGCCACGGTTTCATTGTGGATACCAACCTGCTGCTCCAGCACATTCCAACGCTCGGCCATACCGGCAAACAAATCCGACAGGCTTTTGAACGTTTCCCGGATCACAGATGAGGCCGGGCTGTCTTTCTGCAAATCACCCTCGGCATCTTCATGAATGCCCAGATAGACAAACTGGCGCAGGTGGTCGAGGATGCTCCGGCGGCGATCTTCCAGATCGTCCAACTGGGTTTGAAGATCATCAAAGGCCGCAACAGAGACCTGCTCAATCGCCAGAGGCTGCTCGGCCTCAACGACTTTCAGATGCGTGAAACGATGCTCCACTGTCCCAACGCTACGGCTGAGGCCCGCCAGTTCACGCTCCCGCTCTTCGATACGGTCTTTTTCGGCCCTGGCTTTAGCGGCCTTCTGCTGCACGGCATCCTGCTTTTCCTGCTCTAGCCGAGCCTGTTCTTCCAGCCTGGCCAGCTGTTCCTCCGCCGCCTGCTTCTCCTCAGTAGCGTCCCGCAGGGTCGTCGCGGCCGCCGGGTAACGGCTCAGGGTATCCAGATCTTTCTCGATGGCGCGGATTTCCTTTTCCGTGCGCTCAATCAACCGGGGCCGGTCATGTTCCTGGTTGGCGGTGTCTGCCAGCTCTGCCCGCTCCTTTTCCAGGCCACGGAGCTCACCTTCGATATGCCGGCGCTGCTCTGCAAAGTCAGTCTGCCGGGCCGGCTGGGCCGCGTATTCAGCGTCGAACCAGTCAAAGCCTTTGTCATTGGGCACAAACAGCCGGGCGAACGCTTCAATGGCCGCCTTGCTGTCGGCATCCAGATCCTGGCCCGGGCTGGCCATGACCAATCGGGGGTCCACGGCCCGCAGCGGTGCCGCAGTGGTTTCATCCAGCTGGTTCTGTAACTGCCAGTGTTGCTTGCTTTCCCGATCCTTGAGGGATTCCAGCTTGCGCTCGAGTTCCTGCTTCTTTTTCTGGATCTGCTCCAGCCGGATTTCCGCCTGGGCGGCACTCTTGAGGGCAGCCAGGTGCCCTTTCTTGCTATCGAGTTCCTCTTTCTGGATGTCCTCGATTTCCTGAAGGGTCATCTCCCCGTACTGGGATACCAGCAGATCGCCATCTTTCTGGTTCTGCTCGGCCTGCTTGATGCGACGGTCGGCGGAACGGATCTCGCCCTTCAGACCGCTGGCATCCTGCTCCAGTTTTTTCAGAGCCTGGAGCACATGGCGCAAGGTCTCGTTCTGTTCATTGAACGCCTCCACTGCGGCTTTGCGCCTGGCGCCAATGTCCTGCAAGGCATGGCTGACGCCATCCCGGAAAGCGGCAAAATCATGCTGACTGCGAAGCAGGGTTTGGTAGGCCTGATAATCCCTTTGCAGCTTCTCGAACCGTGAACGCTCTTTTTCAATCTGGTTCAGCTGGATTTGCTGTTGCTTCAGTTGATCGTGCCGGTTAAGAAACTCATCAATGTTGAAATCAAAGGCGTCGTCAGCAAACTTCTTGTCCGCCTCGATGATGCTGGCCACCGCATTGGCCATGGCCTGATCGTCCGCCTTCATTTCAAACAGCAACAGGATCAGCGTGCGCAGAGACTGCACCCGGCGCTCGTCGGACTCACCCAACGGCAGCACCGAATAACGCACGGCATCAGCGTTCATCAACTCGCTGCTGTACAGCATCTGTTTGAGTTTGGCGGGGTCATTCACCAGCCGGGTATCTTTGGAGAACTTTTTCAGGGCCTCGGACAAACGGCTGAACGACAACTCCGGCACGGCCTGGCCAATACCGTCCTCATCATCGCCATTCCAGAACAGGGGCCGCAACTGGTCGTAAGCAACCGGTACAAATGCGCGGCCATAGCTGAGTTGGCTGGCACTGTCCCGGTACAGAATCTGGCAATGCACGCCGGCCGGGTTCTCGGCCTCCATGATCAGGAAGCTGAACTGGCTGGGAAAATAATGCTGGTAGCTTTCCTCGTTGGAGTAGAAGCTGCCGGCGCTGGCATTGCGGAAAGCGAATTTCTTGCGGCTGTTCTTGAAGTTGTTTTCCGGCAGCAGGAACAGGCGCAGGCTGTTTAAAAGGCTGGATTTGCCCAGATTGCCCGGGCCCAGGATCAGGCCGTGGTTGTCCACCGGAATTTCCACGTAACAGAAGCCAGCAGAATCCACCAATACCAGACGGCGAATACCAAAATTGAAATTGCCTGGGCTCCCCTGGGAGTCACTCATCCAGAATCATCTCCTGTTCCATGAATTTGCCGGTAGATCGAAACGCCTCTGCCAGGGCCACAAAGCCAAGCCCCTCCGCCAGCGATACAGCACTTGTAAACCGCTCGGTGGTGTCCGGTACCTTGCAGAACCGGGCCAGCCATAGCTGCCAGTCGCGCGGCTGAACAAAGGTGGCTTTGTCACCGAGAGAGGCCGCCATCGTAGAGAACATTTGCAGACCACCCGCATCATAATCGAATGCGCAGAATACTTCTTCATAGCCCTTCAACCAGTCAAGAATCGCGGCCCGGGTAATTCGGTTGCCACCACCCAACACCACGTCACACTCCGCGAGTTCCAGGCGCCCACCCAGTGTTTCACTGGCAAAATCGAGCATCTGCGAATACTGGTAGAAATTACGCTCGTTCTCCACGACCAGCACCGACCGGGCTTGATGAAAACCCATATCCACTGATTCCGTTCCAATAACGACTACGTCCGGCCGGCTGGACGCCAACCCCTGATGGTAAACGAGAAGAAAGCTGACTTCGGTACCATGGCGGTGTGAGTTACCTTTTTTCGCGGCGTCTACCCGGCTTACCGGCGTTTGCGCCACATCCTGCAGCTCAGCGAAAGCGCTCTCATCCAGAATCGTGACAAGCCAACGGTTGGTTTTTACCTTTTCCGCCGCAAACAACTCCCTGTGCCGGCGCCGAAACGAATCCGGAAGTTTTTTCAGGAAAGCTTCATAGTTAATGGGCTGGCCACGGAGGATTTTGTCGAGATAGTCGTTCAACAGCTCACCACAGTCACTCTGAACACAGTTTATGGACGTAGATTTGAGGATTAGTGTAACGCTATCAGACGCCTACTGTATCGGGGACTTTTCATCCAGACTGCAACCCTGAATCACTGCAAAGCGGGTAAAGGAAAGCCAATGAAAGACACGCACAGCAATAGCCGCGGCAACCCTATCCTGGTTACGTTCGAAACCAAGGGCGAGCGATTGGAATGGGACTCCCTCGGTGACCAGGTGATGGGCGGACAATCGGAAGGCGCGCTGACTCACTCTGAGGATGGAGTCGGCCTCTTTCATGGCACCGTGCGACTCGATAACGGCGGCGGCTTTGCTTCCGTCAAAGCGGATCTGCCGGAAGCGTTCGATGCATCCCAGTACACAGGTATCGAGCTTCTTGCACTCGGCGACGGCAAAACCTACAAGATCGGCCTCCGGAACAGCACGGACCGGCGCAGCATTGTATATCAGCACGCGTTCACCCCGGATAAGGAAGACTGGAGCCGTATCCGGCTTCCCTTCAGTGAATTCATACCAACCTGGCGGGGCAAGACAGTTTCAGATACAGAACCAATGAACCTTGCGCACCTGGCTTCAGTCAGCCTTTTCGTTTCCGGGCGACAGGTGGGTGAGTTTCAACTGAGAATGCAGGATTGGAGGCTGATCCAATGACCAAACTCGCCCTGATAACCGGTGCCAGCGCCGGAATTGGCCGTGAGGCCTGCGCCCTCTTTGCCCGGAAAGGCTACAGGGTGATCGCCCTGTCCCGACAACCAACCGGCGTCGAGTCCGCCGATCTGGAGCTGGCGCTGGATCTGGAGTCCTTTGAGCAGATCGAAGGGCTTGCCGGCGCTCTGGACACCGAAATCGCGGGCGCCGAGCGGGTTATTCTGGTCAACAACTCCGGTTACGGGCAATTCGGCGCGCTTCGCGACCTGTCCGAATCCATGTGGCAAAAGCAATTCAGCACCCACGTATTCGGCCCCATCAAGCTGGCTGCTGTCTGCCTGCGACTCTGCGAACAACACGGCATACCCTTGCGGGTCATCGCCGTGAGCTCCGTTCTCTCCATCGTTCCCCAGAAAATGAAAGGCGCCTACTGTGCCGCCAAATCGGCGATGAACACGGCCCATGAAAGCTTCTGGTTTGATGAACAGAGCACCAAAAGCCTGGAAAGTGTCTCACTGGTGCTCCCTGGGCCCGTGAGAACCCGGTTCAGAGAGCATGCCCTGGCCGCGTTACAGCCCGTGCTTGGGCGAGCAAGCGCGGTGCATCGGGAAGAGTACGAAGCCATGGAAGCAGCGCTCGCGCCAGGCGCCAGAATCAAGCCCTTTACAGCCAGTGCATCGGACGTCGTGAAAAAGATTGTCAGGGCCGCAGAAGCGGGACGTCCCAAGCCTCGATATCTGGTTACACCCCAGACCTACGCGGCCGAATTTATCACCCGATTTATTCCCCGCTCGATCCAGAGAATCATCTTGAGGTAAGCCGAGCCTTCTTCACCCGCCGGGACCGGCTCAATTCATCCTTCACGAAAGCCCCGACGGCCTTGAGGATGCCCAGGTCCGGATCAGCCTCTTCGTCATCCGCCAGCCTGAAAATCTGCTGGTAGTACCACGCCTGGCCGCCCAGCACGTTGATGACTTTGATTGGCATCAGCGGGCTCGCGGGCGAGAAAAACCCTCGTTGGGCAAGCTTGATGTGATCTTCGTGGCAAACCGTCTTATCGATGCGCCCTTCTAGCAGATCCTTAGGGGTATCCGGATCCGTGCAGAGCGGCCGGCCAAGGCCAATCACGTCGGTTTCGCCATTGGCAACCGCCTCTTCCATAAAAGTGCGTGTACGGAATCCCCCGGTGACCATCAGCGGGCAATCGCACACCTCACGAATCTTTTGGGCATAATCCAGGAAGTAAGCCTCCCGCTTGCGAGTGCTCTCCCGCATGGCCGGCCCGTCGCTCGCCGTGTCGGCATCACCACTGTACCCGAGCAGCCGCGGCTGTTCGTAGGTGCCGCCGGACAACTCCAGCAGATCAATACCCTCCTCATTGAGCCAGCGCACCACGCTCACAGACTCATCGAGTGTAAAGCCACCCTTACGAAAATCGTCGGAATTCAGCTTAACCGCCACCGGAAACTCCGGCCCCACAGCAGCGCGAGTCGCCCGCACTACCTCGAGCAGGAAACGGGCGCGATTCTCCAGCGACCCACCCCAGCGGTCGGTGCGCTGATTGGTGACCGGCGACAGAAAAGACGACAACAGATACCCATGAGCCCCATGCACCTGAACGCCAGTGAAGCCCGCCTCTTTGGCGATCCGGGCGACGTTAGCAAAGCGCTGGATAAAGTCGAGGATCTCCGCCTCCGTGAGCGCCCGTGGGCAGGCATAGTTGCCCATCAGCGATAACTGCACCGCCGAAGGCCCCATCGGGCGCGAGGTAACGTAACGCGGCGACTGGCGACCGGCATGGGAGATCTGCATCCACAAATGATTGCCATTGCGGGTGCCTGCTTCGGCCCAGGCACGCAACTGCGCCATACCCTCCGGCTCGCCCTTCCCTTTTGATAAATCGGGCGCCGGATCAATCGCCACATTACCCGGCCGCTCCAGCACCCGGTGATCAATCATCACATTGCCGGTAATCAGCAGCCCCGCTCCGCCATCGGACCAGCGACCGTACAGGGTTTCATGGCGGTGGGTGGCGTGGAGCTGATCGTCTGCCAGCCCCTCGGTCATGGCGGCCTTGGCAATACGATTGGGCAGGACGGCTCCACAGGGGAGTTTCAAGGGTTGGGCAAGCGGTGATTCGGTCATGGATAATTCCTGCTGTTCAAGCATAAGTTTACAGCCCCAACCACTCTGCCAGCTGAAGATTGGTTTTCAGCCTCAATCGCTGCTGAAGCATCCCCTCAAAAACACCTTCCACGGTTCGTTCCTGCCCCAACAATGGCAGCGAGGCCTCAGCTTCTGAGAAGAACTGCTCCTCACGAGACGTGCCCACAATGGCTTGCTCCCACCAGTTCACTACTCGAGGGTGCGCCTCTTTGAGCAGCAAGTCCCCAGGAAGCTTTTCGGACTTCGAGGCATTAGCCGTATGGCTTGATGGCATCAGATTCCAGAGATCGTTGTTGTTCCACCGTGACCATGGAAAACAGTGGTCCACATCAAACCGCTTCGCTTTGAGATTTTGGGCTGTCCATACGCACTCGACCCTACCAGTCTCGAGCTGCTGGTTAATCATTTGACGGACAGCTGACGTATCGCGCCGACCTTCAACCCACTGTAAACCTCGATGATAGACATCCATGGAATAACGCAGGTCCCAGCTACCCATCAAATCAATCCATTCATTAACAATCGCTGGCTCAATCCAGCACGCATAGCGACTGAATGCATCCCAGAGAAATGAAGGAACACGGAAGGTACCGAACCGGGAAAGCGTTTCTTTGTCCAAACGAACGGGCGCCTTCTTGATGGTCATCCTGGCCGAACCGCCCTCGAAGACCGGACGGTTACTGCCGGGCCAGGTCGTAAAATGTGCGGGGTTCTTGAGAATGGTCGAGCAGGCATCCCGGATAGCGCGCAGGACTACCGGCGCAACATCCGCAGACAGCGACATTCCGACTCTGAAGTCCAGAGGCGTGAAACTCTGCAGCTTGAAGAAATCCTCCGTGGCGAAGCCGTAGCCGCGGCTACCTGGCGCTTGCCTCAGTTGATGCCGGAGAACCAGAGGATGATAAAGCATAATCCAGAACAGCCCGACTGCACCAAGCGGAATCTCAACCCAGTCATCGGTACGATTAAGCGCCAGGCCGGGCGCACCGTCAGCGATCCGGACGAGGGTTCGCAGCAAACCCAATTTGTAAGTCGAAGACTTATTATCATTAACGATGATGTGGCGGACTGTCGGCAATGCGCCTGTGCCATCGTCCGCCAAACGAAAAGCCAGAGTCTCCCAGGAAACCTCATTCCTCTGGAGCTCATCCTTCTTGCGCCCGACCGGCAGCGGAAGCGAAATCAGTGCCCGGCGTTTGGCAAAACCCTCCAGGTCTTCCCTACTGACATCGTAGAAAACGCGCTCGCCATCACCGGGCCCATGCCGAAGCGTAATTACCAGCATTCCACCGGGTGCCAGAAGCTCAGTCAGGATGCGAAAAGCACGTTCACGATCGGAGGGCGGGATATGCATCCAGACAGCGGAAACAAGAATCAGATCGAAGCGATAGCTAAGCTCCCGGATCTTACCCAAATCGGGTAATTGATCGTCTACCCAGTGAACGCTCTGCCTGCGAGTAGCGTCCTGCCCCAACTCTCGCAAGCCAGTGGCGGGCTCTACCGCGACAACGTCCCAGCCCCTTGCTGCAAGAGCGCTGGAATCGCGACCGCTGCCTGCGCCGACATCCAGAGCAAGACCTGGTTTATCGCCAAGGAAGGAGAGCCAGTCTTGGTGAACCTGTTCGAAGGTCAGGGACTGGTATTGGTTGAAAAAGTTTTGGGCGTTTTTGTTGTAGGGACCGTAACTCATGCCGCCGCCAGCTTCGCTGCATGCTGCCACATAAAGTTCGGCATCGGCGTTCGGAGTTTCCAGGTAATACTCATCGGCTGGGAACCGGTGTGAGACACGTAATCCACCTCACCATAATTCACAAACCCCATCGTGCGACCATATTCGTCTTTCGCCTGCTCTCTTACAAACAAGAACAACCGCTTGTTGATGGCTTGGTGTTGAATATAGTCCTTCCCTTTACCACGCTCAGGCCGGGAACTGTTTTGCGACTGCCAGTGGAATAACTGCTCATTGATGGCGTAGTCGTGGTACATGGTGGTTGGGGAGAACTGCTTTTCGTTTTTGTCCAAGGTGACAAACAGCAGCTCAATATTTTGATCCTGAATGACATATACACCTTCCCTCGATGGTGGCTGATGCTCGAACGTCATCGCACCAAAGCCAGCCAGAATCTGCTCTCGGGAATAGCGGGCGTGCAATCGTAGCGGGACTTCCCGCAACTCCGGCATCGCCGGCTGCTCGTGTTTGGTTTTCGCCAATTTCCAGTCGAGCACGTCCACCAGCTCCTGTTCCAGCCCCAGCTTGCTGAGTTCTGCCAAGCTTTGTGTCAGCGAACCAAATTCCAGCTCTGGCCCTGCTTTCTGCCAGAAGTCGTAATGGCACATGAGTGCCTGGCGACCTTTCGGGTCGTCACAGCTAAACCCTGCCTGGCATAGCTTCTTAAGAAACAGCAGGTACTGGTGATCGTCGCAGATCAAAATCCGATTGTGGATGGCCTTCTTCGCCAGTTTAAACGAGTCATCGGCTCTATCTTCGTTTTTTGCCTTGCTTACCAACTCGGCCCAACTGCCCCGTTTGTAGAGTTCGTTCAGGTCGATGTGGGGATGATGGGTTATGAAGTTCTTCAGCGTGAGTGGCTGAGTGAAATGCTGTGGGAACTGCCGAACAAGAGACACCAGCCGCTTCATGGTCAGCGTGGCTTGCCGGATGTTGCTCAGCACCATTTCCTGGGTTTTCTTGGTGAGCTCAATTCGGCAACCCAGTGGTGCATGGGGAAAGCCCTGCTTCAGTTCTTCCGAAATTGAGCGTTCTGACTTACCCACCAGTGCCCGGAATTTATTGGCGAAATCATATTCAGGCCGAGAGTTACCAACAAAGTCCAAGACTGTGCAGCAATCTTTGTCGTCAGCAAGGCGTAAACCCCGACCCAGTTGCTGAAGGAAGATGGTCAGGCTTTCGGTTGGGCGCAGGAATAACAGGGTGTCGACTTCCGGAATATCGACGCCTTCGTTGAATATGTCGACCACACACAGCACGTTGATTTGCCCGGAGCGAATGGCTTGCTGCTTTTGTTGGCGTTCGTGGCTGTTGTCACTGGTGAGCACATCGGCCTTGATGCCGTGTAACAGGAGCTGCTCCACCATGAAGGTCGCGTGTTCACGGCTCACACAGAAAGCGAGAGCTTTCATGCTGGCTATATCGGTGACGATTTCCCGCAAGCTTCGCAGAATCTTTTTTACGCGATTCTGGTTGTGCGTATACAAGTTCGTCAACTGAGCAATATCGTAACGCCCACGACTCCAAGGAATGGTGCGCAGGTCGGTGTCATCATCTATTCCAAAGTATTGGAAGGGGCAAAGGTGGCGGCGGTTGATGGCCTCCGGTAACCGGAGTTCGGCGGCAATCACGCCACCAAAGTCGCTGAGAATATCGCCGTTATCGTGTCGCTCCGGAGTCGCTGTCAGTCCCAGCAGTATTTCGGGCGAGAAGTGTTCCAATACCGCCCGATAACTCGATGCGGCGATGTGGTGCACTTCGTCGATTACGATGTAGTCGTAATAGCCTTCAGTGAGCTTTAGCTGATCCAGCTGGTTATTCAGAGTCTGAATCGAAACGAACAACTGCCGGTAGTGTTCCGGCAACTGGCCGCCTACCCAGAGTTCACCGAAAGCACTATTACGCAGCACGCCACGGTAAGCTTCCCGGGCTTGGCGCAGAATTTCTTCCCGGTGCGCCACAAACAGAAAGTGGGCGTTTGGTTTTGCTTTCAGGAAGCGCCGGAAATCAAACGCCGAGATCAGGGTCTTGCCGGTACCAGTGGCGGCCACCACGAGGTTTCGGAAACGCTGGTGCACGTCCCGCTCAACAGAGAGTTGCTCTAGAATGTCTTTCTGATGCGGAAACGGCGTAATTTCGAAATAGTGGGAGGAGCCGGGAGCGTCCAACCCTTTTTGTTGTTTTAGTGCGCGGTTGAGCTTTTCGGTACTCTCAGCCCTGCCATCGAACCATTCAAAGTCTTCCGAAGCCCAATAGGTTTCAAAGGTGCTGAGCGATTTGTTGATGATATGAGGGATTTCCTGAGCGGTGATCTTAAGATTCCACTCAAGCCCATTGGTCAGCGCCGATCGGGATAGGTTTGATGAACCGATGTAACCGGTGTGAAAACCCGTGTTCCGAAGGAACAAATAGCTCTTGGCGTGCAGCCTTTCACGCTCTGTGTTGTAGCTCAACTTCACTTCGGTGTTCGGCAGGCTAGCCAGATACTCAACGGCTTTGGCATCCGTTGCCCCCATGTAGGAGGTGGTGATGATTTTCAGCTCTCGGCCACTCGCGGTGAAGGCTTCCAGTTCTTTCCGGAATATCCGAATTCCGGCCCATTTGATGAATGAGACCAACCAGTAAATCCGGTCCGCTGACAAAATCTCGCGCTTTAGCTCTGATTCCAGTGACAAGCCAGCATTACTGCCTGAAAATAACTCACTCTGTGTGAGCCCTGTAAGCGGAAAAACGTCTTCAACATACTGCTTCAGGTTCGCAGCAACCGGGTTTTCCAGTTCATAAAGCGCGGTGAGGATCTTTCCTTGGCTATCGAGGAGGTTCTCATCCAGGAACCCATCATCCTGCACCTTCCCCTTGAGCCACATCAGCAACTGATTCGATAACTCGATTTGCTCCTGAAGTCGGTTATCGCCCGAAGGCACCGATCCAATAGCGAACTCCAGAATGTTAGTCAGGAATCGTGACAACCATACAGATGCTTCCACACTGCTAAGCTGGCGCTCACCTACGTAAAATTGTTTCCGGTCCAATCTATTTTCTACGAGCCGGGTAATAAGCTGCTCGTAGATTCCGGTCTGCTGCATCGTGTACGTCCCACATTGATGACTTCCAGAAGAACGGCGCTGTGGCCACCGGCATTTCTTATATCTCGCAATCTAACTAAATCCGATAGAATGACGTTAACCCCTAACATGTCGGATTTCCATGAAATCCGCGATCCTCCCGACAGGTTTTTCTGGCCTGAAGAGCGCCTCAAGCGGTTTTTTTGTGTAGCCTTACATTAGACCAGGGAGATCGAGCGCTTCCACATTGTGGACGCACTGGACAGCCAAAACCGAATATCCAGCTTGCCGGTCCGCGGTCCGTAACTTGCAAAGCACTGCTTGGCGTCGCTACTCATGCCTGTGCAACTGCCTGAACCTTCAAGCTCTGGAGGTCAATAGGTGGTACACCAAGGTCGTTCCAGTTCCCTGGATGACAGGTAAACAGCAATATCTGATGCCGACTGGCCGCATCGAACAGGATGCGTTTCATGTCTTCCAGTCGGTCGCTGTCACTGTGCACCAGGGTGTCGTCCAGGATGACCAGCGTTGGCCTTCCTGCTTCCCGCAGCAGATCGGCATAGGCCAGGCGACTGATCAGGCCCATCTGTTCCCGGGCGCCAAAACTCAGTTCGGTGATCTGCCCCAGTTCGCTGCCCCGGCTGAAGGTGCCCGGGCGTAGCTGTTCGTCCACTTCCAACGACGCTTCCGGAAACAGCACTGACAGGTAGTGGTTCAGGTGTTTCTGCAGCGGCGCCTGCAGTCGACGCGTCAGGGCCTGGCGCTTTTCTGTGAGCAGGTTGAGCAGCAGATCCAGTGCCTGGGCGCGGCGATGCAATTCCTGATAGCGGCGGTTGCACTGGTCGAATTCCGCCTCTTGCTCGTTGAGCTGTTCTTCCAGCCCTTCGGCACCCCAGGCCTCCAGCCTGACTTTGATATCCCTTAGTTCTCGGCTGCGATTCTCCTGAGTCTGGCGCAGTTGGTTGACCGCGTTCTGGTAACGTTCGATATCCTGCCGGAGAAACTCCGGGCGGGCCTCCCGGATTTCACGTTCGCGGCGTTCGAGGCTGGCTTCCAGTTCTGCTTGCTGTTTTTCGATGTTCGCCAGGTCGGCGGTTATCTGCCGAAGTTGCTGCTGCCGTTCCGGGCTCTTTTCTTCATCCGCCAACCGCTGCCATTCTGTTTTGGCGTTATCCCGGGCCTGTTTCAGGGCAGACAGGCTGGACTGATGCACGCGCTCATCGGATTCGGCCTTGTCCAATGCGGTGCCGGCCCGGGCGAAAGCTGCCTCCGCTTCTTCCAGGGCCGGCACATCCTCTTGCGGATCCGGTTTGGGAGTGGCTTCCAGTTGTGTTCGGGCTTTCTCCAGCTCGCCTTCTGCCTCGTTCTGGTCGGAGACAAGTTGCTCAAGGCCTGCCGGTGCCAGAGATTTGAACAGCTCGTCGGCATGCTTGACGGCTCGTCCGGCACTTTCGAAGGCGGAGAGACGGTCCTCTGCCTGTTGCACGGATTCTACGCCAAGGGTCTTCAGCTGTTCTTCCAGATCTTCCTCAAGGGCTTTTAGCTTCCTCCGGGTGCTGGCCAGCTCTTCCCCGCCCGGCGTTATGCCGAGGGTGCCAACACCCGGAATCACCAGGGTCGACTCTTCCAGAAGCTGTTGCTCGCCTTGTCCAGTAAGCGATTCATCGTTCAGCGTCAGTGATGCGCCAGCATCCAGCTGCCAGCTCAATCGGGTGGCGATGGTCCGTGAGCGAATGGTTTCTTCGTTCAGCTGGTTCCCGGTGGCTCGCAGTTTTTTGACCAACTCTGCATCGATGCGGTTTTCCCTGGCTTGCTGCCTGGCTTGCTCTAATTGCTGGTGGTATTCCTTTGCTTTGGCAAGGTTCTGGCTCAGCACTTGTTTTTGCTGTTCAAGCCGGCGGACATCCTGCTCCAGCCGCTGCCGAGTTTGCAGTAAGCCCGCCAGTTTGCGTTGCTTTTCCGCTTGCTCATAGGCGGTTCTGGCTTCGCTCAAACGGCCTGCAATCATCGGAGTTTGGGCTTCTGCGGTGGAGAGGTCTCGCTCCGCTCGGTCCAGTTCGGCTTTTCGACCCTCAAGCTGGCGACTGAGCCCTTCCAGGTGTTCCTTGTTCTGCTGCAATAGGCGGTGGTTTTGCAGTAGCTGGCTGAGCGTGGCTTTTTCCTGGTTCTGTTGCTGCTCCAGCCGCTCAACCTGCTGATATCGCACCCGGGCTTCCTCCAACTGGCGCTGGGCGTCTTCCCAGGGGCGCTCCGCCTCCGCCTGATCATAGTCATGGGCCAGCTTGCCGAGCCGGTCGACCTGTTCCTGGTATTTATGCACCCGCTCCTTCAGCTCTCCGATTTCACGCTCATACAGGGCACGGTCTTTTTCCAGTTGCTGGTAGTCTCCACGGGGCTTGCCGGTGCCGGTCAGCAGGGTGTCCCGCTGGCTGCGAACCGTCTCGATCAGGTCGTCGCCCCCGGAGCTGGCCACCTCTCCGACCATGGAATTCAGGGCGGATTTCAGATGGTCACCGGCATGCTCTATGGCCTGTTCGATGTCCTGCCCGGTGCCCTGCTCCACCCACAGCAGTCCCGGTATGCCCCAGTGTTCGGCTTTGCTGGCACCACGTTTCGGGTACTGGTAGCCCAGCAGTTCTGCCAGTTTTTCTTCCGCGTCGTCTTCACTGTAGGTCTCAGTGCCGACAACCAGGTCGCACCGTTTGCGCTGGAGAAAGCTTTTGGTGAGGCGCCAGACTCGGTTGTCGTGCTCGAAATCCAGCTCAATGGTGGGGGCCGCAGCGGAGTCACCCCAAGGGCGCAGGTCATCAACGGCCGTTGAACGGTAGCGCTCGAAAAACGCCGCACGGATGGCACGTACCAGCGTGCTTTTGCCGGACTCATTGGGGCCATGGATCAGGTTGAGCCCGGGTTGCAGGTTGTCCAGAACAAAGGGTTTGCGGAACTGGCGCAGCTGTTCAATGCGCATTCGCTGCAGCTTCATTGCCCCACCTCCTGTTCCCGCTCCCTGAGCAGACCCGCCAGGATAGCCAGGGCATCCCGGGCGACATCATCCTGCGCGCCTTCTTGCCGCTCCCGCAGGCTTTCAACCACCTCGCCCACGTAACCATCCGCTTTCAGGGCCGCGATGTCTTCATCCGTGGGTGCTAGCTGAAGACCGCTCCGCTCGCAGCGAAGGCTGCGGAATCGCGCTTCGGCCACCGACAAGGCCTTCAACAGGGTTTCTTCGCCGGCCAGGGTCACCGAGCCTTCGAGGCGCAGATCGACAACGGCGGATTCGGGCAAAGTGTTCAAACGCTCCAGCAGTTGCTCAAGATCGGAGTGGACCGCAAGGGTTTCCCGCCACTGGTGCCACTGATACCGCCCGGTTGGGAGTGAGGTTACTTTCGGGTTTGCTCCGGGCTCGGACACTTCAACGACCAGGGCATTCCCCGCTTCGTTGTTCCGGAACCGTTCCGGCTCGGGGGTTCCGCTGTACCAGGTGCGTTCATCGATCTGTTTGGTGCCGTGCCAGTCGCCCAGGGCAAGGTAATCGAGCCTGCTGGCTTCCGCACGGTCTGGCGCGATGGGGTTGGTGGAATCGATCTCATCTGGCAACAGGCCCTGGACGCTGCCGTGGGCCAGACCGATTCTGAGAAAACCTTCAGGTGTTTCGTAGCCGCTGAATGGCTCGGTCAGATCGCCGTAGGTATGGCGCTGAGTCAGGGGCGCGCAGAGGATGCTGAGGCCCTGGTCTTCCAGATCAATCACGCCGGGCTGAAGCGCCAGATGTACATTCTCCGGCACCGCACCCAGGCGCTGGGCTCGCGTCCACACGCTCTCTGCCAGGGCGGCGTCGTGATTGCCGGGCAGCACGACCCAGGGGCCGGTGAAACCCCTTGTGGCATTGAATACCCGCCGGATGGTGCGATCAGAGACCGTTTGTGCATCAAAGACGTCGCCGGCCACCAGGACCGCATCGCACTGATGTTCATTGGCCAGCTGTGCGAGCGTTTCGATGGCCTCAAACCGGGCCTCGACCAGGGCTGCGCCGTCTTCGGTCTCGAAACGGGTAAAGGCCCGGCCCATCTGCCAGTCTGCCGTATGCAAAAACTTTGGCATTTTATCTACCTGAAAGATCTGGAAATTTTGGCGTTATTCTAGACTACACACAGATACATTACAGACGTGATGCGACACTGGAAGTCGTTCTGTAAGAGATGGTTTGCTTCGGACGCTAAACGGGGCTCAACCTGCACGCCGCATTCTTGAACTTCGGAAAACACTATCGCTTCGCATCAATGCCCAAAATGGGTCAGAGTTTCAATCCGTTCAAACAAAACTCGCAGGTCGGGACCAAGGGCCTCAGCAACTTTGCCTACCATCCACTTTTGTAACGCCGGTATGCTCATTCACTCACTTCCATGTGTTTTTTCAACAGGTCTTTTGCCAGATTTGCCTCACGCGGGCTGCCTATGCGTATTGCGTCTACCAGGGCTAGCAAGGCGTATAGCTCCGGGTCGCGGTGAGCCGCATGGCCCACAGTTTTGAATAGAGGGACAACCTCCAAGCCTTTGTTTTTACCTCGCGCATCTGGCCACACTGGAAAAAGTTCACCTGCGCTGAACACGCGATTTTCCAGCACGGGCGCAGCGAATGCGGTGCTTATACCCCGCACTAACTGGCCTGGCTTGGCAGGGAACACATATTTGGCACCGTAAACTATGAATTCAAACAGGCTCTTTGTGTTGACACGCGGTACACCGGAATTGCGATCCTTTTTAGCCAGGCCAACCTCAAAACAGCGGCGCAGTGAGTTGCTGACCTGGGATTTCCCAATGCCGGTTTCCAACTCGAGATTGCGCACTGTGTAGGCTGATGTGTCTACACCACCTCCGGTCGCTTCTTGCTGCCGCAGCGAAACCAACTTTAGCAACAGGCCGAGATCTTGACTCTTGATTCCATCCATAGGCTGGATGTCCCTAGTTTTTGGACACGGGACAAGCGTTGCTTAGATTTCAATTAATTGCAAGCTCTCACCGACAGATTTCTTTACGCCGGGCTCAACCTGCAGGCTGCATACTTGAACTCCGGGATCTTCCCGAACGGGTCCAGGGCCGGGTTGGTGAGCACGTTTGCTGCCGCCTCCACAAAGGCGAAGGGGACGAACACCATGCCCTCCGGCATGGTCTGATCGGCCCGCGCCGTCAGGGTGATGGTGCCGCGCCGGGTGGCAACTAGAATGTCATTACCCGGTGCTACGCCAATACGATCCAGCTCCGCGGGAGCCAGATAGGCTGCTGCTTCCGGTTCCCGCTCGTCCAGCACCCGGCTGCGACGGGTCATGGCGCCGGTGTGCCAGTGCTCAAGCAAACGCCCGGTGGTTAACACGATGGGATAGGCCTCATCCACCGGCTCATCCGGTGGCAGCGGGCTGGCCGGTGAGAACCTGGCACGGCCTCCTGCGCGCGGGAAGGCATCGGAGAAGACAACGTCCTGGCCCGGGGCGTCATCCGCGGGGCATGGATAGGTGACGGACCCTTCGCGCTCCAGGCGAGACCAGGAGATATGATCCAGTGAGTGCATGCCCTGCTTCATTTCTGCAAACACCTCCTCGGGGCCGGCGTAGTTCCAGGCCAGCCCGAAGCGCCGGGCGATTTCCTGGATAACCCACCAGTCGGGCCTTGCCTCCCCTGGGGGCGACAGTGCGGCACGGCCCATTTGCACTTGGCGGTTGGTGTTGGTGACGGTGCCTGATTTTTCCGACCAGGCGGCGGCAGGCAGGATAACGTCGGCAAACTGGGCGGTCTCTGTAACGAACAGGTCCTGCACCACCAGGTGCTCCAGGGCAGCGAGCGCGGCCCGTGCGTGGGTCAGGTCCGGGTCGGACATCGCGGGGTTTTCACCGAGGATGTACATGCCCTTGATGGTGCCTGCCTTGATGGCGTCCATAATCTCTACCACGGTGAGCCCTGGCTCCGGGTCCAGATCAGTGTTCCAGAGCTCTTCGAAGGCGGCGCGTAACTGGGCGTTCCCGACCGGTTGATAATCAGGCAGTACCATGGGGATCAGGCCGGCATCGGAGGCGCCCTGCACGTTGTTCTGCCCCCGCAACGGATGCAGGCCGGTGCCGGGCCGGCCGGTATGACCGCACGTCAGTGCCAGGGAAATCAGGCAGCGGGCGTTGTCGGTGCCGTGCACGTGTTGGGAGATGCCCATGCCCCAGAAAATCATCGCTCTATCAGCCTCGGCGTAGGCTCGGGCCACTTCACGAATGGTGTCGGGCTCCACGCCACACACCGGGCTCATCACCTCCGGAGTCATGCCCTCAACGCTGGCCGCGAGCGCCTCGAAGCCTTCGGTGTGGGCGTCAATGTAGGCCTGGTCAAAAAGCCCTTCGCTGATAATCACATTGAGCATGGCGTTAAACAGCGACACGTCGCCACCCGGCGAGAAACGCAGGCTGCGCCAGGCATAGGCATCCAGCGCCTGCCCCCGGGGATCGATGATGATCAGCCTGGTGCCGTTTCGTGCCGCCTGCTTGAAGTAGGTGGCGGCCACCGGATGGTTTACCGCCGGGTTGCAACCGGTGAGGATGACCACATCGGCCTCAAGGGCCTGCATGAAGGAAGCAGTCACGGCGCCAGAGCCAAGGCACTCCATCAATGCGGCCACGGAGCTGGCGTGGCAAAGTCGCGTGCAGTGATCAACGTGGTTGGAGCCGAAACCGGTGCGCACCAACTTCTGGAACAGCCAGGCTTCTTCGTTGGAGCACTTGGCACTGCCGAAGCCGGCGAGCGCATCCGGTCCGTGCTGTGTTTTAAGTTGAGTCAGTCCGTTTGCCGCAAGATCCAGCGCCTCTTCCCAGCTTGCCTCTCGAAAGTGCGTTAACGGATGGGCCGGATCAAAGTCCGGGTCGAGCCCCTTGGGGACGCCCTCCCGGCGAATCAGCGGCCGGGTAAGCCGGGCCGGGTGCGCGGGGTAATCGAAGCCGAAGCGCCCCTTTACACAAAGCCGGTTCTGGTTTGAGGGCCCGTCCCTGCCTTCAACAAAAAGGATATGCCCTCGCTGCTCGCCTGCCTCTGGTTGGGCGTTGGCAGGCTCGTCTTTCACGTGATAGGTCAGTTGGCAGCCCACGCCGCAATAGGGGCAAACGGAGTCCACAGTGCGGTCGGCCGTGGCGGAGTCTCCGCGGCCCTGGGCATCGATCAGGGTGGCGGGCATCAGCGCGCCCGTCGGGCAGGCCTGCACGCATTCGCCACAGGCAACACAGGTACTGTCACCCATGGGATCATCGAAATCGAACACCACTTTGGACGCGGCTCCCCGGTGTGCCAGGCCGATGACATCGTTGCCCTGCACTTCGCGGCAGGCGCGCTCGCACAGGCCGCAGGTGATGCAGGCGTCCAGATTCACGTTCATGGCAGAGTGAGTGGCGTCGTGGCCCCGGGCGTGGGCCAGCGAATCCGACCGCGGTGCAACGTGGTGAACCGTTGGTTCTTCTCGCTCTGAATGGGCCGGGAGACGTTGGCGCACGGCAGCTGCATCAATCGCCAGTTGGTCCGCGGTTTCCCACAGATGGCTTGAACGATCGGGACCGCTCTCTCGCGCAGGTTGATCGACCAGCAGCAATTCCAGCACGCCTTTCCTGGCTTCCTGGGCTCTGGTGGAACCGGCACTTCGTACCACCATGCCCGGCGCGGCCTCGCGAATACAGCTTGCGGCGAGGAGCCGCTCACCCTCCACTTCCACCATGCAGGCGCGGCAATTGCCGTCCGCGCGGTAACCCGGGGCGTCTTTGAAGCACAGGTGCGGAATGGTCTCGCCGGCGCGCTTGGCCACCTGCCAGAGGGTTTCGCCGGGGTAGGCCTGCACTTCCACGTCATCCAGGGTCAGGGTAAAGCTTGTTGTCGCATTGCTCATGGCTGTTTTCGATTCGCTCATGGCTGCCTCCCCTAACCTTTCGCGATCAGGTTGTGGCTGGCGAGCTCGCTGCGGAAATCCCGCAGCAGGCTCAGTACCGGATTGGGTGCGGCCTGCCCGAGACCACAGATGGACGCATCTGCCATCACCCTGGCCAGCTGCTGGAGCGTCTCCTCATCCCAGGTATCCCGCTCCAGCAAGGTGAGCATTTTCTCAGTGCCCACACGGCAGGGCGTGCATTGGCCGCAGGATTCATCCGCGAAGAAGCCCAACAGGTTGGCAGCCGCAGCCTGCAAATCGTCGTGATCCGACAGAACGATCACGGCAGCAGAGCCGATGAAGCAGCCGTACTCCTGCAGCGTGTCGAAATCCAGGGGGATGTCTGCTTTGCTGGCTGGCAGTATGCCGCCGGACGCCCCGCCGGGCAGATAGGCCAGCAGGCGATGCCCTTCCGCCATGCCGCCGCAGTATTCCTCGATCAATTCATTGAGGGTGATACCAGCGGGTGCGACGTGCACACCAGGCCGAGTGATGCGGCCGGAAACCGAAAAACTGCGAAGCCCCTTGCGACCATGCCGCCCCTGGCTGGCGAACCAGTCGGCGCCCTGGGCGTGGATACGCGGAATCCAGTAAACCGTCTCGACGTTGTTCACCAGGGTGGGCTGATTAAACAGTCCCTTTTGGGCCACGAACGGCGGGCGATGGCGTGGCTTGCCGGGCTTGCCCTCCAGGGACTCGATCAAGGCGGATTCCTCACCGCAGATGTAGGCTCCAGCGCCGCGGCGCAGGATCACAAAATCGGGTTCTATGATGCCGGCAGATTCCAGTTCGGCAATGGCCTCTTTCAGCACACGGTGCAGGCCGGGATACTCGTCCCGCAGGTAAACGTAGAGGGCCTTCGCCTCAACCGCCCAGGCACTGACCAGAGCCCCCTCCAGGAAAACATGGGGTTCTCGTTCCAGGTAATAGCGATCTTTGAAGGTGCCCGGCTCGCCTTCGTCGGCGTTGATCACTGCATAGCGTGGCCCCGGCTCAGCCAGCACCGCCTGCCATTTGCGATAGGTGGGAAAGCCGGCGCCGCCCAGGCCGCGCAGGCCAGCCTGCTGAAGTTCTTCCGCAAGCGACTCGACGGTAACCCGTCCGTCGCGGCAATCCTTCAGCAACTGGTAACCGCCTACCGAGCGGTAATCCGCCAGCTGCTGCCAATGGATTTCGTCGGGTTGAACCTGCTTTTGTTCGATTGCCGCGCCAACCGTCTGGGCAGTGGCGTTGCATACATGATGTTGTCCCACGGCCACCACGGGTGCTGTATCACAGCGCCCCATGCAGGGCGCGTGGACAACACGCACATGGCTGGGGTCATGCCCATCAGCCAGTGCCTCGTGCAGTGCACCTGCGCCCGCCAATTGGCAAGAAAGCGAATCACACACCCGCATAGTGATCTCAGGCGGCGGGGTTTGTTCATCGTGAATTACGTCGAAATGGGCGTAGAAAGTGGCCGTTTCATAAATGGCGGCCATGGGCAGGTTCATGAAAGATGCCAGGGCCCGAAGGCGGAGCATGGAGAGGTAACCGTAGGCATCCTGCAGAGCATGCAGGTGTTCTATCAGGCTATCACGGTGGCGCAATGACGAGTCGATACGCTCGTCACCGATCAGGTCCCGCAACTCTGACATTATCGCCGGTTCCAGTTGTCGGCCACGAGGGGCTGAGCGTCGGCGTTTGAACACTTCTTCGTCTGTATTCATTATTTTTATCAAGGCCCCGAAGTGCAAAAGACAGCCTTTTTGACTGGCCTGACTATTTACCAATCATTGAAGCATATCAGGAGAGATGCGCAAAGTGTGTATATTTGTACATTCTTTGCTATTGTGTCCATATACACACATCGGGAGGGCTTTCACTATGGCCCAACAGCACAAAAGACAGCCTGAAGCCTCTGAAGCGGAAGCTCTGCGCGGACATGTTGCTCTGAAGGGATTCTTCAATATTTGCCGCGAGTGGGACTGCTCACAGGAAGAGATGATGCAGATGCTTGGCGGCATCTCCCGGAGCACTCTCGCAAAGTACCAGAAGCTGCCATACATCAAGCTCTCTCGGGACACGCTGGAGCGCATCAGCTACATCCTGGGCATTTATAAGTCATTGAGAGTGATGTACCCAACCGCTGAACGCGCCAATCGCCGGATTCGCCTGGTAACCAGTGAAGTACCCTTCTCCGGGACATCCCCGCTCGATTTCATGGCGCGAGGCTCCATGAAACACCTGATGCAAGCCCGCCGTTACTTTGATGCCAAACGGGGTTGGGCGTGAGGCCGACCCCGCCATTGGTTCTTCCGGAATGGAAGGCTCATCGCATCATTCCCAGTCATTACCCGCCAATCGACCTCTTCGAGAGAATCTACGACACCCCCGAAGAACTGGCCATCGCCTTCGAGATTGAGGCCATGACCAACGATCGCTTGCTGGACGAAGCAGGTGATTTACAGCTGATTCCGCCGGACGATCGGCTCATCGGACCCGGCTCCAGCCCCGTTATGGCTGCGTTCACCCATCTGGGTTTTGGGAGCCGCTTTACTAACGGAGATTTTGGGGTGTATTACGCGGCCGATTCACTGGAAACGGCAATCGCGGAAACCATCTACCACAAAGAATGCGAAATGGCGGCTGCCAAGGAAGAATCGATCGAGCTGACCATGCGGTGCTATGTTGGCGAGATTGCCCGAGCCATGCAGGATATTCGCGAAGATGCGTTTGCCGATCTGCACGACCCGGACGACTACTCCGCCAGCCAGGCTTATGCAGCTTCGTCTCGTGCGAACGGGTCAGACGGTTTGCTCTATAACTCAGTGCGAAGACCCGGGCACGAGTGCATTGCTGCGTTCAGGCCGGTCGCGCTTCACGCCCCGGTGCAGGGTGAGCATCTCAAATATTTCTGGGATGGCAATCAAAGGCGAATTACCCACTGGGCAAAAATTTCAGACGCTCACGAAGTCCCACCCCGACCTTAACGTGCACTCAAAAACCGGAGAGCCAAGGGGAGGATAAAGGTTTACTTCAAGGGAAATAATGGAGGCGCGGGTCGGAATCGAACCGGCGTACACGGAGTTGCAGTCCGCATTTCCTTTATTTTCAAATGCTTATGTTGCCTCTAGGGGCGCCAAACAAATTATTCTGTACCCCCCTAATGTATACATCTATAGGAAGTAACGCAACGCTTCTGCAGATCCTCCTCTCTAGATCAACAACAGAAATCCTGCTGACTCCGCTGAAGTTTTTTTGCAAAGCTTGTAATGAGCCAAGAGTCACTCATTACCTTTAGTCGGGCCCTGCTTAAAACTCTCCCACAACTTGAGATTACTAGTTCGGGCGCTATCCACTGCCTCGTTGATTGATTCATTGGACAAGAAAGGGAAACGCCGACGAATATCTTGGTAAAACTCCTCCGGTAGCTCCTGCTCCATGAACAAGTCATTAGCTTGGAGCGCATATAGGTTCGCCTGGTCTCTCACTATTCGTAACTTATGCTCTAGATTTGGATCTGGTAGTGAGTGCGCGTGGATAATCGAATCTATTGAAATCTGGAGGAGTTGAATGTCCCTCTTCGATGGCAACTCAGCGAGGTGATTTTCTATCCTATCCATTTGCCCCGAAAGCTCTTCTAATACACTCTTGCTCTCCTCAGTGGATTCCAGAGCTTCATTTGCATTCCCAGATATATGCTCCAACGAATCTAAAACCCGCTCTTTGACCTCATCTAAACCAAAACTGATTTCTGAAGCCATCTGGAATGTAATTGCTTGTACATCGTCCAAGCTCTTCTCCAAGCCGTCCACAGCAGCTCGAAAACGCTTAACGAAAACTTCACTCTCTCTTTCTAAAAACGTATCTAAAAGTTCTCGTTGAGAAAAACCTTTGTTTCTGTTGGATTCCCTCTTCTTATAGGTTCCACCTCTTGTTCCATGAGGCCTATTGGGACTGCGAGGCACGTCTACACGAATCAAAGGCTCTTTATTGAGGTTCTCAACGCCTATTACCATCGTAATTGGCGGGTCACACTCCTGAGCTTTATTCAAAATCTGCAACAACGTTCCATCGTCTATTTTACTCCCTACAACTCTTCCTTGCTGCTGACCATTCCTTTCAATTTCCTCTACGCCTATCAATATGGTCCCACCATCAGCATTCGCAAATGCAATTAAGTCCTCAGTATGGAGGCCCTTGGCATCTCTCTTATAGTCGACTAACTGTCCCTCACCATTTCGCAAGAGTTCTCTCGTGGTCTTCTGAATTGTTTTATATTTTTTCATCTCATGAGCTCATGCCTTCATTACCAGCTCTCCATTCCAGCAGGAAGACACGCGATATTGGCCATGCTGCCAATCAAACGTCATTGAGCAATAGCTTCGCGGCTTTGATATCGATGCTGGCCTTCTGACCATGCTTGGCCAGTAAGTCCAAAAGGCCACCGCCATCGATTAGCGTAAGGTTCTTTCCGTCAGCAAATTGATAAGCATCCGGACCGTAATGGGAAGTTGTTACTAAGATTCCCCGATTGGCGTTTTCATTGACCACAGTGCCGTATAGGTCCCGAACGGCACTCACGCCAACGGTATTAGTATAGCGCTTCGCCTGTATTACGATTTTGCCGCCACGAATTGGGTCTGGGTCCAAGGCTATTGCATCGACACCGCCGTCTCTTGAGCCCTTTGTTACCTTCACTTCTGCTCCAGGACCGCTGAACTCGTTAGCAAAGATTTCACGAATGAGATGCTCAAACTCTTCCCAATGCATTGCAGCTAGGTTTGTCTCTTCATCTACCCCAGAGGCTATTTCCCTAGACTCCACAAACCTGGAATCTTCGAAATCAAGCTTAATTTTAGGCGGCACCGCTTGAACTGCAGCCAAGCTCGATGCGGAAACCCCCTTAAGCTTTCGGAAGCACTCTTTAGGGTCAACAAGTTCAAGGTTGATAGCCAGGAACTCCTCTTTCCAAGCTTGCACTGAGAGAATGCAAGAGCGGCCCTCAATGCCTGTAGCCCTATCAACAGCGGTTACGAATCCATTGAAAACAATTCCTTGTATGTTATCCGGCTCGTCCGCTTCCCAAATTTCATGCAGAGTTCGAAGTGCAATTTGATAGCAGATCCGGTCATAAAGGGCTTTCTTCTGGGCCTCCGTGATGTGCTTCTCAACAAATTCGTCTCGTGTCTTAACGTATTTGACCTCTTTCAAAGTCGGAATCGAATCAGGAGCAGGTAGCTCATAATTAATCACCAGCATCCTCTCATCAGGGCGATATCCGAGCTCAAAATCCACATCAACCCACTCAGGATATTGAGAGCTATTGAGCACCATTTCGGCATGCTCATGGATTGCCTCAGGGTCACCGCCACGCCAGCGTTTCTCGAGGTCGTCTATAACTGAGTTTCGCCTCTGATTCTCCCGTTCATACTCATCGCGGGCCTTTTGAAACGCTTTACGTTCTTCTTCGAAGCGAGCTTTTAGGCGCTCGTTCTTTTTCTGGACATCAAGAGTGTTCGCTGCATGAACTTTCATCGCTTCTTCAAAGCGGGCTGCAGCTTCTTGTTCCTTCTTTTTACTCAGTCCAGGTATTAGCTTGTGAAACCACTGAACGCCTGACTGGTATCTCGGGTCTGTTTGTTCAGGCCTTGGTGGTTTCGGGTGGGGATGAAAACTGGAGGGCTCGCCATACATCAGACTATATTCGACACGGTCGAGACTGCCACTTGGTTGGCGATAAGGAGGTCTCTTCTTCAACGATGACCAATCTACAGCATCATCGACATCCAATGTTGCTTTTAGAAGGTTCTCGCACTCATCTAATACCTTGCTGGCTTCTTGCGTGTCTTTCTCTGCCTGTTTGGCATTCCGTTGCTTTTCCCTATTCTCGAGAAGCTTCTCGTACTTTTCTTCCCATTTCTGAATCTGCTGATCTACCTTGCTCTGCAAGACCGAGGCGTCTCGGCTTTTTATCTCTTTCTCCTCGTTGAGCCCACTGTGCTTCAAAAATACCGAATACGAGAGAATAGAGGTTTGCCTAGCATTCCAGTTGTTAACCGGTCCACGGGCGCTAATCAAGTCTTGCTCAGCCATTGTTCAACATCCTTGCGTAGTTATTTCAAGACTAACGTTAGACAGGTTTGGTATTGATGTGAAGTTCTGAGTTTTATGCCCTTGGGGCATATGCCCATAATAGCCCAACAAGAAACTGACGCTTTTCTCACGCCACCCAAGCTCTGAAAAACATTCACCTCATATTTTCAAACGCATTATTGAGTTTAAGAACGCTTGAAATTCCCACCGTCCCCATTCTAATTGCATAAGCTGAAAACGCCCTGTTAGGCCTCTGGACGCTAACGTGACCAGCTCTGCTCTGGCTTTGCCACCCCAAGAATCTACGACATAACCTCCTGATATTTAGGCTTCAGGTTGTACATGACGGCTACCGAAGCCCTCAGTAAATCAACCCAATATAGAGCCAAAAAAGCCATTCTTATTAGGAGCTTACCGTAACGCCTACATGCGCCAATGCTTTTTCGAGGTCTTCAGAAAAAGCCCTAACCCCCCCCCAGACCTTCGAGATATCGTCTTCGGTAAATGTCCGTAACACTTTCTGCTTTATGCGACTTTATTGTGTTCTCAAATGACTAAAACGCAGATTCACTCTCAAACCCACCAAATCAGGCTCATTGCGGGGAACTGGGTTCACCAAGCCCTGTCGTGTCAACTTGTTCCTGAGGCTCACACCGCAAAGCTTGGGCTTTAGGAGTAGACCGTTTCAGCCCAATTCTGATAGCGTGCAAACAAAACCACAAGGAATAAGGTGTGCAATAAATGACAATAAGTGCAGATAAGCATCGCGAGCAGCTGCGACACGTCTTAGACACAAAATCCTTTCCTCATCAGCGATTTGCTGCGAAAAATGCTTTTGCGGCACTCGACATCGACTGCAGAACAGTAATCGTTGCAGCAGAGATGCAATCTGGTAAATCAGGCGTGGCACTTTCTTTGGCGTGCTTTCAACGCGACTCATTAACTGACGAGCAAATCACTGACAGGAAGCTACTGAAAGATACTCTTTACTTATTGACGATGCCTGACACTGCCCTCCTTTCGCAGGCATCAGACGACCTCAAACCTTGTCACAATGCAGTCGTTAGCAATCTCACCCATTTTGAAAACGACATTTTATCGAAATTCTCTCACACCAAACCGAAGCTGATTATTGTTGATGAATGCCATTATGGCTCTTCTGAAAAGGCAGTTCGTTACGAAAAGCTTTTTTCTTATATTGAGGAAAAAAATCCTGAGTGTTCAGTTATCTTCATATCAGCCACGCCCCTCAGTGCTCTTCTAGCTGCGGAGAATGAAGCTATTCTACGCCGCAATTTAAAAACTAAGCTGGTTTTTCATAAGGCCAGCTCTGACTATCATGGGATACGTCAGATGATGTCTAACGGCCAGGTTATCGGTCTTGGTGGTCGCGAAAAAAACATAATGAACAAGTCCGAAGCGCGAGAAAGGTTTTTCGATAAGATAAAAAGCCATGGATCTTCAGGCTGGGCATTGATGAGAGTTCCATCTGGATCCGCTATGAATGCAAAAGAGTTACTCATTAAAAATGGATTTGACAGCTCCGACATCTATATCATTGGTCGTTCGTTGAGCGGCGTTCCAGACCACGAACTCATCGATATTGATGACTTTAAAGTTGAATACGAGCAGGCGATGCTCTTTGGCAGAAAGCTCGTGGCTGTGACCGTCGCTGGAGTAAGAGCTGGAATCAATTTCGGCCAGGAAATGAAGGAAAACCTTATTGCTTCCTGGGACAGCACCGTTTCGAGCATTGCGGCAATAGTTCAGGCCAACATAGGCCGAGCCTGCGGGTATCATGCAAACAAATCAGCTCTGCATTTTACTAATAAGCATGGTGTCAAGGCCTATGCTGACATAGTTGATTTTTTAGAAGCTAACTGTAGCACCCATGCCACAGACGACCTAAATGGCCTAAGAGAGGAATTCGAACGAATCTGTGGGGCCCATGAAATTCGGGGCCTCGATGTCGGTGCTCGGGTTAATTCCGGAGCATCTAAGGTCCCCGCAAAAGCTTTTGACTACAAGGCCTACGAGACAGATAGCTATTTAGTGGTGCCAGCGCACCTACATGAGGATTTTTGTTTCACAAAATATACCGATGACCCTGAATTACTCGATGCTATTGCAACTATACGTAATGTTTTAATTAAGGATAATTTTTCAGTTGGCAGGCATTCATTACCTCAAAAATCGAACGTAATTGCGTCTTGGGTAAATGGTGATACTTTTGACAATCCTGAAAAAGCAATAGCAGGTGGCCCTGCATTTCAAAGGGTTTCAAACCTAATCGTAAGCTTAGATAAAGAATTACATGTGAGATTCAATGACGTAATCCCAGCGGGTGGTGGCATTGACCCAGCCAAGAATAGAATTGCAGCTTACATTTTTAGCGTATACAACAAGTCCAGTCGACAAGTTGATAAAAAAGTCATGACCCAGGCTGACGTAAACGATGTTGCCTCTGCTTTTGATGTAGATCCTGATGACACAATCATCGTTCTTTTCAAGAGAGGAGATGAGAACCAAGAGCTAACAAACCAATATATCAACGAGATGTTGGAGAAAGCCTCCAAGAGCAAAATCGTTGAGGCTAATAAGTTTCAAAGAATCTAAAAGTTATGCTCGAAGATATTTACTCAAAAATTCATCCACTGAGCGTGGGCGACGTTGGGGTTTGTTATTACTGTGGGTGCGAGGCGGAAAAAATTGACTACGCACCCTCAGTCAAATACTTAGATTTTTTCCTGGAAACCAGAGAAAGCGCAGCTTACTGCATGCTTCCTTGTTGTATAGAATGCTTTTCTTTTCTTATTGATTCCAGGGAAGGATTAATTGAAAACCGTAAAAAGATTGTCGATAAAGGAATTAAGAAGAAGTACAAAAAAGCCCTCTCTATATATGAACGTTGGTCCGAAGATGAAATATCTGAACTTTCATTAGACCTTCAGAAGAGCGTTTTAGCGGGCATAGAACTGGGTAAGGAAGCAGTATCTAGAATAACCTTTCCCGGCTTTGAGTACGAAATTGATGGAACTGTATTTCATAAGAGGCAGGTTGAATCACGAAGCTTCTACGTCTTCGGTGAGCGATTTGTAAATTTCCGAAACGCCCTTCAATATGCTTCCAGAGCGTACAACATAAATATAAATAAGCTCAAAGAGTTAGTGATGGATCACGGCAATTCATTTGATGCTGCTCTTGAAACCTATTTCGATGAGCTTGAACGTGAACGACTTGAGAAGCTGAGGAAAAAGCTGTCAAAAGAATTTGCCACTGAACACAAGCAAAACGTCAATTTTATCATTGGAGCCCTAGAGGCATATGAAGCGGCAAACCCTGAGCTGTCGCTCCAGGAATGTCTTGATTTGATTTACGAGGAACGGATTAAAAAGTAAGCAGGGGTCTCTACTATCGCTCGCTTTATTACTCATTTATTTTTCCTTCGGCTCTTTTTCAGAATTTGTAACCATCCCTGTTTTTAGTTGCACCGCCAACTAGAGTTTTGCGTCAGTCGGCTTTTCAGTCATTGGGGACGATCCAATGGAGCGAGTGGAAAGCTCCAATCAGCGGTGAAACTGAGACAGGTTGTTTAAACGGCAATCCAAGCTTCTGCCTCTGAGAGGAGGTGAACAAGCAACAGAATGGCTAGTGGGCTACAGTTTCAACTTGGTAAGGCAGGCAATAGGAACTTAGAGAATGGATGATGTAGCGTCGGGCCTAGCGGGAATCCTTGGCGGGACAGCCGGTTTTTTATCTCTTGCGTTAAATTGGCTAGTGCATTGGAGGTCGGGCCCTAGGGTGAAGATTCGTGTAAGACAGTTTGTCTATGTGGACCCTCTTAGCAACGATGCTCGCTTTGGTAGGTCTACACCCCAAAAACCTAAGACAGGAGATATAACAACCTTCTGCAGATTTGAAATTGCCAACGTTGGAAGAAGCACGACAACCATTCTAGCAGTAGATATGTTGGAGTCAGTCCAAAGAGATTGGCGAAGGTTTGGAAAGGCAATTGGTCTTACAAGAGTCCCCCACCATGCTTTCATTTCCGGGGATACACGGGCCGTTCCAGTTACCCTTCACGGTGGCGAAACTTGGGCTTGCTTTATACCAATGGCCCAGCTCGGGGAGAAGGAGACTAAGTCATTCAGAGTGCTATGCTCCCACCAAGAACGGCCAATCAGGAACAAGGTGAAACGCAGGATGGGAGGAGTATTATCGGGGAACAACATGAAACTACTCTTCCACCTACCTGTTAACCAGACTGGCGCACAAAATAACATGGGGAGGGACAGCAGCTAACCCAGCCGTTTGTTTTCATGTCAGAAATTTCTGAGGGGGGTTTCGAATATCAAGATTCAAAATTACCCCCCCGTACCCCGCTCTAGCTCCCCAAATTGAGAACGCCCTGTTCGGTTTCTGGAGGCTGAAGCACGGCAGGTATAACCGAGTGCTTGATGTGGAACTTCACGTCGTGAGCAACTTGTTCGAGAGTTTCTCCCCTATCTTTACACCGAGTTGCCCATTCCCTCCCGGGATGTAGGACATCCCACCTGGAACGAACTTGGCCGTACCTCCCACGTCCCGGGTCGTTATTGCCGAAACCATCCAAATATCTGTTCCAAACAGGCATGAACTTGGATATCAACAAAGCCTCACCAAGAGGAATCCAGATATCTTCAACCACAAGGTATTTACAGAAAAAATCCTCTATCTGAAGATTCGTAGCCTCTTTAATACTTCCCGCATGCTTTGTGAGGCGTGAATACAACGGTGTGCCTTTTGCCGATAACTCGTCAGTCACGCCCTTTCTTTTTCCTTGAGGGTCAGCTTTTCCCACGTATATGGGGCAAACAAGCTTTTGTGGCGAATTTAACGCCCCTAAGTCTGCGTAGGCGTCAAAAGTTCCACAGTAATAGATTAGATAAAGCCCTGCCCCGTTGAAGCGCTCCAGTTGGTCCAAACGTACAGGACTCGAAGACAAAATAGCTTGCCCAATACTCTCGGCCAGATTTTTCTTGTTTAGCGGGTCAAACGGATGAGACGAACCAGACATTAAGACAGCCTCGCCTTGGCCAGTGATTTCTTGAGCTGGTCCTCTTGGACTTTCAGCAAAGCTTGAGCAACACTTGAAGCGACACGTTGTCCAAGGGCCAGCGGGACAGCGTTACCGAGCTGACGCATCGTTTCAGTCCAAGAACCGTGAAATATATAAGTATCAGGGAATGTCTGGAGTCTGGCAGACTCGCGGACAGTGAAGTATCTGACCTCCCCGCTCGGCTTTACCAACATATTCTCTCCACCCGGCACACCGTGGACGCCTGCTTTCAATGTCTTGGCCGGCAAATCGATTGGACTGCCGGTGTGCCCTGGATAGGTACGCGCTCCTGGCTGAAATTTATGATTCAGGAAGATTTCGCCAGTCTTTTGTTCAGGGTCAGGCATACCCTTCAAAGCATCCCGAACAGTATTCCATCGAGACCGACTAGGCACGTCTACATTAAGTTTCTCAACTCGATTTCTAAGCCTTCCTTCCATAGAGGGACGATCCTTCTTTGCGACCCCATGATAGTCCCAATACTCACCGGTAACCCATTGGGAATGCAGGAGGGCATCATACGAGTGTGTCTCCTGCGGAAAGGTCCATTCAACGTGCAAATCGTGGCGGAACCCAACGAAGAAGATTCGCTCTCTCTTCTGCGGCACTCCATAGTTGGCAGCGTTCAAAACCCTAAACACAACTTCATAGGTAGAGGAATCTTTACTCCCAGAAGTTTGATACCTCTCCAGCCGCCCCAAGTGGTCTAGCCACTCTTCATTTTCTCTCGCTACAACTTCCGGGAACTCAAGCTGAAGTCTGATGTAGTTAAAATACTCTGCGAAGGTCTTGCGAGTCAGGCCTTTTACATTCTCGATAATAAAAGCCTTTGGCTTCAGCTCCCGAATTGCCCTAACGGTCTCCGGAAACATATCTCGTTCGTCAAGAAAGGCCCGGTGTCGGCCTCCTTGCGAAAATGGTTGGCACGGTGGCCCACCAGCAACCAAATCAACCTCACCGTCGATGTCTTCATAAGAGAAATGCCTGACATCCAGCTCATAAAGCGGCCAACCATTTACTATCGGGTTCCCTCTGGACTGGTTTTGGCGAATTGTGTCGCACGCCCACCTATCCCGCTCAACTACAGCCAATGGACTAAAGCCTGCCAGCGACACGCCCATGCCCAGGCCTCCCGCACCAGTGAACAGTTCAACCGCTTTCATCATCTGGTTTTCCTCAAAACTCAACAAACACGCCGACCGAATATATCAGACTAACCAATGGCTTTGACCCTCAATGGTCTAATAAGAAGCCACAGAGTTTCTCACGTAGGGCAATATCATCAGACAACTCGCACTCCCAGACTATTAAGACACTCCAGCCTTGCCGCTCTAATTCACAAACATTACGTGCGTCACGAGCTTTGTTGTCCTCGAATTTTTTCCTCCAAAACTCCTCCCGGGATTTAGGAAAACGAGCCATTGAGCACCCTTCGTGACGATGCCAGAAGCAGCCATGGACGAATATGATTTTCTGCTTTTTCGCAAAGACAATATCTGGTTTTCCGGGCAGGTCCCCGCGATGCAATCGATACCGAAACCCCAGTGAATGGAGTAGCTTACGGACATGGAGTTCAGGAGAAGTGTTCTTCCCCCGCACCTTTCCCATAATCTCACTTCGCTTCGCCTTCGAAACTGAATCCATAGGATTTTCCACGAAGGATAATGACCGTGGGCCAGTGGCAAGAGACTGAGCAAACAGCTCTGCGGGATTTACGAAAGCCCACCTCTATTCTTGAGGGCTATTCGAGCTCGAACTTTCTGCAATCATCACTTGAAAGCGTCAGGCAAGTCTTCAACCAAAAGCTCTCTCACCTGCAAATATTCTTCGGATGGAGTTTCACCTAAGATGACCTGAATTTGGTCCATGACAAACGCCTGAGCTTCGGTCGAAAGAAAATGATTTTCTGGAGCGGAACCACACTGGAGAGGGTCGATGAATAAGTGGTCTAGGCGGATAACACTATCCTCTTTAATGACTCCTCCAGACTTGGGCACCCAAAAGAACTCAGGATACATTAAGCTCCGGATTCGAGCGCACATCACCGAACCAAACGAGGTGGCTTTCTTTTGCGAAGATGCTGCATATAGCGGTGCTAATAGATACTGGCTTCCGAAGGCATTCAGTGCTTTCTGTCTCTGAACACCCAGCGGTAAAGTCGATGCATCTACACCATCCACCTTTCCGATAATTAAGCAGAGGCGTTTCTTGGCACGACTGAGAATCAGCTCGTGGTTTTCAGTAAGGTTTAAAGCATGGACGGGAAGCCGAGCTTCTTTCCCGCGAAAGTCCCGAGTGTCATCGAACCTTCGAATTTCCAGTTCAGCGGAGTCGTGTGTAGTTGCGGCTGAGCGTTTAACATCCGCAACCCAAGGGCGACGCTCTTTCTCAAGCACAGGCACCCAACAAAACTGCCCCGACTCTGGCAACTCACCCTTGGTCCGCGTCGAGTCGTACATGGAATTTACGAACGAAAATATGTCGAGAAACTCTTCCTTGTCGCTCATTATGAATTTCCGATTTGGTGGTTACTCGTAAAGCCGTGAGAGGTTTGCAGAGGCCTTAAGATGCTGCCCCTTGTCTCCATCGACCTCATTAGCAACCTCAGAAAGCTCTGACTCGAAAGCCATGTAGTGTTCGTCGTATATTCCTCGAGTCGGCTTTTCCTCTAGCTCTCGGGACTTTAGAAATGCAGCCGCCCTCTTGGCCATAAGCGCCTGGATACGCTCGGCCTTGGCCTTGCTGATTTGCATTCTAAAAGACCGAACATCCTCAGGTTTTGCTTCTGAATCAGGTCCTGGAAATGATAGAAGCTTCCCCGGCTTCGCGGACTGCATTGGTTCCGTTTCAAAATAAACGTGATTGAGTAGACTTCTCAGGTCATACCGGAAGCGCCCCAAATCCGTTTCCAGCCTTAGCGGCACGCCTCTGGGCAAATCCAAATCTCGAAGAGAGGCCCTCGAGGTATTACTCGGTAACCTGTAGATTCGCGCAACTGCTCCATCCCCAGCTTCCGTCTCTACACCTTCCATAGTAAGGGAACCGGTGTCAGCCATTTGACGGATAGTCTGGTCTATTTTGCGGCTGTAAGGTCCAAAATGATGGAAGATCCAGTCGGATGTCGACTGAACGTAGTCGGAGTCTCGCAGCGATGAGTAATAGTCTAGCAAATACAGATACTTGGTCAGGGCAGTTGTGGAAAGACCATTACTACCCTGCCCCTCTGCAGCAGCAAGAATTGCTTTGATGTATTGCTCTATTCTCGTCGCGTTCATCTAACTCTGTTTTGACTAAGCCTTGAGTGGGGCTAATGCGAAAGGCTGCGCATCTTATCGCTAGCTGTAACTTACAATCAAGTTAAGCCCTTCGTGGTGCCATCCAGACAGATTATTCTCCCTTTAGTTCAAGGTAGCCCCTTAGACTGATTTCTTCCTCACGACCTTCGGATTACATTCGACCCTGCCGCATGAGGCTAGCTTACAAATCCTGCGTTGTCTGTCTCGTTCTATTCTTTACGTGAACTAAGGCCGAATCGTTTAAATATCCAGTATCGCTTTGGTATAGCTTTACGAAACCACCAATCGGAGCTCCGCTACTGGTTTCATTTTATCTATTGACCACCCAAACGAAACCGCTATTATAAAACCAGTCTAACGAAACCAGCGGGGGAAAGTATGTTTGTTCGCGCCTACCTGCGGGCCTCTACTGAGGACCAAGACGCAAACCGAGCAAGGGAGGAGCTTGATAGCTTCGCTTCAGACAAGGGACTGACTATCGCGGCCTATTACATCGAGAATGAATCAGGTGCACAGCTCAATAGGCCAGAGCTCTTTCGTCTTCTCAATGACTGCCACAAGGGCGACATTCTTCTCGTTGAGCAGGTTGATAGGTTGAGTCGCCTCAATGCGGATGATTGGGAAACACTGAAACGCCGAATCAAAGACAAGGGCGTCCGAATCGTAGCTATTGACCTGCCCACTTCCTGGATGATGGTTGGCACTGAAGACGAGCTCACCGCACGTATGATGGACGCATTGAATGAGATGATGCTGGACATGCTCGCAGCAATCGCCCGGAAGGACTATGCGGATAGACGAAGAAGACAGCGACAGGGCATCGAGAAGGCTAAGGCTCAAGGTAAGTACAGGGGCAGACCTATCAACAAAGAACGGCACCAGAATATCCTCACCATGATTGCCAAAGGCCACAGCTGGACTGAGGTTTCAAGAATAACGGGAGCCTCCCGAGCTACGATTGCCCGAGCAATAAAACAAGCTAACGAAACTTAGAAGCTCCCAAATATTCAGCCGACCCTGATCGGTATCATCAATAAGAGCGCGGGCCATGCTTCCCGCCTCTATACCCAAATTCCTGGGACCAGCCATCTCCCAAGTGATACTCAGGTTTTGGGTCTACCCCATTGGGTAAAAACACTCCGATACCAGACCTAGCCTACTTCCCAAATGGATCATTAAGGCCTTCAGAGAGGGTCTTTTTTGGGTCTACACCATCGGGTGAAAGTACTCCGACACCAGACTTAGGCTCCTTCTCAAAAGGATCATTTAGGCCTTCATTAGGGGTCTTTTTTTGGGTCTACCCATGTGGGGGAAATAACTCCCCTCTCTCCCGAATAAACCGCAGAAAACCAGAGCCGATTGCCACCCCCGTCCATGTTGCCTCCGCCATCAGGTCGAGAGTCTCAACGCCTTTCGTCTCTGGGGGTCTGTTCCTTGTTCAACTTGCATACATTCCCGGAGGACTTTATGCGAACAGAAACCCGCCATGTTCGACAACACAACGGACGAACCATTTATCACGTCAACTTATGCCCTGACAGCCGCCAAGCGGTGGGGGCTATTCAAAGCACACTTCTGGCCCGCTGCGGGCTCAAGTACAGCTTCTCGGTAGTTCTACGCGCCCTGTCGCTCATGACCGCCCAGGGGCTTCCCACAACTGACATCAACGAGCTCATTCAGTACTGCCGCCTGTGCGCTTCCAAAGGCAGGAAACAGCGAAACGAAGGAGTTACATCATGACAGCCAACAACCTACGCAGAAGCAAACACGAGGTCATTCATCAACAACTCGAAAAAGGAGGTTTCCGTGGCCCCATCAATGCCAAGTGCGTTGAATGCATTTACGACCCGGAAGCAAAGGGCACCTGGAGACAGCAAGTCCAAGCCTGCACCTCGAAAGGCTGCCCCCTTTTCCCGGTGAGACCAACACCTATCAAGGTAATCAGCGAATAACGCCAAATTCTTTACTGAAATTCCAGTATTCGCCCCCTACCCCCGACCAAACATCGCATCAACGGTGAAGGCTCTCTGGATTCTCGACAGAGGGCCTTTTTTATATAGGAGTTAGCCAAAATGACCACCACCAAAGCGAGAGACTTTATTCGAATCTCAACAGATGGTTCCTGCATCGGAAACCCGGGGCCCGGAGCTTGGGCTTTTGTAGTCGTCGACGAAAAGGAATCAGAAACTCTAGAGGTGCAATCCTCGCGATATGCCAGCACGACAAACCAACGAATGGAGTTATCGGCTGTCATCGCGGCTCTAGAAGCCTTTCAGGACACAGACAGGCCTATTCTGGTTGAGTCCGACAGTCAGTATGTAGTGAAGGGAATCACTGAATGGGTCCCCTCGTGGAAGGCAAGAAACTGGAAAACAGCGGCCCGTAAACCCGTCAAAAACGCCGACCTCTGGCAACAGCTCGACACACTCGCGAGTGACCGCGATATCACCTGGCAATGGGTTAAAGGCCACGACGGCAACGCCAACAACGAAAGGGCTGACTTTCTGGCCTACTCCATGGCTAGTTCAGAGGAGGTGCGCTGTGGCTCCTGAGCAACTAACCCTCCCCCCTGAGGGAGCAGCCTTCTCATCGCTTGAATGGATGTGCCGCTTCGGGCCAAACGAAAAGCTGACCAAAGTTGTGGGGGCCCCTGTGAAAACAACGTATCTGTCACCCCAAACAGCGGAATGGGGACTTACCGGCGAGGGAGTATCTGAAATGCTTAATCAAATCGGCGTCTCAGCAAGGTATCTACAACCCCATGCTGAAGCCTTGGGAATTATCCTGAAGGCAATGCTGGCGGCCCTGAAGCCGAATAGCAGTATCAACGGGGTATTTGCTGTTTGTTTGAGCCGTGCTGCCTCTTCATTCTCCACTCCACCAAGATATCGGACCAACCGGATTGGTCTTAAAACGTGGACAAGGGTAATAGACTCATTAGAACGAATGGGATTTATCGAAAAGCTCTGTGGTGGCTTCAAAGGGGAGGGATATTTCCAGGGACTCACAAGCACGTATGTTCCGACTCAGACAACCAGTGACTGGTTCAGCGAACACAGCTCTGGGCTCTCATTGGCCCACTTATCAGCTAATGAGCCACTGCTGCTGACCAGCAACAAACGGCTAATCGATTACCCTGACAACGAACACACAAACGCTCTCAGACGCCAAATTGAAGATATCAACACCGTGAATCGGGCTCACCACTTTGGCCTACAGAAGGGCCTAGAGGTCATCTCTATAGACCAGCGCCTGCTTACAGGTAAACGCAGGTTCAGGGACGACTTCCAAAGTGGCGGACGCATGTTTCTGGCCCTCCAACAGCTCAAAAAGAAAGAACGGGCAAACTTGATAATTGATGGTGAGAAAACCGTAGAACTGGACTTCAGTTCCCATGCACCCCGCATGCTTTTTCATGCAAACGGTCGCCCTGCCCCGAGTGACTGTTATGCCCATGCTTCAGTGCCGAGGCAAATTATGAAAGAAGCGATGCTGAGGGTAACCAACTGCGACACCCGCAGTACGGCACTTCGGAGCCTGACTGTACTCTTGAGAGAGCGGGGAATCGACTACTTTTCTCCAAAGGAGCTGCTGACAGCTGTCGAAGAAACCAATCCGTTTGCCGTCAAAGGAATGAAGCCCGGAAGGTGGAAGGAGATTCAGTTCCTTGAAAGCAGAATTGCCTGCGGTATAGCACACCAACTTCACAAACACGATGTTCCCTGTCTGCCAATTCACGACTCCTTTGTCGTTAGACAGCGGGACAGGGACACCTTGATGCGTGCCATGCATGAGGAGTATCGGAAGCAGTTTCCTGAGTTCTCACCAGTGGTTACTGAGGCTGGGTAGGATGAATATGAACGATGACGACATCTACGTCGGTCAGAATACCTAATGGACCCACCTAATGCTCAATAAGAGTAGACCTAATGGACTCACCCAATGCTCACTAACAGTAGACCTATGAAAACACCACTTCGGCCTCCCATCACGGGGGGCCAATCAGATTAATCTGGAGGAAAATTGAACCTATGGCAGTGAAAGAACACCCGAAGGGATATCGGCTAGATATCCAAATACGGCACTACCCGAAAATCCGAAAAGTTCTAAGAGGAGTAGACGAGGTCGAAGCAAAGGCTATTCACGATTCAGTAATTGCCCAACTCCGGTCAGGGATTCCCAAGGAAGAACTCGACTTTGAGGCCCGGAATGGTTCTGAGCCCCTCCTCGTCTCTGAGAAGTTAACTGTCGGGGAGGCTTTTGACCAAGCCCTGCGGACCAAGTGGCGCAATAGGCAGTCATTACCAAGCTACTATTCATCTCTCGGTAAAACCACTGCAGAACGCTTTGGAAGGAAAAAGCGCCTTGCGGAGGTCCAGCCCAGAGATATCAGCAACTTCGTTGATGTTTGCCTTAGGAAAAAGGACAGCCCCTCCACTATCAACCATCGTCTGGCCCTCCTACGCAATATATGGACATATGCCATCCATCACTGGGAAGTTCCCGGCGTCAGAGAGATTGAGTGGAGCTACTACCGCCAGCGTAATGCCCGATATAACAGGAGTCGCGAAATCACGCCCGAGGAAGAGAAGACCATCCTGTCCCTTCTGAAAGGGTTCCACAACAAAGGAGCCCAACAGATGGCTAATCTCGTTCAGCTAGCCCTTTGGACAGGCCTCCGTCAGGGGGAACTTCTTGGCCTGGAGGTAAGAGACTTCGAGCGCGACTATTCCCGCTTACGAATTTCGCGGTCAACAGGCTCGAAAACAACCAAAACGGGACAGACTCGGTATATCCCTGTCCGAGGCCCAGCTTGGGAAATGGTCGATGAGCTCGCAGTAGAGGCTAGGGAGACGCGCCGTGTCCGATTGTTCCATGAACTAAACAAAGATAGGGTCAAAGCACTCTGGAGAAAGGTACGAAAAACGATGAATCTGGAGAGTGACCCCGGTTTCGTTTTCCATGCGCTTCGGCACACTTCTGCCACTCGATTAGCACGAAGAGGCGCAAGCACAAGGCATGTTCAGGAATGGTTGGGCCACGCGGATATCAAAACCACGCAGAGATACACTCATCTCGCCTCTAATGACCTAGACAACCTGGCTGACCTCATACAGCAGGCCCCGGCCTAAAATGCGAGGACGCCCGACGTAAGGGACCAATAGTTAAGCTTCCCTCAATGGGCGTCCCCGCCCCGCTTCTCGACTTCATCCCCTATGCGATATTCCGAGACCCTTATCCTAACGAGCTCATATGCCGGAACTCTTGGTAAGTGTTCGATGGCCCGTTTGAGCGCCTGCGGACTGAAAGAACCATATTCGTTCGTCTGGCCCTTTAGGGAATGCCCATCAAGTGCAGCAATGATGCTTGTGTCGACACCTCTTTCCCTCAAACTCGTAGCAAAAGCGTGCCTGAACCCATGAAATGGCTTTGTACTCGGAGGCACCCCTTGCTCGCGCACGTAAACAGACCACTTTCTCTGGAGACTATCGCCATATTTTCCTCGTTCTGAACTATTCAGGTCCGGCCAAAGCTTTCCTGTTCTTGGCAGAGATTTGGCATAATCCAATAGCCCCAAAGCCATTAAATCGGAATGGATGGGGATATCCCTTGCATGCCCCGTTTTCGTTCTTTTGTCAGCCCCATTTGGTCGGATTCTGAAACACCAGATATCAGCGACCTGCTCGACATCCGTAACGTCAAGCGCGGCGATTTCTTCCCGCCTGGCCCCGGTATAGTACGAAATAACTGGTAGCCAAACGCCTGCGGCACCAAAGCGCAGCCTTTCTTCGTAGTCCGATTCAGCAAACCAGCCTCCATGGAATACCTTGGAGAGCTCATCGCGACTGTATTCCCGCCTCACGAATTCCTTTCTCCGGCGGCGTCTGTTAGGAATTATTTCCGATGAGACTGGGTTAATTGTCAGCCCTGAACCGGGGATATCGAGAGCTGAGGTAAACAACGCACTTAGGTGAATCATGCGGTTGGAGACCGTTTCAAAGGACAAGGTCTTGAGTCCCTGCTCCTTCGCTATCCTCGCCTGTTCGGCCAAAGGTCTGGCCTTCAGCGCCTTTTTCGGCCTCGAGGGCGCTTCAAAGAGCAAATCACGATATGAACGCAGGTGGTCAGCTGTAACCCGGTTTATGGGAAGGTCACCGACGAAATCGATTAACCCGAAAACCGCAGCTCTGTAGTCTTCATAGCGTCGCCGCGCCGCTTGCTCGCCTAATTCCCTCGAAAGCTTTGCAACGTAACAATCCCATGTTTCCGATAGTGTCATCGAAGGGGCTTCAGCTGTCGCCTCAACCTTAGATTCCACTTCTGGGGTGGAGTATTTACCCATTTCCCTTTCGGATAGGTGATGTACAAGTAAACCAACTCTGGAAGCGAGCTGCCGAGCAAGGTTGATATATTCTCGTGATTCGGTGCGGAGGCCTGGACAACATCTGGCGACCAGTTGGGATAAATCGTCCTTAAAGGCTTCGACCACTAACTCGTCCAACTTCTGCTGGCCCTGCTTTTCTGCATCAGCAAGAGCACTCTGAAGGGGGCACTCAGGTTGACGGAGTGTCGTCCCATTCTCAACTGGCTCCTCAATCCAGTAATACCAATCTCGGAACGCTCCCTCCCGCTCAAGCTCGTCTATTTTTTCCTTAAGCCAGGTATCAGCTATTGAGGTGATTTGTACCGCAGACAGCACCGTTTCACCTGCAGCTTGTTTCTTGGCGTTATCTATAAGCGTTCTGAACTTTGAATACACAGCAGGAAACCTGAGGCGAGCCTCGTGAGGATCTTTGGTCTTGAGGGATTCTTTGAGTTCGGACCGCTTAACTATGGGCCGAAGCTCTTTGGGCACCGCAACGCGGCAGATGTAGACACCGTGACGATTTTTGCTTGGACTAGCCATATTCAGAGACAAGCTTTGTACCCCCGCTCTGTACCACCGGAGGCGACCACTAGACTTACGTAAGTATCTGAAACGGCGAAATCTTAACTGATTTCAACGAGATAGGAAATAATGGAGGCGCGGGTCGGAATCGAACCGGCGTACACGGAGTTGCAGTCCGCTGCATAACCACTCTGCCACCGCGCCGGGTAAAAGTCCGAAAGGAAGAGGACTTTCATGCTCTCAGGTGGGCATTGAGAGACTGTGTTGACTTTTTAACCAGTTGAACTGGAAAAATTGGAGCGGGAAACGAGATTCGAACTCGCGACCCCAACCTTGGCAAGGTTGTGCTCTACCAACTGAGCTATTCCCGCTTGGTCAACGAGGGCGTATTCTACGGATTCGGCCGATTGCGTCAACCACTTTTTTCAACTTTCTGTTTTCGCTGGGTTTCTGGACATTTTTTGGTCGACAGACACGGTCTGTTCGGCCGTCAGTTCCTGCACAAGCCTCTCCGGTGCCATGATACAATATGACCAACTCAACGGGGTGCCCTATCAACAGCGGGGCTGAGACCATACCCGCGGAACCTGATCCGGATTATGCTGGCGAAGGGATTGAGCTCCCACCACTAATGGTGTACCCGCGGCAAGGTTTCCCCCCGACATTCAGGAGGATTCCAAAGCCATGCTTATCCGCACCACACTATTGCTACTGGCTGCCTCATTGTGGCCGGTTGCCGGAGCAGCACAAACACCGCAAGAGCTGACGATCTACACCCACCCTTCGTTCGCAGCGGAATGGGGCCCTGGCCCCGGAATCAAGCAGGCATTTGAAGCACAGTGTGACTGCGAGGTTCGTTACGTCGTTCTGGAGAGCGGCGGCGACATACTCCAACGGTTGCGCCTTGAAGGCGAAAACAGTCCAGCGGATATCGTTCTGGGACTGGATACCGGGACCATGAACACCGCTCGCGAGACCGGCCTCCTGGCGCCTCACCAGACTGACTTGGCAGCCCTTGAACTGCCAATCGAGTGGTCCGATAACCTGTTCGTTCCTTATGACTGGGGCTATTTCGCCTTCGTGTACGACACTGAGCAGCTACAGGAACCACCCCACAGCCTTGACGCACTGATTAATGCCCCGGACGATCTTAAGATTATTATTCAGGACCCCAGAACCAGCACCCCCGGCCTTGGCTTATTGTTGTGGATGCGCAGTGTGTACGGTGAAGAGGCTCCGGAAAAATGGCAACGGCTAAAAGGAAAGATCCTCACAACGACCAAAAGCTGGAGTGATGGCTATTTTTCGCTGTTCATGAACGGCGAAGCACCGATGATCCTGTCGTACAGCACCTCGCCTGCCTATCACATGGCGATCGACAAAACCGATCGGTATCAGGCTGCTGAATTTGAAGAGGGGCATTATCTCCAGGTTGAGGTCGCTGCCCTGGTTAAGTCATCAAACCACAAACAGCTGGGCCGCAGATTTCTTCAATTCGTACTCACAGACAAGTTCCAGCAGCACATTCCACTGAAGAATGTCATGTACCCGGCCATCGACCTTGGGCCAGACCTACCTGATGTGTTCAACCGGCTGATCGAGCCAGTCAATACACTCTATTTTGATCCAGCAGTGGTGGCAGACAAACGCAAAGCATGGCTTAACGAATGGCTGGACGCCATGACCCGATGAACAGGCTTCTGCTCAGATGAATACGGGGTTTCAGCCACCCATGAGTGGGTCGGGCTGGCGAATCTGGCCGGGTACGTTGCTCGCTCTGGGCATCGTTGGTCTCGCAGCATGCGGTGTGGGTGCACTGCTATGGCAAGCGCCTGCCCTGGACGCCACGGAACTTTGGAGCAGCCGTTATCTGCGCAGTGTCCTGGTATTTACTGTCTGGCAGGCGGCTCTCTCAGTTTTCCTGAGCCTGCTGGTCGCCCTTCCCATCGCACGCGCCCTGGATCGCCATAGGCGATTTCCCGGCCGTGGCATTCTGCTTCGGTTAATGGAACTCAGCCTTGTTTTACCCACCATCGTGGCGGTATCCGGAATTGTCGGTGTCTACGGTCGCCAGGGCTGGCTTACCTCGCTCTTGCAGGAGTGGTCTCCTTCCCTGAACTGGAATCTTTATGGGCTTAACGGGATCGTTCTGGCCCATATTTTCTTCAACGCGCCTCTTGCCGCCCGGATCCTTCTGCAAACCCTTGAGAGCACACCTGAAGGGCAACGGCGGATCGCAAGTCAACTGGGACTCGGCCCACTGTGGCAATGGCGGGCGCTGGAATGGCCGGCTATGCGTCCCGTTCTTCCCGGTGTCGCCGCCCTGGTGTTCACCCTGTGTTTTACGAGCTTTGCCATTGTGATGACGCTCGGTGGCGGGCCGGGTGCAACAACGCTTGAAGTTGCGATTTACCAGTCACTCCGCTTCGAGTTTGATTTTGGAAGAGCCGCTCTTCTTGCCGTTGTCCAACTGCTTATCTGCGGCTCGCTTTGGTGGCTGGTTCTCCGGAAAGGTGTAACCGCCTCGCTCGTTCCTGATCGCAAGCTGTCTGGCAATTCAATCCGCAAGGACAGCACAGGCGTCCATGTGGTGACCGATGGGGCATTGTTAGTCACCTTCACCCTTTTTCTGATCCTCCCCCTCCTCGCGGTGCTATTCCGAGGGTTTCCCGGTTTGCTCGACGCCCTTTCTCCTGGCGACGCCTCCCTGTCTGGCTCAGGGCTGCTGCCAGCAACGCTCCGCAGCCTCGCCATTGCATTGCCGGCTGGAGCTGCCTCAGTCCTTACCGCACTGCTGATTCTGGCGGCAAAAAAAGCGGGGAACTTCCAGCTGCTATCCCGGCTCTGTGAAGTGACCGCCTATTTGCCACTCATCATTCCGCCCCTGGTGCTGGGAACCGGCCTGTTTCTGCTCTTGCGACCCAAGCTGGGCGTAACCAATGAGGGCCTTGTTCTTGTCGCGCTGATCAACGCTGTCATGGCCCTGCCCTTCGTTCTCCAGCTCCTTAGAGGTCCTTTCAATAACCTTGACCCGGCTACCGTCAACCAGGCCGACCAGCTCGGGATCCGCGGTTGGTATCGCTGGCGTTGGCTTTACTGGCCCCGCATGCGACGCCCGCTTGCCCTTGCCATGGCGTATGGGACCGGCCTGTCGCTCGGGGATTTCGGGGTCATTGCACTCTTTGGCGCGCCCGGAGAGCCAACAATCCCCGTTCTTCTCTACCAGCAACTGGGCAGTTATCAGATGTCGGCGGCCGCAGCCAGTGGCCTTTGGTTGCTCCTGCTCCTGCTTGGCCTGTTTGCCTTTTTCAACCTGCTCGGGAGGCAGCCCCCCCGGGTGAAGCGCGTTGGTCACACTGTCACGGAATACCCGGAACCCGATCATGCTTGAAGTCAGAAATCTTGTTTTCGCCTATAAGCCCTCGAGCCGGCCCTGGCACTTTGATTTCCAGGTTAGCACGGGCGAATGCATTGCCATTCAAGGCCCCAGCGGATCAGGAAAATCCACGCTGCTTGGATTACTGGCAGGGTTTCTGGAACCCTGGAACGGCGACATACTATGGAATGGTGAGCTGCTGAACCCACTGCCGCCCTGGGAACGGCCTGTCACCAGTGTATTCCAGGAACACAATCTGTTTGAGCATCTGAACGTGGTAACCAATATCGGCCTGGGTATTCATCCCGGCATGAAGCTGTCGACTGACCAGAAGGACTTGATCAAGGAAGGCCTGGCACGGGTTGGTCTTGGGGGATTTGAGACACGGATGCCAGCCGAGCTTTCGGGAGGTCAACGCCAACGGGTCGCACTTCTCCGCGCAATACTTCGCAACCAGCCTGTACTGCTCCTTGACGAGCCGCTGACCGGCCTTGACGAAGACACACGCAAGATCCTGAGGACCATACTCATTGAACAAAAAAACGCCGGGACCACGATCGTTCTTGCCAGCCATGACGAGGAGGACCGCCGGGTACTGGCAGATCGCCACTGGAGTCTCTAAGCTAGTGATTGGAAAGTAAAACAACCAATGGACTATCGACAGCAGTGACGAGCCCAGACAACAACGAAAATCCGGCTTTCGTGATGCCTCCCCATATCCCGGGAGACGCTGTTATGGAGGCCGGAACGCTTGTCATCCGGGGAGACTGGACGCTGCCCGCCTATAAAAGGCTCAGGTCCGTTGGAGGAGAGTTCTCCAGGCCAACGCAGACATCCTTACCAGTAGACCTGTCGGGCCTCGGGCGGGTTGATACTGCCGGAGCCTCGCAACTGGCCTCCCTTCTCGGGCCCGAGAGGTTACTGGGCCTTGCCTCAGAGCCCGGTCTTCTGCCTGCCGAGAAATCCGCTTTACTCTGTGCCGTTTGTGAGGCCATGTCCAACAGGCCTGAGCCCCGACCTGCCAACATTTCACGGATTGCCCTTTTGCTTTCGGAGACCGGTCGACGGGTCGAAACCCTGTTCCAGTTGCTCCGGATGTTGAACGGTTTTATCGGGCAAACCCTCGCAGCACTGTTCTGGACTCTGCCTCGGCCTCGCCGATGGCGAATGACTCCCTTTGTCGCAGCGGTCCAGGATACCGGGCTTAATGCGCTTCCGATTGTTGCTCTGCTTACCTTTCTGGTGGGCGCGGTAGTCGCCTTTCTTGGCGCCACCGTGCTTGAAGATTTCGGGGCCACCATTTACACGGTTCACCTGGTCGCCTTCTCGTTTTTGCGGGAATTCGGCGTGCTGCTTGCCGCCATTCTTCTCGCGGGCCGGACAGCCAGCGCCTTCACCGCACACATTGGCGCCATGAAGGTCAACGAGGAGCTGGATGCCATCCGTACACTCGGCCTGAATCCGATTGAGCTCCTGGTCCTGCCCCGAGTCCTGGCGATGGCTGTCAGCCTGCCCATCCTCACTTTTGTCGGCATGGTGGCGGGCCTGGTGGGCGGCGCTTCAGTCTGCGCGCTTGTCCTGGACATATATCCGTCGCAATTTATGGCCATTATTGAGCGGGACATCCCGCTTCGGCATTTTCTGGTTGGCCTTTCCAAGGCTCCGGTTTTCGCGTTCCTCATTGCTGTCATCGGATGCCTGGAAGGTTTCAAGGTGGGTGGCAGCGCACAGTCTGTTGGCGAGCACACCACATCCAGCGTTGTTCAGTCCATTTTCATGGTTATCCTGCTGGACTCCATTGCTGCGTTGTTTTTTATGGAGATGGGCTGGTAAAACATGGAAGGTAGTCACGCGGAAAGCGGCAATTTCAGCTCCGGAACGAGCGTCATAGAGGTAAGCGAACTCTGCAATCGCTTTGGTACCCACGTGGTCCATCAGAACCTTGGGCTCGACTTGAGACAGGGAGAAATCCTGGGAATCGTCGGTGGGTCGGGGACTGGAAAGACGGTGCTTCTGCGCAGCATTGTGGGCCTGCATAAGCCTTCCTCAGGGCAAATACGGGTATTTGGTCAGGATCTTGAACGGCTTTCCGCGAGAAAGCGCTCGGAGATTGAGCAACGCTTCGGGGTATTGTTCCAGGGCGGCGCCCTGTTCACGTCATTGAACCTGCAGGAGAACATTGCGGTTCCACTCATTGAACACGCCGGACTTTCACGCCCGGAAGCCGAGGAACTCGGGCGCATGAAGCTGGCGCTGACCGGCCTCCCCCCGGAAGCAGCTCTGAAATACCCGTCAGAGCTTTCTGGTGGCATGGTCAAGCGTGCTGGACTCGCCCGAGCGCTGGCCCTCGATCCGGAAATATTGTTTCTGGACGAACCTACAGCGGGGTTGGATCCTATTGGCGCAGCCGCTTTTGACCGGCTGATTGTGACCCTGCGTGACGCCTTGGGGCTGACCGTTTTCCTCGTTACTCACGACCTGGATACACTGTATGCCACCTGCGACCGGGTGGCCGTGCTATCGCAGAAAAGAGTGCTGGTGGCCGACACGCTGGCAACGGTAGCTGACACTCAAGATGAATGGATACAGGATTACTTTAAGGGGCCACGGGGGCGTGCTGCCAGCTATGCACACCTGGCTCAATCGAAACAAAGGTCTCAGGAGTAGTAGCCATGGAGCCGAAGGCTCACCACGTGATCATAGGTTTGTTCACGGTTATCGCATTTGCCACAGCCCTGATTTTTGCCTTGTGGCTCAACAAATCGGCAAACGATCGAGAGTGGGCCTACTATGAAATTGGCTTTGACCATGCCGTGAGCGGCCTGTCCAAGGGCAACCCGGTGATGTACAGCGGCGTTCAGATTGGCGATGTTCTCGAGTTAAACCTGGACCCTGAAAACCCGAGCCGGGTCAGAGTCCTGGTGCGCGTCGACGAGCAGGTCCCAATTCGTGAAAACACGAAAGCAGGACTGGTGCTGGCCAACATTACAGGCAGTATGAGTGTTCAGTTCAGTGGCGGCAGCCCGGACAGTCCCGCTCTTGAGGGCACCAGAGAGGAACCACCTTTTATCCAGGCCGAGCCGTCCGCGTTTAGCAGCCTGCTCACCAATGGCGAAGAGCTGTTACAAAAAGCAGATACCCTGCTCACCAATGCAAACAGGCTCTTTTCAGAGCAGAATACCGAAAACCTGGAAGCCATTCTGGCAAATACCCGGGCGGCCACCGACGCCCTGCTGGCCAGCAGAGGCCAACTGACCAGCCTTCTGGAACAACTGGACGCGTCTGGACGGCGAGCCGAAGAAGCCGCCATCAAGGTATCCCGCGCCTCGGATAACGCCAATGCTCTGATAACAAACGAAGGCCAGCGGGCTTTCCAGGCCCTGGAGAAGGCCCTGCAAACCATTCAATCCACCTCGGCGCGAATCGACAGGCTCACGCAAGAGAATGAGGGCGCCATGGCCTCCGGTCTTCAGGGGATGGGAGAGCTGGCGCCCGCCTTGCGGGAGCTTCGCAGCACTTTGCGCAACCTGAATCAGTTTACCCGCCGGCTGGAACAGGACCCCACAGGCACACTGTGGGGAAGCGAGACCATCAAGGAGCTTTCACCGTGAACAAGGGTCTGATTGCAGCCACCTTCATGGCGTTACTGACAGGCAACCTCATCGGTTGTACGGTATTTCCAAACCCTGAACCGCCACGGGTTTTGGACCTTCCCGCTGCAACCTCAGCGTATCAGGCTGACAGCGCCCGGCCCTATAGTCTTCGGATTGATACACCCTACGCCTCCGAGCCCTTCAACAGCACACGCGTACTTGCCAAGCCGAGTCCATGGGAGTTCCGCGTTTTTGAAGGAGTGCGCTGGCGCGACACAGCGCCGGTTATTATTCGTGATCTGTTGGTGCGGGATATCCGGGCAAGCAAAGGTTTCCAGAATGTCGTCAGCGATACCAGCCCGGCGGACACTGACTGGACGCTGATTACGGAGCTCTCAGCGTTTCACGCCGAAAACAGCGCAGGCACTTTTGACGTATTGATCGCGCTGCATGCCCAGATTGTAAACAATGGGTCCAAAGCCACTCTGTGCGCGCACAGCTTTGCTGTGGAGCAGGCTGCCAGCGGAGCCGCAATTGAACAGGTGATAGAAGCCTTCAGTCAGGCAGGTGCGGCAATGTCAGAGGCGGTTACCCGATGGGCAACCGAATGCCGTGGACTCAATGCTCCGGAAACAGATCAGACCAGGCTGCCTTGAGATAGAGCCCCATTGACCACAAAGTCAGGCCCGCGGCAATGTAAAGCAGAGCCAGCGCAACGTCGGCCCAGACCACCCCCGGGGGAAAGGCAAGCAAACCAACAATGGCCGCCATCTGGGCCGTGGTCTTGATTTTACCGATGTAGGATACCGCCACGCTGGCCCGGCTACCTATCTCCGCCATCCACTCGCGGAGCGCTGAGATAACAATCTCGCGGCCAATAATGACCGTTGCCGGAATGGTCAGCAGGATCGCGGCGTGCTCCTGAATCAGCACGGCCAGAGCAACCGCCACCATCAGCTTATCTGCAACCGGATCCAGGAAGGCGCCGAAAGGCGTGCTTTGATCCAGCTTGCGGGCCAGGTAACCGTCCAACCAGTCGGTCGCAGCAGCCAGACCAAAAATGGATGCGCTCACCAGGTAGCTCCACTCGACCGGCAGGTAAAAAATCACCACAAACACCGGGATCATGATGATACGGGAGAGTGTGAGTATGTTAGGTAAATTCATGCTGTCCTTATTCATCATGCAGTGCTGCGTATAGTGTTTCGGCCAATGATTTGCTGATGCCCTGAACCTTGGCCATCTCGTCGACGCTGGCTTTGCGCATTTCCTGTATCCCGCCAAAATAGCGAATCAGGTCACGACGGCGCTTTGGCCCGATGCCTTCAATGCCCTCAAGCGTTGATTGTCGGCGCTTCTTGTCACGACGGGCACGGTGTCCGGTAATGGCAAACCGGTGGGACTCATCCCGGATGTGTTGTATCAGGTGCAGCGCCGGAGAATCGGCGGGCACCCGGAACACATCACCGGTCATGGCATCGATCAACTGTTCCATTCCCGCCCGGCGGGTCACACCCTTGGCGACACCGATCAGCGGGATGTCTGAAATTTCAAGTTCATCAAAGACTTCTCGGGCAATATTCAACTGCCCCTTACCACCATCGATGAAAACCAGATCCGGTCGTTTGCCTTCGCCAGCCACCATCCGCCTGTAGCGGCGTGTCAGTACCTGTCGCATCGCCGCGTAATCGTCGCCGGCGGTCACCCCTTCAATATTGTAGAGCCGGTAGTCACTCTTGAGCGGGCCATTCTCGTCGAAAACCACACAGGATGCGACGGTATTTTCGCCATGACTGTGGCTAACATCAAAGCATTCCATTCTCGATGGCGTCTCTGCCAGCTCTAGCAGGTCCCGAAGCGCCAGCAGGCGACGATAGACAGTTTCCTTGCTTGCCAGGTGCGTCAGCAGGGTCTGACGTGCATTGGTCATCGCGAGCTCCAACCACCGACGGCGCTCTCCCCTGACATTGCCACGAATCCGGGTCTCCCGGTTCGCTGTCTCGGACAACGCTTCGGCAAGTAACTCCTGCCCCTCCACGTCCACTGGAACCAGTATATCCCGGGGAATTTCCCGGCGGGTATTTCCGCCGAAATAGTACTGCCCCAGGAAGGCACTGAGCAATTCGCCTTCCGTCTGTTCTATGGAATAGCGGGGAAAGTAATCCTTGGTCCCCAAAACCCGGCCGCCACGGACAATGATGACCACAATACAAACGATGCCCGCGTCCTGGGCAATGGCGATTACGTCCGCGTCGCCGCCCTCACCGTCAACCGACTGCTGCTCCTGAACGTGGCGCAGGTGATTGATCTGGTCCCGATAGGCCGCTGCCTTTTCAAACTCCAGGTTTTTGGACGCCACTTCCATCGCGTTCATCAGATCATGGATGATCGCGGGGTTTTTCCCTTCCAGAAACATGGTGGCACGGCGGATATCCTCCCGATAATCTTCGGGGCTGATGTATTCAACACAGGGAGCCGTGCAACGATGAATCTGATATTGTAGGCAGGGTCGGGTTCTATTCTTGAAATAGCTTTCACTACAAGATCTTATACGGAATACTTTCTGCAAAACATTAAGACTTTCCTTGACCGCACCGGAGCTCGGAAATGGCCCGAACCAGGTGCCGCCCCCTTTTTTGGTGCGCCCGCGCCGGAAAGTCAGAGACGGGTAGTCACTGTGGGACGACAGATAGATGTAGGGATACGACTTATCGTCTCGAAGAAGGATGTTGTAGGGAGGGCGAAGGGACTTGATAAGGTTCTGCTCAAGCAGCAGGGCTTCGGTTTCGCTACCGGTAATCGTCACTTCAATAGAACTGATTTTTCCAACCAGGGCTTCGGTCTTCGGTGCGAGCCCGGATTTGCGAAAATAACTACTGACCCGTTTCTTAAGGTTGCGAGCCTTTCCCACATAAAGGACCGAGCCGCCCTCGTCATACATGCGATAAACGCCGGGCCGTTCCGTAAGCTGCTTCAGGAAGTTTTTGCTGTCGAACCCCCTGTCATGGCTGGAGGATTCAGACCTTGTCGGCATCAAGCAACCCAAGCCGCACAGCCATCAGGGCCAGTTCAACGTCGCTGGAAATCTCCAGCTTTTCAAAAATCCGGTAACGGTAGCTGTTAACCGTTTTCGGACTCAGGCACAGCTTGTCCGAGATATCCTGAACCTTTTGGCAGTCAACCACCATCATGGCAATCTGCATTTCACGCTCGGACAGGCGCTCGAAAAGTGAGAGTTCGCCGTCATCCTCCCTGTCACCGCCCAGTTGCTTGAGCGCCATCTTCTGGGCGATCTCGGGGCTGATGTAACGTTGGCCAGAGTGGGCCATGCGGATAGCACGAACCATTTCCCTGATATCCGCGCCTTTCGTTATGTAGGCAGAGGCCCCGCTCTGCATGACACGGGTGGGATAAGGATCGTCTGCGCAAGCAGTAACAACGATGACCCGGATAGAGTCATCAATGCGGAGGATTCGCCGGGTCGCTTCGAGGCCGCCGATACCGGGCATACGGATATCCATCAGAACAATGTCCGGCTGATCCTTGCGGACAAACTCAATGGCATCCTCTCCCGATGCCGCCTGCCCGATGACTTCCAGGTCGGGGTCATCAGCCAGCATCCGGGTAATCCCGGAACGCACCAGATCATGGTCATCTACAACCAGTACCCTGATCAAAATTCACCTCGCACACGGCTTTCGACAGACAGCGCGATTGTACCGGTTACCGATACTCGCGGGTAGGTGCAAACCGGATTACTGCCGCTCGACTTCACATTCAGGAGGGAGAACCAAGCCCTGCGGTGTTTTCAACCGGATCAAACCAGACCACCAGATCCCCCCGTTTGACGGCTGCCAGCACTAGGTTCACCTCGGCCAGCGGGTTCTCGGTATCGTTCAACCCATGGTACCGGGTGCAATACTCTTCAACCAAGCCAGTCAATTGATCTTCCGTCAGCAGTTCCTTCTCTACAATGAACTTTTCCTGCCGGGGGTCGGGTTGCCCTTGATAGGCTGCGTCGTCGGTCATAGTCCCTCCTGTTGATGCACATGGTAAGGATTATCACGCAAAGGGAGAAGCCCTTTCCAAAAATCATCTTCCGGCGCTATTGGCCGGAGTCGGCTGCGGTCCGGAATCGGGCGATCAGCTGCCGCATCGACAGGGATTCCTGCCTCAGGGCCTCACTGATGGCCCGCGTGCTTTCAACGCTTTCAATCAGGAAATCGGCACTCTCGTCCAGGGCGGTCGACCGGCGACCAACCCGCCCTATTTCATCCCGCTGGGTGGTTACGGCGGCCGAGATGGCAGCACTGTGGTCTTCCAACTGGACAAACTGTCCCCTCAGGCTCTCGAGGTGGGCCTTGAGCGCAATCAGGTGCTCACGATTCTGATTACCGGCCTCGCGCATTTCACCCAACAGCTCATCGACGCTGCCAACACCGGCCACCAGGTCCTGAACCCATTGGCCAATATTCCGGGTAGATTCGGACGTTCGCCGGGACAACGTCCTGACTTCATCAGCAACCACTGCAAAACCCCGACCATGCTCGCCTGCCCGGGCAGCCTCGATTGCGGCGTTGAGCGCCAGTAAGTTAGTCTGCTCTGCAATGTCTGCAATAACACCGATGACCTGCTCGATTTTACCGGTTGAATCGTTCAACGCGTGAATTGATTGTGAAACGCGGGAGATCACATCAACCGTATGCTCTGCCGCCTGTTCACTGCTGACCAGCCTATGTTGCACTTCTTCGTTAGCCGACACAGCATCCCCAACTGTAAGCGCTGACTGGTCGGTGGCTCGCTCGATTGCCGATGCCTGATCGGCAATGGCGGCCATGGACTGACTGACATCCCGTATCTGATGGCGGGTTGTCTCGGATGCGGTGTGCAAGGACTCGGCGCCTGTATCAAGGGTCAACGAGCGCTGATTCAGTTCGCCCGCAGCGCCACGAATATCGGCGATAAACTGCTCGAAACGGCTGACCAGTGCGCCCAGTGCCCGACTGACACCGGCCACCTCATCCCGCCCCTTCAGCACCGGCATCCGGGTCAGATCGCTATTCGCTTCCATCGCGCCAAGCTCACTCTCCATCTTCTGAAGCCGGAGGATGACTGATTGCCGGAGCCACGCTGTCATCACCACAACAACAAAGAGGAAGAGAACAGAACCTGCCACCAGGTATACCTGCTGGTTGGACAAAAACGCCAGCAAATCATCAGCGCCAGCTGAAACTGAATTCCTGCTCTGCAATTGTCGCTGGTTAATGGCCTTCAGCATGGGCTCAAGGGACGGGAATAAATCAAAATCCACAACCTGGCCAACACGGTAATAGCTCTTTTCACCTATCCCGCTCTTCATGGATTCCATCAGCGCCACGACGCGCTCGAACGAATCGCGATGCTCCTCCGCCCATGTTTCAAGTCCCGCATTTTCAGAAACGGCCTTCCAATGGGCAGGAAGCGCCTGCTCAAGATCGGCAAATACCGGTTCAATTTCGTCCCAAAGCAACAGCTGCGCCTTGATCTTGAAGGCCAGATCCTGCAGCCGACGATGGTCCTGCTCAAGATCAACCAGTAGCCAGGATTCTTTCAGTTTGGTGCTGATCAAACTGTCCGACGCCTCTTCTGCCTTGAGTATGATGGTCCAGGACAGGACCGCCAGACCGGACAACGCGAAGACGGAAAGAAAGGCAAAAAACAGAATGCGGGTTCGAACAGTGCCAAGCATGACAACTCCAACAAGGGCTTTGCCCATGAGGGTATTCCTGCTTTATGACATTTTTATTGCGGCACCCGTGAACACCCACCATCGTCCATGCTGCCCCGGCTTTTGGAACCGCTTCAAAAAATGACGGGAATTCATTATCATCCATCGCCGCCTATCTGATGCCTGGAGCCCAATGAACCTGTCCGTATTTCGCCAGACACTCCCAATCCTCTTCGGCTATCTGCCTCTGGGAACGGCGTTCGGGGTGCTGTTTGCAACTCAACTGGATTATGCCTGGTGGGTGGCACCGCTGATGGGTGTGGTTATTTATGCAGGAGCGGGACAGATTCTGGCGGTGAGCCTGCTCGCGGCCAACGCCGGGCTTGTTGAGGTTTTTGTTGCCATGTTTGTTCTGAACGCCCGGCACCTTTTTTACGGGCTTTCCCTGCTGGGTCAGTTTCGGGGCGCCGGGTTGCGAAAGCTCTACCTGATTTTCGGTCTGACCGACGAAACCTATTCACTCCTGACCAGCCGGCCGAGATACCAGGATCGACGTCACGAGCAGGAAATTGATTTCCGGATTACCGGCTTCAACCAGTGCTATTGGGTCATTGGCTGCGCCCTGGGGGCGCTTCTTGGCGACAACGTGGTGTTTGACAGCACCGGCATCGAGTATGCTTTGGTGGCCCTGTTTATTGTTCTGACCATTGAACAGCTCAAGGCTCTGGGAGATAGCGTACCGATGTGGATAGGCGCAGCAGCGGCAGGTATTGCCATGCTTTTGTTACCACCAGCCCATCAGCTTATCGGAGCCATTGCGATCGTAACCGTTGCGTTACTGGTGCAATACCGAAGAATCAGGACATCACAGGCCGGGAAAGAGGCGCGCCATGTCTGAAAACGGCTATCTTATGGCCTTTATTGCGGTTGCGGCGATAGCCACCTTTGCAACCCGGGTAATACCGTTCCTGTTCTTCGAACGGCATACGGACCACCCGTTGGTTCAGCATCTGGGAAGGTATCTACCGGCTGCCGTCATGGCGTTGCTGGCAACGGTCTTTCTGCAACGTTCAGCCAACTGGTCGGCCGATCTCCCGGGACTGGACGCCCTGATACCGGGTGCTCTGGTGGTTATACTTCATTTGTGGCAGCGGAATTCCCTGCTCTCCATAGCCGCAGGTACTGCCAGCTATATGGTGATTCAGCAGACTGGCATACTTGGCAGTTAGAGACTGTCTGCAAGGTTGGCAACAAGCCGGGATCCTGGACAGCCGCCGTGCGGTGCTTGACCACACCCTTGTATTCCGAGCTCTCAATCATCGCCATGAAGGCTTCAATGGACGGATAGCGAACAAGCAGGACCTGGTCCCAGGACTCATCTGGGGGAGCAATCAGTGAACCAACACTGTGCCCCGACCAGATAACTTCTGCGCCAACAGCCTTTACGCAGGCAGCGGCTTCTTTCATGTACAGCCTGTACGCTTCCCGCCCGGTACGATCAGACGCCTCATCCTTGTAGCTGGCCTGGTCACGAAACCTCAGCAGATTCAGCATCACGATGGGCTGGTCTTTCGGGGTATCTGCCAGAACTTTCTGTAACTGTTCCGGTGTGGGACTTAAGGCTTCCATCCTGATCCTCTTGCTTTGCCTGTTACGGCGCCTACTATAGCGTAATCCGCCCAAGTTCACGCAAGCGAATTCGTTACCTTTCAGCCAGGCGCCGAATCGGCACTAATCAAACCTCTGCAAGGCGGCGATCACCATGATCTCGACCTTCCATTCCGGCTTCGCCAGTTTGGATTCCACACAGGCGCGCACGGGCGGGCGGCCATCCACTACCCAGGCGTCCCAGGCGGCGTTCATTTCAGCGAACTCGGCCATGTCGGTTACCCATATGGTGGCCGACAGAAGGTGCGATTTGTCAGTACCGGCCTTGGCCAGCATCTGGTCAATACCCTGCAAAATCTGTTCAGTCTGGCCACGCATGCCAGCGCTGGCGTCCGAGGCGACCTGGCCAGCCAGATAGACAGTATTGCCATGTACGACGGCTTGGCTCATTCGTTGGTTGCTGTCAATGTAACGATCGGTCATAAATTGCACTCTATTGGTTGGGAAAAATTTGAGGTGGTTAACCCCATTCGAAGCCCTGTAAAAAAGCGGCCAGATTATCACTGAGACTGTCGGTCGGGTATCCCCCCTCCTGAACAATCACTTTGGGGCCTTTTACCTGTGCCAGGCGTTGCCCAATGCGGTAAAAGTCTTCGGTTTCCAGGGTCATGCCGGCCAGGGGGTCGTCCTTGTGAGCATCGAGCCCGAGCGCGATGACAATAGCTTGGGGTTTGAACTCAGTCAGAGCAGACAACAGCCGTGACAGCGCCTGCAGGAACGCAATGCCATCAGCGCCCAGAGGCAGCGGCACGTTGCAGTTATAGCCTTTGCCTTCGCCCGCCCCCACCTCTTGTGCTGCGCCCCAGTAAAACGGGTAGAAATCGGCAGGGTCGACATGCACCGAGCCTATTGAGCAACAGCGGATCACTGGCAAGCGGTGGCAGCAGACTCAGGCTGGCGCCCGCAGCTTCAACCGCTTCTTTCAGTCGCTCGGCGCGCACCGGTTGCTCTGGCGACGGGGCGGGTTGTCCACGCAGCAAAAAATGTTTGGGTGCATGCTCGTTCTGCGTCTCATGATAAAAGCATTTCACCGAGCACCGCCTAGTGGTTGTTGTCGAGGTGTTTTTGCAGGAAGTTGCGCGTACGCTCCTGATCCGGATTGCTGAACAACTTGTCCGGAGTGCACTCTTCAACCACAACACCGCCATCCATGAACAGGGCCCAGTCGGACACATCCCGTGCAAAACTCATCTCGTGTGTGACGATCAACATTGTCATGTGTTCATCGGCCAGACTACGCATTACCCGGTTTACTTCTTCAACCAGCTCCGGATCCAGGGCCGAGGTGGCTTCGTCAAACAACATCACCTTGGGTTTCATTGCCAATGCCCGGGCAATGGCAACTCGCTGTTTCTGACCACCCGACAACCAGTTCGGAAACACATCGGCTTTCTCTGCAAGGCCCACCCGTTCAAGCTGTTCCATACCCAGCTCACGGGCCGTTTTTTTATCCATACCCTTGAGCTTGCGCGGTGCCAGGGTGACGTTATCGATGGTCGACAGATGCGGGAACAGGTTGAAGTGCTGAAACACCATGCCCATGTTCTGGCGGATGTTGTTGATGTGCCGTTCAAAGGCAAGCCCTTTCATATCGGGCCGGTTAACCTGCACACCATCGAGCAGGATGGCACCTTCATCAATCACTTCCAGCTGATTGACCGATCGCAGTAGCGTGCTTTTACCGGAACCGGACGGACCAATGATGGAAATGATCTTGCCGCGATTGACGGTCAGATTGATCCCTTTCAGAACTTCGAGGTCGCCAAAGCGCTTGTGCACATTGCGAACTTCTACCATGGGTGTTTCTGCATTGTTCTCTGCGCTCATAAGAAAGCTCCAGTATTATAATCTTTTACAGGGACGATTCAGCGGCGGTAGGCGGTCTGACGTTCCAGCCATGCCTGACCCAGTTCCATAAGAATATTGATCACGTAATACATCATGGCGATAACAATAAAGAACTCGAACGGCCTGAATGACACACTGATCGCATACTGGGAGGCATACACCAATTCAGCCACACCGATCGCAGACAACACCGAGGTATCCTTGACCATTAAAATCATGTTGTTTCCCAACTGGGGAATCGAGCGAATCAACGCCTGTGGCACAATAATGTACAAAATGGTATTCCAATGCCCGAAGCCCAATGAACGGGAGGCCTCATATTGCCCACCTGACACCGACTTGATGGTGGCGATGAAAATCTCGGCATTGTAAGCCATGTAGTGAAAACCAAGCCCCAGTATGCCCACCACGATGGCCGGAATCAGGACCCATTCGCCCAATCCAAAGTACAGGAAGTAAAGTTGCAGCAGCAGCGGCGTCGTCATGAACAGCCAGATAAAAAAGCGTAACGGCCAACTCACTACCTTGTTGGTGTAGATGGATATCACCGCGACAATAAGCCCACCCACGATGGACATGAAGGCTACAACGATGGCTACCAAAGACGCCACGCCCACGCCTTTCAGCAAGGTTGGGAAGTAGGTAATAACGGGAGTAAAATCAAATTCCATCAGTGCTGCCTCCTATTGGGTCGTGTATCGGGTTGCGCGACGATAGGCCAACTCGATGATGCCCATCACCGCATAGATGATGACGATGTACATCAGGGCACTGAGGGTAAAAATTTCCAGCGGCTTATAGGTCGACCCAATCAGGCGCTGCGCCTGATAAGTCAATTCAACCACGGAGATAATGGAGACCAGTGAGGAGTTCTTGACCAGAACAATGGCCAGCACACCCACGGAACGAATCATCAGACTCGCCGCTTGCGGCAGCACGATGGATACCATTGTATGTGCTTTGCCAAAACCCAATGATCGGGCGGCTTCGCTTTGCCCCTTGTCAACCGATTCAATGGAGCCACGAATCGCCTCACTCATATAGGCGCCAATATTAAATGCCCCAACAACGACACCGCAGGTGACGGGGTCTAGCCGCAAGCCGAGACTCGGGCCGCCATAAAACACCAGCAACAATTGCACGAAATAGGGAGTCCCGCGAACCACACTGATATAACCGCGGGCAAACCAGCGGATGGGGGCGAAACGGAAGGTCTGTAAAAACACCAAACCACAGGCGACAAAGAACCCAAAGAAAATCGCACGGGAAGAAATATCGATCGTAACCCAGGCCGCCCTGATTAACAGAGGCGTAACCTCGACCATCAAGTCAAAATCCATGGTCATACCTTTTTTGCTGTTATCGGTGACTCAACCTTCAAACTTCGAGCACCAGCGGCGGGTGCCTCGGGTGGGCTCGATGCAATCAGTGCAAAGAGCCCACCCTTAATCGGCCATTACTCGATATTGGCACCTTTGCCAATCCACTTGTCGACGATGTCCTGGTAAGTCCCATCTGCCTTGATTTCGGCCAGAGCAGCGTTGAGCGCTTCCTTCAGTTCAGGTTTGTTCTTCTGAATGGAAATCGCTGCGGGCCAGCGTGGCAGTTCACCGACGTCGATCATTTTTATAGCGAGTGCGTTGTCCTGCATCGCGACCAGAACCGGCACGTCATCAGCAATCATGGCATCAACGCGGCCTGTGGTCAGAGCGTTCATCATGTCAGGCAATCCCTGGAAGGTCTGGTTGCGCCATTTACCTTCGCCATTTTCGACCGCCCACTGATTACCCGTTTCGCCCAGGGTGGAACCAACCTGCTTACCGGAGAGGTCGTCGATGCTGCTGATATCGTCCGTGCTTTCCTGTACCCAGACTGAAAGACCTGCGCTGTAGTACGGGTCGGTAAAATCAACCGCTTTCTGGCGTTCTTCGGTGACGCTCATGCTGCAGATGCAGGCATCAAAGCGGCCACCGGCCAGGGCAGCAATAATGCCGTTCCAGGGGGATGACTGAATGTTGACGTCCACACCCATTTTTTTAGCCAGCGCCTCGGCAATATCAACATCGAAGCCCACGAGTTCACCCTGAGTGTTCACATAGCTGAAGGGAGGGTAGGCGCCGGAGTTGGCTACCTGAAAGACGTCATCGCGGATTTCAGGCAGGTCACGCGCTTGGGTCGGCATTGCCACCATCGCTGTTGCACCAATAACCACAGCTGCGGTCGCCAGAGTTTGTGAGAACTTTTTTGTAAGTGCCTTCATATTCTTATTCCTGTTCAGACTTTATTAAAACAGTGCATGCATTGATGCATTGCACCTCTCCACACTGTTCAATGACCGTACCTGTTGAGCCAGGATCGATCGTTGTCATCCATACAGATTAATTATTGGGTTGACTCTCATGGTTGTTTCTTTGGTCACCTCCTGCCAATCTTTTTAGTGTTGCTTGACTCAAACACACGGCGAGGCCATGCAGCTCAGACTCGTCAACACCGTGAATGTTTAAAGCGGTTTCGCGTTCGTTAAGGTTCATACCGTGACTCCCCCGATCGCGAAGGTCAGTTCTGCTTCAGTCAGCGCCTGTAAGTCGACATTGCTAATGTCGACCAGTTTTTCCCGCACTACCAGGCCCTGGTCGGCAACGTCGATTACAGCCAGGTCTGAAATGATTCGACTGACGCAAGCTTTGGCAGTGAGCGGCAGCCGGCAGGTCTCAAGTATTTTGGGGCGTCCGTGTTTGTCGGTATGCGTGGTTAGCACGATGATGCGCTTTGTTTTTTGCGCCAGCTCCATGGCGCCACCTATACCCGGTGAGAACTTGCCCGGAATTTTCCAGTTGGCGAGGTTACCGTGCGCGTCGACCTCGAAAGCACCGATCATCGTCAGGTCCAGACGGGCCCGACGAATCATTGCGAAGGAGACGGCGCTGTCGAACAGGCTCGCGCCTTCGCGCAAAGAGACGTAGGCGCCGGAGGCGTCAATAAGAAAAGGGTCCATCGATTCCCGTTCGGCCTGTTTCCAGGCACAGAGAATGCCATTCTCCGAATGAATCTGGACATCAAAGTCGTCCGGCAGGTAATGCATGACCTGCGTTGGCAGACCAATGCCCAGATTGACGATGCTGCCTGGGGTGATCTCGATCACCGCCCTGCTCAAAATGCGTTCAACGGCGGACATGATGCTCCAGAATTCCGTAGTCTGAGGTGAGTGATTCCAGCTGTACGACGCTATCGACAAAGGCGCTCGGTGTATGCACGTGTTCAGGTTTAAAACGCCCGGGGGCACCCAGGTCCGGTGTTTCGACAATGACGTGGTTCGCCGCCATGGCCATTAGCGGGCTGAAGTTAATGGCCGAGCCCTGATACACCAGGTTGCCCAGCCAGTCGGCCTGAGCAGCATGAATAAGAGCAAAATCGGCTGACAATGCCATTTCCACTTTGTAGGTTTTGCCCTGCCAGTCGAGCAGATCTTCAGGCCGGGTAATCTCGGAATCCATACCAATATCAGTCAGGAACCCAAAGCTGCCGGAACCGGCGGTGCGGATCTTTTCAGCCAGCATGCCCTGAGGGTGAAACTCCACGTCTATATCGCCCCGGTTCAAATGATCGATCACGACTTTATTCAGACCAATGTGAGTAGTGATCAGCTTACGCACCTGACCATTCTCAATCAGTCGACTCACACCGTGGCCGACTTCGTTGGCATCGTTTTTGATCAGGGTAAGATCGGTTTGCCCCTGGCGCAGTATTTCATTGATCAAACTGAATGGCGTGCCCGGGTTGCCGAAACCACCGACCATGACCACTGCGCCCGAAGGGATGGTGGCTATGGCGTTTTCCAGGGTGAGGTTCTTTTTCATGATCAGGCCGCCTGCTCTCTTGCGACCTGTTCAAAGTCAGCCAGACTGCCATCGAAGAGTGCAATAATGTCGTCGATATCTGAGGCGGTAACGGTCAACGGCGGTGTGATCAGAACATGATCCCCCTCGAGTCCGTTCAGGCAGCGCCTTGGGTAGATCAGCAAGCCCCGCCCCTTGGCCAGCGCGGTAAGCCTGTCGAAAGCGTTGAACGCAGCGGGGAAAGGTTGCTTACTGACCTTGTCTTGCACCAACTCCACACCCTGCAACAGGCCAATACCGCGCACATTGCCTATACAATCGTATTTCTCGGCCAGCTGTTCGAGTTGCCGGCGCAAATAGGCACCTTGCTCAGCGGCATTGCTGACCAGCTTCTCCGAGCTCATAACATCAATCACCGCAAGGCCGGTGGCACAGGCGAGCGGATTCCCGGCATAGGTATGACCATGCATAAAGCCGCCGCTTCGGCCCACTGCATCCACGAGCTCCTTGCCCGCCATCATGGCGGCAATGGGGTAATAGCCGGAGCCAAGGCCCTTTGCCAGTGCCAGAATGTCGGGGGCTACGCCATAGTGCTGGTAAGCAAACCAGGCACCGGTACGGCCCATACCACTGAGCACTTCGTCCATGATCAACAGGCAACCGTAGCGGTCACACAGGGCGCGCATCCCCTCCATGTAAGTCCGGGTGACCATACGGCCACCGGTGCTGGCACCGCCAACCGGCTCAAGGACAATAGCGGCAATGGTTTCCGCGCCCGCCGCCAGAATGGCGATTTCGGTTTGTCTCAGCACCGCTGCAATGTGTTCTTCAACGCTCGCTTCGCGGTAACGATACAGGTCTGGCGAGGGTACCTTGACTGAGCCAATGGTGATCGAACGGTAGGGCGCTTCCAGAGGTTCGTACCCGGTTAGCCCCAGTGCGCCCATGGTGCTCCCGTGATACGACGGGCGCAGCGATACAAATTTGCTGCGCTCAGGCTGACCTTCGGCAACGAAATACTGAATCGCCAACTTGATCGCGCTCTCGACTGCTTCCGAACCACTGCCGACAAAAAAGACTTTCTGCAAATCAGCGTCAGTCAAGTCAACCATTTTATTAGCCAGATCCAGTGCAACCTGGCTTTCAAACTGGGTGCGGTAGCTGAACGCAACCTTATCGAGTTGCTCGACCATGGCGCGTTTTACGGTGGGATGATTGTGGCCAATATTGCAGGTGATCGCTCCCGAGCAACCATCGATGTAACGACGCCCCGTGGTATCCCAGATATAAATGCCATCGGCATGGCTGACCAGAGGCATGTCGTTACTGGTCAGATAAAACAAAGCATTGTTGGGCATGGGGTCATCGATCCTCTTACACAAAAAGATGATTTTTTGAACGATTCCGCATTATAGGAACAGATAAAAATTAACTTCAATGCATAATGTTTTTTCATTATTTGATGATTTAAACTCATGTTTTAGCTCCGGAAGACGTCCACGAGGCCTGCCATCATGAGTGACATCAAACTTACCTCTCTGAAATCAATGACCATTTTTAAAACACTGTATGAGACGGGCAGCGCCACACAAACAGCAAAAGATCTGGGTATAACCCAGTCGGGCGTCAGTCGATCACTGGCGCAGCTGGAAGAAAATATTGGCATTGCGCTGTTCATGCGACACAAAAAACGGCTGATTGTTCTGCCCGAGGCCGATGAGCTCTATGGTGAAATAGTGGGGTTGCTGAATAATCTGGAAAACATGAATCACAGCATCGCGGCGCTAAGGGAATTTGGCGCTTCGCGCATACGCATCGCCTGTGCGCCCGGCCTCGGTTTTGCCTATATACCCAAAACCATCGCCCGCATTCTGAGCGACAACCCGAAGTACAGTGTGTATCTCGATATTATGCCCAGCCCGGAGGTAGTACGTGCAGTTGAAGCCGGTTATTTTGATGTCGGATTCGTCACCCTGCCGGTGACCAGCCAGGCCCTGGTGGTCGATGAATTGATCTCAACCGAAGCGGTCTGTCTGATGCCGAAAAACCACAGCCTGGCCAAAGCCAGTGTGATTACCACAGAAGACCTGAAAGGCCAGCATCTGGTTATCCCCAACCAGCCCAACCTGGCAGCCGACCAGCTACTACTGCACCTGTCGGAGAAAAACATACGCATTGCCGGTAAAACCGAAGCCAACATCGCAGCCATATGCTCACTGGTTGCCAACGGCGTCGGCATCACACTGATCAACCCCATCACGGCCTACGACCATCAGGCAATGCGTGATGACCTCTTGATCAAACCGTTCAAGCCTACCTTCCATTATCATTTTGGACTGGTGTACAAACAGAACTGGGCGAATAACCGGTTAATCAGCTTGCTCAAGGAAATGCTGCCGGAGTTGCCGGATCACCTAATGGCGGAACGGTTTAAATCCTAACCCGGATCTGGTTCGTCACAATCTGGAGACCATGACCCGACAACCGGTATTCGGGGAGGCAGCCGGGTACGAAGACCTTTAACGCCTTGCGTCATTTTCGAGCCGGAATCGACGACAATACCTGGGCTCTGAGCTATAACCGGATGCGGCTGGCGCGACTCGGTCCGGATTAGTCCACAAACCTGACCCATAAAATGACCAGAAGGACACATGGAAAGGCATGAACCTCACCACTGTATTTCTCCAGACCCTGGAGACAACACTGCCCGTATTCGCGATGGTTTTTGTCGGCCTCGGGCTCCGGCGCATTGGGTGGATTGATAGCACCTTCGTGAACACCGCTTCCGCTCTGGTGTTCAAGGCTACGCTGCCAACCCTTGTCTTTCTCAGCATAATCAGGGCGGACCTGGATACCGCGCTAAATCCGGCTTTACTCGCCTTTTTTCTGTCTGCCACGCTTGCGAGCTTTGGCCTGGCGTGGCTTTGGGCGCGCTTTACTGTCGCCAGGGAAGACCGTGGAGTCTATGTTCAGGGCGCCTTTCGAGGCAACTGCGGCATTGTCGGGCTGGCGCTGGCGGCTAACCTGTATGGCGATTTTGGCCTGTCTGCCGGCGGCATTCTGCTTGGGCTTGTTATCATCTCCTACAACGCCCTCTCGGTCATTGTGCTTATCGGCTACCAACCGGGGCATTCCGCCAGCTGGCGGAAGATCTGTCACGACATTATCCGTAACCCGCTGATTCTTTCTGTGTTCATTGCCATCCCGTTTGCATGGTATGAGATTCAGCTCCCAAACTGGGTTATGACGTCAGGTGACTATTTCGCCTCCCTGACCCTGCCTCTCGCGCTTTTGTGCATTGGCGCCACTGTTTCCCTGAGCGCCATCAGAAGCGACAGCAAAACCGCACTTAGCTCCAGCCTGATGAAGATGGTATTTCTACCGGGATTCTGCACGGCAGCGGCGTTTTTATTCGGTTTTCGTGGTGCCGAGTTGGGGCTGATGTTCCTGTTTTTCGCCAGCCCGACCGCCGCAGCCAGTTTTGTGATGGTCAAAGCGCTCGGGGGTAACGACCGGCTGGCAGCAAACATCATCGCTATTACCACACTGCTGGCAAGCATCACCGTAACGTTCGGTGTGTTTATGCTCCGAACGGCCAATGTAATTTAGGGTTGTTCGGCCAAAACACGCTTCACCATGGCAAATCCGCGCTCGCACCCACCCAGGTAGCTTCCTCCGAAAAGGTTGTAGTGATTGAGGAAATGGTAAAGGTTGTAGATATCCCGCTTTTGCCCGTAGACCGCTGACCGGGCATACATCCGGTCATAGGCATCGTAAAACGCGTCGCCAAACCCGCCAAACATCTCGGTCATCGCCAAATCTGCCTCCCTGTCGCCACAATAGATTGCGGGATCGATGAGCCAGGAGTTGCTGAGGTCAAAGAGAACGTTGCCGCTCCAGAGGTCACCATGAATCAGGCTTGGATGTTCACAATGACTGTCCAGCCAAAACGCGAGGTCCCGACCATGCTTCTCCAGAACCCGGCCAAACGATGCCCTTACTGAGGAGTCCCGGATGAGGGAAACCTGATACCCGAGGCGATCCCTGACAAAGAAATCGCCCCAGCTGTCCGACCAGCGATTGGGCTGCACAGAAAGCCCTATATAATTGTCTCTTGCCCAGCCATAGGCTGGCCGCGCCTTTCTGTGTATCAGTGCGAGTCCTTCGCCCAGCATGTCGAATGTCGTAACCGAGCCGGGGGCGCAATCTATTGCCTCAATCTCCATCGCAGCTTCGTCAACTCGATAAAGCTCCGGTACCCGCAAACCTGAAACCCCGGCCTCCAGGAGCGCCTCCCGTAGACTCTCCAGCCCCTCCGCTTCGCAGATCAGTGCGTCCGACTGGCCCGTCGTGTTCCGTTTGGTGAATATTCCGGTCATCAGTCCTGTTCTCCTTGAACACGTTCGCCTTGAAACGTTAGATTCAAACCAAGCCTGACATTCTCAGCCTTGCGAGGACAAATTATGGAAATAAAACGTTGGAATTTCCTGGTTTCAGGGCACGTTCAGGGTGTTTTCTACCGCGCCTCTACGGAAAGCCAGGCTCTGGAACTGGGCATCACCGGCTACGCGCGCAACCTTCCTGACGGACGGGTAGAAATTATAGCGGAGGGTACGGAAGATAAACTGAAACAGCTGAAGAACTGGTGTGGCGAAGGCCCTCCTGCAGCGAAAGTGGAATCGGTTGAGGTTTCCGAGGAGACCCCCACCGGCGAATTTACCGGCTTCGGCGTAAGGAGCTGAGATCGGACCACGCCAGCCGCTAAATCCTTTCGCAGGCTGGCAGCAAATCCCACGGTGGCCTCTACAGCCCCATCAGCTCACGTACCGCGCCTTCCCGGCTGGTTTTAAGGCCGGCCGCACGGCCTTCCTCAATGGCGATCTCCGCAGGCACTCCAACGTTATGCCGGTAGAGAGCCCACATGGCCCCTACCCTGTTGCTACTTGCACAATGCACGAGAATCGGATAATTCGAGGAATTGGAAGCAATGCGCGTGAAGGCTTCTACCTGTTCACGGTCAGGCGCCTTGGACGACACCCCCAGCCCATAGAAATTCAGGCCGGCCTGATGGGCTTCCTGCTCTTCCTCTCCAACACCCTCTGCTTCGGTCAGAAGACTCACCACCGTTTTGAATCCCTGCTGTTTCAGCTGCACCATGGCGCCTTTCTCAATATGACCGCCCGCGGCAATAAAAGGTGCCGGGCGATTGTAGTTGACCACCACATCAGGCATGTCATTACCGTACGGAGCAGTCGCCCAGTCATTTTCAATGGCAAATGGGCGCCCACGATCGCCTTTTTTGCGTGCCGGAGGATTCGGCATCGCATCGCCAACCGGCTGGGAATCACCGGCCCCGGCCGCACAGGGATTGGCAGATCCAGAAGGATTGACAGCCGCACACGGGTTCGCTGCCGCACACGGATTCGAGCTCGAGGACGGGTTGGCTGCTGCACAGGGGTTAGCGGCCACCGCCTGGGCCTGCACCTGTTGGCTGTCCGCATTCTGGGAATCAGAACACGCCGTTAGACCACCCGACAACGCAAGTGTTATGGCTAACGGGAGGGTCGCTCGCCTGAAACGTTTGATATCCATGACACCTCTCCTATTGGCTACTATCTTTTTTCACCATACAAATCACTGGCCTTGTATGGACCACCAAATTTTTTCTCGAGGTTGCTCCCCAGCTTGAAGCCGCCCCAGGCAATTGCCGCAAGCACGATAAGGATTAACCACTCAGGGATGCGGGTTAAATCCATTAATGTTTGCGCTTTTGGGCCCTGAGCAGCCAGGTACAGCGATTCCAGAGGACCAAACCATGCGGAGAAAAGAACCGTACCTACTATCATGCCAAACATGAAAACAAGAGCATCAACACGCCCGCCTGCCAGGCCGGCCACAGACGTGCCCGGACAATAGCCTCCGATAGCGAACCCGGCGCCGATCAGCAGGCCACCAACCGCCATGGCGGCGTAAAATGGTGTCGGAACATAATAACTGCCCTGCGGCATCAGCCCCAGAAGCTTTGAAAGCCAGAGCAGCGCGGCTGCAACGATGACGGCTGTGAACATCACCTTGAAGACTGACCAGTCTTCAAGTCTGAACTGCCCTGTCAGCTTTCTCGGACTGCCGAACCCCGCATTCTCGAGCACAAATCCGAACAGGAAACCTGCAAGCAGGCCAGACGCAATACCCGAATCATAGAGTGGCCAGCTCATTGCCAAAACCTCCTCACGATCAGACTGAACGCGAAACCCGCGACAAAGAAACAGATCAGGAATACAAAACCACCGACTGCCAGCGCAGCACCACCGGAAAGGCCCAGCCCACTGGTGCAGCCCCTTGCAAGCCGGGCACCCAGACCAGTCAGAATACCTCCAAGCAACGCCATCAACACTCGCGACGTGACGCCTGACGACGGCCCGCGCTCGATCTGGGGGCGGAATCGGTGGCTGGATAATGCAGCTACCAGTGCACCGACAAAGGCCCCAACAATTTCCCAGGTAATCCAGGCCTGAAGCGGCGAACCAGTGCTCAGGTAATCGCCAAGGTAACGATTATTGGAGGTGAGTTCCGGGGCAACCCATTGCCCCAGATCAGCCGTGAGGCGAGTGAAAAAACCACTCGCACCAAGACCATGGCCGGTAAGAACAAACGTAAGGAAAAGGGCCAGCCCGAGACCGATACCGGCCCAGAAGGGCGACCAAAACGCTCGAGGAGACATGGGGCACTCCTTAAAGATAATAGGTGTATCTGTTTTATCTAAGGTTATTCCTTCATGTCAAACACTGCCGAATCATACTGCAGATAAAGTGACGGTGGTCAAAAGCAGAGATATTTTTGTCCAGCCAATAAAAAACCCCAGCACGAATGCTGGGGTTTTGTATTGGCGGAGAGGGAGGGATTCGAACCCTCGATACGCTATTAACGTATACACACTTTCCAGGCGTGCGCCTTCAGCCACTCGGCCACCTCTCCAATAAACTGAGTCAAATCAGCGATCTCATCGCTCATTTGAGGGCGCAAACTCTAATGTTTTTTCAGTCGTTTGGCAACTCTCTTTGGCAAATTCGTCAAAATAATCCGTGTCGTCGGCTGTCGTTGCCTAACGATTAAACAGATTGAAGACTATCGTTAAGACAATGCTGGTCACGATCAGTATGATGCCCGCGATTAGGAGCTGCCAAGCCATGGCACTCTATCCCTCACCTGATTCCCGCGGGCGTGTAACAGGAGGACACCAATGCTGATGAAAGCTGAGCAATCCACTTTGGTGCTGATTGATCTCCAGGAAAAACTGATGCCTGCCATCAGTCATGGTCAGGAGGTCATCGATCAGAGCCTTTTGCTGGCAACCATTGCCGGCCTTTTGAACATTCCCGTGCTGGCAACTGAACAGGTTCCGGACAAGCTGGGGAGAAACGTTGAAGCTGTGCGTGAACTATGTCAGCAGACGATCGAAAAATATCACTTCGATGCCTGCCCGGACGGGCTGATTGACACTCTGCCAGAGGGGAGGCAACACATCGTGATTGGCGGGTGTGAGACACACGTATGCATGATGCAAACCGCGCTTAGCCTTCTCGATGCAGGCTTCAAGGTCTGGGTTGTCGCCGATGCAACCGGGTCAAGAAACGAGTTCGACCGCGATGTCGCTCTGGATCGTCTCCATCAAAGTGGAGCAAAGATTGTCACGGTGGAGATGGTGGCATTCGAGTGGATGCGTCACTGCAGACATCCACGGTTCAGGGATATCCAGACCCTGCTGAAGTGAATGACAATCAGGGACTCATCCATGCTCATGGCTGCGGCGTAAAATACACCCTTCGATATCGACTGAGGTAACTCATGCTCAACATGGACTTTTCGGAGCGTATTGTCATTCGGACCGAACAACAACAGTGGCAGAGCAGCCCTGCCGGGGGCGTATTGCGCAAGCCCCTCGCCCGGGAAGAAGCGGAACGAGGCCATGCAACCAGTGTTGTCCGCTATGAACCCGGCGCTTCCTTTGCGCGCCATGAACACCCGCTTGGAGAGGAAATTCTGGTCCTTGATGGGGTGTTTTCCGATGAAAATGGTGACTATCCTGCGGGAACCTACATCCGGAACCCTCCCGGTACCGGGCACGCGCCCTTTAGCAAGCATGGCTGTACGTTGCTGGTCAAGCTTCACCAGTTTAACGAGAGAGATCTGAAATCCGTTCGCGTGGATACCAATAGTGCACGCTGGTTACCAGGCATAGGTGGGCTGGAAGTCATGCCCCTGCACGAGTTTGAACACGAGCATGTGGCGCTTGTTAAGTGGCCGGCCAATGAAATCTTCCAACCCCACAGGCACTTTGGCGGTGAGGAGATCTTTGTTCTCTCTGGCGAGTTCTGCGACGAGCACGGCCGGTACCCCAGAGGTACTTGGATCAGAAGCCCTCACCTGAGCCAGCACCACCCCTTTGTCGAGCAGGAAACCATTATCTGGGTAAAAACCGGCCATCTACCCGAGTGACACAAAAAAGGCCCCGAAGGGCCAAAGTGTGGCGAAGGGATCGGTGGACCTTCAAGAGATGGCAGAATGCTGCCAGTTGACACGACTAAACATCTCGTTGCCCGCCGGCTCTCGATCGAAATCGGATTCCAGACTAGCTTCAGAGCCCGGTATCCCAAATACGTGATAAGCCTCGGGGCCGAACGGATCCAACGCTGTATCCAGATACTCGTAACTACTAGGTACCGGCTCGCCTGTCAGGGCGACCCGGAACTGCCGCTGAACCTTGGGCGTTCCGACGCTGAGTGACTGCTCCACCCAGAGAAAAACGGCCTTGTCAGGCACAAGGTACTCGCAACGGACGACCCGATAACCTTCCGACAGCGACAGGCTGGTCGGCTCTTTACCGGATTCAAGACGGAATTTATGAATGGTCTTCATGACTGCTACTCCTTCTGGGCTGTTACCCGGACACAGCTCAATAGTGACCCTTAACGTGGCTCGATAAAATAAGGTTTCATGATAGGTTTTGTTCGTTTTTTTCGATGCTTTCAGGCAACGTCAAAAATTACCCCTTTTCTCGCATATAGCCCGCACTCCAACGTGGGTGAAGTTCCTGCTACGGGTAATCGCAAACAGCTCATCCTTAACCTCGTCGATGGAAGCTATGTGCTCCACTTCATACTGACGACAAACCTCATCTTCTATAGCAGTCGGAGCGGCAAACACCCCCAGCCCCTCACGCCCAAACACCTTAATAAGAGCGCTGTCGTCGATTCTCGCGACGACGTTCATTCGAACACCCTTGAGCGAGAACCAGTTCATCAGCCGCTCAAAATACGGCGCATTGGTGGCATTCGCCAATAAAGGCTCACCGTTAAGAGACTCTGGAAATCCCTTCTTCAGACGTCGAGCCAGATGGGCGGACGCAAACAGACTGATGCTGGAACCCGCGAGTGAGTGTACTGTGAAACTTCCCTGATCATCCTGGCCCGGTGTCCGGTCCGTCAGGACAACGTCCAGCTCCCTGCGCTTCAGGCTCAATACAAGATCTTCCGTACCACCGGTACGGCACTCCAGTTGCACCGGGCGGTCCAGAACCATTGCGGGTTGCAGGAGGTAATAAGCAATCAGTTTGTGAATGGAGGCGGACACTCCGGCCGAAAGCGTCAGCGGCCTCTCTGCCGGCGCAAGGCGAAGGGTCTCATTGAGTTCCCCGGTAAGCGCGAAAATGTCATCGGCGTAGCCAAGAACGATTTTACCCAGGTCTGTCAGTATGAGTTTCCGGCGCTCACGCTGGAAAAGCAGCCCGCCAACCGACGCCTCAAAGGTTGTCAGTTGCCCACTCAGGGTCTGTGGCGCTAACTCCAGCACCTCACTTGCGCGGACGATAGAGCCTTCCCGGCTGATAACCCAGAAATAATAAAGATGCCTGAGATTTAGCCGATCCATCATGAAATCATTCCCGAGCGAATCAGTCCGGCTTGCTAATCGAAGCGCATGCTGGTGGCGACCTCACCAACCAGACAGTCATAATCACACCATGAAGAACAAGAAAAGGCACGGCAATCATCACCAGTCCCGACCAGCCCAGCCAGCTAAGCGCAGCGCCGGCGGACAAAGCCGCCGTCGCCTGGGAACCAAACACAAGGATGTCATTAAGCCCCTGCACTCTGAAGCGCTCAACGTCCAGATATCCCCTGGGCAGCAACGAAGTACCGCCGACAAACAGGAAATTCCAGCCGACGCCCAGTAACAGCAGGGCCCCAAGGTAGTGATGAAAGCTGATACCACTTGCAGCGAGCGCCACGCAGGCAAAATAAGCCAACAATCCACCGGCCATCATCACGGGAATACCAATCACTCGGGTCAACCATCCGCTGATCAATGAGGGCAAATACATGGCCATGATGTGGAGCTGAATAACCCGCTTGGCGTCATTCAGGTCATGCCCGGCCAACTCTGTCATGCTAAGTGGCGTCGCGGTCATAATAAAGCTCATGACAGCGTACCCGACAGACGCAGCACTGATGGCCGCCCAGACGAGCGGATTTTTGAGAATTTCTGTTAGCGGACGACCACCCCCGGAATGGGTTTCCCGAACCAGCTCCCCCCCGGCCCTGTACCCCAGAACCAGAATGACCAGAGCCGATGCCTGCACCGCTGCCAGCCCCAGCCAACTGAGCAGGAACGGATGCTCTCCGCCACCACCCAGCGCAGCGACTTCAGGACCAAGCCAGGCAGCAACGAGACCACCCAGTAGCACGCGGGCGGCAGCCGTCGCGGCCAAACCGGGAGGTACCGACTCCATCGCGGCAAAACGATACTGATGAACAACGGCCAAGCCGGTTCCGCCAAGGACAGATGCCAGACAAAGCAAAGGAAACAGGCCCTGCCAGGAAGCCAAGGCACCCAAAAATGCGGCTGTCATACCCATGACAGTTCCGAGGAGCATCACCCGTTTTCGGCCAATTCTTTCCATCAGCCAGGTCGCGGGCTTGATGGCCAGCACCGTACCCACGACAACCAGCCCGACAGGTAGTGTGGCATATTCTGGCACGGGAGAAAGGAGGCGACCCTGGATACTACCAATGAAAACAATGAAGGGCGCCGTACACATGGCGAGTGCCTGCGCGGCAACCAGAACCCAGACGTTGAGGGGCATGGCGTTACTTTTTCCTGTAAATAATGCCCGGATGGCACTGCACCATCTCATAGAGATGCGACAGCCCGTTAAGGGACTCCGAGGCGCCAAGTATCAGGTAACCGCCGGGGTTCAGCGTGGCATGAATCCGGGTAAGAATGTCCTTTTTCAGCTCTGCTGAGAAATAGATCAGAACATTCCGGCACATAACGATATCAAACTTCCCCAGCATGTAGCGTTCCAGCAGATTCAGCTCCTTGAACTCCACCATGCCTTTCAGTTGGGGACGAATCTGCCAGCCACCATTGGGTGATGGTGTAAAGAACTGCTTCTGGCGTTCGGGTGAAAGCCCACGGCCGATAGCAATCATTTCGTACTCGCCACGCCGGGCCACCTCCAGAACGCTCTTGGAAATATCCGTTGCCGTTATTCTGACATCGCGTATTTTTCCAGGCCTGGTGCGCCGGAACTCTTCCAAAATCATTCCGATCGAGTATGGTTCCTGCCCCGTTGAACAGGCTGCCGACCAGAGTCGTAACGGCTGGGTCAGCTTTCGTTCAGCGAACTCCGGAAGTAACTTTTCCTGAAGGATACGAAATGGATGATTGTCCCTGAACCACAGCGTCTCGTTGGTTGTCATTGCATCAATGACAACCTCCCGGAGGTTGGCCCTCCCCGGACGCTTGAGACGCTCTAGCAGCCCGCCAAGAGAGTCGAGCTGATTTTCTTCCAGAATGCGCCGGAGGCGGCTTTTGACCAGGTACTGTTTATTGTCACCCAGTAAAATGCCGCACGCATCCTGCAGGAACGTCTTAAAAGCTTCGTATTCCTGTGGAGTTATATCCGCTTTCATTGAATCTCAGTTCTGAATGAATCCGTGAGCAGTGGTCTCAACCCTGATCAATGATTTCCATCACCCGCTCTGCAAGCTCGTCCGGGCTGAACTTGGCCATGAAGTCGTCAGCACCGACCTTCTGAACCATAGCTTTATTGAAAACACCGCTCAATGAAGTATGCAGCATTATAAACAAATCGCTGAGCGCCGGATCAGCCTTACAACGGGTAACCAGGGTATAACCGTCCATTTCCGGCATCTCCACATCGGAAATCACCAGAGCCAGATGATCCCGCGCTTTTGAGCCGTCTTCCGTGATCTCTTTAAGATACTGAAAAGCCTGCTTGCCGTCGTTCTTCGTAACAACTTCCATCCCGATGGCCGTAAGGCAGCGCTCAATCTGGCGGCGGGCGACTGTCGAGTCGTCAACAACGAGCACGGGCAGGTGTCCGGGCACCCTCTCTGCACTCTTGCTCAGCACGGCCTCCGTAACATCTTCACGGAGAGGAGAAACTTCTGAAAGAATCTTCTCTACATCAATAATTTCTACTAGTTTATCATCAATTTTGGTCACCGCCGTCAGATAGACATCCTTACCGGCACCTTTCGGCGGCGGAAGAATATCCTCCCAGTTCATGTTCATGATCCGTTCAACCCCGGAGACCAGAAAACCCTGCGTCTTGCGATTATATTCGGTGATGATCACAAAACTGGTTGCCAGCTCCTCCTGCGGTATACCCGGAAGGCCAATCGACATACTGAGATCAATGATCGGAATGGTTTCGCCCCGGATGTGAGCCACGCCACGCACCACGGTTCTGCTATTGGGAATCGAAGACAGCTTCGGGCATTGCAGAACCTCTTTGACTTTGAACACATTGATGCCGTACATCTGTCGCCCGCGCAAGCGGAACAGAAGCAGCTCAAGACGATTCTGCCCAACCAGCTGGGTACGCTGATTTACACTATCCAATACCCCTGCCATCTTTTCTCTCCTGGCTCGCCGGAACTACGTCGGCATGCATTTTGCTCGGTCCTTTGAAATTCAACCGGCTGACAATAAACCGTCATCACCATACGGTTTCAGTCTGTTTAACGGCCATCACGCCCGAACCCTTAGCAACTATCGGGCATTTGGACTCTGATTGACAGCATAGGACAAACTAACAGGTATGCGCACCACCATTTACGCCCTAACCCTGCTAATGTCTAGCTTCAGCGCATTCGCCGGAACAGAACTAACCGCAACCCAGGTCCACGAAGCGGCGGTTGGATTTCTTGAGATTTTTGCCAAACAGCAGGCCGCGAACGGCTACAAGGTATCCTTCGAAACAGGCAGTATCGACGACAGGCTGTCACTGGCACATTGCCTAAACCCACTCTCGGTTGAATTCACGGGTGACCCCTGGAAAAGCACGCGCCCCTCGCTTCAGGTTGCCTGCGAGAGTGAACGACCCTGGCGCCTGTTTGTGACCGCATCGGTTTCCATAACCGGGCCTGCCCTTGTTGCTGCGCGCCCGCTTACCCGGGGAGAGCGTGTGACGAAAGACATGGTGACAACAGACACGGTTGTAATCAACGCCACCCGGCGCGGAATTATGCGCCAGGCACAGGACGTGGTAGGCATGGAAGTTCGGCGGCCGGTCAATTCCGGCTCACTGATTACACCGGACCTTCTGGCAGCCCCTGACGCTGTCGAAAGGGGCGACCATGTTATCATTACCGCAAAGAGTGGCTCATTCTCGGTGAGTACGCGCGGCAAGGCGCTGGCAAGTGCGTCTGTCGGTGAGCAGGTGTTGGTTGAAAACCTTGTTTCCGCCAGGACTGTTAAGGCAAATGTTGTGGCTCCGGGCCGGGTAGAGATTCCCATGTAACACGCGGCAAAGGCAACGCGGTGCCGCCCGGCAAGAAACTGCCGTGTTTGCCCTCCTCTCGCGGGTGCCAGAGTGAAAAAATATTAATGCAGGGGCCTGAAATTTTTCTAAAGGTACGGACGGCCCGGCCGTTAAACGACTATAAATTCGAGTAAGTCACGTCCGAGCGTGACGTCACACGCAGCAGGTATTGATATGTCAGTTGACTTAAATGGAATTGGCCCAGGCCAGGTCAACACCCAGCGGACCACGGCCGACAAGGCAACGGGCACCCAGGCTGCCCAGCCGGCAACCGACCAACAGGCAAAATCCCAAGCGCAGGGCGCACGGGGAGAGAACGTCAGCCTGAGCAGTCAGGCCAAGAACCTTAAACAGCTTGAACAGAAGCTGGGTGACTTTCCGGAGATGGATGACGATCGGATTGCCGAAATCCGGTCAGCTCTGGAGAATGGCACTTATAAGGTGGACGCAGAGAAGCTGGCCCAGAAAATGCTTGAGATGGATGAAAGCATTTTCGGGTGAGTAAACCATGGCTCCAATTGATGAACTGAAACACGCTCTTTCTCAGGATGTCCAGCAACTGCAAGAACTGGAGGACATCCTTCTCAAGGAGAAAACCTGCCTGGCATCGTCAGATATACGCGCACTGGATGCTCTGACCGCCGAAAAAAATCAATTGCTGAGCGAGATCCGCGAACGGGCGAAACAGAAAATTCGTACGCTTGTTGCTATGGGCTACCGACCGGATAGCGGGGAGCCCTCACGCTTTATTCGCAGCGCAGGCCTGACCGAACTCTACAGCCTCTGGAAAGAGGCAGATGTCAAAATGTCGGTGTGCCAGACACTCAACCATAATAACGGTCGAATCATGAGCCACCTTCAGAAACGGCTCTCCCGCCTTACAGATATTTTTCGGGGCGCAACCGCCCAGCAAAAGCTTTATGGTGCAAAAGGAGAACACACGTCGGTATCAAGCCGGACCATTCTTGCGAGCGCCTGAAACACTGACGTGTCCTTGAATAAGATGCCCGGCAGGACCGGGCGTTTTCGTGTCAGGAGCCCCGCCCCGCCCGAACCGCTCATCGTGTGTAGATAGTTATCCTGGAATCGGGATGGAACCGGACGTCGTTGATGCTCACATTGCCCATTGACGGGGAATGATTCCCGCTGACCCGTATGTTGTCCATCCGGATTTCCTCAATACGCTCCGGAAAAGCCAGCATGAGCGCGCCGTCCTTCCGAACACTGTAGCTCGGCTCTCCATCGCGGTAATGGACTCCGGAAATCGTGAGATCGGAATCAAGAAAGTTCAGCACCGGCACGAAGATGTGAGCAGTGAGTTTAATACCTTCAATCACATCGACCGACGATTCCTGACTCTCATCCGTTGTACCGGGAACCATTGCCGAGACACTCGCAACCCGTTGCAGCAGACCCGGATCAGCCTGGCCGGATACTTCTGAGAGCTCGTCCTCAGTCAACGGGGCCAGGCCACCGGCCTCAAAAAGCTCACCTGCCGGATCGCTCGCCCGCGCGGCCTCGGCGTTGTTGCTGGCCGCGAAGCTCACCAAAGGCTGAAAAGGTAGGGCAACCATGGTTACCAACGCTGCCGTATTGCGGTACCGGGCCTGATGTTTAAGGACCCGATATAACTCTTTCTCCGTGACCCAGCCGCACTGGATAAACACTTCACCCAGACGTTGACCGGTTTCTCTCTGGAGGTTAAGCCCTTCTTCCAACTGAACCTCTGAAAGATACCCACGATTGATTAACAATCGTCCTAGCCGTGATTTTTCTTCAAATCCTTGGCGGACTCTCACACTTCTCTCCTTTGCGGTCGTGAAAACCGTACATCCCGGCCCGGCATGAAATCAGGGTGTTATCGATAATGATGAGACTAGCTGATTACGGCCACTAAGCCCCGGAGGTTAACCGAAATTTCGCGATAATCTGTTAACATCCTGCTTCAGCTAACTGAACCTGTGAATTATTACAGGAAAGATCTCTATGGCTAACCCAAAGAGCGCACGACAAATGACAAATACGGTAAAAACAATGCGTAATGTGATCCCTGCCCTGATTCTGGCGCTTACAGTCTTGGTGCCGACAACATCCGCCTGGGCAGAACCCGTAAATAAGCCCTCATCTGCGGCCCTGCCCCAAGTGAGGGTTGTAACCAGCGCGGGCGCATTTGAACTGCAACTGCGGCCAGACGTAGCACCCGAAACCGTCAGAAACTTCCTCGAGTATGTCCGGAGCGGCTTCTATGATGGGACCGTGTTTCATCGCGTCATACCCGGATTCATGATTCAAGGTGGCGGATTCACGTCAGAACTGTCCCGGAAATCAACCCGCGCGCCCATAGCTAATGAGGCCAGTCCCACCCTGCCCAACCTCCGCGGCACCATTTCCATGGCCCGCACCAATGCTCCGGACTCCGCCACCTCCCAGTTTTTTATCAACGTCGTTGATAACCCATTCCTGGATAAAGGTGTCAGGGGCGCCGGTTATGCTGTGTTCGGCAAGGTAACGGATGGGTTGGGGGTGATTGATACCATTGCCAACTCGAAAACCGGATATTCCGGCGGAATGGCCGATGTACCTCTTGACCCCATAATGATTCAAAGTGTCTCCGTTCTGGAGTCCGCCAAATAGCGCCATGGCAAGTCCTAATCTTCCGCCGCAGATTGAGCCCGCCGAGGTCAAATGGAAGAACGGTGTCCCGGAGTCAGTCAGATTTGGAGACGTCTATTTCAGTCGTGAAGATGGGCTCAAGGAAACCCGCTATGTCTTTCTGCAACCCAATCATCTGGCAGAGCGCTTTGCCGAGGTCCGCCCTGGGGGACAGTTTGTTATAGCGGAAACCGGTTTCGGTACCGGGCTGAACTTCCTGGCAGCATGGCAGGCCTGGAACGGACAGAAACCGGATTGTACGGCGACACTGCATTTTATTTCTGTAGAGCGATTCCCCCTTACCCGCGACGACCTGATTCATGCCCTGGACCTCTGGCCCGAATTGGCGGATTTGGCAACAGAACTCATTGAAAATTACCCGCCACTTGTAAAGGGCGCTCATCGTCTGGTGCTTGGGGGTGGCCAGGTTCGGCTCACGCTGTACTTCGGTGATGTTCTGGAGGCCTGGCAGGCTCTTGAATTTAACGCTGACGCCTGGTTTCTCGACGGCTTTGCGCCCGCCCGCAACCCGGAAATGTGGCTTGATCGGGCCATTGCACAGGTTCGGGCCCACAGCAGGCCCGGTTCGACCCTGGCCACTTTTACTTCAGTCGGCCGGATACGACGGTCGCTCGCCGCTGTTGGTTTCAAGGTTCATAAAACCAGAGGCTTTGGCCGGAAAAGGGACATGCTGAGTGGCCTGCTAGAGAATACATGCGAGCCCATGCCTCCGGGAGGTTCCGATACGATTGCGGTCATTGGGGCCGGCATTGCCGGCTGCCTGCTGGCACGTAATCTGGCCGACCGTGGCACCCCGGTCACGCTTGTGGATACCGCCAGCCATCAAGGGACAGCGGCCTCAGGTAATCGCCAGGGAGCAATGTACGTAAAGCTTGGGGTGGAGTTCAATGATCAGACCGAACTAGGGCTGACATCCCTGCTGTTCAGCCAACGCTTCTACGCCCGGTATCGCGACCAATGCTGGCACCCTACTGGCCTCCTCCAACTGGCCTGGAGTGCCCAGGAAGCGGATCGTCAGCGGCGGTTTCTGGAACGAAACGCGTACCCGGCAGAAATCTTTTACCCGGTGGACCGGGACGAAGCGAGCCGGTTAACCGGGGTCCAGACACAAAGCGGAGGCCTCTGGTTTCCGGGCAACGGATGGCTGGAACCCGCCAGGCTCTGTAAAGTGCTTACAGACCATCCCCTGATCACCCGGGTGTTCAACTTCGAGGTCGGTCGCCTGCTGCCCCTTAACGGTAAGTGGCAGTTATCGGGGCCGGGAGGATCTGACATTAGCGCGCACCGAATTGTGATATGCGCAGGACACCAATCCCCGGCACTGATCCCGCTTAATGGCGCATATCGGCTCAAAAGCATTCGCGGGCAGGTCACTCATCTTCCAGATACATCGCTGCAGACGCCGAAGGCGGTCGTTTGCGGAACCCGGTATCTGAATCCGTCGGACAACGGCATAGCGGTCACCGGTGCCACCTTCGATCTGAGGGACGATAATCCCGAAACGACACCGGAAAGCCATCACGAAAACCTGACCGAGTTGCAGTCCATGTTGCCCGGCTCCCTGAGCCGGGAAGCCCCCCTTACCGAGTTATCCGAACAGGTCGAAGGGAAAGTCGCGTTCCGTTGCACGACCCATGACTACCAACCCGTAGCGGGAAAGCTGTGTGACATTGAGGGAAATGAACTGACGGGTGTCTACCTCTTGACGGGGTTAGGTAGCAAAGGCCTCACCTATGCGCCGTTACTTGCGGAGTACCTCGCAGACGAATTGTCTGGACAGCCCGCCTGCTTACCCAAACGATTGGGGCAGCGAGTCGGGACCCGCCGTATCCACAAGCCGGATACCCTATCGTCGTAATGATTCAGGACTCAAGGTTGCCATGCATCAGCCGTTAAAGAATTAACCAGGGAATTGGGAGCAGGACTCATGTCTATTTTTGTCAGTGAACCCGGGAGGCCAGTAGGTACCCGGCTACCGGAAGCTTTTCGGGGGCGGCGTGTCGGGGACGTCACAGAGCTGACAGAAAGCCACCCTATCAGCACCAGCCACAGCGACGCTACGGACGCCGAGTTCCAGCAAGCAGCGCAGTCCGGCCGCCACAGGGCACTTGAGGAGTATGGTGAGGCTGCAGCCGGAGAGCCGAAAGAGCAACGCCCCTATTTGCCAGTTTCCAGGATTTGTTCTCCCACCCTGTACAGCCTTGCTGCCTCGGCAACCGTTTCTGACGCCCTGACCACGATGGATGAGCACGGTGTGCAGCACATTGTCATTACGGCTGACAACAACGTTGCCGGGCTCGTGGATCGGCGCTGGTTTCTGGCATGGCTTCACAAACAACAGGTAAGCGGCCTGAACCAGAGTCTTGTTCACATTGAACTACCAGCCTTCCTGACCACGTCTCCGGAAACCGACGCGCACCAGCTGGCGAGACTGCTGTTGGCACACCAGCTCAACGCCGCCCTGGTGATCGATAGCTCCGGACAGCCTGCAGGTATAGTCACTAGCACCGACTACCTCCGACTCTATGCCAGTGCAGGTCGTCACGAAGGAATCGTCTAGTTCAGCGATGTTAACAGTCTTCCTTCAGGGCTGAGTACTAACAAGAGCCATTCCTGGCCATGGCGGGTCAGGGCCAGAATTTCGTCGTCCCGATAGTTATCCAGCACCACAATTTCCGAGTCATCAGCATTCAACTGGAACCGCCACTCATTTTTGAACGGACTCTCCTCCTGAGTTTCATCGTCCTTCACCAGAGATACACGAGCAACAACTCCCTGCTCCTGACCGGTAACAATAGCCTCGCCACTGAAATTGCCATCGCTCGCACCTGCCACAACCATATCGCTGCCAAACTCCGACAAGGCTGCAAAACGGTCGCCGGCCTGATCATTGGCATCGTTTAAAGTATAGGCCCGGCTGACAACGCCATCAGTTGAGTAGCCGAGCAGGAAACCTGCCGGACTCGTCAGCTGGTTTCTCTCCAGTGTGTTGTCTTCATCGCCGTTCTCCACAACCGAGTAGGCGCCATCACCGTTACCGATCAACCACAGAATATTGTTTGCATGAGTCCCTTCGGTGACCCTCTCATCGCCCTCGGTTCCGACCTGATAGACATTTACATCACCAATGCTGCCAGAAGCACCGTAAAAGAAGGCGTCCACACCTCCAATTACGGTCTCGCCGTTGACGGAACCTTGCGCCGAGCCGAACAGTATCGGTGAGAGTGGCAAGGCACTGCCTCCGGCTACTGAATCATCCTCCGGTGAACCGATCTGGCGGGTCCAGGCCACCTTTGGAATCTCGTTACTGCCGTCCACCTCGACATCAATACGCTGAAGGAAGCTGTCAACTCCCCCTGCAGGAACCTGTTCGGGCCAGGCGCCATCTGTTTCTCCGGCGATCAGCACGTATCCGTTTTCCGCATTCATCGCGACAGACCGGACAATATCATCATTGGCGGTGCCGGTCCGGGTCGTCCAGCTCTTAACGTACTCCCCGCCATTGCTGGCCGAATCGTACCAATACCGCGATATCAGAATGTCCTGCCCGCCCATTGCTGAGGTTCCGGCAACGGGCGCATCGGTGTCGTAGGCCACTGCAAACTCGAAACGGTCGACCTTGGTCGTACCTTCCGAGACCTTGCGTTGAACAGTAGTGATTGCCGGGAACGGCTGAACCAGGCTGTCGCCGGCTCCGGAAACAGCAATTTCCTGCGACTGTGTACCTTTCTGATCGTATATTCTGACCAGTACCCGATCGTTATCCAGGCTGTCATAACCTGCAACAAAGGTCCGCCCGGAATGAGCAAGTGCCAGATCGGTAGGAACGAAACCGTCCGATGGGTTCAGAACAAGCGGGGCTGTCAATTCATTGAGACTGACTCGAAGAAGATTCTCATCCGCCGCCCGGGCGAAGTTCTCACGGCCGGCCTGATACGACTCATTCAGCCCCAAAAGAATAAAACGATCATCCAGGGCCAGGTTGGTATAAGTACCGGCTGGAACCCGGATCCGAAAGGGAACTTCGTTGACATCTACAGGAAAAACGAGCTCGTCACTTTCGACCCAGCTCCCGTTTTCCCAGCGCTCGGTGACGAACTCTGTTCCCAGTCTTGCGGTAGAGTCCTCAGAGTGACCCAGCTTTGCACGGATCTCGCTCTCCCTGTCCCCGGTGAGTATCGCTGCGTATTCTCTGACCTCACCAACATTCATCGTGTCACGATCCCCTCCGATGGTCGTTTCGAGGGTCAATACAGGCTCATCGTCGTCCACCACAATGTTGGCGCGCACCCCGTTGTTGCTCTCCCCGAGGCCCGCCAGTCCGGAACGCACTTCAGTCAGTCTGAGCCGGGCAGACTCAGACGGCTCGGGGAAGCTGTCATCGGCCACTTCCAGCCGGATGTAACACTCGGTAATCCCGGGTTCAAAAGTGACCACACCGCCGGTGAAGACGCCCTCTTCGTCCTGCTGGTAAGTGATGTAATCAAGGTTCTCAAGAAGTCCGTCACTACCAGAACCGAACGCTACCAGATCCTGTCCGATAATCGCATCGCCGGCGTTGGCATCGCTGGAATCGCACCGCTGGTGGGGCGCACTGAAGCCAGGGTCACAATTTGACGCGTCGTATTCGGAGGCCAGTTCAAATGCAACAGCCACCCGTGTCACAGAGGGCTGATCAAGGATAACTTTTACGGCAATCGGGCGGGTCGGAATGGTAATATTCGCGGTGGTCGATACCGAGCCATCATCGTTGTACTCGTTAATGGTAAAACTGTGCTCACCCGCGGTTGCGAGGTCAGGCTGAGCGCAATGCTCACGCCGGCTCTCATCGAGAGTCAGTATCTCACCTTCGGTGTAAGAGTCGGCCTCCAGAGACAAAGGATTGTATTTCACGGTGATATCGAATGGCTGAACACCGGCCATACGGCCGTCCGTGGTCACCAGATTGATGTCTTCCTCCCTGCCCAGGTCAGCATCTCCAAGATTGCCGCCTGACAGTCCCGGAACACCACGCATGATTACCCCTTGCCGCGCCTTGTTGTTGATATCCTCCAATGCCAGCCACGAGGGCGCGTTGGTCAGGGAGTAATCCAGGATATCCTCGCCGCCGAAGGCGCCAAAATTGTAATAATATTCCACCCCAAGATAAGCCGTGGCAGGAGGTATACCAAGAACGGTGGGCTGATCGGGATCCTTCTCGGTTTTACAGGCGACAACAGACAGGGCGATCAGCACCACGGTGGTCAGCCGAGTGACGGAGACAGTGCGGGAAATTAAATCGGCGCGCATGAAAAAGTCCGCTTTAAAACGTTGTTTTTATGGCAGTGCCGACCGGCGAGCGAGCCAGTCGATTTACACACCGTTACAGAACAACGTCATGGTAGCCAATTTACATGAAAGGCGATCTGCGCGAGTTCTCAGATTCACCCGCCAGCACGTCCCCTTGCGCAAGTGGCACGATGGGCGGGTTTATAGCGTGTTACGGAGCGCCGAAACCATGCTGTTTGAGAAAATCCAAGAGACCGGCTTCATCCAGAACGGGAATCTCAAGCTGCTCTGCCTTGGCCAGCTTGGAGCCGGCCGCCTCACCGGCAACCACGCACGCCGTCTTTTTTGAAACACTACCCGCAACCTTGGCACCAAGCTGCTCAAGCCTTTCTTTCGCCTCATCACGGGTCATGGCAGACAGTGCTCCGGTGAGGACCCAGGTCTGCCCTTGCAGGGGCTTCTCACCCTCGACAATCTCTTCTTCCTGCCACACCACCCCGGCCTGTCGCAGGGCATCAAGGGTCTCCTTGTTGTGCGACTGGTCGAAAAAACTGCGGATATGTCCCGCCACAATCGGGCCAACATCCGGAACTGTTTGTAGGGCCTCTTCATCCGCCCCGGCAATGGCCTCAAGAGTGCCAAAGTGAGCCGCCAGCCCCTTGGCCGTTGCCTCGCCCACCTCCCTGATACCCAGGGCATAGAGAAAACGCCACAGCACCGGGTTTCGGGCGTTGTCGATGGCCCCTACGAGATTGGATGCCGATTTCTCCCCCATTCTCTCAAGACCGGTCAGGTCGTCTTTTTTCAGGTGGTACAGGTCAGCGACCGTTTCAACCAGCCCACGGTCGACCAGAATATCTATCCACTTGTCCCCCAGACCCTCAATGTCCATGGCTTTGCGGGACGCATAGTGGCGGATAGCTTCCTTTCTCTGGGCGGGGCAGAACAGCCCGCCGGAGCAGCGGGCAACGGCCTCTCCCTCAATCTGAACAACATCGGAATCACATACCGGGCACTTTTCCGGAAGCTCCACCGCCCTGGCATCGTCGGGACGCTTCTCGGTCACCACCTTGACCACCTGAGGAATGACGTCCCCCGCCCGCCGGATGAACACCGTATCGCCAATACGGACATCCAGCCGGCGAATCTCATCCATATTATGAAGCGTGGCATTACTGACGGTTACACCACCGACAAATACCGGCTTGAGACGGGCCACGGGCGTCACTGCGCCGGTACGACCAACCTGAAACTCAACATCCTCAATGACCGTGAGTTCTTCCTGGGCAGGAAACTTTTGGGCGATTGCCCAACGCGGAGCCCGCGACACAAAGCCCAGTCGCTGCTGAAGAGACAGGCGGTTCACCTTGAAGACAATGCCGTCGATTTCATAGGGCAGAGATTCGCGCTTTTCCATTAGCTGGTTATAGGCAGTCAGGCACTCTTCAACGCCCTTCGCCTTCCGCATCTCCGGATTGATCCTGAAACCCCAGCGCTTCACCATCTGAAGACCATCAAAATGGGTCTCGGGCAGTTGGCTTTCATCCGTCACAGCAACACTGTAAGCACACATTTCCAGTGGACGCCGGGCTGTGACTGTGGACTTTTTCTGCCGCAGGCTGCCTGCTGCCGCGTTCCGGGGATTGACAAAGGTCTTTTCACCCTGGTCCGCCAAACGCCGGTTGAGTTTTTCAAACCCCGCCTTCGGCATATAAACCTCTCCCCTCACCTCAACAAGCTCTGGCACATCCTTGCCACGAAGTTTGAGCGGGACCGAGGGGATCGTTCGGATGTTGGCGGTTATATCTTCGCCCGAGTACCCATCACCACGGGTAGCCGCAACGGTCAGCGAGCCGTTTTCATAATGCAGACTCACCGCCAGGCCATCCAGTTTGGGTTCGCACACATACTCGATATCATCGCCTGAGCCCAGCCGATCCCGAATCCGGCGGTCGAAATCCCGGAGTTCTTCCTCGCTGAAAGCATTATCCAGAGAAAGCATCGGTAAGCGGTGAACCACTTCCTCGAAGCTCGTTTCCGCGCTGCTACCCACCCGGCGAGTGGGAGAGTCATCGGAAGCCAGTTCAGGGTACTCTGCTTCCAGTTTCTGGAGTTCCCGGAACAGGCGGTCGTACTCAGAATCCGGCACTTGCGGATCGTCCAGTACATAATAACGATAGTTGTGATCGTCGACCGCTGACCGGAGTTCCTCAACACGCTGAATAACGTCGGGCGTGGCTTTGCTCATGAATTCGCGCTCTCACCTGTCAAAAAAATGCCCGGACTCATCATCCGGGCATTGTTAATCTTTCATTCACCCTGGGATCAAACCCGCTGGGACCGCTGTTTACGCTCAAATTCGCGAATCCGCTGGCGACAATGCTCAATGGTTTGGGGCGTCATCACGCTCCGACGCTCGTCTTTCAACTCGCCACCGAGGTTGCGCACCACGCACTGGGCTGTCTCCAGCATGAAATCAAAAGCCTGGAGCGCGTTGGACGGCCCCGGCATGCTCATGAAAAAACTGATTCCGGGCGTTGTCAGCGACTCGATATCCGATGGCTTGAACGTACCCGGTTCCACCGCATTGGCAACACTGAACTGGACAGGACTGGTAGTGTCTGCAGCTTCATGACGATGGTAGATGTCCATGTCGCCATGTTCGAGTCCACAGGCTTCAAAGAGGTCCTTTAACGCAGGCCCCCTGAAATCCTCGCCGTTGCGGGCCAGCACGTTAATAACGACAACTTCCCGGGCTTCCGGACGGTTGGCACCGGCCAGAGGTTGCCTGCTGTTGCGACTTACCGGTTCCCGACGGGCCGTATCTTCCTCGACCTCTGTGGTGACTGTCGGCGGTAGCGGCTCGCGATCTTTCCCGGTTACTTCCGGGGCAGCTGACGCAGGCTCAGGGGTGTCCGGAATATCCTCACGGACCACTCGCGGCTCACCGACGATATCATCATCACCGGGCACTTCATCATCGGCTGCTCCCCAGCCTTCATCGGGTTCGGGATCACGTTCGTCCCGCGAGGAAAAGCCGGACTCCAGTGCCTCTTCCTCAGGCTCTTCGGGCAGTTTTTCACGACCACTGGTCGATGCCGTGACTGGCCGGGTGGGCTTGGGCTTGGGCGTTCCGAAACGGTCCGACTTTTCCCGCTTTACATACCCACGCTCTTCGAGAGTGTCCCTGGAAATTGTTCGGGCACCACCGTTGGGAAGCTCCGGGTTAAATTCGTCGTCCAGAGGCGATTCTTCCAGTTCATCAGCCCCCATACCGGAGGAAATCGCCATTGATTCCTTACGTGCGCGCCGCACACGGCGTATTCCGTCGACGACAATGCCGATGATAACCAGGGTACCGATGGCAATTAACCATTCCCTAAGTGACATAGTGCTGCTGTCCTGTTTGCAGATTCCGTAACGTTGTTACTCTAAGAAAAGCCCGTAATGAATACAACGCGCACCGCAACAGATGGCGTTATTGTCATCCTTGTCGATATTATATTCAGGCGGCTCTCAGGCCTCAGCCAGAGCCGCCGCCTCTTCAACATCCACCGATACCAGACGCGAACAGCCCGGCTCGTGCATGGTAACCCCCATGAGCTGGTCCGCCATTTCCATCGCGATCTTGTTGTGGGTGATGTAGATAAACTGAACCTGCTTGGACATTTCCTTGACCATATTGGCATAACGGCTCACGTTTGCATCGTCCAGTGGCGCATCCACCTCGTCCAGCATGCAGAATGGAGCAGGATTAAGCTGAAAGATCGAAAAAACCAGAGCGATGGCCGTCAGCGCCTTTTCACCACCGGAGAGCAAGTGAATCGTGCTGTTCTTCTTCCCCGGAGGCCTGGCCATGATCGCTACGCCGGTTTCCAGCAAATCTTCACTGGTCAACTCAAGGTAGGCGTTACCGCCTCCGAACACCTTCGGGAACAGAGCCTGGAGTCCCCCATTAACCTTATCGAACGTCTCCTTGAACCGCTGACGCGTCTCACGGTCGATTTTGCGAATGGCGTTATCCAGGGTTTCCAGCGCCTCCATCAGGTCTTCGTGCTGAGTATCAAGGTACGTCTTTCGCTCACTCTGAACCTGGTATTCTTCAATCGCCGCGAGGTTAATCGCCCCCAGCCGCTGAATCCGATTGCCAATTTTCTCCAACTCGTCAGCCCAGCCTTCCTCGTTAGCATCCTCGGGTAACTGCTCCAGCACTTCCTGGAGTTTCACATCCAGCTCCTTGAGCTGTTCAACGTGATTGCCAGAGCGAATTTCCAGCGCCTGGGACTCCATTTTCAGCTTTTCCAGTTTTGAGCGCACGTCTTGTATCTGGTGATCTATACGACTGCGGCCTTGTTCCTTTTCCCGGACCTCCCGATCAATCTCTTCAAGAGCGTCACGGGCGGAACCCAGCTTTTCCTCTTCAGCCAGTCGCCGTTCCAACAGCCCCTCCAGTTGCATCTGGAGATCTTCAATCGGCTCTTCTGCACTCTCCCGGCTTTCCCTGAGAATTTCCAGCCGTTCTTCCAACCGTTCCTTCTGAAGCTGCATCCGCCCAATCGTCTGTTTCAACCCTTCCCGCTGGCTGTTCAGGGACTGCAACTGAAGCTGCAACTGGTGCGCATGATCCCGGTCATGGCGTGCGTCCTGGCGAAGCCGGTCCAGATTTTCTCTGAGGCTGTCACGTTGCTCCAGCAAGCGCTCTTTCTCTTCGTCGCTGTCTTCGGTCGATGCCAACGCCTGTTGCCATTCTTCGCGCACCGCAAGGAGGCTTTCCTGCTGATCTTCAAGATTTAGCGACACGTCGGACAAGTCATCGCTGATACGCTGTAACCGCGCGTCAATCTGTTCGGCACGGGCCCGCAAACCACTGACTCTGGAAGACAGCTGCGCAAGGTTCCGTTCGACTTCACTCAGGGTTCCCTGGGCTTCATCGCGGGCAGACTCCACTCTTTCCGATCGTTCCTGCAAAAGTTCAAGACGTTCGTTTGCAATCTCCAGGGCGTCTTCCGCTTGCCCCAACTGCTCGGCCAGCTCCGTCACTTTCTTCTGGCGCTCAATCACACCTACCTGCCCTGCATCGGAGTCCGGCATCAGGACCCAGTCACGGGAAACCCAGACCCCACCCGGTGTAATGGCCGTCTCACCGGCCTTAAGACCGTCGCGCAGCGCAAGTGCTTCCGTCAGGGTGTCTGCAGTCATTATGCCAGTGAGAAGAGAAGCGACTGCGGGCACACCGGAAACCTTGGCTTCAAGCCCACCTGCGCTGGTGGTCGTATTCGCGAAGGAATTCACTACCGCCAGGCCTTTTGGCGCGCCATTCATGGCATCGCGGATAGAATCGATTCCAGGCAGGGCTAGGCCATGGGTAAATCGCCCAATTACTTGCTCAACAGCAAATTCCCAGCCACTCTCTATGCGCAACTGGCTCGCAATCCGCGGTGAGTCGGTCAACCCATGCTCAGCCAGCCAATTCTGCAGGGCGTCATCCTGCCCGCCCATTTGCTCGTCCAGCAACGCTTGCTGGGATTCCAGCGCAGCACGGAGGTTCTGTACTTTCTGGCGTTCCTCCCCGACAATCTGCTCAGCTTCACGGAGGTTCTGCCGGGCTTCGTACTGCTCATCCTGAACCGCAGCTATACGCTCCGCCGCTTCCTCTCTCTGGAGCTCGAGCGTTTCCTGCTGCTCCAGCAGCTCTTCAAGTTCAGCGCGGTCCATCTGGCCTTCCAGCAGATTCTGCTCTTCCTCCAGCTTACGATGTCGGTTACGAAGCTGCTCAATCGCATCTTCCAGAGAGCGAATCCGCGATTGTGCCAGTTCCGCCTGACGGCGGGCATCCGAAGAACGGCTGCTGAAATCTTCCCATTTCTGCTGCCAGTCGCTCATGGCCTCTTCGGCCATTTGCAGTTTCTCGCCAGAATCTTCGGACCGGGCAGCCAAGGCTTCCTGCTCCGGCTCCAGCATATCCAACTCTTCCTGAATCCCCGCAAGTTTCTCCTCGTCCTGCTCCAGCTCCCTGGCGAGCTCGCGCTGATTTCCTATGGCCTGATCAAGCTCGGTTGCAGTCTGGCGACTGCGTTCTCGCTGGTGTTCCAGGCTTTGTTCGATACGTGCAATATCAGCACCGGCCTCGTAGTATCGGGCCTGGGCACGATTAAAGTGTTCTGTTCGATCCTGGTGGCTGTCCCGAAGCGATTCCATAGCGGTTTCAAGGCTGACCCGTTCAGTCAGATTTTTTTCCAGCTCAAGCTCGGTATCACGGATTCTTCCCCGCCACGTCTGCAGGTCATTATCAAGGGACTGCCAGCGCAGAACCGTCAACTCGGCTTTTTTCTGGCGTTCTTCCTGTTTGTAGGTCTTGTACTTTTCTGCCGCGGCCGCCTGACGTTCAAGATGCTGAAGCTGACGCCCCAGCTCTTCGCGGAGATCCGTCAGGCGTTCAAGATTTTCCTGGGTTCGCCGAATGCGGTTTTCAGTTTCACGGCGCCGTTCCTTGTATTTGGAAATGCCAGCCGCTTCTTCAATATAAACGCGCAGCTCTTCCGGCTTTGCTTCAATCAGCCGAGAAATCATTCCCTGTTCAATAATCGCGTAGCTGCGGGGGCCAAGGCCAGTGCCAAGAAACAGGTCAGTGATATCCCGCCGCCGGCATTTTGAGCCATTCAGGAAATATTCCGATTGGCCTTCACGGGAAACCCGACGACGGACCGAAATTTCGTTGAACCTGACGAATTCTCCGGGAGCCGATCCATCACTGTTATCAAATACGAGCTCAATAGAAGCCTGGCCAACAGGCTTTCGGGCACTGGAGCCATTGAAGATAACGTCGGTCATGGACTCACCCCGAAGGTATTTCGCGGAGCTCTCACCCATTACCCAGCGAACCGCGTCGATAATATTCGACTTTCCACAACCATTCGGCCCGATTACCGCTGTCAGGTTCGACGGGAACGGTACGGTCGTCGGATCAACGAATGACTTGAATCCGGACAGTTTGATGGACTTCAGCCGCATATCAGGCGCTCTCCTCATCCCTGAGTATGGTCAGAACCTGCTCTCGCTGGTGCTCGCCGAATGCCTGAATGACCGCCTGCAGTTTTTCAGCATCGTCGCTGACAGCAGCTTCAGCCAGTTGCCGGAAAAACATTGCTGTTTCGCTGATTTCTTCCCGGAAGTGTTCAAGGGCAACAAAATAAGTCCGGCTGATGGCTGGCCGGAAATTCTCGAGGGTTTCCTCAAGGAAGGGGTTTTCCACCAGTCCATAGGCATACCGCATGACGCCAAAGCCGGCATCGATGACTTGTTCGGCAGCATCGGCACCGGAGGAATTCAGCGCATCAATTACCGCCTGGAGTTCCTGCACCTGCCCCATTACACCGCCTAGTTCCTTGCCAGACCAGCGTTCCAGCATTTTGCGCCCGAGCATGCACAGCAAGTCTATGTAAATATCATAAAGGCTGTTGACAGTTTCAGGAGTAAGGCCAGACACAACGGCGCCCCGGCGGGGGAATATCTCAATCAGATGGCGTCGTTCAAGAATCAGGAGGGCCTCGCGCACAGAGCCCCGACTGACGTTGAGCTCACCGGAAACCTTGAGCTCCTGGATACGCTCTCCGGGTCGAAGGTCTCGTGTGATGATCCGCTGCCCAATATGTTGGGCAATTTGTTCAGACAGACTTTCCGGGGCCTGAAACCTCATAGAATTAGTCGCTCACTTCCGCAGAGGGCAAAATCATAAGCGCACGAGTTTACCACAGGCATGGGCGAGCCCCATCCCCTTGTCCGACATTTTGGTCCCGGTCATAACCTGACCCGGCAATGGCCTGCCGGTTTTTTGGCGCCGACCTCCTAAACACCCTGCGAGCTCACCATGTAATACCAGAAAAAGCTCTCATCTAACTGTTTTATTGAATTTTTATTTTTGCGGCATGGTTTATGCTTTTGAACAGGAAATCACTGTAAACTTAAGCGACAGAGTGAGCCATAGTGAAACATATACCGTCCATCCAGCGATCCAGTAGCCAGCACCAGAAGCTGGCCGCTTTGAGGCAGGCCCACCAGGACTGGAACAACGCGCCGGATGTACTCACCAGACTCACGCGTCGCTTGTCTACGACGCTCTCACTGGAAAACCAGCTAGGTATCCTCGCGGAAGAACTTGGCGCTATAGTTCCCTTCGATTCGTTCAATTACCGCCACCGGATTGCCCGTAGGGACTTTGTCTTCGCGACCGGTATGGGCGGCCCGCATCGTTGCGAATACCGCCTGAATCTCGAAGGCGCCAGTTTCGGAACACTGACACTGCATCGGCGAAAGAAGTTTTCCGAAGAGGAATTGCAGGGTGTGGAGATGATCATCAGCGCTGCAATTTGCCCGTTGCGCAATGCCTGCCAGTATATTGCCATTGAGCAGGCCGCACTCACAGACTCCCTGACCGGTATCCCCAACAAGCGAGCCATGGACGAAGCCCTGGAGCGCGCTGGCCAGCTTGCGGACCGCCATCACCAGGACTACTCACTGATTCTTTGTGACCTGGACCATTTCAAGGCGGTCAATGACAAACATGGCCACGTCGTTGGCGACCACCTGCTGCAGCTTGCGGCAGAGGCGGTTGAACGCGCCCTGCGAACCTCGGACAGTGTCTACCGGTTCGGCGGTGAGGAGTTTGCCGTTCTGTTGCCCCACACCAGTGATGAGAATGCCAAAGACGTCGGTGACAGGATCCGCAAGGCGGTCAGCGGCCTTGAGATAGATTGCGGCGGAACCCGGCTTTCGATTACCGCGAGTTGCGGGGTCGCCCTGCACAGCGAGGGGGAGTCACCCGAGCAGTGGCTTGCCCGGGCAGATGAAGCGCTTTACCGAGCAAAAAGTCAGGGTCGGGACTGTACCCGGGTCTTTCCAACAATCAACTGAACACTATTTACGAGCAGATCGCCCTCGGGTACCACTGCCCTTACCAGACGTTTTCGCGGGACCGGAATCACTGACCTGCCAGCGCTTCGCACCCGGCTTTTTACCCGTGCGACCGGGGCTCTTGCGACGCTGACGATCCTGTGCCGCTTTCTCATCCGGCGTTTTCTGGGGAATATCCTTTGCCGCCAGACCCACTGTGCGACTCAGCAGGTCCACTGCTTTCTGGTCCAGTTCTTCCCATTTTCCGAGCGTCAGCCTGCTCGGAAGAAAGACCGGGCCGTAGCGTACACGCTTCAGACGGCTGACTCTCACTCCCTGGGATTCCCACAGGCGGCGCACTTCACGATTCCGCCCCTCAAGCAGCGTCACGTGAAACCACCGATTGATTCCACTTCCGCCAGCCGGCGAAAGGTCGGTGAACTTTGCAATGCCATCTTCAAGCAACACCCCCTCCATCAATCGCCCGATCATGGCATCGTCAACTTCCCCGAAAATCCGCACAGCGTATTCCCGGTCAATCTGGCTGGAAGGGTGCATCAGGCGATTCGCCAGCTCGCCATCAGTGGTGAACAGAACGAGCCCCGTCGTATTGATATCCAGGCGGCCAATAGAAATCCAGCGATGGTCCTTCAGTCGGGGGAGCCGGTCAAACACGGTTGGGCGACCTTCCGGATCCTTGCGGGTGGTCACCTCACCTTCAGGCTTGTTGTAAATCAATACCCGGCGAAGAACTTCTGCAGCTCCGGAAACATCCAGGCGCTTGCCGTCAAGCTCAAAGCGGTCTTCGACGGTTGCTTTCTGGCCAGGGGCCGCTGGCTGGCCGTTAACAATCAGCCGACCAGCCTCCATCCAGCCCTCAATTTCACGACGAGATCCGATACCTGCCCGCGCCAGAAGCTTCTGGATGCGCTCCGGCTCGTCGTGCTTTACTTTTTCACTGGCCGGTTTCGCGGCCCGTCTCGGGCGTTCTGACGCCATGAATCAATCCTTAATAACTGCCTGATGCCGTGATGGCATCAGTGAAGTGTCTGCTCGTCCGGATCGCTCCTGGAGGGGGATTCGAACTCGATTTCTGCCTGCATATTCTTTTCAATTTCACGACCGATTTCTTCCAGGTCGCGAATTTCCGACAGCGGCGGCAACTGATCCAGCCCCGTCAGATTGAAATAATCGAGAAACTGCTTTGTGGTCGCGTACATGGCAGGACGGCCCGGTACATCGCGATGACCTACAACGCGAACCCACTCTCGCTCAAGCAGCGTACGAATGATATTGCTGCTTACCGTTACACCACGAATGTCTTCAATCTCGCCACGAGTGATCGGCTGCCGGTAAGCAATCAAGGCGAGGGTTTCAAGCAGGGCCCGGGAGTAACGCTGAGGCTTCTCCTCAAAAAGCCGCCCGACCCATGGAGCGTATTCCTGGCGAACCTGCAAACGGTATCCACTTGCCACTTTCCGGAGCTCAAAGCCTCTACCCTCGCAGGCCTCCTCCAACAACACCATCACATGCTCCATTACCTGCCGGGCGGGACGCTCATCTTCGGCAAAGAGATCGCGAAGCTGATCCACTGACAAGGGCTTTCCGGCGGCCAGGAGAGCCGCTTCGGCAATAGCCTGGATGCGTAGCAGGTGCTCTTCATTCATAACGAATACCCGAATTACCGTGTTCTTTTCGATCGAACGCCGTATCAGCTGGCCGCACGCGCCCGAATATGAATGGGGCCGAGAACCTCTGCCTGAACGACTTCAATCAACTGTTCTTTCACCAGTTCCAGCGTAGCAATGAAGGTTACCACTACCCCCAATCGCCCCTCCTCAAGAGTAAACAGGCTCTCGAACGTGACAAAATGTTCGTCCTGAAGCGCGGACAGAATGGCTGACATCCGTTCGCGAGTGGAGAGCTTCTCACGCTCCACGTGATGGCTGGTGAACAGATCCGCTCGTTGGAGGACACCTTGCAGCGCCAGCAGCATTTCTCGCAAGTCTACATCCGGATGCGGCTGACTCGATGACATTTTGGGCAAAGCCGCCGCGGCTGGAAAGTTGTCACGTTCCAGCCGCGGCATCTCATCAATATCTTCCGCTGCCTTCTTGAAGCGCTCGTACTGCTGCAGACGCCGAATCAGCTCAGCACGCGGATCAATCTCTTCATCATCCTCTGCCTCATGCCTGGGCAGCAGCATCCGTGACTTGATCTCTGCCAGAGTTGCAGCCATAACCAGGTATTCCGCAGCAAGCTCAAAGCGCATGGATTCCACAGCACCGATGTAGTCCATGTACTGACGGGTAATCTCACTGACATCAATGTCCAGAATGTTCATATTCTGGCGGCGGATCAGATAAAGGAGCAGATCCAGCGGCCCCTCAAAGGCCTCAAGAAAGACCGCAAGTGCATCAGGCGGAATGTACAGATCTTTCGGAACATCGACCAGGGGCTTTCCTGACACGACGGCGAGTGGCGACTGTTCAGCCACTGCCTCGTCAGCGCCAGACACAGCGGTACCAGTTGTTTCGTCGGTCATAACCTATCTCCTCCGGAGAATCCGGTCGCTGCTCCCTCCACCCGGTCAAATGTAGGAATCTATCGGTAATGAAGGCCCATTGCCGCCCGCACTTCCTCAAGCGTGTCCCGCGCTGCGTCCCGGGCATGCTCACGCCCTTCCTGTAGAATGGAATGTACCAGATCGGGATTACTCTCATATTCCCGGGCTCGCTCATGCAGCGGGCGCTGTTCTTCCACGATGGCATCAATGAGCGGCTTTTTGCAGTCGAGGCAGCCTATTCCGGCACTTCGGCACCCACTCTGCACCCATTCCTGCGTATCCGCATCGGAATAAACCTTGTGCATGCTCCAGACCGGGCACTTTTCAGGATCGCCCGGATCTGTCCGCCGCACACGCTGCGGGTCTGTCTGCATAGTCCGCACCTTCTGGGCGACACTGTCCGGTTCCTCCCGCAGACCGATATAGTTATTGTAGGACTTGGACATCTTCTGGCCGTCCAGCCCCGGCATTTTGGATTCCGGCGTCAGCAGTGGCTGCGGCTCGGGCAGGATCACCTTTCCACCGCCCTCGATATAACCGTATAGACGCTCGCGATCGCCCAGAGAAATATTCTGCTGCTCTTTGAGCAGTGCCCTCGCGGTCTCCAGAGCTTCCAGATCGCCCTCTTCCTGATACCGCTTCTTGAGATTGCGGTAGAGTTTGGCGTTCTTTTTGCCCATCTTCACAATAGCGCCTTCGGCCTGCTCCTCGAAGCCCGGCTCGCGGCCATAAATGTGATTAAACCGACGGGCAATTTCCCGGGTAATTTCGACATGGGAAACCTGATCGGCGCCAACGGGAACCTTGCCCGCCCGATACACAAGAATATCGGCACTTTGCAGCAGGGGGTAACCCAGGAACCCGTAAGTTGCCAGGTCCTTCTCACGCAGCTTTTCCTGCTGGTCCTTGAACGTTGGAACCCGCTCAAGCCAACCCAGTGGCGTAATCATGGACAAAAGCAGGTGCAGTTCCGCGTGCTCCGGAACCTGCGACTGGATGAACATCGTTGAAGACCCGGGATTCACGCCCGCGGCCAGCCAGTCAATCACCATGTCCCAGACACTTTGCTCAATCCCCGAGGGGTCGTCGTACTGGGTAGTCAGCGCATGCCAGTCAGCGATGAAGAAAAAGCACTCGAACTCGTGCTGGAGTTTCACCCAGTTTTTCAGCACACCATGGTAGTGGCCAAGGTGAAGCTTGCCGGTCGGACGCATGCCGGACAAAACTCTTTGCTGGGAATCTACAGAACTCAAAGCACGAACTCCTTATTTTGTATTGGATTCGCCATCATAGTTCAGGCGACCCGGCATTATAAATAAAAAACCCCCGCACTGCAGGGCAGAACGGGGGTTTTTATCGAAAGAAGGCTAACTTACCAGCCAGTCACTTCCTTCAGGGCCTGGCCAATCTCGGCCAGGCTGCGCACAGTTTTGACACCGGCGTCGTTCAGAGCGGCAAACTTTTCGTCTGCAGTTCCCTTACCACCGGAGATGATGGCGCCAGCATGGCCCATACGTTTACCTGGAGGCGCGGTAACACCAGCGATGTAAGATACCACCGGCTTGGTTACGTTGTCCTTGATAAACGCAGCCGCTTCTTCTTCGGCGGTACCGCCGATTTCACCGATCATAACGATAGCTTCGGTCTGCGGATCTTCCTGGAGCAGCTTCAGGATGTCGATGAAGTTGGAACCAGGAATCGGGTCACCACCGATACCGATGCAGGTAGACTGGCCATAGCCGAAGTCTGTGGTCTGCTTGACCGCTTCGTAAGTCAGGGTGCCGGAACGGGATACGATACCGACCTTGCCTGGCTTATGAATATGGCCCGGCATGATACCGATCTTGCACTCGCCCGGTGTGATAACACCCGGACAGTTCGGACCGATCATACGTACGCCTTTACGATCAACGTATTCTTTGGCGTACAGCATGTCGATGGTCGGGATGCCTTCGGTGATGCAGACAATCAGCTGAATACCCGCATCAGCAGCTTCGATGATCGCATCTTTACAGAACGGAGCCGGCACATAGATAACGGTCGCTTCTGCCCCGGTTTTTTCCACCGCTTCGCGCACAGTGTTGAAAACCGGCAGACCCAGATGCTCGGTACCACCCTTACCCGGGCTTACACCACCAACCATCTTGGTGCCGTATTCAATAGCCTGCTCAGAGTGAAAGGTACCCTGTGCGCCGGTAAAGCCCTGGCAGATAACCTTGGTGTCTTTGTTAATCAGGATGCTCATTATTTACCCCCTGCGGCTTTAACGACTTGCTCTGCGGCATTCGCCAGACTGGTAGCGGCGATGATGTTCAGGCCACTATCAGCGAGTACCTGAGTACCCTTCTCGGCATTGTTGCCTTCAAGGCGCACAACAACTGGCACTTTTACACCAACTTCCTTAACCGCGCCGATAATACCTTCAGCAATCATGTCACAGCGAACGATGCCACCGAAGATGTTCACGAGAACCGCCTTCACGTTATCGTCAGACAGGATAATCTTGAATGCCTCGGAAACACGCTCCTTGGTTGCGCCGCCACCAACGTCCAGGAAGTTGGCCGGCCGGCCACCTGACAGCTTGATGATGTCCATGGTGCCCATGGCAAGGCCTGCGCCATTAACCATACAGCCAATGTTGCCTTCCAGGGCAACATAGTTAAGCTCCCAGCGTGCGGCTTCGGCTTCGCGGGGATCTTCCTGCGAGGGATCGTGCATCTCATGGATTTTCTTCTGACGGTACAGCGCGTTGCCGTCTACGCCAATTTTGGCGTCCAGGCAGTGCAGATCACCGGCCGGGGTAATGACCAGCGGGTTGATCTCCAGAAGTGCCAGGTCACGGTCCTCAAACAGCTTGGCCAGACCCAGGAAAATCTTGGTGAACTGTCCGATCTGCTTGCCTTCGAGGCCGAGCTTGAACGCCAGCTCGCGACCCTGGTAAGGCTGCGCGCCAACCAGTGGATCGATCTCAGCCTTCAGAATCTTTTCCGGAGTTTCTTCGGCAACCTGTTCAATTTCTACGCCGCCTTCGGTAGAGGCCATGAACACAATGCGGCGGGTACCACGATCGACAACGGCGCCCAAGTAGAGCTCCTGGTCAATATCGGTGAGGGATTCAACCAGAATCTTGCTGACCGGCTGGCCGTGTTCGTCGGTCTGGTAAGTGACCAGGTTCTTGCCCAGCCACTTTTCGGCAAACTCGCGAATCTCGTCTTTACTCTTGACCAGCTTTACACCGCCGGCCTTACCACGGCCACCAGCGTGAACCTGTGCTTTCACAACCCATGCATCACCACCAATCTCGGTAGCAGCTGCCACGGCTTCTTGAGGAGTATCACAGGCAATGCCCTGGGATACTGGCAGGCCATATTCAGCAAAAAGCTGTTTGCCCTGATATTCATGCAAATTCATAGTTAATGTCCCGCTTATTGATGGAGGATAACCACGTACGGAAAAGAACCCGCGCAAGCCCCTCGCGGGACTGCTGTTGCGAATTCGCTTTGGCGGGCCGGGGATCACCTCAGCCTGCCGTGAGCGCAACCGGAAACCAGCCGTTTTTATGGCAGTGGGGCGCCGTTATTGGCGCCCCTGTTTCCTGGCTTGCGTTACTTCTTCTTGCGACGGTTCGCGACGTGAATCGCGCCACCGGCAACGGCCAGGGCCGCTTCATGCACTGACTCTGACAGAGTCGGGTGCGCAAAGCAGGTCAGGGCCAGATCTTCGGCGCTGGAACCGAACTCCATGGCAATCACGCCCTGAGCGACAATTTCCGACGCTTGGGGACCAACCACGTGGAAACCAAGGATCCGGTCGGTCTTCGCGTCTGCAATGATCTTGACCAGTCCCGAGGCGGAGTTGGCGGCCATCGCACGACCATTGGCAGCGAACGGGAACGTGCCGACGTTGTAGTCCTCACCTTCCGCCTTCAGCTGCTCTTCAGTCTTGCCCACCCAGGCCACTTCCGGAGCGGTATAAATCACATTGGGGATGCAGTCGTAATTCACCTGGGGCTTGTGCCCTGCAATGCGCTCGGCAACCATAACACCCTCTTCGGATGCCTTGTGCGCCAGCATCGGACCACGAACAACATCACCGACCGCCCAAACGCCCGGCGCTTCGGTCTTGCAATTGTCGTCGACGAAGATAAAGCCGCGCTCGTCCATTTGCACACCCGCGTCTTCAGACAACAGATTATCGGTATACGGACGGCGGCCGACGGCAACAATCAGTTTGTCGAACTTCGCCTCATGCTTGCCCTTGGAATCTTCATAGGAAACGTTGACCAGCTTGCGCTTGACCTCGGCCCCTGTCATCCGGGCACCCATCACGATGTTCAGCCCCTGCTTCTGGAACTGCTTCATGGCATCTTTCGCCACTTGCTGATCAACGGTAGGCAGGAACGTATCCTGAGCTTCCAGAACTGTCACTTCTGCACCCAGGCGCGCCCAGACGCTGCCCAATTCGAGGCCAATCACGCCGGCACCGATAACGCCAAGGCGCTTTGGAACTTCAGTGAACTCAAGAGCGCCTTCAGAGTCGACGATGTACTCACCGTCGAACGGCGCAGGCGGGATCTGGATCGGCTTGGAGCCGGATGCCAGGATCACGTTTTCGGCCTCGTAGGTTTTGGTCTTGCCTTCCTGGTCAGTCACTTCAACCTTGCGGTTGGCGAGCAGTTTGCCATGACCGTGGATAGACGTTACGCCATTGGCCTTGAACAGTCCTGCAATACCACCTGTCAGCTGCTTAACAATGCCGCCCTTGCGCTCCATCATTTTGCCGATGTCCATTTTGACATCTTTGGCGATGATGCCCTGCATCTCGTAGTCGTGAGTGGTTTCCTCATATTTGTGAGAAATTTCCAGCAGCGCCTTCGAGGGTATGCAGCCAACGTTCAGACAGGTACCACCGAGCACCTGGCTTTTTCCGTCTGTCGATGTCCAGGACTCGACACACGCGGTCTTAAGGCCCAACTGAGCTGCCTTGATGGCAGCAACGTAGCCGCCCGGGCCCGCACCAATGACAATTACGTCGTACTTATCAGACATATTTGATCCCGTTTTCTGATTCGTTAAGTATCAGCTCAGACGTCCAGCAGAATACGTGCCGGGTCCTCAAGCATTTCCTTAATGGCTACAAGGAACTGTACCGCTTCTTTGCCATCAATCATGCGATGGTCGTAAGAGAGAGCCAGGTACATCATTGGCAGAATTTCGACTTTGCCATTCACCGCCATCGGACGCTCCTGAATCTTGTGCATGCCCAGAATAGCTGTCTGCGGTGGATTCAGGATCGGCGTGGAAATCAGTGAGCCGAAGATGCCACCGTTGGTAATGGTAAAGGTCCCGCCAGTCATTTCCTCGATACCGAGCTTGCCGCCTTTGGCCTTGGTGCCGTATTCGACAATCTTTTTTTCGATATCCGCCAGGCCCATCGCATCAGAGTCACGGAGCACCGGAACGACCAGTCCGCGATCCGTCGACACAGCGACGCCAATGTCCTGATAGCCATGGTAAACCATGTCGTTACCATCGATGGAGGCATTGACGGCCGGGAAGCGTTTAAGAGCCTCGGTTGCCGCCTTGGTAAAGAAGGACATGAAACCAAGCTTGATACCATGACGCTTCACAAAGCTTTCCTGATACTGCTTTCGCAATTCCATGATAGGCGCCATGTTGACCTCGTTGAAGGTCGTCAGCATGGCAGCGCTTTGCTGGGCATTGACCAGACGCTTGGCGATACTGGCGCGCAAACGGGTCATCGGCACACGCTTTTCGGGACGCTCTCCGGCAGCCACATTGACTTCAGGCATGGCCGCAGCCGGTTGTGGCGCCGCAGAGCCAGCCGCTGACTTGCTATCAACGTGGTTTTGCACGTCTTCTTTGGTCACGCGGCCGTCTTTGCCAGTGCCCTTGACGGCATTGGGGTCAATGCTGTTTTCCTCAGCCAGCTTACGGGCAGCCGGGCTCAGAATCGCGTCACCGGAAGCGGCAGACTCTTCTTTTTGAACCTCATCCTTCGGTGCCTCTTCTTTCTTGCCTTCTGCAGGCTTTGATTCACCGGCGGCGCCCGCTTTGAAGGTGCCGACGACTTCGCCGCTTTCCACGGTATCGCCTTCACCTTTTACGATTTCTTCAATAACGCCGTCAGCCGGGGCAACCACTTCCAGAACAACCTTGTCGGTTTCAATATCGACAATCAGCTCGTCTCGTGAACAGGCTTCGCCCGGCTGCTTGTGCCAGGTCGCAACAGTACCTTCTGCGACCGACTCCGGGAAAACGGGGGCTTTAATCTCAGTTGACATTACGGATCCTTAGTTCGGTAGCTCGTCAGATTTCAAACGCGTCGTTGACCAGTTTCTTCTGCTCTTCGATGTGCACAGACATGTGTCCACAAGCAGGCGCAGCCGAGGCGTCACGACCGGCATACTGAAGGTACAGTTTTGGATTCAGGCGCTGAAGCGCATTTCTCATGTGGTGCTGGCTTGGATACCACGCACCCTGGTTCATCGGCTCTTCCTGACACCACACCACGTTTTTCAATTTGGTGTACTGGGCAAGCATTGCGTCCAGGTCGTCTCCGGGGAACGGATAGAGCTGCTCGATGCGGAAAATGGCCACATCATCACGCTCATCAGCCTTTTTCTTCTCCAGCAGATCAAAGTACACCTTGCCGCTACACATAATCAGGCGCGTCACCTTCTTCGGATCAGAAGGTTCCTTTTCCGGAAGCACCGTTTGGAAAGTGCCCGAGGTCAGGTCATCCAGACCGGAAGTGGCTTCTTTGTGACGCAGCAGGCTCTTCGGCGTGATCGCAACCAGAGGCTTACGTAGCGGGCGCTTGACTTGCCGGCGCAACATGTGGAAAACCTGCGACGGCGTTGTCGGCACACAAACCTGAATATTGTGCTCGGCGCACATCTGCAAAAATCGCTCGAGGCGCGCAGAACTGTGCTCCGGGCCCTGCCCTTCGTAACCGTGAGGAAGAAGCAATGTCAGCCCGCACAGGCGTCCCCACTTGTGCTCGCCGCTGGTGAGGAACTGGTCGATAACAACCTGAGCACCGTTGGCAAAATCACCAAACTGTGCTTCCCAGACAACCAGTCCCTTGGGCGACGTCGTGGAGTAACCGTACTCAAAAGCCATTACGGCTTCTTCAGAGAGCAGCGAGTCGTATAGCTCAAACTTCGGTTGGTCCTCGGAAAGGCACTCAAGAGCGGTATGGGTCGACCCATCCTTTTGATTATGCAGTACCGCGTGCCGGTGCGAAAACGTCCCGCGGCCCACGTCCTGACCAGTGATGCGGATCGGGTGACCTTCATCCAACAGCGTGGCATAGGCCATTACTTCGCCGTAGCCCCAGTTAATGGGCAGAGCGCCCGCGGTCATTTTTTCCCGGTCCGTGACAATCTTTGAAACCTGGCGCTGGATACTGAATCCCTCAGGTACCTGAACCAGCTTCTTGCCCAGCTTCTGAATCGTTTTAAGTGCTACGCTGGATTTGCACTTTGCTGTCCACTCATGTCCGAGATAAGGGGTCCAGTCAACGTAAAGCTCCTTGTTAGGCTCCTTTACCAGAGACTTGACCACATGCTCACCGTTGTCCAGTGCGTCACGGTAGTCGTTCTCGATCTGCTTGGCTTCATCTTCTGAAATCACACCCGCAGTAACCAGTTGCTCCGCGTAGAGATTACGAGTGGTCTTCAGCTTGCGGATCTTCTCGTACATGACTGGCTGGGTGGCCGCCGGTTCATCGGCTTCGTTATGCCCGCGACGTCGGTAGCAAACCAGGTCGATAACCACATCGTTCTTGAACTCGTTGCGATAATCCATCGCCATCTGAGTCGCAAAAATGACTGCTTCGGGATCGTCCGCGTTGACGTGCAGAATCGGTGCCTGAATCATTTTGGCAGCGTCTGTACAGTACTCGGTTGATCGTGCATCTTCCTGTTTACTGGTCGTAAAGCCGACCTGGTTATTGATCACAATATGGATAGTACCGCCAACCCCATAACCACGGGTCTGGGACATCTGGAAGGTTTCCATCACCACACCCTGGCCTGCGAACGCCGCGTCACCATGCATGATAATAGGAACAACCTGGCTGCCATCGAGATCATCACGGCGAGTCTGGCGGGCACGAACGGAACCCTCAACCACTGGCGAAACAATCTCCAGGTGAGACGGGTTAAACGCCATTGCCAGGTGGATTTCACCACCGGGTGTCATAATGTTCGACGAGAAGCCCTGGTGATACTTCACATCCCCGGAGCCAGAGTCGGCCAGTTTTTTACCTTCGAATTCGTCAAACAGCTCCTTGGGGTTTTTGCCAAGAGTATTGACGAGAACGTTCAGCCGGCCCCGGTGAGCCATGCCTAGAACGATTTCCTTGGCGCCGTAGGAACCGGCACGCTGGATAAGCTCATCCAGGCAAGGAATGAGGCTTTCGCCTCCTTCGAGACCGAAGCGCTTGACACCCGGGTACCGGGACCCGAGGTACTTCTCCAGGCCTTCGGCAGCAGTCAGGCGCTCCAGAAGGTGCTTCCGGGTCTTCGCCTCATACTCCGGTCGTGAGCGAACCGGCTCCATACGCTGCTGAAACCAACGCTTGATGCGAGTATCAACAACGTGCATGTACTCTGCGCCGATGCTCTCGCAATAGGTGCTACGCAGCCCCTCAATAATGTCTCCGAGCTTCATGGTCTCGGAGCCAAAATTCAGGGAACCAGTCTGGAATTCTAGATCACGGTCCGTATCCGACAATTCGTGGAACGACGGATTCAGGTCCTCTACCTCGGGACGCTGCCAAACACCGAGCGGATCCAGCTTGGCTTCCTGGTGACCACGGAAACGGTAAGCGTTAATCAGCTGCAGAACGCGAATTTGTTTCTTGTCCGCGTCAGTCGTTGCGCTAGCAGGTACGCCGCCGGTAGCCAGAAAACGTTGGTTGCGGGAAATGTGCTCGAACTGCTCGCGAATCGAAGAGTGAGCAACGTCACGGCCTTGATAGCCATCGACACTTGGAAGCTTGTCGAAATAACTGCGCCACTCTTCCGGAACGGCGTTGGGGTCTTTCAGGTAGGTTTCAAAAAGCTGTTCAACATAGGCCAGATTGCCACCTTGTAAGTGGGAAGTCTGCCATAACTGCTCCATGATGCTTTCGTGCATTTTGAATAGCTCACCTTGGGCTGGTGCGGGGAGCCCGGTATGGTCGGCCAGAGGTAATTCTCAGTCAATACGGGTTTTTACGGGATCGACTTTGGCCACCACACCCGACATGGATGTTTTCCATCCCCGGTGGTTTTATACTCAGCAAAACTGCGGGAGATTCTAAAGCCCCCATAACGGTTTGCGTAGTGTGCACCCGGCTAAGACTATTGACTATAAGCCTTTGGTTGAAGGCCCTGCATCGCTGCAGGGCCTTCAGGGTGCTAGCCTGGTCAGAACAGTATAGCGTCTGCTGAACTTTGTGCCGCTTAAGTCGCCCGTTGCAGCAGAAGATTCCGAATGTGGCCAATTGCCCTCGTGGGGTTAAGGCCTTTCGGGCAGACGCTGACGCAGTTCATGATACCCCGGCAACGGAACACACTGAACGGGTCATCCAGGTTGGCAAGACGATCAGCCTGCGCGGTATCACGGCTGTCGGCCAGAAACCGGTAGGCCTGAAGCAGGCCGGCGGGGCCAATGAACTTATCCGGGTTCCACCAGAAGGACGGACAGGAGGTGGAACAGCACGCACAGAGAATACACTCGTACAGGCCGTCCAGCTTCTCCCGATCTTCCGGTGATTGCAGGCGCTCAATGGCCGGAGCCGGGCTGTCATTCACCAAGTACGGCATAACTTTCTCATACTGCTTGTAAAACTGACCCATATCGACAACCAGGTCACGAATGACGGGCAGACCAGGCAAAGGGCGCAGCACGAGCTTGTCGCCCTTCACGACCTGGGAGACTGGCGTTATACACGCGAGACCGTTCTTGCCGTTCATGTTCATGCCATCAGAGCCACAAACACCCTCACGGCAGGAACGACGATAAGCGACGGAGGGATCCTTTTCCTTCATCAGGTTAAGGACATCCAGAACCATAAGGTCCTTGCCCGCCGGAAGTTCGACATCAACGTCCTGCATGTAAGGGGCGTTATCAGTTTCCGGGTTATAACGGTAAAGGCTTACCAACATTATCTGCGTCCCCCTTAGTAAGTCCGAATCTTCGGCTGGAACGTTTCGACAGTTTTTGGCGCGAAGTTAACATCACGCTTGCCAATACGCTTGTCCAGCGGGAAATAGAGAGAGTGCTTCAGCCAGTTTTCGTCATCACGTTCGGTGAAGTCGTTACGGGCATGAGCGCCACGGCTCTCTTTACGCTCATAGGCAGAAATCGCAGTAGCCAACGCAACTTCATACAAGTTGTCCAGCTCCAGAGCCTCAATACGCGCGGTGTTGAAGGCGCTACTGGTGTCAGCAAGCTTGGTGTTACGAACCCGCTCGCCGATCGCTTCCAGCTTTTTCAAGCCCTCTTCCATGCTCTTGCCATCCCGGAAAACACCGAAATACAGCTGCATGCAATTCTGGAGGTCCTTGCGCACTTCGGCGACGCTTTCGCCTTCGGAAGCGCTGTCCAGACGATCCAGGCGGGCCATGGCACGCTTGATATCTTCCTCACTGGCACCGTCAACCTCAAAGCCGCCGCGAAGCTGCTCCTCAATGTGAAGGCCAGCGGCACGACCGAATACCACCAGGTCGAGGAGCGAATTGCCACCGAGCCGGTTGGCACCATGAACAGACACACAGGCCGCTTCGCCGCAGGCAAACAGACCCGGGATCGGCTTGTCGTTGCCATTTTCATCCTGAGTCAGGGCCTGACCACCAACGTTGGTCGGAACGCCACCCATCATGTAGTGGCAGGTCGGAACAACCGGAACAGGCTCTTTAACCGGATCGACGTGGGCAAAGGTGCGTGAAAGCTCACAGATTCCCGGCAGACGCAAATTCAGGGTCTCTTCACCCAGGTGGTCGAGCTTGAGCAGGACGTGATCTTTGTCCGGGCCACAACCGCGGCCTTCCAGAATCTCGATAACCATCGCCCGGGCGACAACGTCACGGCCGGCCAGGTCTTTTGCGTTCGGAGCATAACGCTCCATGAAACGCTCACCCTCGGCATTGATCAGGTAACCGCCCTCTCCCCGGCAGCCTTCCGTCACCAGCGTACCGGCACCGTAGATACCTGTGGGGTGAAACTGCCACATTTCCATATCCTGCATCGGAAAACCAGCGCGCAGCGCCATGCCGATACCATCACCAGTGTTGATCAGGGCATTCGTAGTCGAGGCATAGATACGACCAGCGCCGCCTGTTGCCAGAACGGTCGCCTTACACTTGATGTAAGCCACTTCACCGGTTTCGATTTCAATCGCAACTACACCAACCACTTCGTCTTTGCTGTTTTTAACCAGATCGACGGCGTACCACTCGTTAAGGAAGGTGGTACCACCTTTGAGGTTGGCCTGATAAAGCGTATGCAGCAGCGCATGTCCAGTCCGGTCAGCAGCAGCACAAGTACGTGCAGCCTGAGTCGGATTATCCGGCCCTTTGGATTGCCCGCCGAAAGGACGCTGATAAATACGGCCCTGCTCTGTGCGGGAAAAAGGCAACCCCATGTGTTCAAGTTCAAAAACCGCTTGAGGTCCGACTGAACACATGTACTCGACAGCGTCCTGATCGGCAATGTAGTCCGACCCCTTGACGGTGTCATACATATGCCAGCGCCAGTCATCATTGGGATCAGCACTTGCGATGGCGCAGGTTATACCACCCTGGGCCGACACAGTGTGTGAACGCGTCGGAAAGACTTTCGTGATACACGCCGTGTTAACGCCCGACTCTGTCAGCTGAAGGGCTGCCCGCATACCGGCACCGCCACCACCGATAACAATCGCGTCGTAAGACATGGTCTTGATGTTAGCCATCGATTAAAGCCCCCAAATAATCTGAATGCCCCAGACCACATAAACGAAAATCGCAAGAATACAGGCTGCCTGAAAGAGGCCACGCTGCATCGCTGATTTAATGTAGTCGGTAGAAACTGTCCAAAGCCCGACCCAGGCGTGGCCGCCGATCGAAAGCACTGCAAGCAGGGTAAAGATTCTGAACCACGACTGACCGAAAAGTGCCGACCATGTCTGATAGTCAACGTCGGTTGTGGCAAAAAAACCGAGCATGAACAGCGTATAGATAGCCAATACGTAGGCTGAAACCCGCTGGATGATCCAGTCCTGAATGCCATTACGGCCAATATTCGTCACACTATTCATGCCCATACCCAGACTCCTGCCAGAACAATGAGAATGACGGAAACCACAATCGTGATCTTCGCGGCGAGGCGGCCACTTTCCAGCTCTTCACCTATGCCCACATCCATGAGCAGGTGCTTGATACCTGCAACCAGGTGGTACAACAAGGCAGACAAAATGCCCCAGGTAATCAGCTTGGCAAGGAAGCTGTCCAGCAATTCACTCACGCGACTGAAGCCCTCTTCCCCAGACAGGGAAAGCTGGAGTCCGTAAAGCATGAACGCAACACCAACAAAAATGATGATGCCGCTCACACGATGCAATATGGACGTAATGGCTGGCAGCGGAAAATGAAACTTGCCGAGATCGAGATTTACTGGTCGTTTGCTATTCACAGCGCTCTCACACTCTCTCTTGGTTCCACAATACCGGAAACTCCGGTTGCGGATGGTTGGTATGTAAGGATCAGCGTGCCGATACGAAACCCGCACACGATTGGCTCAGGAGGAAGAATCATCCCGCCAGCAGAAGCATTCACAAAAGACTGCTCAGGCAAGGGCGATCCCCGATTCCGGGCTACGGATTATAAGGAGTAGCCCCGGTAATTACAAACCGGCAATAGGGCCGCGGCCGCGAATATCAGGGGGTTAAGACAGCTATAAGGATTATTGACAAACTTGATTCCGGGCCCGGCAAGGCCTTATTCGGGATATCCCTGATTTACACGTATGGTGAAAAAATGCCTTTTCCTGACTCTCCCATTGACAAAAAAAGCCAACGCCCTATATTTTGCCGCCAGTTTTGCGATAATACGCGCCTTCTTGCGCATCTATAACTGCAGATAAAGCTTCCAAAGCTGATAAATAGGAGAGCAACATGACCGACAGGAAAGCCACGCTCTCGGTGGGGGACAACTCCATTGAGCTACCGGTATATTCCGGCACCGTCGGCCCTGACGTTATTGACGTACGAGGCCTGGTCCAGGAAGGCGTTTTTACTTACGATCCGGGGTTCGTATCAACAGCAGCCTGCGAATCGGCCATCACCTTTATTGACGGCGCAAACGGCGTTCTTCTGCACCGCGGCTACCCTATTGAACAGCTTGCAGACCACTCCGATTACCTGGAAGTGTGCTATCTGCTACTGAAGGGTGAACTGCCGACCAAGGAAGAGAACAAGCGCTTCCACGACACCATCAAAAATCACACCATGCTGCACGACCAGATGCGCAACTTCTTCCAGGGGTTCCGTCGCGACGCGCACCCGATGGCCATCATGTGTGGCGTTGTCGGCGCATTGTCCGCTTTCTACCACGATCAGATGGACGTCAAAGACGAGCATCAGCGTGAAATCACCGCTCACCGCCTGATCGCAAAAATGCCCACGATCGCCGCCTGGTGCTATAAGTACAGCATTGGCCAGCCATTCATGTATCCGCGGAACGACCTTTCTTACTCCGAGAATTTCCTGCAGATGATGTTTGGTGTGCCCTGCGAGGAATACAAGCCGAACCCGATTCTGGCCAAGGCCATGGACAAGATTTTCATTTTGCACGCAGATCATGAGCAAAACGCGTCCACCTCCACCGTTCGCCTGGCTGGCTCCACTGGCGCCAACCCATACGCATGCATCGCATCTGGCATTGCAGCCCTTTGGGGACCGGCTCACGGCGGTGCTAACGAAGCGGTGCTGGACATGCTGGCTGAAATCGGCGACGAGTCCAACATCGAAAAATTCATCGCCAAGGCCAAGGACAAAGACGATCCGTTCCGACTGATGGGCTTCGGCCACCGGGTTTACAAGAATTTCGACCCGCGGGCCAAGGTCATGGCGGAAACCGCTCACGAGGTTCTTACAGAGTTGGGTCTGGAGAACGATCCGCTGCTGAAGATTGCCCAGCGCCTGGAAAAAATTGCACTGGAAGACGAGTACTTCGTCAAGCGCAAACTCTACCCGAACGTAGATTTCTACTCCGGCCTGATACTCAAAGCAATCGGTATCCCAACCTCAATGTTCACTGTCATCTTTGCCCTGTCGCGGACCATTGGCTGGTTCTCACACTGGAATGAGATGGTCAGCGGCGACTACCGAATCGGTCGCCCTCGCCAACTCTACACCGGCTCCCCAGCACGGGACTATCCGGAGAGGTAAGTCTGCCGAGGACTTGCCGCCCGGAACGGAAACGGCTGCTGACTTCAGCAGCCGTTTTTTTTGCCCCCACTGACCACTCTGCCTACAAGCCAAACGGATAGGTATCCGGCACCCCAGGTATTAATCCGCTCGCGAATGGTGTGATTGCCCGGGTTCGATCAATCCAGACATACTCATCGAACTGTTCCGGCAGGCATGCCCGAAAATAGTGACTCTGGCGTTCAGTTTCCGGTCGATAGATCACTCCGATCGCACGCTCAAGAAAACGCCCTGACATGAGCTCCCGCACCTGGCCTTCGGCCTTCCCAAACGGGATCAGAAAACCGGGAATGCCCGTATCGTGACAGTGACGCTCAAAACTGCCCTGAAGCGCAGGCCTTACCTGTTTGATTTCCATGGGGGCATCCCAGTTAGAAGCGGCCGCCACGGTCCCGTGGTCGGTGCCGAACCCGACAGTATAGAGATCCTTCCCAAACCGGTCACGACAGAGTTTTCCGATATTGAACTCTCCGCGCCGGCTCATATCCGTCGAATCGGAATTGCCGACGTGGCTGTTATGGGCCCAGACTACCGCCTTGCTTTTATCACCGTAATGCTTGAGCAAAGACTCCAGCGTCTCAAACATGTGGGTGTCCCGGAGATTCCACGCACTGTGGCTGCCGTAATACATGGTCCGGTAATATTCCTCGGCATCCGCCACTAGTCGCGCATTCTGAACCGCGTCCAGGAAGCGATCGGAGTCATGCTCGGCGTAACGGCGATGGCGCCCCAGAAGCGCATTGAGCATCTCAAGAACAGGTTTTTCACAGGTCATATAGCCCGGATTGAGGGCAGCCCTCGCGTAAGTCGCCGGATCACTCTCAAACGGTGCCAGGCACTCATAGTGCTGACGGGCATCCAGCGCCAGATCGGGATCTACTTCTTCAAGATATTCAAGCACAGCACGGATGGAACTGTAGAGGCTGTATAAATCCAGACCATGAAACGCCACCCTTTCGTCTGCAGGGCGACCGCTGTTCCGGTTATGGAGCCAGTCAACAAAATCACGCACTTCCTCATTTCGCCACATCCAGGTTGGAAAGCGCGAAAAGGCGGTCCATTCCGAGGGTGGGTATTCGGCATGACGAACATAATGGTCAATTCGCGCAGCGTCAGGCCAGTCCCCCTCAATCGCAACAAAGCGAAAGCCCTTCTCTTCTATCAGGGCCCTGGTAATACGTTCCCGCACCAGATAGAACTCGGCAGTTCCATGGGAGGCCTCCCCCAGTAAAACCACCCGGGCATCCCCGATGCGGTCCAACAAGCCTTGCAGCGGCAGCTCCGCAATCGAATCGAAGGGCTCGGCGAGGGACGCTATCGCTTCTGAAACATCCGTACCAGCTCCGTGCCTGCCGAAACCGGCGTACTCTCCTGAGCCGGGTGGCTGATTACCCTGAATCATCATGCTTCCTCCCTATAATCGACACTTATCTGCAGTTTAGTACAGTGTTATCAGGGGTGACATGCCCTAGTCTGGTCAAGCCGACGCCCTGTCCGCCGAGGCAAGAAATGGGTCCCAACACCGAACGATCTGCGCTATGCTCAGGAGCTGTTCAATCTGAAAAAATCTTCCGACAACGTCCCATAAACAATAACTTGCAAACTCGGAGAGCACTATGACAACAACCGTAACCTTCATTGGCCTGGGCGTAATGGGCTACCCCATGGCCGGACACCTGGCCAAGGCCGGTCTATCGGTCAGGGTCTGGAACCGCACGAACGCCAAGGCAGAGCAATGGGCGGCTGAATACTCGGGCAAGGCCTGCAAAACGATTGCTGAAGCGGTTGAAGGGGCAGACTTTGTAATGACTTGCGTCGGAGCCGACAAAGACCTGATAGAGGTGTTTGAGGGAGATGAAGGAATCATAGCCAACGCCCCCGAAGGCGCGATCCTTATTGATCACACCACAGCCTCCGCTGGTGTCGCCGAGAGACTGGCGGCCGCGGCAGCTGCGAGAAAGCAGGGCTTTATCGATGCGCCGGTTTCCGGTGGTCAGCAGGGAGCAGAAAACGGAAAACTAACCGTTATGTGTGGCGGCTCCGATACCGACTTCGCGGAGGCGAAGCCGCTCATGGATCATTACGCGCGGGCCGTTAACTTGCTGGGGCCCGCCGGAAGTGGTCAGAAAACGAAAATGGTGAACCAGATCGCTATCGCGGGACTGGTTCAGGGCCTCTCAGAAGCCCTGCACTTCGCGGAACAGGCAAATCTGGATGTAGCCAAGGTTGTCGACGTAATTTCCAAAGGCGCCGCTCAATCATGGCAAATGGAAAACCGCTCAGGAACCATGATTGAGGGTAAGTTCGATCACGGTTTCGCGGTTGACTGGATGCGCAAGGATCTCGGCATTTGCCTGGAAGAGGCGCGAAAAGTCAATGCATCGCTGCCTGTCACGGCACTGGTGGACCAGTTTTACGCAGATGTTCAGGCCATGGGTGGCCAGCGCTGGGACACGTCATCACTGATCAAGAGGTTGCGGAAATTCCGCTGAACTGATGCAAAAAGGGGGCTCTAAGCCCCCTTAATGCCGACATACCCCGTCTATTTCTCCCGTGGCTGCCATTTTCCGTTCACGTACCAGGCTGACCAACCAGTCGCTTTGCCATCCTTCTCAGACATCACGTACTGCTCCTTGGACTTTCGGCTGTAGCGAATGACCGTAGGATTTCCTTCCGGATCCGTTTCCGGCGCATCCATCAGGTAATCGTGTTTCGGATCAATCTCCTTGCGATGGGGCTTGATCTCTTTCACCAATGGCGGACGGGTTTCGCGATTTTTGGGAAACTTGCTGGCCGCCAGAAACAGACCCGACGCGCCGTCACGGAGAACGTAGGTGTCATCAACCTTCTGACACTGCAATTCCGGCATTGGTACCGGATCCATTTTGGGAGGCGCGGGCTCACCGCTTTTCAGGAGCTTACGGGTATTTTTGCACTCGTCATTGGTGCATCCAAAATACTTGCCAAAACGCCCGGTCTTCAGCTGCATCTCGGACCCACACTTATCACATTCAAGCGTCGGCCCATCGTAACCCTTAATCCGGAACGTGCCCTTCTCGACCTCATAGCCGGAACAATCCGGATTATTGCCACACACGTGCAACTTTCGGGTTTCATCAATGAGGTAGCTGTCCATGGCCGTGCCGCACTTGGGACAACGGCGCTTCATCCGCAGTAATCGCGTTTCGCCCTCGCCTTCCACATCTTCGTCAGCGCTGACGACTTCATCACCGGAAACCAGATTGATGGTGGTCTTGCAGCGTTCCTTGGGCGGCAGCGAATACCCCGAACATCCCAGGAAAACCCCGGTGCTCGCGACACGAATTTGCATATTGCGGCCACAACTCGGGCATGGAATGTCGGTTTCTGTAGGGGAGTTGGCCCGCATCCCGCCTTCATCTGTGCTTTCAGCGGTTTCAAGCTGCTGACGGAACTTGCCATAGAAATCGTTCAGGACGGCCTTCCATTCCACATCGCCCTCGGCGATCTCATCCAGCTCACCCTCCATCCTAGCGGTAAAATCGAAGTCCATCAGATTCGGGAAGGATTCCGACAAACGCTCTGTAACGATCTCACCCATTTTCTCGGCGTAGAAACGTCGGTTCTGAAGCCGCACATATCCGCGATCCTGAATCGTGGATATGATCGACGCATAGGTAGACGGGCGCCCGATACCCTGCTTCTCGAGCTCTTTGACCAGGCTCGCCTCTGTGTAACGCGGAGCCGGCTTGGTGAAATGCTGACTCGGGTCCAGCTTTTTCATACTGAGGACTTCATCAACCTTGATATCCGGCAAGGCGATGTCTTCATCCTTCTTCGAAGCCTGGGGCGCAGCCTTGAGAAAACCGTCGAACTTGATGATCCGACCACGGGTACGTAGCTCATACTCGCCGTTGGCGACCACTATCGAAGTACTCAGGAACTCTGCATCGGCCATCTGGCAGGCAATAAACTGACGCCAGATCAGGTCGTAGAGCTTCTCTGCGTCTTTCTCAAGCCCACTGATGTCGGAGGGGCGACGGCTGACCTCTGTCGGCCGGATCGCCTCGTGAGCCTCCTGCGCACCCTCCTTGCTGCCGTATACCCGCTGATTTTCTGGCAGGTAGCGATCGCCAAACTGTTTTTTGATGTAATCCCGGCAACCGGCGATGGCGTCCTGACTCAGATTGGTCGAATCAGTACGCATATAGGTAATGAAGCCCGCCTCATAAAGCCTCTGGGCGAGCATCATAGTCTTCTTGACACTGAAGCCCATACGGTTGCTGGCTGCCTGCTGAAGCGTCGAGGTAATAAAAGGTGCTGAAGGGCGCGACTTGGTCGGCTTATCCTCTCGTTTGGCAACCTTGAAGGTGCCTGTCTTCAGGCGCTCGACATGCTCGCGGCTCTGGCTCTCGTTGACCGGCCGGTATGGTTTGTCCGCGTGTCGCGTAACCTCAAAGCGCACCGGATTCTCCGCCTGGCTAGACGCCAGGTCCGCATGCAACTGCCAGAACTCCTCCGGGACAAATTTCCGGATTTCACGCTCGCGCTCGACGATCAAACGTACGGCTACGGATTGAACCCGGCCAGCGGACAGACCGCGGGCTATCTTTGCCCACAGAAGCGGTGACACCATGTAACCGACGACGCGATCCAGAAAGCGGCGGGCCTGCTGTGCATTGACACGGTTATTGTCGAGGTTCCCGGGATCGTTGAACGCCTCCTGGATAGCGCGCTTGGTTATCTCGTTGAATACAACCCGACGGTACTTTTCCGGCTCGCCACCAATAGTCTGCTGGAGGTGCCAGGCGATGGCCTCCCCCTCGCGGTCCAAATCCGTCGCAAGGTAGATATAATCAGCGGATTTAGCCAGCCGTTTAAGTTCACTGACCACTTTTTCCTTGCCGGGAAGGATCTCGTAGCGGGCGTCCCAGTTGTGATCCGGGTCCACACCCATCCGGGCCACCAACTGTTCACGGGCCTTACGCTTTTTATGAACCGCCTTTTCGTCAGGGCTCATTTTTCGAGTGAGTGCGGCTTGCCTGGCACGCTCTTTTGGATCTGTCTGGGACCCACTGCCACTCACGGGAAGATCACGGATGTGCCCAACACTCGACTTCACGATGAAGTCGGAGCCCAGGTATTTGTTGATGGTCTTCGCTTTCGCTGGTGACTCGACAATTACGAGACTTTTACCCATATCGGAGATCTGTTTCCTTGGCGATAAATCGGTCAATAAGTCAGCAAACCGTAAACTCGCTGTAAAATCAGTCGGCTAGAAAAAACAAAAAAGCCGCCATTCTGTATAGGCTCACTGTTTTACAGGGTCAAGAATAGCAAGACAACCCATTCTTTGATTTCAGCCCTGCTTTTTTAGCAGTCACGGGGCTATTGCCGGCAACCCTGAAACAGAGAGGCCCGGCATTATGCCGGGCCTCTCTGGACAACGTACCAATTCCTTTCAGAGAATCAGAGACGCTCCCAAACCGTTGCAATACCCTGACCAAGACCGATACACATGGTAGAAACACCAAGTTTACCGCCTTTGGCCTGCATCACGTTCAGCAGGGTCGTGGAGATACGTGCACCAGAGCATCCCAGTGGGTGGCCCAGAGCAATCGCACCGCCATTCAGGTTTACTTTCTCTTCCATCACGCCCAGGAGTTTCAGGTCCTTCAGAACAGGCAGTGACTGCCCCGCAAAAGCTTCGTTCAGTTCCCAGAAGTCGATATCTTCGACTTTCAGGCCTGCGCGCTTAAGCGCCTTCTTGGTGGCCGGAACCGGGCCATAACCCATGATCGCGGGATCACAACCGGCAACGGCCATGCTGAGAATCTTGGCGATCGGCTTCAGGCCAAGGGCTTCAGCACGTTCAGCAGACATCAGCACCATGGCAGCGGCACCGTCAGTCAGCTGCGAAGACGTACCGGCAGTAACGGTACCGTTCTTCGGATCGAAGGCTGGACGCAGCTGGCCGAGGGACTCAGCAGTTGTCTCCGGACGAATGGTTTCGTCCGCTTCGATCAGCACCTTGAAGCCATTCTCGTCGTGGCCTTCGATGGGCACGATTTCGTTCTTGAAACGGCCTTCAACGGTCGCTTCGTGGGCCAGTCGGTGCGATCGGGCGCCAAACTCGTCCTGCTGCTCACGGGTAATACCGTGCATTTTGGCAAGCATTTCTGCCGTCAGGCCCATCATATTGGACGCTTTGGCAGAGTACTTGGAAGCTGCGGGATTGTGGTCAAAGCCTTCAGTCATGGGTACGTGACCCATGTGCTCTACCCCGCCCACCATGAACATATCGCCGTTACCGGTCTGGATAGCCTGGGCAGCGGTATGAATCGCGGACATGGCAGAACCACACAGACGGTTCACGGTCTGTGCTGCTGACTCATGAGGGATACGGGTCAGCAGGGAAATCTGCCGCGCCACGTTAAAGCCCTGCTCTTTGGTCTGGTTCACACAGCCCCAAATCACATCTTCAACTTCTTTCGGGTCGAGCTTCGGGTTGCGCTCAAACAGTGCTTCGATCAGCGCAGCCGACAATGTCTCTGCGCGCACGTTACGGAAGCAACCATTCTTGGCACGACCCATCGGAGTCCGCACGCAATCGACGACGACAACGTCTCTCGGATTAAGGCTCATAGATCTTTCTCCGTTCGGAAATCTCGTTCAGGGTTAGCCAAAGAACTTCTTGCCAGTCTTGGCCATTTCACGCAGCTTCTCGGTCGGATGATAAAGAGGACCAAGGTCTGCATACTTGTCTGCCAGCTCGACGAACTGATCTACACCCATGTCGTCGATATAGCGCAGGGCGCCACCACGGAACGGCGGGAAGCCGATACCGAAGATCAGCCCCATATCCGCATCGGCCGGATCCTCAACGATGCCATCTTCCAGGCAGCGAACGGTTTCCAGGCACAACGGGATCATCATCCGGGCAATGATGTCTTCTTCATCAAAGTCCTTCTTACCCTGAACAACAGGCTCAATCAGCTTGTAGGTTTCTTCGTCTACAACCTTCTTTGGCTTGCCCTTCTTGTCGGTTTCGTACTTGTAGAAACCCTTGTCATTCTTCTGACCGTAACGGTTATTCTCGAACATCACATCAATGGCAGACTTGTTCTCGTCCTTCATGCGATCCGGGAAGCCTTCGGCCATCACTTCGTTGGCGTGCTTGGCGGTATCCATGCCCACCACGTCCAGCAGGTACGCGGGGCCCATGGGCCAGCCAAACTTTTCCATGACCTTGTCGACTTTCTGGAAATCCGCGCCATCGCGAACCAGTCCGGCAAAGCCGCCGAAGTACGGGAACAGCACCCGGTTCACCAGGAAGCCCGGGCAGTCGTTCACAACGATCGGAGTCTTGCCCATGGCCTTGGCGTAAGCCACCGTGGTCGCGATAGCGCGGTCACTTGTTTTCTCGCCGCGAATCACCTCAACCAACGGCATCATGTGCACCGGGTTGAAAAAGTGCATACCGCAGAAGTTTTCCGGACGCTTCAGGTTTTTGGCCAGAAGGTTGATGGAAATGGTAGAGGTATTGGAGGTGAGTATCGCATCCTCACGAACCGCTTCTTCAGTCTCGCGCAGAACCGCATCTTTAACCTTCGGGTTCTCAACGACAGCTTCAACCACCAAATCGACGTTCTTGAAATCGCCGTAGTTCAGGGTCGGTGTGATGCTGTTGAGCACGTCCGCCATCTTGCCGGCGTCCATCTTGCCCTTGGCTACGCGCTTGGAGAGCAGCTTCTTGGCCTCTTCCAGACCCAGCTTGATGCCGTCCTGATTGATGTCCTTCATGATGATCGGCGTGCCTTTCAGCGCCGACTGGAAAGCGACACCGCCCCCCATGATGCCTGCGCCCAGTACCGCGGCCAGATTGACATCGTTGGCTTCTTTTTCCCACGCCTTGGCTTTCTTCTTGAGCTCCTGATCGTTCAGGAACAGTCCGACCAGACACGCAGCAACGTTGGTTTTCGCCATCTTGGCGAAACCTTTGGCTTCAACTTCAATCGCCTTGTCGCGAGTCATGCCAGCATGCTTCTGCATGACCTTGATGGCTTCAACCGGCGCCGGGTAATTCTTGCCCGCCTTGCCGGCGACAAACGCCTTGGAGATCTCGAATGCCATCATGCTTTCCATGGCATTCAGTTTGATCTTGCCTTTCTTCTCTTCACGACGGGCCTGATTGTCCAGCTTTCCTTCGTTGCACTGATTGATGATGGCAACCGCCGCATCGACCAGTTTGTCGCCGTCAACGACTGCATCAACAGCACCGACTTTCAGAGCCGCATCGGCCCTGTTCTCGGTTCCGCCACTGATCCACTCAACCGCGTTATCAACACCGACCAGACGAGACAAACGAACAGTACCGCCAAAACCGGGGAAAATACCCAGCTTGACTTCCGGCAGGCCAACTTTTGCCTTCGGGTCCATGACCCGGTAATCAGTGGCAAGACACATCTCGAACCCGCCGCCTAACGCCATACCGTTAATGGCGGTTACGGTCGGGAACGGGAGGTCTTCGACATCGTTGAAAACGTCGTTGGCCTTGAGGTTGTTGGCTACCAGATCCTCTTCCGGGCCAGCAAAAAGCTCGGTGAATTCGGTAATGTCAGCACCAACAATAAAGCTGTCCTTGGAGCTGGTTACCACCAGGCCCTTCAGATTCTTCTGCGCTTTCAATGCGTCAGTCGCGGCGCGGAGCTCTTCAATAGTGAGACGGTTGAACTTGTTGACTGACTCGCCCTGCAAGTCAAAGTTCAACTGAGCGATCCCGCCGTCGATCTCTTTAACCGTGATGGCTTTACCTTCGTAAATCATCAACTGATCTCCAGTCTGTGTTTGGAACTGCTTTCAGCCACCATAACCGTGTTTGCACTGATGCGGCTCAGATGGCTGTTTATGCAGCGAGATTTCGGTCACTGCCTAATCGTTCGATTCAAAAAATTCATACAGTCGTTTGAATCGCGAGGGCACACGATGAAAAAAAAACAGTCGTTTGTCAATTTGTTTCTTGCCGGTACGGCGAAAAAGCCTCTGGAACAGCCAGAGGTATAAGAAGAATGATTCGACGGATTTCCTCAATTTTCAGTGCCGTAGAGGCTAAACCAAAGAAAAAACGAGAACTTCATCACGTAAATTTCATGATTGTTTACAGTTCTCCCCTGTCAGGCAGGGAAAACAGCTTGATCGCCCGGCAGACATACTTTAACTTCGACCTACGACTTTGGTCCACAACAATAAAACAGCAATACGGAGATTTACCCGATGAAAGACACTCGCTTGCGGGTTCGCTCCCTGGTAGCCGCACTGATTCTGCTGGCGCTGACATCGCTGGGCGCGCGTGCCCAGGACGCGTCTGGCGAATTTCTCTCCGACTTGCATGACTTCCGGGTCAGCAACTACATGGCCCTGGACGCCTATTATCGGTTCAGCGCCAATGGCGACACCAACATCCTTAATGAGATCGTTGCTGGCATCAATTCTGCAAATGACGCGATCAACGCCATCGCGGGTGACACCAACGGTGTTTTGTCAGCAGAGCAGGTTGAATCCCTGAACCAGGAGTTCGACAAGTTCAAAGGTCTCATGCGGGACAACATCAATGATGTTCGCAAGACCGGATATCCGGATTTGCGCCTGGTGTCCGACATGGCCAACCAGGCACTCACCGTTAACGATGTGGCTTCCAACCTATACCAGGCCGCACAGGAAAGTTCTCAGACAGATACCCGACCAAGGATTGAGGCAGCGCGCTCGGCAGCCGTCAAGATGGCCCAGATGATGGCCAAGTACTCCGTTCGCACCAACTCCTCTGTTTCCCAGACTTTCCAGGGGTCCTCAACTGAAATACCACTTGATGAACAAGCCAGGGAATTCGATCAGCTTCTGGCAGGCGTTCTTCAGGGGAGCACGGAGAATGAGCTCAAGTCGGTTCTTGAAGACGTATCCTCCAAGTGGGAATTTATTCGGAGTTCCTATATTAACTACAACGAGAAGAACGTTGGCTTCGTCATTGATCGTTACTCCAAAGGCATATTGAGCGGTCTTGCCACAGCCATTGAGCTGCTGAAAGACAACGTCTGATTTTACCTGCCAGAACTCTGACGGGCACAACCCACCCGCCAGAGTTCATGTTTTCCTTCAAGTTTATTGATACCCGTCAGTTTCCGGGTACACTTTCCGGATTGGATTTAGGGTACTATCCTGAATTAAAGCCCGCGTGCGAAGGAGTAAAACAATGTCTGCCTACAAGAAAATGCTCGTTGCGATTGATCTGACCGAAGAAGCGCCCCAGGTATTGAATAAGGCCAAAGCCATGAGTGACGCTCATGGCGCCGAATTGATGTTGGTTCACGTAGTCGAGCCCGTGGGCTATGCCTATGGCGGAGACATACCGATGGATCTGACCGAGCTGCAGGACCAGCTCGACAAGGCGGCCCATGAGCAGCTGGCAAGTTACGGCGACCAGTATGGTGTGGCCAAGACGAGCCAGGTTGTGACCGTTGGCCGCCCGGAATCAGAAATTCATCGTCTGGCCAAGGAGCAGAACGTAGATCTGGTGATCGTTGGCAGCCACGGCCGCAAAGGCTTCCAGCTGTTACTTGGTTCGACTGCCAATGGCGTCCTGCATGGAACCGAGTGTGACGTATTGGCCGTGCGTATCAACTGATGCCTCAAACAGCAAAAAGGCCGGGGACTCAGGTCGCCCGGCCTTTTTAAACGTGACCGGGGCCATCAGCGCCCTTCCCCGCCCATTTTCGCCTCGAGTTTCCTGAGCTGACTTTCCAGAGAGAAACTCACACTTGAGGCCATTGAAAAGAAGTTCAGCAGCGCCTTCAGGTTGCTGTCGCCCTTGCAAACCGAATGAATGCGCTGCCACAGCGCCTGGTTAACCAGTTGCAGGCGCTGATTTCGCTCAACCAATCCCTTCAGATCCCAATCAGGTTCCCGGTGATTTCGCTTGGCAAAGTATTGCTGGAGCAGGTAATGGGAAACGCTGCGCATGATGAATTCATCAGTGTTAGCAAATGGCAGGTGGTGGACTGCCATCGGTTTCAGCTCGGCAAGAACCGGACAGCCACTAGTCGCCATCTTGAGCCCCAAAAGGGATCTCAACGCCTCCTCCAGAGCGGTCTGCTTTACGTAACTCCGCTGGTCATCCACCACCGTTACATCTACCTTCTGATAGGCATCGTCCGCTTGAAATGCCTCGACAACAGGGAGGATCTCGGTTGCGGCCGGACAATACGCCGTATCACTGGCGCTAAGCGGGCAATTGGCACACTGACAATGTTCCAGTTTCACCCATGACGGCACATTGCCTTTTGGCGCTGCTGGCTGGTCCGCCAACTTGAACTCTACGTTACGGCCGTCCTGAAATCCGAACTTATAGGTTACGCTCATTGATTCGACTGCTCCTCCAGCTCCATCCAACGCTCGATAACTTTCTCCAGACGGGCTTCCTTGTCCGCCAGGTCCTCCAGAGTTTCCGAGACTTCACCGGGTGGGCCTGAATAAAAATCCGAAGAGGAGACCAGACCCCGTAATCTGCCAACCTCCTGCTCCAACGCCTCAATTTTCCCCGGCAGTTGTTCAAGCTCAAGTTTGAGTTTGTAGCTGAGTTTTTCAGGTCTCAACCTGGCCGGCTCTGCCACGGCCTTTGCAGCTTCGGATGACTCGGCTTTTTCTACCACGGCAGAGGATTTTTTTTGTTTGTCCTGTTTATCCGGGCGATTTCCGCTGGATTCGGAAGGAAATCGACCACCTTGACGCCGCCAGTCGCTGTATCCGCCAACGTACTCACGAACCTGTCCAGATCCATCCAGGAATACCGTTTCCGTGACCACATTGTCCAGGAATTCACGGTCGTGACTGATTACAATGACGGTTCCCTTGAACTCTGCCAATTGCTCTTCAAGCAGCTCCAGGGTTTCTACGTCAAGATCGTTGGTTGGCTCATCCAGAACCAGAATATTTGCCGGTTTGCTGAACAATTTGGCCAGCAGGAGACGGGCTCGCTCGCCGCCAGAGAACACCCTCACCGGTGAGCGTGCGCGCTCAGGGGTGAACAGAAACTCCTGCAGGTATCCAAGCACATGCTTACTCTGGCCATTGATGTCGATAAACTCTCGTCCTTCCGAAAGGTTATCGAGTGCATTTCTGGTCAGGTCCAATTCGCCCCGGAGCTGATCAAAGTATGCGACCTGAAGATTGGTACCCAGACGAACCGATCCCTCGGTTGGTTGCAGATCTCCTAACAACAGACGAACCAGCGTTGTCTTTCCAGTGCCATTTTCTCCAACCAGGCCAATTTTGTCGCCACGAAGCACCGTCAGATTCAATCCGTGAACGATATCATCACCATGAGGGTAACCGAAGGCCGCATCCCGTGTTTCAACAACCAGTTTTCCGGAACGTGCTGCATCTTCAACGGCAAAGGTAGCTGTACCACCCAGGTTCCTGCGTTGTCGGTGCTCCTCTCGCATCGCTTTCAGCGCACGCACACGCCCCATGTTACGCGTTCTTCGTGCTTTAATGCCCTGACGAATCCAGGCTTCTTCCTGTTTCAGGCGTTTGTCGAAGAGTGCGTTCTGCCTCTCCTCCTCTTCAAGCGCTTTCTGCTTGAGATCGAGGTAGCGATCATACGTTGCCGCGAAGCTTACGAGCTGGCCCCGGTCGAGCTCGACGATTCGTGTTGCCATATTCCGTATGAACGCCCTGTCATGACTAACAAACAGCATCGCGCCCCGGAACTGTGTCAGCGCCTCCTCAAGCCATGCTATCGCTGGCACATCCAGGTGGTTCGTCGGCTCATCCAGCAGAAGAATGTCAGGCTCGGCTACCAGGGCTCTGGCCAGAAGCACCCGGCGCTGCCACCCGCCGGAAAGTGTATCCAGACACCGGTCGGGGTCTATTCCGTACTGAGCGAGGATGGTGCTGACTTTCTGATCCAACAGCCACCCATCCAATGCCTCCAGTCGTTCCTGCACCTTCATCAGGCGATCAAGGCTGACTTCATCACCCTGCTGAGACAACTGGTGGAATTCCGCCAGCAGTTTTCCGGTTTCAGGAAAAGCTCCGGATACCACTTCATAAGCCGTCCGCTTGTCTTCCGATGGCAGGTTCTGAGGCAGTACCGCCAACACGGCACCATCTTCCAGGCGAACCAGGCCCCCGTCCGGTGTCACCTCACCACTGACAATTTTCAGCAGTGTGGATTTTCCCTCACCATTTCTTCCCAGAAGACAGACCCGCTCACCGGCCTCAATGATCAGGGAAGCCTTGTCGAGTAGTGGGCGCATTCCAAAGGCAAGGGAAACAGCATCCAGCGTTAACAGTGGCACGTTGAGTTCTACTCCGTAATTGTAATTTCGACAGGGTCACCAATACTTATGACCCCGAAGGATTCATGGATGGCATTCATACCGAAAATCACTCCGTCTTCGGTACGACGATAACCTGACAGTGTTCTCAAAGGCTGCACAGAGTCATCCTTGATTCCCGTGTCCGGATCAACGGTGGTCATCACGCAGCGGGAACAGGGCTTGACGAGACTGAACCGCATTTCCCCGATAATCATCTCCCGCCACTGATCCTCCGCCCAGGGACGAACTCCATCAACGACAATATTGGGCCGGAAACGGCGCATTTCCACTGGAGAGCTCAATCGTTCGTTTAGTTCGTCGAGGGAGGCCCTGTTCACAATCAGCAGCGGAAAACCGTCAGCAAAACTGACCCGGCGCCTATCCTGTACTCTTGCGGCATCGACTGGACGAAACGAAGACTCCGGCATATACACGAACTGGAACCGACTACCGCAATAGCGGCTGAGAGCTTCATTGGCATCCGCCTCGCCGATGAACGCCTGAACCCAGTCCCGCCATACCTGAACCCGCAGCGCCCTCCCAGACGCCCTCAGTACAAACCGACCCTCTCCCGGTATGTCGACCTCAACTCCTTCGTCAACAATCTTTGTTCCGACTTTTGCGAGTTCCGGGTTTTGTCGCTGTGTAACAAAACGACTCTCTTCATCGATGATCATCCACCGTCGGTCACCCGAAGGACCAAAGTTGTCCAGTTCAAAGTGCTCCACTGCGATACCAGCGAGAGATTTAACCGGATAAATCCAGAGCGACTGAACGTTCATGCTGGGTGCGCCTCCCGACCGGATTTCGTAAATAAACAATGGCCGCCGATTATAACTGACCGGGCACTGGAACGCCGTGTTTGTAGTCACCACATACGAAAAAACCCGGCCTCTTTCGAGACCGGGTTTTAAAATCTGGAGCGGGAAACGAGATTCGAACTCGCGACCCCAACCTTGGCAAGGTTGTGCTCTACCAACTGAGCTATTCCCGCAATGCTGTTCGGTTCATGCCGACAACGGAGGCGTATTCTACGGATACGGTGCTTTCCGTCAACCACTTTTTCCAACTTTTTGCCAATCGGGCAACCAACCGAAAAAACTGCTCACCAACTGCGCAAATGAAAAGGAGATCACCAACTGGTCAACCCCGTTCGCTCTCTGACTCCGAGTGAGAGGCAACGCTTTTGCTAGCGCAATTCAGAAAGCTGGAACTGTGCAGCCATGTCTGATCGGGGTAGTATTTGAATACGAGTTGGCCCCCTTTCAGATTATCGACAACTTTCTTGATCACATCATTATCCACCGCTGGACAGCCATGACTGCGCCCAATCCTGCCGTATTTACTCACCCATGTTTCGTCTACGTAGTCCGCTCCGTGAATCACAATGGCACGATCACGCGCGTGATCGTTGATCCCGGGCTCCAGACCATCCAGCCGGAGAGAGTAACCGTGCTTCCCGAAATAAGACTCCCTGGCCTGAAAAAGCCCAATACTGGACTGATAGCTGCCCTCAACATTTGAAAAGGAGGTGGACTTGAAATTACCCGAGTTTTTACCATGGGCAACAAGGTCTTTCAAAATCAGCTCGCCCTTTTCAAGGTCAAATATCCACATTCGCTTTTCACTCGACGGCATCGAGAAATCAATAACTGCAAGTCGCTCCGGTACCTCAATGCCATGAGACACAGCGCAACTTGCGGCCGCAAAGGCGGATTTCAGTACGGTCTGGTCCAGCATGGGAGCGGTGCTGGAAAGACGGGCCAGCAGCTCATCATTCATGGTTGCACTGAATGAAGGCGACGGAAGGCCTGCCAAAAGCGCCAGCAAAACTCCGGGCCAAGCCCCCCGAGATCGAGCGAACATTCCACTTCTCCGATAACAAAACGTAAAGGGGCGCGGCAGTCGCGCCTCAACATAATAAGAGTGACGCATTCTATCAGGCAAAAGTGGTAACCCGGTCAAAATGTACATTATTTATACAAAAATTAAAGGGACATACTCCGACAGCTCCGGAGGCGTTATTCAGCAACAGATTCAGGACACCTGTCATTGACCGAAGCGACGCCCGGTCTCGAGATAGGCCTCCTCATCCGGCGACGATTTTCGGCCCACGGCCTTGTTCCGGTGAGGAAAACGGCCAAATCGTTGAATAATTGCCCGGTGGTCCCTGGCGGACTGCGCAAAGCTTCCCATAAAGTCCCGGAGAATTCCGGATGTGACCGTCGCCAGCTGTTCGTAGCATTCCACCGAGAGAGTCTGGTCTTCAAGCCGCTCGGAATGCTGCAGCGGCATATACAGGAAGGCTCGCTGAACCGCTGGCAGCATCATGTCCTGGCCTTTGTGCATGGCATTTTTGCAGAGTTTCCGGGCCAATACGTCCTGATCAAAAGCCATCGCTCCGCCCCGGAAAATGTGTCGGGAAAATTGGTCCAGCAGGAGGATTTCGGCCAGCGCTCCGCCCGGCTCACGCCGCCATTGATCAAGACCCTGCTCTGACGCAAAAAGCACCATTGAAAGAAAACGTCGACGAATTTCCTGATCGAATTTTCGGTCCGAACGAAACCAGCGGTCGCGGTGGAGCCTGTCAGGCAACCCTGATTCATCAAGTTCTCCGAACCAGAAATCCAGAATCTCTTTCCAATCGAACATTAGGAGACACCCTGTTATTTTTAACGTCTGTACACTCTGCCTTATGATGGGTTATGCAGGTTATGACAGACCACACCAAAATGTTTAATCAGGAGAGCGGATGAGCCATCGCATTATTTTGTTGGCACACGGAAGCAGTGACAAGCGTTGGTGCGAGACGTTCGAAGGCCTCGCCGGTCCAACGCTCAAAGCCGTGCCAGAGTCACGAGTAGCATACATGGAGCTGGCCGAACCATCGCTCGAGAATACTGTAGCCGAAGGCGTTTCGGCTGGGGTGGATGCGTTCACGGTAATCCCTCTCTTCCTGGCGGCTGGGCGCCACCTTCGCAAGGATGTGCCCGCCATTATTGAATCCCTCGAGCGCGCCCATAATGTGAAAATAAGTCTGGCGCCTCCGATCGGGGAAAACCCTTTGCTTGGACAAGCTATCAAGGACGTTGTAGTGCTTCAGCTCACAAGCACTGATCCCTGATCCGGGTCGATAATTACGACCTCGACTGCCAGGGAAGTGATTCGAGGAGGACAGTTGTTATGACTAAACGGATACTGATCACAGGCGGTACCGGCTTTATCGGACAGGTGCTCTGCAGGGAGCTGCTGTCCCGGGATTATGAGTTGACCGTTTTCAGCCGCCAACCTGCCGAAAACGTTCGCGCGTTCTGCGGTCGTGTGGAAGCGGTTCGGGACCTTGACCAGCTAAGAGCCCACCCCGGTTTTGACGGCGTCATTAACCTTGCCGGTGAGGGCATTGCCGACAAACGCTGGTCGGAGCAGCGAAAAAAAGAGCTCAGGGACAGTCGCATAGCAGTGACGGAAAAGTTGGTGCAAGTGATTCATAGCTGGGAGAAGCAGCCGGAAGTACTGGTTTCAGGCTCTGCGGTTGGCTTTTATGGAGACCAGGGGTCTTCTGTAGTGACGGAGCAGACTCAGCCCCGGGATGAGTTCACCCATCGCCTTTGCCGGGACTGGGAAAATGCGGCAATGCCTGTAACTGATGACGGTGTACGGTTATGTCTATCACGAACAGGGGTGGTTGCCGGGCGCGGAGGCGGTTTTCTTTCCCGCATGATTTTACCGTTCAAACTTGGATTGGGAGGGCGCCTTGGCAGTGGCCGACAGTATATGCCCTGGGTCCACCGTGACGATGTTGTAAATGCGCTGATCTGGATGCTGGAAAAAACATCGGCTACCGGGCCATTCAATGTCGTCAGCCCGAACCCTGTTACCAACCGTGAGTTTACGCGCTGCCTGGGTGAGGTGCTAAATCGACCAACGCTGTTCCCGGCCCCCGCACCTGTGCTTAAGCTCGCTCTGGGTGAAATGTCCCGACTGCTGCTTACCGGACAGCAGGCCTACCCTGAGAACCTGACCCATGCCGGTTTCCAGTTCAAATATCCGGAACTTGCGCCAGCCCTGAGAAACTCCGTTGGCCAGGAATGAGACATAAGCTCTGTTGATCAACGCTTTTTTTCAAAAAGGCGTTGACACCTCGCAGAGGCTTACTTAATATACGCGCCACCTCGACGAGGCAAGGTTTTGAAAACGTTGCGTCCCCTTCGTCTAGTGGCCTAGGACTCCGCCCTTTCACGGCGGCAACAGGGGTTCGAACCCCCTAGGGGACGCCATTTCTTCACCTTGACTGCCTGGCCTCTCCAAGGAGGTCAGACCGGTTTTCCGCCATGTTTTCCGTCCTTTTTCTTGTGGTCTCCGTGCGCCTTTTGGTCCTTCATGACGAAAATGCCGACACCCACAAAGAAGCCCAGCATCAGTAATACAGTAACAATTCCGGCGATAACAACTGCGTCAAAGTACATTGTAGATTCTCCTTCCAGCGACTTACTTAACTAAGTTCAGGTTACGATGCCTGCAGCCACCGGGTATTGATCTGCGTCAACCGTGCTACTGCCCTTTCGTACGCAAAAACACTGAACCCGCACACATTTCTCTCTATTTTTCCTGCGTTTGCAAAGCACCCGAATGAAACTACTGCTATAGTCGAAAGATAACGATTTCTCCTTTAAACCGGCCTGGGTGGCAGAACTCTACGACATGCCAAAACTGTCGACGCGTCTCCAACGTTTTCGCAAAGGGTCTCCCCTCTCATTCCGGCTACTGGCATGGATACTCCTGTTCAGCTCTGCATTTACACTGATCGCATCCGCAATACAGATCTATTCTGACTACCGCAAGGATCTTTCCCTCATCGATAACCGCATGGCAGTCGTTGAATCGGGCTACTCCTCCAGTCTCGCTCGAAGCCTCTGGGCATTGGATCAGAAGCTTCTGCAAACCCAGATGGAAGGCATACTCAGCCTTCCCGACATTGTGCATCTCCGTCTGCGAATCGAGCCGGATTCCGAGCTTGTAATGGGGGAAATACCCCGAGGCGCTCAAATCACCTCACACAGTTTCAACCTGGTTCACCAGGGTGATGAAATGTTCAAACTCGGCGAACTTACGGTGACTGCTGATCTCGATCGCGTATACCAGGAGATGAAACGCAAAGTGGGCATCATTCTGGCCACCCAGTTCCTGAAAACGTTTTTCGTCTCAATCCTGATCATCTGGATCTTCCAGTACTTTGTAACCCGCCACTTGTCGACGATGGCAACCTATGCCCGGGATTTTTCTCTGAAAAACCTGTCCCGCCCTCTCGAACTTGATCGCCCCGACACACCCAGCAACCGCAGGGACGAGCTTGGACGGGTAACCGATGCCATTAATCAGATGCGGGAAAGGCTAAATGATGACATAGCTCGCCAGGAACGGGATGCGGAGCAAATTCGTAAGTTCTCGAAAGCGATCGAGCAAAGCCCCTCCTCGGTTCTGATGTGTGATCGACAGTGGCGAATCGAGTTTGCTAACCAGAAGTTCACCCAGCTCACGGGCTACGACGCAAAATCCATTCTGGGCAAGCACCCGGGCTCCCTGGGCGAGAATAATATTGAAAACAGGGAGGGCAGGCACCTGTGGCAGTCTATTCGTCTGCAGGTCCAGCGGGTCGGAGTCTGGCAAGGTGAAGTGAACAGCATTCGCAAAAACGGCGAGCGGTTCTGGGAACAGCTGATTGTAACGCCCATCAAGGATGGGGCTGGCGATGCAACCGGCTATCTGATCCTTGGTGAAGACATCAGTATCCGGAAACGTTACGAACAACAACTCCTGCGTCAGGCAAACTATGACATCCTCACGGGGCTACCCAATCGGATGCTTGCACTGGACCGGCTCAAGCTCGCCCTGGCCCAGGCTCGCCGGGAGAACACGCTGGTGGGTGTCATGTTCCTGGACCTCGACAATTTCAAGCACGTTAACGACACCCTGGGTCATGATGCCGGGGACAGTCTGTTAATTGAGGCAGCTCGGCGCATTTCCAGCTGCCTGAGGGGTACAAGCACGGTGGCTCGGTTGGGCGGTGACGAATTTCTCGTCATACTGCCAGGCCTGACAGGCCCCGACGCGACGTCACAGGTAGCAGACCGCATCCTGAAAACCTTCGCTCCCCCCTATATTCTGAATGGACAGGAAGTCTTTGTTACGACAAGCATCGGCATAGCCATCTTCCCTACCGACTCCGACAACAGCGGAACCCTGCTCCAGCATGCCGACGCCGCCATGTACCAGGCCAAGCACAAGGGCAAGAGCGCATTTGCGCACTTCGCACCTGAGATGACCGAGGTATCGCACGAACGGCTGCAAATGGAATCCCGTATGAGGCGGGCTCTTGAACTGGAAGAGTTCGAGCTTTATTTCCAACCTATTGTTCACACGGATTCCGGAAACCTTTGTTCCGTTGAGGCATTGTTGCGCTGGAACAATCCGTCGATGGGGATGGTCATGCCCGACCGATTTATCCCGCTGGCAGAAGAAACCGGGCTTATTATTCCCATTGGCGAATGGGTGCTTGAGGAAGCATGCAAAGCCGCCGTTAGCTGGAAAGAAACCGCGGGCAGGAACATCGGCATATCCGTTAACGTATCGCCCAGACAATTCCGGGATCCAGGCTTCACCGAAGCCGTCATGCGGGCTCTATCCGCTAGCGGCCTTGAAGCGGACCAGCTTGAACTGGAAATTACTGAACGGCTGATTCTGGATAATTCCATTGAAACGGCTGAAATTCTGCGTCAGCTGGACCGGTCCGGCATCCGTCTCTCAGTGGATGATTTCGGCACAGGCTATTCGGCGCTGAGTTACCTTAAAAGCTACCCCTTCGACACCCTGAAAATCGACAAGTCGTTTATACAGGATGTTATGAAAGAGCCCGAAGACGCCTCACTCGTTCGGGCGATCATCAATATGGCCCACAGTCTCGGCCTGAGCGTGATCGCCGAGGGCGTGGAAGAAGAGCCTCAAACACACTTTCTCAAGCAGGAAGGGTGCGATTTTTGCCAGGGCTACTTCTACAGTCGCCCCCTGCCGGCAAAGGACTTCGAGAACTGGCTCAAAACTAACCAGCGCGTGCAGATATAACCACCAGGACCACCGGTAAATGGAAGACGTCATACTCGTTGTTAACTGTGGCAGCTCATCGTTAAAGCTTGCCTTGTTTGACCAGCACCACCGAAGACGGACATCCGCCCTTGCTGACTCTCTTAACACAGAGGATGCATTTGCCCGGATAGATGGCGTGGAAGAGAAGGTTGCCCTCCCCTCCAGCGCCTCCCATCGGGAAGCCCTTGAGGCGCTGGTCTCCCGGTTCCGGGACCTGGGCCTGATGACATCGGAGCCCCGGGCCATCGGCCATCGCGTGGTTCATGGTGGTGAAGCCTTCAAGGAAGCGACAGTCATCGACGACTCTGCACTCCGTTCAATTCAGGCCTGTGCCGGGCTCGCTCCACTGCATAACCCGGTAAACCTTTCAGGCATCGCAGCAACCCGATTGATGTTTCCAGCCGTGCCCCAGGTGGCGGTCTTCGACACGGCATATCACCAGACACTGCCTCAAAGGGCCTACCTCTATGCCCTTCCGGAAGCCTGGTACCGCGAGTGGGGGGTCAGACGATACGGTTTCCATGGAACCAGCCATTATTTCATGGCTCTCGAAGCCGCCAGGTTACTGAATCGAACTCTGGCAACCACATCGGTCATTTCCGCACATCTTGGCAACGGCTGCAGTATTGCTGCTATTCGTGACGGTATCAGTGTTGATACCAGCATGGGGCTCACGCCACTGGAGGGCCTGGTTATGGGCACCCGTAGCGGCGATGTGGATCCGGGAATTTTCGACTTCCTCAGTACCAAGGGGCTTTGTACTGAGGAGGTCCACCAGGCCCTGAATCACCAAAGCGGGCTTCTCGGTGTTTCCGGGCAAACCAATGACATGCGCTCGCTCTGTGAACTCGCTGATCACGGCCATAAGCCGTCTGCATTGGCCATAGACATCTTCTGCTTCCGGCTTGCAAAATATGTAGGGGCAATGATGGCGTCACTCAGTCAGCTCGACGCACTGGTGTTTACAGGTGGTATTGGAGAGAACAGTGCCAGAGTCCGTCAGAAAACGGTGGAGCATCTTCATCTAATGGGCTTTAAAATCAGAGCCGATTTTAACGAAGCCAATGGTCAGTACACCGATGGCCACATTGAAGACAACGGCTCCCGCTTTGCGATCCTCGTAATCCCTACCGATGAAGAGCTGGTAATCGCCAGGGAAGCCTCCCGACTTTCAGGCGGCACAGGAGCGGGGTAACCACACTGTAATTCCGGAAACTTGATATGGCTAAAAGTCTTTTTATTGCACCAACATCCATGGATTCAGGACTCACGTCTGTGTGCCTCGGCCTGTTACGCGCCCTGGAGCGAGTGGGCGTCAGCGTTGGCTTCTACAAACCCTTCCGGCAGTCAGTTCACCACGGTGAATCATCACACAACGAAGGCAACGATTCCTCAGTGGAGTTTGTCCGCACCCGTAGTCACCTGGATCCACCCGCCCCCATCCCTCTCAGGGAAGCCCAGCAGCTACTCAATCGCGGAAACTCGGATTTGCTGATGGAAAATGTCGTAGGTGAATACCAGAGGGTGGCCAAGGATGTCGATGTTGTTGTTATTGAGGGGTTAGTACCTGATCGAAGCGAAGCGTACATTGCCCGGCTGAATGTCGAGGTCGCTCGAAATCTGGGCTCCGAGGTCATTCTCGTCAGCACACCCAAGATGAGTCAGCCTGCCGAAGTAGACGACGAGCTGGATTTTTCTTCAAGACTTTTCGCCAGCCCATCCGACCCCGATGTCATTGCAGTTATTCTGAACAAGGTGGGCGAGCCAGAAAAATCCGGGTTGTCTCTTCAGAACGTTGCAGGGCCGGTTTGGAGTCCTGCCAACTACCGGAAGGAATGCCGGGTTTTCAGGGAGCAACGCTTCCACCTATTGGCTGAAATCCCATGGCAACCGGATCTTCTCGCCCCCAGGGTGTCAGACATAGTCCGAGAGCTGGGCGTCCATGTACTTCATGAAGGCCAGATGCTGACGCGACGTGTCCAGAACGTTTCCGTCTGCGCCCGAACTATACGAAACATGATCGAAACACTGAAGCCAGGCACCCTTATGGTCACACCGGGTGACCGGGAGGACATCATTGTCACCACGGCCGTCGCCGCGCTGAACGGTGTACCGCTAGCCGGGTTGATGCTGACCGGAGGGCTGACTCCGGACCCCCGGGTTATCGATATCTGTCGCCGGGCCCTGGACACCGGGCTTCCGGTCCTCAGCTCCGGAACCAACACCTATGACACTGCGCACATGCTCGCAAACCTGTCTACCGCCATCCCCATTGATGACCCGGATCGCATTGAAAAAGCCATGGAGGCGGTCGCAACGCGAATCGACACGGACTGGCTTCAGGAGCACCTCAAAGTCCATCGCCAGCGCCGGCTTTCACCCCCGGCTTTTCGCTATCAGCTGTCAGAACGGGCACGCGCCGCCAACAAGCGCATTGTTCTTCCAGAAGGATGCGAGCCTCGCACCATTCATGCCGCCATTATCTGCCAACAACGCAGCCTCGCCCGTTGCGTGCTGATTGGTAATCCTGACGAAATATTCAGTGTCGCCAGATCTCAGGGACTGAACCTGCCAGAAGATATAGAAATTATCGATCCGGCGAGGGTTCGGCGAAAGTATGTCGCCCCGATGGTTGATCTGCGGAAACACAAGGGCCTGGCACCCGATATGGCAGAAGCCATGCTCGAGGATAACGTCGTGCTGGGCACCATGATGGTTGCCAGAGACGAAGCGGATGGCCTGGTCTCAGGTGCGATTCACACGACAGCCAACACCGTTCGCCCTGCCCTACAACTGATCAAAACCCATGATCAGGCAAAAGTCGTTTCTTCGGTCTTCTTCATGCTCCTGCCACAACAAGTGGTCGTCTATGGCGATTGCGCGATCAACCCCGATCCCAATGCCGAAGAGCTTGCGGATATTGCTATTCAGAGCGCCCAGTCCGCAGAAGCTTTCGGAATTGAACCAGTGGTGGCGATGATCAGCTACAGTACGGGCGAGTCCGGATCTGGTCAGGATGTGGAAAAGGTTCGGGAAGCAACCCGCATTGCCAGGGAAAGGCGCCCGGATCTTCTGATTGACGGCCCCCTTCAATACGACGCCGCCTCTATCGAAAGCGTCGCCCGAAGCAAGGCACCCAACAGCAAGGTAGCTGGCAAGGCAACGGTCTTTGTCTTTCCCGATCTTAATACCGGAAACACGACCTATAAAGCGGTGCAGCGGAGCGCCAACGTGGTCAGCATCGGGCCGATGCTGCAGGGCCTGAGAAAGCCGGTGAACGATCTTTCCCGGGGGGCACTCGTTGAGGATATTGTGTTTACCATCGCGCTGACAGCCGTTCAGGCGAAACAGGTGCAAGATGCGGGGCTGGCCTGAGCCAGTCCGCTGTTCTGCCAACACGGCGCCCTACTAGCGTTTAAGGCTTTTCTGCCTGGTTTTCTTAACCTTCCTGCCCTTTTTCAGATCATTGTCCTTCTTCACCTTCTGCCGCGGTGTAAGTCGGTCGACCTTGGTTGCGAACGGGTTTTCACCTGACTTGAATTCGAACCGGATCGGTGAACCGGTGACCTTCAGTACCTTACGGAAGGTGTTTTCCAGATACCGCTTGTAAGAACCGGGGAGCGCATCAACCTGATTGCCATGCACCACAATCACAGGCGGGTTCGAGCCGCCCTGGTGCGCATAGCGAAGCTTGATCCGGCGGCCCTGAACCATGGGAGGCTGATGCTGGGCAATGGCGTCCTGGAGGATAGCGGTCAGGCGGTTCGTCGGCCATTTTGCCATAGCCGACTCGTAACACGCCTGCACCGATTCGTACATAACGCCAACGCCGGATCCATGGAGCGCAGAGATGTAATGTTTGTCCGCATAATCCAGAAAATCGAGGCGCCGTCGGACCTGTTCTTTGACCTTTGCGCGCTCTTCCGGGTCCATGCCGTCCCATTTATTAACGGCAATGACGAGCGATCGGCCGGCATCAAGAACAAAACCGATGAGATGAAGATCCTGGTCAACCAGCCCCTCCCGCGCATCAATTACGAGAATCACCACATGCGCATCGTCGATGGCCTGCAGTGTCTTGATAATCGAGAACTTTTCGACCACTTCACGAACATTTTTGCGGCGACGAACACCCGCTGTATCGATCAGCGTGTATTGCTCGCCCTGCCGTTCGTACGGAATGTAAACGCTGTCACGCGTTGTGCCTGGCATGTCATAGACAACCACCCGGTCTTCGCCGAGCATGCGGTTAACGAGCGTCGACTTGCCTACGTTCGGACGACCGACCACGCCAATGCGAATCCCGGGATACTTCCCTGCCCGGTCTTCTTCCTCGCGCTCGTCTTCGGATGGCAGCAGCAGTTCCAGCATCGAGCGAATACCGCGATTATGAGATGCCGCAATGAGAAACGTCGAATCAAAACCCAGGCTATAAAAATCAGACGCTGCAATATCCGGGTCCTGACCATCGGTTTTGTTAACCACAAGGTGAGCCTGCTTGCCGGAGCGCCTCAGCTGATCCGCAATCAACTCATCACCTGCAGTCAGTCCCGCACGACCATCCACCATAAAGAGAACAATGTCTGCCTCTTCCACCGCCTGCAGCGACTGACGGGCCATCTCCGCGTCCAGTCCTTGCTCGTCACCGGTAAGGCCGCCGGTATCAATGACGATAAAACGCTGACCCTCGTATGTGCCCTCACCATACTTTCGGTCCCGGGTAAGGCCCGGAAAATCGGCGACCAGCGCGTCCCGGGATCGGGTCATCTGGTTGAAAAGCGTCGACTTGCCAACATTCGGGCGGCCGACAAGGGCAATAACTGGGGTCATAATAGTCCGCTACGTAAAAAGGAAAACAGCCCGGTCGTATGGCCGGGCTGGAAAAACATTCAGTCGATTGGCCGAATTCTGAGAACCGCCATTCTTCCACTGTTGCCGAAAACGAGCAGGTTACCATTGCTTAACCGCTGTGCAGCTACGCGTATACCCTCATCATCGAATTCCAGCTGCCCCTGCAGACTGCCGTCTTCGCGAGAGAGGATGTGCAGGTACCCTTCGTAATCACCGATCACAAGGTAATCATCGAAGATCATCGGCTGGGTTAGCTGGCGCCATGAAAGCCGATCCTGAGTCCAGAGCTCCCGGCGGTCGGAACCGCGCAAGGCGACGACGTCGCCATTCGCTGAAGCAAGATAGATATCGCCATCGCCGATCATTGGTGAGTAAAGGCTGGATGCCTTCCGGCTCCAGATTTCCTGCCCCGTGCGAATATCCACCAGTGCCAGCTTACCCTGATAGCCTACGACCAATATGGCGGAGTCGAGCACCAGCGGCTGGCCGGCAATGTCCACCAGGCGCTCCAGCTCTGTGCGCCCCTGTGGCTGACCGACCTCGTATTGCCAGAGCGGCTGACCGGACTCGGCAGACAACGCCATGATCTTACCGTTGGCAAAGGACGCGATAACCACGTCGCCACCCACGAGCGGAGCGGCGGCGGCTCGCATGGACAGAGCCGGAACGACACCATCATACTGCCAGCGCTTTTCGCCACTTTCGGCCTCGAAGGCCAGCACACGGCCGTCTGTCGTCTGGGCAACCACCAACTCGCCATTCGACTGAGGGGCTGCAAGAACTTCCGTGGGCAAGGAGGCACGCCAGAGCTCGCTGCCGTCGACCCGTGACAGTGCCAGCAGGTCCGCTTCCCGGGTTGCCAGGTACAGCTGGTCGCTATCACCAGCGACACCTGCAAAAATCCGGTCGTTGAGTTCAGTTTGCCAGACCACCTTGCCGTCTTCCGACTCAACAGCAACCAGCTCACCGTCGGCCGACGCCGCATAGATAACATCGCCGGTATTCAGGGGGCGAAGATACAGAAACTCACCATCATGGCCGTCACCGACGGACATGCTCCAGACCCGCTTGAATTCAACAGATTCATCGACATCTGGCAGTGGAGCCGGCTGCTCAAATGTATCCGTGGTACTGCAACCTGCAAGACCCAAAACGGACAACAAGCCGCCAATGAGGGCCAAACGTGCTAGCCTGTTGCGAGATCCCCGCATCAGGCATCCTCCCCAATGCCAAGATCGGAAAGTTTTAGCTCAAGGATCCCGCTGCGCCCCTGCTGTTGACTCTGCTCGCGAGCCGCGAGATACGCGTCACGAGCACCATCCTGATCGCCTTGAGCGAGCAGAATGTCGCCCTTAAGCTCTGAGAAAATCGCGGCGAAAGCTTCGGAGTCCGCAGCCCCATTGATGGTGGTAAGGGCGTCATCGTAACCGCCCGATGCAAACTGGGCACGCGCCAACCGACTACGCACAACCAGTGCCAGAGCCTGTTGCTCGCCCGCTTTTTCCAGTGCCCACTTCAGGGATTCAATCGCTGCCGGCGCATCACCGTCCGTCAGCTGCTGGCGTGCCAGGATCAGGTTGCCATACACGGCATAGGCGCTATCGGTGTAGTCCTCCCGAAGAGTGCTGGCTACAAAAGCAACGGTCTCAGCGCTGGTTTCATCAGCCTGATCACTAAACGCGTTCAGCAGGTTTCCAAATTGATTTGCCGCTTCGGCGCGTTGCTCCGCCTGATGGTTTTGCCAGGCCTGCCATCCGAAAACGATGGCCAGAGCAGCACCAATACCTATCAGCAATGAGCTTCCATTGTTTTTCCACCAGTCCTTGATCGCCTGAACCTGTTCCTCTTCGGTGCGCATTTCAGCCATGATGACTCCTGTAGTCGTGTTTTTGCTTTTGTGTACGTTGAATTAGTGTTTGAAGGCTTCTGACAGCACCGATGCCAACTCACTCTGGAGCACTTCCCGCTGGGGCTCATCGGCTCGCAGCGGCTTCAGGCCCACGGTCCCGTTCGCAAGCTCATTTTCGCCGAGGATAACCGCGTACCTCGCAGCACTTCGGTCAGCCTTTTTCATCTGGCTTTTAAAGCTGCCGCCGCCACAGTGAGATACCACAACACGATCCACCAGTGCCGACCGGAGGCTTTCGGCGAGTGCGAAAGCGGGCGCCATCGCGCTCTCCCCCATTGCGGTTACGTAGACATCCGCATTGTTGTTCACATGGTCCGGAATAACTTCCAGTGTCTCCAGCAGCAAAATGAGTCGCTCAACTCCCATGGCAAACCCAACGGCACAGGTCGGCTTACCGCCCAGTTGCTCAACCAGACCATCGTAACGGCCACCGGCGCAAACAGTTCCCTGGGCACCAAGGCTGTCAGTAATCCACTCAAACACGGTTTTTCCGTAATAATCGAGACCACGTACCAACGCAGGGTTCACTGTATAGTTAATGCCTGCGGCATCCAGCAGCTCCCGGAGGCGATCAAAGTGGATTCTCGATTCGTCATCGAGATAGTCGTCGAGGCTCGGGGCACCTTCGAGGATCTTGCGAGTAGAAGGATTCTTGCTGTCCAGAATTCTCAACGGATTGGTCTGCAGTCGACGCTGACTGTCGGCATCCAGCCCGGCCTTGTCCTGTTCCAGATAATCGACCAGTGCTTCGCGATAGGCCCTACGAGCCTCTGAAGTGCCGATAGAGTTGATCTCAAGACGGGTATGGCCTTCGAGGCCCAATTCCTTCCAGAGCCGGGCAGTAAGAATAAGAAGTTCCGCATCAATATCGGGACCGGCCATGCCGAAACATTCCACACCGATCTGATGAAACTGGCGATACCGTCCTTTCTGGGGGCGTTCATGGCGAAACATCGGGCCGGTATACCAGAGCCGACGGGTCTGATTAAACAGAAGACCATGCTCCTCCGCCGCCCGAACGCAGCCAGCGGTGCCTTCCGGCCGAAGTGTCAGGCTATCTCCGTTCCGGTCCTCGAAAGTGTACATTTCCTTTTCGACAATATCGGTCACTTCGCCGATGGACCGCTTGAACAGATCTGTCTGCTCGACAATAGGCATCCGGATTTCCTGGTAACCATACTGTGCCAGTACTTTCCGCACGGTGCTTTCAACAAACTGCCAAACCGGCGTCTGCTCTGGCAGGATATCGTTCATCCCGCGAATTGCCTGAATCTTAGCCAAGTTAAACCCTTAAACCTGTATCTTGAAAATTCGGTCGGAAAACCAGATGCCGTCAGCCGTCGGAACGGACAATGATGGCATCTTCCTGTTCCTTACGGCGGGCAACCTCTTCACGAATCAGACGTTCCAGATCATCCGTTAACGTCGTATTATCGAGTTTCTGATTTGGTTTGCCGGCCATATAAAACAGGTTCTTCGGGCTTCCGCCGGTGAGTCCGATATCCGCTTCTTTCGCCTCACCCGGACCATTGACCACGCACCCGATAATAGCGACATCCAGTGAGGTATTGACGTCTTCGAGGCGGGCTTCCAGATCATTCATCGTCTGGATAACATCAAAGTTCTGCCTTGAACAACTGGGACAGGCGATAAAATTAATACCGCGGCTACGCAGACGAAGACTCTTCAGGATGTCGTAACCGACCTTTATTTCCTGGACCGGATCCGCAGCCAGGGAAACGCGAATGGTATCGCCGATTCCGTCCATCAGGAGCATACCGAGCCCAATCGACGATTTCACCGTGCCTGAGCGGAACCCGCCTGCCTCAGTAATGCCAAGGTGGAGCGGCTGTTCGATCTGCGATGCAATCTTGCGATAAGCGGCAACCGTCATAAACACTTCCGAAGCCTTCAGACTGACCTTGAAATCGGGGAAATCGTGACGGTCGAGAATATCAATGTGGCGCATCGCCGACTCGACAAGTGCGTCTGCTGTCGGCTCGCCGTACTTTCGTTGAAGCTCCTTTTCAAGGGAGCCCGCGTTTACGCCAATACGAATGGGAATATTCCGATCCCGGGCGGCACTGATAACCGCACTGACGCGATCTTCACGTCCGATATTGCCCGGGTTGATACGCAAACAATCGACGCCCAGCTCCGCGACTCGCAAAGCGATCTTGTAATCAAAGTGGATGTCCGCAACCAACGGAAGAGAGACTTGCTGCCGGATTTTGCCAAAGGCCTCCGCAGCGTCCATATCCGGAACCGACACCCTTACTATATCCGCACCGGCATCCTGCAACGCATTCACCTGGCCGACAGTTGCCGCCACATCGCAGGTGTTCGTGTTGGTCATGCTCTGAACTGCAATCGGAGCACCACCGCCTACAGGTACATTGCCCACCATAATCTGGCGGGACTGGCGTCTTACGATCGGAGATTCCTGTTTCATTGCTTACTGACCAATATCGATAAAATCGTCAAAGTTTCAGATCGTCAGGGTAAATTCTGACCGGTTGTTTACGACCGGGTAGTCACCCATATCCACTGATTCCCCCTGAAAGCGAATAGAGCCCACGGCATCGACCGCACCAATCACTACCTTGAGGGGTAGCTGTCCGGATACTTCGACCTGGTCACCGTTCCGCTGGAGAGAGTTTACCAAACGAGTGCCTGAGGCATCGCTGACCTGAACCCAGCAATCATCGGTAAAGGTGATCAGCAGGCTCCCCTGGGCTGTGATCGCCACTGGCTCCCTCGGGTCCTCCACAACAGGCGCAGGTTCTTCAAGCACTGGCGGAACGTCCACCACCGGGTCACCCTCTTCGGCGGATGTCACCTCGGGTTCCAATTGAACTCCGGAATCTGGGACCTCCAGCGGATTTTCCCGAGTTACGCCCGGCTCCTCCCCGATCTCCAATGCCAAACCATTTGTATCCGGGCCATTTTCCATCGGTTCTTCCGACCCCTGCTGGCTCACCGAATCGCCAATTTCTTCACCGTCCTGCGGCTGAGCCGACTCCGGCATCACAGTCACGTCTTCTTTAGTGCTGTCCATTGGTAACATAAACGTAAAAGCCAGATATCCGGCCAAGGCTGCAACCACCAAAAGCAGAAGCAACTTCGCCATCCGACGCTTCCTGTGTCGCCGGCGTTCGATATCCACCAGCGGGTTCTCTTCGCGTTCCTGCTCCCGCTGTTTACGCAACGGCTCCAGTTCGTGGTCCAGGTCATTTATAACGGCATCGGCGTCAAGACCAACCTGCATCGCATAGGCCCTGACATAACCCTTCAGGAAGAGTTCACTATCAATCCTGGAATAATCGCCCTCTTCAATCGCCTGAATCACCACGGGCCGTAAATGCTGGGCGTCAGCAACGTCACTCACAGTCAGCGAGGCCTTCTCACGCGCACGCTTCAGCTGTTGCCCGACAGGATCATTCTTCACTGGCTGAGGATTATCATCATTGGCCATTAGAAATCAGCACCTTATATTGTTGGTATTCAACTGACTCCGGATAATTGTTCTTGAGTTGCAAGGCCAGGCTGGCCTCCTGATTGCGATCATTCAGGTGGCGGGCTATGCGAATTCCGGTCAACAGACTTTCCGGTGAGTGGCGCGCGCGCTCATTTCTCTGCATGATCGACGTGAGACGACCGTAGTAACGGGCTGCCGCGTCATAGTTTCCACGTTCAACAAGGACCCGGGATAATGCAAGTAAGGAGCGCGCATCTCCGCGGGAGAGCTCTACGGCCCGACGATAGGAGGTGGTAGCGTTCTCAAGCTCCCCCAGGCGCTCCTGAGTCATCCCCAGATTATAAAAAACAGACCCTCGATCCTTGTAATCCGTATCCCGTGATGCCGCTCGAAACTCATCCCGGGAGTCTTCAATTCTGCCCTGCCCATAAAGAAACGCACCATAATACACCCGTGCACGGGTGTATCCGGAGTCAGCGAAAATGGCACGCCTGAAACTGGCTTCTGCCAACTCGGCTTCGCCTTCAGCGTTTAACACCAACCCCATTGCAGCTCTCGCCGCAGGACTTTCCGGCGCAAGTTTCAGCGCGCGATCGAGGTGGTGCCGCGCTCGTTCAAGATTTCCCTGGCCAATATAGGCCGTGGCCAGCTGAACGTAATCATCCACCGCTTCCTGCTTGTCTGCCTCCCGAGAGAAACGGCTGTCGGTCGTCGTTACGCAACCTGTGACAAGAATGACGCCCAGAATCAGGGCTGCAACAGAAATACGCCTGTTCGCTGTTCTATACGTCACAGTCTTGCATTCCTCGCATCTGCTTGATTGGTGAGTCCGTTTCAGGGATTAACCTGCTGAACATCAATATAACGCTGGCTGCGGCGAGTTCTGTCTTCAACCCTGCCAACCAGCTGGCCACATGCGGCATCAATGTCATCGCCTCGGGTCGTTCGTATCGTCGCTATGTAGCCTGCTTCGTTCAACACGGTCTGAAAGCGACGGGTCGCGTTCATACTCGGCCGCCGAAAATCGCTTTCCGGGAACGGATTGAAGGGTATCAGATTGATCTTGCATGGCAGATCCCGCAACAACACCGCAAGCTCCCGTGCGTGTTCCGGCTGGTCATTCATTCCCTCAATGACTGTATATTCAATCGTTGCCTTGCGCTTGTCAGGCAAGCGCGCAAAATACCGTTTCGTCGCTGCGAGAAGCTCCGCGATCGGATATTTTTTATTAAGAGGGACCAGCTTGTTACGAAGCTCATCATTCGGGGCATGCAGGGAAATGGCCAGTGAAACATCGGTAACTTCCCCAAGGCGATCCAGCGCAGGGACAACGCCTGAAGTGCTCAGGGTTACCCGACGTTTGGAAATCCCATAAGCCAGGTCTTCCATCATGAGATTCATGGCATCGACTACGTTGTCGAAGTTGAGCAATGGCTCCCCCATGCCCATCATAACCACGTTGGTGATAGGTCTGTCAGGGCCTGGTTCAAAGGGCATGAATGCCTTACGCGCAACCCACACCTGGCCGATAACCTCTGCGGCCGTCAGGTTTCGGTTAAAGCCTCGCTTCCCGGTCGAACAGAACGTGCAGTCCAGGCTGCATCCAATCTGGGAAGAAACACACAGCGTCCCACGTTCCCCATCGGGAATGAGTACGGTCTCAACGCTGTTGCCATTGTCCATGCGCATCACCCACTTGCGAGTGCCGTCTTTGGACGTCTCATCGTAAACCACTTCCGGGCCACGGATTTCAGCTACTTGTTTGAGCTTGTCCCGTAAAGCCTTGCTCATATTGGTCATTTGATCGAAGTCATCCGCGCCCCGCTGATGAATCCACTGCAAAACCTGAGTGGCACGAAAACGCTTCTCTCCAAGGGATTCGAAGAAAGCCTCAAGTTTTGCTTTCGGCATCCCGAGAAGATTGGTTTTTTCAGCGGCCGCTGTCATTTTATAACCTCAATCAGATAACCAATACGGAGGCGATCAAGGATCGCCTCCGATCAACGCAATCAGCCGCGCGGGCAAATCTCGTTGTCATTAAAGAAATACGCAATTTCGCGCTCTGCGGAAGCAGCAGAATCTGAGCCATGCACAGCATTTGCGTCGATAGAAGAAGCGAAGTCGGCGCGGATGGTGCCTGCCTCGGCTTCTTTCGGATTTGTTGCACCCATCAGGTCACGATTTTTCAGGATGGCGCCCTCGCCTTCCAGAACCTGAACAACAACCGGACCAGACGTCATAAAGGCGACGAGGTCGTTGAAGAAGGGGCGCTCTTTGTGCTCGGCGTAGAAGCCTTCTGCCTGCTCTTGGGTCAGGTGCATCATTTTCGCAGCGACAATGTTCAGGCCGGCCTTTTCGAAGCGGCTGTAGATTTCGCCGATCACATTCTTCGCAACAGCGTCGGGCTTGATAATAGAGAGCGTGCGCTCATTTGCCATGGTCTTTCTCCAGTCAGGTTCGGGTTAAAATTCTGGCCTGCGATTATACGCAGTCCGGGGCCAACTGCCTACCGCACTGCACGAAGGCGACTAACAACATCAACAATTTGCGAGCTGGCGAAGGCGACCTCTTCTTTCGTTGTGAACCGCCCGAACGAAAACCTGAGCGCTCTGTGGGCCTGTTCATCACTTAAACCAATCCCGCGAAGGACATAGGAGGGCTCGATCGTAGCGGACGCACAGGCAGAACCCGATGAAACCGCAAGGTCCCTGAGACCCAGCATAAGCGACTCGGCGTCAACGCCGTCAAAGGAAAGATTCAGAATGCCCGGCACCCGGCAATCCTGGCTTCCATTAACGGTGACCCCTGAAAGCCCTTCAATGCCCGACATAAAGGTTTCCCGCAAGTTTTCAAGCTCAGCCATTTCCGCTTCCAGCCCATCCTGTGCCAGAAGGAAAGCCTTACCCATACCCACGATTTGATGGGTCGGCAAAGTACCTGAGCGCATCCCCCGCTCGTGCCCGCCGCCATGGATCTGCGCCTCAATACGGACATCCGGTGAACGACGGACGTAAAGTGCGCCAACTCCTTTCGGCCCATATACTTTGTGACCGGACAGGGCCATCAGGTCCACCGGCATCCGACTCACATCCACCGGCATTTTACCTGCGGCCTGCGCAGCATCGACGTGAAAAAGCACCCCATGCTCACGCAATAACCGGCCAATTTCGGCAATCTCGTTGATACAACCCAGCTCGTTATTGACCAGCATCAGACTGACCAGAACGGTATTTTCCCGCAGCGCCTCCAGAACCTGCCCGGCACGGATTCGCCCTTCACGGTCCGGAGCCAGCCAGGTCACTTCAACGCCGTGCTGCTCAAGCCACTTGCAGGTATCGAGAACCGCCTTGTGCTCAATGGACGAGGTGACCACATGCACACCGGTCCGTCCAGCCACAACACCTTTAATGGCGAGGTTATCGGCCTCAGTCGCACCCGATGTCCAGACAATTTCTCTCGGATCAGCGTGAACCAGGCTGGCCACCTGCCGGCGCGCAGTTTCCACAGCGGCTTCCGCCTGCCAGCCGAAAGCATGGGTTCGCGATGCGGGATTGCCAAAAATGCCGTCAGGCGTGAGGTACTTGATCATTTCTTCAGCGACAGACGGATCAACAGGCGTCGTCGCCGCATAGTCCAGATATACGGGCTTTTTCATGGTATCAAGGGATATTGTGTCAGGCCGGCGCCTGATCGGACAGGCGTTCGGTATTAATCGTTTCAGAACCGTCATCAGACTGACGCCGGTTCTGGCGGTCCGCAACCTGGCGGATTTCGTGCTTTCTCATCAGGTCACCAAGACTGATTTCGCTCAGGAACTGATGAATCTGGTCACTCAGATCAGACCACAGGTGGTGAGTCAGGCACTTTTCTCCCTTCTGGCAGTCGCCCTTGTTTCCGCATCGCGTGGTATCAAGAGACTCACTGACAGCATCGACGACTTCCGCAATGTAAACCTCTCCAGCGATACGACTCAGGCGATAGCCTCCGCCGGGCCCGCGAACACTGACAACGAGATTCCTTCGGCGGAGACGGGAGAAAAGCTGCTCCAGGTAGGATAGTGATATTTCCTGTCGGGCTGAAATATCAGCAAGACTCACCGGGCCCTGGTCTCCGTGCAGAGCCAAGTCCAGCATTGCCGTGACGGCGTAGCGGCCTTTGGTGGTCAACTTCATACAATCAGCCCCATGATGGGATTGAATCTAATTTCACAGACGCGAGTATGAATTGACCTACTATTTCAGTCAAGTATTCAGCCTCGTGTCTCTTCGCTCTCGTCCCGGACGCAGTCAAAATCCTCCTCATGGAGCGGCGGGAGCGCACCGTTCTGGTATTCACTGTTCACCTTACGAATGGCCTTGCACATGTTCTCAATACGATCATCAACAGCGTGCATGTGGTCCAGCAATGAACGCATGGCGCGAGCAACCGGGTCAGGCATTTCTTCGGTTACACCATAGGCATCGAAGCCCATCCGCTCTTCCATCTCCTTACGACGCACATCATCGTCTTCGGTTTTGCGCTTGACAATAATCCGCCCCGGGATACCGACAACAGTTGCTCCGGCAGGAACCGCTTTGGTGACCACAGAGTTCGAACCCACTTTGGCGCCCTCTCCCACCTCAAACGGGCCAAGAATTTTGGCCCCGGCGCCGACGACTACACCATTACCGATCGTTGGGTGCCGCTTACCCTTGTTCCAGCTCGTCCCGCCCAGGGTCACGCCCTGGTAAAGGGTAACATCATCGCCAATCACAGTGGTCTCACCAATCACTACGCCCATGCCATGATCGATAAAAAAGCGCCGACCAATCGTCGCTCCCGGATGAATCTCAACGCCGGTCAACCACCTCGCAACTGTCGAGATTGTGCGGGCCAGCCATTTCAGCCCCATCCGCCATAGCCGGTGGGCAAACCGGTGAAACAACAAGGCATGCAGCCCCGGGTAATTGGTCAAAACCTCGAACGTATTCCTGGCCGCCGGATCCCGGTGAAAAACGCTCTTAATGTCTTCCCTCAAACGCTCAAACATGGCCATTTTCCTGTCCCGTCGCCTTCGCATCGGCATCGGTTGGTTTACGGTTGCCGCTGGCACCAACCGCTTTCTGCACTGCGGTCAGTATGCCCCTGAGAATGTTAATCTCCATCTGATCCAGTCTCGCGCGCTGAAACAGCCGCCGCAAGCGGGTCATCAGCTGACGAGGGTTGTCTCGTCGGTGGAAATCCACATCCGTTAGCACCTGCTCAAGGTGCCCGAAAAAACCCTCGACATCGTTCACCGGAGCGGGAGGGATATCCCAGCCGGGATCTCCCGGTGCAGTCATGGGCTTTAAATATGGGCTCCCCGCCCCGGCTTCAAGACCGCGGAGATGATACATCCTCAACTCATAGCACATAACCTGAACAGCCATCGCCAGATTCAGGGAACTGTAGTCGGGGTTGGACGGTATATGGATATGGTAGTGGCAGCGCTGGAGCTCATCGTTGCTCAGACCATGATTTTCCCGACCAAACACCAGTGCCACATTTCCCTTCTCGGCATTCTGACAGGCGGCTACCGCTGCCTCCGGCGGTGGGATCACCGGCCAGGGAACCTTGCGCCCACGCGCACTTGTGCCCATCACGAGTGTGCAGCCGGACAAGGCTTCATCCAGGGACGACACAACATTGGCCCGATCCAGGACATCCGACGCCCCGGCCGCTCGGGCGTATGACGCCTCATCGGGGAACGAATTCGGATTGACCAGCCAGAGATTGCCCAGCCCCATGTTTTTCATGGCTCGGGCCACTGCACCGATGTTACCCGAGTGCGACGTTTCAACCAGAACGATACGGATCTGATCCTGGAATGTGTCTATGCCCATCGGAAGTGCCGGTTTGTGCATCGTAAGCAGGTCCAAGCTGAATGAATAAGATCGCCCATGATACCAGAAACGATCCACCTCCCGCCTGTGCGGGAATGCCCTAATCCTTTGGTATCCGTGCTATTGCTAAGTCGAAAAACATACAAGCGGGGTCATCTTTTGCTATCATAGCCGGCCTTCACACACCCGGATAATGAACACTCAGATGCAACCAGCTATCAAAATGGCCCTTCGCGTAGCGCGTCAGGGGTCCGACTACCTGAAAGCACACTTCGAGCGACAGGAACCTTCCGGCAAGGACGACACAGAACGCCGCCGTCAGCTGGATCGGGTTGAGCAGTCTATTTACGACAATTTTGCGGAACAACTCGAAAAGGCCTACAAGGATCACAGCATCGCCGCTCTTAATGAGGCGAGCGCTGACACCAGCGAGAGAAGCTGGCACATTTTCCCGGTTCTGGGACGCGAGAACTTTCTCAGAGGCATCCCCGAATTTGCCCTGGCTCTGTCCCAGAAGAAAAACAACCGCACCGAGAACCTGCTGATCGTGAACCCGGTGACCGGCGAAGAGTATTCCGCCAGCCGTGGGCACGGCGCGGCCCTCAACAGCCGGAGGGTTCGTGCTTCGGACATCAAACAAACCAAAATGGCAGCCATCTCCAGCAACCTGCTCGATCAGGCCCGCAAGAGCGAGGATCCCCAGCTGTGGGGTGAAATGGCATCAGTACTCGCCCGCGAATCCGCCATGTTCCGGACATCCGGCTGCGTCGCACTGGACATTGCCCGGGTTTCTTCAGGCAGCCTGGATGCTGCGGTCATCTTTCGACCAGAAGCGGCGGACCTGGACCTCGGCGTCACCATCGCAATGGAGTCCGGCGCATTGACCGGTGATTTCTCGGGAAACCCCTCAACCGGCAATGCCCGTCAGTTGATTGTCGCCAACCCCAAGCTTTTCCGTGAAGTCCTGAAGGTACTGCACCCCTTCAGAGGTCGCCTGCCCCGCTGACCGACTGCGGTCCTTCGGGCATAAAAAAAACCGCCATCCCGAGGGAGTGGCGGTTTTTTTATGCCCACAGGTCTCTTTACATACGGTTCAGCCACTCCGGCGGCTGTTCCTCTTCTTCGCCATTGTCGGCACCTTCTTTCGCCGGAAGCATCAGGTCCTCGCGGGAAACACCAAACGCAACCAGCAAGCTTGCGGAAACGTAAATAGAGGAATAAGTACCCACGACGACACCGATAATCAGAGCCAACGAAAAGTTGTTAATCGCCTCGCCGCCAAACAGGTAAAGGGCGAGTAGAACAACGAGTGTTGTTCCGGAAGTGTTGATCGTACGGCTGATAGTCTGGTGAATCGAGGTATTAATGATGTCCCAGGAACTCCCGACACGCATCTTTCGGAAATTTTCACGGATCCGGTCCGACACGACAATGGTGTCGTTCAGGGAGTAACCAATAACCGCAAGCAACGCCGCCAGTACCGTAAGATCGAATGTCCATTGGAACAGGGCAAAAAACCCCAGAACAATGACGACATCGTGAGCCAGGGGCAACACCGATGCGATACCGAACTTGAACTGAAAGCGCATCCCGACATAAATCAGAACGACTGCGAGAGCGAGCAGTAAACCAAGGCCACTGTCTTCTTTTAACTCTTCGCCAACCTGAGAACCGATGAACTCGGAACTTATCAGTTCAAGCTCGTCACCACTCGCTGTCAGCGCACGGGTTACTTCCTCGCCAAGTTTATCATTGCCCGCTTCAGCAAGACGGACCAGGACAGTCGTGTCCGCACCGAAATTCTGCACGACAAATTGCTCATAGCCGGCCGCATCCAGGGTGGCCCGAATTTCACCAAGAGCGGGAGCCTCGACATACTCGAATTCGACCGACGTACCACCAGTGAAGTCCATACCCAGGTTAAGCCCGCGCACCGCAAGTAATACGACGGAAATAACCAGAAGCGTAATTGAGAGGATTGAAGCAACCTTCCTCAACCCCATAAAATCAAACGGTTTCTTATCGTGCTCAGACATTTGCGAGCTTCCCTCCGATCGACAGTTTCTCGATCTTGCGACCGCCATAAACAAGGTTCACGATGCTGCGACTGACCATCAACCCGGAGAACATTGAGGTGAGGATGCCCAGACACAGGGTTACGGCGAAGCCTTTGACCGGGCCGGAGCCCATGGCAAACAGGATTACCGCAACCAAAAGGGTCGTGATATTGGCATCGAAAATCGAGACAAACGCCCTTGAGTAGCCCGAATTGATTGCAGACTGAGGTGGTAGCCCGGACTTGAGCTCTTCTCTTATGCGCTCAAATATCAGTACGTTCGCATCCACAGCCATACCAACTGTCAGCACTATACCGGCGATACCCGGCAAGGTCAGTGTTGCGGAAAGTATGGACATACAGGCAATCAGTAACATGAGATTCAGTGTCAGTGCCACGTTGGCAATCAGACCGAAGCCCCGGTAATAAACCAACATGTAAAGAAGGACGAGGACAAAGCCCAGCAGCACTGACATCACACCAGCGTCGATATTCTTCTGACCAAGGCTTGGACCAATCGTCCGTTCCTGGACAAAGTACATCGGTGCCGCGAGGGCGCCGGCACGCAGCAACAACGCCAACTCTGCCGCCTCGGGAATCGAGTCAAGACCGGTAATCCGGAAACTGCTACCCAACGCAGACTGGATAGTCGCCAGGCTGATGATGCCTTTCTCAACGACCCGTTTGTCGACAGTCGTCATCTCACCATCGACCATGCGGTTTTCTGTTTCAGTGCGGAATTCAATAAAGAGTACCGCCATGCGACGACCAATGGCGTTACGAGTTGCACGGTTCATCTGGTCGCCACCGACGGAATCCATGGTGATATTCACCTGCGGCTGACCGTTCTCGTCAAATGCCTGCTGAGCATTCGCGACGTTATTGCCCGTCGTAATCACATCACGTTCCAGGCGGGCTGTCCGCTGGGGATTGTCACGGAAACCAAACTCTTCAACCTCGCCTGCCGGCGCGTCCTGACGCGCCTCCAGACGAAACTCCAGGTTCGCCGTAGCGCCAAGAACTCGCTTGGCCTGGGCCGTATCCTGCACACCGGGCAACTCGACGATGATCCGGTCAGCTCCCTGACGCTGAACCAGCGGTTCCGCTACACCAAGCTCATTAACCCGGTTGCGGATGGTGGTCAGGTTCTGCTCCAGCGCGTACTCCTGAATGGACTTAACTTCCGCCTCCGAAAGCGAGAGCACAATCTGGCGCTCCTCACCTTCCGTTCGCTCGTCCATCAGGAACTGGTTGTACTGCCCACGAATCAGATCGAAGGCCTCGGCACGAGATTCTTCGTCACGGAAGCTCAGGACAATCTGACGCTGCCCTTCGACATTGCCACCACGATAGCGAATACGCTCTTCCCGAAGATCACCCTTGATCTGACCCGAAAGCGCCTCCAGGCGCTGGTTAACCGCCGTCTCCATATCCACTTCCAACAGGAAATGGACACCACCACGCAGGTCGAGACCGAGCTTCATGGGTCCGGCACCGAGGCTCTTCAGCCAATCCGGAGTCGAGGGCGCCATATTCAATGCGACGAGGTACTCGTTACCCAGCACGGACTGAACGGCAGGCCGGGCCTGCAGTTGGCCTTCAGCAGTGGTAAGGCGAATCAGGGCATCCCGATCCTGAAGCGTGCTGCTTTTTACCTCTATACCCTCCGATTCCAAAGCCTTGACAGCCCGGTCCAGCACACCTTCGTTAACTTCTGTGCTGCTTCGGGCACCAGTAATCTGGATGGCATAATCGTCAGGGAAAAGGTTGGGTAAAGCGTAGATAAACCCGATCACAAGCGCGACCAGGATAACCAGGTTTTTCCAAAGCGGATACTTGTTCAGCATGGGATCCCTATTTAGCCGGCCAAAGGCCGGCCTTGGTGTTTCAGCCAGAAAGAATCAAACCGTCGGGTTACGGCCTCCGGCTCAGATGTCCTTCAGAGTTCCTTTGGGCAGAGCTGCAGCAACAGCAACCTTCTGCACCTTGATCTCAACGTTGTCAGCAATTTCAACAACAATAAAATCGTCGGTGACCTTGGTAATCTTGCCGGCAACGCCGCCGGAAGTAACGATCTCGTCGCCCTTGTTCAGGCCGGACATCAGGGCTTTATGCTCTTTGGCACGTTTGGATTGCGGACGCCAGATCAGGAAGTAGAAAATCAGGATAAAGCCGGCGAAGAAAATCACCTGCCCCATCACACCCATACCCTGGGCTGCAGCGTCTTGTGCCATCGCCAGCGTGGGCATGATTGCCATTAGGCCAGCTACGAGCAATTTAATCGATTTCATTGAATATCTCCGTTGGTTAAGCAATAAGTTCAGTCAGTGCTCATCGGCGGAGCTGTCTCGCCGCGAAGAGCATAGAAGTCGGTTACAAAGTCCGACAATGTACCTGCTTCAATGGCCCCACGCAATCCAGCCATGAGGTTCTGATAGAACCGCAGGTTATGAATGGTATTCAACTGGGAGCCGAGCATTTCTCCACATTTATCCAGATGATGCAGATAACTTCTCGAAAAATTCTTACACGTATAACAATCACAGCGCTCGTCCAGCGGCAACGTATCATGACGGTGACGGGCATTACGGATCTTGACGATTCCGGTCGACGTGAACAGGTAGCCATTCCGTGCGTTACGGGTTGGCATGACACAGTCAAACATATCAACACCACGACGCACCGCCTCAACGATATCCTCGGGCCGACCGACGCCCATCAGATAGCGCGGCTTGTCTTCGGGCATTCTGGGAGGAAGATGGTCCAGAATTCGGATCATGTCCTCCTTCGGCTCGCCTACGGACAGGCCACCGATGGCATAGCCGTCAAACCCGATCTCTGTCAGACCATCCAGCGACCGCTCACGAAGGTTCTCGTACATACCACCCTGAACGATCCCGAACAACGCCGCCGGGTTGCCCTGGTGGGCGTTTTTGCTACGCTCGGCCCAGCGCAGCGAAAGCTCCATGGAGTCCCTGGCCTGCTGCTCGGTGGCCGGGTAAGGCGTGCACTCGTCAAAGATCATGACAATGTCCGAACCCAGGTCACGCTGGACCTGAATGGCAATCTCCGGCGACAACTTGACCGGCGAGCCATCCACCGGGGACCTGAAGGTTACATCCTCCTCCGTGATTTTCCGCATCTCCCCGAGGCTGAATACCTGAAAACCGCCAGAATCGGTCAATATGGGCCCTTTCCACTGAGTGAAATCATGAAGATCGCCATGGGCCTTGATCACCTCGGTGCCTGGGCGAAGCATGAGGTGAAAGGTATTACCCAGAATGATCTCGGCACCAATCTCTTCAATATCCCGGGGCAGCATTCCCTTGACCGTACCGTAGGTGCCTACAGGCATAAACGCTGGTGTTTCGACCGATCCACGGGGAAAGGTCAACCGGCCCCGGCGGGCTCGGCCATCTTCTCCGAACTTTTCAAATGACATGAAACAGGACTCGGTCACACAGCCTCCCCGGCGTTATCTTGCTTGGAATCAGTAATAGGTTCGGAAGCACCAAGCAGCATTCCCCTGCTAGGCGCCTGACCGGTAATAAACATAGCGTCGCCATAACTGAAGAAACGGTATTCTTCGGCAACGGCCGCCCGGTATGCATTCATGACATTCTCATAACCGGCAAACGCGCTTACCAGCATGATCAGCGTCGACTCGGGCAAGTGAAAATTCGTTACCAGCGCATCAACGGTTTCGAAACGGTAGCCCGGACTGATAAAGATGTCTGTTTCACCGCGAAATGCCCGCAGGCGACCTCCCCTGCTTGCAGACTCCAGGGAGCGAACGGAGGTTGTCCCTACGGCAACAACCCGGCCGCCCCGAGCCCTTGTCCGCTCGACGGCATCAACAGCATCCTGGGGCACATGCACCACTTCGCTGTGCATGACATGATCTTCTATACGGTCAACACGAACCGGCTGAAACGTTCCGGCACCTACATGCAGCGTAACGAACGTGGTCTCAACGCCCATTTCCCGGAGATGTTCAAGAAGCTTCTCGTCAAAGTGCAGGCCCGCCGTTGGTGCGGCAACCGCACCAGCCTCTTTTGCATAGACTGTTTGATAACGCTCACGATCGGAGCCTTCATCAGGGCGATCCACATAGGGCGGCAAAGGCATGTGCCCAATACGCTCGAGTACATCCAGAACCGGCTCGGAGGATTCGCAAACCAGATGAAACAATGCCTCGTCCCGACCCGTCATCCGCATGACCGTGCCATCTTCAAGGATGACATTCTGCCCACTCCTGAGCGCTTTCGACGCACGAACATGGGCAGTAATCCCGTGCTCTCCGGTGACTCTCTCAACCAGAATTTCAATCTGGCCACCGGTTTCCTTTTTACCGAAAAGGCGGGCGGGGATGACCCGGGTATCGTTGAACACAAGAAGATCGCCGGACTGAAGCAAGTCAGTCAGATCGGTAAAATGGCGGTGAGCGGTGTCGCCGGAAAGGCCATTGAGACACAGGAGACGTGAAGCTGTCCGCTCAGGAAGCGGATAGCGGGCGATAAGCTCATCCGGTAGATCAAAATGAAAATCGGAGACATTCATGGAATGGACTATTCACGACAGAGCGGGAAAGAATGGTAGCGGCGGGCGGACTCGAACCGCCACGGGTTTTACCCCAACGGATTTTGAATCCGTCGTGTCTACCAATTTCACCACGCCGCCATCAGAAAGTGCTGGGGATTATACTGAGCTCTCCCGCGAAAGCAATACGGGCAGCGGACAGATCTGCCCCAGCCTTCAAATATTTAGAGTCTGTCAAACAATGATAGCTGGGATACCTGGGCGAAAGACTGTTGCGCGGCCTGCAAAACGAAGCTCTGGAAACTCAGATTACTGATCGCCTCGGCGTAGTCTACATCCTGCAATTCTGACCGAATCTCATTGGTGTACACCGACGAGTCTTCCAGAAAAGTCTTGGTGGACTCGACCGCGTTCATCCGCCCGCCGAGCTCCGTCTGCTTCAGAATAATACTTTCCTGGGCATTATCGAGATTGATCAGCGAATTGGCGATCAGGTCATCAAATTCCGCGTTGCCCAGGCTGTTGGTCTTATCAATGGACTCCAGACCGGCAATAAGATTTTCAATGGTTCCGAAAACGGACTGTTTTTCATTGATGTTCAACGTGTATACATCCCCGGCTCCCGGAACCGCATCGGTAATACTGGCCTCAACCCCGGCAACAACAAAGGTTTCTCCGCTTTGATACTGAGGAGGATCGACCGGCAAGGGAGCGCCACTGCTATCAAAAGCCAGAACATTCGGGGGCACACTGTTATCGACCTGAAGCGTAATGTCATCCGGAAATCCGCCGGAATAAGCCGCATTGAGCGCCGCCTCGTTAACTACCCTTACCCCGGATATAGACCCGCTGGTGGGGGAGGAAGGAACACTTCCGGTAACCGCCGCAGGCACATTGACGAAAATCCCTTTACCATGATCACTGATAGGCACAGTGACTCCGTCATCAATTTCCAGAACGCGCTGCCCCTCATCGCCCTGATACTGCCAGCTCCCGGTGGCGTCTTGCTGAAACGCCTGCACCGACCCCTGGAAACCGCTGAAAATATATTCGCCGGAGGCATCCCGGGTGTTCGCTACATTCGCCAGCTGACCGAGCCGTTCTTTCAATTCCGAAGCAATCGAGCGGCGATCGTTGGGAGCCAGCGACCCGTTACCTGCCTGCACGGTCAGTTCCCGGACCCGCTGAATAATATCAACAGAGCTTTCCAGCGCGCTCTCTTCCTGGTTCAGGCGGTTATCCGCCAGGTCCACATTGCGCTGGTATGTCTCGACGCGGGCCAGCTCCTGATCCAGTTTCAAAATCCGTGCAGCAGCCACAGGATCATCCGAGGGCTTGTTGACACGCTTGCCCGTGGAAATCTGTTGCTGAGTATTATTCAGGCTACTGTTCAACTCCTGAAGGCGGTTAATGCCACCGGAAAAAATCTGTTGCGATGAAATTCGAATCATCTCACATCACCTCACGCTGCCATCCCGACCGTTACCCGTTCCATTACCGGAAACTCTGTAACAGCGTATTGAATAAGTCCTGAGCCACCGACATAACCTGCGCAGACGCATTGTAGGCGGCCTGATACTGAATCAGCTTGCCGGCTTCCTCATCCAGGTTGACCCCGGATATGGCCTCTCGCTGATTGGTCGACTGCTCCAGAAGTGTTTTGCCGGCATCCATATCCAGTTGGCTCTGCCGGGTTTTGACACCGATATCCTCGACCAGGCCGGCATAACCCTCGGTAAAACTCTGGCTACCATTATTAAGCGTATTGGCCGTGCCTAACGCGGCAAGCAACTCCGCGTTACGGTTATCGGAAACGCCATTGGTGTTATATCCGATGGTAAAGGTGTCACCCACTGCTGGCTGTCCCGTTACCTTGAACTGAAACCCCTGATAGTCGGCACCGCTGGCAGGATTTTCGCTGAACAACTCATTAACCTGGCCTGCATTGTAAGGCTGGTTTGTCGCTCCGATTGCGGTGCCCGAGGAATCCGTTACCGTGAATGTCAGGCCAGTGGGGCCCCCAGACGCAAACGACACGGTCAAGGGCCCGTTACTGAGCGCCCCTGCAGTCTGAAACCCGGGCAAGAGCGAGTTGGTGAAGGGATTCCGGACATTCAGCATCGTGCCCTGGTCAATCTTGGCCGTTCCAATATTCTGATCACCCGACGAAGCCCGGACAGGGCTCGCAAAGGCAAGATCCTCTTCACGATTAACCACCAGAGCAATACTCTCGGCAGCATTTCGGCTTGGCTGAATCAGATACTTGTCGCCGGCATTGAAGGCACCCCCCTCAACGCGGATATTAAATCCGGGCATCGATATTTCTGATTGAACCGGATCCGGCAACCGGCCCTGATTGACGGTTTCTCCGGTTGACTTGTCAATGAGCTCAAAACTGCGACCATCACCGCTAAACTGAAGGGTGTAACTGCCTGCGGCCAGTTTGGCGCTATCGGTAATCTCCACAGCCAGCAGCCCGGTCTGGGGCAGCTGGTTATTGGCATTGGCGACTACCCGGCTGCGCTGCTCCGCTTCGGAGTTAATATCCGTGAAAAACAATCCGCCCAGATCGCCTTCCAGATCCATGCCAATCTCATGCTGGTGGTTCACGGTATCTGCCAGGGCAATGGCAATACGGCCCAGCTCATCGAAAGCCGGCTTCAGCGCTTCATTGTCGAACCGCAGCAGACCGCCGAGCTTACCACCAGTAATCTGCTCATCGACATTGAGTGTCCGCCCGCCATTGCTCAGCGTAAATTCAAGACGTGTCGGATCCTCCGCACTTTCCCGCGTGCCAAACTGGGCGGCGTTATTGCCAACCACCAGGGAGAGTCCGTTGGTCAGCGAGACGTTAACCTGACTACCCTCCGCCTCTGACACCTTGATACTGACCAGTTCCGATAGCTGTCGGAGCTTCTCATCCCGCTTGTCGAGTAACTCATTGGGCATCTGACCTTGAGCCAAACCCGGTGATTCCGAGATCGCAAGATTCAGTTCCGCAATGCTTTTGAGCAGCGTGTTGGCATCTTTGACACCCTGTTCCATCTGAGTCTTGACGGACTCACGCTGCTGAATAAATTCCTGATTCAATGCTTCGAATCGACTGACGATTTGCTGCGCCTCGCTCAGTACCAGCTGTCGCTGAGGCAACGATGTCGGGTCTTCGGCGGCGTTCTGCAGGCTGGCAAAGAAATTATTGAGGGCGGTACTCAGCCCGGTCGTCTCACCACCGAGCAGGTTATCAAGCCGGGTCAGTTCAGAGTTCAGGGTTTCCTGCTCTCTGGACAGGGTGCTGTCTTCCCTAACCTGTTGCACAAGGTATTCATTCGCGAGGCGACGAATATTGGTAACACTCACCCCACTGCCAATGGTCCCTGCCCCGGTGCGCTGGCCTTCCTGGGTATCGAACTGGACCTCCTGACGGCTATACCCGGGAGTATTGGCGTTGGTAATGTTGTTTCCGGTGGTGTTCAGTGCCGCCTGATGACTCAGGATGCCGGTAAGACCAATACCTATCAGCCCAGCCATAACAGTTACTCCTTCATCCCTTCACTGCCCAGAGACAGTGTCATCAGTGAGTCACGGTTCATGATCCGGCGGATCTTGTCACCGTAATCAGGGTCGGTCGCATAGCCCGCTTGCTGAAGTCTTTCTGCAAAGACCTCGGGTTGGTCAGCAGCCGAAAGGACCTCCCGGTAACGTGGATTTGACTCCAGGAAGGAGATGTAATCGCGAAAGCTCGACTCATAGTCTGGATAAGACCTGAAATCCGCCTGCTCCTTCATGGGTAACCCTTCCCGGTATTCGGTTGTGGTAATGGTTACTGAATCACCCTGCCACCGTTGGTCGGCCTTGATGCCGAACAGGTTAAAGCTCGGCTCTTCTCCATCACCCTTGATCATGTGGCGCCCCCAGCCAGTCTCGAGCGCGGCTTGGGCAACCATCAGTTTCGGATCAATGCCCTTATCGCGGGCAATGCGTTCAGCCACTGGCAGCAACTCACGAACAAAATGCTCAGGCGACTCAAACCGCTCCGGTAATGGCTCCGGATTTTCCAGGGGTCTGGAAGCAGCCGTGTCGGCTACCGACATCACCTTTTCAACCTGCTCGGGCAAGCGCGGCGACAAGGCCGGCAGACTTCGATCGTAATCGCCAAGGCTTGCCTTGTGGGCCGCCAGTTTTTCACCTTCACCGGCCATACCTGGAATCTGTCGGCTGAGCTGCCGGACCAGTGCATCCGCAAGCCCGGCTCCCTGATCTTCAGCCATTGTGAGACTGAGCTGGCTGTCGAACATATCCCGGTAAAACTCGGACTGTTTGCTGTTCAGGTAGTTGCCCTCGGCAAATACATCTCCGGCCTTACGCATGGATTTGAGCATTTCGGACAGAAACAGGCTCTCAAACTGACGCGCCACTTCCTCAAGCGCCGCCTGCTTATCGGTTCGTGCCTGAGATTTCAGCGCATTCAGACCATTGAAATCGGTGTAAACCTGAGCCTGTTTAACCTGATAATCCTGCATCACGTCACCTAAATCACAATCAGCTCGGCGCGCAATGCGCCGGCCTGCTTGAGCGCCTCAAGAACCGCCATGACATCGCCGGGCGCCGCACCCACCTGATTAACCGCCTGAACAATTTCATTCAGGGTGACAGCCGGACCAAACTTGAACATCCGTGCCGGATCTTCGGTTATTGCAATCTGGGTATCCTGTTGCACCGCCGTTTCGCCCTCAGCGAACGGGTTGGGCTGAACCACTTCCGGGTTTTCCTGAATAGTGACGGTCAGGTTGCCATGGGTAACCGCCGCCGGGCTTACTTTCACATTCTGGCCAACCACAATGGTCCCGGTACGGCTATTGATGACTACCTTGGCCGCATCCTGGGCCGGATCAACCTCGATATTTTCGAGAATGGACAGAAAACTGACCCGCTGGGAGGGATCCCGGGGCGCCCTGACTGAAATCGATGTCGCATCATGGGCGTAAGCCATGTCCGGCCCCAGGCGGCCGTTAACGGCTTCAACAACCCGGCGCGCCGTGGTGAAATCCGCGCGCATCAGATTGAAGGTTATGGTGTCGCCCTGCGAAAAAGGCGAGTAAACCTCACGCTCTATGGTCGCGCCGTTTGGAATCCGCCCGACGCTTGGAATATTGACGGTGATCCGGGATCCGTCCTGGCCCTGGGCACCGAAGCCTCCAACCACGAGACTGCCCTGCGCCATGGCATAAATATTGTTATCAGCACCCTTCAACGGGGTCATCAACAGTGTGCCACCTCTCAGACTGTCCGCATTGCCAATGGAAGAAACGGTGATATCCAGCTCCTGCCCCGGCTTGGCAAACGGAGGCAAAGTTGCGCTCACGGTCACTGCCGCAACGTTTTCCAGTTTCGGGTTGACGCCATCAGGCAGTGTTACACCAAACTGGTTCATCATGTTCCGAAAGGTCTGATTGGTGAACGGGGCCTTGTCGCCGGTTCCGTCCAGCCCCACCACGAGGCCGTAGCCTACAAGCTGGTTATTCCGGACACCCTTGATGCGGGCAAGATCTTTCAGTCGGTCAGCCATTACCGGTGCGGCAAGGAGCACCAGAACCATTACGGCCGCCAAGGCTCTTTTCAGACTCATAATGGCCACCATTCGCTGTTGAAGAAGCGCCCCGCCCAACCCATCTGGTTAGCCTGGTCAAAATCACCGGTACCACCGTAGGCAATCCGGGCGTCGGCGATGCGGGTCGAGGCGACCGTATTGTCTGGCTGGATATCCTGAGGGCGGACCAGCCCGGTAAGCCGGATGAATTCATCGCCGTTCGTCAGCGACAGCCATTTTTCACCTCTGACCCGAAGGACACCATTGGGCAAAACCTCTGTCACGGTGACCGTGATGTTACCCGCCAGACTGTTGCTCTGATCCGCTTCGGCCGAACCCTCGAAATCCCGCTGCTGGTTGAGCGACGTGGCAATGCCGAAATTGCTCTTCCCGAGAATCGTCGGTTCCGGGAGGGTAATGTCGTTATCCTTGGTAATGCTGGTATCAGCGTTCTTGCTCGCCCGGGTGGACTCCTCAAGGGTAATGGTCAGCACATCGCCGATATTCAGCGCTGTGGTATCGCCATAAAAGTTGTAGTTCCGGGAACTTTGGAAAATGGCACCCGACTGAGGGTCTTTCTGCATCATTGCCTGCGCACGAACCGGCGCATATTCAGGATCATCCGGCACGGCCCGGGGGCGACTCATGGCGGTGCACCCCTGCAGCAGGATCAGCGCTCCAACGAGCGCCAAGGTGCGCACCTGCCTGGATTTACTCGTTTGAATGATGCGTTTCATGACTTAACCAATATTGTTGGTAATGAACTGGAGCATCTGATCGGTTGTAGAGACTACTTTGGAGTTCATCTCATAGGCCCGCTGAGTGGTGATCATATTGACAAGCTCTTCCACCACTTCCACGTTCGATGCCTCAACAGTCCCCTGTTCAATGGCGCCGAGCCCGGCAAGTCCCGGCTCACCTTCAGCCGGATCTCCGCTGGCATTGGTCGCCTTGAACAGGTTATTACCGATAGCCTGAAGGCCTTGTGGGTTAATGAAGTCCACGAGGGTAATCTGGCCAAGGTTGACCGGTGCAGACTGATCATCGGTGACCGCTGTCACCGTGCCGTCTTTGCCGATAGTGATATTGGTCGCGTTATCCGGGACGGTAATGGCAGGCTCAAGGGCGTAACCGTCCGGATTCACGACGTCGCCGTTGGCATTAAGCTGGAACTGACCGTCCCGGGTATAAGCGATCTGACCATCCGGGAGCTGAACCTGAAAAAAGCCCCGTCCATTCACGGCCATATCAAGCGGCTGTTCGGTGATTTGCAGGTTGCCCTGAGAGAACTGCTTGGCCGTGCCGACCACTCGCACACCGGTACCCAACTGGAGCCCCGAGGGAAGCTCGGAATTCTGCGTACTCAGACCACCTGGCTGCCGGTTAACCTGATACAGCAGATCCTGAAAAACCGCCCGATCCCGCTTGAAGCCGGTGGTGTTAACGTTGGCCAGGTTATTGGAGATCGTGGACATATTGGTGTCCTGCGCGCTCAAACCGGTTTTACTGACCCAAAGTGCTGGATGCATGATTTTTACTCCTTGCCGGGGGCTGCTGATGCGGCCAGTTTTTGCCGCTTTCAGCCCGTCAGGCCATTGTGTTCAGTCAATATCAGAGGTTCTGCAACAGCCGTGCCGCCGCTTCAGAATTGTCCTTTGCGGCGCTCATGACCTTCACCTGCATTTCGTATTGCCGGGACAACTGGAGGTTAGAGATCATCTCTTGCACAGCATTAACATTGGAGCTTTCCAGAAAACCGGAAGCCACACGCATGTTGGCATCAGGCGGCTCGGGGCCATCAATTACCTGATCCGGCCTACGGCGCATAAATCCGTCCAGACCCTTCTCGAGAGAGCCAGAAGGTGGATTCACCAGTTTCAGCCGATCTACTTCAACGAGTTCATCTGGCGCGCCGCCGACAGGAATTATGGATACAGTTCCATCTGCGCCAATCTCGACGTTCTCGAATGGAGGGAGCGCAACGGGACCGCCGTTCCCCAGTACCGGTTCACCACCGGGCAGGCGCATCAAGCCGTTCACATCAATCTGCAGACTGCCGGTACGGGTGAATACTTCTTCACCCTGATCATTCTGAATCGCCAGCCAGCCATCACCCTCTACCGCCACGTCGAGTTTACGGCCGGTGTCCATCAGCGCGCCGGCGGACAAGTCAGTACCTGGCCTCTCTGTCATCGCGTACGCCCGGGTCGGATGGTGCTCGCCGAACACGGGCATGCTGCGGGCCTGGGCGAAATCTCTCTTGAAGCCTGTGGTGCTGACGTTGGCCAGGTTATTGGCATGGGCACGCTGGGCCAGCATATTCTGCTTGGCGCCTGACATACCGATGTATAGGGCTTTGTCCATGGGAAAACTCCTGCCGGAATTTTGACTGTTTCCAGTCTTCTTGCAGGAGTCGTGCCATATCTCGTTTATTGAGGATTAACGGAGATTGATAATGGTCTGGGTGACCGCATCGGAGGTTTCAATGGTCTTGGCATTGGCCTGATAATTCCGCTGGGCAATGATCAGGTTGACCAGTTCCGCGGACAGGTCAACATTGGACTCCTCCACTGAGCTCGCCTTGATTGAACCCAGGGTTCCGGTATCCGGCGCGCCTATGATCGGCTGGCCGGAATCGAAGGTTTCTACCCAGGAGGTATCACCCACCGGAGACAATCCATTGGTATTATTGAAGGAGGCCAGAGCTACCTGGCCCAGTGCCTGGGATTGGCCGTTGGTGTACCGGGCGAAGAGAACACCCTGGTCAGACACATCCAGCCCGGACAGACGGCCTGTGGTATAGCCATTCTGCTGCTGATCATTGACCCCAAAGCTCGCCCCATACTGGGTTGTTTCCGCAAGGTTGAGAACAAACGCTGACGACGTCGGAGGCTCGGGAATTGGAGTCACCACCTGGGTCCCCGCCGCAGGCGGACCATCGGCACCATTAGGTTGGCCGCTTTCATCTTTAGGGATCCAGTCCGAGATCACGATTTCACCGGACGGATCTCCATTAATAGATTGAAGGTTCCCGCTTTCATCAAAGCGCGCGGTGTAAGGAGAAGTATCCGTACCGGCTACCATTTCGCCATCAATCTGAAGATAAACCGACCACTCGCTTACACCAACGCCGCTGCCCGGTGAAGGTTCTTTCACGAAAAACTGCGTCATTTCGTGAGAGTTACCAAGGCTGTCGAAGACGTTGGTGGAGGTGGCGTGATTGTAGGTTCGCTGGTCCAGTGGATTGAATTCGTTGGCAATCCGGATGGGGGATGTGGCGAAGGCGGTCGCAAAATCACCGGCTGCTGGGTCGGAAACACCCGCGACCACACGATCTGCCGTCGCATTGACATCACCAAGAACCGTGCCCGTGGTCTCGGTACCGCTGGTCAGATTCCCGTCATTGTCAAACGCGAACGACAGCGTCTCTCCCTGGTTGTGAATAACCCGGAGAACGTCCGTTCCGGTTCCGTCATCCACGACGGATGCTGAGATGGCCGTTTCGCTCGAGTTATTGATCGAATCAACCAGGTCCTGCAGTGACGTGATGTTGCTCGTATCCAGAGCCAGCGGAGAGCCATTGATACTGAGACTGAACGCAAAGTTGGTTGGCCCGGCGGTCGTAATATAGCTATCGTCCAGCTGCTGCGCACCGCTGAATGTGGCCGTCGTGGTGGCTGAGGCACTCATGCCCGGAGCGTTATTAATGGCCGCTGCGGCTTCTCTGGCGGTGGCAGCAGGATCGATGCTCACCGGGTAATCGGCGGTGCCGTCGTTGTACTGGATATCGAAGGTTTCGCCCTGAATACTGGCAACTGTCAGTGGCCCGATATCGCGAACCCTGGTTTCCAGAACGGACTCGCGGGAGTCGAGATTCAGATCTGACACCAGACTGGTTGTCCGCCTTGGAGCCAGGTTATCGGTCTCGACCTGAAGATCACTCCGAATACCGGAAAGGTTTCCGTCGTCGTCCGCAGTGTAACCCTGCACCCGCATGTTCTGGTTATTGATGACAAACCCTTCTTTGTCGATCGCAAACTGGCCGGCTCTGGAATAGCGAACCTCTCCCCCGTTGTTGAGGATGAAAAAGCCGTCGCCGCTGATCGCCATATCAAGGCCGCTGTCAGTAAAGCTGATGTTGCCCTGACCAAACGACTGCTTGACGTCCTGAACCCGAACCCCATCGCCGATGGGGTTGGTGCCCGCACTCAGGAAACCGCTGGCATACAAGTCCCCGAATTGAGTCTTGCTTCCTTTAAAGCCCACAGTACTGGCGTTGGCGATGTTGTTACCGGTCACATCCAGATCTACCGATGCTGCCCGGAGGCCACTGAGCCCTGTATTAAATGCCATGATTCACCCCTTGGTCTGACACCGGTATCAGTTGATTTGTTTTACGTCGGACAGGGCTATGGACCCCATTCCGGCCAGGTTCAGTGTGATAGAACCACCCTGACCCAGTGAAACACTGTCGACATTAGCGCTAACCATGGTCGCCAGCTGTTGAGGGCCACCCGGATATGACGCTTCAGCTACGATCTTGTAGGGACCCTGCGGCAATGGATTGCCGTTGCCGTCCTGACCATCCCAGGAGAAGGACTGAACACCCGCCGGCCTGCTACCCAGATCAAGCTGACGTACCAGTTCTCCGCTCTGGCTCTGAACAGAGACCCTTAGTCCCCCGGTTGAAGCCGGGACTTCAATAGTGCCGCTGATTTCGCCCTCGGCTCCGAGGATTCCGACGCCCGAAGGCGCAAGCACCGTCTTACCCACCATGGCTGAAGCCTGAAGGGCCTGGGTGGACCGGAACTGGCCAACCACATCATCAACGGTGCCAGAGAGTTTCTGCATTTCTTCCAGCGAACTGAACTGCGCCAACTGGGAGATAAACTCACCATTATCCTGCGGCTCCAGAGGGTTCTGGTTCTTCAGCTGGGCCAGCATCAATTCCATGAATTCGTTTCTGCCCAGCTCGCTGTTCCTGTTGGCACCGTTTTGCTGGGTTGTCCGGTACTGGCTCAGAACATCCGAGGCGCTGCTGGTATTGGTTACGCTCATTATCTGCTCCTCACCGTTTTACTGCTGACCAAGGGTCAGGATGCGCTGCATCATGGATTTGGCCGTGTTCATGATGTCTACGTTCATCTGAAAGCTCCTGGACGACGACATCATATCGGCCATTTCCTCTACGACATTCACATTCGGATAAAACACATAGCCATCCTCGTTCGCAGCAGGATGATCAGGTTCGTAACGCATCTGTAGCTCGGCGTCGCTCTCCACAACACCCTCAACACGAACGCCGGCACCCGGGCCCTGCTCGCTGGTCATGCCCAACCCCTGGTTGTCAGGATTCAGCATGGATTGCTGGATGGCGGCGAACACTGGTTTCCTGGCACGGTAAGCCGTCTCTGTACTCGAGCTGGCCGTCTCGGCATTGGCAATATTGGAAGCCGTTGTATTCAGCCGCAGTGACTGCGCGGTCATGCCGGATCCGGCGATGTCAAAAATGTTGCCCAATGACATGAAGTCTCTCCTTCGCTAATCGGGACGCTGCGACTTATTCGCCTTTCAGGGCCTTGGTGAGCCCTGAAAACTTGCTGTTCAAAAACTGGAAGCTCGCCTGGTAATCCATGGCATTCCTCATAAACCGGCTCTGCTCTTGCTGGGCATCTACCGTATTACCGTCAACCGATGGCTGGTTTGGCGTGCGATACAGCAGATCCGATTCAGCGGCGCCGGAAGACGTGTCCATGTGCGCATCGTTGGTTTTGCTCATTTCAAAGCCGCTGACCGATTGCTGGGCACGCTGCATCATGGCCTGGAAGTCCACATCCCGCGCTTTAAACCCCGGGGTGTCGGCATTTGCCAGATTGTTTGCCAGAACCTCAGCCCGCTTTACCCGAGCCTCCAGTGCGTGCTGATGAATGCCCAACGCGCTATCAAATGAAATCGCCATACTGCCTCCCAAAAACCTCACCGTGCTGCCGGTCGGTTTTGCCGGTTATGCGTTCTGGAAGGGTTAAAGCAAAGTGAATGCCATGATTTAAAAAGTCTTTGAATCAGAGGGCTACAGGGCGGACCGGCGAATAAAACCCGGACAAGTCGGGAAAGCAGGAGTCACATTGAGGAAAAAGCGGCAAGCTGTTTCCCCCGGTTCGATTGCCGGGGGTCAGGAGCAGAAAAATGGTCGGGTCATCCCGGCCATTGCTGAAGGATTTCACTGACGTCAGGCCTGGGTACGCGGGGCTTTTCAGAAGAAACTGTACCGACATAGAGAAAGCCAACGATCGACTCCCTGTCCTCAAGCCCGAGGCCGCTTCGGACAACCGAATGATAGGCAACGCTGCCGGTTCGCCACATCACACCGTACCCGGCGTCCTGGAGGGCCAGCTCCAGAAAGCCGACGCCTACCGCCGCCGACATAACCTGCTCCACCTCCGGCACCTTTGGATGAATGGTCGGCGAGGCAATGGCAACAATAACCATCGGGGCCCTCAAAGGTGCCTTCCGCAGCTTTTCTATCTGCTGGTTGTCACTGTTATTGGGGCAAGTTGAGGCGAACAGCTCCCCAAGCGCCATCAGCCCTTCACCTTCAATAACCAGATAGCGCCAAGGGCGCAGGAGTGCGTGGTCAGGTGCGCGGGTGGCACAGGCGATGGCACGATCCAGAGTTTCCCGGTCCGGCGCCGGGGCCTCAAGCCTCGGTTCGGAAGCCCGGTTGAGCAGAAAATCACTGACTGCGGTCATATCTTCTCGCTGTGAGATGGCAGTGGTTAAAATTGGTTCCCCCCCAAATCAATTCCGTGAATTGTGGGTTATACGTAATACTGTTAACCTTTAGTCGTAGCCCGTCTGCCTAACAACTATAAATGATGCGGTAGCAGCACCATGAGTAACCAACAAACATTTAACAACTTCTCTGAATTTTATCCATATTACCTGGAAGAGCACAGCGACGTTACCTGTCGTCGCCTGCATTTTACCGGCAGCCTTCTGGTATTGCTGGTTGCCGTGTGGGCCATTTCATCTGGCAAACTGGCTTGGCTACTGCTACTTCCGGTGATTGGTTACGGGTTTGCCTGGGTTGGCCACTTCAGGTTTGAGAAAAACCGACCCGCGACGTTCCAATACCCACTGTACAGCCTGATGGGCGACTGGGTCATGTTCAGGGACATGCTCATTGGCAGAATACGTTTCTGATATGATGAGCGCACCCGCAGACCTGCGAAACGCCAGCACCAGCGCTGGCAAGGCCATGACTGGTGATTACCAGAACAGTCCTGTGGCAATTCCCCCCATGCCCGACTATAACGGCCGCATTCTCGCTTACACGGCGACAGCAGCGATCATTGTTTCCGGTGTCCTCCAGGGTGTATTCCATCACTGGCTGCTATGGCTCGTTGCCGGCGCCCTCACCTGGCCACACATTGCCCACATCGTCACACGGCGAACATTCCTGAGGCAATCCGCGCGCATCCGGCAAAAGATGCTGGTGGTCGATTGTATCATTGGCGGAGCCTTCATCGGGTGCATTGGACTGGTGGCTATTCCCTCGGTGTCTGTCGTCGTCATGCTTATGTTCAGCTGCCTGATTGTAGGAGGTATACGGCAATGGCTTCTCGGCACAGTGTTCCTGGCAGCCGGGACCGCGGCAGCGGTCGCAATAACAGGCCCTGCGGACACCTTCCAGTCGCCACTGCTGACCAGCATACTTGCCATCGTGTCCACCGGCCTCTACATCTGTGTTACAGCTTTCTACTCGCACCAACAGGCCCGAGCACTGATGCTGGCGAAAACCCAGATCCAGAATCAGCGCGAACAATCCATAGCGCTGTCCCACAAGCTTTCGAAATACCTGTCACCGCAAGTGTGGCAGTCAATTTTTACCGGTGAGCGGGACGTGCGCCTTGAAACCCAGCGGAAGAAACTGGCAGTGTTTTTCTCGGACATCAAAGGCTTCACTGAATTGTCCGAGGAGATGGAGCCGGAGGCTCTAACAGAGCTGCTAAACCATTACTTCAACGAGATGTCTGAAGTCGCACTGAAATACGGCGGCACCATCGACAAATTTGTTGGCGACTCAATCATGATTTTCTTCGGTGACCCGACCAGCCGGGGCCAACGAGAAGATGCCTTCGCCTGTGTATCCATGGCCATCGACATGCGCAAACACATGAAAATAATGCGCCAGAAATGGCGCAGCCAGGGCATCAAAACGCCCCTGGAAATTCGCATGGGAATCAGCACCGGATATACCACGGTGGGCAATTTCGGCGCCGAGAATCGGATGGACTACACCATCATCGGAAAAGAAGTAAACCTCGCCAGCAGACTGGAATCTCTCGCTGAACCGGGAGAGATTCTTATTTCCTATGAGACCTTCTCACTGATCAAAGACAGGATCATGTGCCGGGACAAGGGTGAGATCACGGTAAAGGGCTTTGGCAAACCTGTTCCAATTTACGAAGTGGTGGATTTCCGCCGGGATTTGGGGCCAAACCGCAGCTTTCTTGAGCACGAACACAGCGGCTTTGCCATGTACCTGGATTCAGACAAGATCACCGAAAAAGAACGGGAGTCCATTCTGACCGCTCTTGAGGATGCGGCTGACCGCCTGCGCCGTGGAGATGATACTTCTCTGCCCGAGGCGACCGCCGGTAAGGCTTACTGACGAATCAGCCGGGGCCCTGCATCGTGGCCCGGCTCCGTGGCTCGCCATGGATTGATGTCGAGCCCGCCACGTCGCGTGTACCGGGCACAAACCATGAGGCTCTTGGGCCCGCAGTACCTCATCAAATCTGTAAACACAGTCTCAACACAGTGCTCGTGGAAATCCTGCTTCTGACGGAAACTCACCAGGTAACGCAGCAAACCGGAACGAACAATGGCCGGGCCCGTATAGCTCACCATAATGGTTGCCCAGTCCGGCTGGCCGGTCACCGGGCAGTTACTCTTCAGGAGATGTGAACACAGCTGCTCAGTCACCGTCTCGCCAGAGACAACCAGTGAATCGGGTGCATATTCATAAACCACCTCACCGACCGGCTCGTCGTCAATCAACTCGAACCCTGGCGGGCGCCCGAGCGCGTCACCGGATTCGTCAACGCTACGCAGCTGAACATGAACAGACGCGCCGCAGGCGCTGGACAGGTCCCGGGTAAGCGTCTCAGCGACCTGCTCCGCAGATGAAAAAATACTTTGATTGAATGAATTCAGGTAAAGCTTGAGCGACTTGGACTCAATGATACAGGGCGAAGCTGACGGAAAACGGATCTCGGCCCAGACGACTGCCGGCACACCGCCCTGCCGCAACCAGGAAACCTCCCAGGCCTGCCAGAGATCCTCGCCAAACCAGGGCCAGCGACCATCAGCAAGCCCGAGCCTGCGCCGATTCTCGTCCCGAGCCACAGGAAACAAGAGATTTGGATCGTAACGATCCGGATACTCGCTGGACTTGCCAAGCGGAGCGTCATGTAAGGCCATAAAATTCCCGAATTCAGTGACGGATACCCTTCCCGCGAGCCAGCATTTTGAGGGCAATAAAGGCCAGCACGGAAATGAAAACCAGAATCATACCAAGAGACACGAAAGGATTAACGTCAGAAACACCCAGAATGCCGTAACGGAACCCATTCACCATATAGAGGATCGGATTGATCATGGAAACGCCCTGCCAGAAATCCGGCAGCAGATCGATGCTGTAGAACACTCCGCCCAGATAGGTCAGCGGCGTCAGGATAAACGTCGGAACGATGGAAATATCATCAAATTTCGTTGCCAGCATGGCGTTAATAAAACCGCCCAGGGAAAACAGTGCTGAGGTCAGAAACACCGTCGCAACCATCATGGGCAGGTTGTGAATAGATAAATTGGTGAATGCCAGCGACAACAGGGTGACAATCACACCGATTCCCAGCCCGCGAGCCATGCCGCCACAAACGTAACCCGCCAGGATAATCCAGTTCGGCACCGGCGATACCAACAGCTCTTCAATGCTTCGCTGGAATTTCATTGAAAAGAAGGAAGACACCACGTTGGCGTAGGAGTTTGTGATAACAGCCATCATGATCAGGCCGGGCACAATAAAGGCCATATAATCAAATCCGCCCATCTCGCCAATCCGCGAGCCAATCAGGTTACCGAAAATTATAAAGTAAAGCGTCATTGTGACAGCAGGCGGCAACATGGTCTGAGCCCAGATCCTGGTAAATCGTCGAATCTCCCGGAGCACAATCGTGCTGAATGCCGTCACCAAAGCCTGGATCTTCATGCGACGCCCTCCAGTCCCTTGCGAGACACATCGGCGTTTTCTTCAACCATGCGAATGAAAAGCTCCTCCAACCGGTTGGCTTTGGTTCTCATACTGACCACTTTAATACCCTGCTTCTCAAGCTCGACAAACACCTGGTTCAGCACCTGGCCTTTCTCGACATCCACTTCCAGAGCTCCCTCACCGTCCAGCCGGGTCTCAAAACCGTTCAGCGCCGGCGCCGTATTCAGCGGGGCTTCGGTATCGAGCACGAACGTCTCGACACTCAACTGCTGGAGCAACTCGCGCTTGCTTGTGTTCCTCAGAATTTTGCCATGGTCGATGATGGCAATATTGCGGCAAAGTGCTTCTGCTTCTTCAAGGTAATGTGTAGTCAGAATAATTGTGGTGCCCTGTCGGTTCATCTCTTCAAGAAACGCCCACATGGATCGGCGGAGTTCAATATCAACGCCCGCTGTCGGCTCATCCAGAATCAACAATCTGGGCTCATGGACCAGAGCCCGTGCGATCATCAAACGTCGCTTCATGCCACCCGAAAGCATCCGCGCAGGGGTATTGCGCTTGTCCCACAAACCCAGCTTCTTCAGATACTTTTCAGCAGAAACAGAGGCCTGCTTGAGGGGAATACCGTAGTAACCGGCCTGAGTTGTAACAATGTCGAAGACTTTCTCAAACTGATTGAAGTTGAACTCCTGGGGAACCACACCCAGGTTGAGCTTTGCGTCGGAGAGGTGGGTGTCAATGTCGCAGCCAAAGACGCGAACCTTTCCGGCAGTCTTGTTCACCAGAGAGCAAACGATTCCCAGCGTTGTCGACTTTCCGGCGCCATTGGGGCCAAGCAGCGCGAAAAAATCGCCCTGAGCCACATGCAGGTCAATACCCTTGAGCGCCTGAAACCCATCCGAATATGTTTTCGTCAGGCCCTGGATTTCCAGTGCATTGGTCATAAACGATCCTGATTTCATGAAACAGCCGGCAACCGTGGTTAGAGACGGCTGCCTGAAATTTAGAATGCTATTTATTGTGGCAAACGCCCTGATTTCAAGGCGTGCTGATCATCATCAACGCCCGGTCAAAAACGGAAACTGCGACGGGAATCCCGATATGAGCCGAACCCCACCCCTATAATGCGGTTACAACAACTTACAAATGGCTCGCCGTCACCTGGATAGGGACAGGCGAGCTGAACCGAAGGGAATGTGCGACAACTCATGAGATCCGTTCACCCGATCCGACTGCCACTCATGCTGATGACCGCCCTGACTATCTCAGGCTGCTTTGAGGGTGACAACTCAGGCAGCGACGATACCAGCGCCGGACGGCTAAACTATAATGGTTTCAGTGGGCTGACTTACCAGACCGCAAGCCAGACAGGCACCACAGACAGCCAGGGGGAATTTCGTTACTACCCGGGAGAAACCTTGAGCTTCCGGGTTGGGGACTTGCCCCTGGTGAGCGGCGTTCCCACGCAACAGCACGTTACCCTGCTGGAATTTTTTGCCGATCTGAGAGCGGCGCTCACCAACCCTTCCGTGGATGACCTGGGCCTCAGCACCCACACAATCACGGAGCAACAGCTGCTCGACAACGTTCCACTTACAAACCTGACCCGCTTCCTGATCTCACTCAACTGGACAGTCAATGTTCGGGAAGGCGAAGGCATCGAGATCCGGGACCGCGTCATCCAACAGCTCAATGCCTCGCTCCCCTACCTGGCAGCGCCCATTGACTTCAATGTCAGTGAAGCCGAATTTACGGCTCTGGGCCAAACGCCCTCGCCAGCCAACCAGCTCCTCGCAGCGATCTGTTTTTACCCGGAGGAGGATGAGTTGTGCGAAGACCCACCGACCCAAACAGAGATCGACAATGCCGACCCACGTCCAGAGAATGAAGAAGATCGGGATCCAGACGTGGAGTACCGGGAAGATTTGATCGCAAAGCGGGATCGCATTCTTGACGCCACTCGCACCCTTGAAGACATTGATGCAGAAGACGCCCGAACATACCTCTCACGAGAGTTGAAGGCGATCAGCACAACCGTTGCAAACCGGTTTTACCTGGATGAGGACGTCGCCAGCCACCCGGCCAGCGATACCTCAATAAAGACGGTGAGGGTCCGTCGTATCGCGGGCAGTGCGCAGCTGGCAGATGTTGACGCAATCAGCACTCGCCCGGGCGACGTTGTGATCAACGCCACGAACTGGCAATCCGCTCAGGTGGAGTATTTTGTGGCAGGGAACGCCGGTGGTGAATCGGAACTGATCTTAAGTTTCCGTCCCGAAAACACCTACCGCTGGGTGCGCAAACCGCTGCGAGTGATTATCCGCTGATCAGCCGCGATAGGTTCCAGCGGGATTCAGCACCGGTAATGTCGTAGCGGGATGGATCGAGACCGTCAGCGCCATGGGGAAGACATTCCCGGATCATCACCGTTTCGCCTGCCTCACGAGCCTCGTTGTAACGAGCGAGGTCAACCACCTTGGCGGACTTCAGAGGCTGCCGGTCGGCATCCGTCATAACCATGACACGTGGCCAGAGTCTTCTTTCCGGCGAGTGGGAAACCACAATTCCCCTCTGGCCGTCGGTTAACTCCACAAGACTTCCCGTCGGGTAAATGCCGATGGACTGGATAAAGTTCTCCACCAGATCTTCCTGAAACTCGATATTCCTCATGTCATAGAGAAGCGCAACAGCCTTCGCCGGAGTCATCGGTTCGGAATTATCCCGCGGTCCGATTTGAGACTCGAAGAACTCGGCAATGCCGGCGACCTTTGCCAACAGCGGAATGCGATCGCCCCGAACACCCTCCGGAAAACCAGAACCATTGTGCCGCTCACGGTGTCCCTGGACGACGCTCAAAACGGCTCGAGACACGCTACCGTTCAGCATCTCAACGCCTTTCGTCACATAGCCGCGATACAGGGCGTAATCGTCAGCGTTCATCTGTCCTTCACGGTTAAGCAATTCCCTGGGAAGAGATGTTTTACCCACCTGAGACAGCAAACAGCCCAACCCCAGATGGTTCAGCAACCCTTCGTTCAGGCCGAGGTGGCGCCCACATACCAAAGCCCAGACCGAAGTATTCAACGCATGACGATAGATATAGTCATCATGCTGACGTGTCCGGCTCAGCCAAAGCAGCGCGTCTGGCTGGCGAATCACGCTCTTGACCATTTCGCTGGTGATTCGTGCAATCGGTTTAAGATCGACCACACCTTCACTTCTGGTCGTTTCAAACAGACGGCTGAGTGCCAGTTCAGCATCATCCAACAAACGCTTCGATGCTTTCACTTCCTTTTTCAGAGTGGTAAGTGATTCGTAGCTGACGGGATCACGAACGGACAACGGCGGGAGCTTCAATTCTTCCCGGCCATTGCCACGACGATTCTGCTTGCGGCCGAAGACAGGCTTCGACGCACCTTTGAGTTCTTTCGCCTCACGAATTTCCGCGACATCGATCATCACCCACTTACAGTGAGACGTCAGCGCCCTGACATCATCCTGAGAGCGAATGTGAAAGCCCTGAATTGGAAACGGCGTCTGGTGCCATGGCCTGTCAAGGTCAGACACAAACATGCCCACTTCCAGATCATGTACCGCAACTTTTCTCTGCTGGACGCCCACAACCCACCTCTGCGCTTAAACTATTCGATGGTTCCATTGTGACCGGACGGCCGAAAGAGTCCATTACAGTTTGGTAGCGCAGAGTAACCCTAAGGAGACAAAAGGTAACTCTAATGTTCATCAGGAAACAAAATGTAGCAATGTGACAGCAGTCACACCTTGAGGGCAAAAAGTGTCACTCTGCGTCACACACCGAATCGTCAAATTCTGGCGCTTTGGCCCGAAACGAGCCCCGTGGCGCTTTTCGAGCGTAAACGGTATAAGGAACGGAGGAGGCGCGAATGTAGTCAAAGTTACGTTTTTCGTCACCCTGGCCCACAGATGTCGTCGCTGGCCGACACGACACGAGCAACTTCAGTTTTTCACCCAACCCGGAAATCCGTCCGTTCTGAACAGAAGGGTTCAGCGCCACACAGCGCTCACTGCCGGTCACTGGCGCCCCGTTATCAGCAACGATATCCAGCCGGGGCTCACCGCAGGCCCGAATACCGTCGCCACATACACCGGCCTCTTCATCGGAACTGTCGCGCAAGCGCCAAACCCGCTTACTGCACTGGGTTTCCAATCGAATAGACGTTGCCTTGTCACCCATAAACCACCATTCCGGATAATCTGCCGTCTCCCAGGTGAGTTTCACCTGCCGCGGCTCACCCACGGAATTCTCCGCAGGGAACACCGCGTAATGGGAATAATAGGAAGCACATCCGGATACCATCACAAGGGGGACCACCAGAAGTACATGCACAGGAAATCTCATATCAATCGAAATCCTGATCAAACTGCAGGCCATATCCATCATTGGTCTTGCGAACAACCACCATATCAAGCACCGGCGCCGCCACGGGCAGACCTTGCACTTGCACGGTCACCTTGTCGCCAAGCTCGGGGTGAAAAGGTTCGGTATCGACCACAATGAAAACGCCGCCGTCCGAGATATCCCTGGTTGAGAAAACAAAGTCGCCGAATACAGGATGCCCGATCTTCACCTTGGCGCTCATGGCAGTACGGATGTGCTCTCTTCGATCATTCCCGGTCATGTTGCGAATTCCACTACTTTTTGCATAGTTTTTATAGTCTTCCGAAGCATACCACCATTTTCATGGAAATATGCCAACGGCGATCTTGACTCACACGGAAATACAAATGAGAATGGTTGGCGTTTTTAAGAACCTGTGACCAGTAGCACCTGAACCCTTTATTTTAGCGTTAAGTAAGGACGACAATATGCGAATGAAACTCGCCGCCACCGCGGCCATTGCCCTGAGCGTACTTCCCATCACTGCCTCTGCGGATGGCGAGGTGAATATCTACTCGTACCGTCAGGCTTACTTGCTGCAACCCCTTTTAAACGCGTTTGAAAAAGAAACCGGCATTGAAAGCAACGTCGTGTTCGCGAAACAGGGGCTGGCTGAGCGACTGGAACGTGAAGGTCGGAACAGTCCTGCCGACGTAGTGATGACAGTCGATATCTCACGTGTCAACGAGCTGGTTGAGCGCGATCTGGTGCAAAGCGTTGAAAACGATGTTCTGGAACATAACATTCCGGACAATCTCCGCCATCCCGACGGTAAATGGTTTGCGCTCACGACACGAGGCCGCCTGATCTTCACCTCAAAAGACCGGGTAGAGGAAGGCGAAATTACCACCTACGAACAATTGGCCGATGACAAATGGCAAGACCGCATCTGCACCCGCAGCGGCAAACACCCTTACAACATCGCCCTGATTTCCTCCATGATTGCCCACCATGGCGAAGCCTACACCGAAGAATGGCTGCAAGGCCTGAAGGACAACCTGGCGCGTAAACCTCAAGGCGGAGACCGCGATCAGATCAAGGCCATAGCAGAGGGCGTGTGTGACGTCTCTATCGGAAACAGCTATTACTACGGCAACATGCTGCAAGACGAGAACCAGCGTGAAACCGCAGAAAAAGTTCGCCTGGTATTCCCCAATGCCGACGGCCGTGGAACTCACGTGAATATAAGCAGTATCTCCCTGACAAAAAGCGCGCCTAACCGTGAGAATGCCCTCAGATTGATGGAGTTCCTGTCATCTGCGGAAGCCCAGCGCATTTATGCAGAAGCCAACACCGAGTATCCCGCTAATCCGGAAGTGAAGCCTTCAGGCCTGGTTGCAGAGTGGGGCGATATCCACCCTGACGATCTGTCTCTTCAGGAAATCGCCGACAACCGCAACGCCGCCGTAAAACTGGTTGATCGCGTCGACTACGACGGCGAGTAAGCTTCCCGGGCCGGAGGGCGCCCTCGCGTTCTTCGGCCCGATTGCTGACAAATACCCCCGCGGTTCCTGACGCGGGTCATTGCAGGCAGCTACTGAGCTGACTACAATCGACAGCCTTTCTCATTTCGATTCATCAACAGGAATGCTATGACCGAGGCAGTTACCGGCGTTGACCCAGGGCTTACCGAGCCCCTGCTGGCAAAACGTGCCTCCCGGCGTTGGCTGATCACAGCAGGTCTCATCACAGCCATCGTTGCACTTCCAGTTCTTTCCGTGGTCTTGCTGGCTTTTTTTCCGGAAGAAAATATCTGGCCACACCTGATTGATACCACCCTGCCCCGGTACCTGACCACCACTCTGAAGCTGATGGTCGGCGTTGGCACCCTGACACTTGTTATCGGACTGGCAACTGCCTGGGCCGTTACCATGTGCGAGTTTCCGGGCAGGAAATTTTTTGAGTGGGCAATGCTGCTGCCCTTTGCGGTGCCGGCCTATGTCATCGCCTATGTCTACACCAGCTTGCTTGATTACGCCGGACCCATACAAAGTGGCCTCCGGGCTCTGATGGGCTGGGAAAACGCCAGCGATTACTGGTTCCCCCAGATCCGCAGCCTTGAAGGCGCCACCCTGATGATCGGGCTGGTGCTCTATCCATACGTTTACCTGCTCGCACGCGCTGCGTTTCTTGAGCAGTCCCCCTCACTGTTCGCGGTTAGTCGGAGCCTTGGCCATTCGGCACTAAGCACTTTTTTCCGGGTGGTTCTGCCCATTGCCCGGCCTGCGGTGGCCGTCGGCCTGTCCCTCGTCCTGATGGAGACCTTGAACGATTTCGGTACGGTGGATTTTTTTGCTGTTCAAACACTGACAGCGGGCCTCTTCGATACCTGGATGAATCTCGGCAACCTCGGGGGCGCCGCACAGATTGCAACCACGATGCTTATCTTTGTGGTTATCCTGGTCACCCTTGAACGCTATTCCCGCCGTCGGCAACAACAGTTTGCGGCCCGCGACAACCGTGACCCGATCCCTCGCTTCACCATGTCCGTGCCGCGACAGCTGGTTTGCCTGGCCGTTTGTGCGATTCCTGTCCTGTTCGGCTTTGTAATACCCGGCTTCACCCTAGGGCTCTACGCCTGGGAGTATTTTGGAGAAAGCTGGAACCCCGATTTTCTGGAGAACACGCTTAATAGCCTGTTCCTGTCCGGAACCGCTGCCCTGACCACACTACTGATCGGCGTCACTCTCGCCTACAGCCGGCGACTACACAACACAAGGGGCATGCAGATTCTAATGCGGCTCTCCAGCCTCGGTTACGCCATGCCCGGAGCGGTTCTGGCAGTCGGAGTGATTGTGCCCCTGGCGGGCTTTGATAACTGGCTGGACAGCCTGATGCGGGATGCCTTCGGGATAAGCACGGGGTTGCTGTTGAGTGGCTCCGCGTTCGCCATGGTTTTCGCCTACACCGTGCGATTTCTGGCCGTCTCGGCAGGAAGCGTCGAAAGCGCACTGCAGAAGATCACCCCCAGCATGGATATGGCATCTCGTTCACTGGGGTACAGCCCGGGAAAAACCCTGGTCAGAGTCCATCTGCCCATGCTCCGCGGTACGCTGCTTACCGCGGCACTGGTGGTGTTTGTGGACTGCATGAAAGAGCTGCCGGCAACCTTGATCCTGCGGCCGTTCAACTTCGACACCCTGGCGACTTACGTCTACCAGTTTGCATCGGATGAACGCCTGTATCACAGTGCCCTGCCGGCGCTGATCATTGTTCTGGCGGGTATCATCCCGATTATTCTGATGAGCCGCTCGATCTCGAACACGCGCACGATTGGCTAGCAGGCAAGTGTGCGTGAGGGTGTCAGAGGTTGACTCGGGAACGGGCATCCTGGACCACAAAACGCCCCTCGAATACGGCAACGGGCTCAGCAACCGGTTCGGTTGTAGGCTCCCCGCAGAACACTTCTGCCGTCAGGTCAAGACGCCCCTTGCCATGCCGGGCAAGGCTCTTTCGGAATCGATCCGGGATCTCGCCGCCCGGTAGCCGACAGATCACATAAAAGTCCCTGTCCACCGGTTCCAGATAGTCAATGTTCCCGCTCTGAACCACCACAGCGCCCCGGAGACCGAGGTCAGCCAAAGCGAGCTCAGTGACCGCCCAGGCTGCAGTGACAGCTGCCGAGTAGACGCTGCCCCCAAAACCGGTGCCCTGATGATTGCGATTAGGCGCCAGTGGTGCGCTGAGCAGAAGAGCGCGCCCATCCCAGGAGCGCAATCGGATACCCAGCGCCTGGGACAGCGGAATTTCTTCGTTGATGCGTTTCTGGAAAAGGGCCAACTGGGGCATAACATCCTCCTGATCTTTCGCCAGTTTATGCCCGCTTGCGATTTTTCCAAATTCGACTTATGTCGGTCCCAGACAACATCAGGCCCGGCATCGCCGGGCCTGATCAAAGGTTGTGAAACAACAGCTGATACTCTACTGCCAGATCACCGGCTGTCTTTGCGCATACCAGCTATCGACCTTCTCCTGATACGCGTCCTCGACCACATTTCGTTTGAGCTTGAGCGTTGGTGTGAGAAAGCTGTTCTCGATCGACCACTCGTCACTGACCACTGTAATGAAGGCCAACTGCTCGTGTGGGTCCACGGTCTTGTTCACTTCCTTGATGAGGTTGGTGAAGCTTGCCTCCAGTTCCTTGCGAAACTTCTCATCGGCTGTCCTTGGCCGGATATCCTCACCCAACATCACTAACGCAAACGGCTGTGTCTGGTTCGCACCGGACACGCATACCATTTCAATGGAATCATGGGACATAAGCCGGTTCTCAATTGGCGCCGGCGCAATGTACTTACCCTTGCTCGTCTTGAAGATCTCCTTGATGCGGCCTGTCAGTTTCAGGCGCCCCATCTCATCGATCTCCCCCTTATCTCCGGTCTTGAGAAAACCATCCTCGGTGAAGGCTTCGCGGGTTTTTTCTTCATCCTTGTAGTAGCCCATCATCGTCGCCGGGCTCTTGATCTGGACTTCACCCTCCTCACTGATTCTGGTCTCAACACCCGGCAGAGACTCGCCCACATACCCGGTTTTCGAGCGCCCGGGCTTACTCATGTGCGAGTACGCAAAGTTTTCGGACATGCCGTAGCCTTCCAGGAGCTCCAGCCCGAGGTTGCGATACCAGTCCAGAACATCGCTGGCCAGGGGCGCGGAGCCGCTGCCCGCCAACTTGACCTTGTCCAGACCCAACCCCTTAAGGATCTTCTTCTTGATCAGCGTGCTGACGACAGGAATCTTGAGGAGTCTGTCCAGCTTCTTCTTGGGCAGCTTGTGCAGCACACCTTGTTGGAACTTGACCCAAAGCCTGGGTACGGAAAGGAACAGCGTGGGCTGGGCACGCTGCAGATCCTGTACAAACGTATCCAGGGATTCGGCAAAAAAGAGCTGGAACCCGGCATATAGAGAAGCCAGTTCCACAAACGTTCGTTCAAACACATGCGCCAGCGGCAGATACGAGAGCATGCGCTCTTCAGAGCCGACACCCAGCACTTCCATACCGCCTTCGGCGGCAAAGGCCATATTACCGAAACTGAGCATCACGCCCTTGGGCCGGCCGGTACTGCCAGAGGTATACACAATGGTCGCCAACTCATCCGCGTCACGCTGAACATTCTCCTCCAGAGGGGGATACTTGGCGACAATGTCGTCCCAGCTTTCAAAATCGTTGGGGGGACTCAACGGGAAAGAAATGCAGCGAACCGATTCCGGCACGCCCGGTTTCATCATGTCCCAGTCGTCCAGCTTGCCAACAAACAGGACCTCACACTCGGCGTGATTGAGGATGTAGTTAACGGTGTCCTGATTCAGGGTCGGGTAAAGAGGGACCGAAATATGACCGGCCATCCAGATCGCCCAGTCCGCCATGACCCACTGGGCGCAGTTCTTGGAGATGAGACCGATACGGCTCTTTTCCGGCAGGTTGAGCGATTTGAGATAGGCCGCGACACGCCGTGCCTCATCCACCGCTTTACCCCAGGTGTACTCGACTACTTTGCCGTTACCGACAGGCTGAGTCATGTAGAGGGAATTAGCCTTGGCGGTCTCCCAGTGGTAGACCATATCCAGGGGAAGTTTATTAGTTGTGTCCATGGACCTTCCTTAGTTTTCGTCGTTCGAATTCTTTGGGATTATTATTAGACTTTCGTAGGGTATTTCAACATAGTCCCGCCAGTCAAAACGTGACACAAGCAAAACTATTCAAAAACTCAACTTTCCTCCATACGCAGAGACCTGTGGCAACAATCCCTACCCTGCATCCCCCGGGGCTGTGGTAAACTTTCGCACCTTCGTATTTCTGAACGTCGAAAATTCGTCAACCCGTAACTGACCCGGAGACAGCCTCATGGCCAAGAGAACTCTGCGCACCCTGATTGGTGCCTCCCTTCTGGCAGCGGCAAGCCTTGTACAGGCCGAAGAACCGCGCGTTGTTGCCATTACACAGATCGTCGAGCACCCGGCACTGGATGCCGTTTACCAGGGCGTTAAGGATGAACTCGCCGAGCAAGGCTATATAGAAGGTGAAAACCTGACGGTTATGCACGAAAGCGCTCAGGGCAACTCTGCCATTGCTTCCCAGATTGCTCGCAAATTTATCGGCGAAAGCCCTGATATTATCGTGGCCATCGCGACACCGTCTGCCCAGACCGTTGCAGCAGCAGCCCGCAACATTCCAGTTGTCTTCTCAGCGGTTACCGACCCTGTCGGTGCAAAGCTGGTCAAGAGCCTTGAAGCACCGGGCGCAAACATAACCGGCGTCAGCGACATGCTGCCAATCGACAAGCACCTCGACATGGTCCTGCGCGTGGTACCGGGCGCCAAGCGGATTGGCACAGTTTACAATCCCGGTGAAGCCAATGCCGTCTCCCTGGTCAACCTGCTGGAAGAGCGACTCGCCGCCCGCGGCCTGGAGCTGGTCAAGGCCGCAGCCACCAAAACCTCCGAGGTGCTCGGCGCTGCGCGCTCGCTAGTAGGTGAGGCAGACGCCATATACCTGACCACCGACAACACGGTTATCAGTGCCGCCGAAGCCGTTATCTCTGTCGGTGAACGGGCAGACATTCTGGTCTTCGCCGCAGACACCGCAACAGTAGAACGTGGCGCCGTTGCCGCACTGGGCTTCGACTATTACAGCCACGGCCGCCAGACCGGCAAAATGGTCGCTCGCATCCTGGAAGGTGCCAGCACCGCCGACATGCCCGTTGAAACCATGGACACCCTGGACCTGTTTGTGAACCCGGCCGCCGCCGAGCGCATGGGCATCACCCTCTCCGAGGAGCTGATCCGGGAAGCCAAAGAAGTCGTCAAGAGCGACAAGTAACATCTGACCCCAAAACGGGCGGACCCCACAAGGGCCCGCCCGTTTTCTTTCACAGTGAATATTACCCATGCTCAGTGAAATCGCCTTTTACGGTGCCATTGAGACCGGTCTCATCTACGGCCTGGTCGCTTTCGGCATCTACATCTCATTCCGTGTCCTCGACTTCCCGGACCTCACCGTTGACGGCAGTTTTCCGTTGGGCGCCGCCGTGGCCGCCATCCTGATCATAAATGGCTGGAACCCGTGGATCGCCACCGGCGCCGCCGTACTTGCCGGCATGGCCGCCGGTGCGGTTACCGCGATCCTCAACGTCAAACTCAAAATTCTCAATCTGCTGGCCTCCATTCTCACCATGATTGCGCTCTACTCGGTAAACCTGCGCATCATGGGGCGGCCCAACGTTGCCTTGTTGACCGAACAGACAGTGCTGACTCCCTGGTACGATCTGGACCTCGCCTACCATCAGGTACCGGTACTCCTCTTTGTCATCGTGGTAGTGATCGCCCTGATTCTCCTGTGGCGCTTCATGAAATCCGAAACAGGCCTCGCCATGCGGGCGACGGGCGCTAATCCAAGAATGGCCCGAGCCCAGGGCATTGCCACCGGTGCCATGATTATCCTGGGCGTAGCCCTTTCCAACGGACTGGTTGGCCTGGCGGGTGCTCTGTTTGCCCAGAGCCAGGGTGCCGCCGACGTTACCATGGGTGTCGGAGTGATCGTGATCGGGCTGGCCTCCCTGATCGGGGGCGAAGCCGTAATTACCCCGTCTACTGTGGTTCGGGCCCTGCTCGCGTGCGTCTTTGGCGCCATCATCTATCGGCTGGCGATTGCCTTCGCACTGAACGCGGACATGCTCGGCCTGCAGGCCCAGGACCTGAACCTGATCACCGCCGTCCTGGTGACGCTGGCGATTGTCCTGCCCGGTGTTCGCAGTTCCGTCATCAACAAACTCTCACGCAAGAAGGCCTGAGGAGGCGACATGATCAGTGCAAGCGATCTCCGACTGACCTTTGGCAAGGGTACGCCACTGGAAAACCCCGCACTTCGGGGCATGAGCCTGACCGTCAACCAGGGTGAATTCGTTACCGTGATCGGCAGTAACGGTGCCGGCAAGTCAACCTTCCTGAATGCGCTCTCCGGCGAAGTTCTGGTGGACAGCGGTGACATCATTGTCGATAACGTCGATGTCACCAAGCTGCCTACACACAAGCGGGCAGGCAGGGTTGCGCGGGTGTTTCAGGACCCCCTCGCGGGAACCTGCGAAGCTCTCTCGATTGAGGAAAACCTGGCGCTCGCGGTCAAGCGCGGACAGCGCCGCGGCCTGACATCCGCGGTCAAGAAGCAGTACCTGGAACAATTCCGGGAGAGCCTGTCGTCACTGGGTCTGGGGCTGGAAAACCGGCTCGGCGATAAAATGGGCCTACTGTCCGGCGGCCAGCGCCAGGCGGTGAGCTTGCTGATGGCCAGCCTCACTCCTTCCAGCATTATGCTGTTGGACGAGCACACAGCCGCCCTGGATCCGAAAACCGCTGCGTTCGTGCTGGAGCTGACCACACAGATTATTGACGAGCAGAAGCTGACAGCCCTGATGGTTACCCACAGCATGAAACAGGCGCTGGAAGTCGGCAGCCGAACTGTCATGCTTCATCAGGGACAAGTGGTGTTCGACATCGCCGGCAAAGAACGAGAGGGCCTCGAAGTAACAGACCTCCTGGGCTTGTTCGAAAAACAGAGGGGCCTGTCGGTAGACGACGACAGCCTGCTGCTCGGCTGACCAAAAAAAGGCGGGATAGACTCCCGCCTTTTTCTTCTGGCTCACTGCGAGATTATCAATGCCCGTAGATCAGCATTGAGGTATCCGTGATCGCCAGATTGTCGAGGGCCATGGAGCCGATAGACGTGCCACCCACGATAACGCCCCCAATGCGGATATCCGCTTCGAATGTCTGGAGATCAATCGCAAGGCTTTCGACATTCTGGGAATTCGGCGCCTTGTGCATATCCATCTCAACGTATGCAAACAACCGCAGTGGCTGAGGGGCTTGCAGATCATAATCAGCACCGGTCATCTGAAAATCCCGGATACCCAGCGCCAGAAACGGCACGTCGAAGTCCATATCGTCGATCGCAATGTCGGTCTTGAAGTTCAGCTTGTCTGTCGCTGTATCGATCCGGATGGTTCCTGAACCGATCAGCGCATCCATATTGAAGTTATCAAGGACCGTTGTAGAGCCGCCGGTTCCCGTCAGGTTCCAGGCTCCAGTGGATACCCGCAAATCCACCGCATTAAACGACAACGGAAGAAGGTTAATGATGGCATCGCCATCACTTGCCACATCGATGTTGATCCGGATGTTGTCCAGGGTATCGGTGGCGGAGCCATTAAGGTTGAGATTCATTTCCGAAAACATATCCGTGCGGTTTGCACCGCCGACAGAAATGTCGTTGATTTCCAGCGAGCCTTCATCCGTGTAGATAAACCGATCGATATTCAACTTGGTTTCGAGCTCAATCGTGACACCGGCCTGGCCGGTGATATTACCCATCACAGATTCATCCAGTCTCTGGATCTCCGCCATGACCCCAGGTGGCACACCTGCAATGCATAGCGCTAGCAAGGAAAGTTTCAGGCCTTTCATTGTTCATTCCTTTTATAGTAGTTATCACTTCCTGTGGGTCACTGCAGTATTCGACGCCACCACCGTACTCTAGCGACACGTCCGCCCCCGGTACGTGCAGAGATCACAAATTAGTTGACTTTCCGAAGCTTTACCGGGTAATTCGTGTGTTTTTTGACCACAACATGTAGTGGTCATGAAGATTTAAGCCCAAGCTGTCGTTTTTCCGGAGATTTCCGAACTTTCAAGCCTTGGTCGATTGATTTTCTTTGCCCCATCTCTCTAATCAATAGTTGCGTTCTTGTTCACACAACACTATATCCTGTTATACTTTCTGAAAATGATCCCACATATAGGGTTACCAAGTTCAGCGACGACTCGCTGCCCGGCACGTCCTCAAGCAGCCAGGGCACTGCCGGGAGTATCTATCCAGAACAAAACCGGGGGCAACAAGCCGTGTTTACGGGCACAAGACAGGCACCATATGTAGTGGTCCATAATGTGCCTGAACGCAAGACCGGACATTAGACGAATCAAAGGGGTACAACGCGGTCAAAAGGACAGCGTTGTCAAAAGAAGACATACTGAGAATACCGAGGGTGGCAATGAACGCTAAGGCACAGGCAATGGTTACAACAATTCCGATGCAGGAAGCCTCGATCGACATCTGGCACAGCAAATATCAGCTGAAGACCAAGACCGGCGAGCCCGTAGACAAGGACATCGACGCGACCTACGAACGTGTTGCCAAAGCCCTTGCTGAAGTGGAAAACAAATCCGTGCGCACCCAGCAGATGAAGAACTTCATCTGGGCTCTGCAGAACGGCGCCATCCCCGCCGGCCGGATTACCTCCAACGCCGGTGCCGAAGCGCACAAGCCGGCTACCTCAACCATTAACTGTACCGTTTCCGGCACCGTTCAGGACTCCATGAACGACATCCTGGAAAAGAACCACGAAGCCGGCCTGACCCTCAAGGCAGGCTGTGGTATCGGCTATGAGTTCTCCACCCTGCGCCCGAAAGGCGCGTATGTAGCCGGTGCCGGCGCCACCACCTCCGGCCCGCTGTCGTTCATGGATATCTTCGACCGCATGTGCTTCACCGTGTCTTCTGCCGGTGGCCGCCGCGGCGCCCAGATGGCCACCTTTGATGTGCACCACCCGGATGTAATCGACTTCATCCAGGCCAAGCGTGAAGACGGCCGCCTGCGCCAGTTCAACCTTTCCCTGCTGATCACCGAAGACTTCATCGAAGCCGTCCGCAATGACAGCGATTGGCACCTCTCCTTCCCGGTCACCGAGAAGGAAGTGGCAGACGAAGAGCTGGATCTGAGCGACGAAAGCCAATTCGTCTACCGTGATTTCCCGGTTCAGAAAGGCTATGTGATTAACGATGAAGGCAAGGTTGCCTGCCGCATCTATCGCACCCTGAAAGCCCAGTTCATCTGGGACACCATCATGACCAGCACCTACGACTACGCCGAGCCGGGTTTCATCCTGATCGACAAGGTCAACCAGATGAACAACAACTGGTTCTGCGAAGACATCCGCGCCACCAATCCCTGCGGCGAGCAGCCCCTGCCCCCGTATGGCAGCTGCCTGCTGGGCTCCGTGAACCTGACCAAGTTCGTGGACTACCCGTTCACTGACAAGGCCAGCTTCAATTACGAAAAGTACCGCAAGGTGGTGGGCATTTTCACCCGCATGCTGGACAACGTGGTTGAAATCAACGGCCTGCCGCTGGCCGAACAGCGCCACGAAATCACCTACAAGCGCCGCCACGGCATGGGCATCCTGGGCCTCGGCTCTACTCTCGCCATGCTCCGCATGCCTTACGGTTCCGACGAGTCCGTAGAGTTCACCGAAGAAGTGGTACGCGAGATGGCCGTTGAAGGCTGGCGCCAGTCCCTGGCCCTGGCCGAAGAAAAAGGCGTGGCGCCGATCATGGACGACGAGTTTGAAGTCACGCCGAAGATGCTGGGCAAAAACCCGCAACTCTCTGAAGACGGCTACAAGCTTGGCGACAAGATCAAAGGGCGTATCCTGCACGCCAAATACAGCCGCTACATGCAGCAGATCGCCAACGTGGAGCCGAAACTGGTGGAGGAACTGGCCGAGAAAGGTGGGCGTTTCACGCACCACACCTCCATCGCGCCCACCGGCACCATCAGCCTGTCACTGGCCAACAACGCCAGTAACGGCATTGAGCCGAGCTTCTCGCACCACTACGCGCGCAACATCATCCGCGAAGGCCGTAAGACCAAGGAAAAAGTCGACGTCTTCTCCTTCGAGCTCCTGGCCTACCGCCACCTGGTAAACCCGGGCGCCATGCCGTTCTCTGAAGAGGAAGACAAGAAGCTGCCCTCTTACTTCACCACATCGGACGATGTATCGCCGGCGCAGCACGTAGACATCCAGGCCGCTGCCCAGAAGTGGGTAGATTCCTCGATTTCAAAGACTGCGAACGTTCCGACAGACTTCGACTATCAGGCCTTCAAGGGCATCTATCTCTACGCCTACGATAAAGGCCTGAAAGGCTGCACCACCTTCCGCTTTAATCCAGAAGCCTTCCAGGGCGTACTGGTCAAAGAGAAGGATCTGGAAAACACGCTGTACGAGTTCACCCTGGACGACGGCAGCAAGGTAACCCTCAAGGGCAACGAACAGGTAGAGTACGACGGCGAAATCCACAACGCTGCCAACCTGTTTGACGCGCTTAAAGAAGGCACCTACGGAAAATATTGATCCGGGAACCGACACAGGACAACGAACATGACAGTTAAAATCAGCAACAAAATCGTCGGCTACCGAGTCAAGAAAGCCGACCCTGAAGCAACCGAACACCAGGCACCGGTGAAGGCGGAAACCAAGCCCGTTCAGATGAACGAATACATCGAACGGCCGGACTTCCTCTTGGGCACCACTTACAAGATCAAGCCGCCGATCGCCGAGCACGCGATGTACATCACCATCAACGACATCCTGCTCAACGAAGGCACCGACCACGAGAGCCGGCAGCCGTACGAAGTGTTCATCAACTCCAAGTCGATGGAACACTTCCAGTGGGTTATCGCCCTCACCCGCGTTATCTCGGCGGTATTCCGCAAGGGTGGCGACGTAACCTTCCTGGTGGAAGAGCTGCGCAGCGTGTATGACCCCAACGGCGGCTACTTCAAGAAAGGCGGGGTGTTCATGCCTTCGCTAGTGGCTGAAATCGGTGCCGTCATCGAGAAGCACCTGAAGGCCATCGGCCTGCTGGAAAGCGAGGAAATGAGCGAAACTACCAAGCGCATCCTCGCCGAAAAACGCGCCGAATTCGAAGCCAGCCACACCACGGCCACGAACGACGAAAAGGCCACTGACTTCCCGCCGAACGCCACCATGTGCGGCAAATGCAGCACCAAGGCGGTGATTGTGATGGACGGTTGTGCGACCTGTCTCTCCTGCGGCGATAGCAAATGCGGTTGAGTTGATTGACCGGTGAGTGACGAAAAGGCCTGGAGCGAGAACTTCGGGCCTTTTTGTTTTCGGAAGGTTAAAAAAAGCGGCGTCATACGACAGGTGTCGGAAAACTCCGGAGAGGGGATGTGGATAAGCGAACAGACTCGGGTTGGAGATTTTGGACAGATGACGATTATTTCCGTGCGGGTTACCTCAGCTACATGGACTCCACATGGAAACGTCGTGAATAACCTGGCAATCCTTTTTGGGCTCACATTGACAGCCGGCCTGGTTATAGCATCGGTAAATTCAAATCACGACTGCTTGAGGCAGAATTCAGTCACAGCATCATGGCATTTGGTGGCGGTGCTCTACTGTCTGCTGTTGCGCTCGTATTAGTTCCTTATGGCATTGCCAAACTCGATCCGTTGATAGCGTCTACCTGCCTCCTGGTTGGCCGGCACATTTTCATGATGCTTGATATTTATCTTCTGAAACGCATGACGCCGGCCAGTCAACTCGTGGCGATGCTCCTTGATTTCATCCCTGAATCGATTGCGCCTGGAACTGCATTTGCAATCGGAAGTACAGATGCGCTGTTGCTTGCGGTGCTAATCACATTACAAAACATTCCAGAGGGGTTTAACACATATCGCGAGTTGAATAGCTCTCATAATTTCGGCCGGAAGAAAATCATGACCATTTTCTTTTTGATAGCCTTTCTGGGCCCTGTTTCAGGAGCATCCAGTTACCACTGGCTACAAGACCAAGCTATTGCCATTGCTGTTATTTTGCTTATAGCTTCTGGAGGCATTCTGTATTTCAAGATATCGCCCCAGGAGTAAAACTCGCAAAACATTGGGCGCCCCCGATGGGGGTGGTGCTGGAGTTCGTGCTTGGCATGCTTGTTAAGCCTGATTTTACTATTCTTTTTTCGATACCAACTTGCTCAAACCCCGTAATACACTGCCGGAGGAACACCATGAGAGAGAAAATCATCAACGAAACGCCCGAAATTTGGGGTGAAGAATATTCAACAAAAAGCGCTGCGGTCGAGCGTGACTATGACAAGTTCGCCAAGACAGGTGCGTACGACGAGACTTTTACTGAGTGGAATTATGTTGGTCCGGAAACCGCTGCAGCCATTGTGAGGAACTATGTGCCACTGTCGAGCACCATCATGGATGCCGCTTGTGGCTCTGGCCTCACAGGAACAGCCCTTAGGAATCTTGGGTATAAAGACATTCATGGTATGGACATCTCCCGCAGCCTGCTCAAGCTTGCGGAGAAGACCGGCGCCTACTCCTCGCTCCGCAGGGTAGATATGCAGGTAATACCCCTTCCAATAAATGACGACACCTATGATGCTGTAAATTTCATTGGTGCGCTTACCTACTTTGAGACCAATGAGGTACTTAAAGAGTTGTGCCGTATTGTAAGAGCAAAGGGCCACGTCATCTTCTCGCAGCGCGATGACATCATGCGTAAACACGACTACGAGGAGCAACTCCGCGAGCTTGAAAAGATAGGGCTTTGGAAACGTATCTTTGGCACAGAGCCTATGCCATACCTGCCGAATCACCCGGAGTATGGCACGAAGATCAAGGTACAGTATTTTGTCTATGAGGTTCTGTAGACACCAGCTGGTAGCCTGGGCTGCGGTCAAAAAGGAATATCATAAGGAGGGCAACAAGTGGGTGAAGAGTAAAACCGGAGGCGACGGCGAGCGAACAACCTGCTCTTTCGCGCTTCCGCCTTTAACACTGGCGCATCATAGCAAAGGAAACTGCATGAAAATCTACGGCGATACCAAATCAGGCAATTGCTACAAAGTTGAGCTCGTCTGCAACCTGCTGAACATTGACCATGAATGGATTGATGTCGACATCCTCGCCGGCGGCACAAAGTCTGATGAATTTCTGAAAAAGAACCCAAATGGCAAAATACCTCTGCTTGAGCTGGATAGCGGCGAAACGCTTTCAGAGTCCAACGCCATCCTGAACTACCTTGCATCGGGGTCTGATCTGTACCCTCATGGCGGCTTGGCCCAGGCTCACGTTCTGCAATGGCAATTTTTCGAGCAATACAGTCATGAGCCGTTTATCGCTGTCGCACGATTTATCAACAAGTACCTGGGGTTGCCGGCGGAGAAAGCTGATGAATATGCCGCCAAGCAAACGGGTGGGCATAAGGCGTTGCAGGTGATGGAGCAGCAGCTTACACGAACGCCATTTTTGACTGGCGAGAATTTCACCACTGCAGACATCTCACTCTATGCTTACACCCACGTCGCTGATGAGGGTGGCTTCGATCTGGAGGCCTATCCCGCGGTTCGGGCATGGCTGGATCGCGTTGCCGCACTGCCGAATTTCCGAAAGCCTCAAAATGAGCTAGAGAGAACAAACATGACAGCCTACGTATGTAGATTCAAAAACCTATGATTCCAGAAAAGCCTGCAAAGTACCTCGGCAACAACCTCGGCCAGAGTTTTCTGGCCTCCCCTTTTCAGGCCCCGTTGAAGGCCTGGACACTGGTGCCAGTGTTCGTAATTATAGCGATATCCGTAGGTTTCGGCGCCGGTTTATTTCAATTCGGGTGGCTGGATTCGCCAATCACTCCCGTGCTACCCATCGTATTGTTTGTGTTCCCGTCGCTGCTCGAAGAAGCTTTTTTCAGGGGCGTACTGATACCGCGAAACATATTGGCGTCCGGGCACGTAAAGGCTGCCCGGAGTGTGGCAATTAGTACACTGGTATTCATTGTGTGGCATCCGTTCAATGCTCTGGCGTTTAACTCCACGGCTATTTCTCTTTTCCTGAATCCGTGGTTTCTGGTTATCGTGTGCGCTATGGGGATTACCTGTGGCTACGCTTATGTTCTTTCCCGGTCTATCTGGGTTCCAGTGATCATTCACTGGGCGGCGGTAACGGTTTGGGTGCTTTTTCTTGGCGGCAGAAATCTTGTGCTGGAGTTGTAACCTTTTGCCCTGCCCCGGCGCTAACAGCTGCTAGCATGTTACTGACAGAAGCGTTTAGTGCATGATGCATGGGTCAGGTCTTGCCCCCTGCGCGAAAAGACAAGACCTGGCCACAATATTTCCTACTCGCCGTTGGGGTATATGGTGTATTCCGAATAGTAAGGGTATTTTAAGTATACTTTATAGCCATCTACCTCGGTAGGATGTCTGAGCGAATCAATTAAGCTGGTTTTTTTATTGGTGGCGAGACTTTCTTTCTCGAGTTTTCCTACTAGTAATTCCAGCATCTTATCTTCATCGTAATCGTCAAATATTGTTGTTCCGGAAAAACCTTTAAAGGCGGTGCTTAATTTTAGATTGGCTGAAACTCTGTTCTTTTTTGTTGTTGTAGAGAGTACTTTGCCTGGAACTTTTTCTTCTGCTATTTTGTAAATTAATTTGTTTGCCGTGCTGAGTGAAATGGTTGTTGTTCCAACGCGGTTATATTTGTTGCTTCCGGGCGTAGCCACCATCACTGACAAATACGAATCGTTTTTGCTTATTATTATGCCTGATATCTTTTCATCACTATAGGTGGGTATTTTATTGAACTGTTCATTTATTAGGTTTGCGAATATGTGATACTTTTCGTTTGTATCTAACTCGGAGTTTTCTATAAATCGAGTCATGTTAATGGCAACCATGGCATCTTTGTCCCCTCCTGAATGTAATCCAGAAGATGTGCGACTTGGTACGCCAAACCGGAAGCTTATATACTCATCATCTTTGTAAAAAAAATCAGACATTCCCCATTTTTGATTTCCATAACCGAGTTTTGGGAATTTACTTTCAAACTCATCGTCAGTCATTTCGCTTTTATTTAGATATTTCCATCCCTTCTCTTTGAGTTTCTCATAGACTGTTTGAGGTGAGTCGTCGCTCATAACATTTTCAATTAATGTGAAGCTTTTGGCATTCAGCATGGCGGGGAACAAAAGAATTAATATGGCTAGTAAATACTTCACTTTTGGAGCTCCGTTTTTAATCTCATTGGTTATGAGAGGCTGGCTGTAGTGATCAATGACATTTGGTCACATTGAAAGAGGAAAATCGGGGACGTTCGGGGTCAGGTCCTCCATTTTCCAGAGGAGGATTGAGAACCGGATTTTGCCCTGTGCCTTTGAGTATAATTCGAAAGATTCACTCTTTCTATTCATTATGTCCTGCCCCCGCGCCAACAGCTGCTAGCCTATCACTGACGGCATCGTATAGAGGACGAGACCAATGCCATACCGTAACAATTCCGAATTACCAGACAGTGTACGCAACAATTTGCCCGCGCATGCCCAAGAGATTTATCGCAAAGCGTTCAATTCCGCCTGGGATGAATACAGCGATCCTGAAGATCGTCGTGGCGACTCAGGCCGGGAAGAAACCGCCCATAAGGTGGCCTGGGCGGCGGTCAAAAAGGAATATCACAAGGAAGGTGAAAAGTGGGTGAAGGATAAAACTGACAAATAAAGCGGGAGTGGCTGACAGCATTAATCGCCTCTCCAGAAAAACAGCTCTTCGTAGCCATTTCCAATGCTGAGGTGATTGGATGGGCCGCCGAAGATTAGTCACGTTCGATAGGACTCTCACGGATAGTGGTTCGGTCCAATGTGGATCGTTCGGAGTCCCATGGATTCTATCCATCAGTCGGTTTTGATCGGACTAAAACGACCCATGTCTATGTGAAAGATCTCAAGGAGTCCTTATGAGCCTGAAGGAACACTTCGAATTAATGGCCGCATACAATCAGTGGATGAATGAAAAGGTCTACGATGCTGCAGGGGCCCGTTTCCCTCTACGAACACCAGCGCAACATGGCAAAATACCTCTGCTTGAGCTGGATAGCGGCGAAACGCTTTCAGAGTCCAACGCCATTCTATACTACCTTGCATCGGGGTCTGATCTGTACCCTCATGGCGGCCTGGCCCCCGGTTCGGGCATGGCTGGATCGCGTTGCGGCACTGCCGAATTTCAAGCGTATGGTCTAACACAAAAACCGGGACCGATCTATTTTTCTGCGGGCCTGGCAGCGCCCCCATGAGTGAAAGGAGTCGAAAAATCTGACACTACCGCTGCCAATAAGACCGGTTACGGCAATTTGCCGGCTCACCTTACGAGGACGAAGCTGTTGAAAGCACAGCGACACGAGAGGATTATGGAATTTAAACCACGCTCTGTCGTCCGACACTAAACCAGCGACAGGGCTTTCGATCCTCTGCAAAAGAAGGAGAGAGACGATGACCTTCGCACTGTCCTCCATGACACTAACCTGCCCGGACTTCGGTCCGGATGGCCAGATCGACACCAGGCATACAGGAGAAGGCGCCGACCTCTCACCAGCGTTGGCTTGGCACGGTGCGCCCGAAGGGACCCAATCCTATGCGGTGATCTGTCACGACCCCGACGCCCCTCAGGTGAAAAATAGCTCCTACGGATTTGTGCATTGGGTATTGTACAACTTACCGATCTCGACACCCCATCTGGAGGAAGGCTCTGGCAAAGGAACCCAGGGCACCAATGACTTCGGAACCAGTGGCTATGGCGGCCCCATGCCTCCCAAAGGCCATGGCCGACACCATTATTATTTCTGGGTCCTGGCCCTGGACCAGGAACTGGACCTGCCCGCGGGCCTCAGCCTGAGTGAGTTGCTCGAAAAGGTGGAGGCTCATTTGATAGGTATGAACCGGCTGGTGGGCGTTTTTCAGCGCGACTAAATCCGCGCTCGGGCGCAGGCTTCTCGCCACAAGTGGCATTAGTACTAGGTTTCACCAACTTGGCTGCTGACGGCTTAGCCTGCCAGCCTGGCGATCGGGACTACGTACTTCATTAATGGGCACCGCAGCAGCCGGGTTAGCTTTTGCTACCGGCTACTTCGCACAAGGGTTACTAGGTGGCTAATTATCAAAAGCCTTTTCCGTTTTTAATTGCGAAAACAGATAGTTGAGGTGGGGTATTACCGAAAAACCTTTCTCAAAATAAGTATGGGCTCCCAGCAATGGCTTTTTCTCACCATTCACTTCACTTCAGTCTGCTGCCGATCATCACCGGTTGCCTTCTCGTTCCTGGCTCAAGCTACTCCGAAGAACTGGAATTACAGAGTCTCAGCATACGCGCACGAGTTTCAGAAAAAACCTTGCTTGGACAGGACGCACCGGAGGATTTTAAAGAATACGATGTGTCGGCGAACTTCCATTTTCCCTGGAATAGTTACTCCACTTCAGGCTGGGGAATAAGCAGCCGTTTGATGGCGAGTGCTGGAATTCTACGGGGGGCGGGGGAAAATGCGCTCGTCGTTTCACTCATCCCTGAATTGACGCTGGGTAGTGAAGACGGACGCTTTGTACTGGACCTGGGAGCAGGTGGCGCCTTGTTCAGCAGATATCGTTTCGGGACCCAGGACTATGGCGGGCCTTTCCAGTTTGCCCTGACCTCGGGTGTCACTGTGCCATTGTATAAAAATCTGGGGCTGGGATATCGGTTTCTTCACTATTCAGACGCCGGCGTTAATGGATCTGACACGACCGGAGCGGATTTTCACATGGTTGAGTTCAGCTACAGGTTTTAATCATCAGGGAAAAACCGGAAAAACCGGGACAGATTTATTTTTCTATCTATCTTCTGAAATCCCGCCTCGTAGGCCGGTTATACGCCGCTACACCTTTTGCGCATATACTGAATGGTAAAATAACCAAGAGGGCGTTATGGAACTCGAATCCACAACACTTACCATGACCATTTTGATGACACCGGATAAGTCCAACTTTTCTGGCAACGTGCACGGTGGCACCTTGCTTAAGTGTCTTGATGAAGTGGCCTACGCGTGTGCCAGCCGTTACGCAGGGAGCTATGTCGTTACCCTGTCCGTGGATCAGGTAATGTTTCTGCAGCCCATTCATGTCGGCGAACTGGTTACCTTCCTGGCCAGCGTCAACTTCACGGGGCGCACCTCGATGGAGGTGGGCATTAAAGTGATCACAGAAGACATCCGTGAAAAGCTGGTCAGACATACCAACAGTTGCTTTTTCACTATGGTAGCGGTTGATGAAAACGGAAAAGCCGTTGAAGTACCTAAACTGGAACCACGCACTGATGAGCAACTCAGGCGCTTTGCTAACGGGCAGGAACGTCGTGCGATTCGAGTTGAGTTAGCGGAACGCTATAAGGCTCTCCACCGCCCAAAAGCGTAGTAACGAAAACCAGAACAAATAAACGAAAACCGGGACAGATCAATTTTGGTACAAGGACGGAATCAAGAATCGTGGTCGAAAAAAGTAATGTATCTACGCAAAATGGATCTCGAGTGTGAGTGACTTATTACAAAGGTTGGGACTGGTTCCTTTCTTTATCCAGCAACTAACGGACGCTGGTCTTTTGCAGGATCGGCTGGGGCGTGTGACGTCAGTCCAACGTTCAAGAAGTACGGTTGTCTGTGGGTCTGGTGAGAAGGTTGTAGAGCTCTCGTCGGTCTTACGGCAGTCCGATGCGATAGATCGACCGACTGTGGGAGACTGGGTTGTACTGGATGATTCACTTTCGAGGATCGAACACGTCCTTGAGCGCAAAAGCTTGTTCAAGCGCTTGGCGGCGGGCAGCAACAATGAAATTCAGCCCATAGCAGCGAATATTGATGTCCTTTTTATCGTCACATCCTGCAACGAAGAGTTTAAAGAGTCCCGACTGGAGCGTTACCTCGCACTTGGTGCGGAGGCCGGAGCGACGCCTGTTATCGTTCTCACCAAAGCCGACCTTGTTGACGATGTGGACTGTTACGTCCAACGTGCCCGTAGCACCCAGACGGGTGTGCCGGTTGAGACTGCAAATGCACTTGATCCCGCCACTCTTGATGGCGTTCGTTCCTGGATCGATAAGGCCTCTACCGTCGCGCTCGTTGGTTCCTCCGGCGTGGGCAAGTCTACGCTTCTGAATACATTGGCAGGGCACGCTCTAACCGCGACGGACGAAATTCGCGAGCAAGATAAGAAGGGGCGCCACACGACGACCCACCGTGAACTACACATGCTGCCTTCCGGCGGGCTCCTCGTCGATGTCCCGGGAATGCGAGAACTCAAGGTGGCGGATATCAATCAGTCCGTCGGTACGGTTTTCGACGACATTGAGCTATTGGCAAAGCACTGTCAGTTCGCGGACTGCAAACACGAAACGGAACCTGGTTGTGCTGTGCTTCGAGCGATCGAGGAAAACAAAATCGACCGTCGTCGATTGGCCAATTATAAAAAGTTGTTGCGTGAGAATGCGTTGGCAACAGCAACTTTGGCTGAGAAACGTGCCCAGGGACGAGCTTTCGCGAAAGTCGTTAAAGAGGGCAAGAATGTAAAACAGAAAAGAACGAAAATTTAGTCGTCTTTGAGCAGGTCGGAATCCTTTTGATGATCAAATCCTTTGCCCTCGCAGCGCTGCTTGCAGTTTTGCTGGCCTTTCTTGGCTTTCAGTACTACATCACGTCGGTGCCCGATCTCGCAGAGCCGGTCTCTGTCGAGGACACCCGGTTCATTGAGCAGGACAATTCACTTCTGGTGACACTGAGAGGTAGCGAGGGCCGCCGTTTCTCCGTGGGCCTCCGCGGAGACGTCGCCAACAAGCCGGAAGAGACGGCGCTCTTCTTCATCAGCAACCCGGATCTGGTGCCCTATGTGTATTGGCCGGGTTTTCGCAGCAACGACGAGAAACGAGTTCTCGAACTGCTTGAGGATTTCGTAGAAAAACGGGCACAGGACGGGGCCGTTTTCCAGATTTATACGGTGCTCAAGAACCGGAACTAAAGCCGTAACCAAGCGGCGTGACGCTAACCTCCCCGCGCAGCCGATCGACCATTTCCTTATCGAACAACTCGGTCCCCGGCTGCATCACCGTCGCTGCACTGCAGGCGATTCCCTCCCGAAGTGCATCTTCAGCTGAGGCGCCCTGAGCCAATAACGCCGCCATACCGGCAACCATTGAATCACCGGCGCCGACCGTAGAGGCCACGGGGACCGACGGCGCTTCGCCTTTCAGGACACTGGACGATGTCACCAGCAAGGCACCTTCACCGCCCAGGGAAACACACACCCAGGTCACGCCGCGCTCCTGCAAACGGCGCGCTTCCCGAATGATGTCCCGTTCATCCGTCAGAGACCTCCCGACCAGGGCTTCCAATTCGAAACGGTTGGGCTTGATCAGGAAAGGTTGGGCGTCGATGGCATTTCTGAGCAACTCGTCATGGGAGTCAACCACCGCACGCCCTCCGGCCGCCCTCACCCGCCGCACTGCTTCCGCGTATAAGTCTGTCGGTAAGCTCCGCTGTAACGAGCCGGTGATTATCCCCAGCCCATCGCCACAATGGGTCACGAACCGGTCGAGCAGATGGTCCCGTTGTGTGCTCGACACCGTGGGACCGACACCACTGACCTCGAACTGTGCCCCTGTGATGCTCTCAAGAATGGTGCCATTAATCCGGGTTTCCCCATCGACCTCCAGATAACTGACCTGGTCCAGCTGCGCGTCCAGCTGATGGCGCAGGAAGCGACCAATTTCGCCGGCAACGACACAGAAGGTACATGCCTGGACGCCAAGTCGTTTGAGGCCGCGACCGACATTGATCCCGTTACCGCCCGGATCGTAGCGGGATTCCAGGGCATGGACCTTCTGATCCGCAATCAGCTGGGGGATCTCATAGGTGATATCCACCGCCGGGTTCAGGCTTAGAACGGCCACGGGCAGTTTTGTGAAAACATCGACCATCAAATGCTCCTGCGTGGTTTCAAACCCACTTCCACGGCCAATTTGCTCATCTCTTGTTCAATATAGCCCGTTACCGCAGGAATTCTTCGGGCTCAGCTCAACAGATTTGACGCGCATAATACCTGGTAAAACCGGGACAGGTTTATTTGAGAGTTGCTATCGACGGGCAGTGAAATCGATTTCGACAAGCGCGCCCACTGCGAGTGCTGTTACACCAATACAGGTCCGGGAAGGTAACTTACCTTCCGGAAAATAAGACTTGTAAATGCTGTTCATGGAATCGAAATCGCGCTCAAATTCGGTCAGAAAGATCCGGACTGAAGCCACGTCCTCGAGGCCCAGGCCCATACCCTCAAGTACAAGTATCAGGTTATCCATGACTCGGCGGGTCTGGGCCTCGACACCTTCAGGAAGCGCTGCGTTCGCATCCTTGGGATCGGTTGGCATCTGCCCGGTCAAGAATACCCATCCGTCTACCTCGGTGGCGTGACAAAAAGGTCCGACGGGCGTTGGCGCCTGATCTATCATATGGAATATTGGTGCACTCATAGTATTCTCATCTCGCAGTCTGGTTGATCGAAACGGGGGAGGTCTCAAAAACCGTGGCCAAAGACCGGGAAAGGCTTATTTTTTTCATCCTGACTGAAAAGGCCCGGGAGCGCATCACTTCGAATGCGTTTTTTTTGAAGGACGCTGTTACCTGAAAATGTAAAGTCAGGTTTGCAAGGAGTCTGCAAATGCCCAACCTCAATCCTGTTTGTGCCTTGGTATTACTTGCTTTGAACTTTACCGCCGCGTTCGCGGGCAACCAAACAAACGCCACACTCAACGCTGAAGCGTCAGACCCGAAAGCCATGCAATGGATGACCGGCTTTCCACCTCTACCCGACAAACTCATCACCCAACCACAGAGCAACTACTTCAGCTTCCCGAAGCTGCGCTGGACCGTGTGCCACATCCGCGAACTGCTGCCCACCACCCGGGTAAGCCGGGGAATCGGCGCACCCGTCCACCTGCCTTATGCACTTGATAACGGCATCGACGACATCACGTTCACACCTCTGGGCAGCGATACTGCCATGACCTGGCGAGAATCCCTGGCTGCCAACTACACTGACGGGCTGCTGATTCTGCATAACGGCAGGATCGTTTACGAGCACTACAGTGGCTGTCTGGACGAAACAGGAAAACACGCCGCCATGTCCATGACCAAATCCCTTACTGGCCTACTGGCTGAAATCCTGGTGGAGGAAGGCAAGCTGGACGACCAGGCAAATGTGACCAGCATAATTCCGGAACTGGCAGAGAGTGCCTTCGGCAGCGCCACGGTGCGCCAGGTAATGGACATGACCACCGCGCTGGATTATAGCGAAAATTACGCCGATCCCAACGCTGATATCTGGCAATACTCGGCAGCCGCCAGCCCCCTGCCCAAACCTGCCGATTACAGCGGCCCGGATGGCTACTTCGAGTACCTGCAAACTGTGGAGCAAAATGGCGAACATGGGGTCGCCTTCGGCTACCGCACCATCAACACCGATGCCTTGGGCTGGATTATCTCACGCGTGAGTGGCCAGAATGTGGCACACATGCTGGCCGAACGCCTGTGGCAACCTCTCGATACCGAACAGGACGCTTATATGACCGTCGATGGCAAAGGCACTCCCTTCGCCGGCGGCGGCCTGAGCGCCGGTTTGAGAGACCTTGGCCGGGTTGGCCATCTGATGCTGAACAAGGGGCGCTACGATGGGCACCAGCTGTTCCCTGAAGCTGTGGCGGACAATATACAGGCCGGCGGCGACAAGGAGGCCTTCGCCAAAGCGGGCTACACTACCCTCCCCGGAGGCAGTTACCGCAGCATGTGGTGGAACTTCCACAACGCCCATGGTTCCTATGCCGCAAGGGGAGTGCACGGCCAAACCATCTACATAGACCCCACCGCCAATATGGTCCTTGTGCGCTTCGCCTCCTACCCAAAGGCCGGCAACAGCCAGATTGACCCGACCTCACTACCGGCTTATCAGGCCGTAGCGGAGTATTTGGTGAACATGAATTGAGATAAAAGGCCGTTAAACACTCGGGGCCAAATGAGCCCCTTGGCTGGGCTAACTGACGATCACCGACACTGCGCTTCTGGCCCGTGGAGATTTGGAATTAATTTATACCAACTTGAACTTACGCCCGGACGCCGCATAATCTATGGCGTTTCAAGCAGAAAAGATGACCAAATCAATGAGCAAAGACTATTTCGCCCACAAGGCAGAAAGTTACGAGCAGAACCGCGACCGCGTCGATAACGTCTCCAACATAGCCAACACCATCCTGGAGAAGACGCATATCGAACCCTCCATGCACCTTATGGATTTCGGCTCCGGGACCGGTTTGTTACTGGAGCGCATCGCTCCCCACGTGAAGAAAATTACGGCCGTGGACATTTCTCCCTCCATGAACCGGCAGCTCGCAGAAAAACGAGCTTCGCTGCAATGTGAACTGGATGTCAGGGAAATTGATCTCGAAGAACAGTCTATCGACGAATGCTTCGACGGCATCATCTCGTCCATGACTATGCATCATGTGCGGGATATTGATGCCATGTTCCGCCGCTTCCGGGAGCTTTTAAAACCCGGCGGCTTTATCGCCATCTCCGATCTGGACAAGGAAGACGGGACCTTTCATAGCGAAGACACTGGCGTGTTCCATTTCGGCTTTGAGCGAAACGACATCGCCCGTGCTGCCGAGCAAGCCGGTTTTTCAGGGATTGAGGTAGTGTCCGCCAGCGCGATCGAAAAAGAGGACCGTAGCTATCCCGTGTTCTTGCTGACTGCCACCGCCAGTTCACACAAATCCGACGGATAATCAGTAAGCCTGAAGCCTGGAGGTAATGTGTACTATGCACTCCCCTCTTCGTCTAACAAGAGCGCCGGATTAAGCCGCATTATACCCCAAGAGCTGACACCCAGCGCATTAGACATCAGACCTTAGACATTAGTTGTAACTCAGGTGAATTCCTATTGCTTAATCGCCTGACCTCTGGAAAGTTACGATTGAGAGGACACCTGATTAGAAAATAAACAAGGGTGTTCAGCGACCAAAAAAAACAAGAACAATTCAGGGAGAAACCTATGTCTAATTACTATCTGAACCGCCGCAAGTTCCTTCAAGGCAGTGCTGTTCTAGGCGCTGGACTTGTTGCTCCAACGATCTTTTCCAGAGCCGCAAGCGCTTACACGAATGAACCAGGTAAAGGCAGTGTCGTGCTTGGGTTTAACGTTCCTCAATCCGGCCCTTACGCGGATGAGGGTGCCGATGAGTTACGCGCCTACAAACTTGCCGTCAAGCATCTCAATGGAGAAGGCGACGGTGGCATGCTGAACACGTTCTCATCACAAATGCTCAAAGGCACCGGTATTCTCGGCCGCAAGGTTGAGTATGTGACCGGCGACACCCAAACCAAATCGGACGCCGCTCGCGCCTCCGCCCGGGCGATGATCGAAAAAGACGGTGCCATCATGATTACCGGGGGCTCGTCTTCCGGGGTAGCGGTTGCTGTTCAGTCGCTCTGTCAGGATGCCGGCGTCATCTTCATGGCCGGTTTGACCCATTCCAACGACACCACAGGGAAAGACAAGAAAGCCAACGGCTTTCGACATTTCTTCAACGCCTATATGTCGGCTGCGGCGCTGGCGCCGGTGCTGTCGCAACACTATGGGAACGACCGTAAAGCCTATCACCTGACGGCGGATTACACCTGGGGCTGGACTCAGGAGCAGTCCATGATTGCCGCGACTGAAGAGCTCGGGTGGGAGACAGTGAATGCCGTCCGGACGCCGCTGTCCGCAACCGACTTCTCATCCTATATCGCTCCGGTTACCAACTCGGGTGCCGATGTGCTGGTCCTGAATCACTACGGTTCGAACATGGTGAACTCACTGACCAACGCAGTTCAGTTCGGTTTGCGCGATAAGATGGTCAACGGCAAACAATTTGAAATTGTTGTGCCGCTTTATTCCCGCCTGATGGCCCGCGGCGCCGGTGACAACGTGAAAGGCATATTCGGATCCACCAACTGGCACTGGTCTTTGCAGGATGAGGGTTCGAAAGCCTTTGTCGCATCTTATGGCAAAGAGTATGGCCAGCCTCCTTCACAGGCCGCACATACCTGTTACGTGCAAACTCTGCTGTATGCCGATGCCGCCGAACGCGCGGGCAGTTTTAACCCCTGCGCCATCGTTGAAGCGCTCGAAGGCTTCGAGTTTGATGGGCTGGGCAATGGCAAGACGCTCTACCGCGCCGACGACCATCAATGCTTCAAAGACGTGCTCGTGGTTCGCGGTAAGGAAAACCCCACTTCTGAGTTCGACTTGCTGGAAGTGGTCAATGTAACCTCTGCAGACAAAGTCACTTACGACCCCAACCATCCAATGTTTGCCGGTGGCTCGCTCGGTAAGTGTAATCCAGGCGTCTGATTCCAGGAACCTGACCACCTCTGAGAAGAGGTGCACTGACCACCCCGGCCAGTGCACCTCCAGCGGCCCGATCTTGATATGCCTGTTGCACTTCAGGCGACTGTTGTCAGACAAGGTAAATACCGATGGATGCCATCCTTCTGCAAATACTGAATGGGCTGGATAAAGGCAGTGCCTATGCCCTGATCGCGCTAGGGCTGACCTTGATATTCGGCACCCTGGGTGTGGTGAACTTCGCCCACGGCGCTCTTTTTATGATTGGTGCGTTCTGTACCGTCACCTTCAACAACTTACTGTCGTTCAAGAGAGTCACGCTTTCCGACACCGAACTTAGCCCCTGGGGTACGCCACTGGAAATTCAGGTCCCCTATGTTGAGCTCTGGTTTGGCGAATTTGGCGCGACCATGATCGACTACTCCGTGTTCTGGTCCATTCTGTTTGCCATTCCAGTGATGCTGCTGGTTGGTATCGTGATGGAGCGCGGACTGATCAAGCACTTCTATAAGCGACCTCATGCTGATCAGATACTGGTTACCTTCGGGTTGGCCATTGTGCTGCAGGAAGTCATCAAATCCGTATACGGTGCCAACCCCATTCCTCAGCCTGCGCCAGAAGCGTTCGTAGGCTCCATTGATGTCGGGGCATTGGTCGGTATGGCGGAAAATGCCGTGATTTATCCGATTTGGCGTCTGGTTTACTTCCTGTTTGCGGGCGTGGTTATCGGCGGGATATTCGCCTTCTTGCGCTACACCACCTTTGGCATGGTGGTGCGGGCTGGCATGGCGGACCGCGAAACCGTTGGTTTGCTGGGCATCAACATCGACAAACGGTTTACTGCTATGTTTGGTCTGGCCTCCGTGGTGACTGGTTTGGCAGGCGTTATGTACACCCCGATCCTGTCGCCGAACTATCACATGGGCATGGACTTTCTGGTGCTGTGTTTTGTGGTTGTGGTCGTGGGCGGTATGGGATCACTGACCGGTGCGGTGGCAGCGGGTTTCCTGCTCGGCATCCTGCAGAGTTTCGCCTCCATGCCCGAGGTGAAGGACTTCCTGTTCGGGTTCTCCATTGATCAGGTCATCATTTACCTGGTGGCAGTCATTATTCTGCTGACACGTCCTCGTGGACTCATGGGGCGCAAAGGCGTAATGGAGACTTGATGCCATGCTGAAAATACTACGTACAAGCGATAGGGCTCTGATGGTCCTGTTCACCATTTTCGTGCTGGCCACGCCACTGATCATGGCGCCGCTGGGTGCAGGTTACCCGGATCTGATGCAGCGTTTCGCCATCTACGGCATCTTCGCCATTGGCTTCAACATCCTGTTTGGACTGACCGGCTATCTGTCGTTTGGCCATGCGGCATTTTTGGGCGTCGGCAGCTATTCGGCGATCTGGATGCTAAAGCTGCTCAGCATCAACATTGTACCTGCCATCATTTTTTCAGTGGTGGTGTCGGGCCTGTTCGCTTTGTTGATAGGGTTCATTTCATTGCGGCGGTCCGGGATCTACTTTTCTATCCTGACACTGGCGTTCGCCCAGATGTCCTATAACCTGGCGTACTCGGTACTGACCCCCATCACCAACGGCGAAACCGGACTGCAACTCGACCTTGAGGATCCCCGCATTCTGGATAGTGCCGGTGAAGCTGGCCAAATGGCCTCACCATCCCTGTTTGGGCTTGAGATGGGGGATACGGCGGTGGTGCCGTTTCTCGGGATGGATTTGCAGTTTAACGTCGGGTTTTATGTCAGCGCGCTGATTTTGATCGGCATGTTCTACCTGTCGTTGCGCATATTCCGGTCGCCGTTCGGGATGATTCTGCGGGCGGTCAAAAGTAATCAGACCCGGCTCAACTACACTGGATTCCACTCTCGGCCCTACACACTCACGGCTTTTGTCATCTCCGGCATGTACGCGGGCCTGGCAGGTGCCTTACTGGTCTGCATGGACCCACTCGCCGGGGCGGACCGCATGCAGTGGACTGCCTCGGGCGAGGTGGTGCTGATGACCATTATGGGGGGCGCCGGGACGTTGATTGGACCGGTGTTCGGGGCCGGCATCATCAAGTATTTTGAGAATATCTTCAGCCGCATCAATGAATCGGTGGTCGAAGGCTGGTTCTCGGCATTACCTGATGGGGTGACGGATGTACTTGTCGCCATAGTCTCGCCGTTTTTGGGTAGCGGCTGGCACATCTCACTGGGGTTGATCTTTATGTTGGTGGTGATCTTTCTTCCGGGCGGTCTTGTGGAGGGGGCCAGCCGGATTATGAATCTGGTTGCGCGATTGTCGCAGGCCCGTAAAACCCCGTCACCCCAGAGTGACACCCGCCCCCCGGGTGACGATGTGTCGTCTGGGAAACCATCGCCCAGTTCCGTCAACACGAGGGAGTCGTAGTCGTGGGGATACTCGAAGTAAAAGGCGTAAACAAGCGGTTTGGCGGTCTTCTGGCGCTGAATGATGTCAATCTGTCGGTTCAGGAAAACACCGTCCACGCCATTATCGGACCCAACGGCGCGGGCAAATCCACGCTGCTTAACTGCTTTATCGGCAAGCTGTTGCCGGACAGTGGCACGGTCGATTTCAACAATAGCAGCCTTCTGGGCCTGGAACCCTACCAGATCAATCAAGCCGGCATCAGCCGTGTGTTCCAGACACCGGAGGTGTTTTCCGAGTTAAGCATTCTGGAAAACGTAATGATCCCGGCCTTCGCTCATCGGGACGGTGCCTTTCACATCTCGCCCTTCAAGTCACTGGCGAAGGAGACCGCCATACGCGAGCAGGCCGAGAAAATACTGCAGGATGTGGGATTAGTTGATCAACGTCATCATACGGCGTCCGCCATGTCCCGGGGCAACAAGCGAAGGCTGGAGATGGCTATGTGCCTGGTCCAGCAGCCCAAATTGCTGTTGCTTGATGAGCCCACGGCCGGCATGGCTCGGGCTGACACCAACAACACGATCGATTTGCTGAAAACCATCAATGAGGCCCACAACATTACTTTCGTAGTGATTGAGCATGATATGCACGTAGTGTTCAGCCTGGCTGACCGAATCAGCGTGCTGGCGCAGGGGCATGTGATTGTTGAGGATCACCCTGAAAATATCAAAGGCCACCCTGAGGTGCAGGAAGCTTATCTGGGCAAGGTGGAGTCGGAGTGAACACCATGGTCACAGTGAAGGAATGGAAATGATGTCAGAACAACCGACGACTCATGCCCAGCATGAAGCCTCAAGGCCCGCCTATTTTTCGGTTTGGGATCTGCACGCCTATTACGGTGAGAGTTACATTGTCCAGGGCGTGACGATGAATATCCATGAGGGGGAAATTCTCGCGTTGCTCGGGCGTAACGGGGCTGGGAAAACCTCGACCTTGCGCGCCATCGCCCGCGTGGATTCGCCCGCCGTTACCCATGGTGAAATCTGGCTGGATCATCAGCCGCTGCACACCATGAAGGCATATCAGGCGGCCCAGAACGGACTGTCTCTGGTCCCCGAGGACCGTCGCATCATTCCAGGCCTGAGCGTATGGGAAAACCTGAAGCTGGCTCAGTTGGCGCCGTCCCCCGGCTGGTCAATTGATCGTATCTTCGAGCTGTTTCCACGCCTGCGCGAGCGGCGTAATCAGGAGGGCACCACCCTGTCGGGTGGCGAGCAGCAAATGCTGGCCATCGGTCGGGCACTGGCGCGGGACATCAAGCTTTTGCTACTGGACGAGCCTTACGAAGGGCTGGCACCCATTATCGTGCAGGAAATCGAGCGCACGCTAAAAGAAATCAAGGCGCTGGGCATCACCACCGTCATCGTCGAGCAAAACGCGATTGCAGCGCTGAAACTGGCGGACCGGGCGGTCATTCTGGAGTCCGGGCAGGTCGTGTTTGACGGTCTCGCGAGTGAAGTGCTGGAGGACGAACAGCTCCGTCAGACCTACCTTTCTATTTGAAAATATCCATCCCGCAGCAAAAGCGCCCAGTACTTTCTGCGCCGCGTTGACCGGGATGGATTTATCCTCTCTCGTTACGGACTCATCTCAGCCGTCCCGCAATAAAGTCGCCGGGTTCAGCCGCATCGCCCTCAGGGTCGGCAGCAGGCCACCCAGCAGAGCCAGGGAACTGACGACGCCCGCTACCAGCACACCCAGCCACCAAAGATCGCCTGCTGGCAGCTTCAGCAGCAGGTCGGCCACTGGCAGGGCAATGAGCGCCCCGAGTGCCGTGGCGAAAACCGTTGCAAGAAAGGTCAGCAGTCCGGTTTCCAGCAACATGGATTGCCGAATGGCCTGGTGCCTGGCACCGAGACAGTGCAGAAGGTTGGCCTCGTAGAGTTGTCGCCTGCGACTGACACTCACCACGCTTGAGAGCACAAGCAGGCTTGCCATCAGGCTGACCGAGGCAACCGCCGCAAGCCCGGCCGCAGCTTTGTTGAGCAGATCTCCGGCTGTCTCGAGCCAGTCAGCGGTGCGCAATGTGATCACGTTCGGGATATTTCTGGCCAGCCATTGCTGGGACTGTTTGGCAGCCTCATCGCTCTGGTATACCGCGCCTACGTGGAGCCTGATTAATTCGTCCAGTGCACCTTCCTGCAAAACCCCTTCAAACCAGAATCGGGTTTGGAGGCCCTTTTGCCGGTAGATGGCCCGAATTTCGGCGGTAATGGTCTTATCCTGGGCGATAAATTCCACCTGGTCACCGACACCCAGCCCGAGCTGGTTGGCCTCCCGATCTTCCATGGCCATGAAGGCGGGCTCTCCCTTCGGCGCAGACGATGTCCACCAGGTGCCTTCCACCAGCTCAAGGCCTTCCGGATTTCCCGAGAGATAGCTGAGTTTGTATTCATCCCCCATGGCCTCGCGCCTGGCTTCCGCATTATCCGCGAGTACCTCTGCAATCGGCTCTTGGTTGATCGTTGCCAGGCGTGATCGAACCAGTGGCAGAAGCTCTACCCTGCTCGAGGGATCAACGGCTTCAAGGCCAGACTCAAGTGGTCCCATCTGGTCCGGAAAAACCTCATATAGAATAAGCGCGGGTGACTCAGCCGGTATAGTGGTTTCCAGCGCTCGCAGGAGGGTGGCGACCATCAGAGTGCAAGCCACCACCAGGGTCAGTGCCGTGCCCAGTGAAAGCAGTGTTGCCCGCAACGGCGAATCCGGTCTGTGGAGATTGGCCAGCGCCAGGCGCCGGGCAAACCTACGATCGGCAAAACCGCCGTTTTCCAGTGTTTTGGCACCACGCCGCAATCCCTTGATCAGACCCTCCAGCAAACCCCAGAGCACGATCACCGCGATCAGGAACAGGAACCCCAGTTGCGGGGACGGTAACCAGAACAGGGTGGCGGCAATATAGAGCGCCAGCAGTAGATAGCTTGCAATCCGCCAACTGCGAGGTTCATTCGGGGCCGCCTGAACCTGGCCCCTGAAAAGCCCTGCCGGTGAGGCAGCGAGTGCCCTGGCCAGCGCCGGCAACGCGAAGACATAAGCGGTCAGCACCGCAAACAACCAGCTCAGGAGCAAGGGTACAAACCACAGGGACAGCCAATGCCCCCCTGCTCCGCCAGGCCCGGCCAACGCAAAAGCATCGCCCGCCAGACTGATCGCCACAACAGAAAGCGCCAGCCCGATTCCACCGCCAATTAGGCCAGCCAGGCTGCCCAATATACCGATCTGTAACAGGTAGATTACTACCAAAGGCTTGCGGCGCAGCCCCAGTGTCTGCAACGTGGCAATGGTGCCCAGTTTTTCGTCCAGATAGGCATGGATGCTGTTGGCAACGCCCAGGCCACCAATAAACAAAGTGGTAAAGGCAATGAGGATGAGCGCCGTGGCAATCTGGTCCAGCCGTTCGGCGATGCGTTCGCTGCGCTCGGCAAAGGTGGTGATGTCCCATCGTGTATCCGGAAAGGCCTGCTCGAATGCCTCCAGCCAGGCATCCAGATTTTGGTCGGTCTGCACACGATATTCATAGTCCACGCGGCTGCCCGGCCGGATCAGCCCCGTTGCCTCCACCGCCTGCTCGGAAATCATGATCGGTAGCCCGCGCCAGTTTGCATTCAGGCTACGATCCGGCTGGTTCTGAATAAGGCCGCTGATGCGAAAGGTCGCTGCGCCAATCTGAATCTGGTCGCCGATGGACTGACCGAGGCGTTCAGCAAGCAGGGGATCGATGATGGCGCCCCACGAATCACCCTTTCGTGCCGCGAGTTCTGTGCGAGGCTCATCCGGCGTCAGTTGAAGCTCGCCGTAAAGTGGATAGGCCGCATCCGGGACCAAGATTTCGGCTCGGAAGAAGCCATCACCGTCGCTGCCACTGACAATGGTGTCGAACTCCCGGACCAACGAGATACTGCCGGTGGACCCAATCCACTCCAGCACCTCATCCGGTAAAGGCTCGCTGGCATCAAGCTCCACGTCTCCACCAAGAAGCGCACGAGTATCCGCCAGCAGGCTCTCTTCGATAACCCGGTACAAACTGGCCGTCGCGGCTACGAGGGTGACGCCAAGAATGAGACACGCGAGAAAGACCTTGAGCGCGGAGATGCGTGATCGCAGATCGGTGATCGCGAATTTCAGCATCCACAAAGGCCTGGTGGCGTTTTCAGACTTCATAGAGGCGCCCACCGTCCATCCGGACCCGATGCTGACAACGCTCTGCGACACGCTCGTCGTGCGTCACGAGTACCAGCGTGGACTTGCTTTCCTTATGTAGGTCGAACAACAGGGAAAGTACTTTTTCGCCGGTTTCGTGGTCCAGATTGCCAGTCGGCTCATCGCCCAGCAGCAGGCTCGGCTGGTGAACAAGTGCCCTGGCAATCGCGACACGCTGTTGCTCTCCCCCGGAAAGCTGCCCCGGGTAATGCTGCAGCCGATGGCTCAGGCCAACTGCCTCCAGCATGGAAACGGCCCGCCCGAGGGCCTTAGGCTGCCCGGCAATTTCAAGCGGAAGGCTAACGTTACCCAGCGCGGTCAGGCCGGGTAATAAATGGAAAGACTGGAAGATGATGCCAAGGTGTTCGCTCCGCCAGTCGGCAAGGGTGTTAGAGTCCATGTCACCAAGGCGCTGATCACCAACGAGAATGTCGCCGCTGGTCGGTCGCTGGAGGCCGGAGAGCAGCAGAAGCAGCGAGGTCTTCCCACTTCCAGAGGGCCCGGTAATCGCCAGTGTCTCGCCGGGCGGAACCGTGAGTGAGGCGTTGTTGAGCACTGCAACGGTACCTGACTCTGTTGGGTAGGCGAGATTGATATCGCTCATCTGGACGCTGGTGGACACTGAGACACCTTTCACTCTGATGGAAGTATTGCTAGCACGGAAGTTTTCTATGAACCTCAACGCCATGCAGAAGTTGGAAACTAATTCAGAGTACGAGAAGTTTTTCAGACTGGCGCACTATGAGTGCCGGACAATCCCGTCTGCTACGATGACGAACGAGTGAATTTAGCAAGGCGCCATGGGATTATACTGGAAGACGCCAGCCGCAGATGTGGATCTGGTCAGTTATGAAGCCGACTCTTAGGAGCGCTGCCGCGCCGGTAACTTCTCAATACCGGCGAGATTTTACCAGATTCCGTATCATCGCCCGCACAAACTCTCTCCGAGCCTGACGCTGATCCTGCTTTACCGTATCAAGGTTAATACCGCCCATCCCATCCCGATACCTCGGCGGTATGCTGCTCCCGGGGGAGTTCTCGACACCCGGGTCTGATACCTTTCCGTAATCTCGGCGCGCTAATGTATTGCCGCCAAAAGAGTACGTCATCTCTTTTGAAATCAACATGCTTCTGACCTCCATTACACCGCCCCGGCATCGGGGCGTTCTCGTTATCTCCAAAGTTCAGGCACATGCTAATATTGTTCTAAACTGCAAGCTATTCCCTATATACGAGAACAAACTTTGCAAAAACGAACAGACAAACAACCCGACGAAGACTCTGTCACTTCGCAGAGAACACGTAGCAATCTGGCCTGGAATGATTTTCAGCTAGTGCTTGCAATCGCGACTTCAGGTTCTCTGTCCGGTGCATCACGGGCTCTGGACGTGAGCCATGCCACGGTTTTCCGGCGGCTGGGTGATATTGAACAACGTCTGGGGGTGATCCTCTTTGAGAGAAACCGGAAGGGTTACCGGCCAACACTGGCCGGAGAGGAGATTGCCGACACGGCCAGGGTTATGGATGAAGCTGCTCTTGCCGCTGAACGCAAGGTGGCTGGTCGCGACCTTGCGCCCAGTGGAGAGATCTGGACCACCACAACAGACTCCCTGCTGATGGGACTTCTGGCGCCTCTGTTCACACAATTCAAGCATAAATTCCCAGGCATTGTGCTGGACGTTGCCGTGTCCAACCAGTTGTTTAACCTCACTCGCCGGGAGGCAGATGTGGCCATTCGTCCGTCCAACCGCCCGCCCGAAAGCCTGATCGGCCGGCCGCTGACCACAATTGGCCAGGCCGTGTACGGGCATCGAAGCCTTGGCCTGACGCCGGGCACGTCCATCGCTACTCTTGCCTCCCAACCATGGATTGGCGCCGGGCCACGGCTGCAGGATTCATCAGTGGACCAGTGGATGGACACTAATGCGCTTAAGGAAGCCTGTGTCTACCGTGTTGATACTCTGGTCAGTATTCTGAGTGCTATTCGATCAGGCATGGGACTGGCGGTCATCCCCTGTTATCTTGCAGATGGAGATCCGGACATAATCCAACTAACGGACCCCATCCCGGAACTGGAATACGGACTGTGGTTTCTGATGCACCCGGACCTTCGAGGAGTCGTTAGGATTCATGCCTTGATGGACTTTCTGACGGAAGCCGTCCGGGCGCAGAAGCAACGCCTCGCCGGGCAAAGTATATGAAATTGGGGCAAACGAAATTTAACCTCTCACTGAGCGTCTCTAAAACAACGCTACGCACGGGGAGATATCGATAAGGACGAATATGATCAAAAGCGCCGTGACCTGGAGGATTAATCAAGTCCGCGAGGACAGGGACCGTCCAAAGTGCAGAACTCGAGCATTTTTCCGCGCCGTTGGAACATCAGGGCGCCGCTGCGCCAGCAGGGCCTCTTGTAGAGCAAGAAACGAGTCGTGCATCATGGCCTGAATATCCAGTAGCGCTTTCATGGGACTACCGGCTATCCGTCGCCGAGCCTCAATCACAAACTGAAGACCGCGAAGCCGGCGCTGGTTGCGCTCCGAGCTGCCGCGAATACAGTCATCAATCAATTCCGCACGTAACCTCTCAAAGCCTTCCGGGTCACGGTGAGCCAGATCCTTGAGCTCATCGAACGTGGGCATATTCATAATTTCCTCCTCCCTGGATTCAATTACTCAGTTACTCAGTGCAGCACCACTCGCATTAAAAGCCCCTGTAACCCTCGTTCAACAGTCCGGAAACCAGACTGTTTTTTTTCTGCGTTTTTTTATTTTAGTAAAGCCTTGAATGGTTCCGTAATCAAACCTATCTTCGAGCGACATCCAACCTACTTCCTGCCGCGAACAGGAAGCCGGGACAGATCGATCGACAAGAAGGCAAAAGACGATGCAATGCGCCCTGGTTTACGACTTCGACGGCACCCTCGCCCGAGGCAACTGCGCCGAACATGGCCTGATGCCAACCCTCGGCCTGAGCGAAAACTCGGACTTCTGGCCCGAGGTGAACCGTAAGAACTTTGAACGGGACGGCGACGAGATACTCACCTACCTTGGGGAACTGGCAAAGCGCGCCCGCGATGTGGGTATGCACGATGAGCTGACGCCTGACAGGCTGCGCGTGCATGGCCAGTCCATTCCCCTGTTTCCCGGTGTGGAGGGCTGGTTTGATGCCATCAATCGCTTTGCCAGCGACCAGGGTATAGCGCTGAGCCATTACATCGTCTCAAGCGGGCTGGAGGAGATGATTCGCGGAACGCCGGTGGCGAAGCATTTCAAGAAGATCTTCGGCTGTCGCTACCACTACGATGAAACCACCGGGCACGCCAAATGGCCCGCCGTCGCGATCGACTACACCACCAAGACCCAGTACCTGTTTCGCATCAACAAGGGCATCGAAAACAGCTGGGATAACGTGACCATCAATAAATACCTTGAGCCCCTGGAGCGCCCTTTTCCCTTCGACCACGTTATCTATATCGGTGACGGAGACACCGACATTCCGGCGATGAAGATGGTCAAAGCCCAAGGCGGTTGCAGCATTGCGGTGTTCGATGGTGAAAAATGGGGCGAGCAGACAACGCAGGAGAAGATCGAGAAGCTGATCTCTGAAGAGAGGGCAAACTATGTGGTGCAGGGAGACTACTCTACAGGCAGTCAGCTGGATGTTACTGTCAGGGGAATCCTCAGACTGTACAAACGAAAATATGGCTGACTCTCAGAGCAAAGCTGGCGACTGCTAATTGTCTTACCAATACCGGCAGAATGCTAATGAACACCCAGGGTCTCGAAATGCCATTTACCTCTTGAATGCATTCACAGGCAACAACGATCAAGGCACATTGTGTTTCCATCCCTCACAGCAAGCATTATCACATTTACGATCAGTGCCGTGGTCATCGTCACCGCGGGCAGTCGCCTGGCAAGAGTTGCGGATGAACTGGCGGACCGGACCGGCTTGGGCGAGGCATTGTTCGGGATTTTTTTGCTGGCAGGGGTAACTTCATTGCCCGACTTCGCGGCCACTCTGAGCGCAGCATTGGATTCCAGGCCGGACCTTGCCATGAGTAATATCATGGGAAGCATGGCCGCGAACCTGGTATTTCTCGGCATAGCGGATGTAATTTATCGCAGGGCGAATCTGGAGCACGCTGCCGCTTCCCCTACAAACCTGATGCTTGCGGCGTTGCTGATTGTGCTGTTGGCACTGCCATTGATTTCGATGGCAGGTCCGGCAATTTCCCTTTGGGGCCTGCACCCCGTTACCCCGGTGATCGTAGCAGCGTATTTATTCGGATTGCATCTGGTTCGCCGAACCGATAACAAACCCATGTGGTTCCCCCGCCTCACCCGCCAGACCGTTCCAGACAAACCCAAACATTACCTCAGCGGCGGCCTGGCCATGGCCTGGCTCAACTTCACCGCACTGGCCGTCGTAACCGGTATAGCCGGCTGGGTGGTGATGGAGAGTGCCAAGAGCATCAGTGACCAGACCGGGCTCTCCGAAACCCTGATCGGCGGCCTGTTCACGGCACTCGCCACCTCCTCGCCCGAACTGGTCACGACCATTGCAGCCATTCGTCGGGGTGCGCTTACGCTCGCAGTGAGTAATATCTTTGGCACCAATTGCTTTAATATGCTGGTGGTGGCCGCGGCTGATGTTGGCTACCCGGGTGGTTCCATCTACCATGACATCACACCAATACAGATGACCTGGGGCCTGGTCAGCATCCTGATGACAGCCATTCTGTTGATGGGGATGGTCAGGCGGGAGCTCTATGGCATTGGCCGGATCGGCTTTGAGAGCGCCCTGATATTGCTGATTTACACTGTAACGCTGTCTATTGTAGTCGCAAGTGGCTGAATGACTGGAAGGGCCGGAGGGGGTCACTATCAACCCCGGATCCATTACCTGATAAGGATGTTTCTGATGAAGACCATTGGCCTACTGGGTGGCATGAGCTGGGAATCCACTCAAACCTATTACCAGCTGATCAACCAGGGAGTAAATGCCAGGCTTGGCGGTCTTCATTCCGCAAAACTCATTCTATACAGCGTAGATTTCGCCGAGATCGAAACCCTTCAGCACCAGGGCGATTGGGGCAAAACCGCCGAGATACTCTGCGATGCTGCATTGTCTCTCCAGAGAGCAGGTGCCGAGCTTCTGCTCATCTGTACCAATACTATGCACAAGGTCGCGCCTGCCATTGAGAACGCTCTCGACATCCCTCTGCTACACATAGCGGATGCCACCGCCGGGGTGCTGAAACAGGACGGCATTACCAGAATCGGCCTGCTGGGGACGCGATTCACCATGGACCAGGATTTTTACCGCAAGCGCCTGGAACAGGCTGGCATTGAAGTGGTCACGCCAGATGAGTCCCAGAAGGCGGTTGTACACCGAGTCATCTACGAAGAGCTGTGCCGGGGGAAAGTTAACCCGGCCTCCAAGGAGGCCTACCTTGATATTGTGGCCTCCCTGGCGGGTCGGGGCGCGCAGGGAGTCATTCTCGGGTGCACGGAAATCGGCCTGTTGATCGGGCAAACGGATACATCCGTTGCTCTCTACGACACGACGAAAATCCATGCCGCCATTGCCGTGGATCGCACACTCGAAGGTCTGTGAACCCCCCATCGTAAATGGCGCAAAATGACGCCACCGAAAGCGTCTGGTCGCAATTAATCATGCGTTCTGCCCGAGTCTTAAACTGCCTCAGCCTCTTTGCTGGCCGCAAGCTCTCGAACCCGTTCGAAATCCTCTTCGGTAAAGACGCCATTCACGCCGGAAATCGCGGCCAGCTTCATACCGTGCTTGAGGCCGACTTTGTATATCTCCCGAACCTTTTCCCATTCAATATTGCGACCCAGGGTGAAGTTCTCAAACTTGCCTTCCAGCGCAAGCACAATCGTCTCCGCAAGACAGGCATAGGCAATACCTTTCGGCAAACCTATGTCTTTCATTATGACGTCGCCGGGGAGCTGGATCTCGCCTGATTCAATCACCAGCACATCCGGCCGTTTGGCCACATCCTCGGCAGAAATGTCCAGGGGACGGGCAACGTCGGTGATAACGCAACCGGGTTTTACCTTCATGATATCAAGAATGCGTTTTCCGGCACCGGAGGTGGCCGTCACAATCATGTCCATGTCGGCAACGTCCCGATCAGCAGAACCTGCCACGTGGACAATGGCGCCTTCGGTCTCCTGCTCGATACTCTCTTTCAGAGCCAACAGTTTCGCCGGCTCCGGCGCAGCCAGGTAGATCTCATCCACCGCCTTGGCCAGCAAGCGCGCACAGACCGAGCCAATCGCACCCGTTGCACCGACCACCATGGCCTTGCCGGCCATCTTGCCGCTCTCGCCAATATGGACACGGCCAATTTTCCGAACCGCGTCATGCGCAGCCCAGAGCGCTCCAGAGGCGCTGTAACTGTTGCCTGTGGTAATCGGCAGAGGTGCCCGTTTTGCAACGGTTATGCCAGCATCGCCAACCACTTTGGTAAAGGCCCCCAGCCCCATAATCTGGGCACCGAGCTTTTTCGCCAGTTTGGCGGCCGCCAGCAACCTGCTGTACGTGAACTCCGGGCCATGGGCCATGATTTCCCGTGGAGTTCCGCCGACGGTAATCAACCAACCTTCCACCTCATCTCCCGTGGGCGAGGTAATACCGGATACTTTTGAATAGAGAAATGGCGGCGTATACGCCACGGCCTTTTCCACGAGGTTCATAACCACAGGCGGCGACACATTAGCAATCCAGTCCAGGGGTGGCGTCTTGGTGAGGTACTGCTGAGACAGCGGGTGGATCACAAAGGCAAAGCGGTTTACGCGGCGATAGCCATTCGGGTACAGAATCCGGGGCTCCACACCAAGCTGTTCAATCACGTCCAGGTAATCATCAGGGCTAAGCTGTTCCGGTGTCCTTGAGAGCGCGGCGCTGATCATCGCTTCCATAACGTTGACACCAATGGGCCGACCCTCCAGCCAAGGACTGTAATCCACCACCATCGCGACCTTGCGCGAGCGCATCCAGTCGAGCGCAGCGTCTGTCACCCTGGAGGTGATGATGGTTTTGCCATCCAGCTCCTTCTGGCTGAACGCTTCCAGATCACCAACAGCTCCTACAATAACGTGCGAGTCCCGAACAGCGTGGTGCAAAGACCCTTTCACCAGCCCCTCGCCAAGGCGGTAAATCGGGTTTCGCAGAACAGTCTCCACCATCTTTACAGCCGTTGGCCGGAACATGATCGGGGCCGTCAGGGAAGTATAGCTTTCAAGCTGTTTCAGGGACGTAAGCATTCGTGGAACGCCAAAGTCCATGTAGGGGTCTGCGAAAAACAGGTTTTCGGTGTGCTCCGCCAGTGATCTGGCGATCCGGTAGCCGGCCTGTCCATTCATAAAAAGAACCCGCGCATTATCAAAGAAATGCCCGAGTTCAGATTGAGTATGGCGCACAGCCCATTCCTGAAGAATACCACGCAGCCCCGCCCCGGTGGTCACCGACTTGTCCGGAACACAGGCTTCAAGGCGTGCCGTTTCCGGATGTTCCAGCTGTTCCCGACCTACCTGATAGTGGTCGTGGATCATACTCAGACCGATGGCATCAGCCTGGTCCCGAACCGAGTCCAGGACCGACTCGGCATGGGAAAGATCACCGTCGGTGCCGATCCGGATAATCCGGAAGGGCTGGCCAAGAAATTCCGTTTCCAGGTCGTAGTCGTACTCTGAGGACCCCTGGCTGACACTGACCACCGTTTTCATAATTCAGTCCTTTGTATTCCTGTTGTTATATTTACTAGCGTAAAACATGAAGACCACCCTTGCCTTAGCCCAGATCAAATTCCCGTCGCCGGTTGACGGTCTACAATAAAAACAGTATCGCTCGGTATCACGAAACCGGACTATAGATAACAGGAGCCGACATGAGCATTCAGGACGAACTGACCACGACCATTCAGGATCTTGTCCAGCCTGGCAAAGGTATTCTGGCGGCGGACGAAAGCCATCCTACGATTGCCAAACGTTTCAAAGCAGTGGATGTTGAATCCACAGAAGAAAACCGCCGCGAATACAGAAGCCTGATTCTCTCTGCACCAGGGCTAGGAGACTTTATCAGTGGCGTTATTCTGTTCGAGGAAACCCTCGGCCAGAACAGCCTGGATGAGGTGCCGATTCCGAAGCTGCTGGAGAGCCAGGGTATTGTGCCCGGCATCAAGGTGGACAAAGGCAAAAAGCCGTTGATCAATGCACCGGGCGATGAGATTACCTTTGGCCTGGATGGTCTCGATGACCGACTGGAAATATACAAGAACGCAGGCGCCCGGTTTGCCAAATGGCGTGACGTGTTCCATATCTCGGACACCCTGCCCTCTCGCCAGGCCATTGAAGCCAACGCCGAAATGCTGGCTCGGTACGCAGCGGTTTGCCAGTCCATGGGTATCGTGCCGATTGTCGAGCCGGAGGTCCTTATCGACGGAAACCACTCCATGGAACGCTGTGCGCAAGTCAGTGAGGCCGTGCTGAGAGAAGTGTTCCTTGCTCTGTATCGTCATGGCATAGAGCTGGAAACCATGATCTTGAAACCGAGCATGGTCACCCCGGGCAAGGAGTGCCCGAAAGCCTCCCCAGAGGAAGTAGCCGAGGCAACCATTAAGGTTTTCAGGCGGTCGGTACCGGCAGCCGTGCCGGGCATCAATTTCCTGTCCGGTGGCCAGACACCGGAAGAAGCTACGCTGAACCTGAACGCGATTAACAGCGAAGGGGTCCAGCCTTGGGAGCTGAGCTTCTCCTACGGCCGCGCCTTGCAGGAACCGGCCCAGAAGGCGTGGGCAGGACACCTGGAAAACGGACCGGCCGCCCAGGAAGCGATGCTTAAACGGGCCAGGCTCAACAGCGCAGCCCGCTGGGGCACCTACACACCGGACATGGAGAGCTGATGTTCAATCACAGCCTGCGGAGCAGACGCCATCACCGTTGAACGCGAGGGTGCGTCCGCTCAGCGGGACATGCACAGGCACTTTGACCAGATCCCTGAACAGGGAGGTTTTCGTGCCCTGCTTCAATTCTCCGCCCGAGGTGGCCGGCTCGTTCGCATGTGACGCAATCACGGATTTCGGATCAATGAGATCATTGACCACGTACGCCGCCTCCTTGGGCCCGGTAGTGAAAGTATCACCGATGTTCATGACCACCAGTTCGGCCCCGTAATGATCATTAACGACCAGCTTCTGCTCGGCGGTTATGCCGGTATCGCCAGACAGATAGACCACCAGACCATTAGAGAACGTCAGCACGTAACCCGTCGGCGGCCCCACACTGGCACCAACGCCCGCGGCTTTCAGGTACTCCGCCAGCGGACCGGACAGAAATGAGGGAGAAACGCCGTTACTGTGTACTGCGGGCACAGTGGTAATGGCCACACCGCCGACGTCCCGATCGCCACCGAATCGCACCAGCATCGAATTGGCAGGATCACCGCCCGCAGCTATGAGTTTGGTCGCAAAGAACGCCGGCATCTCACTGCCAGTTACGATCTTGGCGCCTTTCTTTACCGCAATGTCCACGGTATTGGATTGTGGCAATGCCGACACGCCAGTGTCCGGAGAGGCGCAGGTACCCTGATTGGTCTCACTGATTCGCTGATCTCCAACGTGGTCTCCATGCATGTGAGACACCAGAATGACGTCTATCTTGCCCAGCCTCGGATCGTCCGGCCCGGCAACGGTTCGCCCGGCATCATAAAGAATACGTGTGCCATTCGGGTCTTCAAACACCAGAGCCCGGTCACGGCTGCAGAACTCGCCATCGTGACTGCCCAGTGGCGTGACCTTCACCACATGGTCATCAGCCAGTGCCGGCATGGCAGCACCGAGCATCAGACAGGCAACCGACGTTGCGCCAGCAAGGGTGCTTCGGAAAAATCGGTACATGTTCTTCCTCCTCTCATCCATTTTCTTATTGGTACCCTTACGTATACGAACAACAACGTTATTGGTACCAGTGTAGTCAGCAGAAAGGACTTGAGTCAGAACAGGCAGATCAGGCCGCGCGCGAGCCGGTGACTGGCACCGGTTTCTCAAGGCAGGCTAGCATGGGAGCCACCTGCCGGATCTTGCGGGCCTCGGGCCAGAGAGCGTCTGCCTCGGCGAAACCCAGGCGCAGAAAATTCAGCCACTGCTTGACGCGGCCGGTCACATACCGGTCTTCCAGCCAGCCCTGAAGAACCATGGCATACTCACGAACCAGCGCCACGGCTTCCAGCCAGGTCATGTCCGCTACGGTTTCACCCAGCTGGCTAGCTTTGATCTGCCGGGCAAGGTCTGGCCGGGCGATAAGGCCCCGGCCGATCATGACATCGTCGCAACCGGACACCTCACGGCATCGCCAATAGTCCGCGACGGTCCAGATCTCGCCGTTGGCGATAATATGGGTGCTGACCGCTTCCCGTGCCCGGGCGATTTCCTCCCAGTAAGCCGGTGGCTTGTAACCATCCACCTTGCTGCGGGCATGGATGACAATCTCCTCGGCACCGGCGGACTCAAGCGCTTGCGCACAGGCAACCCCCATGGACCGGTCGTCATACCCGAGGCGCATTTTGGCGGTTACCGGCACCTGCTTCGGCACTGCCTGGCGGACGGCGGCCATGATGTCATGCATCAGTTCCGGCTCCCGCATCAGTACACAGCCGCCTTTGTGCTTGTTCACGGTTTTCGCAGGACAACCGAAATTGATATCGACCTGGGTTGCACCCAGTTCGGCGGCTTTAACACCGTGTCGCGCCATCTGGTATGGGTCCGAGCCAAGCAGCTGCAGTGCCACGGGCGTGCCGACTTCGGTGAGCGACTGGTTGTGAAGTTCCGGGGCGTACTTGAAGAACACTCTCGGTGGCAGCATGCCGTGGGTCACGCGAACGAATTCCGTCACGCACCGGTCAATACCACCGACTTTGGTCAGTGTTTCACGGATAGGTGCATCAACCAGCCCTTCCATCGGGGCGAGAATAATTCGCATGGGTGCTCCAGCGGCAATCAAGATCTTCACGTTGAGACTGATCAAAAATCAGGCGGAGCGGGATTGTAAGGAATTTGGCGGGAAGTTGGTAGATCGGCACCCCGTTTCCGGGGCGCCGATTCAATTACTTTCAGGTTTTATTTAACGTCGAATCGATCAGCGTTCATGACCTTGGTCCATGCGGCAACAAAGTCCTTCACAAACTTCTCTTCGTTGTCATCCTGGGCATACAGCTCTGCGTAGGCTCGCAGGATGGAGTTGGAACCGAACACAAGATCAACACGGGTCGCAGTGAACTTGGTGTTGCCATTCTTGCGATCCACAATGTTGTAGGAGTTCTTGCCAGTTGGCTCCCAACGGTTCGACATATCGGTAAGGTTCACAAAGAAGTCGTTGGTCAGCTGGCCAACGCGGTCTGTGAACACACCGTGCTTGGTCCCACCGTAGTTGGTGCCCAACACCCTCATACCGCCGAGCAGAACAGTCATTTCCGGCGCAGTCAGGCCCATCAGTTGGGCGCGGTCCAGAAGCATCTCTTCCGGCTTGACCACATAATCCTTCTTCTGCCAGTTGCGGAACCCATCAGACAAGGGCTCCAGCGGCTCGAAGGATTCTGCGTCCGTCATCTCGTCAGTTGCGTCGCCACGGCCCTTAACAAAAGGCACATGAATTTCGTGTCCGGCAGCCTTCGCAGCCATCTCAATGCCCAGGTTACCGCCAATCACGATAACGTCAGCAACGCTGGCGCCAGTGTCGGCAGAGATCTTCTCGTAAACCTTCAGCACCTTGGCCAGGCGGTCGGGCTCATTGCCTTCCCAGCCTTTCTGGGGAGCCAGGCGGATACGGGCACCGTTGGCACCGCCACGCATGTCAGAACCACGGAAGGTCCGGGCGCTGTCCCAGGCGGTGGAGACCAGCTCGTTAAGGCTCAGGCCTGCTTCACCAATCTTCTCTTTAACCGCCTCTTCGATGTAGTTCGTCTCGCCCTGGGGAACCGGGTCCTGCCAGATCAGATCTTCGGCCGGTACGTCAGGGCCGATATAACGGGACTTGGGCCCCATGTCCCGGTGAGTCAGTTTGAACCAGGCACGGGCGAAGCAGTCCTTGAAGTAATCCGGGTCTGCCATGAACTTCTCGCAGATCGCGCGGTACTTCGGGTCCATCTTCATGGCCATATCCGCATCGGTCATGATCGGGTTATGGCGCTTGGACGGGTCGCTGGCATCAATCGGCTTGTGCTCTTCCTTGATATCAACAGGCTCCCACTGATTTGCACCCGCCGGGCTCTTCTTCAGTTCCCACTCGTAACCGAACAGCAGATCGAAGTAACCCATGTCGAACTGGGTCGGGTTGGTGGTCCAGGCACCTTCAATGCCGGACGTGATGGCATTGGCGGCTTTGCCCCCCATGTTCGGGTTATGCCAGCCAAAGCCCTGCTCATGAACGTCGGCGCCCTCGGGCTCCGGCCCAAGTGCTTCCGCATCGCCGTTACCATGGGTCTTGCCGACCGTGTGGCCACCAGCGGTCAGGGCCGCGGTTTCTTCGTCGTTCATCGCCATACGGGCAAACGTTACACGCACCTGTTCCGCGGTCTTGAGCGGATCCGACTGGCCGTTTACCCCCTCCGGGTTCACATAGATCAGACCCATCTGGACGGCAGCCAGCGGGTTCTCCATGGTGTCTGGCTTGTCGAGGTTTTCGTACCGGCTGTCAGACGGTGCCAGCCACTCTTTTTCCGCACCCCAGTAAATGTCTTTCTCCGGGTGCCAGATATCTTCACGACCGTAAGAGAAACCGAAGGTTTTGAAGCCCATGGATTCGTAGGCAATATTGCCGGCCAGGATAAACAGGTCACCCCAGCTCACCTTATTGCCATACTTTTTCTTGAGCGGCCACAGCAGACGGCGCGCCTTGTCCAGGTTGCCGTTGTCCGGCCAGGAGTTCAGTGGTGCGAAGCGTTGGTTGCCGGTTCCACCACCGCCCCGGCCATCGGCCAGGCGATAGGTGCCTGCGGCGTGCCACGCCATACGAATCATCAGTCCGCCATAATGCCCCCAGTCTGCAGGCCACCAGTCCTGGCTGTTGGTCATCAGCTCATGCATGTCCTTTTCAAGCGCTTCGTAGTCGAGCTTTTTGACCTCTTCCCGATAGTCAAAATCCTCACCCATTGGGTTCGTCTTGCTGTCATGCTGATGCAGGATGTCGAGGTTGAGATTTTCAGGCCACCAGGCCGTCACTTCCGCCTTTTCCTGTGTGTTCGAGCCGTGCATTACAGGGCACTTTCCACCCGGGCTATTGTTCTCGGTCATTGCTCTCTCCTTGTTCGGTTTGGCAAAACGACACTACTTTGATGTTGGCATCACTAACTATAGGCCAGAAAAAACACGCTGCTCTGAGTATTTCCAATGCCCCGCATAGCGAATACCTATAGAGTTTCCCGCAGTTTTCGGGGACTCCCCATGGGACAGTTTCAACCTTAACGCGAGGCCGAATGTTTAATACAATTAATTAAAAATACGATTAAGAAAGCTTTTATTTATGGAAGGTATGAGCGACTGGTTACAGCCGTTCAATAGAGGAGAACTTGCCCTGTTCGTCGAACAGTATCCGGAAACAGCCATGTACGCCGTTTTCAAGGAAAAACCGGGAGAGGATACGGGCCGGGAACCGGACAGAGCGTCCGTCCCGGGCCGAGGTGCGAACATCGGTCGCAACGCCCTGATAGAGCTTGATCCACTCTTCAGGGCTGATGCTGATATCCACAATGATCTGCTGCATTGAGTCTCAGTTCGCCAGTTCGAGCAACAGACGGTTCAGGCGGGACACATAGGCACCCGGATCGCTCAACTGCTCACCGCTCGCCAGAGTGGCCTGGTCCAGAAGAACGGCAGAGAGCTCACCAAAGCGCTCCTCGCCCTTCTCATTCTCAAGACGCTGAACCAGGGGATGGTCCACGTTGATTTCGAAGATTGGCTTGCTGTCCGGCACTTTCTGGCCTGCCGCTTCCATGATCTTCTTCATCTGGGCGCCCATATCGAAGTCGCCTACTACCAGGCACGCAGGGGAATCGGTCAGGCGGTTAGTCACACGGACGTCCTGAACGCGGTCTTCAAGAGCTTTCTTGATCCGCTCAACCAGGTCTTTGTGTTCCTCCGCGGCTTCTTCCTTGTGCTTCTTGTCCTCTTCCGTTTCAACTTCGCCAAGGTCCAGATCGCCACGAGCCACATCCTGGAACTGCTTGCCGTCATATTCGTTCAGGTATCCCATCATCCACTCATCAATACGGTCAGACAGGATCAGCACTTCAATGCCCTTTTTACGGAACACTTCCAGGTGCGGACTGCTCTTGGCTGCGGTGAAGTTGTCGGCCGTAATGTAGAAAATCTTCTGCTGGCCCTCTTTCATCCGCTCAATGTACTGGTCGAGGGACACATTCTGGATGCTCTCACCGGTATGGGTAGATGCAAAACGTAGCAGACCGGCTATCTTCTCCCGGTTGCTGAAGTCTTCCGCAGGTCCTTCTTTCAGAACGGTGCCAAACTCGCTCCAGAACGACTGATACTGTTCAGGCTCTTTCTTGGCCAGTTTGGATAGCATATCCAGAACCCGCTTGGTCATGGCTGTGCGGATGCTATCGACGGTACTGTCGTTCTGCAGTATTTCCCGGGAAACGTTCAGGGAAAGATCGTTCGAATCGATCACGCCTTTGGCGAAACGCAGGTACAACGGCAGGAACTGTTCCGCATCGTCCATGATAAACACGCGTTGAACATAGAGCTTCAGACCACGTGGAGCTTCACGGTTGTACAGATCGAACGGAGCCCGGGCCGGAATGTACAGCAGGCTGGTGTAATCCAGCTTGCCTTCCACTTTGTTGTGGGACCAGGTCAGCGGATCTTCAAAATCATGGGCGATGTGCTTGTAGAATTCTTTGTACTCCTCATCCTTGATCTCGGTACGGGGTAGCGTCCACAAAGCCGTTGCATCGTTGACGGTTTCGTCCTTGCCCTTCTCCTCTTCTTCCTCGGATTCCGATTTCATGACCACCGGGAAGGAAATATGATCGGAGTACTTCTTCACCAGATTACGCAGACGGAAGCCATCGGCAAATTCGCTGGCATCGCTTTTCAGGTGGATAACAATTTCAGTACCGCGGTTTTCACGGTTAACCTGCTCAATGGCAAATTCGCCGTCACCCTTGGACTCCCAATGCACACCCTCTTCGGCCGGTGCACCGGCGCGGCGGGTAAATACGTCGACCTTGTCGGCGACAATGAAGGCGGAATAGAAACCGACACCAAACTGACCAATCAGCTTGCTGTCCTTCTTCTCATCCCCCGACAGCTGCTGCAGAAACTCGGCAGTGCCGGAGCGGGCAATGGTACCCAGATTCTGGATAACGTCATCACGGGTCATGCCGATGCCGTTATCGGTCAGGGTAATGGTGTTCGCTTCTTTATCGTAATCGAGGCGAATCTTCAGTTCAGGATCAGATTCGTAGAGACTGTCGTCCTTGAGCGCGGCAAAGCGTAACTTGTCCTCAGCATCCGAGGCGTTCGAGATCAGCTCACGGAGGAAGATTTCCTTGTTGGAATACAGGGAGTGAATCATCAGGTGAAGCAGCTGCTTCACTTCGGTCTGAAAACCCAGCGTCTCTTTCTTTGACTCAACCGTCATGGCGTCTATATCTCCTGACATTAACTCACAGTTCGGAAAAGCAAGTGCGGAGGTTTTGCCGAAACCATGCGGAGCCAAGGATGGCAGAGCCGAGCATACATGGACGTATTCACAGCGTGTTTCGGCAAAATCTCTGTACTTGCTTCAGCACGGATTCTTTGTCTTGGTGCAGAAGTGGGGGCATGCCGGAGCATTTCAAGCCCCGGAACCGTGCGGAAATCAGTCTTCCAGGAGAAAATGAGCGCGGGCCGTTGCAATGGGCTGGGAGCGCGACTTCTGCCACGCTGAAATCATCACATTGGCCACCCGGTTTCCTTGCCGGGTGAGCTGGCACTCGGCATAGGTTTCCCGGTTCAGACCGGCGCGCAGGTAATCCAGGGAAAAATCCACGATGCGGGGCATGCGCATACTCTCCTGGGACATCATCAGGTAGAGCGCGGCTGACATTTCCATGAAACCACCAATCACCCCCCCATGGATCGCGGGCAAGATCGGGTTACCGAGATTTTGCTCTTTCTTCGGCAACCGAAAAATCAGATCATCCCCAAACTGATCGCATTCCAGACCAATAAACGCCGCATAGGGAATGCTCTGAAGCATTCGGGAGAAGTCACCGGTCTCCCGGGTGTAACGCAAAATCTCAGGTTCGGTCATTCAGCATCTCCCGAGATCAGGTCACGGTAGGCTCGCGGCAAGGCGTCTGGCCCGATACGCATGAAGGTGCCCACGCAATTGGCAATGGTCTCCCCTCCTTTATGGAAAGCTTCACAACGGGTAAAGATGATGTTCCGGGTAATTTTGTAAGTCTCCGCCCGGGCGTAAACCGGTTTGTGTGGCTCGGCAGGTCGCATGTAATCAACCCGCAAGTCCAGTGTCGGGCAAAGTTCAAACTCATCCAGTGCACACAGAATGACGGACCCCGATGTGGTATCCATCAAAGTGGTGATAGCCCCGCCGTGTATAACGCCGGTATCAGGGTTGCCGATAATGCGGCTGCTGTAGGGAAGGCATAACGTCAGGCTGCCCTTTGTGGCCTCAGCGACGGACAAGCCCAGCTCTTTGGCCTGATTAAGGGTTTCAATGAACCGGGTGACCCGGTTCATGCGGATTTCATCGTTCATTCAGGACAAACCTGTGGATCAAGATTTGGATTTTACGCCAGAATCCGGCTTTCCCGACAAAGGCTCTTCAAAGACTTTGCCGGCACGCAACGCCACCAGGGCGCTCGAACAGAATTCGCGGCGATACAGGACGACAACCACCAGCGTGGAAGCCGCAATAAACGCGATAGGGTGAATAAACCAGGCAACAACCGCCAGCGCGTAGTAATAGGAACGCAGGCCGAGGTTGAATGCGTCACCTGCCAGATTGCAGGTGGTGCCAGCGCTGCGAGCAAAAGCCTCCCGTCCTGCCGGGCTCGTTTTCGTATCATCAACAAGAGGCGCACTGCCAATCATCACGGAAACGAAGTTGTACATCCGCATGGACCAGGTGAACTTGAAGAAGGCATACACAAAGACAACCAGCAATACCACAAGCCGCAGTTCCCATATTTCCCGGCTCGGTACCGCACTGAAAGGCATGGTGGAGAATACTTCCATGGCTTCGGAAGTGTAACCAAGCGCAGTAATAATACCCGCAAGGATCAGTAGGCAGCTGGAGGCGAAAAACGCACCATTACGCTCCAGGTTACCAACCACGGAGGCATCCGAAATCCGGTTATCCCTGCGCAACATCACGCGCATCCAGTCCTCTCTGTACATATCCAGAGTGTTGGACAGGCAGGGGCGGTCGGCGGCCCTTCGTTTGGAGTATTCAGTGTAACCAAGCCAACAGACAAAAAACCACACGAGGGCTACGAATTCGAGGACATTACCCATTAAAAGCCTTTGGAAAGCGGTAAGATAGAGGCACAGCAGAAAACACCTTTTATAATACGCCAAGACGGCGCGGCTCTCCACTTTGCATTGTGCCTTCACAGGTATTTAAAGCCGCACGATGCCGTGCAATGATGCATCAGGAAATCGATTTACAGGAGTTGAGTGTGAAAAATGCTGCCGTACTACGCTGCCTTTCCGCTGCAGCGCTTTTGCTGCTCTTGACAGGCTGCTCTGTCAATCCGGTCACGGGCGAAAAACAGCTATCCCTGATTCCCGAAAGCCAGGAACTGGCCATGGGCGCCGAACAATACACACCCACCCAGCAAACCCAGGGTGGGCAATTCTATATGGATCCGGAACTGGCGCTTTATGTCCGGGATGTCGGGCAAAAACTGGCGCAGGTCAGTGATCGCCCTGACCTGCCCTATGAATTTGTAGTACTCAACAGCAGTGTTCCCAACGCCTGGGCGTTGCCAGGCGGCAAAATCGCGGTGAACCGGGGCCTGCTGATCAAGCTGGACGATGAAGCCCAGCTTGCGTCTGTGCTGGGCCACGAGATTGTTCACGCAGCCGCACGCCACAGCGTTCAGAGAATGCAGCAGACCCAGATGATAAGCCTTGGCGTTGGCGTGCTGGGCATGGCCGTGACGGACAACGAATGGGCCGGACTGGTCATGGGCGGCGCTGCCCTGGGCGCCCAGCTTGCGTTAGCCCAGTACAGCCAGGGCGATGAACTGGAATCGGACCATTACGGCATTCTTTACATGAAAGAAGCAGGTTACGACCCCGGCGCGGCCGTTGAGTTGCAGGAGCTCTTCCTGAAACTCTCCGAAGGGCGGGACAGTAATTTTCTGCAGGGTTTGTTTGCCACGCACCCGCCTTCCGCCAAGAGGGTGCAGGAAAACCGGGACCTGGTGAGCAAGGTTGGCGCTGGCGGGTACCGGGGGAAGGATGTATATCAACGGAAGCTCGCCACTCTGAGGAAGCTTCAGCCCGCCTATGATGCCCATGAAAAAGCCCTTGAGCTGGCATCGGAGGATAGACTTGAGCCTGCCCTGGAAAAAATTAATGAAGCCATCCGCCTGGCGCCGGATGAAGCCATGTTCTATGCCCTTCGTGGCCGAATATACAAAGAACAGAATAATTCCGAGAAGGCCGCAGCCGATTTCGAAAAAGCCGTCTCACTTTACCCGGAGATGTTCGTTTACCGACTTTATAACGGCCTGAATGCCCTCGCCATGAACAACCTGGACACAGCCCGGGAAAATCTTCTTCACGCCAATCAGACGGTACCCACATCTATCGCGTTCCTGCGACTCGGTGACATTTCCGTTAAACAAAACCGGCGCGATGATGCGATTGCGTATTATCGCAAAGCCACCGAAGCGGGCGGAGACGTTGCCGAAGAGGCGAAACGAAAGCTTGCGGCGCTAACCCAGTAATCATTCTGCACGCTTCCCTCTTTCAGGGCCGGCGGACGATAGTCCCCCGGCCTTTTTTATGCCACCAGGCTCTCATTTGCAGTATTGACGTCGGATTGGCGTCATCACATACATTGACTTTTAGAGCAATAACTCTAAAAATCATATAACACAAACAACCAATGGATGACGGCCATGTTAGCGAAACGTATCCAGCCGATGGTATTCCAGGCCCGCCGCCTGTACGTGGAGTTAATGTTCCAGGTGATGGGGCGCGCTCTTCAGGCGGTCAGTGAAGTGGATGCCACGGTGAATCAGGAGGCCCTGGCACTCCCCGAAGGCTTCCTCTTTGAAATGATGGTTATGCCAGACGGACCGAGGCTGATTGTGGAGCACACGGGCCTGGGGCGTTTTCATTATCACGGTAGTTCGGCGCCCCGCCCGATAGATCTCTCAATCCAGTTCAAACACATTGCCCATGCCTTCCTGGTGCTTTCGTTTCAGGAGAAGACGTCGGTGGCCTTTGCCAACGACCGAATGCTGGTGGATGGTGACATCAGTTATGCCGTCCGGATGACGCGGGTCCTCAACCGGCTTGAGGCTTTCATTTTGCCCAGACTCATTGCGGAGCGAGCCGTGAAAGAATACCCGACTGACCTGCACCTACCTGAAAAACTGGTCAGTGCGGCCCGTATTTACCTGAAAGTTGCAACCAATTTTGTTGAGACGGTGAGAGCGTAATGACTAACAAATACTATGAGTTCTTCTGCCCGGTAAAAGTCATTGCCGGCAAGGCAGCACTGGAGCATATCCCTTACGAACTGACCGGCCTCTCGGCCAAACGGCCAATGATTATCACAGACAAGGGCGTTCGCGCTGCGGGCCTGCTGGAGCCCGTCATTACAGCCTGTGAGGAAAGTGGCCTTGAAATCGTCAGCATTTATGATGACGTACCCCCGGATTCCTCGACCACAGTTGTTCGGGACATAGCGGGCATCTATCGCAAGGAAAAATGCGACTCCATAATCGCGGTTGGCGGTGGTTCAGCCATTGATACCGGCAAGGCCGTCAACATTCTGGTATCAGAGGGCGGCGACAACATCGCCAAATACAGTGGTGCGGGCATTATCAAGCATCCGCTGAAGCCGTTTTTTGTGGTACCCACTACCGCAGGTACTGGTTCGGAAGTAACCTCGGTTGCCGTCATCACCGACGAAACCAAGGGCGTAAAACTGCCCTTTACTTCGTCTTTCCTGCTGCCCAACGCGGCCATTATTGATCCGCGCATGACTCTGACACTGCCGCCTCATATCACGGCAGCAACCGCCATGGATGCGATGACCCATGCGACCGAGGCCTTCACCTGCATGGCAAAGAACCCACTGAGTGATGCCTATGCAACCGCGGCCATAAAAAAAGTCAGTCACTCACTTTTGCATGTCATGGACAATCCAAAGGATACCGACGGTCGTCTGGAACTGGCGCAGGCGTCCACCATGGCCGGCATTGCGTTCTCGAATTCAATGGTAGGACTTGTGCACTCCCTCGGCCACGCCACCGGCGCAATTTGCCACCTGCCCCACGGCTTGTGCATGAGCCTATACCTGCCCTACGTCCTCGAGTTCAATCTGGAGTCGATTCGTGAACCCCTGGGTGAGCTTCTGCTCTACCTTGAAGGGCCGGAAGTCTTCTCCGCAACGCCAGCCAGCCGCCGTGCTGAAGCAAGCATTTCGGCAATTCGAAAGCTGCGGGATGCTCTCTACAAACGATGCCAGTTGCCGCGCACTCTCAAAGAAACCGGTAAAGTGCTGGAAAGTCAGCTGGACCACATTGCCGAGATGGCGCTGGATGATGGGTCAATCATGTTCAACCCGAAAGAGGTTTCGCTGGAAGACGCTCGGACAGTGCTGCGTCGCGCCTGGGCATAATCCTTCGGCCGGGGGCCCTGCCGGCCCCCGAAACTTGCCTGAAACACATAAAATATTGGGTTATTGAATTATATTGATAAAAAAGTAACAATTATGCGCATTCTGGCAGGGATGTAGCCGGGTATGTTATTCAACCGACATCAGAGTCCTGCGCCATGAAAAGCCGACGATCCTGCCGATTGATTTGCTTCGCCAGCCTTGCTTTTTTCCTCATTGGGTTTGTTGCCCTTTCTTCCAGGGCTATGGCTTCTCCCGAAGATAAAACATTCCACCTGAATGTTTCTCCAAACGGCTATCCCCCCTACCTGATTGTGGACGGGGAAACGCCCTCAGGCATTATGTGGGATGCCGTGCTGCTGATTGCAGACCGTCTTGGTTACACCCTGATGGCGGAGAAAATTCCCCGTAAGCGCGTCGATCAAATGCTGCTCGATGGTTACGTTGATGGCACCCCTCGGGCCATAGAATGGACGGAACAACCGGAAAGATTTCTGTTTACAGACCCGATCGTGAACAGTGAAGAAGTATTCTTCATACCTAAAAAATCAGCAGAAAGCTACGAATCTCCGGCGGACCTCTTTTCCAAAACCCTGGTGACGCAGTTGGGCTTCCATTATCCTCCGCTCGAGCCATATTTTTCCGCGGGTACTATTCAGCGCTTCGACGTATCGCGGACTCGGGACATGTTCACCTTCGTACTCCACGGAGACCGCTTTCACGCCGCCGTGGCTGACCGCCTGGTTGGACAGTGGATTCTCCGCAACGAAGGGCTTCAGGACGAGTTCAGGACATCGCGCGAAGTCATCAGCCAATATGGCTTTCGAATCATGGTCACTAAACAATGGGCGGATTTCGTTGACGCCTTCAATAACGAGCTCGCCCGCATCCGCAAGAACGGCGAACTGGATGCCATTCTTGCGAACTACCGGTAAACCGGAGATTACTCCAGTCGCCGCAACAGCAGCATAGGCGACACGTTCAGCACCGGTCGCAACTGCCAACGCCCGAACACGGCAAGAACTACAGCACTAATCAGCGGCACCGGCAACACAACCTGCCAATGCCAGTTGAAACTGCCCTCAAACATCCGGAACTGAAGGGCCCAGACAGCAGCTTCCGCTGCAACCACACCAAGCACACCGGCAAAACCACCCAACAGGGCAAATTCCAGCATAGTACTTCGCACCAGCAGAGACTGGCGACCGCCCAGGGTTCTCAGTAACGCTCCCTCCCTCTGACGGTCCCGCAGGGTAGCACTCACCACGGCAGCCATAACCACCAGGGCAGCGGCCAGAATCAGGGCAAGAATAGCCTCAATGGCCTGGGTTACCTGAAGAACGATCTGTTGAATACGCTCAATAATGTTATCAATCTCCAACACCGAAATTGTCGGGAACTGGCGGGAGAAGTCGTTCAATTCTGTTTTCTTCTCCGAGGGTAGGTAGAAGCTGGTTATCCAGGTAGCTGGCATATCCGTCAAACCACCACCAGGCGGAAAGGCCATGTAGAAATTGGGCTTCATGCTGTCCCACTGGACCGTACGAATACTGGTAACCGGTTCCGTAACTTTCGCGGATCCAATGGTAAAGCTCAGTTTGTCACCGAGCTTTAGCCCCAGGCGTTCTGCCAGTTGCGATTCCACCGATACACCCTGCACCTGGCCCGGTTCAAACCATTGCCCCTGCACAATCTCGTTATCCTCGGGCAATGACGACATCCAGGTGAGATTCAGCTCCCGGTTCAGCGCGCCGATCCTCTGGTCTTTGCTAACCGCCTCCTTCACCGGCTGGCCGTTCAGTTCAGTAAGTCGCCCGCGCACCATGGGATAAAGTCGGTCCAGGGGTTGTCCGCGCTCTTGCCAGAAAGCGCCCACCTCGTCCACGGCATCCGGCGCAATGTTAATCAGGAAGTGGTTCGGCGCATCTTCGGGCAACTGTGCCTGCCAGTCATTCAGCAGGGAGGTTCGGACGAGGATCAATGTGGCCGCCAGCATCAGGGTCATGGCGAATACCGCCATCTGGGAAAGGCTGGCGCGGCGGTGGCGATACAGCCCCACCAGTGCCAGTCGCCAGGAATTGCCGCCACCGCGCACTTTCCTCAATGTCGCAACCAGGAGTCCCCCTAGCAGCCCGAGGGCCCCAAGCAGGAGCACCAAACCACCAAGCAGCGATACCACCAGTGCCAACTCGCCGGCGTAAGCCCAAACCAGCCCGAATACAGCGAGAACGGCAATCGCCATATCCGGCAAAGCCTCCCGCCCCGTTTCCCCAGGCTGACTGCGCAGCACGCGCATTGCCGGGACATGACGCAAACGTCGAATCGGCGGATAGGCAAACGCAAACAGCGACACCAAAGCGGTCAGAAGAGCCGGGGTTAACGCTGACGGGTCAAGGTAGAATTCCACCGGGCGCTCAAGCACATCGCTCAATATTCGGGTCAGTAACCAGAACAGGGGCAAGGCAACCAACAACCCGCCAACAACACCGGTAATACCCCAGAGTGCCAGCCGGCGGAGGTAAAGCTTACCGATACCGCCACTGCTAACCCCCAACGTTTTCAGCAGCGCCACCGTATCTCTTTGAGACAAAGCGTATTGCCGGCTGGCTACAGCAACCGCAACTGCTGCCAGCAAAACAGCCAGGCTGCCGCCGAGAAGCAGGAATCGCTCGGCTCGCTCAAGAGACCGGGAGAAGGTCTCTCCGTCGCGGACACCTTCCCATTCATGACTCGGTTCAAGGCGCGGCTTCAACCAGGTGTAATAGTCCTCAAGCGCAGCATTGTCGCCTGCGAACAGATAAACGTACTCTACCCGACTACCTTCCTGGATAACGCCAGTCGAGGCCACATCGTCCACATGCATCATTACCCGGGGAGCCAGGGATGACAGCCTGAATCCGCCATCGGGCTCGCGGATGAGAAGTCCTGATATGGTCAGATTCCGGTTCCCCACCTCCAGCGAGTCACCGATAGTCAGGTCCAACAGTCGCAACAGGCGAGGGTTAATCCAGACTTGCCCGGGTTTCGGCCCCCCGGCCACCATGCTTCGCGGCCCCTCGGCATCCTGCTGCACCTCAATCTGACCGCGCAAAGGGTATTCATTACTGACGGCTTTCACGGACACCAGCTGAAAACCGCCACTCCCGAATACCATGGTGGAAAATTCCACCATTCTGCCGGTGGCGAGTCCTTTGGCCTGAGCCTCTTGCAGCCAGTCTGCCGGTATTTCCCGGCCGTTTTCTGCTTCAAGCTGGCGATCTGCCGCCAAAAAAGAGCTGGCCGAGGACACAAGGGTGCGCTGCAACTGACTGGCAAACAGGGCGATGGTGGCAACGGTTGCGACAGCGATGATCAGTGCTGCCAGCACCACACGAACGTCTCGCTCGCGCCAGTCGCGGCGAACAGACATCAATTTCTTTGCGGCAGCCATCAGTGGGCCAGCTCCCGGGCCGGTTCCGGCTCTGTCAGCACGCCTGCCTCAATGTGAAACTGCCGGCCACACCGACCCGCCAGGTGCTCATCATGGGTGACCATGATCAATGTCGTGCCCTGCTCCCGATTGAGCGCCATTAACAGATCCGACACTGCTTGTCCGGTTCGGTTATCGAGGTTGCCGGTGGGCTCGTCGGCAAACAGGATGACTGGTTCAGAGGCAAACGCCCGGGCGATCGCCACCCGCTGCTGCTCACCACCTGATAGTTGCCGGGGGGTATGGGACAGGCGCTCCCCCAAGCCAACACGTTCCAAAAGCTCCCGCGCCCGCTTCTCGGGCTCTTCCATGCCGGCCAACTCCAACGGCAGCATAACGTTCTCCAGTGCTGTTAACGCCGGCAGCAGCTGAAACGACTGGAACACGAAACCAACCCGCCGGGCCCTCAGCTTTGCCCTCTCATCTTCGCTAAGCTTGCTGATCACCGAACCGTCCAGCTCGACCGTTCCCTCGCTCGGCGTGTCCAGTCCTGCCAGCAATCCCAGCAACGTGGTTTTACCGGAACCGGAGCGACCGACAATGGCTACGGATTCTCCCCGATTGATTTCCAGACTGACCCCCTGCAAGATCGTCAGCGTATCGGTTTCAAGGCTGACTCTGTGAGTCAGGTTCGAGACACGCAACATCGGATGCTGACGGTCGGAGTTGAGATCGGTCATCTGGTTCACTAGAGCCCCCGTTCCTGGGTTTGTTGAACTGAAAAAGGTAAATGAATTGACTATGCATACGGCACGACGGTCCGCCAGATCAATCCTTTTGGTATTTCTCGCTTTTTTCTCCGCGCACTCGCTCGCCAGCCAGAACACGCTGCTTATTCTGGGTGACAGCCTGAGTGCCGCTTACGGTGTTCCTTCCGAAACCGCCTGGGTCCAGTTACTCAAACAGCGCCTGCAAAACAATGGCTTGGCGCAATGGCAGGTCATTAATGCCAGCATCAGTGGTGAGACTACCGATGGCGGTGCCAGGCGGCTACCCAGGCTGATTGAGGAAAACAATCCGGACGTCGTCATCATAGAGCTGGGCGGCAATGACGGACTGCGCGGGTTCCCGCCCAACGTCATCGAGTCCAACCTGGCCTCCATGATCACGCTGGTCCAGAAGTCCGGCGCCAGAGCCGTACTGGTGGGCATGCAGATACCACCCAACTATGGCCAACGTTATACCAGCACGTTCGCGGATATCTTCCCGAAACTCTCGGACCGGTTCGACACCGCTCTGGTTCCCTTCTTTCTGGAAGGTATCTACGATCAGGAAGCCCTGATGCAGGAAGACGGCATCCACCCGACAGACGAGGCACAATCACAGCTTCTTGAAAATGTCTGGCCCGTTCTCAAGCCAGTGCTTCGTTAGGGCGTTTATCGCTGATTGGCGGCGTCAGAAAACGCCCTGCAAAAATGCAATGGCCCGGCGCTCCGACCAGTAGTAGCCATCCCGGGCATGCTCCACGAATCCGACGTGTCCGCCCCAACGCGGCGCTTCCAGACGGACGTGTTTTCCCAATATGCCGCGGGACTCCGGAAAACACGCCGGCGACAGGAAAGGATCGTCCGCGGCATTGAGCATCAGTGCCGGCACCCGAATGTTCCTGAGCTGTCCAAGTGCCGAGCACTGGGCCCAGTAATCCCGGGCATCCCGGAAACCATGCAACGGCGCCGTGTAACGATCATCAAATTCGCGAAACGTGCGGATAGATTCAAAACCGGTAACATCGATCAAATCCGGAAACTTCTCCGCTTTTCCCTGCATTTTCCAATGAAGATCCTTCAGGAAACGCTGCATGTATATTTTTCGGCTTGGACGGGCAAGAACTTCCGCACTGCCCGCCAGATCACACGGTACAGAGTAGGTAACGGCGCCACATATCCGGCTGTCAATCTGCTCCCCCTGCTGAGCAAGGTAGAGCAACGTCAGATTCCCACCCATGCTGAAGCCGGAAAGGAAGACCGTGTCGTAGCCGTTCCCGAGACCATGCCTTACAACCCTGCCCAGGTCGCCAGTCGCGCCGCTGTGATAGAACCGGGGCTGCCGGTTCATCACACCGCCACAGGAGCGGAAATTCCACGCAAGTACATCCCAGCCGTCAATCAGCAGTGCCCGGGTAAGACCCAGCACATAAGGCCGGCGACTATGGCCCTCAAGACCATGGGAAATAATGGCAAGGCGGTTACTGCCCTGCCGATACCAGTCAAGGTGCAACTCGTCGTCGTCATCCGTCTGAATGACCTCTGGCTGCGGCGACAGTGTCTCGACCTTGCGAAACAGAGTGGGCCAGACCGACTGTACATGCCCGCTACGGAGCCAGGGTGGTGGACGATAGTACAATTTTTAACCTTTCAATTCAGGGGGTTGACCCGATCCCGCAAAGCGCTTAATATGCGCGCCACTTTGCTGCTGTTCCCCGATAGCTCAGTTGGTAGAGCAACGGACTGTTAATCCGTTTGTCGCTGGTTCGAGCCCAGCTCGGGGAGCCACATATTTCGAAATGCCGCTGCTTCGTATGAACCAGCGGCATTTTTCATTCCGGACTTCAGAAAATCTGCTCTCGCTGCATGAATTCTTCAAGCACCCGGAACAAAGTATAACCATCCTCAGTCCCGATAAGCTCCCGGATTGAGTGCATACCAAACTGAGGCACGCCGATATCCAGTGTAGTCACACCCAGATTCCCTGCCGTCAACGGTCCGATTGTGCTTCCACAGCCCATATCGCTGCGCACAACGAAGGTCTGGTGCGGCAAGCCCAACTCATCACTGATGTGGCGATAAACGGCTGCTGATCGGCTATTGGTCGCATAGCGCTGGTTGTGATTAACCTTGATGACTGGCCCCTGGTTCAATAAGGGACCGTGATTCTCGTCGTGTTTGTCCATGTAATTGGGATGGATACCGTGGGCATTATCCGCCGAAATCATCATTGACCGAGCAATCGCCCGAGCTCTGCCGGAACCACACCAGCGATCAATAACCGCAGACAGGAACGGCCCCTGGGCCCCTTCTGCCGACATGCTCCCGACCTCTTCGTGATCATTACACACGAGCAGCACAGCCTCGTCGCCGGAGGTATTCAACAAAGACTGAAGGCCAACATAGCAACTCAACAGATTGTCCAGTCGCGCCGATGCTATAAACTCATCACGCAGTCCGACAAAAGAGGCCTCCCGGGCGTCATAGAAGCTCAACTCATACCCCAAAACTTTGCGCACCTTCATACCGGATTCGCTCGCCATTTGCTGGCACAGAAGATCAGCAAAGCTGGTGGTATCGGTTTCCGGAACCTGCATGAGAACAGGAGGTAGATCCGTCTGGGCGTTCACCGTGCGATTGCTATTTGCCTCCCGATCCAGGTGAATGGCCAGGCTAGGGATAAAGGCCACCGGCTTGCGGAAGTCCACAAGTGTGTCGCACACCTTACCGTTTTCATCCAGAACGGTTACCCTACCCGCAAGTGAAAGATCCCGGTCAAACCAGGGGTTCAGCAAAACACCGCCATACACCTCAACGCCGAGCTGAAAGAAGCCCTTTCGACGCAACTCCGGGTTAGGCTTCACTTTAAGGCAGGGGCTATCCGTGTGGGCGCCGACCATGCGGATCCCGGACGTTGTTACATCATTCTGTCCTGTGCGAAACGCAACAATGGACGAGCCGTTCCGGATAACGTAATAACCCTGATTACGAGCCAGCGACCAGTCATCCCGTTCGTCGAGCTCTTCAAAGCCGGCCGCATCCAGCCGGTATTTCATGGTGGCAACCGCATGCCAGGGCGTTGGCGATGAGTCCAGAAATTTCAGCAAGTCTTTGTTAAATTCAGCGTGTTCCATGATGTTCCTGATTCGATGATAATTGCTTGAATAGTATGGCATGAAGCTCTCAAGCCTCATACTCGGATGCGGACATTCCTGACCACCAGATTTTTACTCACCCGTGATTACCGGAGCCCATCGTGCAAGCACCAAGATTTCTCGATATTGAATACTGCCATACAGACGACGCCCTGTTTCCGGTTGCCATGGCCTGGTCGCTGGCCGACGGTCGCATGAAAGCGGTCGTTATTGCCCCGGAAGACGACTGGCTGCCTGACGATGGCGACCTGGGCGACGTCGACCTCAGGTACCTCGAAGAACAGGGCGTGCCGATACTGGAGTTAGCACGAGAACTCCACGAAGACCTGCCGGACCAGACCGTTTACGTCGATGGACTGGACCCGGACGAGATCCTCATTGACAAGATCTTCACCGCCCTTGGCCAGGAAGCTCCCTTTGAGATCGCACCGATCACCGACCTTATTACCGGCTTGGACAGCAACGACCTGGAAGACCGCCGCCGCCAGGTCATGATTGATGAAGGCCTGGAGCCCCAACTGCCGGAAAACGGAGTCTATGCACTGCTGCTTCTGGCCAAAGAAGAGGGCCTTCTTGAAGAAAACTGAGCACTACACCCTTACTCAACACAGGGAAGTGTGACACGGGTCGACGTAACAAACGGTTACAGAAGGCAAAATCAGCCCGTATCCGCTTACGTCAGGAAGCCCCATAACAATGAACCAGGTTGTGAGAACATCCCTCCTCGCCGCGCTGATTGCGGCCACGATGCCCACATCTCCGACTGCAACGGCTCAGGAAAAAGCGCGGGAAGACATGCATTATGTTGGCATGCTGGCGACCGCTTTCAACCACCGCACCGTGGGCGAGCTCACCAACGAGACTGGCTGGGGCTCTGGCGGCACACTGATTGTCGGCGGTCACATCACTGACTTCTTTCACGCCGAGCTAAGGGCTGGCGGTGGTTTCAAGGATGCAGACATCCCCGAAAGTGACCTGACTCTTTCCATCGACTACTTCGCCAGCTGGTACCTCGGCATGCACTACCCCATCACCGATTCGGCCGACATTTACGGGCAGTTTGGCTTTTCCTACATCAACGGAGAAGGCAGACTCATGAACGCCGAAGATAGTCGGAATGCCCAGTTCCGGGATCTTGAAGGGGAATTCCCGGGCAGCAGTTTCAGCATAAGCTGGGTTGCCGGTCTGGACTTTGAAGTTCTCGACAACACCTACCTGGTTTTCGAAGGCGGAAAACTGTTCGAAGATACCGGAACGAACGTGAATACGTTTCAGTTCTCCGGTGGTCTGCGTTACGAATTCTGAAACCGCAGTCCACCGGCCGATCTGGACGAATCAGGTCAGTCCTGGTGGCGAATATGCCAGCACCGATGGATTCTCGCGTTCCGCTGAAAATCTCTATCAAGGGTGCTTTTGCTCACCTCTTCGATTTCGAACTCGCCTTCCAGAGCCTCATCCAGCTTAAAGCGCCGGAAATTGTTTGAGAAGATCAACAAACCTTCAGAGTTCAGCCGGGCCATGGCCTGACGAATAAGCCTGCCGTGGTCTTTCTGGATATCCAGCACACCCGCCATGCGGGCGGAATTGGAGAAAGTGGGAGGATCCATGAAAATCAGATCAAACCGCTGGTCCGGGGACGGTTTCTCAGCCAACCAGGCCAGACAGTCTGCCTGTTCCACCCGGTGACGTTTCGGGTCTGCACGGTTCAACGCGAGATTTTCTTCCGCCCAATTCACATAGGTCTTTGACATATCAAGACTCAGAGAGCGGCTGGCGCCTCCGACTGCCGCATGCACTGTCGCGGCACCGGTGTAGCAGAAAAGGTTCAGAAACCGCTGACCTTTCGCGTGCTGCTGAATCCAGAGCCTCACCGGACGATGGTCGAGAAAAAGGCCGGTATCCAGGTAGTCTTTCAGATTCACTTTCAGCACACATCCGTGCTCATGCACCTGAAAAAACTCGCCGCTGGCCTCCTGCTTCTCGTACTGGCTCGTGCCTGTCTGGCGCTGGCGCTGTTTTGTCACCATATCCTCGCGTTCAATACCCAGCGCACCCGGAATAACCGCCAACGCCTCCGCGAGGCGCTCTCTGGCAGAGCGCTCATCAACAGACTTGGGAGCAGCATATTCCTGAACGTGAACCCTTCCCTCGTAAATATCAATGGCCAGGGCAAACTCCGGCATGTCAGCGTCATACAGGCGATAGCAACTGATCCCCTGCTTGCGGGCCCACTGCCCGATCGTCTTCATGTTTTTCTTAAGTCGGTTCCCGAGCATTGCCGCCCGTTCCTCGTTGGCAATGCGTGGCGTGATTTCGCCGGGAATGTCCGGCTCCCTGGGCGTCATCGCGCTGGCATCATCAATCTCGAATAACAGTAACTGGGCCGGGAGCTTGCCGTTGAAAAGGCGATACTGCTTGTAGCTCCGCAAACCAATGGATTTACCGTACTCCGGCGCTCCAGTGAACACACCCAGGCGCCAACCAGGAGCGACACGCTTTACGGACTCCCCGAGCGAGCGATAAAGGGCAGACAATTCCCGACGCTCACTCAGGCGTTCGCCGTAGGGGGGATTGGTTAACACCAGACCGGTTTCGGCCCAGCCTCCATCAAGAGCCAGATCCGCTACCTGCCGGACTTCCAGCTGGATCACACCATCAAGCCCTGCCCGCTGAAGATTATTCCGGGCGGTCGCAATAACCCGGCTGTCCTGATCGAACCCCGCGAACTTTGGCAACTTGCCCTGCTTCCCCTCATGGGCGCGGCGCTCCGCTTCCTGGCGAAGAGACAGCCATAATTCGGGCTGGTGCCCTGGCCACTTCTCAAAACCGAAGCCCTCGCTCTTGCGCCCCGGCGCAAGATCCAGAGCCATCATCGCAGCCTCTATCAGCAACGTGCCGGAACCACACATGGGATCGACAAAATCACCTCCCTCACGGGCAATCTCAGGCCAGCCAGCACGCAGCAAAAGAGCAGCAGCCAGGTTTTCCTTCATGGGTGCAAGGCCCTTCTCTGTGCGATAACCGCGCATGTGAAGACTGTGTCCGCTCAGGTCTATCCCGAGGGACAGCCGGCCACGGTTGAGCCTTGCCGAGATGACGACATCCGGCGCCTTTGCATCGGACGATGGACGTTGCCCGCCGCCGACCCGGAACCGGTCAACTATGCCGTCCTTCACCCTCTGCGCACCAAACTGGGTGTTCCGAATGGCCTCGTTTTGGCCAAGGAATGTCACCCGGAAACTGCCATTAACCGGAATATGCTGTTGCCAGTCCAGGTGAACCACGCCGTCATACAGACGGTCACCACTGGTGGCATCAACCTCATCAATATGCAGGATGACCCGGTTCGCAAGCCGTGACCAAAGACACGTACGGTAACCGCCTTCCAGACTGCCCTTCGCCCAGACACCGGCCGGCGCATTACGAACTGGCTCCAGCCCGAACGTTTTGAGTTCGTCTGCCAAAAGATATTCAACGCCCTTCGGGCAGGTTACGAAAAAGACAGATTGGGACAAGTTCAACTCCTGATTCATTGGGTCATCCGGGTAAGTTTCCGGAATAGCAGCTTTTTAAAAATAGAGCTGTCATTTTTTATTTCATAAAAATATAAAAAAACATTCACATAGATGAAATAAATAGTGTACATCAGCGCGATGTTTGAATTAGCTTGTAAGTGACGCGTCGTTCCGGTGGCATAAACGCCTCGGTTAACAGGATCCTGACTGCTCTGGCTTGAGCTGACAATAGTGGGTTATCCCTGAATGGAGTCCACTGATCGCAGCCACTGCAGATGTGTACACGCTTGTTCTGTTAATCCATCAGTGAGGAACGGCATGAAAAGACAGAAAAGAGACATGTACGCTCGTGCATTCAAGCGGGGTTATCTCGCTGGCGTGTCCGGTAAACCGAAAGACAGCTGCCCGATCGAACAGGCTGAAGTCCGCCAGGAATGGCTGAACGGGTGGCGAGAAGGCCGCACAGATAACTGGGAGGGCATGACCGGCGTTTCCGGCATCCACAAACTTTCCAACGTCACGTCAGCGTGACGACATTCACAAGTAACCCCGAATCTTGATCTGATCTTTTTTCATACAATTTGGCGCAGTACTCAGAGTAACCCAAACGGGGCCCCCCGCCTCGTACCATGCGATGACACGCCACGGGGTTTATTCCCCGCAAGGGCCCGCTAAGCGGGCCCACCTTATTTTTGGCCCTTCCCTTTTTGCAGAACAGGAATCAACTCTCCGCACTCACCTTCCGGATAGCATCAACCGCCTCACGAATCAGTTCCGGCCCCCGATATATAAAACCGGTATACACCTGGACCAGTTTCGCCCCGGCCCGGATCTTTTCAGCCGCGCTCTCTCCATCGGTGATACCGCCGACGCCAATAATCGGCAGTGACTCACCCAACTCGGCATAAAGCCCCTGGATAACCCGGAGCGAGGCAGCGCGAACCGGTGCGCCGCTCAGCCCGCCAGCCTCACCTGCATGTCGGTGGCCGCTGACGGCCTCACGACTGACGGTGGTGTTTGTGGCGATAACACCATCCAGACCACTCTCGCGAAGAGCGGAGGCCATAAAGCGAATTCCTTCGTCATCCATATCCGGTGCAATTTTGACCGCAATCGGCACGTAACGGCCGAATCGCTTCTCACATCCGGCCTGCTCGCTCTTGATTGCCTGCAGCAATGCTTTCAGCGAATCGCCGAATTGGAGATCACGCAACCCTGGAGTGTTGGGCGACGAGACGTTCACGGTGATGTAGTCAGCCCGGCTGTATACCGCTGAAATGCCTTTGCGATAGTCGGACTCGGACTCCTCGTTCGGCGTGTCCTTATTCTTACCCACATTAATGCCCAGCACGCCCTGGTAGCGACGCCTGTCAACCCGATCCAGCAAATGATCGAGGCCTTCATTGTTGAAGCCCATGCGGTTAATGATGGCCTGGTGTTCCGGCAACCGAAACATCCGTGGTTTCGGGTTACCAGGCTGTGCGACAGGCGTGACCGTCCCGACCTCAATAAAGCCGAAGCCCAGCGTCCCCAGAGCGTCAAGATGATCGGCGTTTTTATCCAGCCCTGCTGCAAGCCCGACGGGGTTCGGAAAATCCAGACCCATAACATTCACCGGTAATGCATCTATCTTCGGCGCAAGAGTTCCCAGCAAACCAAGCCGGTTAGCGATATCAAGACCATTTAATGCAATATTATGGGCCCGCTCCGGTGGGAGCCTGAAAAGCAGGTTGCGGATAACGCCGTACATCTGAAAACTCCTTGCCAATGAGTGAGCAGGAGTATACCGGAAGTTTTCCACAGCATCCCGGTGGAAGGCAAAATCAGCTCTAAATGACTGTATGATGGCGGTCTGATGACCTTTTCCACGGAATCTGTGGATAAACCTGTTGAAAATCGCGGGGCAACGTTTGCTATCCCTTGATAACTGCGACAGCCTACAGATTGATCATTTTTTGACCAGTTATTTTTATTATATTTTTCAATTGCTTATGCATAAAGCAAAGAACTCTTGAGTAAATCTGTACAAAATGTTAGTTCGTCACCGATTCGCAACATTGTGCATAAATAGTGCAATCAGGCAGTTAAGATGCGGTCCACACGGAGCCTGGCAATAACGTTATACTAAGGCCTGTTAATCTACCCGGAGCAGCCCGAATGGAAGAACCGGTTTCAAAGGCTCAACGCCATCGAGAAAACCTGGCCATGGAAATGAAGGCCGCGTCCAGAGTTACCATTATTGGTATGATTCTTGATGCCGTACTCGGCGTCATTAAGGTCATTGGAGGTGCTCTTTTTCATTCTCAGGCACTGTTGGTGGATGGTATTCACTCATTCAGCGACGTGGCTTCAGACCTCGTGGTTCTTGGTGTCATGCGAGTGTCACGACAGGAGCCGGATGAAGACCACCCGTACGGCCATCAGCGCATTGAGACCTTCGGCACGCTAGTACTCGGCAGCATTCTGATTGCTGTAGGTGCTGCCCTGGCTTGGGAAAATACTCTGAGGCTGCTTGAAGGCAAGGCCGATATCGTGCCTGGATGGCCAGTGCTTGTTGCGGCTGCCCTGTCTGTTCTGGGTAAGGAATGGATTTATCACTATACCCGCCGGGTTGGTCTGGCTATTCGATCCGACCTGATTATTGCCAATGCCTGGCACAGCAGGACGGATGCCTTCTCATCCGTTGTGGTTCTGGTTTCAACGTTTGGCGCAATGCTCGGGTTTCTCTGGATGGACGTGCTGGCAGCCGTTGTTATCGCCCTTATCATTATCCACATCGGCTGGAAATTTACCTGGGACAGCGTAAAGGAACTGGTAGACACCGGGCTGTCTCCGGAAGATACCGAAATGCTCAAAGACATTGCCCGTCGCACCGACGGCGTCCGTAATGTGCATGAACTGCGTAGCCGTCGTATGGGGCATGACATCCTGCTCGACATTCACCTGGTTGTGAGGCCTGACATCAGCGTGTCCGAGGGGCATCAGATCGGCATGCAGGTAGTCGGAGGCATGAGAGATGCGCTGGAGAACATCCGCGACATCAACTTCCACATTGATGCCGAGAATGATGAAGATCACCTGCCCACGTCCGAGCGGCTGCCCTCCCGGGAAGAAATCCGTGGCACGCTGGCTCGGCATGTGGGCGAACTGCCCCCCAATACCCGGCTTCGCCTGCATTATCTGAAAAACAAGGTTCACCTGGAGCTGTTTTTCGATACCTCGGCAAGCGACAACGTGCTGACGGCCGAGCGTATCCGGGAAGCACTTGATAACTATAACTGGTTTGGCAGCGCCCGAGTCTGGGTCGCGGAACCATCACTTCAGGAAACCGGGGCCTAACGGCGCCGGTTTTCCTCCATCCGGGACAGAAACTCCTGCATGATCAGTGTGTAGAGCTCGCCTCCGAGGAAGCGATCCTCCACACCTGCATCAATACTCGGATTGTCGTTTACCTCAATGACCGCCACCCGGTTACCCGACTGCTTGATATCCACACCATACAAACCATTTCCAATCAGTCGGGTGGAATTCAGTGCCGCCTGAATGACATTTCTGGGAACCTCGTAAGTTGGCATCGTCTCGAAATCACCACTCTCGCTGCTGGACTCCCCATGCTGATAAATCTGCCAGTGGCCTTTCACCATCATGTATTTGCAGGCATAGATCGCCCGACCGCCAAGAACGCCAATTCGCCAGTCGTAATCGGTGTAAAGGTACTCCTGCGCAAGAACCAGCGCCGACTGTTTGAACAATTCCCTGAGACCGGCACGCAGTGTTTTTTCATCCTCGGCCTTGGTTACCCCCCGAGAGAATGCGCCATCAGGGATCTTGATGACGACAGGGAAACCGAGCTGCTCAATGACCTGTTCCACTGCGTGCTTCTGATCCTTTGATAGAATCAGGGTTTTCGGCGTCGGTACCTTGTTGTTCTTGAGCAAGTCCGCCAGAAACACCTTATTCGTGCACCGGAGAATCGACACAGGGTCATCGATCACGACCATACCCTCGGCCTCTGCCCTGCGGGCGAAGCGATAGGTGTGGTGATCAATAGCTGTGGTCTCCCGGATGAACAAGCCGTCGTATTCCGGCAGCCGCATGTAGTCCCGGCGGGTGATCTGCTCGACATTGATACCGAGCTTGCGACCAGCTTTTTCAAACCGCTTGAGCGCAATTTTGTCGCTTGGTGGCATCTCCTCATCGGGGTTGACCAGAACAGCCAGATCAAAACGGTAACGGCGACGTGTTCGTGGCTTACGCCAAACCATGCTGCTGAAACGGTCAAAAGCCGCCGCAAAGATATCCTGTTCGTGCTCGTCCAGATCCGCAGGCGCCGCAGGCTTCATGGATTCGATCTGCCATTTTTTTCGGCGCTTGAAAACGATCTCCAGAATCGGACAGGGAAAACGCTCAAACAGCGCCCGCGCCACAGGCTTCAGGTCCGGGTTCTCGGCCTGACCGAAATAGGTGCGGATCCTGACTTCATGGGTCGCCTCACGCTCATCGGTTGCCGGATCAATTTCCGCACCAGAGGCCTCCAGCCAGTTGATCACACTGTCATCAAGCTCTTCCAGCTCCAGCGAGAACAGCCCCTTTCTGCTCAGATCGTTAAGCGTCATTACCGAGGGCACTACATGGTGGCCGCGTGCTTCCGCCAGTAAGGAACAGTAATACCCACGACTCAGGTATTTCGCACTCTGGCACAGATTGATAACCCGGACGCGACTGGAGGCTGGCACCGAGAGCTCCAGGTACTGATCGAAGGTCAGTACATCTTCACTGGGATAATAAGGCGACCAGTCTCTGGCGCGATCTACAACGATGAGCAAACGGGACATGTATGGCATTCCTCCCTGAAGGTTCAGCCTCAACAACAAGTCGCAACAATACGCCGGGGCCTAATCCTGCACAATCACCGGATAATGCGTGCTTTTACGCATAGCTGGCGTATTTGCCAATACCAGCAGTTCTCCCATAATAGCCCTATAAGGGAAGCCAGCCAGCATACCCGACCAGACTCTCTCCAAGGCTCCACCCACATGCCTGAACTTCAGCTCCGACATGCCACCAACGCCGACCTCAACGATCTTGTCCGGCTGGAAAACCGATGCTTTTCAGAGGATCGAATTTCGCGGCGAAGCTTTCGGCGATTCCTGGAGATGCCCCGGGACCGTTTGATCGTAGCCAGCCTCGGGGAGCAGCTTGTGGGCTACTGCCTGGTCCTGATGAATGCCGCCACACGCCTTGCGCGCATATACTCTATTGCAGTATCCCCGACTGCCCGTGGGCGCGGTGCTGGCGAGAAACTGGTGCGAGAGGCCGAGCGGGAAGCGGTGGAAGCAGGGCGCATTGTTATGCGCCTGGAAGTCAGAGAAGACAACGGGCCAGCCATAGCCCTATACAAGCGGCTCGGTTATCGCCAGTTCGGCACGCTCCGGGACTATTACGAGGACCACGGCAATGCTCTGCGCTTTGAGCGGCGTATCCTGTTTTATGAACCGTCCCGGAAATTTCCGGCCGTGCCCTACTATCCGCAAACCACGGAATTTTCATGCGGGCCGGCAGCACTGATCATGGCGATGGCGGCACTCGATGAGCAGCAACCGATGACCACACTGGAAGAGCTTAAGCTCTGGCGGGAGGCCACCACCATCTTCATGCTGGCCGGTCATGGAGGCTGCGGTCCTCACGGACTCGCACTTGCAGCCTGGCATCGCGGATTTAACGCCAGCGCCTGGATCAGCAAAGAGGGTGCCCTGTTCAAGGACACGGTAAGAAACGAGGATAAAAAACGAGTGCTTGAACTGGTGCACGAGGGCTTTCTGCACGACATAGGTCTGACAGGTATCGACCTGCACCACGATCCGCTCACACTTGAAGGAATGGAAACAGCCCTCCTTGAAGGCCGAATCCCGGTTATTCTGATCAGTACCTGGCAGCTCAATCGCAGCCGGGTGCCACACTGGGTAACTGTTTGCGCCATTGATGACCAGTTCGTGTATCTGCACGATCCGGAAATCGATGTAGAGGCTGGAGACACCGTGGCTGACAAACAGTACCTGCCTATCGACCGACGAATCTTCGACAAGATGTCGAGGTACGGCAGCCTCCAGCCCCTGCAGGCTACCGTGATCGTCGGGCCAAAACGCACCGGCTGATCAAGCGGTTCGCAGCGCGGCTTCCTTCAGTTCCGAGATTTCATCCCGTAAACGTGCGGCGTTCTCAAAGTCCAGATCGGAGGCCGCCTTGTACATCTCGTCCTCCAGACGGGATACTTCCTTGAGCAACTCTTCCGGCGATCTGTTGCCGGCCCTGGCCCTGTACTGCTCGGCTTCCTCGGCCGCTTTCTGACCAGGACGTTCAGCCTTCCGCCGACCGCGCCCGCCGCCACCGGCACCTTCCATGATGTCCGCTATCTTCTTGTTCAGCCCCTGAGGTGTGATGCCATGCTCCTCGTTATGGGCAGCCTGTTTGGCTCGCCGACGACCGGTCTCATCGATGGCTTTTTGCATGGAACCGGTTATACGGTCGCCATACAGTATGGCCCTGCCGTTAATGTTCCGCGCAGCCCGGCCAATAGTCTGAATCAGTGACCGCTCAGATCTCAGGAAGCCTTCCTTGTCCGCATCCAGAATTGCCACCAGTGATACTTCAGGCATATCCAGACCTTCCCGCAACAGGTTGATTCCGACCAGTACATCGAATACTCCCCGACGGAGATCCCGGATGATTTCGACCCGTTCAACCGTATCAATGTCGGAGTGCAGGTAACGTACTTTAATGTCGTGCTCCATGAAGAAGTCGGTGAGATCCTCCGCCATACGCTTGGTCAGCGTTGTTACCAGCACCCGCTCCCGGATGGCAACGCGGGCGCGGATTTCTGACAGAAGGTCATCAATCTGAGTGGAAGCCGGGCGCACTTCGATTTCCGGATCCAGCAAACCGGTGGGCCTGACCACCTGCTCAACCACCTGCCCGGCATGTTCCGCCTCGTACGTGGACGGTGTCGCGGAAACAAAGATCATCTGGGGAGCAATGCGCTCCCACTCTTCGAAACGCATCGGGCGATTGTCCAGCGCCGAGGGCAACCTGAAACCGTATTCCACCAACGTCTCTTTTCGTGACCGGTCGCCTTTGTACATGGCGCCAATCTGGGGAATGGTCACATGGGACTCATCGACCACCAGCAGGGCATCGGGCGGCAGATAATCGAACAGGGTCGGAGGCGCTTCACCCGGCTGGCGACCAGAGAGATAACGGGAGTAGTTCTCGATGCCGTTGCAGTACCCCAGCTCCATCATCATCTCAATGTCGTAGCGGGTCCGCTCCTCCAGCCGCTGAGCTTCCACCAGGCGGTTGTTGTCTCGCAACTGTTGCAGCCGTTCGTCCAGCTCCACACGAATGTGCTCAACCGCGTCCAGAACGGTCTGGCGTGGCGTGACATAATGGGATTTGGGATAAATGGTAACCCGGGGCACCCTCCGAAGTACCTCCCCGGTCAAGGGGTCGAAATAGCTCAGGTTTTCGACTTCATCATCGAACAACTCAATTCGAATGGCCTCTTTTTCAGATTCCGCCGGAAACACATCAATAACATCCCCGCGCACCCGGTAATTGGCCCGGTGAAACTCGATATCATTGCGGGTGTACTGGAGTTCAGCCAGGCGCCTCAGGATAAGACGCTGGTCAATCTGGTCACCACGATCCAGGTGCAACATCATTTTGAGATAAGACTTCGGATCCCCCAAACCATAGATTGAAGAAACCGTTGCCACGATAATCGCATCCGGCCGCTCCAGAAGTGCTTTTGTGGCTGACAACCGCATCTGCTCGATGTGCTCGTTAATAGAGGCATCTTTTTCAATAAAGGTGTCAGAAGACGGTACGTAAGCTTCCGGCTGGTAGTAATCATAATAGGAAACAAAGTACTCAACGGCATTGTCCGGAAAGAACTCCCGGAACTCTCCATACAACTGTGCAGCCAGTGTCTTGTTGTGGGCCATGACAATCGTCGGGCGCTGAACCTGCTCTATAACATTGGCAATCGTGAAGGTCTTACCCGAACCGGTTACACCCAGCAGTGTCTGATGGGCCAGACCTGACTGAATACCATCAACCAGCCCCTCAATCGCCTTCGGCTGATCACCCGCAGGCTGATAAGGTGAGTCGACTCTGAATACGGCCTCTTTGGCAGCCCTGGACTCTTTATTGGCCATAATTGGCGGATAACCTCCGGTAAATTAACAGTGAAAGCCACTGATCAGGCTCATACTATCGAGAAATTTAGCGTTATGCCGGCTTCATGATACCATCAGTGCGATCGACGGCTGGGCGAAAATCAGCCATCAATTTGGCCTTTCCATCGATGCCCCGCCGATCGCAGCCCTATCAGACGCAGCTTTAAGGAGCGCAAGTTTGGACCTTCAACTTTCCAGCCGAGTACAGGCTATCAAGCCCTCCCCCACCCTCGCAGTCACCAACAAGGCCGCAGAACTGCGTGCCGCCGGCCAGGACATCATTGGCCTTGGTGCTGGCGAACCGGACTTCGATACCCCCGATCACATCAAACAGGCGGCCATTGAGGCCATCCATAACGGTCAGACCAAATACACCGCTGTGGATGGTACGCCCGCCCTGAAGAAAGCGATTATTGCGAAGTTCAAACGAGACAACGGCCTGGAATACGAAGCCAACCAGATACTGGTATCCAGTGGTGGCAAACAGAGCTTTTTCAACCTGGCACTTGCCACCCTGAACCCCGGCGACGAAGCCATTATTCCGGCCCCCTACTGGGTATCCTATCCGGACATGGTACTGGTTGCCGAAGGCAAGCCGGTCATTATCGAAACCGGTGCAGACACCCGTTTCAAGATCACGCCGGAACAGCTCGAAAGCGCGATCACCGAGCGTACCCGCCTGTTCGTGATCAACAGCCCCTCCAACCCCAGCGGTATGGCTTACAGCCTGGAAGAACTGCAGGCGATCGGGGAAGTGCTGAAGAAGCACCCGAACATCATGATCGCCACTGACGACATGTATGAACCCATTCTCTGGACCGGAAAACCATTCTGTAACATCCTGAATGCAACGCCGGAGCTTTATGACCGGACATTTGTTCTGAACGGTGTCTCCAAGGCTTACTCCATGACTGGCTGGCGAATCGGCTACGCCGCCGGCCCGGCAAAAATCATCGGCGCCATGAAAAAGATCCAGTCCCAGAGCACCTCGAACCCGTCATCGATTTCGCAGGCTGCCGCCCAGGCTGCCCTCGACGGTTCGCAGGACTGCGTCGGGGAAATGGTTACGGCCTTCAAGGAGCGTCACGACTGGTTGGTTGAGGCTCTGAATGCCCTGCCCGGCGTTGAATGCCTGAAAGGTGACGGCACCTTCTATGTATTCCCCAGCTTCCAGGGAGCCATCGAGGCCGACGCTAGTGTCAGCAGTGACGTGGAGTTCGCCGAAAAGCTGCTTACCGACGCAGGCGTTGCCCTGGTTCCAGGCTCCGCATTCGGTTGCCCGGGCCATATGCGCCTGAGTTTCGCAACCAGCATGGAGAACCTGAAAAAGGCTATTGAGCGTCTCCAAAAAGCGCTCGCCTAAAAATTTCGGGCTGGGGGTTGACGGGGCGCTATAGCCAACTTAATATACGCGCCTCGTCACACGACGACGTTCCCCGATAGCTCAGTTGGTAGAGCAACGGACTGTTAATCCGTTTGTCGCTGGTTCGAGCCCAGCTCGGGGAGCCACTATTCTGAAAACCCGCTAATTCTCTGAGTTAGCGGGTTTTTTATTGCCTGATTTCTGCCCTAGCCGGCTTGTTGGGCGGGCCGGGGCAGGAGTTGAAAAAACAATCGATTAGAGGCCCATCACCTCAGCATGAATAGCCTCCAAAGCAGCTAACGGATCCGACGCCCGGGTAATCGGACGGCCGATCACCAGGTAGTCGGAACCAGCCTTGAGAGCCTCACTCGGAGTCATGATCCGCTGTTGGTCGCCCTTGTCGGCGGTCAGCGGACGAATCCCCGGGGTAATCAGCTTGAAGTCGGCGCCCTGCTCCGCTTTGAGCTTTAGGGCTTCCTGGGCAGAGCAGACGACGCCATCCAGGCCGCAGTTTCTCGTGAGAGTTGCAAGCCGTGATACCTGGGCTTCCGGGGAGTCGGTGATGCCGATACCAGCCAGATCCTCGGCAGTCATGCTGGTGAGAACGGTGACGGCGATCAACAACGGGCGATCCGCACCAAAAGCTTCCAGACGCTCCCGGCAGGCGGTCATCATTTTTTCACCGCCCGAGGCGTGGACATTTACCATCCAGACGCCGAGATCTGCGGCAGCCACTACCGCCGCCGAGGTGGTATTCGGAATATCGTGGAACTTCAGGTCCAGGAACACATCGAATCCGCGCCCGTGGAGCCCCTCAACAAACTGAGGGCCTGAACGGGTAAACAGCTCCTTGCCCACTTTCAACCGGCATTTGGCAGGATCCAGTTTATCGACCAGTTCCAGGGCCGGGTTTTCGGAGGGAAAGTCCAGGGCTACGATGATTTTGGGGTCGTTTGCGGTTTGCACGTTCAATTATCCTGAGGAAATTCAGTAGAAGTTTATTCGGCTTCAACGCCCTGAATCGGACGGACGGTTTCCCACTGCTTGCAGCTAGGGCACAACCAATGGAGCTGCTGCCCCGAAAAGCCACAGTTGACGCATCGATACACCGGGCGGTTGACCAGTATCAGGTGGCCGATACGACTAACCAGCCGGCCTTCATCCGTCGTCATGCCCTTTTCGTAGCCTGCCATTTCAACCAGCCTCAGCAGACCACGAACGCTGGGTCGCACCTCCAGCTCCTGTCTCAACAAATCAATAGCCGCCGGCCTGCCGGAAGCACGCTCGACAGACTCAACCAGCGCCAGCAGAAGACTGGTACTCGGGTAACTTTCATACAGTTTACGGAGCTTCTTGACCAGACGCCCCACATCACCGTGGTCATGCTCCAGCTTCATCAGCCGGTCGACCGCCTCGGATCCGAATTCCGGATTCTGGTCAAATACCTTCAGACTCTGATTCCCGGCCTCCCGGTAACTGCCCTGACGAATGAGCAATCGCATAAGAATAAAAGAGGCCCGGACGCATGAGCGGTCATAATCCAAAGCTTCTTTTGCAAGCTTCTGGGCGGACCACCGGTCATCTTGCTTCAGTGCTTCCTCAGCCAGCTCACAGGTAATATAGGCGAGCACCTTGAACATCCCGGGATCGGCATCGCCTTTGGTGAGCGTTCGCGCAACATCGGCGGCCTTGCGCCATTCTTTTTCCTGCTGATAAAGCTCAATCAGTTGTTGGGCAGATTTACGCCCGTAATCCCGATCTCCCATCAACTGATGCAGAAGCGCCTCTGCCCGGTCCAGAAGGCCAGCATTCAGATAATCCGTTGCCAGCTCGAGGGTAACCTGGGGCGAAAACCGGGTTGGCAGCTCAGGTCTGGCCAGCAGGTTTTGATGAATGAGAATGGCCCTGTCCGTCTCACCCTTGAGGCGAAAATGATTACCTATAGAGAGGTGAAGGCTGACCGTATCCTTGTTTACAGCCAACGACTGAACAAAGTTCTCGACCGCCTGATCAGAATAGTTAGTGAATAGAAACTGAAGCCGGTCGCGTACTGAGTCTTCATCAGCGATAGTGGTTCCGGATCTGCGGCCACTGCTACCAAGCCTGCCAGCCACCCAGCCTGCTGCGACCGCTGCCGTAAGCAACAGCCACTGAAGCACCATATCCATTAAAGAGTCCGGTCGTTCTGGGCCCTGGATTTCTCCAATGCCTGCTCGGCACGATCGAGTCGTTTCTGAAGGGTGCGCCGGGAGACCGAAGTACGAAAGGTCGCCAGCATGGTCATTAGCACGCCTGCAAGGGCGCCAATGACAAAGGCCATAATAATCCAGACGGCGATGCCGTGGGGCTGGGTTTCAAACAGCAGAAAGTTGAGAGAAACCGCCATCTGATTATTGAGCGAAAACACAAGGGCCAGCAGGATAAGGGCCAGTACCAACAGAATAATAAGAACCTTCTGCAATCCTGCCATGGTGAAACCACTCCAAAATGAGCCAATGATTAAGCCGGGATTATACGCGCTAGCTGATCAGGTCTTAAAAGCCTTTTTTCAGGCTGTCGTTAACCTGTTCCCGCAACTCTTTACCGGGTTTGAAATGCGGCACGTATTTAGCGGGCAACTGAACCGCCTCACCTGTCTTCGGATTTCGCCCAGTTCGGGCGGCCCGATGATGGAGGGAAAAGCTGCCAAACCCCCTGATCTCGATTCTCTGACCATCGGCGAGCGATTGGGACATGTGCTCGATAATGGTTTTAACGGCCAATTCTACATCTTTAACGGAGAGCTGCGTTTGCTTTGAAGCAATCAGCTCCACCAATTCGGACTTCGTCATGAGGCGTTTCCCTCTTTCATTATTATTAAGCCATCGGCTACCGGACTCCCATGACACTAGTTTAGCCAAACCCAAAAAAAACACAAAAAAAACGGGCTCTTAGAGCCCGTTTTTTCTTACCAACCGGAAAATCAGTCCTTGTTGGCGTTCTGCTGCTGCATCTGCTCCTTGATGAGATCACCAATGGTGGTCGCACCAGAAGATTCAGCCGTTTTCGCCCGCACACCTTCAAGTGCCTGCTTGTCGTCCTCAACATCTTTGGACTTCACAGACAGGTTGATGATGCGGTTCTTACGATCGATGCTGATGATCTTAGCTTCAACTTCTTCGCCTTCCTTCAGCGCGTTGCGTGCATCTTCAACACGGTCACGGCTGATTTCAGAAGCCTTGAGCACAGCTTCAACTTCGTCGTTCAGAGCGATAGTCGCGGCCTTGGCATCAACTGCAGACACAGTACCCTTAACAATAGAGCCCTTGTCGTTCAGCTGTACGAACTCGGCGAACGGATCGCTCTCAAGCTGCTTGATACCCAGGGAAATGCGCTCACGCTCAGGATCAACAGACAGGATAACGGTTTCGACTTCGTCACCCTTCTTGTATTCACGAACCGCTTCTTCGCCAGTCTCGTTCCAGCTGATGTCAGACAGGTGAACCAGACCGTCGATGCCACCGTCGAGTCCGATGAAGATACCAAAGTCAGTAATAGACTTGATCTTGCCGGAGATACGGTCGCCCTTGTTGAAGTTGCTGGAGAAATCTTCCCACGGGTTGGAAGCACACTGCTTGATACCCAGGGAGATACGACGACGCTCTTCGTCGATATCCAGAATCATCACTTCCACTTCGTCGCCAACCTGAACGACTTTGGACGGATGGATGTTCTTGTTGGTCCAATCCATTTCGGATACGTGAACCAGACCTTCCACACCCTCTTCCAGCTCGGCAAAGCAGCCGTAATCCGTCAGGTTGGTAACACGCGCCTTGACACGGCTACTTTCAGGGTAACGACCTTTGATATCGACCCAGGGATCTTCACCCAACTGCTTCAGACCCAGTGAAACGCGGTTACGCTCACGGTCAAACTTCAGAACTTTAACGCTGATCTCATCGCCCACATTGACGATTTCGCTCGGATGCTTGATGCGCTTCCAGGCCATATCGGTAATGTGCAGCAGACCGTCAACACCGCCCAGATCTACGAACGCACCGTAGTCGGTCAGGTTCTTGACGATACCCTTGATTTCCATACCTTCGGTCAGGGTTTCCAGCAGAGCTTCACGCTCGGCGCTGTTTTCAGCTTCCAGAACGGCGCGGCGGGAAACAACCACGTTGTTACGCTTCTGGTCCAGCTTGATAACCTTGAACTCAAGTTCTTTGTTCTCCAGGTGCGCGGTGTCGCGAACCGGACGAACATCTACCAGAGAGCCTGGCAGGAAGGCGCGAATACCGGCCAGATCGACGGTGAAACCACCTTTGACCTTGCCATTGATAATGCCCTTGACCACTTCTTCGGCTTCGAAGGACTTCTCGAGTACCTTCCATGCCTCTGCACGCTTGGCCTTCTCACGGGACAGACGGGTTTCACCGAAACCATCTTCAACCGCATCAAGAGCCACATCGACCACATCGCCGATGGCAACTTCCAACTCGCCTTTTTCGTTCAGGAACTGGGAGGCGGGGATAACGCCTTCGGACTTCAGTCCGGCGTTAACGGTGACCCAGTCGTTATCAACATCCACCACGGTTCCCTGGACGATGGAACCCGGCTGCATGTCAATTTCTTTTAGGCTTTCTTCAAAAAGATCCGCAAAGCTCTCGCTCATTATGAGTCCTATATGATCAACGCAAGTACGCTCCGTGCCACCAGCAACACGGTCTGTTAATAATGTCCGGACGTGGCCAGTGGCTGGCCGATAACGCCACTTCCGGCACTTCAACGCAAAACAGGTGCAGTCAGGCCTGACCTGCCACGGCCATGCACCTGACTAACACCTCTTCTATACTCAAACCCGTAGAATCAATGACTTGCGCATCATCTGCAGGCTTGAGAGGGGCTGCAGAACGGTTTATATCCCGTTCATCGCGAACCCGTATCTCCTCTAAAAGGGCATCAATGTTAACATCGACACCCGCGTCCTTCAACTGGTTGTAACGCCTTCGGGCACGCTCCTCCGCACTGGCTGTCAGGAAGATCTTTGCCGGAGCATCGGGAAAGACCACCGTGCCCATATCCCGGCCATCGGCGACCAGGCCAGGCGCTTTCCGGAAATCCCTTTGCCGTTGTAGCAGCGCATCCCGTACAGGTTGCATTACCGCAACCCTCGAGGCGTTGTCACCACAGGTCTCGGTACGGATTTCCGAGGTCACATCTTCACCCGCCAGGATGACCCTCGCGGGTTCTCCCGCCGGCGTCGGCTCAAAAGCAACGTCCAGCGAAGCCGCCACGCCAACCAGGCCTTCCTCATCGTCCAATGCGACACCCTGGCGAACCGCGGCCAGCGCAGTCAATCGGTAAAGCGCCCCGCTGTCCAGCAAATGATAGCCCAGCTTCCTGGCAAGCATCTGGGTAACAGTGCCTTTGCCCGATCCACCGGGACCGTCGACGGTAATAACCGGCGCCTGACTGTCACTCATTATTCAGCTCCTTCGGCGGAGATATTGATTCCGGTATTCCTGGCAAGTTCCACAAACCCCGGGAAGGACGTTGCCACGTTGGCACAGTCTTTCACTTCGATCTCTCCCGCCGCCCTCAGCGAAGCAACGGCAAATGACATGGCAATCCGATGGTCGCCATGACTGCTAACCGTGCCACCACCGATGGCCTGGCCACCTTCAATAATAATGCCATCCGGAGTCACCTCGGACTCAACCCCCAGTGCGGCAAGCCCGTCTGCCATAACCTGAATTCGATCACTTTCCTTGACCCGAAGTTCCTCAGCTCCGCGCAGAACCGTGCGACCACTTGCACACGCCGCAGCGATAAATAGTACCGGGAACTCATCGATCGCCAGTGGCACCTGGTCTTCGGGAATATCAATGCCTTTCAGATTCGCAGAACGGACGCGCAGGTCCGCAACCGGCTCTCCACCAATCTCCCGCTCATCGAGCACTTCAATATTGGCGCCCATCTGCCGGAGAATATTAATAACCCCGACCCGCGTCGGGTTCATACCAACGTGTCGCAAGATAAGATCAGATCCCGGAGCAATGCTGGCAGCAACCAGGAAAAAAGCAGCAGAGGAAATGTCTGCCGGGACGTCAATATTCGTTGCTGTCAGCGTTCCGCCGCCACTTACACTGGCCGTGGCACCATCACGATGCACATGATAGCCAAAACCTGCCAGCATGCGCTCGGTGTGGTCGCGAGTTGGCGCCGGCTCAGTAACGGACGTACTGCCGTCTGCGTAAAGCCCTGCCAGCAGCAGGCAGGATTTAACCTGGGCACTGGCCACCGGCATCTCATAGTGGATCCCGGTCAGGTGCTGACCACCCCGGATTTTAAGCGGGGGGCGCCCGCCCTCGGCAGTGTCGATCACTGCACCCATTGCCCGGAGCGGGTCGGCGACCCGCCCCATGGGACGCTTCGAAAGGCTGGCATCGCCGGTCAACTCCGAGTCAAAAGGCTGTGCTGCCAGCAGGCCGGCAAACAGCCGCATGGCGGTACCGGAATTGCCGAGATACAGAGGGCCGCGAGGTGCCTGAAGCCCCTTGATGCCAACGCCATGGATGCGCACAAATCCGTCGTCCGGGCCCTCAATAGTGACCCCCATATCGCGAAATGCCTGAAGGGTGGCCAGACTGTCCTCCCCCTCAAGAAAGCCCTTGACCTCAGTAATGCCGTCGGCCAGAGCGCCCAGCATTATCGAGCGATGGGACATGGATTTGTCGCCTGGCACCCGGATATCTCCGGAAATAGCACTACCTGGCTGAAGACGGAACGTTACCGGTTTCTCAGTGTTGTGTGTCACGTAAGCCTGCCCTGAAAGCATCTTTGAAAAATGTTCTCGCGCCGCCTTGGCACGACTGAAAACCCTCAACAGTGTGGCACTGTCCTGTTGGGCGATCGCTGTGCGCAGTTGGTCGAGGTCGTGCGTAAAATGGTCAATTACCCGAAGAACTGCGTCCCGGTTAGACAGGAATATGTCGTGCCACATCACCGGATCACTGGCAGCAATCCGGGTAAAATCGCGGAACCCCCCCGCCGCATAGCGAAAGATGTCCATATTTTCGTCTTCGCCTGCAAGTGTATCTACCAGGGAAAACGCAATCAGATGAGGCAGGTGACTAGTGGCCGCCAGAACCTCGTCGTGGTACGCCACAGACATGGTAAGGACCGTGGCTCCACAACCTTCCCAAAGCGCTTTCAGGCGGGCAACATCCGGCTCACCCGCATTGTCACCGGGAGTCAGGATCACCTTGTGCTTGGCAAACAGCTCCGGGTTTGCGGCCCGGATACCACTTTTTTCGGAACCTGCAATAGGATGCCCCGGAATCACCTTTGGCGACAGTGCGCCGAACACAGCCTCTACGTCGGAGACGAAACTGGATTTCGTACTACCAACATCTGTCAGCACGGTATCAGCTCCGAGCCAAGGCCTGATCTCTTCGAGCACTGACCGCGTAGCACGCACTGGAACCGCCAGCACCACCAGATCACTGCCTGTTACCGCCTCTTCAATAGACGCCGCAGCTTCGTCGATGATACCCAGCTCTTCACCCAGGGCCAGTTCATCCGGCCGCTTATCCGCACCAACCACAGAGCCCGCCAGTCCATGGCGGCGTATGGCACTGGCCAGTGAGCCTCCAATCAGCCCAAGGCCTATAATCGCAACTCGCTTGAAAAGGGGCTTTTGGCCAGACACGTCAGGTCCCCTGCCCCACGGATGCCAACGAGTGTCCCAGCGCCTCAATAAAACGGCTATTCTCTTCCGGCAAACCTACTGAAACCCTCAGGTGCTTCGGCATTCCATACCCCGCGACCGGGCGAACTATCACACCATGGGCCAACAGTGCCTGATAGATCTCCTGAGCTCTCTCGCCCACTTCTACCGCAATGAAGTTACCGGCGGAGGGAATATAGGGAAGCCCCATATCGTCCAATGCTTGCTCAAGCTGACGCAACCCGGCGGCATTTACCTCACAAGAGCGCTCCAGATAGGCCTCATCGCTCAGCACGGCAGTTGCCGCTGCCAAAGCAATAGTATCTACGTTAAACGGCTGCCGTACCCGGTTCAGTATGTCTGCAATGGCCGGAGAGCTGACGCTGTAACCAACTCGCAGCGCTGCCAGGCCCCAGGCCTTGGAGAACGTACGGCAGACAATCAGGTTCGGAAAGCGGGACAACAGACGAATGCCATCGGGGTACTGTCCGCCCTTCAGATATTCGCAGTAGGCTTCATCAAGCACCACGAGTACATTCTCGGGTACCTTTTCGAGAAAGGCTTCAACTGCATCCGCCGTGTGGACGGTTCCGGTCGGATTGTTGGGGTTGGCAACGAAGATCAGGCGCGTACGGTCGGTGACTGCGGCGACCATGGCGTCCAGGTCATGCCCCCAGTCTTTCGCCGGTACGGAGACACCGGTAGCACCGATAGCCTGGGTAACTATGGGGTAAACGGCAAAGGCATACTGGGAAAAAATGATCTCGGAATCGCGAGCAGCAAAACACCGGGCGATCACCTCAAGAACATCGTTGGAACCATTACCGAGGGTTATCTGGCTCATTTCGACGCCCAGGCGCCCGGCCAAAGCCTGCTTGAGCTCAAATCCGTTACCGTCGGGGTAAAGGCAAAGTTCGGACAGAGCGGCCTTTGCCGCTGATAACGCCTTATCGCTCGGCCCCAGGGGATTCTCGTTGCTGGCAAGCTTGATGATCTCAGCCGGATTCAACCCCAACTCGCGCGCAAGCTCGTCAATCGGTTTGCCCGGCTGGTAAGGAGACAGTGCCTGAACCCCTTTTACCGCCAGGCTCTGGTAATCAATCGCCATAGCCACTCCTCGACAACCTGTACTTAAAGAACACCGATCGGATAGGAACCCAGCCGTTTGAGTTCAACCGCTTCGTCGTCCACTTTCGCAAGCAGCTTGCTCACCTGCTCATCTTCCATGTGCCCTTCAAAGTCGATATAGAAGACATAGGCCCACGTACCACTGGGCGATGGGCGGGTTTCGATGCGGGTAAGACTGATGCCGTGACTGTGGAATGGCTCAAGAAGCTGATACAGCGCACCCGGTTTGTTCCTCATGGAGACCAGAATCGACGATTTGTCGTGACCGCTGGCCGGCACTTCTTCCCGACCGATAATCAGGAATCGGGTGGTATTATCAGGGCGATCCTCAATACTGGTGGCAAGCTTCTCCAAACCGTACAACTCGGCCGCCATGTCGCCGGCGATGGCGGCCGTTCCCGGTTCTTCGGCTGCTCGACGGGCAGCTTCTGCATTGCTGGACACGGTTACCCGTTCAATTCCGTAGCGATGGGTGTCAAGCCACTGGCGGCATTGGGCGAATGACTGCTGGTGGGAGTAGATCCGGGTAATTTCCTGATCTTTGTTTTTCGGAGATACCATCAGATGGTGATGGATTCGCAGCTGAACCTCGCCACAGATTTTCAGTGGCGAGGACATAAACATATCCAGGGTATGGTTAATCATGCCCTCGGTGGAGTTTTCCACCGGCACCACACCGTAGTGAGCTGCACCGGATTCCACTTCCCGGAACACAGCATCAATGGCGGGGAGCGGCACGCTGACAACGGAGTGACCAAAATGCTTCAGGGCAGCCGCCTGGGTAAAGGTACCAATCGGGCCCAGGAAAGCGATATGCATCGGCTTCTCAAGAGCCAGACAGGCCGACATGATCTCACGGAACAGTCGCGCCATCTCCTCCCCGGAGAGCGGCCCGGGATTGGAATCCTTGATACGCCTCAACACCTGGGCTTCCCGTTCGGGACGATAGAAGAACACGTCCTGTCCGGGATTTGCCCCCATCTTCACGTGAGCCACTTCCTGCGCACAGCGGGCACGGGCACTGATCAGATCCATAATCTGCTGATCTATCTGATCGATTTCATCCCGGAGTTCGGCCAGTCGAATCTGCTCGTCACTCATGATCAGCCGCGCTCCTTCGCAAATTCCGCCATGTACCGGATCAAGGCATCAACCCCGGCTTCGGGCATGGCGTTGTATATGCTTGCGCGCATGCCACCGACAGAACGGTGCCCTTTGAGGTTCAGCAGCCCACAGGCATTCGCACCTTTCAGGAATTCGCCGTTCAACCCGTCATCCGCCAGGGTGAACGGAATGTTCATCCAGGACCGGAAACGGGGCGCAATCGGGTTGGCGTAAAAATCATTGGTATCGATGAAGTCGTACAGCTTTTTGGCCTTGCGATAATTGATCTCGCCCATGGCTTTTACACCGCCCTGGGCCTTCAACCACTTGAACACCAGACCTGCCAGGTACCAGGAATAGGTCGCAGGCGTGTTATACATAGAGCCATTGTCGGCAATGACCTGGTAATTCATCATCGTCGGGGTTTCCTTCCGGGCCATGCCCAAAAGGTCTTTGCGAATAATGACCACGACCAGACCGGACGGTCCGATATTCTTCTGGGCGCCCGCGTAGATCAGACCAAACTTTGAGATATCCACAGGACGGGAAAGCATGGTGGACGACATATCAGCCACCAGCGGGACCTTGCCGCTGTCGGGAATAAAATCATATTCCAGACCGCCAATGGTCTCGTTCGGCGTGTAATGCAGGTATGCCGCATCGGCGCGGGTGTGCCAGCTCGCCTGATCGGGAACGGTCGTAAAACCGCTATCTTCCGAGCTCGCTGCCACGTTAACGTCACCATAGCGCTTCGCTTCAGCGATCGCCTTTTTCGACCAGATTCCCGTATTCACATAATCCGCAGAGGCCTTGCTGCCCAACAGATTCAGGGGGATGGTCGCGAACTGGCTTGACGCTCCCCCCTGCATGAACAGTACCGCGTAATCGTCCGACACACCGGCGAGTTCACGCAGATCGTTCTCGGCTGCTTCGGCGATTTGCACAAACTCATCACTGCGATGGCTCATTTCCATTACAGACATGCCAGTCCCGCGCCAGTCCAGCATCTCATCACGTGCCTGCTCCAGCACGGTTTCCGGCAAGGTTGCCGGGCCTGCACAAAAGTTAAACGCCCTGCTCATGATCCTGTTTTCTCTCAAATAGTGCTGATTCGGTCTTTGGCAGTGCCGGCTTATTCCTCGCCGGCACCTTCTTCAGAGCCACCTTCCGCATTGTTCTCGCCAGAAGCTTCCGCTTCATCACCGTCGATCTCTTCACCATCAATTTCTTCGGCGTCGGTCTCGGCGATCCGCTCAACACCCACCAGGCGCTCATCTTCCTGGCTCAGCTTGATCAGGCGTACACCTTGCGTGTTCCGGCTCAGTACAGAGACCTCATCCGTACGGGTACGAACCAGGGTGCCCTTGTCCGAAATCAGCATCATTTCGTCGCCATCGAACAATTGCAGCGCCGTTACCAGGTTACCGTTACGCTCAGAGCACTGCATCGCAATAACGCCCTGACTGCCCCGGCCATAGGTAGGGAACTCATCGATAGCGGTCCGCTTGCCATACCCGTTCTCACTGGCGGTCAGAATTACACCATCTTCCTGGGGAATGATCAGAGAAACAACGTGGTGCCCTGCCGGCATCTTGATACCGCGGACGCCACGAGCAGTCCGGCTCATCGGGCGCACGGCTTCCTCACTGAAGCGCACGGCCTTACCGGCACTGGAGAACAGCATGATTTCCGCGTCACCCTTGGTGATCGCCGCACCAATCAAGGCATCGCCTTCATCCAGAGACAGAGCGATCAGGCCGCTGCTGCGAGGGCGGGAGAAATTCGGCAACGGCGTCTTCTTGACTACGCCACCAGAAGTCGCCATCAGCACAAACTGATCTTCCGGGTAATCGCGAACTGGCAGGAAGGTGGTAATGCGCTCACCCTCGTCCAGCGGCAGAATATTCACCATCGGACGACCACGGGAGGCCCGGCTGGCTCTCGGGATTTCGAAAACTCTCAGCCAGTAGACTTTGCCTCTGTCGGAGAAGCACAGGATGGTGTCGTGGGAGTTAGCCACCAAGAGCTTCTCAACAAAATCTTCATCTTTCATCGAGGTAGCAGCTTTACCCCGGCCGCCGCGACGCTGAGCCTGGTAATCCTCAACCGCCTGGGTCTTGGCATAACCACTGTGGGAAATGGTCACCACCAGATCTTCTTCATCAATCAAGTCGGCGATGGTCAGATCGCGCTGCGAACTCGTAATTTCGGTACGACGCTCGTCGCCAAACTCGTTTACTACGGCTTCCAGTTCTTCACGAATCACCTGCATCAGACGATCCGGGTCCGCCAGGATTTCAAGCAGGCCGGCAATCTTTTCCAGGATGTCCTTATATTCATTCTGGAGCTTTTCAGTTTCCAGACCGGTAAGGCGATGCAGACGCATATCCAGAATGGCCTGTGTCTGCTCCGGAGACAGGTAATACAAGCCGTCACGCAAACCGTAGATTTCCGGAAGATCATCCGGGCGACAGGCATCTTCACCGGCGCGTTCCAGCATGGCCAGAACATCGCCGGGCGACCAGCCTTGGGACATCAGCTTTTCTTTGGCTTCTACTGAACTCGGAGAAGCCTTGATCAGCTCGATCATCTCGTCAATGTTGGCCAACGCAACCGTCAGGCCTTCAAGGATATGGCCCCGCTCACGCGCTTTACGCAGCTCAAAAATGGTCCGTCGTGTAACCACTTCCCGGCGGTGGCGCACGAACGCATCCAGCATTTCTTTCAGGTTCAGCGTCCTGGGCTCGCCGTTGATCAGCGCCACCATGTTGATGCCGAACACCGTCTGCAGCTGAGTGTGCGCAAAAAGGTTGTTGACCACCACTTCCGGGTTTTCACCGCGGCGCAACTCAATCACTACGCGGATGCCTTCCTTGTTCGACTCATCCCGTAATTCGGTGATGCCTTCCAGGCGCTTTTCTTTCACCAGTTCGGCAATTTTCTCAATCAGGCGGGCTTTGTTCAGCTGATAGGGAAGCTCGTTGATGATGATGGCATCGCGATTGGTCTTGTTGTCATGCTCAATTTCGTGGCGGGCACGAATATAAATGCGGCCACGACCGGTACGATAAGCCTCAACAATGCCCGCGCGGCCATTGATAATGCCCTGGGTCGGAAAATCCGGTCCGGGAATAAATTCCATGAGCTCGTCGATGGACAGGTCCGGATTGTCGATCAGCGCCAGACACCCGCTGACGACTTCCCTCAGATTGTGCGGAGGAATGTTGGTGGCCATACCCACGGCAATACCGGAAGAGCCGTTGACCAGAAGATTCGGAACCCGGGTCGGCAGCACATCAGGAATTCGCTCGGTGCCGTCGTAGTTGTCGACGAAATCCACCGTCTCCTTCTCGAGATCCGCCAGCAGGGAGTGGGCAATCTTCTCCATGCGAATTTCGGTGTAACGCATCGCCGCCGCGTTATCGCCGTCGATGGAACCGAAGTTGCCCTGGCCGTCCACCAACGGGTAACGCAGGGAGAACGGCTGGGCCATACGAACAATGGTGTCGTAGACAGCCGAATCACCGTGCGGGTGATATTTACCGATAACGTCACCCACCACACGGGCGGATTTCTTGTAAGCCTTGTTCCAGTCGTTATTCAACTCGGACATGGCGAACAGAACACGGCGATGTACCGGCTTCAGGCCATCCCTCACATCCGGCAGCGCTCGGCCGACAATGACGCTCATGGCGTAGTCGAGGTAGGACTGTTTAAGCTCGTCTTCAATATTTACCGGCAGGATCTCTTTGGCTAACTCACCCATCGAGAAAGGTTCCTTTGCGTTATCTGGAAGTCGTGTCAGGACCGTTTCCGGGCCCCGTAGTTATTCTTCAACAAGCCGCGAAGTCTACCACAATCGCACCCTGACCGGGGCAACTGTGAGGCGGACTTAATCAAAAACCACCGTCTTGTTTTCATAGGTGATCACCCGGTCTTCAATGTGGGAACGCAGGCCCCGGGCCAGCACGTTCTTTTCCACATCCTTACCCAGGCGCACCATGTCCTCGATGGAATCGCTGTGAGTGATCCGGATCACGTCCTGCTCAATGATCGGACCTTCGTCCAGATCCTGAGTAACATAATGGCACGTGGCCCCAATCAGCTTCACACCACGGCTGTAGGCCTGGTGGTAAGGGCGGGCTCCGGCAAACGACGGCAAAAAGCTGTGATGGATATTGATGACTTTCCCGGCATACTTGCCACACAGCTCTGAGGGCAGAATCTGCATGTACCGGGCCAGCACCACCACATCGGCATCGTACTGCTGGAACAGGTCGTCGATGTGGGCAAAAGCTTCGTCCCGGTTTTCCTTGCTCACCGGCACATGATGATAGGGAATCTCATGCCACTCCACCATCCGCCGCAAATCGTCGTGATTGGAAATCACGGCCACGATCTCGGCGTTGATCTCCTTGCTGTGCCAGCGATACAAAAGATCTGCCACGCAATGGGATTCCTTGCTGCCCATGAGGATAACTTTTTTGGGCTGGGCCGAGTCCGCAATGTGCCAGTTCATGTTGAATTCGCGGGCAATGGGCTCAAACGCCGCCCGGAACTGATCCAGGCCGAAAGGAATCGAACTGGCCTTTATTTCATGGCGCATGAAAAACCAGCCGGTCTGGGTATCCGAGTGATGGCTAGCCTCGGTAATCCAGCCATTGTACGTGGACAGAAAATTGCTCACCTTGGCGACAATCCCGACCCGATCGGGGCAGGAAATCACAAGACGATAGGTATGCTCCATGAAACCCTTTCCTTAGCTCAAATCCGGGAAAGCAGGTGCGCGCAGGAACCACTGGCGGAATTCTCGACAGGTAAACGGTACGCACCTATGAAAATGACCGGCTATCATAGCCTATCTGAACGCCAGAAACGAGGAGCGGAAACATGGACAGACACCCACACCGGCAAATCCGGAAAGCCAGCCCCTGGAGGCGCTCAGGCAGCCTCTGCGCCATTGCATTGATTGCCATTCTGACGGGCATTACCCCTGCGTTTGGCCAGGCCATTCTGGAAGGCGAGCGTTTTCACCCTGCGGCTGCAAACCACGGCATGGTGGCCACCAGCCATGGCCTGGCGACCGACGTCGCGCTCCAGGTTCTGAAGGATGGCGGCAATGCCATCGATGCCGCGGTTACCGCAGGCTTTGCGCTGGCAGTTACCCAACCGCGCTCCGGCAACATTGGCGGGGGCGGCTTCATGTTGATTTCGAAGGGCGACGGCAGCACACCGGAGGCCATCGACTACCGGGAAAAGGCCCCTTCAGCGGCGTCGGAAGCCATGTTTCAGGACCAGGAGGGCGAGGTCGTGAAGAACCGCAGCCGCTTCACCCACCTGGCAGCAGGTGTACCGGGCACGGTTTCCGGGCTGGCACTGGCGCTGGACAGGCACGGCACATTGTCGCTGAAACAGGCACTGGCGCCCGCGATCAAGCTGGCCCGGGAAGGATTTATCGTCCCCCAACGTTTTACTGAGGGGCTGGAGCAGGCCCGCGACCGCCTGGAACGCTGGCCCGCCAGCCGGGCCACCTTCTACAAACCCGATGGCTCTGCCTGGAAGCCGGGAGAGCGGTTTCGGCAACCGGACCTGGCGAATACCCTGCAACGTATCGCAGATGAGGGCGTGAAGGGCTTCTATGAAGGTGAAACCGCACGCCTGATCGCAGCAGAAATGCGCCGCCACGACGGCCTGATTACCGAAAAGGATCTCAAAAACTACCAGCCAGTGGTTCGCTCTCCGGTCCACGGAACCTATCGGGGCCACGATGTCTATTCCATGTCTCCGCCCTCCTCCGGCGGCACTCACATTGTTCAGATCCTCAACATCCTTGAGGATTACCCGATGGCAGAATCCGGTCACAACTCCGCTGATACCATCCACCTGATGGCCGAGGCCATGAAACTCGCCTACGCGGACCGCTCTAAATACCTTGGAGACACCGATTACGTAGACGTCCCCCTTACCGGCCTGACCAGCAAGGCTTACGCTGACGAGCTTCGTGAGACCATTGACCCGGCACAAGCCAGGCCAGCCAGTATGATTAACGCTGGCAAGCCGGCCCCCTATGAAAGCAATGAAACCACCCATTTCTCAGTCGTCGATAAGTGGGGCAATGCGGTTTCCAACACTTATACCATCAACTTCAGTTACGGCTCCGGCATCACGGTCCAGGGTGCCGGCTTCCTGCTTAACAACGAAATGGACGATTTCAGCGCCAAGCCCGGGGTTCCAAACGCCTATGGCCTTATTGGCGGAGAAGCGAACAAGGTCGAGCCCGGCAAACGCATGCTAAGTTCGATGTCACCCACCATCGTTCGCAAGAACGGCAAGAATTTTCTGGTCACCGGCAGTCCGGGCGGCTCACGGATTATCACAACAACCTTGCAGGTGATTATGAATGTGATCGACCATGGCATGAACATCCAGACGGCTGTCGCCGCCCCGCGCATCCACCATCAGTGGCTGCCGGACGAAATCCGGATCGAACAGGGAATCAGCCCGGATACTGTTCGTCTACTGGAAAACCGGGGCCACAGCGTGGTTACCAATTCGGCGATGGGCGCTATTCAGAGTATTATGATAGGGGAAGACGGCACCCTTTACGGCGGTGCTGACCCGAGGCGCAGCACATCCTCGGCGAAGGGCTACTGAGCTTTGGCCAGGAGTACGGGTAACCAGCAATAACGGAGGTGTTTTATGTTTATTTCTGTGCAACTGAGCTGTTATCCGCTCAAGGATGATTACAAGCAGCCCATATGGGACCTGATTGCCCGCCTGGAAAAAACCGGGCTTGAAGTCGTCCCCGGGCGCATGAGTACTGAGATCTTCGGCGAATACGACGAGGTGATGAGCGTACTTTCGGACACCATGAAGTGGTCTTTTGAGACCTACGGGAAATCCGTCTTCGTGGCAAAAATCATGGAGGGTGACCGGAGACCAAAATGACAGCACCTAACAACCCCCAGGATCAAAAACCGACGGGCAACCAGCAGCCTGCAATTCCCAACCAGTTTTCATTCCTGTGGCTCAGTGCCGCCATCTTTCTGATGGTGCTCTGGCTCCAGGACAGCGGCCAGCCAAGACTCCAGGAGCTTGCCTATTCCGAGTTCAAAACGGCCGTAACGAACGACCAGGTCAAAGAAGTCACCCTGAAAGAGGAAGCCATTAACGGCCTGTTTACCGACAGTGGCGCGGCTTCTTTCAGTTCGGGACGCCCCGCCGAAAGCAGCAGTACCGGATTTCATACCATCCGCCCCCCGATGGAAGATCCGGCATTGCTGGGGCTTCTGGAAGATCATCAGGTAACCATCAAGGCGACGCCATCCGGACTACCCTGGTGGCAAGAGATGATTCGTGGCTTCCTGCCCTGGATATTGTTGCTGGCGTTGATGTTCTGGTTCTGGGGCGCCGCACAGAGGCGCATGACCCAGGGCGGCGGACCGTTTGATTTCGGAAAGTCCAAGGCCCACAGGGCCCGTAGGGAAACCTCCACCACAACACTGGATGAGGTTGCAGGCATCGAATCGGCCAAACGGGAAATCACCGAGATCATCGATTTCCTGAAAGCGCCCGAGAAATTCCGGGCGTTGGGTGCGGTCATGCCCAAGGGCGTGCTACTGGTTGGCCCACCGGGAACGGGTAAAACCCTTTTGGCCAGAGCCATTGCCGGCGAGGCTGAGGTGCCCTTTTTCAGTATCAGTGCTTCTGAGTTCATTGAAATGTTTGTCGGCGTAGGCGCATCACGGGTACGCGATATGTTCCAGACGGCGCGCAAGGAGGCCCCGGCACTCATCTTTATCGATGAACTGGATGCCGTCGGCCGCTCCCGTGGCGCAGGCCTTGGAGGCGGTCACGATGAACGGGAACAGACTCTGAACCAGATCCTGAGTGAAATGGATGGTTTCGAAGAACACGAGAACATTCTTGTCCTGGCCGCGACCAATCGGCCAGACGTTTTGGACGCCGCTCTGCTGCGCCCCGGCCGTTTTGACCGCAAGATCACTCTGGCCCTCCCACACAAAGAGGCACGAAACGCCATTCTGAAGGTCCATGTGCGCAAGGTACCCCTGGCGGCAGACGTGGATCTTGAGCATCTGGCTGCCCGCACCATCGGTTTTTCCGGTGCTGATCTGAAAAATCTGGTTAATGAGGCCGCATTGACGGCAGCCCGTGAAAGCCTCGACGAGGTCAATGCCCACTGCTTTGATGTTGCCCGGGACCGGATCATTCTCGGCGAAGAAAGTGACGCCCATTTGACGCCGGAGGAACGGGAAGCGGTGGCCTATCATGAGTGCGGTCACGCCATCATGGCTTATTACCTGCCAAAGGCAGACCCCCTCACAAAAATCACCATCATCCCTCACGGTATGGCCATGGGTGTGACCGAGCAAACACCAAAGGATGACCACTACAACTATACCGAGAGCTACCTGAAGGACCGCATCAAAGTGATGCTTGGCGGCCGGTCAGCAGAGAAGCTCATCTATGGCGAGGTGAGTACCGGTGCCCAGAACGATCTCAAGGAAGCTACCACGCTGATCCGCCGCATGATCGGCCAATGGGGCATGAGCGAGAAGATTGGCCCGCTTGGCCTGAGTATTGGCGAAGAGCACGTTTTTCTCGGACGGGAAATGGGCCTGCCACGGGAATTCAGTGAAAAGATGGCGGAACTGATTGACGCAGAAATCCAGTCACAGCTTCTAGCGCTTGAAAAAACCACCATCGACTTCCTGAGTGAACACAGGAATCAGCTTGAAGCCCTTGCAAAGGCGGTGCTGAAAGACGAAACCCTGTCATCCGAAGAAATCGAAGAAGTTCTTCGTAAGGAAGAAGCCCGGAAGATCGCCTGAGCTTTTGCTCAGACGTGAGTGACCAGGTCGTGACTGAATAGGGCCAGGCAAAACCCGAAAACCGCTCCGAGCGGTGGCCCCCAGTGCCGGTCAAGCCGGCCTTGGGGAGCAATGTCCTGGAAAATCAGATAAAGAATACCACCCGACGCCACCAGCATAATGATGCCCAGAACAAACTGATGCTCCGACAGGAAGAAATAACCCAGCAGCCCTGCAAGAGGCCCTGCCAGCACAAGCGCGCTCATAAATATCAGGGTCTTGCGTGAGGTGTAGCCAGGACGCTCGCATAACTCCCGGTAGGCATTAAACCCCTCCGGAAGGTTCTGCAACGCAATCAACAGGGCCAGTAACGTAGCGATACCCGGACTGACGACAGCCAGACCACCGAGCGCAGCCGCTTCCGGCACGAAATCCAGCATCACGCCCATCAACTGTGGCGCTTCCCGGCGCCTGAGCCCGAGCACTCGCTCCACGGCGAAAAACAGAATGCCACCTGCGACGATGGCGGGAATGGCCAACAACGAATCACCGACGGCTTCCTGGCCCTGAGGCACCAGAACAACCACAACAGCACCAAGGAGAATCCCACCGCCAAAAGCGATCAGGAAATGGCGAAACTCCTGTTCCAGCCAGTTGGGACTTATCCGCTCCACGCTCGCCAGCAAACCTCCCAAGGGAATGCAGGCACCGGCAAATACTGTCAGCCCGACAATGTGCAAAACATCCAGAATCATCAAAACCGCCCCAGATCAAAACTACCCAAGGAACCCTTTTTGTCAGGGCGTTACAGTAACGGGGAGAGTAAGTGCTGCCAACAGCTGCTCTGCGCCAGGTTCGTCAAAAAGCGCACACTCCCGGCTAATTACCAGTTGCGAGGCGCCCTCCTCCCGGAGCAACCGAGCTACCCTTATCGGGTTGGTATCAGAAAGAACCCGCAAGCGGGTGCCGGCCCCGAGCACATCAAGATCCTGCTTGATAGCGTCGAGCCGCTCAGAGGCTGGCTCAATACCGGCGCCCAGAATGATCGTCACCGGCTGGTGATAGTAGCGCGAGATTTCGGCGGCGGCCAATGCAGCCCGATGATTTGCGTCATCGTGGTCATTAAGGAAAACGACCACACGGTTTTGGGATCGTAGCGTCTGCTCACACCACAACAAAACGTGCCCCGGTGACTGCCGGATCAGCCCCCGTGCAGTGGAGCCCAGCCGGGCACCGGCCGGCGAAGACCAACCGGCACGACCGAGTACCAGGAGATCTTCCGGGCCAGCCAACGCCAGCACCTCATCAACAACATGACCACGAGCAATACTGAGGGCCTGCCTGCCTCCACGCTGTTTGACCGCCCGGACAAGCGCAGCACGCGCTTGATCAGCCAAGCGCTGCATGCGCTGTTCCAGAATGCCCGGGTCGAGAGGCCGGCTGATACCGGAGACCGACCCAACCTCACGTGAAAAACCATATCCGGCACTACGCACCAGATTCAGTTCCTCAACGAACACACCCAGGACATCCACACCCCGTTTTCCGGCGATATCAACGGCAGCCTCCAGGGCCGCATAACTCATCCTTGAACCGTCGATCAGCACCAGTACACGCCCACGTGCGGAAGCCCGCTCTTCAGGCTTGGCAGTATTACTCACGGTTTGCATCTCCATTGCTGTCATCGTTTCCTTCGCTGTCACTCCGCTTCTTGCTGACTTCGGCAAACTGCGAAAGACGATCGGCCACCGCCCGGTTGAAAGATGCTTCCGGGAACTCACCCTGCTCATCCGGCTCGCCGGCGTCCCTGCCCGTCAGGAGCTCAATGGCCTCATCGATATGCGAAACCGGGTAGATGCTGAAATCGCCATCGGCGATGGCTTTGCGGACCTCCGCATTAAGCATCAGATGCTCCACATTGCTTGCCGGTAAAATAACACTATGACCGCGCACCTTCCCGGCCTCACGGCAGACATCAAAAAAGCCCTCAATCTTTTCGTTGACTCCGCCAACCGCCTGAACCTCTCCGTGCTGGTTCATCGAGCCGGTAACGGCAAACGTCTGGCGCAACGGCAGACGGCTGATTGCCGACAACAGAACACAAGTTTCTGCAATGGACGCGGAATCGCCCTCCACGCCCCCGTATGACTGTTCAAAGGCCAGACTTGCCGACAGTGACAGCTCGCCTTCGCCGGCATATCGACTGGCCAGAAAACGGGAAAGAATCATAACAGCCTTGCTGTGAATGGGGCCGCCCAGCTTGGCTTCCCGCTCAATATCCACAACCTGCCCTTTCCCCGGACGGGCGGTAGCCGTAATCCGGGTTGGTTGGCCAAACATTGACGCACCGAGCTTGAGCACCGAAAGACCATTTACCTGCCCCACGGTCTCACCCTCGGTAGCGATCATCACGGTGCCGCGGGCAATCTGTTCACGACTCCGGTCGCGAATCCGGCTGGCCCGGAATTCCCGCTCATCAATCGCCTGCTGAACGTGGTCCGCCTCGATAACGGAAACACCGGCGCGGTCTGCCCAGTGGTCAGCCTCACTGACTAGATCCCGCAATACCCGATCATGAGCCGTAAGTTTACGCTGATCCGCCGCCAAGCGACTCGCCTGCTCAATCAGCCTTGCCACTCCGTCCCGGCCAAGCGGCCGGCATTTCAGCTTCCGCGCCATGGTGGCGATCATCCGGGCATAGAGCTCATAGCTATCATCGTCCCGGTCAAGGTCATCCTCAAAGTCGGCCTCAACCTTGAACAGATCCAGAAAATCCGGATCGTAGTGGGACAGCAGGTAGTACAGAATCCGATCACCAAGCAGCACAACTTTAACCGATACCGGAATGGGCTCTGGCTGCAGGCTTATGGTGCTCGCCAAGCCATACAGGCGTTCCAGGGATTCGATCCGAATCTCACTGGAAAACAGAATGCGCTTCAGGCTCTCCCATGCCATCGGCTGGGTCAGTATCCGGCGAGCATCAATAAGCAGGTAGCCACCGTTCGCCCGATGCACAGAACCACTCTTGATAAGAGTGAAGTCAGTGTAGAGTGTGCCCTGCCGGGCCCGGTGCTCAATCTGGCCCGCCAGATGCTGGTGATTGGGGAGGTCCTCATAGATTACAGGCGCCCCGACCGTCTCGGCGTTGTCGACCAGCAGATTGACTCTGTAACGCCCCAGCAGGCCACTGGGTGGACCGTTTTCGGTGTCCTGGAACGCTTCCGCGTGTTCAACCACATCCTCACGTATGGCATCCAGATAATCGACAACCGCGGGCAGGTGCCGCCATTTTTCGCGAAGCTCCCCGATCGGACCGCCGAGTGTGAGCTGTACCATCTCTTCATTCAGAGCATGAACCCGTTCCCGGACCTCCTTACGCAAACGCGGAATCTGTTGGATGGTCTGCTGCAGTTTTTTCTGGAGCTCCTCTACCTTGGATTCCACCAGCGCTTTTTCTTCATCGGAAAACTTTTTGTACTCCTCCGGATCAATAACCTCGCCCTCGCGCATTGGAGCAAAGGTAAAGCCCGCAGGCGTCGTTATCATGGCAATGTTATTGGCGTTGGCTTCTTCCTGTATATCAAACAAACCCTGGTGCTGGCGCTTTGTCATTTCCTCCTGCAGCTCCTGCAGACGCGCCTGATATTCCTCACTTTCGAAGGTGGCCGGAATAGCCGTGCGCAACTCCCCGGCCAGATCATTCATGTCTTTCTTGAACTGCCGGCCCTCCCCCGCTGCGAGACGAATAGACCTGGGCCGGTCCGAAAACTCAAAGTTGTGAACATGGCACCAGTCCGAGGGTACAGGTTGTCGCTTGGCATGACTGGAAAAGAAACGCTCGACCAACTCATGCTTGCCCGCGCCTGAGGGGCCGAGGACAAAGAGGTTAAATCCATCCGCCTGCATACTGGCGCCAAACTCAAGGGCCCGCAGCACACGTTCCTGGCCACAAGGCAGTTCCAGGTCTTCCAAAGATTCGGTGGTGTCAAAATCCAGTTGGTCGAGTGGGCACCGGTGATAGACCTGTTCCGGCGTCAAGGGCGATGGTAAGGCCATCAGCTTCCTCCTGATGAGTAACGGGCAGTCTGCAAAACTGCGAAGAATGTAACCAAAGGATAGACCACTAAAACGACTAAGTTGTGCCGCGAGTAGCAGCGCCTGAAAAGACAAACCGGGAAATGCACAGGTGAGACCATTCACTTACTCAAAGTTCAAGTGTAAATAAAAAAGTAAATCGTTATTTTCTTTTTATTAAAAAAACGATAACTAAAGATAGAGTTAACAATATTTAAACCGTTTATAAAGCAACAAGAAAAAAGAAAGCAAACTTACAATAATTTAACGAACCTTTTTCGGTTGTTTGCGTCTTACCTATAAGTTCGGGATTTAAATATTGTCGTTTATGTGAGGTAACCATGAAAACAAACTCTTTCATCAATGGTCTGATCATCAGTTCGATCTTCATTAGTAGCTCCGCCCTGGCAGCCGGCGGTCAGGGCCATGAGAGCTCTTCGGCGTCGTCCGAGTTAACCACCACCGAAACTGACGATCTCCAATTCATGCGTGAAGAAGAGAAACTTGCCAGAGATGTATACCTGACTCTTGATCAGTACTGGGGTGACCAAACGCAAGTCTTTGCACAAATAGCCCTCTCGGAGGAAACCCACACGAGCACTGTTAACTATTTGCTTGATAAGTTTGACGTTGAAGATCCTGTTGTTAATGACACCATAGGCGTATTTACCAATGAGGAATTACAGGCGCTTTACGACGAACTTATTGCCAAAGGAAAGAACTCACTTCTTGACGGCCTGTACGTGGGTGGCCTGATTGAGGAGAAGGACATGCGAGACATTCTTGCCGCAATCAATGAAACCGATGAGCGTGCCATCACACTCGCCTACTCCAACCTTCTGGATGGCTCCAAAAGCCACCTGAAGGCCTTCGTTGCGGTAATCGAAGACCAGGGCCTCGACTACCAAGCCCAGGTTCTTGAGCCGGAGGAAGTGGAACTCATTCTTGAGGACGATAGCCAGGTAGAGAGCTAATCTCGTCACCACTAAAGCAATAAAACACCGGCAGCCTCTGACTGCCGGTGTTTTATTCAGTTCCAATAATAAGCAAATGATTCAGGAATGCCCCAAAATCGCCGCAAGCTTGTCCTGCGTTTTGTCTTCAAAGTCGCTCGCGTCGTGGCGTTCGTGAAGCTGTTCTTCAGGCTCGCCCCAGGTCCGGTTTACCATCCGGCCGCGTTGAACAGCGGGCCGCTGGGCAATCTCGTCTGTCCAGCGAATCACGTTCTTGTATGAATGGGCCTCGAGAAACTCAGCCGCGTCGTACACTTTGTTTTTCACCAACGCGCCATACCAGGGCCAGATTGCCATATCCGCAATGGTGTACTCATCTCCGGCAATGTAACGATTATTCGCCAGCTGTCGGTCCAGAACATCCAGCTGACGCTTTACCTCCATCGTGTAACGATTGATGGGGTACTCGTATTTCTCCGGCGCATAAGCGTAGAAGTGGCCAAAGCCCCCGCCCAGCATCGGCGCGCTGCCCATCTGCCAGAACAGCCAGTTCATGGTCTCCGTACGGCCAGCGAGGTCTTTCGGCAGAAAGGCACCGAACTTCTCGGCCAGATACAAAAGAATGGAACCAGACTCGAACACACGAACGGCAGGATCCACACTCCGGTCCAGCAATGCCGGAATCTTGGAATTCGGGTTTATCTCAACAAAACCGCTGCCAAACTGATCACCTTCGGTAATCCGGATCGGGTAGGCATCGTACTCGGCGCCCTCAAAACCCTGGGCCAGAAGCTCCTCAAGCATGATGGTGACTTTTACACCGTTCGGCGTTGCCAATGAATAAAGCTGCAGCGGGTGCTTGCCGACAGGAAGCTCCTTGTCATGAGTGGGGCCGGCAATTGGCCGATTGATACTGGCGAAGGCGCCACCGCTTTCGGACTCCCATTTCCAGACTTTTGGCGGAGTGTAGGTCGGGTCACTCATAGCTGTGCTCTCTCCTTCGGATAAAAAAACAGGCCCAATATGCGGGCATCAGACAATCACTGTCAGGGATACGCCCTTTGGCGCAAAAAAGGTTCATTATCCCCGAAAACCTTGGGGCGTTCCTGCATAAGGCAAGGGTTGAGGCGTTTGTTCGTATTCACTGATTTTTTCGAGGCCTGCCAAACAGGTCTCGCAACTCATCCTTTGCAGCCTCCAGGCGGTCCCGTTGGTCCGGGGCAAGCTGCTTTCCGGCCCGATTGATGTAAAACGTCAGCATCGACATGGCCGACCGGTAAGGATCCGATTTCCGACGCCTGCTCTTCTCGGCAGACCTCTTCAGGGAGCAGGCGATTTCCCGGGGATCTTCAAGGGCAAATACGCCTTGCTCAAGGTCCAGGGCATCGCTGGATTCGGTGACGCTCTGCGACCAGCGTTCGGGTTTATCCAAAACCAACCTCCAGTCTTGTGTCGAACACTACCCTGAAACCGTACCAGTCTTTTTCTGCTATAGTCATCTTTAGTGGTTTTACATTATTTAACAATCTTGTTCGTCCCGTCAGGAGACGGGAGCAACCAGGCAAGGGAGTTCACACATGAAGCCGCACCGCCTATTTGCACGCCCCCTCATTGTTCTCGGACTGGCCACGGCTCTGATCGCCTGTGCCGGCCCCGGACCGAAACCGGACAGCCAGCTACAATCAGCGCAGTCTTCCATCCAGCAGGCCGAAGCCGCCGATGCCCGTCAATTCGAGCCGGTGTTACTCAATCAAGCCCAGAACAAACTGGCCGATGCCCGTGAATTGATAGACCGGGAGCAATACGGTGAAGCACAGCACCTGCTGGAGCAGGCAGCAGTTGACGCCCAGTTAGCGGCTGCGCGCTCCCAGACCGAGAGGGCAAGGCAAGCCGTAGCCGAGATCAACCGAAGCATCGAAAACCTCCAGAATCAGTTGGAAACGGACAAACAATAAGCCCGGACAAGGAGATTGAGACGATGAAACCCATACTATCCCTTAGCATCGCGATCGGGCTGTCCACACTGATGGCCGGCTGTGCCAGCACTCCCTCCAGCAACGCCAAAATTGAAGAAGCCCGTTCAACCTACCAAAGCATCGAGCAGGATCCGGATGTTGCACGTAGCGGTGCCAGCCAGTTACGCAGTGCAAAAACCCAGCTCGACAGAGCCGAATCGTTGCTCGAAGACGGTGCCGATATTGAGACGGTTGAACATGCCGCCTATCTGGCGAACCGGCACGCCCAGATTGCCCAACAGCAGGGGCTGCGTGCTTCCCTGGAGTCCCAGATCAGCTCCGCTGAAGAGCGTCGCAAACAGATCATGCTGCAACTGAAAACCAAAGAGACTGAGGCGCTCAGGGCGCAGATGGAAGCCCTGAAAGCGGAGCAGACAGACCGCGGCATGGTGCTGACTCTGGGCGACGTGCTGTTCGATCTGAATAAGGCGGAACTGAAGGCGTCCGGTGAGCGCACGGTGGCCCGCCTCGCCGACTTCATGCAAGAGTATGAGAATCGGAGAGTGCGGATTGAAGGCTATACCGACAGTACTGGCGAAGAGGCTTACAACCAGCGCCTGTCGGAGCGACGTGCCATGTCCGTTTATGACTCATTGTTAAAGCAGGGCATTTCCAGCCGCCGGGTAGAAGTCCAGGGCTATGGTGAGGCGTACCCGGTCGCCAGCAATGACACCAGTGCCGGCCGGCAACAAAACCGACGCGTGGAGATTGTGATCTCGGACGAGTCCGGAATGATAGAAGGCCGCTGAAGCCGGCTGACAGTGAGCACAGGGTCAGCAATTCCCCGGGACTCAAATGCCGGAGTTGCTGCGCCAACACAAGCGGCGCGTCATGCACCTGAGGGCACAGCCCGAAAATGACGCGCCAGCCCACACACTGCACCATCGGCGTGCATTCCAACACGACGTGTCTGACACAAGTCCAATGCCCCAGAGCACTCTATCCCTCTGTTTTCCCGGGATTACCTGTTGCTGATGCGATGTGCATTGCAGAGCTGGCTGCGTATCCCGGTATGAAAACTGCAAGCACACCTCTCAAGGGTCCCCTGGTTCAGCAAAGCTTTGCCCGTGCTAAGCGGTTCCCGTTTTACTCAACGTTTTGCTGAACTCCTGGACATTAAGGAAGACACATCAGGAGTAGACAATGCTACTTGCCACCGATCTCGACGGCACCTTTCTCGCGGGTGATCCGGAAAATCGCCTCAAGCTTTATCAGTTGATCTCCGCTCACCCTGAAATTGATTTGGTGTTTGTCACAGGTCGGGGGCTGGAATCCGTGCTGCCCTTACTTTCAGATCCGACGATTCCCGAACCGGACTACATCATTTGCGATGTCGGTTGTACCGTGGTGCACGGAGATTCCCAACAAGCGATACAGCCATTGCAGGGCGAAATCGACGATCTCTGGCCTGGGGAGCACATGGTTGAGAGTGCCCTCGCTTCCTTTGAAGGTCTGCAGCGTCAGGAAGTACCGCAGGAACGCCGTGTTTCCTATTTTTGCCACAGCGATGTGGTCTGCGAAAACATGCGGGCACAGGTGGAGGCACTGTCCTGCGATATCCTGTTCTCAGCCGGCAAGTACCTGGATATTCTTCCGAAGGATGTCAACAAAGGACGCACACTGTCCCGCCTGGTTGAGCACCTGGGATTAGAACCGGAAGCGGTTCTGGTGGCCGGTGATACCCTGAACGATTTGTCGATGTATCAACACGAATTCAAGGGTGTCTGTGTCGGCGAGTCCGAGGCGGCACTGTTGGAAGCGACAGAACACCAGGCACGGGTATTTCATGCCGGAGCCACTGGCTGTGGGGGTATTCTTGAGGCATTTGAACACTTCGGCTATCTCGGACACGCCGGCATCGACGCCGAAATTCCCGAGTACATGAACTCGGGAAAATCCGACCTGGTAATCGTCTATCATCGCCTGCCTTATGAGGAGGTAATCGAGAACGGCGAGCTGATCCGGCGCCGCCCCAAATCCCCCAATGGCATCATTCCGACGCTACTGAGCTTTTTTGCCGACGGCAAGGCAGGAGCCTGGGTGGCCTGGTCGATTGACGATCCCGACCTTGGCCCCTTCCAGACTCATACGGAAGTGGATAGCGGCCGCTATGAAAAACTGGTCGCAGCACGGGTGCCGTTGAGCAAAGAAGATGTTGAAATCTTCTATAAGCGGTTCTCCAAAGAAGCCTTCTGGCCCACCCTGCACACTTTCTGGGAGCGGGCCACCTTCCGGGATGACCACTGGCAGGTCTTCCTCAAAGTGAACAAAATGTTTGCGGAACGTACCGCGGCGGAAGCGGCGGAAAACGCCGTGGTCTGGATTCACGATTACAACCTGTGGATGGTGCCGGCGTTCCTGCGCGAGATGCGTCCCGACCTCACCATTGCCTTTTTCCATCACACCTACTTCCCTTCCGCGGATGTGTTCAACGTGCTGCCCTGGCGCCGTGAGATCATTGGCAGCCTGCTGCAATGTGATCATATTGGCTTCCACATTCCCAGGCAGGCCGAAAACTTTGTGGACGTGGCCCGCGGCGTAACCCCGCTGGAAGTCACCCAGAAAATGGGCTGCGCACCACGCTTTCTCACCTATGGGTGCGCGGTGGGGCTGGACGAGATGACGACCGAAATCCGGGTAAATGATCGCAGGATCGGGCTGGGCGCACACCCGGTTGGCCTCGACCTGAATCGTGTTCGCAATGCCCTCTCCGATCAGAGCGTCGTGGCGCGGATGGAAACGCTGCGGGAGGAATTCATGGATATCCGGTTAATCCTGTCCGTGGAGCGGCTGGACTTCACCAAAGGGATTATCGAGAAACTTCACGCCTACGAGCGCATGCTTAACGAGCATCCCGAACTGGCCACCAAAGTCACCCTGTTGATGGTCTGTGTGCCCGCGGCGGCGGGCATGACCATCTACGAGGAATTGCTGTCTCAGATCGAGCAAACGGTGGGGCGCATTAACGGGCAGTTTGCCCAGGTCGGATGGACCCCTGTGCAGTTCTTTTTCCGGGCCCTGCCCTTCGAAGATCTGGTGGCCTACTACACCATGGCCGACGTGATGTGGATTACTCCGCTTCGGGATGGTTTGAACCTCGTTGCCAAAGAATACATCGCGACCCAGGGATTAACCAAAGGCAGCGGTGTGCTGGTTCTGTCCGAGTTTGCCGGTGCCGCCGCCGAGCTGCGCGGTGCCATTCTGGCGAATCCACACCATCCACAGGACCTTGCCGACACCTGTTACTACGCGTTGGCCATGAGCCGCAGCGAAGCCAGGAACCGGCTCAGCGAAGCCTTCGAAATCGTGAGCCGTTATGACATTGAATACTGGGGACGAGAGTTTATTCACGCAGTGGAACAGCGGCGGGAAGGCAAGCTCAAGAAAATCGTGCCCCTGGGCCAGAGTGCGGCCTGATCGGCCCGAAGCCCCCATATACCGGCATTCGCCCAAAGCAGGAGCCAGACCATGCTGCTAAAAAATGCAGTGCAGCTGATTTGTTACCCGAACCGCATCGGCAAAGATCTGAAGGACCTTCACACCGTTGTTGAAAAGCATCTGTCAGAGGCCATCGGCGGGCTGCATATCCTGCCTTTCTTTCCCTCCAACGCCGATGGCGGGTTTTCACCATTGACCCACAAGGAAGTGGATCCGGACTTTGGCACCTGGAACGATATTGAAGCCTTCACACAAAAATACGACCTGTGTGTAGACCTCACCGTGAATCACATTTCCGATGAATCTCCCGAATTCAAAGACTTCATTGTCAATGGTTTTGACTCAAAGTACGCCGATCTGTTTGTTCATGTGGACAAATTCGGCGAGATCTCCCCGGACGATATGGCCAAGATCCACATTCGCAAGGAGAAAGAACCCTTCCGGGAGGTCACGCTCGCGGACGGTACCAAAACCCGGGTGTGGTGTACCTTCACGGAACAGCAGATTGACCTGAATTACGATGCTGATCAGGCTTACACCCTGATGGAAAGCTACATCGGGTTCCTCACCTCCAAAGGCGTGAACCTGCTCAGGCTCGACGCCTTCGGCTACACCACCAAGCGAATCGGCACCAGCTGCTTTCTAGTGGAGCCCGAGGTTTACCGGATACTGGACTGGATCAACGAAGTGGCGCTGAAGCATGGCGCGGAATGCCTGCCGGAAGTGCACGATCACACCAGTTACCAGTACGCGATCGGCCGGCGCAACATGCATCCTTATGGCTTCGCCTTACCGCCGTTGCTGCTCTATTCGCTGTTAGACGCGAACAGCGTGTACCTGAAAAACTGGCTGCGCATGTGTCCGCGTAATATGGTCACCGTTCTGGATACACACGATGGCATCTGTATCCCGGATGTCGAGGGTGTGCTGCCGGACGAGAAAATCAGGGTTCTGATCGACAACATTGATGCCCGCAGTGCGGACCCTATCATGCGCCGCTCCGCGGCCAATATTCATAGCGTTGGCGCGATCTATCAGCTTACCTGCACCTTTTACGACGCCCTCATGCAAAATGACGACGCCTACATCGCGGCCCGGGCAATCCAGTTTTTCGCACCCGGAATTCCACAGGTCTACTACGTTGGGCTGTTTGCGGGCTGCAATGATCATGAGCTTATGGAACAGAGCGGAGAGCTGCGGGATATTAACCGCCACTATTACAGCCTGGATGAGGTGGAACAGGCGGTTCAGAAACCGGTCGTGCAGCGCTTACTGGGCCTTATGGAATTTCGTAGCAACTACCCTGCCTTTGACGGCCATTTTGAACTGAACTACTCCAACAACTCCAGTGTGGCCATGGCCTGGCGCCACGGAGATTACTACTGCCACTTGTTTGTCGACCTGAACTTCAAAACCGTGAAAATCGAATATTACGATGTCGACACCGCACAGACCAAACGGCTTGCCTGCTGATGTTCTGAGTGGAATTCATGGTAAAAACTACATGAATTCCGCTCGCTCTTCCCGGCACTCATAGGAGCCCATTTCAAACTCCCGGCAAATCCACGGACGGTTTTCATAAATCGTGCACATGAACGTTTCCCGGTCTAAAGCGGAGCACCACCCATCCGACAAACGCAGCATGGTTTCACCCCCCCATTTATCGAAAGCAATGTGCTCTTCGGGAACGCCGGTATCGCTGATGATCATGACCTCCAAGCGACAGCAGCAGGCACGGCAATTGGAACAGGAAACCTCAGCGTCGGTTACATCTTTAACAGGAATGGTCATTGATCAAGGCCTTTGCCCAGTGTGATTTCCGGATAGCCTGAATGCGACGGAGTATTCTCAAAGCCCAGCTCGCGCGCCAATTCCAGCATGGGCTTGTTATCAGACAGTATGCTGACCTCCAGGTGGCGATATCCGGCTTGCATTGCCAGCTCCCTGAGATCTCTCAGCAACCGGGTTCCAATGCCCTTACCGTGCCATTCGTCCGAGACAACAATAGCAACCTCTGCATGGCCAGGCTCTGTGGTCCGGGCATATCGCGCAACGCCAATCTCACGCTCTTCACCGTTTTCAGTGATGGTAGCGATCAGCGCCATTTCGTCCGGGTAATCGGGATGCGTAAAGCGATCCAGCATCTTAGTCGGAAGCTCACGCATAGCACCGTGAAACCGCTGGTAGCGTGACTTCTGAGAAAGACCATTAACAAACTCGGCCTCAATGCGGCGGTCCGCCGGATGCATTGTGCGAATCGTGACTTGCTGCCCCGCAACGTCGAATGGATCGGAATAGTCAGGTGGAATCATCTGTCACCTTCTACAGTGCGGAGCGCTTGGCATGCAATGCCCCCAAAACCTACAAGGGACGTAAATAACGCAGTTGAGTCGCCAAGTGCAACCGCAGCCACCAGGGGAATATTGGCGCGACGACCATAGGTGACCGAATAGCTGATGACAGCCAAAATTGTCGGACCGGGAATGACCAGCAAAACGGCCGATGCGATAACAAATGCAAACCAGGATTCAATGATCACGAGACTTTCTCCTGAAAACAAATGCGCAAATCAGCCGCGCAGCCTTTTGTTTCGGCCAAACTTGCCTTTTCGAACCCTAACATCCTCACCTGCCACATCCGTATTCAGGGGCGTTGGTCATTTTCTATACCGTTCGGGAATATTGAGACCCAGTTTCTGACCGACCCACGGCCATGGACGTCTCCCACAAAAAATTCTGGCGAGGAGCCGAGAGGCTCACCCAGCGATGCTCCATAGTGGCTTTTTACCCAAGCTCCATTATAACCGGCAAGTTTAATTAGCGTCGGAAATACCTGAAAATGGCTGGTTCGATCATAACCTTCCGCTTGTGCCGCCTTTAACCTTTCCAGGGTTGCCGCGTCGCTGGCGAAAACCATCATGGGCACAATGCCCTCAAAACGATTTGCCCTGGGCCTGCAGTGTGTGGCCAGTGTCCCGTCATCGACAATGTTCTGTCCATGATCGCTTGTGTAAATAATGACGTAATTCCCGAACTCACCGCTTTCGGACAGCAAGCCTTTAAACCAGTCATCGACGCTCCAACGTATTCCATTCATAAATGAATTCAGAGATTTTTCTCTGTCATTCATTGGCTCACCTGGCCCAAGAGCAGGGGTGAAAATTATGGATTCCGGGGGGTAGCTCCTGAAGTACGGAAAGTGAATGCCATACTTATTAAGCATGATAAAGACCTTACCGGGTTGTTTTAGCAGATCAATCAGCTTGTCACGAGCAACTCCGTCACTCTCGTAGGCGACGCCCTGGCGAAGCCTTAGCAGTTCGTCTATAAAGGTCGCTTCCTGTTTGTTCATGAAGTTTTGGTAGTTTCCCCATTCCTCTGCGCTCTGCGCATCCAGGTAAACATTGTAATACCCTGCCCTCTTGGTCAATTGCCAGATTGAGGGTGTCTTCAAGCTCATTTGATCGTGGTCCGGGATCGCCCCTTTTCTGATACCCGTCCTGAGGATGAGGTTGGAATAATCACTGCAGTTTGACGCCGAAGCGGCCAACCCGAAATTGATGAGGCCAGTTTCCACCGAGCGAAGATAGGGAGTCGTACCTTTTCCGTATCCATTGATTCCCAGAATGTCCGCACGGATACTTTCATCCACAATCAGAACGATTTTCTCAACCTGCGATTCCAAAGAACCCGAGTAATTGGCCTCAGATCTCTCGCCCTCGTAGAGGTCGCTTTGGCCGGCAAACATAAGCAGTGCCGGAACCCTGAAAAAAGATGGGTATCGATCAAAATTCCATCGCTGTTCAGCAGAACAATAAAGGCAAGTAGTACTGTGCTGACTGGAACGGCATAGAGCTTTCCGGGGATGTTTAATTTTAAAAGGCCTGGCAAACGTTCGGTGAAAATAATAAGCGGCACTAGAATGATAAAAAGCGGCAGTACCGCCAGACCAATATTCTCAACCACGGCCCCGGCCCACCATTGAAAATAACTCACAATCAGGTCTGCCTGTTGGAAATCGATGGGCGCGTTTGAGACAAGGAAGGAGCCGATATTGGAAAGAAAGAAGAACATAAAAAATGGCAAGGTGATTTTTCGAATAAGACTGCGGCCACTAAAAAATATTAAGAAAACGCCTGCCAGACTCCAGAGAAACACCAGCACTGACAGGATTAACTCTATTACCTTGCCTTCACTCCACAGAAACCGAAACGGAGAGAAAAAGTCGTAGAACATACTGAATTCTACGAGCAAAAGAATCGAAACCGTCCCAAGGCTGAGAATTTTTCTCAAGATGTAATTTCTCTCAATAAATGCCGGGGATCAACCTGTAGCGCACACGTTGCACATAGTCTCGATAGCCCGGTAACTCTTCCTGTAAAGTCTTGTCCTCTAGTGCGGTCCTGATCACCGAGATAATTGCTGCTAATGCCGCAGGTATAAGGGTCCATACCGAGCCCAGCGCAAGAACGATACCGAACAGTGGAAGAATATTTCCGGCATAACCCGGATGCCGAACAAACCTGTACGGGCCGGTATCACACACCACATGCCCTCGTTCCGTCTGAATACTTACCACGCTGAAGAAAAAACGGTTCTCTGCCACTGCCCATGCAGCGAAGGCATAACCGAACGCGATCAATATGAATCCAATTACATTGATCCATAGCGGAAATTCGGGGGACCAGTTATAGCGATGGTCCAGCCCTGCCACAATAACCATAGGGTAACTGATACTCACTGCCATCAGCGGAGCAAGCACTTTATCCCAGGCCTTTGCGTTTCGGATAATTTCAATATTTTGCCGTTCAGCCGTCAATCCGGGGTGTCGCTGTTCCGCCCATATACGCCCCCCAATACCCACGGATAAGATCAGCAGGGAGTAGACCCACGCTTGCCACCAACCGAGATCCCAAGCACATGCAAATAAAATCCGTAACTTCTAAGGAAACAAAATCTCAGGGATGAGATTTCACAGATATCATGACTCTGGTCATGACACCCGCTCTGAATAAGAGCTCCTGGCCGGAAGCCGGCGTTTGCATTTCACCGCCGACCCAAATTGCGCGCATGGTGCCGCAGGCGCAATGTAATGGATGTCACCGCGCCTGCACTGGTTAGGGAAGTGCCAAGAGGATCTGAATGCTCATGGTGAACATGCACACCACTCCGACTGCATAAGCCACCGTTCGCCAAGGCTGAATTCCGCACAGATAAAATAATGTATGCAAATAGCGAGCTCCCGTGAATATCGAGAAGAGCCAAACGGCCCAACCGGGAGTGGCGCCAACCCAAATGTATGCCACGCCCAAGGCCAGGAAGATGGGGATATTCTCGAGGTCATTTAACCAGGCGCGGGCTGCTCTCTGAACTTGGGGCAACTCCTCTTCGGCGGCCTCCCGCCTCACGAAGGCGGCATCTTCGGGGTTCTTGAAGGTCAACTTCCCGATTCGATGGAACCCCTGATATGCGGATATGGCAAACATCTTAAAGAACAGCAACACTGAAGCTACCGTGTACCAATATTCTGCCTGATCCATGGTGTTTCCTTACCCCCTGGCGCGGAGCTTTGCGGCAGTTTTGGAGCCGCGCAGCGGTGGAAAAAGTGTCCGGCAACGCCGGCTGGTTCAGGAAGTCGCAGCTGTTGAAACCCAACATGTAATGCACCGCGAGCAGCTTCTGATGCATAGCCTTTCCCCCAGTGGGCTAACGATAACCCCCAACCGCGCTGCTTGATGAGCGAACGACTCAAAATCGCTTTCTTGCCATTGCCGCAAATGTAGCCGCTCGGTTTCAAATTCCAATAACTCTGCCATAGCAGGATGTGCCTTACTTCTGAAGCCTAACGAATGAATTCAGTAGCGTTTGAGGCGACGTCCGTTTTTTGCGGCAGCAAAATGGATGGCGGGTCAAACGTCCTCTGCAATGATTTGTTAGATGACATTTTCCATCCCGCTGATGAAATCTCTCTTTCCACCGAATGAAGGATGTCTGATATACAAAAAGTTTTCGCCCGGAAATGCCTTGGACAGGCCTCTCATTCCCTTCCAGCCAACGGAAGCGACGACGTCTGGCCGATACCATTCCCGAATTTCCCGCAAATAGCGCACCCCCTCATCAATTTCATCATTCGTTGGCGCCCTGTTCGTGGCTTGGGTGGATTCCGGATGTGGGTGGAACGGAAACGAATTCCAGAAAAGCGGAGTGTTTTCCTTCGCGTAGAGATATTCCCACACGATAGTTGCAGTGTTTTCAGACTCGACATAAGGCAGTGAAATTTGGGAATTCAGCTGCTGAAGAAGAGGGTGTTGGCCATCCTGAAAAGCAGCACCACTGGTGAATGGGATACCAGTTACACCGCATCCCTTGTGCCCCGGAGCCTCACCAACTAACAAGATTTTTTTCGTTGACGGAAAGGCATTCATATATTGAAAGTACAGCCGAAGGTTCACTAGTGCACCCTTCCGCTTGTATGGGTTCGCAACAGTAGAGCTGCTCTCGCGGCCCGCTAAATCATCGAAGAATTTGTCGGATAACACAGTCGTTGCCTTTGTCCTCTACGTTCGCCATTACCAGCGCGCAAGAGCAAAGCGAAGCGACGCTTTTGCGCGTTCAAGTTAATGGCGTTTTTATGCACTTCTTTCTTTCGGCTTATCACACTGTTAATCGACAATGACCGCCCGTTAAACTGGAGCCCTATCTCTTTACCGTCTTTTGCTGCACCAATGTGAAGATGCGGTTCAAGTGTATTCCCCGAATTGCCGATTTTAGCCAACGGTTGCCCCGAAGTCACAACCTCCCCTGGATCCACTCTAATACTGCCTGCCTTTAAGTGGGCCATGAATATATCCGCCTCAGCACACTTCAGCACGATATAATTGCCCTCAGGATGCTCTGTATCGGGATGTCCGGGAGGGTTGTCTGGCAGACTTTTGCGGACCTTGAAAATGCTTCCCTGGCACGGACTATAGAGTGTCTCTCCAAAGATTTCATAGGCGCTCAACGCTCGAGGAGCAATACCGTCTGCCCGATTACCAAGCGAGTTCAGCTTAACGATATCTATAGCCATCTTGCTGCCACTCATGGCGGTGATTCAGAAGTAGTGACCTGCTTCCCTCTCGCTCCATCCCTCCCCAGTCGACAGGATTGAGCTGGATGCGCTCTGGTGGAGAGCTGCAGGCCCACAACCTTAATGGCCTTGTATGCATTTATTTGTGAGCAATTGGCTTGTCTGTAAATAAATAGTCTTTTAATTCTTTATCAAACCGGGGATCTTGTCTCCTGATCCATTCCAGAACCATCGCAGCATGCTCTTTTTCTTCATCACGGTTGTGAACAAGGATTGCTTTCAACTCCTCGTTTTTACAGGCATCAACTCTTTGGTTGTACCAGTCCACTGCTTCAAGTTCTTCCATAAGTGATGTGAGAGCTCTGTGCATATCTCTTGTTTCATCCGAGAGCTCACTTATTGGTTCATGGTAACCTTCGTTTGACATCTTTATCTCCTCGATAAATGAAATTTATATTGTGATGCATAACGCGGGGCTTTGCGGAAATTTTGGAGCCGCGAAGCGGTGGAAAAATTGTCCGGCAACATCGGCTGGTTATGCATTATTCGTAGTGGCTCCAGAGTCTGAGAACTTTCACTACTCGCTCGTCCTCAAGAACCTGGTAGACCAGACGATGCTGAATATTGATACGGCGTGAGTAGGCTCCCGCAAGATCGCCAATAAGTTTCTCAAACGGTGGCGGCTTGCGGTATGGGTCTTCCCCGTTTTTTTCACTTACAACACCCTGACCCTTGCTGAATGGGCGGACACGGCACGGTGCCGTATGAGCAAAAGACACAGCAGTCTCCCTGCTTCGGCTTGAGTAAAGTACGACAAGATTCACACTCGTAAAAGTACTGGCAGGAATCCGTAGGCATAGTTTCCGTTTTCTGATGACCACAATTTGGGCATTTGATTATCGATTCCAGAACTATCTCGACCATAGCCATGTTCTCCTATTTCCCTGGTGCTCATCGGTAACATTCTCGGCGGTACAGGTTTGTTCGCGATGCTGGCCTTATGGTCTATGTTCATTCGAAAGGCAGTATTTAATGGACTTACCCCGATACGCCTGACGCGAATTTTTATGTGATTCTCGGTCCGGTAGATAGGTTTACCAATACCGAGGATCATTAAATGCCTCAACGCAACAAGCCTGTCCCAGTGGGAGCTCAAGACTGCCCCCACCCAACGACTGCCCCAGCCAACCCTCTGGATGAGCTAGTTTAAACGGCGCTTCCGCAACCTCTTGAGGTACGTGCTCGAAACTCACTTTTGAATAATAGTTCGGATCACCATAGGTAAAAATGAGTTCGACACCCAGTTCACGTAAGCGCTTAATGCCAAAATGAATCAGTTTTTGGCCAACACCTTCGCCCTGGTGGTCTGTATCAACAGCTACCGGTGACAGCATAAAAGCTTTTACGGGGGAGCCGAACGACAATCTCGTGAAAAAGATACAGCCGACTATCTGCCCTTGCTCGGTAGCTATGAACCCGAACAGGTCATCGGTTTCGGTCCCGTTCATCAACTCATGCACCAAATGCCCAATCAGCTTTCCCTCGGACTCACCTTCTGAATCAGAGAACGTCCGGGTAAACAGGGCCTCAATTTCCTGTCGGTCAGACTCGCTATACGTCGAAAATTTCATGTCTTGGGAATCCTGTGGAGGCCCGTCAGGGCCCGAACGGACTGCAATTTTTTGTTAGCGGGCGATTTCGCCAATGCGGTTTCCCGTCAAATGAGTTGAAAATGCTACATATATTGTTGCTAGTGCGCCGATGAATAGAATCCAGTCAATCGTCACGCCAAGCCGGCCAGCGCCGAAGGCACCATAGAATAGACCCACTGCGCTCAACACAAGGCACCACACCCTAGATCCCAATCCGCGCAGCACCAGCGTAAATCCGATGATAACCGATAGCGTAGGGCATGGGACTAGCCCCGTTGGTGCTGAATAGAGGTACGCGGTGGCCCCTGTGTCCTGGAGAAAATGAGGATAAACCCAACCAAAGAGGATTAGTAAAGCTCCGGGAATCGTAAGCCGCATTGGAGCAATGCTTAGACGTTCTATCTCAATACGTGCTGCGATCCCGATCAACACGACACCTGTGAGCGCGAAGAAAAATCCGTTGAACGGGTTCCCATGAATCCATGCAAGGGCGCTAACGGAGAGCATCGGCGCTGCGAGTAGTATTCCAAAGAGTCGTCCTTTCAGGCGCAGCCCAGCAAACAGCCCAAAAATGAGCGCTGCGAAATATCCGTGCCAAAAAATGGCAAGAAGACGCCAATCATTGGCGATGGCGCTGAGCCCAGCGAGAATTTCTTCTGGAGTTGGCATAGTTTATAGCCCGCTAACGCGGAGCTTTGCGGCAGTTTTGGAACCGCGCAGCTGTGGAAAAACTGTCCGAAAACAGCGGCTGGTTAAATTGCTATCGTTCACCTTCCAGCTCGTGCCATACCCTTAGAATGATGATGGCACTGACATGTACGGAGTAGCGAACAACGTACTTGCCAAAGACCATGTCGCGGATGGAATCAGGTACCGGTGCCATTTCAACCGGTGTTCCCATTCTGGGGAAGTCTGGTAGTAATTCGATTTTGCTAACCAGTTCTGTGGCTATCCTGCCTGCCGCAGAAGGATTGTGAACCGCGATAAACTCCCTGAGGCGCTTCAAATCTTCAATGGCTTCGTCCGTGTAAACCAGTTTCACTTACCTGACCTCGGTGCATCCTGCTCGTTTTCAGTTCCCCAGCTATTGAGCCAGCTATGGACCTCGCTAGCATCGACCACCTTTCCTTGGGCAGCCGACTCCATTGCCTCCAGCGTTTGCTGCCAACGCTCCTGCTCACGCTGCTGCTTTTCAATATATTCTGATAGCGCCTGATTGATCACCCAGCCTTTACTCCGATGGAGTCTGCCGGCAATTGCTTCCAGATGTTGTTCAACTTCTGCCTGAAGACGAACGGTAGTGACGCTCATGACTGTACCCTCAATGCTAGTGACTACAGTGTATTACAGCATAGTCGGCTAGGGTGCAGCAAAAGAATTTAACGCGGAGCTTTGCGGCAATTTTGGAGCCGCCAAGCTGTGGAAAATTGTCCGGCAACAGCGGCTGGTTATGCATTATTCGTAGTGGCTCCAGAGCCTTAAAACCTTAACCACACGCTCGTATTCGAGCACTTGGTAGACCAGACGATGCTGAATATTGATACGGCGTGAGTAGGCTCCCGCAAGATCGCCAATAAGTTTCTCAAACGGTGGCGGCTTGCGGTATGGGTCTTCCGCTATCAGCGCTAATAGTTCCTGGGTTTTTGGTTTGAGGCCGCTGGAGGCTAGTTTCTTTGCATCTTTTTGGGCTTGCTTGGTATAAACCAACTTCCATGTCACCAGTCCAGCTCCTCATCGCATTCATCCACGGGGGTGTCCATCCCCTCGCGAATAGACTCACGCATACCCGGTACCGAGAGCAGGTAAAGTGTTTCCTGTATTGCCGACCAATCTTCCTCGGATACCAAAACCGCTTTGTTCCGCTTACCCATAATGACGATTGGCTGGTGGGACTCGGCAGTTTCATCAATCAACCGATAAAGGTTGCTGCGCGCCTCAGTTGCTGTGATTCCGGTCATGACGCACCTCTTGCGTGTTTAACTTTTATCAAGTGTACGCCTATAGGTACGTACGTCAAGACGAACGCTCTGCATAACGCCAGCCAGCATGCGCGGCTTTGGAATGGAGGCGAAGCCGCAATGAAAAGACGTGGGTTCTACCCCGTTACTGCGGACATTCCTAAAAATATACACCTAATCCTGTCGAATCATCCTTGTGAAGGGCTTCCTTGACCGACCGCTGATTCCCCGCCTGCGAATACGGTCGACGTTACGGTTCATTAAGTGGCGGAAGAGGTATCGGAACAGCCACTTCTTCACCCCGGCCAAATTGCTGTGAGTGGGGTAGAAATCGTCCGGCCGGGCGTAAACACCGAAATCATCAGCGATACCTTCATTCTGAATATAGGTGTTTTCCCCGTGCCAATCTATGGGTGGCTGAGCCAGGCAGGGCGTGGCGACGCCGTACCCCGAAAACGTTTTACACTCGTCACCAAAGCGCGCCTGGACCTGGCCTAAATAAGCCCTGTCGATAATGTAACCTTCAAGGTTGATCCAGCGACCGTCCAGGTAAACTTCCACCCAGCTGTGAACGATGCGTTCCGGGGCAAGCGCGAATAGGTACCAAGGAATGGCACCGCGCTGCAACTCGTTGTGTATGGTGAAGCCATGGAAGCGATTGCTAATGCCCACGCCCCGGAGCAGCGCCATCAGTAAAGTGCCTTTGGTGTTGCACTGACCATATCCGTCTTTGAGCACCTGGCTGGCGGGAATGGTGTCGTCGGTATTGTACCCGAAGTGGATATCGTCCCGCACAAAGGTATAGATGGCGCCGATGGCGTCATAAGGCGACAACTCGCGCCAGCATTTCGCTTTGATCAACGCCTGAAGGCTGGGGTGGTCGTAGTCCAGCATTGGCGTCTGCGACAAATAATCATTATCCGGACTGTTCATGGGCGTCTCCTCCTGTTAAAGAACATGTACTGTCAGTGTACTTTGGAGGCGCCCGGAATAATTGAATAAACTGGCTATGAGAAAAGTCCGCCGGCCTCTCGAATGGACAGCCCGAAAAGGCTTTTAAAGGTCCGGCTCAAATGGGCGCTGTCGGAGAAGCCAGCTCCATAGGCCGCTTCGGTGGCGGAGGCTCCCTGGGCCAGGGCGTTTATGGCACAGATCAAGCGCCGCCAGAGCACGTAAGGGCGCCAGGGTATATGCATCTGTTCGCGAAACAGGTGGAGAAAACGTCCTTCCGACAATGACAGGGACCGTGCCACTTCTACGGCGCGCCAGCCGGCGGGTTTAAGGCAGGCCCCGGAGAGGCACTCGTCCAGTTCTCGCAACAGTGTTCGCAATCGCTCATCCGCAACGGTTGACGCGGTATCGCCGGTGGACTGGGCCAGAAATTCTTGTTTCATGTCGAGAGCGCCGAACAGGCCACCAAGGTGAGCGGCCGGATCATCTTCGGCACTGGGTATGAGTGGCGTAGCAGCCGGCAACTCTTGCAAGGCAATCATGGCCTGATTGCCGAGTAGCTGCGACAGCCGCGCTCCCAGAGCGCTTTGCGGTTCCACCAGTATGACCCAGCCGCTATCCATCGTCAGCCGGTGGGCAACCCGCGACTGCACAACCACCGCTCCATGCACAACCAGATCGTCATGGCGGCAAATCGCCTTCTGACCGGCGGGCCACACCACCTGGATAGGGTGATGTTTATGGCTTTTCACCTCTAACGTGGCTCCGAAAACCATCAATAGCCCGGGTTTTAGCCAAACGGTAGGAGGTCTTGGCTCCGCAGGTGGGTGTCCCATAGACATTCAGTTTACCTCTGGAGCATCGCCCGATCTATATGGAATTAATAACTCAAGTCTCGGAGTTCGTTTTAGACTGGGTCCGTGGTACAAATCCGTCCTCGCCACTGGCCATGCCCCTGCTGCGCACGCCCTGTAGTGGCACGACCAGTCAGTGCATTACCTGGACCCAATGCATTACCCTTTACGCATAACGCTACGCTCTGTGGCAAATTTGTAGCGCAGCGGAAAATTTGTCCAACAGCAGCACCTTGATAGCTGACTCGTTCATGCATTCCACATCGCGAGGCATAGCGTCAGCGCTATCCCCACTGAAAAGAAACCGAAATGCGTGGCTGCGGCGCGGAAGCTTTTATTTGCCTTGATCTCCGGTACCAAGTCGGAAGCGGCAATGTAAATGAAGTTGCCTGCGCCAAAAAGCACCAAGCCGGACACTTCAAACTGTTGAGCTGCAAAATAAGCGACCAGGGCTCCCAGAGGAAAAGTCAGTGCAGAGAGGAAATTCCACAGCAAAGCACTTCGTCGAGGAAAGCCACCGCGCACCAGAATACCAAAGTCGCCCAACTCCTGTGGAACCTCGTGGGCTGCCGCCGCAACCCAAGCGGTAACGCCGGCAGCAGGATTGATCAGGAAGGTACTAGCAATCCCCAGGCCGCCGAGAAAATTATGAACAGCATCGCCAATAAGGATCAGATAGGTTACCGGTTTTCGTCCTGTAGGTTCGGAACTGTGTGAGTGGTGCCAGTGAAGAAACAGCTCCAACCCCAGAAAGGTGACAAAACCAGCGGCGAGCCACACGCCGGTTACCAACGGGTCGAGGGCGGCAGAACCCTCTGGAATCATGTGAAACAAGGCACCGCCAATCAGTGTTCCCGCTGCAAGGGAGACAAAGGGTAGCAGCAAGCGATCAAGGGTGGCCGGTTTAAGCACTACGGTGACACTGCCCACCAAGGCGATCGCACTCATGAGAAATCCACCGATGACAATCCAAATCAAGTTATCGATATGCGATTCCTTCTTGGCAGCTAACGAGGCTGTAGAAAAACCCGAATCCAGGCCCCAGCCATGAACCTCGGCTTTTCGACGTGCTAAGCGCCGGTGTTGCTGGTTTCCAGCAAGCTCTTCCTCAGGGCATCCACTCTCGGTATCACGCCGCCAACCACCCGTAATTCGCAAGCTTCTCAATATTGTGCACCAGGCAGTATAGCTGCCACTGGCCCTGCACCTTCTTTTTGCCCCGCAAACTGAAGCGATTGAGCCCCTTATTCGTGCCAATGTTGCCGAACACCGGTTCCACCACCGACATGCGGTGGCTATAGATCTCTTTCCCCTGCGGGCTGTCCACACGGTGTTTCATTCAGTCGGTGTAGTTTGGCAGGCGCAGGTGAGGGTTACCGGATCGAACTGAAATTCACTGGCCGGGACGATGTCTTTCCAACCCGTAGTCGGCTGGCTCTGATGCCGCTTGCCGTACTTGTCTTTCTGGTTCTGGAACTTCGGGTCGCGGCTGCGGAATTTGTTGTCGGGCACGTAGCCGTTGATCTGCCGTTCGTGCAGGTATTTCATGTTCGCTTCGTTGGCGAAGCCGGTATCGGCCGTGATCACAGTGCCTTGCTGATAAATGCTGTCAGCGATACCCAGCTTCTTGAAGCGGGTTTCCACACTCTCCAGTACCGGTTGCAGCGTGTGGTGTTCCTGGCCTTCGCCAAAGGCCTGGGCATCGATAATGACCTGGTGTTTCTTGTCCACCGCAGCCACGCCGTTATAGCCCTGGATCGTGCCCTTGCTGGTGGTCATCTTGGCGCTTTCGTTATCGGTGATGTTGCTCTTCACTTCCTTGTTCCGTTTCCCCCGGCCCATCCTTGGGCAGTTCGTCTTTAGGAAGCGGTCGACTTTCCTGGCGGCCTCATCCAGGGACAGGATGGTCTTGGCTCGTCGGATGTCCCGGTCCAGCTCCGCTTCGGTCTCTGCCTCGTCCCGCTCGTAATGTTCCTTCAAGTGGTGGCGGATCAATCGTCGCAACTTCTCCCGTTTCTCATCCAGCTCCTTGAAGGTGCCGGGCTGAAGCTGTTCCTGGTAGTTGATCACGACCATGGCGTCCTGACCGTAGTTGTAGTGCTTGAAGCGGGGCATTCCGACGGCTCCTTGTCTGTTTGCCTGATCCTACCAATCTGGGAGGGGATTTTCGGGGTCTTTCTACAGCCTCAACGCTTGGCTTTTCGGCGTGCCGTAGCGCCAGCGCAGGCGCGTCCGACAACAGCCACTGGTTAAGCTGCTTCGAAGTCCAGGCGATGAATACCATCCAGATTGACTGTGCCGCGAGCCACCCATAGGTCATACATATCTTGCATCGCCAACCAGCTCTCAGGAGTGCGCCCGAGAACCTTGGACAGCCGCAAAGACATTTCAGGGCTAATGCCACTATCTCCTTTGAGCAGCCGAGACAAAGTAGAAGGTGAAACGCCCAGACTGGAAGCAAGCTGACGAGAGCTGATACCGAAAGGCTCCAGGTACACCTCGCGAATGAATTCACCAGGGTGCGGCGGATTATGCATAGTCATTAGTGATAATCCTCATAATCAAGAATGTAGGCGTTGCCGTCCTGGAATTCGAACGTCATGCGCCAATTTCCGTTAACCCTAATCGACCACCGGCCTTTGTCTTTGCCCTTCAATGGATGAAGCCGAAAACCAGGGATATCCATGTCTTCCACTGAAGTCGCCGTATCCAGAGCAGCCAGCTGCATACGCAGCTTCTTGGCATGGTCGGGTTGTATGCCAGACGTGTGGCCGGTCGAGTAAAACCGCTTCAGTCCTTTGTGACGGAATGATTTAATCATGAGGGAATACTAGCATGTTGCGCACCACGCAACAATAGAGCTTAACGAGGCTGTAGAAAAACCCGATTGCGAGTCGCTCCCAGCGCCTGGTTCCTAAAATTTTTGTCGCAGCCATCAGCTAGCCGATTATTGCCATTGCGATGTTCAGCCATCAGTTTCGGCCCGTTGACGGTCTTAGTGCCGGTATTACTAGCATTCAGCGGCCACATTTCTGGCCTTCCACCCTCGGCATTACGCCGCTAACCGCCCGTAATTCGCTAACTTCTCAATATTGTGCACCAGGCAGTACAGCTGCCACTGGCCCTGCACCTTCTTCTTGCCTCGCAAGCTGAAACGGTTCAGTCGCTTCGTGGTACCAATGTTGCCAAATACCGGCTCTACCACCGACATCCGGTGACTGTATATTTCCTTGCCCTGCGGACTGTCCACCCGGTGTTTCATCCAGTCGGTGTAGTTTGGCAGGCGCTTGTTTTCGATGGTAAACGAGACCTGTCTTCCGGAGCCTTTGCGATGGTTGGCGGACGCGGGGTTCTGCATACACTGATGCTTCTTCGGGCAGTGCCGGCATTGCAGCAAACGCCCTTCGAAATGCACCCGCATTTTGCCATTCTCGGCTTCGCGTGTGGCTTGGTAGCTGATGGAATTACCTGCCGGGCAGATGCACGTCATGGTTACCGGATCGAACTGGAACTCACTGGCCGGGATGGTCTGCTTCCAGCCTGTATCCGGCAGATTCTGATGACGCTTGCCGTATTTGTCTTTCTGGTTCTGGAACTTCGGATCCCGGCTGCGGAACCGATTGTCTGGCACGTAGCCGTTGATCTGTCGTTCGTGCAGGTACTTCATGTTGGCTTCGTTAGCGAAGCCGGTGTCGGCGGTGACGACCGTGCCTTGCTGGTAAATACTGTCAGCGATGCCCAGTTTCCGGAATCGGGATTCGACGGTTTCCAGTACCGGTTGCAGGGTGTGGTGTTCCTGGCCTTCGCCGAAGGCCTGGGCGTCGATGACGATCTGGTGTTTCTTATCCACCGTGGCTACGCCGTTATAGCCCTGGATCGTGCCTTTGCTGGTGGTCATCTTGGCACTTTCGTTGTCAGTCAGGTTGCTCTTCACTTCCTTGCTCCGCTTCCCACGGCCCATCCTTGGGCGGTTCGTCTTTAGGAAGCGGTCCACTTTGTTCATGGCTTCATCCAGCGAGAGGATGGTGTTTGCCCGACGGATATCCCGATCCAGTTCGGCTTCGGTCTCCGCCTCGTCCCGTTCGTAATGCTCCTTCAAGTGGTGGCGGATCAGTCGTCGCAGTTTCTCTCGCTTTTCGCCCAGTTCCTTAAAGGTGCCCGACCATTCTTTGGCGGCGTTGGAGGACATCTTGCAGCCGTCGATAGCGAAGAGTTCGTTGCCCAGCAATCCCTGTTCGTGGCACACCAGCAGTACCTGTTCGAACAGCTCTTCGATTTCCTCGGCATGGCTGCTGACGAACTTCGCCAGGGTGGTGAAGTGGGGAACCGTATCGCAGGACAAGGCTTTGAAGATGATGTTGGTCTCGCAGCACCACTGCATCTCACGGCTGGAGGTGATGCCCTTGGAATAGGCAAACAGAATGATCTTCAGCAGGATGGCCGGATCGTAGGCCAAACGGCCAGTGTCTTCGTTGCGGTATTTGGGATGGAAAACTGACAGGTCTAGCTTATGTTCGATCAGGTAGTGCACCGCGTATTCAAAGGTGCCGGGTTGAAGCTGTTCCTGGTAGTTGATCACGACCATGGCGTCCTGGTCGTAGTTGTAATGCTTGAAGCGGGGCATGCCAACAACTCCTTGTCCGTTTGCCTGATCCTACCAAACCGGGGTGGAGATTTCGGGGTTTTTCTACAGCCTCAACGCCTGCAGCATGCGCGCCCACGTAATGGAGCCGGAGGCGCAATGTAGTGGGCGTCGCCGTGACTGCACTTGTTATAAATTTTCCAGGAGCTCCTCCGCATAGCCAATGTCAGTTTGCCAATCTTCGATCGCTGCATCTCCGAAGCCCGCCAAGCTTTCACCCCAATGAATTAAAAGGCTGTCAATGGCACCATCGATTAGAGCACTGGCAACTCGCAGATCGGCCTGATAAGACTCCAGTTCCCGCTTCATACTCGACCGAGTCTGGGCGTCCCTCATATTCAAAACCTTATCTTGGTGCCAGTAGCCGTGGACCAAGTTGTTCCGGAGTTCAAGGGCTGACCTAAGGCTCTTCGAATCCTCGCTTGTGAAAAGCTTCAAGTCTTTTGCATGCTTTATTAATTTTCCGAGGGTCGGCTTTTTTCCCACAGCAGGGCGTTGAAGTATTTTCAGGAGCAAGAGTAAACCATATTCCAAATGCTGCGCTTGAAAACACGCTGCCCCATACGCCTCGAAAAGAGGTGCTAGATCTTCATACGGTATATCCATGACCCACCGATTTATAACGAGGCTGTAGAAAAACCCGATTGCGAGTCGCTCCCAGCGCCTGGTTCCTAAAATTTTTGTCGCAGCCATCAGCTAGCCGATTATTGCCATTGCGATGTTCAGCCATCAGTTTCGGCCCGTTGACGGTCTTAGTGCCGGTATTACTAGCATTCAGCGGCCACATTTCTGGCCTTCCACCCTCGGCATTACGCCGCTAACCGCCCGTAATTCGCTAACTTCTCAATATTGTGCACCAGGCAGTACAGCTGCCACTGGCCCTGCACCTTCTTCTTGCCTCGCAAGCTGAAACGGTTCAGTCGCTTCGTGGTACCAATGTTGCCAAATACCGGCTCTACCACCGACATCCGGTGACTGTATATTTCCTTGCCCTGCGGACTGTCCACCCGGTGTTTCATCCAGTCGGTGTAGTTTGGCAGGCGCTTGTTTTCGATGGTAAACGAGACCTGTCTTCCGGAGCCTTTGCGATGGTTGGCGGACGCGGGGTTCTGCATACACTGATGCTTCTTCGGGCAGTGCCGGCATTGCAGCAAACGCCCTTCGAAATGCACCCGCATTTTGCCATTCTCGGCTTCGCGTGTGGCTTGGTAGCTGATGGAATTACCTGCCGGGCAGATGCACGTCATGGTTACCGGATCGAACTGGAACTCACTGGCCGGGATGGTCTGCTTCCAGCCTGTATCCGGCAGATTCTGATGACGCTTGCCGTATTTGTCTTTCTGGTTCTGGAACTTCGGATCCCGGCTGCGGAACCGATTGTCTGGCACGTAGCCGTTGATCTGTCGTTCGTGCAGGTACTTCATGTTGGCTTCGTTAGCGAAGCCGGTGTCGGCGGTGACGACCGTGCCTTGCTGGTAAATACTGTCAGCGATGCCCAGTTTCCGGAATCGGGATTCGACGGTTTCCAGTACCGGTTGCAGGGTGTGGTGTTCCTGGCCTTCGCCGAAGGCCTGGGCGTCGATGACGATCTGGTGTTTCTTATCCACCGTGGCTACGCCGTTATAGCCCTGGATCGTGCCTTTGCTGGTGGTCATCTTGGCACTTTCGTTGTCAGTCAGGTTGCTCTTCACTTCCTTGCTCCGCTTCCCACGGCCCATCCTTGGGCGGTTCGTCTTTAGGAAGCGGTCCACTTTGTTCATGGCTTCATCCAGCGAGAGGATGGTGTTTGCCCGACGGATATCCCGATCCAGTTCGGCTTCGGTCTCCGCCTCGTCCCGTTCGTAATGCTCCTTCAAGTGGTGGCGGATCAGTCGTCGCAGTTTCTCTCGCTTTTCGCCCAGTTCCTTAAAGGTGCCCGACCATTCTTTGGCGGCGTTGGAGGACATCTTGCAGCCGTCGATAGCGAAGAGTTCGTTGCCCAGCAATCCCTGTTCGTGGCACACCAGCAGTACCTGTTCGAACAGCTCTTCGATTTCCTCGGCATGGCTGCTGACGAACTTCGCCAGGGTGGTGAAGTGGGGAACCGTATCGCAGGACAAGGCTTTGAAGATGATGTTGGTCTCGCAGCACCACTGCATCTCACGGCTGGAGGTGATGCCCTTGGAATAGGCAAACAGAATGATCTTCAGCAGGATGGCCGGATCGTAGGCCAAACGGCCAGTGTCTTCGTTGCGGTATTTGGGATGGAAAACTGACAGGTCTAGCTTATGTTCGATCAGGTAGTGCACCGCGTATTCAAAGGTGCCGGGTTGAAGCTGTTCCTGGTAGTTGATCACGACCATGGCGTCCTGGTCGTAGTTGTAATGCTTGAAGCGGGGCATGCCAACAACTCCTTGTCCGTTTGCCTGATCCTACCAAACCGGGGTGGAGATTTCGGGGTTTTTCTACAGCCTCAACGCCGCCAGCATGCGCGGTTACGGAATGAAGGCGAAGGCGAAGGCGAAGCCGCAATGCAGTAGACGTCGCCGTGACTGGCTTTGTTATGCCTTCCAACCATGGTTATCCCCTCTGCCGATAGCTCTTCTGGTAAAGTCGCTGAGATCATCAATTTCATCAATCCATAGATCCAAGTTTCCATAGGCACCTTTAAACTCATCCCAAGACAAGGGGCTATCATCGAAACCCTCAAGACCTCTGGAGTAGTTAAAAATCCTCCCAATCAAAGCTTGCAACTCGCCCAATCGATAAAAGTATGACTTTATATTGTCTTTTATAACCAGAGTATTACTAACGGGCTGAAAGCTCTTACTCAAGCTATTGATTCGCGCGTGGTGAACTTGCAATCGCATCAAAATATATGAAAGGAATTGAGCTACTTCAGGTTCAGCTAAAGAAATACACTTGCTAAAAATCTCTCTATAGTTTTCTGGAAGACTAGGCACGGGGCGCTCCAAGGAAGTTTTACATTGATCCTGTTTGTCCTTCGCCCTATCCCAAGCTTCTTTGAGCAATTCTGCGCTTTGCTCAAAATATTCGGCCAGCTCACTGAGCGCCTCAGGAAGAAACGCTCTCGCTGCAATGAACTCCCTTTCACGCTGCTGATTCGCATGGTATTTCGAAATATTGAAAGCCACCATGCTTGATATAAACGCCAAAACACCAACATTTAACGTCTGCCAATCCATCCATGTTTCTTGCACGCCAGACCATTGGCCACCTGTCTCAAACCATGGGTAGACAATCATGCTAAAAAAGTAGAGAAAGACTGCCGGCGTACCAATCCAGTTAAGTACACCTATAAGTTTGTCACCTTTTACCCAACCTAAACGCAAACCGACGTTCCTTTTAGCTGACCAGTTCAGTGCATGGCATAGCGCTGAAGGCAGCGGCGCGTCTCACGCATCCGCTGACCTGACTTGTTAATGGCCGGTTACCCGGCGCTTTCCAGCGCCCCCAAGTTGAATGCCAACTCCCAGATACGCTGGATCAACCCACCGCATGGCGACAGGAACCATAACGCCGAATTGCCCCTCGACCGAAACGCCGGTCAATCCCCTTTTTTCTATTCGTATGCGGAAGAGTCGAACTCCAATCGCTCGAAGACCTTGTCGATCGCTTCGTTTGACGATTTCTTTTGTGACACGAACAGCATCAGAAGAAGCAAAAACAGTGGAGGCAAAAACACGCACAGAATGAACAGGAACAAATACCAGCGATTTGCCATGGTCTTGCCATCAATGTTCACTCGTGCTTTGTTGTCCTTGACCTGAACGCTCAAAGGCCCCCGAAGGGAAATTATCGGGGAGAGCATTTTGGTCCGGACGCGAAGATACACCTCGCGGAAATCCTTTTTCTTCTTTTTTTCATTCAGCTTGACCGTCTGGAACTCGCTTTTCAGAGCGTTTTGCACAAGAGCGTAGACCTCTTGTTCTGTTTTTGGAGCATCAAACTCCAAGGTTTTGGTCCTTGATTGATCCTTCATTAACCTCTCGCCTCACTTTGTTATCGTTATTTACCGTTGATCTTTTTCTACTTTCGAGCGCAGCCTGCGAACGCATGCCAGCATGCGCGGCTTTGTAGTGGAGGCGCAGCCGCAACAAAAAAGACGACGCCGTGCCTGGCCTTATTAGTGACCGGTTACCCGGCGGCTCATCTCTGGCACATAGTGCCGAATGCCCCCTGCTTTTAAGCTTGCACTTACCCTAGCCCATGGCGCGAGGAATCGGAACACGAAACTCACGGATTTTGCAGTGTTTTGCGGGGAGAAATTCTGAACGGTGGTAAACACTTGAAAGCAACTCCGCACTCTACTACCCGAAGCCTTGGCCATTAACGCGAAGCTAAGCGGCGGCCCGTCAGGGACGTCCGGTGGACGGCCGCCAGGCCGGTAACGTACTTGAGCGATTGGTTAGGCATTTTTCAGTTCACACCGCACGGAGCTGCGGGTAATTCTCCTACAAGAGTTCGCTGCCATGCTTTGGCAACCTCCTGGGAGCTGAACTTCCCACGTAAGGTTCCGCTAGGAACTGGCGTCCATATCGTCGCTCTCAAAAATACGCGACCACCGACAATAATTCGGCTCATTCTGCCAATGTTTGCATCAGTGAAACGCTCAAAACTTGTGGCGCTAACCTCTGTCAACTTTACGTGAACCGGCCATTCATTTTCGATCTGTGTACCTACTGCCGATTGCTGCACATAAGCTGAACACAGGTGAAAGTCTAGCTCAGTCTCTGCTAGTACGGCACCGGGGGTAACTAGCAAGAGGGTTGCGACCCATTTCATCATCACGATTACCTAACGAGGCTCTAGAAAAACCCGATTTCGAGTCGTTCCCAGCGCCTGGTTCTTAAAATTGTTTGCCGCGGCCATTAACTGACTGATGATTCCACTTTCGATGTTCAGCGAGTCGTTTCGGGTCTTTGCCGCTTCCAGTGCCGGTATTGCTGGCATCCAGGGACCATATTTCCCGCCTTCTGATCCCTGTTTCATGCCGCCAACCGCCCGTAATTCGCCAGTTTCTCAATATTGTGCACCAGGCAGTATAGCTGCCACTGGCCCTGCACCTTCTTTTTGCCCCGCAAACTGAAGCGATTGAGCCCCTTATTCGTGCCAATGTTGCCGAACACCGGTTCCACCACCGACATGCGGTGGCTGTAGATCTCTTTGCCCTGACGGCTGTCGACACGGTGTTTCATCCAGTCCGTGTAGTTGGGCAAGCGCTTGTTCTCAATGGTGAACGACACCTGTCGGCCAGACCCATTTCGGTGGTTAGCGGATGCAGGGTTCTGCATGCATTGGTGCTTCTTGGGACAGTGCCGACATTGCAGCAATCGACCTTCGAAGTGCACCCGGATATTGCCATTCTCCGCTTCCCGTTGGCCCCGGTAGGTAAGCTCTTGGCCAGTCGGGCAGATGCACGTCAGGTTGACCGGATCGAACTGGAATTCACTGGCCGGAATGATGTCTTTCCAACCCGTGGTTGGCTGGTTCTGGTGACGCTTGCCGTACTTGTCTTTCTGGTTCTGGAACTTCGGGTCGCGACTGCGGAATTTGTTGTCCGGCACGTAGCCATTGATCTGCCGTTCATGCAGGTATTTCATGTTCGCTTCGTTGGCGAAGCCGGTGTCGGCGGTAACAATGATGCCTTGCTGGTAGATGCTGTCGGCGATGCCCAGCTTCTTGAAGCGGGTTTCCACGCTCTCCAGCACCGGTTGCAGGGTGTGGTGTTCCTGGCCTTCGCCAAAGGCCTGGGCGTCGATGATGATCTGGTGTTTCTTGTCCACCGTGGCCACGCCGTTATAGCCCTGGATCGTGCCCTTGCTGGTGGTCATCTTGGCGCTTTCGTTATCGGTGATGTTGCTCTTCACTTCCTTGTTCCGTTTCCCCCGGCCCATCCTTGGGCGGTTCGTCTTTAGGAAGCGGTCGACTTTCCTGGCGGCCTCATCCAGGGACAGGATGGTCTTGGCTCGTCGGATGTCCCGGTCCAGTTCCGCTTCAGTCTCTGCCTCGTCCCGCTCGTAATGGGCCTTGAGGTGATGGCGAACCAGGCGTCGCAGCTTGGTTCGTTTCTCTTCCAGTTCCTTAAAGGTGCCGGACCATTCTTTGGCCGCATTCGACGACATCTTGCAGCCGTCGATGGCGAAGAGTTCGTTGCCCAGCAGGCCCTGGTCGTGGCAGACCAACAATACCTGCTCGAACAGCTCTTCGATCTCATCCGAGTGGCTGCTGACGAACTTGGCCAACGTGGTGAAGTGCGGAACAGTGTCGCAGGACAGGGCCTTGAAGATGATGTTGGTCTCGCAGCACCACTGCATCTCGCGACTGGAGGTGATGCCTTTGGAGTAGGCAAACAGGATGATCTTCAGCAGGATGGCCGGATCGTAGGCTAAGCGGCCGGTGTCTTCGTTGCGGTATTTTGGATGGAAAACTGACAGGTCCAGCTTGTGTTCGATCAGATAGTGCACTGCGTGTTCAAAGGTGCCGGGTTGAAGCTGTTCCTGGTAGTTGATCACGACCATGGCATCCTGGTCGTAGTTGTAATGCTTGAAGCGGGGCATGCCGACGACTCCTTGTCTGTTTGCCTGATCCTACCAAACCGAGGTGGAGATTTCGGGGTTTTTCTACAGCCTCAACGCCAGCCAGCATGCGCGGCTACGAAATGTAGGCGAAGCCGCAATGCAGTAGGCGTCGCGTGCCTGGCCTTGTTAGTTGCTATTTGGGAATGCCTTTTCTTCTTGGATTGAAGAACCACTTTGATATTTCCTCAATAAAACCCCATACATCACCTTCTTCAGGCTTAACATATTCCTCAGAATTTGGGTCTTCACCGATCTTTTCAAAGATTTCGACCAGCCAATTTGGTCCGTGCCCTCTTGCATTCAACCTTTTAAGCCACGATTCGAGCTCGCCATTGGGAACAACAAAAAGTCCATATTCTGATAGCTTTAGAAATAGATTTGATAGTGCTTCTTTGTCTTCCTCGTTAAGTATTTTTATTCCGCCTTCTCTTTTCATATCCTTACCGGAACCTTCAAACTTCTGCTTTATCGCCTGCCTCAGGCTCGCTAATGGTTGCCGTTCAATCTCTGGCAAGAATCCACAGTCGAGAAAACTTGTCCAAACACTTCCACCATCTTTAAGAACATCAATATCAACAATGCCTGCAACAGGAATCCCTAATTCACGCAGCGGCTTTATAATAGTTTTCACGGTTTGCTTGTTTTGCGCATGGAGAAATAAACAATTCGGAATTCCCTTTCCATCAGAATACCTTAGAAGACGGTCATTAATTTCTTGATAGAATGCCCTGTCCGCATCTGACTCCGTCACAACTACAAATTCATAAAACAAACCGCTGAGCACACCCGTCGAGCGTAAAAGAGGATTCCTCATCAACCTCAGAATTTCCTTGTTCGGCAGAATTCGAGATGTTGGAACGCCATCTCTATAAGTGAGGCGCACGATGTTAACTGGGGCTCCTGACTGAATGCAGCCCATCACAAAGTTTGGGCTATGAGTTGCGACGAAAAGTCGCTTATCAGAATGCGACATTATTCCAGAAACTTCTTTCCCCAGCTTAAAAGACAAAGAAGGGTGTAAAAAGGCTTCTGGCTCATCCATAAGAAGTACTGACGGGTCACCTGCAATCATTTCTGTAACCATTCCAGTGAAAGCTTTAACACCGTCACTTGCGTGGTTAATTAGAAGTGCTTTATTGTGAAATTTAACTGCTTCGTCATGAATTCCTCTCTCTTCCATGTGATCAGCAGGGGCAAACTCGGAAAGTCGCAAGTTAAGCTTTCCTAGATTTGTTGGGTCTACAACTAAATACTGCCCAAAAGCTTCGTATACTATCCTTCGTACCTCTTCTCTTTTGGTGTCATCCCGAAATAGCGTCTGAAAACTAGTTTGTGCAGGCTGCTGAAGATTTCCTGCTGGTTGCTCATTTACCAAATTGATTCGATTATTGCCGTTAAGAATCAGGGTGTTATATGCCAAGTACCACTGGCATGTATGGGTTGGTTGCTGATTAGGCGATTTAAGGGCCTGCTTTAGTGCTGGCAGATGCACTTGGTTTCGTGCGCCTCTCTTGCCGACAAAAATGTGCTCCGGCTGAACTGCCTCGCCAGGATTTGGCTTGAGCGTCACCTTATTAATCTTGGCATCTATTTCGTCTTCCCCAAATGGAGACAGCTCTATCGTATCAATGATTACGTTGTTGGTGTTTTTGTTTCCATTGCTGCAAAACTGATGTATTTCAGAGAGTATTTTGCTTTTCCCTGAATTGTTCGGGCCTACGAACACTGTGATAGGCATAGCAGTAATTGTTTCTGCACTAAGTCCCTCAGCTCGACCAAATTTCAGTTTTATATCTTTAATCATTTCGGAATACTCTGATTTCAAGGATGGCAACTAACGAGGCTGTAGAAAAACCCGATTGCGAGTCGCTCCCAGCGCCTGGTTCCTAAAATTTTTGTCGCAGCCATCAGCTAGCCGATTATTGCCATTGCGATGTTCAGCCATCAGTTTCGGCCCGTTGACGGTCTTAGTGCCGGTATTACTAGCATTCAGCGGCCACATTTCTGGCCTTCCACCCTCGGCATTACGCCGCTAACCGCCCGTAATTCGCTAACTTCTCAATATTGTGCACCAGGCAGTACAGCTGCCACTGGCCCTGCACCTTCTTCTTGCCTCGCAAGCTGAAACGGTTCAGTCGCTTCGTGGTACCAATGTTGCCAAATACCGGCTCTACCACCGACATCCGGTGACTGTATATTTCCTTGCCCTGCGGACTGTCCACCCGGTGTTTCATCCAGTCGGTGTAGTTTGGCAGGCGCTTGTTTTCGATGGTAAACGAGACCTGTCTTCCGGAGCCTTTGCGATGGTTGGCGGACGCGGGGTTCTGCATACACTGATGCTTCTTCGGGCAGTGCCGGCATTGCAGCAAACGCCCTTCGAAATGCACCCGCATTTTGCCATTCTCGGCTTCGCGTGTGGCTTGGTAGCTGATGGAATTACCTGCCGGGCAGATGCACGTCATGGTTACCGGATCGAACTGGAACTCACTGGCCGGGATGGTCTGCTTCCAGCCTGTATCCGGCAGATTCTGATGACGCTTGCCGTATTTGTCTTTCTGGTTCTGGAACTTCGGATCCCGGCTGCGGAACCGATTGTCTGGCACGTAGCCGTTGATCTGTCGTTCGTGCAGGTACTTCATGTTGGCTTCGTTAGCGAAGCCGGTGTCGGCGGTGACGACCGTGCCTTGCTGGTAAATACTGTCAGCGATGCCCAGTTTCCGGAATCGGGATTCGACGGTTTCCAGTACCGGTTGCAGGGTGTGGTGTTCCTGGCCTTCGCCGAAGGCCTGGGCGTCGATGACGATCTGGTGTTTCTTATCCACCGTGGCTACGCCGTTATAGCCCTGGATCGTGCCTTTGCTGGTGGTCATCTTGGCACTTTCGTTGTCAGTCAGGTTGCTCTTCACTTCCTTGCTCCGCTTCCCACGGCCCATCCTTGGGCGGTTCGTCTTTAGGAAGCGGTCCACTTTGTTCATGGCTTCATCCAGCGAGAGGATGGTGTTTGCCCGACGGATATCCCGATCCAGTTCGGCTTCGGTCTCCGCCTCGTCCCGTTCGTAATGCTCCTTCAAGTGGTGGCGGATCAGTCGTCGCAGTTTCTCTCGCTTTTCGCCCAGTTCCTTAAAGGTGCCCGACCATTCTTTGGCGGCGTTGGAGGACATCTTGCAGCCGTCGATAGCGAAGAGTTCGTTGCCCAGCAATCCCTGTTCGTGGCACACCAGCAGTACCTGTTCGAACAGCTCTTCGATTTCCTCGGCATGGCTGCTGACGAACTTCGCCAGGGTGGTGAAGTGGGGAACCGTATCGCAGGACAAGGCTTTGAAGATGATGTTGGTCTCGCAGCACCACTGCATCTCACGGCTGGAGGTGATGCCCTTGGAATAGGCAAACAGAATGATCTTCAGCAGGATGGCCGGATCGTAGGCCAAACGGCCAGTGTCTTCGTTGCGGTATTTGGGATGGAAAACTGACAGGTCTAGCTTATGTTCGATCAGGTAGTGCACCGCGTATTCAAAGGTGCCGGGTTGAAGCTGTTCCTGGTAGTTGATCACGACCATGGCGTCCTGGTCGTAGTTGTAATGCTTGAAGCGGGGCATGCCAACAACTCCTTGTCCGTTTGCCTGATCCTACCAAACCGGGGTGGAGATTTCGGGGTTTTTCTACAGCCTCAACGCTAGCCAGCATGCGCGGCTACGGAATGCAGGCGAAGCCGCAATGCAGTAGGCGTCGCGTGCCTGGCCTTGTTATAAGCTCTATGCTACTGAATTGAATCAATGATTTTGTTTCTCACAAGCTCAACTGAATCCTTATTATAGCCAGCAACCGCAACCATGAGCTTGCTTTGGGTAGGTGATATTTCTATACATTTCACTACAACACGGTTCGACTTTACGTTCCCGTATATTCCGTACTCATTCTCAACCTGGTTCTCCAGCCCCAGGACTTGCAGGGCATATGAGCTTTGTATCTCGCAAGCCTCTTTGGATTTGCTCAGGTCTTTAAACCATGACCAAAGCTCAGGCGGTTTTTCCCCAGCGATAGCAGATCCTGATAATAAAAACAGAAGAACTAAAACTTCCTTGTTGATCATGCGAATTTCCCTAGTGCTTATAACGCCAGCGCACAACGGCGCCCTTGTAATGGAGGCGCAGCCGCAATGAAAAGGGCGTCCGGCGGCCATCGGCCGCGTATTGATGCGCCTTGTTATATTTCGTCGTCCTCAATTGGACCACCAACCGTATCGAAAATCATTGTGTGGCATTCGACCGTAAACCACTCGTCGAACAATTTCAGGGTGAGCTTCCGGGGCCATAAATCAGGGTCGACGTACCACCCGCCAAGCTCGCTCTCAAATAGCGGGCGGAAGTTAGCTTTGACCCATTTTCTGAGTTGTTCAGGAGTGTCGGCCACTTCCTCGTCAATGAGGTAAACGGTACGTTCCTCGTTAACATCCTCTAGCGTGATTGCCGGGCCATCGGGGTTCGGATCAGCTTCGTTGATCCAGCGCACTGCGGGCTCTTTGTAGCGGAGGATTAAAGCTGACCTGTTGAGCAATTTTGAACTCCCTCAGAAATATATAATCGGGATAGGGGGGCACCTCACGATGCCCCTCCTCCCACATCACCGGGCATACGGATCACGTACCACGGCGATTCAGTGACTTGATTCAACCCTTTACCGTACTGCCAATTCCGGCAGTCCATAGCTCCGGAACAATCGGGCCGGTAAGGCTTGCCGCAGTGCCGGCGAATGACTCAACCGCCACGGGCCGTGGGCTGATTTCGCGGTGTTCCAGGCCAACCTGACCGAGACACCCCGCTTTCTCAGCTCACGATACCCCCTTCGCCCCCATTGCTTCCACACGTAACTTCTCAATCTCCGCCGTATCCACTTGTCCAGGTCCCGCAGCGGGCTCAGCACTTCGGCTTCGTCGAAGTACGCTTTCCAACCAAGCAGGGTCTCTTTCAGATCTGCGATCACCTGGGCCAGTGAGTGGCCCCGTGTTCGGCGGCTCAGTATCCGGATTTGGGTTTTCAGCTTGTCGAGGGCTTTGTTGGCCACTTTCAGTCGCTGTCCTTTCCGGCTGAGGGTGAAGCCCAGGAAGCTGCGCTTCCAGGGCCGGTCCACCGCACTCTTTCGTGTATTCACTGTGAGCCTCAGTGAGTCCTCGATAAAGCGCGTCAGACTCACCATCACCCGCTCACCAGCGCGGCGACTGCCAACATAGATCTGGCAGTCATCGGCGTAGCGGGCGAAGCGCAGGTTGCGCCGTTCCAGTTCCCAATCCAGTTCGTCCAGCACCACATTCGCCAACACCGGAGACAATGGCCCGCCTTGCGGTACGCCCTCGGGTGTCGGGGCTTTGCGGCTGTCGATCTGGACGCCTGCTTTCAAGTATCGGTTGATCAACCGGAGCAAGGGCTTGTCCGGCGTGTGCCGTTTCAGCCGTGCCATCAGGCGATCATGGTTTACCCGATCAAAGAAGGCTTCCAGGTCCAGATCCACCACCCAGCTGCGACCTTCCCGGGCGCAGCGCTGTCCGTATCGGACCGCTTGATGCGCAGAACGCCCAGGACGAAAACCGTAGCTGTTCGGATGAAAGCGGGGTTCCCAGTCCTGCTGGACAACTTGGGCAATCGTCTGCTGGATAAAGCGGTCCAGCACCGTTGGAATACCCAGAGGGCGGGAACCGCCGTTGGCTTTGGGGATGGTGACCCGCCGTACCGGTTTTGGTCGGTAGGTCTGCTGGAGCAGCTGTTGTCGAATCTCCGGCCAGTGTTGGCGCAGATAATCCGGCAGTTCATCCACGGTCATGCCGTCGACGCCCGGCGCTCCCTTGTTACGTCGAACCTGCTTCAGGGCGCGATTGAGGTTGTCCCTGCTCAACACACGCGCCATCCACGGTGAGGGTTGAACGGAGTGCGAGTCTTCCCGATTTCCGGAAACGGGTTCATCCCCTGGTTGCTCCAGGGGCAGCGCAAGCTGCTTTGCAGATGCCATCTCGTTTCCCTGCACGGACACTCGACTCCTGTCTCTGTTCGGGCCTTCGGTTCACGGGCGAACCTACTATGCCCTCGGCTGATTTCTGCCACGCGATCAGAGGCGATCGCTCGTCTCTCAGTGGGTCCGTCCACACATGGCAGACCTCCCGGGGTAAGGCACAGAGCTTTCACGGCGTAGACGCCCGATTTATAAAGCACACCCCAGTCGCAGAAGGAGGGCTTCGCGGTCACGTGCCCGCTCGCCCCGGATGTACCACACCTCGTATCGGGTTCCTGTTCGTCGCCCCGCCGCTTTGGATTGGGCTTCCTCCGGACCCCACCTCGCGATGACGCCCTTGCTCTTCTCCTAGCCTTCGGCTCTGCGAACACCTGGCAGGAGGACTTTCACCTCCCTAGTTCTGTGCCATGCCCGGCACACACGCCGGCCATAAGCGGCGCCCTGACAAGGGCGTCCGGTGGAGGGCCATCGGCCCGGAACAGACTTAATGGCCTTGTTATTGGGCTGCAAAGCACCTGGTTTACGGCTTGATGTAGCCATACTTGCCCGGGTTCTTAAAAATCGTTGCCACAGTTGCCACAGTTGCCACAGTTGCCATTGCCTCTTCCTTCGAAAGCTCTACACGTTGCAATAGAGCAATTGCTTGATCTTGATCGTGAGACAAAATGGCTGCATCAAACTCATCCATGATACCGACATGAAAGAGACGTTCATTGATGGTCATTCCGGCCAGTTTGCTCATAGTGATCGAGAAGCCCTATAACGCCCGGCTCATGCGCCGGTTTGGAGCCGCGAAGCGGCGGAAAACCGGTCGCTGTGCAGCCGATTGTTAAATCCTCTGACGTACGGTATCCTGACCATGATCAACATCCTGTACAGGAGCAACCTTATGGATGCCATCAGCTACACAGCCGCTAGAACCAATCTAGCAAAAACCATGGAGCAGGTCTGTGAAGACCATTCCCCTGTGATCATTACCCGGAGCAAGTCCCAGTCAGTGGTTATGATCTCCTTGGAGGACTACGAGGCGCTGCAAGAAACGGCATACCTTCTGCGCGCACCGAAAAACGCACGGCGTTTGCTGGAATCTGTTGCCGAACTAGAGCAAGGCGGTGGTCAAGAAAAGGAACTTCTTGAATGAAACTCATCTTCTCTGAGAACGCCTGGGAAGACTATCTGTACTGGCAGAAAACCGACAAAAAGATTCTTAACCGAATCAACAAGCTGATTAAAGAGACCAAGCGAGAACCGTTCGAAGGTGTTGGCAAACCAGAGCCCCTCAAGCACAGCCTCGCAGGGTACTGGTCTCGCCGAATCAACGAAGAACACCGAATAGTTTACAAAGTCACGGATGACGCTTTGCTTATCGCCCAACTCCGGTATCACTACTGATTTAACGATACATGTTCACGTGCCGGAGCGAAGCGCAGGTCGCGTGCAACGTGTTGTTAAACGGAACGTCCAGAAAGACTGTCATATTGCTCTTAGTCACAGGCCACTCCATACCCGGAAGACAACCCTGGAAAGGTATCAGGCCAATGGTCAGCGCGGGCAACCAAGACGAGAAGGCACGGAACAAAGGCGACCACGATCGCGGATTGATCGGCTTTCCCTCAAGAGCCGGAGCAGACGGATCAAGCCGCGACTTATCCGTCTGCTCCGGCTCTTGAGGGTAGCAGGGAGAGCGCTCAACGGCGATCCGCATTATTTGTTTTCTTGCACACGATCCCAGATGCAAAATGATACTGTTTACTTATACAGTGGTATACCGCTAACCTACGGTGAAACGGCAAGAAAACCTTTGCACCCTCACCCACCGCTTTAACAGCTAATTATACGAACGCGTTCGTATATCACCCGTTCGCAAAACTCCGGTCAAACTTCCCCGAACTGGGGCCCAATTCTTCAGTAAAAAGAGCATCTTGAGCACCAATTACCACGGCTACCGCCGGAGTTATACGCCCGTTCCTGAGCCACTCCTGCTCCTAGCCATGGGCGTATAACTCCGCCCTTCGTGTTCCAACTTTCAACCCTATCAGATAGTTATCTTCATTTCTCATGTGATGTTTTGGAGTTTTGCGAACGCGTTCGTATAACTCCGCCAAACATCAGCTCCTTGACTTTGGCTAACACCAAGATACTGTATATAAAAACAGTATTTAAGGATGACTGGATATGGATATCCCCACCCCGATACCTGCGCAACCAACCCGGTTTTTGGACAAGGTTCGGAGTTTTTTACGTCTGCGAGGTATGGCGTATAAAACGGAGAAAACCTACCTCTTTTGGATCAAACGCTTTATCCGCTTCCACGGCCTCCAACACCCTGAAGCTATGGGCTCTGCAGAAGTCGAAGCATTTCTGTCTCATCTGGTTTTGCAGGAAAACGCCAGCGCCTCTACCCAGAGAGTCGCTTTGAACGCATTGGTATTTTTATATCGGGAATTCCTGAGCCAACCTCTGGACGATCTGAAGTTCGAGCACTCCAGAAAGCCAGTAAAGCTTCCAACGGTATTCAGCGCGGAAGAAGCCAGGTCCGTTATTCGCAATCTGAGCGGAGACTACAAGCTTGTTGCCATGCTTCTCTATGGCTCTGGACTGCGTATCAATGAAGCCCTGCGCTTAAGAGTCAAAGATGTTGATTTTGATATGCAGCAATTGATTGTTCGAAGCGGCAAAGGTGCTAAAGACCGAATTACGCTACTGCCGGACCGCCTCGTGGAGCCGTTAAAGCATCAGATTGATTCCGCGCTGCATCAGCATAAGGCAGATCTGTTGAAAGGATTTGGCTTTGTTTATCTTCCAGCGGGCCTTGCACGCAAATATCCAAATGCCAGTCAGGAGACCGGGTGGCAGTATATCTTTCCCGCGCAGGAGCTTTCGATGGATCCTCGTTCAGGCATTCGAAGGCGGCATCACTTGCTGGATCGAACTGTTCAAAAGCACTTTCGTCGGGCTATTCAGGCGGCTGGCATCCGCAAGCTTGCAGGGAGTCATACCTTTCGTCATAGCTTTGCCACACGCTTACTTGAGGCCGGCTATGATCTCCGCACCATTCAGAAGTTGCTCGGCCATTCCGACGTACGCACCACCGAAATCTACACTCACGTTGTCCGCAAGGGGGGCTTTGGCGTACGCAGTCCTGTCGATGAGGGGTTCTAGACCTCCGGAGGGAAAGCGGCGGAAACCGGGTTCCGCCGCGATCAGGGTTATTGCATATCGTTGAAGGCAGCGTCTGTTCTTGCTGCCAGGATGAAGTCATTTTTGTGCAGGCCGCCAATTTCGTGGCTCCACCAGCTTACCGCGACTCTTCCGTACTCCAGAACAACCACGGGATGATGGTCTTCGGCTTCAGCCAGGTCGCCAATCTTGTTGGTGAATTCCAGAGCCTTAACAAAGTTTTTGAGTTTGTAGACCTTATGAAGCCGCTCTTCTCCGTCAATGTTCAGAATTTCCCAGTCCGGAACGTCTTTGTGCAGCCGCTGCTTTTCTTCCTCGGTCGCTTTGGGGGCGTTTGGGCTGCAGGCTTCACAGCTGTGCGCTTTCAGGTCACTCATTTCAACCTCCATGGTTGATGGCTGTACTACAAGCGTGGGTTGTGCCCTTTGCTTTATCAACCCTTCCCTTGAAATCCGGCCACTTTCAGAATACTGTATATTTAAACAGTATTTTGAGAGTCTTCCCATGAGCGAGCTTCTGAACACGCTGATGCAGGATGCCCGTGTCTGGCAGGGACACCGGCATATGCAAACCACCCAGCCGGCGGAACCAACCGGCTACCAGGTACTGGATAACCAGCTCGGCGGCCTGGGCTGGCCCAAGGGCGCCCTGAGCGAATGCCTGCTGGACACACCCGGCATTGGCGAACTGCATCTGCTGCTGCCATTAATGCAACGGCTGTCCCATAACGGCAAAACCGTGTTCTGGCTAAATCCACCGCACACTCCCTACGCCCCTGCCCTGGCACGGGAAGGCGTGAATCTTGATCAGGTAGTGATGATCCACACCGAAGACGAAGGCGATTTCCTGTGGACGCTGGAGAACTGCCTTCGTTCACCGGTAACAGGACTGGTGATGGCCTGGCCGGGCAAGCTGGCCTCCCGGGAAGTCCGGCGCCTGCAGCTGGCTGCAGAGGCCGGCAGTAATGTGTGTGTGCTGTTCCGTGAGCGCCGCTACGCCGGGCAGAACTCTCCGGCCGCGCTTCGCCTTGAACTGGAACCCGGAGACCAACAGGACCTGAAGGTGAATGTGGTGAAGCGCCGCGGCAGCTGGCCCGGTCAGCGTTGCTCGCTGGCCATGGCCCACAGGGCGGACCTGTCTTTCCGTGAGGCCCCTCGCGTGGTTCAAGGCCCCTGGCCCGATTCAGCCCGGTAGTTTCATCATGCTCTGGTTGTACCTGCACTTTCCTCACTTGTTACTGGACCATATCCGGCGCTCGCGCGAGGGTACAGATGCACTCGTCATCGTCGAAGGTTCCGGTCAGAAGGTGATACAAGCCTGTCCGGAAGCCCGGGACCAGGGCGTACATGCTGGCATGCGCCTGAAAACCGCCATCAGTCTGGTGCCGGAACTGGGCATGGTGCGGGCAGACCACCAGCAGGAAGCCCGGATCCTGGAGGATCAGGCCCGCTGGCTGTACCGCTACGCCGCCCACATTGTTCTGGTGCCACCCGATGGTCTTCTGGCGGAAATCGGGAGTTTGCAGCGGTTGTACGGCGGCCTGCCGGCGGTCTGGCAAACCGTGGAGCAGGCTCTGGACGAGCGCCAGCTTACAGCCTGGCCAGGCATAGGCCATACGCCACTGGCAGCTCGCCTTGTCGCCAGGGCCGGCAAGGGAGAATGCACATCTGACCAAGGGCATATTTTCCGTACCCTGGGCAGACTGCCCCTGTTAGCTGCAGAGTTTGGTGTCCGTACCTGTACCCGTTTGCAGCGATTGGGCCTGAATACCCTGGGGGAGGTCTTTGATTTGCCAGCAGCCGAACTCGCCCGGCGGCTGTCTCCGGAAACCCTGGCCCATGTGCAGAAAATCCAGGGCGCCCGGTCAGACCCACAGTCCCCCTGGCAACCGCCACACCACTTCCGGCAGCAGGCAGACTTCGTGCAGGAAATTGAGCAGTCACAGGGGTTGCTGTTTCCGCTGCAGCGTATTCTGTCAGAGCTGGAGGAAGATCTGTGCTGGCGCCAGCAGGATACCGACAGCCTGCTACTGGTACTCCATCACCGGCATGAAGCGCCTACGCGCCTGCGCATCCGAACCTCCGGGCCGGAGCACCGGTCAGAGGCGTTTCTGAACCTGATCCGCCTGCGCTTTGAGCAACAGCCATTAAGGGCTCCGGTAATTGCTTTGCTGTTATCTGTGAAGCGGTTTCTGGGGCGGGAAGCCACAGCCGGGCAGGATCTTCTGGGTGAAACTCAGGATCTGAACGAGGCCTGGCACACCCTGATGAGTCGCCTGCAGGCCAGGCTTGGCGAAAATGCCCTGAAGCAACTGACACCCCAGGCGGATCATCGCCCGGAACGGGCCTGGAGTGCTTCTGAAATCCAGCGGCACAGCCAGCCAGCGACCACGGCGAACAACTCGCTTCCCCGCCGCCCCCTATGGCTTTTACAAGGGCCACAACCCCTGACGGAAGCCCCGACAGTCTGGTTTTCCGGGCCGGAACGGATCACCGGTGGCTGGTGGGACGGCCAGCGGGTGCACCGGGACTATTACATTGCCCAGCTGCACAATGGTCAGCTGGCCTGGGTGTTCCGGGATGTGCGGGATGGCTGGTTTGTGCATGGGTGGTTTGGCTGATGGGCGGGAATTCCTACGCGGAGCTGTTCTGCTTCAGCAATTTCACCTTCCTGACCGGGGCATCCCACCCCCAGGAACTGGCAGAGCGGGCGTCGGAGCTGGGGTATACCGCCCTGGCCATCACCGACGCCTGCTCTGTGGCCGGCATTCCCCGGGCCTGGGCGGCATTGAAAGAGAGCCCGGTAAAACTGATCACCGGCAGCTGGTTTGAGTTACAGGATGCCCCGCCTGGCGCCAGCACACCCCGGTTTATTCTCCTGGCCCGTACCCGAAAAGGCTATGGTCAGCTCTGCCAGATGATTACCACCGGGCGCCGCCGGGCAGAAAAAGGCCAGTACCAGCTGTTCTACCGGGATGCAGAAACCCACGCCCTGGAGGACTGTCTGTGCCTATGGCTGCCGCCCTCACCGGTTCAGGCCGATGCCGATCAGGCTTTGGCCTGCGGCGAATGGCTGCTTCGGCTATTTGAACATCGCCTCTGGATAGCCGCCGCCCGCACGTTGGAATCCGGCGAGGAACAACAACTAGCCCGTGCCCGCTGGCTGTCTGAGCAGTTACATTGCCCGATCACCGCCACCGGCGAGGTGCACATGCATGGCCGGAAGCGCCAGCCTCTTCAGGATGTGCTCACTGCCCTGCGCAACCATACCAATCTGGAAAACGCTGGCCACTGCCTGTTCCAGAACGGTGAGCGCTACCTCAGGCCTCTGCCGGTGCTGCAACGCCTGTTTCCCGACGCCTGGCTGAAGGAATCCCTGCGGATTGCTGAACAGTGCACCTTCGAGCCCGGCAGCCTGCGTTATGAATACCCACCGGACCTGGTACCGGAGAATGAAACACCGGCGGCTTACCTGAAGCGACTGACCCATGAAGGCGAACGGCGACGCTTTCCGGGCGGCACACCGCTGACCGTTCAGGCGCTGATTCGCAAGGAACTGGGGCTGATCTCGGAGATGAAGTACGAGCACTACTTCCTCACCATTCATGACATCGTTGCCTTTGCCCGCAGCCGGGGCATTCTCTGCCAGGGCCGGGGCTCTGCCGCCAACTCTGCCGTGTGTTACTGCCTGGGCATCACGGAGGTAAACCCGGCGCGGGTGGAGCTTCTGTTTGAACGGTTCATCTCCAAAGACCGCAATGAACCGCCCGATATCGACGTGGATTTTGAGCACGAGCGCCGGGAAGAGGTTATCCAGTACATTTACCGGCGTTACAGCCGGGAGCGGGCGGCGCTGGCCGCGACGGTGATTCGCTACCGCCCCCGCAGCGCCATCCGGGATGTGGGCAAGGCGCTGGGATTCGATCCGGCGCTGGTGGAGCAGTTACTGGAAGGTATCGACTGGCGGGACAAAGCCACTGGCTGGCGCCAGCAGGTTCTGGACAAGCGCCTGACCCGAAACCCGAAAGTCGCCGATCAATTCTTTACCCTGGTGAATACCCTACTCGGCTTTCCCCGCCACCTGTCCCAGCATGTAGGCGGTTTTGTCATCAGTTCCGGGCCGCTGGCTGAACTGGTGCCGGTGGAAAACGCCGCCATGGCAGACCGTACGGTTATCCAGTGGGACAAAGACGACCTGGAAAGCCTGGGGCTGATGAAGGTCGATGTTCTTGCCCTGGGCATGCTGTCTGCCATCCGCAAAGCACTGGATCTGATCAGCGAAGAAAAAGGCCGGCCCTTCCGGATGCAGGACGTTCCCCAGGAAGACCGAGCGACTTACGCCATGCTGCAGAAGGGTGACAGCATCGGGGTGTTTCAGGTGGAATCCCGGGCCCAGATCAACATGCTGCCAAGGCTGAAACCGGAGACCTATTACGATCTGGTGATCGAAGTCGCCATCGTGCGACCCGGCCCCATACAGGGCGACATGGTTCACCCCTACTTGCGGCGCAAGCACGGTCTGGAGCCGGTGGATTACCCCAACGACGCCATCCGAAAAGTGCTTGAGCGCACCCTGGGTGTTCCCATCTTTCAGGAGCAGGTCATCAAACTGGCCATGGTCGCAGCCGGTTTCTCCGCCGGTGAGGCCGACCAGCTTCGCCGCGCCATGGCCGCCTGGAAGTCCCACGGCGACCTGACCCCGTTCCGGGAAAAGCTGGTTACCGGTATGCTTGAACGGGGGCACGGTGCGGACTTTGCCGAACGGCTTTACCAGCAAATTTGCGGATTTGGCGGCTACGGCTTTCCGGAATCCCATGCTGCCAGCTTTGCGCTACTGGTGTATGTCTCCGCCTGGATCAAGTGCCACTACCCGGCCGCCTTTTACTGTGCTCTGCTCAACAGCCAGCCCATGGGCTTCTACTCCCCGTCCCAACTGGTTCAGGACGCCCGCCGCCACGGCGTGGCCGTGCTGCCAGCAGACATAAATCACAGCCAGTGGGACCATACTCTTGAAGGCCCTGACCAGAAGCTTCGGCTCGGCCTCAGGCTTATTCAGGGATTATCGTCCGGCGGCGCAGAACGCCTATGCCAGCTGCGGCCAGAGCAGGGTTACCGTTCCGCCAGCGAACTGCGCAGGCTGGCCGGCCTGAACCAGAAGGACATGGAACTGCTCGCCGGCGCCAATGCCATGCCCGCGTTCGCCGCCAACCGCCATCAGGCCTACTGGCAACTGTTGGGACATGAACAGCCCACCAAGCTGTTCGCAGAAGAAGAGAACGAAGACTACGCCCCGGATACCTGTGACCAGCTGCCAGAGCCCACCGAAGGCCAGAACGTCCTGGCCGACTACGCCAGCCAGGGCCTGACCCTGCAACGCCACCCGCTGGCACTCCTGCGGGAACAGGGCCATCTGCAGTTCTGCCTCAGCGCCGAGCAGCTCAAAGCCACCAAAGCCGGCATTCCGGTTCAGGTGGCAGGCCTCGTTACCGGCCGCCAACGCCCCGGTTCCGCCTCTGGTGTCACCTTTGTGACCCTCGAGGACGAAACCGGAAACGTAAATGTGGTGGTATGGCTGGAAACCGCCCGGCGGCAGCGGAAACCGTTATTAACCGCCCGGCTATTACATGTAAAAGGCGTACTGGAAAGAGAGGGAGATATTGTTCATATCATGGCAGGCAAACTTTCGGACCTGAGCCATCTCATAAAAACGCTCCCGGTCAGTTCCCGGAATTTCCATTAAAAAAACCCCGCCAGGCTTACACCGGGCGGGGTTTCAGTGCAGCAGAGGAACGATCAGCTAAGCAGTTTGATCATCACACCGGCAGCTACCGCAGAGCCGATAACACCAGCCACGTTCGGACCCATGGCGTGCATCAGCAGGAAGTTCTGCGGGTTAGCTTCCAAACCAACCTTGTTGGATACCCGCGCTGCCATCGGCACCGCAGATACACCTGCCGAACCAATCAACGGGTTGATCTGCTCCTTGCTCAACTTGTTCATCAGTTTCGCCATCAGAACACCCGAGGCCGTTCCTACACCAAAGGCGACGATACCAAGGCCCAGAATACCCAGAGTCTGGGGATCGAGGAACTTGTCAGCCATCAACTTGGAACCAACCGACAACCCGAGGAAGATTGTAACGATGTTGATCAGCGCATTCTGGGCTGTATCGCTCAGACGCTCAACCACACCACACTCGCGCATCAGGTTACCGAAGCAGAACATACCCAGCAGCGGCGCTGCATCAGGCAGGAACAGAACCACGGCAATCAGCACAACCAGCGGGAAGATGATCTTCTCCTGCTTGCTCACCGGGCGCAGCTGGGACATCTTGATTTTGCGTTCTTCCGGCGACGTCAGAGCCTTCATGATAGGCGGCTGGATCATTGGTACCAGCGCCATGTAGGCGTAGGCAGATACCGCAATTGCACCAATCAAGTGAGGCGCCAGCACACTGGACACGTAGATGGACGTTGGGCCGTCCGCACCACCGATGATACCGATCGCAGCTGCTTCCAGAATGGTAAAGTCCAGGATACCCAGCCAGTCCAACAGAGCTGCGCCGAGCACCGTACCAAAGATACCGAACTGGGCTGCAGCGCCAAGCAGCAGTGTCTTCGGGTTCGCGAGCAACGGTCCGAAGTCAGTCATGGCGCCCACGCCCATGAAAATCAGCAGCGGCCCAACGGTGCTCCCGATAACCACGGTGTAGAAGTTGTACAGCATTCCGTTACCGTAACCAAAGTCCTGCGCCAGGCCGTTGGCCATAGCAAGCTCGGCGGAACTGGCTTCTTTATACGCGTACTTGAACGCGTCCATGACCTCAGCCGTTACCACCTGGCCAGACTGATAGGACACATCCAGTGCACTCGCAAGCGCCGCAAGAACCTCTGGCTTGGCCATATGGATTGCATTTTCCGCGGCAGACAGAGCGAGCCCTGCCTCCGGAATGTTCGCCAGAATACCGCCAAAGCCAATTGGCACCAGCAGCAACGGCTCAAAGCCCTTGCGAATCGCAAGGAACAGGAGAAGAAAGCCGATGGCAATCATTACCACCTGACCAATTTCAATGTTGAACAGGCCACTGCCCGTCCACAACGTCATTAATTTATCCATGGAATGCTGGCCCTTTATGCGATTGTCAGCATTTCATCATCAGGGGAGACGGCATCACCGACCTTGATGAAAACTTCACCGATAGTACCGGCCTTAGGTGCGCGAACCTCGGTTTCCATCTTCATGGCTTCGAGGATAATCAGCACATCGCCCTCTTCAACAACGTCACCCGGCGATACCAGAATCTTGAAGATATTGCCGCCCAGAGGGGCAACAACTGGCTCACCATCACCCGCTGCAGGCGCAGGAGCCGAAGACGCGGCAGGCGCAGAAGCAGCACCGCCCTCGCCCTGGATTTGGGTGATTTCGCCACCTTCGGACACCGCCACCACAAACTTATTGCCATTGACTTCAACGGTGTAAGTCTCGGGGCCGCCGGCCTTCTTCGCAGGTGCCACATCAGCAGCGCTCGGAATCGGCTCAAAGGCATCCGGATTATCGCGATTTTCGAGGAATTTCAGGCCAATCTGCGGGAACAGAGCGTAAGTCAGCACGTCATCAACGGTGTTTTCCGCCAGTTTGATGCCTTTCTCTTTGGCCAGCGTCTTCAGCTCGTCGGTCAGTTTGTCCATTTCCGAGTCAATGAGGTCGGCGGGACGGCAAGTGATCGCTTCTTTGCCATCCAGAACACGCTCCTGCAACTCCTTGTTGAACGGCGCTGGCGCGGAGCCGTATTCGCCTTTCAGGATTGCGGAGGTTTCCTTGGAGATAGACTTGTAACGCTCACCGGTCAGAACGTTCAGCACCGCCTGGGTACCAACGATCTGGGAAGTCGGAGTCACCAGCGGGATGTAACCCAGGTCTTCGCGAACCTTGGGAATCTCAGCCAGAACCTCATCAAACTTATCGCTCGCGTTCTGTTCTCTCAGCTGGTTTTCCATGTTGGTCAGCATGCCACCAGGCACCTGAGCAATCAGGATACGGGAATCGGTACCCCGGAGGCTGCCTTCAAATTTTGCGTACTTCTTGCGGACTTCGCGGAAGTAACTGGCAATTTCTTCAAGCAGGTTCAGGTCAAGGCCGGTGTCACGGTCAGTACCTTCAAGAATGGCAACAACCGCCTCGGTGGGCGAGTGGCCATACGTCATGCTCATGGAGGAAATGGCCGTATCCACGTTATCGATACCGGCTTCCGCTGCCTTGATGGCTGTGGCGGTAGACATGCCCGTGGTCGCATGGCACTGCATGTGAATCGGGATATCCAGTTCTTTCTTCAGGCGGCTAACCAGATCAAAGGCCACGTACGGTTTGAGAATACCCGCCATGTCCTTGATGGCAATGGAATCCGCCCCCATGTCTGCGACTTCCTTCGCCAGCTCAACCCACATCTCAATGGTGTGCACCGGGCTGGTGGTATAAGAGATAGTGCCCTGCGCATGCTTGCCGGTCTTGCGAACGGCCTTGATGGCGGTGTCCAGGTTGCGGGGATCGTTCATCGCGTCAAAAATACGGAACACGTCAACGCCATTTTCGGCGGCACGATCTACAAACCGCTCGACCACATCATCCGCGTAATGGCGGTAGCCCAACAGATTCTGGCCACGCAGCAGCATTTGCTGCGGAGTGTTGGGCATAGCCTTTTTCAGTTCGCGGATACGCTCCCAGGGATCTTCGCCCAGGTAACGGATACAGGAGTCGAAGGTGGCTCCACCCCAGGATTCCAGGGACCAGAAACCGACTTTGTCGAGTTTCTCGGCAATGGGTAGCATGTCATCAAGCCGCATACGGGTGGCAAGCAGGGACTGGTGGGCGTCACGCAGGATAACGTCCGTAATCCCCAGCGGTTTCTTCGTGTCAGTCATCGTGTCAGCCTTCTGTTTAAAGGTTCTATCTTTTACCGGCTCACTTCTTGTGGCGGGACCGGAATTGTGCAATCGCCTTCTTGATGGCCTCGGCGGTGTCAGGGTCGACCGACGCGGGCGCCTTCGGCTTGGCACGTGGCGTTCTGGCCGGGGTTGCCGGCTCTGGCGGCGCAAACCGGGAGATCAGTTTGGACATGAGCAGTGTTGCGAACACCAGAACCACCAGGAACGCAAACACAAACCCCATACCGGCAATCATGAGATCTACGGCTTGTGACATCAGGTCATTCATATCGAATAGCTACCTGTATTGGTTTGTTGATTTCCCCGAGTTGTCTGGCCGGACCACTTAGACTAAAGTCTCAGCACTTTCCGTAACAAATCGGGAGGCAAAATCCTGCGTAATTTACCGTTTTAGATTGTCCTGAGCAACCTAAATGCGAATTACTATACGCGCTTTCCGAGGCGCGACGCCCAAGTGACCTGCCGCGCTCAACCCCATCATGCTAACGATTCAAGCATATCGAACGCGTATTTTCCGACCTTTGACCCGCCCACTTTCCAATCGTTTCAACGCCTTCGCCGCGTAATCCTTGTCAATTGCTACGAAGCACTGAAAATCAAATAGATCAATTTTTCCGACAGCGGAACCCGGGATTCCGGCCTCACCCGTCAGTGCACCCAAAACATCGCCCGGGCGGACTTTTTCTTTCCTGCCACCGGCAATACAAAGCGTTTTCATGGCCGGGTAGACAGGCTGCTGAGGCGTCGCCATCAGAGCTTCCGTATCCCCCCATTCCGCCGCACGCCCACGATCCGATTCCAGACGACTGATCTTATGGCCCTTGGACGGGGTGCACAGGGTTATGGCAAGCCCCTGCTCGCCCGCGCGCCCGGTCCGGCCAACCCTGTGGGTATGCACTTCGGAATCTCTGGCAGGTTCGGCATTGATAACCAGTGGCAGGGATTTGATGTCCAGCCCCCGCGCGGCCACATCCGTTGCTACCAGGACCGAGCAACTCTGATTGCCAAAACGGACCAGCACACTGTCCCGTTCCCGCTGCTCAAGATCCCCGTGCAGAGGCAAGGCCGAAAAACCTCGCTGGCTGAGCCCTTCGGCCATCTCGTCACATTGTTGCTTGGTGGTACAGAAGACAATGCACGAGGAAGGCTGATGCTTGGACAGCAAGGCCATAACAGCATCGGTGGTGGCCCCTGGCGAAATCTCGTAGAAAAGCTCACGAATGTCCGGATTGCCCTGCCCTGATTCGGCACGCACATCGACCGGATCCTGCTGGTAACGGGCACTGAGTTTTCGGATGGATTCCGGCCAGGTGGCCGAAAACATCAGGGTCTGGCGGGTTTCCGGCGTTTGCCCCAGGATATCCTCCATGGCGTCCTCAAAGCCCATGTCCAGCATTCTGTCGGCTTCATCCAGCACCACAGTCCCGACGCGATCAAGCGTGAGCGTGCCTTTGCGAAGGTGATCCTGGATCCGTCCGGGCGTCCCCACAACAATATGGGCACCATGGCTCAGGGAGCCTATCTGGGGGCCAATGGACACACCACCACACAACGTCAGCACCTTGACATTGTCCCTGGCCCGGGCCAGCTCTCGCAGCGCTTTGCTCACCTGATCCGCCAGCTCACGGGTAGGACAGAGAATCAGGGCCTGCACCGCGAACAACCTGGGATTGAGATGCTCAACCAGCCCAATCCCGAAGGCGGCGGTTTTGCCACTACCGGTCTGCGCCATGGCAATCACGTCACGGCGCGCCAGGCATTGCGGCAAGGCCTTGGCCTGAATTTCAGTGGGGTGCTCGAATCCCAACTGCTCCAGATTGGAGACCATCGCAGGGGAAAGACCAAACTCTTTAAAGGAAGGCATACAAGAAAATCCCGGAATCAGCGGCTGCTGGTTATGAAGGCAAAAATGAGGGCGTATACTACACGCACAGGATACCAGAATTTGCCAATAATTAACGGAGTTACTGATGGCGTCCCTACAGGATCAGCTACTGAAAGCAGGCCTTGCCGACGAGAAGAAGGCCAAGGCCGTTCGAAACGAGAAACGCAAACAGAGAAAACAGCAACCCAAAGGTACGGAGCAGGTTAATGAAGCCCAGATCCGTGCCCGCCAGGCCCGGGAAGAGAAGGCCGAGCGAGACCGCGAGCTGAACCGGCAACGCCAGCAGGAAGCGGAAAAAAAGGCCATTCAGGCGCAGATACGCCAGCTGGTGGAAACCAACCGACTGGACCGTAGCAGGGGCGATACCTCCTATCAGTTTGTCCACGACAAGAAGATCAAGAAAATTTTTGTCGACGACACCATGGTGGATCAGCTGTCCCGTGGTCGCCTCGCTATTGTTTTCGTGAACGATGCCTATGAGATTGTGGCAGAGGGTGTTGCCCGGAAGATCATGGAGCGCGATAAAAGCGCTGTTGTAGTTCTCCATGACCGCAAAACAGACGACGTGGGTGACGACGACCCGTATGCCGGTTATGAGATTCCGGACGATCTCATGTGGTAGACCTCCGAACGCCTTCGGACCAGATTCCTTTTTGATCTATCTGTCCGGTCAGCGGACATAAGTACTAATCATCACTCCCAATCTGATGACGCCGTACTACACTCAGGTTATATCCATATAACGAAAGGGGATTAACCATGAGTATGAAAAAATCGCTGATCTCGATAGCAGGCGCCACCTTACTTACGTCCCTGGCCAGCTTACCGGTAGCCGCCCAGTCCAACGAACAGGTATTTGGTCGGGAACTGATGACCCAGCAGGAGTTGCAGGAACACCGCACAACCATGCGTAACCTGAACACCGATGCCGAGCGGGCCCGGTATCGCCAGCTGCACCACGAACGCATGCTACAACGCGCCCGTGAGCGTGGGGTTGAACTGAATAACGGCATGGGGAAAGGGCCAGGCAAAGGCATGGGAGCGGGCCAGGGTATGGGTTCCGGACAAGGCATGGGTTCCGGACAAGGCATGGGTTCCGGACAAGGCATGGGATCTGGTCAAGGTATGGGCAAAGGCTCAGGGGGTAACGGCAAAAACCAGGAGTATAAGATCAAGGGGTCCGGTAACCAGTAACCCGGATTCACTTTTCACAGTTACAAAAAAAAGCGGGGCTGATTATCAGCCCCGCTTTTTATTTGCGCCTTTTAATGGCAGATGGTTCAGGCGTTGCTGAGACGCTTGCGCGCCCACAAACCACCCAGGGCCATCAGGACCATGCCCGGCAGTACCGGATCAAATGGCGAGCCCGGCGCACCGGCAGAGCAGCCAAAGATCGGACCGTCACCGGCAGGCGTTGGCGCCTCTGGCGGAGTTGGTACTGGAATGGCGGGCACTCCAACCGCATCATTCAGACCTGTCACACGCAGAGTGAAGGTACAGTTTGTATCCACACCATCGCTGGTGCAGGTTGGCCAGTTCAAAGTGAAGGTGTCGGCCACACTGATGGTGGTATTGATATTGACGTTCGCCAAATCTTCAACGGGGCCCTGAACATAACCGGGTTGCCTGATGAGACCAGTTGTTGCATCGGGCGGGCCGCTAATATTGAGCATTTCAGTTAATGTCAGTGTTGAACCATAGGTCTCCACGTATGCTGCAGCAATATCATACAGCTCGGTATCAGGATTCCAGGTGGCGACCAAAGCATCACTGTTATCGGCGTCAATTACAGTCACCGGTTTATTAGCCCAGTCGGCGAAGGCATCAATGTTTACAGCCTCGCCATCGATCAGAACATTGAATGTTCCGTCGTAAAGGCCAGAAGCCGTCGACTGCACAAGTGAAATCGCATCGGGAACATTGTTGTCGGGGTCTTCTTCGCCCAACGTATCAACGAGGGGCAGAACGTCGCCAGCCACAGCAGGATTGAAGCTGCCGCTGTTCGGGTCCCATTCTGCCGCGGAAATCTCGGCAGTCCCGGCATCACCGTCATGGTCAACCGTCACAGCCGGATCGAATACCTTTTCAAATGTCTGCCAATCGGCCGCACCGGGAGCACCATCGTCCCAAGCAAGCAGGATGGAATCGTTCGCCGGGTTGCCATCATGATCGATGAACCAGCCGGTCGGCACTGAGCTGAGGGTACGCCAGTCACCAAACAAGTCCTTGTACTGACTCGGAACATTCGTGTCAGTCTCAGTTGTATCCTGATTGGAGGCGGTCGCTCCTGATTCAATAAACTCTGCAACGCTTGTGTTAAAGAACGGCAGGCCTTCGACCTTGCTGCCGCCAAACAAGCCTCCGGGGAATTTGCCCAGATTTCCTATCGTGAGTTTGTCGGCACCGTCAAAACCGAATGAAAGACCGTCGTCTGCAGTAGACGCACTGAAGGCGTTACCTACACCGAAACCGGTCTCAAATCGGAAGGCGTTCAAATCCCCTCCAACGCTATTGGTGCCATCCGTCAGGTTCGACAGCTTGCCAATAACCCGGTAGAGCTTCGGCTCAGCCCCGGGCGACACATTAAATACCAGATCAATCGGACCATTGGTCTCGGTTGATTTCAGCTTGAAGCGTTTACCCGAGTCGGGGGGAGCCTGGCAGTTCTTTTGGGGAGGATCCAGAAGCTGACGATCCGGTTGCGCCATGATGCAGCCCGCGAAGTCATAGGTATTCTGGGCGGTAAATGGCTCGTTATAGACTCTGATACCCAAGCCCAAATTACCAAAGTCATTTACGGGATCAATCCAGCCAAAAGTGCCGGTTCCCTCAGTATCGGTATAAACCAGGGTTTTTCCTTGGACAGGGGGAACTGCAAGGTTGTCCTCATTGACGCTATCGATCGTTGCCGCCGAAGCTGCCTGCGACACTCCCAACAACGAAAACACTATCGCGCTAACAAGCGGTTTTCTTGAGAATTTAATTCCCATTTTCATTGGATTTTCTCCTTGACACCTTAAATCAGGTCCTCTCCGACCTTTCCTGCCTAGAGTATAATAAATCCAGTTATATGCAAATGCGCTATTTGATTCAGCATCAGGAGTTAACCCAAGTCAACTTTACCGCCTAAGGAAAAGACCAACACTGGTCGGGCTGCTAACCTTAGAACAGGATTCTATTCATCGGCTTAGTGGTAATGCTTACATCGACAGTAACGCGAACCTTCTCCGCAGAGAACCTCGAAGGGCTAAGCACTGTGCGACAAAATGTCGCAGTTCATCTGTACTCCGTTGAACGTGAGCATGACAATTACTTTACTGAAGCCTGATTCGAAAGCGTAAGGGAAAGGACTCAAATGGAAGCGAAAAGCGCACAGCTTGGTGAAATCGCCGCTATACGGGGCAATGTGGTTGATGTGCGCTTCAACCCACCCCTCCCGCCTCGCAACCGGGAACTGCTCACGGGTCTTGAGAATCAGGTGAACCTTGAGGTCCAGACACATCTGGACACTGACACAGTTCGCTGCATTGCTCTGAACTCTACCCGCCACCTCTCCCGAGGTATGCCCGTTCAGCAAACCGGCGCAGGCTTACAGGTTCCGGTCGGGGAATCACTTCTTGGCCGAATGATCAATGTGTTCGGCAAGCCAGTTGATGGCGGCGCCCCGATCGGTACCCGCGAGCACTGGCCCATCCACCGCCCTATCCTGCCACTCTCGGATCGCACCACCAGCACGGAAATCTTCGAAACCGGGATCAAGGCAATTGATCTCCTCGCGCCTATGGAGCGCGGTGGTAAGTCCGGCTTGTTCGGGGGTGCCGGGGTTGGCAAGACCGTATTGATCAATGAGCTGATCAACAATATGGCGGAGCAGTACGAGGGCATCAGCCTGTTCTGCGGCATTGGCGAGCGCATGCGGGAAGCGGAAGAGATGTACAGCGCCATGCAGGAATCCGGGGTTATCGACAAGGCCATACTCGTATACGGCCAAATGAACGAACCTCCGGGAGCCCGATTCCGGGTTGGCCATGCCGCCCTGACCGTCGCGGAATATTTCCGCGATGTGGTTAAACGGGATGTACTGCTACTGATCGACAATGTCTTCCGCTTCGTTCAGTCCGGCATGGAAGTGTCCGGGCTCATGGGCAGGATTCCATCAAGGGTTGGCTATCAACCCACCCTCGCCACCGAACTGGCGGAACTGGAGGAGCGGATCTGCAGTTCCCGCAATGGCAGCATCACCTCGGTACAGGCAGTCTATGTTCCCGCGGACGATCTTACCGATCCCTCAGCAACCCATATATTTTCTCATCTGACTGCATCCATCGTGCTGTCCCGCAAGCGGGCAAGCCAGGGGCTTTATCCGGCCGTGGACCCGCTGCAGACCAGCTCGAAAATGCTCACACCCGCCATTGTCGGCAGTCGTCACCACGAGGTGGCCCAGGCTGTACGCAGCACACTGGCGGAATACGACGAGCTTAAGGACATCATCTCCATGCTCGGCATGGAAGAGTTGTCCAAAGAGGATCGTGCAACCGTCAGCAAGGCGCGGCGCCTGGAACGGTTCCTGACCCAGCCGTTCTTTACCACAGGCCAGTTCACCGGCCATGGCGGCAAACTGGTCCCGCTGAAAAAGACCATTGAGGGCTGTGAACGCATCCTTGCCGGCGAGTTTGAAAAGGTCAACGAAAAAGCCTTGTACATGATCGGTACCATTGACCAGGTGGACACGACGGAGATCGGTAATGAGTCCTGATAATGCCGCCCGCAGGGGACACATGAACCTGAAAGTTCTGCTTCCGACAGAAGTGCTTGTGGACCAGCCGGTCAGCAAGGTTATCGCGGAAGCGGAGAACGGTGAATTCTGCTTGCTGCCCCGACATATTGATTTCGTCGCTGCCCTGACTCCTGGAGTGCTGTCTTTCTACAGCGAAGATGGCACAGAGTGCTTCGCGGCGGTGGACCGGGGCGTGTTAGTGAAGTGCGGACAGGATGTCACCGTCTCCACCTACAAAGGCGTAACCGGAACCAATATGGCCGAGCTACAGTCGATGATTGAGGAGCGTTTCCTGGATCTGGATGAGCACGAACGGAAAGCTCGTACCGCCCTTGCCCGACTTGAGGCCGGAACGCTACGGGGCTTCCTTGACCTCAAGGAGAAACTCCATGGCTGACCGGCCTCATCGTTCAGAACCTGACGGCCATCCGCCAAAACTTGGCGAGCAAGTGGGCCGTCGTGCCAGGCGCAAGCAAGAGGCCCGGAAGAAAGGCCGGCATGCAGCCTGGTTTGGCCTTGGCATGTTTGGCCTGGTGGGATGGTCTGTGGCCATCCCGACACTCATCGGTGTCGCCGTTGGGCTCTGGATGGACGATCGCTGGCCGGGCCAGGTGTCCTGGACGCTTACTCTGCTTATCATCGGCATAGCATTAGGCTGCCTCAATGCCTGGTACTGGATCAAACAGGAGAGCGAACGTGACTGATGAAACGACCCTCCCTGCCTCCTTGTCAGCCTACGGTATTTCTTTTGCGCTCGGAGTTGCGCTTGGCCTGGCTTTTCTCGGTGGTCTATGGCTTACGGTTCGCCGTTTAGGCGAGGCCCGTCATCCCGGTCTCTTGATGATGAGCAGCCTGTTTCTGCGCCTTGGCATCACTCTGGCGGGCTTTTATGTTGTTGCCCAATATGGTGACTGGCAGCACCTGCTGGCGGCCGTTGCCGGCTTTACGCTACCCAGGCTGCTGATCGCACACCGTATTCGGCCGCCCGGGATCGGCGGGGAGCCACGCCCATGACCATCTCGCCTGATAGCGTCGTCTATTTCCAGTGGGGTATTTTTTCCCTGAATGCCACGCTCGTTTTTACTTGGGTGGTTATGGCCATACTGACACTAACCTCCTGGCTGGTTACCCGCCGCATCTCGGATAACCCTGACATCTCCCGGTGGCAGAACCTGCTGGAGGTACTGGTTACCGGTATTCGTGATCAGATCGCACAGGTAAGCCACCAGCAACCGGGCAATTACCTGCCCTTTGTTGGCACCCTGTTCCTGTTCATTGCCATGGCCAACCTTCTGAATGTGGTTCCGGGCTATCTCGCACCCACGGGCTCACTCTCTACCACCACGGCGCTTGCTATCTGTGTGTTCATCGCGGTTCCGGTGTTCGGAATTGCCAGCAAGGGTGCCGGCAGCTACCTGGGGCGTTACCTTCAGCCCACCTGGTTTATGCTTCCGTTCAACATTATCGGCGAGATCTCGCGCACCGTGGCACTCGCGGTGCGACTATACGGAAACATCATGAGTGGCACGGTGATCGTTGGCATTCTTCTGAGCCTGACGCCCTATTTCTTCCCGGTTGTCATGCAACTTCTTGGCTTGCTCACCGGCATGATCCAGGCCTACATCTTTGCTGTACTCGCCATGGTTTACATTGCCTCGGCTACCTCAGTCTATGAAAAGGCTGAGGACCCGGACCAAGCGGATACACTTTCTTCTGACCAGTAAAGGAGCCACCCTATGGACAGCGTTTCAATCATTGGCATGATTTCCGTCATCACAGCAGGCCTGACCATTGCCATCGGTTCAATAGGGCCGGCCCTGGCTGAGGGGCGCGCCGTTGCCCAGGCACTGAGCGCCATCGCCCAGCAACCGGATGAGTCCGCCACCATCACCCGTACCCTGTTTGTGGGTCTGGCAATGATCGAATCCACGGCCATTTACTGCTTCGTGGTCACCATGATTCTGATATTTGCCAACCCTTTCTGGGACCATGCCATCGCTGCTGCCGGAGGCTGACCCATGGATATAGACTGGATCACCGTATCCGCCCAGGCTATCAACTTCCTTATCCTGGTCTGGCTACTGAAACGCTTTCTTTACCAGCCGGTTATCAAGGCAATGGACAAGCGTGAGCACAAAATACGTAGCAGGATGGAAGATGCCGACGCCCGTGAAGAAACTGCCCGGGAGGAGGCGCAAAAGTATCAGGCGCAAGCCGACGCATTGAAGCAACAGCAGGACGACATTCTGGAGAAGACCCGGGAGGAAGCCAGGCAGGAGCGCAGTCATATGCTTGATGTCGCGCGGGAAGAAACCGCCCGGGTCCGGGCCAGCTGGATGCGGGAAGTCAACGAGGAGAAGGCGGAGTTTATCGGCAGCCTGAGACGCCAAACCCTGGAGGCCATTGAGTCCATTGCCGGAAAAGCACTTCAGGATCTGGCAGATTCGGATCTGGAAGCCCGCATGGTCCATACCTTTATTCAAAAACTGCCGACTCTCGATCAGGAAGCCCGGGAATCCTTGAGGAACACTTCGGAACCGGCCTGTATTTCCAGCCATTCTGAACTTGATCCGGCTCTGCAGAAGCAGTTAACAGGAGCTGTGCACGACCAGATAGGCGGCGAAATTGCAGTTACCTACACCACAAACCCCGAACTCGGGTGCGGCATCGAACTGGTGTGCAATGGAGAGCGAGTCAGCTGGAACCTGTCGGACTACCTTGAGGAGCTGACGACCCGCATGGAAAAAGCGTTCAAACCTGTCATCACCGAACAGCAAGAGGCCTGATGCCGTGTTGCAGCAACTCCTTGACGACACCATGGCCACACTCCACAAGGTGGTTGAGGACACCGAGCCGACACTACGCAGCCACGAAACGGGCACGGTTATACAGGTTGGCGGGGGCATTGCCAGGGTTCGGGGGCTGGCAAGCGTCACCTCCGAGGAGCTTGTGCAGTTTCCCGATGGCGTACTCGGAGTGGCCATCAATCTGGAACCGGACGAAGTGGGCATCATGCTCCTGGGCGATAGCGAGAAACTGGGCGCAGGTATTCGTGTCACGGCTACCGGCCGAGAGGCAGATACGCCCGTGGGCGAGGGCCTTCTCGGGCGGGTGATTGATGCTACCGGCAAGGTCCTGGACGGGGGCAAACCGCTGGAGTTTCATGAACGTCGGCCAATTGAGCGCCCTGCTCCGGAAATCATCGAGCGCTCCCCGGTAACAGTCCCCATGGAAACTGGTATTAAAGCGATTGATGCTCTGATCCCGATCGGTCGTGGGCAAAGGGAGCTGATTCTCGGTGACCGACAGACGGGCAAGACATCCGTGGCCATCGACACCATCATCAATCAGCGGAACAAAGGTGTTAAGTGCATCTATTGCGCAGTAGGTCAGCGGGCCACCGCTGTTGCCAAAGCGGTCGAAACCTTACGTAAACACGATGCCCTGGACCACACAGTCGTGGTTGTCGCCCCCGATGACGACCCTCCCGGCCTGCGTTACATCACACCCTACGCAGCCACCACCATGGCCGAGTATTTCATGGAGAAAGGCTATGACGCGCTGATTGTCTACGATGACCTGACCCGCCATGCCCGGGCCTATCGTGAGCTGTCGCTGCTCCTGCGCCGTCCCCCGGGACGGGAAGCCTATCCGGGCGACATTTTCTATATTCATTCCCGCCTGTTGGAGCGCAGCACCCATCTGCGAAAGGAATTTGGTGGCGGCTCCCTGACGGCTCTTCCAGTGATTGAAACCCAGGCACAGGATATTTCGGCTTACATCCCGACCAACCTGATCTCCATAACCGATGGCCAGATCTATCTGTCTCCGGTCCTTTTCCAGAAAGGGCTTCTGCCGGCAATCCATGTCGGTAAATCGGTTTCAAGGGTTGGCGGTAAAACCCAGCACCCCGCCCTCCGCAGTGTCGCCAGCGACCTCCGCCTGTCCTATTCCCAGTTCGAGGAACTGGAAACCTTTGCCCGCTTCTCTACCCGCCTAGACAAGGAAACTCGCGCCACCATCGAGCGGGGCCGAAGAGTGCGGGAAGTCCTGAAACAGAACGAGCGCCACCCTTTGCGCGCGAGTGAGCAGGTGGCGGTGCTGAAGGCCGTCAATGCCGGACTGCTGGATGACGTGCCTCTGGATGCAATCGCGAACGCCGAAAAACGGATTCAGAAACACCTGCTGGAGACTCTCCCCGAACTCTGCGCAAACATGGAAAACGGCGAAACGCTGGACGATGACCAATGGCAAAGGGTTTTGTCGGAACTTGAGGTCGCGCTGGCCGGCATCGTTCAGGCAAGCGGGAGCTAACCCATGGAATCACTGGAACAACTTCACAAGCAACTGGACAGTCTGGATCAGCTACGCAGCATTGTGAAAACCATGAAGGCGCTCTCGGCCGCAAACATCCATCAGTTTGAGCAGGCGGTTGAAGCCCTCGGTGGTTATTACCGAACAGTGGAACTTGGGCTTCATGTCGTGCTGAAGGACATGAAACCCTCTGGCTTTGAACATGGTCCGGCTTCCCGCCCCCGCCGTCTGGGCGCCGTCGTGTTCGGGTCAGACCATGGACTATGTGGCCGCTTTAATGAGGAAATCGCCGAGCACGCCATCATGCGCATGGATTCCACTGCCGCGGAGAAAGAAGACCGCCGCCTTCTTGCGGTCGGCGCCCGTGTGGCGGGCAGCCTCGAGAACGCCGGTCTGCACGTCGAAGAAGACTTCCTGACGCCGGGATCAGCAGTACAGATCACTGCTACCGTTCAGCAAATCCTTCTGAAAATCGATCAGTGGCAGGAAGAAGCCGGCGCACACTATATCTTTCTCTTCTACAACCGCCATTCCCGCCAACGCAGCTACCAACCCACCGGGGTGCAGTTACTGCCCATGAATCTGAGGCGTTTTCATCGCCTTGAAGAAGAACCCTGGCCTTCCCGCAGCCTGCCGACATTCACCATGGAGCGGCAGGCTTTGTTTCATCGCCTGCTGGATCAGTACCTGTTTGTTTCAGTATTCCGCGCCTGCGCCGAGTCACAGGCCAGTGAACATGCGAGCAGACTGTCAGCGATGCAGTCAGCCGAGCGCAATCTGGATGAACGTATCGGCGACGTTACCATGAGTTACCGCAGAGCCAGGCAAACGGTGATAACCTCTGAGCTCCTTGATCTCGTGTCCGGATTTGAAGCGCTGGAGCCAAAGAATCCCAAATCCTGATATTTTAAACACCGTAAAATGCTATTTTATGTATCGCTTTTTTCGGACGCCGCAATCATCTGTTACGTATAACAATTGAATTCTTTTCTGAAAACATACTTAATAGAGCCACAATAAAGTAAGTAACCACCGATTTTGCGTATCAATAATGCTCCTCCGCTATCTGTTGAGCAGACGACAAGACGGGCATTGCTCACACGCTTCAGGGACATCGTATGAGACTTCCAGACTTCTTTGGCAACATGACCATCCGAACGAAACTCTCGGCCGGATTCGCCCTTCTCCTGCTGCTCACAGTTATTGTTGGAGTGGTTGGAAATCGCGCGTTGGAAACATACAGCCAGCGATCAAATATCGTAGCCTTGCTCGGACAAGTGAACACAGGGCTGACCGAGGCTCGGGTCGAGGAAAAGAACTTTCTGTTAACCGGTGAAGCCGAATACGTCCAAAAGTCCCAGGCTCAGGGCGATAAAGTGCTTGGGCTCACCAGCAACATCGAACCCCTGCTAACAGATCCGCAAGATATTGAGACTCTCGGCAACATCCAGTCCGATATCAGTCAGTATCAGTCGTTGATGGGCAAGGTGGAAGTAAACATAGGTCAGAAGGAAGAAGCACTGGGCCGACTGGAAACCAAGGCCAGAATCTTCGGCTCATCGCTCAAGGCGCACAGCTCGCTGTTTTTTGCATCGGCCATTTTTGAAGATATGCGCCGCTCCGAACGCAAGTTCCTGATCCAGCATGACGATGCCAGTGTTGAGGCGTACCTCGGCGACGCAAAACGGGTACAGGGGCCACTGAAATCGGCAGCCATCAGCGCCGAAGAGAAAGCAAAAATCACCAAGGCACTCGATGCTTACGTGGACGAATTCAAGACCGTGGCCACCCTTACCCAGTCCGGCAGCCAGCTTTCCCAAGACATGGTAGCGACGGCCAGGAGTGTCATCGAATCGGCAAACGGTCTGCGTGCTCAACAAGCCGAGATGATGGAGTCGGATCGCCAGCAAGCGACAGTTCTGATTTTTGGCGCTACCGGCATAGCAGTGCTGCTTGGCATCTTGATGGCCTTCCTGATTACCCGCGCAATTACCGCACCCATCAACCAGGCTGTCGCCATCGCATCTGAGGTTGCGTCCGGCAATCTGTCGGTAAAGATCGACAACCAACGAACCGATGAAATTGGGCGCCTGATGGCAGCTCTGGCAACCATGGTGACCGGTCTGCGAGAGCTGGTCAGGAGCATCGAATCCGGTGCCACCAATATCGCCGCTTCCGCGGAAGAGCTTTCTACCGTTTCAAATCAGACCAGCGATGGTATCAACCTCCAGAAACAGGAAACCGATCAGGTCGCCACGGCGATGAACGAGATGACCGCGACCGTCGCTGACATTGCACGAAATGCCGAACAGGCCTTTGGCATTGCCTCGGATGCCGCCAATCAGGCCATCGAAGGCGAACAGGAAGTCACAGAGACCGTCAATCAGGTAAACAACCTGACCCGTGAAGTGAACCAGAGCATGGAAACTATCCAGGGCTTGCAGAAGGAAACCGCCAATATCGGTACCGTTCTGGATGTCATCAAATCCGTGGCCGAACAAACCAACCTGCTAGCTCTAAACGCGGCAATTGAGGCTGCCCGGGCCGGCGAGCAAGGTCGGGGGTTCGCAGTCGTTGCCGATGAGGTTCGCTCCCTGGCGCAACGGACCCAGGCCTCGGCACAGGAAATAGAGACGCTCGTGACCTCGCTGCAAACCAGTGCTGGAAACTCCGTTTCAGCAATGGAGTCCAGCGCGTCGCTGGCTTCCGACACCCTGAAACGAGCAACCGCGACGGGCAGCACCATTGAACGGATCACCCGGGCTGTAGACGAAATCAAGCAATACAATAATCAGATCGCTACCGCGTCGGAACAGCAAACGTCTGTAGCCGAGGAGATTAATGTGAACGTCACCCGCATTCGAGACGTCACTGACCAGTCGGCCGCCTCCTCAAATCAAACCGCCAGTTCCAGCTCTGAGCTGGCCAGGCTCGGCAGCGAACTGCAGACTCTGGTCTCCCGGTTCAGGCTCTGATAACAGCCAGTCATCATCAAAATCCTGGAGCTGCGGACGACGGGGACGGGTCTCTCCGTCTGCCGCAGCCCTAACTACTCCCGACTCCAGTACACCCGGACCAGATTGGACTCCTTTGTGTACTGGATATCGAGATCGCCATCATAGGCCCGCTCAACCGCCTCACCGGTGCCTCGTGGCAGATGAAGATCGGTAAACTTCACGATCAATTCGCCATCGGGCCCGTCCTCAACCCCCATCAGGCGCTTCAGCGGGTGATTGGCCTTTTCCTCTTCTACCTTGTTCCTGATCAGCTTGAGAAGCTCGTCCCTATGCTTACCAAGAAAACCGCCGCTCAATGTAAGAATGCCCGCTGGCATGTCATCCCGGATTCGCTCACAAGCCGGGCACATCATTTCATGGGCCCCCTCCGCCGACTCCGGTGACCACTGCCATCGGCCCTTGCTGAACACTGCACTGCATCCGGGACAGACAGTTGGCTCCGGAGGCTTGCTTCGCGCCATGTAAGGATCGTGAATCTCTTCCTTAATCAAGCGGTCCCGCCGACCGCGTCCTGCCACATCTCCATCTTTACCACTCATGACTCCGCTCCTTCCCAAAGATTACCCGAGTACCACCGGATGGCGATGCTCTCGATGTCAGATGAGTTAATGAAGCTTGTGGCGCCCGAATATCTCCAGAATTTCCCTTTCCGTTTCCGCAGGGACGCTCACCTTCACGACCTTCGCTTCCTCATCGATGAAGATGTTGTCTCTGGGAATGCCTGTGGCTATTAAATCATCCCACGCATTCTTGGCCTGGTCGTGATTATCATAGGCACCATTGATCGTTTTATTCATGGTTTCCGCTCCTTGAAAAGTATTCTCTACATTTTCAAGAATAAGCAGAAGCACCGAGACTGTGCAATTTTAACCGCCCAGAGATTGATCTGGAGCAAACATCAGATCGCGCTGCGGGGCTTCAGAGAAGGGATGCTGAGGCAATAAGAGCTATACATAGCAAAACGCCCCAGCCTGTGAGGTACACAAACTGAGGCGTCAAACTTTGATATGGCGCGGCTGGGAGGATTCGAACCTCCGACCGCCTGGTTCGTAGCCAGGTACTCTATCCAGCTGAGCTACAGCCGCTTAAAACTGGTGCAAGGTATTGAGGAAGTGGCGCGGCTGGGAGGATTCGAACCTCCGACCGCCTGGTTCGTAGCCAGGTACTCTATCCAGCTGAGCTACAGCCGCGCATTCATCACTTGCTTTGGTTGAGTGCTACGTCAACCTGCCTCGTTTTCTTCGAAAAGAAAATGGCGGAGAGGGAGGGATTCGAACCCTCGGTACGATTGCTCGTACGGTTCCTTAGCAGGGAACTGGTTTCAGCCACTCACCCACCTCTCCTTGAGAACGGGGCGTATACTACCATAATTTTTCTGTTTTCATAGGGTTGACACAAGATTTTTCGATCTCGGTTTCCCATGAAATGAAAAAAGCCGTTCAGGTTTCCCTTGAACGGCTTTTCATCTCTCAGCTGTTGCCAGGCTCGGGCTCTTCAGAGCCTTTTTCCGACTGAATACGCTGGTAGATTTCTTCACGGTGTACCGCCACTTCTTTCGGGGCATTAACGCCAATGCGTACCTGATTCCCCTTTACTCCGAGCACGGTGACGGTGATATCGTCACCCACCATCAGAGTTTCGCCAACACGGCGAGTCAAAATCAACATATCCCATACTCCCTATCCAGAGCTACCTGTTCCGACAAATGGTTTTTTCTATACTTATTCTTTTTATAGTGGGATCACTGGCTGAGCAAAAGACGCACATCCCCTTATACGGATCCGAGCTGTCATAGGCTCAGCAAATGGTTCCCTTTTCCGAGACCTCGCAGTTCGACCTGTTAACTGCGCTTTACGGCCTCTTCTTCTACCGCGAGCTTGTCCAACCCAAACGCACTATGCAGTGCGCGAACCGCCAGCTCGAGATACTTCTCATCGATCACCACGGAAATCTTGATTTCCGATGTGGAGATCATCTGAATATTGATGCCTTCATTGGAAAGCGCCTCGAACATCTGAGTCGCAACCCCGGCATGGGACCGCATACCCACGCCCACAATGCTCACCTTGGCTATCTTGCTGTCACCGCCAACTTCCCGCGCACCCAGTTCATCTGCAACCCGTTGCAGCACTTCCTTCGCGCGCTTGAAGTCGTTGCGATGCACGGTGAACGTGAACGCAGTTCTGTTATCTTCGCCAACGTTCTGGACTATCATGTCCACTTCGATATTGGCGTCACTAACAGGCTTCAGTATACGCAAAGCGCTGCCCGGAGTATCGGGAACGCCGGAAATAGTCAGTTTTGCTTCGTCACGGTTAAAGGCAATGCCGGAAACAACCGGTTGTTCCATGGCGTTTTCATCCTCAAGAGTAATCAGGGTGCCTTCCCCTTCCTGGAAGCTGGAAAGAACCCGTAATGGAACGTTGTATTTACCTGCAAACTCTACGGACCGAATCTGAAGAACCTTGGAACCAAGGCTCGCCATTTCGATCATTTCTTCGAAGGTGATCTGCTTGAGACGCCGAGCACTATCAACGACTCGGGGGTCGGTGGTGTAGACGCCATCAACATCGGTATAAATCTGGCACTCGTCTGCTTTCAGCGCAGCCGCCAATGCAACCGCCGTCGTATCGGAACCACCGCGGCCAAGCGTTGTAATATTGCCGCTCTCGTCAATACCCTGGAATCCGGCGACCACCACCACACGTCCGGCATCCAGATCTTCACGCATCCGCTGCTCGTCAATCTGTTTGATACGAGCTTTGGTATGAGTACTATCGGTAACGATCCGGACTTGCGACCCGGTATAGGAACGCGCTTCACAGCCACGTTTCTGCAACGCCATAGACAACAGGGCGATCGTAACCTGCTCGCCGGTCGAGACGAGCACGTCCATCTCCCTGGGCGTGGGTTCTTCCATAATTTCATTGGCCAGCCCGATCAACCGGTTGGTTTCGCCACTCATGGCAGAAACGACCACCACGACCTCGTGACCTTCCTTCCGGAAACGGCAGACCTTCTCCGCAACCGCTTCGATACGCTCAGTCGTTCCAACCGAAGTACCACCAAATTTCTGAACCAACAGGGCCATTTTTTCCCAAACTCCGAAACGGGACTCACGGTGGAGGAGTTCTCCACCAGTCAAAAGAAAGCGGGCTGGATTATAAACTCCAGCCCGCTCCCAAAAAAGTTGCTTATGCGATATTTTTCCCAACCCAGGCTGGAACACCGGCAAGCGCCCCTGCCAGTTTGGACGGATCATTGCCGCCACCCTGGGCCATATCCGGCCGACCGCCGCCCTTACCGTCAACCTGCGCGGCCAGGTGCTTCATCAGATCACCTGCCCGGATTTTTCCGGTTGCAGACTTGGTCACGCCGGCCACCAGAGTCACCTTGCCATCCTGTACGCTGGCCAGGACCACCACACCTTCTCCCAGCTTGTTCTTCAGTTGGTCGGCGGTTTCCATCAGCGCCTTTCGGTCTGCACCTTCAAGCTCCGACGCCACGACTTTCAGCCCGCCAACGTCAACCGCGGAGCCCGCCAGATCACTGCCAGCTGAGCTGGCCAGCTTCGCCTTGAGAGCATCCACTTCCTTTTCAAGCTGGCGATTGCGATCGACGGTCTGCTGAACCTTCTCAACCAGGGACTCGCGGCCGCCCTTCACAAGGCGGGCAGCCTCCCGCAAGGTACGCTCGGTTTCATCCACCCACTCCAGAGCGCCAAAGCCGGTCACCGCCTCAATCCGGCGAACTCCTGAAGAAATACCGCTTTCAGAGGTAATACGGAACAAGCCGATATCGCCGGTGCGCCCGACGTGAGTACCGCCGCACAGCTCAACAGAGTAGCGGTCGGTGCCCATGCTCAGGACCCGAACCACATCCCCGTATTTCTCGCCGAACAGTGCCATGGCCCCCTTTTCCTGGGCGTTTTCCATGTCGGTAATTTCGGTCTGTACCGGGGTATTTTCGAGAACCTGCTCATTCACCTGACGCTCAATCTCTTTCAGCTGGTCCGGCGTTAATGCCTCAAAATGCGAGAAATCAAAGCGCAGCTTCTCTGGATCCACCAGCGAGCCCTTCTGGGTCACATGCTCGCCCAACACCTTGCGCAACGCAGCATGTAGCAGGTGCGTGGCAGAGTGGTTGCGCTTGGTGCGCTCGCGGCGGGCATGATCAATCCGCGCATCCACTTCCAGCCCCGGAAACAACTCGCCCTCAATCAGCGTACCGAGATGCAGGTGGTTATCCCCTTCTTTGCGGGTGTCGGTCACTTTGAAACGACCACCGCTCCAGGTCAGCAGGCCGGTATCGCCTACCTGGCCACCGGATTCCGCGTAAAACGGAGTACGCTCAAGCACGACAACGGCCTCATCGCCTGCTTCTGCGGCCTTTTCTTCGCCGCCCACAATAACCGTGCGAATTCTCTCGTGGCCGTCGACATGGTCATATCCGGTGAACTCGGTTTTGCCCTCAATCTGCAGGCCACCCGCGTTGTAGTCGATACCGAACTTACTCGCGGCACGTGCACGTTCACGTTGCCCTTCCATGGCCTTCTCATAGCCTTCGTAATCCAGCGTCAAGCCGCGCTCACGGGCGATGTCGTTGGTCAGGTCTACCGGGAAACCGAAAGTGTCATACAGGGTGAAAATGGTTTCACCCGGAATTTCGGTCCCTTTGAGCTCAGCAATATCCTGTTCAAGCAGTCGCAGACCCTTATCCAGGGTCTTGGCGAACTGTTCCTCTTCCTGTAGCAGCACCTTTTCGATCTGCTTGCGGCTGCTGACCAGCTGCGGGAACGCATCGCCCATCAGTTCACACAGGGCACCGGTCAGTTTATAGAAGAACGGCCCTGTTGCGCCCAGCTTGTTGCCATGGCGCGCTGCACGGCGAATGATCCGGCGCAGGACAAAGCCGCGGCCCTCGTTGGAAGGCATAACGCCGTCCGCGATCAGAAAAGCACAGGAGCGGATATGGTCGGCCACAACCCGCAGAGACGCTTCGGTGGTTGCCGCACCGCCAAGAACCTTGGAGGCAGCCGCCAGCAAATCCTGGAACAGGTCAATCTCGTAGTTGCTATGCACGCCCTGCAATACAGCAGTAATGCGCTCCAGCCCCATGCCGGTATCCACAGACGGCTTGGGCAGCTTTAGCATTTCGCCATCGGCAGTACGGTTGTACTGCATAAACACCACGTTCCAGATCTCAATATAACGGTCGCCGTCTTCTTCTGGAGAGCCTGGAGGACCGCCAGCCACATCCGGGCCGTGATCGTAGAAGATTTCGGTACAGGGGCCGCAGGGGCCTGTGTCACCCATCTGCCAGAAGTTGTCAGACGCATAGCGCCCGCCCTTGTTGTCGCCAATGCGGACGATGCGCTCGGCAGGAACACCGACTTCCTTGTTCCAGATGTCGTAGGCTTCGTCATCTTCGGCGTAAACGGTTACCCAGAGTTTTTCCTGCGTCAGATTCAGCCAGTCCTTGCCGGTGAGGAACGTCCAGGCGTAGTTGATGGCTTCGCGCTTGAAATAATCGCCGAAGCTGAAGTTACCAAGCATTTCAAAGAAGGTGTGATGACGGGCGGTATAACCCACATTCTCAAGGTCATTGTGTTTGCCGCCGGCACGTACACATTTCTGGGAAGACGTGGCTCGGGTGTAGTCGCGCTCTTCACGGCCGAGGAACAGGTCCTTGAACTGGTTCATTCCCGCATTCGTAAACAGCAATGTGGGGTCGTCCGCGGGTACCAGCGAACTGCTTGGAACAATGGTGTGACCTTGCTGTTTGAAATAATCGAGAAATGCCTGTCGCAACTCTGCGGTTTTCATAGCCCTTTGATACCTTTCCAGAAACCCGCCGGAAATGCCGTCGGGTCCACGATTGAATACGATTACTTACATGCTCGCGCAAATCCGCTACTCTAGCACACGCCGAGAACAGGAAAAACGTGAAACATCACAGGAGATTCCATGCCCCGACGCTTCCATGACGCCGAGGAACTTTTTCCGCCAGCCACCTTTTTAAAAAGGGCTCTGGCCATTATTTATGATGGTTTGATCAGCATTGCAGTTCTGCTTGTTATTACCTGGATCTACACCATGATTGGTGGCTGGATTACCGGTTGGGATCGCTTTGAGCAAATGGCAGAGGCCGGCCAGCTTTCCGGAGACCCAGGCCTGACCTTCGTGCTTTTCCTGCTGCTGTATGTGTTCTTCGCTTATTTCTGGACCCGCATCGGGCAAACTCTGGGCATGCAGGTCTGGCGAATCCGGATCGAAAACCTGGACGGGGTGTCCGTCAGCTGGAGTCAGGCTTTGCGTCGTTACGTCACAGCTGCAGCCGTCTTTTTCCTGGCGCTGCTGGCCGGCTACTACTTCGGCGCCGCCACCCTCTTCCTGACGCTACCCGCCATCATTGCCCTGTTCTATCCCATTAATGGCCTGTCGCTAACCGACCGCATGTCGGACAGCGTCGTCGTTCAGGTCCCCAAGGATTCCAAAAAAACTCCGAAGAACTAGTGGCCGGGCCGCTCTAGCCGGCCCGGCGCATCAGCACGGCCCCCACCACGGCATTCACCGCAATCGGTGCCAGTACCGCAATCAGTGGATTGAATCCGTACACCATGCTCATCGGGCCGAGAATATCCTGCATGTACTTGAACACCAGGCCTACCAGCAATCCGGTAAAAACCCGGAAGCCCATTGTCACCGAGCGCAATGGCCCGAACACGAACGAGATTGCCACCAGAACCATAACGGCGGTACCCAGAGGCATCAGCGCCTTTTTCCAGAACGCCAGCCAGTATATCTTGGCGTTGAGGTCCTGGGCGTTAAGGTAGCGTGCGTAGGTATAAAGCCCGGTCATGGAGAGATTCTCCGGCTTTACGATCAGAACGCTCAGAACGCCGGGTGACAGGCCCGTATCCCATCGTAGTGTCGGGTGCTTTGACAGGGTTGTACCGGTTTCTCCAATGTCGGTTTCGCTGACTTTTTCCAGCAGCCAGTAATCACCCTGATAGATTGCCCGCTCGGCAAAGCTTGCGGACTCCAGCTCACGCTCATCATTGAAACGGAACAGGGAAACCCCGTGGAGTACACCGTTGGGCTGGACCGCGTTAAGATGCATGAACACATCCCCTTCCCGGTGCCAGACCCCTCTGGCCGATGCCACATTACTCCCTGCACCCAGTGCCACTGCTTTGTCACTCTGGGCATACCGCTCGGCGGGAGGAGCAACGTATTCACCGATGAACACGCCCAGAACCACCACTACCAGCGCAGGCTTCATAGCCGACCAGACAATTCGCCTGAGGGATACCCCGGCGGCGCGGATGACAGTCAGCTCAGAGGAACTGGCCAGAGACCCCAGGCCTACCAGACACCCCATGAACGCACCCAGCGGCAAATAATCGTAAATCCGGCGAGGCAGGGTCAGGAATACGTACCAGAGCACTTCGAGGGTCTGATAATCGTTACGGGTGTTTTCGAGTTCGCCAATGAAGCCAAAAATCAGATCCAGCGAAAGCACCACGACCATAACCAGAAAAATGGCGCTGCCAACGGTGCGCATCACGTAGCCATCAATCCTACGCATGGGCCGGCTCCTCGCGCATCAGGCGCCGCCGGTGGAGCCAGGAAGGCCCGAACTGCAACCAGAGCCCGAATATCAGAAAAATTCCATGGACCCAGAGCATACCAACCCACTCCGGCACCTTGCCGTCCGCCAGCGCATCCCTGGCGACAATCAACAAGCCAAGATAAGTGATATATACCAGCATGGCAGGCAACAGATGAAAGAAACGCCCCTGCCGGGGATTAACCCGGCTCAGCCGGACCGCAAGCAGGGTGACAATCGGAACGATCAACGGCAGCGACAAGCGCCAGTGCAGCAACGCCCGATCTTCAAGGTTGTCGGACTGCCAGAGGTACTCAGTGGTGACACCCTTCTCCAACTCCTTGTTCCGTGCCTCACCACTTTCGATTTTCAGGCCGTAAGCTTCAAACCCCATTGTGTCGTAATCAAGCCTGCCGGCAATCCCGTCAAAGCGCCCCCCATCCTGGAGAACCAGGAAGCGGCTGCCGGTTTCTTCATCAACAAACTGGGAGCCTGAACGGGCCGTCATGATGGTAACGCCGTCACCACTCTTACCATACTCCGCGATGAACACACCCCGGAGCTCCCGCTTGTCGTCGCTTAACCCTTCGGTGTAGGTGACCCGATCCCCGGAGCCAAAGCTTTGAAATCGCCCTGGCACCAGCATTTCAAATTCTGTTGCCTTGCGCTGCTCGTTAAGAATCTGCTCGACCTGCTTCATACCCCAGGGCGAGATATAAAGACTCATGGCGCCAACAATGACCATGACCGGGATGCTGCCCAACAGTGTCTTTTGCAGCAACTGCCCGTTACTGATGCCGCAGGCGAACAACACCGTCATTTCGCTCTCGAGGTACATGCGCCCATAGGCGAGCAAAATGCCGATAAACAGACCCAATGGCAAAATGAGCTCCAGAAAACCCGGAAAGCGGTAAGCCATGATACTCAGAAGAACATCGGCGGAAATAGAGCCCTCGGCCGCGCTATCGAGGTACCTGATGAACCGGCCACTCATGAAGACCAGCAGCAGTATGCCGGAAACGGCAACCATGCTGATCATTACCTGACGGATAAGATAACGGAAAATTATGCCCAAAACGGTCTCTCTGGCAGTGCCCGTTGAAACATGGAGGAAACAGGGAACTGCGCGTATTCTATGTAACCTTTCCGTCGATTGACAGCGCAAAGGGAACAGGGCGCGGGCCATGGAACTCTTGATGCACCGCCGCTTGATAAATTGCCTGCAAACCCCAATGCTAGACTAGACCGGAACCAGCCTCCGCGATCTGCGGACGCTTCTTCAGTACAATCAACAGGAGTTGCCATGAATTTCAGCCTGAGCAGTAAAGCCATCGCAAACACGAAAGCAGACTGTCTCGTTATCGGCCTGCCCGAAAAAGGCACTTGGCCGGAGTCCACATCCGAGGCAGACGAAGCGCTAGGCGGGCTGATCAAGAAACTCCAGAACGCAGGTGATATCAGCGGTAAAAACGCAAGCACCCGCACCCTTCCCCTGGACGACCAGCCCTGGGCCCGGTTAGTTGTGGTCGGCACCGGGGATGATTCGGCGCGGACACCGGCCAACTACCGCAAGGCCCTCATAGCCATGATGGGCGCACTCAAAGAAGGCCCGTCCAAATCGGCACTGATCGCTCTTACGGACACCGCTGTCACAGGCGATGAAACAGTCAGCTCAGAAGCTGCGCGCCTGAGCCTGGTGGGACGTACCCTGGAAGACCAGCTCTACACCTTCACCGAATTCAAGAGCGAAAAGCCCGGTGCGCGCAAGCTGAACAAAGTACTGGTGGCGGCATCCGGTGCCGGGAAAGCCCTGAAAGATGCCTTCAATCTTGGCCTGGCGACCGGTCGCGGCATGAACTTCACCCGCGACCTGGGCAACACGCCTCCCAACATCTGTCACCCGGAGTGGCTCGCCCAGCAGGCCAAGAAGCTTGCCAAAGACCACGACTGCATCAAGACCGAAGTGCTTGACGAAAAGCAGATGGAAAAGATGGGGATGAACACCATCCTGGCCGTTGGCAAAGGCAGCACACAGCCGCCACGCCTGATCGTGATGGAGTACCGTGGTGGTAAGGCGAAAGACAAGCCCCACGTCCTGGTCGGTAAGGGCATCACCTTTGATACGGGCGGCATCAGCCTCAAGCCCGGCGCCGGCATGGATGAAATGAAATACGACATGGGCGGCTCGGCCAGCGTCTTTGGCGCCATGCAGGTACTGGCGGAAACCAAGCCCAAAATCAACGTCGTTGCGGTGATTGCCGCGGCCGAAAATATGCCAGATGGTGGAGCCTGCCGACCAGGCGACATCGTGACCACCCTCTCGGGGCAGACCGTGGAAATCCTCAACACTGACGCCGAAGGCCGCCTGGTGCTTTGCGACGCCCTCACCTACGTAAAGAAATTCGATCCGGAAGCCGTCATTGACATGGCCACCCTCACCGGCGCCTGCATCGTCGCCCTGGGCCATCACGCCACCGGCTTGCTCGCCAACAACGACGAGCTGGCGAATGAACTTCTGGCATCGGGCGAGCGCGCCTGCGACCGTGCATGGCGCCTGCCGCTGTGGGACGACTACCAGAGCCAGCTGGACAGCAACTTTGCAGACATGCAGAACATTGGCGACCGCTCTGCCGGCACCATTACTGCGGCCTGCTTCCTGTCCCGATTCGCCAAAGAATACCGCTGGGCGCATCTCGACATAGCCGGCACCGCATGGCAGTCAGGCAAGGCCAAAGGCGCCTCCGGCCGTCCGGTTCCCTTGCTGGTTGATTACCTGATGTCCCATGCAGGCAAGTAATTCAGAAAATCACACGGAAACCGGCGGCGCTGCTGCCGGTTCCTCCGGGCAAGCCGATCGCAACCAGCGTTACTGGTTCCACATCCTGACCCAAAACGCCCCTGCCGCCCGCAACCTCCATGCCGCAAAACTGGTAGACAAGGCATGGCAGCAGGGAGACCGTGTCTGCATCGTCTGCGACACCATGCAACACGCCCAGGAACTGGACGACCTGCTATGGAACTTCAGCCCCGATGCGTTCATCCCACACAGCGTGGTACCGGACTCCGCCACCACCTGCACAGATCCCGTCGGAATACTGCTGTGCCCGCCAGTTGCCGAAGACTGGGATACCGTCATTATCCTTTCCGAGAGTCTGCCGGCCGACGCCGACCGGTTCAAACGACTTGCCCTGGTCGCCCACAACGACCCGTCCGTTCTGAATCAGGCACGATCGCACTTCAAGCAGTTGCGGGCCCTGGGCATCGAACCGAGAGTCCACGATCAGAGAAAGCGATAAACAACAGGCGACCTGCACCTGAGCTGAAACGCGCAGCAGGAAATGCCTTTCCAAAACCGTTGAGGGCCATGGACGGCCCGAAACGAGCCTACAGGGACGTACTCGTGGGCGTGTTTTGGAAAGGCATTTCCTGCTGCGCTGGCACCCGAACTTGCAGTCTTATGCTATGAGAGGTTCGCCGCAAAGATAGCGACCATGTATAATCGGGCGTCTCAATTTTCCCTTGTGAATCAACCAACGGTCACCAGCAGAAACCCATGGAAAAAACCTACCAGCCAGAAAACATCGAGCGCCAGTGGTACGAGAACTGGGAATCCAAAGGGTACTTCCGGCCCTCCGGCGAAGGCCAGTCCTACAGCATCGCCATACCGCCGCCCAACGTCACCGGCAGCCTGCACATGGGCCATGCGTTCCAGCACACCATCATGGATACCCTCACCCGCTACAAGCGCATGCAGGGCCACAACACCCTGTGGCAGGTAGGCACCGACCACGCCGGCATTGCCACCCAAATGGTTGTCGAACGCAAAGTAGCTGCGGAAGAAAGTAAAACTCGCCATGATCTCGGCCGTGAGGAATTCATCAAACGGATCTGGGACTGGAAAGAACACTCCGGCGGCACCATCACCCGTCAGATGCGCCGCCTGGGCAACTCCGTGGACTGGGACCACGAGCGTTTCACCATGGACGACGGCTTCTACAAAGCCGTTCAGGAAGTCTTCATCCGCCTGTATGACGAAGGCCTGGTATACCGCGGCAAGCGCCTGGTGAACTGGGATCCGAAACTGCACACCGCTATTTCCGACCTGGAAGTGGAGAATAAAGAAGAGAAAGGCTTTTTCTGGCATCTTCGTTATCCGTTGGCCGACGGCGCAAAAACCCTGGACGGCAAGGATTACGTGATCGTCGCCACCACCCGTCCGGAAACCATGCTTGGCGATACCGCCGTGGCTGTGCATCCGGACGACGAACGCTATCAGCACCTGATCGGCAAGCACGTGATGCTGCCGCTGGTAAACCGGAAGATCCCGATCGTAGCCGACTACCATGCCGATCCGGAGAAAGGCTCGGGCTGCGTGAAGATCACGCCCGCCCATGACTTCAATGACTACGCCGTAGGCAAGCGCAACCACCTGCCCATGATCAACGTCATGACCCAGGATGCCAACATCCGGGACGTTGCCGAGGTTTTCAATTCCGACGGCACCGAAAACACCGAGATCGATGGCCAGGTACCCAGTGCTTATGCAGGCCTCACTCGCGAGGACGCCCGCAAAGCCATCGTTTCCGACCTTAAAGATAGTGGCTTGCTGGAGCGGGAAGAAGACCACGTGCTCAGCGTGCCCCGGGGCGACCGCTCCGGTCTGATTATCGAGCCGATGCTGACTGATCAATGGTTCGCCGATGCCAAGACCCTGGCCAAGCCGGCCATTGAAGCCGTTGAAGACGGGCGCATTCAGTTTGTACCGAAGCAGTACGAGAACATGTACTTCTCGTGGATGCGCGACATCCAGGACTGGTGCATCTCCCGCCAGCTCTGGTGGGGCCACCGCATTCCGGCCTGGTACGACGTCGAGGGCAACATCTACGTCGGCCGCAGCGAAGAGGAAGTGCGTCAGAAATACAACCTGTCGGGCGATCTCGAACTGGCTCAGGACGACGACGTTCTGGACACCTGGTTCAGCTCGGCACTCTGGACCTTCGGCACCCTGGGCTGGCCGGAAATCACCGAGCGCCTGAAAAACTTCCACCCCACCGACGTGCTGGTCACCGGTTTTGACATCATCTTCTTCTGGGTCGCCAGAATGATCATGATGACCATGCACTTCATGAAGAATGAAGATGGCACGCCGCAGGTGCCCTTCCACACTGTGTATGTCACCGGCCTGATCCGGGACGAACACGGTGACAAAATGTCGAAGTCCAAGGGCAACGTTATCGATCCTCTGGATATGATCGACGGCATTGGCCTGAACGAATTACTGGAAAAGCGCACCGGAAACCTGATGCAGCCGAAGCTGGCCGAGAAGATCGGCAAGCGTACCGAGAAGGAATTCCCGGAAGGCATCGCCGCCCACGGCACCGACGCCCTGCGCTTTACCCTGGCGGCCATGGCCACCACGGGCCGTGATATCAACTGGGATATGAAGCGCCTCGAAGGCTACCGCAACTTCTGCAACAAGCTGTGGAATGCCGCCCGATACGTGCTGATGAACACCGAAGGTGAGGACTGCGGTGTTAACGACGAGCCGGTCGAGCTCTCCCTGGCTGACCGCTGGATCATTAGCGAGCTGCAGAAATGCGAGCAGGACGTGGTTCGTCACCTGGATCAGTACCGCTTTGACCTGGCTGCCTACGCCCTATACGAGTTTATCTGGAATGAGTACTGCGACTGGTACCTGGAGCTGTCGAAACCTGCCCTTAACGACGAGAGCGCAAGTGCTGAGGCCAAACGGGGCACCCGCCGCACACTGGTCCGTGTGCTTGAAGCGGTCCTGCGGGTGGCTCACCCGATCATGCCGTTCATCACCGAAGAAATCTGGCAGCGAATTGCGCCTCTGGCCGGCAAGTCCGGTGACAGTATCATGCTGCAGCCCTATCCCCAGCCTGACAGCAGCAAGCAGGATCCGGCCGTTGCCGCTGATATCGAGTGGCTCAAGGGTGTGATCGTCGCCGTACGGAACATTCGCGGCGAAATGAACATCTCTCCGGCAAAGAAAATTCCGGTTCTGCTGCGCGGCAAAGATGCGGAAGACAAACGACGAATGGACGACAACCGCCAGTTCCTGGCATCGCTGGCCAAGCTGGAAAGCCTGGAATGGTTTGCCGGCGACAAGGCCCCCATGTCCGCGACCCAACTGGTTGGCGAGATGGAAGTGCTGGTCCCCATGGCCGGGCTGATTGACAAGGCGGCGGAGCTCAAGCGGCTAGACAAGGAACTGGAACGCCTGCAGAAAGAGATCGGGCGCCTCGAAGGCAAGCTTGGCAACGAGAAATTCACCGCCAAGGCACCCGCCGAAGTGGTGGAGAAGGAGCAGGAAAAACTCCGGGATGCCCAAGGTAGCCTGTCTCGCCTGAGCCAGCAGCGGGCCGACATAGAGGCCATGTAACGGCATGATTGCCATTCTGGGCGCAGGTGCACTGGGGCGGCTGTGGGCCGCCTCCCTGCCTGCCGGAGAAACGGCCTTCGTGCCCCGGGCCGGAGCCTCTGGTAACAGCCCGGTGGATTTTCAATTTCAGGGGCCAGACGGCTCAATCCAGGATGTCTCCGTGCCCTGGCAGGCACTCGGGGACCCGGTCAGTCTTCTGCTTGTAACCACCAAGGCCGGCGATACCCAGAATGCGCTAACCTCCGTGATGGCTACTCTTCCAGGAAACACTCCCGTGGTGCTTTTTCAGAACGGACTCGGAAGCCAGCAGGCGGTAGCTCAACGCTGGCCCGGCCATCCCGTTTTGGCCGCAAGCACCACAGAGGGTGCAAACCGGCCTGACGCTGGCACGGTCATTCACGCCGGATCGGGACAAACCTGGATCGGTGCCATGAACGAGGCCGCTCAACCCTACGTCGGCCCGATCGTACAGCAGCTCGCCACAAGTGGCCTCTCGATTCACCGGGAAAGTGACATTCTGAGCCGACTTTGGCAAAAGCTGGTGATCAATGCCGGCATTAATCCCTTCACTGCCATCCTGAATTGCGCCAACGGTGAGATTCTCACCTCGGAGTTCTACCAGCAAAACATTGATTCCCTGTGCAGCGAGATAGCCGCACTCATGGCCGCGAACGGTCAAACGAAAGAACGACCACAGGTGCTTCGCCAACAGATTGAAACCGTGGCGGAGAATACGGCCCGAAACACCTCATCCATGCGCAGCGATACGCTGGCGGGCCGCAAAACCGAGATTGATTTCATCAACGGCTATCTGGTCCGCCTGGGAATAGACGCCGGAATACCCACACCGGTGAACCAAATGCTGACTGAACAGGTAAAACTACTGTCGCCAAACATACAGGAGCAACCCGATGGGTAATCGACTTTCAAAGATTTATACCCGCACCGGAGATGATGGCTCAACCGGACTTGCCGACGGCAACCGGATTGCCAAGAATGCCCAACGGGTCGAGGCCATGGGCACGGCCGATGAACTGAATTGCCATATCGGCTTGTTAATCGAGACCCTCGACAGCGAAGACGTGTTGATTGGGAGCCTGCGCAGAATCCAGCACCATCTGTTCGACCTGGGCGGAGAGTTTGCCATACCGGGCAGCCGGGTGATCGGAGATGACCATATTGAATGGCTGGAGCAGACGCTCGATCAGTACAACGAACATCTCCCTCCACTGAAGAACTTCGTCCTTCCCGGGGGGTCTCCTGCCGCTGCCCAGTGCCACCTGGCGCGCGCCGTCTGCCGACGGGCAGAGCGCATTGTCGTGGCGCTGGGCCACGAGGACTCAATCAATACCGCGTCCAGGCATTACCTGAACCGGCTTTCGGATCTGCTATTCGTCATAGCCAGAGTACTGGCGCGGCGGGACGGCGGGGAAGAAATTCTGTGGGAGCAAAAAAAATCCGGCCTGTGAGCCGGATTTTTTCTGAACGATCCTCTATACCTTGAACGCTTCAACCAACCGCTGCAGCGACGTTGTCAGTTCAGACATCTCCCGAGAAGAACCCAGTGTCTCTTCTGCGTTAGCGGCGGTCTTCTGACCGAGTTCGCCAATTTTCTCAACGTTCAGGTTCACATCCTTGGCTACGGCGGACTGCTCTTCAGCCGCCTGGGCAATCTGGTGACTCATATCCACAATAATGGCGATACCACGGGCAATACGATCGAGCGACTCCGTTACCTCACCGGACTTCTTGACCGTCGCCTCAGTGACGTCCCGGCTGTTAGTCATTGCAGATACGGCATCCTTAACACCGCTCTGCAACCTTGAAATCATGCCTTCGATCTCTTCCGTGGATTTATGGGTACGCTGGGACAATGAGCGCACCTCATCCGCTACAACCGCAAAGCCCCGCCCCTGTTCACCGGCGCGCGCCGCTTCGATAGCAGCGTTCAGGGCAAGCAGGTTGGTCTGTTCGGCAATGGCCTTGATCTCGACCAGAACCTGACTGATGTTGTCACTATCCTTGCTGACACGGTTGATCACCTCCACCGCTCCGGAAATTTCCGTCGCCAGGCGGTTGATCGTCGCCACAGTATCCGCTACCACCTCCCGACCAGTCTCTGTGTCACTCTCGGCCGTACCGGCGCTGTCGGCTACCCTGTGAGCGCTTTCAGTCACTTCGTGGACCGCCTCTACCATCTGGTTCATGGCTTCATTGATCTGGCCACTCTCTTCCATCTGGCGAGCGACGGCTTCGCTATTCGCGGCTGCCGTATCGTTAACCCTGGCTGCCTGCTGACCAACGTCGCCCGTGGTTCGACTGACCGAACGGACCAGCTCGGCAATGCGATCGGTCATATTATTGAATTCACTGGTCAGCTCACCCAGTTCGTCACGGTTGCTCAAACGAATGTGGGTGGTCATATCTCCCGCCGCGACATTGCGGGCCGCCTCCGTAAACCGGTTAATGGCTGTGCGAACAGACATGAAGAAGCCGACATACAGGTAAACCACAACCAGCAGAACCGCCACCAGTGCAATAACAATCAGGCGACGTTGATTGACCTCTCTTTCCAGCCGCGAAGACAGGTTTGCGCTGACGGTATCGAAAATGACGGTTTGCAGGGCATCATAATGTTCGAGTTGCGCCTTAATCAGCCCGTCATACTCCTTCCAGGGCATTTCCAGGCGCATTGGGGTAATGACGTTCAGGTCCAGGGCATCACGAACGACCACCAGACTTTCATTAATCCTCTCGATCGTGCCTGATGCCTCGCCAGCCAGCCGTGGAGAGGCGTCAGACGCCACTGACAGCGCCGGGGATAACATAGAATCCCGGTTGGTAAGCTGGTCGTAAAGGCCGTTAAGCGTCTCACTCAGGGCATACCCGACCTGCCCTTCCACCAGCGCAAAAATGCCATAGGCACGGGCACGACCAATCACGTCACGGGTCTCGGGCAGAGCTTCCTGCAGCAATCCCAGCAAAAGAAGGTTTTCCCGCGATGCCCCCTGACTCAGTCCGGAGATTTCGATTGTTGCGGGAAGCAGGGCAAGGACCTTTTGCACAAAGGCCTGATAATACTTGAACTGGGGGTCGATACTGCCCTGATAATTATCATCGGATTTCAGGGCCTCCCAGTCCTGCCTGAGGGCCGAGACATGTTCCGCCCAGGCTCCCGAAGTGTCGAATGAGCGCTCCTCCACAACCAGGGCTTCAAGAATGGCGTCAATCCGGTCGGCCGCCTTTCTCGATTCAGCCAGTAATTCTTTCTGGTTTTTGAGAACTCCCGGTGCCCGGTAATCACGATACCCGACGGAGGCTGACAGCAACCGCTCTGCATTCTGCAATTGCTCAAGCCCCTCCACGCCACGGGTCATGGTTTGCACAGACTGATTCAGCTCGGTGATCACCAGCCAGGACAATCCACCAATGGGTAGGAGAAAAAGTATACTGATGAGGCTGAACTTGAAGACCATGGGCAGCCGGTTCATCAAGGCTATGGCGGGATTAATGAGTTGCTTCACGTTTGCCCTCTCGTTGGAACCTTAACAACTGAATTGTTGTTCTTTTTTTTGTATTGTCGCCTACAGCCCTAAATACTAAAGTAGTATTTATTATTATTTTGTAATCCCGTCTACAATTCTGACGTCAGGCAATTCCCGAGATCACGAGCAACGCCAGTAAACATATCCATACCAGCATGCTCCGGTTGAGCAAATCTCGTATCGCACTCAGGCTACGCCCTCCGAAGTCAGTCCATTCCTCGGGATGGATCCGCGAAAACCTGGCAGGGTCCAGCGCATACCCGGTTAACGACCCGTTGGCGGAAATCATGAGGACTTCCCCAGCGCTTTTGCTAATTCCGGTAAAGGTTGAGCGTGTTTCCCGGAGCCAGCCAGCCAGGTCACCGGCGACACCGAACGTCAGTGAGAGCAGTCGGGCGGGTATCCAGGCCATCAGTTCCAGCAGGCGCGCAAACCGGGGCCTTGCCGCGGCATGGGGCCACTGTTCAGTCAACGCAACAAGGCCACGGGCCAATATGGCAAAACCAATACCGCCAACGACGTACCAAAAGGCAACCAGGAAGAAACGCTGAAAAACAGCCAGCATCAATGCTTTAGAGAACGACAGATGCATGGCTTCAGGTGATACCGCGGCCCCTCTCTCCGCAGCCGGCAAGCGATCCTGAATGTGGTGCCATGCTGCCTGCATATCCCCGCGGTGCCACGCATCGGCATAGGTGCGCAATGAATGCCTCCAGCCGGGGACACCCATCATCAGGGTAAGCACCAGAAACTCCAGGGGATACCCCGCAAGTCTCCAACCGGATATGTCGAGGAGGTAGATGACCAGACCTGAGAGAAGTGCCGGGAGGGTAACCAGCGCCAATCCCGCGCCAATTCCGGTTTCGTGACCCGCTTCGACTTTCCCGGCCTGGCGAAACCACTGTCGCCAGAGGGTGTCACCGGAAAGCCTGCCTTGCGTATCCAGCCTTCGCCGCAGCACATACGCCAGTAAAAATACGATCAGCACCATTCAGGCACCCTCCTCGCCGGAAGACGAATTCTCCAGTAACGCCAGAAAGTACCCCCAATCAAAAGCCTGACCGGGATCCGTTTTTCGGCCAGGTGCAATGTCGCAATGTCCGGTTACGCGTTCAGGTGTGATCTCGGGCCACGCCATCATTACAAGTCGCGACAACCAGGCGAGGGAGCGGTACTGGGCATCGGTGTAAGGAATCTCATCGGTTCCCTCCAGCTCAATACCTATTGAAAAGTCATTGCACTCTTCATCCCCCTGAAAACAGGATCGACCCGCGTGCCAGGCACGATCAAGCAAACTCACAAACTGTGTCAGGGAGCCATCGCGTTTTATCAGGATGTGCGCAGATACCTGCATACCGGCAATGGCTTCAAAGTAGGGATGCGCAGAGCAGTCGAGTCGATTGCAGAAGAAATCCTCAATCTCGGCTCCACCAAACTGCCCCGGGGGTAAACTGATATTGTGAACCACCAGAAGACTGATGGATGCGCCCTCTGGTCGGGGGCCGAAATTGGGGGAAGGACACCAGCGCAAACCTGGCACCCTACCGGTTTCGCGGAGCGCTTTGATGTCGTCAGGAAATACGGCCTGACGGACCGGGACAACGTCTGAATCTGGCAAGGTAAATCCAAAGGTATCAGGGCGTTAGAGCATGCCCTGATTGAAGCACAAAGTTACGGGAGTTGCCATGCCTTTAGTCTTTTCGGCTGCTGCGCAGGTTATCAATGATGGACTCCAGGGCCCGGTCAAAAATAAGGCCGTCGTCGAGCATGCTGATATCACCCGCTGCCATGGCAGAGCCAAGTTCGTGACGGTGGTACTCTGCAACCTTGGCCCCGCTTCGGTTGACGAAGATGTATTTGCCCGTCGCCTTTATGAAGGCTGCCAGTTTACAACGCACCTTACCGCCGTCTCTGGACAATTCAACCCACGAGCCAACACGGAGATTGTCGGCACGATCAAGCCATTCCCGAGGGACTGTTTCAGTGGATTCAACAGATGGCGTATCAACCGTCTCGGGCACTGCCGGCTCAGGTATATCCTCGGGCTCTTCTGCTTTCCCGACAGGTTCTTCGGGGGTACTGGTTGGCTCCTCCACGGGCGCTGCGGAACGGCCGGTTTCGGTAACCAGGCGCTGAAATACATCGACGTGAACAAGCTCCAGATCACGTATCGCTGAGTCGGTCGCGAACGGGTCCCAGGAAATCTCCAGTAAGGCTTTGCGCAACTCATCAACGATTGAGGGGATCGCCCGCAACAGGTCACTTCGGGTGGAGTCGGTCACGGGCCTTGGGTCCACACTCCACACCAAGCGTTCAGTCAGGTCCCGGGCGTTCTTCCAGCGCTCACTATCTTCACCTTCCCGCAAGACAACCCATTGAAGGTATTTGCTCCAGGGCTCCTGCAAAAGCTGGCTGACGGGCTCCGGCACATCCCGGTTCAAAAGCTGATCCCGAACCAGTCCTTCCGCAGCCTCGGACGCTCGCTCCTGTTTGGCCCGACCTTCTTCCGCGTCCCGGAGACGCTGCTCAACCAACTCCCGGCGGCGACGGTCAAGATCCATGAAATGCCGGAAGTCTGTCAGGAGCTCCTCGAACAAACCGATGTTATCCGCGAATTCACTCAGCACGCGGTCCACCACTGTTTCGATTTTTTCCCTCAGTGGATCCCTCTGGCCCGCGCGCTTTTCAGACCAGCCGATTGCCGAAAGCGCCAGTTCATTGAGGAGCTTCCGAACGGGATGTCCGCCGCGATTGAAAAAGGTTTTGTCACTTAGGGCAACCTTGAGAACGGGAATCTGCAACCGGCTAATCAGGGATTTCATGACCGGGTGCAGTTGGCGATCTTCAAGGATAAAATCGAACAGCATGGCGACCAGATTGATGACATCGCTGTCGACCTGTCCCACATTAAGGGCCCTGCCGTTCGCCGCTTTCAGTACCGGCTTGAGCTGATCACTCAAAGCCACCACCTGCTCGACGCCCCACTGGCCTGAGGAAGTCTGGATCTCGCTCAGACGAGCCATCAGGAGGTCTGTATCCAGATAGTCTTCACCGGACGCAGCATGACCGCCTCCACTGCCAGCACCCTGGTGCAAGAGCGCACTCAGCTCTGAAAACGTTGGCTGCGGAGCCCCACTCCCACCCTGCTCGTCTGGACCGGCTGATCGAAAAGAGCCCGCCTTTGAAGCAGGCACTTCTCTGCCAGAGAAACCCTGGCCTGAGCCGCTCCTGGCGACAGGCGGACGCTTCATTTCAGGCATGACACCCTGCTCAATCAGCGTCCGGTTGGCTTCCTGATAGAAATCACCGAGGGTATCAGCAAGCAAACGATCAAACAGTTTCAGCACCACGAGCTTGGCACGGATATCAATGTCGAGGTCTGAGCAGGCTTCCGCCACACCGCCACAGATGACCTCCGGACTCAAAGGCATCTGGCTGTCTGCCAGGTCGAATCGGGGGACGAGATGAGCCACCCGAACCGTCAGCAGACGAATCTGGTCGGTGTAACGGTTGCGAAGCTTGTTAATCAGGTTATCAATGGCGACCTGTTGCTCAAGCTGGGAGTGGTCGACAAGGCTCAAAGAGTCTTGATCAGCGTCATCCAGTGAGCCAGAGGATTGGCGGGGTTTGAATTTTCCGATGTCGTTAAAGGCCTGGCTGACATGCTGGAGCACAGAAACAACCATAGCCTTTCGACGAAGGCGCAGCTCCCGCATGGCATCAAAGTACGCGGTTTGATCTGTGTTTGAGCCTGCACGGTCGGCAAGCTCAAACAGAGCATCATCGGCGCGATCAAAGAAGCTGGCCAATACACTTTTCAGAGACTGACCAGACGCGTCACGCAGGCGGACCATAGCCGGTGGCAGCGAGAACCGCTGCGGGGGCTGCTGGCCCGAAAAACGGACAACGTTGTTATCATACGCCATTAAGCTGCTCCGGATCTGATCGCGCGAATGCCAAAGGGCTTTCCTGATTTCAAATGATACGGGCTACGTGCGTCAGCTTGTGTCAGATTTTGTCACCTTTTGTTTAGATCAGACGCACGTCACAGTTTAGCAGTTCCACCCAAAGGGTTTGGCTAATCGGAACAGGCCCTATAGAATCCACATGTCAACAACCTGCTCCCCAGATATGACCGGACCCATCACCATGATTCCTGCAGAACTTCTCCGCCAATCCCGAGTTGAGAACATCGCACAGAGCCTGCGCGAAGACATCGGCGATGGCGACATTACGGCTCAGCTGATTCCTGCTGACAAGCGGGCGACCGGCCGTGTCATTACCCGGGAGCCGGCAACCATCGCCGGCCGTGAATGGGTGAACGAGGTCTTTCGCCAGGTTGACCCGGCGGTTGCTTTGCACTGGCAGGTCCAGGACGGCGACCAGGTAGCACCGGAGCAGGTTCTCTTTCGCATGGAGGGCGAGGCACGGAGCCTGCTGACCGCTGAGCGCACGGCGCTGAACTGGCTCCAAACACTCTCGGGTGTAGCAACAACCTGTTCGGCATACGCTGAAAAGGTTTCTCATACCGGCGTTCGCCTGCTCGATACCCGTAAAACCCTGCCTGGATTGCGCCTCGCGTTAAAGTACGCGGTCACCTGCGGAGGCTGTTTCAATCACCGGATTGGTTTGTGGGATGCGTTCCTGATCAAGGAAAACCACATTGCCGCCTGCGGCTCGATTGCACAAGCCATCAACGAGGCCCGCCGGATCGCCCCAGGCAGGCCGGTCGAAGTGGAAACAGAGAATCTGGAGGAGCTGGACCAGGCCTTGAGTGCCGCTGCCGACATCATCATGCTGGACGAATTCTCGCTCGGGGATATGCGTGCCGCAGTGGCTCAGACCAATGGAAAAGCGAAACTGGAAGCTTCCGGAAACATAAACGCGGACACGCTGGTCCCCGTGGCGGAAACCGGGGTGGATTTCATTTCCATTGGCGCACTGACCAAGGATCTCAAGGCCATCGATCTGTCCATGCGTCTGGACTGATCAATCTCTGGATAAGAGCTGGTCAATAGTCTCAAGCTCCTTTATCAACCTCTCGCCCGATTCCGGGCGCCCACCAAAATGCTCCTCCGCCATGGGAGCAATACCTGAAACTGCGGGTAGTGGGTGGTCACCTTCGATGATCACCTTCATGCGCTCAACGAAGACAAACTGAAGCCACTGGGTGAATTCCAGGGTGTCGAGACAAAAAGGCTGAGCGCTCTGGAACGCCTCCGCCGGAGGCTGCGTTGACTCCCAAACACCCAGCTGGCGTAGTTCAATCTCGACTCGGAGCAGGCTGTCTGCGACCTGGCCAATCTGGCCAGAAGAATCTGTCATAATTTAATGTCTCTAGTCGGTCAGTGGCTCCAGCTCCACCGATTCACCATGCAGTACACGAAACAGGTCTTCGTACTGACGGGTCAGAGCATGTTTGGGAGCCATGTGAATGAGTGGTTGCCGGACCTGATGGGATTCCTTCATCTTGACCGAGCTGGAAAGCCTTACCGGCAAAACGGGCAATCCCTCTTCTGTCAGCTCCTTCACCAACTGTTTCGGCAGGCTGGCACGCGGTTGGAACTGGTTGGCAACAATACCTTCCACGACCAGATCCTCATTGTGATCTTCCTGGAGATCACGGATCTCATTCAGAATGTTGTACAGCGCCTGCCGGGAAAAATCGTCGCAATCGAACGGAATCAGGCAACGCTGCGCCGCGATCAACGCTGAACGGGTATAAAAATTCAATGCCGGAGCGGTATCGATGTAGATGGCATCGAAGGTCTCGCCAAGCTTCTTCAGAGCCTCACGCAGTTTATAGATCTTGTGCTTGGCCTCAAGCTTGCGCTCAAGAAAATCGAGCTCCGGGCTGGACGGCATGACAAACAGGTTATCGAAAGGCGAAGCATGCACAAACTCATCCGGCCGGCGGTTAAAAACGGTAAAGGCCACGGTTTGCTCCAGCATGTCTGCCACCGTATCCCGCAGTTCACCGGCCGGCTTGCCCAACAGGTAATGGGTCGAATTGCCCTGTGGATCCAGGTCCACTACCAGCGTTCGCTTACCCCTCGCAGCACTGATGGCCGCCAGATTACAGGTAATGCTGGACTTGCCTACACCGCCTTTCTGGTTAAATACAACCCGTCTCATGTCGACTCTCCCTTACGCACTTTATAGTTTTTGCGACTGACCTTCCGCTTACCAACCCATTACGGTTTTTACAAACGGGATAGTCAGCCTTCGCTGAGCCTGAAGCGAATTCTCATCCAGAGTATCCAGAATTGCCAGCAAATCCCCAAGACGCCGGGGTGCGCGACGCATGATAAATCCGGCGACATCGTCACCCATCACCAGTCCACGCTGTTCCGCGCGAGCCATCAGGATCTTCAAACGATCGTCGTCGCGATAAATCCCGAGTTGAATTGTCAGACCATGACTGAGCCTCGACACCAGATCTGGCAGGTGAAGAGGCAACGCCCCGGGAACCTCGGACAGGCTTACCACCAGCAAACTACCCCGGTCCTGGGCACGGTTGTATAGATGAAAAACCGCCTCTTCCCAGGCCTGCAGGCCGGCAACACGGTCGAGATCATCCAGGCAGATCACGTCCTGCTCTTCAAGGCCGGCGAGGGCCTCGGGGCCGAAAGGCTCCAACTCGGCAATACTGATACAGACCGCCGACTTTCCCTGGCTCTCGGCGTGATGGCACACAGCTTGAAGCAGATGACTTTTCCCGGTATCCGAATCGCCGCATATAACCACGACAGGAATACCTTCAGGCTGATCGCTAATGGCCTTCAGGCGAGAAGCCGCACCGGTATTGCGATCGCCGTGGAAGTTGTCGAAGCGGGCATCGTCCCGGAGTTTGACCCCAAGAGCCAGTTGTGAAGCACTCACGAGCCCTTGGCCCTCCATGCGCGTATCCCCCAGACCACAAGGTAGTGACCACCACTGAATACCGCTGAAACAGCCACCAGCAGGATGCCCACCTTCAGGACCCAAGGCTGCATAGGCCAGCCGGCCAACAGGATGATGATAGCAAGCACCACCAGGATCTGGATAAAAGTATTTATTTTGCCTGGGAGGCTCGGTTGCATTTCGAACCGCCCGACGCCGTAGTGATAAGCAAGGGCTCCCGCCACAATCAACAGGTCCCGACCAAGGACCAGCAGGAATAGCCACACCGGGAGCACAGCGGTGAACGTCAGCATCAGATAGGCCGTAATGAGCAGGGCCTTGTCTGCTAATGGATCAGCGATCGCGCCGAACCGTGAGCGCCAGTTAAAATGCCGGGCCAGAAAACCGTCAAAGGCGTCGGTCACCGCAGCCACGAAGAAGATCAGCAGCGAAAGACGATAATCCCTGGCCAGCAATGTGGCCGCAAAGGGAGCGATCAGCAGAATCCGCAAAAACGTCAGGGCATTGGGAATCCAGCGCCAGCGTTCCAAACTCACAAGGCTCCCTCCGGTAACGCCCTATTGCCCGTCACCATTCCCGATGACGGAAGCCGGCTGCCAACGGTAGTAAAGGACCTGATACAGGGATTCAAACACCTGCTCGGCCTCCTGTTCATCCACTGGCATAGGCTGATAAGAAAACATCGTCTGTTCGGCGTCTTCTGCACCATTGGCTGAGCTCGACGGCGTTTCCAGCATTTCCGATGCATTCGGTGTCGAGTCAACCTCTTCCGATGCGTCGGGCACCCGTGCCTCAGCAAGAGGCGACGGGCCGGCGCTTCGGTTCTGTTCCGGTTCCAGGGCCACAAAACGCGGATCCAGCGCTATGTACTCCTTGAGCTGATCAAGCTCGCCTGAAAACGCGACCCTCATGGTCAGCTGCTCACCCTTGACCCGTGATGCTCCGGCACTGACAACTGGCGTAAGTCCCTCAAGAACCTCATTAACCCTGCCGTAATCCGCCAGTGAGGTAACACCTCGCAGCACGATATCGACCTGAGGCGATTCGCCCACCTCCGCTGCCGCCACAGCGTACCGGCTCGCATACAACTCTGCCCACCGGTTCACAACGGATTGAGCCAACGCCTCGGGAGTGGCTGCCGTTACCGATTCCTCACCCGCATTCATCGCCATACCATCGAACACCCAGCCCGCGCGCCACTGCCCGCCATTTCGGCTGACCCGAACCAACGCCAGGGCGTCGTGATCCGTTTCGCCGGTTACAGTACTAATTCGACTGACGAACTGGCCCCATATATCAGAGAGCAACTCCCGGTCACCACTGAAACCTGCATCAGGCAGAACGACCGGAAGGCCCCTGTCCTCGGCAGCCTGCTCAAATGCCGACTGCCAGATACTGGTTGTCTGCCCGGCTACGGATGTCGCCAATTCACGGCTCCTGGTAATGAGTGACCGGGAGCCCCGGTCTTCAACAGCAATCCAGGCCAGGGTCAGGGGACGATTAGCGCCCCAGACCGGCGCCTCGACCGAGGCCAGAGCGCGGTTAACACCAACGGCGCCAAAGGTCATTCGTAACCGGCTTTCTCCGGACTCGCCGCGAAGAACCTGATACGACAATAATAAAGACTCGGCGCCGGCGAGCAGGTCATCGACGCCCTCCCGGGCCAGGACCTGACGGGTGCCTGAAACGCGTACAAACACCTTCGCGAGACCATCAGCGTAACCTTCCGCAAGCTGCTCCGGTGACGACCCCGTCACTGGCACCTCCACAGCATAGAGGCCGGAAACGGTCACAGCAGTCGCCGGAGCACTCATAGCCGCCAGAAATAACCCTAGCAAGACAAACCATGCGGCCGGTCCCGGCTTATAGGCCGCCTTTGATCCTGATACTGACATGAAACACCCTGCAGTTCGCATGAATGGCGCATAGGATACACCATGCCCCCGGATGTGAGTAGCTGACAGGGGTTTCGGAAAAGCAATATTGACCTCAGCTGGCCTACTTGCCCTTAAAGGCTAAATCGATACGAGGAATTACATTTGGAGCCCTACACAGCACCTGTTAAAATCCGCCGCCTGACCCACTGGCCAACGGTTAAAGTACACCATGAGCGAACAGAAGCCCTCCCTGACCTACCGCGATGCTGGCGTTGATATCGACGCCGGCAATGAACTCGTAAGCCGCATCAAGAATACCGCAGCGCGCACCCGCCGCCCGGAAGTTCTCGGCGGACTGGGCGGGTTTGGCGCCATGGTCTCGATCCCTGCCGGTTATAATGAGCCCGTTCTGGTGTCAGGCACAGATGGTGTCGGCACCAAGTTGCGCCTGGCCATGCAGCTGCAGAAGCATGACCGGATCGGCATCGACCTGGTTGCCATGTGCGTGAACGACCTTATCGTTGGCGGTGCGGAGCCGCTGTTTTTCCTCGACTATTATGCCACTGGCAAGCTGAACGTGGATATCGCGGCGCAAGTTGTTTCAGGCATCGGCGAAGGCTGTGAGCAGGCTGGATGCTCGCTGGTTGGTGGCGAAACTGCGGAAATGCCCGGCATGTATGAGGGCGATGACTATGATCTCGCGGGTTTCTGCGTTGGCATTGCCGAACGCAGCGAAATCATCGACGGTAGCCGGGTCCAGTCCGGCGACGTGTTACTGGCACTGGGCTCGTCGGGCCCCCATTCCAATGGCTACTCTCTAATCCGGAAAATCCTGGAAGTCAGCAACGCGGATCTGGATCAACCTGTGGGCGACAGTACTCTGGCCAACGCCCTGATGGCCCCGACCCGCATTTACGTCAAGAATCTTCTCCAGCTGATTCGCGAAGTGGACGTGCGGGCAATGTCCCACATTACTGGCGGCGGCCTGCCGGAGAACATCCCCAGGGTTCTGCCGAAGGGCAGCGTCGCTGCAATCGACACCTCCAGCTGGGAATTGCCCCCGGTGTTCCAGTGGCTGAAAGACGCTGGCGGAGTCGCCGGCGAAGAAATGTACCGCACCTTCAACTGCGGCATTGGCATGATCGTCTGCGTTCCCGCCAACCAGAAAGAGCTGGCACTGGATACCTTGAGCGCTCTGGGAGAGACCGCGTGGCAGGTAGGCGTTATTGAAAGCGCCGAAAGCGCCGACAACGATCCGGTGGTGCGTTATGCACCAGGACTTGTCTCGTCATGAAAGCGGATCAGCCCACCCTGCCCCGTATTCTGGTCCTCGCCTCAGGTAGCGGCACCAATCTGCAGGCGCTGATTGATGCCAGCCGGGAACGTGATTTCCCCGGCCAGATTATCGCTGTCGGCTGCAACCGGCCGAATGCATTTGCACTAGAACGGGCAGCGCAGGCCAACATAGAAACCTTCGTTATCGACCACACCAAGTACGGCTCCCGGGAGGAGTTTGATGGGGCGCTGATGGCGGAGATTCGTCGGCACAACCCGGACCTGTTGGTGCTCGCCGGCTTTATGCGCATCCTCACGACGGATTTCGTTCGTGCGTTCCGGGGCAAAATGCTCAATGTCCACCCATCACTGCTTCCGGACTACACCGGGCTCAACACTCATAAAAGGGTGCTGGAAGCCGGCGACAAGCTTCATGGCGTATCCATTCATTTCGTCACAGAAGAACTGGATGGCGGCCCGGTGATCGCCCAGGCCGAGGTTAACGTCACTCCGGACGACACTCCTGAGACGCTGGCAGAGAAGGTTCAGGAAAAGGAACACATTCTCTATCCGATCGTGGTTCGCTGGTTCTGCGAAGGCCGTATCCAGCTCGGCAGTGACTATGTGGCGTTTGATGGCGAGCCTATTGGGAAGCCCACACGGCTTCCTGATAACTGAGTCCCACCCTGAACGGATTGTCATCTCCCCATCGTTGGTAACCCGCTAGACTGTCGTCACAGATGACAGCTTTGGAATTACCGACAATGCAAGCGATTCGAAACACCGCGAACTCCCTGGCCCGGGGCATGGCAATCCTGCTATGCCTTGGCGCCTTCGCGATCCCTGCCATAACGCTCGCGGAAGAACAGCCCTTTCTTGCCCCCTTCGAAGCCAGCTACACAGCATCAATGGAAAAAGGCATTGCCCTGAACGGTAGCGCGAAACGGACGCTCACATCCCAGGGCGACGATGTCTGGCTGTACCGGACGGACGTGAAATCGTTTATCGCAAACATTGATGAGTCCCTGACGCTGAGATGGGAAAACAACCGGGTTGTGCCCCTGCGCTATCGCTACCGGCTGTCCGGCTTTCTGGTGAAGGACCGGGAACAGTCTATTGATTTTGACTGGAAAACCGGATTTGCGACGGGAAAATATCGGGGCAAACCTTTCAAGCTGGAACTGCGGGAAGGCGCACTGGACCCATTGGGTTTTCAGCTTCAGCTTCACCATGATATCAGGGCCGGAAAGCGGGACATGACCTATCAGATTATCGACGGCGGCGACTACGACCAGGATCACTTTGCCGTGATTGACGAGGAACCCTTGAAAACACCCAACGGGATCGTAGCAACACTGAAGGCAGAGAAAGTCAGGGGCGAAGGCGCAAAGCGCGAAACATTGATGTGGTTCGCCCCGGATCAGGATTATTTACTCATCCGGCTGTTACAGGTAGAACCCGACGGCAGCAAATACGAACTCAAACTGAAACAGGCAGCTCTGGGCGGTTAATCCGCCCGTCCTGCTTCGGCCCATACTGCTTTTACTTCATTCGCGATAATCCGCAAACCTTCCGCCACCCTGTCGTCATCCTGGGAATAGGTCACCCTCAGGCACTCGTGGCAGTGTTTCCAGTCATCCTCGGGGAGGCCGGGGAAGAAGTAGTGACCGGAAACCACCAGCACACCTCGAGCCTTCAGACGCTGGTACAGCTCCAGACTGGTAATTGGCAAATCCGGGAACCATAACCAGAGGAACATCGCCCCTTCCGGCTTGTGAATGTACCAGCGGCAACTGTCCTCACCCATTGCCTCGCGGAACGTCGCTACGGCCTTCTCCATTTTCGCTTTGTAAAATGGACAAACCACATCCCGACTCAGGGAGAGGATCTCGCCAGAACGAACCATCGGCTCGGCCAACATGGCACCGAAACTGCCCGTGGCCAGGTTCATGATGGCGTTGATTCCCGACAATGCCTTGATGATAGGCTCCGCCGCAATGACGATGCCGGTGCGGGCGGCCGGCATACCCAGTTTTGACAGACTCAGGCACAAGATAATCTGTTCATTCCAGGTGGGCTTTGCGTCCACAAACAACAGGCTTGGGAATGGCGTTCCGTATGCACCATCGACAATCAGAGGAACATCCTGCTCCCGCGCCAGCGCTTCAAGGCGGGCCAGCTCTTCGTCCGTAACAACATTGCCGGTCGGGTTGGTCGGCCTGGATACGCACACAGCACCGGTCTCGCCCGTCACCTCAACGGCATCAAAGTCTACACGGTATTTGAATTCGTGAGCATCGGTGAAGGAGATTTCCGGCTGAACCGCATGGAACAAACCAGGCTCAATGCCTGCATCGGCGTACCCGATATACTCCGGCGCCAGGGGCAGCAGGATGTGTTTGCTCTGCCCGTCTCCGTAATCGCCACCAAACATATTGAAAAGCATGAAAAAAGCGGCCTGACTGCCATTGGTCAGGGCGATATTCTCTGGCCTCAGGCCCCAGCCATACTCCCGGTTCAGCAAGTCAACCAGTGACGCGATGAACTGTTTTTCACCCTGGGGCGGGTCATAGACTCCAACCAGGCGGCGCACATCGCTTTCGCTCTGGCTCATCTCCGCCAGAATTTCCTGGACCCGCCGCTGTATTTCCGGAATGTGGCCGGGATTACCGCCACCCATCATGATCATGTCGTCGCCGGATGCCATGGCATTACCCAGATCATCCATCAACGAGGTGATGCCGGCATCGGCAGTAAACTTGCGACCAAACGCAGAGAGCTTCATGGCGTCAAATCCGTCTTGCATTCAATGGGATAAAACCGGGGTGTCAGAAACAGTGTAGCCCGCACCCAATAGCTGGCGTCATTCTGCCAGAGAGATTCCCAGATTGCTGACACCGTCGTTAGCGGCGTCAGCCAGCAGCTTTTCCACAAACTGCTTTGTCGGGGTGCGCTGACGCTTGAGTGCCAGCACGATATCGCGCTGAAAGGCCTTGTCTTCTTTCATGAGCGGGTGCTGGTCCAGAAGTCGCACCAGTTCATCTTCGTCCAGATCCTCACCTTCGGACATCTCAACAAAATCCATGACAGTGGCAGTGGCCATCTGGGAAGCGTCCGTTGCCCGGTGCTTTGTGGGGTTCAGACGATTCAACAGTGCTTGCTCAAGCAGCTGGCAGAAATCAAAGGCCGGATACACCCCATAGGCATCGTAGGCATTTACATCCGGAGACAGGGCTTCCAGTTTGGCCAGTAACTGAGGAATAGCCGATTCAGCAACGTCTTTTTGCAGCATGTCCCAGCCAAGATCCAGCATCTGCCGCATTTTGGCGCCGGTTTTCAGACCCACAGCGTCCGCGAACAATGCATAGTTCGGGAACGACCGCTCAGCGAGCGCAAGCAGGAACGCGCATTCGCGCCACCCCTGCAACTGGGAAACAGCTTTAAGAAACTGGTTGGCGTTCATGTCTTGGGCAGAGTTACGCCGGTCTGGCCGAAATATTTGCCGCCCCGGTCTTTGTAGCTGGTCTCGCAGATCTCGTCGGATTCGAAGAAGAGCATCTGGGCCACGCCTTCGTTGGCGTAGATTTTGGCCGGGAGGTTGGTGGTATTGGAAAACTCCAGGGTTACCTGACCTTCCCACTCGGGCTCAAGCGGGGTGACGTTGACGATGATGCCGCAACGAGCGTATGTGGATTTGCCGAGGCAGATGGTGAGTACGCTGCGTGGTATGCGGAAGTATTCCACGGTGCGGGCCAGAGCAAAGGAATTCGGCGGGATGATACAGACATCGCCGGTGTAGTTGACGAAGCTGTTTTCGTCGAAGTTCTTTGGGTCCACGGTGGCAGAGTGGACGTTGGTGAAGATTTTGAATTCGTTGCTGCAGCGTACGTCGTAGCCATAGCTGGAGGTGCCGTAAGAGATCACGCGGCCTTTTTCGGTTTCACGAACCTGTCCGCTCTCGAACGGTTCTATCATGCCGTGTTGTTCGGACATCCGGCGAATCCACTTGTCGGCTTTGATGCTCATTGGCGAAGTCTCGTAATCACTGGGGAAAAAAATTGAGGCGTAGTTTACCCGTTAGCGCCCAGTCTGTCGAAGTCTGCTCGCTTTATTACAGGACGGCCTGCTATGGGGGCTGCAAGGTTGAGGCACGCTTTCCAAAACACGCTACAAGCACGTCCGTGTACGCTTGTTTCGGGCCGTCCGTGGCCCTCTACAGTTTTGAAAAGCGTGCCCCAACCTCGCGATTCAAGTAGCCAGGCATTCGCCTTCTTACCTGCTTCAGTGCTCGGTCACTGAAACGCTTGAGATCGAACCAGAGAGGTTCCGCTCGCGTGTCGACAATTCGGCCCCTACCCTTCTGGCAATATCACGATACCGGCGGGCCACTTCGGAGTCCGGTTCGGCAATAACGGAGGGTGTGCCACCGTCGGTCTGTTCGCGGATGGTCATGTGCAGGGGCAGTTGGCCGAGAAGTGTGGTGTCGTATTCCTCGGCGATGCGCGCGCCGCCGCCGTGCCCGAAGAGCGGCTCTTCGTGGCCGCAGTTGCTGCAGATGTGCACGCTCATGTTTTCAACAACGCCCAGCACCGGGATGTCGACTTTGCGGAACATTTCAATGCCTTTTTTACCATCCAGCAAGGCAATGTCCTGGGGGGTGGTGACGATCACTGCGCCGGTGACCGGGACTTTCTGTGCCAGGGTGAGCTGTATGTCGCCGGTACCAGGGGGCATGTCGATGATGAGGTAGTCGAGTTCGTTCCAGAGGGTCTGTTGCAGCAGCTGCATGACCGCGCCGCTGACCATGGGGCCACGCCAGACCATGGGTGTTTTTTCAGTGACCACAAACGCCATGGAGTTGGCCTGAAGGCCGTGGGCATCCATGGGCACGAAGTATTTGTTTTCGCGGGTCTCGGGGCGCTTGCCTTCGGGTACGCCGAGCATCATTCCGATGCTGGGGCCATAGATATCGGCATCAAGAATGCCCACGCGGGCGCCTTCGGCCTGCAGGGCCAGGGCCAGGTTGACGGCGGTGGTGGATTTGCCCACACCGCCTTTGCCGGATGCGACCGCAATGATGTTTTTAACACCCGGAACGGAAGGCAAGTCTTTCTGCACTTTGTACGAGTGGATCTTCTGGCCCACGTGCACGTCGGCATGCTCAACGCCGTCGACGTTCTCCAGCGCGACGGAAACCAGCTGTTTCAGGGCACCTGCAATGCCTTTGGAGGGGTATGGCAACTCGACCATCAGGGTCACGTTACCAGCATCGTCGGCGATCAGTGACTTCACAGCACCCAGCTCGTAAAGATCCTTTTGAAGATAGGGATCACGGTATTCACGAACCGCGGTTTGCAGGGCCTGTTCTGAAATCTGTGTCATCGGGTTCTCCGGAATAAGCTCATGCTTGTTTTTAGGCATGAAAACAGGTGATTCGGATGAAAAATATCTGCTCGGAAGGTATCATCTGTGCCCGTTTCTGGCCATATGGGGTCACCACTTGGCGCAAGATACGCCAAAATTTGCAATCGGGACGCCCATTACTCTGTTTTATTGCCAACCCTTACTGACTGAAAGGTTCGGACACACCATGACGCAAGCGAGTTCAAAGCAACAGCGCGATATTCTGGTCACCAGCGCCCTGCCGTATGCCAACGGCCCAATTCACCTGGGCCATTTGCTGGAATACATTCAGACCGACATCTGGGCGCGTTATCAGAGAATGCGGGGCCAGAACTGCTACTACGTTTGCGCTGATGATGCCCATGGAACAGCCATTATGCTGCGTGCCGAGCGGGAAGGCATCACCCCGGAGAAACTGATTGATCGCATTCGCGACGAGCATCAGCAGGATTTTGCGGGCTTCCACATCCGCTTCGACAATTACTACACCACCCATTCCGAGGAAAACCGGCAGTTCTCCGAGTACATCTACCGGCAGCTGCAGGAAAACGGACACATTGCTACGCGCAAGATCACCCAATCCTTTGACCCGGAAAAAAACATGTTCCTGGCGGACCGCTTCATCAAGGGAACCTGCCCGAAGTGCAAGACGGAGGACCAGTACGGTGACAATTGCGAGGCTTGTGGAGCGACCTACACGCCAGCGGAGCTGATTAATCCACGCTCTGCGGTATCCGGCGCCACGCCAATTGAGAAAGAGTCCGAGCACTATTTCTTCAAGCTGCCTGATTTTGCCGATTTCCTGGCCAAATGGACCCGGAGCGGCACATTGCAGCCACAGGTGGCAAACAAGCTGGCCGAGTGGCTGGACGCTGGGTTGCAGGAATGGGATATCAGCCGCGATGCGCCCTACTTCGGCTTCGAGATTCCGGACGCGCCAGGTAAATACTTCTATGTCTGGCTGGATGCGCCTATCGGCTACCTCGCCAGCTTCAAAAACCTGTGTAACCGGGAAAACATCGATTTCGAGCACTTCTGGAAGGCCGATTCCACCGCTGAGGTGTACCACTTCATTGGCAAGGACATCATCAACTTCCATGCCCTGTTCTGGCCGTCCATGCTGCACGATGCCGGTTTCCGCACGCCAACGGCGGTCTGGGCACACGGCTTTGTGACCGTTAACGGCAAAAAGATGTCCAAGTCCCGCGGCACCTTCATCATGGCCCGCACGTACCTGGACCACCTGAAGCCGGAATACCTGCGTTACTACTTCGCAGCCAAACTGACCGGCAGCGTCGATGACATGGACCTGAACCTGGAAGATTTTGCGGCTCGGGTAAACTCCGATCTGGTAGGCAAGGTGGTCAATATTGCCAGTCGGAGCGCCGGCTTTATCACCAAGCGTTTTGACGGCCAGCTGGGACAGGTTACCGAACATACCAAAATCAAGGAGTTCATCGATGCCGGCAACGAAATCGAGGAGTTCTACGAAGCCCGGGAGTTTGGCCGCGCCATGCGCCGGATTATGGAGCTGGCAGATATCGCCAACCAGTATGTGAACGACGAGCAACCCTGGGTGATCGCCAAGCAGGAGGGCCAGGAGGACAATCTGCAGGCCATCTGCACCAACGCGATCAATATGTTTCACCTGCTAATGACCTACCTTGCACCGGTACTCCCGGAAACCGCTGAAGCATCAGAAGCATTCCTGAACGCCCGCCTGGACTGGAACAAGCGTGCTCAGCGTCTGGAGAACCACGGCATAAACAAATTCAAGCCGCTGATGAACCGGGTCGACATGGCGCAGATCGAGAAGATGCTGGACGCGTCAAAAGAAGAGCTGCCTGCTGCGACGGGCAAGCCCGCGCCCGCTCCCAATCTGGAACCGGTTGCGGATGAGATAGAATTCGACGATTTTGCGAAAACCGACCTCAGGGTCGCTAAAATTGTCAAAGCGGAACATGTTGAGGGGGCCGACAAGCTTCTTCGCCTGACACTTGATATAGGGCATGGCGAGCGGAACGTATTTGCTGGTATCAAGTCAGCCTATAAACCGGAAGATCTGGAAGGTCGCCTGACGGTGATGGTGGCCAATCTGAAACCCCGGAAAATGAAATTCGGTATGTCGGAAGGCATGGTTCTGGCAGCAGGTCCCGGCGGTAAAGAAATCTTTATCCTTTCGCCGGACTCCGGCGCCACACCCGGCATGCGGATCATGTAACCCGTCAGCGAGGCAGAGGGCAGCTCTGATGTCAGAGTATCTACTCATCCTGGTCAGCACCATCCTGGTGAACAACTTTGTGTTGGTTCAGTTTCTGGGGCTGTGCCCGTTTATGGGGGTGTCCGGGAAGCTGGAAACCGCCATGGGCATGTCCCTGGCGACCACCTTTGTGCTGACGCTGTCGTCAGTCTGCAGCTACCTGGCCTATACCTATCTTCTGGCACCTCTGGACCTGGCATTCCTGAAGACGATCACGTTTATTCTGGTGATTGCCGTCGTGGTCCAGTTCACAGAAATGGTCGTTCACAAAACCAGCCCTTTGCTCTACCGCGTACTGGGCATATTTCTGCCGCTGATAACAACGAACTGCGCGGTGCTTGGCGTTGCACTTCTCAATCTTAATAAAAACAATAACTTCGTTGAATCTGTACTCTATGGTTTTGGCGCCGCCGCAGGCTTTTCACTGGTGCTGGTGCTGTTCGCCGCGATGCGCGAGCGTATCGCTGTGGCCGACGTTCCCGTTTCTTTCCGGGGTGCCGCCATTGGTATGGTAACCGCAGGGTTGATGTCACTGGCGTTCCTGGGCTTCACTGGTCTGGTCAGCGTTTAACGGAGACGCGCTTTATGTGGACAGGCATCATTATCGCTGTTCTGGTACTGCTGGCCCTTGCCATGGTCTTTGGCGGTCTGCTGGGCTTTGCGTCGGAACAGTTCAAGGTCGAAGGCAACCCCCTGGTGGACCAGATTGACGCGTTGCTCCCTCAAACCCAGTGCGGCCAGTGTGGTTTCCCCGGCTGCCGGCCCTACGCCGAATCTATCGCCGAGGGCGGCCCTATCAATAAGTGCCCACCGGGTGGCGAGTCCACTATCAAGGCGCTGGCGGATCTGCTTGATATCGAACCCCAGCCGCTGGATGCAGAGCATGGCGTCGAGCAGGCCAAACGGGTTGCCGTGATTCGCGAGGATGAATGCATAGGCTGTACCAAATGCATTCAGGCATGCCCGGTAGATGCGATTCTTGGCGCAGCCAAGCACATGCATACGGTCATTGAAAGCGAGTGCACCGGCTGCGATCTCTGTGTTGAGCCCTGCCCCGTTGACTGTATCGATATGGTGACGGTTGAGCCCGACATTCGGACCTGGACCTGGACACCACCGGAACCGGACATCATCGCTACCGACCGCCGGGGAGTGAGCGCCTGATGACTCAGTTATGGAACTTCTCCGGCGGCGTTCATCCTGCCGAAAACAAGCATCAGTCCACGGCCCGCCCAGTTCGCGTTGCCGGCATACCTGACCTACTGGTTCTGCCGTTGCAGCAGCATATCGGAGAGCCCGCCGAAGCAGTTGTGAACAGGGGTGACCGCGTACTCAAAGGTCAGAAAATAGCCGATGTGACCATGGGCATGGGGGTTCCAATCCACGCCCCAACGTCAGGAATCATTGAAAATATTGCTGATTTACCTGTTCCCCACCCTTCCGGCATGAACGACCGCTGTATCACACTGAAACCGGACGGCGAAGACCAGTGGTTACCACTGTCTCCCATCAGTGACTATCGCGGGATGGAAAGGGACGAAGTGCTAAGAATTATCCGCGAAGCCGGAGTATGCGGACTGGGGGGCGCAGGCTTCCCCACCGATATCAAGTTGCGCCCTCCCCGGGACCGGAAAGTCAGCACGCTGATTCTCAATGGCGCCGAATGCGAGCCCTACATTACCGCCGATGACATGACCATGCGAGAGCAGGCCGACGAGGTTGTGGCCGGCCTCAAGATCATGGCCTGGATTCTTCGCCCCGAGCGCTGCGTGATTGGCGTCGAAGACAACAAGCCCGAAGCTGTTGATGCCATGCGCAAAGCCACTGAGGGCACGCAAATCGAACTTGCGGTAATTCCGACCAAGTACCCGTCCGGTGGTGAAAAGCAGCTCATTGAGATTCTCACGGGCATGGAAGTGCCCAGCGGTGGTATACCCGCGGACATCGGCGTTATGTGCCAGAACATCGGAACGGCAGTTGCCGTCGCCAGGGCCGTCTTCGAAGGCAAGCCCCTGATTTCCCGGATTGTCACTATTACCGGCGAGGCCGTTCGGGAACCAGGCAATTTCGAGGCACTTATTGGCACGCCGGTCGAGTACCTGCTGGAACAGGCCGGCCTCGAGGCTGAGAGGGTTAGCCGGCTTGTGATGGGCGGCCCCATGATGGGTTACACACTGCATACCACCGCTGTCCCCGTCATCAAGACGAGCAATTGCGTGATCGCCGCCACGGCCGTCGAACTGCCCGCACCGCCGCCTGAACAGCCCTGCATCCGCTGCGGTGAGTGTGCCGAAGTTTGCCCCATGGGGCTGCTGCCCCAGCAACTATTCTGGCATTCCAAAGCGTCCGAGTTTGAAAAAGCAGAGCATCTGAATCTGTTTGACTGCATCGAGTGCGGTGCCTGCTCTTACGTATGCCCCAGTTCGATTCCCCTGGTGCAGTACTATCGCTATGCCAAGGGCGAAATTCGTATTCAAAAAGCCGAACAGCTGAAGGCTGACCGAGCAAGGGAACGTTTTGAAGCTCGCCAGGCCCGCCTGGAGCGCGAGCAACAAGAGAAAGAACAGCGCCGCAAAGAACGCGCAAAAGCGGCAGCCGAGGCCCAGGCGAAGAAGCAGGCGGAAGCCCAGAACGCCTCTGCGGAAGGCGAGGCAACAGACGAGCGAGCAGCCAAGGCGGCTCTGGTTCAACAGGCACTTGCCCGCAAAAAGGCCAAGGCCGATACCGCAAAAACCGACGCTGATGTGCCTGCTGGGGAAACGCCCGACATTCCGGACCTGGAAAAACAGCTCGCTCATGCGCAATCCAAGCTTGCGACCATGCAGGGCATGCTGGATGACGCCAAAGCGCAGCAGGCCGATAACGTGGACAAGCTGGAACGGGCAGTCGCGAAGAACCATGACCGGGTAAAGCGAGCGGAAAACGCCTTGGCGGATGCCCGCAAACAACTGGCAAATCAGACAGAATCCCAGTCAACCGATTAACCGAATTCAGGCCCGACATTCATGGCATTTGTTCAACAGTCGTCACCCCATGCCCACAATGCCCGCCCCACCTCGCGGGTCATGCTCTGGGTGATTATTGCCGCTCTGCCGGGCCTGTTGGCCCAGACCCTGTTCTTCGGCTGGGGCAATCTGATCAATGTCATTTGGTGCATAGCCGTGGCACTGGCTTCCGAAGCGGCCATTCTGGCGCTCCGGAACAAGCCGGTGGCATTCTTTCTCAAAGACAATACCGCTGCGGTAACCGGCCTCTTGCTGGGCCTGTCCCTGCCCCAGTTTTTACCTCTGTGGGTATCTGCCATTGCGGTTATTTCTGCCATTGTCGTCGCCAAACAGCTGTACGGCGGCCTCGGCTCCAATCCGTTCAACCCTGCCATGGTCGGTTACGCCCTCGTGCTTATCTCCTTCCCGGTTGCCATGACCACCAACTGGGCCGAGCCTGCCATGCTCTGGAAAGGCGCTCCCGGTTTTGGTGAAACCCTGGGCACCATTATCTCCGCCAAGCAAACCGCTGTGGACGGCTGGACGATGGCAACCCCCCTGGACGAGTACAAACACAAAATCGCAACACACACCGCCGAGGAAGTGCTCAGACACCCCACTTTTGGCACTGGCGTTGCCCGGGGCTGGGAATGGGTTAATGCCGCATTCCTGGCCGGAGGGCTGTTGCTGGTAGTCCTTCGGATCATCACCTGGCATATCCCGGTTGCTTTCCTGGCCGGGCTAACCATCATGAGCCTGGCTTTCGGTAATAACGCAGATCAGTATGCCCCGGTAACGCTTCATCTCCTGGCCGGAGGCACCATGCTCGGGGCCTTCTTCATTGCGACGGATCCGGTTTCTGCTGCTACCAGCCATCAGGGCAAACTGATCTATGGGGCGGGCATCGGAATTCTCATTTACCTGATTCGAACCTGGGGCAACTACCCCGATGCCGTGGCTTTCAGCGTTCTGTTGATGAACTTTGCGGTGCCATTCATCGACCATTACACACCACCAAGAACCTACGGGCATCACAAGCCCCGTCGGGGTCTGGCAAGCAGGGATCAGGGATAGGATATGGCAGCACTTGGGCAGTCAATACGTCGCAGCGCCATTGGCCTTGGTCTGTTCGCTGTGATCACCGGAGGCACCATCGCCGTTACCCAAGCCTTCACCGAACAGCGAATCCAGGAACAGGCGGCCCGGGCCGAGGCCAAGGCATTGTTCGAGATCATTCCGGAAAGCATGCGTGACAATGACCTGCTAAAAGATACCGTTCAGCTCCCCGCCAGCGACCAACTGGCAACCAAAGGCCCATTGACTGTTTGGGTTGCCCGTCGGGGCAGTCAGCCGACCGGCATCATCATGCCCGTCATTGCGACCGACGGCTATTCCGGGAATATCAAGCTACTTGTCGGAGTAGACATGGAAGGTACAATTCTGGGAGTGCGCGTCACCAGCCATAAGGAAACCCCTGGGCTCGGAGACCGCATTGAAACCAAAAAGTCTCCCTGGATCAGGAGCTTTGACGGGCGTTCACTGGGCGAGCCGCCCCATCGGGAGTGGAACGTCAAGAAAAACGGCGGAGACTTCGATGAGTTTACCGGCGCGACAATCACACCCAGGGCGGTGGTCAAAGCAGTAAAGAAGGCCCTGATCTATTTCCGCAAAAACCGGGAAGCGATCAGGGAACGTCTTAACGAAACGCCACAAATGAGGGACGGTGCCCTTTCTCCGGAATCCATTGCCGGTGAGTCAACCCGTTCGGAGCATTCATAATCATGGCCACTAAAACTTCCAGAGAAATCATACGCGACGGGCTGTGGACCAATAACCCGGCCCTGGTTCAGGTACTCGGACTTTGTCCTCTGCTCGCCGTGACCAGCACTGTTGTCAATGCTGTTGGCCTTGGCCTTGCGACAACGATGGTTCTTATGGGGTCGAATCTCGCCGTGTCGCTGATCCGGAACTTTGTCAGTGAGTCCGTCCGGCTGCCGGCTTTCGTGATGATCATCGCCTCCTTCGTAACCTGTGCCGAATTATTGATGCAGGCGTTTACCTATGAGCTTTACCAGATTCTGGGCATTTTTATTCCGCTGATTGTGACTAACTGTGCCATCCTGGGTCGAGCCGATGCATTCGCTTCACGAAATGCCCCCGGCCCGGCGTTGCTGGATGGTGCGATGATGGGACTGGGCTTCCTGTCGGTACTCATTGTGCTCGGCGGCATGCGTGAGCTTTTTGGTCAGGGTACCCTGTTTGTGGACATGAACCTGTTACTTGGCCCCATGGCTGCTGACTGGGTGTTACGCCCGTTCGAGAACTATCCCAACATGCTGTTCATGGTTCTGCCGCCCGGAGCTTTTATTGGGCTTGGGCTGCTCATCGCGCTCAAAAACCGTGTTGATCATCATCTGGCAGAGCGTCAAAAAGTCGAAGAGCCAATGCCCGTTGCACCCGGAAACAAGCGGGTGCGTGTCACTGGCAATGTTTCCTGAACCGCAGGTAAGGTCGCTTTAGATACCGATGAACAAGCAAAAACGCACTGAAATCTTTACCCGACTGCGGAACGCAAATCCGAACCCTGAAACCGAGCTGAATTACGCCTCACCGTTCGAGTTACTGATTGCGGTCATTCTCTCGGCCCAGGCCACCGATGTGGGTGTCAACAAGGCCACAGACAAGCTCTTCCCTGTGGCCAATACGCCAGAAGCGATTCTGGCGCTGGGTGTGGACGGACTAAAGGAATACATCAAGACCATTGGCCTGTTTAGCAGCAAAGCCGAAAACGTAATCAAGACCTGTCGTATTCTCATTGAAAAACATGGCAGCCAGGTTCCTGAAAAGCGTGAAGAGCTTGAGTCACTGCCCGGTGTCGGACGAAAAACAGCTAATGTGGTTCTCAATACCGCGTTCGGGCACATGGCCATGGCGGTGGACACCCATATTTTCCGGGTCGCAAACCGTACCGGGATCGCGCCAGGGAAAAACGTTCTGGAAGTGGAGAAGCGCTTGATGCGTTTGGTCCCCAAGGAATTCCTGCTAGACGCTCACCACTGGTTGATACTCCACGGCCGTTACATTTGCACCGCGCGTAAACCGAAGTGCGGAGCCTGCCCCATTGAGGACCTGTGTGAGTTCAGGGAAAAGCGGGATTACCTGTAACCTGTCACAGTCCTTGGACAAAGCCCTGAGTCCACAAAAAAGCCGACATCAGGTGTCGGCTTTTTTGTGCTTATAGAGGAACTACGTTTATCGCTGCCCCAACATCTTCTCTTTAAGATCTTCCTGGGCCGGCTTGTCCGAGAGCCAGATACCGAACAAGGCCTTTTTAAACGCCAGGTCACCAACGGTATCCTTCAGTTCGCCATTCTTGAGCACTTTTACGCCTTCGCCTGGCAGGTACACCAGATCGAAGACATCGCCTTCGTTGATCTCTGCCTTGAAGACATCCATAAACCGATCAACATCAGCCTGAATTGCTGCCATGTCGCCGTCTGTAGAAGCTTCAAAACCTTCCAAAGTTGCTTCGCTCATACGATCACTGGTGATCATCCCGGAGATGATATGCAGGGTAATTGCCTGGGGCTCATCCGCATTGATCACCGCTTCTCCATCACCTACGGTGTCAGGCACATAGAGGCCGCCCACGTACAGGTCCATAAACCATTTTGAGCGGGTGCCAGCACCGTTAAGCTTGAGCTTGGTGTCCATGACGGAATAGGTGTCAGGTACATCAACGCCCTCCACAGTCATTGCGGAGGCCGGGGCAGCCAGAGCCGCCGTTATTATCAGAGAGGCAAAACAGGTTGAGAGAGCCTTCTTCATAGTCCTTTCCTTTTCGATCGTTATTATTGACGTGTTTCATTCGTGCACCGGGGTTCGACCACCTTATCCCACCCTGGTCCGGGCATTCTAACAACGACGAGGGAGGCCAGGTCGCAACCTGGTTCTCATTTGCAGAGATACTGAAACAGAAAAGCCGGTCAGGTTTCTGGCCGGCTTTTCGATCGGAAAGATCAGAAGAATATCACTTGAACAGCAGGTTTCCGGACAAGCCTTCTTTTTCAAGAATTTCCCGCAGACGACGCAGGGCTTCTACCTGGATCTGACGGACACGCTCACGAGTGAGGCCAATCTCCTGCCCCACCTCCTCCAGCGTACTGACCGGATAGCCTCTCAGACCAAAGCGGCGGGATAACACTTCCTGCTGTTTGTCACTGAGCTGGTCAATCCACTTCTCGAGGCAGGAACACATGTTGTTATCCTGCAACAGGTCCGCAGGATCGGAGGCACCCTCGTCTGCGACTGTGTCGAGCAAGGACTTCTCACCGCCGGTACCGATCGGGGTATCCATCGAGGCAACCCGTTCATTGAGGCCAAGCATTCGCTTCACATCAGATACGGGCTTATCAACCATCCGTGCGATCTCTTCGGCAGACGGCTCATGATCCAGCTTCTGCGTCAGCTCACGAGCTGCACGGAGGTAAAGGTTCAACTCCTTCACAACATGAATCGGCAGCCGGATCGTCCGGGTCTGGTTCATGATGGCCCGCTCAATCGTTTGCCGGATCCACCAGGTGGCGTAGGTCGAAAAGCGGAATCCACGCTCGGGATCAAACTTCTCAACCGCGCGGATAAGGCCCAGGTTGCCCTCTTCGATCAGATCCAGCAGGGTCAGCCCCCGATTGACGTAGCGTCTCGCGATCTTGACCACCAGTCGAAGATTGCTTTCAATCATTCGCTTTCGGCCAGAATCCTCGCCCTTGCGGGCCAGACGGGCGAAGTAAACCTCTTCTTCCGGTGTCAGAAGGGGTGAAAAACCAATTTCGTTGAGATAAAGCTGAGTTGCATCCAGCTGTTTCTGGCTCGTGAAATAGCGCCCTTTCGACGGAATATCCTCTTCCATTTCATCGGCTGAATTCTTTTCAACCTTCTCTTCGGCCAGTAGTTGAGTCTCGGATTCTTCCACATCCTCGACCCGGTCAATAATGATTCCTTCCTGCTCTGCTGACATCTGTCTTGCCCCGCCTCTCAATAATCCTGGGTGTTTGTCCGATACTTCTTGTTATTGCGGACATTCTGCGTATTCATGCTTTTTTCTTCAGGACATTTGCTAGTTGGCCGGTTACTGTCGTAACCGTTTTTTTTTCTTTTTTTATGCGGTCTTTCTGTCAGTGCCGGTTTGTGAGGGGGTAACAGCATCCTGGCTGCTTCTTCGCTAGCGCGGCGGCAGATAATGGGCGGGATTAACCGGATTGCCATTTTTTCGAATTTCAAAATGCAATACGGGTCGTTCAGCGCCACTGCTACCGAGCTCTGCGATCACCTGACCGGCTTTCACATCCTCCCCTTCCTGCACCAGAATCTTCCGGTTATGAGCATAAGCACTCAAATAGTGCTCATTATGATTTACGATAACCAGGTTTCCATACCCTAACAAACCGTTGCCGGCGTATACCACATTTCCACTGGCCGCCGCTCTCACAGCATCCCCGGCTTTCCCGGCAATATCAATACCTTTATTGACTTTTCCGGATGTTGAATATCCAGCAATTACGGTGCCAATGTGAGGCCAGCGCCAATTCACTCGTGCTACCGTTTGGGTCTTCGAAATGGCCGGCACCCCTTTGTCAGACCTATACGTAACTGCCGGCTTCGATGCCGATGACGGTGTCTGCACCGGCGGAACCGCACGGGACGCTGCGCGTCGGGGTGCGGTCGCAGTCCTGCCCGCGTCCTGATCCGGACGGGTAGCTACGGTCCCGCGAAGGTCCAGGCGAAGCACCTGTCCAGCTTTGAGGCTCCATGGGGGACCAATGCCGTTGGCGCTACCCAGTTCCCGGTAGTCACGCCCGTAACGCCACGCAATGCTGTACAGGGTCTCACCTGGCTGAACCACGTGGCGCCCCCAGTAAACTGGCGGATTATAGAGGTCGTCCTGGTAGAGGGCGGAGGTATTACAGCCAGTCAGGAGCAGCCCGCCAAGCAGCACCACAAGCAGGCTACGCTTGATGCCAGAGGCTTTCAGGACACGTAATGAAGCGTGGGCACCGGAGGGGAACCGCGGGAAGGCCGGCCATGCGGCATGGATTAACCCACGCAAAAAGATCACAGGAATAAAAAATACCTAGTTATAAAAAATCCGTCTAAAGCGCAGAGCATGCCAAAGCAGTTTCTAAGCTTTGAAAAGTAACTTCTTAATATATTGCATATTTTTCAGTGTATTCCAAGTTACGCTCTGGCGACTTCTGTTACCTGCCGAAACACTTGGCTTGTGCGATAGGTAACACTTTCAACTATTCACTGGCCAGGCGCGGACAGGGGGCGGCCCTGATGACGAGTACCAATCCACTCGACCAACAACACCACACAAAAACCAAACACTGCCATCAGAATTGCAGTCAGAATCTGGGGGTCCTGCCCGGTCAGGTCCGAAAACGTGAAAGGGGTGACGCTGATTTCATTCAGCGGGACCTGCTCACCGGAACTGTTTGTTCGCCAGCTCAGAACCTCTTTCCAGGGCCAGACCTTGTTAAGAGCCCCAACCATAAACCCCGTAAGAACCGCCAGCACGACATCATGAAAATGATGGAACGCCCAGGTAATCAGGCGAGCGATGGACAGCAGGCCAACCACACACCCAGCCATGAACAGGAGCAAAATGCTGATATCAATGCTCTTGATAGCCGCGAGTACCGGAGCATACATGCCAATGATTACGAGGATGAAACTGCCTGAAATCCCAGGGAGAATCATGGCGCAGATTGCCAGGGCACCTGCGCCAAAAAAGGCTGCGCTGCCCGGCTCCAACTCATTGGCAGACAGCGTAGTGATCCACCATGCCAACACAGCACCGGCGAAAAGTGGCGCCACCAGCGAATAACGGTAATGCTTAACCTGACGACCGACATGCCAGACAGACGCCACGATGAGGCCGAAGAAAAAGCTCCAGATCAGGATAGGATGTTCCGCCAGCACATAACTGATTGCCGACGCCAGGGTAACAATACTGGTCAGGATACCGGCCAGCAGGCATACCAGGAAGGTACCGTCGATTGCTTGCCAGAATGCTCGCAGCCGCCGCCGGGCGAGATCACGGAAAATGGCGACTGGAACCTCATTGATGGCCTCAAGCAAACGAAAATAGATGCCGGTAATAAAGGCTATGGTGCCACCGGATACGCCCGGAACAATATCGGCCGCACCCATCGCCATGCCGCGGACAAAGACCGCCGCAGGATGATGTGGACGGGCATAGGTTATGCCCTGATGCACCCGATTCTCATCAGTCATCAACGGACCACTCCGCCCAGAAGGGGCACAAAACGCACCGGTTCCAGCTCCTTATGATCGAACCGGTCTCCCCTCCTCGTGACTTCCACGAGGATCTGGTTTTCCTCTCCGACAGGAGCAATCAGAACGCCACCATCACGCAGCTGCGCCAGCAGCTCGGCAGGCACCTCTATGGGTGCTGCCGTCACGATGATTCCGTCGAAAGGGCCGCGATCGGGCCACCCCATACCGCCATCCGCATGCTTAAGCAGCACGTTTCGGGATTTGAGCTGGCGCAACCGGTCTCTGGCACGGTCCTGTAACGGCTTGATCCGCTCAACACTGTATATCTCATCAAACAGGCGCGACAGAATCGCAGTCTGATAACCGGACCCGGTACCGAGTTCCAGTACACGGGAGGGCGAGTGCGCGAGCATCAGTTCGGTCATTCGGGCAACAATATAGGGCTGGGACAGAGTCTGGCCATGTCCGATGGGCAGGGATGTCTCTTCATAAGCTCTATGGGAAAGGGCCTCGTCGAGAAAGATATGCCTGGGCACCTCTCCGATGATGTCCAGCACCCGGTCTGACTGGATTCCAGCATCCCGAAGACGCTGAACAAGGCGCATTCTTGTGCGTCTGGAAGTCATGCCAATGCCCTGAAGTTCGGCACTCATGCAACTCCCTCCCCGCTATCCGGCAAACTGCCCACCCATTCACGCAGAGACGAAAGAACGTCGTGGCGGGTCATGTCAATGTGGACAGGCGTTATAGATACGTAGCCTTCGCGCACCGCATGGAAGTCGGTTCCCGGACCCGCATCGCCACCCTCACCAGCGGCTCCAATCCAGTATCGCTCCTTACCTCTCGGGCAGGTCATGGGCACAGCACCCTCCGCACGCTCGCGGTGACCAAGACGCGTGACACGGAAGCCTGCCAGTTCATCCCAGGGAACATCCGGTACGTTTACATTGAGTATGGAGCGGGGCCCAAGCACCAGAGGCCGTTCGCTCTCCAGGAGCACGCGAACAACGCGGGCTGCGGTTTCATAGTGGAAATGACCATCATTGACCAGGGATACCGCAATGGCTGGAAGACCTAGATGGCGACCCTCGGTCGCGGCAGCGACGGTTCCGGAATAAATGATATCGTCACCGAGATTGGCGTGCGTATTGATCCCGGAAACCACCCGGTCGAAAGGCTCTCTGAACAGTCCGTTAACAGCAAGATGCACACAGTCTGTTGGGGTACCGTCGATGGAGCGGAATCCGTTAGGGTGCTGCTCTACCGTCAGGGGACGATTCAACGTCAGGGAATTGCTGGCCCCGCTATGATCCCTATCCGGAGCAACCACTTCCAGGTCCCCCAGCCCTTCAAGTCCTTCGTAAAGGGCTATCAACCCCGGCGAATGGACACCGTCATCATTGGACAACAGAATACGCACAGTGTTCTCCGCTAGCCTTGTCAATTGTTATGTTGGCCGAGGCTCATATCCTCAAGCTCAAAAATATCGCCCAGAATGGTGGTTGCGTACTGGCCAGGTGCCAGGAAAAACGCCAGTGTCAGGTTGCCATCAGCCTGCCATTCCCAGGCCAGCTCCGCCGGCCGCACCGCCAATGGCCGGCGTTCCGGCTTCATGCGGGTCGTCGAAAACAGCCGGACAAGCGCTGGCGCCTGGTCGACAACGCCCTGCTCCAGTTCTGCCTGAACTCCGCCAGCACTGGTGCCACCGTCACCCCAGAGCGGGCCGGTTACCTCCAATTCATTACCAGCAAGCCCGGGCTCGCCGTTAATGGGCGTCAACCAGCTACCCTGTTCCACCCTGAGCGCCAGGACTTCGTTAAATAGCCAGGAACGTGCCGCCGAAAAGTACAATACGTTTTTAGAGCCCTCTCTGCCAGCGCGGTTTTTGCCTTTGCGACCGCGACCACCTGAGCGTCCCCGTTGATCCATGGCGTCAGGGCCCATCGCCGCTGCACGGTCAAGGTTGGCCCCGGCTATGCCAAATCGCTGCGGACCGAAATAATTGGGAGCCCCCTGTTCTTTCAAGTGATCCAGAGCCGCCTCGACACTCGCCTTGTCACCGGCAATATCCCGAAGGGTAATGATAAAGCGGTTTCCACGATGGTCCCCTCGACGGAGTTTGCGACTGTACCGGCACGCAGAAAGTACTGGCCAACGCCCGGAAATTTTATCAATAAAAGCGGCATCCTCTGCCGCCAGTCCGGGACGGTAAAGGCTGAACCACTGCCGGGTCACGGCGTGGCGGTCTTTCAGGCCACAAAAACCAATGTCGAAGGACCGGCATCCCGACAGCGTCGCCAACTCTCGGGCAACATACTCGGTGTTATCACCACGCTTCTCCAGCCGGAGGCAAAGGTGCTCCCCGTCACCGGGAATCGATGTTAAATCCGAATTCCCGAAGAATCCTTCCAGACCAAGGTCCTCATCCACCTGGAAGTCTTCCGGGCCTGACTTCAACTTTGCGCTGGCAACCCGGCCACCTCCTGAGGTGGGCCAGTCCAGTCGCCAACGGTCGGAGGGTGAAGTCGTGCTACTCACGAAGCAACTGGCTCCATGAGACAAATAGCCTGGCAGGCAATGCCTTCTTCCCGCCCCGTAAAACCAAGTCTCTCGGTGGTCGTCGCCTTGACACTTACACGATTCGGCGGAATTCCGAGATCTTCGGCAATGTTCAGTCGCATGCCTTCGATATGAGGAGCCATTTTCGGTACCTGAGCAATGATGGTGCTATCGATATTGACCACTGCATAGCCTTCATCCTGCACCCTGGCCACAGTCCTCCGCAGCAAGTCGCGGCTGTCGGCACCCGCCCACTCATCGCTGGTGTCCGGGAAAAAGTGCCCGATATCGCCCAGCGCCAACGCTCCCAGAAGGGCGTCCGCCAAAGCGTGCAGCAGCACGTCACCATCGGAATGGGCTTTCAGGCCCTGGCTGTGAGGGATTGAAACACCACCAAGGATTACTGCATCACCTTCACAAAAGGCGTGGACATCAAAGCCCTGACCAATTCGCATAACCTAACTCCGGAAAACCAGAAAATTCAGAACCGATTGAGAATAAACCCAGCAAGGTCCAGGTCAGCCGGGACGGTGATCTTGATATTATCCGACCGACCTTCCACCAGAACCGGCATGTTACCGGAAAACTCCATGGCAGAGGACTCATCGGTCACCGGGTGGCCACTCGCCAGGGCCTGCTCCAGTGCATCAACGAGCATGGAATAACGGAACATCTGAGGCGTCAAAGCCCGCCAAAGCTGACGCCTGTCCATCGTTTTGACGACCTCAGGGGGAGTTCCATCCGCTACCTTGATCGTGTCAGCGACCGGCGCAGCCAGAAGCCCTCCAACCGGATGGCCCAGCACAGTGTCCACCAGACGGGTCAAGTCGTCGGAATGAACACAAGGACGTGCCGCATCGTGCACCAATACCCAGTCATTATCCTCTACCTGTTCGGCAAGGGCATGGAGGGCGGAAAGGACCGAATCGCCGCGCTCGGCGCCACCGGTGCAGGTTTGAACACGGCTATCCTTGCTGGCATCGGCATCCTGCCACCAGTGATCGGCAGCGTTGAGGGCAACCATGCAACCGGCGAAGCGGGCAGAGTCCAGCAACCGTGACAGTGTGAGGTCCAGAATATAACGGTTGTTGATACGAAGGTATTGTTTCGGGCACTCGGCCTGCATACGCTTGCCTATGCCGGCCGCAGGGACTATTAGCCATAATCGGGGAGAAGTCATGGGGAGGGCGTCTTTAATTCTCTACAACCAGAAAGAAGGTTTCGTTCTCGCGAATCAGCCCCAGGTTCATTCTGGCTCGCTCTTCCACGGCGCCCTGCTCATTTCGCAGGTTCCGGACCTCTGCATAAAGCCGTTCGTTGCGAGTAGACAGCTCCGCGTTCTCTTCCCGTTGCTCGGCTACCGATTTCTCCAGGGCCCATACTTGCGCAAAGCTGCCCTCCCCGACCCACAGGCGAACCTGAAGCAGGAGTATCAGCACTACCATGATGGCCCAAAGCAATTTCATTGCCGATTCCGTTAAGAGTTTACCGATCAAAAATTCAACGTTGGACGTTGAGTATAGACCTTAGAGTAGATTAGCAACAAATTCTTCTAACCGGTTGTGTAAAAAGGCCATCGTAACTGAATTTTCATCCAGAACACGATGGCCTTAACATTTTTTCAACCACGATCGAATGACCGTATTTCAAAATGAAGGAGCCAGACTCAGCTCTGCCCCTTGATCTCGCTCAGACCGCGGTAAGGTGCCTTGCCATCCAGAGCTTCTTCAATACGAAGCAGCTGATTGTATTTGGCGACACGGTCAGAACGGCACAGGGAACCGGTCTTGATCTGGCCCGCGCAAGTGGCGACCGCAAGATCCGCAATAGTGGTATCTTCAGTTTCACCAGAGCGGTGTGAAATAACCGCCGTGTAACCGGCGTCCTGCGCCATCTTGATGGCGTCCAGAGTTTCGCTCAGGCTACCAATCTGGTTGAACTTGATAAGAATCGAGTTGCCCACGCCTTTTTCGATACCCTGTTTCAGGATTTTGGTGTTGGTAACAAACAGGTCATCACCGACCAGCTGAATCTTGCTTCCGAGCTTATCGGTCAGGACTTTCCAGCCATCCCAGTCGCTTTCATCCATACCGTCTTCGATAGATACAATCGGATAACGCTCGGACAACCCTGCCAGATAGTCGGAAAAACCTTCAGAGTCGAAGCTCTTGCCTTCTCCGGAGAGCTGGTACTGGCCATCCTTATAGAACTCGGACGAGGCGCAGTCCAGAGCCAAGGTCACGTCGGCACCCAGCTTGTAACCCGCCTTCTCCACCGCTTCCTGAATCACCGCCAGTGCCGCTTCGTTGGACGGCAGGTTTGGAGCAAAGCCACCTTCATCCCCTACCGCAGTGTTCAAACCCTGGGCCTTCAGCACTTTTTTCAGGCTATGGAAAATCTCCGCACCAACTCGCAGGGCCTCGGAGAAGCTCTTGGCGGAAACCGGCTGAACCATGAATTCCTGGATATCAACGTTGTTATCCGCGTGCTCACCACCGTTCAGGATGTTCATCATCGGCACCGGCATGGAGAACTTGCCAGAGGTGCCGTTGATGTCGGCAATGTGCGCATACAACGGCTTGCCCAGGGAGATAGCCGCCGCCTTGGCCGCAGCGAGGGAAACTGCCAGGATTGCATTGGCGCCCAGATTGGCCTTGTTCTCGGTACCGTCGAGATCCAGCATGATCTGATCCAGAGCACGCTGATCAGCGGCATCTTTTCCTACCAGCGCCTCGCGGATCTTGCCGTTCACCGCTTCTACGGCCTTCAGAACGCCCTTGCCCAGATAACGGGAAGCGTCACCGTCACGCAGTTCCAGGGCTTCCCGGGAACCGGTAGACGCACCAGACGGCGCACAAGCACTGCCCACCGTTCCGTCTTCGAGAATAACGTCTGCTTCGACAGTAGGGTTACCGCGGGAATCCAGAACCTCACGGCCTTTGATGTTGGCAATCTTGGTCATTCGAATGATTCTCCAATTTTTCAATATCTAAACGGTTCAAACTCGAAGTTCGGCATAGAGCAGGTGCGGGATGACTTTCCGAAACTGTGCGGAGCCAGGGATGGCGGAGCCCAAGCGTCACATGGATGTGCCGCAAGGAGCGTGTTTCGGAAAGTCATCCCCCACCTGCTCGTACTCCTAAACAAAACAAACACCGCCAATCAGGCGGTGTCGATAGGTTTAAAGCTTTTTACCAGATCATCCACAGCTTTCACTCGCTGCAGGAAAGGCTCCAACTGGCTGAGCCGCAAAGCGCAGGGACCATCGCACTTGGCCTTGTCCGGGTCCGGATGGGCTTCCAGGAACAGGCCGGCCAAGCCCTGGGACATGCCCGCCAAAGCCAGATCCGTAACCTGGGCTCTGCGGCCACCGGCAGAATCGGCTCGTCCGCCCGGCATCTGCAGGGAGTGAGTAACGTCGAACATCACCGGTACGTTCATGGCTTTCATAATGCCAAAGCCCAGCATGTCGACGACCAGGTTGTTGTAACCGAAGCTGCTACCCCGCTCGCACAGAATCACCCTATCGTTGCCGGCTTCCTCGCACTTGGTGATGATGTGCTTCATTTCCTGAGGAGCCAGAAACTGGGCCTTCTTGATGTTGATCACCGCACCGGTTTTCGCCATGGCGACCACCAGGTCCGTCTGGCGGCTCAGGAAAGCCGGCAGCTGGATGATGTCGCACACTTCGGCTGCCGGAGCGGCCTGGACTGGTTCGTGGACGTCCGAGATAATGGGAATACCAAACTTGCTCTTGATGTCCGCCAGTATCTGAAGACCTTTCTCCAGGCCGGGGCCACGGAAGGAATTCACAGACGACCGGTTGGCTTTATCAAAAGACGCCTTGAAAACGTAGGGAATACCGAGCTTGCCGGTGGCCTCAACATAGGCCTGAGCCACTTCCATGGCCAGTTCCGGCGACTCGAGGACGTTCATGCCGCCAAAGAGCACAAACGGCTTGTGGTTGGCGACGTCTATTCCCGAAACGTTTACAGTGCTCTGCGCCATGCTCAGGATCCTTTCTTGCAGGCCAGTGCTGCCTCAACGAAGCCCCTGAACAGCGGGTGGCCGTCACGGGGTGTGGAGGTAAACTCCGGGTGGAACTGACAGGCGACAAACCAAGGGTGATCCGGCGCCTCAACAACTTCTACCAGGCGGCCATCGGTCGAACGGCCAGAGATCTGGAGACCAGCTTCTTCCAACCTCGGCAGGAAATGGTTGTTCACTTCATAGCGGTGACGGTGACGCTCGCGAATGGTCTTCCTGCCATAGCAGTTGGCGATGGTTGAACCTTCCGTCAGCACGCAATCCTGAGCACCCAGGCGCATGGTCCCGCCCAGATCGGATTCTTCGGTCCGCTCTTCGCGCTCACCGGTGGAATCCAGCCACTCAGTTATCAGACCGACGACCGGCTCTGGCGTGTGCTCGCGGAATTCGGTGCTATGGGCGTCTTTCAGGCCTGCTACGTTGCGGGCATATTCGATGACAGCCACCTGCATGCCCAGACAGATCCCCAGATAGGGAACCTTGTTCTCGCGGGCATACTGAACTGTGCGAATCTTTCCTTCAACGCCACGCTCACCAAAACCGCCGGGAACCAGAATGGCGTCCGCGCTCTCCAGAGCGACGGTGCCGTCACGCTCAATGTCTTCGGAATCAATGTAATTGATATTGACCTTGGTTCGAGTCTTGATGCCAGCATGGAGCAGAGACTCGATCAGCGACTTGTAGGCGTCGAGCAGCTCCATGTATTTGCCGACCATAGCAATGGTGATTTCACCCTGGGGATTCATCAGGGACTCCACCACATCATCCCACTCGCTCAGATCCGCCGGTCGCGCATCCAGGCCGAAACGCTCAATCACCAGCTGATCCAGACCGTGCTCATAGAGCATACGGGGGATGGCATAAATGGACTTGGCATCCTGCAAGGGAATGACCGCCCGCTCTTCAACGTTGGTAAACAGCGCAATTTTACGACGAGAGCTGACATCCACTTCGTGTTCGGATCGACACAGGAGAATGTCTGGCTGCAGGCCAATAGAACGCATTTCCTTGACGGAGTGCTGGGTAGGTTTGGTCTTGATCTCGCCTGCGGTGGCGATGTAAGGGACCAGAGTCAGGTGCATGAACAGGGCACGCTGAGGACCGACTTCGACCTTCAGTTGTCGGCAGGCCTCAAGGAATGGCAGGGATTCGATATCCCCTACCGTGCCGCCAATTTCTATCATGGCAACATCTGCGCCCGCCGCGCCTTCCACTACTCGGCGCTTGATCTCATCAGTAATGTGGGGAATAACCTGGACGGTGCCGCCCAGATAATCACCTCGGCGCTCCTTTCGAATCACTTCTTCGTAAACGCGACCGGTGGTGAAGTTGTTCCGACGGCTCATCGGCGTGCGGATGAACCGCTCGTAGTGGCCCAGGTCGAGATCGGTTTCCGCGCCGTCTTCGGTGACAAAAACCTCACCGTGCTGGAACGGGCTCATGGTGCCGGGGTCCACGTTGATGTACGGGTCCAGCTTGAGAATAGTGACCTTCAGGCCGCGTGCCTCGAGGATCGCAGCCAGGGAGGCTGAAGCGATACCTTTCCCCAAGGAGGACACGACACCGCCGGTGACGAAAATATAACGCGTCATGCAGATTCCATGATTGTCTGGTTCGGTGAAGGAGGGAGATTGTCATCTCAAGATGGGACGCCAGACTACCAGAAAGCCCCTCCCTACTCAATCACAATCCCTCTCCACAATCAGCCGCCAGCCGGCGGCGGGGGCGCTTCCCGAGTATTGTTCAGAACACCACAAATCGCCAACTGCAATCAGTTCTCCGACACCCTCGGAACCCGCAAAAACCAAAGGCAGACGGGCCCTCTCCCAAGGTGGAACCGCCTTTTCCTGAAGCCAATTTTTCAGGGATTTCGAGGATTCCCGAGGGGAAAACCGAAGGCGCTCCCCACCTTGCCTCGTAGATACCCTTATTGGCGGGATCGTCTGTTCCGGGTTAGTACCCGGCTCCAGACCAAGCGTCCACTCCCCCCATTTCAGTTTTTCGCCTGGCGCGATGGTTGCCACCCTCCTGGCCACATCAACCGGATCCGGAACCAGATACAGCCGCCCCTGAAACCGGCGCAGACTGAAGCCCTCACCCAGCAGCTCCGGTTCCCGGTCCTCTCCGGCCTCGAGCAGGTCATGCATCACCTGACGCCAGTCAGAGAGCTGCGGGGGGTGAAAGCCACGTTTCCGGATCCACCAGCGCAACATGTTCCTCTGCTCCGACAACGTCAGTGCTTTCACACCCGCAACCAAAACGCGGCCCTCGCCGTCAGAACACCCTGCCCACTGGATTTCAGCAAGGCGGCCGTTCAGAAACTCACTGTCAGCACAAGCGCTGGCGCTGTGGCGAACCCTTCGGGCAAGTCCTGGCCATCGGGCCTTTAGCCGCGGCAGAATAGCGTGGCGCAGATAATTGCGATCATAAACCTGATCAACATTGCTGGGGTCTTCGACCCACGACAGCCCAGCTTCTCTCGCCCACCGAACAATGTCATCGCGCGCCAGATCCAGCAACGGGCGCGCGAGATGACCAGCTCCCAGCTTGCGGGAACGGGGCATGCCAGCCAGACCGGCCACGCCGCTACCCCGGAGCAAACGGAACAGAACAGTCTCGGCCTGATCATCACCATGGTGGGCCATGAGCAGCAAGTCGCCCGGCTCCAGAATCTGTTCGAAGACTGCGTAACGGGCTTTGCGGGCAGCCTCCTCCACGCCGCCAGCCCCCGAATCATTCCCTCCGGTATTGACGATCACCCTGCGGGCAACAAAGGGAATGCCCAGCACGCCGCATTGCTCCCGGCAAAAGGCCTCGGCCTCACCAGCATTGGGCTGGAGCTGGTGATTCACATGGATAGCCCCCAGTGGGACCCGGGAGCGGTGGCAGAAGGCCGCCAGATGCAGGAGCAATACAGAATCGAGTCCACCGCTGAGGGCAACCCACAGGCGGGAATGCGAGGGAAGCGACCTGACCGGCTCACATAGCGTATCCGGCCAGGCAAATCCGGAGCCGGGCTTAGCGCCCGGTGTCATAGCGGGTGAGCCGCTCGTAACGGCGGGATACCAGCTCATCTTCCGGAAGACGGCTCAATTCCGCCACACCCTTGGCCAAAACCTCTTTCAGGGAAACGGACATTTCCTCCGGGTTTCGATGGGCTCCGCCCAAGGGCTCCTTGATCACGTTGTCCGCAAGCCCGAGGTCTTTCAGCCTGTCTGCGGTGACGCCCATCGCTTCCGCCGCCTGGGCAGCGTATTCCGCACTTTTCCATAGGATGGATGCACAGCCTTCGGGCGAAATGACTGCATAGGTGGAGTACTGGAGCATGTTCAACTGATCGCAGACACCAATCGCCAGCGCGCCGCCAGATCCGCCCTCACCGATAACCGTGGAGATGATCGGAGTTTTCAGCCGGGACATCACCGCGAGGTTGAATGCAATAGCTTCACTCTGGCCGCGCTCTTCCGCTCCGATGCCAGGATAGGCACCCGGCGTATCGATAAAAGTCAGAATCGGCATCCGGAAACGTTCCGCCATTTCCATAAGACGCAGCGCTTTGCGATAACCCTCAGGACGGGGCATGCCGAAATTGCGTTTGACCTTCTCCCGCACTTCCCGGCCCTTTTGATGACCAATCACCATCACCGGCTTGTCGTCCAGGCGCGCGGTACCACCAACAATGGCCTGATCGTCGGCGTAACGACGGTCACCATGCAACTCGTCAAAGTCCTCGAAAATCGATTCAATGTAATCGAGGGTATAGGGCCTGCGCGGGTGCCTTGCCAAACGAGCGACATCCCAGGGCTTCAGGTCCGAGAAGATACTCTCGGTCAGGCTGACGCTCTTTTTCTTGAGACGGCTGATTTCATCGGTGATGTTGATATCGGTATCGTTGCCCACCATGCGAAGCTCTTCGATTTTAGCTTCGAGGTCGGCAATGGGCTGTTCAAAATCCAGATAGTTAGGGTTCATGATGTTCCATCATTTGATTGCCAGGCGGGAAACACTCCGCCAAACCAGAATTTGGGACAAAGATATCAGCGCCGGCAACGTGGCTAAAGCGGACATTGGTATGAGTCCGCTTTCTGACAAAACCGTAATTTTTCAAGGTGTCAGCCATACCTGCGCCCAGAACCTTGCCGGACTTAGTCAATCATAGACCAGTTCTACGGACTGGTCGCCCACGAGATACCTGAGTTCCAACAGAAGATTATCGTCAGGCTGCACGCGCCAGGAATCCCCAAGCTCTATTCGGGTCCGGGCCTCCGGACTGCTGTACTCTATCCAGACCGGACTACCCTCACAACGAAATGGCCGAAGCGTGGTGTCCAGCTTCTCCAGAAGTCCGTTTTGAAGCTGGTCTGCGCTCAGTGCCAGCTTCAGTCCACGACTGAACTGCTGGCGCGCGGTGCCAACGTCCATCACCGAACTTACCCGCATCTTCATCTGGCCGGAATAATCGTCATGACTGACCTGGCCTTCCACGACAATCACCTGATCGGACTGCAGCAGTTCCCGGTTTTCAAAAAAGGCTTCCGAAAACAGTGTTGCTTCAATCCGGGCACTGCGGTCATCAAGGGTGATAAAACACATGGTGGAACCGGTTCGGGTCTTCATGGTGCGCTGAGCCACCACCAGGCCCGCCACTCGTTGCGGCGACTTGTTGGGTTTCAGGTCGGCAATGGAGGAGCGAACGAAGCGCCGAACTTCTTTTTCATACTCATCGAACGGGTGACCGGTCAAGTACAGCCCCAGGGTATCCTTTTCACCTTTGAGCCGCTGCTTTTCGGGCCACTCCCGAACTCCCGCCACATCGGCATAAGGATCGCCGCCTTCACCGTTTTCAAGCATTTCCCCGAACATATCCATCATGCCCACGGATTCGTTCCGAGACTGCTGATCTGCCTGCTGCACGGCCTTGTCGATGCTGGCCATGAGCTGCGCCCGGCCTGCTCCAAGCTTATCCATCGCGCCGGAACGAATCAGGGCTTCCATAGCCCGTTTGTTCACTTTCTTCAGGTCCACCCTGCGGCAGAAATCGAAGATATCCTGATAGGGCTCTCCGTCGCCCCTTCCCTCCACAATGCTCTGGATCGGACCTTCGCCCAGCCCCTTGATTGCACCGAGTCCGTAAACAATCTGTCCTTCGTCATTTACGGTGAAGGTGAAATCAGAGCGGCTAACATCCGGAACCAGAAGATCAAGCTTCATGTTCCTGCACTCTTCCACCAGCGTGACCACCTTGTCGGTGTTCTGCATGTCGGCGGTGAGCACCGCAGCCATAAACTCGGCCGGGTAATGCGCCTTCAGCCACAGGGTCTGGTAGGAAACCAGTGCGTATGCGGCCGAATGCGATTTGTTGAAGCCGTAACCGGCAAACTTCTCTACCAGGTCGAAGATGTTTTCCGCCAGGGTCTTGTCGATGCCATTCTGCTCACAGCCATCCAGAAAAAACTGTTTCTGCTTGGCCATTTCCTCAGGCTTCTTCTTGCCCATCGCGCGGCGCAGCATGTCGGCGTTGCCGAGACTGTAGCCGGCCATCACCTGGGCGATCTGCATGACCTGCTCCTGGTAAAGGATAACCCCGTACGTAGGCTCCAATACGGGCTTCAGGCCCTCATATTGATAGTCAGGATGCGGGAAAGACATGGGCTGACGACCGTGCTTCCGATCGATGAAGTCGTCAACCATGCCGGATTGCAGCGGGCCTGGCCGGAACAGGGCAACCAGTGCAATCATATCTTCCAGGGAGTCCGGCTGCAGGCGACGAATCAGGTCTTTCATGCCTCGGGATTCCAGCTGGAATACGGCAGTGGTTTCCGCTTTCTTCAGCATGTCGAAAGACGGAACATCTTCCAGCGGAATCTCGTTGATATCGAGAGGAGGCAGATCCCGGCTTTCCCGTCTCGGATTGATCATCTTCAGTGCCCAGTCGATGATCGTCAGGGTCCTCAGACCCAGAAAGTCGAACTTCACCAGGCCGGCATCTTCCACGTCACCCTTGTCAAACTGGGTCACGAGGCTGCCACCCTCATCATCGCAATACAGGGGTGAGAAATCGGTAATCTTGGTGGGCGCGATCACAACGCCACCGGCGTGTTTACCGGCATTACGGCAAACACCTTCCAGCTTCAGCGCCATTTCCCAGATTTCCTGGGCTTCTTCGTCCTGTTCCAGAAAATCCTTGAGCTGCGGTTCCTGCTCAATGGCCTTATCGAGCGTCATGCCCGGCTCGAACGGGATCATTTTGGACAGCTTGTCGGCCAGGCCGTAAGACTTACCCTGTACCCGCGCCACATCCCGGACCACGGCCTTGGCAGCCATGGTTCCGAAAGTAATAATCTGGGAAACCGCTTCACGACCATATTTCTCAGCCACATAGGCGATAACCCGGTCCCGGCCTTCCATGCAGAAATCAACGTCAAAGTCGGGCATGGATACCCGCTCGGGGTTCAGAAAGCGCTCAAACAGCAGGTCATACTCAAGCGGGTCCAGATCGGTGATCAACTGGGCGTAGGCCACCAGCGAACCGGCACCGGAACCCCGGCCGGGCCCTACCGGCACGCCGTTGTTCTTGGCCCATTTGATGAAATCCATAACGATGAGGAAGTAACCCGGAAACCCCATCTGGATAATAATATCCAGCTCAAAGTTCAGACGCTTGTAATAGGCCGCCCGTTTTTCCTCGTAATCCGGATCATCCCTGCTCAGAGTCTTGGCGAGCCGTTCTTCCAGCCCGTCCTCGGACACCTTGCGAAAATACTCGTCCATTGTCATCCCTTCCGGGATGGGATAGTTCGGCAAAAAGTATTCGCCCATTCGCACCTTTACGGAACAGCGGCGGGCAATTTCCACAGTATTTTCAATGGCCTCCGGAATGTCGGCAAACAGCTCGATCATTTCCTCGGCACTGCGCAGGTATTGCTGGTCACTGAACCGCCGGTCCCGGCGCGGATCATCCAGGGTCCGGCTCTCGCCAATGCAGACCCGGGCCTCATGGGCCTCAAAGTCCTCTGCATCCAGGAAGTGCACATCATTGGTGGCGACAACCGGAAGCCCCAGATCCTGGGCCAGCTGCACGCTCAGGTGCAGGCAGTCTTCGTCACCTGCACGACCTGTCCTCTGCAGTTCCAGGTAACAGGCACCCGGATAAAGATTCATCCAGTAAGCAGCCCGTTCTCGGGCAAGCTCAGGCTTCTCTGCCAGCAGGGCCTTCCCGATATCTCCGAGTTTTCCGCCAGACAGCATGATCAGACCATCTGGCCGATCTTCGAGCCATTTGCGCTGAATGATCGGCTTTCCAAACCGCTGCCCTTCCGTGTAACCCAGCGAGATGATCTCTGTGAGATTCAGGTAGCCATCGTTATTTCTGGCCAGCAATGTCAGCCTGAACGGATTGTCCGGCTCGTCCGGGTTCTCCAGCCACAGATCCCCGCCGATGATGGGCTTTACCCCGGCGCCGGTTGCGGCTTTGTAGAAACGAACCAGCGAGCACATGTTGGACTGCTCGGTAAGACCCACCGCTGGCATGCCCAGCTCGGCTACACGGCTGACAAGAGGCTTAACCCGCACCAGTCCATCGACCATGGAGTATTCAGAGTGCACGCGGAGGTGAATAAAAGTCTGCGGCATAACGTCAGGCACTTCCTGCTAGTAAATTCTGTTGGGGCCTCGGCACTCAGCCGCCGATCAGGGCCCGGATGTCGTCTTCTGTCTGGGGACCAAACCGGGCCTCCAGCAAATCTCCGTCTGGATTCACAATAAAAGTGGCGGGTAATGCAACCGGCGTTTTCCAGCCCAGCATCTGGCCAGGATCATCCGCCAGAAGGGTGAACTCAATACCCATGCGCTCCCCCAGCTTTTCCAGTTCTTCGCCCCGGACACCGTCGAAGTTGACACCTAGAACGGCAATGTCCGGCGCCTTATCAAGCTCATTCAGTTCCGGAATTTCTTCAAGGCAGGGTTTGCACCATTCAGCCCAGTAATTAACCAGAACCCACTGGCCCCTGAGTCGGTCCCACCCCATCTTTAGCCCATCAGCGCGCTCAAACTCCATTTTCTCACAGCCGGCGGTGAGCAAAATCAGTAACAAGATTCCAAAACGAAAACTCCAATTGCGAAACCATCCGGTTGCAGGGTACTGCACAAGAAAACCTCCTGTTAGACTACGGCCCACGTAAAACCGCTGTTTCCATTCAGACAATCAGGCCAGAAGATGACAGAACCGACCCGGATTTTCCACAACCCGCGCTGTTCAAAATCACGTCAAACCCTTGAACTGCTTATGGATCGGGGCATTGAACCGGAAATTATACGCTACCTGGAAACACCACCAACAGAGCAGGAGCTGACCGACATCGTCAGTGCGCTTGGACTCGAGCCAAGAGATCTGATGCGCACCAAAGAAAAGGAATACAAGGAGCTCGGGCTGGACAGCCCTGACCTGAGCCGCAATCAGCTGATTGCGGCCATGGCCGCTAACCCGAAACTGATTGAGCGGCCTATTGTACTCGCGAATGGCAAAGCTGCGGTAGGCCGACCGCCTGAAAACGTGTTGTCTATCCTGTGATTCCGACCGTCAGCGCCCCCGGCAACAAGGAAGCTCGCGAATGTCAGATCCTTCACCGTATATTCTGATACTGTATTACAGCCGCAATGGACAAACAGCCGAGCTCGCCACGCAAATTGCGAGGGGTGTATCCAGAGTGAGCGGCATCGAGGCACGACTGCGAACTGTACCAACGGTTTCGCCAGATACCCATGCCTCATTGCCCCCGGTGCCTGATGCTGGCGCGCCTTACGCGACCAAGTCAGATCTGGCGAATTGTGCCGGGCTGGCACTCGGCAGCCCAACCCGCTTCGGTAACATGGCCGCGCCGCTGAAACACTTCCTCGACACAACCGGCGACCTCTGGCTCAGTGGCGCACTTGCCGGGAAACCCGCAGGCGCCTTCACGTCGACCGGCAGCCTTCACGGTGGCCAGGAAACCACGCTGCTGACCATGATGGTGCCGCTGCTGCACCACGGCATGCTACTGTGCGGCCTGCCCTATACCGAGAAAGCTCTCGGGGAAACCGAAACCGGCGGTACGCCGTATGGTCCTACTCACTGGGCGGGCACCGGAGAGCAGCTCCCTTTGAGTAATCATGAGAAATCGCTTTGCCAGGCCCTCGGTGAACGCCTGGCCAGGATCGCTCTCAAATTGTCGGCGTGACACCTATACAGCCTTTGCCTCATAGCAAGACCACTCACCCTTTTCCGGAAACAGATTATGCTCAAAAACCCGAAAGCCAGGAACACTGCCCGGCTGACCCTTTTCCTATACGTAGCGGTGCTTGTGACGCTGGTTGTCACAACTTTCTACCCGGCACCCGTTGAGGGGGTCTCCATTGCGCTGATACTCACCGTCAAGCTGTTACCGCTGCTGGCTTTCGCGGTCCCCGTATTCCTGGGCAACAACCGTGGCTACATCTGGCTGGCCTTTGTAGTCATCTTCTATTTTACCCAAGCTGTTGTTTCCGCCTGGCTGAGCGAGGGGGCCGCCGGGCCGGTGACTCTGACCGTGCTAACCTTGCTGCTGTTCATAATGGCCATGGTTCATCTGAAAGTGAACCGGCCGATACCGGAATAAGCGAGACCCCATGTCTGACACCAAGACTCCTGAACAGGCCCGCCCTCTGGCTCCTACCCGTTCCACGCTAACGCTAAGGGATGTGTGCACAGCGCTGGTGACCAGCGGTGAGATCAGCCAGGAAGACGCGGAACGGGTTCTGACGACCAATATTGGCACCTCCTCAGGGGCCGGGCAGGCAACCAGGCGCCACCCTCTCGATCTGGTAGCGATGGCCGCCCTGACCAGCCAAAAAACGGGCCGGACGCTTGATCTTGACCGATTAAGCCAGTGGCTGGCTGAATGGGCCGGGCAGCCTTACTACCACATTGATCCTCTTAAAATTGACACACCCGCCATCGCCCGGGTGATGTCCTACGCATTTGCCCAGCGCCATGGAATATTAGCGGTTGAGATCGGGCGGGATGAAATACTCGTTGCCAGTACCGAACCATTCAAGAATGAGTGGGAAAGCAACCTACGCCAGGCTGTTGGCAAGGACATTCGACGAGTCGTTGCCAACCCGGAAGATATCCGTCGTTATACTGTCGAGTTCTACCAGCTGGCCAGCTCCGTGAGCAAGGCCGGTGGCGGCCAGTCGTCCAGTGGTGCCGGCAACCAGAACTTCGAACAACTACTGGATCTTGGTACCAGCAGCGAAAACCCGGACGCCAACGACCAGCATGTGGTCAAAATTGTCGACTGGCTGCTGCAATACGCTTTCGATCAACGCGCCTCGGACATCCACATTGAGCCGCGCAGGGCCGTAACCCAGGTCCGTTTCCGGATTGATGGTGTCTTGCACAATGTTTACGAATTTCCTGAGCATGTCGGCGTCGCCGTCACCAGCCGGCTCAAGATTCTCGGGCGACTGAACGTTGCGGAAAAGCGCCGCCCTCAGGATGGTCGCATCAAGACCCGGAAACCGGATAACAGCGAAGTGGAACTGCGCCTCGCGACCATGCCCACGGCCTTTGGCGAGAAGATGGTCATGCGGATCTTTGACCCGGAAGTACTACTGAAGTCCTATGAACAGTTGGGGTTCAGCAAGGAAGACCGGGAGCGCTGGAATACGATAACGTCCCGACCCCATGGCATTGTTCTGGTTACCGGCCCCACCGGTTCGGGAAAGACCACCACGCTCTACTCCACTCTGAAGCAGATTGCCTCGCCCGAGCTGAATGTCTGTACGATTGAAGACCCAATAGAAATGGTAGAGCCGGCTTTCAACCAGATGCAGGTCCAGACCAACATAGATCTGACCTTCGCGGCTGGCGTGCGGGCATTGCTGCGGCAGGACCCGGATATCATCATGATCGGCGAGATCCGGGATCTCGAAACCGCAGAAATGGCGGTACAGGCCGCTCTTACGGGACACCTGGTACTCTCTACACTGCATACGAACGATGCTCCGAGTGCCATTACCCGGCTGATGGAGCTCGGTATTCCGCCTTACCTGATCCGTGCAACTGTCCTGGGGGTTATGGCCCAGCGATTGACCAGAACGCTCTGCCCTCACTGCAAAGCACCGGCCCCCGCAGATGAACAAGCCTGGCAAACGCTCACCCGCCCGTGGAAGGCCACATGTCCCAAGCAGTTTTATCAGCCTGTTGGCTGTTTGGAGTGCCGCAACACCGGCTATCTGGGCCGGGCCGGCGTCTATGAGATCATGAGCCTCTCAGGAGGCTTGGTCCAACAGATCACAGAGCAGTGTGAGCTGGAGCAACTTCGGCTGGATGCCTATAAGGAAGGCATGAAATCACTGCGACTGAGCGGCGCCCAGAAAGTGGCCTCGGGGCAGACCACCGTGGAGGAGATCCTGAGAGTAACGCCGGAAAGCCAGCGCTGAAGAGAGAGCAAATCTCAGGCGCCAGGCCGCAACCCGCAATGCTCCAATAATTTTTGCCAGTTTCTGGTGTGGCGCATCATGGCCTCATCCAGCTCCCGCCAGAGGCTTCCCCTGGCGGTCCGGGAAAGATGACGCCCGAACCAGGGCTCGAAAACGGCCGGCATGGTCTGTTCCTGGATTTCAGCAAGCGTGGCTAATGGCTCGATCAGAGCCGCCCTCGCCTGCTGGACCTCGCTCATGTAAGGCTGGATTTTTTCAATGTAGATACTGAAAAACATGCTCTGAACAATATCCGACTGGCTGTTGGGCTTTTCATTGAGACACAGGGGCCTGCCCTCAACCCTCTGGCGAATCAGGGCCGTCGCATCATTCAGGCGAGCAGTGAGCAGGCTGGCGCTGTTGAGCAGCTGCCCGGCGCGGTGCTCCGCCTGCCAACGCTGGTGAACATTTCCGGCAAATGTCAGAGAAGTATCGAGATTCCCGCCAAGCAAGGTTGCTACGGCATTGTTTAACTGCCTCAACTCAATAACCAGATCCGAAACCGGGTTACCCTCCGGTGCTACAGGGTATGCACCTTTGGCAAGTGTAAACAGGCTCTCAACCTCCTCAACCCCCCAGGTCGCGTTCCAGATGGCGATTGGCAGTGATTCCCGCTTGCTTTTAATAGCGGACTCAAGCGCTTCAGTCAGCTCCTCATCCTCCACTTCCGGAAGACACTCTCGCGCTGCATTGATAAAATCCACTTCGTAACGCAGGCGATTCAGAGGTTGCATGAACTTGCCCATTACGGAATTTTTCTCTCCGACCACACGCTGCAATTCGCAGCCATAGAGAGACAGGAAGTCCAGCATCCCCATCTCCAGCTCAGGTATGGGCAGCACCCGCTCACGTCGTCGGGGAATCCGGGAAACGGGCGCCGGATCAGAAAATCTGGGCTCGATTTCAAGCACCCGGGCGACTCGCTCCACATATTCGTCCATCATGGGTCGCGCTTCGGAGAAAGGGTTACAACCGGTCAGAATCATCATTGCCAGTCCCGGGGCAAGCATCCTCATCCATTTGATTTCCGGCACGGATAGCTCCTGACCTGATGATTGTATGGCAGAGGTATTACCGCTTCCGTAGCAGTGTATCCACCTCCTCGAAGTCACGAGCCACAAAACGGCTGGTCTCGGGCAGTTCGCCCTCCCGAACCAGCCATGCCGATTTCATTCCGGCGGCTTCCGCGGCGTCCAGCTCTGCCTCCACATCAGAGAGAAACAAAACCGTTGACGCCTCCACACCCAGTTCATTCAGAATATTGCGATAAGACTCCACTTCCTTCTTACCGCCGATGCGGGTATCAAAATAACCCGAAAAACAGGGGGTAAAGTCACCGGCCGTGGTAAAACCGAAAATAAGTTTTTGCGCCTTGACGGACCCTGAAGAATATACGAACAGACGCAAGCCTCGATCATGCCAGCGTTGCAAGCAATCAGCCGCATCGGGATAGATATGGCCCTTCAGTTCGCCCTGCTGGTAGCCCTGCTCCCAGACCATACCCTGGAGCGCTTTGAGGGGCGTTTCCTTACGGTCGTCGCGGATCCACTCCTGCAGGGTCTCAATCAGCCCTTCAATGTCGTGACGCTCCAAGCCGGCATTGGCCGCCACCATATCAAGCTGCTCGCGCACCGCCGGATCGTCCTGGTAGTGAGCTCGCACGAAGCCGGGAAGGTGTTTTCTGGCATAGGGAAACAGGACATCGTGGACGAACGAGATCGAGCTGGTAGTGCCTTCGATATCTGTCAGGATAACCCGGATCATTCCGCGGCTCCCGCCAGGGCCTCATAGCGAGGCAAGCGCCCGGCGATATCCTCACCGGTAAAGTCAGCGACCCAGCCGTCAGGATTGGAAAACAAACGAATACAGGTAAACTCCGGCTCCGGCCCCATATCGAACCAGTGGCGGGTTCCGTCTGGAACACTGATCAGGTCGTTTTTCTGGCACAAAATGGCAAACACCTGGTCGCCGAAGTGCAGGTAAAACAGCCCTTGCCCACGAACGAAGAACCGGACTTCATCTTCACGATGAATGTGCTCATCCAGGAATTTCTGGCGAAACGCCTCTTTCTGGGGGTTGTCCGGATTAAGACTCACCACATCGGCGGTCTGAAAACCGCACTCAGCTTTCAGCTCTGCAACTTCATCCCGGTAAGCCGCCAGAATATCCTCGTGGGAAGCGCCTGCAGGCAACTCCCGGGTCGGCCACTGCTCAAACCGGACTCCGTGTTTTTCCAGAAGCTCCTGAATTTCAGAAGGATTTTCCGTCACGGTGCGGGCCGTCTCCGGCTGGTTCTGATCAAAGATACTCAATGTAGTCATGGGCGGACCCTCATGGTTTCAAGCTCACATTCAAACAAAAATTCAAAGGCCTCCACATGGCGCAAGCAATCCGCCATGGTTTCTCCCCAGGTATACAGTCCGTGGCCGCGAATCAGGTACCCCGGCTGATCCCGGTGACCTTCAAACCAGGCTTTGGTTTCCCGGGCCAGGGCGTCGATGTCCTGGGTGTTTTCAAACACCGGAACGGAAAGCACAGAATCGTGGGTCTGCACGCCACTAAAGGCTTTCTGAAGCTCGTATCCTTCGAGGGTCAGCGGCTGACCTTCCGGTACCAGCCGACTCAGCACCGTGGCCTTGACGGAGTGGGTATGCAGCACCGCACCTACTTCGGGAAATAGCTCGTACAGTACTGTATGCAACCGCGTTTCTGCGGAAGACCGGCAGCTGCTCTGAACCGACTGGCCGTTCAGCCCCACAACCATAACGTCGCCCGCACCCAGCTCCCCCTTATGGCGGCCGGACACGGTGATGGCAATGTTCTGGTCATCGATTCGGGCAGAATAGTTGCTGCTTGTTGCCGGCGACCAACCGCGCTCGTAAAGGAAACGGCCGGCTTCGACGATGGCATCTGCCGCGACGGCATATCGGGTTACATCAAGCACAGGTTCCCCCAGGGTTTTACACGCCTTCAAAGCGCTCATCTGCCAACATTATAGGGATGGTGAAGCGACCCGCAAATGCTGCCTTGCGGCGATCAGACAGGCACCTCAGGCATCGGCTCTCAGTGGCAGACTTCGTTGCCGTTTACCAGTCAAGGCAAACAGCGCATTACCCAGCGCGGGGATAACCGGCGGCACACCAGGTTCGCCCACACCCGTTGGAAGTTCCCGGCTATCCACGATGTCAACAGTCACTTCCGGGCGCTCATATTGGCGCATCAACTGGTAATCATGGAAGTTGCTTTCCCGGACTTCCCCATTATCAAAGTGAATTTCGCCGTAAAGGGCCGCTGTCAGACCAAAAAGAATGCCGCCTTCAATCTGGTCCTCAACAACACGCGGGTTCACCACCTCGCCGCAGTCTACGGCGGAAGAAACCCGAAACACGCGAATCGCGCCATTCTCGATACCAGCCTCGACCACCTGAGCCACATAGGTACCGAAACTCCTGAATAGGGCAATACCGCGGGCGCGGCCTTTCGGCACAGGTTCTTCCCAGTCCGCCAGCCGGGCCGCACGATCAAGAACCGCAAGATGCCTTGGTTCGTCTGCAAGCAGTTTACGGCGGAACCGGTAAGGGTCATCGCCCGCCTCGTAAGCCAGCTCGTCCATGAACGTCTCTACGGCAAATCCGTTATGGGAATAGCCGACGGAACGCCACCAGGTGATCGGGACTCCGGGATCAGTATGAGTGTGGCGGATATCCACATTTTCTACACCATAGGGATATTCGATGGCACCCTCGATCGCGGACATATCTTTTGGCGTCGCAATGCCCTCCGCCATCAGGCCCACTTTACCCAGGGTGTCGTAAAGGAACTTTGGAGCCCAGGGATACTGGGCGGGCGCGGCGTTGCGCACATACCACGTGAGAATCTGTGGGCCGACGATCTGATGATGCCAGCCTGTCAACTGGCCGCCCTCCATCGAGGCCGTCATCCGGTGCAGCATCGCAGGGCGATACAAATCGTGTCTGGTGTCTTCTTCCCGCGACCAGATAACCTTCACTGGCTGGTTCATACGGAAAGAAACAGCAGCGGCTTCCTCAATGAAGTCCTGCGTCAGCCGGCGGCCAAAACCGCCGCCCAGAAACGTTGTGTTGATGGTGACGTCATCCGGAGACAGGTCCGTCGCACGAGCAACGGCAATGCGCCCGAGATCGGGCGCCTGAGTCGGTGCCCATACCTCTGCGCTGTCACCACGATACCAGGCGGTGGCATTCATCGGTTCCAGGGTGGCGTGAGCAAGATAGGGCTGCGCGTATTCAGCCTTTACCAGCGCAGCAGCATTGCCTGCCGCGTTATCAAAATTACCCTCGCTACGCTCGGACTTGCCTGGGTCTTCATCCGCAGCTGCCCGGTACGAATCGAAAACGTCGCTGGTGGATAGTGACAGCGCTTCCGAGAAATCCCACTCCACCTGCAGCGCATTCTGGGCTTTGCGCGCTCGCCAGTATTTGTCGGCGACGACCGCGACACCACGCTCAATCCTGAAAACATCAAGAACCCCCTGCATGGCCCGGACTTCGTCGCCGTTAAACGCCTTTGCACGACCTCCATGCCGGGGTGAGCGGCTCACCACGGCATAGACCATGCCCGGCACGTGAACATCAATGCCGTATTCGGCGGTACCTGTTGATTTCGCACGTGCGTCCAGCCTTCCAGCCTGTTTGCCAATGTATTTCCAATCACTTCGGGGTTTGAGCGCGACGTTGCCACGAATGACCTCTTTGGACGCCAACTCAACCAGCTGGCCATACCCCATGGAATCAATACCGTTAGGGTGCAGCACCCGACCTTCACGCGCTGAACACTCGGCTGAGTCGACCTTCCATACCCTTGCCGCCGCCATGACCAGCATCTGACGGGCCGATGCACCCGCAGTTCTCAGGGGCTCCCAACTGGTGGCGATACTGGTGCTGCCACCCGTGAGCTGAAGCTTGTATAGCGGGTTGCGATATTCAGGCGCAACGGGAGCAAATCGGGGGGTGATCGCATCCGGCCTCACCTCTAGCTCTTCTGCGATCAATGTTGTGAGGCCGGTATAGGTTCCCTGCCCCATCTCCACCCTTGCCAGGGTGAACCAGATTTCGTCGTTTTTGGTCAGTTCCAGCCAGGCGTCAGGCTTCCACTCGCCGCTTTCAGCCTGATAGCCGGTCTGGATACCCGCGCACCCCGGTAGTGAGAGCGAGAGCACCAGGCTACCTGAGGTGCCGGCACTGACTTTAAGGAAATCCCGTCGATTCATACCCATGTTACGCGCCCTCCTTCTGATCCGGACGCACAGTACCTGCAACTGACTCGACGGCTTCGATGATCCGGGAATATGTGCCGCAACGACACAGGTTGCCGGTCATGGCTGCAACGATCTCATCCCGTTCAGGAGAGGGGTTGGTCGCCAGCAGGTGGGCAGCGCTCATTATCTGCCCGGACTGACAGTAGCCACACTGAGGCACACCATGATCAATCCAGGCCTGCTGCAGCGCATGCAGATTCTCGCTTGTACCGAGCCCTTCAATAGTCGTAACGCGACCACCCGCAGCCATCTCCACCGGTGTGGAGCAGGAACGCACCGGCTGGCCATCAAGGTGGACCGTACAGGCACCGCACAAACCAGCCCCGCAACCGAATTTCGTTCCTTTAAGCCCCAGTTCGTCCCGGATCACCCACAACAGAGGCGTGTCGCCCTCTACGTTCAACGAGCGTTCCTCTCCATTCACCGTCAGGCTCAATGCCATTACCCTGCTCTCCCTTCGTGTATTCCGGAAACCCAGCTCGCGTTCCTGCTTTCATGTCCGCCAGAGGACCTGACCGGAGCACTTACTTGACGACATCCTCGCCATCCTTGTTGACCCAGATCTTACGCTCACCGGCCTCCATCTGACCATTGGAGTCCCAGACCTCTCGGTTCTCGGTGGCTGCTTCCACCTTGCCGTTGTCATTCCAGATAACACGGTCCTTACAGCCCGAAAGCGCAACTACAGCAAACAAGATCAACGTTACTTTTTTCACGCAAAATACCTCCAAAGCACCGCTTGCGCGGCGTGATTTTGAACTTTAATGCTTATGAGACCGCTACCGGGTCCCGTGAACCTCACGGTTGTGCTGCTTGTCTCGTTCACTTTTTCGCACCATGACATAGACGGCACCGGTTCCACCATGGTGTTTCTGGGCCGAATGGAAGGCCAGAACATCATCCAGTTCGGGCAGCCACTTGGCCAGGTAGCTTTTTAACTGAGCGATACCATCGGGGTTGCGTTCGCCTTTGCCGTGCAGAATTATCACGGAACGCAATCCATATCGGACACAATCCCCGATAAATGCAAAAACCTCCCGCCGTGCCTGCTCAACCGTCATCCGGTGCAGATCCAGACGCGCCTCGATCGGATATTGACCGAGCCGGAGCTTACGATATACGCCATGCTGTATTCCCGGACGCTGCCACCCCAGCACGTCGTGGGCCGTCAACGGCTCCACAATATCCGATGTCAGCGGATTTTTGTCTTTGATGGGGGCCTCAACCGCAGCACGCTGCCGCTCCAGATGCCCTGGCGTCAGCTCCCTGGGGGCCTGGACCTCAGCCCGGTTTGGTTTTCTGATGCGCCGGACATCTTTCATTTCTTCAAGAAAACTCAGGCGCTCGTCTTTGGTGGTCATGGCAATGCTACTAATATCATGGTTAATTCAGGAACTTTACCACCCGCTCCGTTTGCCATAAAGAAGTGCTGGCGCAGCTCCCCGTGCGACGAAAATCGTAGGGCTCTGCAAGCACTCCTTGAACTACACTGCATTCGGACAATAATAATGAAGGAATGGATCCATACATGGCAGCGAACCAGGACACGACCCGCCCCCAAAACACCCGCGCCATCATGGCATTTTTACGGGAACACGCTCCTTTCTCCAGCATGGATGACACCCATCTCGCTCATTTCGCCGAGCATGCGACGTTGCGATTCTTTGCAGATGGTGACGAGGTCCTTTCTCCGGAAGATGGAATCATTAAAAGGTTCTACGTTGTCAAGCAGGGACGGATTCGTGGAGAACGCCACAACGAGAAGGAAGACAAGGCCGAAACCACCTTTGAAATCAGCCTTGGCGAATGCTTTCCCCTGGCCGCCCTCATTGGCGAGCGCCCGACCCGAACGTTACACAGAGCCGCTGGTGACACCTTCTGCCTGAGTATTGAGCAGGACGCTTTTATTACCTTGTTTTCGGAGAGCGAGCCCTTCCGGGATTTCTGTCTCCGTGGTGTAAGTAGCCTGCTGGATCAGGTAAACCAGCGGATTCAGTCCAATGCCATGGCATCCATGGGGTCCAGCAACTCACTTGATACCCCACTGGAGCGCTATGCACTTCGCAATCCAATTGTGTGCTCACCGGACCTGCCAGTGCGAAAGGCAGTGGCGCGGATGCACGAAAACAATTGCGGCAGCATTATCATTACCGACGACAACCGGCACCCCACCGGGATATTTACCCTGCGCGATCTGCGCACCATGATCGCCGAGGAAAAGGGGCCGCTGGATACACCGATTCAGCAGGTAATGACGCCAGACCCCTGCCGCCTCCCCGCACATGCGGACGCGTTCGAGGCTGCCATGCTGATGGCGGAACATCACTTTGCGCACCTGTGTGTCGTCGACGAGGACGACCGGTTGATTGGCGTTGTGTCGGAACGGGACCTGTTCGCTCTGCAACGGGTAGACCTGGTCAACCTCGCCCGCACCATCGGCACCGCCACGCACCTGCGCACTCTGGTCAGCCTTCGTTCGGATGTATCGCGCCTGGTTGACGCAATGCTTGCCCACGGTGCCGACTCAGGCCAGGTAGTGAAAATCATAACCACACTGAATGACGTGACTGTGCGGCGCGTGCTGGAACTGAACATCAGAAAGAACGACCCTGGCATCCCTTTTACCTGGCTGACGTTCGGTAGCGAAGGCCGTCAGGAACAAACTCTGTTGACCGACCAGGACAACGGCATCCTGTTCCGGACACCGGAAGGAATGACGGAAGACCAGGTTCGTGAAAAGCTCCTGCCGTTCGCCCAGACCGTCAACAAGGAACTGGCTGAATGCGGCTTCACCCTCTGCAAGGGCAACATCATGGCCAGCAACCCCAAACTCTGCCTGAGTGAACGTGAGTGGGATGACTGGTTTATCAGATTTATTGATGCATCCACCCCCCAAAACCTCGTCTATTCGTCCATATTTCTGGACATGAGAGCAGTTTTCGGACCCGCAGAGCCTCTTCATAAGCTGCTTGACAAGGTTCTCAGCCGCATCCGCAAGAATGCCCTCTTCCAGAAAATGCTCGCGGGCAATGCGTTTCAGCGAAAACCTCCGCTAACAATGTTCCGGAACTTTCGCTATGTCACCGATGGAAATAAACACTTATTGGACTTGAAACGCCAGGGTCTGGCGCCGTTTGTTGAGTCGATTCGTGTGTTCGCGCTCGCAAACGGCGTTGAGACAGCCAATACCCTGGAACGTATGGACGAGCTGGCCAAAAAAGGGGTCTTTGATTCAAAAGACGCCAATGCGTGGAAAGAAGGCTACAGCCTGATTCAGGCAATCAGGATGCGTGCTCACCAGGAGATGCTGAATCGGGGCGAAGAGCTGACCAACTACATAGACCCTGACGACCTGAACCCGCTCGACCGACGGATCCTGAGAGAATCCTTCCGGCAGGCACAGCGCCTGCAGCAGAAGCTGGAAGTCACCTACCAACTCTGAAGACCGGGCCAGAACTATGCTGGAGAGAATCAAGCAGTGGATAGAACAGCGACGGGGCGGCAAAGTTGGCAGCCATGATCCGGACAACCTCCCAAACCCCAAAGTCCCCGCGGATCAATTACTGACCGAGTGCCGGCTAATTGTTCTGGATCTTGAGACTACAGGCCTCAACCCCTCCAAAGACGAGGTCATCGCCATAGGCGCCGTTGCAATTTCGGGCGGCGTCATTCACCTGGACGACCAGTTTGACCTGATTCTCAGACGTCCGGACCTCGATATCCGTGAAACTGTGTTGATTCATGGAATCGGTCCCGAAGCGCTGACCCAGGGCCACGAAACCGAAGACGCCCTGCTTTACCTGCTTGAATGGATGAACGGAGATCCGGTACTGGCCTACCACTCAGCCTTTGATCAGAAGTTCCTGGAAAAAACACTGCGAAGCCAGCTCGGGTACACGTTGACCCATACCTGGATGGATGTCGCCGACTTGCTGCCCGCCGTCTTCCCGGACGCAAAAACCGGCGGAAAAGGACTCGATAACTGGGCCGATTACTTCGGGCTTGAGGTCAGTGCACGCCACCACGCCGCAGCAGACGCCCTGGCAACCGCAGAACTTACCCTGGTGGCACTGAATAAAGCCCGAAAAGAAGGGTTAAAAACTCTTCGGGAGTTTCACGACAAGCTTCATTACCACCGTCGCCTGCAAAACATGCATCGATTTTGACGGAAATCTAATCGGGTTCACAGAACGGCCAAAATGTGCGGCAAATTACTGAGAATTAGACTTTTTGCCAATATCTATAAATCGCTTGACAGGTAAAGTCGGACAGGACAACAAGTCGGAGAAGTACTATATGAATAATAATTTCTCTATCCGAAAAACCACATACAAAACCTACCCAACCTCAACAACAACAAGACAGGAGTGATCCTATGTCAGGTCATAGCTACGACGCTGAAAACTACTGGAAGGCGAACCTACGCCTGATAGTCGGGAGCCTGGTCGTCTGGGCCCTCGTTTCCTATGGTTTTGCCATTCTTCTTCGCCCGATGCTTGCCGGCATTCCAGTCGGGGGGACTGACCTGGGCTTCTGGTTTGCCCAGCAAGGCTCCATCCTTACGTTCATCGCTCTGATTTTCCACTACGCGTGGCGCATGAACAAGATCGACGAAAAATTCGGCGTGCACGAGGAGTAAGAACGAATGAGTCAATTTGCAATCAACCTCATCTTCGTAGGGGCGTCTTTCCTCCTCTACATCGGTATTGCTGTCTGGGCGAAAGCCGGTAGCACCAAAGACTTCTACGTTGCCGGCGGCGGCGTTCACCCGATCACCAACGGCATGGCGATCGGTGCGGACTGGATGTCAGCGGCATCCTTCATCTCCATGGCGGGCCTGATCGCCGCTGGTGGTTATGCCAACTCCACCTTCCTCATGGGCTGGACCGGCGGCTACGTGCTTCTGGCAATGCTACTGGCTCCCTACCTGCGGAAGTTCGGCAAATTTACCGTTCCCGAGTTCATCGGTGACCGTTTCTACAGCAAGAACGCCCGCCTGGTGGCCGTTGTCTGCCTGATCGTAGCGTCTATAACCTACGTTATCGGCCAGATGGCTGGCGCCGGCGTTGCCTTCTCACGCTTCCTTGAAGTCGACGCCACCATGGGTCTGATCATTGCTGCGGTCGTGGTCTTCATCTACTCCGTACTGGGCGGCATGAAAGGCATTACCTACACACAGGTCGCTCAGTATTGCGTTCTGATCGTTGCCTACACCATTCCTGCGGTGTTTATTTCCTTTCAGCTGACAGGCAACCCTGTTCCTGGCCTTGGTCTGTTCTCCACCCACGTGGATTCCGGCCTGCCGTTGCTCACCAAACTGAACCAGGTCATCACTGATCTGGGCTTTAACCAGTATACAGCAGACGTGGACAACAAACTGAACATGGTTCTGTTTACCCTGTCCCTGATGATCGGTACCGCCGGCCTGCCACACGTCATCATCCGTTTCTTCACCGTACCGAAGGTTGCTGATGCGCGCTGGTCAGCAGGCTGGGCTCTGGTTTTCATCGCCCTGCTGTACCTGACAGCACCTGCCGTTGCTTCCATGGCTCGACTGAACCTGATGACCACCATCTACCCGGACGGAACTGCTTCTGCGCCGATCCAGTACGATGAGCGTCCGAATTGGGTGAAAGAGTGGGAAGTGACCGGTCTGATTCAGTTCACCGACAAGAACGAAGACGGTCGCATCCAGCTGTATAATGACAGCGAAGCCTTCGCACCCGAGGCTGAAGCGCGGGGCTGGAAAGGCAATGAGCTGGTCGTTAACCGGGACATCCTGGTACTGGCTAACCCCGAAATCGCCAACCTTCCCGGCTGGGTCATCGGCCTGATCGCGGCAGGCGGTCTCGCAGCGGCACTGTCCACAGCGGCGGGTCTGTTGCTGGCTATCTCCTCTGCGGTGAGTCACGACTTGATCAAAGGCTCGATCAACCCGAACATTTCAGAGAAAGGCGAACTGTTGGCAGCCCGTATTTCGATGTCGGTAGCGATTATCGTAGCCACCTGGCTCGGGGCTAACCCTCCAGGCTTTGCGGCACAGGTCGTTGCGCTGGCATTTGGTATCGCCGCAGCCTCCCTGTTCCCGGCCCTGATGATGGGCATCTTCTCCAAGCGGGTTAACAACGTCGGTGCCATCGCCGGCATGCTGACCGGCCTGGCCTTTACCCTGGCATACATCTTCGTGTACAAGGGCTGGCTGTTCATCCCCGGCACCAACAACCTGGCAGACACCCCGGCAAACTGGGTACTGGGTATCTCCCCACTGTCCATCGGTGCGGTTGGTGCAATCGTCAACTTTGCGGTAGCCTTCGCTGTATCCAACGCAACTGAAGAACCGCCCGTTGAGATTCAGGAGCTGGTTGAAAGCGTCCGTTACCCACGCGGTTCCGGTCAGGCTCAAGACCACTAAGCAATAAACCGACCTGATTCATTAAGTTGACAGGTTGTACTGAACGGGCTTCCTCTATGAGGGAGCCCGTTCTTTTTTTGAGGAAACAGATCTATGTTCTGGACGTTTGTCGCCACCGTATTCTGCGGACTGGGAGCTGCCGGTATTGCTCTTGCAATCCGCACTGCAACCCGCCAAAAAGCCCCAAAGTGGATCATCCCTGTATTCGCGGGTGCTGGTATGCTCGGCTACCTGATTTATGGCGAGTACACCTGGTACGATCACAAACAATCCCAGCTGCCCGAAGAGGCAGTGGTTGTAGATACCGAGACAGATGGCATCCTGTGGCGTCCGTGGACCTTCGCCTTCCCTTACATAACCGCGTTCTCAACTGTCGATACAAAAAGCATCAGTCACGACACCGGAAATCCGGACGTGGTGCGGTTTACGCTGTATCGGTTTGAACAGAAACTGGCGGATGCGGTATCTCACCGGGTTCATATCCTGAATTGCCAAACCCGGGAGTTGGTACCCCTGGGCTCCGACGGCACTCCCCGAGTCGATAACATGAAGGTGCTCAACAGCAATGACACTCTGCTGAATGCAGTCTGCACAGACTGATTGGCACGTAGCGGACTGCCCGGAACAAACGGAAATGCGTTTATATGATTAGTGCCTGGCTGCTGGTTTTAATATCCATCACCTATATCTCGGTTCTGTTTGTCATCGCCTGGGCAGGTGACAGACATCCCGGGCTGTACAAGCGCAGGCTGGCGCGCACTCATATTTATGCGCTCTCTCTGGCGGTCTACTTTACTTCCTGGACGTTTTACGGCGCCGTTGGAAGGGCTACCCAGGAAGGGCTGGGGTTTCTGCCCATTTATCTGGGGCCCCTGCTGGTCTTCATCTTTGGCGCCCCCCTGCTCCGCCGCATCATTTACATCAGTAAGCGAAACAACAGCACCTCCATTGCGGACTTTATTGCCTCCCGCTATGGAAAATCCCAGCTGTTGGCAGCCATGATTTCAACGTTTGCCCTTATCGGTAGCGTCCCTTATATCGCCCTTCAACTGAAGGCGATCTCAATGGGCTTTAATGTCCTTTCCGAATCCGGTTCCGGCTATGAGGAACTCAGCACAGCAGCGTGGAACGATTCCGCCTGGTATATCACCCTGGCCCTGGCTGTCTTCACTGTCCTGTTCGGGACCCGTCACCTGGAGTCTACGGAGCATCACCGGGGCATGATCCAGGCCGTTGCCTTCGAATCACTGATCAAACTCGTTGCCTTCGTCGCAGTCGGGCTGTTCGTCGGATATGGGCTTTATGGTGGCTTTGGTGACTTGCTCGACCGGACCCGGGAAGCAGATCTGATTGGCACCCTTACCACCGATGGCCTCCAGGCCCCGGCATTCATTACCCAGACCCTGGTGGCGATGCTCGCCATCATCTGCCTGCCAAGGCAGTTCCATGTGATGGTGGTCGAGAATACCGACCACCGGGACTTTGAGATTGCCCGGTGGGCGATGCCAATCTATCTGATCGTGGCCAGTGCCTTCGTGCTTCCGATCGCGGCCGCCGGTTTGCTTGCCCCTGGGGGCGCCAACGGAAATCCCGACATCCTCATCCTACAACTGCCGATTATGGCCGGTGAGGAATGGCTCGCCATCCTGGCCTTTCTTGGTGGCGGCTCCGCTGCCGCCGCCATGGTTATCGTCTGCTCGGTTGCTATCGCGACCATGGTCAGCAACGAAATCATCATGCCGGCACTGCTGAAGTTTTTCCGCCCGAGAATGAACCAGCGCGCCGACCTCAGCTATCTGTTGCTGAGTATCCGCCGCGTCGCCATCTTCGTGGTACTGCTGACTGCTTACGGCTTTTACCGTATGGCTGGCGCCGACTACAGCCTGACTGCCTTTGGCCTGCTCTCCTTTGCGGCGGCTGCCCAGTTTGGCCCGGCGCTGGTCGGCGGCATTCTCTGGCGCCGAGGCAACTATACGGGCGCAGTGTGGGGGCTGGCGCTTGGTTTTCTGATGTGGTGCTACACCCTGCTCCTGCCGGCACTGGCAACCACAGGCTGGGTTACCGACACCCTGATCAACCAAGGACTATGGGGACTGGACTGGACCCGCCCGACGGCCCTGTTTGGGTCGAATCTGGACCAGACCAGTCATGGAATTATCTGGAGCCTGGGGATCAACACGCTGACTTATGTGGTGCTCTCGATGCTGACGCGCCAGCGTGTGCGGGAGAAAATCCAGATTGCGTCTTTTTTCCATGACCCTCAGCCCAGAGCTGAGACTGCCCAACACCAGAGCTGGCAGGGTGAGATTCTGACCTCGGACCTGCAGGCGCTGACTGACCGTTTTATGGGCGAAGAGCGTTCAGAAACCATTTTCCGAAACTACGAACGCCGTAATGCAATTCGACTGCACCCGCACCGGCCTGCATCGACTCACTTGATGAAGTACATCGAGCGCCAGCTGGCTTCCGTCATAGGTGCATCGACAGCGCGCGTGGTGCTCGAGTCCACGCTCACCGGCCGTGACATGCAAATCGAGGATGTGGTCAGTATTGTCGACGAAGCGTCCCAGGCCATGACCTTCAGCCGGGAACTGCTGCAATCGGCAATCGAAAACATCAGCCTTGGTGTCTCGGTGGTCAACCATCAACAGCAGCTGGTGGTCTGGAATCACCGCTACCTTGAACTGTTCACCTACCCCAAAGGCTTCGTTCGCGCTGGACGGCCGGTAGAAGACCTGATGCGGTACAACCTGACCAATGCAAATCTCTCTGCTCGCCGCATTGACGATATCATCACCGATCGTTGCACCAGCATGCGCGAGGGCAAACCCATGTCCTATGAGCGCCAGAGGCCCGACGGCACGGTACTTCGGGTGGATGGCAGCCCCATCCCGGGGGGAGGCTATGTCACCACGTTTCAGGACATCACGGCCATGCGCCGAACCGAACAGGCTCTAAAGGAAACCAATATCTACCTGGAGCAACGGGTGAAAGAGCGGACCCAGGAGCTTCAAGTTATCAATGAGCAGATGCTCAAGGCAAAATCCGTAGCTGAGCAGGCAAACCAGAGCAAGACCCGCTTCCTGGCTTCTGCCAGCCACGATCTGCTGCAGCCCCTGAATGCTGCGCGCCTGTTTACTTCCGCTCTTGCAGGAAAGGCCTCAGACGGCGAAATGAAGGACCTTGTCGACCACATCGACAGCTCCCTGGGAGCCGCAGAAGAGATTATCAGTACCCTTCTGGATATATCCAAACTGGATGCTGGCGCACTGGAACCGGACATTGGCGTGTTTCCTGTTAATGATATCCTGCGCCACCTGGCTACGGACTTCTCTGCCATCGCCAAGGATCAGGGTCTGGAGCTGCATGTGGTACCAAGTACCGCCTGGGTCCGGTCTGACTCCAAACTGTTAAGGCGGGTGGTGCAGAACTTTCTCTCCAATGCCATTCGCTATACCCCACAGGGCAAAATTTTACTCGGTTGCCGGCGCCTGAGGGGCTATATCCGTATCGAAGTCTGGGATACCGGTCCCGGCATCCCGGAAGATCAGCTTGCCCATATTTTTGAAGAATTTCGGCGTTTCCAGCATGGCAGGGACAAGAAAGGACTTGGACTCGGGCTTGCCATTGTTGATCGAATCAGCGGCATGCTGAACCACCCCGTCACGGTTCACTCCATTCAGGATCGTGGCAGCGTATTTGGCATTACCGTTCCTGTCGCGGCGCCTGACCAGAGCCAAATCGCCGTCAACAAGCCTTCGACCGGTTCTCGGAGGGTATCCAGCCTCGGAGGGTTACATGTGCTCTGCATTGATAACGACCCGGCGATTCTTCAGGGGATGGTTGCCTTGTTGGGGAACTGGCAATGTGACGTCACCGCCGCGGAAAGCCTTGAAGATGCCATGCACAGGCTGGATGGCCACAAGCCCGATATCATTCTCGCTGACTACCAGCTGGATGATAAAAAGAACGGCCTGGACGCCATGGATGCCATTCGCGGCAACATTAGTAATGATATACCCGGAATTCTTATTACCGGATACATGGCACCCGAAGTTCGGGAGGATGCAGTTGCCAGGGGCTACCACATTCTTTATAAGCCTGTGAAGCCGGCAGCCCTGCGGGCATTGGTGAATAAATTACTGAAGCAGAAGCGCCCATGACAGAGTCCAGCAACACATCCTCCGTTAATTCGTTCGGCAAGCTGAGCTTTCTGGTCATCGACGACTTCGAGAGTTTCAGGCTCTCCATGCGGCAAATGCTCAGGAGTTGCGGCGGAGACAAAATCGAGCTGGTCGCCCATGCGACTCCGGCAATCCAGCACTGCACCTACAATCATGTCGATGTTGTACTGTGCGACTTTAATCTGGGCGAAGGCAAAAACGGTCAGCACATTCTGGAAGAGTTGCGCCACAAAAAACTGCTTCAACGATCATCCCTGTTCCTGATGGTGACGGCTGAAACCTCCAAGGAAATGGTCATGGGGGCACGGGAATACCAGCCGGACGGCTATCTTACCAAGCCTATCAACCGGGCCATGCTCGAAAAGCGGCTGGGCAGCCTGATTGACCAACGCAATGCCCTGTTACCCATTAACCGGGAGATAGGCCGGGAGAACTATCCCGAAGCAATATCACTGTGCCTTCAGGCGCTTCCCAAACAGCCTCGGTATAAAACGTGGCTGATGAAAACACTGGGGGACCTTTACTTTCGCCTCGGCGATCTTGCCCATGCCCTTAAGATTTACGATGAGGTTCTGGCGCAGAGAGAGCTGTCCTGGGCGCTATTGGGACGGAGCAAGGTGCTGCTGGCTAATAGAAGTTATGATGACGCCGTCGACAGTCTCTCTCAGCTCATCGCCAAGCACCCCGACTACATGGAGGCCTATGACCTTCTGGCGGAAGGGCTGGAGCGCCAAGGCAAGCCCACCCAAGCGCAACATACTCTCGAACAGGCAACAGAGCATTCACCTAATGCCCTGCTTCGCCAGAAGCATCTTGCCGAGTTGGCCGGGGCAAATCAGGATATCGATACCGCCTCTGAGGCCTGGCGCCGAACGGTCGAGCTTGGCCAATACTCCATTCACGACAGCGCCGAGCATCATCTCGCTCTGGGACAGGCTCTGACCGACCTCAGTGAGGGTGATCGGGAGCCGGAGGGCATCAAGCGTGCCAGCGAGGCCATCAGTGTCCTTAACAAGATGGAGAAGCGCTTCCAGGACTCACCGGGCATTGGCCTGCGAAGTCGATTAGTCCAATGCCGCGTTCACGCTGGCCAGGGTAGACAATCGGAGGCAGAGAAGCTCCTTACCTCCGTCCGGCCTGAACTGGAAGACGACGAGGCTCTCGATGTCAGCACGGGCCTGGATTATGCCAAAACGCTGTTCAGGCTTGGTCATAACGACGAAGCCAAGTCCTTGCTGGCACGCCTCGCACTGCGGTTTAACAATGACCCCGGCACACTTCAAAAGATTGAAAGCCTGCTCGACGAACCCGTGGGCTTTCGCCAGAAAATCCAGGCACGCACACTCAACAGGGATGGAATCAAGGCCTTTGAGTCGGGCAATCTCGTTGGGGCGGCTGATGCCTTCAGACAGGCGCTGGAGGTCGTTCCAGATCACGCGGCGCTGAACCTTAACCTTGTCCAGGTCCTGATGAAAGAATATGAAGCTGACGCCACGAACCACGAACTACTGAGTCAATGCCAGATCTGTCTTGATCGCCTGTCCGGACTCCCTGAGCAGCACCGGCAACACAGGCGTTATAGGGCGTTGAGCCGCAAACTGAAAGGACTGACAGCATGACCGATAACCGTGAACCCGGCACCCCGGACCGCCTGGCAGACCAGAATATCGATTTTTCCATGGTGCTTGCCTCAGCCGTACATGACATGAAGAACTCATTAGGCATGCTACTGAACTCCCTCGACGAACTGAGGGCCGAGCATGAGAAGACCCTCAGCGAGTCTTCCCGATTCAATACCCTCCAGTACGAAGCAGAGCGAATGCATAACGACCTCGTTCAACTCCTGGGCATTTACCGACTGGGCGAGAACAACCTGTCCGCACATATCGAGGAGCACTTCGTTCCGGATTTCCTGTCAGCGCACCTGGCTCGCCATACACCGCTCCTTGAAGGGCTCGGAATTGAGTACTCCATAGATACCGATGAAATTAATGGATTTTTCGATGAAGATTTGCTGACAGGGGCTCTTAACAACACCATCAACAATGCCATTCGCTATACGCGAAGCAAGATCCGGTTAACCGCCAAAGAGCGCGATAACTATCTGGTGTTGGGGGTTGAAGACGACGGTGAGGGGTATCCCGAGAGTATGCAGCATACCGGCACCCTGAGTTTTAAATCACTCGACTTCAATAGTGGCAGCACCAGCCTGGGACTCTTTTTCGCCTCGTCCGTAGCGGCACTTCATCGTGAAGGCGACAGAACTGGTTTCATCAAGCTTCACAACGGTGGCAGTTTCGGTGGGGGCGTCTTCGAAATCTGGCTGCCCTGACCAAACGGCATCGGAGTGAGGCATGCCCTGGTTCACTTTGTTCGGGCCATAAAAAAACCCCCAACGGTATTCCGCTGGGGGTTTTTGGTATTAAGAGTCTGACGATGACCTACTCTCACATGGGCAATGCCACACTACCATCGGCGCAGGCCTGTTTCACGTCTGAGTTCGGGATGGGATCAGGTGGTTCCAAGCCGCTATGGTCGTCAGACAAAACGGTTGATCACTGGGGGACGAGATGGAAACGGGTGATGTTGATTTCGTTGCGCTATCCGCAATTGTCTTGGGTGTTATATAGTCAAGCCGCACGAGCAATTAGTATCGGTTAGCTCAACGCCTCGCAGCGCTTACACACCCGACCTATCAACGTCCTGGTCTTGAACGGCTCTTCAGGGACCTCGAAGGTCCAGGGAGATCTCATCTTGGAAGGGGCTTCCCGCTTAGATGCTTTCAGCGGTTATCCTATCCGAACATAGCTACCGGGCAATGCGTCTGGCGACACAACCCGAACACCAGCGGTTCGTCCACTCCGGTCCTCTCGTACTAGGAGCAGCTTTCCTCAAATCTCCAACGTCCACGGCAGATAGGGACCGAACTGTCTCACGACGTTCTAAACCCAGCTCGCGTACCACTTTAAATGGCGAACAGCCATACCCTTGGGACCGGCTTCAGCCCCAGGATGTGATGAGCCGACATCGAGGTGCCAAACACCGCCGTCGATGTGAACTCTTGGGCGGTATCAGCCTGTTATCCCCGGAGTACCTTTTATCCGTTGAGCGATGGCCCTTCCATACAGAACCACCGGATCACTATGACCTACTTTCGTACCTGCTCGACGTGTCTGTCTCGCAGTCAAGCGGGCTTGTGCCATTACACTAACCGTACGATGTCCGACCGTACTTAGCCCACCTTTGTGCTCCTCCGTTACGCTTTGGGAGGAGACCGCCCCAGTCAAACTACCCACCACACAGTGTCCTCAACCCCGATAAGGGGTCCAAGTTAGAACCTCAAACATGTCAGGCTGGTATTTCAAGGTTGGCTCCACGACGACTGGCGTCGCCGCTTCAAAGCCTCCCAGCTATCCTACACAAACATGCTCAAAGTTCACTGTGAAGCTATAGTAAAGGTTCACGGGGTCTTTCCGTCTAGCCGCGGATACACCGCATCTTCACGGCGATTTCAATTTCACTGAGTCTCGGGTAGAGACAGCGCCCCCATCGTTACGCCATTCGTGCAGGTCGGAACTTACCCGACAAGGAATTTCGCTACCTTAGGACCGTTATAGTTACGGCCGCCGTTTACCGGGGCTTCGATCAAGAGCTTCGCACGAATGCTAACCCCATCAATTAACCTTCCGGCACCGGGCAGGCGTCACACCGTATACGTCCACTTTCGTGTTTGCACAGTGCTGTGTTTTTAATAAACAGTCGCAGGGGCCTGGTATCTTCGACTGGCTTCTGCTCCACCCGCAGGGGCTTCACATACCACCAGCGTGCCTTCTCCCGAAGTTACGGCACCATTTTGCCTAGTTCCTTTACCCGAGTTCTCTCAAGCGCCTTGGTATTCTCTACCTGACCACCTGTGTCGGTTTGGGGTACGGTCTCGAATAGCCTGAAGCTTAGAAGATTTTCCTGGAAGCAGGGCATCAATGACTTCCCGCCCTAAAAGGGCAGTCGTCGTCGCGTCTCAGGATTGTGGACCCGGATTTGCCTAAGTCCACTCCCTACTCGCTTAAACCGGGACAACCGTCGCCCGGCTCACCTAGCCTTCTCCGTCTCTCCATCGCAGCTATCCAAGGTACGGGAATATTAACCCGTTTCCCATCGACTACACCTTTCGGTCTCGCCTTAGGGGCCGACTCACCCTGCGCCGATTAGCGTTGCGCAGGAACCCTTGGTCTTCCGGCGTGCGGGTTTTTCACCCGCATTGTCGTTACTCATGTCAGCATTCGCACTTCTGATACCTCCAGCATGCTTCTCAACACACCTTCGCAGGCTTACAGAACGCTCCCCTACCCCGCATACAAAGTATGCAGCCGCAGCTTCGGTGACCAGTTTGAGCCCCGTTACATCTTCCGCGCAGGCCGACTCGACTAGTGAGCTATTACGCTTTCTTTAAAGGATGGCTGCTTCTAAGCCAACCTCCTAGCTGTCTGAGCCTTCCCACATCGTTTCCCACTTAACTGGTACTTGGGGACCTTAGCTGGCGGTCTGGGTTGTTTCCCTCTTCACGACGGACGTTAGCACCCGCCGTGTGTCTCCCGGATAGTACTCACAGGTATTCGGAGTTTGCATCGGGTTGGTAAGTCGGGATGACCCCCTAGCCGAAACAGTGCTCTACCCCCTGTGGTATTCGTCCGAGGCGCTACCTAAATAGCTTTCGGGGAGAACCAGCTATCTCCGGGCTTGATTAGCCTTTCACTCCGATCCACAAGTCATCCCCTGGCTTTTCAACGACAGTGGGTTCGGTCCTCCAGTTGATGTTACTCAACCTTCAACCTGCTCATGGATAGATCGCCCGGTTTCGGGTCTATGCCCAGCGACTAAATCGCCCTATTCAGACTCGGTTTCCCTACGGCTCCCCTAAACGGTTAACCTCGCCACTGAACATAAGTCGCTGACCCATTATACAAAAGGTACGCCGTCACAGAACAAGTCTGCTCCGACTGCTTGTACGCATACGGTTTCAGGATCTATTTCACTCCCCTCACAGGGGTTCTTTTCGCCTTTCCCTCACGGTACTGGTTCACTATCGGTCAGTCAGGAGTATTTAGCCTTGGAGGATGGTCCCCCCATATTCAGACAGGATACCACGTGTCCCGTCCTACTCGATTTCACTAAACTCAGGTTTCGGATACGGGGCTATCACCCACTATGGCGGCACTTTCCAGAGCCTTCTCCTACCAGTTGTTTAGCTTAAGGGCTAATCCCCGTTCGCTCGCCGCTACTTAGGGAATCTCGGTTGATTTCTTTTCCTCGGGGTACTTAGATGTTTCAGTTCCCCCGGTTCGCCCCTTACACCTATGTATTCAGTGCAAGGTACCTGGCCGAAACCAGGTGGGTTTCCCCATTCAGAAATGTCCGGATCACAGCTCGTTTGCCAGCTCCCCGAACCTTATCGCAGGCTTCCACGTCTTTCATCGCCTCTGACTGCCAAGGCATCCACCGTATGCGCTTAGTTGCTTGACTATATAACCCCAAGACAACTGATCTGGACTTCAACATGAACAAGAGCCCCGACACCACCGAAGTGACACCAGCTTTCCCATCCAGGATGAGGTTCAGAGACAGTCGCTCGAAGTCATATACAACCACTTCAACGACAACACCGGATAACGCTTGAAATCGTTATCACTCTGATCAATGAATTCCGGAGATAATGGAATCCATCAATCGTGTTTCTATCTCGTCCAATTTGTTAAAGAGCAAATCTGACCCAGTGATCAGAAAGAAGAACTTCACCCAACAACCGCTGTCATCGTGATGAAATGCTTGTTTCTGTACACTGATCGCAACCCGAAGGTTCGTCAGTAGAGTTTTGGTGGAGCTAGGCAGGATCGAACTGCCGACCTCCTGCGTGCAAGGCAGGCGCTCTCCCAGCTGAGCTATAGCCCCATTCAAGCTATTACAAGAATTGTTCAGATCTAGGCGTGTTCGGGCGCCGCATAGCCTGCTATGCAAGTCCGGACACAACGACGAGCTGGACAATTCTGGTGGGTCTGGGTGGACTTGAACCACCGACCTCACCCTTATCAGGGGTGCGCTCTAACCACCTGAGCTACAGACCCAATGGTACGGGCCTGATAGACCCATCTGCTCTCTTTATTAATCAACCAAGTAATTCGTGTGGACTCTGACCGAAGCTTTCGGCTTCGTTTAAGGAGGTGATCCAGCCGCAGGTTCCCCTACGGCTACCTTGTTACGACTTCACCCCAGTCATGAACCACACCGTGGTAATCGTCCTCCCGAAGGTTAGACTAACTACTTCTGGTGCAATCCACTCCCATGGTGTGACGGGCGGTGTGTACAAGGCCCGGGAACGTATTCACCGTGACATTCTGATTCACGATTACTAGCGATTCCGACTTCACGGAGTCGAGTTGCAGACTCCGATCCGGACTACGACGCGTTTTGTGAGATTAGCTCCCCCTCGCGGGTTTGCAGCCCTCTGTGCGCGCCATTGTAGCACGTGTGTAGCCCTGGCCGTAAGGGCCATGATGACCTGACGTCATCCCCACCTTCCTCCGGTTTGTCACCGGCAGTCTCCCTAGAGTTCTCAGCCGAACTGCTAGCAACTAGGGATAGGGGTTGCGCTCGTTACGGGACTTAACCCAACATCTCACGACACGAGCTGACGACGGCCATGCAGCACCTGTGTCAGAGTTCCCGAAGGCACCAATCCATCTCTGGAAAGTTCTCTGCATGTCAAGGCCAGGTAAGGTTCTTCGCGTTGCGTCGAATTAAACCACATGCTCCACCGCTTGTGCGGGCCCCCGTCAATTCATTTGAGTTTTAACCTTGCGGCCGTACTCCCCAGGCGGTCAACTTAGTGCGTTAGCTGCGCCACTAAGGATTCAAGATCCCCAACGGCTAGTTGACATCGTTTACGGCGTGGACTACCAGGGTATCTAATCCTGTTTGCTCCCCACGCTTTCGCACCTCAGTGTCAGTGTTGGTCCAGGTAGCCGCCTTCGCCACTGGTGTTCCTTCCTATATCTACGCATTTCACCGCTACACAGGAAATTCCACTACCCTCTACCACACTCTAGCCTGACAGTTCGAAATGCCGTTCCCAGGTTAAGCCCGGGGCTTTCACATCTCGCTTATCAAACCACCTACGCGCGCTTTACGCCCAGTAATTCCGATTAACGCTTGCACCCTCCGTATTACCGCGGCTGCTGGCACGGAGTTAGCCGGTGCTTCTTCTGTGAGTAACGTCAAGGCTAGCCGATATTAACGACTAACTTTTCCTCCTCACTGAAAGTGCTTTACAACCCGAAAGCCTTCTTCACACACGCGGCATGGCTGGATCAGGGTTGCCCCCATTGTCCAATATTCCCCACTGCTGCCTCCCGTAGGAGTTCGGGCCGTGTCTCAGTCCCGATGTGGCTGATCATCCTCTCAGACCAGCTACGGATCGTCGCCTTGGTAGGCTCTTACCCCACCAACTAGCTAATCCGACTTAGGCTCATCCAATAGCGCAAGGTCCGAAGATCCCCTGCTTTCCCCCGTAGGGCGTATGCGGTATTAATCCGGGTTTCCCCGGGCTATCCCCCACTACTGGGCAGATTCCTAAGCATTACTCACCCGTCCGCCGCTCGTCAGCGGGGTGCAAGCACCCCCTGTTACCGCTCGACTTGCATGTGTTAAGCCTGCCGCCAGCGTTCAATCTGAGCCATGATCAAACTCTTCAGTTTAAATCATACAAGAATCCGAAGATTCTCTATTCTTGCTCAAGACAAAACTCAATTTCGACGAGTCACTGTCCTGATATTTCATATCCGAAATACCTCGGCCAGCGCCCACACGAATTACTTGGTCAATTTTTTAAAGAGCGTTTGAGCTGTTGCTCAATCAAGGTGGCGTATTCTACATCGAACCGCCGCCCTGTCAACCGTTTATTTTCCGTCGTCCCCGTCTCCGGAAATCGCCGAAAAACTGACCGGCTTACTGCTTGTTTCGAGGAGCGCATTCTACAGCGAATCGCTTTCCTGTCAACCGCTTTCTGAAGAATTTTGAAACTCAAATTCTTCAGCGCTTTCAAACAGTTACTCCCTCAAGAAGCCGCTGTCTCAGTGGCTTGTCCCTCAGAAGAGATGCGCATTCTACAGACCTGCCCGTAGGTGTCAACGGTTCCTTTTAACTTTTTCCTGAAACCGTCATTTTGACGTTCGGCCCACCTCTCTATAGACACCCAAACACTCCAACGCCTATCAGAGCTGAACCGTTATTGCCGACGCCGCATTACGGGCCTTTTCTCTCGCCTGATCTATCGACTCTCCTCGAGCCAGAGCCACTCCCATACGCCGACGGCCCTTCAGTTCCGGTTTACCGAACAGCCGCAACTGGGTATCCGGCTCCACCAAGGCATTCTCGACGCCGGTAAAGCTTACGTTACCCGAATCACCTTCCGGCAGAATAACGGCCGATGCCGAAGGGCCATTCTGGCGAATCGTGGGAATCGGCAACCCAAGGATTGCCCGCGCGTGCAAAGCAAACTCTGAAAGATCCTGGGAGATAAGAGTTACGAGACCTGTATCATGAGGGCGAGGCGAAACTTCCGAAAACCAGACATTGTCCCCGTTAACAAACAGCTCCACCCCATAAAGGCCGAAGCCTCCAAGATTTTCAACGACGGCCCTGGCTATTTCCATAGAGCGATCCAGGGCCAATGGCGACATGGGCTGCGGCTGCCAGGATTCGCGGTAATCTCCATCCTCCTGACGATGCCCAATCGGATCACAGAATGAGACACCGTCTCGATGCTTTACAGTCAGCAGCGTGATCTCGTAGTCGAAGTCCACGAAACCCTCGACAATGACCCGACCCTTTCCGGCCCGACCACCCGACTGGGCATACTCCCAGGCAGGTGCAACAGCGCTCTCTGTTCTAACAGTGCTCTGTCCCTTGCCTGATGAACTCATTACCGGTTTTACGACCAGAGGCAGACCCACTGCCTCAACAGCCTCAAGATACTCTTCTCGGGAGCCGGCAAATCGATATGCCGAGGTTGGCAATCCAAGCTCTTCAGCCGCCAATCGGCGGATCCCTTCCCGATTCATTGTCAGGTTTACCGCCCGGGCAGTCGGAATAACCCGATACCCCTCTTCTTCAAGCCTGACAAGCTCCGGCGTGGCAATTGCCTCAATCTCGGGAACAATGAGGTCTGGCTTTTCCTGCTCAATGACATGGCGAAGACTACTTGCATCCAGCATATCAATAACGTGGCTACGGTGGGCAACCTGCATGGCCGGCGCATTCGCATACCGGTCCACAGCGATCACCTCCACTCCGTAACGTTGGAGCTCAATGACAACTTCTTTGCCAAGCTCGCCGGAACCGCAGAATAGAACCCTGAATGCACTTTCCTTCAGGGGTGTACCAATTCGGACAGTATTAATGCCTTCCTTCATATCAATTCCTACCTGAAACTGGATCTGTTAGATGCGGCGCCGGGGGAGGGACGCTAGAGTGAGACCTTCTCTTCGCGTATTGCCACTTTTCGAAGCACATCCCTTCGCTCGTCATTGGTCATTTGAGTCCAACGCAGTATTTCGCCCCCAGTACGCTGACACCCGATACATGTATCATTTTCATCCAGTGCGCAAACCTGCACGCAGGGCGAACGCACTTTGTCCAACGCACTCATCTGGAAGGCTCACAGGTCCGAAGTTTCGCGAGGTACCGCACTCCGTTCTCAACATAGTGCTGAGCACTCATCTCCAGCATTTTTTTCTGGCCATCACTGAGCTCTCGTTTGATCTTGCCCGGCGAACCCACCACCATAGAGCCGTCGGGGATTTCCATTCCTTCGGGAATAAGGGTGTTCGCGCCAATCAGGCAATGCTTTCCAATCTTTGCACCATTCAGCACGACCGCGTTGATACCAATGAGTGTGTAATCACCGATATCGCAACCATGGAGCATGGCCTTGTGTCCGATGGTAACGCCCCGACCCAGGGTCAACGTGATTCCCGAATCGGTATGAAGTACCGAACCATCCTGCACATTACTCTCCGGGCCAATCGTAATAAGATCGTTGTCGCCCCGGATTACCACGTTATACCAGACACTGGCTCTTTCCATCAGGCGAACACTGCCAATTACCGTTGCACTATGAGCAACAAACTGGCCTTCCCCAATAAGCTCCGGCGTTCGTTCATCCAGTTCATAAAACATGTCAGCCTCCTCCAGGCGGTTCCAGCAAATCGATACCGGCATCGTACACAGCGTTCAGAAAATCGACCAGAACCACCGCCGACAATCCCCAGATCTGGTAGCGCTCCCAACGATAGCAGGGCACGTAAAACGTGTGATTAAGAAAGTTCAGCGAATCGGTTCGCTCTCTTCTGTCTTCAAGGAAGAAAGACAAGGGAACACGAAATACGCTCTCGATCTCATCCGGATTAGGTTCCAGCGGATGATCGACGGGGATAACCCCGACGTAAGGTGTAACGAGAATCCCATAGCGTGACATCACCTGGCTCAACGGACCGATAATATCGACATGATCCGGAGGCAACCCGATCTCCTCATGAGTCTCCCGCAGGGCCGTGGCAGCCAGAGAGGGGTCGCCGGGGTCACGCTTGCCACCGGGATAGGCAACCTGCCCCCGGTGAGTGCTCAAATTCGAGGACCTCAACGTAAACACCATCTCGGGGTTACGATGATCGTCAGTAACCGGCACCAGAATACCGGCCTCCGGATAATCCAGCGCCAGCTGCCTGGGAGCATAGCCGGCCAGCCGTTCGGCAAGAAGATCGCGCAAATTGTGGCTCCAGAACATCAAAATGTTGAATGAGACAGGGGCAGTCACGACAGTTAAACTGACTACCAAACCAATATCAGTATACGGGGAAAAACATGAAGTACTGCAGCACCTGCGGCCATCCGGTTGAACAACGTATCCCCGAAGGCGACAACCGTCACCGCTATGTTTGTGCCAGCTGCGACACGATACATTATCAGAACCCCCGCATCGTTGCTGGCACGGTGCCGGTTTGGGAGGGCAAAATTCTCCTTTGCCGTCGAGCCATCGAACCCCGTTACGGCTACTGGACACTCCCGGCAGGGTTTATGGAAAACGCCGAGACGACAGTTGAGGCTGCAATCAGGGAAACCGTGGAAGAAGCACTTGCCGACGTCAATATCGAAGGTCTCTATTCGATCATCGATGTACCACATATTAACCAGGTTCACATGTTTTACAGGGCAACCCTCAAAGACGGACAATTTGGGGCAGGAGAAGAGTCTCTTGAAACCCAATTGTTTGAACTCGAGGACATTCCGTGGGACGAGCTGTCGTTCCCGACCGTGCGAAAGACACTTGAACTGTTCCTTGAAGACTTCAGAAAGGACGACTTCAGTGTGCATGTAAAGGATATCCGCCGCCCAATGCCTTTATCTTCTGAAAAATACTGATCAAAGCGCCTCCATGCGAAAAATCTCATAGGCAGGCTCCTCGTATGGATGAGCCTGCTTAAGTGCACTAAGAGCTTCCCTGATCAGATTGTCCTCGCAAACCAGTTCAACCTTATATTCATAAACCACTTCTACCTCACCCTGCTTACCAAGGTACGGATCACTGCCTTCCCGGGGACGGAACTGACCCTGCCCAAGGCATTGCCATGCGCAACTGTCATAATCGCCAATGCGGCCAGCGCCGACATCAAACAGCGCCTGCTTGGTTTGAACAAGGTGGCTCTCGGGGACGAAGAAACACAGCTTGTACATAGAAAAAATCTCCCTCTTGATCGGATATTTTTTGTACAGATTAATGGCTTAGCTACTTACCCACAGAATCTGTGGATAACTCTGGGGAAAGTTTTTGGGAACACGCCCGGAAACCCCGTAAATACTGCACTTCTCTTAAATTGGCGACAAAATCACCCGTTAATTTATTTTCTTATATTTCAATACGTTAAAGAACTTGACCAAAACATGAACCAAATTTTCACGCTTTGTTCAGTGAACAAACAAAGAGGCACCAGGAATGTGCATAAAAAACCTGAGTCAAGCGGTATTTTAGCAAATTAGGGGGTTTTATCCCTTGAAAAGCTCCCCCAAACGAGGCAAGCGGGCACAAAAAAACCGGCCTCGGGTTAGTGTTTTTAACAGACACTTCCGAGACCGGTTTTTTAGAGCACCGGAGTTAACCGAACCAACACCTCGCATTCCTGAACATGCGAATCCAGGGACCATCCTCCTGCCAGCCGTCCGGGTGCCAGGAATGCTGAACCGACCGGAATACCCGCTCCGGATGTGGCATCATAATGGTCACGCGCCCATCACGAGTGGTGACACCCGTAATACCCGCTTCTGAACCATTGGGATTAAACGGATAACGGGTAGTCGCCTGACCCCGGTTATCCACATACCGCAGCGCCACCATCTCATTCTCTGACAACCCTGCCGCCGACGCACTTCCGGTAAACTCCACTCGCCCTTCGCCATGAGCCACGGCAATAGGCATCTTTGAACCGGCCATACCATCAAGATAAGCAGACGGGGAAGGCGCAACTTCAGCCATCACAAAGCGCGCTTCAAACTGTTCAGACTGGTTACGCACGAAACGCGGCCAGCCTTCACTTCCCGGAATCAGTTCGTGGAGATTCGAAAGCATCTGGCATCCGTTACAAACGCCAAGCGCCAGAGTGTCCTGACGATTGAAGAACGCAGCGAACTGATCCCGAACCCGGTCACTGAACAGAATGGATTTGGCCCAGCCTTCACCGGCCCCCAAAACGTCGCCGTAGGAAAAGCCGCCACAGGCAACCAGGCTGTTGAACTTCTCCAGAGTGACGCGTCCCGAAAGAAGATCACTCATGTGAACATCAACAGATTCAAAGCCGGCACGATCAAACGCAGCAGCCATCTCCACCTGACCGTTCACGCCCTGCTCGCGAAGCACTGCGACTTTTGGCCGTGCCCCCATATTGATATAGGGGGCGGCGATATCTTCGTTGAGATCAAAAGTCAGCTCGGTATGAAGCCCCGGATCGTCAGACTCCAGCAGGTTATCGAACTCTTCCTGGGCGCAGTCGGCATTGTCCCTGAGCGACTGGATTCGATAGCTGGTCTCTGCCCATAAACGCTGAAGCGAACTACGGGATTCATCAACTACGGTTTCGCCCGCAAAGCTCAGGCGCAACTGGTCGTCTTCATTCAGTGTGCCAATCACACTGGTGTGGTCACCGAGACCTGCTCCGGATAATTGCTGCAGTACAAAGCTGGTGTCCTCGCGACGAACCTGGATGACTGCGCCAAGCTCTTCGTTGAACAGCTCGCGGGCGAACTGCGAGGAATTTTCAGCTAAACCGTCCAGCTTGATATCGACTCCGGTGCGGCCGGCGAAGCACATCTCGGCCAGCGTTACGAAAAGACCACCGTCCGACCGATCATGATATGCCAGCAGTTTGCCATCCGAATTCAGTCCTTGAATAACAGCAAAGAACGCCTTGATATCCTCGGGGTCGTCCAGATCCGGCGCAACTGCCCCAACCTGGCGATAGACCTGAGCCAAAGCGGAACCACCCAGGCGGTTCTGCCCGGCGGCAAGATCAACGAGAATCAGATCTGTTTCTCCAGCATCACTTACCAATTGCGGAGTGAGGGTGCGGGCAACATCAATAACCGGAGCAAAGCCGCTAATTACGAGCGAAAGCGGCGCAGTCACGCTCTTTTGCTCGCCGCTATCCTCCTCCCACATTGTTTTCATGGACATGGAGTCCTTGCCCACCGGAATGGTGATTCCCAATGCGGGGCACAACTCCATGCCGACCGCGCGAACGGTTTCGTACAGGTTCTCATCTTCGCCCGGGTGCCCGGCTGCTGCCATCCAGTTTGCCGACAGGCGGATATCGGACAGTTTGCCGATGGATGCGGCCGCCAGGTTGGTAATTACCTCCCCAACCGCCATACGCCCGGATGCAGGGGCATCGATCACAGCAACAGGCGTGCGCTCGCCCATGGCCATGGCCTCACCGCTTCGAACGTCAAAGGAACTGGCGGTGACCGCAACATCACTCACCGGCACCTGCCAGGGACCAACCATCTGATCACGAGCGACCAGACCGGTAATGGTCCGGTCACCAATGGTGATGAGGAAGCTTTTGGAGCCCACCGACGGCAGGCGCAGCACGCGGCGAATCGCATCGTGCAGATCTATCTTCGTGGAATCGAAGATCGGCTTGGTAAAGGCTGCTCGGCTGACACTCCGGTGCATACGCGGCGGCTTGCCAAACAGCACTTCCATGGGCAGGTCTACCGGCTTGTCATCAAAGTAGGAATCGCCCAGCTCGAGGTGATGGGATTCGGTCGCCTCGCCGATAACCGCATAAGGACAACGCTCCCGACGGCACAGTGCATCAAACTGCTCCAGATTCTCCGGAGCCACCGCCATGACATAACGCTCCTGGGATTCGTTGCACCAGATTTCCAGCGGTGACATCCCTGGTTCGTCACTGGGGATATCTCTCAGTTCGAATTTGCCGCCCCGACCACCGTCTTTCACCAGCTCCGGCATGGCGTTGGATAAGCCGCCCGCACCTACATCGTGGATGAAACAGATCGGGTTCCTGTCGCCCATCTGCCAGCAACGGTCAATCACTTCCTGGCACCGGCGCTCCATTTCAGGGTTATCCCGCTGAACCGATGCAAAATCGAGGTTTTCGTTACTGGAGCCGGAGTCCATGGAAGAGGCGGCACCACCCCCCAGCCCAATCAGCATGGAGGGCCCGCCAAGAACAATGAGCTTGGCACCTACAGGGATCTCGCCCTTTTCAACATGTTCTCCCCGAATGTTGCCAAGGCCACCGGCAATCATAATCGGCTTGTGGTAACCGCGAACCTCGTCGCCCGCAGCTCCGGGTACCTTTTCTTCAAAAGTACGAAAATAGCCCGCCAGGTTCGGACGACCAAATTCGTTGTTAAAGGAAGCACCCCCAACAGGCCCTTCAATCATGATATCGAGCGCGGACGCAATTCGGTCAGGCTTTCCATAGCCAATCTCCCAAGGCTGGGTATCACCCGGCAGATTCAGGTTAGAGACGGTAAAACCGCTCAGTCCTGCTTTCGGCTTCGATCCACGGCCCGTGGCACCCTCATCCCGAATCTCACCACCGGAGCCGGTAGCGGAACCTGCTGCTGGCGCAATGGCGGTAGGATGGTTATGGGTTTCAACCTTCATGAGGATATGAATGTCTTCCTGGTTATAGCCGTAGACACCCGTTTCGGGGTCGGGGAAAAAACGCCCTCCCCGACTGCCCCGAATAACCGAGGCGTTATCCTTGTACGCAGAAAGTACGCCTTCGCTATTCATTTCGAAGGTGTTTCGAATCATAGCAAACAGCGATTTTTCCTGGCCCTGCCCGTCAATATCCCAGGACGCATTGAATATCTTGTGCCGACAGTGTTCAGAGTTGGCCTGGGCGAACATCATCAACTCAACGTCGGTCGGATCCCGCTCGAGGTCGGCAAAAGACTTGACCAGATAATCGATTTCGTCCTCTGCAAGAGCCAACCCGAGCCGCGTATTGGCTTCAACCAGCGCCGAGCGCCCCCCGGCAAGCACCGGAACGCGACCCAGAAGGCGAGGCTCCTCATGACTGAACAGCAGTTCAGCTCCACCCATTTCATGGAAGACCTTTTGCGTCATGCGGTCATGCAACAGGGCGGCGATCTTCTCCCGTTGTTCAAGGCCAAGCTTGCGACTGGCCCTTATATAGAAAGCAGTACCCCGCTCAATACGGAGAATCTGCCGCAAGCCACAGTTGCGGGCAATGTCCGTTGCCTTACTGGACCAGGGAGACAGGGTTCCAGGACGCGGAACTACGAGGAACAGCACACCGTCCGGCTCCTCGACAGCCACACTGGGACCATAGGTCAGTAGCCGGTCCAGAATCGCATGCTCTGAGTCTGAAAGGGGTCCTTCCAGATCGGCAAAGTGCATGAACTCGGCATAGACATGCTCGACCTCAGGTACAATGTCCTGAATCCGGGAATGTAATTTGCGGGAGCGGAAAGGTGAAAGCGCGGGAGCGCCGCGAAGTTCAAGCATGATATCAACCTGTATCGCGCGAAACGGGGAAGTCTGGGTGCAATCTGAAAGGCCGGTATGATACGCGAAAGCTTACTCGGGATATAGTGCGGGAGACGTTAAACCCCCACCTTATAATTGACATTGTTTTGCATATTAATTAACCAGCTTTATTGACCAGCGTTCCTCCAATGGGGATCATGGGATGTGGCAATGGAAGCCACACCCAGCACGACACCGGATACGTCTCCTCCGCAATTCATGACGTATTTCGAAGATCCAGCTGTAACGGAGATCAGGGATTTGTCCAGACTGTTCACTGCGTTTGGCGCAAAGCGGGTGCGGATGGTGCTCCTTGTAGGCGCCGTTCTGACAATCGCCGGCTGTTCGCGACCAAGCACCCTCCAGGAAATTCTTGATGAGGGTGTGCTGCACGTAATCACCCGCGAGGCGCCCTCGATCTATTACGAGGGTCGCGACGGGACCACTGGCTATGACTACGAACTGGCCAAGCTGTTTGCAGACGAGCTCGGGGTGGAGTTGAGAGTGCGCGTGGCCGAGGACAACACCGAAGTGCTCTCCGTACTCTCCAGGAACTTTGCCCACATTGGTCTGGCGGGACTCTCACAGCAGCCAGGATTCAAAGATCAGTACAAGGTACTTCCAACCGGCATATCCGCCCAGTCGGTGGTGGTTTACAACCGTGATGCCGATCGCCCGGATTCCCTGGCTGACCTTGCCGACAAGACGCTCCATCTGGTCGCAGACAGCAACCACGAGCATGTGCTGCAACAGGATCCCAAAGGAGACCGCGCAACAGGCTGGCAGGTGCACCCGGGGCTGGACGCAGCTGGCATACTGGCGCGTGTCGAGAGCGGAGAATTCTCCTATGCGGTGGTGTCTTCAAACGAACTTGAGCTGAACCACGTGTTTTTTCCCGAGGTGAAAGAGGCCTTTTTTCTTGGTGACCCGGAGGAGCTCGCCTGGCTTTTTCCCTCCGCTCAGGATGACTCTCTGGTCAACGCCGCCAGCCAGTTTCTTGGGAAGCTGCAGGCCGATGGCACTCTCGCCCAACTCGCCGAACGCTTCTATGGGCACCTTGACCAGCTCAATTACGTGGGCGCAAGAACCTTCATGCATCACGTGGAGAATCGCCTGCCCAAATACGAGAGCCTGTTTCAGAACTACGCCACCAATTTCGGTATGGACTGGCGGTTGCTTGCGGCCATCGGTTATCAGGAATCCCACTGGCGCCCGAACGCGGTTTCCCCTACAGGGGTACGTGGTCTGATGATGCTCACGCGCAACACCGCAAGCTATATCGGCATCAATAACAGGATGGATGCCGAGGAAAGCATTCAGGGTGGCGCCAAGTATTTCCGGATAGTTCACGAAAAGATTCCCGAACGCATTCCAGAACCTGACCGCACCTGGTTTGCTCTTGCCTCATACAATGTCGGCTTTGGCCATCTTGAGGATGCTCGCAGGCTGACGGAAGGCGCTGGCAAAAACCCGGATCGCTGGATGGACGTAAAAGAGTTTTTGCCGCTGCTGGCACAGAAAGAGTGGTACACCAAGACGCGCTTCGGTTACGCCAGAGGACATGAGCCGGTACTTTACGTGCAGAACATTCGCCGCTACTACGATGTCCTCGCTCGCATGACAGAGCGGGCCCCGCCCCAACCCGACCAAAGCACCGGAGTGGTAAGCCTGGAGTCCGACGCACAGGACAGCAACGGGCCTCCGGAAGCGGAAGCCCACCCGAACCTGCGCGCAGGCTTGCCTTCTGAGCTGGGCATGATACCCCCAACCCTCTAGCGAGTAATTCTCAATGGCATCAATCTTCGATTGAGCGGGCCTCCAACGCCCTCTCAACCTGCCCCGAGGAAAAACCACGTCGATTCAGAAAGCGGGCCTGCCGTACCTTTTCGTCCCAATCCTCACTGAGATCCAACAGCCCGTAACGCTTCTCCCTTAATTCAACCGCTCGACGGCACCAATCCTCCTCGGACATTTTATCCAGGCAGTCCGGGGCGTGGTGAACCCCCCTTTGCTGGAGCTCCCCCAATATGCGCATGGGGCCGTAACCGAGATCCATTCGCTGGCGAGCGTAGACATCGGCGAAACGCTCATCGTCCAGCCAGCCCTGCTTTTGATAGTCGTCCAGCACCGCTTCGATCACGTCATTATCGATCTTTCGCTGGCGCAGTTTCAGTGACAACTCCAGGCGGCTGTGCTCTCGCCTGGCCAGCAGTCTCAGCGCAACCGAGCGTGCTTTGTATTCATGATCATCCTGATTTTCCTGTTTTGCCATACACCCCTTCCCGCATGCGCGTACAAAACGCTAGACTAGCCCCCGAATTATTCCTGCTGGCATGTCCGGCAACAGTACCCGGCACCCTGCAAAGGAGGCCGATGGTCGGTGGCGGCTTACTTTGCCCGACACCGCGGACTGGTTTCAATCCCAAAGGATACCTTCATGGCCGCTTTCATCCAGAAACTGTTTAAATCCCGTAAATCCTCCGAAACAACCGGAAAAAACCACAAGAAAGAAGCACAACCAACGGATGTTAAACCGGAAGATACGCGCGACAATCTGAGAGAGGAGCAGCTCCAGGCCCTGCTGGGCTCGCCGAACCAGTCTACTCTGGCAGAACTTGCCATTAACGGCGCGACCGCCTCCATTCGGCTCGATGCGGCTGGCCGGTTGACGGAAATCGATAGCTTGCAGCAAGTACAAAAACAAGCCAAGGGTCGGGATAAAGGGGTCTACCAGAGCGTCAAACAATCCCTCCAGAAAATGCGGGATGAACAGGCGAGACAAGAAAGCCTGTCACAAACCATCGAAACCCTGATCAGTCACGCCAGTGACCAGGCACGCAGTGAGGATACCAAGCTCTACGAGCCGCGGCTGGAATCACTCATTCGCCAATGGAGTGATGTCGAGCCGCATGCAACTTCGGACCAGGCCCAGGCGTTCCTTGAGGCGATTCATCGTTGCAAGGAACGCCTGGATGGTATCCACTCGGCGCTGGCAGATGAAAAACGGCAACTGGATCAGAAACAGCAGAGAGATGAAACTCTGGCACTGCTCCACAGCACACTGGCCGACCTGAAAAGCCAGGTGCCGGAAGCTCTTCCCTCCCTCGCCTCACTGGATGCGCTACAAAAAACCCAGGAGAACCGCTGGCTCGAAGCCACCCGTGAAACTACTGTAAGCAAGCAGGAGCAGAAAGCTTACGAAACTGCCATGCTTTCACTGCGTAACTACGTGAACGCCATCCGCCATATCAATCAGGAAAAGGACACCATTTCCGAACTCGCGGGGGCGCTAGAGTCCGACGAGGACGTATCAGATGAACGACGGGAACAGGCCAAAACCCTGATCAAAACCATTACTTGGCCGGAAGGCTACCCCATGCCAGCCGTTCTGGAGCCTGTCCGAAAACTGGCAGGTAAGCGCAAGGTTCCAGCGCCCGCCAAAGCAGAAGATCAGGAAAAACAAAAAGCTCTGGCCTCAGAGCTGGAAAATTTTGTCGTCCAACTCGAAGCTGCACTCGAAGCGAAACAACTGAAAGAATCCAGGCACCTGTTAAAAACGGCCCAGCAAAAGTTTAAATCACTGGATCATCGCCATGGCAAGCCCTTCCAGGCCCGTCTGCAACTGCTTGCAGGGCAGCTGCATGAACTCAACGACTGGCAAGGCTTCGCGACTGAGCCCAAGCAAATAGCCCTCTGTGAGCAGATGGAGTATCTGGCCCAGCAACCAATGGAGCCGGAAGCGAAGGCTGAGCGGATAAAGGAACTCCAGAACGAGTGGCGTAACCTTGGCGGCTCGTCAGATCGCGCTCTGTGGGCCCGATTCAAGAAAGCATCAGACCAGGCCTATGAACCTTGCAAAGCCTATTTTTCGGCCAAGTCCGGCCTTAAACACGCCAACCTAGAGAAGCGTCAGGCCATCTGCGCTGACCTGGAAACCTTCCTGAACAACGCAGACTGGTCCGCTATTGACTGGAAGGCTGCAGAAAAGATTCACCTGACCGCGCGGCAAGAATGGAAAGCCGCCTGGCCAGTGGAGTTTCGGGACAACCGGCAGGTGCAAAAACAATTTGATGACCTGTTAAAAAAGCTGGAAGCACCTTTGGATGAGGAACGGCGTAAGAACGAGGCACTCAAACAGGAAATAGTCGACAAGGCCAATGCCCTGATCAGTCATGAGCCGCTTCAGGACGCGATGAACCAAGCCAAGGACCTGCAGACCGACTGGAAAGCCATCGGCATCACCCGTCACCGGGAAGATCGCAAGCTCTGGCAGGCATTCCGCAAAGCCTGCGATGAGATTTTTGCCCGCAGGGATGCCCAGCGCAATGAAAAACAGGAAGCTGCAAAGGCAGCTGACGAAGCGGCGGAATCTGCTTTGAGCGAGACCCGGAGCCTCGATAGCAGCAGCGACGAAGATGCCCTGTCCGCAGCATTCTCCAGGCTTCGAGAGCTGGAAGGGACCGCACTCTCTACCTCCGCCAAAGAACGTGTGCAAGGTGAAAAACAACGCCTTCACAAGGAAATGGCAAATCGCCGCATGAAAGCCAATATCGGAACATGGCAATCTCTGGTGAAAGCAAGAGCCGACGGCGTGGAGTCAAATGCCGAACTGCCCGAACACTGGCCTGGGCTGGCCGCTGACCAGAATCAACTGGAGCCGTCTGAGCTGGTTATTCGAGCAGAGATTCTCGGAGGCGTTGCCTCGCCTCAATCGGATCAGCAGCAGCGTATGGAAATCCAGGTCCAGCGGCTGGCAGAAGGCATGGGTTCTTCAGAAAAAGCCAACGATCAGGTCCGGGAACTGGAAAAGCTGGTTGCCGGCTGGTGCCTTCAGCCATGGACCGAAGCGCCCGACCAGGCACTTGCTGAACGCTTGAACAACGTTCTCTCTACGCTGGTGGCCAGCTAGCTTCTGCGAGATTATTCTCGCCGATGTTCCTTTACAAAATCCCTGGCGGCTTTTACTGCGGCCAGGGATTTCTCTTTCATGCCCTTCAATTCCTCATCTGCCAGATAAAACATCATGTCGATGGAATGCCGATAATACCGACTGGGCAACCGGTTTAGTGCCACACACATCACATCAGTCAGGTAATCGGTGGTATCTGTGTCTTCCCGCGTGGCATCAATGGCATCCTGAACCAGCCTTTCGTAAAAGTTGTCGATAGCATCTCTGAGGGACATAGCGTGTGCCTCCCGCGTTTGCCTGCGCTCTCCTTTAACCATAGAAGCCCCTCTGCATCTTGTCATGGCACCTGAGCAATTTCGCCAATACGATTGGCAGGCCTCGTCATTACGCGCCAATGCTGCAACCGGCTATGGTTATCCCATTGGATGTAATTTCTGAAACAACAAATACCAGAGGACAAGCAATGACTACCGAGGCGTACATCTTCGATGCAGTCCGTACCCCCAGGGGACGTGGCAAGAAAGACGGGGCCCTGCACAGCGTCAAACCTATCACGCTGCTGACGACCGTGCTCAGCGCACTGCAAGAGAGGAATCGCCTGGACACGGCGCAAGTAGACGACATTGTTATGGGCTGCGTCACCGCCGTTGGCGACCAGGGCGCAGACATCGCGAAGACTGCCGCCCTGGCTGCCGATTGGGACGAAAGGGTTGCCGGCGTGACCCTGAATCGCTTCTGCGCATCCGGCCTTGAGGCCGTTAATCTCGCAGCTATGAAGGTACGCTCCGGGTGGGAAGACCTGGTAGTCGCCGGGGGCGTCGAAGCCATGTCCCGTGTACCTATGGGCTCAGATGGTGGTGCCTGGGCAACGGACCCGGAAACCAACCTGCACACAGGCTTCATGCCTCAAGGCATCGGTGCCGACCTGATCGCAACAATCGAAGGCTTCAGCCGGGAAGACGTGGACGGCTTTGCAGTCAAATCCCAACAAAAAGCGGCGGCGGCCTGGCAGAACGGTTACTTCGCCAGGTCCATTGTCCCGGTCACTGATCAAAACGGAGTGGTCATCCTGGATCGCGATGAACATGTTCGGGGCAACACCACAACTGAGTCACTTTCCGGCCTGAAGCCTTCTTTCCAGATGATGGGCGATATGGGTTTCGACGGCGTCGCCCGGGAAAAATACCACTACGTAGAAAAAATCAATCACGTACACCACGCCGGCAACTCCTCCGGCATTGTCGATGGTGCCACGGCCATGCTCATTGGCAGTGAGGCCAAGGGCAAGGCGATGGGGCTCCGACCCCGCGCACGTATTGTTGCGACGGCGGTCACCAGTACCGACCCCACCATCATGCTGACCGGGCCAGGCCCGGCCGCCCGCAAGGCACTGGAAAAGGCCGGCATGACCGCCGACCAGATTGACCTGTTTGAAGTAAATGAAGCCTTTGCCTCTGTGGTCATGCGCTTCCAGCGCGAATTGTCTGTTCCCGATGAAAAAGTGAATGTGAATGGCGGCGCAATCGCCATGGGCCACCCTCTGGGAGCCACCGGCGCCATGATTCTTGGCACGCTGATGGATGAACTGGAGCGACGCGAACTGCGTTATGGCCTCGCTACGCTGTGCGTTGGCGGCGGCATGGGCATTGCCACCATCATCGAACGTGTCTGAACCCAACACTTTTCTGCAAGGAGAACCGACTATGAGCACTATTCGTTACGACCTGGGTTCGGACCAGATTCTGACCCTCACCATTGACATGCCCGGCCAGTCTGCCAACACCATGAACGCCGCTTTCCGGGAAGGTCTGGCAGAAACAGTCGCCAGGGTAAAGACGGACCTCGACAAGATTCGCGGCATTATCATCACCTCCGCCAAGAAAACCTTCTTTGCCGGCGGCGACCTCAAAGAACTGCACAGGGTCACCCGTGAAGACGCCGGGACATTCGAGGAGATGGTTAACGGCCTGAAAGCCGGTATGCGGTATCTCGAGACGAGTGGCAAGCCCGTGGTAGCCGCCATTAACGGCAGCGCGCTAGGCGGCGGGCTGGAAATTGCCCTCGCCTGCCACCACCGCGTGGTGCTGAACAAGGACTCGATCCAACTTGGCCTGCCGGAAGTGACTCTGGGCCTCCTCCCCGGCGGAGGCGGAACCCAGCGCCTACCCCGAATGATTGGCCTTGAAGCCGCGCTCCCTTACCTCATGGAGGGCAAGAAGACGAATCCAAAGGCCGCGCTGAAGGCCGGAATTGTGGATGAAATCGCCGATTCTCCCGAAGATATGATGGCCAGGACGCGCGCATTCATTGAAGCCAATCCCAAATGTCAGCAGCCGTGGGACCAGAAAGGTTTCAAGTTTCCTGGCGGTGCGCCGCATCACCCCGCCATGGCCCAGAAGCTCTCTATTGCTCCGGCCATGCTGAGACAGAAAACCAAGGGCTGCTATCCGGCACCGGAGCGAATCCTCTCTGCTGCTGTTGAAGGCGCCCAGGTGGACTTTGACAACGGCAGTCTTATTGAGACCCGTTACTTCGCCGAACTGGTGATTGGTCAGGTGGCCAAGAACATGACGGGCACCTTCTGGTTCCAGTTAAATGCCATCAAGGCCGGGGGCAGCCGCCCTGACGGCACTGACAAGGGCACCTTCAAAAAAGTGGGCGTCCTGGGTGCGGGCATGATGGGAGCGGGTATCGCCTATTCCACGGCCTCACGGGACATTGAGGTGATACTGAAAGACGTATCGGTGGAAAACGCCGAAAAAGGCAAAAGCTACTCGGAAAAACTCCTGGCCAAAAGAGTCAGTCGTGGGCGGATAACCGAAGAACAGAAAACGGACATTCTCAAGCGTATCCACGCCACCGATTCCGCGGATGACCTGGCCGGTTGCGACCTGGTGATTGAAGCCGTGTTCGAGGACAGCAACCTTAAGGCGACGGTAACCCGGGAGTCTGAACCGAGGCTGGCGCCAAATGGTATTTTCGCCTCCAACACCTCCACCATTCCTATCACTCAACTATCGGACGCCTCGGCCAAGCCGGAAAACTTCATCGGCCTGCATTTTTTCTCTCCGGTAGACAAAATGCAGCTGGTGGAAATCATCGTCGGCAAGAAAACCTCTGAAGAAACCCTGGCCCGCGCTTTCGATTATGTGCAACAGATCGGCAAGATTCCCATTGTGGTTAACGATAGCCGCGGCTTTTTCACATCCCGGGTATTCGGCACCTTCGTCAACGAAGGCATTTGTATGCTGGCCGAGGGTATTCACCCGTCAAGCATCGAAAACGCCGGCCTGCTCTCGGGCATGCCGGTCGGCCCCCTGGCCATTTCTGATGAAGTCAGCATGACCCTGATGCAGCATATTCGTGATCAGAGCAAAAAGGACACAGAAGCCGCCGGTGGTACCTGGAATCCCCATCCCGCGGGAGCAGTGATTGACCAGATGGTTAATGAGCATGGGCGCAAAGGTAAGGCCGCAGGCTCCGGATTCTATGAATACCCGGAGAATGGAAAGAAATACCTCTGGCCTGAACTGGAACGCCTTTATGTGGATTCCGCCAAAGCTCACGCTGTGAAGCTGCAGGACCTGAAAGACCGGATACTGTTCATACAGGCGATCGAAACAGTCCGCTGCCTTGAAGAGGGCGTTCTGCGCACCGTGGAAGACGCCAACGTCGGCAGCATTTTCGGTATCGGCTATGCACCCTGGACTGGCGGTGCCATCCAGTTTATCAACCAATACGGTGTGCGTGCCTTTGCAGAACGCGCAAAGGCGCTGGCGGAACTGCATGGCGATCGATTTACGCCGCCCGGACTCTTGCTTGAGAAGGCAGAAACCAACACCGAGTTTGCCTGAGCATCATTGCCGGAGGCTTGCCCCCTCCGGCCCCGTCCTTTCTCCGCATTTCCAGCCCTGGCGTGTTACCAACCTGCCGGGTTCATGGACAGATTGTCACGAATCGATACGCCCTGCCTATGGCAACGGGTGTACCGCTTGCCTACAATAAATTTATTCGCAACCGGGTATAGTAGAGTTCAGTATCCATGAACTTTCGCCCAGCACCGTCAGGTACGTATTTATGACCATCGCGGAAAGAATTATGGCTCGTCATTCGTCGGCCAATACCAGCCGGTCAGGCATCTGCAAAGCACTGACTGTCGCCCTGCTGTTCACTGCAGCCACGGGCTTGCAGGCCAAAATGGACGACGCCCGGGTCTATGAACCGGTCGCCCCAACCATTGACCAGGCCAGAGCCAATATCCTCATTGCCCGCCAATTGCAGTTCACCCATTTCCGGGACCTGGGCATGAGCGATGAACTCTCCGGGGACGTGTTCGACGCCTACCTGGAATACCTGGATGGCCAGCGCATTTACCTGACACAGGAAGATCTTAACAAGTTCGACCGGGTGAAGACGCAATTGGGCTCGGCTCTGAAAACCGGCCAGCTCCAACCCGGCTTTGATATCTACAATCTGGTTCAGCAGCGTGTCATTGATCGCCTTCGCTTTGCCCTGAATCTGGTTGGCCAGGGCATCGACCAGCTCGACTTCAACAGGAACGAGAGCATCTTGCTGGATCGATCTGACGCCAGCTGGGAAGCGGATCAACAGGCATTGGATGAACTCTGGGTCAAGCGAATCAAGAACGCGGTTCTGGCCCAGCGCCTCAACGGGGCGGATGATGAAACCATCGAAGACAACCTGCAACGTCGTTACGAGGGTCAGCTCAAGCGCGCCTACCAGGCCCGCAGTGAAGACGCTTTCCAAGCTTACATGAATGCCTTCACCGGCATGTGGGACCCTCATACCTCCTATTTTTCGCCGCGGACTTCAGAGAATTTCAACATCAATATGAGCCTCTCTCTGGAAGGCATCGGGGCGGTGTTGCAGTCGGATAACGAGTACACCAAGGTGGTTCGCCTGGTGCCCGGTGGTCCCGCATCCAAACAGGGCCAGCTGCAACCTGCAGACCGTATTGTGTCGGTTACGCAGGAGGATGAAAAAGCTGTCAACGTGATCGGTTGGCGTCTGGATGAAGTGGTGGACCTGATTCGGGGTCCGAGAAATTCCGTGGTAACCCTGGAGGTGATCCCGGCCAACGCCAGCGACGAAACCATTACCAAGGCGATTGCCATCAAGCGGGATGAGGTCAAGCTGGAGGAACAAAGCGCGAGTAAAGATGTCATTGAGCTCGAGCGCGGGGGCAGCGACTACAAGATCGGCGTCATCACGATCCCCACATTCTATGCGGACTTTCAGGCCATGCAGGCCGGGGACCCCAATTACAAGAGTACCACCAGGGACGTGCGCAAACTCATTGCCGAGCTTGAGCAGGATGGTGTCAACGGGCTCGTCATTGACCTGCGCAACAACGGTGGTGGTGCGCTGCACGAAGCAAATGACCTGGTTGGCCTGTTCATCGACCAGGGCCCGACCGTACAGATCCGCAACGCAAACAATGATGTACAGGTTTTAAACGATGAGGATCCGTCAATCGCTTACGACGGCCCTCTGGTTGTCCTCACCAACCGTATGAGCGCCTCCGCCTCCGAAATTTTTGCCGGGGCGATCCAGGATTACGGGCGCGGGCTCGTGGTAGGGTCACAGACCTTCGGCAAAGGCACAGTCCAGGCGGTACGGCCCCTGAACCATGGGCAACTGAAAATCACCCAGTCCAAGTTCTACCGGGTATCCGGCGGGTCTACCCAGCACAAGGGCGTCATTCCGGATATTGAAATACCCTCACGGATTGATAAAAAACGCATTGGCGAGGATGCGCTTGACCACGCCCTGCCCTGGGATCAGATCGAAGCCGTACCCCACACCAGGTACTTTGATTTCAGTGGCATTATCGATGAACTGCGAAAACGTCACGACGAGCGCTTTGCCACCAGCCCCGAGTTCGGCCTGCTGCAACAGGAAATCGATTTCCTCAAAAAGCAGCGCGAAATGGACTCGGTCAGCCTGAATATGGATGAACGCAAAAATCAGCATGAACAGATCGAGCGTACGCGCCTGACCATTGCCAATGCCCGCCGGGAACTGCGTGGTGAAGCACCGTTTGAAAGCCTTGAAGAGCTTGAAGACTGGCAGGATCAGCAGGCGGCAGATCTGGACACGACCGATGACGAACTGGATTTCGTGATTCGGGAAGGCGGCGACATTATGGCTGACATGCTGGAATTGGATCAGCATATGGCGTCGATCCTGACGCCCCAGCAATATGCGGCTCAAACGCCAACCCAATAACTTGTGAAGGCGCCGGAGAATGACCGAAAAGGCCGGAACTGAAGACAGTCGGCAAAAGGCACGCGCCGTACAGGACATGCTGCTGGATGCACTCCATGCGATGCGCTCGCTGGAGGAAGTGGAAGGACTGGAGAAGCCTGGGGACAGCATGCAAAAAGGCCCTGAAGGCCTGCTAAACCGGCTCACCAGCCTTACAGGTTCGGCGCTTCGCCTGGGTGCCCGGGCGACTGACACCTCATTGAGAGTGGGCCGGGCACTGATCAGTTCGCAGGATCAGCTCCGGGCCATGTTGACGGCCGGCCGATCACTCAAGGATATCCGCGAGGTGGCCGGTCTGACCCTGTCAGAAATGAGTGAAGCACTGAACCTGAAAGACAAGTCGGTGCTTGAGGCAATTGAAAACGGCACCGCCACCCTTTCCTTCGAATTGATCCTGCGGCTTGCAGCACTGATTGCACGCAACGACCCCATTCCCTTCATCATGCGAACCACGCGCCACTATAACCCCGAAGTCTGGCAGGCTCTAAATGACTGGGGGGTGGGACGACTGCCACTACAATTCGAGAGGGAGCGGGAATTCATCAATATTTTCCGCCGACACGACGATGCCCGGACCCTGACCGACGAAGGTTTCCGGAAGGTCCTGGACTTTACTCGCCAGAGTTTCGAGATGTCCCTTCATTTTGTCGAGGAACAAGAGCGCCAGGTGGCCGAATTGAGAGCCACCTATGAAAAAGGGGCCGAGACCCACGAACCGCCTGGCACCAGAAATGACAAGCCTTCAACCAAATAGATCCCGCATTCCCGTAATATTCGGATTATGAACGACCCCCTTCTCGGTCACGATGGCATCAATCAGGCTTGCCGGAGTGACGTCAAAGACCGGATTAAAAACCTTGATTCCTTCGGGTGCCAGGGGGATGCCGCGAATCTCTCGAACTTCCGAACCGTCGCGTTCCTCAATCGGAATGTCCGTACCCGCCGCCAGTGACATATCGATAGTGCTTGAAGGTGCGACAACCATAAACCCCACTTTGTGATGGCGAGCCAGCACAGCAAGGCTGTAGGTTCCAATCTTGTTAGCCACATCCCCGTTGGCTGTTATCCGGTCTGCACCCACTACAACCCATCGCACATCACCTTGTGCAAGAATGGCCGCGGCGGCGCCGTCCGCGTTCAAAGTGACCGGAATACTATCCTGTGCCAACTCCCATGCAGTCAGACGGCTTCCCTGAAGCCAGGGCCGGGTTTCATCTGCATACACCATTGTCAGCAGGTTTTTCTCATGAAGGCGACGAATGACCCCCAGAGCCGTGCCATAGCCACCAGTTGCCAATGCGCCGGTATTGCAATGAGTGAGCACTGAGATGGGCGCTTCCGGATGCATCACCTCCAGGGCATTACCCGCCATAGCCAGGTTGGCCGCCAGATCGTCTTCGTGGATAGTGACCGCCTCAGCGGCCAGACGCTTGCTGGCTTCATCCAGGGAATGGCATTTGTGGAATACCCGTTCCATCCGCTGCAACGCCCAGAACAGGTTAACCGCGGTTGGCCTGGAAGCCGCCAGCTCGCGAATAGCCTGTTTGATTTCTGCTTTCCAGTCACCGCCGCCGGCATGGCGAGCGGCCAATGCGACGCCATAGGCAGCGCTGATACCAATGGCGGGAGCCCCGCGAACCACCATGTCCCGGATACACTGAGAAACGCCGGAGGCACCCTCAACTGTAATCCAGTGTTCCTCCATGGGCAGCAAGCGCTGGTCCAGCAACTCAAGACTGGCCCCATGCCAGCGCATCGCAACCGTGCCGATCGCCCTTGAAGAAGGAGGTAAGGGGGAGTTCGCCATAAAACAGCTCCATGTCTGAAACGCTGAAAACCGCCAGTATAACGTTTATACTTCCGGGCTACATTTCCAAAGCGCGACTTCTCCTACGCGCCGCAATTAAGGCAGGTAAATGACGGCAGACACCATCACCGCAGCCGATATCCGAATCAATTCCCGGTGGCTCATACCCATCGAACCCGAAGCCGTGGTACTTGAACATCAGGCGGTCATTATTCAGGGGTCAAGGATTGCAGCGGTGGTTTCGCAGCAAGAGGCCGATCTGCGGTTTCGAACCCGGGAAACGGTTAATCTGCCCAATCACGTCGTCATGCCGGGACTGATCAATCTCCATGGTCATGCCGCGATGTCGCTATTCCGGGGTATAGCGGATGACTTACCGCTGATGACATGGCTCAACGAACATATCTGGCCGGCGGAGGGCGCGTTTATCAGTGAGCAGTTCATTGCTGACGGCACGCAACTCGCCATGGCGGAAATGCTGCGCACAGGAACGACAACATTCTCTGACATGTACTTCTTCCCGGAAATTGCCGCCCAGGCCGCCCATGACGCAGGCATGCGGGCCCAGATCAGCTTTCCGCTGCTCGACTTCCCGACCGTATGGGGGTCAGGACCAGACGAATACCTGAGCAAAGGTGAAGCGCTCATCAAAACGTGGAAGGGCGACGAGTACATAACACCGGCAATCGGGCCACATGCTCCCTACACTGTCTCCGATGGTCCACTGCTCAAGGCGCTCAATCTGTCCGAAGAGACCGGTGCTCCTATCCAGATTCACCTGCATGAGACGGCATTCGAAGTAACCGAATCACTCGAAAAGCAAGGCAAACGTCCCGTTGCGCGTTTGGCCGAGATGGGCATCCTGGGCCCGAATACGCAGTGTGTGCACATGACTCAGGTTGACGATTCCGATCTCAGATCAATTGTCGAGTCCGGCGCTCATGTCATTCACTGCCCCGAATCCAACCTCAAGCTTGCGAGTGGGCTTTGCCCCGTTCAGAAACTGATGGATGCCGGTATCAACGTCGCCATTGGCACCGACGGTGCTGCCAGCAACAACGATCTGGACCTGTTCGGGGAACTGCGCACCGCGGCAATGATCGCCAAGGTCGTGGCAGACGATGCCACTGCCCTTTCGGCCCATCAGGCACTAACCATGGCGACACTCAATGGCGCCAGGGCTATAGGTCGGGATCACGAACTGGGCTCCCTTGTGCCTGGAAAACTCGCCGACATCATTGCCGTCGATCTGAGCGACCCGTTTTTACAGCCTGTCTATGACCCGGCCTCCCACCTCGTCTACAGCAATCATGGCCGTGCAGTAAGCCATAGCTGGATCAATGGCGTACCTCAATTACAGGAAGGCACACTCACCCGCATTGATGTCGCAGATCTAATGCTCCGGGTCGATGGCTGGATGGAACGAATCCGAAATCAGCAGGCCCAATAACCGAATTCCGACAGATTCATCAGGCAGAACAGACCATGACAAACCAGAATGTAGACCGGAACGAAATCGCCAAGTTCGAGGCACTGGCCAGTCGCTGGTGGGACCCCAGCAGCGAATTTCGGCCACTGCATGACATCAATCCGCTGCGGTTAAACTACATCGATGAACGGGTTCCTCTTGCGGGCAAGCGGGTACTGGATGTCGGCTGCGGTGGTGGCCTTCTCTCCGAAGGCATGGCCCAGAGAGGCGCTCACGTAACCGGCATCGACATGGGTGAAGCGCCGCTTGCAGTGGCGAAATTGCACGGCCTGGAGAGTGGTATCAAGGTCGATTATCGCCAGACTACCGTGGAAGCCCTGGCGGAAGACCCTCAACACGCGGGTCAGTATGACGTTGTAACCTGTCTGGAAATGCTGGAACACGTTCCCGATCCAGCCTCCGTTATCAGGGCATGCTCAACCATGCTCAAGCCGGGCGGCCACATGTTTGTTTCCACCATCAACCGCAACCCCAAATCGTTTCTGTTCGCTATTGTGGGTGCTGAATATATTCTCAACCTGCTACCCAAGGGAACGCACGAGTGGAAGAAATTCATTCGCCCGTCTGAAATGTCCGATCACCTCCGCCATGCCGGACTCGAGGTCCTGGAACTCACAGGCATGACGTACAACCCGATAACCAAGGCCTACAAGCTTGGTCGCGACGTGGACGTAAATTACCTGATGTATGCCCGGGACACCCATGACGCCTGAATCAGCTCCTTCTGCAGTCCTGTTCGATCTGGATGGCACGCTGATTGACACCGCGCCGGATTTCATCCGATGCCTTAACCAGCTCAGGCAACAGCATGGGCTCGAAGCCCTTCCCGCCGAGCAGATCCGGCGCTCCGTGTCCAATGGGGCGCGTGCCATGGTGCGGGTGGGCTTTGGCCTGGAGCCCGAACATCCGGATTACACAGACAAGCACACGGCATTCCTCGACCTTTATGAAGCTGGCGTCGCCATAGAGACAACTCTTTTCGACGGCATGGACCAGATTCTGCGAAGCCTGGAATCACGAGGCGTTCCGTGGGGCATTGTCACCAACAAGCCGGCACGATTCGCTGCGCCGCTTGTGGAAGCACTCGGTCTCGCCCAACGTTGTGCCGTTGTCATCTGCCCGGATCACGTTGCCGAGCGCAAGCCACACCCGGAAGCGCTGTTTCTCGCCTGCAAACAGATTGAAGCCGACCCTTCGCAGGCCGTCTACGTGGGTGATCACGAACGTGACATCGAGGCGGGACGCAATGCGGGGATGCAAACCATTGCCGTCCGGTATGGATACATAGAAGAGCCGGAGACCGTTGACCTGTGGCAAGCGGACATGATCGCAGACACCGTCAGCGATCTGGCAAAACTGTTACAATAGATCCCGAATTTCTTAACCGGTTCCCAGAACCGGTCACAGCCTGACACGGAGACAGGTTATGCAAGATTACCAAGCACCCGCCGATCTTCTGCAAGACCGCATCATCATGGTGACGGGCGCTGGCAGCGGCATTGGTCTGGCCGCGGCAAAGGCCTATGCCGCTCACGGAGCCACGGTGATCCTTGTAGGACGTACCGTTTCCAAGCTGGAATCGGTGTACGATGAGATCGAGGCCGCCGGCCATCCAAAACCGGCCATCGTGCCCATGAATTTTGAGGGCGCTGCGGTCAAGGATTACGAAGAGCTGGCCATGACCATTGAAGACAACTTCGGTCACCTTGACGGGATTCTCCACAACGCCGCCATTCTTGGTGACCGCAGCCCGGTTGAACTGTACGACCCGGAAACCTGGAACAAGGTAATGCATGTGAACTCAACAGCGCCGTTTTTGCTGAGCCGCGCCATGATCCCCCTGTTGCGAAAGTCCACTGGGGCGTCAGTGATCTTTACCTCGTCAGGCGTTGGCCGCAAGGCTAAAGCCTACTGGGGCGCCTATGCCGTTTCCAAATTTGCGATTGAAGGTCTCAGCCAGTTGCTGGCGGACGAGCTCGACGACGAGCGCCACAATGTTCGAGTGAACAGTCTGAATCCAGGGGCAACCCGTACCAATATGCGTGCCCGCGCCTATCCGGCGGAGAACCCACAACAGAATCCCGCACCGGAAGACCTGATGCCGGTTTATCTGTATCTCATGGGCAAGGACAGTAACGGTGTTAATGGCCAGCAACTGGATGCGCAGCCCAAGTAATGGAACTGTTTTTTTACACAACGTCGCAGTGCCACCTTTGCGAATTGGCTGAAGCCCTGCTGGTCAATACCCCCATGCCGGAGCCCATTCCGGTAGACGTCGTGGATATTGCCCAGTCCGAAGAACTGGTTGAACGTTACGGCACCCGTATTCCCGTGCTTCGCCGGAATGACACCGGTGCCGAACTGGACTGGCCGTTTACCAGTGATCAGTTACTTATGTTTCTGCAATGAGGATTGCCCCACATGCTAATGGTTATTTCTCCCGCCAAAACTCTCGATTACGAGAGCCCCCTGGCGACAGAAGCCTATACCCAGCCAGACTTCCTGGATGACGCCTGCGAGCTGATCGACCAGCTCAAAGAACTGGAGCCCCACCAGGTCAGCAACCTGATGGGCATCAGTGACAAGCTGGGACAGCTCAATGCTGAGCGTTTCCGTAACTGGCATACGCCCTTCACGCCAGACAACGCGCGCCAGGCGGTACTGGCATTCAAGGGCGACGTCTACACCGGCCTGGGCGCAGAAAGCTTTAGCGATGACGATTTCGCGTTTGCTCAGGAGCACCTGCGCATGCTGTCCGGCCTTTACGGAATCCTGAAGCCGCTGGACCTGATGCAGCCCTATCGCCTGGAAATGGGCACACGGTTCGAGAACAAACGCGGTAAAGATCTTTATGCCTTCTGGGGCAGCCAGATTACCAAAGAGATAAACCGCTTGCTTACCGCCGATGATGGCGTACTGGTCAATCTGGCTTCCAATGAATACTTCAAGAGCGTGAAGAAGAAAGAGCTTGAAGGCCGACTCGTCACCCCCCAGTTCAAGGACTGGAAAAACGGCCAGTACAAGATGATCAGCTTTTACGCCAAAAAAGCCCGTGGGCTGATGTGCCGGTATGCGATCCGGAATCGCATTACACAGGCTGACGACCTCAAGGGCTTCAACATCGAAGGCTACTATTTCAGCGAAGACCAGTCCGACAAGAACAACTGGGTTTTCCTGCGGGATGAACAGTAAACCAAGTTGAGATCGGAGTAAGTCATGAACGAAGCTGTCTTTTCCCAGATTGCCATGCTGGTATTTCTTACCGGCCTGATTGTCTGGATGGGTTTTATCGTGTGGGATCTGGCCAAGAAGTCACAGGCCGGTAAATTCGGCACGATTGCGCTTTTTACGGTGCTGGGCGCCGGCGTGGTGGGTTTCATCGTCAAGACCGTCCTTGTTGAGATCCTGCAGATCTGACGCCCCGCCCGTCACTTTACGGCCACCACCAGGTGGCCGTATCATCCCCTCCCCTTTAAACATCATCTGAATAGACTCTAGAGCAAGGACCAACCCTGATGTGGTTTCGTAATGCCCGTGTTTTCCGTTTTACCAAACCTTTCGACATCTCTGCCGAAGAGCTGGATGAAAAGCTGCAAGCTGACGCCTTCAAGCCCTGTGGACCTCAGGAAACCACCCGGCAGGGGTGGGTGCCTCCGCTTGGCAAGCATGGCGAACAAATGGTGCACAGTGCCAATGGCTACCACCTGATTGCCCTGAGAAGGGAAGATAAAATTCTGCCGGGCCAGGTTGTTAAAGAAGCCGTGGAAGAAAAAGCAGAAGCCATCGAAATTGAACAGGGCCGCAAGGTCCGCCGCAAGGAGAAGGATGAAATCAAGGAGCAGGTGATGCTGGAAATGCTACCCCAGGCATTTTCAAAGAACCGTCGCTGTTTTGCTTACCTGGCTCCCAAGGACGGCGTTCTCGTGGTTGACGCCGGCTCCGCCAAGCAAGCCGAGGATCTCGCCTCAACCCTGCGCAAAAGCCTGGGATCACTTCCGGTTCGCCCACCGGCTGTGGAGCAGGCACCGGCCTTTACATTTACCGGTTGGCTGACCGAAACCATCGATCTGCCGGCCCAGGTTGAACTGGGCAGCGAATGCGAGCTGAAAGACCCGTCCGAAGACGGCGGCGTGGTCCGCTGCAAGGGGCTGGACCTGAGGGCCGACGAAATCCGCAATCATCTGGATGCGGGCATGCAGGTAACCAAACTGTCACTTACCTGGGATGACAATGTGTCCTTTGTTCTGGATGAAGAACTGGGGATCCGCCGACTGAAATTTGGTGAGACCTTGCAGGACCAGCTGGATGATGTGGATGCAGACGACGCCATCGCCAAGTTTGATGCAGCCTTCACCCTGATGACTCTGGAATTGTCACGCCTCTTTCCCGGCTTACTGGAAGCCCTGGGCGGAGAAGATCGCTCCGCGATCGTAGAGGAATAATTCTCCCGGGCAAGGGCTTCCCTCAGTGGACGCTCTTGCCCAACCTCTCCCGCTGCCAGTCCTTCTCTGGCTCATTCAATACCAGCCGCAAATCCATAACTTCTTCCTCTACGTTGAATTTGATCTCGAACCCCAGGTGTTCCGCCAGCTGCAGCATAGGCCGGTTATCCGGTAGCACATTACCCACCATTTCCATGGTCCCCCGGGCGCGACAGTATTCGATCATCTTCTGCATCAGCGCGGCGCCCAGACCTTCACCCTTCATTTTGTCATGGACCATCACCGCAAATTCACACTGCAAGTTGTCTGCATCTGTCCAGGTTCGCACAGTCCCCAGGGTTTCTTCCCCCTCGCTATCTTCCCGCGGTGCGTTCGCAATAAACACCATCTCCCGGTCATAGTCGATCTGCACCATTTGGGCAACGTCCTCCCGGGAGAAATGCTTTCGGTACTGGAAGAAGCGGTAGCGAATGGACTCTGGTGATTGCAACTCATGAAAGGCCCGGTGGGCGGGCTCATCTTCAGCCAGTACTGGCCTTATGATCACCCGGCGCCCCGATTTCGGAAGCACAATCCATTCTTCCAGTTCCCTCGGGTAAGGTTGGATAATTGGCCGACCCGGCTTCTCGGCCAGATTGATCGCGATATTCACCGCCACCGCACCCTGCTCGTTGAAAAGCAGCGGTGAGATTTCCAGCCCCTGAATGTCGGGCATATCAATGACGATCTGAGACAGGGTGACCAGTGTTTCCGATACCGCCCGGATATCCTCTTCCGGTTTCAGGCTATGTTCTTTCAGAAGCTTGAACATGTAAGTGCGCCGGAGCAGCTCTCTGGCCAAAACCATGTTCAGGGGTGGTAATGCAATCTGGCGATCGGTCATAACGTTTATCTGGGCACCGGCTGCGCCACACACCACCAGCGGCCCGAACAGGGCGTCCCGGGTAATCCCCACATTGAACTCAATACCCCCGACATGCTGGTAGGAGCGCTGAACCGCGAAACCCAGAAAGCCGCTTTCCGGGAAGTGTTTCTGGTATTCCTCCATCAGAAACCGGCAGGCATCCATGATTGCAGCCTCACTGTTCAGTTTCTGCATCGTGCCCTTGTAACGCCGTTGAGTGGGACTAAGATTCAGAAACGGGTGGCACGCCTGCTCGTGGATAATAGTTATGTCTACCGGGCGCCGTTCCACAGCAAACACCTCCAGCACTTCTTCGATATCATCGCAGTACATGGTATCGATGGTGTTGATGCCGTATTCCTGGATCAGATCCCGGGCCTCCCGGTTCGAAAGATGTTTTCGCCCTGCCCTGACCGCATTCATCACAACCCGACGGGTATGGGTTCGATCATCAAAATGATCCGTGAATGATTCCGGCGTTTCCGTGAGCAGCCGCTGCACACGCTGGTGACGGACATGCTGCATAAAGGCCATGACAGCCTTTTCCGGATTAAAGAAGGACGGCAGACCAGCCCGGTAAAACTCTTCACGGGAATCCATCACCGTGCTTTGTCCCAGCCAGCAGGTAAACACGTTCAGACGAGTGCCCTTCGAAGCCTGCACGACAGCGTCGGCAATCTGCAGGCTGTCCTCGGTCAGACTCGGGGCGTACATAACCAGGACATTTGCCACCTCGGGATCTTTCGCAAGAATCTTGATGGCCTGGCCGTATAACGCCGGCGAAGCATCGTAGTTGAGGTCAATGGGGTTTCGACGCCCCCAGTAAGGCGGGAGCAACTCTGCCAGAGCATCAATGGACGATGGGGACAGGTTCGCCAGTTCTCCGCCCAGGTCGGCAAGCCGGTCCACCGCCAGCACCCCCGGGCCAACCCCATTGGCCATGATCGCCAGCGTTTCCCTACGCAAGGGACGCATCCGGGTCAGCGTCTCAAGGGCATCAAACATCTGCCCAAGACCGTCCACTCTCAGGACACCCGCCCGCTGGAGCATGGCATCGTATATCGGATCACTCCGTGTCAGCCCGGCGGGTAGCTCGTGAGGGAACCACTCGGATTCCGGTACGCGGCCTGATTTCACGGCGATCACCGGTTTGGTTCGGGATGCGACCCGCACAGCAGACATAAAACGCCGTGGATTGGGAATGTTCTCGATGTGCAGAAGAATGGCGCGGGTCTGAGTGTCCTGGGCGAGGTAATCGATCAGGTCATCGTGATCGATATCCATGCCATCTCCGAGGGTCAGAAAATAGGAAAACCCCACGCCCCTGGCAAACGCCCAGTCAATAACGGAACTGGCAATCGCGCCGGACTGGCCGACAAAGGCCACGCGTCCCGGGATCGCCCCCATATGCGCATAGGTTGCGTTAAGGCTGCGAGCCGGAACCATCAGGCCAATGGTATTCGGGCCGAGGACACGAATCCCGGTTTCTCTGGCGGCTTCTCTTACCGAATACATCAGCGGCTGGCCGGTTTTACTGTGTGCCCGGGACATTCCCCCGGTCATGACAATTGCCGTCCGGACACCCGATTCGCCAAGACGTTTGATTGTTTTAGCGACAGTATCCGGAGGTGTGCAGATAATGGCCAAGTCGGGCGAAAAGTCCATTTTCGACACTTTTTTCACACAGGGAACGCCATGCACATTGTCGTAATCGTTCTGGTTAACCACAAGAAGTCGGCCAGGGTAGCCACCCCCCATAAGATTTCGCAGCACCATACCACCAAGGTTGTCTGCCCGTTCGGATGCACCAATTATTGCGATGGATGCAGGATTGAACAGACTTTCCAGATACCGGGTGCTCAAACTGGCTCTCCTTAGAATCCGACCCTGGGGCCGCGTCGGTGATAATTTTAATAAAACAGGTTACTTATGAGTGTATACCTTATCTTGGGCGGAGGTGAATTGATCTAAAACGGCGACCTTACCTCTAAGACCAAAGAAACACGGCACCCTGTGGTTATCCCTGATAAGATTGATGAAAATACAAGCATACCCAAGGCATTCAGAGACGTATGACCACGGCATTCTTTTCCCACGATGACTGTCTGCGACACAACATGGGCCCGGAACACCCGGAGTGTCCTGAGCGGATCTCAACCATTCTCAGCTACATTGCTGACACCAAGCTCGAACAAGAGCTGGACTGGGTCAGGCCTGAAGAGATCACCCGCGACCAGTTGCTGATGGTTCATCCGGAAAAATACCTGCACCAGCTTGAACTGATGCAGCCTACCCGGGGCCGCGTCTTTACCGATCCGGATACTGCCATGATGCCGGATACTCTCCGTGCCGCACGCTTGGCCGCCGGCGCAAACATTCAGGCTGTCGATATGGTCATGAGCAGCCAGGTAACCAATGCTTTTATCTGCGCACGACCTCCCGGACACCACGCGGAACGCAGCAAGTCCATGGGATTCTGTTTCTATAACAACGTCGCACTTGCCGCCATGCGCGCCCTGAATTTTCACCACCTTGAGCGCGTCGCCATCATTGATTTCGATGTCCACCAGGGCAATGGTACGGTTGACATCGTCGGTGGCGATGAACGCATTCTGATGTGCTCCAGTTTCCAGCACCCTTTTTACCCACACTCCCACGTACACCGGCAGGCACCCAATATCGTCAATGCGCCTATTGAAGCCGGGTGTTCTGCCCTTGAGTATCGAAAAGCGGTGGAGACCGCATGGGTGAAAAAACTTCAGGATTTCAAACCACAGGTTATTCTGATTTCAGCCGGCTTTGATAGCCACAAGCTGGACCCGATGGCGGAACTGAACCTGGAAACAGAAGATTATCGCTGGCTGACGGAAATGATCACCAACCTTGCCAGTGATTATTCCAACGACCGGATCATCTCAACTCTGGAAGGCGGCTATCACCTCAAAGCGCTAGCCGAGAGCGTGACGGCCCATCTGGAAGTGCTGAACGCCGTATACTAAGTTCAGCACCATACACCAGGAACGCCTTCAGCCGGCAGGTTCACCACCATAGGCGTTCGCCTGCTGGAATTCAGGCCGCTCGCCCTCCCGCTGAAGACGAATGGTGGTTCTCCTGTTATCAGCAGGGCGGCGTGATACCGGGTATTGATCGCCATGTGCCCGGACAATAATCAAGTCCTCGGAAATGCCCCGGGCCTTCAAGTAATCTGCAACAACATTGGCCCGTTCCTCCGACAACGCACGGTTGTCGATTCGACTACCCAAACGGTCACTGTGACCATCCACGAAGACACGCTCAACGGTCGTATCTGCCAGCACGTAGGTCACGATGTTGTCCAAAAGTGTGCGGTCAGCCCCGGAGAGACTGGCACTGCCGCTGTTAAACGGAATGCGGGAGCGGCGAATCTGGCCGTAATTCACCGGCAAAAGATTGGACGTACAGGTACGGTAGCGCTGGAACTGGCCGGAAAAATTGATATTCGATATCTGAACCCGAACCGGACTGCCGTCAAACCAGGATTCCCGGGTTACGGTAGGCCTCATGCCTTCCAGCAACCCACGGGCCAGAATCATTGCCTGACGGGTGTCCAGAAGCACCGGCCGGCTCCCGTCCGAGACGTTCACCGTGCCCATGGGTCTTGGCGCGACGCCGGGGCGCCAAGCCGGAGCTTCAACAACCAGTGAACCACGCCCGGGCCGCATCATCGGGTGCTCGGCTTCCAGGAAAAACGAAAGAGCCTCCCCCGCCTGGTGCCGGAATACTGCCTTCCCATAACCGGGAACCTCATGCACCAGTGAACACTCAAACACCGATTCAGCCAGATACCACTGGCTGTTTTCAATGCCTGCCCCATAACTGGCTGCCCCGACTGAGGCAGGCATGCCCGAGGCCAGCGCCAATGCGCCAAGCAGGCTCAGTGTCTGTTTACAAAGGCTGAATGCCATAACGGTTTACCGACGCTTCCGGATGATTCGGGTATTTATCTTGGTAACGGCAGAAACGTGCGCTTCTTTAGCACTGCATACAAAAACAAACATTCGCGCCTTCTGATATAATTCGCAAAATTTTTCAGGGCTCCGGCCCGCCGATGGCATTGCGGAAAAACCCATGACCGATCAGCTCACTCTTACTCGCCCGGACGACTGGCACCTCCATGTTCGCGACGACCTTATTCTGAACGATGTTGTACCAGCAACAGCCGCCTGTTTCGGGCGCGCGATCATCATGCCCAATCTGGTGCCACCGGTAACCACCGCAAAAACCGCCATCGCCTATAGAGAACGCATTCTGGCGGCGGCATCGGGGACAGACTTTCAACCACTGATGACGCTCTACCTGACTGAAAGCACAACGCCGGACACCATTCATGAGGCTCAGTCGGCTGGCGTAGTGGCCGCCAAGCTCTATCCGGCGGGTGCGACCACCAACTCCGCATCCGGAGTGAACGATATCCGTAATATCTATCCGGTGCTGGAAGCTATGGCAGAGTGCGGCATGCTGTTACTGGTGCACGGTGAAGTCACGGATGCTGACATCGACATCTTCGACCGTGAGAAGGCATTTCTCGACCGGGTGCTGGCACCGACGTTGGAAGCGTTTCCCAGTCTGAAAGTAGTTCTGGAGCACATAACCACAGCGGACTCAGCGGAATTCGTGCAGCGTCATAAAGGCGGCAATCTCGGTGCCACCCTGACCCCTCAGCATCTGATGTACAACCGCAACCACATGCTGGTTGGCGGTATTCGCCCCCACTTATACTGCCTGCCCATTCTCAAGCGTAACCGACATCAGCAGGCCTTGAGAGATGCGGTCGCCAGCGGTGATAAACGCTTCTTTCTGGGCACTGATTCCGCGCCGCATTCAAAGGATCGCAAAGAAGCGGCCTGTGGTTGCGCAGGCTGCTACTCTGCCTATGGCGCCATCGGGCTGTATGCCGACATCTTCGAAGAGCTGGGCATACTCGACAAACTTGAAGCTTTTGCAAGCTTCAATGGCGCGGATTTCTATGGCCTGCCACGAAATACCGATACCGTCACCCTGGTCCGGGAGCCTTGGACCATGCCAGACCAGCTGCCCCTGGCAGACGGCAACATCGTGCCACTGAAAGCGGGCGAAACCGTTAACTGGCGCCTGGCGTAAACATCCTGACTATACATTACACGGCCATGACCGGAGTTTGAGTGACTGACGAAAACAAAGAACCACATCCTATGTCCCGCCGCTTTCGCGGCTTTCTGCCCGTTGTTGTTGACGTGGAGACCGCCGGATTCAACCCGGAACGGGACGCCCTCCTGGAAGTGGCTGCGGTGCTGCTGACCATGGACGCAGACGGTTACCTGCGCCGTGCCGAAACACACTTGCAGCAAATCGATCCGTTTGAAGGTGCCAACCTGGAGCAGTCTGCCCTGGATTTCACCGGCATTGACCCCTGGAATCCGGAGCGGGAAGCGGTACCGGAGCGGGAAGGTCTGAGCGAAATTTTCAGCCCTATCCGCAAGGCGGTAAAAGCCCACGACTGCAAACGCGCGGTGCTCGTTGGGCATAACGCTACGTTTGATCACAACTTCGTGTTCGCTGCCGCCATGCGCTCAGACATCAAGCGCAACCCGTTCCACCCCTTCTCCACTTTTGACACCGCCACTCTGGCCGGGCTTGCCTATGGCCACACAGTTCTGGCCCAGGCATGCAAGCTTGCCGGCATTCCGTTCAATAACAAAGAAGCCCACTCCGCCGCCTATGATGCGGAAAAGACGGCAGACTTGTTCTGCGGGATTGTGAACCGGTGGAAGGACCTCGGTGGCTTCCCGCCGCCCCTGCCCCTGATTCCCGAAGATACAGAGTAACAGACACAAAAAACCCCGCCGAAGCGGGGTTTTTCTTATAAGGGCAAACCCTTTGCTTACCAGTAGATGCCTCGCATAATGGCGGCAAAAGCCACCTGCTCGGAGGACACCTTCGGCTTCTGCCCTGACCTGCTGCCGGCCGCTGCCGGAGAATCCGGGAACATTCGGTAGCCGGTGTTCATTACGATTTCACCCATTTTCGGCGCCAGTGCATGCAGCACCTGAGCAAAGATACCAAGACGGGTCGCAATACGCTTCGGACGGTACACAATCGCTTCCGCCACCATGTCTGCTGCTTCATCCGGCGTCAGCGTCGGCACCGAATCATAAATCTTGGTCGGCGCGATCATGGGGGTCTTCACTAGCGGCATATTAATGGTGGTAAAGGTCACATTGCGATCCGACCACTCCGCCGCAGCGCAGCGACTGAACGCATCCAGAGCAGACTTGGACGCAACATAGGCTGAAAATCGCGGCGCATTGGTCAGTACGCCAATGGACGAGATATTAATGACGTGACCGCGACGTCGCTCCAGCATCTTCGGGGCAAAGCCCATGATCAGACGAACAGAACCGAAATAGTTAAGCTGCATGGTGCGCTCAAAGTCGTGGAACCGGTCAAATGAAAGATCCAGCGAACGGCGAATCGATCGACCAGCGTTGTTCACCAGCACATCCACCGCACCGTGGTTGTCCAATACCGTCTGGACAAAGCGGTCAGCGTCTTCCATTTCAGAAAAGTCGCACTGGTAAGCATGCACGCTGGCTCCTCTGGATTCGAGCTCTGCAGCCACCTCTTTCAGTCGCTCCGGCTTGCGCGCACCAATAACCAGGATCGCGCCCGCATCCGCCAGCTTCTGCGCAGTAGCCAGACCAATACCCGAGGTTGCGCCGGTAACTACGCATACCCGTCCCTCCACGGTTCCCCGCAGCGTGCGGTCCTTGAACAGGTCCGGGTCCAGATTGCGCTCCCAATAATCCCAGATCACCGCGGAATAATCAGTCAGACGTGGCACCTCGATGCCGGTGTCCTTGAGCACACGTTCGGTTTCCCGGGCATCAAACCGGGTCGGGTAATTGATAAACGACATGACCGAAGGTGGAATCCCCATGTCGTCCAGAACCGCGCTCGTGAGGCGCTTCACTGGTGGCAGGTTCTTCAGGCTCTGGCGAATGAACGGTGGAATGAATCCGAACATGCGGGAGTCAATACGCATGCCCATTTTGGGCGCATGGCCGGCCTCGGAAAATATGTTGAGGATTTCGCCAACCTTATACGGATCGGAGTCCACCAGATGGAAGCAGTTGCCGTCCTCACCCTCCAGGTGGGCAATATGGTCCATGGCATTCACCACGAAATCCACAGGCACGATATTCAGGCGACCGCCTTCAATACCGATGGTCGGCACCCACTGCGGAAGCGCGTGGCGGATCTTCTGAATCATTTTAAAGAAATAGTAGGGTCCATCGACCTTGTCCATCTCACCGGTCTTTGAATGGCCGATAACCATGCCAGGACGGTAGATGCGAAAGGGAACCTTACACTCCTGGCGCACCACCTTTTCGGACTCGTGCTTGGTGAGCAGGTAGGGGTGGTCCAGCTTTTCCGCTTCCTCAAACATGTCTTCCCGGAAAGTGCCTTTGAACAGACCAGCGGCAGCAATCGAGGACACGTGGTGGAAGTGTTTGGCGTCCATGGCCTCGGCCGCATTAACGGCAGCACGGGTGCCTTCAATATTGGTAGCCTGCTGGGCTTCTTCGTCCGCACCCATGTCATAAACGGCGGCCAGATGAAAGAAGTGGTCAATGTTGCCCTTCAGGGTCTTCATGGTCTTGGCGTCGATACCAAGGTTTTTACTCGTCAGGTCACCAATCACTGCTTTGACCTGGGACTCATCAGCTCCCCAGCGCTCCCTCAGAAGATCCAGCTTGCCCTGGGACTGTTCACGCACGAGCACATACACCGTGCCGCCTCGAGCCAGTAGTTTTTCCACGAGAAAACGACCAATGAATCCGGTACCACCCGTCAGGAAATAGTTCATCAATTATCCACCCTGCTTGTTGCTCATTTGTTGTCTATCCATGCCGGCCCTCTTTTAGACTAAAGTCGTAGATGGATCCGGGAACGACGGCATTGTACTTAATTGATATCTTCATGTATCGAACTTTTTTAGAGCTTTTACTCTGTAACCTCTTGTTTTTGTTAGAGCCATTACTCTAAAAATGAACAAGATCCCTCTGCGGGCATCTGCCTGACACATCGACACAATGATTTTGAGACTAGCACAGGAATCGGTCTCTGCCTGCCCCGTGGGGCCGATTACCGGAAAGCAATGAAACACCCTGCCAGCAATGCCATAATCGGGAACTTATTGCGCTTTTCGGCGTCATGAAAAATCATAGGAAATCACGCTCTTCCGGAAACAGACCATGCAAAAAGACAACCCGAACACAGAACGCTACATCACCATTGCCCGAGCCTGTCTCAAAGCCATCAACGACACGTCCGCGAATGCCGGCAGCCGGGAAGAGAAAATTCAGGCCGTGTACGAAGCCATTGATTCCGCGTTCCAGGCAGAGTTCGCCGACTATCGTCAGTCGGTTGCCATTATGGCCACGGTGCTGGAGCGCATCGCTTCGGGCCAGCTTGACGCGGACCAGGCCGCTGACCTCGCCAGGAAAACACTGGACCAGCAACCGGAAAGCACACGCAACGCCCTGATGCACTGAACATTCCTGACTCATCACCGGATTAAAGAGACGCTATGAGCACTGGTAAACGCCGTACCGCCAGATCACACCTGATCGTCACCAACGTATTCGTGCTGCTTACCTTGTTGCTGGGCAGTGCGGTTGCCCTGGCAACAGGGGCTCCCGTAAAAAGCCCTAACGATGATAATCAGTATCGGTTTATTGAGCTGGACAACGGGCTGCGTACCATACTCGTATCCGATAAGGATGCAGATAAAGCCGCTGCCTCCATGAACGTGGCAGTCGGCAGCGGCGACGACCCGGCCGACCGGGAAGGCCTCGCGCACTTCCTTGAGCACATGCTGTTTCTGGGCACAGAAAAGTACCCTGAGCCCGGTGAATACCAGCAGTTCATCAAAAGCCATGGTGGCAGTCACAACGCTTTCACCGCATTTCAGGACACGAATTATTTCTTCGACGTGCAAGCACAGTTCCTGGAGCCCGCCCTGGACCGCTTCGCCCAACAATTTGCGGCCCCCTTGTTCACTGCGGACCTGGTAGACCGGGAGCGCAATGCGGTGCACTCCGAGTTCAGCGCCAAACAGAAGGAAGACGGTCGCCGGTTTTACTCTGTCAAAAAGGCTGTTAGCAACCCGGGGCACGCGTTCAGTCAGTTCGCTGTGGGTAATTTGAGCACACTCGAAAACACCGGAGAGAACCCCCTCCGGCCAGACCTGATCAACTTCTGGAGGAGCCATTACTCCTCAAACCTGATGACCTTGGCAGTCTATGGCCCGCAGTCTCTGGATGACCTGGAGAACATGGTCCGCAGCCGCTTCGATGCCATCGAGAACCATAATCTGGCACCCAGGCGCCATCCGGAGACTTTCTATAATCGGGACACACGGCCCGCAAAAGTCACAGCGGATGCCTTAAAGGATGTGCGCAGTCTCACCCTGTCCTTTCCGATTCCATCCCAGGAAGCCAATTACCGCACCAAACCGGCCAGTTACATTGCCAACCTTCTCGGGCATGAAGGTCCGGGCAGCCTGTTCGATGTTCTCAAACGGGCCGGACTGGTCGAAAGCCTGTCTGCAGGTCTTGGCATGGACACGGGAGAGAACGCCACACTGGACATCAGCATGTCCCTGACACCGGAAGGTCTGAGCAAGCAGGATGACATCCTGCCCCTGGTGTTCGACTATATCGACAAAATCCGAAACCAGGGCATCAGCAAGTCACGTTTCGAGGAAATGCAGCAGCTGGCGCGCATCGACTTCCGCTTCCGCGAGCAGGGTGAGCCGGTTCATGAGGCCATGACCCTCTCCCGCCAGCTTCAGCACTACCCGCCAGAGGAGATCCTCAGCGCGCCCTGGCTTATGGAACGTTATGCCCCTGAACAATACCAGGACCTTCTTGATCAACTGACGCCTGAAAACCTGATGGTGTTTGTACTGGATCCGGAACCACAACTTGAGAATCCGAAAAAGACCCGCTGGTACGATGCCGAATGGGAGCTGACCCCCTTGGACCCATCGATGCTTCGCGGAAAGCAGCAACCAACACTGGCGTCACAACTCCGGCTACCCGCATCCAATCCGTTTGTGCCGGAGAATCTCGACATGGTCGCTGGCCAGAGCATGACAAAACCCACGTTGCTCGGAAGTCATGAGGGCATGGACATCTGGTTTGCCCGGGACACCCGCTTCAACACACCGAAAGCGAACGTATTCATCAGTCTCCGTACTCCGGCCGCAAGAGCATCAGCCCGCAGCAGTGTGCTGACCCAATTACTGGTAGATGCCATCAATACCAACCTCAATGCATGGGCCTATTCAGCCCGGCTCGCCGGCCTGGACTACAGCGTCTACCCGCATCTGAGGGGCGTGACCATCCGCGTTGGCGGGTACAGTGACAAACTGCATACGCTGATCAACCGCATTCTCACCCAGATCGCGTCTCCCCAACTAACCCAGCAGCGGTTCGACATCGCTCGCCAGAAGCTGGTGGACAGCCTCCAGAACAAGGCCAAGGACCGACCGGTTGAGCAAACATCCGAGTTCGTACAAACCGCGTTGATTGAAGGTGCCTGGAACACAGAGGACAAGCTGGCTGCGGCAAAACAGGTAACCCTGGACGAACTCAAATCGTTTTCCCATGCCCTTTTGTCGCATGTGGATCCAGTCATGCTGGCTCACGGCAACCTTACCCGCGCCTATGCGCTTAACCTGGCACAACAGGTCGGAGCCATCGTACTGGGCGATAGTAAGATTGCCACCGTGGAGCGCAGCAGAGTGCGCCAGCTGCCTCAGAAAGAAACACAGGTGGCGCTGGACGTGGACCATCCAGATACCGGATACACTCTCTATATGCAAGGAAGCAACACCAGCTTCGAAGAGCGCGCCCGATTCCGGCTCCTGGCCCAGATTATCAGCAGCCCGTTTTACGAGGAAATTCGCACAAACCAGCAGCTGGGCTACATCGTCTATGCCACGCCCTTTGAAATGCTCGAAACTCCGGCCCTGGGCTTTGTTGTCCAGTCTCCGGGCGCAAGCCAGGAGCAGATTGACAAGGCCGTGCGTCAGTTCTCAGAGGATTTTGAAGTACAGCTGGAGCGCCTCAGTGAAACGGGCATGAATCGTGAAAAGCAGGCCGTGATCAGCAAACTGCTGGAAAAGGATCGACAGCTGGGCGACATTTCAGGTCGTTATTGGCGTGAGTTAGACCGCGGGGCTTACAACTTCAACTCCAGACAGAAACTGGCCGAAGCCATTAACAACGTCAGCAAAAAGGCGCTTTTGCAGACGTTCACGGAGGCCGTTCTGGAACGCAAACACGCCTTGAAGGTCGTCACGGGAGAGAGTGGCCTGAAATCGGACACAGTGCTTACCCGGTTACTGGAATTGCCACCCGTACCAGCAAGCTGACCTAGATTATGGGCAGGCGCTGAAACCTCGCCCAGTCCTCAGGCTCATCCACATCCCAGCGGGGTTCCAGAAGACGCACGCGGAGCCCCAGCCTTTCCATCCGCTCACAAGTTTGTTCCATAACCCGGACGGTTCCCCACTGAATGTCATCCAGCATTCCGGGAACCATCCTGCTGGCACCTATCAAGACATAGCCTCCATCGTCCGAAGGACCCAGCACCACATCACAATCCGCCAGAAGTGCAACGGCCTGACGCACATACTGAGGGTCAACCGAAGGACAATCACTGCCAATCACCAGAGCCCGGGAATGGGTTTCCAGCGACGCCTGCAATGCCCGGAACATCCGCTCGCCAAGGGTGGCGCCCTGCTGAAATTTTTGCTCAAGACCTGCGCTCTTGACGTTCTGGACAATCACGCCCGCTTCCTTTGGAGCATGTTCCAACTCACGATCCCACCAGAACTGAACGGTGTAACCGGAGGCACAGAGGTTATCCAGGACCGCCAGGGTAAGAGTCACATGGGCATCCAGCGCGCCGCTGGCACCCAACACCGGCATTAAACGGGTTTTAACCCGCCCCTCTTCGGGCCACTTGGCGAATTGCATGAGAACAGTCTTCGGGGCTTCAGTATCAGGCATTACGGACATCCGAGCGGTAGGCCTGGGCCAGGGATTCCGGCGATTCACCGCGCCAATAGCGCCAGCGCAATCGCCACATCAGGAAAATCGTACGCCAAGGGCCAGACTTTTCCCAGCGCCGGCTGTCTGTGGTGGCGGGTGATGCAATGCAATATGGCCGGGATACCAGACAGAGTCGGCGAGAGAGCTCCACATCCTCCATCAGAGGCATTGGGTGAAACCCGCCCAGAGCCTCAAACGTATCCCTCCGGACAAACATGGCCTGGTCACCGGTACAAATACCCGTGAATCGGGATCGACGATTCATAAACCAGGCGATAATCCGGTACAGCAAGCGGTCGCCACTCAAACGCACATCGAATCGGCCCCAGGCATGGCGACTGACGCTAAAGCGATGAAGGTGCTCAAGAGCATCCGGAGGCAGACGCGTATCCGCATGGAGAAACAGCAGCAAATCTCCCTGCGCAAGGGCCGCACCAGCATTCATCTGAACGGCACGGCCTTTTTCCGAAATTGCCACCCGGTCGCACAGGGGCCTGGCAAGCTCTGCGGTGCTATCGGAACTGCCCGCATCCACCACAATGACCTCATTGCCGGCCGATCTGACCTTCGCCAAGGCTCGCAACGTATCCTCGATACCTGCGGCCTCCATCCACACCGGCACAATAACGCTCAATGAGACAGAATCAGGCAAAACACTCTCCGGAAAAAAACAGGTAAACAGGGCAACACCTTGAGACAACAACCCGAGACAGCTATCATACCGCCCTTCCTGAAGAATTGCCCCCGTAGCTCATCTGGATAGAGCGTCCCCCTCCTAAGGGGAAGGTAGCAGGTTCGAGTCCTGCCGGGGGTACCATTTATCCTTCCTGCTCCCGAAAACCCGTCCGCCTGTCGCTCTGGATCGTTACCGAAAACTCAGGTTGAACTTACCTTCTTCGTATCCACAATCTTCCCGCTACCCACAATGAATTCATAATGCGCGGCCTGGACTACTGACCGCACATGCTTTGGTGTGAACAAGCCCCAACAGGTAGCTCCGGGATTTCGAACAGACCAATAGTGAATGCCCTCAGATCCCTCTGCACGGAGCTGGGCGCCCAAGGTGCGGGAGGTGCTGTAATCGTCGGTGTGATATATATCATGAGTTACCTGCAGCGAAGTCGCATCGTGTATGACTTCGCCGGCAAACGTGCAGACAAGCCCGCGAAAAAGCAGCCTGTCGAACTTCAGGTCTTCAATATTTGCCAAGTACTTACCTTGGTGGTACTCCACCTCCGCCAGCGCTGTTGTCATGGTATCGGCAATGTAGAGCACCCCGAATTCCCCACTGCTGAACCTGCTTCCGTCAGGGGGAACATGAGTGAAAGAGGCCGCGGCATAATTGCAGCCGGGGATACCCCAGGGGATTTCATCCAAGTCAATGTAGTTCAGGTTCCCTATCTCTTGACTGAAGCGGGGATTGGTCATGGCCTGGAGATCATAGAGATCCTGGAATTGATCCGGATCTGCCACGTCGTTAAAGAGATCTATTGTAGGTAATTTGGAGTTAATGAGGCGAAAGCCCCTGGTTTTCGCAACGCTGATGACAGGAAGATCCAACGTCATTACCAGAGACCGCCTCGCAAGGCATCGATACGACGGAAGGTTTCATATAACGCCCCGAAATCGCCACTTTCAATCACGTCCAGAGGGGCCCTGCCGTGGAAATAGGGATTGTGGTTCTGTTTACGCATGAATCCATAAACGTTCTCCGGATTGCTGAATGCAATTCGTAACGCCTGGTGAATATTTAACAGATAACTGATGCGTGTGAGCTGGTCCCTGTCGAGACGAGCACTTGCGGGATCATTACGGTATTTATAGTAGGTCGCCTTTGGCAACCTCAGAATGGCTTGGGCCTGCTCAGCGGAGCATCCCCACATATCGAGAATATTGAAGGCGGCCCTCAGGCCGCTGACACCCATTCGGCGGGCGTCAGCCGGCGACTTTTTCGCTGCGATTGCGGTCATTTCTTACCCCCCTCATGAGCGAGCATTCAGATCCTCGCTTAGTCCAATTTTAGACCCAAAACTATTATTTGTCTAAATTGAGACTCAGGTATATACAAATCGAATTGGCCGCAACCGTTAGCCGTCAAAGGATAACCAGACAATCACTGCTGCCTTTTTTGCAGCTCTTTCTGATGCTCGAGCATCTGCTCCATCATCAATTGCATCTGCTCCATTCGTTGTTCCATGAATCGGATTCGCTCCTCCGAGCCAATCGCCGGGCGACTCTGAGTGGAGTTGTCTCGCTGACCCTGATTATTCATCATGCCCTGGCCATTCATCATTCCTTGATTGTTCATCATGCCTTGGCCGTTCATCATTCCCGGGCCACCAGGCATGCCCCCGTGCATCATGCGCATTTGCTCTTGCATCAGCTCCATATGCTCCTGCATATACTTCTGGCGGTTTTGCCCGGAGTTCTGGTGCATCCGACCCGCTAAGTCCTGCATGCGGGTCATATTTTCCTGCATCTCCTGCATATCTTCCTGGGACATCATCATACCGGGGCCATACTGGTTACCCGAGCCGTGGGCCCACACTGAAGGTGCGGCAATGATCAAAGAAACAGCGAGTACTTTAGTAAAACGATTCATAGTGACGCTCCTTTAAAAGCTCCATTTCAAACAACTACATTTAAGATCATTTACCTGAACTGAATCTGAACAGGGCACCCTAATCACCGGGAAGTTTGTTTCACATCAATTTATTAAAGCAAAGCCAAGCTAGCCACCCGATCGGATTTGGTGTTTTCCTGCTACCAGCTCATTCAACCTCCTGCTATTTTTTCGCGGGAGGAATTTTTGAACAGCAGAAAGGCTCGTGCTTGGCGTTTGCCCGAACGTTGTCATCGGTGAATCGATACCACGCCAATCGCCGGCGCTCCCACCAATCGAGCTTTAATCGCCCCCCCTGGGCCTCAACAAGGCCGATCAGTTCATTAGTGGAGCAATGCGTGCCATCAAATGTGACAACAAGCCGGTTCTGGGATTTTCGTTCGGCGAAATCCACGCACGGATGATGGTTTAGCTCCGGGATAAAGTCTTCCCACTGACTCTCAGTCAGACCTTCAACGGTCAGCTTACGCCGAAGCAGAAATGGTGACTGGTTTGATGCTTTATGGGCCTTGATCATGACTGTGCACCTCGTAGCCTGTATGCATTGCTTTTATCACAGCATCAAAAACTGAACTGCAGCTGAAAAAGGGGGGACGCAGATCATACTTTTATACCTGGATTTGATGTACATCAAATAGTTCAAAAAAAGGGCCCAGGACGTATGCCCGAGGCCCACTTGTGTTGTCAGAAGGAAAGTCTTGCACCCACTACCGCAAACCAGTCTTCGACATTGCCGCCGTCCGCATCCGCGAAATCAGCCGTATCTCCATATTTGCGCTCATGAACTACGCCCACATAAGGCGAGAAAGAGCGATCGACCAAATCGTAACTGAGCCTGATTCCTGTTTCAGTGGAAACCAGCCCTTTGCCAACTCCAATTTCCCGGTCCTCACTGAACGCCACCGAGGCATCCAGGGCGACCGCAAGTATCCAGTGGTTGGTCAGCAGGAGTTCGTATTCGGCATCCAGCTCCGTTGATGTATCTCCGTCCTTGCTGACATAAAGGTTTGCGTCGACTTCAAACCACTGAGGCGCAAGCCCTGTAATCCCAAGGACGACGTAGGTGCGGTCGGGGCCTTCAGGCGTATCAAACCTTAAACCCGCCTTGGCATCGAAAAAATCAGAAACAGGCGTCTGAGCTACCAACTGGTTCTCCAGCTTTTCGTAGGCCTGCTCCTCGATGGCGTATTCTCCCTTGGTGAGCCAACGCGCCTTCAGATCGTCAGTACCGTAGAAAAAATCTCCGCTCCATACGCCCAGCTCTTCGTCATCATCACTATAACGATACTCAAATTCCTCGAACTGAGCGCCCCAAACCTTCAGGGGCTTTTTGCGCTCGGTGACATCCTGTATCCGTTCCTGGGCATAAGCGGTCATAGGCATGGCACTCAGCCCCATTGCGGCGGTGGCAACCAAAGAAATCCAACGACTCATGCGTCACCCCCATCATTGACAATTGCATCGTCGATCGCGGCCTGTTCGGTTTCAGGGCCACCCTCAACGATCACTTTCCGGAACATACCGGCTGCGGCATGATAGGACAGGTGGCAATGGAAGGCCCATTGTCCTGGAGCGTCGACTTCGGTCTCCATATAGACCGTTGTCCCCGGCTGCACACTCACTGTGTGCTTGACCGGATTCAACTGGCCGGCGCCGACATCGAGGATGGACCACATGCCGTGGAGGTGCATGGGGTGCGTCATCATCGTCTCATTTACAAACTTGAAGCGAACCCGCTCGCCGTACTGAAGGCGAATGGGATCTGCATCTTCGTATTTGACGCCATTGATGCTCCATGTGTAGCGCTCCATATTACCGGTCAGGCGCAGTTCGATTTCACGGGTCGCCTCACGTTCTTCATACAAGGGTTTTTGGGCTTTCAAATCTGCATAAGACAGGAATTTTCCGCCGTTGGCCGCCTCCGGAACCAAGCCACTGCCCTGGGCATAGAAAGGATCGCTTGGGCCGCCGCTGGACATCGCCATGGCGCCATGGTCCATACCCGCCATACTGGAATGATCCATCCCCCCCATCGACGAAGGGTCCATTTCAGGCATGCCTTCCGTGCCATTCATATCGTCCTGGCCCATGTTTCCATGATCCATACCATGCATGCCGCCCATATCCGCCATGGTCAGGCGGGCTGGCTCACGCAGTTCGGGAATAGAGCCTGACATCCCCTCTTCCGGCGCCAGCGTTGCTCTTGCATACCCTGAACGCCCCATGGATTCGGCAAAAATCGTATAAGCCTGTTCGTCTTTGGGCCGCACAATCACATCGTACGTTTCCGCCACACCAATACGGAACTCATCCACATTGACCGGCTGCACATTATTGCCATCAGCCTGCACAACCGTCATGTCCAACCCCGGTATCCGAATATCGAAATAGGTCATCGCTGAGGAGTTGATAAAACGCAGACGAATACGCTCTCCGGGCTTGAAGATCCCGGTCCAGTTCTGCTCTGGCCCTTTTCCGTTAATGAGCGCAGTGAAGCCCTGTAAGTCCTCGACATCCGCCTTCATCATGCGCATGTCGCCCCAGGCCATGCGATCGTTGACCGTATTCATGAAGCCGTTTTGAGAGACATCGGAGAAAAACTCGCCAACCGTCTGCTGCTCCCGGTTGTAGTAATCCGGCATCATCTTCAGGTTACGCATGATGCGATTACCGGAATGCGGATGTTTGTCGGTCAGCTGAATCACATATTCCCGGTTGTAGCGGAACGGTTCACGCCCATCGGGCTCAATGACAATCGCGCCGTAAGCCCCGTCCGGCTCCTGGAAACCGGAGTGGCTGTGAAACCAGTAGGTTCCGGCCTGAACAACTGGAAATTTATAGGTGAACGTTTCGCCTGGCTGGATGCCGGGAAAGCTGATGCCCGGCACACCGTCCTGGCTGAACGGAAGGATCAGGCCGTGCCAATGAATGGAGGTCATTTCATCCAGGTTATTGGTTACATTGATAGAGACCTCTTCACCCTCTTTAAAGCGCAGCACCGGCCCCGGCGATTTACCGTTGTAACCGATTCCCTTTTTAACGAATTCCCCCGTATCGATCTTCACTCGGTCGACCGTAAGGTCGTACTCACCCGCCAAGCCTGCAAATGGCAAAAGCAAGGCTAATGCGCCTACCAGAAGGCGTATCTTCATGGTCAATGTCTCCGGATTACTAGAAGTGCGTTCAGAGTGCCCGAAGCGCCAGTCCCTGGCGCCACCGCGGGCATCCCAGGACTGGTCGCTAAACACATCAGTTAAAATTTACATCGCCATACATGCCGGCCTGGTAATGCCCGGGAACGTTACAGGCAAATTCGATACTGTTGTTTTCGGCAAACTTCCAAACCACCTCCTTGCTCTTGCCCGGCTCCAGCAAAACACTGTTCGGATCATCGTGCTTCATAGAGTGACCATTACCCATGTCCATGTTCATCATGTCGTGGTTGAGCTGGCCGCCCTGGATAACGCCGTGCTCGACCATCATCATCATTTCGCCCTGGTGAGCCTCGTGCATAGCGGGTGTGCCAATATTGAATTCGTGCACCAGATTGCCTTTATTCTCAACAACGAAGCGGACTGTCTCTCCTGGCTTTACATCAATGGCTTCTGGCTCATAATAGTTATCGTGCATTTGAACAGTGATGGTACGGTTAGCTTCAGAAGCCTTGCCGGGCTCACCACTTGAAGCACCCTGATGGCCGCTGCCGTGGTTTCCGGCCGCAAAAGCCGTTGAGGCTGCCGACAGAGCCAGTGCAGAGACAAGCAACTTGGATACATTCATTCTTTAATCTCCTATGATTCGACGCTTACTGCGCTTAAATCGATTAACCCAATAGCGCTGGGCATGGATTCAAAAACCGACCTACCTTCTCGCATCAACCTGAATTCTTTCTGAAAATATGGGATAAATTATTGTTCAGGCTGGATTCAGGTTTGTCAGAGACACTGCCCGCACCCTTTTGAGCCAAATGCCCGCAAAGGAAATACGCCATGAGATTACTTTTGGTAGAGGACGATCATCTTTTAGCCGAAGGACTTGCAAGCCAACTCGAGAAAGCGGGATTTAGTGTGGACACTACCCATACCGCGAGAGAGGCCGTCATTCTGGGTGCGCAGGAGGACTACCGGGTGGGTGTACTTGATCTGGGTCTGCCAGACGGGAATGGGCTCGATGTCCTGCGAAAGTGGCGGGCAAGTAACGCCCGATTTCCGGTTCTGATCCTGACTGCCAGGGGGGATTGGCAGGACAAGGTGAACGGCCTGAAAGCCGGCGCCGACGATTACCTCTCCAAGCCATTTCAAGCCGAAGAGTTAATTGCTCGCCTGTATGCCATTGTTCGGAGAAGCGAAGGCCGGGTTCAGTCGTCGCTCAAGGCCGGCCCTTTCGAGCTGGATGAGAATCGTCAGAGCCTGAAGCTCGCCGATGGAACGGAGCACTCCCTGACAGGCACAGAGTTCCGGTTGCTTCGCTGTCTTATGAGCCGGCCCGGCCATGTTTTCTCAAAAGAGCAGCTGATGGAGCAGCTGTATAACCTCAGTGAAAGCCCAAGCGAGAACATTATCGAGGCCTATATTCGTAGGCTACGAAAGCTGGTCGGCCCAGACACGATTGCGACGCGGCGCGGCCAGGGGTATCTGTTCAATGAGACGACCTAGCCAGTCAAAATCTGTCCGCAAAACGCTTTTGCAGATGCTTGTCCCCGCGGGCATGGGCCTAATGGCACTGGCATGGCTGGTGCATGGCTCGTTACTCGACCGCATGTCCCGTGAGTTTGTCGAAAGCCGGCTGAAAGATGAAGTTGCCTTTCTGCAGCATCAGATTCATCAACAGGGTGGACAAATCGATACACTTCAAACCGGTGATTATTTTCAGGATGTGTTTCATCATGCTTTTGCCATCCACGCCGGCGGAAAAACCATCATTTCCCCCCAGTCCTGGCAGCATCTGATGCAGCCGCTTGTTCAATCGGAAGAGCAAGGGACCATACGCAGGACAGCCAGTGAAGTGCAAAAAGGGGCGCCTTCGAACATCCTTGCGTATCGCGAAACCTTTCAAGTGGACGGCCAGCCAATTGTCGTCATCGTGGCTGAGGACCTAGACGCACTCCAGAACAGCCAGTCAGAGCTGCACGCCTGGACGGCAATCCTTTCAATATTACTGATTCTTCTTCTCGTTGGTGTCATCTGGATCGGCATCACCCTCTCAATGCGACCGGTGGTTTCGCTCCAGGCAGCGCTCAAACGGCTTCAGGGTGGCGAAGTGTCACGTATTGATGTCAAGACTCCAGATGAGTTCCAGCCGCTGGTACTCCAACTTAACCAGTTACTGGATTCACTCGATCAACGACTGGAGCGCTCCAGGGATGCACTAGCCAACCTCTCTCACAGCATCAAGACCCCAATAGCTGCCGTTCGGCAAATCCTCGAGGATGCTGACCGACCGCTGGACGCAGACCTGAGAAACGAAATGGCCAATCGCCTTGGCGATATAGACCAGCAACTGGAAGCAGAAATGCGACGCAGCCGATTTGCGGGGCCTCAGGTTGGCAAAAGCGCCTACCCGGTGAAGCAAGCCAGAGATCTTTTATGGATGCTGGGCCGATTGTACCCTGAGAAATCTTTCGAGTTATCAACGGAATTAACCGAGGAGCGCCGCTGGCCCATTGAAGAGCATGACCTGAACGAAATACTCGGCAACCTTTTGGACAATGCTGGCAAGTGGTCCTCTCGGTGCGTCGAATTATCGTTGAAAGAAAGCTGTGAACATATGGAGATCATCGTTTGCGATGATGGCCCCGGCGTGGCCGAAGACGCGACAGATCAACTGGGCAAACGAGGAATGAGACTCGACGAGCAAACACCCGGACACGGTCTGGGCCTGGCAATCGTTTGTGATATCGTTCAGCGCTACGGTGGCCTGGCGGTTTTTTCCAAGAGTCCCACTGGCGGGCTTAAAGCCGACATCTCGATCCGTCTTCCTACCCAGCCAACGGCTTCGGCCTGAGCCTGAATGCGACACTTCGTCGCGGCCCCATTATCTTTCATCCGCCAAGGAAACACGTTATATACTTATTCCCAATGGAGCACACTTGGCCCGGAGGGAAATGACCATGAGAAACATCCTGACAACAGCAATGCTTGTTGCGCTATTGCCGACGTTCACACAGGCTCAGCAGACTGACCAGACACCCGATCAATTGGTCGCCGAGGCACGATCCAAAGTACAGGCCTTTGGCAGTTCCCTGAAGCAGGCTCTGCAGAGCGCAATCAAGGAGGGCGGCCTAGCCAATGGCATTGCTGTCTGCAATACCGTGGCACCGGAAATCGCCGCCCAAAACAGCAACGACGGTTGGCAAATCAGTCGTACCAGTTTACGTGTTCGCAATCCCGACAACACGCCAACCGACTGGCAGGAGATGCAACTGAAAGCTATGCAGGAGCATCCGGTCAAGAATGGAAAGCCGGTTGAAATCTGGCGTATCGGAAACACCGACACCGGTAATGGCTTTGAGTATATGCGCGCCATACCAACACAAAAACTTTGTCTCGGGTGCCATGGTAAGTCCATTGACCCTGGTGTGCAGGCAAAGCTCAATGAGCTTTACCCCCAAGACCAGGCCACCGGCTTTTCGGAAGGAGACCTTCGCGGCGCCTTTATCGTGACCTACCGACCTGAAACTAACTAAAACGGCAACACTGCCGCTACCTGGCAAGCCAGCCACCGCCTCCCTCAGTGGACCGGTGGCAGCGCCCCCAAGAAATACCCAATCAATGTCTCGAAACCCGGAACTGCTCGATGGTTGCTCTCAGGGTTTCTGCCATGGTCAGCAAATCTCCGGCAATATGGGCAGTCTGCTGGGCATCCCGGGAGGTTTGCTCGGCGGAGCGGCTTATTTCAATCACATTAAGGTTGATGGATTCAGATACTTCGCTCTGTTCGTTGGCAGCACTTTCCATCTCCTGATTCAGATCCGTAATCTCCCGCACGGCCGCAGCGATGTTCTGAAGTTCTGACTCCACCTTGAGGATCGCCTCTACCTGGGACTCCGCCATGCCCGAGGCATGGCGCATGGTGGCAACACAATCAACCACTTCGTTTTTCAGGCCATTAATGGTTTTGCGAATGTCTTCGGTGGAATCCTGAGTCCGTGACGCCAGCGCTCGCACCTCATCAGCAACCACGGAGAACCCCCGCCCCTGCTCGCCCGCACGAGCCGCCTCGATAGCGGCATTCAAAGCCAGCAGATTGGTCTGGTCCGCAATCGTGGAAATCACTTCAAGCATATCTGTCATTTGACCCGTGCGCTGATCCAATTGCCCGATACGCTGCGCACCGTTCTGCACTTCGGTATTGAGGGCCTCAATACCGTTCACCGCCTCCCGCGCCAATTGTTCACCGTTACTCGCCGATTCGGCAGTATCTGCGGATTTTCGGGTTGTATTGATCGCATTTTCACGCACCTGAACGGACGAAGCCGCCATCTCCGTCGTCGCACTGGCCACCTGGTCGGTGTTGTCACGCTGAGCCAGCACTTCCCTTTCCGTTGTTTCTGCCTTCCCGGCGATGTTTCGAGCTGCCTGCTCCACCTGCCCGGCATTATCCATCACCGTATTCATGCTTTCCCGAATCTTGGTCATCATACGGTTGAAGGCACGAGAAACTGAGCCGATTTCATCATTGCGGGAAACATCCAACTCAATGGTGAGGTCGGAATTTCGGGAAATTTCATCCATGCGATCGTGTAGCCGGCGCAATCTGGAAAAAACGAGCCGCCCCAGAGCGAATGCCGTCAGGAAAAAGACGGCGGCGAAAATCACTACCTGGATTCCACCACTGGTCAGAAGCTCACGGTGCAAGCGGGCGTCACTGTCTGCGAGAGAGTAATCGACACGAATCGCGCCAAGGACATCCCCTTCCTTCGCCTGGTGACACCCAAGGCAATTCACCCCCTGATAATCTTCTCTGGCGATAACCGGCTTGATCAATGTGAACACCCGGCCTTCCTCATTGCTGGAATACAGCTCCACCCGCTCTCCGGAAAGAGCTCTTTTATCTTCAGGCTCGCGGGTCTGTTCCGTTGCTGTGCCACTGCCAAACATCCGGTTCAGGTGATCACTCCGGATGACGCGGACATCCAGAACATCGTTCGGAGCCATGACTTTATCGCGCAGCATGTCACGGTTACCAATGGTGCCCGTGACCATCATGGTGTTCAGCCCGTCGAAATAGGACTTGGCCAGGCCATCAACGTATTTTTGGCTGTATTCCTCCATGTGGTCACGCTGGGAATCGGCACTGTAGAGTACCGTGAAAACCAGAACCAGAGAGAAAGCCGCAGCCAACGCAGCGAGTAACAAAAAGCGAATGGAGTATTGTTTTTTCATGGCAACCCGGCAAAAAAGAGACGACCACCAAGCGGCAGTGCGGAAATGTTTTGCAATCAGCTTCGACGACTAATCGTCACCAAATCTTATAGAAGTGCGTCAAGTTTTTACTGATTCAAATCAGATCCGAGACATTTACTACCGAATTCCCAAGCAAACGAAGAGTTATTCCCAGCTGGCCCGAAAAATGCTTTGCCTTAATCCAGACAATGATATTTCGGCAAACGATACCGAAAGCCGATGGAGGAAACCCAGCCATGTCCATACTGACGTCTCTGATCCGGGCCAGCACCCAATTTCAGCAGGCAATGGAAAATCGCCCGTCACCGGCAAGCCCCGACGATGGCAGTCATGCCAAGGCAGAGGGTTCGAAGCCGGAGGCCATTGGCGCCCCCGGAGATGACCGGTTTACTCCCTCAGGGGAAGCAGGCGCTGATCCCGCCAGCATGAAAGCCAGAAAGCTGGCCATGACGGAATACAAGCAAACAGTGGGGCAGGATCTTGCCTTCGTTCGTGAAACACTGCGGCACAAGCTTGCCGAATATAACCTGCACCCGGCAACTTCGGTCAATGTCAGTAAAAGCGCAGCCGGCACTCTTCAGGTAGAAGGCAAGATTGCCGAGGAGACCAGAGCTCGGGTGGAAAGCGATCTCAACAACAACAAAAATTTCAAGGACGCGCTCGGCAGGTTGAGCGCAAACGAGCCCGCACTGCATTTCATGGACAACGCGCTGAAACTGAACCAGGCATATGGGGTAAACAACCCATTGCTTGATACATTGATCAGCGAGAATCAGCAGTTCAACGGTCTACAGGATCTGGTCCACCGCTACGACACTCTGCGCCGCTCCGCTGGCACCGAGCACATCGAAGCGGCAGGAAACACCGGGGGTTATGCGTTCAACCTGAACGCACGGGCCTAGAAATCACACTTCGAAAGGCGCGGGATCCCCTTTCCCCACCCGCGTCACTACCGGTGCTTCACCGGTGAAGTCGACCACGGTGGTTGCTTCCATCCCACAGAAACCACCATCAATGATCAGATCCATCTCGTGTTCCAAGGTATCCCGGATTTCATAAGGATCCGTCATCGGCTCGGATTCTCCGGGCAAGATCAGCGTGCTGCTCATGATCGGCTCACCCAACTCCCCCAGCAACGCTTGCACAATGGCGTTGTCCGGTACCCGAACACCCACGGACCGCCGCTTGGGATGCAGCAGTCGGCGTGGCACCTCGCTGGTGGCATCGAGGATAAAGGTATAGGGTCCTGGGGTGAACGTCTTCAAGAGCCGATACTGAGTGTTGTCCACCTTGGCATAAACGCCGATATCCGAGAGGTCCCGGCATACCAGCGTAAAGTTGTGCTTGTCGTCGAGGCGGCGGATTCGCTTTATCCGGTCTGCCGCCTGCTTGTCGCCCAGATGACAGCCAATGGCGTACGCAGAGTCCGTTGGATAAACAATCACTCCACCCTTGCGCAATATATCCACAGCCTGATTGATCAGGCGCTTCTGGGGCGTTTCCGGGTGAATCTGGAAAAACTGACTCATGAGCCTTCCCCCCGACTGAGACGCGCCGCCATTGCGGGATCCGTTTTCGAGCCACCCATGCAATTGGGCGAATCAGGCACTGACTGGCCGGTAGCCTCCCACTCTTCCGGCGAATACAGATGCAACGCAAGAGCGTGTACCTCGCCGGCCAGCTCTTCCGTCAGCACTTTGTATATGGACTGGTGCCGTTTTACCTTCATCTGCCCTTCGAAATCGGGGGAAACCAGGGTTACCTTGAAATGGGTTTCTGAATTCGGGGGCACACTGTGTTTGTGGCTTTCGTTCTCCACCCGGAGGATTCGGGCGTCAAAAGCATCACCCAGTTTCGTTTCAATGGCGTTCTGGATCTTCATAACTCAATGACTCTCCACAGTCTTTCTTTATCCCCAGTCTACTACACAAAACGCCGGCCACCCGAACCTTGACACCAAAGAGCCAAACAGCCACATTCCCACACCGTTCCAATCGCACTGACAACCATGCACCTTTACATCGCTGAAAAACCAAGCCTTGGCCGCGCGATCGCCGCAGCTCTGCCCGGACCACACCAAAAGGGTCCGGGCTGGATTCGCTGCGGCCAGGGAGACGATGCCGCCACGGTCAGCTGGTGCATCGGTCATCTTCTGGAGCCGGCCGAGCCAGCCCGCTACAACCCCGCCTGGAAAAAGTGGCGCCAGGAAGACCTCCCCATGTTTCCGGAGAAGTGGGAGGTCATGCCCAAGGATAGCGTGCGCCAGCAGCTCAAGGTGCTTGATTCCCTGATTCGCAAGGCCGATACCATTACCCATGCCGGCGACCCGGACCGCGAAGGCCAGCTGCTCGTAGATGAGGTCATACGCTATTTTGGCGCAAAATCGCCGGTCCACCGGGTACTGATTAACGACTTGACGCCGACCGCAGTGGCAAAAGCCATCGGAAGCCCGAAAGATAACAGCGAGTTCCGCCGGCTTTCCCACTCAGCCCTGGCCCGTCAACGTGCCGACTGGCTTTACGGCATCAACCTGACCCGCTTTTACACCCTGAGCTATCAGCAACAGGGCGAGCAAGGCGTTTACTCGGTCGGCCGGGTACAAACACCGGTTCTCGGGCTCGTGGTGGAGCGCGACAAGACGATTGAACATTTCGAGCCAAAGCCGTATTACCGGATTGAAGCGACGTTCCGGGCTCAGGAAGAAGAAGCTGACCAGCAGCCCTTCACCGCACGCTGGGTGCCTGACGAGCAGATTCAGGACTACCTGGATGAGGAAAACCGGCTACTGGACCGAGCCACGGCGGAGAGAATCACATCTGACGTCCAGGGGCGTCCTGGCAAGATAACCGAATCCCGATTCCGGGATCGCCCGGAAACACCGCCATTGCCGCTCTCACTCTCAGCCCTGCAGATTGAAGCGGGGCGCCTGTTCCGGATGGGTGCCAAGGATGTACTCGACACCGCCCAAAACCTGTACGAACGCCATCAGCTCATCACCTACCCCAGGTCGGATTGCAGGTATTTGCCGGAAGGCCATTACAACCAGCGCGAGCACGTAATCCACGCCATAGGCAAGGTCGCCCCAGACCTGGCAGAGGCCTGCGGAAAATCCGACCTTAATCGCCGGACCGCGGCCTGGAACGACAAACAGGTGGACGCACACCACGCCATCATCCCCACCAGCCGCCTGTCACCCAGCGGCAAGCTCAGTGATGCCGAGGAAAAGATTTACGGGCTGATCAGCCGTTATTATCTAATGCAGTTTGCCGCGGACGCCATTCACCGGGAAGGCCGACTGACAGTGAGAGTCGCGGAGCACAGGTTTCGCGCAACTGAAACCGCCATTCTTGAACCAGGCTGGAAATCCCTCGAGCTCAAGCTACGGGAAAACCGATCGACACCGGAGAAGGCACCCCTGCCCCGGCTGAGCCAGGGCGAGCCGGTATTCTGCGAAGACAACACTATTGCTGAGCGGAAAACTCAGCCCCCACAGCACTTCACCGACGCCACGCTGTTGTCGGCAATGACGAATATTGCCCGTTTTGTAACCGACACCGAACTTCGCAAAACCCTCAGGGAAACCGACGGCCTGGGCACGGAAGCGACCAGAGCTGCGATTATTGACACGCTGTTCAAGCGCGATTACCTGTATCGCGACAGCCGCCATATACGAGCCACCGACAAGGGCAAGGCCCTCATTGGCGCCCTTCCGGAATCGGTCAGCAAGCCCGACAGGACAGCCGTATGGGAAGCCACTCTGGAAAGCATCCGGCGCGGCGAAGGCGACCCCCGAAAATTTCTGGAAACCCTGAAAGAGGAAATCCGGGGCTTTATTCACAGCCCCCGGAATGCACCCTCCAGTGACAGAGTGGGTGAACCGTTAACGGATCAGGTGCACTGCCCGAAATGTCGCGCCCCGATGACCGAACGGGAAGGCAAATTCGGACGTTTTTTTGCCTGCACACGGTACCCGAACTGCAAAGGCACCCGGCCCATAGAAGACTCCGCGCCACGAGACGGAACGGGGCAGAAACCGGTACCATGCCCCCATTGTTTTTCGCCACTGGTGCGGCGAAAAAGTAAAAAGGGATGGTTCTGGGGCTGCAGTAATTTTCCCGCCTGCCGACAAACACTGGATGACGATGACGGAAAACCTGCTATCCGTTTACGCAAATCTACATAACGACACTGAATGCGCACTCGCATTTTGGGATAATTACTTGGTATAGCTGGTGAGTCGGCCTGATCAACAGGCTATCGACGCCACCACAGAAGCAACAAACTCCGGGAGAAGCCTCATGCGGATCGCTCTGCTAGAAGACGAACATGAACAGGCTCAGCACGTTCAATCGGTTTTATCCGAGCGCGGCCACCACTGCGACAGCTTCCCCTCTGGCCAGTCTTTTCTTAGCGCGGTTCTGCATCGCAGTTACGACCTGCTGATCCTTGACTGGCAGATTCCGGATATGACCGGCATTGATGTTCTGCAAACAGTGCGAGAACAGATCAACTGGGGTATTCCGGTGGTTTTCCTGACCCAGCGGGACAGCGAAGCCGACATAGTCCGTGCCCTGGATGCCGGTGCCGATGATTACCTGGCCAAGCCCGCCCGGGAAGCCGAGCTTGTGGCTCGAATTAACGCTCTTGCACGGCGCAGCAATCCGGACAACGAAAAAGAAGTACTCAGGTACGGCCCTTTTGAAATCAACACTCAGCAGCGCACCATCAGCCTTCATTCCGAGGAACTGACACTGACCGACAAGGATTTCGACCTGACGCTTTTCCTGTTCCAGAACCAGGGCCGGCTACTGACTCGCGAAATGCTCCTTGAACGGGTATGGGGGCTTGCCCGGGACATCAATACCCGCACCGTTGACACACACATGAGCCGGCTTCGTCGCCGACTCGGGCTGAACCCGGAAAATGGTTTCCGGATTAAAACCATTTATCAGCGCGGCTACCGACTGGAAGCCATGAAGGCCGAAGAACCGGACCATGTAGAGGGCACCATTGAGACCGATCGGGCAGTAAATGGGTAAAACGGGGTTGTTGCACCGCATTTTTCGGGCGCTTTGTTCGCCTGTGCTTCTGGCACTGGCGCTCTCTGCCCATGGCGAACTGTCGGTCACTCAGGGATCGGCAACACCTGTATCGGACTCAGCGTGGAATTCGGTACCCGAATGGGTCTACACCTTGCGTCCGGGTGAGAGCTTTTCCGGGGTGATGCAAGACCTGCTGGCACCGGGCTTCACAAGCGGCCGGGTGTTGCAGCATAACGGTATTGAAACTCGCACACTCGTGTCTGAGGGAGACCGCATTCGCATCCCCCTTGCCTGGCTCAAACGACAGCCCGATCCCGCCAGGGTTACCTCGATTTCCGGAGCCGTCCATTTCATTTCCGGCGCCGACGGTCGCAAGCTGCCATTGACCCGTGACACCCTGATTCGTGTTGGTGATGAAGTTCTGTCCAGCTCCGGTACCGCCACCATTGAACTGGCCGATGGCTCCAAGGTAAGGCTTTCACCCAGCTCACACATGGTATTCAACCGCCTTACTCAGTACGGAAAGTCGGGCATGGTAGACACCCGTCTGCGCCTGAACAAAGGTGAAGTACACACCCGGGTAAAGCCCGTTATTGAAGGTGGAGCCCGATTCGAGATTTCCACACCTTCAGCGGTCGCAGCCGTACGTGGCACCGCGTTTGCCATACAAACCTCCCCAGAAGGCACCAACCTTCAGGTTACCGACGGTGTTGTGGACTTCGGTGCACCCGGAAAAACCCGGAGGATCCCTGCCGGCTACAGCGCGAGCGTGTCTACCCAAAGCAACAGTGGACTGAATATCCGCCGCCTGCCTCCGGCACCCGAAGTAAATCCCTTGCCGCCAACGCTGAACCGGCTTCCGACAGAGCTCACCTGGACACCAAGCGCCGCCCCTCGGCATCAACTGGACATCTTCGAGGCGAAAAGCGGTCGCTGGGTCGAGAGCCGGCAGGTAAAAGGCGACAATTTCGATATCAGCCTGCTGGACAACGGTGACTACGAGATACATCTGGCTGCCCTGAATCGCTATGGCATCGCGGGCATGCCTGCCATTATGCCAGTGGAGATTGACCTGCAGGCCCAGGCGGCCGACCTGGTGTCGCCGGTGAACGGCGGCACAGCCAATGATGACATGCCGGAATTCCAGTGGAGCCTCAATGGCAATAACGAAGTTGCCAGACTTGAAATTGCCGGAGATGACAGCTTCCGGGAATTGATCGCTACCAGCGAATGGGCACCAGAAACCTCAGCCCTTCCCTCCAAGCCTCTGAGCCCCGGTCAGTATTATTGGCGTGTGGTCACCGAGGCCGGCGGAACCTCGGTCGCCAGCAGTAAACCAAGAACACTGCTGGTTAACGGCAGCCTGCCACCGGTCCGGATCATCAGTGTGAACTATGTGGACAGCCAGGTTCGGGTATTCTGGGGGAAGGTGGATACCGCCAAGGAGTACCGGCTTCAGCTTTCCGAGGAACCCGGATTCAACAACATTATCAAAGAAGCAACCCTCGCGGATACAACCGCGGCCTTGCGTCTTATTCCCGGAAGGCGGTATTTTGTGCGCCTCAAAGCTCTTTCTGAAGGCCCGCTGACAAGTCGGTGGGGACCCGGGAGGGAGTTGTACCTGGAATAACCCATTGATCGAACGTCGCACAGCAGGACTCATGAACCGGGATTGGCTGCCAATAAAAACGACTCCCTGGACCATGGGCCTGGCACTGCTGGCGCTCCTTTTACTTATCCAGGCTTCCGCCTTTCCACGCCAGCTGGATCTCTGGCTGCTTGACGAGGCCCTGACCACCAACCCGCCTCCCCGCTCTGACGACGTTGTAGTGATCGCAATTGATGAGCTCAGTCTTGATCGACTTGGCCGATGGCCCTGGCGCCGGAATATCCACGCCGAGCTGACCTCAAAGCTCAGGGACGCGGGCGCTAAAACGATCGTCTTCGATATTCTGTTCTCTGAACCCTCTGCGGACGACGCCGAGCTGGCGGATGCAATGAGAGCCCATGGTAATGTCATCCTGCCCATTTACCTGTCGCCGCCGACGTCCAACTACCTCTTGAGCGAGCAACTCCCCTCGGCACCACTAGCGGCTGCAGCCTATGCCCTGGGCCATGCCCATGTTGAACTGGACGACGATGGTGTTGCACGGGGTCTGTATCTTTTTAACGGCCTTGGCACACAACTCTGGCCCAGTCTTTCACTGGCAGCCAACGGCGAAGAACCGCGAACTCTGAAGACGCCGGAAGCCCCCACGTTCGTAAATGTCCGCGACGACTATCGGATCGTGCCTCTTTCAGGAGGGGCAGGCTCATTGCCCACATACTCCTACGTACAGATACTGAACCAGCCCCCTGCGCCGGAGCTGTTCAAGGACAAAACCGTGTTTGTCGGCGCGACAGCTGCGGGCTTCGGAGATATTCTGCCAACCCCTTTCTCGGGCCTGAGCCGCCCCATGTCGGGTGTAGAATTCCACGCAAACGTCTTTTCGGCTGACAGCCAGGCGCTCCTGATCAGCCAGGCACCGAAGTGGACCGCGTCGGCGCTCATTCTGTTTACCATTATCTGTATGTCACTCGCACTGCCCCGAATGCGTCCCGCCAGGACCCTCGCAGCATGCCTTGCCGCGGTGACAGTCTTGCTTGGCATTTATCTTATGGCTCTTTTTGCAATGAGGCTCTGGGTACCGGTTGCCAACGCCCTGGCCGTCCCCCTCCTGGCATTACCATTATCGAGCGGCCTCCGCCTTGCAATGACCAACCGCTTCCTCAACAGGCAACTTGACGAACTGGCAAGGAGCCCACAGGTAACTCTCCCGGAACCGTCCCGCAGACATCCGACTCAGTTGCTCGAACACTTCCAGGCGTTATTTCAGCCCCAGGGATGGATTCTTGAGCAGGGGGCCGATCTCCTATCGGTAAAGGACATGAACGCCAGCGACACCCCTGAAAACCTCTCACCCGGCCAATGGCGACACAGCAGCAATCAAAGCTGGATCCGCCTTGTTCGAGGCAATGCCTCTTACACCCTTGGCCTTACCCTGCCCAATGACCTCAGCCGCGAGGCTATTCAGCGCTATCTTAACAGGCTCGACCTGGAAGGCCCTGAGACGCGTCACCGGGTACAAAAACCGAGCGAAAATATATCGGCCCGAATTGAGAGAGTGCGGATAGCGACGGAACGCATGAATCACATGCAGCAATTCATTCGTCGCAGCTTTGAGCGTATGCCCGATGGCATCATCGTCACCGATGAGCTGGGCGTCATCCGTTTCGCCAACGGTCACATTGAGGAATGGTTTCAGGAACCCATGCCAAGCCTCGGCGGCCTGCCGCTTGCGCGCCTCCTGGAGGGCCACGACCCGAGGGAGACGCCCCCCTGGCACGAAACCGTTTCCGACACCCTTACACTGCTGCAGAGCCGCACTGTTGACCTGCGCGTCCGGAACATGGACTTCCTCATTCACTTCGCACCATTCGCTCTCCCAGAGAGCAACCAGCACGGCATCATCGCCAACATTTCCGATATTTCAGAGCTGCGGGAACAGCAGCGCCAGCACCGCGAAGCCATTGACTTCATTTCCCACGATGTTCGCTCGCCTCTGGTATCTCAGCTCGCCCTGATCGAACAGCTGAAACGAGATCCCAGCCACATCGAAAAAGCCCAGCTAGACCAGCTAGGTCGACTGGCCCGGCGCAGCTATCACCTCGCTGAAGAATTTGTTCAGCTTGCCCGAGCTGAACAGCTCACTGAAACACGGTTCTACGAATGTGAATTTCTCGCCATTGTCGAGAATGCCCGAGACAGCGTCAGTGAGCAGGCAGCAGAGAAAGGCATTCACCTTCAGCTTCAGGGTACCGAGGACCTATGGCTTCGTGGCAATGCAGAGCTGCTCGAGCGGGCGGTAATCAACCTGCTCACCAATGCGGTCCAGTACAGCCCAGCGGGGTCTGCGATAAGCATCCAGGTCTTTCCGGCAGGGCACCAGGCCTGCCTTACCATCGCGGATGAGGGGAGCGGAATCGCCCCCGAGGAGCTGCCCCACCTGTTCGACCGTTACCGGCGCCAGAAAAGCAGTGAACTGGCCGGCATACACGGTACGGGGCTGGGCTTGTCGTTTGTGAAGATTGTGGTGGAAAAGCACAGGGGAGAAATAACAGTGGCTTCAACACCGGGTGAAGGTTCTGTGTTCACCCTGAAGCTACCGGTTTCGGATCCCATCGCCTGAGACTGCATCGCTTCAGGCATCTGTGGGGAGAAGGCTTTATGACTGGATCGATTTACTGACAACCTGTGACGGCTCACTGATCAAACCGTTGGTATCCTGAACCTGAATCGTGAAGTACCAGGTGCCATTGTCCAGCCCGCCGATCTCATAAGACATTTCGGCCTCTGCCTGAGCATTGGTTACGACAACTTGCTCCGACAGGTTGCCCGAATCCTGGCCATAACGGATGACATACTTGTCCAGCTCTCCCATCGGGATACTGTCACCGTTTACACGAGTAAGCGGTGCGCTCCAGCTCAATACCGCGGTCCGGACGTCATTGGGTGACCCTGCACCTGACGAGCCAGCACTGGACGTCTCCGAGGAACCGCCTCCACATCCTGTGAGCAATACCCCAACTATAAACGCGGCAATCCATGCCTTCGACATTTTTATGACGCGCTTCATGTAAATCCTGCACCATTTTTCCGACGACTTTGTGAAATTGTATAAAACGGTGCCGAGTATGAATGTGAAGCTTGTCGATTCTCCAGTTACAAAATTGTCAATTTTTCGTCAGGAACTGGTAATGAAGTACGCAAAGATACTGATATCGGGGCACTTTTATGCTGAATGAGAAGCACAAGCTACGAAAGTGGCTCTTGATAAAATTGGCGATCGGGAAAAAGGGATTTTCTGCCATTCCAAACGCAAAAAAGGCAGACCAGCTACTCACTGATCTGCCTTCTTCTAATATGGTAGCGGGGGCAGGATTCGAACCTACGACCTTCGGGTTATGAGCCCGACGAGCTACCAGACTGCTCCACCCCGCATCAAAACTGGTTGTTTACCGGGGCAACCCCCGATCAACGTGCGCGTATACTAAGGATTGACGAGCGCGCTGTCAATCGCTATTTTCGAACAGATCCGTTGGATATCGCAAGTCCTCTACGGGAGCCGAGGCCGGTTGCGAGCAAAGGCCGATCTGTTCGATGGCTTCCTGCACGGGTCGAAATGATTTCCTGTGCTCTGGCGTAGCCCCCAGACGGAAGAGCGCCTCCAGATGTACAGGTGTCGGATACCCTTTGTGTTTCGACAAACCATAGCCCGGGTAAACTTGCTCCAACGCTTCCATTTCCCTGTCACGGGTCACTTTGGCCAGGATGGAAGCCGCGCTGATTGCCTCTACACGGCTATCCCCTTTCACCACAGGCTCGGAGCGCCAAGCCCATTTCGGGCAACGATTACCGTCAACCAGGACATACTCCGGCGCTGGTTTCAATCCCGCTACGGCACGTTCCATTGCGACCATGGTGGCCTGATAGATGTTCAACTGGTCGATCTCATGAGCCTCGCAACGCCCAATAGACCACGCAACAGCATGCTCCCGAATATGCTCGTAGAGTACATTGCGTTTTTTCTCGGTGAGTTTCTTTGAATCGGCCAACCCGGCTATGGGCCTATCCGGATCGAGTATGACGGCAGCGGTAACAACCGCGCCGATTAAGGGGCCACGACCAACCTCATCAACACCCGCCAGAAGACGGCCCTGATACGCACACTCGAAAGGAGGCAGGTCAACGCGCGCCATGGTTTATTCTCTCCTCCAACAACCCAGAGATCGCGGTGGCCGCTTTTTCATCAGCATTTTGCCTGAGGGTGTGATGCAATCCGGTGAACGCCCGCACCAGCTTCTCCCGCTCTTCCCGGTTTTCCAGCCTTTCCAGCACGGCGGAGCCAAGAGACTCTGGAGTTGCGTCATCCTGCAACAATTCGGGAACCAGGGCATCTTTGGCCAACAGGTTAGGCAGTGCTACATGGGGGACTTTGACCAGTCGGGACAACAAGGCGTAACTGAAATTACTCAGCCGATAGCCAACCACCATAGGCTTTTTCAACAGCATGGCCTCCAGCGTCGCGGTACCTGAGGCCATGAGAACAACATCCGAAGCCGCCATCACGTCGCGGGATCTGCCACGTACGATGGTAACTGGCAGCTTAACTTTCAGGGCATCGACCAGGTCCCGCACCTGCTTCTCCCGTTCACGGTTCACACAGGGGATAACCAGCTGCAGATCCGGACGCTTTTCCTGAATCCAGCGGGCTGCTTCCAGAAAAAGGGTGCCCAGTCGTTCCACTTCACCAGCCCGGCTTCCAGGCAATATCGCCAATAAGGGTGCACTGCCATCAAGACCCAGCTCATGTCGTGCCTTGCCGGTTTCGGGAATCATCGGAATTCGGTCTGCAAGAGGATGGCCGACAAAGGCTACCGGCACCTGGTGCTCCTCGTAGAAGCGCGCTTCAAACGGAAACAATGTCAGCATCAAATCAACCGACTTGGCAATCTTGAAAATCCGTTTCTGTCGCCAGGCCCAGACAGAAGGGCTGACATAGTGAACCGAGGGAATACCGGCGTCACGGCAGCGACGCTCTATGGCGAGGGTAAAGTCGGGCGAATCAATGCCAATGACCAAGTCCGGTGGCGTGGTAAAAAAGTAATCCAATAAACGCGCCCGGATGCTGAACAGCTCCCGGATACGGCCCAGCACCTCCACCAGCCCCATCACGGACAGGCGCTCCATCGGCACCAGGGAGTGGAAGCCTTCTGCAATCATCTCGTCGCCACCGATGCCCACAAAGCGCGCATTTGGATAGCGGGCTCTGAGCGAACGGATAAGGCCGGCGCCGAGAATATCTCCCGATGCTTCACCTGCTACGATACCGAAGGTCACTTTGCGATTGCTGACAACCGCCGCTGAAGAACAATGCTGCACCGAGAGGCTCCCGCCGCTTTAGCGGATAATGCCGCGGTGAGCTCCTCGCAGGGAGTCAATGAGGGGCTTTACTTCCACAACGTCGGAGAAAGCCGTATCCAGCGCGTCGACAGCCTGTTCCGTCGTCAGTCCCTGGCGATAGATGATCTTGTAGGCGCGGCGAAGACAAAGAAGAACGTCCTTGCTGAAGCCTCGACGCTTGAGACCCTCCACATTCATGCCGTGAGGCTCGGCTGATTGGCCACTGGCCATGACATAGGCAGGAATGTCTTTCAGCACGATGCTGCCTCCCGCGGCCATGCTGTGAGGGCCAATGTTACAGAACTGATGAACCATGGTCCCGCCACCCAGGATGGCGAAGTCTCCCACATTCACATGGCCTGCAAGCGTCGCACAGTTGGCAAGAATGGTATTGTCGCCAACCAGACAGTCATGAGCGACGTGCACATACGCCATGAGCAGGTTGCCATTGCCAATGCGGGTTTCTCCCCGGTCCTGAACCGTACCGCGATGAATGGTACAGTTTTCACGGATAACGTTATCATCACCGATAATCAACGTTGTCGGTTCACCAGCGTATTTCTTGTCCTGGCATTCCTCTCCGATACTGGAGAACTGGAAAATCCGGTTGTTACGACCGATTACGGTCGGCCCCTTAACGACCACATGGGAGAGGATTTCAGTCCCCTCGCCAACTTCAACACCAGGGCCGATGTAGCTCCAAGGACCAACGGTTACGTTGTCCGCCAATTTGGCTGATGGGTCTACAATCGCTTGAGGATGGACACCCGACCAGTCATTTGTCGCCATCAAACTTCTCTCTCAGCGGTCAATATCTCTGCCACACACACGACTTCACCGTCGACCAGTGCCCGACAATCAAATTTCCAGATCCCGCGTTTGCTGGAGATCAGCTCCGACTCCATACTAAGACGATCTCCCGGCAGCACGGGACGCTTAAAACGTGCTTTACTGGATCCAGCCAGATATTGTACCACGCCATCTGATGGTTTCCGTTCCACGGTCACAAAACCAAGAATACCTGAGAGCTGGGCCATCGCCTCTATGATCAGCACGCCCGGCATAATCGGATTTCCAGGGAAGTGACCTTGAAAGAACTGCTCGTTAAACGAAATATTCTTGTAGCCCTTGATCAACTTCCCTTTCTCAACTTCCGTTACCCGATCCACCAGTAAAAACGGGTAACGGTGCGGCAAATATTCCAGAATTTCGTCGATATACATCATCTTGATCGGCCTCAGCCCTCTAATTTCTTTTCCAACTCTTTAACCCGCCGAGCCAAGGCATCCAGCTGACGGAAACGCACAGCATTCTTGCGCCATTGCCGGTTGGTATCCGCACTGGTACCGGAGGAGTAAACCCCCGGATCCCGGATATCACCGGTGACCAGCGTCATGCCGGTCAGGTGAACCTGATCCCCGATCTCCAGGTGCCCGGCTACACCCGAGGCGCCGCCGAACACACAATGCCTGCCAATTCGGGTACTGCCGGCTATCCCGACCATCGCAGCCATGGCGCTGTGATCACCGATCTGAACGTTGTGGGCAATCTGAATAAGGTTATCGAGTTTTACGCCATTCCCGATCACCGTGTCATCGAGTGCACCCCGATCAATCGTGGTGTTAGCACCTACCTCTACATCGTTACCCAATATCACTCGCCCCAGTTGGGCAATCCGGTGCCAAACGCCTTTCTCGTTGGCAAACCCGAAACCATCCGAACCAATAACCGCGCCACTGAGGATATGACAACGCTGCCCCAGGACCACATCATGGGCCAGGGTTACCCTGGGCCGAATAACAGTCCCCTCGCCTATGCGAGTCCGGGCACCAATGACAGATCCAGCACCAACAACTACTTTACTGCCTATCTCAACGCCGGCTTCAATCACCACATTGGGACCGATACACGCGTCCGCAGCAACCTTTGCCGCGGGATCAATAACAGCAGACGGGTGGTTGCCCGGCTGAGCAACCGGGGCTGGGTCAAACCAGTGGCTGAGCTGGGCGTAACCCAAGTATGGATTATCCAGTAACAGGGAATTGGTGGGACAATCTCCGGCGGCACCCGGAGAGACAATCACCGCCGACGCAGCCGTGTCCGCCAGGTATTTCGCATACGACGGGTTTGCCAGAAAGCTGATCTGCCCTTCCCCGGCTGCTTGCAGAGTTGCAAGGCCGGACACCCGGGTTTCGGGGTCTCCCCGCAGCTCGGCTCCCAGCGCTTTGGCGATCTCATCGAGCCGATAGGACCTTTCTGTCATTGCGCTCTCCAAAAGCTTTCCGGGGCCGGAGCACCCTGACTCATTAACGGTTCAGTTTTTCGAGAAGCTGAGTCGTCAGGTTCATCTCAGGCTTCACATAAACGACAGCCTCACTCGGAAGGATCAGATCAAGATCGTTTTCCTCCAGCAGCTCTTTGACTGCCGCATCCACACCCGGGCGTGCCTGTTCCAGAAACGCTTGCTTACGCTGGGCAACAGTACTGTCCAGTCGCTGCTTGAGGAAATTGAACTCTTTGACTTTTTCCTGGAATTCGCCAGCCAGCTTATTGCGCTCGCTTTCGTTCATCATGGCACCGTCTTTTTCCAGACGCTCTTTAAGTTTGCGAGCCTCTTCCTGTGCGTCCCGGACCTTCGCTTCGTCTCCTGCAAAGTCTTTCTGCAGGGTCTCACTGAAGCTTTTGGCATCGTTTGAAGAAAATAATGCCTGTCGCAAATCCACAACACCAATTCGGGTTTCTGCCATGGCGGAGAACGAAAGCACCATCATGGCGGCTGCAATAATCATTGGAATTCGGGACATCGGGTTTCTCCTGTATTTCATCCATTATTTTTTATTCTGAAGCCACTCACTAGAAAGTCTGGCCAAGTGAGAACTGGAACACCTGGGTATCGTCTCCGTCTTTGTCATTAAGCGGCTTCGCCAAGCTGAACGCCAGGGGACCGACAGCGGTTATCCACTGGAAACCGACACCGACGGACATGCGCAACTCCGCGGGGTCCGGATCGAAGCCCCGCTCGGGGTCGAAAACCTGACCGGCATCAAAAAAGAACGCCGTGCGCATTGAGCGAGTGTCACCGGCAAAGGGCGTAGGGAAAATCAGCTCAAGACTACCTTCGGTCAGTAAGCTCCCACCAAACGGATCAGGTTCTGACAGATCGTTGGCAGCATTGGTTGCCAGCGGTCCCAGAGAGTTTGCCTCGTAGCCACGTACAGATCCATAGCCACCGGCATAGAAGTGCTCATAGAAGGGCATCCTTGTCCTGTCCCCGTAGCCGTCACCATAACCGATATCAGTGCGAGCTCGCATGACCCAGCTTCCGGAGTCCGTCACAGGGTAATAGAAATCCGTCTTGTGACTGACTTTGTAGAAAGTAAGATCACTGCCCGGAACCGCGACATCCAGGGATACCGAATGACTGTAGCCGTCTGTGGGCAATACGCCCCGGTTCAACGTGCTGCGGCGCCAGCTGCCAAACAGGAAGTAATTATCGAAGGAATCACCTTCTTCATCGATAAAGTCCCTAACTTCCTGAGAGGTAAAAACGCCCTCCTTCAGGTTCGAAAGGGTATAGCCAACACCAAAATTCAGGCGGGTAATATTATCGGTCGGGTAACCGAAGGTGAGACGTCCACCATACTCATCCAGCAGGTAGGATGAGATATCTTCTTCTGCATAGTCTGTTTGCCGGGCAAACAGACTGAACCCGCGGCTAACGCCATCGACCGTGTAATACGGGTTCAGATAGGAAACATTAGCGCTTTTGACCGAGTCACTCACGTTTACACCGAACGAAACCCGTTTGCCTGTGCCAAAGAAGTTGTTTTCCGAGACATTGGCACCGAGAATCACCCCGGAATCCTGCGAGAAGCCCACAGACGCAGAGAGGCTGCCGGTAGGTTGCTCTTCCACGCTGTAATTTACGTCTACCTGGTCATCGGTACCCGGCACCGGAACCGTATCCACATTCACCGTCTTGAAGAAGCCGAGGCGCTCCAGACGGGTCTTGGAGAATTCGATACGGTCAGATGAGGCAACGCCACCTTCCATCTGGGTCATTTCCTGGCGCAACACATCGTCACGGGTAGAGACGTTGCCATCAAAATTGATTCGACGGACGTAGGCTCGCTTGCCGGGTTCCACGAAGAAAGTCACGGCAGCCGTGTTGTTTTCACCCGGTTCAGGGACAGCATTAACATTTGCAAACGCATAACCTTCCCGCCCCAGACGGAATGAAAGTGCCTCGGAAATCGCGGTCATGCGTGCACGGGAGAACACATCTCCCTCTTCAACGGGAATCAGTTTACGCAACTCGTCTTCGCCAACAATCAGCTCACCCCGAAGGTTAACCTCCGAGATCGTATATTGGGGCCCTTCGTTCAGGGCAATGGCAATAAAGACCTGTTGCTTGTCCGGAGAGATGGATACCTGACTGGATTCCACATTGAAATCCAGATAGCCACGGTCAAGATAAAACGAACGCAGGGTCTCCAGATCGCCACTCAGCCGTTCACGGGCATACTTGTCAGAGTTGGTGATGGAGTTCCACCAGCTGCTGGTCCGCAATTCGAATAGATCCAGCAACTCTTCGTCACCGAAATCCTCGTTGCCTACAATATTAATATGCTGGATGGCAGCAACCGTTCCTTCGTTGATGTCCAGGCGAATGGAAACCCGGTTTCGCGCCAGCTCGTCGGCCGTTGCCTTTACCCGAGCGTTGTATCGCCCCTGGGCAATATACGACCGCAGAATCTCCAACTCCAGACGCTCCAAAGTGGCCCGACGGAACACCTGCCCTTCCTGAAGGCCGGCGCCCGCAAGCGCATCCATGAGCATCTCGGTCTCAATGTTTTTGTTGCCCTCGATCTCGATAGAGCTGATTGAGGGGCGCTCGCGCACCATCACTATCAGAACACCGGCATCGCGACTGGCTTCTATATCGGTGAAGAGGCCAGTCTGAAACAGGGACTTGATCGCATCAGCGAGCCCTGATTCGTCAATCTGCTCGCCAATATTAACGGGAAAGGCAGAAAAAACGGTGCCTGCAGATACCCGTTGCAGGCCTTCTACCTCAATATCCGCAACCGTGAATTCATCCGCAAAAGCTGGCTTCATGCCGGTTGCGGCAACAGCGAGGCCAACGGCTACACCTAGAAGAGAACGTCTCATTCAAATATTTCGCCTGGTTAATGCGCGTAAGGAGCTCGCAATTCTCACAACCGCATCAGGTCGTTGTAAAGAGCAAACACCATTAATGTGAGAATCAATGCCATACCAATTCGTAATCCGAGCGCCTGGGCCTCATCGGAAAGAGGCTTACCCCGAATTGCCTCGATGGCATAGTAAACGATGTGCCCGCCATCCAGAACCGGGACTGGCAGAAGGTTGAGGACGCCGAGACTGATACTGAGATACGCCAGAAAGCGCACAAAGTCTTCGAACCCGGAACTCACGCTGGCCTCAGCCACGCGCGCAATCGTAATCGGACCGCTGAGATTCGTCGGAGAGAGTAGCCCGGTTGCCATCTTCTTGATGGCAACCAACGTCAGCCGGGTATCTGACCAGGTTTCGCTAAGCGCATTCGGGATCGCGGCCAACGGGCCGTAACTGATATCCCGGAGCACGTCATCCGGCCACTCTACAGACTGAACGCCCGCCCCCACAAAGCCGATAACCGTGCCATCCTCAAGGGCCTTGGCCGCTGGCGTAACCTTGACAGACCGTTCAACACCGTCACGCTTGACCGCAATATCCAGAGTCTGTTCGGGCGCGCTCTGGATATGATCCACAAGATCAAACCAGCCTTCTACCGGTTCACCGTCAACAGCCAGTATCTGGTCACCGGTTTCAAGCCCAGCCTGCTGAGCTCGCCCGGCATCGGAAATCTGACCAAGAATGGCCGGCACTTCCGGGCGCCACGGAGTTATTCCGAATTCACTAAGCGGATTGGGGGTGTCGTCACTCAGACGCCAGCCATCGAGCTCTCCAGTGATGATGCCACGGGCACTATTTCCACTGACGTCGATAGCGATTTCACCCTGCTCACCGGCCCTTTCCAGCAGCCGCATGTTGACGTCTCGCCAGGACGTAACCCGGTGACCGTCTACAGCGTGGATCTCCATTCCCTCACGCAACCCCATCCGTTCGGCAACCGTATCTGGCGACACCTCGCCGACGATTGGCGCAACCGACGTTACACCGACAACGCTCAGAACCCAGTAAGCAAAGACCGCAAAGATAAAATTGGCAATCGGCCCGGCGGCCGCGATCGCGATTCGCTGCAATGGCGGTTTGGAGGTAAATGCCTGGTCTTTGAGCTCCTCCGGAACCGGTCCCTCCCGCTCATCCAGCATTTTGACATACCCGCCCAGCGGGATGGCGGCAACGGCGAATTCTGTACCACGGCGGTCATACCAGGAAAAAAGAGGCTTGCCAAAGCCGACTGAAAACCGCAGGACTTTTACACCACAGCGGCGCGCGACCCAGAAGTGGCCGTATTCATGAAGCGTCACAAGGATGCCCAGCGTAAGCGCTAACGCCAGAATGGATTCGATAATCTGCATAGCATTCCCGGTTGTTGGCTAGGGCACGACAGCAAATCGCTGCGAATTTCAGACAGTTAACAGAGCGATCTGTTCCATTGCACGTTCCCGTGCTTCGGTGTCTTTGGCAAAAATCGTCTCAAAACTGTCCGCAGACACCACCGCAGTAGCTGCCAGTGTCCGCTCTATGATAACGGGGATGTCCGAAAAACACAGGTTACCTGCGAGAAAGGCCGCTACCGCCACCTCATTGGCTGCATTCAGCACGGCCGGCGCCGTACCTCCGGATTCAAATGCTTCCGCGGCCAGCCGGAGACATGGGAACCGCACCAGGTCGGGCGGCTCGAAGTGAAAACGCCCGATCGAAAACAGGTCCAGAGGCGCGACACCGGCATCAATTCTTTCGGGCCACGCCAGGCCATTGGCAATGGGCGTTCGCATGTCAGGGCTACCCAACTGCGCCAACACGGAGCCATCCACGTATTCGACCATGGAGTGGATGATGCTCTCGGGGTGTACATGCACTTCCACTCTCGCCGGCGTCGTATTAAACAACCAGCAGGCCTCGATCAGTTCCAGCCCCTTGTTCATTAAAGTGGCGGAATCTACAGAAATCTTCTGGCCCATGGACCAGTTGGGGTGCGCACACGCCTGTGCTGGAGACACCGAGCGCAAGGACTCAGCACTGGACTCCCGAAAGGGACCTCCCGAGGCGGTCAACAGAATACGGGTAATACCCGCACTTTCCGGATCCCGGATCTTGTCGGCAGGCATGCACTGGAAAATCGCGTTGTGCTCGGAATCGATGGGAAGCACTTCGGCGCCGGACGCCGCCACTGCGTCCATGAACAACTTTCCGGACATCACCAGAGCTTCTTTGTTAGCCAGCAAAACCCGCTTACCAGCCCGTACAGCAGCCAAAGTCGGGGGTAAACCGGCCGCTCCGACAATGGAGGCCATCACCGTATCCGCGTCTGACGCAGAAGCAACCTCACAGAGCCCCTCAGGACCACTCTTAATGCGAATATCGGGAAGGTCCGATAACAATCCGGCAAGTCTTTCCGCTGCAGCGGGATCGGCCATGACGGCAACGTCAGGCCGGAACTCCCGACACAGCGACGCAAGCTCCTCCGCCCGGGTCCCTGCAGTCAAAGCGTAAACTGAAAAGCGATCCGGATGGCGCCGGATCACATCAAGCGTATTGAGGCCAATCGACCCGGTGGCGCCAAGAATCGTTATGCGTCGCGCTACCATGGTCACCAGTGCCCGGTCGTGAGCCAGCCAAGCTGGGTGATAATCAGTGCGAAAACGGGTATCGCAGCTGTCAGGCTGTCGATTCTATCCATAATCCCGCCATGGCCGGGCAAAAGCTGGCTACTGTCCTTGATACCGCGGAAACGTTTGAGCATGCTTTCCAGAAGGTCACCCAACACAGATACCAGGCCGGTTATAAGGCTCGCAATCACCAAGAGTATGGTTTCCACCACACCGGCAGAGGCAAGGGCACTGACAATCACGGCAAAACCGCCGACAGCAACGAGGCCACCCCAGACGCCCGCCCAGGACTTACCCGGGCTTACCCGGGGAGCCAGCTTGGCTTTACCAAAGGCACGGCCGGAGAAGTAGGCACCAATATCAGCAACCCACACCACACAAAAGACGTAAAGGATGACCCATAGGTTATTAGTGGTGTCACCAAACTGAAAGCCGCCCACCCGCATATGATTCAAGCCCACCCAGGCCGGCACCAGAACAAACAAACCCATGACGGACCGGACTGGCAGGCTGCCCCAGCTGGAGGAGCCAGACGGATATCCCCGAACCAGGAGAAAGCAGAGAACCCACCACACCAGGGACAGCCACAGCACAATCATAGCCGGTACGTTGAGCAGCCCGAACAGGATCGCGGCCGTCATTGCGGCGTAAGCCACCCGGCCGCCTTGCCCTTGGATGCCGGACATATTTGCCCACTCCCATGCCCCCAGTGTAATTATTACAGCGGTAAACAGGGCAAAACCCAGTGGCGGAAGAAAGAAAATCCCACCAATGGCAATTGGTGCCAGGATGAGCGCGGTGATAATCCGGGTTTTTAACACAATGAACGTCGCTATCGTTTAATTATTGTTTTGCGGCCTTGGCAGCAATCTGATCATCAGTCTGGCCAAAACGGCGCTGGCGCCCTGCATAAGCTTGAAGTGCTTTGCGCATTTCATCTTCCTTGAAGTCCGGCCAGAAAACCGGTGAGAAATACAATTCAGTGTAAGCAAGGTGCCAGAGCATGAAATTACTGATGCGTTGCTCCCCTGCAGTACGAATCATCAGGTCAGGCATTGGAAGATCGCCAATGCTCAGGTACTGCTGGATAAGGTCATCGGTAATGTCCGATGGCTCCAGCTGACCAGCCCGAACCTGCGCCGCTACCTGGCGCGTGGCCTGGGCGATATCCCAATGGCCGCCGTAGTTGGCGGCAATCACCAATGTCATACGGGTGTTGTGGCGAGTGAGCTCTTCGGCCTGCTCCATATGTTCCTGCAGCGCCGGACTGAAGGCAGCGCGATCACCGATGATCCTTAGCCGGATATCGTTGCGGTGCAGCTTGCGGACTTCTCGCTCAAGCGCAAACAAGAACAGCCGCATCAGCGCCGTCACTTCGTCCTTCGGGCGACGCCAGTTCTCGCTTGAAAACGCGAAAAGAGTCAGCACCTCAACGCCTTCCCGGGCGCATGTTTCCACCACAGCCTTGACCGCATCCACTCCGGCCTTGTGGCCCGCCACTCCTGTTAGCCGGTGCGACTTCGCCCACCGGTTGTTACCATCCATGATGATGGCCACATGCCGGGGCCGGTTATCAGCCGACTCCGGAATCTCTGCGGATACAGTTCCCGTCATGAAATCCCCTGTCCGGCCGGCGCGCTTCTTGGCCGGCCGTATCGTTCGCATGCAAGTGAATCCTGGCGATTAAACCGCCATCAGATCCGCTTCTTTCGCTTTCAGTATCTTTTCGACTTCCGCAATGTAATGGTCTGTCAGCTTCTGGATATCTTCCTCACCTTTACGCTCGTCGTCTTCGGTGATTTCCTTATCCTTCAGCAGCTCCTTGATCATGCTGTTGGCATCACGACGGGCATTACGGATCGAAACCCGGCCATGCTCAGCGTCGGCCTTCGCCTGCTTGACCATCTCTTTGCGGGTTTCCTCAGTCAGCATGGGCATAGGTATACGGATGAGGTCGCCGCTGGTTGCAGGGTTCAGCCCCAGGTCGGAGGCCAGGATGGCCTTCTCAATGGTCGGAACCAGGTTTTTCTCCCAGGGAGAAACCGCAAGTGTCCGGTTATCCTCAACGTTCACACTGGCCACCTGCTTGAGAGGTGTTTCCTGGCCATAGTAATTGACCGTAACGCTGTCCAGAATGGACGGGTGAGCTCGACCCGTGCGAATTTTGTTAAAGGCCGAGTGCAGAGCCTCCAGGCTCTTTTGCATTTTCTTGTCGGCTTCTGATTTGATGTCGTTAATCACTTGAGCATCCTCAATTCGTTCGTCAGTACATTCCATGTTCCGGCCCCTCGGAGAGCGGCTGGAAAACTACATTATTCGATCAGTGTACCTTCTTTTTCACCGGTCACGATGCGAGTCAGTGCGCCTGCACGGTTCATATCAAAGACTCGCAGCGGCATGCCGTGGTCCCGGGCCAGGCAAATCGCCGTCAGATCCATCACGCCCAGTTTCTTGTCCAGCACTTCATCGTAAGTCAGGTGGTCATATTTCTCAGCTGTGCTATCCAGATAAGGATCAGCCGAGTATACGCCATCAACCTTGGTCGCCTTAAGGACGGCGTCAGCCTCAATCTCGATGCCGCGCAGACAGGCTGCAGAATCAGTCGTAAAGAAGGGGTTGCCGGTTCCGGCGCAGAAAATCACCACGTCACCGTCTTTCAGGTCCCGGACGGCACGGCGGCGGTCATAATGTTCCACAATACCACTCATGGGAATGGCGGACATTACCCTGGTACGGATGTTCGAGCGTTCCAGCGCGTCCCGCATTGCCAGACCGTTCATGACAGTGGCCAGCATACCCATGTGATCACCCGTTACCCGGTCCATCCCGGCGGCATTCAGAGCAGCACCACGGAACAGGTTTCCGCCGCCAATAACGAGGCCAACCTGAACACCGATGCCGATCAGGGCTCCGATCTCCAGGGCCATGCGGTCAAGAACTTTGGGATCAATACCGAAATCGTGCTCCCCCATCAGGGCCTCGCCACTGAGCTTGAGCAGAACACGCTTGTATCTGGGCTGGGTTTTCGATGATGTCGGCATGGTGATCCCCTTTTCGTCTGTTGGCTGCTATCCGGCGTGATACGCGTCGCAGGCTTGTATCTGACATACTCCTCAAAAAGGGGTATCTCAGATACAAGCCCGCCACGAAAACCGGGAGTTCCCGGCTAACGTGGCAGACTCAGGTGGTACTGCAGATACAACCCTGCAGCACCGAAGAAGGATCAGGCCTTGCCTGTGCCAGCTGCAGCAGCAACTTCAGCAGCAAAGTCGACTTCTTCTTTCTCGATGCCTTCACCCACTTCCAGGCGAACGAAATCAACCAGCTCGCCACCGGCGGATTTGATCAGCTCACCAACGGTCTGGTCCGGGTTCTTAACGAAAGGCTGTTCAACAAGGCTGTTTTCCTTGAGGAACTTCTTGATCCGACCGCCCATCATCTTCTCGACGATTTCGGCAGGCTTGCCTTCCATATCCGGCTGGGCCTTGATGACTTCTTTCTCTTTCTCGAGTTCTTCAGCCGGCATGTCTTCCGGCTTGCCAACCCGCGGGTTTACGGCAGCGGCGTGCATGGCGATATCGCGAGCAACTTCCGGGTCACCGGCAGTCAGGGCAACAACAGAAGCAATCTTGTTGTTGCTGTGGACATAACCGCCAACAACCGGACCTTCAACCTTGACGACACGACGAACTGTGATGTTCTCGCCGATCTTCTGAACCAGCGCTTCGCGCTTGGCTTCCAGATCGCCTTCCATCAGCTTGGCAACGTCAGTTTCACCTTTCTCGAAGGCTACGTTCAGAACATCGTTGGCGAAGTTCATGAAGTTGTCATCGCGGGCAACGAAGTCAGTCTCGGAGTTAACCTCCAGAATGAAAGCAACGGTGTTGTCGTCGGAAATCTTGATCAGTGACGCGCCTTCAGCGGCGGTGCGGCCAGCCTTCTTGGCGGCTTTCAGGCCGGAAGACTTGCGCAGCTCTTCAATTGCGGCGTCAACACTGCCTTCGGCTTCAACCAGTGCTTTTTTGCACTCCATCATGCCAAGGCCGGTGCGCTCGCGCAGTTCTTTGACCATTGCAGCGGTAATTGCAGCCATGTTCAATCCTCTTAACTGTTCCGAATTCGGTGGGAAGGTATGCCCGCAAAAAAAGGGGCATACCATACATCTCAAACGTGAAGCTGAGAGTTACTCAGCGGCCGGAGCGGCACCTTCAGCGCCTTCGCTGACTTCAACAAATTCGTCAGCGCCTGAACCCGCAGACTGGGATGCTTCCATGCAGGTGTCGGCAACTGCCTTCACATAGATCTGAATCGCACGAATGGCGTCATCGTTACCCGGAATTACGTAGTCAACACCGTCAGGATCGCTGTTGGTATCAACAACACCGATCACAGGAATGCCCAGCTTGTTGGCTTCCTTGATGGCGATACGCTCGTGATCAACATCGATAACGAACAGCGCGTCCGGCAAGCCACCCATGTCCTTGATACCGCCAATGGAGCGCTCAAGCTTATCCATCTCACGGGTACGCTCGAGAGCTTCTTTCTTGGTCAGCTTGTCGAAGGTGCCGTCTTTGCTCTGGGCATCCAGATCACGGTAGCGACGGATAGACTGACGGATGGTCTTGTAGTTGGTAAGCATGCCACCGAGCCAGCGATGGTTAACGAACGGCTGGCCAGAGCGCTCTGCTTCTTCCTTGACGATCTTGGCCGCGGCACGCTTGGTACCAACGAACAGGATCTTGTTCTTGCTCTCTGCCAGCTGCTGAACGAAGTTCAGCGCATTGTTCATCGCAGGAACAGTCTGCTCAAGGTTGATGATATGAATCTTGTTACGGGCGCCGAAGATGAACTTCGACATTTTCGGGTTCCAGTAGCGAGTCTGGTGACCGAAGTGAGCACCTGCCTTTAGCAGGTCACGCATATTTACCTGAGCCATGATATTTACCTTTTAGCTTCGGGTTAGTCCTCCACGCGTCCGATTGACCCAACCTGCCCTCACTCTGATTACATGAAGGGAGGCACCCTGGGACAACGTGCCGACACGTGTGTGAATTTGCTGGATTCGTTTCCAGCGGGCGCGTTTATACCATAAACCGGCCGGAAAACGCCATTAATTTTGCGAGCGACCTTCCTTGTACCAAGTCACTCAGCCCCTTAAAATGCCGGTTCTACACAAATTAATGGGAAGCCCGATGCAGGTATCGATCAAGACTCCGGAAGAAATCGAAAAGATGCGCGTAGCCGGCCGTCTGGCCGCAGAAGTCCTAGAAATGATTGGCGAGCACATCAAACCCGGTGTCAGCACCGAAGAAATTGACCGGATCTGTCACGATTACATCGTCAATGAACAAAAGGCTATTCCGGCACCCCTCAATTACAAGGGCTTTCCGAAGTCTGTCTGCACGTCAGTTAATCATGTTATCTGCCATGGCATTCCGTCAGAAAAGAAAATCCTGAAGGACGGAGATATCCTCAATATTGATGTGACGGTCATTAAAGACGAATACCACGGCGACACCAGCAAAATGTGGATCGTCGGAAAACCCAAACCCGGAACCGAACGACTCATCCAGATTACCCAGGAATGCCTATATAAAGGTATTGAACTGGTCAGACCCGGTACGCGCCTGGGGGATATCGGTCATGTGATTCAACAGCATGCCGAAAAACACCGTTACTCAGTGGTGCGGGATTATTGCGGTCATGGTATCGGCAAGGTGTTCCATGAAGAGCCCCAGGTCATGCACTACGGCAAGCCCGGAACCGGCCTCGAGCTGCAAGAAGGTATGACCTTTACCATTGAGCCCATGATCAATCAGGGCAAGTACCAGACCAAACTACTGCCGGACGGCTGGACCGTGGTTACCAAGGACCACAAGCTGTCCGCCCAGTGGGAGCACACCATCCTGGTGACCGCTGACGGTCATGAGGTCCTCACTAAACGAACGGAAGAGTCCTTATAAGTGGACCTCAGCGAGCTGGAATCCCGCATCAGTAATGACACCTCTCCCGTCTCTGCCGCCAGGGAGCTGTTGAGGGAAAGGTACAATGCCGACGCAGAAGCTTTTCGCCAGGGCGCCGATGTTCGTGCCCTGGTCCAGTCCAGAGCGGATACCGTTGATACTGTCCTGCGACTGATCTGGAACCGGTATCCATTTTCCAGCTCGCCAGACATCGCATTGATTGCGGTCGGCGGTTACGGTCGGGGGAACTTCACCCCCACTCCGACATAGACCTCCTGATTCTGACAAAAGATGGGATCAAGGAAAGCTGGCAGGAAGATCTCGGTGCTTTCGTGACACTTCTCTGGGACCTGAGGCTCGACATTGGCCACAGCGTACGCAGCATTGATGAAAACAAGAAAGCGGCACGCGAAGACATAACCATCCTGACCAACCTGCTGGAGACACGCACTATTGCGGGGCCGGACGAACTCAGGCAAGAACTGAGCGAGCAGGTCTACTCTGATGCGGTGAGCAGCGACCGCGACTATTTTATCGCTAAACGGGAAGAGCAAAAAGAACGCCATAAAAAATATGGTGATACCGAATACAATCTCGAACCCAACGTTAAAGGTTCCCCGGGGGCCCTCAGGGATATCCAGACTATCGGCTGGATTACCAAGCGGCATTTCGGTCTTCAGAACATCGCCGACCTGACAAGCTTCAGCATTCTTACGGAGGAAGAACACCAGATTCTGTTCCAGGGCGAAACCTTCCTCTGGCAGCTTCGCTATGGTCTCCAGCTGTTGGCAGACCGCAACGAAAACAGGCTTTTGTTCGATCACCAGAGAGCACTGGCCGAGATGCTCGGGTACCGGGATGAAGATAAGCGCCTCGGCGTTGAGCTGATGATGCAGTCCTATTACCGAACCGTGCTCGCACTGGCTGAGCTCACGGACGTAATACTCCAATACTATGACGAAGCGATTCTTGGCACCGGAACCAAAGACGACATACAGCCACTCAACAAGCGCTTTCAGATGCGCAACCTCTACATAGAGGCCGTCAACAACCAGGTTTTCGCCTACGCCCCCTACGCCATCATGGAAATTTTTGTGTTGATGGCCCAACATCCGGAAATCAAGGGGATCCGGGCGACCACCATCCGTTCACTGCGGGCACATCGCCACCTGATTGATGATGCGTTCCGCTCCGATCTGGCAGTAACCACTCTCTTCATGGAGTTGTTGCGGACACCCCATCCGCTGGACCAGACGTTGTCAGCCATGAAGAAGTACAACGTACTGGGGCGCTACCTGCCGGAATTCGGCCAGATCATCGGCCAGATGCAGCACGATCTTTTCCATATTTATACTGTCGACGCACACACCATGCGGGTTATCCGCAACATGATCAGGCTTACCGGTGCTGAGGCGCGATCTGAATATCCCCTGGCGTCGCGGTTGATTCATCGGCTGCCAAAACTCGAAACCCTGTTCATTGCCGGCCTCTATCACGATGTGGCCAAGGGGCGTGGAGGCGATCACTCCGAACTGGGCGCTATCGATGCAGAAGCCTTCTGCGAGAGGCACCACCTCAGCGAGCGGGACACCAAACTGATTTCATGGCTGGTAGAGAATCACCTGCTGATGTCCATGACCGCCCAGCGCAAAGACATTTCAGATCCGGATATCATTCATGACTTTGCCCAGGCCGTTCCCAGCCAGGCACACCTAGACTATCTCTACGTATTAACGGTTTGCGATATCAGCGCCACCAATCCGAAGCTCTGGAACACCTGGCGAGCATCCCTGCTTCGTCAACTTTACATTGAGGCCAAGCGAGCCCTCAGGCGCGGCACCGAAACACCGGTCAACCGCCATGAATGGGTGAGCGCAACCCAGTCAGAAGCAAGAGAGATCCTGCACGCACAGAACATGACCGATGAGCAGATCGACAATATCTGGCAAACGGTGGATGAAGACTATTTCCTGCAGGATTCGACCGTCGATATTGCCTGGCAAACAGCAGCCATCATCCGCCATGGAGACAATCCCGATCCACTGGTGTTGATCCGCGACACCCGTGGGGGGCCAACTGACGGCTACTCTCAGATCATCATTTATATGAAAGACCGGGTAGCCCTGTTCGCAGCCACGACCGCCGTGCTGGAACAGCTCAACCTGAATATCGTGGATGCGAGAATCAGCTCGAGCGCAGGCCCCTACTCGATCAGCTCTTACGTGGTTCTGGACGAGCAGGGCCAGCCCCTGGGTACAGATCCGGCCCGCAAGGAACGGGTGCGCAAGCGCCTGATCGAGGAACTGGATGACCCTGAAGACTATCCGGACATCATTCATCGTCGAACGCCCCGACAATTGAAGCACTTCGCGTTTCCAACCGAGGTAACGTTCTCTAACGACACCGTAAACCAGCGTACGGTCATGGAAGTCATAACGCCGGACCGGGCCGGCCTTCTGGCACGAATCGGCCAGGTACTTCTTGAGCACCGTGTGCGCCTCGCCAACGCAAAAATCGCCACGCTGGGAGAACGCGTTGAGGACGTATTCTTTGTCACGGACGAGCATGGTGAGCCCCTTCGCGACCCCAATCAGTGCCAAGAACTGCAGCGGGACCTCTGTAAAATGCTGGACGATATTCAATGAACCCGAACCTGGACAGGCTCCATCCCTACCCTTTCGAGAAACTGACCAAACTCAAAGCCGGCATTGCCACACCTGAGCATCTGACGCCCATTTCCCTCGGCATCGGAGAACCCAAGCACCCGTCACCCGGGTTTGTGAAGCAGGTTATCTCGGACAATCTGGACAAGCTTGCAAATTACCCGACCACCAAAGGCACCGACGAGCTGCGCGAGGTCATCGCCCAATGGGCGACCCGGCGATTTCATCTCAAGCCGGGATCACTGAGCCCTGCTGACAACATCGTTCCTGTTAACGGGACGCGGGAAGGCATTTTTTCGCTGGTACAGGCCGTTGTGGCTACAAGCGACAACGCAACTGTCGTCAGCCCGAATCCTTTCTATCAGGTCTACGAAGGTGCCGCTCTGCTGGCGGGGGCCACGCCGGTTTACCTGCCTTGCGACGCATCAAACAGCTTCATACCGGACTTTGACCGTGTGCCGGAAAACGTCTGGAAGGACTGCCAAATTCTTTTCCTGTGCTCTCCCGGCAACCCCAGCGGCTCAGTGATCCCCCGCGACACTCTGGTCAAGGTCATTGCGCTGGCCGACAAACACAACTTCATCGTCGCCTCGGACGAATGTTATTCGGAACTATACCCCGACGAAAACAATCCACCCGAGGGTCTGTTGCAGGCCTGCGCGGCCATCGGCCGGCATGATTTCAGCCGTTGTATTGTGTTCCATAGCCTGTCCAAGCGCAGCAACCTGCCAGGATTGCGCTCGGGCTTTGTGGCCGGCGACTCCGGCATACTCAAAGGTTATCTGAAGTACCGTACCTATCACGGTTGCGCCATGCCCATCCATAATCAGCTGGCCAGCATCGCTGCCTGGCAGGATGAGGACCACGTGAAGGAAAACCGGGCGGCGTATCGCAGTAAATTCGAGGCAGTGATCCCCATTCTTCGCGAAGTCATGGACGTCGATTTCCCGGATGCGGGATTCTACCTCTGGCCTTTGACACCCATGGATGATGAAACCTTTGCGCGCGAGTTGTCTGCCCAACAGAATGTTCACGTCTTGCCCGGCCGTTACCTGTCACGAGCGGTGGATGGCTACAACCCGGGAGAAAACCGGGTTCGCATGGCACTGGTCGCCCCTCTGGAGGAGTGTGTCGAAGCAGCAAAGCGCATCGTCGAGTTTGTAAAGGCAAGCAAAGCATGAAGATATACGGCATCAAGAACTGCGACACCGTCAAAAAGGCCCGCAAGTGGCTGGACGAACAAGGCATCTCCTACGAGTTTCACGACTTCAAGAAAGAGGGTCTTGATGACACGTTACTGAATCGCTGGGAAAAGGCAGTCGGCTGGGAGGCTCTGATCAACCGCCGCGGCACCACCTGGCGCAAACTTCCTGACGAGGTTCGTGATACCATTAGCGCCCAATCCGCCCATGACATCATGATCGAGAACCCTTCGATCATCAAACGGCCGGTCGTTGAGTATAAAGATTCCGTCTCGGTCGGCTTTAATGCCGAAGAATGGGCCAAACAGTTTTCCAACGCTTGAATCTGACGAATTTATAGGAGCAAACACCTGATGAGTTTCGCATTCGGTATCGGTATCGGCACCCAGAACAAACAGGGCGAATGGCTGGAAGTGTTTTACCAGCAGCCGGTCATGACACCCGATAACGCCCTGATGGAAGTGGTTTTTAATGCTCTCGATTACAAGGGCGGCAACCAGGCCATGGGCGCCACCGCCGAGCAACTCAGCCAGCTTGCAAATGCTCTGCGCCAGGTTGGCCAGACGGAACAGGCCGTGCTCGCTGAGAAAGCGGCAACAAGCGCTCGTCCGGTCGTGGTGACGATTCTGGAAACCGACGACACCGCTTCCAGCACGCCAGAGGTTTACCTGAAGCTGCACCTGATTTCCCATCGCATGGCCAGACCCCATGGTTTGAAACTGGATGGCATCTTTGGCCTGCTGCCAAACCTCGCCTGGACCAACGAAGGTGCTATCGATCTTGGCGAGCTGTCGGACCGACAGCTTCAGGCCCGAATTGAAGGCCGTACCCTGGAAGTGAAATCTGTGGATAAATTCCCCCAGATGACCGACTACGTCGTGCCCAAGGGCGTTCGCATTGCGGATACGGCGAGAGTCCGCCTGGGCGCGTACGTAGGCGAAGGCACTACGGTAATGCATGAAGGTTTTATCAACTTCAACGCCGGCACCGAAGGCACCAGCATGATCGAAGGCCGCATTTCAGCGGGCGTTATGGTTGGCAAGGGCTCCGACCTGGGTGGCGGCTGCTCCACCATGGGCACGCTTTCCGGAGGCGGCAACATTATTATTGCCGTTGGCGAAAACTGCCTGATTGGTGCCAACGCTGGCATCGGCATTCCGCTGGGCGATCGCTGCAAAGTGGAAGCGGGCCTATACATTACGGCCGGCACCAAGGTCGCCCTGCTGGATGACAACAATGAGTTGGTCGAAGTCATCAAGGCCCGGGACCTGGCCAACCAGCCAGACCTGCTGTTCCGCCGTAACAGCCAGACCGGCGCAGTGGAGTGCAAAACCAACAAGTCCGCTATTGAGCTGAACGAAGAGCTGCATGCAAACAACTGATTCCCAGACACTTGAACTTGCTATTGACCTGATCAGCCGGCAGTCCGTAACGCCGGACGATGCCGGCTGTCAGGACTTGATGATGTCCCGACTGACTCCGCTCGGCTTTTCAGGTGAACGTCTCCGTTTTGGCGATACTGACAATCTCTGGGCCCGCAAGGGTTCAGAGGGGCCGGTTCTGGCCTTTGCCGGACACACTGACGTTGTACCCACCGGGCCGGAGAAAAACTGGGCACATCCGCCGTTTGAGCCGGTAATCAGGGACGGCTATCTTTACGGCCGCGGTGCGGCCGACATGAAAGGCAGCCTTGCCGCCTTTGTGACCGCCTGCGAACGATTCCTCACGAAGTACCCTGATCACCGGGGCTCTATTGCCCTGCTTATCACCAGCGATGAGGAAGGTCCCGCCCAACACGGTACCGTAAAGGTTGTTGAAACGCTGGAAGCCAGAAATGAGAAGATCGACTGGTGCCTGATTGGTGAGCCATCCAGCACCCACGAGGTCGGCGACGTTATCAAGAACGGTCGCCGTGGTTCACTCCACGGTTACCTGACTGTACATGGCGTTCAGGGGCACGTGGCATACCCGCACCTGGCAGAGAACCCGGTTCATACTGTGGCGCCAGCTCTGGATTCCCTGGCCAACGAGTTCTGGGATAACGGCAATGACTTCTTTCCGCCGACCACGTTCCAGATCACCAAGCTGGAAGCGGGTACGGGGAGCAATATCATTCCCGGCGAATGCCTGGTGCATTTCAACTTCCGCTATTGCACAGAAAACACTGCGGAAAGCCTTGAAGAGCGGGTGGTTGCCATTCTTGATCGTCACGATCTGAAATACGATCTGCAATGGCACCTCAGCGGTCGGCCATTTCTGACGGACAGCGGCGCACTGGTTTCTGCCAGCCAGAATGCCATTCGCACCGTGACTGGCAGGGAAACAGAGCTTTCGACCTCGGGTGGCACATCCGATGGACGCTTCATTGCACCGACCGGCGCCCAGGTTCTGGAGCTTGGTCCGATTAACGCCACCATCCATAAAGTGGATGAGTGCGTTAAAGCCGGGGACCTGAACACGCTTTCCGAAATCTACGAACAGATCCTGGTTGAACTGCTCGCCTAGACCTCAGTACCCAGCATACTTCAATAGTGGGGAGGAGGGGTTTCCTCTTCCTCGCTCTTTATATTTGAAGGGGACACGTCCTTCAGCTGCTTGTGCAGGAGCTGCTTGGCCTCCCAAAGTTCACGAAGCTCAAGCTCCTGCTTCGCCACCTGCTCGCTCAGGGTATTTATGATGTCATCCTGAAACGCTAAACGCGTTTCCAGTTCGTCGAGTCGTGCTTCCAGCTCTTTCTGACTCATTTGGCTAAAGAAACTCCCGTTCATGGGTGGCTATAGAATGCGACTGACGGCACTCCGCAACTGCATTGATTTGGTCAGCGCTCGGGATAATCTGGTATCATGCCGCTTTTGCCCGCTGGCACTTCCATTTTCAGGAAGTCTCGCGGTTTTCATCGACCGGATGTGCGATTTTACCCGATATCCGGTTTTTTATCGTTAGCGTTAAAAGAATGGAGAAATCTCAGTCAATGCGTAATCCAGCCAAAGCGATCCTTGTTGCTATCCTGATCGCTATTCCCGCACCACTGGTACTGGCCCTTTTGCTCTCATTTACCCCGGAACCTCTTCGTTTGATTGCATCAGGTGAATTTGTAGAGGCTCTCGGAAGCAATCGAGGCATTGCAGCTTACATCATCGCCTTTATTATCTTCGGTTTCGTTGGCTTCCTGACCGTTGCCCTGTCAGGCAAGCAGCAAGCGGCCAAGCGCACAACAAACCGTGCCGCCCGCGCTCAGGACGACAACTACCAGGATGATGACGATGGTGACTATGACGAGAACAGCCCGGAAGGTGACGAAGAAGGCACCGTAAAGTGGTTTAACGTCAAGAAAGGCTTCGGCTTTATCGTTCGCGACAGCGGTGATGAAGTCTTTGTTCATTTCCGCGCCATTCGTGGTCGCGGTCGTCGGGTTCTGCGCCAGGGCCAGCTGGTTCGTTTCAATGTTGTTGAAGCGGATAAAGGTCTGCAGGCAGACAACGTGTCTATCCTGAGCGACTGAAACCTGCAGATAACCATAAAGGCAGCCCTCGGGCTGCCTTTTTCAATTCCATACGACCTGCTGTTCGCCCCTGTGGTCAAGGCGCCACCATTTCTCATCCTCCACTGGTTCCCCTTCCTTCCAGTCGCCCGGGCTGCAGCGAATCTCCGTATCCATCGAGCGCCACGCACTTCGAGCACAGTCCAGATCAGTATTCCAGGGTAATTTCGCCCCCTCAATAACCACTGAGGTGAAGCGCTTTCCGAAAGCGCCTGGGTAAAGGGATATTCTCAGCCGCTCACCCTCATAAACACCAGCCCCCTTAACGAAGGACGATGTCACACCGTCCTCAAGCTCGAGATTGTCCAGATGGCTCCCGAGCCAACGTGAAACCGCGCCTGCCGGGAGGTCACGAATGTAAATTTCCAGATCCTGCACCCGCTGAATCTCCGTCCTGATTATCACAATGAAGCACATAGTGAACTGGCCCGGGGCGCGCTGCAACCCAACGTTCGAGTTCCCATCGCAGATCCTCTGACGAAAGGCGCCGCAATGTACCCGCCGACTTTCGCTCATGCCACAACACTTCCGCTGCGGCCTTCCGTAAATGGAGGTCGTCCAGACCGCTCCCTGGGGCGCCGACATCCTCATTCCGCGCCATGGCAACCAGGCTCTGCCGACGAACAGTATCAGCCTGACCTGCCAGTGCAAGAGACTCCGCGGAACCGCACCTGGCGAACAAGTCCAACCTGGCCGCGGCCCTCTCAACCCACTGAAGTATCCCACCCGGCATGCTTACGCAGTGGCTCCGACGAGTCGCAGCGTAATGAATGACAGACAGAGGCAACTCGATATTCCACTGCTTCTCAATGGCCGCCTGATGCGCGACCAGTATTGCCTTCCGCTGGACCTGGCTTGACCCTGGCATATCAAATACTTCAAGCGACCTGCCGAGCCAGTGTTCGAGGATGCGTTCTTCACCGGTGTTGTTATCGGGTCCGAGCAGGAGGAGGCCGCCTTCCCACCCCCCGACCAGTTGTGCTGAAACACTACCTGGCCTTTGCATCAGAGCCAGAAGGTCCGCCGGTGATGTGTTATCCAGAACCATAACGGGCCATCGCCTGCGTTCCTCATCAGAGGGGACCGCAGGCCATTCGCTGGTCATCACCTCTGCCTCACGACGCAGATCCAGTTCCACAACGTCCAGATCCAGCGATGACAGAAAACATTGCAGCCAGGAAGACTTCCCGATTCCACGTTCACCGCGAACCCAAACAAAGCTATCCACCAAAGCCGACATTGTAACCGCGACATCCTCAGCCAATTCAAGCCAATCCGCATCGGTAATAACAATCGGGGCGCGGGCATGGCTCTTCGCTTCGCCCCCATTGCCCTCATCGCCTCCCACGGCCCAGTCGGGGACCAGCTCCAGCACGGCAACATAAGCCTTGCCCTGCAGGCGCTCAGCCTTGTGAGTCAAAACCTCCAGCAAGACTGGCCAGTCCAGCCAGGGTGCATCGCAGACCTGACGGGCGGCCGCGAGCCAGTAAATCAGTTGGGAAGACAGCAGCCCTTCTCCTCCAACCTCGGTCACGATTGGCTGTTCACATTGGATGGTCCGGACCAGTTCATCCATATCGACACCCCGAACGCGAAGAAACCGGGTAATCGAAGGGCAGGTATCCAGTAATGAAAGGAGGAAATCTTCAGTGGTAATAACGCTTCCACCACGGCGATCAACGTTCTCCCCGGCCCGCACCAGGGCAGTCTGACACTCGGGGGCCAGGCATCCTTGCCAGTCATCCATGCAACTCTCCTTGTTTTCAGTTCCGGATCGCATCCTCCTGACGCAATCCCGTTTTAGCGGCGGGAGACTAAGCCCCAACGCCTCCGAACTTACCAGGTGCCAGTGTTCTCCATGCTGGCCCAGGGCTCTTTGGGTGGTAGCGCCTCCCCTTTCTGCAACAGCTCGATGGAGATATTATCCGGGGTCCGGATAAACGCCATGTAGCCGTCCCGCGGCGGACGGTTGATCGTGACACCATTGGCCTTCAGGTGGTCACAAAGTCCGTATATATCATCGACACGGTAGGCCAGATGGCCAAAATTCCGCCCGCCCGTGTACTCCTCAGGATCCCAGTTGTATGTGAGCTCAATCATTGGGGCCTTGTCCTGACGGGCACGGTCTTCATCTTCAGCCGCTGCAAGAAACACCAGGGTGAACCGCCCCTTGTCGCTGCTTTTACGACTTATCTCTTTCATCCCCAGCAAGTCACAGAAAAAGTGCAGAGTCTCGTCCAGGTTGCTGACCCGAATCATCGTGTGGAGGTATTGCATGACGGCTCCTGTTCATCAATTGGTGGTTTGCCTGTGAGTGCTTCCTCACCCTTACCTGAACGATAGTTTACGGTATTCTTCACCAATGGATGCAAGCACCCCAACCAAAAAGATTCTCTCATTCAGCTGCCCGGCAGTCAGGCATCTGGCCTGGCTGTGCATGGCTCCCCAGCTTATTAGCAGTTCAAGCCTGTTCGAGCCCGGTCGCTACCTGCCCCCGGATTACCTGGACACTCTCCAGGCCTGGGACCGGAATCCAGAAAGCGCACCAAGGCTGCTCAGGGAGCCCCCCCAGCGAAGACTCGGATTTTACTTCGAGAGGCTCTACGAGGTACTCCTCTCAGATTTGCTTGGCTGGGATATCCTGCTCAAAAATGCACAGATCCAATCAAACGGACGAACGCTCGGAGAGCTGGATTTTATTGCCCATAACCCGATAGACGACCGGATTGAGCACCACGAAATTGCCATTAAGTACTATCTCGGTGTCCCGCGCGGGAGCCATGAAGCTCTATGGTACGGACCCAATGCCCGGGACCGCCTGGACCTGAAAAGCGACAGGCTGATCAACCATCAAAGCAGACGGACGCACCAACCGGAGACCCTGGAACTACTTAAGAGACACGGTATCGCCGGTCCCATAACAGCCCGAGTGTTCATGCCGGGATATCTCTTTTACCCACTAAATGAGCCAATCTCCGCCCCCGGCTCGGCACCCTCAAACCACCTTTACGGGTGGTGGGCATACGCCAGCGAAGTCACTAAGGCCGACACTGCAAGCTGGGTACTATTGCAAAAGCCGCACTGGGTAGGTCCCTGGCACCAGTCGGAAGCTCCGCAACCGCAAGAATCCACGCAGGCACTGACCATGATCGATCACGATCAAATCCCGCGCCTGTTTGCGGAGCTTGCATACGACCGGGCCAGCGATACATGGTGCGAGCAAAGGCGATTATTCATCGTGCCCGGCTCCTGGCCAGCAGGGGCTAAATAGGGTTGAACTGCAGTACGCTTGCTTGGGGGCATGTCTTCGGTCCCTGAAGATGTGAGTGTTGTCCTGGCTCATCCTGAGCGAAACCGATTATAACGAGCACTGCATTGGATGTAACCCCAACGCATCCAGCGACAGCTTCAAATGGGAGGTTGACCACAAGAACTTTCTCCTTCACCCTAATCTGGTTTCATTACGCAACCGGAGAGAGTTTGTGACCGAATATAAAAATCGTGCAGTTGTACTCAAACAACGCCCGCAGGGGGAGATTCAGGACGGTGACCTGGTGATGGAGGAGCGCCCCGTTCGCTCGCCCAACGAGGGCGAGGTCGTCGCGCAGATACTCTGGCTGTCTCTGGACCCTTACATGCGTCCGCGCATGAACGATGCCAAAGGTTATATGGATCCGATCGGCATTGATGAACCGATTGTTGGTGAAAGCGTGGCACGAGTCGTTGAATCGAGGTCTGACAATCTGAAGGAAGGAGATCTCGTTACTTGCTATTCCGGTTGGCAGGAATACGTCACATTTCCCGGTGACGCTCCTATGGTGTACAAGATTCATCAGAAAGACTCCGTACCACTGCAAACATATCTCGGCGTCGCCGGTATGCCGGGTCGCACCGGCTATTGCGGCCTGATGTATGTCGGTAAACCAAAAGCTGGCGAAACCGTGGTTGTCTCTGCCGCATCGGGCCCGGTGGGCACGGTCGTCGGCCAGACGGCCAAGATCGAAGGCTGCCGCGTGGTCGGCGTCGCTGGTGGTCCGGAAAAATGCAACTTTGTCGTTAATGAACTGGGATTTGACGCCTGCGTGGACTACAAAGCCGGCAATCTGGAAGCAGACCTCAAGGCAGCGTGCCCGGACGGAATTGACATCTACTTTGAGAACGTCGGCGGTGCCGTTACCCGGGCTGTCGCGCCTCTGTTAAACCACGGAGCGCGGGTGCCCATCTGCGGGTATGTGTCTGCCTATAACGCGACGGATATGGCCAGTGTGGAAACGCCGTTCCATGTGCTCAAGGCTCTGGATCCGGTTCCGGAGCACCGTTTCTTCCTTGTTACCGAGTGGCAGGACAAGCATCAGGAGATTACCGACATCCTGACCTCTCGCATTGCTTCCGGTGAGATCAAGTACCGGGAGACCGTAGCGGAAGGTCTTGAAAACGCCATTGATGCTTTCAAGGGTATGCTCAAAGGAAAGAACTTTGGCAAGCAGCTTGTCCATATCGCGGATTGACTGCTGCCACAGGCAATTGAAAACCGGGAAGGTTACTCGGCAATTCTGAGCAGAACCTTCCCGGTATTTCTGTTTTCCGCGACGTGAGCCATGGCCTCCTCGACTTCCTCGATAGGCCATGTGCTGTCAATCAAGGGTTCAATCTGGCCAGCACTGAGCAGCGGCCAGACATGCCGGTGCAGTGCCTGCATCACGCGACCCTTGTCTTCCACTGTCCGGGACCGAAGGGTGGAGCCAATCAGCCTGTGACGCTTCACCAACATTACCCCGAGATCCACTTCCGCAGAACGACCACCCATCAGGCCGATCAAAACAATCCGGCCGTCCACATTCAGGACTTTCTGGTCCTCCGCGATGTAAGCGCCGCCAACAGGGTCGAGCACCATGTCTACACCGCCCCAACTCTTTACGGCATCCACAAAGGATCCTTCTTTCCGGTTCCAGACACCACTGGCGCCCAGATTGCGGCAGATCTCAAGTTTTTTCTCATCCCCCGCCGTAGCGAAAACAGGATTGCCGAATGCCGTCGCAAGCTGGATAACGGCCGTCCCCAAACCACTGGCGGCCGCATGAAGAAGCATGCGCTCTCCCGGTTTCAAGCCTGCTTCCTGGTACAGATTTAACCATGCGGTGGCAAACACTTCCGGGATAGCCGCGGCTTTTTTAAGCGAATAACCTTTCGGGATGGGCAAGACCTGCACCGCAGGGACGATAACCCTGGTTGCATAGCCGCCGCCGGTAAGAAGCGCGCACACCTCGTCTCCCGGCTCAAAGCCAGTCACATCTTCACCTGTTGCAGAGATACGACCACTCACCTCAAGGCCCAGAGTGTCTGAGGCACCGGGAGGTGGTGGATAGACTCCCGCCCGCTGCATCAAATCCGCCCGGTTGATAGCCGTCCAGACAACATCGATTACAACGTGGTCTGCAGGCAGTTCCTCGAAAGGCTCGCATGACTCCCAGCTCAGGGAGTCACCAGTGACTTTAATGGCTTTCATCATGTCTGAGATCCCGGTATTTTAAATATCCACTCAGGATACCCCATGTTTTTCCAGGGTTGTAATGATGATACTTTCATAGGCGTTTGACAGCCTGGACAACCCCCAACCGGAGGGGGCCTGAGAGCGCGCTGAATTCTGCATTAACCTGATCAGACAATCAGCTGCGGCTCTGGCCTCAGCCTCCGGATGGCCGGGGTCGCTGCGGTATAACTGGGACGACGGTACATACTCGGGATAGGCCAGGCGATCGGGCGCCAAAGCCAGGCACCCAGATGCCATGGCCTCCAGCATGGACAAGCCCTGAAAATCATGAAGAGCCGTTGAGATGACGACATCGGCCTCCGTCAGCAACTGATCGTAATCAGAACGGCTGGCGAGAAAGCCCCAGTTGACAATCCGGTTGCCGTGGCGCTCGCGAATAGTGTCAAACACCCCCGGACGATGCCGGAACTGCTCACCGACAACACTCAAGCGGAAGTCCTGGCCCCGGTTCACCAGCTCATCCAGAAAAAGGGCAAGTCTGTCCGGACCTTTGTCGTATTCCCACCGGTGGTTCCACAACAAGTGCGGGCATTGCCGCTGCAAAGGCCTGATGCGTTCCACAAACAGGCTGTCCTCGATGGGAACCGGCAAAACCCGGGACTTATCTGTTAACTCGTCGAGTACGCCGCCCGGCAAGCCATCAGGCAGTTTCCTGAACAATTGCCCCACGCCCTCCAGAAAGCTTCGTCGATTCCAGTCACTGTTAAACAACACCTGGTGGGCCGCGATGGCGCTGTAGAGATTGACAATCTGTGGGTCAATACTGGCGTGCTGCTCTTCAGATTCCGGGTAGGCAAACTGGTTTTCATGCATGTACAGAAGCGATGGCGTGTTGGCCAGGTGCGGATGGAAGCCCCGGATGGACGCAAGGTCCACCATGGAAGTTACCAACAACAGATCCCAGCTTTCCTGTAAGCGGGGTTCTGTCAGCCAGGTCAACGCATTGCCACGAATCCGCCAGCGAAAAAACCGTGGCGGAAGGCTGAGCACATGCCATTCAAACCCGGGCTGACTGGCCACCAACTGCTCACGCCAACGACGGTGGCTTCCGGCGTCATAGGCGGAAAGCAGCAGGATCCGGGGCTTTCTTGAAGAGGTCTTTTCGGACATGGGCGCATTCTGCCCTACTCCCGATTGGACAACCAGATACTCTGATAGGGTTTCAATGTAATGCAGCCGGAAAGATCGTCAATTTCCATACCCGAGATCAAATCGAGCCAGTGATCCGTTCCAATCAGGTTGATATCACTGAGAGCGACCTGCTGCACTTCGTCACTGATATTGTGGATACAAAACACCGATTGGTCCCGCCGCATACTCTGGCGCCAGAACGCGAAAAGCTGCAAGCCAAGGTGCAATGTGAACTGAGTGGCATTGGGGTGAAACGCCGGCTGTTTCCGGCGAATGGCAATCAAGCGCTTGAGTTCATTATAGGCCTTGCTGTGATGACTCAAAGGGTTGGCGAGCTCACCCTCCAGGTCGTCCAGCTGCCACTGGCTGCGATTGATCGATCGCAGCCGCCCGGTGTGTTCCACTCGCTCAGTGTCGTTCTCGGTTGCCAGCAGGCTGTGTATGTAAAAGGCGGGAATGCCTTCCAGAGCGAGCATCACGGTGTGGGCACAGATAAACCGCTGTAACTGCCAATGGTCCGCACCGGCTTCTGCGGTGCCTTTCAGTGCGTCATAAAGAGCGATATTGATTTCGTAGGGCTGGTCCCGGCCATCCGGCGTGCGGCGATAGGAGACCTTGCCTCCGAATGAGTCCATGGTATTGATCAGCCGTTGCTTTTCATCATCTGTCAGCAATCCGTCAGTTGGGCGCATGCCAATGCCATCATGCGACGCAATAAAGTTCAGGTAGGTAGTGCCCATCTGAGCCGGCGGCATACTCATTAGCCAGGTTTTCAAGTGCTTGCAGTCACCCGTTACCAATGTATTGATCAACAGAGGCGGCAGCGAGAAGTTATAGATCACATGGGCTTCGTTGGCGTTGCCAAAATAAGTGAGGTTCTCGCGATTGGGCACATTGGTCTCTGTAATCACTACAGCCGAAGGACTGTGGTGTTCAATCAGTAACCTCAGGATCTTGATCAGCTCATGGGTCTGTTGCAGATGAATGCAGGGCGTACCCGGCTCCTTCCAGAGAAACGCCACTGCGTCGAACCGGAAAATGATGACACCGCGCTCAAGATAATGGCGAATGATGGCCACAAACTCGGTCAACACCTTTGGATTGGCAAAGTTCAGGTCAACCTGATCCTCGCTGAAGGTGCACCACACGTAACGTTCACCGTCGTCAGTCTGGACCGGATTCAACAATGGAGACGTGCGGGGACGAACCACGGCACTGAGGTCATCCTTCGGATTTCCCTCAAAAAAATAGTCCTTACCTGGATCCACGCGTTTCCGGAAATTTTCAAACCAGCGGCTGCGGGCAGACATATGGTTGATCACCAGGTCGGACATCAATTTGAAGTCACCCGAAATCGCTTCAATGTCTTCCCAGCTACCGTGGGATTCGTTGACCGCAAGATAATCCATTACCGAAAAGCCGTCATCCGAACTGTAGGGAAAAAACGGCAGGATATGGACGGATGAAAGACTGTCAGAGAGACAGTCTTTCAGAAACCTGTGCAGCGTCACCAGTGGTTTTTGATCGGCCTTTCGAACCGTATCAGCATAGGTAATCAGCAACACATCCGACTCATCCCAGTTGTTCTGATGGGCCGGTGGGGGTGGGTGATCGGGGGGCACACCTATGGTGGCAAGGAGCTCATCAGCCAAAAATGCGCAGTCCAGTGCTGGATAAACCACCTCCAACATCGAGACCAGCTTGGCTTTCAAAGGCTGGGTCATGGGCGGAACTCCTCGTTGTCCAGCTCCACAGCCTCCTGAAGTTGTTCCTTGATGTCCGGAAGAGCACTGGTTACCCGGTTCCAGCTTGGGATAAACGGCGTGTCCATCGGGTTATCGAGGAAATAAGCCCCGGCTCCCATGACATTCTGGGCGAACAGCTCGACCGCCTTCTCCTCCTTGTGACGATCGAAAGTCAGGCCATTGACAATGGCGTCGTTCTGGTAGGTTTCGACAAAATCCAGGGCGATCCGGAAATACGTTGCCTTGATGGTCCGGAACTTCTCGCTGGAGAAGATTTCGCCATTGGTGGCCAGCTTCCGGAAAAGAGCCTTGGAAATGTCCATGCTCATTTTAGACAGGCCACGACTGGCATCTTCCGGTGATAACTCCTGATGTTTATGATCGTAGACGTCAGCAATATCCACCTGGCACAGACGGTTAGTGGCGTAGTTCCGCTTCATCTCGGAAAGTACGCCGATTTCCAGTCCCCAGTCACTCGGTATGCGCAGGTCATTGATAACGTCTGTACGGAAAGAGAACTCGCCCGCCAGCGGATAACGGTAACTGTCGAGGTAATCCAGAAAATCGTTGGGGCCGCATACTTTCTTCAGCGCACGGATGAGCGGAGTCACCAGCAGTCGGCTGACCCGGCCATTCATTTTATTATCCGCAACTCGGGCGTAGTAGCCCTTGCAGAACATGTAGTTAAATCCGGGATTGGCGACCGGATAAATCAGGCGCGCGACCAGATCCCTGGAATACGTGAGAATGTCACAATCGTGCAGGGCCACCGATTTACTGACTCCGGAGGCCAGCACATAGCCGAAGCAGTACCAGACATTCCGGCCCTTGCCCATTTCCGTGGGAGCCAGATTCTGCTCCCGAAGTTTCATATCAATCGCGCGAAGTCGTGGACCATCGTTCCAGAGAACTTTGAAGTTCTGGGGAAGCTCAGAAAAGTACTCAAGGGCGTGGCGATATTGCGCTTCATCTGCCCTGTCCAGACCGATAACAATCTGCTCCAGATACGGCACTTTGGTCAGTTCGTGCACGATATTCTTTAAAGCCGGCCCCTCCAGCTCGGAATAGAGTGAAGGCAGAACCAGGGACATGGGCCGGGCCTTGCGAAAGCTCATCAGCTCTTCTTCTATATCTTCAACCGGCCGGCGAACCAGATTATGCAGGGTTGTGATAATTCCGTTCTGGTAAAAGTCGCCCATGGCGGCTCTCCTCTCTAATACCCGTACTCAAACAGGAGGTTAAGGACACACTCATTCCAGCCCTCCGGGCCGGGTTTGATGGAACGCATAGCATGTTTGGCCGATGGCAACTGCACCTCATCGCTGTTAACACCACGAATGACAACGGGGATGTCCGCCGATTCGAGCATCTGCTGATCATTCGGGCTATCTCCAAGCGCGATGGCGATCACCTCCTCCCCTCCGTGCTGCTCCCGGTATTTATCCAGCAAAAAGCGGGCCCCATCGGATTTATCAAAAATCCCCATGGCGTGAAAGAATCTACCTCCCTGGACCAGGCGCAGGTTTTCTGCTGCCAGCGCAGACCTGAACGCAGCCAGTTCATCGTCAGAACCCTCCCAGATCAACGGTTCCGTACCAAGGCGCTCCTTCGCACGTTTGGCAGACTCTGCATCCAGGCCCGTGGCATCGGCCAACTCTGGGACTGACATGTCCTCAAAGCCCCGAAACCGGGCACCCGCTTCTCTCTGAACCGCCAAAACCTTCAATACTTCAACCCGGGGCGCCCCAAAATTCACCACCTGTTCGTCATCATTGCCAAAGGTTTTTGCAGGAATCACCACAGCCGCACCATTTTCAACAATGAATGGGTCGGTATTTCCCAGCTCCCGACGCAGACTGCGGACCTCTGGAGCCGTTTTGCTGGAGTTGAGAATCAGTGGAATGCTGGCGGCCTCCAGCCTTTGCAAAGCAGGGCGTGCGGCATCCCATCGATAGTTTTCATGATTGAGTAAGGTACCGTCCAGGTCAGAAAAGATCAGCAACCGGGGTTTTGTCATGGGTTGTCTCCGTCAATGGGCTCGGAATCTGGGCTTGCCAAGGGAGTGATCCTCTCCTACCTCAATGAGGACATCTGCCCTGCGCGGCATTTCCTTCAGGCAAAACCGTGTCACGCGTTCGTAGTGCATAATGAAGCGAGCGACCTCGTCATCGCCCATTATGCGCAGATTTTGTGCGCCTCTTTTCGTGACGCCCTGATCTGGTGCGCCAGAAAGCTTCGCCGCTAATTTATGCTCCTGAAGAGTGCGCCATTCGAGAACGCTCTCCATGGAAGGTGCCTTGAGCATCACCAGGTTATCAAGTTGGTCGAATAGCCGATGGTAATCGCCCTTAAGGCACTCATTGACATAGTGTCGCCAAGTTCCAGAGGCATCTTCCTCTGCTTCAAGTCGATTGATGGGACGTTCCAGCGCAGCATCAGGCTCTGGATGGGCACCCAGGCACCAGCCCTCAAAAAGAATCACCTCTGCCCGACCGTTAAACACGGGCCAGGCATCGGCAGGAACCCTGTCATCAATGGACTTGTCAAAGGCAGGGATCGGCGTAAATCCATCTGGCGGCGCTGCCTGGAGCTTCCTGATGATCTGCAAGCCCAGTTCGACGTCGTGTGTTCCAGGCACACCCCTGGTCACAAACAGGGGGTGGACGCGGGCTGCAAGTTCCCGGCGCTCCCCTCTGGTAAGGTAGATGTCATCAAGGGAAAGGCTGGCAGCCGGACAGTTCCGGTGTTTCCCGAGAATCTCGCGAAGAAACAGAGTCAACGTCGATTTTCCAGTGCCCTGAGCGCCGTGAATACCCACGACAACAGGCCGCTCTTCCCTTTGATAAAGTTCCAGAATATGGTCCACGAGCGGAAGAATGGTCTGTTCCACCGTGCGGGCGTACGTTTCGGGGAGCCCTTCCTGCGCGATCAGGGCCTTGATGGTTCTGTTAAGCTCGCTGTCTGACACGTTGGTTTTCCGGCTCGTATAAGTGGTTGTAGATTAATAACAGCAGTATTCGTACCAAATGGGAGTATAGGCATTTTATGAGTAGCAAGAGTTTTCATGTTGAGCATCGCTACCTGGAACTCCCGGACTCCTTTTATACCCGCGTTCAGCCTACGCCATTGAGAGGCGCCAGAATGGTGTGTTTCAACCACGAGCTCGCGGAACAGATGGGGTTTCATACCCAGAAAGAGGACGACTGGACGCAAGTGGGTGCTGGCGCCGAGCTCCTGGAAGGAATGGACCCCGTGGCCATGAAGTACACGGGCCACCAGTTTGGCGCCTACAACCCGGAACTGGGAGATGGCCGTGGCCTGCTACTCTGGGAAACCATTGCACCGGACGGCCGACGCTGGGACTGGCACCTCAAGGGCGCGGGTATGACGCCTTACTCCCGGTTTGGTGATGGCCGGGCGGTTCTGCGCTCAACCATTCGCGAATACCTTTGCAGCGAAGCGATGAATGGCCTGGGTATTCCAACCACCCGGGCACTGTTTATGGTCAGTGCCAAAGACCCGATACGCCGCGAATCTATCGAAACGGCCGCCGCCCTGGTACGCGTCGCTCAGAGCCATATACGCTTTGGTCACTTCGAATTTGCCGCGCACCATGAGGGGCCTGAAACGGTAAAGACACTGCTGGAGCATGTCATTTCCCTCCACTTCCCGCACCTCATTGGCTTACCGGACGACGAGCGCCATGTCCGCTGGTTTGAGGAAGTGGTGGAGCGAACCGCCCGACTGATCGCAGACTGGCAGGCGGTGGGTTTCTGCCACGGCGTGATGAACAGTGACAACATGTCCATCATCGGGGATACCTTTGACTACGGCCCCTATGCGTTCCTGGACGATTTCGACGCTGGCTATATCTGCAACCACACGGATCAGGGTGGCCGTTATGCCTACAACCGGCAGCCACATATAGGATTCACGAACTGCCAGTATCTGGCCAATGCCCTGATGCCCATCGTGGAAGAAGATTCTGTGCGCCGGGGCCTGCGCCGATATGAGATTACCTACAACGCGCGGTTCCTTCAGAACATGCGGGATAAACTCGGCCTGTTACAGGAGGAAGAGTCGGATCTCAGCCTGATCATGGACACCTTCAGCATGCTCCATGAACACCATGTGGACTACACCGCTTTCTTCCGGGCACTCTCGAACCTCTATGCCCATGGCCATGCTCCGGTCAGAGACCTGTTCGTAGACCGCAGCGTCGCGGATGAGTGGCTGGAACGGTATGAAGAACGTTTGCAGAAGGAAACGCGCGCTCATGATGAGCGGGAATACGCCATGCGAGGGGTAAACCCCAAGTACATTCTGCGGAACTACCTGGCCCAACAGGTGATTCAGGAGGCCCAGAACGGCGATTACCAGCCAATGAAAGCCCTGCTGAAAGTTCTGCAAAGACCGTTCGATGAACAGCCCGAACACGAGCAATACGCCGCGCTGCCCCCGGACTGGGGCAAGCACCTGAACATCAGTTGTTCTTCCTGACCGGGCACGCATAAAAAAGGGTGAAGCCTCGGCTTCACCCTTTTTTATCTTCGTTATGGCTAGCGAATCAGACCGCCTTGGCAGCAATAATCTTATCGTGCCACTCGGCCGGCCCCGTCTGGTGCACGGAAGAACCACGTGAGTCCACCGCTACCGTCACAGGCATATCTTCTACCTCAAACTCGTAAATGGCTTCCATCCCAAGCTCCGGGAACGCAACCACTTCGGCGTGTTTGATGGCCTTGGATACCAGATAGGCGGAACCGCCAACTGCCATCAGGTAAACCGCGCCAAACTCCTTGATGGCATCAATCGCGACCTGGCCACGCTCGGCTTTACCGATCATGCCGGTCAAACCGGTTTTCTCCAGCATGGTGTGGGTAAACTTGTCCATGCGGGTAGCTGTCGTCGGGCCTGCAGGGCCAACCACTTCCTCACGCACCGGATCCACCGGCCCCACGTAGTAAATAAACCGGCCCTTCAGGTCCACCGGCAACTCTTCGCCCTTGTCGATCATGTCGACCATCTTCTTGTGGGCGGCGTCCCGTCCAGTCAGCATTTTGCCGGATAACAGAACCGTCTCACCCGGCTGCCAGTCCTTCACGTCTTCCGGCGTGATGGTATCCAGGTTCACGCGGCGAACATTCTCACCCACTTCCCAGGTAATTTCCGGCCAGTCGTCCAGGCTCGGCGGGGTTTGCAGTGAGGGACCAGTGCCATCCAGAGTAAAGTGCGCGTGACGGGTGGCGGCACAGTTCGGAATGATGGCAACCGGCTTGTTGGCGGCGTGGGTCGGGTAATCCTTGACCTTCACATCCAGAACCGTCGTTAGGCCACCCAGGCCCTGGGCACCGATGCCGAGATCGTTCACCTTATCGAACAGTTCAAGGCGCAACTCCTCGGCACGATTGGAGGCACCGCGCGCTTGAAGATCGTGGATATCGATCGGATCCAGCAATGACTCTTTCGCCATTTCCATTGCTTTCTCGGCGGTGCCGCCGATACCGATACCCAGCATGCCGGGCGGGCACCAGCCGGCGCCCATCTGCGGAACCATTTTCAATACCCAGTCCACCACGGAATCGGACGGGTTCAGCATGGCGAATTTGGATTTGGCTTCCGAACCGCCACCCTTGGCGGCTACGTGAATCTCAACCGTATCGCCCGGCACCATTTTGTAGTGAATGATGGCTGGAGTGTTGTCTCCGGTGTTCTGACGCTTACCGTCCGGATCCGCCAGAATGGATGCGCGGAGCACGTTATCCGGCTGGGTATAAGCGCGACGTACACCTTCGTTGATCACATCATCCAGTGCCATCTCGCAATCCCACTGAACGTTCATGCCGATATTAACGAATACGGTCACAATGCCCGTATCCTGGCACAGTGGGCGGTGGCCCTGCGCGCACATGCGGGAATTAATCAGGATTTGGGCCATGGCATCCTTGGCCGCCTGGGACTCTTCCTTCTGGTAAGCCTCATACACGCCCTGGATAAAGTCCTTCGGGTGATAATAGGAAATAAACTGCAGCGCGTCCGCTACGCTTTCAATCAGGTCGTCCTGGCGGATTACGGTGGTCATAGGCGCCTCATCAGCTTGATATCGTTGTGTCGTGTTATCGGAAAATCGGGAGGCAAGAGTTTACCAGAAAAACGCGAACGCAAGGGACCCGACAGATGGCGAACCCATACACTGCCTGATCAGCCGAAGACCGCCGGCGCCCTCGACAAACCGTTAAGTCCCAACTATTTTTCAGAAAGGCCAAACTCCAACCGTGCGGGGAGGATTCAAAGGACCAGAATCACACTTTCGGCTGATCAACACGTGCCATACTGTCGCTATAGTCATAGATATAGAAATTGGCTCACAGCGCTGGCTACAATTTCAGACAACAGTTTCAAGCAGAACAGGCCACTGACAACGGGCTTACCGGATCAGACCGGCCCCGTCAGCTGCCGAACATAACGACACAACAACAGGAAAAGGTTCCACCCATGTTCAAGAAAACTCTAATAAGTCTTGCCGTGGCGTCTTCCCTTGGACTTACAGGCTGCTTTGACAGTGGCGATACGGGGGCGAATGCTAATCCGGACTATAAGATTTCCAACCCTGATTTCACTGGTAAAACCTGGCCAATTTTCAATCCTGTAACCAGTGAACTGCCTGTTCCTAGCGACCTTCAATTCGAGCAAGGTGCCAACGCAGACGGAACACTCAGTGGCTCTACAGACAACCCGATTACCAACGCACTCGACTACATGGACGGTTCATCAACGACCGCTCAGTTTGATATCAAGTTGTCTGGCTCTATCAATCCTGAAACGGTGGTTGCGCAACCTATAATTGACGCAGGTGCAGGAACCCCGGCTCCGAACCCGAACCAAAACGTCTTCCTGCTCTCTCTAAACTTTCCGGGCGGTGACGCACTGCTCAACAGCTCTTCCTACTACACCGACCTGATCGCTGAGTTGGCCGAAAGCGGAGATATTACAGAAGTACTCGATCGCGAATCCTTCCCGGGCGAAACCCCTACCTTTGATCTTGGTCTCGCATTCGCTGCTTTGCAGGCTGCACCTGGTCCTGACACAGCCGCCGCTGTATTTGATTTCAATAATGAATTTCGAGCCGAAGTGGTCTCACTTGATGGTGGAGTGGACAATGTCCTGCGCATCACGCCGCTGCGCCCGCTTGACCCGAAAAAGAAGTACCTTGTTGTCGTCACAGATGAGGTCAAAGATTCACTCGGCCAGAGCTTGGTAGGCTCACCCTCTTACCAAAATATCAGCAACCCTGACGAGCCCCTTGGCACCTCCTCCCTGGAGCCAGTTCGCGGCGCTATTCAAGGCTGGGAAGCATTGGCAGCGGGTTACTTCAGTGCTCTTACCAATACGAGCCGGGAAGCCGCCTCAATGCCGCCCCTGAGCGCGGAAAACGTAGCACTGTCTCTGACATTCACAACCGGAGGCACAACAGACGTACTTGAAGCAGCTACTTCCCCCGCACAGTTCTTTTACAAGAGTGCTATTAAAACTACTCGCCAGAACGCAATTGCAGAATACCTCGCGGCAAACGCTGACACTTTTGAAACGCTGGATCCGAGTACTCAGTGGGGAACGCTTGATGCGGTAGCGGATGGCGCCGTAGCAAGTATTGGCGATGCGAACCTGCGCGCTAGTGCTGCGGGCACTGAAACGGCCTTGGCAGGAACGGATTTCAGCAATCCTGAGCCACGCGAAATTGGCACCCAATTTATCGAAGCTACCCGTGTACCATCCGCTGGACTCGGGCTCCCTGAGGCTGGATCTGTTTTTCAGACTAGTCTGGAACTTCCGTATTATCTGAAAACTCCGACGGATACTGATCCGAGCAATCTCAATCTACCTTGGTCCGCTTCGACCATCGTCGGTGGCGCTATTGATCCAAGTGGCGAAACGCCCCCGTCTGATAAGGTTACCTTCCGTTTCCCGTTTGCGACCGAGAACGCGACCCCAGTCAATGTACCGATGCTGGTATCTGTACCGGACCCCAGCAATGTGATTCCAGGCGGCGGTGGCGCAACCTGTGGAATGGCAAAGCCCTGGGACGTTGTTGTCTACCAACACGGAATCTTTGGTAACCGTTCACACAGCTTGGCTCTTGCCAACCAGTTGGGTAACTTTTGCTTCGTAACCGTTGCAATCGACCTGCCCCTTCATGGTATCGCACCCACGCTTGCAACTGGCGACCCAGACCCTTCCATAGCGCTAAGCGTCGACAAGACACTGGTCGATGGTTCGTTCGTCGACAGTCCACTTCCGATGAACGAGCGCCACTTTGGCTGGGGTCAGGACGCGAGCGGCTCTCCAACCCGGATGGTTTACAGCACAGATCCAGAGGAAGCGCTGGGTTATTCCGCCCAGTTCTTCCTGAATTTATCCAATTTGCCAGCCGCAAGGGATAACAACCGACAAGGTGTTGTCGATCTGTTGAACCTGAACGCCAGCCTTGTCAACCTCAATGACATCGACCTGGACAATTCCGATCTCGACGGTGATCCGACTACAAGAGGTGATGCTCAAAGAGACGTTAATGTTCAGCCCGATGGCACTGGCGGCTCGCAGGTTTATTTCGTTGGCCATTCACTGGGCGGCATTCTTGGAACATCGCTGGTATCCTTAGTGAACGACACCGCCCAAGCAGCAACGATTGGCAACGAGAATATCGTTCCCTTCAACGCTGCAGCTCTGGTTACTCCTGGTGCAGGCATTGCAAAACTGCTTGAGAATTCGCCCTCGATCGGCGCAACAGTGCTTGCTGGGCTTGGTCAAGCGGGACTTACCCAAGGCACAAGCAATTTGGAGCTTTTCCTGAATGTTGCTCAAGCCACTTTAGACAGTGCCGAACCTCATAACTTCGGAGAGTCAATCGTAAATAGCGGAAGCAAAGTCTACTTGAATGAAATCTATGGTGACGGATCTGATCGATCCACCCAAGATCAGACGATTCCGGTGGCCGCAGATGTAGCTTACGCAGGCACATACACCCGTCCTCTAGGAGATGCATTGCCAGCACCATTGGCAGGCACCGAACCGCTGTTCATGAATCTAGAAGCGGATACGATTTCCGCGACAGGCGGGCTCACTGCTAACGTAAACGCGGTGCGATTTGAGGCTGGTACACATACCACCATCATCAAACCGGAAACCGCAGCTCAGGAGGCTGTATTTGCTGATATGGCGACCAACATTATCTCGTTTTTCATGAATGACGGGACCTCGATCCAGTTTAACAACGCTAACTTTGTGAAAGCCGAGGCTCCATCGCCTGAGAACCCTTAATATTTAATATGCCCTCGAAGAAAACCCAGCATTTGCTGGGTTTTCTTTTTTGACTGTACTTTATGTCTCGAGTAAACCTCAGGCTGAAAATTTCACAGGCCTTCCAATTTGCATCTGGAGTTTGCCATCCCCCCGATCAACCTCGATCACCATATCCCGCGCCTTTAACTGAGGATGCTCCGCCGCTTCGGAGATCGTTAATACCGGCTCTACACACGCATCCTGATCGGCGAATGTCGCCTGCCACTCCGCCAGCGTCTTCCCGGCAATCTTTTCCTTTAATGCCTGCTTGAGCTTTTGCTGATGCTCAGGTTTCTGGCTCAGGGCCAGGCTCTTCATATCAGCGAGGTCAAGAGTGTCGCAAAAACGCGCCGAAAACTGAGGTTCGAGGCTGCCTACCGACAGCCAACGACCATCCTTTGTCCGATAGTAATCGTAGAATGAGCCACCATTCAGGAGGGAACTCTCCGGTTTCTGCTCCTGGCCACCGGCAAGGCAAGCCGCACCCGACATTGCGTTAAGCGCAAACGCGGCATCCGTCATACTGATATCGACGAACTGGCCCTCTCCGGTCTGTTGCCGGTGGATCACTGCGGCGAGAATACCCATCACAGCGTGATGTGAACCACCTGCAACATCCGCAATCTGAATGCCCATGGGAGGCGGCCCACTGTCGGCGCGTCCGCAGTGGCTGCTAACCCCAGACAACGCAAGATAATTGATATCGTGGCCGGCTCGGTCCCGGTAAGGCCCGGTCTGGCCATAGCCCGTAATCGCGCAGTAAATAAGTTTCGGGTTGATAGCCTTCAGCGTCTCATAGCCGATGCCGAGACGATCCATAACCCCCGGGCGGAACTGCTCAATAACGATGTCATAGTCGTGGATGAGCTCCTTTACTTTCTCAATGTCATCAGCCTGCTTAAGATTCAGGGGAAGCGTTTTCTTGCCCCGAGTCAGATACGAAAACGCTGTACTGTTTTTCCCGTCAAATGGAGGCATTACCTTCGTAAGATCCACCCTGTCCGGCGCCTCCACCCGCAGCACATCTGCCCCCATGTCGGCTAACAGCATGGTGGCATACGGCCCCGGTAACAGGGTACTGAAATCCAGAACTTTCAAAGAGGTCAGAGGACCTGCCATGGCATTCTCCTTACGTAGTCGGTTTCTTTTTGTCGATTCTTCCGGAATGTTTCATGCTGCACGGTTTTGCCGACGGGGCCAACCGCAGGTTCCTTCATTTCAGTTGGCCGATTCTGCCACGGCGTTGGCAGCTCGGCAGTTGCATTGTTTCACGGGGGTTTTATGATGGGTTTCGTTTTTATGGAATAGCGAGAGACATGTCCAACCTGACGGTTTCAAGACACTTTGTTCAGGCCGCCCTGACCGGAGCGGAGAATCTTGGTTTTGATACGTTCGATATGCTGAGGGAAGCCGGCATATCTCCGGATCTTTTACGTATCGAAATGGCACGGGTCAGCAGTGACCAGTTCAGTCGTCTGATGCAGATACTCTGGAGCCGGCTTGGGGACGAGTTCATGGGCTTCGGCCCCAGACGCGCGCGCAGCGGGACGTTTGCGACTATGTGCGCGCTGGTCATCGATTGTCCGAATCTCGAGGCGGTGTACCGCCAGGCTTTCCAGTTTTCCCGGCTTTTCGAACCCATGATTACCATGGAGCTGGAAACGAGCGGTGAAAAAGCTCAACTCGTCACCCGCATTGAAGGTGAAATACACGATCCGTCTTACTTCCTTCGGGAGAGTATTCTGGTTATCTGGCACCGGCTGGGAAGCTGGCTGATTGGTCAGCCAGTAGAGCTGGAAAAAGCGGAATTTGATTATCCACGACCGCTTCATGGTGACGAATACCGCCACATTTTCCATTGCCCGCTGGAATTCGGGTCAGACCGCACGGCTCTCACATTCGACAAACGATTCCTGTCAGCACCGGTTATTCGGGACAAGTCTGAAATGAGACAGTTTCTCAAGACCTCACCGGCAGACCTGCTGTCCCGCCCGGATGAAAGCAACACCTTTACTGGCCGGATTCGCGCCCTGATTGGCAGAGACTTTTCCAGGCCATTGCCGGATTTTGAATGGATTGCCGCCGCACTGCACACCAGCCCACAGACACTCCGGCGGCGCCTCAAGCAGGAAAACACCTCGTTTCAGGAGATCAAAGATCTGCTCAGACGGGATATGGCGATTTATTATCTGAGTCGACAGGAGCTGCCGATCAATGACATCGCCGCCAAAGTGGGGTTCACCGAGCCCTCAACATTCCACCGGGCGTTCAAGAAGTGGACGGGCGTAACACCCGGAGCCTATCGCGAGGGTGAAAGGGGCAACCTGACGGAATAGGCACCGTCAGGAATCAGCCGGCGCCTGAAGGTTGCGGATAAGCTGTCCCAGTGTCCGGGCCACTTCCCTGGCCTGTTCACGATCGACCGCCAACTGCAGCAACCGGGAACCGTCCCTCGGATCATAAATCCAGCAGGCTGCTGCGGCGGCTTCACAGCCCCATTCAACCTGAGGGTTAACACCGTATACGGACATGGACTGGGTTTTGCGAACAACTCGTCCCCCCGTATCCCGACGTATCTCCTGGACATTAATGGTGCTGTCCGCCGCACTGACCCGGTATTCCACGTCCGCCGGCCGGTCCATCTGAACAATGGTTTGATCCTGACGCCATCCCGCCACTTCCAGCAAGCTGTTAAGGTGGATTGTCAGCGCCTCACGGTCTGAGTCCGCCAGGTAGAGCTTGCGCAGCGAGGCAATCTTTTGATCACCCGCCGGCTCTATCAATGCAATTTTGCCTGAGTCCGAGTTACCGCCTTGTGGCGCCAGGGCCCGTTCCTTGCGGGCTTTCTCGATACCCGTTATGAGTTTAAGTGCTTCCTGGTAGTGGCTGCCGTCAGCCCCCCCCTGCTCCACATAGGATTCGAGAGCAGATTGCGCCTCATTCAAGTGGGCAGCCTGATACATGACACGACCACGGTAATAGAAGTAATCAGCCGGCTTGTTGCCTTCAAGCTGCTGGAGCCGGTTCAGGTACTCACCCGCCTCAGCCCAGTTTTCTGCAGCCACCGCTTCCTCTGTTGCCAGCATTAACCGGCGCGTCTCATGCTCGGGCGCAAGAGCGGAGGCCTGCCCGGCCAGCAGTGCCGACGCAAGGATAAGTCCCCGGGCCAGCTGAAAACCTTTATCAAACGATACTGCCATGGCACTCACTCCTGCTGATTATCTGCACCAATTGCCTGCGCTTCAGTCTCCGACGGGTCGTATTCGTCGTCTCCCGGCTCATCTCCGGCATCCACTTCCGCCTGATCCATAATAGCCTTTGGAAGTTCCTTCTTGACTCGCACACCAAGTTCCACAAACCGATTAGCCTGTGAGATCAGATTTCCACGACCTCTGGTCAGGGTGTTCATCGCCGAGTCGTAGCTGCCTTGAGCCGTATGCAACTGCCCACCCAGACGCTCCATAGCCTCAACGAACACCCGAAGTTTGTCGTAGACCGCACCGGCCCGATCGGCAATCCGGCGGGCATTCTGGCTCTGCCTTTCATAGCGCCAGATATTTTCGATTGTTCTCAGCGTAGCCAACAAGGTTGTGGGTGTTACCACAATAATCTTTCGCTCAAAGGCTTCTGCGAAAAGGTTCTCGTCCTGCTGAAATGCTGCCACAAAGGCGGGCTCGATTGGCATAAACAACAGCACAAAGTCCGGAGAATGAAGGCCGTTTAGCTGACTGTAGTCCTTCTCGCTGAGCGTGCGAATGTGATTTCTCACGGCTTCAACATGCTGCCGGAGCGCCTCTTCCCTCGCGGTATCATCTTCCTCGTTAACCCACTGTTGATACGCTAACAGCGACACCTTGGAATCAATAATCAAATTTCGGCTATCTGGCAGGTGGACAACAACATCGGGCCGAAGCAGTTGGTTGTCACTGTCCCGGTAACTGCCCTGGGTGTCGTATTCCACGCCTTTGCGCAAGCCGGACTTCTCCAACACCCGCTCAAGGATGAGCTCTCCCCAGTTGCCCTGAATTTTCTTGTCGCCCTTCAAAGCCCGAGTAAGGTTGGACGCCTCTTCCGTAATTTGACGGTTCAACTCCTGAAGGGACTTGATTTCACTCCTCAGCGCCTGGCGATCCCGGGTTTCACTGGTGTACACATCTTCCACCCGCTTCCGGAAGTCCTGGAGCTGGTCGCGAAAAGGATTGAGCAACGTGTCCAGGCTGGTACGGGTTTGCTGGCTGAAGTTCTCGCTTTTCTGTTCAAAGATTTTATTGGCAAGGTTCTCAAATTCCTGTTTCAGGGCATCCCGGTTACGCTCGAGCAATTCAAGCTTCTCAGACGTTGACCGCCGCTCCTTATCCAGAGTGACCTCTTGCTCTCGCAGTAGAACCTGAGCTTCATGAAGCTCTTTGGCAAGCTCCTCGCTTCGGCTCTGCTGAGCCTGGCGCTCGGCCTCCAGTTGCGAGATTCGGTGTTTGCGCCCTTCAAGGTCTGATTCAAGCCCTGCGACCCGGTTTTCCAGCCCCGACGCATGCTGTCGCCACTGCTCCAGTTTCTGTTCGTGTTTGATTAGCCTGGATTTGTGTTCATCGAGTGTCCGCTCAAGATGTTCAGTTTGCTGTCGCTCCATTGCCTCCCGATGCCGGGCATCCTGGAGCAGGTTTTCGGCTTCTTCGCGCTCCTTGTCGACTGCATCCAGTTGCCCGGCCAACCTTCGTTTATTAGCCGCAGAGCGGGCCATCCCAGCAGCCAACACAATAACCGCAATCACCAGAAGGACTATCCATCCGGCCATTAAATCAGGCTGGGATCTCAATAATTCGGTGACGGCCTCTGGCACTGCGCAACGCTCCTGTCATTATTCATTTTCTGGCAAAAAAACCAGACGCATTGTCGGAGGCTACAGTCTACCCCATCAATAGAACATTTTTCCTGAAGACACGCTTCTTCCGCCGCACCTCACGGTTAGCATCTCGACTGCTTTGCAAATCAGCAACCCCGGCGGATCCGCATCTGGACGAGGCCCGTATAATCGGTTAAAAGGATAGGATGTTACCCCGGTCTGGAGGCATTACGTTTTGGTAACCGCATCAGACAGGGTAACGGACCCAAAACGGATAGACCGATTATGTTAAAAGAACTTTGGCGGAAACTTGGAGCAGACTTTCTTCAAACCGATTGCTCGTCCTCAGAGAGCGATTCGCGCCTATTCGGAAATCGTGACAATTCCCGCTCTGACCGTTTTCATATTCTCCCTCATATTACTCACACCGGAGAATTTCATCTGGAACGGCTTACTGAGGTTCTCAAAGAGAGGTATGGCAAGACTTTGCAGGACGCAGACGTCGGCGCCGGCAGTGACGAGGCCATTCGGGAACTGATCAGTTTCGCAGCACGAATCCAGGACCAGGACGTCCAGCGGGAACTCTTGCTATTTTATCTCAACTGCTCGCCGGTCATTCAGGAATACCTGCGGTCGGAAACAGACCTTGGAGAAGGGCACTTTCTCCCCCGGTAACTACTTACGCTGCAATATTGAGAAAAAGGCCACAACCCCGCCCCCTTAACCAACTGTAAAGCAACCAGACAGATGGGTTGTTGTATAATCCTGCTCCAAATATTTTCAGATCCACACTTACAGATCGTCGCGCCGACTCTATATTCAAGTTAGTGACCGACTACCGGCTCAAGGGCATATTCATGGGTTTACCAAAATTACCGGCGGGCTCCTCTTCATCTTCTGTTTTTTTGATCTCCGGCGTATTGCTAATGCTGGCCGGCTGCTCTTCGGACCGCTATTTCATGGTTCCCAAACAGGACCTGAGCCAGCTCACCACCTCAGCCCAGGCCCAGCGGGCAACGCTGGTTACCATGGAAAATAACGCAACGGTACGGCACGAGCAGCTGCTGGAACGGAACCGGGGTTCTACTGAAACCATTCTTGATGCGATCAAAAACCAGGTCGAAAAACCAACCTGCCCTCCAGTTCAGAAACAAAGCGCCTGCCCGTCCATGGAGTCCTCCAAAGGACGCGCAGATCGCCTTAAGGGCAAAGTCATCGTCGGAGAGGTAGAGAAAATCTACCTTGCGGAGCCTGAACAGATATATACAGCCCGCATTGATAGCGGGGCCGAAACATCCTCAATCGACGCGCGAAACATTACACGCTTCGAGCGGGATGGCAGCAACTGGGTCCGCTTTGACGTCCCGGTGACGGGAAAAAGCGAGCTGATTACCCTGGAGAAAGAAATCTCACGGAGGGTAAAGGTTATTCAGGCCAGCGCCAATGAAGCCGAGCGGCGTGTGGTGGTGGAACTTCAATTCGCTATCGGTGACCATCAGCAGGTCGCTGAGTTTACCCTGACGGATCGCACCAACCTGACCTATGAAGTACTGATAGGGCGCAATGTGCTGCGGGACGTCATGCTGATTGATGTTGGTAAGGAGTTCGCAACGGAGCTTCCCGATTCTCTCATCAATAAAAGGAACGATTCGTGACCAATCGCTCCCGCCTGCCCTTCTACGTCGCCGTCTTCCTGCTGATTGCAACCGGTATATCCCTGGCCATCTGGCGCCATGTAGAGCTGGGCATTCCCTGGCTCACTGGAGAGCAGCGCCCGGTCTGGATGGTCGAAGCAAGAGTGGATTTCGACGCCACCAACGAATCAGTACTTGCCAGCCTTAACGTTCCCGGGCAGCCCCCCGGGTTCCGGCTTCTTAGCGAACAGGCAGCTTCGCCAGGTTATGGGTTTTCTATCATTGAGAAGTCCGGCAACCGCCGTGCGGAATGGTCGAAACGGGACGTATCCGGTCCGCAAACCCTGTACTTCAAAGCTCAATTCGTACCTGACGCTTCCGCCGAGAGCGGTCCCCTGAGCCAGCCTCCGACGACCCGACGGGTTTTCTGGGAGGAGCCGCAGGCGACAGCCGTGCGGGAAATCCTTGAGCAGGCCAAGGCGCGCTCAAGCACACCGGAAAGCATGACCCGGGAACTCATCCGCCTCATGCAGCCTGATACCCGTACCCAGAACACCACTCTGCTGGTTGCAGAGGAAAACTATCTCGAATTACTCGTCGATATGCTTAACCACTCCGGCATCCCCGCCCGCACCGCTGACGGGCTCGAGCTTGAGGATGCGAGACGCCGCCAGAAACTCACAACATTCCTTCAGATTTATGATGGACGGCAATGGCTGACCTTCGACCCACAAACAGCAGAGCAAGGTGTTCCGGAAAACCTCCTTCTATGGCGTGAGGGGTCGGCCTCATTGCTTGACGTGGTTGGCGGTGACAATTCTGAGGTTGGTTTTTCCATGCTCCGTCAAACGGTCCCGGCCTTGCAAATGGCAACCATGCAATTTGAATCCGCCGGGCTTGGTTTTCTGAGCTTCTATGAGCTGCCCATTGAAGAACAGAGCATGTTTCGGATGTTGTTACTGCTTCCGTTAGGCGCGCTGGTTGTAGCATTCATGCGGATTGTAATTGGTATCCGCACCTCGGGAACGTTTATGCCGGTCCTGATTGCTGTTGCCTTTGTGCAGACAACCCTGGTTCCAGGGTTAATTGCCTTTCTCTCGGTGGTTGCCCTCGGACTACTGATGCGAGGTTACCTTTCGAGCCTGAACCTGCTGCTGGTCTCTCGTATTTCCGCTCTTATCATCCTGGTGATATTCATTACTGCGGGGCTAAGCATTATCGGCTACCAGATGGGCTTCAATACCGGCATGACCGTGACATTTTTCCCGATGGTCATTATCGCCTGGACCATTGAACGCATGTCGATCCTCTGGGAAGAGGAAGGCGGGCGCGAAGTTCTGGTTCAGGGTACGGGCAGTCTGTTCGTGGCAATCTGCGCGTATCTCCTTATGAGCGCGCCACTGGCCGGCCACCTGACGTTCAACTTCCCGGAGCTGCATCTCTCCATCCTGGGGTTGATTCTGCTCATGGGCCAGTATACCGGGTACAAGCTGAGCGAGCTGAAGCGCTTCACGCCGATGAAGGTCTACGACTGATATGAACTGGATATCACCGCGACGGTTAAACCGCCTGGGCATGCTCAACATGAACCGGCGCAATGTGGATTACATTGCCCGGTATAACGAGCGTTCCTCCTACCCATTGGTGGACAATAAACTCAAGACCAAACTTGCAGTAGCGGAATACGGCGTCAAAACCCCCCAACTGCTCCAGGTGGTGCGCCAGCAACACGAGATATCCAAGTTCCGGGGCATGGCCGAAGGCCTTGCCGGATTTGCCATCAAGCCTGCCAAAGGGTCTGGCGGAAAGGGCATTACCGTAATTACCGGGCGTGACAACGAAGAATACATCAAGGCCTCAAGTGCACGCGTGGACGCACCTTACCTGGAGCGCCATCTCACCAACATTCTGGCAGGACTCTACTCTCTGGCCGGCACGCCAGACGTAGCCATTGTCGAAAGCCTCGTGGAATCCGCGCCTTCTCTTGCCCGCTATTCATTCCAGGGCGTTCCAGATATTCGAATTGTTGTATTCCAGGGATACCCGGTGATGGCTATGCTGAGACTTGCCACAACCGCATCCGACGGCAAAGCCAACCTACACCAGGGAGCCGTGGGTGTCGGGCTGGACATCGGCTCGGGTAGAAGCCTGAATGCGGTGCAGTTCAACCGCCCCATAACATTGCATCCGGATACCGGTCTGGCCTTGGAAAATATCGAAATCGAAGCCTGGGGAGAAATGCTGGAGATGGCATCCCGCTGTTACGAGGCAACGGGGTTGGGCTATATGGGCGTAGACCTGGTGGTCGATGCCAACGAGGGACCGCTTCTGCTTGAGCTGAACGCCCGCCCCGGGCTCGCAATCCAGATGGCAAACGGACGAGGTCTGCTGCCACGACTCAGAGCCATTGAAAGCCTCAAGCGCCCTCACTTCACCCCCCAGGAAAGAGCGGACTTCGCCATGGAGAGTTTCTCCGCCCTGTAGCAAATAGCAGACATAAAAAAACCGGGGCAGAAGCCCCGGTTATTTTCCACTAATGCGGCAACTACATCTCGCCTCGGGCGATCAGGAGTTTCCGTTCGTGCGTCAGCCCCTTTAACAGACCCCATGTCATAACCAACAGGATGGCTGTAAATGGCAGACCTGCACTTATCGCCGTTGCCTGAATCGCACCAAGAGCATCTGCGCCGCCGCCGAAGATCAACGCTGCCGCAATTGCACCTTCCATAACCACCCAGAACACACGCTGAGCAGTCGGTGCATCAGTTTTGCCTCCGGCAGTGATGCTGTCGATAACCAGGGAGCCGGAGTCCGAGGACGTCACGAAGAACACCAGCACCAGAATAATGCCGACGAAGGAGATAATCCCCGTCAGTGGCAGATTGGCGAACATCTGGAACATGGCCAGAGAAACATCTGTCAGACCATTTTCGGCCAAAGCGCCAATACCATCCTGAATCTGTTCCAGGGCGGTACCACCGAAAGCACTCATCCAAACCACAGTAATAATTGTGGGAACAAGCAGAACGGCTACGATAAATTCCCGGACGGTCCGACCGCGAGAGACCCGCGCGATAAACATACCTACGAACGGTGACCAGGAGATCCACCACGCCCAGTAGAATACGGTCCAGCCCTGGAACCAGGCTTCGTCTTCCCGACCGAACGGATTACTCAGGGGAAGGACGTTCGCAACATAGCTGGAGGAGGTCGTCCAGAGTGTCTCCAGAATGGTCATTGTTGGGCCGGCAAAGATGATAAAGAACAGCAGAATGCCCGCCAGAGCCATGTTGATGTTACTGAGGACTTTCACACCCCCATCCAGACCGCGTAGAACCGACATTAGCGCAAGAGCAGTTACCCCGACAATAATGGCCATCTGCACGTTGGTGCCACTTCCAGTGTCAAACAGGTAGTTCAGACCTGAGGCTGCCTGCTGGGCACCAAACCCCAGAGATGTCGCCAGACCGAATATGGTCGCGACTACCGCAAGGATATCGATAATGTGACCGGGCCAGCCCCAGACCTTGTCCTTGAGGAGCGGGAAAAATGCTGACCGGATCGTCAGTGGCATGTTCTTGTTGAACGAGAAGAAAGCCAGCGAAAGCGCAACAATGGCATAGACCGCCCACGGGTGAAGGCCCCAGTGATACATGGTCGCGCCCATCGCCAGGTCAGCAGCCGCCGGAGTATTGGGCTCAACATTAAACGGCGTTTCGTACCAACCGGTGAAGTACGCTGTTGGCTCAGCAACTGCCCAGAACATGAGGCCAATACCCATGCCTGCGGCAAACAGCATGGCAAACCAGGACATAGTGGAAAATTCCGGCTTTGCATCCATGCCGCCAAGCCGGATCTTACCGACCGGCATGAAAATCAATGCCAGACAAACCACCACAAATATGTTCGCGCTGATCAGAAAGAACCAGTCAAATGTCGCGATAATGTCCCATTTAGCACCGTCCAGAAGCGATTTCGCCTCGGCCGGAAACATTAGAGTACCTACCACAAAAAGCACGACCAGTATTGCCGTAATCGGGAATACCGGTGCGTGAAGGTCGAGGCCAAAAGGATTGATGTTATCCTGACCTGCGACGTAATCCGTCTGGTATTCGTCTTTAACTACCTCGCCCACGTTTGGCGCCTCCTGAATTGAAAAATCAGTTTCGAAATCGGAGCTCAAAGATTACAAGCGCGACATACTAATGTTTTGAACTCAAAACATCAAAGGCCCGATAACCTGCCACTTGAGCTTTTAGCATAGACCATCATTACAAAGTCGAAAGGTACAACAACCAGCAATCGGCTATAGATATCGTCCCGTATCGATATACTGTCTCTCAATAACGCCAGTATATTAGGCGCAATGGATTCATCTGAGGTATCAATGGAGAAAACATCAACCTTCCCGCTACGCTACACAACCTACGCTCTGAGCCTTGCAGGCTTCATTACCTCACTGGCAATCAGCCTGGCAGTGGGCGCTGGCTACATCTTCCCAACCCTGTTCGGGGCAGCTTCCGCACTGGGAACCTATGACCTTCTGCAACGCAGACACACGGTCAGCCGGAACTATCCCATTATTGCCAACTTCCGCTATCTCTTTGAATCTATTGGCCCTGAAATCCGTCAGTACTTTATTCAGTCGGACACTGAAGAGCGCCCGTTTTCGCGAGAACAGCGGACAATTGTGTATCAGCGCGCTAAAAATGTTCTCGATAAGCGTCCATTTGGATCACAACTGGGTATGTACGAGGAAGGTTTCGAGTGGATGAATCATTCGCTGACGCCTACCAAGGTCACTGACAGCGACTTCAGGATTCTGATTGGCAGGCATTGCGCAAAGCCCTACAGTGCGAGTGTGTTTAACATTTCAGCGATGAGCTTCGGTTCACTCTCTGCAAACGCAATTCTGAGCCTTAACACCGGTGCCAGAATGGGGGGCTTTTACCATGATACGGGGGAAGGTTCGATTTCCCGCTATCACCGGCAACCGGGGGGAGATCTCGTTTGGGAGATCGGTTCCGGGTACTTTGGCTGCCGTCATAAAGATGGCTCCTTCAATGAGAAAATGTTTCGGGAAAACGCCACTCTTGACCAGGTAAAAATGATAGAGGTCAAACTATCTCAAGGCGCAAAACCCGGACACGGTGGAATTCTGCCAGGCGCCAAAGTCACTCCTGAAATCGCAGAGGCCCGGGGGGTTTCTATCGGTGAGGACTGTGTATCGCCCGCCACCCATTCAGCCTTTTCGACACCCATAGAATTATTAGAGTTCATCGATCATCTGCGGGAACTTTCCGGGGGCAAACCCGTTGGCTTCAAGCTTGCAATCGGCCACCCCTGGGAATGGTTTGCCATCGTCAAGGCCATGCTGGAAACAGGCCGTAAACCAGACTTCATTGTGGTTGATGGCGGTGAAGGAGGTACCGGTGCAGCGCCTCTGGAGTTCATCAATCGCCTCGGCATGCCAATGACCGAAGCCTTATTGTTGGTTCATAACACGTTGGTAGGCACCAACCTCCGTGAGGACATCGCAATCGGCGCTGCCGGGAAGGTCACCTCTGCCTTTAACATTGCCCGGACACTGGCCCTTGGCGCCGACTGGTGTAACGCAGCCAGGGGCTACATGTTCTCACTGGGTTGCATCCAGGCACTCAACTGCCACACTGGCCGCTGCCCGAGCGGAATAGCAACGCAGGACCCCCGCCGGGGGGAGAAGCTTGATGTGGAGATCAAGAGCAAACGAGTACATAACTTCCATAAGAACACTCTTGATGCACTCCAGAACCTTTTGCAGGCCTCCGGCCTTCGCCACCCCTCAGAACTGGGGCCGGAACACGTGGTACGCCGGGTGTCTAAAACCGAGGTGCATTCTTATATGGACCTGTTCCCGTTTCTTGAGCCCGGCGCCCTGCTTGAGGGAGAAACCGGACATACAATATTCGACAGATACTGGTATAAAGCCACCTCAGAAAGCTTCGACGCCCCTGAATTTATCCTCAAACTCAGGGAGACCAAACTCCGTTAAACAAGCTGGCGCAAAATTAACAAATCCTGTTTATTTTTCCGATAGGCTGGTGTAGACTTCGCTCCCGCTAAGCCACTGAGTTAACTCTCAAGTTTCTCACAGGCAGACAGCGAATCGGGGCGTAGCGCAGCTTGGTAGCGCACTTGCATGGGGTGCAAGGGGTCGTAGGTTCAAATCCTACCGTCCCGACCAGATTCCGACAATGAGCCCGGGCCGAAAGGTCCGGGCTTTTTGTTTCTCTGAAACAGCATTATTCGCCCGATCAAGCCAAAGCCAGTTCCCGAGACAATCCCGTATACATGTGCATCTGAAACAACGCGATGCTCGGTCAGATCGATCAGGGTTAACGGTCCAAAGAAACTGTCCAGAAAAGCTTTCAGCAAGACAAGAAAAAACAGGAAAGTAAGGGGTGATTTCAGATTTTGTATCCTCATCACCAATCCGATCGCCAGCATTCCGTATAACAAACCAGACAACCCGACATACCAATCAACCTCCGGGGACCAGATCCTCAGCCCCATCGTGATTGAAACGGACAACAGGACGATCAGCAATAACCATTGGTCCATGTTGAATGCCTTGCCAACAAGCAGCCAAAGCAACCACAGTCCCAGCAGGTTGAGCAGAAAATGTGGCCAGTCAAGATGAACGAAATGGGCCGACACCAGACGCCACACTTCACCACTCTGGGCGAAGTCATGCTGGTACTGTAGAAAGGACGAGGTTTCCGGGAGGAAGACGGCAACAATGAACGCTATTGCGCTCATTGTTGCCGGGATACGGAAATCGTACCCGGGATCACAAGACACTATGTCACCAGGCACTATGAATACGACGATTTCGGCTGCGGTACATTAAGCCCGCAGACAGCGCCACCAACAGCAGCAGGAACAGGTCAAAACGCCCACCGCCTCCACCGCCACTGCTGCCGGTGGTACTGACAGCCTCACCCTGAACGCCGCCCGGGTCCTTTATGCTTTGATTTGAGAGGCCGTCTGCATCGTTGGGGCCTCCATCTTCAATCAACAGCATCACACACCAGTCGCCCTGCGTCAGACCGGGTTTGTATTCGGCTGTTTTCGGCGGCGGACAGAAGCCCTCTGCCCCAGGTGCTGAATAGACGGCATTTCTGTCGTTTTCAACGAACGCATTCCAGGCCATCGTGTCAGCCGAGTATTTTCTGTAGACAGCACGCTTAGGTATGACTGCGAGCTGAGGCAGAACGACATAAGCCGAATCCGACGGCTGCGCCAGACCACTCACCGTGAAATCGAAAATTCCACCGGGGAATTTCTCAGAGGCTTCCCCCTCTTTCAGGGGAGGCAATGAAAAGGCCAGCGCGATGTCCTCAACGTTTACCATGGCGCCATTCTTTTTTGATGTAAGTGCCGTATACCCCAGCGAGAGTTTCAGACCTGGCTCAGTTTCAATCAGATACTCATCGCCCATGGCCGCCATGGCACGAATAAGGTTCTCCGGTTCCAGGTTATCGAGGTAATCCGGGATGCCGTCACCGTCAGTATCAACGTAACCCTCAATATCGTCAGCAATACCGTCACCGTCCGAATCCAGTGACGTCAACAACGGTGCTTCGTTCAATACGGCAATCACAACATCGGTCCGGTTTATTGCCAGTGAGGCGTCGCTGACGCTCACAGCAACCCTGTAGAAGCCCGGTGACAGGTTGTTCGGGTCAAACACAAACTGGCTGTCAGAGCTGTTGCCATCCATCTCCAACAACTGACTGTCACTGAAAGACCAGTCGTAGCTGTGACTGTCGCCGGGATCAGGATCGTGGACCAGAGCATTTACCGTCACCACACCTCCACTGGCAACGATCAGCCTTGTCTGGCCCTGCCCCTGCTCAGCAACCAGCTCAACCGTTGGCGCAATATTTTCATCGCTTATCCGTGCTGTATAGACGCGTTTCTCCCCGAGCACCACATTACCTGAAGCCCCCATGGTGACCACGATCGTTTCAAGCGTCTCGCCAGCGTCACCGTCGTCGATAATCTGAAAATTCACACTGCCCCGGAGCCCGTTCTGGATAAGAATTTCTCCACTCGCAAGCGTATGGTCAACTCCGCCTCCGACCGCAGTGCCAGCAACCGTAAAAGGAATCGAAACGGGATAGATCGCGGCCGGGCCGTTAAGCTCGGCAACCAGATCCACGTTACTGCCTTCAGCCACAACAGCGTCGGTATGGAAGTTGACGATGGGCTTCACGATCACAAGCTGGGTCGCCGTTGCCACATTTCCCGATTTGTCACTGGCTCTCCATTCCACAAAATGGGCACCCGGGGCTAATTGTGGCCGGGAATCGTTAGTTGCCTTCAGGGCTCCATCAAGTGCATCAAAGGCTGTTGCCTCACCAAAATCAACCTTGGTGAAGAGCCCGGTGGCGGGAACCTCAATATCATTGGGCGGAATAAGAAGCGGCGGCTCGTCATCTGCGTTGAGATCTCTGCCTGCAAGATACTCATCCAGGTTATTTACCCCGTCGCCGTCAGCATCAAGAAGCGCGTCGGACGGATCGAAAGGATTCAGCCCCGCTGCCACCTCTGCTACGTCGGAAATGCCATCGCCGTCGGTATCCTGACTGTTGGGATCGGGGCCATTAATGATGTCGACACCTCTCAAGGCGAGGTTCAACTCCACTGAGGTACCCCTGTCGTCCACTACAACCTCCGTGGCGGCCGATCGCGAAGTCCCCATCTGGTAACGCACCGTCAACACATCACCCTTGCGAAGGAACCCGTCGCGGCGTTGATCAATCGCATCCAGCGGCACTGAAAGTACGTATCGGTTCTGCGCAGCGGGGTCTTCACCCATGGTGTAGCTGTCTATTACCCGGCCCTGATATTCAAGCACCAGCGACACATTGGAATCGGAAGCCGTCACTGGCGCACCGTCCACGGTCACCGTGCCATAAAGAAGGTTATCGGGTTCGGGAATCGCCGCCATAGCGGATTGAGCAACCAACATCAGGGGGGCCAAACCTAACGATACAGCCCTGAAAACGTTTGTATTTTTCATGCTGGTCACCTTAATTCCCTGAGTAGCCGTAGGTCTGGAAGTGCAACTTGATGTCTGCAATGCCGTTACCATCACGTGTGCCTTCCGGTGTCAGCCGTCCGTGGATCAGACGATCCAGACCTTCCTCGGGCAGGTAATTGAGCGTGCCCCCGGGGATAACCAACATCCAGTCCGTGTTCCAGACGGAGCGGCCCACCAGGCGGGTATCACTCGCAGTTTGAGAAGGATCGTATTCACCACTGTCGTGATAGGCACGGTAGCTTGAGGATCTGCGGATATCCGCATAGGTGCCGCTGAGGGAGTCATTGATCGGAATCCATTCCGGATTGGTCAGATCCGTGGCGCCTATCGGGAAAGGTTCCGGCAATCGTTGATCCACAACCCGCCATTCCCGGGTTGCAAGCGTGTCGCCGGTGGGTGAGCGCATGATGTCCATACCCACTGGCAGGAGGTAGACACGAGGCGTGTTCGACAGGCCCGTATCATTGTAGCCCTCGAACCAGGTTCCTACGGCCCGCACTTTGGTTGCAAAATTCGTCGGATCATAGGCACTGTCACCAGCCCCCAGTTCACGACCAAAGAAGTTGAGCCCGAAATTCACCGTCGTCGGGAAGCGGATAACGAGGCCCGGCTGGGGTCCTGCGCTCTCAGGTGCAAAAGGCCTCGCATAGCGACGGAACTCGGGAATATCCCATAGATTCTCGACCCGGCTTTCCTCAAGTTTCTGACGCCACTCCTGATTGGTAAGCCTGGCCAGATCGTCGCTGCTCGGATCTTTGGGATCAAGCCGTTTGCGAAATAATTCATAACGAAGCGAGAACCGGTTGGTTTCCACCTGGGGATTATTGAAACCCAACTGGCCCCGGTAGATATCGAAGTTCTGGGTCAGGCGGGCCAACACATCCGCGAGGCCCGGCGTGCCTGCAATCGGCACACCATCGATAACCTGACCAAGCCCCCGCTGTCTTACGATATCCGCCAGGAACTTGCGGCCTGAGCCGGCATCGTCACCCAGTAGATTGGTTTCGTAATCGTAAGCGGTTGCGGCCAGATAGACGTAGCGAGCAGCAAGGTCAAACTGAGCGCGATATTTCTGCAGCGCATCGTTACGGAAAATCCGGAAGGTAAGATCGCTGTAGCGGTTTGCCTGAACATCGCCGGCGGTGAATACCCGGAATGAGCGGCGTTCTTCCAGCAGACGTTGGCCCTCGGCGAGCACCTCGTAATAGCTGTTAAAGCTCTGATTCACTACTTCAGCCTGAGTGAACAATTCAAGCCGCAGTAAAGCTTCCTCCCGCCATAGCTGCTCTAACTCCTTGATTCTCTCTATCAACGCAACATTGGTAGTGTCCGCGGCAAGGGCAACATCTGTCTGCAACCCAACAGCATCTTTAGCCAATTCGAGATTAAATTCGGCAACCTCAGCCACTGCCGCCGCTGCATTGAAGGGTGTCGTAGCAACCAGCCCCATGCCAATCAAAGCACCTCTCACGCCGCTGAGAGCATCAGTTGAAAGGCCAACCACTCGGGGTATACCCTCCTTGCCGGCCTCAGCAGCATCGGATATTGCTTGGGAAGCGGTGCTAGCTGTCAGATTGGCAGTTCTTGCCACCACCAAACCTGCATCAAAACCAGTGACTTTATCCCGCTGGTTCTCCAGGATTTCGATCTCTTTCAGGTTAAGGTTATATTCGGCCTGGACCAACTCTGCGGCGTCCGTTATTTCCAAAAGCAGGTTTTCATGCTCTTTTGCAGCGCGTTGCAGCTGGGACTGAGCTTGAAGCAGATCAGAAATCGCATTCTGTATACTTCCCGGGGCTCTTCTTTTGCCCCAGACTCCTGGAGCAACAAACTGCCAGTCCGCTCCCTGCGCTACCGGATACGCAACTTCGAGCGTATCCTCAAGGCTACCAAAAGCGCCACTCACGACATCTTCGGGGAAGACAAACCCGTCACTGCCACCAAATGTGATCTGAGAATAAAACCCCGTAAACGACCCGTCGGGGGGCGGAAGATCGCCGGTCAGCTCCGTACTCACATACATGTAATGGTAAAGATCCGGGCCTGTATAACCTGATGGATAGGTTTTCCCGCCCCCAATGTCACCGGCGTACGGATAACCGAAAATCTCAATCAACCGGTTCCGGTAATCCCGCTCCTGCTGGATTACCGAATTATTCAGCTCGTCTGCATCGTCCTGCACCGAACGTACAGATTGCGTCTGCTGGTTGGCAAAGTTGAATACCTGAACCGCATTATCCAGAGCCACCTGTGCCCTCTGCGCAATCTGGTCAAAATGGCTTTCACCCTGAATGCCGGAGCCCACTTCCAGGAAATTCGGATCTATATCAAACGGCACCACCCCTTTAGCCAGGCCCAACGGGTTCAGCCCCGCATCGGCCTGGTCAAGTTGAGCCTGAACCGCTCCGTATTGATCTACGATCTGGGAAAGCTCCACAACCGTGGTGCGGTCCACCTTTTCGATGCCCTGATTGAGCTCATCCACCGCCGGGAGAATCGCATTGGCGGTCAGCCAGTCAAAATACGCACCCTGCCCTGCACGACGACCCCAGCCATCCAGTCCCCAGGCCCGGTCACTCTTGTCTGCGGTATCCTTATAGCCTTGCCATTGCCCAGCGGGCGCTTCCACATACTTCTCGCGGTAGGTGAGGTTAATGATCTCTGTGCCTGCTTTCGCCTTGGCTGCGGCAGCCTGGGCAAACTTCCGCTCGTCCAGATAGTCCACCTCAATCGGTACACCCGCCACCAGGACAGACTCGGCTCTGGGTTTCCAGGTAAAGTTTGGTTCCTGCAGCAGGATATAGCGGCTCTTTACCGAACTGAGGTAGTGACCCCAGGCATCGCCATGCCCCTGGGGATACATAGCCCGAGCGTCGGTCTCCGTGATGAAACCGTCCTTGTTCTGATCAGTTATCCGGTAATTCTGCACGTAGGCCACTTCGCCATTACCCTGGGTAAAGTTCCAGAACAGGCGGTTATTCACCGGGTAGCCGGAAACGCCAGCGCGACTGTCATCCCGCCCCCGCAACAGCACCAGTTCCTCTTCCAGAGGCGATTGAAGCTGATTCTTGAATGCAAAGAGCGAGGAAGCGACGCTGCCCAGCTCACTGTCAGCTTCAAGGCCGATGGTCGGATCCTGGGCATCAGCATAGGCTTCGTTACCAAGCAGCATGTACAGATCCGCGATTCGGGTCGCCACATTGAGCAGCTGGGTATTTGCGGCAATGTCGTTGAACCCGGCATTGATACTGAGATCCTTGCCACGTTCGAGCACCGTCTGGTATGCCTCGATGATTCCTACACCATTGACCACATCCGGGTCGGGGTTAAAGGGAATAGGCCCGGCATAGGGTTCGCCAGCTTGCGCGATCATACTTGTCAGCGTGTTCACTTCCGCCTCACGGAAGTCACTGACCCGCTGATCAAACGGATTCAGGCCGGCAATTACCCGCTTGATCCATCCTGTGGCAAGCATGCCTTTCGCCAGGATGGCGGGGTCAGAAGACGGAGCTGCAGGGTCATAACTTGGATCCCCGGCCCAAGCGCTTGGGGTCACATCGTTGCCGTATTCGGTGCCACCCAGGTTGGTATAACGGGTGATAAACCAGTTATCACTCAGGGTCAGAAGGCCCGGGCCTTCAATGGTAATGTCCAGAGCACCAGGGCCCGAATCCGGATGGATGATCCAGGGCGAGGCAGGATCGCCAGGTACTGGCGGAGAATCAGGCTGCCCGTTAGTATCCGGCTGGTAGTACCATTCAAAATCAACCAGGTCTGGATCCCCGGCGAAATCACCACTGTGCCGAAGGGTAAGAGCCTCCTCAAAGATATTATCGGAGGGCACCACCCAGATATTGCCCTGATAGACTCCATTGCTGTTGTCCATCCGCAGGACCTGCAGGCTCACCGGCAGTGAGCCCAGGCTTGGGTCGTTATTGAAGGCAACCGTTACGTAGCCTTCACCCGTCGGGCGTCCTGCGGTCAGCGCCATGGGCGTGCCTAGCAGGGCTTGTGGCTCAGGCTTTGTTTTATCTTCCACCCTTACTACAAAGTGCGTTGGCGGCAGGGTAAACGCAGGGTCATCGAGGCGATCATCCCGTCTGTTGTTGTTGGCATCCGAGAAATTGTCTGCGATTCCGTCTCCGTCTTCGTCAATGCCTTCACCCAGGTACAGAGGCTGAACACCCACTAAATAGGCTTCGTCCGCAGCTTCCTGGGGATCGCCATCCAGGTTAAGCCCGTTCGGATTGCGAGAGAGGTGATATAGCTGATTAATGGCATCAGAGAAAGCCTGATCCGCGCCTGGCAGGGCAAGAATCCGGTCCCTCTCGTTTCCAGTCATGATATTGGGCAAAAGCTGTGGATCACCAATCTGGCTTTCATCAAGCCAGCCATTAAAGCTTAGAATCTTGTTGATTGGGTCGTAGCTGAGTCTCGAACGTATGACAAAAGGAAGATCGCTAAAATAGGTGATCCCTCCCTGCGAAGTCGTAGCAAGTTGACCACTTAATGTCTCCAGATCAACCGACCGTGCACTGATTGGATCCATCAGCTTTACGAGCGAGTCCGACGGCCCCGCATTTGACGTTTCCAGTGTTTCGTCGTAGATAATCTGGGCCGCGGCCTGGCCATTAATCTGAGGAAGATTGCATTTTTCTGCTGACGGGCTGGAGCAAGGTGCTTCTTTGGACGAGAACAGGGTTTCGCCCGGCGCCAGGACAGGTACCGAATCGGGCCAGTTGAACTGATAGCTCACGTCGATCGGTCTGCGAGGCTGAGTACCGCCAAAGAAACCCGTGGTCCAGGGTACACAGCTGCCCGGCTCCTGGTCTGCCTCACCGTTACCATCCAGATCGTAGAAGAAACCCGGCCGCAGAGGATAAAAATATTGAGCCGTAACCTGGCCCGCGGAGCGAGCCCAGAAATTGCCCGCGTGATCCTCCCATCCTGCGCTCGCCGGGTCGGTTATAATGCTTTCATCACATGTCCCCAAGGCTCTCAACTCAGTCGGCAAGGGCATCAGGTTGCCTGCTGTTACTTCATAAGGAGCAGTATTCTCTGGCCAAACTACGTAACGCTCGTATGCCCATTGCCCCGTGTTTAAATCCTGATACTTCAGCAATACAAGTGGCGGTGAGGCATAGGTGGAATTGTTATCTTCAATAATCTGATTCAGGTCATCGTGCAACGCAAATATCCGGTCAGTTGTCAGATAGGCATGCTCTTCGTTGGCATTGAAACCTGGCAAATCAGGATCAGGTTGGTTGTAGATGACTGGATTACTGTAATTTGTAGGTAGCGGGCCGGATCCCAGTTGATTACCAACAATGATGGGGCCAAAGTTTCCATGATCATAATTACAGCTGTACTTTACAGGTGAATCCCCCCAGTACTGACCGAGCGGGTTCTCTCCGAACCAGACAACGGCCATGGAGTTATCCAACTGGTTACTGAAATTGACGGGGAAGATTGGACCGACCCCGGTTTCACGATTATGCAAGCTCGCGTCGTACCGGGCCTTCTGGAAAACAATGTGCCCATTTCTCGTCGGTGCGTCATGCAGAGCGCTGGTCAGTTGGACGCCAAGCGAGCAGGCACTGCTTGCCTGCAACACATCAGGACTATCCCATCCCTTGGTATAGACAACCTGGAAGATTGGCACCTGGGATTCGAGGTTAACCACTTCATCCGGCGTGTTGGTCTTTACATACTGCAAAACAACATACGGCGGCTGCGAGCCAACCGGCTTCTCTCGACGGAATACACCGTCAGAAACCGCTCCGTCGCTGCCGGGAGGATAAGCAACTCGGGCGAAACGAAGCGACTTGGACGGGTCGTTGACTTCATGCACTGGCTCAAGTACTGAACCCGTACCTGCAATATGGGTTTGAATCAACTCTTCCGGGGGCAATACAGGCTGAATGAGAATACTTGTTGTATTCTTTTCTGGGTTTGCTGGATCCAGCTCCGTTGAGGTTCGCCACTGAACGGTGAGGAGCCCTGGAGCTTCGCCAATGATATAGAGGGTAGAATCCGCCTGACTCCAGAACGTATAGTCACCGGCATCAGTAGCCAGCTCGCCATTGATAAAGATGCTTGGTGCTTCAACCAGTGCACCATCCGGAGGTGCAACACCTTGCCCGATAGTGATATCGGAGGGAATAAACCATTCACCCGTTGCCGTGTCTAATGGTGCTTCAAATACGTCTGGGGTGGCGCGTCCAACTGAGGTTAAATTGTTCGAATCAAAGCTAAGTGTGCCGCTGCCGTTAACAGTGACATATAGCCCCGTCCCCGAGGGAGTCAACGCCGTGTGAACGGAACGAAGGACGCTTACGGTATTGCCGCTGGTTGGTAGTGCCTTTGCCCACTGCCAGGTCTGATCGGCAGCGAGCTTGGCAACAAACGCTGCCGGAAAGTTCCGGTCCTCAGAAACCGGCAGTGGATCCAGGCCTCCCAAGGTTATGCTCCCCTGATAGCCAGCAGAGAGATAGATATTTCTGTCACTGTCGATCTCAAGCCTTGGGGTGTCACGAGTAAAAAATGAAAGCGCCGTACCAAGCACCGGGCTTGCCTGCGACAAGAGGCTGCCATTACCACCCGAATACCGCCCGACCCCAACGCCTGTCCCTGGGACATATGCGTCTGTTCCGTCGGTGACAACATCGGGACCAATGGAAGCATCGTCATCCGCAACCCGATTTGCCCATTGGCATGATGGGGTGTAGCCAATAGAGGCATCACCACTAATCCGGACTTTCGCCAGGAAGGGTTCAATATCACCAAATGCGCCGGGCGCATCATTACTGAATGCCTGTCCGCAGAGGGATGCAAGTTGACCGTAACCTGTCATCAACAAAAAAACGTCACGTGTTTTCGCGACTTCGTTAAAGTCCGTAGCCGCTATGCTCGTCCCAAATACCTGCTGAGAATAGTAAGGAGTCTCAGAAAGAGACACTCCAACGGCCGCCAGTGACACGCTCCAGACTTCCTGGCCATCGGACATTGAAATTCGGGAAACTTGTGTATTCATGGCGTCTGCGGAGGTATTGCTGGCAAACACATAGAGACCGGTGTTGTCCTCGGGGACCGACAACCTGACAGCAATCTGGGCGTAGGCTTTTACCCATACCGTGTTACCGAATCCGTCAAGCTTGGCGACAAAGCCTTGACCATTTGAAAGCGAAGTGCCGGCCCAGTTAGTATCAGAGCCAATCCATCCAGAAATATAGATATTGTCTTCACTATCGGTGACAACATCCCAAGCATCTATAATGACTTCCGGAACAGACTTCGCCCACACGAGATTACCCGAACCCGAACGCTTGACCACAAACCCGTAGGGTAGCTCGCCACTGAGCAGAACAACGGGCGACTCACTATCAAACCGAGGCACGAGCATATCCTCGCCATAATAACGCCCCCATGCGATTGAATTACCGCTCGTGTCTGTCGTTGTTGCAGCGAGTAATTCTGTGCCGGTACCACCATAGCGAATCGGCCAGTCTGCCAACGCCTCGCTTAAAGGCACCAAAGCCATTAACATCAACGCAACATATCTAAGTAAGTTGCTTCTCAGATCACGATTCTGGCTCTTATTGCTCATGACCTGATCCCTCACTGGTTCAATGTGTCAATTTGCGCAGCATGGCGAAGCGTGAAACTCCCCGCCGCAACAATCTGTTCTTTATGCAGCCCGGAGATAACCTCCCGGTAACTACCTTGTTTTAAATCATAATTTGCACCCAAGCCTGCACCGACTGGCGCGAAGCTGAACTCCATGCGACGAGTCACCTCATAACCATCACCCCCGTGATCGGCGTGGTAGAAATGACGAAACGGATTAGTGGGGGCATCGGCACCAAGTACGATGTCAGCCGTCAAAACACCGTCCAGGCCACCAGCCATCGCCAGCGTGTCCCCCGAAAAGTCGTAAGCCATGGTGCTCATACGCCGGCCAACAAGCTCGCCATCACGCAGTACCATTCCCCGGAAAGTGGGAATCAGACTGTCATCGGTCAGAAGCACATAACGGCCATCGTCGGCCTGCATCTGGATCACGTCCTTGAGCAATCGGACCTGCCCACCTTCCCGGTGCATGATGACCCGAAAGGAAAAGTCGGCGGCAACGGCGCCCAGATCACTGGATTGGGATATGGGGAAGCCTTGTGCGTCGGTGCAAAGATCACTACCAGAGCCGGGGTTGCTGCCAATAGTGACTGCTTCGGCTTCAACATCGACGGTACCATCGCCGTCCGCATCAATTTCAACGGGTAATGCCGGCTCTGTGGTGCATGTCCTCAGGTAATTATGCACCTGGGAGACCTGGTTGATGGTCACTGTGCCTACCCACAATGAATTGAGCTGCGGGGCTGAAGCGGTAACCGGAACCAGCCACCGGGCGCCGGAAGTACTCTTTATTTCCAGCGTTTGCCCAAAATTGTCTGGCTCGAAATCTGCCCGACGAATCCCGAGTGGCAGACGACTCTCTCCCGCTGCGCTTACCGGAATCGCCAGTCCGTTGCCGAGCGGCAACCAGGATTGTTCCGAAACGGGGTCGGGGTTGGCGTAGAACATACCCGGGGATCCGCCAACAAGCTGCAAGGTGGTGGTATGCGCCACATCCAGCCGGTTTTGCAGCTTTAAGGTCAGTTCCTGCAAAACCGTCCCGTATTCCAAGCGATCAATCTGTGGCAAATCCACGTCCATGGGGCCAAGATAGTCGCTCCCGCTTTCGCTAAAGACCCAGTAGGCTGCATCGGGATCAATTGCCGTGCTGGAAGGAGTCACTTGCTGCCACTGGTCGCCCACCAAACGATAAATAGCCTGGCCTGCATGGGCGGCTGAACCTGCGAAAAAATCCGAAAAAACCGGTGAATTATTCGGATCAACATGAAAACCGGTGAGATTGAACTCCCCCGGCTGCCAACTAATTCGGGGCACCGCAGGGCGACCAGTTATTGAAAGCGTGGCTTCGGAGCCGCCCTCCAACTTCACCAGATAAGCACGATTGGCCTGAATCGCATACAGATTGCTCATGAACGCCTGCGGAGCAGCGGCAGGAAAATAACGCAGCCACCCGGGAGCGCTGAGCATGTTTTCTGCATCAGGGTCCTGAATAAAATCGACTTTGGCGCGCTGGGCAAGCCAGGTCCAGACACTGCTGATCTGTGCGCCGCTTCCGTCAACAAAATCCGCGAACACCTGCCCGGTGGCGTCATCCGTCGGAGACACCTTCACATGGATCGCATTCCACCCGGGCGTCAGCCGGATAGTCTGAGTACAGTTGAGCCCTCCACTGCAGACTACCTCGGCCAAGGTAACGCCCGGCAATGATGACAAGGCGAGTGTCAGAGTTAACGCCAATGGCTGAATGAATTTTTTAATAATCATGTTGATGTCCCCGGGGCCCGGATTCTTGTTTGGTTTTGCATACTCAGAATTGTTCATTGCGGGAGCCCCGGAGGTTTCACTGAAGCCACCGCTTCGTCCCGGGTTACAACCAGTTTTGCTAACGCTGGTTCGTTGATAATGGTGGGTTTCACTTGCTGGACCGTAGACTGAAGCCAGCTGGTCTCCTGCCCCATCCGCTTTTTCTGCATTAATTGCACTCGAATGTTGCTGGCAACCGCATTCAACGGTGTGACGATTTCATTGCGGGCATCCAGAAGCTTCAGGAGGTATAGCGCATGGCTACCATGAACAAGTGGCGCCATATCGCCCGGGCTCTCCAATTCCGAAAGTGCAGACAAGAGCGCGGGATCAAGGTTCTGGCCTCTGGCGCTGTGCCACCCGATATCGCCGCCCACGTAACGGGACCGCTGATCATGGGAGTATTGCGCGGCCAGTGAACCAAACCCTCTGACGGCATCAGGCTGACTCATAGCGAGTTTATGGACGTGACCTGCCAGCTCCGTCACTCGTTCAGCCTCTTCAGCGGGGGTGTTTGCAGCAAGGTCAAACCGGATAATCGCAACGCGCTTCTGAGCTGGGTTGGTGTACCGGACAATGTTGGCCTCGTAATACCCTTCGATGTCTTCCTCGCTGACCTCTATTCTGTCGAGCGCGGGATTCAGTTGACGAGCTCTCAGGCGCGCGATGAGAGCGTTTTCAAGAGCCCGGACGACTTCCGGGTCCTGTTCGAGCCCCAGTTCTATGGCCGTTGCAATCTGAGCTTTCCGCTCGATCATTTCGTCCAGTAATTGCTGCTTGATTTCCAGCGAATTGGAAGCCGAATTCCTTTGCGCCATGTACGCCTTCAGCTGGTCTTCGGTGATCGTTGCGGTTCCGATACGGGCAACCACATTGTCAGCAAGCCGGATGTCAGAGGCCTGTTTGAAGGCATAGAAAGCGCCCCCAGCCAGGGCAATGGTGAGTAACGAGGAATAGATGAGAATGCGTTGTTTTGGCATGCATGCCTTCCATGGAGTGGCAAGTCGAGGCGAGGAGCCAGGAATACCTTTTCACTTTAATAACGACCTTAATAAAAATGATGACAAGCCCGTAATAGTCCGTTTGGGTGGTTTTTGCATTTAAAGGCATGTCTATAATGAAAGGGTGGCCGGGATGGCCGAATTAAGCGGGTGACGGCAATGGAAATTTTGGTTTCAGATGATCACGAGCTGATTCGGGACGGTATCACCATCCTGTTGAGCAAGCTTTGCAGTGGCGCGACCATTCTGGAAGCCACAACCGGTGATGAGGCCATTGCAATTGCGACGAGCCATCCCGGGCTGGACCTCGCAGTTATTGACCTCTCTTTGCCGGGGATAAGCGGTCTTCCGATGGTCACCCGGCTGTGCCAGCTCCAGCCAGAAACACCCATTCTGGTTCTCTCCGCATCTGCTGATCGCGCTCTTGTGCTAAAGACCATCGAGTGCGGTGCATCAGGCTTTGTGTACAAATCGCTGGGGACGACCGTGCTGGAAGAAGCACTCAGAATGGTATTGGCCGGAGGGGTATTCATGCCGCCTCTCACAGGAAGCGAAGAAGGTAACTTGCCTAATGTTACGCCCAGGCAGCGCCAGATCCTTGAGTTACTGGCGCAGGGGAAATCGAACAAGGAAATTGCAAACAAGCTTCACATTTCATCCAATACCATCAAGAATCATCTTGCAAAACTTTACGAGCAGTTCAGTGTTTCCAATCGTACCCAGGCCGTGATGAAGGCACAGGAACTGACCTCCAACCCGTTGCTTTGAGTAAAACCAATTGATTCACAGTTGCACGGATACCTTCAGAAGGTACCTTGGATCCTGGGCGCTCTCACCACGAACATCCGGCTCGTAGCGATTCGTCAGGTTCTGGACAATTCCCTCGATCAGCCAACCTCGCCCCACCTGTCTTGCCAACCGAACATCCAGCCGATGAGTCTGCTGAATTATGGGTGCTACGCCGAGGTTGGCATCGCCATTCCAGGACATATCATCGAGAAAATAATAGGCCATGCTGGCTTCCATCCGACGCCCCAGTTTCTGGGCAAGAAGCAGGCTTAAAGTAGCGTCCGGCACGTGGTTCTCACGACTGACAAGCCCGGTCTCAAGGACATCGTATTGGTCTTCGCTCCGCAGAAAAGCAAACTGGAAGCTTAACTGGCCTCCACGCCAGGGTTCTGTCTTAACTTGCCCCTCAACACCCCAGGTATCGACACCGACCCGACCGTCGTACCAAACCTCGACTCCGTCAGTCAGGTAGCCCGGAAACGTCGAGGTTCGATCAGTTCTGCTTCGAAATTGGTTGTCCAGGCGCTCGTAAAAGAGTCTTAGATCAACAAAAAGGGCATCATTAAACAGTTGTCCAATGTAGCCCAAATCAATCACATCCAACTCTTCGGGCTCCAGCCCGCCACGGGAAAAAGTTATCTGGGTGAGAACGCCCCCATCATCAAAATACAAAGCGTTGTTATAGTATTCCTCAAAGAGTGTTGGCTTGCGCTCGGAATGGCTATAGGCCAGCCGGAACGTGTGATTCAGCAGCGGTGAGAAGTTGAGACCCATGCGATAGGAAACACCGGTGTCGTACAAATCACCCTTCTCCAACACGCCTCCCACATTAGCTATCCAGCGCTCGGACAACGGGAGGCTTACCTGGGCAAAAGCCCGGTAACTGTTGTCACGCTTCCATTCGTCGGTACCGAAAGTGTCATAGCTCTGCATGCTTTCCTGTCGCCCCCCCGCGCCAACGACCCACTTGACGGACCCTGGCTGGTAATCACGGTATTGCACCTCGACATCATGCCGTTTCTCCTGGAAGGTATACACGCCAGCCTGGATTTCCTGGTCCGTGCGCCCGTCGAACAGCGAAGGTATTGTTTCCGGGGGCACATTGAGTATCTCGGATAGCAGGCCGAGGCTTTTCCGGTCATCCTGTTCTGAGTAGCGCCGGTAAACCTGCACATAAAAGTCGCGGTCCGTGTCGAGGTTACGAGTCCAACGTAGCCGCTGGCGATCTCCCCTTATATCGCGGGACGTGCCAGGCAGTATCAACGGGACATCCGAGCTGTTGCCAAGCTCACCATCGGTAGCCGAGAGGGCGATATCCAGCTCGTCGCTGTTACCCAAACCGACCTCACCACGAAAACTCAGGGTGCTGAGCGCTTTGCCATCCGATCTGCCGCGATTACCGTCCGTCTCCTCGAACCTGCCCGTTAACCGATAATGAACTTGCCCGCCGCCTGCCCCATACCTCGCTGTCGCTGCGTGACTTTCCCGTGATCCTGCGTACCCCCCCAGAAAAAGACCAGGCGTGCCTATCGGCTTTCTCGTGATGATATTAATTGTCGACGTGAATGCGTTGTAGCCATAGGTTGGTGCTCCACCCCCTCTGATTACCTCGATACGTTCAATATCTTCAAGGGCAACACCGAGAGTTTGCCAGTCTACGGTCAGATAGGAACTGTATACGGATGCTCCATCGATCATTACCTCAAGGCCACGCTGCAGGACGTCGGATTGCCCGTGGTAGGCCACAAGGTAGGGGGAATTTATGGTCGAACCCGACACCTGGAAACCAGGCACGAGTCGCAGCAAATCTGCAACCTCGGTGGCTCCGGATGCCCGGATCATATCCCGATCGATTACGGTCATTGATGCGCCGGACTGGTTGACCGGTTCCATCATTCTTGAAACCGTAATGCCCACGGGTATGTCCGTGAAAAAGTGCGTTTCCCGGGCAGATTCCAACACCGATTCCGCCTTCAGACCCGATGTCATCACGAGGCCCGTGATTGCAGCTATAGCAGACAACAAACCGGGCCTGCCCAGCACACGCACGCTGGTCGACGTACTCTTATTCATCCACTTCCTCACCGGTCTGTCTACTGGGGTCGGCAAGCAGCGCCAGGAGGTGCTCCACTTCCCTCGTAAACTGCTGGCTGATCTCACTCTTTAATGTTCTCCGACAGGCGTCCACTGAATGCTCAAGCGCATCAAGCCGAAAATATCCAGCGACACCCTGGATCTGGTGAAGCAAGTCGCCAACATCCCTGTGGGCCTGGTTGCTTATGGCAGAATGCAGCGCATCACCCAAACGCCCCAACTCTCTCTCCAACTTTGGCCGCAGCCGGTCCGGAATCGTAGGCGCCTGAGTTATGGGCTCGCTGGTAATGCCCGAGCCCACCATCCCGAGCATGTTGGAGATTGTCTTGGCCAGCAATTCAGAATTGATGGGTTTGTAAACGAGCTGAACCCGTGGAAACTGCTCCCCAAGACAGTCTTTCGCGCCGAACACATCAGCAGTAACGATCACGACTGGAACTGAACTGATGTCCGGGTCATCCAAAGCCCGTAACTTTTTTAATGCGGAAAAGCCGTCCAGGTTTGGCATGTGTAAATCGAGCAGTACCAAATCAACCCCATGTTCGACGGCACGGGCTACAGCCTCCTCGCCGTCTCGTGCCAGAACAACTTTTGCTCCCCAGTCAAGCAGCCAGGATTCAACTAGCCGACGATTAAATTCATTGTCCTCGGCCACGAGAATGGTGCAGCCCTGCAGGAATACCTCGGTAGAGTCCTCGTGAACGGCCAACCTGGTTGCGCGTGTACCGGCATCCAGCAATTCTGCGAGCCGCTTCACGACGCTTTCCGTACGAGCGGGCTTGACCAGGACTTGGACCTTACCCTCGATATTGGTCAATAAATCGATTTCAGAGTGGCGGCTCGTGGCCATTAAAAGGATTGGCCCCGTAAAACACCGTCTTACCGCTTTGATATTCTCTCGATTGCTTTCCGCCATGTCGCTCCGGGGCGAGAGCCCAACAATAACAACATCGATCGCGGTGTTTCCGGGAAGGTCGTTAGCGAGTATTCGGCTGGCAACCGCGACACTTTGAGCGGTATATACAGTGATGCCCTGCATAACCAGCATGTTTCTCATGCTGTGGCGGGCCATAGGGTGAGGCTCAAAGATCAGAACGTTCAATTTCAATAACGGCGCATCAACAGGCAGTTCGGTTTTTACCTGGGTGTTGATCGGCAACTTGAACGAAAACTCCGAGCCTTTACCAGGCTCGCTATCCACCGCAACGGATCCCCCCATTAGAGCGGTGATATGTTGGCAGATGGACAACCCGAGACCCACTCCACCGAAGTTGCGGGTTGAGGTAGAATCATTCTGTTCAAAGGCTTTAAACAGGTTACTGATTTCATCATCCGGTATTCCAATGCCAGTATCGGATACGCTGATTTTCAGCGACTTGTGGTCACCATCTACAGATGCCCGTAACAGCACATGCCCCTCTTCCGTGAACTTGATGGCATTCGCTAACAGATTAGCAAGCACCTGCTCTATCCGAAGCTCGTCCCCCCGGATGTATTCCGGCACATCGCTGTCGATCAGAGCAACCAGTTCCAGGCCCTTTTGCTGCGCTTCTGTACTGAAAATCGTAGCGATGTTTTCCAGACACAAGCGAATATCGAATATAGACTCATGCAGCCTTATTGCGCCGGATTCAGCCTTTGAAAACCCGAGAATGCCGTCGATCAGGTGTATCAAAAGCTTGGCTGCACGAGACATCATTTCGACATACTCTTTGGTTTCCGAGGCTGAGCCTGGCCTCAAAATGCGTTGGCTGAAACCGTAAATGGCATTGACCGGTGTTCTGATCTCATGGCTCATGTTGGCCAGGAAATTGGCTTTGACCTTTTCCGCCTCATTGGCCTTAGTGCGGGCCACATCCAGCTCCCTGTTTCTTTGTTCGAGCTCGCTCACTTTTCGCTGGAGCGAGGAGGTAGCCCAAGCGACTCGCTGATGCAACTCCCGCTGAGATGACTCTATGGTTTCAGCCATGCTGTTCACGTTGGAGGCCAAACGAACGATCTCGCCTCTGCCCCTCGGATGCGCGCGTGCAGACATATCGCCATGCGCCAGGCTATCAATGGTTTCCGTAACAGCATTGATGGGCCTCAGAAACCGGCTCGACAGATAAAACGACACCAGCAGGCTGAAAACGACACCCAAGAGAATGACCCAGATACTCCGAACAATGACCTGCTCAGTAGCAAAATCCACCTCGGCGGTATCCACTCCAAGTATTATCCAGCCAAGCATGTTATTGGCAGGCAGGCTGGCTTGTGTGCTCTGTGTGTATAAATCGTTGGAAATCTCGAATACATTGCCGCCAATTTCACGAACATAGAACATATCGCTCACGGCGACTCTTTTTTCCTGAAGACTCTGTTCTCTATGACGAAGTACTGATGCTGTTTTGCCTGCACTCCGCCAGCGATCAATGTAATTCGGCACTGCTTCCTTTGGTAACTCGCTTCCTCCCTGTGCGATTACATGGCGCTCCAGGTCCACGATGGCTACAGATTCCACCCATCGAGACATCACCGCAGCCTCAACCAGTTTCGTCAACATTTCCCGATCTCCTGAAAACAGGTAGTACTCGGTAACCTGTGACAGGTTGTCAACAATCAGGCGAGCCTGACTTTCAATAGACTCCTCTTTATCCTGAATTCCAAAACTACCCACCAATACACCGAAAATTGAGGCGACCAGTATCAGGGGAAGCAAACCGCCAATAATTATCTGCGCCCGTATACTCGACAGGTTCGGCAAGGGGATCTTCATTGCTTCTCCAGTCTGGCGGGCTGGTTCGCCGGTAGATTATCGATTCTGATCCCGAGCGAATTGGCAACAGAGGGGTTTACCCTGTAACTGTAATATTCGGGGTAATAAACCTGCGCTTTTTCCTGGCCCGGATCCCCGGCCTGATTCCGGGAATCCTGTGTTAGATGTTCTCCGACCTGGCAGCCCAGCTCCTCCGCAGTTGAGTAGATAGCTGCCACAGCCCCAGCTTTTACATAGCCCTCTGAATAGCCAAACACGGGAACCCGCTTCTGGTAGGCGGAATAAAAGAGAAATCTGATTACGCTTGAGGGCGTGAGTACCGGGTCATAAATGAGAAACAGGCCATCGCTGTTGTCGAAAAGGTCTGCAGAGACTTGCGGCACCTCTTCGCCCGATTTCACCGTTACAACCTGCATGGCGAAACCGAGACGTTTTGCTTCATGGACAAGTTCTTCTTTGAGGTAAGCACTGCCTGGGCCCAAAACAACGCTCAGGCTGTCAGCCTCTGGCAAAAGGGTCCGGATTAAAGATAAGCGCCTATTGAGAGGTTGATCAAGAAGAAATGCCGACCTGACACCCGGGCTCTGGCTCGCGGACTCAAGCAACCGACGGATGGAAATTTCCGGAGTTAGCGCACTGGTGAATTGCCTGCCATGAGGGTGGTTGTGCATGAATTCTGCCGCCTCTGCACCAACCGCTACGATACGCTGCGTACCAAAGGGTTCCGGTTCCGCCTGGATCTGGCTGATGGTCTTTACTTTATAGAACGCGCCCTGATCACCTTTGGTTCCAATACATGCCGAAAACCCACCAACGAAGTTGGAATAGACAGCGCTCTCTTCAGGGATAACGAGTAACACAGGTGGCTGCTCGTTTCTGTTCTCCGGAACAGCTGATGCGCTCCCTGAGAACAATACAAGGAGAACAATGACAGCACGCGCATACCGTTGCAGATTGAAGTGGGCTCTCGGCTGACTGCGATCTGTAGGTGCAGGAAAACGTGCAGTCATCTTGAGCGCATCCAGGCGTCCCCGATCATTTGCCAACAGCTCAACCCTGACGGCATTGATGCTGCATTTCCATTGTTTTTTACTGCCATTTAACCACCGGCACAACCACCCAAACGGACCATAAGGCGACTTTAATTTTGCCCTCAGGCCATTGGCGGGAAAGTTATTCGACCACGGGACAGTCTGAGTTTTCCACGACGCTCCAGCTCTTTCAGCAACCGACTGATCACTTCTCTGGCAGTGCCAAGCTCAACAGCCAGCTCTTGATGAGTAATTGCAATGGATCCTTGCCCGGCCCGCGCTTCAAGCCAGCGCTCAAGGCGCTCGTCCATTCGCCGAAACGCCACCTCCTCCACCAGCAGCATCAAGTCATCCAGACGGTGGCCGTAGGACGCCATAATGCCCAGCCGGAAACTCGCAGACTGAGCCATCAGACGATCGAATAACCCCCTGGGCAACATAGCCGCCTCAGCGCTGTCCTCGACAACCGCTTCCGCCCGATAACCGTGACCGGTCATCAAGCAGCCGATCGAAAGGGTGCAAATGTCATCGGAGCCCATGCGATATAGCACAATGCTGTTGCCAGATACGCCAGTCATCTGAACCTTGACGGTACCGTTGAGTACAAGAGGCAGTCCCTGGCATGGATCCCCGGCCCGGAAAAGGATCTTTCCATGCTCAAAGCGCATGGTCGGTAACCCGCTCAGGGTCTCCGCGCGAAGATCCTCAGGCAGTGCGTCGAGAATACTGTGGTGCAACATCAACCTTCCCATAAGCAGGTAATAGAACAGGTATTGGCAATATCATGCCTTGTGTGACTTTATCACTGAACGAACCGGAGGGCAGGCGTTAGAATTGGTATTGTCGCCTCATGCCAATAAAGGAGAATGGATTATGAGCATCAATATGGGATCAACAGATCGAATCATCCGCGCCATCATCGGCATTGTGCTTCTTGCACTGGTGTTCGTCGGACCTCAGACACCTTGGGGCTGGATCGGCATCGTGCCACTGGCAACAGCATTGGTCGGAATCTGCCCAGCGTACTCTATACTGGGCATCAAAACCTGCAAGAAGCAGTAGGCTAGCAGGCACAAAAAAGCCGAAGTGGCTTCCGCCAATTCGGCTTTTTTTGTTCGTAAACCCGGCTATTTTACAGGCGCGTTCAGCACATCCAACACTTCTTCCAGCTCGGTAATCATCTGACGGATCAACTGCTTGTACTGGGATGTGTCGTCTTTAACCTCATGGCTACTCAGCTTCTGCTTGGCGCCACCGATAGTATAGCCCTGATCGTACAGTAGACTTCGAATCTGGCGGATGGTGATAACGTCTGCGCGCTGATAATAGCGGCGGTTGCCGCGACGCTTAACCGGCGACAACTGCGGAAACTCCTGTTCCCAGTATCGCAATACATGGGCCTTGACCGCACACAGGTCCGCCACTTCACCAATAGTGAAATAGCGTTTCCCCGGAATCGCGGGAAGTTCGTTGTTATGACTGGGTTCCAGCATACGCTTCTACTTTCTGTTTTAGTTTTTGTCCTGGGCGAAACGTAACAACACGCCGTGCACTGATCGGAATTTCTTCACCCGTTTTGGGGTTACGTCCTGGCCGCTGTTTCTTGTCACGCAGGTCGAAGTTACCAAACCCGGATAACTTCACCTGTTCGTTGTGGCTGAGCGCACCTCTGATCTCGTCGAAAAAGGCTTCTACCATTTCCTTGGCTTCGCGTTTGTTCAGGCCCAACTCCTCATACAACCGCTCTGCCATTTCCGCTTTCGTCAAAGCCGCCATGTCTCAACTCCTCAGTATTGCCCCCAGCTCTTCTTTTAATGCGTCAATCACGCCGTTGAAGAGCGAATGTACTTCATCTTCGTTCAACGTACGTTCAGAGTGCTGCCAGAAAAGGCTCAAGGCCAGGCTTCGGTTACCCTCCCCCAGGCTCTCTCCTTCGTACACATCAAACACACGCAACGCTGTCAACCGCTCACCCGCGTGCTTTCTGGCCACACGCTCGACATCGGCAAACGTAACCTCGCTTCCGATAATGATAGCCAAATCCCGGCGAACTTCCGGGAATTTTGAAATTTCTTTGAAATTAGGCACATATCCGGTAACGATTGAATTCAAGAATAGCTCAAACATCAGGATCGTGCCATTAAGTTCCAGATTTTTCTGAACTTGTGGATGCAATGTGCCCAGCCAGCCGACATGTTCACCATCCCGCAGCAGTTCCGCCGTCTGGCCCGGGTGTAAGGCCGGATGCTTGCTACCAACGAACTGAATTTCAACGCCAAGCAGGCTGAAAAGGCTTTCCAACTCCCCTTTTACATCAAAGAAATCGGCAGTTCTGCGACCGTTTACCCAGTTTTCCGGATATTGAGAGCCAACCACGACCCCAGACAGCATTTGCCGCTGATCAATTCGGTCACCTTCTCTTACGAACCGGAGGCCTGTCTCGAACAAACGAATGCGTGGCTGCTGGCGGTTCTGATTATAGGCTACCGTTTTCAGAAGCCCGCTCCACAGGCTCGTCCGCATCACCGAGAGGTCCGCCGAAATCGGATTGGCAAGGGCAATACCCTCGCGATCGGGATCAACCAGCCGTTGAACATCGGGATCCACGAAGCTGTAAGTAATAGCCTCCTGGTAACCATGATCAACAAAGAAATTGCGAATTGCAGCCACAGGACGAGTCGCTTCTTCCTGCAATCGCAAACCGAGCAATCCTGTAGGCTCGGTCACTGGCAGGTTGTTGTAACCATAAATCCGGCCAACTTCTTCTATCAGGTCTTCTTCTATGGAAATATCAGGACGGAAACTGGGAACACTGACCAGCCAGCCTCCCTTGAGCAGCTTATCAATATGGAGGCCCAGCCTGGTCAGAATCTCTTCGACCGTCGTTCGGTCGATTTCAAGACCGAGAACATCCGTCAAGCGCTGCGAACGAAGCGAAATAGTCTTGCTCTGTGGCAAATACTCCTCGCTGGCGACCTCAACAATTTCGCCGGGCTCACCTCCCACAATGTCCATTAACAGCTGAGTCGCGCGTTCCATTGCTTCGCGGGCCAATTGATAGTCCACGCCACGCTCAAAGCGATGGGAGGCATCGGTGTGAAGACCATAGTGCCGCGCTTTGCCCGCAAGCGTAATCGGGTCAAAGAAGGCCGATTCAAGCACAAGATCACGGGTTTTTTCGCTAACCCCGGAGTGCTCCCCACCCATGACGCCAGCAATCGCAATTGGCTTTGCATGATCCGCAATAATGAGGGTCTGGTTCGTCAGTTCGACTTCCTGGCCATCCAGCAAAACGAGCTTTTCACCAGCGCTCGCCATCCTGACCACAATTCCACCCTCAATCTCATGGCGATCAAAAGCATGCATGGGCTGCCCCAGCTCGAGCATGACATAGTTGGTTACATCAACGGCGGCATCAATGGACCGAATGCCGGAACGACGCAGCTTTTCCTGCATCCACAAGGGGGATTCTGCCTGCAAATTCACATTCCGCAGGATACGGCCCAGATACCGGGGACAACCCGCCGGAGCCTCAACCCGAATATCCGGCACTTCCGAGTGTACAGCCTCGGCTGCTGGAAACGCCGGGGCGGTCACCAACATACTGTTCAGAACACCGACTTCGCGGGCAATACCCTTGATCGAGAGGCAGTCGCTCCGATTCGGCGTCAAATCCACATCGATGGTGACATCATTGAGCTTCAGGTAATCAGCAACATCCTGACCAACAGGCGCATCGGCCGGAAGCTCCATCAGACCGTCATGATTATCGGACAGACCCAATTCCGATTCCGAGCAGAGCATGCCTTCCGAAGGCTGGCCACGGAGCTTAGCCTTTTTGATTTTAAAGTCGCCAGGCAAGACAGCGCCCACAACCGCAAACGGTACCTTGAGACCAGTGCGAACATTAGGCGCGCCGCAGACCACCTGAACGGTTTGATCGCCATCGCTGACCTGGCAAACCCTCAGTTTGTCAGCGTCCGGATGTGACTCAACGGATTTCACCTCTCCGACAACCACACCGCTGAATTGGCCGGCTACCGGCTCAAAGCCATCCACTTCCAGACCGGCCATGGTAATCTGGTCTATCAATTCCTGGGTTCCGATTGCCGGATTTACCCACTCGCGCAGCCACTGTTCACTGAATTTCATGATTCTTGCCTTGTCCTGATGCGGTTTCGCCTGTTGATTTGATCGCCGTATAACGCCGGATTAACGGAACTGGCGCAGGAAGCGCAAGTCATTCTCAAAGAACATGCGCAGGTCGTTCACCCCGTAACGAAGCATGGCCAGGCGTTCAACACCAAGCCCAAACGCAAAGCCACGGTACTCTTCGGCATCAATACCGCAATAATCAAACACTTTCGGATGCACCATGCCGCATCCCATGACTTCCAGCCATTTGATGCTGCCATCTGCTTCACGGCCCCACTCGATATCCACCTCGGCAGAGGGTTCGGTGAAGGGGAAATAGGAAGGGCGGAAGCGCACCTGCAGATCCCTCTCAAAAAACACCCGCAGGAATTCTTCCACTGTGCTCTTGAGATCTGCAAAGCTGACGTTCTTCTCGACCAGAAGCCCTTCTACCTGGTGAAACATCGGAGTATGGGTCATGTCAGAATCGCACCGGTATACCCGACCGGGGCAAATCATTCGGAATGGCGGCTTGCCCGCCTCCATGGTGCGAATCTGTACCGGAGAGGTATGGGTACGCAGCAGGGTTCCCGGGTTGAAATAGAAGGTATCGTGCATGGCGCGGGCCGGGTGATGGCCGGGAATATTTAACGCCTCGAAATTATGATAATCGTCTTCAATTTCAGGCCCCTGCTCGACCGTGTAGCCAGCCCGGGAAAAAAACTGTTCGATGCGTTGCAGGGTTCGGGTCACCGGATGCAGCCCGCCCAGATCCTGACCACGCCCCGGAAGCGTGACATCAATGGATTCACTCGCCAGCTTCTGCTCGATTGCCGCACGCTCCAGATTCTCACGGCGTGCATTTATGGCTTTTTCAACCTGTCCCTTGGCTTCATTAATTTTCTGGCCTGCAGCGGGACGCTCCTCGGCGGAAAGCTTACCCAGTGTTTTTGCCTGCTGGGTGATCACACCCTTTTTACCAAGGTACTCAACACGAATTTGATCAAGCGCTTGCAAGCTGTCGGCTTTGTCTACCGCAGCCAACCCGTCCTGAACCAATTGCTCCAGGTTTTCCATTGACCCTGCTCCAAACCAGAAATGGGAGTACTAAAAACGAATTCTGAAAACAAAAATAGGGGAAGAGCGTGCCCTTCCCCTATCAGGAGGCGCCACCACGTTTCCATGGGGCGCCCGGATCGATCATCAATCGATGAAGAGCTTAAGCGATCACAGAGATGCTTTGGCTTTCTCGACGACAGCGGCAAAAGCCTGCTGCTCGTTCATGGCCAGATCGGCCAGAACCTTACGATCGATTTCTACGTTAGCCTTTTTCAGACCAGCGATCAGACGGCTGTACGAGAGACCGTTAGCACGCGCGCCAGCGTTGATACGGGCAATCCACAGAGCGCGGAAAGCACGCTTGCGGTTACGACGGTCGCGGTAAGCGTACTGACCGGCCTTGATAACCGCTTGCTTGGCTACACGGAATACACGGCTACGAGCACCGTAGTAACCTTTGGCCTGATTGAGAATCTTTTTGTGACGACGGCGTGCGACCACACCACGTTTAACACGAGCCATACTTTAATCCTTCTACCTTAATAAACCTTTGCAGGAATAATCAGCGCGCTGCTTAGCACGCGGTCATACGCTTGATGGAAGCCACATCAGACTTGGCAATCAGCTTGGTACCACGGAGCTGACGCTTACGCTTGGGGCTCTTCTTGGTCAAGATATGACTGGTGAAGGACTGCTTGTGCTTGAAGCCAGTGGCGGTTTTCTTGAACCGTTTGGTAGCTCCGCTTTTGGTTTTCATCTTAGGCATTTTTTAAAACTCCGCATTCTATTTTTAAGAACAACAAATGTGTCCCTGAACGACAAATCCCCCGCAGTCGCGGGGGATCATCACCCGATCAGGTTCACTTCTTTTTTCGGGGCGCCACAATCATGGTCATCTGCCGGCCTTCCATTTTCGGCCGCATCTCAACCGTTGCCAGCTCCTCAATATCCGTTTCTATGCGGGACATGAGCTTCATACCGATTTCCTGGTGTGCCATCTCACGCCCACGGAAGCGAATAGTGATCTTGCCGCGGTCCCCGTTTTCAAGGAAACGTACCAGGTTGCGTAGTTTGACCTGATAATCCCCTTCTTCAGTTCCTGGTCGGAACTTAAGCTCTTTGACTTGCGTCTGCTTCTGCTTTTTCTTGGCAGCCGCTTTCGCCTTCTTCTCGTCGAAGATTTTCTTGCCGTAGTCCATTATCTTACAGACGATCGGATCGGAATCCGTAACCTGGACCAGGTCAAGAGACGCCTCTTCAGCTTGCTTAATGGCGTCCTCAATTGGTACTACACCGACCTGATTGCCTTCGGCATCGATGAGTCGGACTTCGGTTGCGTCAATATTCTCATTGATCGGCGCCTTTGGTGTACGCCCACCCCGATTCGCTCGCTGTTTAATAATTAGATCTCCGTCTTTGTTTTGCCTTTACGTTCAACATCTTTCTGCAAAAGATGTTCGAACGCTTCAAGCGATAGTGTTCCCAAATCTTCGCCTTTGCGGGTTCTCACCGCAACGGCGTTGTTGTCGACTTCTTTATCGCCGACAACGACAAGGTAGGGAACCTTGTTAAGAGTATGCTCGCGGATTTTAAAGCCGATCTTCTCGTTTCTCAAGTCAGCATTAACCCTGAAGCCCAAAGAATCCAACTTTTTCGCCAGATTCTGACAATATTCACGCTGATTGTCGGTGATATTCAGGATTGCAACCTGAGTCGGCGCCAACCAGGTCGGAAACGCGCCCTCGTATTCTTCGATCAGAATACCAATGAAACGCTCAAAAGAACCCAGCACGGCCCTGTGAAGCATTACCGGCGTTTTACGCTCAGAATTATCTGCCACATATTGGGCCCCCAAGCGACCCGGCATGGAGAAATCCACCTGAATAGTGCCACATTGCCATACCCGGCCGATACAGTCTTTCAGTGAAAACTCAATTTTCGGCCCGTAAAAAGCCCCCTCACCCGGCAGCAATTCCCAATCAACACCCTCGCGATTGAGTGCCTCTTCCAGGGCAGCTTCGGCCTTGTCCCAGACTTCATCAGAACCTACGCGCTTTTCAGGACGGGTAGACAGCTTGTAGAGAATGTCGGTAAACCCGAAATCCGTGTAAATTTCGTGCAGCATCTCGATAAAGGCCGACACTTCCTTCTGGATCGCGTCCTCTTCGCAGAAGATATGCGCATCGTCCTGGGTAAACCCGCGAACACGCATCAGGCCGTGGAGAGCACCGGAGGCCTCGTTGCGGTGGCAGGAACCGAACTCTGCGAGCCTCAGGGGAAGATCCTTGTAACTCTTGAGACCCTGATTAAAGACCTGAACGTGGCAAGGACAGTTCATGGGCTTGATGGCGTAGTCGTGCTTTTCCGACTCCGTAGTGAACATGTCATCCTTGAACTTGTCCCAGTGGCCGGACTTTTCCCACAAGGTACGAGACACCACCTGGGGCGTCTTGATTTCCTTGTAGCCATGCTCCTGCTGCTTGCGGCGCATGTACTGCTCAATTTCCTGGTAAAGCGACCAGCCGTCGGGGTGCCAGAACACCATCCCCGGTGCTTCTTCCTGCATGTGGAAGAGGTTGAGCTTCTTGCCCACTTTGCGGTGATCACGCTTTTCAGCTTCTTCCAGACGATGCAGATAGGCCTTGAGATCCTTCTTGCTGCCCCAGGCTGTACCGTAAACACGCTGCAACTGCTCGTTACTGGTATCGCCACGCCAATACGCGCCTGCGACCTTGGTCAGTTTAAACGCCTTCAGCTTGCCAGTACTGGGAACATGGGGGCCGCGACAGAGGTCGATAAAATCACCCTGCCGATAGAAGGACAGATCCTCATCACCCGGTATATCCTCAATAATCCGGACCTTGTACTCTTCACCCATCTCATCAAACAGCTTTACTGCCTCATCACGGGAGAGCACGGAACGGGAAACCGGAATATCCTGTTTGGAGATTTCTTCCATGCGTTTCTCGATCCGGGCCAGGTCCTCGTTGGTAAACGGGCGGTCGAACTTGAAGTCGTAGTAAAAGCCGTTGTCGATGACAGGCCCGATAGTAACCTGCGCCTCCGGAAACAGCTCCTTTACCGCCATCGCCAACAGGTGGGCAGTAGAGTGCCGGATGATATCCACGCCGTCTTCATCGCGATCGGTAACAATCGCCAGCTCGGTATCATCTTCAATGCGGTAGCTGGTATCCACCAGCGTTCCGTTCACACGACCGGCAAGTGCGGCCTTGGCAAGGCCTGCGCCAATGTCGGCGGCAACGTCATGGACGGTTACGGGTTCTGCAAAACTGCGATGGCTGCCATCCGGCAAGGTTACGACGGGCATGAAAAACTCCAGTTGGTTGCTCAGCGGTGATCTATACCAGAGATCACTTGGTGACGGCATTCCGGGACACAAACCACGGGCCGGTTCGAACGGGAGTCTACCAGAAAAAAACCCGGCAGGTTAATGCCGGGTTTTTCAGAGCCTCCAATCAGCCATTACAGATCATGCGGGCTCCGCAACGGCGTCCTCGCGCTCTTTACGTCGGAGCTGCCCGAATGCCAGGAATGCCAGCAGTATCAACGCAGGAATGAAAGCGAGTTCCTTTGGTGGGCGATCCTTTTCCACCTGGACCTTATCGATGGTCCAGCCGAAACTGATGCCGGCCTGCTCGGCCACGCTTCCGAAGTTTACGAAATCCACAACCATCTCCTCACCTTGGGCGGACACTTCCAGGCCCGCCTCCGCCAGGCGCTGAGCCGGCGTCTCCGCAGCAGGCAACGGCAACCTGAGGTACTTCGAGACCTCCTCTCCGTCTATGGACATACCGGATGCCCGAATAATAATAGGTTCATCGGCAGGAACCTTATCAACATATTCCAGCACCTCGGAACCCGGCCGGTCTTCCGTAGGCGGATACACCATGTCCCACCAGAAACCAGGCCGAAACAGGGTGAAGGTAATCAGCAACAACAGAGCAGTTTCCCACCAGCGGGTCTTCGTGAACCAATAGCCCTGAGTTGCCGCCGAAAAGACCAGCATCGCCGTCACCGCGCTGAAAATCGTCACCAGCAGGTCAAACCAGCCCGTCAGACCGATCAGCAACAACTGGGTATTGAAGATGAACATGAACGGCAGAATGGCAGTACGGATGTCGTAAGTGAAACCCTGCACCCCCGTTCGTATCGGGTCAGCCCCGGATATCGCCGCCGCCGCATAGGCGGCGAGCCCCACCGGCGGCGTATCATCCGCAAGAATACCGAAATAGAACACAAAGAGGTGGACCGCTATCAGAGGAACGAGAAGGCCGTTGGCCGCGCCCAGTGTCACGATAACGGGCGCCATTAACGTCGACACCACGATGTAGTTCGCAGTTGTCGGAAGCCCCATACCGAGGATGAGACTTATAATGGCAGTGAAGATCAGCATGAGTAACAGATTGCCGCCGGAAATAAACTCGACAAACTGAGTCATCACCAGGCCGATACCTGTAAGCGTGACCGTGCCTACCACGATACCCGCGGTAGCTGTCGCGACGCCAATGCCCACCATGTTTCTGGCCCCCGTCACCAGGGAGTGAGCAAGGTCAATCACACCCTGCTTCAGGCCCGCAACGTAGTTGCCTTGCTTATAGAAGAAGGCTTTGAGTGGCCCCTGGGTAATCACGATAAAAATCATGAACACGGTTGCCCAGAACGCCGACAATTGCGGAGAGAAACGCTCCACGGTAAGGCACCAGACCAGCACCACAACCGGCAGCAAAAAATACAGACCTGTCTTTACCGTCGGCCCGACCGGTGGCAACTCGTCCATTGCCGACTCGGGATCGTCCTCTTCAAGTTCCGGGAAGCGGGTTGCATAACCGACGAGCCCCACATAAACCAACAACAACAACGGTGACAGAACCCAGATGGCAGCGGAACCCAGCCAGTCCTTCATCCAACCGATACCGTAGTAGACCACCAGGGTAAGAACGCTGAGCGCCAGAACAATCACGACCCAGTTCAACATGCGCTGGGCCAGCGTTGGCCGGTCAAGGCGTTCAATGCCTTTCATGTTGAGCTTGCACGCTTCCAGGTGAACGATGTAAATCAGAGCCACATAGGAAATCATGGCGGGAAGAATGGCGTGCTTGATCACCTCAAGGTAGGAAATGCCCACGTATTCCACCATGAGAAAGGCTGCGGCACCCATGATCGGTGGCGTCAGCTGCCCGTTGGTCGAAGCAGCCACTTCAACGGCGCCGGCCTTGGTGGCCGGAAAACCAACCCGTTTCATCAACGGTATGGTGAAGGTTCCGGTGGTCACTACGTTCGCAATAGAGGAGCCGGAGATAACACCACTCAGACCGCTGGAAACAACAGCCGCTTTAGCCGGACCCCCACGCATGTGACCAAGCATCGCATAGGCCACTTTAATGAAATAATTACCGGCACCGGCGCGCTCAAGCAGAGCGCCGAAGAGAACGAACAGGAACACGAAGCTCGTGGAAACCCCGAGCGCAACGCCGAATACGCCCTCGGTGCCCAGCCATTGGTGCGATGCCAGCTTGCTCAGGCTCGCCCCTTTGTGAGAAATCACATCCGGCATGTACGGACCGGCCAGGGAGTAGAAAATAAACACGGCTGCAACAATGGTCAAGGGCAACCCCAGTGCACGGCGGGTCGCCTCCAGCAAAAGCACCAGGCCGCCCAGAGCGATAACCAGGTCCTGCATATTTGGTGCGCCGGGACGCGTTGCCAGCTGGTCATAAAAAATAAAAAGGTAAGATGCAGCAAAAGCCGCTGCCAAAGCCAGAATCCAGTCATAGACCGGAACATGGTTAGCATGTTTTCCACGAATCATCGGAAACGCGGCAAAAGCAAGAAAGGCTGCAAATGCCAAATGAATCGAGCGTGCTTCTGTCGAGTTGAACACGCCAATTTCGAAAATATAGGGTAGCGGTGAGGCTATCCAAAGCTGAAAAAGAGACCAGAGCAGAGGAACGATAAAAAGAATGACGGCGGCACTGCCAGTTGCAGCTCTTCCACCGGATTCGGTCTGAAGAACTTCTTCGACTTTCTGCTTGTCGGGATCATTTCCGGCTCTCGGGTCGCTATTGCTCATAGCTGAATCCTGTCAGAGGAAAACGGGAGGGTCAGTTAAAGCCGCGGACAGAGGTTGCCCGCGGCCATCTTAAGCCGAAACCCGATCAGTCGATCAGACCAGCCTCTTTATAGTACTTCGCAGCACCCGGGTGCAGAGGAGCACTGAGAGCGTCAGACACCATTTCTTCTTTTTTCAGGTTTGCAAATGCGGGGTGCAGGCGCTTGAAGCTATCAAAGTTTTCGAACACAGCTTTGACAACTTCATAGACCACCTCTTCCGGCACATCGGTGGAAGATACGAAGGTTGCAGCCACACCGAATGTAGTGGTGTCTTCATCGCTGCCGCGATACATACCACCTGGAATGGTCGCTTTCCGGTAATACGGGTTGTCGGAAATCAGCTTCTGGGTTGCAGCATTATCAACGTTTACCAGTACGCTGTCACAGGAGGTGGTTGCCTCCTTGATGGAGCCAGACGGATGACCAACAGTGTAAAAGAAAGCATCAATGTTGCCATCACACAGCGCCTGAGACTGTTCTGCTGCTTTTAGCTCGGCAGCCAGTGAGAACTTGTCCATGGTCCAGCCCATTTCGTCCATCAGCACCTCTGCCGTGGCGCGCTGACCCGAACCGGGGTTACCAACCGAAACACGCTTACCTTCGAGGTCTTCAAACGTCTTGATGCCGGAGCCTTTGCTCGCGACCACGGTGAACGGCTCAGGATGCAGAGAGAATACCGCACGCAGCTTCTTGTTGGCGCCGTCGTCCTTGAACTGGCTGGTGCCATTGTAGGCATGGTATTGCCAATCGGACTGGGCAACAGCGAGATCAAGCTCACCCTGACGAATGGCGTTCAGGTTATAAACAGAACCTCCAGTACTCTCAACGGAGCAACGGATACCATGTTCTTTCCGGTCCATATTGACCAGGCGGCAAATCGCCCCACCCGCCGGGTAGTAAACGCCAGTCACACCACCAGTACCGATAGTTACAAAACGCTGTTCCTGAGCGGAAACCGAGGTAGATGCAGCACCAAAGCTCACCGCTGCGGCAACGGCGAGAGCGGATACCTTTTGTTTGAACGTCATGTGAATCCTTCCTTTTTTAATCATTGGAATAAATGCCTGTCAGATTGTGAGGACAACCTGCTGGTTCACGTTAAAACATAGACCACTTCAAATCAGAAATAAAGGATCGGCTATGTTGCTAACCGTTTGACCAAACAACAAAAAAGCCCGCAAAGCGGGCTTTTTTGAACGACTTGGCAAGTTTATTTCGCGGCTCGCGCCTTGGCAAGCATGCGGTCAGGACGCAGCAGGAAGCGCGCCAGGGCGGGCAGCAACCATATTGCCCCAACCATGTTCCAGAGGAACATGAAGAACAGCAGGAAGCCCATATCGGCCTGAAACTTGATGGGCGAGAAAATCCAGGTCACAACACCGAGGCCCAGTGTGACGCCCGTGAAGACAACAGCCTTACCGGTCGACCGCAATGTCTCGAAATAAGCTTCCTGAAGCGTCTTGCCTTCCAGCAGGTACTTCTCAAGTTTGGAATAGATGTAGATACCATAGTCCACGCCGATGCCCACACCGAGTGCGATAACAGGCAGTGTAGCCACTTTGATACCAATACCGGATACCGCCATGATTGCCTCACACAAAATCGAGGTCAGACCCAGCGGGACAACAATACAGAGTACAGCCCTGATTGAGCGGAACGTAGCCAAACAAAGCAAACTCACCACACCGTAAACAAACATCAGCATCATGTTTTTGGCGCTGGAGATGACCTCATTGGTAGCCGATTCGACACCGGCGTTACCCGCCCCCAGCAGGAAGGTATGCTCCTCGTTACTGTTATTGGCAGCAAACTCCTCAACTCTCTCAACGACTGTCTGTAGAGTCTCCGCCTTGTGATCCTCCAGGAACACAAGCACCGGCGTCAGGCTGCAATCGGTATTGATCAGCCCGGAAGGAGCACTCCGGATAGAGGCATTGATGATGGTCTGGTTACGTGAAATTTCATACCACTTCCAGTTACCTTCGTTGAGCGCCTTGGTTACGATCTTCGACACATCCGCAAGTGACGCTGAAGACTGGACACCCGGGGTATTCTGCAGTTCCCATTGCAGGCCATCCATCGCGCGCAGCACTTCATACTGGGTGCACTGCTCCACAGGAGTCTTGACCATCACCACAAGCACATCGGCACTGGTGGAGTAGTTGTCGATGATGAATGCGTTGTCTTTATTGTATCGGGAATCCGCACGTAACTCCGGTGCACCGCGATCCAGGTCACCAACCTTCAGGTCCTGCTTATAGTAAAGCCCCAGGCCCAGGCCAATCACCGCGATAAGCAGTGAAATCGGCGCAACCCCGGGATGAGAGAAATAGGACATAATCCGCCACTTGCGATCCTGCTTCTCGCCGTGGTTCTGGACATGACGAATACCACCTTGGGAAATCCCGACGTACGACATAATGAGTACGTGCAAAACCAGATTGGTAATAATCACGAACGCGACGCCAATACCGGCCGCTACCGCCAGATCACGAATGACATCAATCTCGATAAAGATCAGAGTCAGGAAACCGAACGCATCTGATATGAGCGCCAACATACCAGGGATGTACAAAGCCCGGAACGCAAGACGGGCGGCAGTGACGGCATCGAAGCCTTTCGCTGCCTCGACCGCCATCGCGTTTACGATCTGTACCCCGTGGCTGATGCCAATCGCGAAAACAAGGAAAGGAACCAGAACCGAATATGGATCCAGGCCATAACCCAGAAGGCGCAATGTACCCAATTGCCAGAAAACGGCAATGATGGATGTGAACACCGGTACGAGGGTCCCGGTTATGGATCGGGAATACCAGAAGAGGAGCAAGGTCGTCAGCAGGATCGTGATGCCTGCAAACCAGGCGATGGATCCGATGCCCTCAATCAGGTCACCGACCTTCTTGGCAAAGCCGACAATATGAATCTCAATGTTCGGATTCTGAGCTTCGTACTTCTGTCGAATCTTCTCTTCAAGCTGACGGGAGAATTCGCCATAGTCGAGTGGCTGACCCGTCTCAGGATTAATTTCGTAAAGCGGCGCATACACAATGGTCGACTTGAAGTTATCCGCAATCAGGCGGCCGACTTCGTTGGAGCGCAGCGCATTCTGCCGCAACTGCTCCAGACTCGTGGCGGAGGAACCATCGTAGTTGTCCGGGATTACCGTACCACCCTGAAATCCCTGCTCGGTAACCTCAACCCAGCGTACATTTGACGTCCAGAGCGATTTCAGACCGGATCGATCCACTCCATTCAGATAGAAGACCTCATCCGTAATCTGCTTGAGGGTTTCCATGTAATCTTCAGCAAAGATGTCGCCCTCTTTTACCTCAACCGCAATACGGACAAAGTTGCCAAGGTTCTGGAGATCCTCACGGTGCTCCAGCATGTTGACGATATACGGATGTTCAAGCGGTATCATGCGCTCGAAACTGGCGTCCGGCTGAATTTTCACGGCGTTATAGCCGAGAAATACGGTCAACAGCAAAAAGGCAATCAGGATAACCGCACGGTTATTGAATATGACCCGTTCAAGAAACGGCTCTGCCTTTGGAGTTGTCAGGTAATGTTCGCCCTTATCATGCTTCGGGTTGGACATTCAAAAGCCCCTCTATTTTCTGTTCGATTGTTGCCACATCAGGGCGTTATTGAAGGTTTTTGCCTAGGGCATCGGTCAATTTCACACCGCCCTCGCCAACCAGCAGCAGATTGGTGCCTGAAACAGGAACCACACTCATCACACCCTGGCGGTCGTTCCGCAGATACTCGCGGAAGGTATCGCCGCCATTGCCGCTGGTAAGCACAGCCCCGCCGTTGCCAACCAGGATGACCCGGGAAGCCTCGACCACACCGTCATTGAGTGTCGCACTGGACCCTGTATTCACCATCTTCCAGGACTTCCCGAGATCCGTTGAGTGCATCAACGTTCCACGGAGACCGAATGCGAGGACTTCATTAACCCCGCCCGTGCCCGTAACACCAAACAAAGAACCCGGGTAGGGGCTTTCCCGACGCTCCCATGTCTCTCCTGCGTCAACCGAGACATGAATCTGACCTGCCTCACCAACAATTACCATGGCACCCCCAGCTATACGGGTGATCGCGTTCAGGTGAAAATTCTGGGAGTTATCGAGCTTCGGAGACCAGTCCTGCCAGGTTTCGCCTCCATCTGTCGTTTGAAAAAACATGCCGTAGGCGCCAACAACAAAACCACGTTGGTCGTCCGCAAACCAGACATCCAGAAACGGGTTCACCGGGCCAATATCAAGATCGGCCTGCATGTTCTCGAGGGTGAACAAGAGATCATCAAGTGCCCATTCAAGATCACCCTTTTGCTCTTCCGGAGCCACCTCAACACGCGCCTCCATCTCTGCGATCGCTTCTTCCTGGCTTTCAATGGCAAGCTCAGCCGCCCGGATACCGGTCAGTTGCAGTTCCCAGGTCTCGCCTGCGTCACTCGAATGCAATACCACACCACTGTGGCCAATCGCCCAACCATCGGTCTCACTGCCGAAATCCAGACCGGTGAGGGTGACCGAAACCGGAACGTCAGCTTGCGCCCAGCTTTGGCCCTCATCATCGGAATAAATGATGTGTCCTCGCTCACCCACTGCCACGATGCGATCACCAGCAACGGTGACATCGTTCAGAAGATTTTCCGGTGCCAGTTGAGTGGGACGCGCCGGTGTATCAATAACGTCCGCGATCGCAAATGCAACTGGGGACGCACAGGCCATGGAAAGCCCCAGGCACGCTGCACCAAGGGTTTTGCACATCAAGCTTGTAGCCATTCGGATTGCCTATAGGTTGTTTTTACTGTGTGTCTCTGACCGGTCAGTCCGGCTCTAACTGTAAAGATACCGGCAACCTTTCGGTTGCCGGTATGTCTGTTGCCAACTCCATTCGGCGCAGCAAAGTCCCACTAATCAAAGCACCTTAGCGGACACTCCGACGACGAAGGGAAGCCGGCGAAAAATACCGCTTGTTCGGAACATCGTTGGTGAATACCCGGGTATTCGGCTCTTCGGTATCCAGACCCTGAACGTGGTACCGACGAGCCTGAAGGTCATGAAAAGCCTCCAGAACCGTCCAGACACCCGGCAGCTCGTAGTAGTTCTTCAAAACACCCATACTGACCCGCCACAAATCGCCGCGGCCATCGTACTGATCCAGCAGTGCGGTATTCCAGCTATCCTCATCAACATAGAAACGACGCTTGGCGTAGATATGACGCTCCCCTTCTTTCAGGGTAGCTGTCACCACGTGAACCCGATGCAGCTCCCAGCGCATAAGGTCCGGATTCAAGTGAGACATACCGAGAATTTCGGAATACGGCAGGCCTTTCTGACCAATCTCATAGTTGTTGTATGGGATGTAGATCTCGCGCTTACCTTCATAGGTCCAGTTGTAACGATCCATAGCACCATTAAAAATATCGGTGTCGTCGGCCGTGCGCAGATTATCCGCTGCTGCAATCGGGGAATCATAACCCAGATTCGGTGCCCTACGAACCCGTCTTTGACCGGCATTGTAACCCCAGCCATTACGCGGGTTGATAATCTGGTTCATGGTTTCATGAATCAGGACCGCACCACCCGCAAGCCGTGGCGGTGACTGAGTGAACGACAGATAGTAAAAGATAATGTTATCCAGACTGTCTTCACTGCCTTCAGGGTCATAGTAATTGAAGAAGGCTTCCTGCTGGGAAGTTACCAGGGAATAGTCGCCATTGGTCTGAACCGCAACCTCACTTGCCCGACGGGTCAAAGAAACGCCTCTCCAGCGAGTCAGGTGATTCCAGATCACCTGCCAGGCTTTCTGCTCGTCATTGCCGGACAAAGTGGGGAAGGGGTAGCCTCCAAAGGCTCCCTTGATACCCGCACTCTCCCCCACTACCTGCCCACTGGTGGCATTATCTTTGGTGTTTTCCGCCACCCAGTCCGGAATGGCATGAGTTCTGCGGGATTGATACACGGGTATTCTGAAAGTGGTGGGATAAGTCTCCAGCATGGCCTTGACACCATCGGCCAGATGGTCGCTGTACTGGTCCATGTTGGAGGCATTGATGGTGAACAGCACCTCGTCATTCGGAAACGGGTTCGGGTGATGCTGGCCACTGCCCTCATAGCCCGTTGGCGGTTTGGTCAGCCCTCCGTCCCACGCAGGAATGGTACCGGCATTGTTACCTGCTTTCGGGGAGCCAAAAGGTGTCAAATCCTTACCGAGGCGTGCCGCTTCACTGCCGGATACCGCCGCGTACGCGGGCACGGCAGCGACAGAAAAGGCCAGCAGGCCGCCGAGAATCACGTTTTTGTTATATCTCATTATGTAACCTTAAATCCGTCTGGAAGCCTCTGGAGGGGCCTTTTATTGTTGTCTGGCCGGGGCTCAGACTTTCAACCAGATTAGCCGATCGGACGACATTGTCTATCGACCGAAAGTGCGATTTTGTATCCGGCTGTGACGACGGGTTTAAAATCACAGCCGGACTGCCAGGGGCATGATCAGTCCGCGAGACTCTTGTGGACTACCTCGTATACATCCCGAGAGAGATCCGGTTTGTCACGAATGCGTTCAATAGCGGCTTTCATCCGGTTGCTATACGAGGGGGCAAACTTCCGCCACCGGGTGAGCGGTGTAACCAGGCGCGCCGCAATCTGGGGATTGCTGTCATCAAGCCGGCAAACCTGGTCTGCAAGAAAGTCATAGCCCGAACCATCCGGATTATGGAAGGCGGCCAGGTTCTGGCCGGCAAACGCTCCGACAACTGAACGAACTTTGTTCGGGTTCTTCCAGTCGAAGGCTTTATGCTCGAGCAACGCATGGATCTCCGGCAACTGCCCAGCACGGTCGCTGGAAGCCTGAACCGAGAACCACTGCTCCACCACCTGCGGATCATCCTGGAACCGGGCATAGAAATCAGTCAGTACCTCGCTTCGATCAGCTTCGTAGTCTGAGTTCACCAGAGCCCTTAGAGCACTGATACGATCAGTCATATTATCCGACTCTTTAAACTGGCGAAGTGCCAGTTCCCGGCCCTCTTCGTCATTGATCTGCAACAGCCACGCCAAAGCCGTATTGCGCAGGCTCCTGCGGGCAATCTGATCTGGAGTCACCTGGTACGCGCCCTCTTCGAGATTCCGGCGATAGCAGGCTACAAGTTCGCTCCGCAGGGCAATCGCCAAGTGTTTCAGTACCCGTTCGCGAGCCTTATGAATGGCCGGAACGTCCGCACTCTCAGCCAGCTCAATCAGGTACGCCTCAGAGGGTAGCTGGAGCATTTTGGCCACCAGCGCCTGATCCAGGGACGAATCCGAAATGAGCTGGCGGTAAGCGGCCACAAGCCGGGCATCGACGGGGGCATCTTTCGGAGCTCCTACCAATGACTGGATCACGTCCACAGCCAGACGCTGGCCCGCGTCCCAGCGGTTAAAACCATCAGGATCATGGCTCATCAGGAACAGCATCTGCTCCCGGGTCCAGGAATAGCGGACCCGGACCGGCGCTGAAAAATCTCTCAGCAAGGATGGCACGGGGCGCTCATTGATACCGTGGAATTCGAAGGTATGACAGGTATCAGTCAGTTCAAGAACCCGTTCGGTGGGCGCATCCTGAGACTCTGGTTCCAGTCGCAGAGGCAGGGACTCGCCCCGCGCGCCCAACAGGCCAAGTGCGAAAGGAATATGCTGCGGCTTCTTGGCCTTTTGGCCCGGAGTGTCGGGAACGCTCTGCTCCACCGTCAGCCGATAAATGCCGCGCTCCGAATCATACTCATCAGAAACGCTCAATACCGGCGTGCCTGCCTGCTCATACCATAAACGGAACTGAGACAGATCGCGGCCGGAAGCGTCCTCCATGGCCTTCACAAAATCGTCAGTGGTGACCGCCTGACCATCATGGCGTTCAAAATACAAATCGCTGCCTTTCCGGAACATATCCGGGCCGAGCAGGGTATATATCATGCGAACAACTTCCGCACCCTTTTCATAAATGGTCAGTGTGTAGAAATTGGAGATTTCCATGTAGGAAGCCGGGCGAACAGGATGCGCCATCGGGCCGCCGTCCTCTGCAAACTGGGCCGTGCGCAACAGCGTGACATCTTCAATACGCTTGACGGTCGGAGACCCCATGTCTGCAGAAAACTGTGAGTCCCGGAAAACAGTGAAGCCTTCTTTCAGGCTGAGCTGAAACCAGTCACGACAGGTTACGCGGTTTCCGGACCAATTATGGAAATACTCATGGGCAACGATGGCCTCAATCCGCTGGAATGCCAGGTCTGTCGCGGTTTCCTGACTCGCTAACACACAGGACGAGTTGAAGATGTTCAACCCCTTGTTCTCCATGGCACCCATGTTGAAGTCATCGACTGCAACGATCATGAAAATATCGAGATCGTACTCGCGCCCGTAAACCTCTTCATCCCAACGCATGGACCGCTTGAGTGAGTCCATCGCGTGGTCACATTTTTCAGCATTGCGGGGCTCCACATACATTCTCAGGTCAATATCACGACCAGAACCCGTCTTGAAGGTGTCCCGCTTCTCAACGAGGTCACCCGCAACCAGAGCGAACAGATAACAGGGCTTGGGGAATGGATCTTCCCAGATCACATAATGACGCCCGTCATCCAGGTCTCCCCGATCGACATCGTTACCGTTGGACAGGAGAATAGGATAGGCCCCTTTGTCCGCTTCAATACGTGTGCGGAAACGGGACATCACGTCCGGACGATCGGGGAAGAACGTAATACACCGGAACCCTTCGGCCTCACATTGCGAGCAGAACATGCCGGATGACTTGTAAAGCCCCTCCAGCCGGGTATTGTTCTGGGGTTCGATCCACGTCACCACCGACAGCTCAAACTTCGCGGGCACGGGGCCAATAATCAGTTTGTCACCGCGGTTTTCAAAATCGGCGTCGCCCAGAGGTGCTCCGTTCAAGGCCACGGACTCCAGAATCAGACTGTCTCCATCTAGCTCAAGTGGAACTTCACCGGCATCAGATTCCGGGTTGCGGCGCACCTCAAGGGTGCTGTGAACACGGGCCCCGTTTTCAAACAGTTCAAAACGCAGATCAACAGTATCTACCAGGTACGCAGGAACACGGTATTCGCTCAGGTAAATTGTCTGTGGCTGGCTGGTACGCATTGGATATCTCCAGGTATATCTGGCTCCGCATGCCGGAAATATGGGCGCGCGGGCATTGTCAGGTCGACCAGGTGCCGGGCGAGTCAGTCGCCCGCCACCCGGAATCGTACTTCGTATCCGGTAAACTTCCGGATATTAATGACGCCGGTGTCAAGAATGAGGTACTGACCCTTGATGCCCTCAAGCACACCCTCGACTTCCGGGCTTTTATCCAGATTATGGGTTTTGATCTTCTCAGGCCAGACATGCACCGGATAACTGAGGCCAAGTCCGCCCTCGTCGACTTCGGCAATAGAGCCCTCTCCATGGGTTTCCCGCAGGATCGCCAGATCGTCGGCAATCAAACCCAGAATTCGTGCCCGCTCTTCAACCAGATCCAACTCAGGGACATCACCCTTAAGCATGGCACGCCAATTCGTTCGGTCTGCTACGTGGCGCTTGCAGGCCACCTCCACCAGCCCCGACAGGTAGCGGGTTGCGACCCTAAGCATCGGAATGGCATCAACCGCCCCCTGATCAATCCAGCGGGTCGGAATCTGTGAGCCACGGGTAATCCCCACTTTCAAACCGGATGAGTTGGCCAGATACACTACATGCTCCACCATGCAATGGGTCTCTCCCCATTCCGGTTCGCGGCATGTCCCCAGATGGTAGTGACATTTCTCGGGGCTCATGATGCAGCTGTCACAGGCCGCCAGCTTCCGGAAACACGGGTAGCAATAGCCCTGATTGAAACTCTTTTTGGTCGTGCGGTCACAGTGGATACAGCGAATCACGCCGTCGAAGTCGATGCGCACTTGCTTTCCCAACACGCCGTTCAGCGGAATGCGGGTGTCGCCAACGGCAATGTTATAGACCACCGGGTCTCCAGCCTCGGCGGGCATCTTCCGGAGCCGACCAGTTACATCAATGGGTTCGCTCAAGACTTGACCTCAACAAACTGGTCCGGATTGACATCACCGTTGCTGCCTCGGCTGGCACGTTGCACTGAAGGGTCACAGGCGGTACCAGCCTTGCTGCCACGGTCGATATACCCTGTCCTCTGTTCTTCAGGGACATTGTGCAGCGTTTCATAATAGATCACCGCTTGAAGGCTGATTTCCCGCTGCTCCGGCGTGAGCTTTCGACCATCCGGCCACTTACCCAGTTCAATAGACTGGCGCAGGCTTCTGTAAACGGTCGGGTCCAGCCGTTCAATCAATTCGTCGTAAGTCATTCCGCTCTCCCGCTAAGCGATAAAAAGTTCAGTAAATCGTTTGACAGACTCAAACGATAATGATTATCATTACCCCACCAAATGACGAAGGTCGTATCATTTGGTCTCTCTCATCAGGAGCTAAAAGCTCTTTTTATGCCCCGCCTCTGGCGGGGCTTTTTTACCCCATCACCTCTTTCTTACGGGCAATATCACTGCAAGGGCCACCCCCGCGACAAACCCGCCGAGGTGAGCCTCATTTGCCATTCGCCCCATTCCGAGCATCTCTGGCAGGGCAGTGAACCCGACCACCATCCAGATTACCGCGAACGTAACCAGCGCCGGCGGAAACTGAAACCTTGGATTTCTTCGCTGACTGAGCCAGCAGTACCCCAAGATCCCGTAAACCACGCCGGAAAGCCCCCCAAAGAGGGGGCCGGATACCGCATACTGAAGTCCATTGGACAAAATACTGGTTATCAGAAACAGGGTTATCAGGCGTACGCGACCGTCAAACCATTCAACCTGACTGCCAAGGAACCACAACATCACCGAATTAAAAATGATGTGTGACCAGCTGAAGTGAAGGAAATCCGGCGTTATCAGGCGCCAGATCTGGCCATTGGACATCGTCGTGGAAAACCCCTCTATCCGGCCGGACATCGTCGTCCAGTCGAAATTCCTCGGGTCAATCACCATCAAGGCAGCCGCGACTTCATTTCTGCCCATGGAGGTCACCCAGACCATAATCACGGCGAAAATAATCAGCCCCAATACCAATGGGGCATGGCGCGGCGACGGCTGCCACCGCCCACCGACAAATACGGCCGAACGATTCTGTCGTTCCACAGCATCCCTCAACTCAGGTTCCGCAAGAAAACGGTCGAGGGCTGCAAGGACCGGCTCCGCATGCTCCGGGTTCTCCAGCCAAAGGACCTGGCGCCCGCCCTCTTCCGATATTCGGTGCGCCACCCCCTGCCCATTGAGCCAACGGCTGAATCCTGCCAGGTCCACCGTGGTATCGAATTGCTTCACGCGGTACACAAATAACCTCGCCTTTCAGGGTGTTCAGTGCCCGCCAACTTAACGGGCGACGCTGTCTTCCATGCCGGGGTATCCCGACTGCTCGGGACGCTCCACATCCACCCAGACAAACTTGTCCGGGGAAAGCACCCTCTCGCCATCCATTCGATACGCCACCAGTCTGCCGTATTTCACTGCACTGTAATCAATGCAGGCAACATTCTGCTTTAGCGGCGCTGGCTCACCTTCCATCCAGTAGTGACCAACGAACACCGGGGGCGCATCCAGCGGATAGCTGATAAGCTGTTTGCGCTCCTCGCCTGTTAGCACCTTGGATGCCACCTCAGGTGGCAACGGATCCGGCTGAAAGACCACATCCGCATAAGTATGGGGATCGTCCGCCCAGAATTTGGTACGGAAGAATTCCCGGACATACCCATCGCGACCGGTAATCGACATCCCCTCGGGCAACCGCAAATCGGTGCCCCGCAGAAGAGTATCCATGACCTGCCCGGCAAACGACTCGATCGCGGCGGATGCATGCAGAAAATTCTCATCGATACAGGCGCCGCCCTGCACTCGCTTGAATTTCTCGATAAGGTCGCCGTCCCAGCAGGCATGAACAACCCGGAAATGCTCATCTTCAATGAAAAGCGGGATCGTATAGAACCACTCCAGGAATTCATTCCACTCATGGGGATAGGCTTCAAACTGATCCAGGGTTTCCCGGATCAGTCGATCGTGTCTTGAGTTATGCTCACGCAGCCATTTCTTGCCACTACCCGGTCTCGCACGGGTACAGTAGCCCAAGGCATTATATTCATGGTTACCCATGACAATGCGCGCCGCGCCATGCTCCACCATATCCCGGACAAGGTGCAGGGATTCGCGAATCCTTGGTCCCCGGTCAATGATGTCGCCAATGAAGACGGCCTGCCGCCTGGCGTGCTGATAGACACCGTTTACCTTGCGATAACCCATCTGCTCTAACAGGCGGACCAGCGTGTTGGAGCAGCCATGAATATCACCAATGATGTCGTAGCCGCGGCTCACGGTTTTCTGATTAACTGCCATGATCAACTCGCCGATATCTCACTTGCCCAGCCAAGCTTGTCACGGCAGGTAGCGTAAAAATTATGATCCGTCGGATGAATCAGGCGGATCTTGAATGGCTTCTTGGTAATACGAATGATATCCCCCGGTGCACAGGCAATATTCATCTGGCCGTCAAAGCTGATCTGGGGATAGGTTTCATTGGTTTCCCCGATCACCAGTTTGATCTCGCTCTTGCCATCGACAACGATGGGCCGGCTACTCAAAGTGTGGGGGAACATGGGAACCAGAACAATGGCATCCAGTTTCGGATGCATGATCGGCCCGCCGGCAGAAAGCGAGTAAGCCGTAGAGCCGGTCGGAGTCGCGACAATCAGGCCGTCGGAGCGCTGACTGTAGACAAAGTGCCCGTCGATAAACAGGTCGAAGCCGATCATCCGTGTCGATTTACCGGGGTGCAACACCACATCATTCAGTGCCGTGCCGAACCCCAGCGGCTGACCATTGCGCTCGACATTGCCATCCAGCAGAAAACGGGTCTCCTCGATGTACTCCCCCCCCAGAACTTTGCCAAGCCGTTCTTCAAGATCCGAAGGAGAGATATCCGTGAGGAACCCCAAACGGCCACGGTTAACCCCTAGCAAGGGGATCTTTGATTTGGCGAGTTCTCGGGCCGCGCCCAGAAGACTACCGTCACCACCTACAACAATGACGAGGTCGCAGATCTCGCCCAGCAGCTTTTTGCTGGCAACCTGAAGGCCATGACCGGGCAACATTCCGGCCGTGTCTTCCTCGAGAATGACGTGATAGTTGTTGGCAATCAGGTATTGTTTGAGCTGGCGCAGCGATTCAACCACTTTTACACTGCCCATCCGGCCAATAACACCGATGTTCCTGAACTGATCCATGAGGCTTCCTGTGGTGTCGGAATGCGGTAGGACCGGATGAATCCGGTGCCCATGTGAGAATTTCGCGTTACAGTTTAACGAAAGTCATCCGGATACTGAAAAAAGATCGGGCATTCAGGCCTGATGCTGCTCACATCGATCATCAACGCCTGGCCGAAACTCACTGGGCTGGCTTACCCTCATGATCGGCTCACCGCAACTCTCACCACCCTCTCCCACATGTTTACACACCGGGTTTTCATAATGCTCCAGCCATTCACGGTAGGCAGGCTCATTCATACCGCAACGCTCCGCCGCGAAGGAGACCGGGTTAAGAAAGTAGGTTTCAATCGCATCGAAGGGAAGTGTTATGTGGCCGACTCCCGGGTGGTAGGCAACCAAAAAAACACTCTGCTTTTTCAGATGTTCCATAATTGAGTTTTCCGGGGGCTCCCGGTTGAGGAGATCGTGGTTCTCCTGCTCCAGCGCCACAATCTTTTCGTCGCGAAGCTCAAGCTCTCGCTGCTTTCGCTCCAGCTGCTCCCGGAGTAGAACCAGTTCCGCGCCAGCATTGGCATCGTCGCGCTGCTTTTCCTCACCTCGGGAGGCTATTTGCTCCTGCATGGTGAGGTATTGCTCATTTCGTTCGGCCAGGCGCTTCTTCAGCTGCTCATTACTCAGCCGCTGACGTTCGTATTTCTGCTCGATATCGGACAGCTCACCACGCACCCCCTGCATTTCCAGGCGATGCTCACGCTGGATATCGGAAAGCGAATCCCTGTGCACACTCTGAAGGGTTTTAATCCGAAGTCTCTGCTCGCGAATCAGCTGAGCAAGGCGGGAACGATCAGCGGCATTAGATGTGTCTTCCTGTTCCGACTCTCCGCCTGCATCGGCGCTCAGTACAGGGATATCTTCTTCTTGGGCTGGCTCGATTTTGCGAAACTTGAGGCTGTTGGCGTCGACGGCTTTTCGAATGGCCTGAAAGTGATTTTTGCCCGGCGTCATGTCCGGGTCCCAAAGGTCTTCAGTGAAACGGGACTCTGGACATTGACTTCGGCACACAAGCCGGATCGGACCGCCGCCCATATCCGGACCTTTCGCCCCATGCTTTGCCAGCTCTTCAATGGGGATATTCCAGTTGGAATCCGCACGCCCCTCTTCGTCGAACCAGATCCTGAAAAATACCAGAGAACGCACGAGAAGATCACTGCTCAACTCGACCAGCACGGCCTTGACATCGGTTTCGGCGAGGTCCGACAAGCCCACGTATCCGTCCAGGAAAGCACCAAACTCGCTGGCACGCATCTGACGCGCCACCTGGCCTTCTTCCATGAAAAACACCGCCGCATAACCATCAGTCGCCTGGTCGGCAGATACCATTTGTGACTCCCCAAGATTCAACAATTCGACACCCAGACGACAAACACCTCCACGATGTTCCATCGGTTTTCAGTGCCCGCACTACCGCCCTTCCGGCCATGCTCGCAGGGCGGCAGTGCAAACTGACAGACTTACGGATAATAGTCTAGCCAGACAATCTCAGGTGCACAGCTAAAAACTGCAACGTTTTGTGACCAGGCTGGTGGCCCGCTTTGCGCTCAGAGCTCCGCAGCCAGCCGGCTCCCCTGATCGATAGCACGCTTTGCGTCCAGCTCTGCTGCGACATCCGCTCCACCAATCAGGTGCACCGACACTCCAGCTGCCTCCAGCCCACCCTGAAGCTCACGCATTGGCTCCTGACCGGCACAGACAATGATGGTATCCACCGGAAGAAGGCGGTCCTCACCTTGTTCAGCACCCTTGGGCGTTACGGTTATATGTAAGCCCTCATCATCAATCTTGCGGTAGCTGACACCCGGCACCATCTGCACCTGGCGGTTCTTCAGGGACGTCCGGTGAATCCAGCCGGTGGTCTTGCCAAGGTTCTTGCCAACTTTGGAGGCTTTGCGCTGAAGCAGATAAACTTCACGCGCAGGCTCCGGCACCTGCGGCTCAACCCCCTGAATTCCGCCACGGTGCTCAACACTCAAATCCACACCCCATTCCCGCATGAAGTGACCGGCATCCAATGCCGCCGACGTCCCTTTGTGGACGATGAACTCAGACACATCGAAACCGATACCACCCGCACCGATCACCGCCACTTTTTGGCCGACCGGCTTTCGCTCAAGCAAGGCGTCCAGATAACCAATGACCTTCGGGTGATCAATGCCTTCAATATCTGGCGTGCGAGGTTCAACACCTGTAGCCAGAACCACCTCGTCAAACCCGCCAGCTTTGAGATCCTCAACATTCACCCGGGCATTCAGGCTGATATCCACACCATACTTGTCCAGCATCACACGAAAATACCGCAAGGTTTCGTAAAACTCTTCCTTACCGGGGATTCGTTTGGCGACATTGAACTGACCACCAATCTCACTGCCCGCATCAAACAGGGTCACCTTGTGGCCACGCTCAGCCGCTACAGAGGCAAAGGCAAGTCCCGCAGGCCCAGCGCCTACAACCGCGATGGACTTGGGCGAAGCCGTCTTTACATACGACAACTCAGTCTCATGACAGGCCCTGGGGTTGACAAGACAAGAGGTGAGCTTACCGCTGAAGGTGTGGTCCAGGCAGGCCTGATTGCAGCCGATACAAGTATTAATTTCATCTGAACGATCTTCATAGGCTTTCAGCACGAGATCCGCATCGGCCAGGAACGGACGAGCCATGGACACCATATCGGCATCACCCTCGGCCAGGATTTTTTCGGCCACATCGGGCATATTAATGCGGTTCGTGGTGACCAGAGGAATACTCACTTCACCTTTGAGACGGGCCGTTACCTTGGTGAAAGCTCCGCGGGGAACCGATGTCGCAATCGTAGGCACACGAGCTTCGTGCCAGCCGATACCTGTATTGATAATGGTCGCTCCGGCTTTTTCGATTGCCTTCGCCAGGTGAACCACTTCCTCCCAGGTACTGCCGTCTTCAATCAGGTCCAGCATCGACAGACGGTAGACAAGAATGAAGTTCTCACCAACACGCTCCCGGACACGTCGCACAATTTCAATCGGCAACCGGATTCGGTTTTCGTAGCTACCACCCCAACCGTCGGTGCGGTGGTTAGTGTGGGACACGATAAACTGGTTAATGAAATAACCTTCTGAACCCATGACTTCCACGCCATCATAGCCGGCACTCTGGGCCAATGCGGCACACTCCGCATAGTCTTGGATCTGCTTTTCAATACCCGCTTCATCCAGCTCTTTTGGCGTGAACGGATTGATTGGCGCCTGGATAGCGGACGGTGCCACCAGTTCCGGGGAATAGGCATACCGACCGGCGTGGAGAATCTGCATGCAGATCTTGCCATCAGCCTCGTGGACCGCGCGAGTAATGACCTTGTGCTTCTCAACCTCATCTTCGTTGGTCATTTTGGCCGCATGTTGAAACACACCACCCTCAACATTCGGCGCAATACCGCCGGTCACGATCAAGCCCGCACCGCCACGCGCACGCTCAGCATAAAAGGCGGCGAGGCGCTCAAATCCATTCTTGGCTTCTTCCAGGCCTGTGTGCATGGAGCCCATCAGGGTTCGGTTGCGCAGCTTGGTAAAACCAAGGTCCAGAGGCTCGAGCAGATTCGGGTACTTGGCGACGCCGGGAGTGGCGGATGCAGTCATGGTGGGTCTCCTCATTCTTGATTTATGCCCCTAAACTACCCCGCTGACTTGCCATCAACAATATCCGGGAATAACATTTTATTGTCTTCAGACTACATTCCCTACACAGGATCTTGATGAACAGGCACCCGGGAAGCACCCAGCACCCACGCAACGCTCTTGGAACCATCAGTGTCTTTTACGCGTCGGTATTGCTACGAGCCGCCGCTGCAGAAGGTGCCGACATCCAGGAGCTGACATCGAATTTCCGGCTGGAAACAAAAACCCTGAATTCATCCGCTGCAAGGATCAGCATTCCGCGCTTTATGCGTTTGGGGCACGCGGCCATCAGACAAACGGGAAACCGTGCTCTAGGCCTGCGAATGGGGGCGCTCACACGCCCGATTGATGCCGGCATAGCAGGGCTGGCTGGTCAATCAGCAGCCACGACAGGCGAAGCCCTGGCCACTCTGATCCACTACTCCCTTCTCACCAGTCAAAACAGCCGGGGCACACCAACCATAAGTCCGTCCGACCGGAAGGCCCTGTTCTACTCCATTCGACCCTACAACGCGTTCAATTTTTTCGTCGTGGATTCGGTTCTCTCCGGCTGGACCCAATTCGTCCGCAACATCACAGGTCAGTACGAGGTACTGGAACGGGTCACAATTGAATACCCATCCACCGGGCAGGACGAGCTGTTCGAAAGCTGGTTTCGGTGCCCCGTGCATTTTTCCGCCAAGGAAAACGGCATCATTCTCAAACCGGAAACCTGGGTTCAGCCGACTCTTCAGGCGCAGCCAGCCATGCATGAGAAACTGGTGGAGCTATGTGAGCTGGAATTGGGACAGATCCAGAGAGGCTGGACCACAGGAGACCGGGTAAAACACTTGCTGACACCGCTGTTTCGGGGTGAAAGCCCAAACCTGGAAACCATTGCCGGTAAACTGGGCATCACACCATGGACACTGCAAAGAAAGTTAACAGCGGAAGGTACGGGGTTTCGTCAACTGCTGGACGAGACGCGAAAACAGCTGGCAAAGGATTATATACGGGAGACCGAGACATCACTTACGGAAATCGCCTGGCTACTGGGCTTCGCCAATCCGGCGGCTTTCCACAAGGCTTATCGGCGCTGGTTTGATATCAGCCCCGGTGAACACCGGAACCGGTTAAAGGCAGAACGCTAGATTTCCGTTGCGTCATCGTAGCCTTCATCATCATCAAACTCTTCAAACTGGCTTTCAATCAATTCGTCTTCGTAGTCCAACATAATTCGACCCTGCACTTTGAATACAGGAAAAGACTATCGGGAGACTATGACAGTGCTATGACAAGAAACAGAGAAGAGAGTTAAAAGTTAAAACAAGAGGGGAGAAAAAATGGCGGAGCGGACGGGACTCGAACCCGCGACCCCCGGCGTGACAGGCCGGTATTCTAACCAGCTGAACTACCGCTCCGCGTTGGCTATCACGTCTTGCCCTTGGCGGGCAGCACAATCAGGGGTCTGACTGCTCTGTGACAACGAGGGCGCATTATAAAGAGGCACCCCGTTATGTCAACAATTTTTCCGAAAAAAAATTGAGAAACAAGCATTTCACATGGCATCAACCATGGCATCCTTGCCTTGGGCGGTCTTGCGATACTCAATCGGCGTCATGCAGGACCACCGCTTAAAGGCGCGATAGAAGGTGCTTGGCTCTGAGAAGCCGGTCAGGTAAACGATTTCGTCGATCGATTCATCTGTGGTGGCCAGTAACTGCCGGGCAAGACGGTAACGAAAATCCGCCAGCACCTGGTTAAAGCTTGTTTCAGCTTCAGTCAGCCGCGTACGTAGGGTTCTGGGCTTAATGCAAAGGCGTTCCGCTACGGCGTCCAGGGTGACCTCACCGCTGTCGAGTAGCTCGGCCACAATCCGCTCTACCTGACCAACGATATCTTTCTTTTCAAGGCGCGCCACCTGTTCGCTGGCAAAACGCTCATGGAGGTCGAGCAGCTCGGGCTCGGCATGAGGCGATGCGTGAGCCAGCAGTTTCGCCGGAAAATACAGCCGGTTTCCGTCTGCACCAAAGGTAACGTCGCAGCCGAGCACCTCGGAAACATGACCCTGGCTCTGCGGGTCCCGGGAGTGTTCAAATTCGATGCGAGAGGGATGAAAGCTGTTGTCCGTTATGGAGCGAAAGAATGTGATCAGGCCCAATACGAAACACTCGTTAAAGTGCCTCAAACGCCTTACTTCGTCAGAGGCGGCATCCAGGACCATGCACGCGTCCTCACCCTCGATGAAAAAATCGGTATTGGCCGCATCACTTAACAAACGCTGGTAGTTCTGAGCGCGACGTAACCCTTCACCAAAGGTCGGACTACTGAGGAACAGGTATTCAAGTACCTGCCCCTTGTAGGCTGGAAGCAGCTGACCAAGGTGGAGGCCCACGTCCGGATCTCCGGAGACCTCCTCAACTGCTTGCCAGAAGTAGAGCTGGGCGCTGTGAGGCGTACGCAAATGCTCGGTGTAGACGTAATTTTCGTCAACGCCCAGACGACTGAAAATAGCATTCGTATCGATGCCTTTCTTTTTCATCGCCTCGTAGATCAGGCGCAACATCACTCCCGCATCACGAAGTTCCTGCATAAGATCCCGCTTTTTTTATTTGTTTAATGTCACTTTGACCCGCCGGACAATGGCCGGGGCGCGCCAGGTCAATGCCTGATCTGGCCGGGTTTGCCAGACTTGAAGCCTGTAAGACTACACTTATTAGACCATGGTCTTAAATCAGAGCATATCAGGCCACAGACGAACAGTTGAACCAGAATTAAAAATAACCGGTACTTAAGTCATTGGTTTGCAGCCAATGACACGGGAAAACTCTGAGTCAGGGAGACTACTGAAATGCCAGAAACCGCTACCTATCATAACGCCCCACCAGCACTGCTACCGCTGTATGCAAAGGCGTTACTTCGCAAATCCGGCAAAACCTCCGGCGACATTACCATCCCGAAACTGTCTGCCAGGCTCATGGGGATCAATTCCTCCAACAGCAGGCTACACCGGTACGAAACCATCTGCGGCTACCAACCCCACTCCCGAATCCCAGTCACCTGGCCACATGTCATGGCCTTTCCGCTGCACCTGAAGCTTCTGACTGAAAACACATTTCCGTTACCCCTTTTGGGCCTTGTCCATCTTGGCAACACCATTACGCAGTACCGGGAAATCGGAACGGGAGAAAACCTTGACCTGCATGTCCGGCTCGGGCAGCAAGCGCGCACCAGGCGGGGAATAGAGTTTGACCTGATTACCGAAGCCTATTCAGCCGGAAAGCTTGTGTGGGAGGAGTCGAGTGTCACTCTGTTTCGCCAAACGAACGATCAGGAGCCCCCACGCAGGAAAGCAGCACCGCCCAAGCTTGAACACTACCCCAACACTCTCAGCATTGAGGTCCACGAATCCATCGGGCGCCAGTACGCCAGAGTATCGGGCGACAGCAACCCGATTCACATGCATGCCCTCAGCGCCAAAGTTTTCGGCTTTCCCAGAGCCATAGCTCACGGTATGTGGAGCAAGGCTCATGTGCTTGCGGTATTGGAACAGCAGAAAGGGTGGAAATCCGGCCCCCTTAGGGTCACATGCCAGTTCAAAAAACCGCTGTTCCTGCCGGGAACAGCACAACTTGACTGGCAAACGGATCACTCAGGCATGGATTATCAGTTGCTGAATAACAAAGGCGACGCACCCCACCTGAGTGGGCGCATTGACTGGTTGTAGCGCCTTCCGGGAGGGTTGAGGTCAGTCCTCCCGGGCGCTCACCGGATCCTCCGGGCGGCAGGGCGAGCCCTCGGCGCCGGCAACAGGCAAAGTAAAGAAGAAGCAGGCGCCACCACCTTCCGGGCGCTCAAAGCCGATATCGCCTCCCTGGGCCTGAATCAGGGACCTGCAAGTGGCGAGCCCGATGCCCATACCTTCATCCTTGGTAGTGTAGAAGGGAAGGAACAGTTTTTCCTCGGCATCCTCGGGCAGGCCAATACCATGATCCCGTACCTGTACCCGAACGCAATGTGGCCCGGCGACACTGGCGCTCACCTCCACTGGCGTGGACGCTCCGGAACTGCGCGTCGCCTCAAGCGCGTTGCGAATGAGGTTCAGGGCAACCTGCTGCACCTGGATCGGGTCAGCAACAACATCCGGTAACTCCTCTGGAACCGCGACCTCAATGCCGCCATCGTTATTGCGCATATCGACCTCTGCAAACTGCCGTGTGTCCTCGAGCAGTGAAGGCAGAGAAATAATCTCTTTTCCGGTTGCCGGCTTTTTCATGAACCGGCGAATTCGACGAATAATCTCACTGGCGCGATGAGACTGGGCCTCAATCTTGTCGAGCGTTTCTCCGATCAGACCCAGATCCGGCGTTTCCTTGGCCATCATTCGCTTGGAGACACGGGCATAATTGGTGATTGCAGTCAGCGGCTGATTTATCTCGTGGGCAAATCCGGCAGCCATCTCACCCATCGTTGTCAGGCGCGACGCGTGGGCAAGCTGATCACGCTGCTCCTGAACCAGCGTCCTGGCTTCTTCCAGGGCTGCCTCACTTTCCAGCTCCGCAGTGATATCGCGGAAAACCACAACCGCTCCGTGCAATTCGTCGTCATCAAGCTTTGGCGTCGAACGGCATTCAGCCGGGAAGGCACTGCCATCCGGGCGCAGCATCCGAATATTCCGCTGGTTTTCAGCCACGCCCTGGCGGCAGGTACCATGAACAGGCAATCCGCCAGTGCCCTCGATGGAGGTAGCAAAGTGCGCTTCGAAGAAATTGCGGCCAACAATCTCCTCCACCGGACACCGCATAATCATGGCCGCTGCGGGATTGGCGAACTCAATCGCTCCATTCTCATCAAGCCCGTAAATACCCTCGCTGATGGAGTTGAGAATCCGGGTCTGATCACCCTGGAGCTCACGGTTACGAGCCTGCAACTCACGCTCCAGGCGAATGACACGAGCATGGGTTTTAACCCGGGCAATCACTTCCTGGGACTGGAAAGGCTTGGAGATATAATCCGCTCCGCCAAGGGAAAAGCCTTTTACCTTGGCCTGCAGATCGTCCAGAGCAGAAAGGAACACCACAGCAGAATCGGCTGTTTCCGGACTGGCCTTCAGGCGCTCACACACCTGATAACCGTCCATGTCCGGCATCATGATATCGAGCAGGATAACTTCAGGCTGATGGCGGTGGGCCAGGTCCAGCGCCTTTTCACCCTCATTGGCAATAAGCAGCCGATAGCCTTTGTCTTTCAAGGTCTCGTAAAGGACTTTGAGGTTCTGCGGATTATCATCCACAAGCAGAACCGTCACCTCAGAGTTCTCACTGACAACTTCAGTCATATAAACGGGGCCGGTTAAAAACGTCACCGTATAATGCAGGCAGGATCATCTTGCGTCGATAAGGTCCTTTACGGACAAGACCATACGAACCAGGTGCGCCAGGGAATGCGTTCCCATCTTGTGCATTACCCGGGAGCGGTGAATTTCCACCGTGCGCTGACTGATTTCCAGCTCAATAGCAATAACCTTGTTAGCCTGGCCGGCGATCATGCGGTCCATGATCTCGTGTTCGCGTGGTGTCAGGCTCTTGATACGCCGAATGATCTCCTGTTTTTGCCCCAGGGATTTACGTTGCTCCCGATCCTGCTCCAGCGCCGCCTCGATTTTTTCCAGCAGCGCCTCCTCGCGATAAGGCTTCTGAATAAAATCCACGGCCCCTTCTTTCATGGCGTCCACAGCCATGGGGACATCGCCATGGCCGGTCACAAAAATGATCGGCAGGATCGAGTGCTTCTCATTCAGTTTTTTCTGAAGCTCCATACCATCCATACCTGGCATACGGATATCCAGCACAATACAACCAGCCATCTTGTCAGAGTAATCCTTGAGAAAAGCAGTCGCGTTCTCATACGTCTGCACCGGCTTGCTGTCCGACTTCAGCAACAACTCCAGTGAATCACGAACCGCTTCATCGTCCTCTACCACATACACGGTCTGCTGGATATCAGTCATGGATGTATTCTCTCCTGTCCGTTTTCTTATGGAGCCCGGTCAATGAATTGACGGGTCTTTATTGGCATCCCGGGCATGCTCCTGGTGTTCGTGCTCACGCATTTTCTCGAGCCTCTGCTGGATAATGCCAAAAACACTCTGTTTCGGGTACCTGCCTTTCTCGTCCGCCTTGCCCGCAGGCTTGCCAAGCAACAGCGTAACGGCCTCTTCCAGATGGGTAACAGCATACACAGAAAATCGTCCTTCCCGCACTGCGTTTACCAGCTCACTGTCCAGCATCAGGTTCTGAACATTGGTGCCAGGAACTATCACGCCCTGGGTTCCGGTGAGGCCGCCTTTCAGTTGGCAGGTGGCAAAAAACCCTTCCACCTTTTCATTTACGCCGCCAATAGGCTGCACTTCTCCGAACTGGTTGACTGAGCCAGTGATGGCAAGATCCTGGCGCACGGGCACGTCAGACAAGGATGAAATCAGCGCACAAAGCTCTGCAAGAGAGGCACTGTCGCCATCCACTTCTCCATAGTTCTGCTCGAAGGTGAGACTGGCAGAAAGATGCATGGGATCATTAACCGCAAAGTGAGAAGCCAGCCATGAACTCAGAATCATCACCCCTTTGGAATGAATGTTACCGCCCAGCTTTACATCCCGCTCAATATCCATCACGGCCCCATCTCCATAGTAGCAGGTTGCCGTGACGCGATTGGACAGACCAAACTCAAAGCCTCCGGTCGAGAGGACTGACAAGGCATTAACCTGTCCGACACAGGTACCACTGGTAGATACGAGCGTTGAACCGTCCCGGATGGAATCATAGAACTGGTCGCGAATACGACTGCTCCGGTACTTCGCGCTCTCCAGAGCGCGCTCCACATGAATATCCTGAATCAGTTTTGCCCCGGCCTGGCGGGCCCAGAAATCAGATTCCCTCAGCAGATTGGCAATATCGGCGGCATGGAGGGACAGTCGATTCTGGTGTTCGGCCATACGGGCACTGTGCTCGATAACCCTGGCCACGGCCTTATTGGAGCAGTGCAACAGTTTTTTCTCGCTCACCAGACTGGCGATAAATTTGGCGTAAAGCAGCTGGCTGTCATCAGAGCGGTACATTTCGTTCTCGAAATCCGCGGTTACACGGAACAGTTCCGCAAACTCTGAATCGTATTCCTGTAACAGCATCCAGGTTTCACGATCACCAAAAAGAACAATCTTTACGTCCAGTGGCACCGCTTCCGGTTCGATGGATATGGTCCCGGAAAGGGTCAGTTCACGTTCCAGCGAATTAATCTGGATCGATTTCGAACGTAATGCCCGCTTGAGACCGTCCCACACAAAGGGTTGCTCAAGCACCTTAATGGCATCCATCAACAGGTAACCGCCATTGGCCTTGTGCAGGCTACCCGGACGAATCAACGAGAAATCCGTGAACACGGTACCTTTGAAAGTGACGCTTTCAACGTAACCAAAAAGGTTGTGGTAGGTCGGATTGTCCTCCACCACCATGGGGACTTCGTTGGTTTTCTGGTGCACCAGGAGGTTAACCAGATAACGTCGCGGCATCTTCTTATCCAGCGACGCATAGGCAATGGCCGCCTGCTCTTCATTGTCTTCAAGGAAGATATCGAGATTTTCAGCCAGATCTACCCGTACAGCTTCAAAAAATGCTACAACGTCCGGAAGATCCATGTATTTTTGCTCAAGTTCCTCAATCTGGTGCCCGGAGATACCCTCCAGCGTTTCCTCATTCAGGGCCTGCTGCTTGTCGGCGTACTCCTGTTCCCAGTCGGCCAACTTGCGAAGTGCCTGGCGAAGCTTTTTCTCAAGTTTGTCGATGGAGTCTTCAAATTTATCACGCTGCTCCTGGGTCAACGCCTGAAAGGACTCTGCGGTGTGGGGCTCGTCACCATTCATCGCCACCAGTCGATAGCCGCCTGGCGTGGTAATGTTCAGACTTACCTTTTTCCGCCGGGCCTGGGCAGCCACTTTTTCCAGCTCGTCTTCCTGCATCTTGCCGTACTCGTTCTTGAGCTGTTCGGAACGCTCCAGAAAGCTGTCACTGTCAAACGTCTGGGGAATCACCTTCACCAGGCGACTCATCAGCTTTTCCATATCCTGCTTGAGCTGAGTCCCCTTGCCTGCAGGCAGCTGCAACAACTTCGGCACCCGCGGCTCTTCGAAGTTCGCCACATAGCACCAGTCATGGCTCTGCTGCTCGGTGTCCACATGGTGCTCCAGATAGCGCAGCATCATGGTGCGCTTACCCAGCCCGTTACGGCCCACCGCGTATACGTTGTAGCCGCCATGGGGCATAGCCAGCGCAAAACGCACCGCTTCCTGGGCGCGGTTCTGGCCGACAATTTCGGACAGAGGCTCCAGTTGTCGGGTGGTTTTGAATGGCAAATCTTTTAGAACACAGGCTTTGTAGAGCTGGTGCAGAGACAGTGACTTCAAGGTTGGGTCCTGTAACGGTTGTATCATTGGCCGCTCATTGTAGATTCTGCGGCCGCCCCTGTCGCGTGCAGGCCAAAGATTTCTCAAGACAGTTCAGAGCCCGGGGAAATTGTTACCCAGTTCACAAAACGTCCCTCGGTCATTTTTCAGACAGATGTTCCGGAACTAGACTTCACATCCCGGTCCACAACAAAGACAAGACACCCGATGGATGCCAACGTATGACGAGTGATTCAGCAGATCGCAGAATCAAGGATCGCTACCCGGCCTCTTGCCTGAAGGTTCTGCTACGTGAACGCGGCTTTTTCAGCCGCAACAGAAACCCAATGCCGGTCACCTGCCTCGACCTGAACCGCTATGGCATGGCCGTACTCTGTCCACGCCCGATGGAGCCCGGCATTCGCCTGCACATGGACTTTGAAGGCAAGTACATCAATGAGTCACGGGTGTGCGCGCGCGTTGTGGAATGCCAGCCCTTTCAGACCGGGTACCGGGTGAGCGTTCAGTTCAGTTATTGTCGGGACAAGAAGGGGTATTCCAAAGCCGCAGACAACGCTCTTTCGCGCATTGAAGGTTTTTACAACCGGTTTGCCAGCTAACGCCGGAGACTAAATCAGGCCGGCATCCAGACTGGCCGCTACGTACATTCCCAACTCCCGGCACTGCGCCTCGAATTCATCGCGATAATCACCCCGACAAACAAGCGGCTCCTGAACCCGCTTCCAGCGAAGGCCTGTGGTAATGCTCTCGATGGCTCTCTGGGTACCAGTACCATCATGGCCGGCCCGGATGTAATAAGCGAAGGGAAGGCCCTGGGTCTTTTCAAGGCAGGGGTAATAGCTTCGGTCGAAGAAATCCTTGAGAGCACCACTCATATAGCCAAGATTTTCGGTAGTCCCAAGGATGACTGCGTCACAGCCGAGGATGTCATCAGGACCGGCATCCAGGGGCGCTATAACGGTCACTTCAACATTCTCGATATCTTCGTGAACGGCTCCCTCTGCTACTGCATGCCTAAGCTTGAGGGTATTCGGAGATGGCGCATGAGCTACAATCAGCAGTCGCTTTTTGTTATCCATAACGCCCTCCGATGTTACTTAAAGCAATTCACCGTTAGCTTCTGCCGGGGCCTCTTCGACTTTTTCTTTTGGCACCGGCTTTGGCATTAACTTGTCGCGAACTTTGGCTTCAATTTCGGTCGCCATATCCATGTTCTCTTCCAGGAATTTGCAGGCATTCGCCTTGCCCTGGCCAATTTTGTCGCCGTTATAGGCATACCAGGCACCGGATTTGTCCACGAAGCCTTCTTTCACTCCCATATCCAGAACTTCGGCCATGTGATAGATACCCTTGCCGTACATGATCTGGAACTCAGCCTGCTTGAACGGCGGAGACACCTTGTTCTTGACCACTTTCACCCGGGTTTCGTTACCTACAACTTCATCGCCGTCTTTTACCGCGCCAATGCGGCGGATGTCCAAACGAACAGAGGAGTAAAACTTCAGGGCGTTACCGCCAGTTGTGGTTTCGGGCGAGCCGAACATAACACCAATTTTCATCCGGATCTGGTTAATGAAGATCAACAAACAGTTGGCATGCTTTACGTTACCGGTCAGTTTACGCAGCGCCTGGGACATCAGTCGTGCCTGAAGCCCAACGTGGCTATCGCCCATTTCGCCTTCGATTTCCGCTTTCGGTGTCAGGGCCGCAACGGAGTCGACGATGATCACGTCCACCGCGTTGGAACGAACCAGCATATCGCAGATTTCCAGCGCCTGTTCACCAGTATCCGGCTGGGACACCAGCAGCTCATCCACGTTTACCCCCAGCTTCTCGGCATAAACAGGATCGAGGGCGTGCTCGGCATCAACGAAAGCACACGTCTTGCCCTTCTTTTGCGCTTCCGCAATCACTTGCAGGGTCAACGTGGTTTTACCGGAACTTTCCGGACCGTAGATCTCACAGATACGACCGTAAGGCAGGCCGCCAATACCAAGGGCAACATCCAGTCCGAGTGAACCCGTGGAGACCGCAGGAATGGCTTCACGGGGCTGGTCGCCCATCTTCATCACCGCGCCTTTACCAAATTGGCGCTCGATCTGGCCCAGTGCTGCGTTCAATGCTTTCTTGCGGTTGTCTTCCATCAGTGCAAAACCCTCTGTCGCCGTAGCGGCCGGCTCTCACTCGGGACCGGTCGCGGAATAATGAATCGGGAACTTGTACAGCAGATACAGCAAATTCCCTGTATATTTGAACAGTATTAAAACATAACCGGCAAAAGAGACCAACCCCTCTTGATATGAAAGCTGTCAGAGTTCATTTATAAACCCGTCAACCCCCTGAAGGGCAAAGAGTACGGCCTGCCGTCTGACCTGGTCCCGGTCGCCCTCGAAGTGTTTGACCACGGCCACCGTGCTGGCCGGACTACTGCCCCAAGCGAACCAGACGGTGCCCACAGGCTTCTCCTCGCTGCCCCCTCCAGGGCCGGCCACGCCACTAACAGCAACGGCAATATCCGCACCAGTGGCTGCAAGGGCGCCAGCGACCATTTCCCGCACCACCGGTTCGCTGACGGCGCCGTGCTCGTCCAAAGACTTACCGGTTACTCCAAGAAGTGCCTGCTTGGCGTCATTGCTGTAGGTAACCAGACCACCAAGAACATAGGCTGAGGAACCGGCCCGGTCGGTCAGCACCTTGGCAACCCAGCCGCCGGTACAACTCTCAGCCGTGATGATCGTGCACCCCCGCCGACCCATTACTTGACCGAGATGATTCCCCGCATCCGCGAGTTGCTCATCGGTAACAGCCATCAGCATCTCCCTCGTTTCATCCGCGATGTTATTTTCTTACAACCCCCACCTCTGTTTACAACCAATACCCCGGACACCCACATGTCGGTAGCCCTTATTAAAGCTACCTCAATGAGCGATCACAAGTGGGGGAAGGTCAGATACGGTACAGAGTCAATAAATGTCCGTTATAATTACCAAAGTTAAAATACGGGCATCTTTTGCGGGCACCTCACCCAAAATGCCGATACATATTATTGTGACTACCTCAACGCGGATACGCCGCAAGAAGAGGTCTGACGGCTAGTAGTTGAAACGGAGGCTTGGCGAATCATGACAGATCAGGTGCCAACAGAATACGTGCACTTTGAGGGAGAGGGCTACATTCTGCTCAGGGCAGAACGCGGTTTTTTTTCACCCTGGGACCACGACATTCGCCCCGACGATGCTGATTCCTCCAATTGGGCGGGCTTTGTCGCGCATTTTGTCGTCCACGATAGGCGTCTGTACCTGGACTACCTGACGGTCGGCCATATCCCTGCAACAAAAAAACGATCACCCTTTGAGGGAACAGACCAACTGGAACCGACCCTCGACGACATCATCGGCGACTACGTTTTACCCCCGCTCAATGGTGTGGAACCCACCAATGCAGGAATGGGATACTGGCATTACCAGAATATCAATCTCGCCCTCGATTACACCGGCGCCATAACCCTGGGCAGTGAACCCACGCAAAAACAGCCTGACCATCTGGAACTGACCTTTGAACAGGGTCACCTTGTTTCAGTCAAAACCATCCCCGCCCCCATTCCCGATGCTACCCCTTGGGCTGAAACCGAGAGCCTTCTTTGCGTCACACCATCGGAAGATTTCGACTTCGATAACCCAAGATCCAACAACGGCAAAGACAGCGATAATGAACCGCCCCAGCAACCATGAGGATGCGGGTGCCGCTCATTGCCGTTATTCAGAAGCGGAATCACAAGGGGACAGCGCCAGCGTTAGCCCTGCCAGATCAGAGTTAAATACTACTTTTTAGAACTTGGGGTAGCCAATGTCAGCTCGCTGTAGGGTTCACATGATCCTTTATATTTCTTTACTGAACCGTAATCTGCATGAGCAGTATACACACCAGTTCTCCGATCTATTCTTTTTCGATGACAATTGCCACTATTGTGATCGGTACCAAACTCTATAGCACCGACACTAATATAAACATGTTGATTTCCATAATTTACGAGCCTGGACCAACGCGCATCGTACTTCACAAAAAATAAAACGAATCACCTGCTAACTTATAATAGCCAACATACATTTGCCCATCTTTTATAACCTTATCCCCTTCCACTCCCTTAAAGTACTCACACTTGAGTATTAGCTCATCTTTTTAAGGGGAAGCATGGGTCGCGGCATTACAGTCTTCCAGTTGAGGCGTCACCCCACGCCCCAGCAGGTTCAGTTGCTCGCCATCCCACTGGTAATAACCACTATCCACTCGCATTGACTCACTGGCACCAGGGTTGGTGATCAACAGCGCGCTATCCGCCCGATAGCAAACCCCCAGTGACGTTGACCAGCCCTCATTCATAAAGACCTGGCCCGTCTTCACATCCACAATGGCGAATTGCTGGCAACCTGTACCACACCCCCAATACAGCAGAAGATAATGCCCCGCAAAATTGGCACGACGCCCTTCCAGAAAATTGAAGCGGTGTTTAAAACCGATGGCGCCAGGGTGACTATTGAAATCCACCCGCCTAAACGCGTGGGCCGATATTTCCACTGTGAAGTCGGAAAAATCCACAGTCTCTGGCAAAAACTTGCTTCCCTCTGCCAGCGGCGCTGCATCCACCCATAAAATGGGAAATGCGAACGCCAGAAAAAACATTCTCAACATTCGCAGTTGCATAATCCGCTCACCTTACCGGGTGCTATCGGCGCATCCTCCTATTCCTAAAATTATTGATGACTCCTAGATTTGTCCATCACATTTCTTTTTTAGTTTTTTCGACAAAAGAAGCGCTTTCTTTGCACTTCGGCCATCACCACCAAAATGAATACTAATCCTATTTTTTTTCTCTTTCCTATCAATATATTCCATATTCCCATCTCGCTCATAACTGTACCCAATCACCTCGCTTTCAAAGCTATAAGTCACTCGAGCGCCACCGGATTTAGTATCCAGGAAGGTAATATAATTAATTTCTCCAAAGTTGATACCCCCTTCGGATTCCTCTCTATGCCAGCCTTGACTGTTTTCAAATTCCTTTTTTGAAAAAATAAAAACTTCACAGCCGTTCGGATTAAACTCATTTTCATATTCATACATTCCATAAGAGACGTATCCGGGTATTAACATAAAAAGCTCGTCTGCCAAAGACGAAGCCTCGTCAGCTTGAGCACCAGACGCAAAAATGGAAAACAGCGAAAAAACAAAGCCTACTGCTGACATCAATCTCATCAAACTACCCTTCAAATATTTTATATAAATAATTAAATAGATATGAAATTTAGTTATAAAAGGTAATGCACTCACTAACTCAAAAAATAGAAACCTAATAACTCCACTTCACTTCGTGCACATCAAAATCAGTAGAGCGCCACTCCGAAATCGCTTCATTTCGCCTATCTTTGGCTTCCCTTGCAGTTTCAAATAAATTATATTCGCAAGTCACATTATAGGCTGGATTTGACGGATCATATCGTGCGTCAATGAATTTTTTATAACTATCACTGACTTCATCATCATAAAAAGAGGAAACATAGAAAACATTTGATATGTATACTTCATATTCATCGTCAGCGGCCCACCTATAATCCGCTTCACAGTACATATAACCAGATTCGCCTTCACTCGCCTGCGTAGCGGATAGCGCCACGAACAAGCACACACCGACAAGGCCCTTCCCCAGATAATGCATCGTCTTCATAACCATTTCCTCTCTTTCTCGCTTTGAAAAAATCGGTGATATCAAATGAAAGCAACTCGTTTAATGATTTCAATCAGTACTGCAACAGGATCTGCCCAGGCGGCGCATCTGAATTAATTTCTTTATTCTCCGGATAAAACCCCTTGAGATGCCGAATCTCAAAGTCTCCCCTCACAAAATCTTTCTTAACATCCTGGAATTTACGGGAGACCCCGGATGCTCTTTTACCCTTACATCCACAATCTGTTTTAACATTTTTTCTGTATTTATAACTATCCCGGACTTCGCTATCAAAAAAATGCCCCCATTCCATCAGTGCATGGTGGTTCGGGCCTTCAAAGGTGCAATGCTCTATACTTTCATACCAGAAATGAACTTTTCTGGACTGGTACAACACTTTCTTATCATGGCTATATGCGAAACCTATCGTTTCACATGACAGAGAGTGCGTTTCCGAGTACGCCGTTGACCCAACAGCAAGAAAAAAAACAGAAAAAACGGCCCGACTTAACATTTTTTATCCTAACTTTTAGAGACTATTTTCAGTATTCTTCGATTTCCAGGTCCAACCCCTTCTTTCGGATGCAGGATCGAATATCATCCGTGCTTGGTTTACCAGGGGGCTTGACACCACGAACCCAGACATAGTCATCATAAATAAAGGAATTCACATAAGAAATTTGTTTTGGAGTGCCTTCTTCCCTCACCAAAACATTACCATGCCTCAAATGATCAAACCGGTCCTCAATACATGAAGCAACCCAATCCAAAGAGTTATCGCCTTTGTAAAGAAAATTACGAGTTTTCCAAATTAGCACCTCTTGATCTGTGTAGAGATTATCCGTCAGATTTGCATTACATAACCTGCAGTAATAATACAAGTGAAATATTCCGTCATATTTACTTTTATATATCAAATTTTCCGCATCTTCACTCTTTATCGATAAATCTCTGATCAGTGATTTTCCTTCCCGGACATTGACAATTCTAACGTCCAGAGAATCATCATTATCAAGCTGGGAAAAGTCATACCAGTTATTGATTTCCCAGGAATAGGGACCTCTTCTATCGCCACCCTTGAAACCAGTCAGTAACACGCCGTTGACCAGTTTTCCATCGGCCCTGAGCTGAAAGTTCAATTTTCCATCGGAATCCAGGTAGTCTCTGAGCTCCAGGTTTACAGCCTTGACCCCAGCCTTCTCCGGTGGCAGCTCTTTCTCCTCCCGGTGCCACTCATAAACCTTGTTGCAGGCCTTTTTAAAACTATCAGCGTAGCCATTATCGATCATCGCAAACAACACAGGGAAAACCCCGACCACGCTAATCACGCACCTTGTTGGACTGTAACGAATGGGCCCATACCTTTTGTAGCTCACCTCCTTCTTGATGGCAAAGCGCTCCTTTTTCTGGGTATAGATCTCAACCGGGTCAACACTCACCATGAGCTTTTCATCAGAAACCTCGTAATCGGCACGGAGCTCATAGTGGGAAAATTCTGGCTCTGAAATTGCGTCACCAAAATAGTGGCTTTTTACATACACCTTGTCCTTCATGTAGTTTTCGCGCTCTGCATTAATGGCTCCGCAACCACTTAACAGAGATAAATAAATCAAGGCATTGGCTGATTGACACTTCATAAACCCGCCACTCCCTTCAAAAATCCAAGCAATAAGGTCATAATTTTTCTCTTAATTTTCCCTAAAAGAAAGCATAAGTAACTGGCTAATGCTGCGCATCCCCAAAATGGGGGATGGCGCAGACCTCGATCTAGTTGTTGCCTATTATCTATGACGGCCACGCCGACCGTTCGTCTCAAAAAATGCGGCCAAAAGGTCATATTGGGCGCCGCCATGTGGTCAGACTGGGCTGGAATCACGGCATTGAACCATCCGTCGTCCGCACCGGACTTTTCCTCATTTTGGCATTTAATTTCAGTAGGTAAGCGTGTGAGCATTGCCTGAAACGGATAGCAAGATAGGGTTCATGCCGAGATTTGAGGCATTATAATTATTAATTATCGATATCAAGCTTCTGTAATAACTCGTAGATAATCAGTAAAGGAATGTAAGCAGCAACTTCCTTGGCAGCTGTAGTAGCCCGACTGCATAGATATTAATGAGCGGAACCCATTGCTTTATTAACTGGACCGGAACACCCTTTCCCTGAATATCACCGACGAATTCGGCAAGCCCATAACTGCTTGATGGGATAGCTCCAATTGTTCTCCATGGACAATGTATTCGGATCGAGGTTAACCGTTCGTTAGACAACTAAATCAGACCGCTTTAAGCACGACTCAATCAGGTCCGTCACCCTGTTGCAGCAAACACTTCAAATTTTTCTTGTTGACGAGTAATTCACGACCTTGCATCAGCACCGGCGCGATAGTTACTTGAGGCCTTGTTTGGTATGCTTTGGCGCTTTCATCCGCAAGGATTGAGCGTGCAAGCAGGTGCCTTCACTTCAGCTGCGACGTGACTCTCAGCACCTACAGCTAATTTGTTCCAAGCCTTAGGCAACATACGATCGGCAGAAACCTTCACTACGAAAACCGGTACATACTTGGTGGATCAGGGCGATCCCAGCGAAAAACCACGGCAATTACCGTTATCGCCTACCAGCTGAAACAAAGGCGATAACCAAGAAAAATCAGGCTAGAACGCGAATATGACAAGCACCGACCTATCTTCACACACCCCGATGATGCAGCAGTACCTGAAGATCAAGGGCCAACACCCCAATGAACTGGTGTTCTACCGTATGGGGGATTTCTACGAGCTCTTCTATGAAGATGCCAAGAAAGCAGCCGAGCTGATGGACATTACCCTGACTGCCCGGGGCCAGTCAGGGGGCAACCCGATTCCCATGGCGGGCATCCCCTATCACTCATCCGAAGGCTACATTGCCCGGCTGGTGCGGGCAGGTCAATCCATCGCCATCTGCGAGCAGATCGGCGACCCGGCCACCAGCAAAGGGCCTGTTGACCGACAGGTCGTAAGAATCGTTACGCCGGGCACACTTAGCGATGACGCCTATCTGGAAGACCGCCGCGACAACCTTTTGGTGGCCATCTATAACCAGCGGGAAGAGTTCGGCTTTGCCTCTCTGGACATTTCCAGCGGTCGTTTTGCCGTGTGTGAACTGGAAAACCTGGAAGCACTGCAGGGCGAGCTTCAGCGCCTCCGGCCCGCGGAAGTCCTGATCAGCGAGGACTTTCCCTTTCAGGACGTCCTGGAAGGCTTCACCGGCATCCGTCGCCAGGGCCCCTGGCTGTTCGAACCCGATACCGCCCGCCGTGTGATTACCCACCAGCTGCAGGTGCGGGACCTGACGGGTTTCGGTTGCGAGGACCTCACACTGGCTGTCTGCGCCGCAGGCTGCCTGCTGCAATACGCTAAGGAGACCCAGCGCACCGCCCTGCCCCACATCCGTAAACTGACGCGGGAGCGGCGGGATGAGGCTGTAATTCTTGATGCCGCCAGCCGGCGCAATCTTGAAATCGACACCAACCTGATGGGCGGCCACCTGCACACTCTTTCCTGGGTGATGGACCGAACGGCCACCTCCATGGGCGGGCGCGAACTCAGACGCTGGCTCAATCGTCCGCTGCGGGACATAACCGTGGTATCACAGCGCCAGCAGGCGGTCTCAGCGCTCCTGGACGGCTTCCATTACGAGCCCGTGCACAACCTGCTGAAGACGGTCGGCGATATCGAACGGGTTCTGGCCCGAGTGGCTTTGCGGTCCGCCCGCCCCCGGGATCTTGCCCGTCTGCGGGATGCCTTCCAGGCTTTGCCGGACCTTCAGGAGACCCTGAAACCGGTCAACTCCCATCATATCGTGAAGCTGGCCACTGTTATTGGCGAATACCCCGAGCTGGCTGACTTACTTGAGCGATCCATCAACGACAACCCGCCAGTGGTTATTCGTGAAGGAGGTGTGATCCGTGAAGGCTTTGATGAGGAGCTGGACGAACTTCGTAACATCAGCGAGAACGCCGGCCAATACCTGCTGGACGTAGAAACCCGGGAAAAAGAACGTACCGGCATCAGCACTCTCAAGGTCGGCTACAACCGGGTACATGGCTACTACATCGAAATCAGCCGCGCACAGTCTGACCAGGCTCCGGTGGATTACATCCGGCGCCAGACCCTGAAAAACGCCGAGCGTTTCATCACCCCGGAACTGAAACAGTTCGAGGACAAGGCCCTCAGTGCCAAGAGCCGGGCCCTGGCCCGCGAAAAGGCCCTCTATGACAGCGTGCTGGAAACCGTTGCCGAACAGCTGGCACCGCTCCAGGATGCAGCCCAGGCACTTGCCGAACTGGATGTGCTGAGTAACTTTGCCGAGCGAGCGACCACACTGCGTTTTGCCGCACCAGAATTCAGCGACTCACCAGGCTTTGACATTGAAGAAGGCCGGCACCCGGTGGTGGAACAGCTGCTGGACGAACCCTTTGTGCCCAACGATCTCTTGATGGACACCCAGCGCCGCATGCTGGTGATTACCGGCCCGAACATGGGCGGTAAGTCCACCTACATGCGCCAGGCTGCCCTGATCGCGCTGCTGGCCTATACCGGCAGCTTTGTACCAGCCAACCGCGCGGTTCTGGGTCCAGTGGACCGGATTTTCACCCGCATGGGCTCATCCGATGACATTGCCGGCGGTCGCTCAACCTTCATGGTGGAAATGACCGAAACTGCCAACATTCTTCACAATGCCACGGAATACAGCCTGGTCCTGATGGACGAAGTCGGCCGCGGCACCAGCACCTTCGATGGCCTGTCTCTGGCATGGGCTACGGCCGAGCACCTGGCAAAGAACATTCGTTGCTATACCCTGTTTGCCACCCACTATTTTGAACTGACCCAACTGGCCGACGAGCTCCAGCATGCGGTTAACGTGCACTTGACCGCTACCGAGCACGACGACAGCATCGTATTCCTGCACAACGTCCACGATGGTCCCGCGAGCCAGAGCTATGGCCTGCAAGTGGCCAAACTGGCGGGCGTACCCCAGGAGGTGATTCGCAACGCCAAAGGTCAGCTTGCCCACCTGGAGGGCAGTGCCACTCCGTCGACTCCTTCCAGCCAGGCTCCGGCGCCCAACGAACCGGAAACGCGACCAAAGCCATCAACGCGGATCAGCGAGCCGGTGATGCAGGGTGATATGTTTGCCAGTCTGGAACCCAGTGTGGTCGAGGAGGCACTGAAAACTCTTGAGCTGGACGACCTAACGCCAAGAGACGCTCTGAACCAGCTTTACGAACTGAAGGCATTGCTGCTCAAATAGGGAAAGATCAGAAATTTTTGACCTGAGTAATAAGGATATAGCAGCCCAAGGCTTGCGGGTACGCAGGGCGCTCCCTACAATATCGCGCATTAAAACATAACCATGGAGCCTGACGACAAGCTCCCGATGAGATTGACCACTGGACCGGGGATCTGACTATGGCGTTTATCGTTACTGATAACTGCATCAAGTGTAAATATACGGACTGCGTGGAAGTCTGCCCGGTAGACTGCTTCTACGAAGGCCCGAATTTTCTGGTAATCGATCCGGACGAGTGCATCGACTGTGCCCTGTGTGAGCCAGAGTGCCCGGCGGAAGCGATTTTCTCCGAAGACGAGTTGCCGGCTGATCAGGTTCCGTTTGTTGAGCTGAACGCGGAACTGGCCGCAAAATGGCCGAACATCACCGAAAAGAAAGATCCGCTTCCGGATGCGGCAGAGTGGGATGGCAAGCCGAACAAGCTCCAGTACCTGGAAAAGTAAGGCCCGGTCAGAATAACCACTGATTGAACGAAAAAGGGAAGCTCACATGCTTCCCTTTTTCTTTGAGCATACACATAGTGAATTATGCACTGGCCAGCTTGGCGCCCATAGCAACAAAGAAGCCGCCGGTCGTTGCGTTCAGTGCGCGCTTTACCTTGACACTCGCACCCAACCCCCTGAAACGAACCACCACCCACGCCAGCCCGCACTGCCAGATCATCGCCAGAAGGAAGTGCACGCCTGCCAGAATCAGCGATTGCTGAAACGCATTACCTGTCGGATCCACAAACTGGGGCAGGAGCGCCATGTAAAACAGGGCTGTCTTGGGATTAAGAACGTTGGATAGCAGTCCTTCCCTGAACGAGACGGCAACCGAGACCTTGCGCTTAACGACGGCAGGCCGGGTATCAGAATCTTCGGCACCTCTCCCCAGAGCCTGACGTAAAGATGCAATGCCCAGCCAGATGAGATAAAAAGCACCCGCCCATTTAAGCGCTGAGAAGGCCCAGGCCGTTTCCACCAAGAGGATGGAAATACCCAACGCCGAGAGCGCAGCGTGGATGAACAGACCACTGCAGATTCCGACACTGGTCACGCAACCGTCCTTCAGCCCCCCGCGCCCGGTGTTGCGCATAACCAACAGCGTATCGACACCGGGGGTAATCGTGAGCAGAGTGATCGCAATGAGGTACGCCCAGAATAATTCCGTAAACACAAATGTCTCCGATTGACGCCAGAGGCGGCCCTGATCAGGCCTCCGGCCCAAGAATCTTGCGTATTGCCGCTGACTTGTAAAAACCCGACAACCTGCGACGAACCAGAGCCTCAACATAGCCCTCTTCGCGCAGAACATCTATAACCGGAATTGCGTAGGCATCGATCTCGCCCATAATCACGTCATGGTTAACCCCAACGTCGTTGAGCAGGTCGGAAATTGGCCGCTCACCATATTTGGCAAACAAGTGCTCGACCACCGCGCGGGCACAGCCATCAAAGTAGGCGGTTCTGCGAAACTGCAGCCAGAACTCGTAACCCAGCACCACGAACTCCTGCAACTCAACATCGCCCAACCCTTGGCGCAGCTCCTCTATTGTTTGGTCCTCCACGGATACCCACGCGGCCATCACGCTGTCCCGGAGCTCGTCATCTGTCAGGGCCTTATGCAGAAACTGCTCACTGCGGATAATCAGATCAGGCAGACTGTCCGACAGCCAGGTTTTGATCCGTCGCTCAAAAGTTTCATCCAGACCCGGCATGGCCTTATTGGCCATCCGTTTGCCGAATTTCATCATGGAACCCACACCCGGGACCGACTTGGTAATCAGATTGTCCTCGTAGAGGTAGTTCACCAGACCTGCATAAACCAGACTGGAAACCAGTTCCTGGTAGACCGGATGTGCCATGATTTCACTGATCACCCGTTCACGCTGCTGGCGCAGCTCCAGAGCTTCTTCAAGGAATCCCGTGGCCTGCTCGCGACTGAGAATCTCGCCAAGCGTTGTCCGTTCCTGTACCGGCGAGTTCATGACTTCTGTCGCCATTTCAGCGGCCAGCTCCGGGATACCGGGATCCAACTCCATATTAATTACGATGCGATGAATCACGCCCATCACCTGATCAACAGAGGTCAGCCGGTTAAGGGTAATGCTCTCAGCATGATCCAGGAGTTGCATCACCTCCTACTCCAGAAACTTGCGCAACTTTGCGCCTTTAAGCGCTGCCATTTCGTATTTTACATGCTGCTCCAGCAGCTCGCTGGCGAGGTTCTTGTCGCTCGTGGTCATGGCTTAAGCTGTCCTGTGCTTTGGATAGGGAGAATAGACCAAGAGGCTAACACGGGAGACCCGGTGAGCGGTTCGCCAAAACTACCGGAAGGATTATGCGGCGGGGCAAATGCGGGCCACGGCACAGGCTCGTCAGGGCCTACTGAAAATCCCGGAAACTATGAGGCTCCGCAGCCAAAGCCAGGCAAAGGCTGCCCGGACCAACATAGATGGAGCTGGTTATTCCCATTTGGGACAGGAGAAGCTCCACACCGTTGCTTTCGCACGCAACCCGGAGCCGGTTGAGTCCCGGCAGGTCCTCGATTTCAGTCCAGGTCAGACCGCAGGACAGACTGACGTATGGCGTCAGCAAGCCTGCTTCAACGCGCGCAGCTGCGTAATTCATGACCTTTTCGACAGCAACGTCAAAGCTTCGTGTTTTAGCCACTGGTTGGCCCTCGGCCCCCTGTCCAAAAATGACCGGCGTAATGTTCAGCGCCTTGCCAAGGAAAGCCACCACGGCTGAAACGCTTTTGTCACCACGCTTCCGTGCGCGTTCTCTAATATAGTGAAGGTCTCTGGGGATCACACACGTATAAATCTTGTCAGTGAAGGTTTCCACTTCATGCCGGAGAGCGTTTTTCGAAAGTTTCTGCTCGATCAGCTTCAAGGTATGAGCAGCCAGCAAACCCTGCCCTGAAAAAATCTGTTTGCTATCAATGACTCGCATGGAAAACTTCCCGTCCCGACCAGCCGCCTGGCGGGCCTTCTCATAGTTGGCCATAACGCTGTTCATGGCCTCCGTGGCGTTCTGATAAATCAGACTGCGGCTACGAGTTACCGTTTCACAAATGGCGACATCGAACTGGGTAACGATCTTCTCAATGAAAAGGTCATGGATTTTATCGGCGGTGTAGGCGCGAGTCTCTGCCTGATGGCCCTTTTGCAGTAGCCCTTGCTGATAGAACTCCTGGGTTCTGACCGGGTCGTGCTCGTCGATATAGGTTTCACCGTCAATCATGGCGGTCACGGGGAGGATGAAAAGATCGTGCTTGCGGCTGAACTCATAGGGTAGATCACACGCAGAATCGACGATCAAACCAACTCGCATGGTGGGGCCTCCAGCTGCGGGACATTCCGCAGGGGGAACGCCCTTTATTTCATTGTTTTTTTAGGCAGCCAGTCTTACACAACCTGGTCAGAATTTCAGCACTTCACCGTCAACCGGCCTGAGAAACGGATTCCAGTTCCTTGAGGTTTTCCTCCAGCAACCGGCGATTGTCATGCTGCCACGGATGAAATCCCTCCCGGAAATAGGCGAAGAATTCCGGTAGGCACTTACGTATCACACCAGGCTTACCCCACAGAAAGTTCAGCCCACCAAGCCAGGTTCGAAGGCTCCACAGTTTTCCGTCAGTCTTGAGCAGACTGCAGGTATTGAGAAAGGTGTACTTGAAGAAATTCCAGCTGACAAACAGGAAAACAACCCGGCGCAGTCGTTCATTGCCTACGCATTCCCGGTAAACATCGAAAGCAACGGACTTGTGTTCGGTTTCCTCAATGGCATGCCAGCGCCAGAGTCGTGCCATGTCGGGCGTGGCACCTGACATCCACTCGGGGTGACGCAAAATGGCATTGGCCAACACAGCCGTGTAATGCTCCGCCCCGCAGGTACCCGCAAGCTGGCGACTGGGCGGCAGGTTGGCTACCCACTTCATGTGTTTAACAAACCTCCGGTCGATCGCGTCGATGTCGTAGCCTCGGGCCTTCAATGCCTCGTTATAGTGCTTGTGCTCGCGACTGTGGAGGGCTTCCTGGCCAATAAAACCGCGTATTTCCTCTCTCAGTTTGGGGTCTTCAATCCGGTCACGATATAGGCGCACGGCATTGATGAACTGCTGCTCGCCGTCGGGAAACTGCAACGACAGCGCATTGAAAAAAGCGGTCCTGAAGGCATTGTTGCCATGCCAAAAAGTCTTGAGGTCCTCTTTGACATCAAACCTTATGTGCCGTGGCTGTACGGACACACCTTCGGGTGTTGAGCTGATGGTCATGACTGCCTCCTGTCTCTGTCGAATTGTTGTTTTAGCTTGCGAACAGCGGACAAAACATCATCTATTGGGTCAGTTTAATCCCGAATTCAGGACGGACGGAAGGCTTTGGCAAGAAAAATCGGACAAATTGTCACGAAATGACAACCTGTCATTCCGCTCAGCAGCAATAAAAAAGGGAGGCATTTCGCCTCCCAAGGACACACAAGGGGAAACTGCCTTCAACCAGAGAGCTGAGGCAGCGTGTCAGAAAATCAGCCCAGCTCTTTGGCCTGATCCCGCAGTACAAACTTCTGGATCTTACCAGTAGAGGTTTTGGGCAGTTCCGAGAACACGACCGTCCGGGGCACCTTGAAGCGGGCCAGGCGCTCACGACAGAAATTGATGATGTCCTCTTCGCTGACATCACCCGCCTCCGGTTTCAGAGTCACAAAGGCGCAGGGTGTTTCTCCCCACTTTTCATCCGGCCGGGCAACCACGGCCGCTTCCAGCACCGCGGGATGGCGGTAGAGAGCATCTTCCACCTCGATGGTTGAAATGTTCTCGCCGCCGGAGATGATAATGTCCTTCAGGCGGTCCTTGATCTCCAGATAACCGTCTTCGTGCCAGACCGCCAGGTCGCCGGTGTGGAACCAGCCGCCACGGAACGCTTCTTCGGTCGCGGTCGGGTTCTTCAGATAGCCCTTCATGGTGGTATTGCCGCGGAGGAAAATCTCTCCGATAGTCTTGCCATCTTTTGGCACCGGCTCCATTGAGTTGGGATCACCCACCATAGTGCCTGCCAGGGTATGGTAACGGACGCCCTGGCGAGCCTTGATGCGAGCACGATCCTCAAGAGGCAGCTTGTCCCACTCAGACTTCCAGGCACAAACCGTAACCGGGCCGTAAACTTCGGTGAGCCCATAGGTATGGGTTACCTTGAGGCCCATTTTTTCGATGGCATCGATCACCTGCGCAGGCGGCGCTGCACCAGCGGTCATGGATTTGACTTCGTGATCAATGCCGGCTTTGGCAGATTCGGGTACATTGAGCAGCGCGTTCAGAACAATGGGCGCGCCGCACATATGCGTAACCTGATGATCACGAATGAGCTGCAATATCTTCTCGGGATCGACACGGCGCAGGCAGACATGAATGCCCGCCATCGCGGTGATGGTCCAGGGGAAACACCAGCCATTGCAGTGGAACATGGGCAACGTCCACAGGTAGACCGGATGCATGTCCATCGACCATACCGCCTGATTGCCCAGAGCATTCAGATAAGCGCCGCGGTGATGGTAGACCACGCCTTTGGGGTTGCCGGTGGTGCCGGAGGTATAATTCAGGGAAATGGCATCCCACTCGTTATCCGGAAATCCCCACTCAAAGCCGGGATCACCTTCCTGCAGGAACGCCTCATAATCCAGGTCACTGACCTGAACGCCCTCGCCATACTCGGGATCATCAACATCGATAATTAACGGTTTGTGTGCCAGGTGCCGAACGGCATCCTTAACAACCTGCCCGAACTCCCGGTCAGCAATGACCACTTTCGCCTCACCGTGCTCCAACATGAACGCGATCGCGTCAGCGTCCAGCCGAACATTCAGGGTGTTCAGCACTGCGCCAATCATCGGCACGCCAAAATGACTTTCCACCATGGCGGGAATATTGGGGAGCATAACGGCGACCGTATCGCCACGGCCGATTCCGCGCCCTTTCAAAGCAGAGGCGAGGCGTCGGCAACGCTCGTAGGTTTCTCCCCAGGTGTACCGGATAGCACCATGCACGACCGACGGATATTCCGGGTAAACACTTGCGGTGCGTTCGATGAAATCAATCGGGGATTGAACGGCGTAGTTGGCATCGACGGGCTCCAGGCCCTGATCAAAAATCGAGGTCATTGCGTGGTCCTCTGTGAGCGCTGTTGTTCTTATGGCCTATTTCAGGAGAATCGCTAAAGCAGTTATAATTTCTGCTGGCCGGGATAGTATTTAATAGTGGCATTACTAGAAACTATACCAACGTATTATAGTGGATATGCTATAACTTATTTTCATGATGGACTCTCCCTCTCCTACCGTATTTAGTTTGCCAGACGCAGACCCGCAACCCGGGATCGTGCTGGACTCTGCCGCCCGGGTACTTGAGGCCAACCGCGCGGCCCGGGATTTGTGCCGAATCGCCTCAGTGGCGGATGTTGGCGACCTGCTACCGGTAAATTCAGTAGCGCTCGTCCGGTCGGCCCTGGATCAAAGCCGTGCTATCGAGGCCGTTGAATCCAGCATCTCGACAAGGATATTGCTTTGGACGTTCATTCCTGATCACGTTAGCGGCCAGGTTCTGGTGCGGGCAAGAGACGCCACAAGCGACGTGCGCATGCAGCAAGACGCTACCCGTTCGAACCGGCTCTATCGGCTCATTACCGAAAACACCACAGACCTGATTTCCCGTCACGCCCCGGATGGCACATTCATTGACGCCACCCCGGCCTCCTGGCGGCTTTTGGGTTACTGGCCCGAGGAATTACGGGGGAAGCCGCTGGAAGACATTTTTCAGGGCAACTCGGTAGCCCAGCAACTGATGGAGACACGCAACCGGCTTCGGGATAATGGTTACGCCACCATGACGGTTGAGATCGTGCATCGGGATAGCAGCAAACGCTGGTTCGAAATTTCCAGTCGTGCCATACGGGAGACCTATACCGGGGCGGTGATAGAAGTAATCAGCGTAACCCGGGACATCACCGCCCGCGTTGAGTCCGAAAAAAGTAACCGCCGATTGGCGGATGAGCTGGCCCATGCTGCCCGCCTGGCCACCATGGGTGAACTGGCTTCCAGCATCGCCCATGAGATGAACCAACCTCTGGCGACTATTGTGAACTTCGCCAGCGCCAGCCAGCGTTATCTGAAAAACGCACGCTCTAATCCCGACTGTCTTGAACGTGTCGATGATGGCCTGCACAAGATTGTTCATCATGCCAATCGCGCCTCGGAAGTCATCAAACGCTTGCGGGCCTTCCTGCGTAAGGGTCAAAAGCGTACAGCACCCATTTCCCTGAACGACCTGGTGACCAATGTCTCCCATCTCTGCCAGTGGGAGGCCGAAAAAAACGGAGTTCAGATCACCGAAAAACTGGCCGGCTGCGCACCCATTATTACCGCCGATCCGGTATTGCTGGAGCAGGTCCTGATCAACCTGATTCGTAACGGCATTGAAGCCAATGTCGAATCCCGGGAAGGCAGGAATGACAACAAACCGTCCACAATCGTCATCAGAACCTGCGTGACCGAAGCCCGGGAAACCCTGATTGAGGTCACCGACGAAGGGCCCGGGCTGGATGACCAGGGTATTCGCCAGATGTTCCAGCCGTTCTACACCAGCAAGCCGCAGGGGCTTGGACTCGGGCTGTCCATGAGCCGGTCAATTATCGAGGGATTCGGCGGTTTTCTTGACGCCTGCCCGGCCCGCGAGGGTGGCTTGTCCCTGATCTGTCGCTTTCCCGCCACCTTCTGCAACAAAAACAAAGCCGCCAAGCCAACGGAGACAGACCCAAATGACTGATCACCCCGCCCCGGAAACCACGACGGTATACGTTGTCGACGACGACGCAGGCATGCTGGAATCCACTCAGTGGCTGTTGGAATCTGTCGGCCTGCAGGTAAAGGCGTACAGTGACGGCCGTAAATTTCTGGACGCAATCACCGGGAGAAACCTGGGCTGTGTGGTTCTGGATGTCCGGATGCCGGGCCTGGGCGGGCTCAACGTTCAGGAAGAACTGCAGAAGCGGGGGCTGAACCTGCCCATTATTTTTGTATCCGGCCATGCGGATGTGCCGATTGTCGTTCGAGCGTTCAAGTCTGGCGCCTTCGACTTCATCGAGAAGCCCTTCAACGAGCAGCTATTGCTGGACAGTGTGCAACAGGCACTGCAGGAACATCATCAGATCAAAGGCCAGCAGCAAGGGAACGTTGAGACCGAAAATCTGTTAGGCACCCTTACCCGCCGTGAGCGGGATGTTTTCCTGCCACTGGCGCAGGGGTTCACCAGCCGCGAAATCGCCGACCAGCTCGATGTAAGCGTGAAAACAATCGACCTCTACCGGGCACGGGTGATGAAACGGCTTGGTGCAGAGCGTTTGCCGGACGTGACAGGCATGGCCGTCGCCGCCGGCCTGCTGGACCCGCTCAATTTGCGCAATGAACCCTAGAAACTAGTCCGCAGCGCCCTGAACTTCATGGGCCAGGGCGCCCAGCCGGGCGACCGCCTGCTCAATGCGCTCGGTCCACGGGTTGGCACTGTTAAGCCTCAGACAGTTGTCGTACTTATCGGTGGTGGAAAACATCAGACCGGGTGCGACATTGATGTTCTCAGCCCGCGCCCGTTGAAACACTTCCGTGCCCGAAACCCCATCCGGCAACTGCACCCAGAGCACAAAACCTCCCTGTGGCCTGCTGACAGCGGTATGCTCTGGAAAAGCACGGGCAACTGCAGCACGCATTCGCTCCGAACACTCCCGGTAATGCTGCCTGGCAGACCGAAGGTAACGATCATAGCTGCCCTGCTCGAGAAAATGCGCTACCGCCAGTTGGGGGATGGAAGAGGTAGCCAGGTTCACAAAATATTTGTGTTGCCGGGCACCCGCCATATAACGGCCCGGCACCATCCAGCCTAACCGAAGGCCGGGTGAAATGGTCTTCGAGAACGAGCTGCAATAAATCACATTATCCGTCCGGTCAAAAGCCTTGGCCGGCCTCGGGCGATCACCGGTGTGGTTCAAATCGCCGTAAATATCGTCTTCAATCAAGGGCACGGCCGCAGCCGCCAGCATGGAGACCAGCTGTTTCTTGCGCTCATCGGGCATCCGGGCGCCCATGGGGTTACTGTGATTGGTAACCACAACGCAGGCCTTCAGGGGCCACTGCTCAAGGGCCATCTGCAAACCGTCAAGGCTCAACCCTTCCGAAGGGTGCGTGGGGATTTCAATCACCCGAAGCCCGACCACTTCCAGCGCCTGCAGGATGCCGGGGAACGAGGGAGACTCAACGGCAACAATGTCACCGGGTTGGGTAACCGCCCGAAGAGCCAGAATAATGGCTTCCTGGGCTCCGTTCGTCGCCAGCACATCGTCCGGTGTAATCGGCACACCCAGTGTTGCCATTCGCTGGGCAATCTGGCGCCGAAAGGACTCTTTACCCGGGAAAGCATAATCCAGCGTCTCCAGGCCTCGCCGGGCAGCCCAGAGCGTGCTTTTCTGAATCTGGCGAAGGGGCAGGTAGTCCGGATGAGGAATGGCTGTCGCCAGAGGCACCATGCGCTTCTTTTCATCAGCGCAAAGGTCCAGGGTCATCTCTCGGGCGGTCACAGGCACCGGGCGCGTCCGGTGCTTCTGCATAACCGGCTCCGGGGCATCCAGTGCCGGCAAACGGACAAAGTATCCCTTGCGCTCCCGCGCCTCCAGATAACCACGTCCCTCGAGGGTCTGGTGCGCCTGCAATACCGTAGAAATACTCACACCGTACTGCCGGCTGAGCATTCGCACGCCCGGCAACCTGTCCCCGTCCCGGTATACGCCTTCCTTGATCAGCGCCTGAAGCTGATCCGCCACCTGATTGTACAGAACCCCCATGGTCCACCTCACTCACACGCCGTTATTGCCCGATGGCCTCATTGCATCAGATTCAAGGCCTGTCGAATCAGTACAGTTTGCCGGGAATCTGACCAGTACAGATATCCGTTAATATAGCCTGTACCGGTTCAAAACAGGATTATCTGAATCTGTTATGGCTGTCCGTAGTGTCTCAGAATATCGTCATGAATAAACGCCGCCCGGGCTTTATTCTGATCACGTGAACAAGGAGCAGAAAACATGACACACACCATCTACCAGGTAGACGCTTTCACTGACCGCCTCTTCGGCGGCAATCCCGCTGCCGTTATGCCTCTTCAGGAATGGCTGCCGGATGAGACGCTGCTGGCACTGGCCGGTGAGAACAACCTCTCCGAGACGGCTTTTTTCCTGCCATTGTCCAACGACGATGACACCGATTTTCACATTCGCTGGTTTACGCCCGGTGTTGAGGTGCGACTGTGCGGTCACGCCACCCTTGCCACGGCCTGGGTGATCTTCAACAAACTGGGCTGGAAGAAAGACAGCGTTCGTTTCCAGTCGAAGAGTGGCCCCCTGGGCGTCGAACAGCACAACGAAGGCTGGCTGGCTCTTGACTTCCCCAACCTCGCCTTTGAGCAACGGGAAACGCCTTCGATCCTGCGAGAAGCCCTGTCCGGCGTGCCGGATACCGCGTTTTTTGTGCCAAGTGACACCAATTACATGGTCGTGCTGGATAGCGAAGCGGCCGTGCGCGCTGCGCAACCGGATTTGCGCACGCTCACGAAACTCGGAAACCAGGGACTGATTGTGACGGCCAAAGGGGACCAATGCGACTTCGTCAGCCGATACTTTGCCCCGGGTGCAGGTATCGATGAAGATCCGGTCACCGGCTCCATCCACAGCGTATTGGTACCCTATTGGGCTGACGTCCTGGGCAAAACAGGAATGCATGCCCGTCAGGTCTCGGAACGGGGCGGTGAACTCCGATGCGAGTTGAAGGGAGATCGCGTATCCATAGCCGGCCAGGCAGCATTCTTCATGGAAGGGAAGGTTCAGCTTTAAGCTACCTGGTTACACGATGGCAATGTCGATCGGTGATAGATTCGCAGCGCGCCGGAGTATAACTACATCCACATCCCGAGAAGGAGCCCGAAACATGACCGAAACCAAGGCATTTGCAGCACAATCCCCAACCTCTGGCATGGCCCCTCACGGAATCAGCAGGCGATCTTTACGCAGAGACGACGTTGCCATTGAAATCGACTACTGCGGTGTCTGCCATACCGACATTCATTTCGCCCAGAACGATTGGGGCGTCACTCAATACCCGGTTGTCCCCGGCCATGAAATCGTCGGTCGCGTCACAGCCGTGGGTCCCAACGTCCAGAACTATCGGGAAGGCGATGTGGTTGGCGTTGGCTGCATGGTTGACTCATGCCGTGCCTGTTCTGCCTGTGAGGCCGGACTTGAGCAATACTGCTCAGAGGGCATGACAGGCACCTACAATGGCAAGGATCGTCACGACCATTCCGTGACCTTTGGCGGCTACTCGGAGCGTGTCGTCGTCAGTGAGCGGTTCGTGGTCCGGATTCCCGAGAAGCTGGACATCAAAGCAGCCGCACCCTTACTGTGCGCCGGCATCACCACGTACTCCCCGCTGCGTCACTACGGCGTAAAAGCCGGCCACAAAGTCGGCGTTATCGGCATGGGCGGGCTTGGTCACATGGGCGTCAAATTTGCCAAGGCACTCGGTGCCGAGGTCACCATATTCACCCGATCAGAAAGCAAAGTATCTGAAGCCAAAAAACAGGGTGCCGATCACGTTGTGATCTCCACTGACGAAGATCAGATGGCCGCAGCGGCGGAGACGTTGGACTTCATGCTGGATACGGTGCCGGTACAGCATGACCTGAATCCGTACCTTAACTGCCTGACCTACGATGGCACTCACATCATCGTCGGGTTGCTTGAACCGATTGAACCGGCCTTGGAGGCAGGGGCTCTGGTATTCAAGCGACGGGTCCTGGCTGGCTCCCTTATTGGTGGCATGCCAGAAACCCAGGAAGTTCTGGATTTCTGCGCCGAACATGACATCAGCTGTGATGTGGAAATGCTCGATATCCACAACATCAACGACGCTTATGAACGGATGAAAAAAGGTGATGTGAAGTATCGGTTTGTTATTGATATGGCAACACTGAAAAACAGCTAGCAGTATCCCGTATAATACCCGCACATTTATCAAGTGCGGGTATTCATGGGTTCGGACTACGACGTAATTATTATCGGTGCAGGGGCAGCAGGCCTGATGTGTGCCGCCACGGCAGGTTACCGGGGCCGCAAGGTCCTGGTTATCGACCATGCCAACAAACCGGGCAAGAAAATCCTGATGTCCGGTGGGGGCCGCTGCAATTTCACAAACCTGAACAGCAACCCGACCAATTTCCTGTCCGACAACCCGCATTACTGCATTTCCGCACTCAAGCGTTACACCCCCCAGGACTTTCTGGAACTGGTGGAACGACATGGCGTGGAGCATGAGGAAAAAGCGGCGGGGCAGTTGTTCTGCAAAAACAGCGCAAAAGACATTTTGAATGTCCTGCTTACCGAATGTGAATGGGCCGGCGCCGACATCAGGCTTAAAACCTCGGTATCCCGCGTACAAAGCACCGATACCGGTTATAAACTGGCTACCAACGCTGGCACCCTCACCTGCGAATCCCTGATCGTTGCCTGTGGCGGGCTCTCTATTCCTACCATGGGCGCCACCGGCTTCGGCTACGATATAGCGAGGCAGTTCGGGCTTGAGCTTCTACCCACAAGAGCCGGTCTGGTGCCATTCACCCTGCAGCCGGAACTGAAGGAACAGCTCTCGCCCTTGTCTGGCGTAAGCTGCCCAGTCGATGTCACCTGCCACAACCAGCATTTTCGGGAGCCCATGCTGGTGACCCACCGAGGACTGAGTGGCCCATCAATGTTGCAGATCTCCAGTTACTGGCAGCCGGGTGATGAACTGTCCGTCAACCTGTTACCCGCCAACCGTATTCACGAAGACCTTCTGCAACTGCGTAAAGCCAAACCTCAGTCTACGATCGCCCATTACCTTGCCCAGCATCTGCCAAAGCGGTTTGCCCAGGCTTACAACGACTTGAATGGCTGGATCGGTTCGCTGCAAGGTTACAAGAACAGTGACCTGGAGCAGGTTGCCACCACGCTCGGGCAGTGGAAAATCAAACCAGCGGGTACTGAGGGTTACCGGACCGCCGAAGTCACACTTGGCGGCGTCGATACCCGTCAGCTGTCCTCCAAGACCATGGCGGTGCTGGAACACCCGAATCTGTTTTTTATCGGCGAGGTGGTGGATGTGACCGGCCACCTTGGCGGCCACAACTTTCAGTGGGCGTGGGCGTCGGGTGTGGCAGCAGGGAATGCTGCCTGAACCAGGATCGGTAAATGACAACGGGTATTGCAGTGTAACATCCGCTTAACCTAAAAAGGCCAAGCTTGGGCGCTATTCACCTTTTCGGGCTTTTTGCGTGTTGACGTCGAAACCCGAAAGTCTGCCCGGGTCAGCGAGCCCACTCTCTGAGGTGACTCAATGCGCATCACTTTTCTGGGAACAGGTGCGGCCGGCGGAGTACCGTTATTCGGTTGCCAATGCTCAGCCTGTGTGATCGCCCATAACAGCCCCGACTATGGGCGCGAGCCCTGCTCGGCATTAATCGAATCCGGGGGTATCCGCATTCTGATTGATGGCGGCCTGATGGACCTGCACAAACGCTTCGGGCCCGGCGAGTTGGATGCCATCCTCCTGACGCATTTTCACCCCGACCACGTGCAGGGGCTGTTTCATCTGCGCTGGGGTAAGGGACCGACCATTCCCGTCTTCATACCCCCAGACCCGGATGGCTGTGCTGATCTTTTCCGTCATCCCGGCATGCTGGAGTTCAGACCTCAGGTGGCGTTTTCCGCATTTCAGGTTGGACCATTGAAAATCACACCTTTGCCTCTGATTCATTCAAAAATCACCTTTGGCTACGCCATTGAGCTTGCAGACGGACCGGCTTTTGCCTATCTCACAGACACCCGTGGCCTGCCGCTGGAAACCGGCGATTTTTTGCGGGCAATGAAACCTGATGGGCTGGCTATCGACTGCTCCTTTCCGCCGTCCGATGAACCAAAAGGTCATAACGACTGGACTATGGCTCTGGACTGCATTGAAGCCGTTAGCCCGGTCCGGACCTGGCTTACCCACATCAGCCATGAACTGGATGACTGGCGCCTGAGCACAAACCCAGACCTGCCCGCCGACATCCGGGTTGCCAGGGACGGAGAGCAAGCGAGTCTGGCACCGGCCGCTGGAAAGCACCCTCATGAATGAAGCCGAGCTGGCGCTGGATACCCGAAGCCTTCTCCGTTTAAACCTCCTCCACGCCTCCGTCAGTTTCACGCTCCTGTCTTAAAACCTTCAACCCGCTGTCATCCAAGCGACACCCAACCGTCACAGCTGCCGAAGACACTGTCTATACAAGTTGCAGACACAAGACGGGAGGCGTCCCATGGAGCCCGAAATTCAGATTCAAGGTTTGTCCAAAACGTTCGGCAAAAGCAGCCGCAACGACAAGGCTCTGAAAAATATCGACCTGAGCATCGAATCTGGCGAGATGGTAGCTCTTATCGGCCCGTCAGGATCCGGCAAGTCGACCCTGCTCCGGCACTTGGCCGGCCTGAGTTGCGGCGACTCGGACAGCGGTGAGATTCGCGTCCTGGGGCAATCGGTTCAGTGCAATGGGCGGCTCTGCTCCGATGCCCGTAAAATTCGGGCCCGGATCGGCTACATCTTTCAGCAGTTCAATCTCGTGGGCCGAATGAAGGTAATGACCAACGTGCTTACCGGCACCCTTGGCCGCGTGCCTGGCTGGCGCGGTTGTCTTGGGCTGTTCAATGCCGAGGAGAGAGCCTTGGCGCTGAAATGTCTGAACCGGGTGGGCATGGACGCCTGGGCGAATCATCGGGCGTCCTGCCTTTCCGGCGGCCAACAACAGCGAGTCGCCATTGCCCGCACCCTGACCCAGAAAGCCGAAGTCATCCTTGCGGATGAACCCATCGCTTCCCTGGATCCTGAATCTGCCCGCCGGGTCATGGAAATTCTCTCCGACATCAACAGCGTAGACGGTCGCACCGTGGTGGTTACCCTCCATCAAGTGGATTACGCCCGTGAGTTTTGCCGCCGCGCCGTGGCACTGAAAGCTGGCGAAGTGGTTTTCGACGGTCCTTCAGAAGAGCTGACCCCCTCACTTCTCGCCAGCATTTACGGCACCACCTCGTTCGATGTCGACGGCGAACCCGTTAAAAGAAGAAATACCCGCGAGCCCGCTAAAGGGTTTGCGCTGGCACCCGCCAGCTGATTCCGAAACCGTTCATGCACTTTAACCAAGAGCCACAAACCAGAGGAAAATAAAGATGTTCAAGCAATGGATCAGTCGCCTGGCCCTCGCTGCTGCCGTCACCGTCAGCGCTACCGGCCTTCAGGCGGAAGAACAGAAAACCCTCAACTTCGGCATCATCTCAACCGAATCTTCCAGCAATCTGAAAAACGTCTGGGACCCCTTCCTTGCAGACATGTCCGAAAAACTGGACATGGAAGTGAAGGGCTTCTTTGCACCGGATTACGCCGGCATCATCCAGGGCATGCGCTTCGACAAGGTAGACATCGCCTGGTACGGCAACAAGTCTGCCATGGAAGCGGTCGATCGTGCCGGTGGTGAAGTTGTTGTGCAGACCGTCGCCGCCGACGGCTCGCCGGGCTACTGGAGCCTGATGATCGTCCACAAGGACAGCACTCACCTGAACAGTGTTGAGGATGTTCTGGCCAACGCGAAAGACCTTACCTTCGGTAACGGTGATCCCAATTCCACTTCCGGTTTCCTGGTGCCCAGCTATTACATCTTTGCGAAAAATGGCGTCAATCCCAAGGAAGCCTTCAAACGCACGCTGAACTCCGGCCATGAAACCAATGCCATGGCAGTTGCCAACAAGCAGGTTGATGTCGCCACCTTCAACACCGAGAGCATGGAGCGGCTGGAGATCAACTTCCCGGAGAAAGCGAAAAATCTGAAAGTGGTCTGGAAATCTCCGCTGATCCCATCCGACCCGATCGTCTGGCGCAAAAACCTGCCTGAGCAAACCAAGCAGAAGGTCTACGACTTCCTGATGACCTACGGCACCACCGGTGACAAGCACGAACTCAAAGTGCTGGAAGACCTCCAGTGGGCCCCCTTCCGCGCCTCCAGCAACGACCAGCTGATTCCCATTCGTCAGCTGGAGCTGTTCAAGCAGAAAGCCGGGATCGAGAACGACGAAAACTATTCAGAGCAGGAAAAGGCCCAGAAGCTGGCTGAAATCGAAGCCCAGCTCGCCGGTCTGGAGCGTCGTCTCGCGGCTCTGGACGCTGCCCGCGAAGAAACCAACTGAAGAGCCTGGTGGCTGGCCTGCAGGGCCAGCCATTCCCGCGCCGGGGCGATCCCGGAAACTCCAGATCAATAACCCAAAGGCGACGGGCGATTATCATGCATAGCATATCGGCAACACCAACAAATCCCTCTGCCAGTCAAAGCAACCTGATGTCGCGGAACTGGACGAGCCTTCTGGGCTGGGGCATCGCCTGTGCGATCCTGGCCTGGTCCTGGGGCGGGGCGGAAATGAACCCTGCGGCACTGTTCGCTGATGGCAACAACATGGCGGTGTTCGCCGCCGATTTTTTTCCGCCCGATTTCCACAACTGGCGACTCTACCTGAGCGAGATGGTAACAACCGTTCAGATCGCCATCTGGGGCACGGTCATGGCCGTGGTTCTGGCCATTCCCTTCGGCATCATGTCGTCGGAAAACCTGGTGCCCTGGTGGATTTGCCAGCCGGTCCGGAGGCTCATGGATTCATTCCGGGCCATCAACGAAATGGTCTTTGCAATGCTGTTTGTGGTGGCCGTGGGCCTGGGCCCCTTTGCTGGGGTAATGGCACTGTTCATCCACACCACCGGGGTTCTGGCCAAACTGTTCTCCGAAGCGGTGGAGGCCATTGACCCTGGTCCCGTTGAAGGGGTTCGTGCCACCGGGGCCAGCGGGCTTCAGGAAGTCATTTACGGCGTTATCCCCCAGGTTCTGCCGCTGTGGATCTCCTATTCACTCTACCGATTCGAGTCCAACGTCCGCTCCGCCACGGTGGTGGGGATGGTCGGCGCAGGCGGTATAGGTGTGATTCTCTGGGAGAGCATGCGCGGCTTCCAGTTCGCCCAGACCTGCGCAGTGATGATCATCATCATCGCCGTGGTTACCTCGCTGGATATCGCTTCCCAGTGGATTCGCAAACGCTTCATCTGAACCGGCTCATCCGAATTCCCGCTTCGGCGGGATTTTCAATACTCCGGATTGTCTAGACAAGAGGAAAACCGATGGCCATTTACCAGGAAGTCGCCGAGACGCTGGAACAGGAAATTCGCCGGAATCTGAGTTGCGGAGACTATCTGCCTTCAGAGGCTGAGCTGGCGAAGCGTTTTTCAATCAATCGCCACACCCTGCGCCGCGCAGTTGACCAGCTGGTTGACGCCGGGATGCTCCTGCGCCAGCGCGGCAAGGGCACACTCGTGGTGGAGCATTCCGTGGAATACAACATCGGCGCCCGGGCCCGCTTCAGTGAGTCCCTTAAGGCCATGGGTCACACCTCCTGCGCTGAAGTGATTGGCCGCCGTGTACTGGTGGCCGACGAGCGTCTTTCGCACTCAAGCGGGATCCCCGCAGGAACACCCATCCTACAGGTGGATACCCTGCGCAGCATGGATGGACGCCCGGTCAACCTGATCAGCCACTACCTGCGCCGGGATGCCTTTCCCGGGTTGGAAACCAGTTATGAGGGCGGGTCCCTGCACGCCCACATCGAAAACAACCATGGCGTGAAACTGCTTCGCCAGCAGGCACTGATTGGCACCACCCTGCCAAGTCAACGCGAAGCAGAGTTACTGCAATACCCCCGGCATATGCCGCTGCTGGTGGTGAAGTCCAACAATGTCCGAGCCGGCACCGGCGAAGTGCTCGAATACAGCGTTTCCCGGGGCCGCGGCGACAGTTTCGAATTCAGAATTCAGCCCAGCATCACCGATTTACCCACGGGAGAACCCACCCCATGACCATCGCGAATACTTTCTCAGAAAGTCCCGAAGCCAATCCGGAGGTCACCGCCCGTCAGCACTGGATGTCCGTGTTGGCCAGAGCCGATCTGGACGCGCTTGAGTCCTACTGGCAAAACCTGACACAAAAGCCCTCCTACCGCTGCCTGCGCAAGCCGGAAATCGGCCTGGCCATGGTGCGTGGCCGGGCCGGGGGCGCCGGTGCCCCCTTCAATCTGGGGGAGGTCACCGTCACCCGATGCGTGGTGGAACTGGAGGCCGGCGCCCAGGGCTTTGGCTATGTAACGGGCCGCAGCCGGCGTCACGCCGAGCTGGCCGCGCTATTCGACGGCCTTATGCAGCAGGACAGCAATCAGCACGGGCCCGCGCTGATTCAGCCCCTGTACAGGCAGTGGCTGGCACGCCGTGAACAGGTCTCCCGCAAGGCGGCGGCCACCAAAGTCAATTTCATGACCATGGTAAGAGGGGAGTCAGGCCAGTGAGCGCTCAAAACGAATTTCAGTCTTCGGCAATGCCCACCCTCTCACTGACGGGGCTATGTGCCGGATTCGAGGATCCGGTCCAGCAATCACAACAGGTGTTTCGTCACGTACTCACGGCACTTTCGGAGCCGGGGACACTTCAGAATCTGCCAGTAAGCGAGACCCCGGAGGGAGTCCATATCGCCTCCTACCAGATCTGTCTGGCACTTCTGGACGCTGAAACGCCCCTGTGGATTGGCCCCTCCCTGAAAACCAGTGCCCTGGTCAGCGCACTGCGCTTTCACTGCGGCTGCCCTGTGGTGGACGAACCCGAGCGGGCGGAATTTGCCCTGACAACACCGGACTTTGATGGCGATTTGAGCATTTTTGCCCAGGGCAGTCATGAATACCCCGACCGGTCCACCACGCTGATTGTCCAGGTCGACAGTCTGGATGCGACCATTGACTGGACCCTGAGCGGTCCCGGAATCGATGGCGTTCGAAGGGTAGGTATTGCCGGGCTGGATCCGCGCTGGCCGGCCATGCTGGCTGACAACCTCAGGCGCTTCCCCTGCGGTGTGGACCTTCTGTTAACCGCGGGAACTGGCCTGATGGGTCTCCCGCGCACCACCAAAGTGGAGGTATAACCATGTACGTTGCTGTCAAAGGCGGTGAGAAAGCCATCGACCAGGCCCACAGCTGGCTGGATGAGACCCGTCGCGGCGACACCTCACTGCCGGAACTGACCGTTGCCCAGATCCGGGAACAGATGGCGCTTGCCGTTGACCGGGTCATGACCGAGGGCTCTCTTTACGATCCGGAGCTTGCGGCACTCGCGCTCAAACAGGCCAGCGGCGACGCGATAGAGGCCATATTCCTTCTGCGGGCCTATCGCACCACCCTGCCCCGTTTTCTGTCTTCCCTCCCGGTTGAAACCAGCAGAATGGCCATCCGGCGCCGCATTTCGGCGGCCTACAAGGATCTGCCCGGAGGACAGGTGCTGGGTCCGACCTACGACTACACCCATCGGCTGCTGGATTTTACCCTGCTGGCCAACGGTGAGCGCCCGGCCACGGAGTCTTCTGAAGAGACCGTGGAAGAGTGCCCTCGGGTACTGGACTTCCTCAACTACGAGGGTCTGATTGAAAGCCCGTGTCCGAGAAGCGGAGCCGGCAACCCCAGTGATTCAGCGGAGCCCGCCGATCTTACACGGCAGCCACTGGACTACCCTGCCGACCGGGACCTGCGGCTGCAGGCTCTGGCCCGCGGCGATGAAGGCTTCCTGCTGGCCCTGGCCTACTCCACACAGCGCGGCTACGGCCGCAATCACCCCTTCGCTGGTGAAGTTCGCCAAGGCGAAGTGGCGCTGGAAATAGCCCCGGAAGAGCTCGGCTTTCCCGTCGTCATCGGTGATGTCCAGGTAACCGAATGCGACATGATCAACCAGTTTATCGGCACTGAGACCGAGGCGCCCCGTTTCACGCGGGGTTACGGCCTCGCCTTTGGCAATTCCGAGCGCAAGGCGCTGGCCATGGCACTGGTGGACCGGGCACTGCGGGCGCGGGAACTTGGCGAAGACGTTGTCTCACCAGCCCAGGATGAAGAGTTCGTGCTTTCCCACTGCGACAACCTGGATTCCTCGGGTTTCGTGTCCCATCTGAAACTCCCCCATTACGTGGATTTCCAGTCGGAGCTGGTATTACTGCGTCGGCTCCGCAAGGAGTTTGAGGAGCGCAGATCCCGCAACCAGGAACGCCGGGAGGCGAAACACGCATGACCGCTGCAACCCTTGAACAGACCAGAGACGCCCAGACGAACGACACTGGTTATAACTTTGCCTATCTGGACGAGCAGACTAAGCGCATGATCCGCCGTTGCCTGCTGAAAGCCGTGGCCGTGCCCGGTTACCAGGTTCCGTTCGGTGGCCGGGAGATGCCCCTGCCCTATGGCTGGGGCACCGGCGGCATGCAGGTCACCGCCACGGTGATTGGTCACGATGACGTGCTCAAGGTCATCGACCAGGGAGCCGACGACACCACCAATGCGGTCAGCATCAGGCGCTTTTTTTCCCGCACCGCCGGCGTTGCCACCACGGAATCAACCGTCGAGGCCAGCGTCATACAGACCCGTCACCGGATACCGGAAACGCCCCTTACCCCGGGCCAGATTCTGGTCTACCAGGTACCGATTCCCGAGCCACTGCGCTTCATCGAGCCCCGGGAAACCGAGACCCGGAAGATGCATGCCCTGCAGGAGTATGGCGTCATGCACGTCAAGCTCTATGAGGACATCGCCCGTTTCGGCCATATCGCAACGACCTACGCCTATCCGGTCAAGGTCAACGGCCATTATGTGATGGACCCCTCCCCCATCCCCAAATTCGACAACCCCAAGATGCACGGGAGCCCGGCACTGCAACTGTTTGGAGCCGGCCGGGAGAAGCGCATCTACGCCATCCCGCCCTTCACCCGGGTTGAGAGCCTGGACTTCGAGGATCACCCCTTCGAAATCCAGGGGTGGGACAAGACCTGTGAATTCTGCGGTTCAGACCACTCCTTTCTCGACGAAGTCGTCATCGACGATGAGGGCGGACGCATTTTCATCTGCTCTGATACCGACTACTGCAACCAGCGCGTCGCATGCGGCGCAAATCGGGAGGCCCTATGACCAGCACCGCAATGGCTGTGACAGATGACGCCCTGGCCGAGCCAGTACTCAGGGTAAGCGACCTGCGCAAGCTCTATTCACCGGGAAAGGGCGTCGACGGTGTGGACTTTGAGCTCTGGCCCGGCGAAGTACTGGGCATCGTCGGCGAGTCCGGCTCCGGCAAGACCACACTTTTGCAGTGCCTCTCCGGAATGCTGACGCCGGACTCGGGACAGATCGAGTACACCGGCAAGCAGGGGGAGAAACTCGACATCTACGGCATATCCGAGAGCCAGCGGCGCCTTCTGCTGCGAACGGACTGGGGCATAGTTCATCAGCATCCCCGGGATGGGCTGAGGATGGGCGTAAGCGCCGGGGCGAACATTGGAGAGCGCCTGATGGCCACAGGCGAGCGCCACTACGGCACCCTGCGTTCAACGGGAGAGAAATGGCTGCGGGAAGTGGAGATCGACACCGGCCGCATTGACGACCTGCCGCGCACTTTTTCCGGTGGCATGCAGCAGCGTCTGCAAATTGCCCGCAACCTGGTCACCCAGCCGAGACTGGTGTTCATGGATGAACCCACCGGAGGCCTTGACGTTTCAGTCCAGGCACGCCTGCTGGACATGCTGCGCAACCTGGTGGTGGATCTGGGCCTGTCCGTGGTGCTTGTTACACACGACCTGGCGGTTGCCAGACTGCTGTCGCACCGGCTCATGGTCATGCGTGGCGGCAAGGTGGTTGAGCAGGGTCTGACCGACCAGATCCTGGATGACCCGCAACACCCCTACAGCCAGCTGTTGGTGTCCTCGGTGCTGACCCCGTGAGGCATCTCCCTGATCGAACTGGAGAATTGCAATGACTGTCATGATCCAGGTCACCGACCTGAACAAACGGTTCACCCTTCACAACCAGGGTGGTGTTTCCTACCCGGTGCTGAACGACGTGTCCTTTGATGTAAACGCAGGCGAATGCGTGGTGCTGGATGGCCGCTCAGGCTCTGGTAAAAGCACGCTTCTGCGGTCTCTTTATGCCAACTACAAGCCCCAGTCGGGCCAGCTTCAAGTGCGGCACCAGGGCGAGCTTGTCGATCTGGTGAAGGCCACTCCCAGACAGATCCTGACCATTCGCCGGCAGACGCTGGGTTATGTCAGCCAGTTTCTGCGGGTGATACCTCGGGTTTCCACCCTGGAAGTGGTGATGGAGCCGTTAAGAGCCCTGGGCACAGACCGGGAAACCTGTCGCGAGAAAGCCGCCGGCCTCCTGCGCCAGCTGAACATACCGGAAACACTCTGGCACCTGGCACCCTCTACCTTTTCCGGCGGCGAGCAGCAGCGGGTCAATATCGCCCGCGGCTTTATCGTCGACTACCCCATTCTGTTGCTGGACGAACCCACGGCTTCACTCGATGCGGACAATTCCGCCGTGGTGGTGTCGCTTATCAAGCAGGCGCGGGAACGGGGCGCAGCCATTGTGGGGATCTTCCACGATGCCGGGCTTCGCGAGCAACTGGCTGACCGCCGGATACCCCTGACCCGTCCCGCAAAGGAGGAAGCAGCATGAGCGCCACGGATCTGACCCTGGAACGGCCACGGCTTGAAAGCAGCGAAATGCTGCTGACCAATGCCCGAATCGTTACGGAGAACGAAGTATTTACCGGCACACTAAAGATCGAGAAGGGGCTGATAAGCGCCATGGACCGGGGCAACAGCCGGGCGCCGGGAGCACGGGACTGCCTGGGAGCCTATCTGATTCCGGGGCTCGTGGAGCTGCATACGGACAACCTGGAAAAGCATTTTTCCCCGCGACCGGGCGTTGTCTGGCCCAGCCATCCAGCCGTGCTGACCCACGATGCCCATATCGTATCGTCCGGCATAACCACCGTGTTCGACGCCCTCTCCGTGGGTGATGTGATCGACGACAGCAACCGCCTCCACCATCTGCGCACGCTGATCGACGCCCTGGCCGAAACCCGCAAAGCGGGCATGTTGCGGGCGGATCATCTTCTACATCTGCGCTGTGAGGTCAGTTTTGGCGAAACGCTGCAGCTGTTCGAAAATCTGGTCGATCACCCGCTCCTGCAGCTTGTCTCGGTGATGGATCACACCCCGGGGCAGCGTCAGTTCGTCCGGGAAGACAAGTACCGTCAGTACTACCAGGGAAAGCATGGCCTAAACGATTCCGAAATGGATACCTTCACCCACAAACGCAAGGAGTCCGCCCGGCTGCACAGCGACCACAACCGCAAGGCAATAGTCGCCATTTGCCAGGCGAGGGGCATCCCCCTTGCCAGCCACGATGACGCCACCCTGGATCATGCTGTGGAGTCTGCAGGATTCGGCATGTGCATCGCGGAGTTTCCCACCACGCTGGAAGCGGCAAAAGCTTCCCACGACCTTGGGTTGAGGGTATTGATGGGGGCACCCAATATCGTTCGCGGCGGTTCACACTCCGGCAACATTGCAGCCGCCGAGCTGGCCTCCGCGGGGGTGCTCGACATTCTTTCTTCGGACTATTACCCCGCCAGCATGCTGGATGCCGCTTTCCGCCTCGCCAGCATGGAAGACAACAGCTATGACCTGGCGCGAGCCATCGCCACGGTCACCACAACCCCCGCACGGTGCGCCAATCTTCATGACCGGGGCGTCCTCGAGCCGGGCAAACGGGCGGATCTGGTGTTGGTGGAGCCCAGAGGTCAGTTGCCGGTCATTCACAATGTGTGGCGAAATGGCGAACGGGTTTACTAGGGGGCTAAAGTGGCAGGAGCAACGAATCTAAAAGGCAATCAAACCGAGCCGGGGCAACTGTTTTACATCATGGGAGCCTCAGGAGCCGGCAAGGACACGCTGCTGCGCGGCTGTCAGGATCGCTTTGACGATGGCCAAGGGCCTGTGGTGGCGCGCCGCTATATTACCCGCCAGCCAGATGGGGGCACAGAAAGTCATATCTCCCTCTCGGAAGCTGAATTCGAGGAACGGGTAACCAAGGACGCCTTTGCCATGCACTGGTCCGCCAATGGTTACCGCTATGGCATCGGCCGGGAGATAGACCTCTGGCTCGCCCAAGGCAGCCAGGTACTCGTGAATGGCTCACGAGCCTATCTCGACCAGACCCGGTCGCGTTATGGCGACACACTGGTTCCGGTATTGATAAGCGTCGACCTGACCCTGCTACAAAAACGGCTTGAACTTCGCGGCCGGGAATCGGCAGAGGAAATCGAAGCCAGAATCCGCCGGACCCGTGAGTTGGAACAGCACCTGCCACCGGACTGCCTGGTGGTCGCAAACAATGGCAGCGTTGAAGAAGCCGTCACGACGTTATTGGCTGCCATGGCCCGAACCAGAGGAACGTCGGAATGAGAAAGTTGCTGGCTGGGCCGCCATGCATCACTTTACCTACCGAAGTGAGATGTACGGCCTGGGCAGCATTCCCCGCCTGGTTACTAACCGTAGCTGCCATTCAGCAGCCTGCCGGCATTGGGCACCAGCGGCTTCAGTTTGAGGGCTTTGAGAATCTGATACGTTGTGCAGGTGGCGGCGGAGACCACCGGCAAACCAAGGGAGTCCTCAACCTGCTGGATCGAAGCTAGCGAGGGCATCTGGACGCATGCAGACAAGACGACCGCGTCGGCACCGGCAACGTTCAGGCGTTTCACAATCTCTGTCAGCGCCAGTGGGTCGCGCCTTCCCACTTCAAGGTTATCCGGAATTTCAAGCGCAATACTGTCGATCACCTCAAACCCCTCGGCCTCAATGTAATCAATTACCATCTGAGTCAGGGGCTTCATGTAGGGGGTTATGATCGCGATGCGCTTGGCACCTAGAATGCCCAGCCCTTCCGTCAGCGCGCCGGCACTGCTGACAATCGGCGTCGGATGACCATTCTCCACGGTAACGTCGTGCAGACGAGCCTGGGACTCCCGGTGATATCCCGCTCCTCGGCTCATAATGGCGACGAGGCAGGCATAACCCATTACGTCTACGGCGGCGTCGGACAATTCCAGCGCACAGCGGTCAGACTCGTCATCCATCGCCGCCAGCTCTTCCCTGGTCACCTTTTTCATCCGCATCCGGCTGGAGTGGAAGGTAAAGCGTTCAGGTTCCACCGCCTCCCGGGCCCGGAGCATGGCGGGAATTTCTGTCTCCATGGTGGTATTGGAACTGGGCACAATCTGACCGATTCGAAAACTCTGGCTCATACTTATTCTCCAGGGCGTATGCCCGTCAGGCGCCCTGATAGATATCTTTGTACTCGTCACGGAGCTGCTTCTTCTGGACCTTGCCCATGGTGTTTCTTGGCAAGGCTTCGACAAAAAAGACCCGCTTGGGTTGCTTGTATTTGGCCAGGTGACCGGCCAGTGCCTTGATCACATCCGCTTCTGCCAGTTTCTCGCCGGGCAGCAGCACCACAACAGCGGTTACGCCCTCACCGAAATCCGGGTGCGGCACACCAATAACTGCAGATTCCATCACTTCGGGCATTTCATCGATAACCTGCTCGACTTCCTTCGGATAAACATTGAAACCTCCGGAAATCACCAGGTCCTTGTCACGGCCGACAATCTGGACATACCCACGGTCATCAATCAGGGCGAGGTCACCGGTGACAAAGAAGCCATCCTCAAGCAGCTCGGCCCGCGTCTTCTCCGGCATACGCCAGTAGCCCTTGAATACATTCGGGCCACGAACCTCCAGCATGCCGATTTCCCCCTGAGGCAGTGGCTCATGGGTCCCGGTCTCCGGGTCGGTGATTCGGATCTCCACACCTGGCAGAGGCATTCCCACGGTGCCGGCAATACGGTCGCCATCGTAGGGGTTCGAGGTGTTCATGTTGGTCTCGGTCATGCCGTAACGCTCGAGAATGGCATGCCCGGTCCGTTTCGCGAACTGCTGATGGGTTTCCGCCGTCAGCGGGGCTGAGCCCGATGTAAACAGGCGCATGTTCCTTGTCAGCTCGGGCGTGAGGCGGTCATCCTGCAGAAGCCGGGTATAGAAGGTGGGCACGCCCATGAGCGCAGTGCCCTCTGGCATGGCGGCAATAATGGTATCCACATCAAACCTGGACATGAAGTACAGGCTGGCACCGGAAATCAGGATGACGTTGCAGGCCACAAACAGGCCATGGGTATGGAAGATAGGCAAGGCATGGATCAGGCGGTCGTTTTCAGTGAAGCGCCAGGCCTCCGCGAGGCTCTTGCAGTTCGACCCCAGGTTTTTGTGGGTCAGCATGGCGCCTTTTGAGCGCCCAGTGGTGCCTGAGGTATAAAGAATCGCAGCGAGATCGTCTTCATCACGCTGCTCGATACCGGTGTAAGCATCCGCATTGGCAACAACGTCCATCAGGGAGCCGTCGGCGCTGGCACCCAGGGTTTCTACCTGCGGGCAATCGGTTTCAGCAGCAATCGCCTTCGCCGCCTCGAGCGCAGCGGGCTGACACACGAACAAAGCAGGCTCCGCATCCCCCAGGAAATAACCAATCTCATCCGCCGTGTAACCCGTGTTCAACGGCAGGTATACGCCCCCGATCCGCAGGGTTGCCAGATACAGCAAAATGGCCTCAGGGCTCTTATCAACCTGCACCGCGACCCGGTCTCCGGGCGTAACACCAAGATCTCTCAGCGCCCCCGCCATGCGTTCAGTCTGAGCCAGGGCATCGGCATAGGAGTATTTGCCGCCCTCGGGTGTGGTGATGAAATTGGCCGTTCCACGGGCCTGCATTTTGGCGGCAAACGTATCGAACAGGTTATGGTTCATTTTTCGAGTTCTCCTTGAAACAATTTTCGACCAAGCTTGCCCAGCTCACGTACGCTCGGGGAACAGACGATTTCGCCGTTCATTGTGTATTTTTCATTGTTGCGTTCGATGTTCTCGAGAACATACAGGTAGTTGACCATCAGCCCGGCGGACTGTTTCATGCCGTTTTCCGACACGTCTCCCAGCCAGTTAATCCGGTGCAGCTCCGCGCCGTTACCCAGGTGGAACCTCGCCACCGGGTTCAGCGGCAGGTTTTCGCTGTTCTTTTCTTTCAGCAGATAGCGGGCCGCCAGCGGCCGAACAACCTCGTTAAGACGATTCTGTAGCTCCTCATTGGCAGCCCAGTCCGGGTTGTCCAGCAAACTCAGCGTGGCTTGTGCTTCCGGCGTCAGCAGGCCGGAATCCGGGTGATAGGTTTTCTCGAGCCAGCTCCGGAACATTGGTAGCGGGGAAAGCGTCACGAAATTTTTCAGGTTGGGCAATTCCTGCTTCAGCTCCTGCACCACCTGTTTGATCAGAAAATTACCGAACGAGATGCCCCTGAGCCCGACCTGGCAGTTGCTGATACCAAAGAATGCGGCGGAATCCGCCAACTCAGGCGCATCAATGTCATATTGTTCATCCGCCAGAATGGGCTGGATGCGGTTCGGGATACCCTTGGTCAGCGCTACCTCAACGAAAATCAGAGGCTCATCGCCTATGGCGGGGTGGAAGAACCCGAAGCAGCGGCGATCCCTGTTGTCCAGCCTCCGGCGCAGGTCATCCCATCCCTCTATCTTGTGCACAGCTTCGTAGCGAATGATTTTTTCCAGTATTGAGGCCGGAGTTGTCCAGTCAATTCGCTTGAGTACAAGGAAGCCACGGTTGAACCAGGAAGCAAAAAGATGAACGAAATCCGCATTAATGGACTCGAAATCTTTGTGCCCCTTCATCAGCGCCAGGAAATCCTGGCGCATTTTGACCAGCTCATAGGTTGCCCCCTGAGCCAGGTTCAGACGCCGTAGCAATTCCTGCCGGAGAGGCTCTGCAACGTCGAACAGCACCGCCAGGTGTTTGTTGGACCGGTCATTTCTATAATCCCGGTAAGCCTTATCGATCCTGTCCGGGTCGGCCGAAAACTGCTTTGCCAGCACCTCGAAAAAGGCCTGTTTCTCTTCATCACCGAGGGATTGGTAGATGTCCAGAGCCCGGCTCGCCAACACGATGCTGGCGGCTTCACCATCACTGTGAAGCAACTCTTCGCAGGCAGTGATCAGGTCCCGATGATCGTAGCTGCGTTTTTTGTTTCCAAACTTACGCTGCAAGGCATCACGCTGGGTGATATTGCTGAACAGCTCCTGCAAAAAACTCATGTTCATAGCCATAACCTTTTGATTGGCCTCAGGAGCCGGCACCCATAATCAGGTCCGGCAGCCACAGGGCGATCTGCGGAAAGAAGCACAGCAGTAAGATGCCGAGGATCATGCACAGCGCGTACGGCAGACTTCCCAGCAGAATGTCCCGGAGCGCAATGTCTGGGGCAATGCCCTTGATGATGAACAGATTAAGACCCACAGGCGGCGTGATCAGTCCAATCTCCAGGTTGATGGTCAGAATGACCGCAAACCAGTAAGGGTCAAAGTTGGCAGCGACAATGATCGGCAACAGAATGGGTGCCGCCATAACGATGACGGCAACCGGCGGCAGGAAGAAACCGGCTACCAGCAGGAACAGGTTGATAACCCCCATAAGAACCCAGCGGTTTACCTCCATGTCAGCAATAGCACCGGCAACGGTCTGCGTAATAAACAGCGATGACAGGGCGAACGCAAAGATTTCTGCCGTGGCAATGATCAGCATGATCATCACGCTCTCGCGCAGTGCATCGCGCATGATGATGCCGATCGGCTTCGCCTGCCACATCCGGTAAACCACGATAGCCAGTACCAGGCACAGGAAAGCTCCGACACCTGCAGCTTCGGACGGTGTGGCCACACCGCCGTACAGTGCAAACAGAATGCCCATCACCACGAGCAGGAACGGCAGGACCCGCACCAGCGCCTTTAGATTGCCTTCGACGTTTTCCTTGATCTGAGCCGCTGCCTGAGCCACAGGATTGGGGCTGTTGTAGCCGCCGGCCAGTTTGCAGGCAAGCAGTGTCCAGACCATGAACAGCGCGGCCAACATCAAGCCCGGCATGGCACCGGCGATGAACAGGCGGCCAATGGAGGTTTCGGTCGAAATACCGTAGACGATCATCGTGACCGAGGGCGGGATCAGAATGCCAAGGGTACCACCGGCGGCGATACATCCGGCGGCGACACCATCGGGGTAGCCACGCTTGCGCATCTCCGGAATACCCAGCTTACCGATAGCGGCACTGGTCGCCGGCGACGAACCGGATAACGCAGCAAAAATAGAACAGGCCGCGATATTGGAAATGGCGAGGCCACCCGGCAGTTTACCCATCCACAGATCGAGGGACCGATAGAGATCCCGGCCCGTGGGCGACGAGGCGACGGCCGCACCCATCAGAATGAACATGGGAATGGCAACGAAGCCGAAAGACGCAACGTTTCCGAAAAAGGTTTCGCCAAAGTAGACCAACTCGCCTATGCCACGGTCCAGAACCAGGGCTCCAAGTGACACCGCACCCAGTGCAAACGCAATAGGGGTGCCAATGGCCATCAGGATCAGCAAAACAACTACGACGAGAATACCGCTAGTTACCGGATCCATAGTTAGAGCTCTCCTCGCAGGATTTCTGCCACGTATTGCAGCGACAGCAGAGCGGCGCCAACAGCCACCGGCAGGATTGCCGGCCAAAGAGGCGGATTCCAGACTGTACCTGTGGTCCAGTCAAAAGCGTAAGCTTCATAGAGGTAGTACCAGCAGCCGTATGTCAGTGCCAGACAGAAGGCCAGGCCCACCAGTGAAGCGGACAAACGCATAAGGCGCTTGGGGAAGCCCCGCAGTGCGTCGGGTAAGACCGTTACCGCAACATGTCCACCGGTTTTCAAAACATAAGGCGTACCCAGAAGCATGGACGCCGTAATCGCAAAGGTCGTGAACTCGGTTTGCCAGACAGTGCTCTCACCCAACACATATCGAACAAACACCATGTGAACAACGGACAGCACACCGAGCGCAAGCAGAGCACCCGCTACAATTGCGGCGGCCACTGAAACGGCATCCATGCAGCGGATATACCCGCCAAACACACCTCGTTCTGAGGCTCGTCGATAACTGGAAGATTGGGACATAACTCAAACCCGGGAAAAGTTGTGCTTGCCCCGTCCGGCCGAAAACCGGAAGGGGCAAGGTGGACAGAAAACCTGATAGCGGGCTGGTTACTCGACAGCCAGCGCAGCATCAATCAGGGCTTGTCCGTTGGGAACATTCTCTGCGAAGGTCTTGTAAGAGCTCTCCTTGGCAATATTCAGCCACGCCTCGTAGTTCTCCTGACTCATCTGGACTACTTCGACACCGTTCTCGGAGAACACGTCGGCCATCTTCTGGTCAAGTCCCGCCGCCTCTTTCGCAAAGTACGCTTCCGCTTTCTGACCGGCTTCGGTCAAAGCGGCCTGTTGCTCTGCATTCAGGCTGTTCCAGCTGCGATCAGAAATAAGCACCGGCTCATACATGAACCAGAGGGCGTTTTCACCCGGCGCGGTCAGGCAGGTCACCTGCTCGTAGATGCGGTAGGATACAAAGGAGCCTGAAGAGGTATTAGCGCCGTCCAGAACACCGGTCTGCATGGCGGTGTAAATCTCCGACGATGGCATAGACGCGATGGACGCGCCGGCTGTCGCAAGCATTTCATCGAACGCCGGACCGGCAGCACGCATGGTTTGCCCCTTGACCGTATCCGGCGAAGTGATGCACTGCTTGTTTGAGGCGAAACCACCCGCCAGCCAGGCATCGGCGAGAACCCGGGCACCAGCATCATTGATCACTTTCTTGATCATACCCATGAATTCGGAATCGTTGAGGCGCTGGGCGCGCTCGTGGTTGCGGACCAGGCCAGGCATAAGCGTTGCGGAAAATTCAGGATGGCGACCACTTGCGTAATCCAGCGGCAGGGAGATCATATCCACTCTCCCACGAACCAGCGCACCCCATTGTTCTTTGGCTTTGAACAAAGACTGACCCGGATACACCTGAAGTTCGAGGCCGACATCAGCAGCTTTAACTTCCCGTGCCATCAGTTGCACCATCTCGTCTCTCACATCCCCTTTCCCGCCCGGGAACTGGTGGGAGACGCGCAACGTTGTCTCGGCAGCAACGACACTGGAAAAAAATACAGACAGGGAGGCCGCTATGGCCAGTTTAGCGAAGGGCATCTTCATTGTTTGTCTCCAGAATTGTTTTTGTATTATTGATCAGACTAATCTGATGTATACATCATTAGACTTGTTGTATATTGTTGTCAACACAAATTGACTAAAGTATAACCACGTCCGATTTCAACCATAGGCAGGACGACGACAATGAAGCGTTCAAGTACCCAGAAGCTGAAAGACGCCCTTGAAGAAGACATCATTAATGGCCGTCTGCTCCCCGGCGAGAAGCTTGATCACGATGCCCTGGCCAAACAATATGGCGTGTCCCGGACACCGATTCGTGAGGCTGTACAGCAACTGGTGGTCAGCGGTCTGGTGACTGTGAGGCCCAAAAAAGGCACCTTCGTCGCCAAAGTAGGTTTTGATCAGTTGATCGAGATGTTCGAGGTGATGGCGGAACTGGAAGGCATGTGCGGGCGACTCGCGGCCAGAAGGATTCAGCCAGACGAACTTGAGGCCTTGCGCGCAGCACTACATCGCTGCGAGGAACCAGAGGTTATGGCCGATCCGGACGACTACTATTACGAAAACGAAGAGTTCCATAATTGCATCTACTCTGCCAGCCACAATAGCTTCCTGGCCTCAGAGGCAAGGCAGCTAAAACAGCGTTTAAAACCGTATCGTCGTCTGCAGTTACAGGCCCGAAACCGGGTTCATAACTCTGTTGAAGAACACCGTAAGATCTTTGAGGCGATCGAGATGGGAAAAGAGCGAGAAGCCGAGCAACACCTGAAAGAGCATGTGATGATTCAGGGTGCCCGGTTCAGCGACTTTGTATCGCAGGTCAAGGAGTTTGGCGACTCTTCCAGGAAAGCCTCCTGAGAAGAATCGCGATAGCCGGTTACCTAAGAATAACGAGCGGCTTTTCTGCGGTTTTCAGCATGGTGGTTGTTGTACTGCCCACCAAAAACTGCCGAATGCGGGAATGGCCGTAGGCGCCCATCACGAGAATGTCGATATCATGCTCTTCCTGATAGGCGTGGAGCGCAGGCTCGACATCTCCGGCACGAATAGCCAGCGTAATTTCCGATTCGAGGCCGCCTAACATCTTCTCCGCCTTTTTCAGCTGTTCCCAGCGGTCATTGGTGTCCGGGCCAATCATTACAAGATGCAGCGGCATCCCCTTCAACACCGGACTACCGGCCAGCAATTCAACACCTTTGAACGCAGTGGCACTGCCATCAAAGGCCAGCATGGCACTTTGAGGCGCCCTGAATTGGTCCGGCACCAGCAGAATTGGCCGGTGCACGCTCCGAATGACGGTTTCAAGCTGGCTACCAATATGAATGTCACGATCGGAACTGCTCTCCCCATGCAGTCCCATCACCAGCAGGCGGGTCTGGTTTTCGAGCGAAAGCAGCGACTCCGTCAGGTCATCATGGCGCTGACGCTTGGCCACGTCATTAACGCCTGCTGCCTTCACCCGGCGCTCGGCTTCATCGAGCATATGATGACCATGCTCAAGTGCCAGCTTCGAGCGCTTGCGATCAAGCTCCGCCAGCTCATCCAGCAATTGCTCCCGACTGCCCAGGCCAATGCTGCCAGCGAGATCCGGCTCAGCGGGATAGCGCTCTTCATCCAGAACGTGAAGCAGCGTCATGGGTGTTTCCATGTGCCGGCTTGCCCAGGCGGCGTAGTCACACACAGCCGGTGCAGCGCGGGAACCGTCAATACAGGCTACTACTCGTAACATCTCAACCTCGCCTTGCTGATCCTTGTGGTTGTTATTCTGACTGCGATCGTTGCCGGATTCCTTGGTCTGGGTCATATCAGTGCCCCATCAGCTGATCAACGGCTTCAGGCTTATCGTGCACGCCGAACCGGTCAACGATGGTGGCACTGGCCTCATTCAACCCGATCACTTCGACGTCTGAACCTTCACGTCGGAATTTGATGACGGCCTTGTCCAGGGCTCCCACCGCCGTGATATCCCAGAAATGAGCGCGGCTCAGATCAATTACCACATTATCGACTGCTTCCTTGAAATCAAAGGACTGAAGGAACTTTTCCGATGAACTGAAGAATACCTGACCCACAACCCTGTAGGTGCGGGTATCGGTTTGCTCATCCAGCTCCGGGGTTACCAGCATGTAATGGCCAATCTTGTTGGCAAAGAACATCGCTGCCAGCAGGATGCCTGCCAGTACACCGAAGGCCAGGTTGTGAGTCGCTACAACCACAATCACCGTCACCAGCATCACGATGTTGGTGGACAGCGGGTGTTCCTTGAGGTTTCGAATGGATTCCCAGGAGAAGGTACCAATGGAGACCATAATCATGACAGCCACAAGAGCCGCCATTGGAATCTGCACCAGCAGGTTGTCCAGCACCAGCACCATGATCAACAGGAAAACGCCCGCCGTCAGGGTGGAAAGGCGGGTACGGCCGCCTGATTTCACATTGATTATTGACTGGCCGATCATCGCGCAGCCCGCCATACCACCAATCAGGCCAGAACCGATATTGGCAATACCCTGGCCTTTACACTCGCGGTTCCGGTCGCTCTCGGTATCCGTCAGGTCGTCCACAATGGTTGCCGTCATCATCGATTCCAGCAGGCCGACCACCGCCAGCGGCAAGGAGTACGGCAGGATAATCATCAGGGTTTCCAGGTTCAGCGGGACATCCGGCCACAGGAATATCGGCAGCGTGTCAGGCAGTGCGCCCATATCACCCACCGTACGGATATCCAGGCCCAGCACAACAGCCACTGCAGTCAGAGCCACGATGCACACCAATGGGGATGGCAGAACCTTTCCGACCACGGGAATCAGGGGGAACAGGTAAATAATGCCCAGCCCGGCCGCCGTCATGGCATACACATGCCAGGTGACGTTCGTCAGCTCCGGTAGTTGGGCCATAAAAATCAGGATTGCCAAAGCGTTTACGAACCCGGTAACCACCGAACGTGAGACGAACCGCATCAGGCTGCCCAGCTTCAGATAACCGGCAACAACCTGGATAACACCCGTCAGCAGCGTGGCCGCCAGCAGATACTGAAGCCCATGTTCTTTAACAAGCGTTACCATCAATACCGCCATGGCGGCGGTCGCGGCCGAGATCATTCCAGGACGGCCACCGACAAATGCGATAATGACAGCGATACAAAACGAGGCATATAGCCCCACTTTGGGATCGACGCCAGCGATGATCGAGAAGGCAATGGCCTCGGGTATCAAAGCCAAAGCGACTACGATGCCGGCGAGAAGATCTCCGCGAACGTTGGATAACCATTGGTTTTTCAGGGTATTAACCATGTTGAGTTCCGTAATTGGTAAAACAGGTACAAAGCTGCGGGGCAGTCACCTTGAGACGATCGCGAGAAAATATTCCCTCAAATAAAAATGGCGCGGGAATAAACACTAGGGCGGACTGGCTATCACAGAATTCCGGCGAGCTTTGATCAAAAGGGGTTGAAAACAGGGGCGCGAAGCTTACCAGATTAGCACCTTACAAGTAAGGTAAGGATTATCCCCTGTATTTCTTGATGATCGGATGACAGGCTACAATTCACCAATACCTTCAAATTTTCTCCAACACCGGAAGCCACTCCGTTCATGGATGATGTAACTGCGCAGTTTCTCACTTCTCACCAGACCACGATCCACCTAGCCATCGCCCTGTTATTGGGTGCCATTATTGGTCTGGAACGGGGATGGGATGCGCGGGAACAAAAGTCCGGAGAGCGCATCGCGGGCATACGGACGTTTGCCCTGGTCGGGTTACTGGGTGGCATTTCCGCGGTTTTGGCAAAAGAGGTAACGGAATGGGCATTTCCGGTGCTGCTGCTCAGCGTCGTTGCTATGGGTATTGCCGCGTTCAGCGAGCGACTTGAGCATATCCGTAATTTCAGCATCACCGGCATGGTGGGCCTGGTGCTTACCTTCTGCTTCGGTGCCATTGCGGTCGCCGTGGACCCGGTGATGGCAACCGCAGCCGCCGTCATAACCGCCATCATCCTGGACAAAAAAGCGGAGATTCACGGCTGGGTATACAAGCTCAAAGACCACGAGCTGGATGCCGCACTCAAGCTCCTGCTGATTTCGGTGGTGATGCTGCCACTCTTGCCAAATCAGAAGATGGGCCCGGGCGGCGTGCTGAATCCACGGGAAATCTGGTGGATGGTGGTCATGATCGCGTCGATTTCGTTTGTCGGCTATTTTGCGATCCGTGTCGCCGGCCCCCGAAAAGGCATTCTGTTCACCAGCCTGTTTGCCGGGCTCAGCTCGTCAACGGCTCTGACTCTGCACTTTGCACGCCAATCGGAAAAAACGCCGCAGCTGAGTCCCCAGTTCGCGACCGGCATTCTGATTGCCTGTGGCACCATGTTTCCACGCATACTGGTGTACTGTGCTGTGATTAACCGGGACCTGCTGCCCAGTCTGATTTGGCCAGTGCTCACAATGACCGCTTTACTTTATGGACCCGCCTTCTTCATCTGGCGCCGTCACTCTGAGCAGCTCCACGTGAGCCAGCCGGCCCTTAGCCAGAATCCTCTGGACCTCACCTCTGCCCTCGTTTTCGGCCTGCTGCTTACCGCCATTCTGTTGTTGGGCGAATTCCTGAAAAGCTGGCTTGGAGATGCGGGTATCTACATGCTGGCTGCCAGTTCCGGTGTGGCCGATGTCGATGCAATAACCCTGTCACTCACTCGTATGTCCAACAATTCGCTGGCAATGAATACCGCTGTCATCGGTATCGTGATTGCTGCCGCCACGAACAACCTGGTGAAATCCGGAATGGCATGGAGCCTGGGAAACCGGCAGACAGGCCTGCTCGTGGCGGGGCCCATGGTGCTGTCTCTGGCTGCAGGCCTGGCGGTGGCCTGGTTCCAGTAATCAGCGGGCACGGCGGAACGTCAGATTGTACCGGCAGGGGCCGGTTAACGGATGGTCACCGGCCTTGAGTGTGAGCACACCATGATAACGCAGCCGGGCGGGGCCTCCCCAAACCACAACATCGCCGTGGTGCAATGGAATATTCACCGGCCGCTCGTTTCGCCGCAGACCTCCGAACTGGAACACCTGAGATAGCCCAAGAGTTACCGAGACAATGGGTTGCTTGAAGTCATGCTCGTCCCTGTCCTGGTGCAGCCCCATCTTGGCACCGGGCTCATACCGGTTGATCAGGCAGGCGTCCGGGCAAAACCCCTCATAGCCTGCCGCTGATGCAGCCTCTCTTGCCAATGTCCGGAAGACATCACGCATTGAAGGCCACGGACGGCCGGACAACGGGTCGTCCGATTGATAACGGTAGCCCCGCGTATCCGTGACCCAGCCTTGTTCCCCACAACAACTCATCGCAACTGACATGGCATGCCCGCCCGGTGTTTTCATTCTTCGAAGAGGGGCAAGCTCTGTCACTTCACCGATCACACCAAGCAATCGTTCTGCACGATCCAAAGCGAACCGGCGCAAGATGACTGCGCCCTCGGCGATGATTTCAGGTAGGTGCTCGGCGGGCAGGTCATCAAAGAGATCGGGTGTCATAAGCTTCTGCCTCTCATCGCAAAACCAGAAAAAACCGGGGCCAGGGTCTACTCTTTAATGTGTCCTCACACGAACATTCGCGTGTTACGTGAATGTTCAACGCAAAGGATTACCCATGCACGGAACCCGCCAATCAGCACAAATCTCCCTGGCGCCGCTCATCGCCTCTGCCATCACCCTGGGGATGTTGTTGCTGGCCATCGTATTGGTTGCCCAGAGTTTCCGGGGTATGGAAAGCGCCAAAGTGACCGCCGCCCGTTCAGCCGCAAAGCAGCTGGCTGTCAGTGTTGACGATCGGATTCTGGCCATCACCGCGCCACCGTCAACGGCTCTGGCCGTATTGAGCCATGACCCGTTGGCCAGGGCAACCTCTCTCGACGCGCGCATGGCCCGCTTGCCCGTGATTGCAGACATTCTGCAGAGCAGCGACATTGTCAGTGCTGTCTACGCCGGGTACAGGAACGGCGATTTTTTCCTGCTCAGAAAAGTCCGCAGTTCCGGTGTGCTGCAATTCCCGGATGCACCGCAAGAAACCCGGTTTCTATTGCAGACCATTACCCGCGAAGGTGGCGACCCCATCGGTGAATGGCACTTCTACGATGCGGACATGCAGCCTATACAGCGCCGAGTCGTTGGCGATTACACCTACGATCCACGCTCCCGCCCCTGGTTTAACACGGCGGCTGCATCCAACACGACCGAGCTATCGGCTCCCTACGTGTTCTTCACCACACATGAAACCGGGCTTACGCTGTCCCGTCGCGCTGCAACCGGTCCGGAAACATCTGGCGCCGTTTTCGGTATCGATGTAACGGTAACCGACCTGAGTCACCAGCTTACCGAGCTGCGCCAAACCCCGGACACCCGCATTGCCATCGTGAATGCCGATCGTAGGGTGCTTGCAGATTCCGGTGCAAAAGGCGTTGCTGATCCGGCCATATCTGCGGCTCTGGATGCTGCCGGCAAGACAGCGGAGGATGAGCCTGTCGCCCATTACACAGTCGACAATCGCGACTGGTACGGCATGACAGAGCCGCTGGCTGCGCTGGAGGAGGAAAACCTCACCATTGCCGTTGCCATTCCTGCAGACGAATTGTTGGCGGAAGTCTGGGACACGCTGTTCCGGCAAACAATTATTGCCGGTGCGATCGCCCTGCTCTTGCTGGTGTTGGGCTGGTTCCTGGGCCGGCGCGTCGGCAGGCCTCTTGAGCGCCTCACAGATCAGGTCAGCCAGCTTTCCCGATTCCGTTTTGACACCTCGGTGAAATCCGACTCCCACATTCGGGAAGCCCGGAAACTCAGTGTGGCACTGGATGATATGGCGAAAACCATTCGGAGCTTCCAGAGCATTTCGACAGTACTGAACCGTGGTCAGAACCTGAATGAACTGCTGAGGGACATACTCGAGCAAATTGTTCATATCCTCGGGCAGGAGCGGGGCGGAATTTACCTGTTCAGCCGCCAGGATCAGACTCTGACGCTCGCAGTCAACGAGGGCCTTGAACTGCCGTCCGCTATTGAAGGCCTGACAACGGATACCAGTGACAGCGACATCATCCGGCTGCTTCAGGATCGCATCAGCGGCCATCCAGTGTTTGCCATTCTCCGAAACCGCGGCAAGAGCCTGGTGGGTATTCTGGTGGTCGAAATGGAAATGGGTGACCACACCCAACTGAGTGATGACCTGATTCTGTTCGTCGATGAAATCGCGGGCTCCGCCGCCGTGGCCATTGAAACCCGAGAGCTGATTGAGAGCCAGCAGGCCCTGCTTGACGGCATTATCAGACTGGTAGCTAACGCCATTGACGCCAAATCGCCCTATACCGGCGGGCATTGTGAGCGGGTGCCCAAGCTCGCCCACATGCTGATCGACGAGGCTGTCGCGAGCACGGACAGCACCTTCGGTCCATTCTCCATGACCGAGGAACAACGTTATGAATTCCACCTCGCCGCGTGGCTCCACGACTGCGGCAAAATAACCAGCCCGGAGTATGTGGTGGACAAAGCAGTAAAGCTGGAGACCATTCACAACCGGATACACGAAATCCGTACCCGCTTTGAGCTGCTACACAGGGATGCCGAGATTCACTATCTGACAACTGTTCTGAACGGGGGAGACGAACCCCGGGCGCGGAGCCGGCGGGACGAAGCTCAGGCAAAGCTGCAGGACGAGTTTGCCTTCATTGCCCGGACAAATCAGGGCGCTGAGTTCATGGAAGATGCCGACATCGAGCGCATTCGGGAGATCGGAGCATACACCTGGCAGCGACACTTCAATGACCGTATCGGTCTCTCCAGCGACGAGGAGCAGTCAGTGGCCGATCTCCCCGACCCTCCGCTGCCGGTCACCGAGAACCTGCTCAGTGACAAGGCCGAACACCTCCGCCCGTGGGGAGACCGGATTCCGCCGGTTCAAAAAAATGACCCCCGCAACCGCTGGGGATTTGATATGAAACTGCCCGAATATGCCGACAATCGGGGTGAAATCCACAACCTGACTGTTCCGCGGGGAACTCTGACCGAGGAGGAGCGCTTCAAAATCAACGAACACATAGTGCAGACCATCTGCATGCTGGATGCCCTGCCTCTGCCAGACAGTCTCGCCAATGTGCCGAGGCTCGCGGGCACCCACCATGAGCGAATGGATGGGCAAGGCTATCCTTGTGGCCTGAATGCCGAAGACATGGGAATACCCGAGCGCATCATGGCGGTCGCGGATGTATTTGAGGCACTGACAGCCGTGGACAGACCTTACAAGAAGGGAAAGAGCCTGACAGAATCTCTCACCATCATGTCGACGATGGTCACCAACGGCCACATAGATCGGGATGTATTCGAACTCTTCATACGGTCCGGCACCTATCGCCGATATGCCGAGGAACACCTTCGTCCGGAACAGATTAACGATGTGAATGAAAGCCTGTTCATGAATACCGATTAGAAAACCCGTATATTCTAAGGACTGTTTCACCCCTGATTAAGGAAATATTGATGCTCTTCGCACTCATTCTTGGCGGTCTGATCGGCTACGCCTTCGGAAAATTCCCTGGCTTTCTGGTTGGTGCCGCTATTGGTGCCTTTCTTTTTAACCGCATGAAAAGCCGGCTTATTGGCAAACTCCAGAATATACAGTCCGGATTTGTTGAATCGGTTTTTGCCGTCATGGGGGCTCTGTGCAAGGCCGACGGCGTGGTGTCCAGGGATGAAATCCAGATGGCGGAGAGTATGTTTGTGCGCTTTCGCCTCAACGCAGACCAGAAAACGAAAGCCCGGGCCGCCTTTAACCGCGGCAAAGAACCCGACTTTGACCTGGACGCAGAACTGAGCCATTTCCTCCAGATGAGCGGTCGGCAGCCAGCGTTCCTGCAGATGTTTCTCCAGGTGCAGGTGTCCGCAGTCGCGGCCGATGGCATTATCCACCCCTCAGAGCACGAGATGCTGGTGCGTATCGCCCGTGGCCTGGGGCTGCCCGAAAGCCAGGTCGATCAGCTCGAAGCCATGCTGCGCGGCGCCCATACCGGGCAGACCGGCGCAGGCGCTGGCCAACGCTCAACCACGCAACAGATTGATGACGCGTACAAAGTGCTCGGCGTTTCACCCTCCGCCAGCGATGCCGACATCAAGAAAACCTATCGTAAGCTGATGAGCGAAAATCATCCCGATAAACTGGCGGGAAAGGGTTTGCCTGAAAGCATGAGGGAAATGGCGGAAGAACGAACCCGGGAAATCAGTCACGCCTACGACGTGATCAAGGAAACCCGCAAAAAAAGCGCCTGACCAATGTCAGAACCAGCGCGGAACCCTTGCCCGGTATTCTTCGAATTCGGCACCGAAATTCCGCGCCAGAGCCTTTTCCTCTTCACTTGCCTGGCGGGTGATCACTAGCACACCCGCTATCAGGCAGATCAGGGAAAAGACACTGGGGAACGCCAGAAAAAAACCGAATTGCCCGACCATAACGCTGATAAATAACGGGTTTCTGGACCGGCCGAATGGTCCGTGGGTCAACAGTGTTCGGTTACGTTCCCCCGCATCAATGCCGGAACGCCACTCCTCGTGCATATACGCCTGCAGATAATTGATTGATGCGAATGACGTCAGGAGAACCATCATGCCAAGTAACAGAACCGGCCATTGGTAAAGCCAGCCAAATACTCCCAGCCAGCCATCAATGTCGGCGAAAATACGCACAATACAGACCGAAAGAATGAGCGTTCGGAATACGTTAAAGGTGTGTCGATGCCACCAGGGTGCGGTTTTCTTCTCGCCATAATTGATATGAGAGAAGCCCATCCGTTGATATAGCCCAAGGGTCCGACCGGCAAACTGCAGGCCGATCATCAGAAAAAAAATACCCAAAAAATGGCGTACTAAAGGTTCTATAAGGTCCATCAGGTTCGCTTAATACTGAATCAGCCTACAAGCTTATTATCTGAAGTCTGAGATGAAAAGCGTATTCGGAAACCATTAATTTCTCTGCAGCCGGAGCCATGCCCTGGTCAGACCGGCGAAACCGCCGATACCTTGGCCTGACCGGAAGCCCTCCATGCGACCACACGGTTCCGGCCCTGCCCCTTGGCCTCATAAAGTGCTTCGTCCGCCCTACCGAAAACCTCCTTGGTTGCGTCTGCCCGTGTTGGTGAAACACTACAAACACCGACACTGACGGTCAGGTGCAGAGTCTCTCCGGACACCCTGAAGGCGGTTTTTTCTATTTCCGTCCGAATACGTTCCGCAACTCTCACAGCCCCATCCTCCGGCGTGTCTGGCAGCAGAACCACAAACTCTTCACCCCCGTACCGGGCAGCCAGATCCTGTGGCCTGGTAACAAACCGCCGGATGCACTGGGCAACCATTTCCAGGCAGTCATCGCCCACCAGATGGCCATAGGTATCGTTAAAGTTCTTGAAGTGATCGATGTCCAGGACCAGCAGAGACAGCTGCTCTTCGTAACGGTAGGCCCGCACCACCGCTGACTGAAACGTCCGGTCGAAGTAGCCTCGGTTCTTGAGCGCAGTCAGGGCATCGGTAGCACTGAGTTCAAGCAATTGCTGGTTGAGGTTCTCCAGGTCCCGGGTACGCTCCTGTACTCTCTCCTCCAGCAGCGTGTTGGCTTCCCGCTGCACCTTCAACGATTTCTCCTGGGCCATCCGGGCTTTGCGCTCTTCGCGCAACAGGCGCTGCTGGGCCAGAAATACGCGTTTCTTCTCCCTGTTGAGGCGATCCGCAAGGGCAACCGATAAAAGGATAACGCCAAGGGCAGATCCCACCTGGGTGGCATTCTCGGTAAGCAGATTGCGGGGCAGCATGGTGAACTTGCTCAGCGCCAGAACAATGCCGCCAAACAACATGAAGACCCAGGCAAACGTGTAGTAACGGGCCGCAGGATCTTTTTTGAGCCAACGGGCAATACTCAGAATCAGCATCGTCGTGCAGCCCAGGGCGCCCACCAATATCGTAGGCAGAATCATGTATCTGTACGGCACGAACAAACCTGCTGTCGCAAGCATACCCGCCACCATGACGAGCCCGACGGTCCATCGGTTGAGATATGGATGATTCTGACGGGTCACATTGATAAAACTGATACTGAACGTCCCGCCAAAAAGCACGACAAGATTGAGAAACACGATAATAGACTGGTCATTCCACCAGGTTGCGCCGGGCCAGAGGTACTGGAACGCCACTCCGTGAAGGCTGGCAAGGAACAACGGCATGGTGGTGATATATCCGACATAATGCAGAAAACTCCGCTCCCCTACCGCCATGAACACGAACAGATTGTAGAGAACCATCACCAGAACAATCCCGTAATAGAGCCCCTCGAACATGCTTCGGGATTGTTCAGCCGAATAAAAAGTGTCCGGATCCCAAAGGGTCAGCGGAACCTGCATGGAACTGGTGGTGTCGACTCGCAGGTAAACAGTTGTCACCTTTTCGCCGGAAAGCGTTATCGGGACAACGAAATTACGATTGTCGATCGGCCGGTCATAGAAAGGCTGTTTGTCACCCAGAACCAGAAATTCAGATCCTGGCTGGCCCGGGTTTATGAAGAGCTCGATGTGGTCGAGAACCGGGTACCCGATTTCAAGCAAGCTGACCGCTTTGCTCTGTGTGGCGTTTTCTAGTTTGACCCGAAACCAGTAGACCTCGCTCCCGTAGCCGAGGCTGATACTGTCACTGCCATTACGGCTCCAGACCTCGTCAGCCAGATTGGCGACCGCTGCAATGTCGACAGGCTCGGACGGCTCCTGCCAGTAATCAACAAACCGGGAGAGCTCCAACCGCTTGGAATGGGCATCCCAGAGGGCTGACTGTCCGGCGGAGAAAGCCGAAACGGATATCGGCAAAAGAAAAAACAGGCACAGCAACCTGTAGAGTATTGGCACGGCATGCCCCGGTTGTTTCATTTATTGTTATTTGCTTATTCCGGAGTATGCCCCAAACCATCTGACCGCGCCGCGTCTCCATACCATTTGATGCAAATCGACAAGAAAAGCTACAAACCTGCCTTCATCGTGCAACTATTGCTCTTAATTTTCGAAAACTGAAACCGGGAAAAATAGAGAGGACCCGAACAAAACCCTTGTCCGGCTCTGCGGTGATGCTGATGGCCTCTCCCGTTTTCGGGTGAGCAAACGCCATTCGGGTTGCTGCCAGCATTAACCGCCCTTCCCCGAAACGCTGGGCGAAGTATCGATTGTGTCGGCCACGACCATGATTGGCATCGCCAATAATCGGATGATTGATGTGTTTCATGTGTCGGCGCAACTGATGCTTTCGGCCGGTTTCGGGAAAAAGCTCAACAACCGCGTACCGACTGCCAGGGTATTTTTCGATCTCTACCGGAATCTCGACCGTCGCCAGGGTCTGGAACCGGGTCCGGGCCTCTCGCACCGGTTGCTCCATTCCTTTCTTCCGGCGGTCTTCCGGCTCATCCCGCAATGGATGATCGATCTCTCCGGTGGCCGCTGGCCAGCCCCGAACCATGGCGAGATAGGTTTTGTGAACTTCTCCCGCCATCAGGGCTTTTCCGAGCGTTCGCGCGGTCTCAGGGTCACGTGCAAACACCAGCACCCCGGAGGTTGGCCGATCGAGCCGGTGAACCGGATAAACATGATCTCCACCATTAAGCGCACGGGCATATTGCAAGGCGAATTCGGTTTCATGTTTGTCGATGGGGCTGCGGTGGACCAGAAGACCTGCCGGCTTGTGCACAGCCAGCAATTGTTCATCCTGAAACAGGACTGTTAGCGGATTAATCATCATTTGGCTGTCACAAAAGATTCACAAAAAGCATCGGTCAACGCCTAAAGGCCTGAATTTACGTGCCGATACCATCTAATATAATGTTCAGTGATCCGTGATTGGCCGTCCAGTGAAACCGGTTATTACGCATTCCAGAACGCTTCCCCCTACTAATCCGGACAAGCCCATGAACTGGTACTCCAGAAGTATACTCAACCGAGTTCTGTCAGTGGTCCTTGCGGCCAACCTGATCGTTGCCAGCGTGGCGGTTGTCTACCTTTCCTTTTCGCTGCGGGTGAAAGACGATTTCAACGTTCTTGTCAGTGACCAGATGGTGAGAGCCCTCCAATCCCAGGACATACTCTCCGAGTTCAAGACCCAGGTCCAGGAATGGAAGAATGTTCTCATTCGCGGGGCCGACCCGGAACAACTTGAGAAGTACTGGGGACGTTTCCAGGCGCGGGAAGCATCCATCCAACAACAACTTGATGACCTGATTCCCAGACTACAGGAGCCCGAAGCCAAAGCCTTAATGGCCCGGTTCCAGAAAGCGCACGGTGAAATGGGTCGCGCCTACCGCAAAGGGTTTAATGCCTTCACCCGCTCCGGATTTGACTCCGGCGCCGGAGATAAGGCAGTCCAGGGTATCGACCGTGAGCCGGCCCGACTGATTGACAGCGCGACTGATGCCGTCCGCGCAGCAAGCCTGGACGAAGCCAAACGCCTTAATACGGTAGTGACCGAGCGGAGTTGGATAGTTGCAAGCCTCCTTATGATAGCGATTGTGCTAGGCACTGTTGTGCTCGTCTATATTCTGATTACCAGCATCATCCAGCCAGCGCGGAAGCTAACCGGACAAATCACCAAACTGGGAGAGGGAGACCTCTCGGATCCCGCAACGCTGGAGGGCAAGGATGAACTTGGTCAGCTGGCCAGCGCCGCCAGGAGCCTACATCGTTTTCTGAGAGAAACCGGATCACTCATGGGAGACAACGCCAGCCAACTGCATGCAACCGGGGAGCTGATCCGGGTAAACGCGAGCAATGTCCTCGAGCAGTCTGACAAGGCCCACCAGCGTATTGACCAGATTGCTACAGCCATGAACGAAATGTCCGCCACAGCACAGGATGTGGCGCAACATGCTGCATCGGTTGCTACCCAGGTCCACGAAACCTCCGAGGAGACTGCCAGGGCGGACTCCCAGATCAACAAAGCGGTCGAAAGCATGCAACGGCTGACCAGCCAGATCCAGAGTTCTGCTGAAACCGTGAACCAGCTGGCAAGCGATGGCAAAAAGGTCGGGGATGTCATGCGTGTCATCCGGGAAATAGCTGACCAGACAAACCTTCTCGCCCTGAATGCTGCCATCGAAGCCGCCCGCGCGGGGGATGCAGGGCGTGGGTTTGCGGTGGTCGCAGACGAAGTTCGCAACCTCGCTGCAAAGACCCAGGAAGCCACGGTCGAAATCGATCAGATTATTGCCGCGATTAGCGGCGCCTCCCGTGATGCGACCGAATACATGCAGGCTTCTGAGGTGGTCGCTCAGGAGAGCAGTGTATCCGTCGAAGACGTCCGCAATACCCTCAGTGAGATCAACCGCAGGATGGCGAGCGTCAATGACGCCACGACCCAGGTGGCAACGGCAGCGGAGGAGCAAACCAGCGTCAGTGAGGACATTAACCGCAACGTGACCGAAGTCGCCGAAATATCTGAACTCATGCACAAGGCATCGGATGAAAATTTGCGTACTGTGCCGGAGTTGGAGGCCATGGCTAACAAGGCAAAGGAACTGGCGGCAAGAATCCGCCAGTAAGGTTCATCTGAGACCGGTCAGGCGCCTGACGCCCTGACTGGTCTTGTCTCCCAGCACCAGCAATGCCGGGGTCAGCAGCAGAGTCAGAATGGTCGCAAACGCCAACCCGCCGGCAATGGCACTGGAAAGCTGGGTCCACCACTGCGTGGATGGCGCGCCAAGCCCGAGAGACGGTGTCAGCAGATCCACATTGATACCCAGCACCATGGGCGTCAGCCCCAGAATGGTGGTTACCGCCGTCAGCAACACCGGCCTCATGCGCAGACAGCCTGTTTCCAGAGCCGCCTCATAGGCCGCGAGGCCGTCCCTGCGCATCTGGTTGTAGGTGTCTATCAGAATGATGTTGTTGTTCACCACGATACCTGCCAGCGCGATGATCCCCATGCCCACCATGACAATCCCGAACGACTGGCCGTTCAACAGCAGCCCTAGCAATACCCCGGCCGTGGACAGAACGATGGCCGAGAGAATCAGGAAAGTCTGGTACAGTGAATTGAACTGGGTCACCAGAATCAGCAGCATCATCATGACAGCAACGAGGAACGCACTGATCAGGAAGTTAGAGGCTTGTTGCTGGTCTTCGTTTTCGCCGGCAAATTTCACCGAAACACCATCGGGCGGTTCCGGCATTTCTGCCTGAAGCTTTTTCAACAGCTCATCGACGCGGCGCCCCGGCGCCATGTCCGACTTGATCGTTACCGTACGCTGACCGTCAACCCGAACAATACTGTTGGTTTTGTCGCCCGGCTCAAGATTCACAAACTGGGACAAAGATACCTGACCACGTCCCGTGTTGATCGTCTGGCGTTGCAAATGGTCCAGCTCCCGCCAGTTGTTCGGCACACGTACAGCGATATCCACTTCATCCCGCACATCTTCGGGACGATAGGTCGCCAGAACCAGACCGTTCGTAACCAGGCGGACGGCACTGCCAACGCTGAGCACATCGGTACCGAACCGGGCGGCCGCCTCACGGTCCACCTGCAGGCGCCATTCAATTCCCGGCAGACTGCGGTCATCCTCAATATCCGTAAAACCACCCAGGGTGCGCATCTGGCCCTCGATAGCGTCCACAAATCCATTCAGACGGCCGTTGTCCCGGCTACTCACCTGAAGCTCAATGGGCTTGCCTTCTGCCGGGCCGCCCTCCTGCTTGCGGAACTCCAGTTCAATGCCTGGAATGTCTGCTGTTCGCGACCGGAAATCCTCAAGAATCGCGCTGGCTGGCCGCCGCGTATACCAGTCAGTGAACTGGAACTGCAGCACACCGATGACATCCGGCGCCATCTGATTGCCAGGGCTGATCATGGAACGGGCATAGAGAGCGTTTACTTCCGGCATGTCGCGCAGCCGATCCTCCACCTGGCGCACAATGGCATCCCTCTCCCAGACTGAGAGATCGCCCCGCGCACGGATCTGAACCTGCGCCGAATCCGGCTCCACGCTGGGAAAGAATTCAACGCCATAGTTGAACTTTCCATAAGCCGCGTAAATCACCACAATGATGCCCAGCACACCCAGCAGAGTGAAGCCCGGAAACCGGAGAAGAACAGAAAGAAGCTGGCGATACTGCTGCATCAGCCGCCCATTGGCGTGGCCCTGGCGGGCCCGTTTGCCACCACTGACACTGCCGAGTACCGGCAGGAAAACCAGGGCCATGGCCAGCGATGCCGTGAGGCAGATAATCACCGTCAATGGCAGGAACTTCATGAATTCCCCAACCACACCCGGCCAGAAGAGCAAGGGCACAAATACCGCCAGGGTGGTCGCAGTAGAGGCGATTATAGGCCACGCCATGCGGCTTGCAGCTTCGGCCCAGGCGGATTGAACAGCCTGCCCCTCGGAGAGGTTGCGATCAGCCAGTTCCGAGACGACAATTGCGCCGTCTACCAGCATACCGGCAACCAGGATCAGGCTGAACAGCACCACAATGTTGAGTGTCAGCCCCATGCCCCAGATCACCAGAATTCCGGTCAGGAAAGCTCCCGGGATAGTCAGTCCGACCAGCAATGCAGAGCGCGGCCCCATGGCCGCAATTACGACAATAATCACCAGCACAATGGCGGTCAGAACGTTGTTGAGCAGATCACTGAGGATGTCCCGAACTTCCTCGGACTGGTCCATGATGTACCGGACTTCCAGAGTATCCGGCAGCCGCGATTTCGCCTGGTCGATCAGTGTCCTCACCTGGCCGACGGTTTCAATGATGTTGGCACCCGTGCGTTTGGAGATTTCCAGCACCAAAGCGGGTTCGCCATTAATGCGGGCAAAGCCGGTCGGATCCTTGAAGGTTCGTTGCAGCATCGCAACGTCTCCGAAGGTCACCACGGTATCGCCGTCCACCTTCACAGGAAGAGACATCACATCTTCGACAGTTTCGATCACGCCAGGCACTTTCAGCGCCATACGACCGTTGCCAGTATCCAGTGAGCCGGCCGCCACGAGCTGGTTATTTCGAGTTACCAGGGAAGCGAGCTGGTCGAAATCAATGCCATAGCTCTCCAGAACCTGGGGGTCGACCACCACCTCCAGCAGATCTTCCCGGTCACCACCAATCTCTGCCTCCAGGACTTCCGGAATGGCCTCAATCGCGTCCTGCAGGTTTCTGGCGATGGTGATCAGCTCCCGCTCCGACAGAGGCCCGGACAAGCCAACCGACAACACCGGAAACAGTGAGACATTGATTTCGTTCACACTGGGTTCGTCCGCCTCATCCGGCAGCTTGCTGCGGGCGGTATCGACTTTTTCGCGGACATCCTGCAAGGCCTTATCCGAGTCAAAACCGGCATCGAACTCCAGGACCACCGAAGCGTGTCCTTCAGACGCCGTGCCCCGCATTTCCTTGATACCTTCAAGCGAACGCAGCTCTTGCTCCATGGGCCTGACCAACAGCCGCTCGGCGTCTTCCGGGCTGATTCCTTCAAGAGTCATGGAAATATAAATGACCGGAATGGTGACATCCGGATTCGCTTCCTTGGGGATGGTCTGAAACGCGGCAATGCCCCCAAGAATCAGGAATAACAGGGTAAGCAGCGTGGTGCGGCTCCGGTCCATAGCGGCAAAAATAAGGGCACGCATCGTCTTTACCCCCGGTCTTCAGCAGCGTCAACAGGTCGAACCCGTTCGCCTACACTGACAAAACCACCCCCGCGAGTAATCAGCCGTATCTCCTCCGGCAAGCCGGTTACCCAGGCCCCATCTGTGGAAACACTCAGCAACTTGACGGTTCTGAACACCACGCGGTTATCCTCACCCACATACTTGACGCCGGGCCGGCCATCATCCCCCAGAGAAAGGTAGGCCGGCGATATGAACATCGCTTTCACCTCCGGCAAGGCAATTCGTAAACTGGCACTGCCCCCGGCGACACGATGAAGCTCTGGATTCTCTATGGCAATTTCCACCGCAAAGCTGCGGGTTTGCGGGTCTGCAGCACTGGCAACAAAAGTTACGATGCCGTCGAGCTGCTCCCCGGCCAGAAGATCGACGCGTACCCGCTGCCCCGGAGAAACATCGCCCACGGATTGTTGGGGAACCTGCCCAATCGCCTTCAGGCGATCAATACGTACCAGTTCAAACAGCGGTGACCCCACCTGTACCAGACTGCCCGGGTCCACGTATTTGCCATTGATGACGCCATCGAAGGGCGCTTTCGGGCTAAGGTGGGCGACATTGAGCCTCGCCGCAGCCAGCTCTGCAGTCGCCGCAGCCAACTCACTTTCCAGGTTGAGCAGTTCCGACTGGGAAGCCAGGTTAGCCGATCGCAGCTTCCGGGCGGCGGCCAGGTCTGCTTCCAGTTTTCGTGTGCGGGCCTGCCAGCGCTCAACCACTGCCTGACGACCATCATCAGAGAGTGAGAGTAACGGTTCTCCTGACTGAACCTGCTCGCCAAGACCCACCGCGATGCGCCCAACCGTCCCGGCAACCCGGGCACTGATGGTTACGGAGTGCCAGGGCTCAAGCTGTCCCTGCAGGAGAATTCCCGGCTCATGCAGCCGGGCCGTAAGTGTCTGTACCTGCACGCTGGTGCGCTGCGGCTCACCCTTTTCCTGACGATCAGGGGCTCGATCGCTGGCCACCTTGACCTCGCCCGTCGCCATCCAGATCACCAGGGCGACAACAACCAGCAGTGACAACCCCAGGGAACCCCACTTTGCTTTACTCATGAAACGCTCGCAGTGCATCAAATCCGTGATTGGAAGCGGGAAAATAAGACCCGATAAAAAAACCGGCAAGAAAACAGTTGCAACTGATTTGAACCGTGGGGTAGATTCTACAAAGAAATTTTTACGAATTCAGAGCAGATTGCTTATTTTATGAATCTCAACGCAGTGATTGTCCTTGTGAAGCTTGTCCTGGTGGTCGTGGTACCGTCCGGGGGCTTTTGCGTGGACAAGCGGGTGAGATAGCAACAACCTGACAAAACACCAAAAGCCCCCGGCACCGAAAGGTCCCGGGGGCTTTTTTTTGCGGCAAAGAAAAAGGGAAAAACGACCATGAACGGCGCACAGCACATTCTTGACGCGTTCCACCGCCACGACATCAACACCGTTTTCGGTTATCCGGGCGGCTGCATCATGCCACTATACGATGCGCTGGTAGACGATGTTGGAACGGAACACGTGCTCTGCCGCCACGAGCAGGGTTGCGCCCTCGCAGCCGATGGCTATGCGCGAGCCAGCGGCAAGCTGGGCGTATGCATTGCCACCTCAGGCCCGGGCGCTACTAACCTGATTACCGGCGTTGCCAACGCTCACCGGGATTCCATCCCCATGCTGGTCATTACCGGCCAGGTACCCTCCAGCCTGATTGGCACCGATGCGTTCCAGGAAACCGACGTTCTTGGCATGACGCTGGGTATTGTTAAGCACAGCTACCTCGTGGATACGGCTACTGATCTTCCCGCGATCCTGGAGGAAGCCATTCATCTGGCCCAAAGCGGTCGCCCGGGGCCGGTATGGGTCGATATTCCCAAAGACGTCCTGCTGACCGAAGCTCCGTCAGCGTCATTTGAGGACTCAGGGACCACCCCTGAAACCAGCCCCGACCTTTCCGAAACGCTGGCCCTGTTGCGCACGGCCCACAAGCCCCTGCTATACAGCGGCGGAGGCATCAGCCTGGCGCACGCCGAAGACAGCTTCCGTGCCTTTGCCGACGTGTCGGCCCTGCCGAGCGTTGTCACCCTCAAAGGTATCGGCAATAACGGCAAACACAGCGCCCACCACCTGGGCATGCTGGGAATGCATGGCTCCCGGGCGGCAAACCGTGCGGTGGACGAGTGCGACCTGTTGCTGGTGATCGGTGCCCGTCTTGATGACCGGGCCACCGGAAAACTGGACACCTTTGCACCAAATGCGCGGATGATCCACATCGACGCCGACCCTGCCGAGATCAACAAACTGCGCCCCGCTGACCTTGCTTTACGCGGCGACCTGAACAGCCTCCTCAAGGCATTGACCGCAGAGTTAAAAGCCGCGCCCCTGGCCATCAGTGACTGGCAGCAGCAGTGCCGCACCTGGAACACCACGGGCGGATTCAGTACGGCAGACAACGAAGAACCTTTGGCCCCGATCACCGGCCCGGCCTTCGTCCGTCAAATGTCCCGCATCACGCCGGACAACACCGTCATCGCATGCGACGTTGGCCAGCATCAGATGTGGGTGGCCCAGCACTACCAGTTCGACCACCCCCGCCACCACCTGTCCAGCGGCGGCCTGGGCACCATGGGCTTTGGCCTGCCCGCCGCCATCGGCGCCCAGTTTGCTGACCGCAACAGCACCGTTATCAACGTTGCCGGTGACGGCTCGTTCATGATGAACGCCCAGGAGCTCGCCACCGTCCGGCGGTACAACCTGCCTCTGAAAATGATCGTCCTCGATAATCAGTGTCTGGGCATGGTCCGACAGCAGCAGGAGCTGTTCTACAATAACCGCGAAAGCCAGATCGACCTGGACGACAATCCGGACTTCGTCGCCATGGCCCGAGCCTTCGATATCCCTGCCCTGTACATCGAACGCACGGACCAGATTCGCCGCGGCATTGAAACTATCCTCGCCTACAACGGCCCCATGCTGCTGCACGTTGCCATTGCCCGCGAGGAAAACGTCTGGCCCATCGTCAAACCCGGCGCCGGCAACCGAGACATGATTGATGAAACCAAACGCACCATAAAACCCCAAAGGGAGCATATCGCATGAACCCGCAAAATCAGCCATCGATACCAAGCTATACCCTCACCTGCCAGATGAGTTATGAAACCGCAGCGCTGGAACGGCTGTGTCAGGTGGTGAGAATCCGCGGGTTCCGGATCGCAAAAATGGCTGTGGAGAGCGCAGGCGAGCACCTGGACATCATGCTCACACTGGAGGGCACCCGGCCAATTGCCATGCTGCAGGCGCAGCTGGAAAAGCTGCATACAGTGACGGAAGTCGCCTTGGGCACCCAAGGCGACGAAATCAGATCAACTCAATCGCCACCGCCGTACCTTCCCCACCACCAATACAGAGTGAGGCCACACCGCGTTTCAGGCCCCGCTGCCTGAGAGCATTGATCAGGGTGACGATGATCCGGGAGCCCGATGAGCCGATCGGGTGCCCCAGAGCACAGGCTCCGCCATGGACGTTCACTTTCTCAGCCGGAAGCTTGAGCTCATTGATCGCCGCCAGAGTCACCACCGCAAAAGCCTCATTAATTTCGAACAGATCGACATCACCCACGGACCACTCTGCCTTTTTGAGCACCTTCTCAATAGCGCCAATCGGCGCAAGGGTAAACTCCGAGGGCAACCGGGCATGGGTGGCATGGGCTACAATCCGCGCTTGTGGCGTCAGCCCGCGCGCATCGGCCTCCGCTGCTGAGGCAAGCACCAACGCAGAGGCGCCGTCGCTGATGGAGCTGGAGTTGGCGGCCGTGACCGAGCCATCTTTGGCGAAGGCCGGCTTCAGGCTGGGGATTTTCTCGGGTTTGGCGTTGCCCGGCTGCTCGTCGATCTCTACCTCGGTGTCGCCGCCACGACCGGCAACAGTCACTGGAACAATTTCGTCACGGAACCAGCCGTTTTCGATGGCGGCAAGGGATTTCTGCAGCGAGCCAATGGCAAACTCATCCATCGCCTGCCGGCTGATGTCGTACTTGTCCGCGGTACGCTGGGCAAACACGCCCATCAAACCACCCTCATAGGCATCTTCAAGACCGTCCAGGAACATGCTATCCAGCACCTGACCATGCCCCATACGCATACCGGCACGAGCCTTGGGCAGCAGATACGGCGCCTGGCTCATGTTCTCCATACCGCCGGCAATCATGATGTTATTCGTGCCCGCCTTGATCTGGTCGTGGGCCATGATCACCGCTTGCATGCCGGAGCCACACATCTTGTTGACGGTGGTACAACCTGAGCTGTCCGGAATGCCCGAAGCCCGTGAGGCCTGCCGCGCCGGCGCCTGCCCGAGACCGGCTGGCAATACGCACCCCATAATGACTTCCTGAACGTCCGCAGGCTGAAGCCCGGCACGCTCAATGGCGGCCTTGATAGACGCCGCACCCAACTGCGGAGAGCGCACCGAACTCAGCGAGCCCATCATGCCGCCCATGGGTGTCCGGGCCGAACCTGCAATCACTACGCTGTTGTCACTCATAATCGTTCCTCACTCAATCAGGCTTTGCCCAGTACCGACCGGGCAATAATTTCTTTCATCACTTCCGAGGTGCCGCCGTAAATCCGCTGCACCCTGGCGTCGATAAAATTCCGGGAAATCGGATATTCCGTGGTGTAACCGTAACCGCCGAACAACTGCAGGCAGCCATCTGCTACGCGGCACTGCATCTCAGTGGCGCTGTACTTGGCCATGGAAGCAGTCGGGGCATCCAGTTCGCCCAGGTCGTACTGGCCAATACACTGGTCCACGAATGCCTTGTTCACCCGGTAATCGGTTTCCATGCGGGCGATTTCAAAACGGGTGTTTTGCAGTTGGGCCAGTTTCTGACCAAACAGTTCCCGCTCCTGGGCATAGGCGATTGTAAGGTCGAGGGAGCCTCGGGCGGCGGCCACACCCAGGGCACCGATCACCAATCGCTCCCGGGGCAGTTCACGCATCAGGTACATAAAGCCCTGCCCTTCCTCACCCAGCAGCGCAGAAGCCGGGACGCGCATATCCGAGAAGAACATCTCGGAGGTGTCACCGGAATGCTGGCCGATCTTGTCCAGATTCCGGCCCTTGCTATAGCCCGGCAGTGAGGTATCCACCAGAAACAGGCTGATGCCACGGGCACCGGCTTTCGGGTCAGTCTTGGCGGCCACGATCACCATGTCTGCATGCTGGCCGTTGGTGATGAAGGTCTTCGAGCCGTTAACGATATAGTCATCGCCATCTTTCACGGCACTGGTGCGAATCGCCTGCAGATCACTGCCGGCGCCAGGCTCGGTCATCGCGATGGCGCCCACCGCCTCCCCGGAAACCAGCTTTGGCAACCATTGCTGACGCTGTTCCTCGTTGCCCATGTGGCTGAGGTAGGGCGCGACAATATCCGAGTGCACCATCACATTAGTGGACAGCGCGCCGAATCCCATGCGGGCGAGCTCTTCACCCACCACCACCGAGAACTGGAAAGGCGCACCGATGCCGCCCCATTCTTCGGGCACGTCGACACACAACATGCCAGCGTTGCCGAGGGTGTTCCACAACTCCCGGGGCACCAGGCCGGACTTTTCCCAAGCCTCGTAGTGTGGCGTCACTTCCTTTTCCAGGACCTTGATGACAGAGTCCCGGAACATCGCCAGTTCTTCTTTATCAACAGACATAGTCATGAATGTCTCCTGCAATTGAATGCTTCACTTGGGCGCCATGCGAAGCGCGCAGTCCAGACGAATCACTTCGCCGTTGAGGATCGGATTGCGCACCATCTGGTCCACCATCATGCCGAACTCTTCCGGCTTGCCGAGGCGTTTCGGGAATGGCAATGTGGCCGCCAGGCTTTCCTGAACTTCCTCGGGCATACCTGCCATCATGGGGGTCATGAACAGGCCCGGTGCAATCGTATTTACACGGATACCCTCGCGAGCCAGCTCACGGGCCGACTGCAGGGTCAGCGACACCACACCACCCTTGGAGGCACTGTAAGCCGCCTGGCCGATTTGCCCTTCATAGGCCGCCACCGATGCCGTATTGATGATCACCCCCCGCTCGCCATCCGCATTCGGCTCGCGCTGGGCCATATCCGCCGCCGCCAGGCGCAGGATGTTAAAGGTGCCTATCAGGTTTACCTGAATAACCTTGCTGAAGTTCTCCAGGGGCATCACACCGTCACGGCCCAGAATCTTCGAGGCGGTGGCAATACCGGCACAATTCACCGCAATACCACAGGGGCCATGGGCCTCCCGCGCCGCTTTGATGGCCGCCTCGGCACTCTCCGGAGAGCTCACGTCACACTCCAGAAAGATTCCACCGATGTCCGCGGCCACTTTTTCACCCTGCTCTTTCTGCAAGTCCAGAATCGCGACCTTACACCCGGAAGCGGCCAATGCACGGGCCGCACCTTCGCCCAGCCCGGAAGCCCCGCCTGTTACAATGGCTGCCACATTATTAAATTCCATCGTTCACTCCCCTTTTCAGGATTCTGTTTGTTAGAAATCGGACCCTAAAACTACTTTACGTTTACGTAAACTTTATCTAACCTAAGTCTAAAAAGGAAATCGTCATGACTGAAAAAAGAAACTTCAGCATCAGCGAGCTCTCACAGGAGTTCGATGTAACAACGCGAAGCATTCGTTTCTACGAAGATCAGGGCCTACTCAAACCCAGACGTCGCGGTCAGACCCGTATCTTCAGCACGAAAGACCGGGTACGCCTGAAGCTGATTCTCCGTGGTAAACGCATGGGCTTTACTCTTGCCGAAACCAAGGAACTTTTTGACCTGTGGGACGAGACCCTGACAGGCAATGAAAAACAGCTGCTGAAAATGCTGGAAATTCTGGAAGGCCGGAAATCCATGCTGGAGCAGCAGAAAAACGATATCGCACAAGCGGAAATGGAAATCGACACCGCCGAAACGCGGTGCCGGGAAGCTCTTACCGAGCTCCAAAAAAGAAAGAAACAGCAGGCCCCGGCCAACGACGAAGCCAGGCAGACCGCTGAACACTAATAACAGAAAACCAAAGGTAGCCAACGATGAAATCACAGTACTCAGAGCTCAATTTCGGCCTTGGTGAAACCCTCGACATGCTCCGTGAGCAGATCAACGGCTTCGCCGCTTCCGAAATCGCACCCCGCGCCGAGGAAATCGACCGCAACAACGAGTTCCCCATGGACCTGTGGCGGAAAATGGGCGACATGGGCCTGCTGGGTATCACCGTGAGCGAAGAATACGGCGGCTCCGAGATGGGCTACCTGGCGCATGTGATCGCCATGGAAGAAATCAGCCGCGCCTCTGCCTCCGTTGGCCTCTCCTACGGTGCCCACTCCAACCTGTGCGTGAACCAGATTCACCGCAACGGCACCGAAGAACAGAAACAGAAATACCTGCCGAAGCTCGTCAGTGGCGAACACATCGGTGCGCTGGCCATGTCCGAGCCCAACGCCGGCTCCGACGTTATCTCCATGAAACTCAGCGCCAAAGACGCCGGAGACCACTACGTCCTCAACGGCAACAAAATGTGGATCACCAACGGCCCGGACGCGCACACCTACGTCATCTACGCCAAAACTGACATCCAGGCCGGCTCCAAAGGCGTTACCGCCTTCATCGTAGAGCGCGACGCACCGGGTTTCAGCCGCCATCAGAAGCTCGACAAACTGGGCATGCGCGGCTCCAACACCTGTGAACTGGTGTTCGAAGACTGCAAAGTTCCCAAGGAAAACGTCCTCGGCGGCGTTGGCAACGGCGCCAAGGTCCTCATGAGCGGCCTCGATTACGAGCGCCTGGTGCTTTCAGGTGGTCCACTGGGCATCATGCAAGCCGCTATGGACGTGACCGTTCCTTATATCCGCGAGCGCAAACAGTTCGGCCAGGCCATCGGCGAATTCGAACTGGTACAAGGCAAAGTCGCGGACATGTACACCTGGATGAACACCGCCAAATCCTACGTTTACATGGTCGCCATGTCGGCTGATCGCGGCGAAACCACCCGTAAAGACGCCGCCGGCGCCATCCTCTACTCCGCCGAAATGGCCACCAAACTGGCCCTCGACGCCATCCAGCTGCTCGGCGGTAACGGTTACATCAATGAGTACCCGACAGGTCGCCTGCTTCGGGACGCCAAGCTCTATGAAATCGGCGCGGGCACTTCAGAGATTCGCCGCATGCTGATCGGTCGCGAGCTGTTCCTGAACAAGTAAAAAAGCAGCTTCAAGCCAGAGGCCAACCAAAGCCCAACCGCTTTGGATGGCCTGTACCCAAAGTACGACGAGGGACTGGCGGGGTGTCGCTCCGGGAATGTTGAAGGCCAAGGATGGCCGGAAACAAGCGCACATGGACGTGCTAGTAGCGGTTCCCGGAGCGACACCCCGCCAGTCCCGACGCCCCGAACCTCGAGGCCCGGAAAATGACGATACTGCAAAGCAAAATAAACCCAAGGTCTGACGAATTCCAGGCCAACCAGGAATCCATGGCGCAAGCTGTGGCAGACCTGCGGGACAAAGTCTCCACCATCCAGCAAGGCGGCGGCCCCTCTTATCAGGAGCGCCACATCGCCCGCGGCAAACTTCTCCCAAGAGAGCGTATCAATCGCCTCCTGGACGACGGCTCCCCTTTCCTGGAAATCGGCCAGTTCGCCGCCTACAACGTCTACGGTGAAGAAGTCCCCGCAGCCGGCGTGATTGCGGGCGTGGGTCGCGTCTCCGGCACCGAGTGCATGATCATCGCCAACGACGCCACCGTTAAGGGCGGCAGCTACTACCCGCTGACCGTGAAAAAACACCTGCGGGCCCAGGAAATCGCCCTGGAAAACCGTCTGCCCTGCATCTACCTGGTGGATTCCGGCGGTGCCAACCTGCCCCGTCAGGACGAAGTCTTCCCGGACCGGGACCATTTCGGGCGCATCTTCTACAACCAGGCCCGCATGTCTGCTGACGACATCCCGCAGATTGCCGTTGTCATGGGCTTGTGCACCGCCGGCGGCGCCTATGTACCTGCCATGGCTGACGAATCCATCATCGTTCGCAACCAGGGCACCATCTTTCTGGCCGGACCACCGCTGGTAAAAGCCGCCACGGGTGAAGTCGTCACGGCCGAAGACCTCGGCGGTGCTGATGTGCACTGCAAGATTTCCGGTGTTGCCGATCATTACGCGGAAAACGACGCCCACGCCCTGGAAATTGCCCGTCGCAGCATCTCCAACCTGAACCGGTGCAAGCCAGTCGATGTAAAAATCCGCAAGCCCAAGGCACCGCTGTACAACGCTGAAGAAATCTACGGCATCGTCGGCACCGATCTGCGCAAGCAGTTCGACGTGCGTGACGTCATCGCCCGCATTGTGGACGGCTCCGAGTTCGACGAATTCAAACGCTATTATGGCCAGACCCTGGTCACCGGCTTCGCCCATGTTCACGGCTACCCGGTCGGGATCATCGCCAACAACGGCATCCTGTTCAGTGAAGCCGCCCAGAAAGGCGCTCACTTCATCGAACTCTGTTGCCAGCGCAACATCCCGCTGCTGTTCCTGCAAAACATCACCGGCTTCATGGTCGGCCAGAAATATGAAGCCGAAGGCATCGCCAAACATGGTGCCAAGATGGTCATGGCCGTGGCCTGTGCCAACGTGCCCAAGATCACCGTACTGATCGGCGGCAGTTTCGGCGCCGGCAACTACGGCATGTGCGGCCGCGCCTACAGCCCCGACTTCCTGTGGATGTGGCCGAACGCTCGAATCTCGGTCATGGGTGGCGAACAGGCCGCCGGCGTACTGGCTCAGGTCAAACGCGAAGGTATGGAACGCAAAGGCCAGGAGTGGACCACCGAGGAAGAGGCCGAGTTCAAGCAACCGGTCATCGACAAATATGAGGAACAGGGCCACCCCTACTACGCCAGCGCCCGGCTCTGGGATGACGGTGTCATTGACCCGGCCCAGACCCGGGAAGTCGTGGCACTCAGCCTTTCAGCCACCCTCAACCGGCCGGCGAAGCCCACGCGCTTCGGCGTGTTCCGCATGTAATCGGGAGACCTGCCATGACAGAACAAGAGAATGCGGTTCTGATCAAGCACCGCGCCAAGGGCGTGACCGAGGTCGTGCTGAACCGCCCGGACAAACGCAATTCCTTTGATGACGTAATCATCCAGCAGCTGATCACCGCCCTGGAAGAAGTTCAGGCCGACCAGGACACCAAGGTGGTTGTCCTGCGCTCCGAGGGCAAGCACTTTTCCGCAGGCGCGGACCTCGGCTGGATGCGCCGCATGGCTGACAACACCCGCCAGGAAAACCTGGATGACTCGCGGGAGCTGGCCCGGCTGATGAATGTGCTGAATCACCTGTCCAAACCGGTGATCGGCCTGGTTCAGGGTGCCGCCTTTGGTGGCGCGGTGGGCCTTGCCGCCTGCTGCGATATTGTCATAGCTACGGAAAAATCCAGCTTTTGCCTGAGCGAAGTGAAGCTGGGCCTGATTCCTGCGGTTATCAGCCCCTACGTGGTTCGCGCTATTGGTGAACGGCAGGCCCGCCGGTATTTCATGTCAGCCGAGATTTTCAATGCCCGACAAGCCGAGCACTACGGCCTCGTTCATATCGTCTGCGACGATGTCGGCGCCATGGAGAGCCGCTGCGACGACATGATCCAACAACTCGCCCAGAACGGTCCGGAAGCCATGACAGCCGCCAAGGATCTGGTGTTCGCCGTCAGCCACAAACCGATTGACCACGCCGTGATTGACGATACCGCACACCGCATCGCTGATATTCGCGTGGGTGCCGAAGGGCAGGAGGGCTTGAGTGCCTTCCTGAACAAGCGCCGCGCCAACTGGATTCCGGAGAGCAAGTGATATGTTCAGCAAAATACTGATCGCTAACCGGGGCGAAATCGCCTGCCGGATCATACAGACCGCCCATCGCATGGGTATCCGTTGCGTCGCGGTTTACTCCGATGCCGATGCCAGTGCCCGCCATGTTGCCATGGCAGACGAAGCGTTTCACATTGGCCCTGCAGCCAGCTCCGAGAGCTACCTGCGAGCCGACAAAATCATTGAAATTGCCAAACAGAGCGGTGCCCAGGCCATCCACCCGGGCTACGGTTTTCTCTCGGAAAATACCGGATTCGCCGAAGCCTGCGAGGCCAATGATCTGGTTTTCATCGGGCCTCCGTCGTCCGCCATCGCTGCCATGGGTTCCAAATCGGCCGCCAAGGCCATCATGGAAAAGGCCGGCGTCCCTCTGGTGCCAGGCTACCACGGTGATGACCAGTCCCCGGAGACCCTCCGTGCCGAAGCCGTAAAGTGCGGCTTCCCGCTGTTGCTGAAAGCCGTTGCCGGCGGCGGTGGTAAAGGCATGCGCGTGGTCGAAAACATAGGCGAGTTCGACGACGCCCTCGCGGGCGCCAAACGGGAAGCCCAAAACGCGTTTGGCAACCCTGACATGCTGATCGAGCGCTACCTGACCCAGCCACGACACGTCGAGATCCAGGTATTCTGCGACAGTGACGGCAACGGCGTGTACCTGGCCGAGCGGGACTGCTCCGTGCAACGCCGCCACCAGAAGGTATTGGAAGAAGCTCCGGCCCCGGGCCTGAGCGAAGAAACCCGCAAAGCCATGGGTGAAGCGGCCGTAAAAGCCGCCCAGGCGATCGACTACGTCGGTGCCGGCACGGTCGAGTTCCTGTACGACGTAGACGGCTCCTTCTTCTTCATGGAGATGAACACACGCCTGCAGGTTGAACACCCGGTCACCGAAATGGTCACCGGCCAGGATCTCGTGGAGTGGCAGCTTAAAGTGGCCTGGGGTGAACCCCTGCCCCTGGAACAGTCCCAGGTGAAAACCCGCGGGCACGCCCTGGAAGCCCGTATCTATGCGGAAGACCCGGACAACGATTTCCTGCCGGCCACGGGCAACCTGCGTTACCTGAGCACGCCCGATGAAAGCGCCCATGTGCGGGTCGACACCGGCGTCACCGAAGGTGACGACATCAGCATCCATTACGACCCCATGATCGCCAAACTGATCGTGTGGGACGAAACCCGGGACCAGGCCATCAACCGCATGGTTCAGGCGCTGGAGAATTACCGGATAGCCGGAGTAAAGACCAACATCCGGTTCCTGCACGCACTGGCCGATGCCCAGCCCTTCCGGGAAGAGGAACTCACCACCAACTTCATCAGCGCCCACGAGGAACTGCTGTTCCCGAAATCCCGACTGGATACCCACAAGGCACTGGTACTGGCGGCCGGCTTCGTACTGGAAGAGCGCAAATCGTCAGAGCCTGTCACCGCGGACCCCTGGTCCCCGTTCGGACGCAAAAACAGTTGGCGCATGAACTCCGAATACGCCCAGCCACTGCAACTTCAGGTGGGCGACGAGATTCACGATCTCAAGATCCTGGAGCGGGACGACCGCTATCAGGTGTTCGTGGGCGACAGCGTTTATCACCTGAACGCCAAGCTGGATGAGGACTATCTGCAGGCGGTCATCAACGGCCACCGCATCAGCATCCACGGTAACCTGCACAATGAAGAACTGGTGCTGTTTTATGAAGGGGATACCTTCAAGTGCACCGTTTACCGGGAAACCTACGGTTTCGAAGATATGGCAGGCGAAGGCAGCCTGGCGGCCCCAATGAACGGCGCCATCGTTGCGGTACAGGCCAAGGTCGGCGATAACGTCACCGCCGGCCAGACCCTGGTCATCATGGAAGCCATGAAGATGGAACATGCCATCAAGGCTCCGGCCGACGGCGTGGTGAGCGAGATCTTCTTTGCCGAAGGCGATCAGGTCTCCGAGGGTGCGGAGCTGATTGCCATCGAAGTGAGCGAACAGGAGTCAGAATAATGGCCTTTCCCAAGCACGTAAGGCTGGTGGAAATGAGCCCCCGGGACGGACTTCAGAATGAGCCCGGCCCGGTCATCGCCACCGGGATCAAAACTGGCCTGATCAACCGGCTCGCCGATTGCGGCCTGACTCACATCGAGTCCGCCAGCTTTGTGTCCCCGAAATGGGTACCGCAGATGGGGGATGCCGCCCAGGTTATGGCCGGCATCAAACGCAAGGCGGGTGTCCGTTATTCGGTGCTCACCCCCAACCTCAGGGGCTTCGAGAACGCACTGGCGGCCGGTGTGGACGAAGTCGCCGTGTTCGGTGCCGCCTCCGAGTCCTTCAGCCAGAAAAATATTAACTGCTCCATCGCCGAAAGCCTTGAACGCTTCATGCCGGTCATGGAAGCGGCGAAGCAACACAACATTCCTGTTCGAGGCTACGTCTCCACCGTTCTGGGCTGCCCTTACGAGGGCGACATTGCCCCGGAACAGGTGGCAAAAGTGGCAAAAGACCTGGCCGACATGGGCTGCTACGAAATTTCACTCGGCGACACCATCGGCGTGGGCACGCCGCTCAAGGCGAAACGCATGCTGGAAGCCGTCGCCGCCCATGTACCCATGGATAAACTGGCTGCCCATTTTCACGATACCTACGGCCAGGCCCTGGCCAACCTCTATGCGGTCCTGGAAGAAGGTGTCTCGGTAATTGATGCCTCCGTGGCAGGCCTTGGCGGCTGCCCCTACGCCAAAGGTGCCTCTGGCAATGTTGCCACTGAAGACGTGCTATACCTGCTGAACGGGCTTGGCATCGAAACCGGCGTGGATCTGGACAAACTGGTGGCAACCGGTGAGTGGATTACCCATGAGCTAAATCGCCATAACGGTTCCAAAGTGGGGCAAGCCCTCGGCGGCAACTGCTGAAGCAAACAAGGAGTATTCATGAGCAATAACAAGAACGTCGTCGCCCTCGATCTTCCCATTCCGGACATTGCGGACATGCCGGAAGATACTCAAAAGTACTTCCAGATCTGCCAGGAAAAGCTGGGCATGGTCCCTAATGTACTGACTGCCTACAGCCAGAACCTCAAACAACTGGACGGCTTCACCCGACTTTACAACGAGCTGATGCTGGGCGAAGGCGAACTCAGCAAGCTGGAACGGGAAATGGTGGCGGTCGTAGTCTCGTCCGAGAACAAGTGCTTTTACTGCCTGGTGGCCCACGGAGCCGCCGTGCGGGTGCTGAGTGGTGATCCGACACTCGGCGAGCACATGGTGATGAACTACCGCACGGCGAACCTGGACAAGCGCCAGCGGGCCATGCTCGATTTTGCATCCCACCTTACCCGCTCGCCGGCCTCCGTCACGGAAAAGGACATTCAGGCACTGCGCGATGCTGGCCTCAGCGACCGCGCCATCTGGGACCTTAGCAACCTGATTGGGTTCTACAACATGTCCAACCGGGTGGCCATCGCCAGCGATATGCAACCGAACCCCGAGTATCACAAACAGAGTCGATAGCAGGTTCGCAGACCTGCTCGTTTCCGAATACAAAAACAATGGAGGCAGAGACCATGAGCAAGACTCTTCCAAGCTATACCAGCGGCACTTCAGAGAGCCCGCTGCTGGGCATGACCATCGGCGACATGCTGGACCGCACCGCCGCACAATATCCGGATACCGAAGCCCTGGTGTGTCTGCATCAGGACATCCGGTGGACCTACCGTGAGTTCGTGGAAAAGGTCAATGAAGCCGCCCGCGCCTTTATGGCCATCGGCGTAAAGCGCGGCGACCGGGTGGGCATCTGGTCGCCCAACCGTTACGAATGGACCGTGACCCAGTTTGCCACCGCCAAAGTGGGCGCCATTCTGGTAAACATCAACCCGGCCTATGGCATGCATGAGCTGGAATACGCCATGAACCTCGCCGGTATCAGCGTTCTGGTTACCGCTGACAGCTTTAAAGCCTCAGATTACCGGAAGACACTTTACGACCTCGCGCCCGAACTGAAGGCCAGCGCTCCCGGCAAGATCAAGGCCCGGCGCCTCGCCGACCTGCGTGCCGTGATCAACCTGGACACCGACAAGCACGACGGTATGTGGACCTGGAACGAATTCGTGAAATTTGGCGATGACGTCAGCCAGGCAGACCTGGACAAAATTCAGGACAAACTCCAGTTCGACGACCCGATCAACATCCAGTTTACCTCCGGCACCACCGGCAACCCAAAAGGCGCCACCCTCACTCACCACAACATCCTGAACAACGGGTACTTTGTGGCCGAGAGCCAGCGCTTTACTGAAAAGGACCGCCTGGTGATCCCGGTGCCCCTGTACCACTGCTTCGGCATGGTGATGGGTAACCTGGGCTGCATTACCCACGGCTCTACCATGATCTACCCGGATGAGGGCTTTGAGCCGAAATCCGTGCTTCAGGCCGTGCACCAGGAAAAGGCCACCGCCCTTTACGGTGTGCCCACCATGTTCATCGCCGAACTGGGAGATCCGGAGTTTGAAACCTACGATCTGTCCACACTACGCACCGGTATTATGGCCGGCTCCATCTGCCCCGCAGAGGTGATGAAGAAGGTCAACGGCAAGATGAACATGAAAGAGGTTCAGATTGCCTACGGCATGACCGAAACCAGCCCGGTTTCCACCCAGACCAGTTCACTCGACCCGTTCGAGAAGCAGGTCACCACTGTGGGCCGCACCCAGCCACACCTGGAAACCAAAATCGTGGATCCCGGCACCGGCAACGTGGTTCCCCGGGGCGAAATCGGAGAGCTATGCACCCGCGGCTACAGCGTGATGCTGAAGTACTGGAACAACGAGGAAAAAACCCGCGAAGCGATCGATAGCGCGGGCTGGATGCATACCGGCGACCTGGCCACCATGGACGAGGACGGCTACATCCAGATCGTTGGCCGCATCAAGGACATGGTCATTCGCGGCGGGGAGAACATCTACCCGAAAGAAATCGAAGAGTTCCTCTATACCCACCCAGCCATCGAGGAAGTACAGGTAACCGGCATTCCCGATGAGAAGTACGGCGAAGAACTGATCGCCTGGGTGAAACTGCGCCCGGACGCGGATCCTGTAGACGCAGAGGATCTCCAGGCCTTCTGCAAGGGCCAGATCGCCCACTTCAAAATCCCGAAGAACTACAAGTTCGTGGATGAATTCCCGATGACTGTCACCGGGAAGATCCAGAAGTTCAAGATGCGGGAGATTTCAATTGAGGAGATGGGGCTGAAGAAATAACCAGCTTCCCGACTCCATTGAAACCAGAAACCCCGGCTTTTGCCGGGGTTTTTCTTGAGCCGCTATGGTTCTTTGCCCTCGCTCGGTGCATACCCGAACGGCTCACCCTCTTCGTTCTGAAGCTGGTAATCGTACGCCGCCTGCAGCCCCGTCTCTTCTTCAACCTCCTCATCGGACTCCTGCTCTATGTAGCGCGGATACAGGGGTGAAAACATGGCCACCAGAATGCCAATCGCCGAGAACATGGCAAAAGCATCGGAGTACCCGAATTCATTCACCAACAAGCCGACGAGAGGCGAACCGGTTGCCTGCCCGAGCGACACAGCCATAAACGGCAACACCGGCCCCATCGATAACCGTCCAGGCAACAAGCGGATGCCAGTCATCAGATAGAGCCCTGTCAGACTCATGTAAGCCAGGCCGAAGACCAGGGCGGAGAATGTCGCGATCGCCAGATTACCCGGGCTTGCGGCCAGCAATGCCAGGCTCGCGGACAACATCATCAGCATCAGTGCCTGGGTAATCGGCGGATTATTGCGATCAGCCAGATCAGCCACCACAGCACCGCCAAGGCCAGCAATACCAACCCCCAGCCACAACCAACCGGTTGCGTCGGACGACAGGGCACCGAGATTGACGACCAGGTCGGGTGCAAAGATCCAGTACGCAGCGGAGACGAAGCCCATCATGAAGGCAAACAGTGAGAGCCTGAACAGGCGGAACCACTGCAGCGTGGTGATCGCAGGAGGTGGAGCCGCATTTGACGGCGTGACACGGGAAACGGAAGGGATGAAAAACCAAGTGGCAAGCACTCCGATGACCGCCAGAACAGCAAAGGACGCATAGGCATAACGCCAGGCTCCGGTCAGGAAAAGAACCGTCGGTACAGCAACGACCACGCCAATGCTGGTGCCCGCGTTCATCACCGAGCTGACCCGCCCGTGCAGGGAACGTTTCACCACCACCTGCATGGCCGCCGTCAGGGCCGGCATCATCAGTCCTGTGCAGATGCCACAGGCGAACACACCCACGCCGAGGGATAAAGCACCGGAGGCCTGGCTGATCAGCGCCAGCCCGACGGTACCGAAACCACCGGACAGCAGCGCGGTGTTGCGAGCGCCGAGACGATCCGCAGATAATGGTGCAAAGATCGTGGCGAGCACGAAGCTGATGAGCGGCAGCGCGCCAATGATACCGATCACGTCCGGCGTCAGCTCCAGCTCCTCACGGATCGGGGGCACGAACAGACCGAAGGCGAACCGCGCGAGTCCGTAGCTGATCGCGATTAGCGCTGCGCCCAAGAGTGCAAAAACGGTGCTTGAGGGAAACTTCATTCCACCTCCGCAGGACAGCAGTCGAGGATTGCAGTCTTTATCTTCCTGATTGTACTCAGCGTAGACTGCAACGAAACCATGGGCCAGAGTTGTATCAGGGATAACGGGACTGGATACACGCCGCAGTTCTGGCCACCATAGGCAAAGACGACTACAGTCAGACCGTTGGCCGGACCAGCAACACCCGCGCCGGCCCCAACACAACCTGGAGTTGAAGCTATGAGGCGCCCAGTCGAGAACCCTGAGCTCGGGCCGGCATTGATGCATTTTGATATGGCGCTGGCCGACTTTGCCCGCACCCGTCGTGCCGACCCTCAGTCCTCCAGCCTGGGACTGCTGGAGCGCGCCCGAATGCTGATGACCTTGCCGGGCGGCTTTGACGCCCTGTACCGGCGGGTCCGCTCGCTGGAGTCCGCCGGCATCTTCGGTGCCAGTGATTGGGCTCAACCGGCCATCCTGCAGCCGGCGCTGGCCAAGTATTCCCTGCGCCAGGCCGGTGCTGTGACGACCATCGTAGAGGCCATCAGCGAGCTACGCATGCTTGCCGTCAGCCGGGGTGATTACTTCCACCCCGGAATTTCTGCAGAACAGGCACGCTATTTTCTCACCCAGGTTATGGCGTTGAACCTGGACCTGCTGTCCGGGCAACTCACCGAAGCCGACCGGGAACGCCCGAAACAGCTCGGTATCATTGTTCAGGAACTCTACCGGTATCTGATTTCCCATCTTGGCTATGAAAGCCTGCTGGACAGTTTGGTGGCGGAAGTCTGGCGACTGCTGGACCAGGGCCCCGTTCAGGTCGAGAGCATCTGCGAAATGATCAGCCAGATCGCCAAGTGTCTCTATGACCCCAAAATAGAAACCCCCAGCAACGCCAACGCAACCCGCCTGGTCAACGCGCTGTTTGCGCCCACACCGGGCAGCGTCGAGGACCCGGGCCTGCAGATCTATGAGCAGCGACTGGCGAAGATGGACGACAAAGCCCTCGACACAGAGGCCACCCACTTTGCCCGCAGCATGCACGACACCGGCCTGGCATCCTCTTACCACGCGGTCATGCTCCGGTTCCTGCGCAGCAATGACAGGGACGACCTGATACCTGCCACGCTGGGGCTGACCATGACCGGCCTGGATGATCTCTACTGCTACACCGAGCTGGTTCATACCCTTATCGATGAAGCCATATACCCGGAAACCTGCCAGGCTGTTTATGGTCTTACCATGATGCTGGAGCGAGGTTCACTGTTCACGCCATCCGTGGCCCAGGCCCTGTGGCGGCAAATCAAACTCCGCCCCTCGGCAGAGAACGCACACACCCTTCAATTGGCCTTTGGCATTGCCCGGCCGCCCCGGGTATTCCTGCTGGCCGGTGTCCTCAACCTTCTGGGGCAGCCACTGGGCGTGGGCCAGGGCAACAACCCGAGCTGCCAGTCAGCAATCGGCCTGTCGGTTTGGGCCGCCAACGAGGCCGATTATCTGCTTCAGGTTCTGACCTGGGCAGCCCGGGACAATGAAGTGCTGAGTCGATTCGAAGGGCAGGAAGTCTCTTCCAGGGATCTGAAAGCCGGGTTAGTAAAAGAAACACCGGTCAATGTGGACCCAGTATCGCTGGTCCTCATCCCTCACCTGGACCGCCTCTATGGGGAAATGTGGCGCCGCTGTGAAAACCGGGACGATGACGCCCACCGCTGGATCAACCCGGAATTCTATGGCTGGTGGGTCAGCCACGGGTTCTGCGTGGTCGCGGATATCCATACCGGCGAGGTGCGCGACTATGAAGGCTTCATCCGGCATTTCTATGCCAGCTATCACCCTTTTTACAATGGCCACATGCCAGTCATCCACGCGCAGCCGGCCGGCATTGCCGTGACCGATAGCGCCGCCCGATTTGTTGGCCGCCACGCCATCAATATCCTGAGGGTCGGGCTTAGCCCCAGTAACGAGATGCGGGTTTACTTCTTCAACCCCAATAACGACAGCGGCCAGGACTGGGGCCAGGGCATTACCTGCTCCACTCAGGGCCACGGCGAATTTCGCGGCGAAGCCTCGCTGCCCATTGCAGAATTCACCTCCCGCCTGTATGCATTCCATTACGACACCCTGGAGCTGGGAGACCTATCGGCCATACCGGATGAGGAAGTTTCACGTATCATGGAGCTTGGCAACGCCAGCTGGGCCGCATCACCTGAGACACCGCCGCACTGAGGGCACACGGGAAAACGGCTAATCCTGCTGCCAAAACACAACTGCAACCAATTGTTCAGCGATTCCTGTTATTGTCAGCGTTCGCTCAAGAGGATCATTTATGACAGAAGTACCCCAAAAACAGTCCGGAACCAGCGGCTACTCCTGGAAACTGTCCGCCGTTGCCGCAGTAGCAGCCGTCATTGGGGCCGTGGTTACCTATGGTGAAGTATCACCGATCATCACCGGATTGATACTCCTCACGGCCGTCGGCTGGGGCTTTACGGCCAGGGATAATAAGCGTGGCGCAGAAGAGGATCAGCGCACCTGAGGTGCGCCTGGACGTACCCCGACAAGCGTGACACTGCAAAGCCTCAAACAAAAATCTGCCCGATTTTCTCCTCTCCCCCCATGTCAAAGTGAACGGCAACAAATCCATCAGGCAGGTTTGTGTTCAAAAAACTCACTGGGTTAGGCTGTCTATAAATCAACCAGCAAGGTGGCCTTCACCTATGGGACAAACATCAGAAACATTCGGCGGCAGTGCAGCACCGACCATACCTCCGCTGGACCCTCACCGTGTTTCGCTGATCGAGCATGAAGGGTTAACAGTCAAACAACTGTATCCCCTCGGCGTTGAGATCTATGGCGCGGATGTTCGCACCAGACTGCCCGAGCCTGTCATCGAAGCTTTGGAAAAAGAGATGGCGAATCGGGGTTTTATCGTCTTCAAGCATCAACCGGATCTTTCACCCGATGAGCTGATTAATGCCAGCAAGTGGTGGGGCGCCCGCGAAATCCATTCCACCCACGGCGTCCATCCTGCGACGCCCGAAAGGAACAGACACATCTTTCGCTGTTCGAACGACAGCCGCCACGGAATCCTTGGCGTTGGCCCCCAATGGCATAATGATGGCAGCTTTGAAGCCGCGACGTTTTCGCATTCGGCGTATTACATGGCGCGTGCACCCGAGCATGGTGGCGGTACCCACTTTGCCCATCAGGGGGGAGCCTTTGATGCGCTGCCAGAGGAAAAACAGGAATTCTGGGAACGTCTTGTTTCGGTGAATTCGGCGTACAGCGTCACCCACCCCCTCGTACACACGCACCCCATTTCCGGGCGCAAGAGCGTGTGGCTTCACTTGGGAATGACCGGTGCCATTCTCGAAAGACTGCCTGAGGACGGTGTACCTAACGACGAACTACAGAAACAACCAGCCACCGCCGACAAATTTCGTTTACTGAATGAACATGAAATGAAGGCGCTTTTTAACGACTATAACGATCTGCTGAATAATTCTTTCGAAGAGGGATACGGCATTCGTTATCACTACGACAATGGGGATCTGCTCTTCATTGATAACTGGGCAGTTGCTCACAGAGCCTCACCTGAAGCCCACATGCCGGCCGAACAGCAGGGCTTGAGAATAATGGATCGTGTCACCATCAAAGCAAGGCAGGAGTTAGCTCCCCACTTTGGCTTACCCACGTACATCAATATGGCTGGCCCGCATCCATTCAATAAAGATGGCGTCTGGCAAGCTGGTGGCGTGGGGTTTCGTTGGAAAGACGACATCCGTATGCAAAACTGATCCTCAGGTTTTGTCCGGCGGCCAACTAAGTTAGAGTTGTGTTTCCAAACTTTTGAGCCCTGCCATGAAAGCATGTCTGCCGTCTCACCTCACTTTGACCCTGGCGATTTGCCTGCTTTTATGGACGGTCCAACCGGCAGTTGCAGAGACTGTGCTGCGTGTAGCCTATGAAGATAAAACCCAGTTCCCCTATTACATGGGTGACACCCAACAGGTTTTAGAGGAGCCCGGTGCCGCAGTTGAGTTGGTCAAGCTACTGGAGCAACGCATACCCGGTTTGCGGATCAAATTCAGCCGGTTTCCCTGGAAGCGATGCCTGGCCATGCTTGAAGCCGGCCAGGTGGATGGAGTATTTAATGCTTCCTACAGTTCAGGGCGCACCCGCATTGGCGAGTACCCATGGAAAGATGACCAGGTTGATCCCTCCCGCCGCCTGACAACCATTAGCTACCACCTTTACGCTTTGCCGGGCGCCGCCCTCCGCTGGAACGGCGAGGCCTTCGGGACTTCCAACCTGGAGATTGGCGCTCCCCTGGGGTACTCCATTGTGTCTGACCTGGAGAAACTTGGTGTCTCTGTGGTGAAGGTGCGCAGTTCCATGCAAAGCCTGCAATTGCTGATCGCAAAACGAGTGGACGCTGTTGCCCTGCAGTCAGTAACCGCGGATTTTCTGTTGAACATAAACGCAGACAAACTGACCGGCATCGTCCGAATTGACCCGCCCCTGAAAACCAAACCCTACTACCTGATGCTTTCCCGGCAGTTCAAAGCGGCACACCCAGACCTCTCGGAACGGATCTGGGATGAGATTGGGAAGCTGAGAGAGGAGAAGCTGAATGCACTGTCGAGGTCCTATCTGGCAAAACCGGGAGCGGCTCACAGGTGAGCCGAAGGGCTCTTTACTGCCAGGGTTTAGTGGTCTTGGGCTGGTGCCCGGCGCATCTTCCACTACTATCAAGGTAAGTTGGCGCTAAAGAAGACGTTACCGTGGGACTGTCGATCAAAAAATCGGAATTTACGGCGGAAGAGTTTGAACGTTTTGCTGCCAAGGTCCGGACGGACCTTACAGCACTTACTCGTCTTCTGGAGCAGCCCGGCTTTGGTGAGGGAGAGAGCTCCATTGGAGCCGAGGTCGAGTTCTACATCGTAAACCCTGATCTGCTAGTTCAACCCATCAACAAAGAAATCGCAGCCCGCGTTCAGGACCCCCAACTGACGGTTGAGCTCAACCGCTTCAATCTCGAATACAACCTCAGCCCCCAGGGTTTCAGGGGAGATCCGTTTGCCAGAACAGAGCAAGAGCTGCTCGCTGCCATCAGGCGAATCAACCAGCACGCCAAGCCACTAGGTGGGGAACTGGTACCGATAGGCATTCTGCCCACACTTCGCCAGTCCGATATGGGGGCGGAGGCGATGACAGACGAACCCCGCTACCATGCTTTATCCAACGCGCTGCTCAAGCAACGGGGCCAGCCATTCAGCATCCATATTGGTGGCAACGATGTCATAGATCTGGAGGCAGACGACGTCTACATGGAAGGGGCCAATACTTCGTTCCAGCTGCACTGGCGTGTCCCCGCCCACCGTTTCGCCGATTATTTCAATGCGGTCCAGCTGGTCACGCCGATTGCTCTGGCTCTGGCCAGCAATTCGCCCAGCCTGTTCGGCCACCACCTTTGGGACGAAACCCGGATCGCCCTGTTCAAGCAATCCATCGACAGCCGATCACCCAATCATAAAACCTGGCGCCACCCGCCAAGGGTCTATTACGGGAACGGCTGGGCACGCAACGCCTGGGAACTGTTTGCTGCGTCCGCATCACTGTATCCCCCTATTATTCCCGTAATGTCGGATGAAGATCCCATGGACGTGATCGACCGTGGGGAAGTGCCGAAACTGGCCGAGCTGCGCCTGCACCAGGGAACCACATGGCCCTGGAACCGGGCCATCTTTGATCACACAGACGGAGGTCATCTACGCATCGAGATTCGCTCTATGCCGGCAGGTCCCACTGCCGTTGATATGTGTGCGAACGGACTGTTCGTGATCGGGGCGGCGCTGGCGGTGCTCGATGACATCAGTCATCTGACGTCGATACTCCCCTTCCATTACACCGAACACAATTTCTACCGCGCCGCCAAATATGGCATCGACGCAGAAATCATCTGGCCACACAAGGATCAGGTCCAGTTGCAGGATACGCCCCTGTTGACCGTGGCCCGTGAGCTGCTGCCCCGTGCCCGGGAAGCACTGAAACGAACAGCCGTCGACGAGACGGAAATTCACCGCCTCCTGGGAATCATCGAAGGCCGCATTGAAACCGGCATGTCGGGCGCCCGGTGGCAGCGCCACATCACCGAGTCCTTGTTCAGAACCCTGAGTCCCGATGAGGCGTTCCGAAGTATGCTGTCTCTTTACATGGCCAACCAGAAGACAAATAGGCCGCTCCATGAATGGACACTGTCACCGTGAGCAACTCGAACATTCTTGATTATCTGCATAACCCGTCGCCCCGAACGTTGGGCCGCTCACCCCTTGAGTGGCTGGACGGGCTGAGAAAGCCCACGGTTGTGCATGTTGCCGGTCGCGATCGCTCCCGTACCCGAGCCATGGCAACGCTTCTACACGGCAATGAGCCCTCGGGTCTGTTTGCGCTTCACCGGTGGCTACTGGAGCAGCACACACCCGAGGTCAACATGCTGTTTCTCCTCGGAGGAGTCTATCCGGCGAAGATTCCACCTGCGTTCTCGTTTCGCCAGCTGCCTGACGGGCTCGACCTCAACCGGTGTTTCAAAGAGCCTTTCGAGGGGGAAGAAGGTGCCATCGCACAAGCCATGCTGGCAGAGCTTCGCAAAGAGGAACCGGAATGCCTGCTGGACGTGCATAACACCTCAGGCACGGGCCCGGCTTTCGCCGTGACCATCACCAATGACGCAGCGCATCAGGCGCTGACCTCGCTCTTTACCGACCGCCTCATAATGACGGATCTCCGGCTGGGTGCACTGATGGAATATTCTGAACAGGAAGTGCCCACGGTCACCATCGAGTGTGGTGGAGCCCAAGATGACCAAGCTCATCAACTGGCGTACGAGGGCCTCGTTCGGTATGCCTCCAGACCCGACGTGCTGTCGCTGGAAAAAGCGGAGTGGGACGTTGCCGTACTGCGAAATCCGATTCGGGTGGAGCTGGCGCCCGAAGCGACCATAGAATACCGCCTTGAGCCCAGCGGGCAGGCTGACCTCACGTTTCCGCCAGACATTGAACACCGCAATTTTGGGGTCGTTTCCCCGGATGAGCCGCTAGGATGGGTTGGAAAAAAAGGCCTTAGCGTACTCACAGCCATAAGCCACAACCGGACCGAGAACATGGAGCAGGTGCTTCGAGTCAGGGATGGCCAGATCTACCCCGCCCAGGCCATCAAAGCCTTTATGATTACCACCAACCCGATTATTGCGAAGAGTGACTGCCTGTTCTATGCGGTCAAAGCTACAGGCGAACCCATTTTTCAAGACCTCGTCTGAACTCAGAGGAAAAGGCCATCCCCATGGACTATGCTCATTCGAGGACTGTTTGATGGAACCAAATATGAAACTCAGATACTCATTCTGCGTCTCTCTCCTGGTCTGTTTGCTGGCTTCACAATGGGTTGCCGCAGATGATATTACCCGCCGTGCCACGCGCCTGGAGCCTCTTGAGCTAAACGCGGCCGATGGGTTTTCAATCAAGCGATACGAACTGGAGGCAGGCGTCTATTACCGCTGGCGTATCCAGAGCGACGGTCTTGAGGAGTATAAGTTGCTTGCGCCGGATTTTTTCCGGGAAAGCTGGATTGATCAGGTGGTTGTTGAAGGCCTTGAAGTGAAGCCGATGGGGTTGCATGCGGTCGAGTTTGATCGATCCGGACAAATGGACGTGTGGTTCGTTACTATCCGCCCCGGCACTTATCCATTTTACATTGAAGGTCTGGAGCGCCAGGGGTTCAGTGGAGAGTTTGTTGTTAAATGAATAAACGAAAACTGTGGTTGCTGGTTTCAGCTCTGGCCGTTCCCATGCCCGCGCCAGGCCAACCCGCCAGCCTCGTCTGCGAGGCCCTGGTTCAGAGATTGGAGCAATCCGCCGCTGCCCTTGAGGGGCGTCATTTGAATGAAGCCCTGTTTCAGGGGGCCGAGGTTAAATGCGAAGCGGTTGTCGCTGAGATGCTCGCCCGGGGCGCCTCGGTGGAGGCGCGCAATCGAAACGGGGAGTCAGCCCTTTCAGTCGCCGCGAAACGGGGGGCCATCGACGTGGCGTCCTTGCTGATTTCGGCAGGGGCCGACATTCATCACCGGGATCTTTCCGGCGCGACACCTCTTTTATTGGCCGCCGAGGCGCGCCGAACCCGGATGGTAAAATACCTGCTTGAGGCCGGCGCAGACGTGAACGTCCAAAACAAAAAGGGCGTGACAGCACTGGCTGCCGCTGCTTTTAACGGTGACTCGCGGATGGTCAGCCTGTTGCTTGATGCGGGCGCGGAACCGGACAGACCGGACGAAAGCGGAAAGGTGGCGCTGATCTATGCTGCGGGCAAGGCCGATACCCGGATTGTGTCGCAGCTGCTGGCGGCGGGCGCCGATGCAGATGGCGTCTGGGGCAACGATCTGACTCCTTTAATGTGGGCCGCAGGCCATGCCAATGATGCGCCGCGATTGGTGGCAATCGAAACCGCTGGCCTGCTGCTGGAGGCTGGAGCTGACATTTCACGCGTGGACAACCGGGGCCGCGACGCCCTGATGATTGCCGCAAGCCGGGGGCATACCCGGATGGCCCGTTTTCTTATCGACAAAGGGGCGAAAACGGCCAGGAAAGATCGATCCGGCAAAAGCGCCTATGACCTCGCCACCAATGATGAACTACGCGCGCTCCTGGCCCGGTAACACCCGTTCATGCGGGTGCCTGTCTCAAAGATCGCCAAGATAACGGGCAAGCGCTTCGATCTCTTCATCCTCAACCTTTTTCATGACGCTTATCTTGGCGGCCGCGTTGAGTCGAACCTCGTTCTTGAGATCCTTCATCGTTTGCTCAAGGTAGCCAGGCTGTTGTCCGGCTGCACGTGGAATCCGACTATCGCCCTGCCATTCGCCGTGACAGGCACTGCATTGGCCGCGGGACATAGCTCGCTGTGCCAATTGAGCATCACCCTCCTGAGCCTCGGTCTGAATCATGGGCCATGACTTCTCTGAAAAATACTGGGCCAGCGCCTTCATCTGGCTACGTTCAAACTGTGCAGCCATGGGGCTCATGATGTCGTTTGCGCGTCGCTCTGCAGCGTAATCCTTGAGCTGGGTGTACAGGTAGAAAAACTCCTGGCCATGAATGATCGGGATTGCCGGATCTGACGGCACCCCTTCAGCACCGTGACAGGCCGCACACTGGCCGGCTGCCGCCTCGACATCAAACTCTGCTTCTGCATGGACAGCCCCTGTTGCCAGGAGCGCCGCAAGTAGAACGAAAGCAATTTTCATAAAGGCTTTTCCTGTCAGAAAAAAGAGTGGGCACATGGCCCACTCCTGGTTTTGCATGACGGTTGGTCAGTCGGCCAACGTAAAAGCAATGATGTTGTTGCCGCGCTTATAGTTCAGCTGAGCGTTACCGCCAGCGCCCACAACAATGTATTGCTTGCCTTCCACTGTGTAGCTGGAAGGAGGCGCATTTACACCGGCGCCGGCCTGGAAGCGCCACAGTTCTGAGCCATTCTTTGAGTCATAGGCCTTGAACAGCCCATTGCCCTCACCCGTGAACAGCAGCCCACCGGCTGTGGCCAGAACGCCGCCGATCATCGGCTGGGCGGTACGGACCTGCCAGGAGATCTTGCCGGTGTCGTAATCTACCGCAGTGACATTGCCCCACTGCTGTTCGTCAGGGATGACGTCAAAGGAGCCGCCAAGCCACAGCTTGCCCTCAGGATAAGGCGTTGAGCGTACGGTGTAGGTCATGGGCTGATGCAGGTTGATCGCATAGCTCAGACGCTCGGTAGGGTCGATCGCCATGGGTGACCATTCAACGCCGCCGTTGGCGCCGGGCAGCATACGCGCACCGTCTGCTGTCGGAAGTGTCCACATATCCTCTTGTGGAACCATGGCCTCCGAGAATCGGATCATCGAGCAATCACTCGCCTTATTAACGTACACGTGACCGGTTTTTCCGCCGTGCAGGATACCTTTGACATCCTTGCCGTTGGCGTCCTTCACCGTTGTGATGATTGGCGGTGATACCGAGTCCAGATCCCAGACATCGTGCGGGATGTACTGGAAGTGACAGACATATTCGCCGGTGTCCAGATTCACCGCGACCAGGCTGTCCGTGTAGAGGTTGTCGCCAGGACGCAGGGAACCGTCCAGATCCGGGGAGGGGTTGCCAACCACGAAGTAGACTGTGTTGGTTTCAAGGTCTACCGCGGGGTTCTGCCATACGCCGCCACCCAGCGTCTCATACGGGTCGCCCAGTTCTTTAAGGGCCGCCTTTTCCGCTTCGATATCGCGATGCATGTCGCGGCCAGTGGCGTCGTGTGTCGCCCATACACCAACCGAGTCTTCTGCAGTCGTATTGAACGTCCAGAGCAGCTCGCCGGTTTCGGTGTCAAAAGCCTTAACGAAGCCACGAATGCCGTATTCGCCGCCGTTGGTACCGATCAGCACTTTTCCGTTCACGACGGAGGGCGCCATGGTTTCGGAATAACCAAACTCCGGATCGGCGATCTGGGTCGACCAGACCTGTTTGCCGGTTCTGGCATCAAGTGCAACAAGTTGTGCATCCAGCGTGCCCATGAATACCTTATTGCCATGGACGGCTACGCCGCGGTTGTTAGGGCCGCAGCAATACGTGGTGATCGGCCCCATGTCGTGCTTGTAGTGCCAGATTTCCTCACCGGTCCGTGCGTTAAGCGCATAGACATGGTTAAAGGAAGTGGTCACGTACATGATGCCATTGACCACGATGGGCGAGGTTTCCAGCGAAGCCACGACTTCGGTCTGGAATATCCAGGCCGGACGTAGCTTGTCAACGTTTTCGGTGTTGATCTGGCTCGCCGGGTAGTACCGGGTCTGCTCGTAATTGCCATTGGTGTGAAGGAAGTTGTTGCCGTCGCCGGCGGCGCGAGTAAGCATGCGTTGGTCGACGTTTCGAAGGTCGCCGTAGTATGAACTGTCGGAGGTTTCTTCCTGCGCCTGCGCAGTTGCCTGAAAAAGGCCTGCAAGCGTGAGCATTACCACGGTTGCAGTGAGTCTGTTAACGATCATCTTTTGACTCCTTTCGTGAAAGAGCGTTGGCCAGTCGTTTTTTTTGTTCTAGCATGATTGATACTAGTTCAACCACAGGCCGCAGCCAGCGATCGTTATATCGAAAGAGCGCAAGGGCGACGTTTTTAGGCCGAGCCGATACTTCCACTATTAGCGTCGCGCTTTTACGCCGCATCAAAGGAGTTTCAATGAAGTGCCTGGCACGAACATTCCTGGTCGCTACCATCTTATTGAGCCCGCCACTCGCTGCCAAAACCGGGGACGCGATCGTTGCCAATGAACGCGGCAATAGCCTTACGATTCTGTCGCCTGATGCTGAAGTAGTAAGAGAAATTCCGGTTTGTGCCCGCCCGAGAGGTATGCATTTCAGCGCTGACCGGTCGGAGTTTTTCGTGGCCTGCGCCGACGATGACATGATCGCAATCTACAGTACGGAATCCCGCAGGCTCTTGCGCCGGATTCGAGGTGTCTCCGCTCCGGAAACCTTTGATCTTCACCCGGACGGCCGTCGCCTGATCGTCTCAAACGAAGAAGACGCTCTGGCAACCGTCTATGACGTCCAGACCGGCGAACTCCTGGCAGAATATGAAACGGGCGAAGAGCCGGAAGGTGTTCAGGTCACCCCCGATGGCCGCCTAGTTTTCGTCGCCTCGGAAGCCGCGAATCTTGTGCATGTCATCGACCTGGAAGCCGACGAAGTCATTGCTGACATACTGGTGGATACCCGGCCCCGGCGCTTTGCGCTTACGCCCGATGGCAAGGAGTTATGGGTGTCCGCTGAACTGGCAGGGATGGTGAACATTATCGATGTAAAGACGCTCAAGCTGGTTGCAGACATCCGCTTCCTCCCCACCGGGTTTCGGCCCGACCAGGTCACACCCGTGGATTTGCGCATGACCGCAGATGGAACCAGGGCCTATGCTGCGCTTGGACGTGCCAACCATGTAGCGGTCATCGATGTGCCCAATCGCAAGGTGATTGAGTACGTGCTGGTGGGAAACCGGGCCTGGGGTCTGGGCCTGACGGCTGACGAAAAAACCCTGTATGTGGCTAACGGCCTGTCGGACGACGTCACCGTCATCGACACTGACAGTCTCAAGCCCCTGAAAACGGTGCCGGTAGGGCGCGTACCTTATGGGGTTCTGGTCGATGATCAGTAGACTGCTTCTGGTTGTCGTGCTGCTGAACATTCCTTTCGCGTCTGCCAGCGAGCCGGCCCGCATTGTTTATCTCGGCATGGCGAACGATGGCTTTTATGAGCCACAAACCGTCTATACCGGTTTGTCCCTGCGTGACCGCAAGAGACCCGTAGACGCGGCACAGGTGGCGCTTCGAGGTACCCGGATTCTTGAACGCGCACTGGGTTTGTCCTTTGCACTGGACGTCATCCTGATGGCCCCGGACCAGTCCCCGGTAACGGCCGTGCGGGAAGCACGTGAGAGTGGAGCCCTGGCCGTAATCCTGGATCTTCCGGCAGAGGCAATGGCGGCTGTCGTAGAGTCTGAAGGCGGTGAAGGCCTGTTGTTCAATATACGCCACCGCGAAGCGCGGTGGCGTGCCGAAGATTGTGCGCCGGCACTTTTACACACCCTGCCCTCCCACGCCATGCTCGGTGATGCTCTGGCACAGCACCTGAAATTCCACGGGTGGCAGAAAATTTTACTGCTCAGTGGTAGTGGCGACGAAAACCGTTTAAAGGCAGAGGCTGTCCGTCAGTCAGCGACCAAGTTCGGGCTCAACATCGTCGCTCAGCGCGAATTCAAACTCACAAACGATCCGCGCCAGCGGGACCTGAGCAACATTGCGCTGCTGACCGGGGGCGTGACCCATGACGTTGTCTGGCTGATCGATAGTGAGGGAGAATTCGGCCGGTATGTGCCTTATGCGACCCAGTCACCACGCCCGATCGTCGGTTCGGAAGGTTTATCGGCTCACGCATGGCACTGGACGCTTGAACGCTACGGTGCGCCCCAACTCAATCAGCGTTTCCGGCGCGAACACGAACGTGATATGAGCTCCGAAGATTTTGCCGCCTGGGCCGCCGTACGTGCCGTTGTCACTGCGGTCACGGAACTGCGTGCCGCCGACCCAAAGGCCGTCGCAGACCATCTTCGTTCGCAAGGGTTTGCCATGGACATCTACAAAGGCGTTCGAGGCAGTTTTCGAACCTGGAATGGCCAACTCCGTCAGCCCATCCTGCTGGCAACCCACAATGCAGTTATTTCCATCGCGCCTTTAACAGGCTTTGAACACAGCGTTGACACGCTGGATACGCTCGGCGTCGACAAGCCCCAAAGCCTTTGCAGACGTTGATGCTTGCCGTAGGTTGGGCACAAGTGAAAGTCTGGCTTAGTTTTAGCTACTGGTGCGCCAGCGCATAGTCGATCGCTGCACACACCGCGGCAGCCTGCGCAGCATTGCATTGCTCGGGGGTTACACGGGAGCTATCGGGATAAACCTCGGTAGTGGTCCGGTAGGGAGCGCGGGTAATACCAGCGCACAGACCCCACTGCGTGAGCGGATACTCGATGACGCCCTGAGCCACCACCGGTGAACCGAATATCTCGCCGCTGTCATCGGCCGGTGCGATATGCGTCACCTGCTCCACCGCCTTGATCAATGCCTGCTGGAAATCAGGCTGCGGGTTCTCGCTGTCATCGACTACGTAGAAACCATCGGGAATCCCCGCGGGCTCAAACGGCTTTCCGTCGCGAGCAGCCAGCGCCGGACGAAAGTCAGTCTCGTCGGTATCGGTGGTTTCGTGAAGATCGACATGAATCAGCGCACGATCACGAACAGGCGCCACCAATCGCATAAGAGCGGCCGACTCCTCAGCCGGACTGCCCTCGTGGAACGAGCGGTTCGGGTCGATCGCGTTCGGGTTCCAGCGATGGATACGCTCGTATGCCCAGGGGCTGACACAGGGCGCGACCAAAAGATTGACGCGGCCCGCGTAATCCGCCGCATGCTGATCAACGAACTGCAGCGCGCCATGAACACCGCTGGTCTCGTAACCGTGAACCCCGCCCGTTACCAGCACCACCGGCAGATCGTCATTCCAGTCGCGGCTGCGAATCGCCATCAACGGATAATAATCCGGGCCGTAATCCAGACAGCCATACTCTTCCAAATCAAAGCGCGAGCGCAGGCGCTCGATCGCACTCAACACCTCAGACTCGTAGCTGCGTTGACGGTTCTGTCGTGACAACCACTCGGCGCGTTCCACGTCGCCCCAGGGAACGCCGGACGTACCGATTGGATAAGGTGCGGAAGCCGTGTTCATATCGTTTTTCTCCGGTGATGGCAAATGCAGGCGGGCATTCTAGCATGCGCATCTCTCGCGCCCGCCGTCCGTCGCCAGTTAGCACTCTGACGCCAAGTCGGCCTGCAAATAGTCATCACTGACTTCTAATTCATAAACTGCGACAAACATCCTTTTTTACTCGTTGAGTACATTAGGCGTGTTCAAAGGTGCCGGGTTGAAAAGAATAGTTCATTTGATGAGCGCTCTAGCCTTCCTCGTGACATCCTTACCAGACACAGCCTGAACTGTGCCATCATCAAGCTCTTTGCCTCTGCGTCGGGCCTCAGGCAACCAATCGGACCTGAGTTCCTCTTCTGACGGAGACTCCAGGTTCAATACCAGCTGTTGGATAAGTTGGCCTTGGTCTTCTTTAGAAAGGTGGAGCGCACCGGGGGAAGTCCACGTCCGCCTTACGCGGCTTGTTATCACTGCCTCAGTCATTCTCAATAAATTGAGGCAAATCGTCTGTAATCTCGAACCACGGAGCTTTGCTGCCTACGAAAACATGGCGGTCTGCGCGTACACCTGGATCGGTGTCGAGGGTGCCCAATGGAAGAGCATAGACTTCCGGTCTTGAATCGAATTTTGTATGAATGCTTGAACCGCAGTTTGCGCAAAAAACCTTGAACTCTCCGGGCGAGGACTCGTAGGTTTTTAGCAGCTCCTGGCCTCTGACGGTCCGCCAGTCATCCACTCGTACCTTTGCACAGGTTCGGAAAGCCGCCGCATGGAGCTTGCGGCACATGGAGCAATGGCAGTTGTAAACGTCGCTAAGGTCGCCGGCTACTTCATATTGGACGCCACCGCAAAGGCAGCTACCAGATTGAATCATTGACTCACCTCCCTGTGTGATAACTCCGCTCAGCACGCGCGGCTACGGAATGAAGGCGAAGCCGCAATGTAGTAGACGTCGCCGTGACTGGCCTGGTTATACATGAGCCTCCTCCGGAATCTGAGCCAACAGGTCAGTAACCCCGATATCCAAGCCAGCCTGTGATAGCAACGTAGACACTTGGCCACGATGGTGAGTCTGATGGTTAAAGAAATGAAGAACTAGGCTCGAATATCGCTTGTTAGCAGGAATCCCTTTGGTGTTGTGGTAGCTGAGAACGAAATCCAGATCACTTTCGGATAGCTCTGCTATCCAGTTGATAATCTTGCGATCCAACCAGATCCGGCGCCGAGATAAGCTATCAAGGTCTTCAAAGACTATCTGATCCAGGCGAGTCGGACTTTGAAGACCAGCGACCTCTCGCAACGAGTTCAGGCAGGAGGGATGGGCCGCAAATCGTTTGAGCCAGATGATGTCGCCAACGAGGATGTGATTGAGAGTTCCCAGAATGGAGCCAAAAAAGGCCCCACGGTCTTTAGTTAAATCTGTTGCAGAGAGCTCTCCCACAGCCTCATAAACTTTTGAGTTCATCCACTGGTTGTAATTGGCTAGCAATTCAAAGTGATTTTTCAGGCTCATCAGAGTTCCTTCTCGTGTATAACGCGCGGCTCACGCGCCGGATTGGAGATACGAAGCAGCGGAAAACCGGTCGCCGTAAAGCCGATTGATACTGAGTGAGCCTTCTCCCCAGCCCAGCGGTTGCCCGCTAAGCTGGAAGGCGACCAAGCACTACAAGGGAGAAGACTCAATGAACTTTTACCATAGCACCCACCGCCATTATTGTGGAATCGACCTGCACGCCCGCAGCCTTTATGTCTGCATCCTCGACCAGCAGGGCGAAGTGCTGCTACACAAGGACATCCGGAGCCCTTACTGGCCCTGCTCGAACCCTTTCGCGATGATCTCGTGGTGGGTGTTGAATGCATGCACTGCTGGTACTGGATCTCCGATCTGTGTGAAGAACACGGCATCAACTTTATCCTCGGGCATGCGCTGTACATGAAGGCCATCCAAGGCGGCAAAACCAAGAACGACCGCATCGATTCATTCAAGATCTCAATGCTCATGCGCGGTGGCAATTTCCCATTGGCCTACGTCTATCCCAAGGAAATGCCGGCCACCCGCGACTTGCTGCGCCGACGCACCCGGATCGTCCAGCACGGGGCCATGCTCAAGGCCCACGCGGTGAACACTCTGGGCCAGTACAATCTTCCGCCCAGTAAAGCCAACCTCAATAACCCTGGCGGCCGGTCACAGCTCACCGCTGCTTTTAGCGATCCAGACGTTCAACGCAACATTGATCTGGACCTGGCAATCGTCGACTGTTATCAGCACGAACTCAAAAAGCTTGAATGGCATCTGGAGCAGCAAGCCAAACAACACGATCCGGCTTCACTCAACGTGCTGAAGACCATTCCCGGAGTAGGTCGCATTCTGGCCCTGACCATTCTCTACGAAGTCGGTGATATTCAAAGCTTCGAATCGGTTCAAAAGTTCGCATCCTACGCTCGCCTGGTAAAGTGCAAAGCAGAATCTGCAGGCAAGGTTTACGGTACTCAGGGCAACAAGATCGGCAATGCCCATCTGAAGTGGGCGTTCTCGGAAGCAGCCGTGCTGTTTATCTGTAATAACGACAAGGCCAAGCGCTACGTCGAAAAACTCCAGAGGCGAATGAACAAACCCAAGGCCCTCTCCGCCCTGGCGCACAAGTTGGGCCGGGCGGTGTACTTCATGCTCAAAGACAACAGGGTGTTCGATGAACAACGGTTTCTGAAAGGTTAGTCACGCCACGGGCTGAGCAAGACGCCTAACTGGATCAGAAAGGATGACACCGAAGACTGCAAGTCCGCTGACTGGTACCCGATACCGAAGCGGTTTTCTGTCACCGTTGCTGAAGCCAAAGCGACTTGATTAGCCAGCCCGTGGGCGTGCCTTAATACCATGAGCCAGTGCGCTTACACCGGTCCTGAGCCTGACACTAACTGGAGCCATGCAGCCCGACGCTTGAATAGCGCCAGTGACCGGTTAACCGATGAGTGTCTGGTGCCCCTGACCCACCGAAGGAACGACCGGTCAGGCTGTGGTCCAAAGCCGCGTAAGAGAGCCCCTATATGTGTTTGCTGTAAGTGCCTGACAGCTCGACGAGACTAGCGAAGAAGGCGTTCTCGCTCATGGGTTTAGGTTGGCCGCTGGCGCGGCCAAAAAAATGACTATTGCCTATTGATTCCGAGAAGGCTCATATGGGTTATGTGGTGAATTCAGACCCTACTCCAGCAGATCATCCAACTTCTTCTCAAGTGCCTTTTTGCCCAGAGCAAACACTACTTTTACAGTTTCACTTGGCCCGGCATCCCTAAAAGAACTTTTCAATTGACCAAACACTCCCGGCTTGGAAAGGTCCGCTGCGAATTGATGGCCTTTGGCTGTCAGCCTCAGCGGTTTTAAACTTACGTTAAATCCACCCGTACCCATTCGGCGAAAACCGATACCGGGTGAATCTGTTGAGCTTTCAATTAGGCCTTGATCGCTCAGAATTTCCATATGGAAAACAAGCTTCTTGAGTTTCTCATCGTCTTCCCAGAGAGGCTTTATGTCGTCATGGTCGATGCGAAAGTCTGGATGTTCGCTATCCAGAACCACATCGAGAAAGCCCTTTAAATATTCGAGATCTACTCTCATTCAAAAGCAACCTGATGTTTGACCGCGGTGCACACATAACGAGGCTGTAGAAAAACCCGATTCCGAGCCGTTCCTACCGCCTGATTCCTGAAATTTCTGTCGTGGCCATCAGCGGCCGATTATCGCGATTCCAGTGCTTAGCCATCCATTGCAGCCCTTTGATGGTTTCAGCGCCGGTATGTCTGAGGTCCAACGGCCATATTTTCGGCCTTCCCGGCCCTTCCTCACGCTGCCAACTGTCCGTAATTCGCCAACTTCTCAATATTGTGTACGAGGCAGTATAGCTGCCACTGGCCCTGTACCTTTTTCCGGCCTCGCAAGCTGAAGCGGTTGAGCCCTTTGTTGGTCCCGATGTTACCGAACACCGGCTCCACCACCGACATCCGATGACTGTAGACCTCTTTACCCTGCTGGCTGTCGACGCGTTGCTTCATCCAGTCGGTGTAGGTAGGCCCGCGCTTCAGCTCCAGGGTATAGGAGACTTGCCGCCCTTTGCCTTTGCGGTGATCGGCAGACTCCGGGTTCTGCATACATTGATGCTTCTTCGGGCAGTGTCGGCACTGAAGCAGTCGACCCTGGAAATGAGCCCGAGGGACACCGGCCTGGTCCGTTCTCGTTCCCTCATAATGCAGAGCTTTTCCTGCCGGACAGATGCACGTCATAGTGACCGGATCGAACTGGAACTCACTGGCCGGAATCACCTGTTTCCAGGTTGAGGCGGATGGGCGTTGATGCCGCTTGCCGTACTTATCTTTCTGCTGCGCGAACTTGGGGTCGCGGCTGCGGAATTTGTTGTCGGGCACGTAGCCGTTGATCTGCCGTTCGTGCAGGTATTTCATGTTCGCTTCGTTGGCGAAGCCGGTATCGGCCGTGATCACAGTGCCTTGCTGATAAATGCTGTCAGCGATACCCAGCTTCCTGAAGCGGGCTTCCACGCTCTCCAGTACCGGTTGCAGGGTGTGGTGTTCCTGGCCTTCGCCAAAGGCCTGGGCGTCGATGATGATCTGGTGTTTCTTGTCCACCGTGGCCACGCCGTTATAGCCCTGGATCGTGCCCTTGCTGGTGGTCATCTTGGCGCTTTCATTATCGGTAATGTTGCTCTTCACTTCCTTGCTCCGCTTCCCCCGGCCCATCCTTGGGCGGTTCGTCTTTAGGAAGCGGTCCACTTTCTTCAGGGACTCATCCAGGGAGAGAGCTGTCTTGGCTCGGCGGATATCCCGGTCCAGTTCCGCTTCGGTCTCTGCCTCGTCCCGCTCGTGGTGTTCCTTCAAGTGGTAGCGGATCAGTCGTCGCAACTTCTCCCGCTTTTCACCCAGCTCCTTGAAGGTGCCCGACCATTCCTTGGCGGCATTCGAGGACATCTTGCAGCCGTCGATCGCAAACAGCTCGTTACCCAACAGGCCCTGTTCGTGGCACACCAGCAAGACTTGCTCGAACAGCTCTTCGATTTCATCGGCATGGCTGCTGACGAACTTGGCCAGCGTGGTGAAGTGCGGGACGGTATCGCAGGACAACGCCTTGAAGATAATGTTGGTCTCGCAGCACCACTGGATCTCCCGGCTGGACGTGATGCCCTTTGAATAGGCGAACAGAATGATCTTCAGCAGGATGGCTGGATCGTAGGCCAAGCGGCCGGTGTCTTCGTTGCGGTACTTGGGGTGGAAAACTGACAGGTCCAGCTTGTGTTCAATCAGGTAATGAACCGCGTGTTCAAAGGTGCCGGGCTGAAGCTGTTCCTGGTAGTTGATCACGACCATGGCGTCCTGATCGTAGTTGTAGTGCTTGAAGCGGGGCATTCCGACGGCTCCTTGTCTGTTTGCCTGATCCTACCAAACCGGGAGGGGATTTTCGGGGTTTTTCTACAGCCTCAACGCCTTGAATAAGCGGCCGTTTGGAGCACCAGCGCAAAACGGTCGGCTTGATTTACTGGTTAAATGATCGCTCGATCACTTCCCCACTGTTCTCATCGAACTCCCAGATCTCAACGTCCCTTGGTATCAAGTGACGATATGTTCGAATGTAGTACTCAGCCAGTGTTTCTTGCCGCCTTTCGCTCAAATCTCTGAGGACGAAAAGAATTTTTCGAAACCCTGGTGGAGCGACGAGAAAATAGTACATCGCTTCATTCCAGACAGTGAGTTTGGCACTTGGAACGTTATCGTTCGGGGCAGTCCATTTATGCGATTTACACTCGACGAGGATCTTTTGTTCTTCGCAACCTAAATCAAACGCATGCAGTTTGGAGGTACCATGCAAGCCGACCGGGACCTTAAAATTCTTCTCTAGATTCAGCCCAATTCCCGCAAACACCTTGAGTGCGACATTTTCGAAATCTCTGCCCACGTGAGCATTTGAGACTGAGCCAACTCTCTGGTGCGGCTTACTCATGGATTCCTTTTTTCATTTAACGATACATGTTCACGTGCCGGAGCGAAGCGCAGGTCGCGTGCAACGTGTTGTTAAACGGAACGTCCAGAAAGACTGTCATATTGCTCTTAGTCACAGGCCACTCCATACCCGGAAGACAACCCTGGAAAGGTATCAGGCCAATGGTCAGCGCGGGCAACCAAGACGAGAAGGCACGGAACAAAGGCGACCACGATCGCGGATTGATCGGCTTTCCCTCAAGAGCCGGAGCAGACGGATCAAGCCGCGACTTATCCGTCTGCTCCGGCTCTTGAGGGTAGCAGGGAGAGCGCTCAACGGCGATCCGCATTATTTGTTTTCTTGCACACGATCCCAGATGCAAAATGATACTGTTTACTTATACAGTGGTATACCGCTAACCTACGGTGAAACGGCAAGAAAACCTTTGCACCCTCACCCACCGCTTTAACAGCTAATTATACGAACGCGTTCGTATATCCCCCGTTCGTAAAACTCCGCTCAAATTATCCCGAACAATAGATCAATTCTTCAGTAAAAAGAGCGCCTTGAGCACCAATTACCACGGCTACCGCCGGAGTTATACGCCCGTTCCTGAGCCACTCCTGCTCCTGGCCATGGGCGTATAACTCCGCCCTTCGTGTTCCAACTTTCAACCCTATCAGATAGTTACCTTCATTTCTCATGCGATGTTTCGGAGTTTTGCGAACGCGTTCGTATAACTCCGGCATACCGTCGTGTTGCGGAGGTGTGGTCCGGTACCGGGGCCTTCGGATTCTTGGCGCCCAGGAACAGTCATGTGCCAAAAAGGGTGCGGGTCTGGAATACGCTTGCCACCTTGAAAACACTGGCCCTGTCCCCAATTAGGAGGTAGTTCGATGCCTCGGCCTGATGGCACGGCATCTTCCCTTTTTCATGCATTCACCACCGGGAAAAGCACTATGGGAATCCTTCATAAACCGTTTCAACAGCGGACTGTCTGGCAGTTGGCACCGCTGATGGCACTGGTTCTGTTACTCAGTGGCTGTGGGATCAACAACATTCCCACTTACGATGAGAAAGTCACCTCTGCCTGGTCCCAGGTGGAAAACCAGTACCAGCGCCGGGCGGATCTGATTCCCAACCTGGTGGAAACCGTCAAGGGCTTCGCGGCTCAGGAGCAGGAAACCCTGACAGCAGTCATTGAGGCGCGCTCCAAGGCCACGTCCATCCAGGTAGACGAGAGCATTCTCAACAATCCCCAGAAGCTGCAGCAGTTCCAGCAGGCCCAGGGTGAGCTGAGCAGCGCACTGAGCCGGCTGATGGCGGTGTCTGAGCGTTATCCGGACCTGAAGTCGAATCAGAACTTCCTTGCCTTACAGTCACAGCTTGAAGGTACGGAGAACCGTATTGCAGTCGCGCGGCGGGATTTCATTCAGGCGGTGGAGCGCTACAACACCGAACTGCGCACCTTCCCGGGCAAGATCTGGCACAGCATCCTTTACAGCGATCTGGAGCCCCGCGCCAACTTTGAAGCCACTACGGAAAATGCGGATGAAGCGCCCGCGGTGGAATTCTGATGATTGCACAGTTCCACAAAAGCATGCTGTTAGCGTTACTGGTGTTGCTTCCGGCTGCTGTATGGGCACAGTCAACGCCCGAGTTTCCCGAACTGACCGGCCGGGTCGTCGATCAGGGGGAGATGCTTTCTCCTGAGGTCGAAGCCCGCCTTGGCAAGATGCTTCAGGCCCACGAGCAGGCCAGCACTGAACAGGTTGTGGTGGTTACGCTGCCGAACCTTCAGGGCTTTCCCATTGAGGATTTCGGTTACCAGTTGGGCAGGCACTGGGGTATCGGTCAGGAGGGCGAGGATAACGGCGCCCTGCTGATTGTGGCCAAGGAAGAACGCAAAATCCGCATTGAGGTGGGCTATGGCCTTGAAGGCCGGCTCACTGATGCTGACTCTTCGGTGATCATCAATCGCATTATTACCCCGGCGTTCCGTCAGGGGGATTTCCAGGCCGGCATCTTCAACGGCGCCGCCGCGATGATCCAGGTTCTCGGCGGTGAACCGATGGCAGTTCCCCAGGGCCAGAAAACAGGTGTCGCCCAGGAGAAGCCCAACGCAGGCATGGTCGCGCTGTTCTTCTTCATCATGATGGCCGTGGTGTTCTTTATCGGCAGTCGCGGTGGCCGTGGCGGGCGCGGTGGCGCAGCCCTGTTAGGAGCGGCTCTGCTGGGTGGTGCCATGGGCGGCCGTGGCGGCGGCTTCGGTGGTGGTGGCTTTGGCGGCGGTGGAGGCGGCTTCGGCGGCGGCGGTGCCTCTGGTGGCTGGTAGCTCCGCATTGATAGACAAGCGCGCTGAACCCCTCACTTGACAATGAGACTGAAAGAATCATGACATTATTAAGCAAAAGCGATCAGGAAGCCGTTACTGCTGCCATTAACGAGGTGGAGCGGGAAACCGACGCCGAACTGGTCACGGTACTGACGGCCCAGTCAGATAACTACAGCTATATTCCCCTGCTCTGGGCCGGCATCCTGGCGTTGCTGGTGCCCGGCATTGCCAATTACTTCGGCAGCTGGCTCGGTGCCGACATGCTGATGCTGGTGCAGTGGGGTACGTTCATCCTGCTCAGCCTGCTGTTTCGGGTGCCCGGCATCAACACTCGCCTGATTCCCCGGCAGGTGCGTTACTGGAGGGCCTCCAACCTGGCGCGCCGGCAGTTTCTGGAGCAGAACCTGCACCATACCGAAGGCGACACTGGCATGCTGATCTTCGTCTCGGAGGCGGAGCGCTATGTGGAGATTCTGGTGGATCAGGGCATTGCCGACATTCTGGACAACACGGTGTGGGAAGACATCGTGGCGGACTTCACCGCCAAGGTGCACCAGGGCCAGACGCGGCAAGGGTTTCTTGACTGCATTGCCAGCTGCGGCAAGCTCCTGAAAGAGCACATACCCGCTACCCACGAGCGCAACGAGCTGCCCAATCACCTGGTGATTCTGCCCTAACGACGACGGGAGCCAAAGCTATGGAGTGCCAAGACACCGCCGCCGGCTCCGTCTAACGCGGCCTGTTATCACTGCCTCAGTCATTACCAGCGAATTGAGGCAAATCGTCGGTAATCTCGAACCAAGGAGCCTTGCTGCCACGTGCCAGCTCGCCCCGAGTGCTTCACACCTCATACCCAGTTTCTGTTCGTCGCCCCGCCACTTTGGATTGGGCTTACTTCCGGCCGGCGGCCTGAGCGCTTGCTTGACAAGAACAATCCACCGGTAGCCAGATCAACGTGCGCTACGCCACGGGCAGCGACTCACTGCTGCCCCAGTCGGCCCAGGAGCCGTCGTACAGCGACAGCTGGTTATACCCCACCAGCTCGGCCGCCAGCAGAATGATGCAGGCAGTGATACCGGAACCACAGGAGAACACCAGCTGCTGCTCGTTGTTGGGTGGAAGAGACGGAGCGAGGTGCGCAAACGTTGCCGCCAGCTCGCTGGCAGGCTTGAACCGATAACCCTCCAGCACCTCCGAAAACGGCAGGTTGAGGGAATTGGGAATGTGGCCACCGCGCACACCGGGCCGGGGTTCTGGCGCCTGTGCCAGGAAACGCGCCTGTGACCGCGCATCGATGACCATTATGCGCTCGTCCTCCAGGTGCTGGAAAATGTAGGCGGAATCCCGAACCAGGCTACGGTCGAGGTTGCCCGCCACGCTGCCAGGCGTGGCCGCCTCTGCAACCGGAGCAGAAACTGTGTCCCGCCCTTCGGCCAACCACTGCGGCAGGCCACCATCCAGAACAAAGACGTGGTTGAGACCCATGGCCCGAAAAATCCACCAGGCCCGGGGTGCCGAGTAGAGGCCCTGGTTGTCATACAGCACCACCAGGCTTTCGGGCGTAATGCCCAGCCTGCGGGCTTCCTCTGTGAACTGCTCTTCCGTCGGGAAGGCATGGATTTGGGAAGATCCGGTATCGCAGAGCGTTCCTTCCAGATCGATCTTATAGCTGCCCGGGATGAACACCGGGCGGTCATAAACGATCGGCTCCTTGCCAACGACATTGACCATACTCGCGTCGATCAGTACCAAACATTGGTTATCCAGGTTGTCCTGCAGCCAGTCGGTAGTCACGAGGGGGGAAGACATGGTGTTCTCCGTTCCGGATCGATTAAACAGTGTTGTTGAGACGTTTAAACAACAGCCATTGGTTAAATACTTGAGTGCGCATGCCCATGCGCATAAACTAAGATCATGTATTAAACAGTCATTTGGAGGCTCCAATGGCCGAACTCTACAACGCCGCCGCACCCAAAAAAGCCACGAACCTCTCAATCAACAGCGATCTGCTGCGTAAGACCCGTGAACTGAACATTAACTTGTCTGCTACGCTGGAGCGAGCCTTGAAAGAAGAGCTTTCCAAACGCCAAGCAGAACAATGGGTTGAAGAAAATCGCGCTGCCATTAAAAGTTACAACGAATTTGTTGAACAACATGGATGCTTCGGCGACGAATTCAGGGAGTTTTGATGGCACAGTTCGATGTCTACCCCAACCCAAGCAAGACCAGCAAAGCGCACTACCCTTACCTTGTCGATATTCAGAGCAGTCTGCTGAGTGAGCTTGCAACTCGCATCGTAATCCCTTTGGGGAAACGCTCCGCATTTGGTGGCGAAGCCATGCAGGAACTCACGCCGGAAATCAGCTTTGCAGACCAGGAACTTCTACTTTTAACCCCGCAAATTTCCTCTGTTTCTGAAAAGCATCTCAAAAGCCCGGTTGGTTCCCTCTCGCATTTCAGAGATCAGATTGTTGGAGCTCTGGACCTGGCTGTCACTGGCATTTAATCGGGATAGGGGGGCACCTCACGATGCCCCTCCTCCCACATCACCGGGCATACGGATCACGTACCACGGCGATTCAGTGACTTGATTCAACCCTTTACCGTACTGCCAATTCCGGCAGTCCATAGCTCCGGAACAATCGGGCCGGTAAGGCTTGCCGCAGTGCCGGCGAATGACTCAACCGCCACGGGCCGTGGGCTGATTTCGCGGTGTTCCAGGCCAACCTGACCGAGACACCCCGCTTTCTCAGCTCACGATACCCCCTTCGCCCCCATTGCTTCCACACGTAACTTCTCAATCTCCGCCGTATCCACTTGTCCAGGTCCCGCAGCGGGCTCAGCACTTCGGCTTCGTCGAAGTACGCTTTCCAACCAAGCAGGGTCTCTTTCAGATCTGCGATCACCTGGGCCAGTGAGTGGCCCCGTGTTCGGCGGCTCAGTATCCGGATTTGGGTTTTCAGCTTGTCGAGGGCTTTGTTGGCCACTTTCAGTCGCTGTCCTTTCTGGCTGAGGGTGAAGCCCAGGAAGCTGCGCTTCCAGGGCCGGTCCACCGCACTCTTTCGTGTATTCACTGTGAGCCTCAGTGAGTCCTCGATAAAGCGCGTCAGACTCACCATCACCCGCTCACCAGCGCGGCGACTGCCAACATAGATCTGGCAGTCATCGGCGTAGCGGGCGAAGCGCAGGTTGCGCCGTTCCAGTTCCCAGTCCAGTTCGTCCAGCACCACATTCGCCAACACCGGAGACAATGGCCCGCCTTGCGGTACGCCCTCGGGTGTCGGGGCTTTGCGGCTGTCGATCTGGACGCCTGCTTTCAAGTATCGGTTGATCAACCGGAGCAAGGGCTTGTCCGGCGTGTGCCGTTTCAGCCGTGCCATCAGGCGATCATGGTTTACCCGATCAAAGAAGGCTTCCAGGTCCAGATCCACCACCCAGCTGCGACCTTCCCGGGCGCAGCGCTGTCCGTATCGGACCGCTTGATGCGCAGAACGCCCAGGACGAAAACCGTAGCTGTTCGGATGAAAGCGGGGTTCCCAGTCCTGCTGGACAACTTGGGCAATCGTCTGCTGGATAAAGCGGTCCAGCACCGTTGGAATACCCAGAGGGCGGGAACCGCCGTTGGCTTTGGGGATGGTGACCCGCCGTACCGGTTTTGGTCGGTAGGTCTGCTGGAGCAGCTGTTGTCGAATCTCCGGCCAGTGTTGGCGCAGATAATCCGGCAGTTCATCCACGGTCATGCCGTCGACGCCCGGCGCTCCCTTGTTACGTCGAACCTGCTTCAGGGCGCGATTGAGGTTGTCCCTGCTCAACACACGCGCCATCCACGGTGAGGGTTGAACGGAGTGCGAGTCTTCCCGATTTCCGGAAACGGGTTCATCCCCTGGTTGCTCCAGGGGCAGCGCAAGCTGCTTTGCAGATGCCATCTCGTTTCCCTGCACGGACACTCGACTCCTGTCTCTGTTCGGGCCTTCGGTTCACGGGCGAACCTACTATGCCCTCGGCTGATTTCTGCCACGCGATCAGAGGCGATCGCTCGTCTCTCAGTGGGTCCGTCCACACATGGCAGACCTCCCGGGGTAAGGCACAGAGCTTTCACGGCGTAGACGCCCGATTTATAAAGCACACCCCAGTCGCAGAAGGAGGGCTTCGCGGTCACGTGCCCGCTCGCCCCGGATGTACCACACCTCGTATCGGGTTCCTGTTCGTCGCCCCGCCGCTTTGGATTGGGCTTCCTCCGGACCCCACCTCGCGATGACGCCCTTGCTCTTCTCCTAGCCTTCGGCTCTGCGAACACCTGGCAGGAGGACTTTCACCTCCCTAGTTCTGTGCCATGCCCGGCACACACGCCAAAATTAAGCGGCGCCCGACTAGGGCGTTCGGTGGACGGCCGCTAGGCGGCTCATTCTGCCAATGTTTGCGTCAGTGAACCTCTCAAAACTTGTGGCCCCAACTTTTGTCAGCTTTACGTGAACCGGCCACCCACTTTCGGACTTTGCCCCTGCTGCCGACTGCTGCACAAAGGCCGAACAAAGGTGAAAATCTAGCTCAGCTTCTGATACTGCAGCGCAGGGGATAACCAGCAAGAAAATAGCGATCCATTTCATCGTGACGATTGCCTAACAGCTAATTATACGAACGCGTTCGTATATCCCCGGAATACAATCACGGGGCCAGGTGGCCAGGTGCTTCTCCTTTTCGAGAGCTACCCTGTCAGGCGGCGCTGAGGGCTGGTATCGTCTGTTTCCCAATTTCGTCCGGCACTGGAGATTCACTGTGAAAAGTTGGCTATTTCTTGGCATTGCCATAGTTGCGGAAGTGGTAGCAACCAGCGGGCTGAAAGCCAGTGAAGGGTTTACCAGGCTCTGGCCCAGCCTGCTGGTGATTGGAGGCTATGCCGTTGCCTTTTACTTCCTCTCGATCACACTGAAGGAAATTCCGGTGGGCTTGGCCTATGCCATCTGGGCGGGGCTGGGCATTGTACTGGTGGCGTTTATCGGCTGGCTGATTTACGGGCAAACGCTGGATGCCGCCAGTGTAATTGGTATGGCGCTGATTATTTCCGGTGTTGTGGTGATCAATGTATTCTCCAAGTCAGTCGCTCACTGATCTGTCGGCATAACCGGAGCCCCTTCAGATGCACTTCCCTTTCTGGCTGACCACCGCCCTGCTCTTCCCGGTACTGCTGTACCAGGGCAAGCAAGCCCGTCGCACAACGCCCAGGCTGCCGGAAGCTGGCGGCTCTCCGTCTGGTCAATATGGTGAAGACTCTCCGGCCAGGCGAATCCTGGTGATTGGTGAATCCACAGCGGCCGGTGTCGGCGTTGAAACTCACGAGCAGGGCCTGGCCAGCCAGTTGGCGAGGCAGATCTACAAGCGCACCGGCCAGACCATTGCCTGGCACACCTTCGGGGTCAACGGCATTCGGCTTGGGGCGCTGATTCGCGAGCTGGAAACCGCCGAATTGCCAGAGGCGGATGTGGTGCTGTTGAGCATGGGGGTGAACGACACCACGGGGTTCACACCCCGCTATCGTTTCCGCCGGCAGTTGAGGGAGTTGCGCGGATTGCTCGCACCCCGGTATCCGGGGCCCATTCTGCTTCTCAGCGTGCCTCCCATGCATCTGTTCACGGCGCTGCCTTCGCCGCTTCGTTACGTGATGGGTTGGCGGGCAAGGCAGCTAGATAAACTCTATATCCGCCTCGCACGGCAGTACCCCCAAGACTTCAGCTACGTGAACTACCCGGTGGTCACCGACCCAGAACTGCTGGCCAGTGATGGTTATCACCCCGGCCAGAAGGGCTACCGGTATATTGCTGAGGCACTGGCAGACAAGGCCGTTCCTGAAAAACTTTTCAGTGGAGAAAACCAGTCCAACTGATATATTAATTCCATCCAGCCAAATCCCGTTGTGGTGGTAGTAGGGAGAAGCGTGCAGACAGGAAGCGCGTTATACTGCTGTCAGCCCAGCCTGCCAATTCCGATCTCCTCTGAGTCAGCCCGAAGGGCGATGGCTTTCTGGCCATAGCGGCCGCTACATAATGCCGAACGGCATGTGTCATTGAGGAGTGATGAAATGAAGACTGCTCTTTGTCTGTTCCAACCCAACGGTTCCATCCTTACCGCAGCCTGCCTGGGTTTTGCCAGTGTCGCGCTCGCCGCCGATCCAGTCGTTTTCACCGGAGCCCCCATGCCGGTCGGTAATGGCACCGCGCGCGTGGAAGTCATTGCTAACGGGATGAACGAACCTGAATCTGTATCTGTCGTCATGACAAAGTATGCCCTTCAGGGGCTTCCCGAGGTTCAGGGCAACCAGATGGTCTGGGAGTTTTCATTACCCATGCCGGATGCAGGCCCCAAGACGGGATACGATCACGTGGTTCTTGACTGGAACCCGGCCGGCCATATTCCTGATGGGGTCTACACGGTTCCCCACTTCGACGTGCATTTCTACCTGATCAGCAATGGTGAGCGTGAAGCGATTACCTTCCATGGCGAGGGCCGTGAACTGGCCATGGCGGCACCAGACCCACAACTCGTGCCCGCGGGCTACGTGATCCCGCCGGATGCAGCTGTAGAAAGGATGGGAATGCACGGCCTGGACCCCGCGGGGCATGAATTCCATGGCCAAACGTTCAGCCACAACTTCATCTACGGCTATTACAAGGGCGAACTGATGTTCGTTGAGCCGATGGTGTCGCTGGCCTTTCTGGAGTCGCTTCCGGAAATGACCTCACCGGTAAAGCAACCCCAACGTTACAGCTACCCGGCCTGGTATCCGGCAACCTACCGGATTGGGTTTGATGCCGGTAAGGGTGAGTACACCATTGCGCTCCAGAACCTGGCCAGGTTTGACTGAATCTGCCTCAGGGCGCCAGCTTGCGCTTCAGCGCCTTGGAAACCGACAGCGGCAGGCTGGGCAATGAGCGCAGCATCCACGGCAGTATCCGGCGTTTCACCCCGCTCAGGGATTCCGGGATCACGGCTTCAATCAGGTGTGGTCCCGGCATTCTCTGGGCATATTCCAGGGCTTTTGCCATTTCCTCGGCGGTGTGTACCCGCACGGCGTGAACGCCCATGCCGTTGGCCAGTTCCGCGAAGTTGATCACCGGGCCGCGCAGGTCCAGTTGGGATTTGGCTTTCTCCCCGGCCTCTTCCGCGCCTACCCGCTCCAGTTCGATGTTGAGCACGGAGTAGGAGGCGTTGTTGAAGATGATGGAGGTTACATTCAGCTGCTCCCGGGCCATGGTCCAGAGGGCCTGGATGGTGTACATGGCAGTTCCGTCGCCAATCAGGGCCACTACCGGCCGGTCCGGGCAGGCCACGGCGGCACCCACGGCGTTGGGCAGGCCCTGGCCAATGGCGCCGCCGGTGAGGGTGATCATGTCGTGGCGGGGCGCGCCGGCGGTCATTACCGAGAGCATCAGGCTGGAGGTGATGCCTTCGTCCACGATGATGGCGTTCTCGGGCATCAGTTCCCCTACCGCTTTGCAGACTTTCTCGGCGGTCAGCTTGCCCCGTGGCCGGCCCGGTCGTTTCTCCGGCTGTAGCTTCGGCTGCGCCTGGCTGGCGCCAACGGCATCGTTGAGTTTGTTCAGGCTGGCCAGGATATCTTGGTCCGGGGCCACCAGAGTGTGTACCTGGCAGGTATCCGGCACCAGATAGCTCTTCTTGCCGGGATAGGCGAAGAAGGAGACCGGTGCCTTCGCATCCACCAGAATCAGTTGTTCCACATCCGTCAGTTGCACCGTAGCCAGCTCAGCCAGATAGGCCAGGCGTTCCACGTAAGGCAGGCCGGCACCCCGTTCCATCCGGGTCGGGAAGGTTTCTGCCAACAAGGTAACGCCGCTGTGCGCCGCCAGTTTGGCTGCCGCCAGCATGCTGGGTTCCCGCAGGGAATGCCCGCCCATCAGTAGGGCCGTTTTCTTGCCGGAGCGGATGGCAGAGGCAATGGTTTCTACCGTGGCATCGTCTGCCGGCTCCGGTGTGGGCGGTGCCATGGGTGCGCTGGGCACACCGCCCTCACCCCAGGAAACGTCTGCCGGCAGGATCAGTGTGGCCACCTGCCCCGGCGCCGTGCGGGCGGCGGCAATGGCTTCGGCGGCATCCTGGCAGAGTGTTTCTGTGCTCTTGGCGGTGCGGACAAAGCCGGGGGAAACGTTGCGGGCAACGGTCTCGATATCGGATTGCAGCTGGGCGTCGTATTTCACGTGGTAGGTGGCGTGGTCACCAACAATGTTCAGCACTGGCACCTTGCCCTTGCGGGCATTGTGCAGGTTGGCCAGGCCGTTGCCGAGGCCACAGCCCAGGTGCAACAGGGTGGCGGCGGGTTTGTCAGCCATGCGGGCGTAGCCGTCCGCAGCGCCGGTGGCGACACCCTCGAACAAGGCAAGCACAGCCCGCATTTTAGGCTCGTCATCCAGAGCCGCCACAAAATGCATTTCGCTGGTTCCAGGGTTGCTGAAGCAGACTTCCACGCCGGCATCCACCAGGGTTTTCATCAGGGCTTGTGCGCCGTTTGTCATTGTTATTCTCCAACCTTTCGGAATTCAGTTATCAGGGTTCTGGCCGATTGTGCCGCTGGGGTCAGCTTCGGGTTCAAGGGCTTCAGCCTCCGGTCACAATAGAGCGCACCGCGGCACGTGCCGTCATGATACAGGCGGGCAGGAAGGTGCCTTCCAGGGACCGCTTGCCGTTAGCACCACCGCCGCCAAAGCCTGCGGCCTCTCCCACACAGTACAGGCCTTCTACCGGCGCTCCCTGAGCATTGAGAATACGGCTTTGCAGATCCGTTTGCAGACCACCCAGGCTCTTGCGGGTGATCAATTGCATGCGGACGGCGATGTAGGGCCCGGCGCCGGGCTTTTGCAGCGGGGCTGGTTTGCAGGTGCGCAGCCGGTCCGGCTTCCATTCCCGGGCATGCTGGATCATCCGGATCTGGGCATCGTTATGGAGATGGGTGCCCGCTGTGAAGTTGGCATCGAAGGCGTCCGCCGTAGCCTGAAGCGTTGCCGGCTTCATGTCGTGGGAGCAGGTTAGCGCGTTCATCTTGCCGGCCAGCTCGGCAAGGTTATCCGCCACCAGGAAATCCCGGCTTTCATGCTGCATTTGGCGCACCAGGGCGTGATTGCCCAGCAACAGCTCTTTCACGAATTGGGGGAACTGTTTGTCGCGGATCCGGGCGTTGTGTTCGGCGCCGGAGATGGCAAATTCCTTGGCCGCAATGCGCCAGTTCAACAGGTGCCAGGTCCAGGGTTTTTCCTGTTCCGCCACCCGCTGGCACAACCAGTGGGTATCGAATCCGGTCACCAGGGGTTCCGGGCCGATCCGCTCACCCCGGTGGTTCAGCCACAGGGCGGATTTGCAGGGAATGGTGGAAAGACCATGGCCCGGAAAATGGGGGTAAGGATGCGGGAAGCCAGCCGCGTAATTCCACATTTCCCCGGCGTGGGTAATCTTGCCACCCAAGGTGTCGGCTACCCAGTGATGCATACGGCCATCCGCATTTGGATGAGCCCCGTTCAACATCTGGGCAGGTTGCGGACGGTCGACGGGCCAGTTGGCCCGGCATTCCCTGTGGCTGCCGTTGATACCGCCGGTGGCCAGTACCACAGCGGATGCCGCCAAGCGGACTTCTTCACCGGTGGCTTCGTTGATGGCCAGGGCACCACTGGCTTTGCCTGCGCAGTGGTCCAGTTCGGTGATGCGATGCCGGTGCAGCAGAGTGAGTCTGCCGCCGGTATTTTCCCGGTGCAGGGCCGCCAGTAGGCAGCGGACCAGCTCCCGGGCGGTACCCCAGACAACATGGTAACGGGGCAGACGGTTGCCCTCTCCGAGGCGGCCACGCTCCACCCAATTCACCGCCGGCAGGAATTTAATGCCTTCATTGTCCAGCCAGTCATACACTTCTGATCGCGAATGCTCCACATAGTAGCGTGCCCATTGCAGAGGCCATTGATCATCGGGAGCCAGCTCACCAAAGTTGAGCCAGTCACCCAGGGCAATCTCGGGCGTGTCGCCAATCTTCATGCGTTTTTGCAGGGGGGTGCCCACCAGCATCATGCCGCCAAACGCCCACAGTGCCAGGCCACCCATTCGTTCAGCCGTATCCCTGTCCGCAAGGGTCACTGATTTCCCGGCTCGCAGAGCTTCGAGGGCCGCGACGATACCGGCCAGGCCTCCGCCGACCACCAGAATGTCTGAAGAAATTACCTTGGCCATAGTGCGCATCCGACTCGGTCGTAATGAGTTGTCAGCCTTAAAGATATACCGGTACCATGGCTTTAAAATTGACTTCAGAGGCCAGCGAATTTGACATTAGAGGCCACAGTTTCCATTGGCTGGGTGAACACCGTGATTGCAGCGGCGCAGCGCCTTGCCGTGGATGCAGACACCCTGTTGGCTGCGGCCGGTATTCCTGAGCCAGTCAGCGCCCAGGAACGCTGGCCCATTGATGACATCACCCGGCTATGGCATGCGGCGGAACGTTGCACCGGCGATCCGGGGTTCGGGCTGAAGGTGGGCGCCGAGTTCACCCCGATGAGCATCAGCGGTGTGGGGTTCGCCCTTCAGTCCGCCGCTACCCTGCGTGAGGCCATTGTGATGGTGCAGCGCTTCCAGCGCCTGATCTCCGATGGTGGGCGGTTCCAGATCCTCGCAGGCAATACCGCCACCTGGCTGGTCTACCACCCCCGGCAGGGCAAGCTGGCCTTCAGCCCCCACCAGATTGAAGCGGTTCTGGCGGCTGTGGTGGGCTTTGCCAGTTGGGTGACGGGAACCCGGATGCAGCCCTCGCGCGTGCAGTTCAGCCAGCCACGGCTCGGGCCAATGCATGGGTACCAGGCGGTATTCAACTGCCCGGTAGAGTTCGAACAGGCGTTCAGCGGTGTGTTGATTGAGAATGCCGTGCTGGATCGGCCCCTGCCCCAGGCCGATCCTCAACTTGCACAGGTTCACGAGCGATATACCACCGCCCGCCTGGCGGCCCTCTCCATGAACAGTGCCTCTGCTCCGGAACTGCGTCGGTGGCTGAATGCCCGGCTGGGCCCGGTTCTGCCTCGCCGTGCCGAAGCGGCGAAGGCTCTGGGCATCAGCCAACGAACGCTCGCACGGCGGCTTCAGGAACAGGGACAGACCTTCGATGCTCTTCTGGACGACGTACGCCGTGAGAAGGCGTTGCAGGCGGTGACGGATCCGAGCACCCCCCTGCCGGAAATTGCAGAGGCACTGGGTTTTGCCGAAGTAAGCACTTTCTACCGTGCGTTCCGGCGCTGGACCGGTTCGCCGCCAGTGCGCTGGCGCAAGCGAAGAAGCGGGGCTTTCAAACCGGCAACGCCCTAGCATGCTGCCAGGGATGTGCCAAAGGCATTCAGTATCGCCTTTCCCGCATTATTGGACGCACAGTTAACGGGAAAAAGTATGCTACTTTGAATTACAGGGTTTTGTCCGAAGTACCTGAGGGGTGGCAACAATCCTGCAACAAATCCACACGGAGGTAATCTCTATGCGTATCGCAAAAGAAGATGTACCTGTTCGGATTGACGTACCCGGTGCAATTGCTCGCCAGAAAACCGATTTTGGCGATGTAACCGGCTACGGGACCATGGGGGCCGAGTATTTCTCCTTTGGAGCGGGCACCGATATCACAGCATTGTTGCATGGACTTAAGGATGACAGTTGTCAGAGCCCCCATTGGGGCTATGTTGTTGACGGGGAAATCACTGCGCTTTATACCGATGGCAGCGAGGAAACCTCACAAACCGGCGACCTGTTCTATTGGCCTCCCGGGCATAGTGTAAGGGCGGGGAAAGACACCGACATTGTAATGTTCAGCCCCCAGCACGAGCACGGTGAGGTGATCGATCACATTCGGCGCCAGGTCAGTGGCTAATTCACCATCCGAAATCCGGACGTAAGGCAGAGCCCGTGAACACAGGATTCAGTTTCACTGTTTCACGGGCTATCCAGACACGCATTAACCGCACCCAGAAAAACAGGCCCATACACCTTCCTTTCTGGTCAACAACTGCACGATCAGACCGGTGAAACCATCGCCTGGCTGACGTTCGGCGAGAATGGCATCCTTGTTACAGAGCGTCGCCCCTGACGCCCAGGCGATCCAGGTAGACATGCAGTTCTGCCTCGCTCATATCCACATACTCCAGCACCCGCCCATACAACATGGCCGTGGGAACATTGCGGCCATTCAGTTCCCGCTGAGTTTCGTGCACAACATAGAGGACGATACGCTCTGTGCGGGTCAATCCGTCGCGAACGTCGGGAATGACCTCCATCATGGCTCTCCATTCATCAGGATTCATGGGCGATTCTCCTCACAGTCTCGCATCACCAGTTAAGCACATTCTATCACTGCCCTGCTCTGCGGTGACGGCCCGGAGCCGGTCATCCCGCCGGTCGCTTACACCCCCAACCGGTCTCGCAATGCATAATACCAGGCCCCGATTGCGGTAAGCGGTACCCGGAACCGCCGGCCTCCGGGGAATGGATAGTGGGGCAGACTGGCGAACGCATCGAAGCGCCCGGCCTGACCTTGTATCGCCATTGCCAGAGCCTTGCCTGCCACATGGGTGAAGGTCACGCCATGGCCGGAGCAGCCCTGGGAGTAGAATACGTTGTCCTGCAGGCGGCCCATTTGCGGCAGGCGTGACAGGGTAAGCAGGAAGTTGCCGGTCCACGCGTAATCGACCTTAACGTTGGCCAGCGCCGGGAAGGTCTTTAGCATGTTGGGGCGAATCAGCCGTTCTATGTTGGCCGGATCGCGGGCGCCATACACCACGCCACCGCCATAAATGAGGCGTTTATCGCCGGAGAGGCGGAAGTAATCCAACAGATAATTGCAGTCTTCCACACAGTTATCGAGGGGCAGCAGTTTCCTGGCCAGCGCATCGTCCAGTGGCTCGGTGGCAATGATCTGCGAACCGCAAGGCATGGATTTAGCCCCGAGTTCCGGCACCAGGCCACCAAGATACGCATTGCCTGCCAGAACCACGAACCTTGCTTTCACCTCTCCCTGACCGGTTTTCACTGTCGCCACAGGGCCGGAAACGATCTCTGTAACAGCCGAGTATTCATGAATGATTCCACCCCTGGATTCCAGTGCCAGGGCCTCACCCAGGGCCAGGTTCAGGGGATGGATATGGCCACCGGTGTGGTCAATGGCTCCACCCATATAGCGATCGGTACCGACACGGTTAGCCATGGCCGTGCGGTCCAGCAGCTCCAGCTGGTCATACCCGAACCGTTGCCACAGGGCTTGCTGAGCCTCCAGGTGACCGAGCTGACGCGGGTTCAGAGCGGCAAAAACCCCACCGTCTTTCAGATCACACTGGATGCCATAATCCTGCACTCGTTGGCGGATAATCTGACTGCCCTCAAAGGCCATTTCGGCCAGCAGGCGTAAATGATCCGGCGCGGTCTGGCGCTCGATGCTGTCCAGGTCGCGACTGAAGCTGTTCACGATCTGGCCTCCGTTGCGACCGGATGCCCCCCAGCCAACCGTTGCCGCTTCCAGAACAACGACCTTGAAACCCGCCTCGGCAAGAAACAGCGCCGTGGATAAACCCGTATAACCGGCGCCCACCACACACACATCGGCTTCGCAATGGCCTTGCAACGCAAGGCGGGGCGGCGCCGGGTTGGCAGAAGCCGCGTAATAGGAAGGAACCGGGGGAAACTGGGTCATAAGTAGGCGCCAAAAGGGTGACGGAGAGGTCTGAAACCAGGCGACAACAGCGGCCGCCGAGGCAAGTCTATGCCAAGGCCCGGGCTTCGGGAAGACAGGTTCTTCTACCTATATCGAAGCTGACAATTGCCCGCGAAACTGCTGCTATGATTGCATATCTCCACTGCCTGCGAGGCACCCATGCCCTACCCTGATCGCTCTACCACACCCACCAGCCTGGCCGAATGGCAGGCACTGGCAACAAAGCTCACTCTTGAAGGCCGCGCCTATGTGAACGGTGCTTACCGATGGGCCAGCCACGGCGAGACGTTTCTGACAATCAGCCCCATCGATGGGAGCGAGCTGACCGAGATTGCCAGTTGCGACCAGGCCGATGCCGATGCCGCCGTGATCGCCGCCCGGAATGCCTTTGAACAAGGCGTGTGGAGCCAACTGGCGCCCAGCAAACGCAAAGCGGTACTCATTCGTTTTGCAGAGCTGATCGAAGCCAACGGTGACGAACTGGCCCTGCTGGAAACCCTCGACATGGGCAAGCCCATCGGCCACGCCCGCGCGGTGGATGTGCCAGCGACCGCCCGAGCGATCCGATGGACCGCCGAGGCCATCGACAAGGTGTACGGCGAACTTGCGGCCACGCCTCATAACCAGATTGGCATGATCTCCCGGGAACCCATCGGGGTGGTGGCAGCCATCGTGCCCTGGAACTTCCCGATGATCATGGCCTCCTGGAAGATTGCTCCGGCCCTGGCCACCGGCAACTCGGTGATTCTCAAGCCCTCGGAGAAATCCCCCCTCACCGCCATTCGCCTCGCTGCGCTGGCTGAAGAGGCGGGCATTCCCCCCGGCGTGTTTAACGTGCTGCCCGGCTATGGTCATACCGTAGGCAAGGCGCTGGCTCTGCACATGGATGTGGACTGTCTGGTGTTTACCGGCTCCACCACAGTAGCGAAACAACTGATGGTCTACGCCGGCCAGTCCAACATGAAACGTGTATGGCTGGAGGCCGGCGGCAAGAGCCCCAATATCGTCTTTGCCGACGCACCAGATCTGCAGAAAGCCGCTGCCGAAGCTGCCAGCGCCATTGCCTTCAACCAGGGCGAAGTGTGTACTGCCGGCAGTCGGTTGCTGGTGCAGGAAAGCATTCGCGCGGAGTTTATCGGGCTGATTCGCGAAGCTCTCACAACCTGGCGCCCCGGCCACCCACTGGACCCGGCAACCACCTGCGGTGCCATCGTTGATCAGGCCCAGCTTGACCGCATCATTGAATACATTGGCATCGGGCAATCCGAAGGGGCAACCCTGGTGGAAGGCGGCCAGCGGATCATGGAAGACACCGGCGGCCTGTTCGTGCAGCCAACTGTGTTTGATGGGGTGAATAACCGTATGCGTATCGCCTCCGAAGAAATCTTCGGGCCGGTGCTCTCGGTGATCGGCTTCAAGACCGCCGAGGAGGCAGTTGCCATCGCGAACGATTCCATCTATGGCCTGGCGGCGGCGGTATGGACCTCCAACATCAACACCGCCCATAAGGTGGCCAAAGCCCTGCGAGCCGGCAGCGTGTGGATCAACCATTACGATGGCGGCGACATGACTGCCCCCTTCGGCGGCTTCAAGCAGTCGGGCAATGGCCGGGACAAGTCCCTGCATGCGTTCGACAAGTACACCGAGCTGAAGGCCACCTGGCTCGCACTTGAGTAGTATTGGAAACGAAAAACGGCGCCTCACCGGGCGCCGTTGATTAACCTTGAAGAGCCTTTAAACTGTGTGCAAGTACCACAGGTACTCCAGATCCGAGATGGTCATCTCGAACTCGGTCAATTCATGCTCCTTGCAGGCTACGAACACATCAAGAAACTGGCTACCCAGATAATCGGCCATGACCGGAGACTGGCCCAGCCCCCTCAACGCATCCCGCAGGTTATTCACCAGACTGGCTTCGTGCTGCTCATGGGCATTACCCACCGTCACCGGCGGCGGCTCGATTTTGTTGGAAATGCCGTAGTGGATACCCGCCAGCACCGCCGCCATCAGCAGATAAGGGTTGGCATCAGCGCCGGCCACCCGGTGCTCAATGCGAAGCGCCTGTGGATCGCCCCCGGGCAGACGTAGCGACGCGGTGCGGTTATCGACACCCCAGGTGGCCGCGCTGGGCACGTAATATTCCGGGCTGAACCGGCGGTAGGAGTTTATGTTGGGGCAGAACAACGCCATGGCATCGTTCATGGTGGCGACAAGGCCGCCAACCGCCCAGCGCAGCATGTCATTCGGTTGTTCGGCATCGCCGGCAAAGACATTGTGCCCAGCCTTATCCAACAGGCTCACATGCAAGTGCATGCCGCTGCCCGCCTGATCATGGTAGGGCTTGGCCATGAAGGTGGTATCCATCTCATGGTCGTAGGCCATACTTTTGATCAGGCGTTTGAGCAGCGTGGCATGGTCACAGGCCTTTACCGCGTCATCCACGTAATGCAGGTTGACCTCGAACTGACCGGGGGCGGATTCTGCCACCAGGGCATCGGCAGGCAGCTCCTGTTCATGGGCAGCATCCAGCACGTCGGCCAGGAACTCCGCATACTCATCCAGATCATCAATGGAATAAGCCTGGGTGCCCGCCGGGCGCTTGCCGGAAATCGGGGACTTCGGCGGCTGCGGCCGGCCCGCCAGATTCTCTTGGTCAATCAGGTAGAACTCCAGCTCGAAGGCGGACACGGGCGTCAGACCCAACTCACCGAAACGCCGGACGATGTTCTGCAACACCACCCGCGGATCTGCGAAGAATGGTACCTTGCGGTCCAGCTCGTACATGGTCAGCAGCAGCTGGGCAGTAGGCCGCTTCTGCCAGGGCTCCATGGTGAGTGTGTCCTCGACAGGCAGGCATACCCGGTCCGCCTCTCCGATATCCAGTCCCAGGCCGGTCTCTTCAACCGTAGTGCCCTGAATATTCAGGGCAAAGATGGACGCGGGCATTGCAATGCCTCGCTCAAACACCTTGGGCAGCGCCGAAGGCGCCACCCGCTTGCCACGAACAATGCCGTTAATATCCGGAATCAGCAGGTCAACAAACTGCAACTCGGGGTGCGCCTGAAGGAATGCGTCAGCGCTCGCGAAACCAGAACCCATAAGGTAAGCCTTCCACAACTCAAATAGGCCTGTGGCGAGGGGCCGGCACAGGGATTTTCAACGCTCCTTTATCCAGCTTTCCGGAGCGTTTGGCAAGATACGCACATACCGCATCGGGCGATGGTCCTGGTCTGTCTGTCCCGCATGCACCGGGAAGAACCATCACTTCCACGGATAAATTTCAGGCGGAGGGGCGATGCCGATTACTTTGCCTCACATATTCATATATAGTATATGCTTATAGCTATTGAGACTTTAAGGAAACTCAAGCCATCCCCTGCACAGACTAATATCAAATTACCAGCAAGCGCTGGCGATCCGGGAGGAACACCCACCATGAACTACTTGCCAACCACTCTTTTCGCGTTGAGCCTGGCATCCGTAAGCCTGTGGGCCCAGGCGGCAACGACCGGGGACGCCAACCGCGGGGCTGAGGCTGCCGCCATGTGCGCCGCCTGCCACCAGCCAGATGGCTCCGGAAAAAACAATGCACAGGGCGAACCCTGGCCCAGATTGGCGGGCCTGGACGCCGGGTACATTGCCAAGCAGTTGCATGATTTCCAGTCCGGTCAACGCCAGAATGCCACCATGAAATCCTTCGCCGGCATGCTGTCGGACCAACAGATTCTGGACGTTGCACAGTATTACAGCGAGATGACGCCCACCCCGGGCCAGGCGGGAGAAAACCCCGACGAACAGGCTCTGCAGCGGGGACAGATGCTGGCAGAAACAGGGGATTGGTCGAAGTATGTTGTCTCCTGCAAGAGTTGCCACGGCCCGAACAATCAAGGAGCCGGATCGGTGTTCCCGGGCATTGCCGGGCAACATGCCCGATATATTGAGGTGCAGCTTAAGGCCTGGCAGGAAGGGAGCCGCAAGAACGACCCCCAGGACCTGATGGGCACCATAGCCCGCCGCCTGAATGACCAGGACATCCTTGCCGTCGCTGCCTGGCTTTCAACCCAACCGCCCGCGTCCAATCCAGAGGAGACACAGCCATGAAACCAATTTTTGCTTACACAGCCCTGGCCAGTTCCCTTCTCTTTACCGCAGCGGTTAATGCGAGCGACCGGAAAGACGACTATATCAAGACCCTGACCGGACTGGGTTATCCCGCACCAGAGGCCAATGAACTCGTTCATATACCACCGACAATGGAAGATCTTGAGCAATCGGACATGCACCCGGAACTCAAGCGGGTGATTCGCCGGGGCCACGACCTGTTCACCAACACCCAGCAGCTTCGCGGCGAGAACGTTTTCAACAATATGAACTGTTCCAGCTGCCACCTTGGCGAAGGTCGCATACCCTTTAGCGCTCCGGTCTGGCCGGCGGCAGTCACCCTGCCCGGGTTCCGGGGCAAGAATGACCACGTCAATAACCTGGAGGAACGGATTGCCGGTTGCTTCACATATTCCATGAACGGCAAACCGCCAGCCTATGGCAGCGACAACATGCTTGCGCTGTCGGCCTATCATCAATGGCTCGCCAAAGGCGTGGAAGTGTACCCGGAGAAGCCTATCTACGGTCGCGGTTTCCCGGCACCGGAACGCCCGGAAGAACTGAGTTATGCAAGAGGCGAGCAGCTATTCAGTGACAAGTGCTCCGTTTGTCATGGCGAAGATGGGCAAGGCCTTCGGGTTGCCGGTCAGACAGTGTTCCCAGCTCCCTGGGGTGATCAGTCCAATAACTGGGGTGCCGGCATCGTGCGCATAAATACGGCTGCCGGTTTTATCAAGAACAACATGCCATTGGGCCAGCCTTTATCCCTGAGCGACCAGGAAGCCTGGGATATCGCCTACTACATGGACAGCCAGGAACGCCCCCAGGATCCCCGCTATACCGGGGATATCAAGGAGACCCTTGAGAAATACGGCCCAACATTCCACAAGCGCTCCCGGTATGGCCAGGTCCGCGAAACCGACGGTAAGGTGCTGGGGGATCATGCCAACACCGGTGAAAAGGACTTCCTGAAGCCGGATACTGTTCGCCCAAGAACGTTTGAATAGTGCAACGTTTTCCTGGTCACGTTCGGGCTGCCAAGGCACTCCCAAAGGCACCAGCCCTTGGCATCAGTTCAGCCGGCTTTTTACCACGATGGTTGCGCCACTAAGTGTGAACAGCGCTGTCAGTGCCATGGGCCAGAGATGAGCCGAAATAACATCGGCGGGAAGAGCCTTCATGAAGCTGCCCTGCACAATCACCAGAAAATGGGTCAGGGGTACGCCCTGCGCCACCCATTGCAGGACATCGGGCATGTTCTCGACGGGCGTTGCGAAACCGGATACGAGAATCATGGGAACACCCAGTGCAAAGGCACCCAGAATGGCCTGCTGTTGGGTGTCTGCAATGGCAGACACCATCAAGCCGATACCCACCACCGAAAGAATGAACAACAACAGTGCGCCTGCCAGCCATACCAGGGTGCCGGTAAACGGTACCTGAAACAGCACGATCGCGGCGGTGACCATGATGGTCCCCATCACGTAGCCGACCAGCACCGCGGGCAGGCATTTGGCGATAATGATTTCCAGGGGCGTGGTGGGTGACACCAGCAGTTGATCAAAGGTACCGAGTTCCCGCTCCCTGGAGATTGATAGCGCAGTGACCACCAAAGCTATGAACATGGACAGGATACCGGACAGCCCCGGCACGACGAACCAGCGGTATATCAGGTTGGGGTTGAACGCATGGCGCAGAACGACGGGTTCAAAGGTGCCACTCTGCCCCAGCGCAATTGTCTGCAGGTAGCCCAAGGCAACCTGCGCAGCATTCGCCCTCCGGCCATCCAGAAGCACCTGAACCGTTGCCGGCTTGCCCGCCAGGCGGTTCCGGGAAAAGTCTTCCGGAATATGCACAGCCAATAGCACTGATCCACGTTCCAGCAACCGCTCCTGTGCCTGGCTGTCACCAACGACCATAACCTCGCTGACAAAACTGGCGTGCTGTATATCGGCCACGAGATTCTGGGAGGCGGCGCCGGTGTCTTCGTTATAAACCGCCAGGGTCACATTCCTTACATCCAGCGTGGCAGCAAAGGAGAAGATCAGAAGCTGCAGCATCGGCGGCAACACCAGAATGGCGCGCGCCCTGGGGTCCCTCAGCAAGCTCAGCAGCTCCTTTACGATTTGCGCCAACAGTCGCGACCATTGCATCTCAGGACTCCAGGCTCTTGCGGGTTTTGGCCCGGGCGATAACAAACATCACGGCGCCAACGGCAAGCATTGCCAGCATGTCCCGGATCAGCAATGGCCAGATATCCCCAACCAGAAATACCGTGCGCAGGGAATCAATGAAGTATCGCGCCGGAATGATATGGGTGAGCAACCGGATAGGCGCGGGCATGGCATCGATCTCAAACAGGAACCCGGAGAGCAGGAAGGCCGGCAGAAATCCGGAAAAAAGCGCAGCCTGAGCAGCAATGAACTGATTCTTGGCCAGGGCGGAGATCACTAATCCCTGGCCGAGGGCAGGCACAAGGAAGCAGCTGGATAGCAGCATCAGCGTCCCCCAGCTCCCCCTCAGCGGCACGTCGAACACATTAATTGCCAGAACCGTACTGCCGAGGGTCGCAATCAGGCCCAGGCAAAAATACGGCACCAGTTTTCCCAGCAGGATCTCCGGGATGCGGGCTGGCGTAGACAGCAAGGCTTCCATGGTGCCTCGCTCCCATTCCCTGGCTACCACCAGGGCGGTTAGCAGGGTGCCGATCATGGTCATGATGATCGCTATGGCGCCGGGAATAAGGAAACGACGGGTTTCCACTTCCGGATTGAACCAGAAGCGGGATTCCAGATTCACGACAGCCTGGATGCCTCTGCCTGCCAACCAGTTACTAACGACCCCCCGGGTGTAACCGGCGACGAAATTAGCGGTGTTAGGCTGGGTTCCATCAGTGATCACCTGCAGTATCGGCTCACCCTGCTCAAGGCGTCGGTCGAAGTCGCCGGGAATCAGCACATACCCTTTGAGTTCGCCACTGACCAGGCGTGGCGTCACCTCGGCCCGATGCCGGGCAGGCAGCACACTGAAATAAGGTGTGCCGCTGAAACTCGCGGCCAGAGAGCGGGCCTGGGCGCTGTCGGACTGAACCACGACACCCAGGTGAACCTGCCTGATATCCAGCGAGACCGCATAGGCAAACAGGAACAGGAGAATCACGGGCAAGACAAACGCGATGAGAATGGCCGCCGGGTCCCGGAGAATCTGCAGACTTTCCTTTTTCATGAGCGCAAAGAGCCGGCGGCTATTCATCGTCCTGCGCCTCAATCAGATGAATGAACGCCTGTTCCATGCTGCCCTCACCGCCTGCCTGTGCCTTGAGATTATCGGGGCTGTCCAGGGCAATAACGCGACCGCGATACATCAGGGCCACACGGTCACAATACTCCGCCTCATCCATGAAGTGCGTGGTGACCAGCACGGTAACGCCTTTGCTGACAAGGCCGTTGATGTGGGTCCAGAACTCCCGCCGGGTGATGGGATCGACACCGGAGGTGGGCTCATCAAGGAACAGAATCGGTGGCCTGTGCATGAGCGCGCAAGCCAGCGCGAGGCGCTGCTTGAAGCCCAGCGATAGCTGGTTCGGAGCACTGTCGAGCAAAGGTTCCAGCTGAAAGGTTGCGATCATTTCGGCGATACGCTGCTTTCTCTGCCGGCCGGAAAGGCCATAAACGCCAGCGCTGAACGCCAGGTTCTGGCGGACCGACAACAAACCGTACAGCGAAAACTTCTGGGCCATATAGCCCAGTTTCAGCTTGGCATCACTGGCCGACTTGCGCAGGTCCAGCCCCGCCACCCGCGCCTCCCCGCTACTGGGTTTAAGCAAACCGCACAGCATTTTGAAGGTAGTGGACTTGCCCGCACCGTTGGGCCCAAGCAGGCCGAAAATTTCACCCTTCCGCACGGTAAAACTGACATTGTCGGCGGCCACAAAGTCCCCGAATCGCCGGGTCAGTGCCTGGCACTCCACCATGGCGCCCTGCTCCGCCACGCCGGGCATCTGATCGGCCAGGGGCGAGTGGCCACCGGGACCGCCGCCCAGCAAGTCAATAAAGGCATCCTCAAAACGTGGAGCAACGGGCTCAGCCTCACCCAGATCCGCAAAAATTGTTTCCGGTACATTTTCGGCCAACACCACCCTAAGGCTGTCGCCTTCAATGGTGCCATCCCGGACCCCGGAGCGCTGAAGGACCTCAGCAAGCAGGCGTCGCTTGTCTCCGCTGCCCTTCAGGCGATAACACCGCCCGCGCAGCCGACCGGTCAGTTCCCCCGGCGGGCCACGGAAGCGCAGCTGCCCCTGATTCAGCAATAGCACATCCTCACACTGTTCCGCTTCTTCCAGATAAGCCGTTGCCCATAGCACCGCCATCCCCTCACCGGTAAGGGCCTGCACCATGCGCCAGAGATCCTGCCGGCTGACGGGATCGACCCCCACACCCGGCTCATCCAGAAGCAGTACCCTGGGAGACGTAATCAGTGCACAAGCCAGTCCGAGTTTTTGTTTCATGCCACCGGAGAGCCGCCCGGCCAGGCGCCCGGTAAACGGACCAAGGCGGGTAAACTCAAGGAGCTTATCAAGGGTGTCGCGGTAGTCGGCCCGGGCAAGCCCCCTTAAATCAGCGTAGAGATCAAGGTTCTCGATCACCGAGAGGTCTTCGTAGAGGCCAAAGCGCTGGGGCATATAGCCCACCGATTCGGCCAGGGCATCGCCGTCACGAATCGGGTCCAGCCCGGCAACACAAAGCTGCCCGCTGTCGGACTCGAGCAACCCGGCCATCAATCTCATAAGTGTGGTTTTGCCGGCGCCATCAGGCCCTACCAATCCGGTCAGCCTGCCCGGAGCAATGTCACCGGAAATCCCATCAAGGGCCTTGGTTTTGCCAAAGGCCTTGTGAACATCCTTTAGCGTTATGGCCGCGTTCATGACGCATCGAGGGTAATGGTCACCGGCATACCCTGAAGCAGCCGTTCGTCGGAATCCTGAACAACTATGCGAAGCCGGTACACAAGTTCCGTTCGCAACTCCTCGGTCTGCACCGACTTGGGGGTAAATTCCGCGCGAGGAGACACAAATCCGATTTTTCCGGAATAAGACCGGTCGGCACTGTCCGTGGTTATGGTCACGGAAGTGCCCGGAGGTACCTCACCAAGACGGGGCTCACTGACGTAGGCCCGAACATACACGGGATCCCCGAGGGACAGGCTAAAAACAGGGCTGCCTGGTTGCACCATGGCGCCGGGCTCGACTACCCGGCTCAGAACCGTACCGTCGTCGGGCACCACCAGACGGGTATCAGACAGGGCGGTTTTTGTCTGGGCGGCCTCGGCTTCCGCCATGGCCAGCTGCGCCCTCGCTGCCTCTATATCCTGCTGGCGCGGCCCCTCTTCAAGCAGCGACAGCGTGGCCTTCGCAGCAGCCACCCGGGCCCTGGCCTCATCAAGCGCATAGCGGGCGCTGTCCAGCGATTGCTGGCTCGTGGCACCGGCCTTTGCCAGCTCTCTGAGACGGGTAAACTCCCGCTGCCGATTTGCCAATACCGCCTCAGCCTGAAGCTCGATTTCACGGGCCTGTTCAATCTCCTGCGGACGACTTCCGGACTCAAGCTTGGCCAGCATGGCCCGCGCCTGCATTACCCGGGCTTCCGACGCTCTCAAGGCATTCCGGAAAGGCTCTGGGTCCAGTTCCGCCACCAGCTGGCCAGCCTCCACCTGATCCCCCTCATCCGCGGCAAGCGAGGTTATGCGCCCGCCCTGCCGGAAGGCGAGGGAGAGCTCACGAATATCCACATTGCCATACAGGGTAAGCGGCCCATTGTCGGAGTTCTGATTGCGATACCAGCCGTACACCGCTGCTGAAATGACCGCGATGAGAACCAGAGCGATTAAGGTTTTTTTCACCATCAGCCTCCACTTACCTCAGGCAATATCAATAAACGACTGTTTTTAACCATTACCGGTCAATCGTAGCCGACATTGTGATGAGACTGCCTTGATCCAACACAGCAGAGTTCACAAAAAAAGGCCGCTCTATGAGCGGCCTGTCAGGTTTCCTCGTTTTCTCGCGCTGTAGTCTTATCCCAGGTTCTTCTTCATGAACCTCTGGACTTCGCCGACAATACCGCTGCGGAACGCCAGCACCGTGAGTACGAAGATGCCACCCAGGATCGGATCAACCCAGTCCCGGAGTGGACCCTGTGAAAGCTGGTACTCAATGTTAACCACGAAGGTGGCACCAACCACTGGCCCAAGCAAAGTACCCATACCGCCCACCAGAGTCATCAGGATGACTTCGCCGGACATGTGCCAGTGAGCATCATTCAGGGAGGCCAGCTGGAACACGACAGATTTCATGGACCCTGCAAGGCCCGCCAGGGCCGCGGAAATCACGAACGCCAGGATCTTGTAGCGGTTGACGTTGTAACCCAGCGATACCGCGCGGGGCTCGTTCTGCTTGATCGATTTGAGCACCTGCCCGTAAGGGCTGCTTACGATGCGCTGCACCAACAGGTAACAGGCAATAAAGACAGCCAATACGAAATAGTACATGTTGAGGTTGTCTTCCAGGTTGATCATCCCGAACAGCTCACCCCTGGGAATGCCGTGCATACCATCTTCACCGCCGGTGAATGACGACTGCACAAAGAAGAAGAAAACCAGTTGCGCCAGCGCCAGGGTTACCATGGCGAAGTAAATTCCCTGACGGCGAATCGACAACAGGGCAAAAGCGAGCCCCAACAGTGTTGCCAGCGCCGTGCCAGCAAGAATCCCGATTTCCGTAGTCAGGCCGGAGTAATTGCTGAGCAGATAGCCGGTGGTGTACCCGCCGGTCGCCAGGAACGCGGCGTGACCAAAGGACAGCAGCCCGGTAAAACCGAACAGCAGGTTGAATGCAACGGCGAAAAGCGCAAAACACAGAATCTTCATCAGGAAGACCGGATACATGACAAATGGCGCCGCCACCAGGAGCAGAATCAGAACTCCGTTCAGTATCATTTTCTTGCGGTTTTCGGCGTTCTGTTGTTCCAGGATGGCCTTATGGACGTCGGTCTGATTAAAGGGCTGGTTCATGATTATGCCTCCTTACCAAACAGACCCGCAGGCCGGAACATCAGAACCACCACCATGACCAGGAAGATCACCGCAGATGACGCGGGCGGGTAGAAGGTTTTAGTAAGCCCTTCAATCACGCCCATCAGGATACCGGTGATAATCGCCCCACCAATGGAGCCCATACCGCCGATGACGACCACCGCAAACACCGTTATCAGAATGTGCGAGCCCATCACAGGCGTCACAGAGTAGATAGGTGCCGCCAAAACCCCGGCAAAAGCCGCGAGCATAACGCCAAACCCGTAAGTAAGGCTGATCAGCAGAGGTACGTTAATCCCGAAACCCTGCATCAGTTGCGAGTCCTCTGTTCCGGCTCGCAGATAGGCACCAAGCTTTGTCTTTTCGATCATAAACCAGGTACCGAAACACACCACCAGGGCAATCACGATCACCCAGGCACGGTAGTAAGGAAGGAACATGAACCCGAGGTTAATTCCTCCCTTGAACAGATCCGGCATGGAATAACGGAGTCCGGATACCCCGTAGATGTTTGTCAGCACACCCTGAATCAGCAGGGCAGCGCCAAAAGTCAGCAGCAGACTGTAAATGTGGTCCTGACCGGCAATTCGCCGGAGCAGAAAATACTCGACCAGCACACCCACAACGCCAACAAGCAGCGGTGCGAGGAAAAGAGCGACCCAATAGTTGACACCCAGAGTGTCGAAAAGGATGACGGTGGCCATGGCACCGAGCATGTACATTGCCCCGTGGGCAAAGTTAATAATCTTGAGCAGACCGAAAATAACGGCCAACCCGAGACTCAACAGCGCATAGAAGGCGCCGTTAATGACCCCGATCAAAAGCTGACCAGACAGCACAGCCAGGGGGACACCAAAAATCATGGACATGTTGCTCACTCCAAAAGCAGCGCAAACGTGATATCTGGACTCATCGTTGCGGGTTCCCGGTGTATCCCCGCCAGGCTGGCGGGGATACACCGGGGGTTACGCTCTTACTTGCTGGTTACCAACGGGCACTTGCTCTCGGAGAGCGGACGATAGGCTTCGTCGGCCGGGATGGTGCGAAGAATCTTGTACAGATCCCACTCACCCGTGGACTCGTCCGGAGTCTTCACTTCCGCCAGGAACATGTCATGCACCATACGACCATCAACGCGGATTTTACCGTTCTTGGCGAACATGTCGTTGATCGGCGTGTCCATCATTTGCTTGCGCACAGTCTGGGCATCGTCTGAATCAGTCGCATCAACCGCCTTCAGGTACTGCATGGTGCTGGAGTAGATACCGGCATGAACCATGGTCGGCCGCGCACCGGTTTCCTCGAAGAAGCGGTCAGACCAGGCACGGGTCTCATCGTTCATATCCCAGTACCAGCCAGTTGTCAGCTGGATACCCTGAGCAGCTTCAACACCCAGTGCTTTAACATCGGTCAGGAACAGCAACAAGGCGGCAAGGGTCTGGCCGGACTGGGTCACACCGAACTCACTGGCTGTGTTGATAGCGTTGGTGGTGTCCGCACCGGCGTTTGCCAGGGCAACCACGTCGGCACCAGAGGCCTGGGCCTGAAGAATGAAGGACGAGAAATCAGGTGTCGGGAACGGGTGCCGCAGCGTACCGATCACTTCACCACCGTTGGCCTCGACCACTCGGGTAACGTCCCCTTCCAGGGCGTGACCAAAAGCGTAATCCGCCGTGAGGATGTACCAGGTCTTGCCACCCTCTTTGACAACAGCGCTTGCAGTACCGTTGGCCAGCGGGTAGGTGTCGTACACGTAGTGAATGTGGTTCGGCGTGCAGTGCTCATTGGTGATGCTGGAAGCAGCGGAGCCGGAAATGATGCCCAGCTTGTCATTCTCTTCGAGGATGTCACTGACGGCGATGGAAACTGAAGAAGCCACAAGGCCCGCAACCAGGTCCACGTTGTCGTTTTCGACCCAGCGACGAACGGTACTGGAAGCAACATCTGCACTGTTGCGATCATCGGCGCTGACAACTTCGATCTTTGTACCATTTACCTTGCCGCCGAAGTCGGCAATGGCCATTTCCACGGCTTTAAGGCCATTCGGCCCAGCGAGATCCCGGTAGGTGCCGGACATGTCCGCCAGATAACCGATCTTGACGGTATCGTTCGACATTGCGGCCTGGGCACCACTGGCCATCATGGCTGAGGCAACGGCTGAGGTCAGAAGCTTTTTCATCATTGTCATTGTTGTATCTCCGCTACTGTGTTGCGTTAGTTCGGGTTTATTGTTGCTCTTGTTTTGCTTTTCGCTCTTACCTATCCGGGATCAAACACCCAAATAGCTGTCCAGCACCGATTGTTTGGCACTCAGCTCATCGGCACGGACTTCTTCCACAATCTGCCCGTGTTCGACGACATAGTGTCGGTCAGCCAGGGGCGCTGCGAAGTGGAAATTCTGTTCTACAAGGACGATGGTCAGCCCCTTCTCTTTAAGCTTGACCAGCACTTTCCCCAGCATCTCGACGATGACCGGGGCCAGCCCCTCGGTAATCTCATCCAGCAGCAGCATGTTTGCGCCGGTGCGAAGGATCCGGGCCAGGGCCAGCATTTGCTGTTCACCGCCTGACAGCTTGGTGCCCTGGCTGAATCTGCGCTCGTAAAGGTTGGGGAACATGGTGTAGATTTCTTCCAGGCTCATACCACCACTGCGCACGACGGGTGGCAGCGTGAGGTTTTCCTGGACGCTGAGTGCGGAAAAAATGCCCCGATGCTCGGGGCAATACCCGACACCCAACCTGGCAATATGGTGCGGCGCACAGGCCATGGTCTCTTCACCATTGATCATGATTGAGCCGGTACGCCGCCCCACCATGTTCATGATCGATTTCAGCGTCGTGCTGCGGCCGGCACCGTTACGGCCCAGCAGAGTAACCAGCTCGCCCCGGTGTACCACCAGGTCGATGCCGTGAAGGATATGGGACTCGCCATAAAAGGCATGCAGGCCGGAAACGCGCAGCTGTTCGTATTCTTTGTCGGGACGCGAGCTCATCGGGCAACCTCCTCCTCGTTTTCCTCGGAGGGTGCTCCGCGTTCCCCGCTGGAAGCGGTTCCCATGTAGACCTCACGGACACGAGGGTCGGCGGATACGGTTTCATAGTCACCTTCCGTGAGCACGGCGCCCTGGGCCAGCACGGTTATGCGGTCACACAGTTTGCTCACCACACTCAGGTTGTGCTCAACCATCAATACTGTCCTGCCTTGCGCCGCCTTGCGCACCAGTTCCACAACACGATCGACATCCTCGGCGCCCATACCCTGGGTGGGCTCATCCAACAGCAGGAGTTCCGGCTCCATGGCGAGCGTCGTCGCCAGCTCCAGGGCCCGCTTGCGGCCATAAGCCAGCTCAACCGTTGTGGTGTTGGCATATTCAGCAAGACCCACGGAATCCAGCAACTCCATGCAACGCTGGTTCAGCTTGTTCAGCGAGCTTCCGGATTTCCAGAAACTGAACGAGTTGCCTTCAAAGCTTTGCAGTGCCACCCGGATATTCTCCAAAGCGGTCATGTGCGGGAATACGGCAGAAATCTGAAAGGATCGAACCACCCCTTTTCGGGCAATGGCAGCAGATTTCATGGAAGTGATGTCTTCGCCGTTGAACAGGATCTGGCCGCGGGTGGGAGTGAGGAATTTGGTCAGCAGGTTAAAAACGGTTGTCTTCCCTGCGCCATTAGGACCAATCAGGGCATGAATATGGCCTTTCTGAATCTTCAGATTCACGTCGTCGACTGCAACAAAGCCTTTGAACTCTTTGACAAGGCTGCGGGTCTCCAGAACGTACGGTTCACTCATGAGCCAATTTACCTTTGTTATTGTTGTACATTCGAACTAGTTAACAGATTAGATTGACGTATACGTAAACGTCAACAGAAAATTTCGGTTTTTCAGGCTGTCTCTCTTAGCAAAAAGTCGCACACCTGCTCCAGCAGCAGGTCTGGTTGCTCAAGATGGGGCGAGTGGCCGGTGTCGGGCAAAAACAGCGGAATCGCGGCAGCACCGATGCCTGCGACGATGTCGGTGACCTGCTCCGGCACGCCGTACTCATCCTCCTCCCCTTGAATGATCATAGCCGGACATTCAATAGCTGCCAGCCAGTCCCTGAAATTCATGGACTTCTGGAACCCCTCATCCAGCCAAACCGTATGCCAGGCCTTGAACACGTCATCGGTACGATCACCATGGTAACGATGAAGCTTTTCCCTCAGGTCGGTTTCCCGATAACGCGCCATCATCTCCTGAATGCCCTCAACGGTCAGGTAATCGGCATACACATGCGCGGCCATCGTAACCAGAGCGTGCGCCCGGGGCCCGAGTGCACCCGCCGCAATAAGGGCAATGGAACCACCGTCGCTGTGACCGATCAGCACTACGTCTTCCAGCCCAAGCTCTTCGAGTAGGCGCGGCAACAATACCGAGCCCTCCCGCTCCTGATAGTCATAGGGGCGAGGCAGCGGCTCGTCGGACGACCGCCCGTAACCCAGCCGGTTGTAGAGCAGCGCATCGAACCCGGTGGCCTTGGCCAGCCGTTCCGGAAACTTTCGCCACAGGGCAATATTGCCAAGCGATTCATGCAGAAAGACCAGTGTCGGACCCTGCGTTTTTTTGTGGCGTATGCGGCGAACTTCAACTGAAAGGCCGTCTCCCAACGGCACCATCATGTCTCGAATCTGCATGATGCTATCGCCTGGGTGGAATGGAGTAAGTCATGGTGGAGTGTGCAACCGGCTCGTCCGCACCTTCGGAGTATACGAACACCTCGCCCACACCCATGGTGCGGCCAACCTTCAACATCGTCGCCCGGGCCCAGATCGGTTTGTGGGCAACCGGCTTTCGCAGAAAATTGATATTGAGGTTGGTGGTCACCGCCAGCGGAACCAACCCAATCTGGCTCAACAGCGCGGCATACAGCGTGACATCGGCCAACCCCATCATAGCGGGCCCGGACACGGTTCCGCCGGGCCTCAGGTGCTCTTCGTCCACTTCCAGCTTCATTTCCGCCCAGCCGTCCCCGAGCTTCTGCAGGGTGCCAAACGCGGCACCCTGCGGAAACTGCTCGTCAAGGAAAGCCTGGAGCTCCTCAAACGTGATAATCATGCGCCGGTTTCTTCCTTGGCCTGATTACGTAGGACAAACCGCTGGATCTTGCCGCTGGGTGTCTTGGGCAGCTCGTCAACAAACTCGATTTCCCGGGGGAAGGCGTGAGTAGATAGCCGGCGACGCACCAGTTCCTGAAGTTCGTCTTTCAGGGCCTGCTCGTCTCCGCCGGCATAATCGCCCTTGATCACGACGTACGCCTTGATGATGGAGCCGCGCTTTCATCCGGCTTGCCGACAACACCTGATTCCGCCACCGCGGCGTGCTCGAGCAGCGTGCTTTCTACGTCCGCCGGCCCCACCCGGTAACCGGCCGTGGTGATGATGTCGTCATCCCGGCCGCTGAAGGCGAAACAGCCGCCGCCATGGTTGATCACCATGTCACCGGTGAGATAATAACCGTTCACGAACGGATCCTTTTCACCCCAGGTGTAGCCGTCAAAATGGAAAAGCGGCGAGGCTTTGACATCGACAGCCAACTGGCCGACCTCACCCTCACCCACTTCCTCGTTCTTCTCGTTCAGGGCGACGACTTTGTGGCCCGGGGAAGCGTAGCCCATGGAACCTTCACGCACCGGATGCTCAAGGCCGTGGAAGTTGCAGCAGGTCATCCCGGTCTCGGTCTGGCCGTAGTGGTCTTTTACCGGGCAAAAATGACGATTGCGGATCCAGTTCACCACTTCCGGGTTGAGCGGTTCGCCGGCACTGCTGGCGACCCGGAGACCGAGGTTCTCGCCTTCCGGAAGTACATGATCATTGGCCTTGAGCAGGCGGTAGGCTGTTGGCGCTGCCGCAAGGTTGGTAATTTTGTACTTGCGGATCATGTCGTAGGTGGATTCCGGGGTAAAACCACCCGGATTGAAGTGTGTCGCGTGCCCCATCAACAGCGGACCAACCACGGCGTAATAGAGGCCATAAGCCCAGCCGGGATCGGCCACGTTCCAGTATTTATCATCATCCCGGAGATCAATGGCGTACTTCATGTAGACATAAAACGCGAGCAGCGCCTTGGCCGGCACAGCAACGCCTTTGGACTTGCCAACGGTGCCGGATGTAAACATCTGCAGGAACGGGTCATCACCCGTGACCATAACCGGCTCAAACTCACTGGATTGCCCCGCCAGGGTTTGCTCAAAGTCCGGAATCTCGGCATCAATGGCACTTGCGTCTACAGCGAGTACTGGCGGGCACACTTTTACGTCGTTCAGCTTGGGGTAGTTTTCCGGATTGGTCACAACCAGCTTGGTACTGGCCCGCTCGAAACGATATTCAATGGCACCAGAACCAAAGGCAGTAAATAGGGGCTGGTACACCGCACCGGCACGCAAGGTACCGGCAATGACAATCAATAGCTCCGGCGTGCGCGGCAGGAGCGCAGCGACCCGGTCACCCTTACCAATGCCCTGTGATTTCAGGTAGTTGGCAAAACGGGCAGAAGCTTCCTTCAGCTCGGCAAAGGTCAGAGTGCCCTCACCTCCACCGTCTTTTTCGTAATACAACGCCACTTTCCGGGGGTCAGTTGCCCATTTGTCGCAGATCTCGTGGCATACGTTCAGGCCGCTATCAAGTCGGCCATCCAGGACCTCGGCCTCCAGAGCGGCAGGATCGAAGTTGTTGTAGACGGCAGTGTATTCCGGAAGGCTCATTTTCAGCTCCTGTTGTTGTTGTCGTTGAATCCACGAGATCAAGGTTTATCACAGGGTTCACTTTACGTAAAGGTAAACTTTAGATCAAAAGAGCAGAAAATCGAGCAGTCTTATCAGGGACAGAAAGGGGCACAGCCTGAATGCTGTACTGGAGGGCGAACCGGAATCCTTACCTCAGGATTCCGGTTCGGTTGGGCCCACATGCCGACTGGAGAGAATGTGGTGAAGGCTGCCGCACTCCACCATCGGGTCATCACAGTTGACCACGATGTCGGAACGGGCAATGACATAGGCCTTGCCAGTAATGTGGTTCTTCACGACCTGATAATCGCCTTCCTGTTCAACTGCACTGAACTGCCCGATAAAGCCGGTCTCTCGCAAGGAAACCGTTTCCAGCCGATCGCCCGGCTTGATGCTGCCTTCATAGTTCATCAGCGCCAGCCGCGCCGACGTTCCGGTACCTGTGGTGCTTCGGCAGATAACACCGGGGTGCACATACGTGGCCGAACGGGACCGGTAATAACCTTCAGCCACGTGCTCTACCGGCCCCATGAAGTGCAGGAACGGCAGGGGCCCCACATCACCCAGGGTGTAGTGGGAGAAGCCCCGCTCAGCCCGGATCGCCTCCACAATGGCATGGGCGGTTTCGGCCAGCCTGCGCTCTTCATCCAGTGTCAGGTCAAAACCCAGCGCTTGCGCATCAACCAATGCATAAAAGCCACCGCTGTATGCAATGCTGTACGCCACCTCGCCAATAGACGGTACGTTTATGGTCGACTTGTAGGTGTGGATGTAACTGGGCAGGCCTTCGCAGGTAATCGCCTCCACCACCCCGTCACGGACCGTCGCGTCAATCTGCACAAGGCCGGCAGGAGACTCCAGCATGAACTGCTGCCTGCCCTCCTTCTTCGGCACAATGCCCGACTCCATAACCGCCGTGGCGGTGCAAATGGTATTGGACCCCGAGTAGATCGGGTAGCCCATCACCTCCATGATGATATAGCCGGCCACTGCCCGGGGATCGGTTGGAGTTACCAGCAGGTCAACGGACATCTCGGGAATCCCGTGGGGCTCTTCCAGCAATAACCGGCGCAAGCCGTCAGCATCGTCCCGCAGGTATTCCATCTGGGCCCGCACGGTGTCACCGGGTAAAGGATCGATGCCACCGGTGACAATCCGACTGACGTCGCCGCCGGCATGGGTATCCATTAACTGAATCGTCAGTTCCGGTTTCATCAGGCGCTCTCCAGTGACCAGGGTTGGCCGTGTTTTTCCCATTGTGAGTCGGGAATAATCACGATCTTGCCGAGATAATTGCTGCCCCGGTTCACAAAGTATTGTTCTGCCCGATGCAGGTCAGAGAGTTTGAAGGCTCCGTGTAGAACCGGCTTCAATTGCCCCTCCCGAATCCAGGCCATCAGTTGTTCCGCTTCTTCCCGGGTACCGTGGGATACCCCGAAAATCTGCACCTGGTATAGGTAGATCCGGGTCCACAGGATTTCACTGATGTTGCCGCCGCTGGCGCCGGCAATGCTCAGGCGTGGGTAGGTATCCCGAGCGTTCATGTCGAAGATCATGGTGTCGATAAACACATCGGTCATCTCGCCACCCACCAGGTCCATCACGGCATCAATCGGTTTGCCACCGGTTTCCGCTTTGACCCGGTTAACAAAGCTGTCCATATCGGATCTATCGAGAACCGCTTCGGCACCGAGCCTAAGTAAAGCATTGGCCTTGTCTGGCTTGCTCAAGGCATAGGGAATGGCGCCCACAATGCGGCACAACTGAATCAGCGCGGTCCCGACACCACCACTGGCACCCGTGACCAGCACCCGCTCGCCGGCCTGAATGTTGGCCGAGGTGACCATGTGGTAGCCAGTCTGATAGGAACACATTCCCATGGATGCCACTTCGGCGTCGGACAGTTCCGGATTGGGGATGTGGTGGAACTGGTCGGAAGGCAACGCCACATACTCGGCGTATCCGCCATCAGCACCATGACCGTAATAATCCGGGGTGAGATTGATGTCCCGGCGATCATTGGCGTAGATGTTGAAATCCAGCAGGCCTCTTTCACCAATTCGGCCTTCATCAACACCTTCTCCCACGGCAACAACGCGGCCGGCAATATCCGCACCCTGAATCCGAGGAAAAACCAACGTAGGCTTGCCGCCCATCTGGAAGGATTTCATCTCACCCTTTTTGGTGGGATACAGCCCTTCCCGCGCCTTGCGGTCGGTGTTGTTCTTTGCCGTTGCGGTTACCTGAACAAGCACCTGACCGGGCCCGGGCTCGGGTGTAGGCAACTCCTGATACTCTAGCTTGTCGATATCACCGTGGCCGGTGAGAACCATGGCTTTCATGGTATTCGGGATCATGGGCGGGTAACCCTCCCTGGTTGCCGGGTTTGGGGTATTCAAACAGACCATTTAGTCCTACAGCCGAATGATGCAGAAACCAAATCCGGACTGTGATGGCAGTAACTATCTGCCTGCGGGGTATCACTGACGCCAAAAATTATCTGCTGAGCTGGTTCCCCCCCTTGTTAACCAATACTTCCGACCAATTCAGCGCCTGTTTTTTGATTTAAGCTAAAAAAGCCATTATTTCAATAAATTAAATCGGTACTTTAATGCTATTTTCGGAAAAATTGCCTATTTTTCAAACATTTTAAAAGATAATTACCTATTAAACCTGAAATTAAAGGTCATATTAACTATATTATTGGGAACTTTAAGAATTTTCACTAAAAAATCTAGGGTACACTTTAAGTGTATCCTCCCAGATATGTAAAAGATTTGGGAATTATGACCCAGACAAGAACAACAGAGAGACAAACTATGATCAGGAAATTAGCGACAGTAGTGCTCGCCTGTGTTGCCGTTGGCTCCATGAATGCTTCAGCCGACCAGCTTGATACTGTGATTCAACGAGGCACATTGAACTGTGGCGTGGTTCTCGACTTTCCACCCATGGGCTATTTCAATGAAGACAATGAGCCTGCAGGTTTCGACGTAGATTATTGTAACGATCTGGCCGAAGTCCTCGGCGTGGACGTAAATGTACTCAACCTCACCTGGGGTGATCGAATCCCATCCCTGATTGCCGGGAAAACCGATGTCGTTATCGGCTCTACTTCCGACACTCTGGAACGCGCAAAATCCGTTGGTTTTACCTACCCGTACTTCGTCTTCAAGTTCCAGGTTATTGCTGGAAAAGACAAGAATATCCAATCATTTGACGACCTCAAGAACCTGAAAGTGGGCGCTGCACTGGGTACAACCTACGAAACTGAATACCTCGCCTACGCTGAGAAGAAAGGCTGGGGAACCGATAACTACACAGCGTTCAAGTCTGAGAACGATGCGTACCTCGGTCTGTACCAGGGCAAAGTGGACGCGATTATCTCAACCAACACCAATATCGCGACCAAGCTGCAAAGCGAAGAGTTCGCAGGTTTTGAGGCAGGCCCGTTCGTACCCAACTATGATGACGTCGTAGGTCTGATCGCAAAAAGAAGCGAAACCGCCTGGATCAACTACCTGAATCTGTTCCTGGTTCGTCAGATTCGCGACGGCAACATGAATGAGGCTTACAACAAGCACTTCGGTTCAGACGCACCTGCCGATCTGATCCAATCCTTGAGAGATAACAAGTAATAATAATATCGGCGGCCGCCAGGCAGGCGGCTGCCAATATTACTTGTCTACAGGCCAGCCGAAAACACCTTTGCGTTACGGCTTCGAATTCTGATCAGTGCCTCGGTATGGCACTGATCAGACCTCCCTCCAACCACAGAAAGTGGCCAAGGTATGGAATATGAATTTCACTGGAACGTCGTGTTCCAGACAATGCCTGAGTTACTGAACGGGGCCTTTGTAACCCTGCACGTATCGGTGCTCGCAATGCTTCTGGGTATTGTGATTGCAATACTGTTAGCGATTGCCAAGATGAATAACAGTAAGCCCTTCTGTTATGTCGCCACGGTATGGGTAGAGATTGCCCGAAACACTCCGGCACTTTTTCAAATCTACATGGCTTATTTCGGACTTGGGGCTTTTGGCATTCATTTAAGCCCCTATGTTGCGGTTTTAAGCGCCCTGGTATTCATCAACGCAGGTTACCTGACCGAGACCTTTCGGGGCGGCTTTCAGTCCATCCCCAGCACTCAGTACAGTGCTTCCAAATCTCTCGGCATGACCAGCATTCAGGTGTATCGCTACATCATCCTGCCGCAAATGCTCAGACGCATCTACCACCCGATGACCAACCAGTTTGTCTGGTCCATCCTGATGAGTTCGCTGGGCATCCTGGTTGGAATGAGCGAGCTGTCCGGAACAACCCAGAGACTGCAGTCGTTGTCATTCCGGACGCTTGAATTCTTTATTGTGGCAGCGGTTATGTACTTCGTCATCACCAAGCTGGTGCTGATAAGTTCATCACTTCTTTCCCGCAGACTATTCAAGGGGGAAGTCTGATGAACTCCTTATTCACGCCTCTGTCCTGGAACGATACGGGTTTTATCCTGACCGGTGTCATGAATACGGTGACCATATCGGTCGTGGCGATAGTGTTGGGAACACTGTTGGGCCTGGTCGTGGGTTTTACGCGTGCTGAAAGTAGCAAGCTCGTCAACACACTGTTTGGTGGTGTGCTGGATATACTCAGAAGTGTACCGCTGATTATTCAGCTCATTCTGTTCTCAACCTTTGTTGGCGCGATTGGGTACCCACTAGATCCGTTTGTCGCTGGCTCCATCATTCTTTCGCTTTATACCATGGCCTTCATGAGCGAAGTTTTCCGTAGTGGCTTCGAAAGCGTGCATCAGTCCATGCGGACATCAGCCCGCTCACTGGGCATGACATACTGGCAAACCATTTTCTACATTCGTTTACCCATTGGTTTGCGAGCAGTCTTCCCTTCCTGGTTGGGCGTTTCCCTGAGTGTCATCAAAGACTCGGCTCTGGTCTCTGTTATTGGTTACATGGAACTGCTGCGCACGTCCGACCAGCTCATCTCCCGTACCCAGCAACCACTGGAGATTCTGATCGGTGTTGGTATCTTTTACTTTATTATTTCATACCCCTTATCGTCATATGGTCGGTATGTTGAGAGGAAAATGGCAATATGATTAGTATCCAGAATGTCCATAAATCCTTTGGTGATCTTGAAGTTCTTAAAGGCGTCAGTCTGGATGTCGACAAGGGCGAAGTCGTGAGCATTATCGGTGGCTCCGGCAGCGGCAAATCAACCCTGTTGTATTGCATCAATGCCATCGAGAATATCCAGAAAGGCAAAATCATCGTTGATGATATTGATGTTCATAGCAAAGAGACCAATAAGGATAAGCTACGCCAGAAACTGGGCATGGTCTTTCAGCAGTGGAACTCTTTTCCTCATATGACCGTGCTGGAAAATGCGGCGCTTGCTCCCCGAATCGTCAAAAAAATGAGCAAGGAAGAAGCGATTGAAATCGCCAAGAAGGAACTCGAGCATGTTGGCCTGGGTGATAAATTTGATGTCTACCCGACTAAAATGTCCGGGGGGCAACAGCAACGCCTGGCGATTGCCCGCGCCCTTGCCATGAAACCCGACTACATGCTTTTTGATGAGGTTACATCCGCCCTTGACCCCGAACTGGTGGGAGAGGTTCTGGATACCTTGCGCCTGTTGGCGGAAGAGGGAATGACCATGATCTGCGTAACCCATGAAATGAGCTTCGCGCGTGATGTGTCCGATCGCGTGGCTTACTTTCACGAAGGAATTATTGCTGAGATTGGTGAGGCCAAACAGGTTATTACCGACCCGCAAAACCCGCTAACCCAGAAGTTTCTTTCAAAAGTACGCTGATAAGCGATTACTGATTTGAATCCGTCAGGGGTCGAGTCGAATACTCGACCCCTTTCGTTAACTGCTTCCAGATTTCGGCGGAATTACCCCAATAGCTGACTACTGCTTTCGACAGCTACACAGACTGGCTCGTATCTGAAATTGTTTCTGCCGCTCCCCTTGACTGCGTATAGAGCCTTGTCTGCCGTCCAGACAAGGCTATCCATCTCAATCTCGCCATTGGGCACAATCGACGAGATGCCGATGCTGATAGTCAGGAATGGCGCGACAGGGCTGCGATCATGCTCAATATTGGCCGCAATGATCTGCTCCCGTATAGAAGCGGCGACACCGATAGCGTCTTTGGCATCTGTTCCTGGAAGAACTAAAAGGAATTCCTCACCACCGTATCGTGCAGCCATGTCCGATTTGCGCTGCATGGCACTCGCCAGGATATCAGCAACCTGCTTCAGGCATCGGTCTCCCTTTTGATGCCCGTAGCGGTCGTTGTAGAGCTTGAAGAAGTCAATATCAACCAGAATGACCGAGAGAGGATCCCCGGTCCTGCATAGTATCTCCCAGGCCTGCTTAAGCTTTTTCTCAAGGGCCAGCCGGTTCGAGAGGCCGGTGAGAGGATCGTGCTCTGACAACCGTTTCAGCTCCGCATTGGCCTCCTGGAGGTCACCCTGGACTTCAAGCACCTTCTGATGCTTCAAGGTCAATTCGGTATTTAGCCAAAGCAGTTCCATGTTGTTTGCTTCGATCGTCGCTAACATCGAATTGAACTCTCGCGACAGGGCTCCGATTTCATCGTTATTTCTGATACTGGACCTGAAGGAGTAATCCATGCCATTGGATATATTGGATATATCCGCCCTCAGGCTCATGATCGGTTTTACCACAATTCGCCGGAACAATAGCAACAGTGCAGCGGCGAAAAACCCGCATAGCAAGACCAGCAGGACGATGCCGAATTGGGTAATTTCCCTGCCCAGTTCGGTGATGTTTCGAGGCATAATCGCGGTTGCCCTCAGGCTTGGCGTTCCATTTATGCTGTAGATCTTTGACGCGGAGAGAGACGCCTGGTCGATAACATCTAATGTGTAGTCGCCTGGGTCTTCCGAGCCACCAGACTCCGACACCGGCTCGATGCTGAAGTCCTGGACAAGCTGTTCCGAAAACCTGTCTATAAGGCCGTCACGCAGAAACTGCCCAAACACCACATAGCCTGCGTGGGGGCCGGTACCATCACTTCGTACGATTGGCCGCATCGCAAACAAAACCGGAATCTCATCAACCAGGACAACACCGCTCGCACTCTGGTTTTCGATGCTATCCCCAAAGTCAATCCGTTCCCTGTAACCCCCTATCGCCGACACAATGCCGTCGAGGTGGGTCTCTGTCAGATTGACGTACCCGTCCTCCGAAGAGAAGTCGAAAACGCCGCCCCAGACCGGTTCCCCGGCAAGGTTGAGAAAAAGAGCAACGTCGAATCCAAAGTTGAGAAAAGTGTCCGGGTACAGGTTTGAGGCGATGTAATCTGGATTTCCCGTCCGGATGAATGAATAAGTATCATCCCATGCAGTCCAGTCATATACCGTGGCATCAATGATTTCCCGCTGAGCCTCCAGCCGCCCGATGACCCGGTCAATATTATCTTTGGCGTAATCAACTTCGATGTCGTGGAAAGCCGGATAGATCACGCTGCGCTGGATAAAAAAGGCGGAAAATGAAAGCAGAATACCCATCAGCAAAATCAAGGCAGTGGTTTTAGCTGAAATCGACATTGCATTTTGCCTTGCACACGGGCTGTTGTTCCAGGGGGGCTGGGAAGGATTCAATTCAGTATGGATGGATAGCCTGACCTGTATACAGTTTGAACAGTCTGCTCCCGAAAATGAAGACCTCTGACAACATTTGACAGTTGTGAGCCCGCACGCCGTGCCTTTTTCTGGTGCCCGTATCAAAAGTCATCAACACCATGTCGTATTGCAGCTTTTTCCAAAGATGCAGTAGGCTGAACCTGTCATCAAAGCTCATGCCCTACAGAGCCGAGCCTGGCAGCACTGCCCCCCAACCATTGCAGGCGTTAACCAACAAAATGAGAAAACTGCTCGATAACAACCCGTTTATCTTGATGGAAGCTGCAATTGTAGAGCAGCTGCGGCGTTCTGAAGAGGTTCGTCTTCATGGCACTCTCGTAAATGCGCCCTTGATTTATGACCCTGTCGCCAGAGACATCATGAGCGCCATCTACCTGGAATACATGAACCTGGCACATGACAGAAATTTACCAATGCTTGTCTGCACACCCACTTGGCGAGCGAACCAAACCAGGGTGAAGGAATCCGATGTCAGCAATACCGTCAATGTGGATGCGGTTTCTTTTATACGAGAACTCCGTGATTCCGGCGGTGATCGCAACACGCAGGTAAGGATTGGCGGAATGATCGGATGCCAGAACGACTGCTACCATCCTGATGAAGGATTGTCGGCGCCGGATGCCCAACAGTTCCACACATGGCAAATTCAGGAGCTGGTCAGAGGAGGCGTGGATTTCCTGATTGCTGAAACGCTCCCGAATGTTCAGGAAGCGCTGGGTATCGCAAAGGCAATGGAGATAACCGGTGTTCCCTACATTATCAGTTTTGTGATTTCCAGAGACGGGCGCGTGCTGGATGGTTCCAGTCTTGAGGCTGCGATTAATTTAATCGACTCAAATACGAGTCAGCCCCCCCTTGGTTATATGGTGAATTGTGCTCATCCGTCGTTTCTATGCCCCGAAGAACAGCCTGGCGACATTTTTACTCGACTGATTGGCTACCAGGCCAATGCTTCGTCATTCGATCACTGCGATCTGGACAAGGCTGATGAGTTGCAGACTGATGATGTGAATGAATGGGGACAACTGATGTTAACGCTGAACAACACATACGGAGTGCAGATACTGGGGGGATGTTGTGGGACCAGTATTGAGCATTTAGCTTGCCTGACAGGCGAGTAAGAAAACCGGCAAGGATTGAATGAGCATCGGCACCGGGTCAAAACATACAGGAATTCATGTCATACAAAGGCGTTTTAAGCGCGGTTGCGATTGCGCTCACATTCATGGCGTTTGTGCCGTATATGCGTGCCATCATAGCGGGTGCAATCAGGCCACACGTGTTTTCCTGGGTGATTTGGGGAACCACCACGTTCGTGGTTTTTCTGGCTCAACTTCAGGCTGATGGCGGGGTAGGCGCATGGCCTATTGGCGTGTCCGGTGTTGTGGCAATCGTCATCGCATTGCTGTCATTCGTAAAACGGGGCGATATTGCCATTACCGGCACTGACTGGGTCTTTTTTGCATCAGCAATGTCGTCCCTGCCCTTCTGGTATTTTACGGCAGACCCGCTCTGGGCGGTTGTTGTGCTCACAACTGTCGACGTTCTGGGTTTCGGGCCCACAATCAGAAAGTCCTTTTACCACCCGTTTTCAGAATCAGTGCTTTTCTTTTCACTTTTCGCAGCACGTAACCTGATCGTTATCCTGGCGCTGGAAAGCTATTCAGTCACCACGGTGTTGTTCCCCGGCGCCATCGCCGTTGCCTGTATTCTGCTCATCGTGATGGTTACTTATCGCAGACGTTTGGCCACGGAGAGTTCGAAAGGTCCTACAGTCAGTTGAACGCGTGAAAAAGCGGTTTGCACAATAACGGGATGCCGGAACGTGGGCACGGCGAACCGTGCCCACGTTCCGTTTACTCCGGCTTGTACAAACGCTGGATGCTGGAGAAATCGAGAGTACCGTTACCCTGCCCCGCGTGAATCTCAAAGAGGTTTCGGGCCAGTGAACCCATGGGAATGGACGCATGGTTTTTCACTGCGTTGTCGAAAGCCAGCCCCAGATCCTTATTCATCAGGTTTACGAGGAAGCCACCTTCATAGCCACGGGAGGCAGGCACGCCTTCCATCACTCCCGGCCACGGGTTGTATACGTTCAACGCCCAGTTACCGCCCGAGCTCTGTTTCATGACTTCAGACAGCACCGCAGGATCCAGACCATTCTTGACGCCAAGCGCCAGAGCTTCGCTGGTGCCTGCCATCAGGATTGCCAGCAGCATGTTATTGCAGATCTTCGCCACTTGGCCGGAACCGTGATCCCCCGCATGGAAGATATTCTTGCCCATGTTCTCAAGAATCGGCTTGGCTTTGTTGAAGGTATCCTCGGCGCCACCACAGATAAATGTCAGAGTGCCGGCTTTGGCGCCACCCACACCGCCAGAGACAGGGGCGTCCAGAAATGGAATCTTGCGGGCCGTTGCTTCTTCCGCGACACCACGGGCCGTTTCTGGGGCAATGGTGGAGGAATCGATCACCAGTGTGCCTTCAGGCAACTTCGCCAACAGACCATCCTCGCCCAGATACACCGCCTCTACGTGCTGGCCAGCGGGCAGCATGGTGATCACGCATTCGGCACCTTTAGCCGCTTCGTGCGCAGTGTCCGCCGTTTTGGCACCTTCGGCGACCAGTGCCTGTACCGCATCTTTTGACAGGTCAAACACAGTCACATCATGACCGGCCTTTACGAGATTTGCGGCCATGGGGCCACCCATGTTGCCCAAGCCGATAAAGGTAATCGTTGCCATATCTCTTCCCCTTATTTTTGTATTCGATTGAGTTGGCCACCTCTTCCAGTGGCCTGTTGGCTATTATTCGAAGAAGTCGTCGATCCAGGCGCTTTCCATTTCCGCCAGCGAAGCGTAGCGCCACCGCGGCTGCTGGTCTTTGTCGATCAGCAGCGCACGAATGCCTTCGGCAAATTCACCTTTGCTCAGGCATTTCTGTGAGAGCACCAGCTCCTTATCGAGAACTTCCTTCAGGCTGTCATGCACACAACCGTGCAAATGCTTCCAGACCAGTGCCAGTGAAGTAGGTGATGCCGCAGCCAGGGATTTTGTTGCTTTCGCTACCCAGCCATCGCCACCTGAAAGCTCGCGCAACTGGCTGACAACGGCTTCGAGAGAGTCCGCATCCGTCACCCGGTTTATTTCATCGAAATGGGTACGAACGGGCGATTCTGGCAGAGCGTCTGCACTTTGCTGCTCATACTGCCGCAGCACACTGCTTACCATTGCATGGGCGTCCTGCCCTTTCCAATCACGTTGCTTGAGGCTTTCTATAACACCGGCTTTGAGCTCATGCTTTATAAAGCGGTCCGCCAGCCCGGTAAACAGCGCATCGGCGGCATTCAGCCGGGCGCCGGTCAGTCCCAAAAACAGGCCCGTGCGGCCGGGGGTTTTGTTCAGGAACCAGCCGGCGGCCACATCCGGATAAAGGCCAATGGTGATCTCCGGCATGGCGAGTTTGGAGCCTTCGGTAACCACGCGATGGGAAGCACCTTCCATGATCCCCATGCCACCGCCCATGACGATGCCATGGCCCCAGCAAACAACAGGCTTGGGGAAGGTGTGAATCAGGTAATCCAGCTCGTATTCCTCGGAGAAGAAGGCCTCGCCCACACTGGCGCCCTGAGGCTCCGTCATACTGCGGTACAGAGCCACGATGTCACCACCGGCGCAAAAGGCCTTGTCGCCTTCGGCTTCGAGCCAGACGGCACGGATGAGATCATCTTCCGCCCAGCGCTTCAGCTGTGGCGTCAGCAGGCGAATCATCTCCAGGGACAGCGAGTTGAGCGCCTTGGGCGTGTTCAGTCGCGCCACGGCAATCAGTGCGCCATCACCCGTAGACCACTCTTCAAAAACGATGGGTTGATCACTCATAACAATTCCTTCAACCGTTGCACTGCGTCGGGTTTCAGCGGTTTTTCCATTCCGGTTTGCGCTTCTCCAGAAATGCGTTAACGCCTTCTCTCTGGTCTTCGGTGGAGAACAGCTCAACAAACAACTCCCGCTCCATGCGCCAACCGTCAGCATGGCTGCGGCCATCACGGGCGCTCATCACCAGGGTCTTGCAACGTGCTGTGGAGGACGGGCTTTGTTTACAGGCCATTTCCGCCAGTTCCAGCGCCTTGTCCAGACTCTTGCCGGTTGGCACCACCTCTTCCACCAGTCCAATCTGCAGTGCTTTCTCTGCGGTGACGCGCTCGCCACACAGGATCATTCGCTTGGCCCAGCCTTCACCGACAAGCCACGGCAGGTTCTGGGTGCCACCGGCACAGGGCAGCAAACCAACGCCCGCCTCTGGCAGTGCCATTTGGGCCTGCTCTTCGGCAATACGGATATCACAGGCCATAGCACATTCCAGACCACCGCCCATGGCGTACCCGTTCACAGCCGCAATCGACACGCCGCGGAACGCACTCAGCGTCGAAAAAGCCTCGCCAAAGGCCTTTCCCATGTCGCTGGCATTGGCAATATCGCCATCGGCAAACGCCTTCAAATCAGCGCCGGCGGAGAAAAACTTTTCGCCCTGCCCGGTCACGACCAACGCAAAGATGTTCCTGTCATCATTCAGATCATTAATGGTGGTAACCAGGGCCGCCAGGGACTCTTTGGTCCAAGTGTTCGCCGGCGGGTTGTTGATGGTCATTACCGCAATGTGTCCGCGTTTTTCGAGCTGAATCAGATCACTCATGGGAATCTCCTTATTGGATCGCTTCTGCCACACCGTCATCAAGCAGACGACGGGCGACGATCAGGCGCATGATTTCGTTCGTGCCTTCCAGAATCTGGTGCACTCGCAGGTCGCGCAGATAGCGCTCCAGTGGGTATTCGCGAATATAGCCATAGCCGCCGTGGAGCTGCAGGGCCTCATTGACCACCTCAAAACAGGCGTCGGTGGCGAAACGTTTCGCCATGGCGCAGTGCAGGGTCGCTTCCGGGTCTGCGTTATCCAGTTTGAATGCACCCAGGCGCACCATCTGGCGAGCCGCAACCAGGTTGGTTGCCATATCCGCCAGTTTGAACTGCAGCGCCTGAAACGCTGCCAGTGGCTTGCCGAACTGTTCCCGCTCATGCATATAGTTGCGAGCACGCAGCAGAGCGGCCTGGGCACCACCCAGAGAGCAGGTGGCGATATTGAGACGGCCGCCATCAAGGCCTTTCATGGCAATGGCAAAACCATCACCCTCTTCACCCACACGATTGGAAGCAGGAATACGCACGTTCTCGAGACTGACCATACGGGTCGGCTGACTGTGCCAGCCCATTTTCTCTTCATTCTTGCCGTAGGTAATGCCGTCGGCATCCGCGGGAATGACAAAGGTGGAAATGCCCTTTGATCCGCTGTCGGGCGCGCCGGTGCGGGCCATCAGAACCAGAATATCGGTGCTGCCGGCACCGGAAATAAAGACCTTGCTGCCATTGATCAGGTAGCTGTCACCATCACGAACCGCCTTGGTCCGCAGGCTGGCAGCATCGGACCCGGCGCCAGGCTCTGTCAGGCAATAGGAAGCCAGCCATTCACCGCTGGCCAGTTTCGGTACGATTTCCTGTTTGAGGTCGTCGGAGGCGAAGCTGGCGACCATCCAGGTCGCCATATTGTGAATCGTGATGAAGGCGGCTGTGGACGGGCAGGCGGCTGCCAGCTCCTCCACAATGACCGAGGTGTCGAGACGGGAAAGCCCCATGCCACCCAGTGCCTCTGGCGTGTACAGGCCCATAAAGCCCATCTCGCCAGCTTCTTTCATCATATCTACCGGAAAAATATGCTCGTCATCCCACTTCGCTGCGTGAGGCGCCATGGATTTCTCGGCGAACGCACGCGCTGCTTCGCGGAAGGCGAACTGGTCTTCGGTCAGGTTAAAGTCCATGAATCACTCCAGAATTAAGAGCTTGATTGCAGGAACGGAAAGAAGGGGCCGGAAACAGGTTCCGGCCCAAATATCCCCACCTTCAACGCAATCAACGCAACTGGATAGAGAAGTTCGCTTCCGCCGTCGCCTCACTGGAGAACCAGCGCGAGGTAACCGTTTTGGTTTCCGTGTAGAAGCGCACAGCCTGCTTGCCGTATGCGTGCTGGTCACCGTAGAAAGAACCTTTCCAGCCGGTGAACGAGAAGAACGGCAGGGGCACCGGAATGGGAATGTTAACGCCCACCTGACCTACATCGATCTCGTGCTGGAAGCGGCGGGCTGCGCCACCTGAACTGGTAAAGATGGAGGTACCGTTACCGTATGGGCTGTTGTTGATCACCTCGATGGCATCTCCCAGATGATCCACTTCCATACAGGACAGAACAGGACCAAAGATTTCTTCGTTGTAGATGTCCATCTCGGTTGTCACGCCGGAGAACAGCGTTGGCCCAACCCAGTTGCCGTCCGGCAGGCCATCAACAGTGCAGCCGCGGCCATCAAGCAGCAGGTTGGCACCTTGGGCTTCGCCCGTGGCAATCAGTGATTCAATACGATCTTTTGCCTTGGCACTGATGATCGGACCATAACTGGCGCCAGCGTCGTCCCAGGCACCCGGGCGAGCGCTGGCCATGGCTTCTTTCAGTTCCGGAATCCACTGTTGGGCTTCGCCCACGAATACTGCCACGGATATGGCCATACAGCGCTGACCTGCCGCACCAACAGAGGCACCAACCAGAGCATTGATCACCTGTTTCTTGTCAGCGTCCGGCATGATAACCATATGGTTCTTGGCACCGGCGAAGCTCTGAACACGCTTCATGTTGCGGGTGCCTGTTTCGTAGATATAGCGGCCAACCGGAACGGAGCCAACGAAAGACACCGCCTTGATGGCCGGATCCGTCAGCAGGGTATCAACCTGTTCTTTACCACCGTGAACAACCTGAAGAACGCCCTTGGGCGCGCCGGCATGCTCAAACAACTCAGCCAGACGCATCGGTGTCAGCGGGTCCTGCTCAGACGGCTTCAGGATAAAGGTGTTACCGCAGGCAATCGCCATCGGGAACATCCATAGAGGAATCATGGCCGGGAAGTTAAATGGCGTAATACCGGCGCAAACACCCAGCGGCTGGATCCAGGAGTGGGTGTCCACTTCACGGGCCACGTTCTCAACCGTCTCGCCCATCATCAGAGACGCGACATTTCCGGCGTGCTCGACCACTTCAATACCACGCCAGACATCCCCTTTGGCGTCCTCAAACGTTTTGCCGGTTTCCTGCGCGAGGATTTCGGCAATCTCGTCATGGTGTTCTTTCAGGAGTGCCTGATAGCGGAGCATTACCCGGGCACGCTCCGAAACAGGCGTTTCTTTCCAGGTCTTGAATACTTCACCGGCATACTTGATAGCCTGCTCCATTTCCGCATGGGTCGTGCTCGGAGCCTTGGCGATCACTTCGTTGGTGGCGGGGTTGGTAACTTCAATCCAGTCCTTGGTCTGGCTCTGGATGAATTCACCGGCAATATACAGTGGTACGTTTTTCATGTTGATATCCCTGTTTGTTGTTATGCGGGAAGCCGACCGATACCCCATCGGGTTCGATCACGATTGCCAAAATCCTAGCATGATGTTTGCCGGTTGGTGATTGACTAAATTTCGCCCGTGATGGACTATCTTTCGAAACTGGACAATAAGCAAAGACAAGCGCAATGACCCAAACCTCACAATGGCCTGTACCCCAGGACAGCATCCGCTATGTGGTACCAGCGCCAATCATCAGGCTGCTGGCAAGTCACCCGTTAACGCGGGACTTATACCCCCTGGCGTTCGGCCATTACCGCAGGGCCACCGGGCACCATATGCACCGGGAACACCACAGCGACAATCTTTTGATTTACTGCACGGAAGGCAAAGCTTTTCTGAATGTTCAGGGTGAACCCTATACGGTGGAGGCCGGTGATCTGTTGCTGTTACCGGCGGGCGCCAATCATCGTTACACCGCTGACCCGGACAATCCCTGGACAATTCACTGGGTACACTACACCGGACCTCTTGCCGAGGATTTCCGCAATTACATGGGGTTTGATAGCCCTACCCGGATCCGCCACCTTGGCCGCCAACCCCGACTTCTGGTGGATTTCAACGGCCTGCTGTCGGTTCGCCAGACCGGCTTTCGGGCCCGGGGCCTGATTCATGCCGCGAACCGCCTTCGACAGCTGTTGGCAGCTGTGCCTATCAACGCCGACGAAACCAGCCATGATCGCAAGGTCGAACTCGACACCATCCACAACTACATGCGCGAGCACCTGGACGAGAGAATCGCACTGGAGCAGCTTGCGGATCTCGCCGGCCTATCGCCGGCGCATTTTGCGACCCGTTACCGGGAGCAGACCGGGACCTCGCCCATCCAGCATTTCCTGCACCTGAAAGTAGAGCGGGCCTGTCAGATTCTGGATACAACGGAGCTCAGTTTTGCGGAAATCAGCCGGCGCCTCGGATATGACGACTCTTACTATTTTTCCAGGCTTTTCAAGAAGGTCATGGGGCAGTCGCCACGGGATTACCGACACACAGCACGGCACTGACTCGGCGTTTCGGGCCAGATTCGAACGTGTCTATTACTACGACTTTTGTTGCAGAAGACAAACAGATACCCTTGAACCATAAAGTCCGAAGAAAAGGGAACTCATGGCCATGTACACCATTGAAATCAATGAAACATTTGATGTTCCCCGTCACAGGGTTTTCGCCCTGTTTGCCGACCACAACAGTTTTGGCAAATTGCTGGGGGCACCGGTAAAACGCATCAAGGACAGCCAGGATGCCGACCCGAACGGCATCGGCTCTGTCCGCAAGATCGGTATTGGACCGGTCGGCCTGGAGGAGACCGTGACCAACTTCGAGCCGGATTCGCTGATCGAATACACCATTACCAGCATGAGCCCGATCAAGAACCACCTGGGCCGGATCCGTTTTGACGACACACCGGAAGGCCATACTCAAATCAGTTACACCATCACCTTCGAGGACATTGTGCCGTTCACCGGCAAGGTCGTCAGTTCTGCTCTCGAAAAGGGTATTCGTAGAGGAATCAGGCAGGTACCGAAACTGGCGAAGCAACGTTGAGAGAACACAAATCGTTACTTGATGAATATCAGATAATTGACCTGAGGCAATAGCCCGCTTCCGCCAGTTTTGTAATCTCCGCGCAGCTTGCAATATCCAGCCACAACGGCCGGATACTCCATTTTCAGCGGGAGACCGAAATGGCAGCCGAACCCATTGTTCTGTTTGATAACGGACACCATAAATGCCTGATGTTCGATTCCCTGGTAACAGGGGAAGGCGTTCAGTCCAACCAGTTCCTGATCGTTGACGGAAAGCATGAAGCACTGATCGATCCAGGCGGGGACCTGACCTATACGCCGCTTTCGGTCGCCGCGTCCAGGTACATGAACATTCGCGACATGGATTACGTGTTTGCTTCCCACCAGGACCCGGACATCATTGGCGCTATTGACCGGTGGATCGTCCATACCCGAGCCAAAATTGTAACCTCACGGCTCTGGGCGCGGTTTTTGCCACACCTGGTCTCCAGCTACGTGACCAATCAGCTCAGCGGCAGTGTTTATGATCGCATTGTGAGCGTTCCCGATGCCGGCGCCAACGTAAAGTTTGGAGAGTCCTACCTTCAGTGCCTGCCTGCCCACTTCATGCACTCCGTGGGCAATCTCCAGTTCTATGATCCGGTGGCAAAGATCCTGTTCTCCGGGGACCTTGGGGCATCCCTTGGCGGCGAAGACGATCACCTGCCGGTGCAGGATTTCGACAAACACATTCCCACCATGATCGGGTTTCATCGCCGGTACATCGCATCAAAGAAAGTCTGCCGGCTGTGGGCCAATATGATCAGAGAGATGGATGTCGACATGATCGTTCCCCAGCATGGTAAACGTTTTGAGGGGCCGGCCATGGTCGACCGTTTCCTGGACTGGGTGAGCGAAATGGACTGCGGGATTGACCTGGTCACGCAGGACAGCTACAGCCGGCCGGTAGACTACGTATAAAAAAGCGGAGCAGCGGTTCTGGTCCCGCTGCTCCGCTTTGATGCCGTGGCATGGGCTTACTGCTGCTTGCCACCACCGGCGCCGTTTTTCTTCCACTCGGACGACTGGTTCATTCCAGCCCCTTTGCCTTTCTGATCCTTATTCATCATGCCCTTTCCGTTCATACCACCTGGTTGGCCGGCCGCTGTGGGCGGCAGGTTCTCGATATCGATACCCCGGGCGCGGGCCCGCTCCACCATCCGTTGATGATGTTGTTCCCGGTATGCCTGGCGCTCTGCCATTGAGTCCATGGAGCGCATACGCTCACGAAACTCCGCTCGTTCCTGCTCCGTCATCATGCCATAGCCATAAACCGGATAACCGTCGCGATCCTTCAGGCGCGTCTGATCCTGCATTTGTGTCTGGTCTCGATCCTGATCCTGATCAGCAGCATAGGACGGTGCGACCGGCAACATAAGCGCCAGCGTAACAACAGCGGAATAAATCATTGTCTGTTTCATTGAGGTGACCTCATTCATCGTCAGCCCGATCATCCCCGGCTTCAGGAAAAGCCTTCTGAAGATCAGCAGAGGCCTGTAGAGGCATGCCCGATCTATGATTTCAGAATACTCTTCCGTGTCATCCAGAAAACCTGTCCGAGGTCAATTTCTGCGCACCCTTACAGCAATTTCACCAGCCGTTAATCTCAACTTTAACTTGGCCCCAAAGCCAAATAAGCCTGTCCCCAAAAGGCATTGTTGAGTAAAATCCCGCCTTTTCCATAAGAACAGAGAGGCAGCGCAAATGGGCAGAGCCTACCAAAACCGCAAAGAGTCCATGGCCAAAACGGCTGCGGCAAAAACCAAGGTCTACAGCAAATACGGTCGAGAGATCTACATGGCCGCAAAATCCGGTGGCACAGACCCGGACGGCAATCTCTCCCTGCGCGGACTGATTGATCGCGCCAAGAAAGACCAGGTACCCAGCCACGTTATCGACAAAGCGATCGAAAAGGCAAAGGGCGGTGCCGGCGAAGATTACTCCCCCGCGCGCTACGAGGGCTACGGTCCTGGCAACTGCATGGTCATCGTGGACTGCCTGACCGACAACCCGAACCGCACCTTTGGTGATGTCCGCCTGGCGTTCACGAAAACCAAATGCAAGATTGGCACGCCCGGCACAGTCGCACATATGTTTGATCACAGCGCCATTTTCGTCTTCAAGGGCGAAGACGAAGAAGCTGTGCTCGAAGCCCTGATGGAAGCCGATGTGGACGTTACCGACATCGAAACTGAAGACGGTCAGATCACGGTATTCACCCCGAACACTGAATACGCCAAGGCCAAGCAGGCGTTGGTGGATGCATTCGAAGGCATTGATTTCGAGGTGGACGAAATCCAGTTTCTGCCCCAGACCACAACTCCGGTGGAGGGCGATGATATTCCCCTGTTCGAGAAATTTCTCGATATGCTGAACGAACTGGATGACGTTCAGAACGTTTTCCACAACGCCGAATTGCCCGAGCAAGAAGACTGAACGACTGCATTTACGTCGGAGACACCGGATGGACACACCAGAAACCGAAAGCACTGCCCCACGGGTCGTCATCCTCAAAACCGGCAGTACCTATGCCGGTCTGAGGGGGCAGTTCGGGGATTTTGACGAGTGGTTCATCCGCGGACTCTCACCGGATCTGGCGCTGGTGGTCGTGAATGTGGAGGCCGGCGAGTCACCCGGTGAGCCCGAAGACTGGGATGCCATCGTTATTACCGGTTCTCCGGCAATGGTCAGCGACCGGGCACCCTGGAGCGAAGCCACTGCGACGTGGATCGCTAGTGCGGTAAGAAAGGAAATCCCGGTTCTGGGCGTGTGCTATGGGCATCAGCTGTTGGCACATGCCCTGGGCGGCGAGGCAGGCTACCCCCCAAGGGGCCGCGAAACAGGCACCCACAGTGTCGAGCTTTTGCCGGCAGCCAAAACGGATCCCCTGTTTCAGTCGATGCCAACACGTTTCAAAGCCCATCTGACCCACAGACAGTCCGCACTGCAACTGCCACCCGGCGCTGTGCTGCTGGCAAGGAACGACTTTGAGCCACACCAGGCTTTCCGGGTTGGTACATGCGCCTGGGGCGTCCAGTTTCATCCGGAATTCAATGACGCCATCATGAAAGCTTACCTGGAAGTACAGGCACCGGACCTGGAGAAGGAAAATCTCGATTCCGCCGCCCTGATTGCGGGTGTTGAGCCAGCGCCGGAGGCCTCTAGCCTCCTGAAGCGCTTTTCAGAGCTGGTGTTGCAGAGGTAAACGCCTGGCGGCCTCCCCCTCAGTCGAGAATGTATGCCGTCTTCTCCAGGGTATTCTCTTCTTCATCAATAAAACGGAACTCGTTCCAGCCCACTCGCACCATGTCGTTGCTGTTAAGACGCTGGCGGCCGTCAACACGGATGTCATTCACGAACGTCCCGTTGGTGCTCTCGTTATCGGTAATGTAATAATCGATGGTGCCCTCCAGGTAGGCATTGGGCACGGCCTCGATCATCGCATGCTGGCCACTCACCGAAATTTCATCAATACGAATGTCGTTATCAGCACGGCGGCCAATCCGGGTTTCCGGCTGCCCCAACTCAAACGTGTTCACCACCACGTTGTCGACCAGTTGTGAAAGCGATGCCATGTCAGTTTCCTCTGCTAATCCAGGGTCAGTAAAACAACAGATACATTGTCGGATGCCTGATTTTCCAGGGCGGTATCAATCAACGCCTGCGCTGCATCCTCAATACTGCTGCACTCATTCAACACGTTTTTCCAGGTCCATTCCGGGACTGAGTTGGTTAGGCCGTCGGAGCACATCAACAGATTGTCACCACTCTGCAGATGCTCACTTCGGTAACTTATTTCAACAGGGTCCATGGAACCGACGGCGCGGGTCAGGACATTTCTGAACGGCACATTGGGCACATCAGCTTCTGTGATGCTGCCGTCTTCCAGCATATTCTGAACCACGGTATCGTCACGGGTCAGGCAGGTTGCGCACCCGCCCCTTATCAGATAACACCGCGAATCACCCACGTGGGCGACATGGACTTCATTTCCCTTAACCCAGGCGGCTACCAGGGTCGTTCCCATTTTGTCCAGCCGGGGCTCCGAAGCCCGCCGATCCAGAATGCGCTCATTGGCAACGGAAAACGCCACCTGGAGACGTGCACGGATGGTTTCGCCCGCCACCTCACCGTTGGTGGCACCGAACTCCGGTAAAAGCGATTCCATCACCACATCGACCGCCATGCGGCTCGCTATCTCACCCCCCTGATACCCGCCCATACCGTCAGCAACGACCATCAGTGCGGAGCTACCGTTCTCGTTAACATGCCAGGCAACCACATCCTGGTTGCTGTCCCGGACCGCCCCGGTGTGGCTTCGTCCTGCAACATCCATAGCCATCAGGAGGCCTCCTCCCTTGCTTCCCTTACCGCCAGTCTGCGTACCGCCTCAGCCATGGTGGCGGCGGAGGCAAAGCGTTTGTCCGGGTCTCGCTGGATCGCCTTGTTGATGAGCCTCACCACCCCGTTGGGCAGCTCCGGATTGAACTCGCGTACACTTTTGGGACGTTTGTTCAGAATCTGATAAGTCAGATTAGCCAGAGTGTCGCCCTGGTATGGCGTCTCACCACTGACCAGCTTATACAGCGTAATACCGAGGCTGTAGATGTCCGAGGCTCCGGATACTTTCTGGCCTTTGAGCTGTTCCGGTGACATGTACAGCGGGCTACCCATGACGGTGCCCGTCCGGGTGCGGGAATCGTCTGAAATTTTGGCGATGCCAAAGTCGGTGATCTTGATACCACGCGTATCCGGGTTAAAGATAATGTTTCCCGGCTTGATGTCGCGATGAACAATCTTCTGGCTATGCGCGTAAGCGAGCGCATCTGCAACCCGGGCAATAACATCCAGCACCGTCGGCAGCGGAAGCAATCGGCCCGGTTTACCAAATTCGCTGAGCGGCCGGCCCTGGGCATAATCCATGGCGATGTACGCCAGGTCCGCCTCCTCCCCGACATCGTAAACAGTCACAATGGCCGGATGGTTGAGACGCCCGGCAGCCTCTGCCTCCCGGAAGAAACGGTCTTTCAGGTCCTGCAGCTGGCCATCATCGAAGGCCTGATAGCTAAGGGTTTTAATCGCCACAGTGCGGGCGATCTTCGGGTCCTTACCCAAATAGACAACGCCCATCGCACCACGGCCGATTTCCCGTTCAATCTCATAGCGACCCAGCGTCGGGCGGCTGACCGACTGCTCAGGCATAAGCAGAGTCCGTGTGTTATCAAACCCGCCAGGCTGGAAAACCGTGGCATCAGTGGACAGTTTTTCCAACGCGGAAAGCCGCTCAGCCACATCACGGAAGCTCTTTCGTTGCTCCAGAATGCCCCGGTAGGTCCCAACTGCTTTCTCGTACTGGCGTTTTCGTTCCTGCTGAATGGCAATCTGATAGCGAAGCTCCAGAGCATCTTCACAGGACGGACAATCCAGTAATGCCTCCAACGCTTCATCCGGGTGGCCCTGCTGCAACAGAAGCTTTGCAAGCCGCAACCTGGCATCGCGTACATTTTCCGCCAAGGCCGTTATCTGGCGGTGGGGTTGCAGCCAGAACAGCATCACTACGAAGCCGAGTGTCAGGAGCGTAATTGTCTCGCCCAGCGGCAGCCACTCATTGCGATAAAACATCAATGCAGCCTGCAGGACGACCAGCGAGCCTCCAAGCAGAAGCGTCACAGGGAGCGCAACCGCAGCCCCCATTCGGGGAATCGCAAACACCAGATACAGGGCAGCCGCCATCATACCGGCGCGGATCGCCAGATCGGACCACCGGGGTTCAATCAAACCTCGGGCAGCCAACGCCGAATCCAGGGATCCCACGGGCACCGGTGCCGCAAAGCTACCGGTGTCCGGGGTCCCGAGGACACTGAACAAAGCTCTGTCAGCCCAGCTCAGAAAGCCGAGTTGATCTCCTGCAATAGCGAACAGGATTGCAGCCAGCAGGATCAGAACCCTGAGGCTGAAGAGGCGAGACACGACCGAAAAAATGGAATTCACAGGCAGCTTTATTCTAAATGATTGATCTGTCTAGTTTAGAAACAGCCAGTGCGACGCGATACAGGCGAAGGCGGTTTTTTTGTAAGGGTTTGTTTACCTGCGAGGGAGGTCACGTATAGTTGGTAGCCCCAGCCATCAAAAAAGCATGACGGAACATCGGTAATGACATTGAAGTTATTGATCAGTCTGGCATTGCTCGCACTGGCAGGTATCGGGTTGTACCACACGCACAAGTCGCTGCCGCCCGGCATCAGCTATCGCGGGCCGATTGCACCTCTGATTGACCCGGTATTGCTTTCAGACATCACCCAACACCACGCCGATGGCTCGGAAACCCGGCATCATGAAATCTTCGACGAGGTATTCCGACTGGTTGGCCAGGCCGAGCGGTTCGTCCTGCTGGACATGTTTCTCTTCAACAGCACCAAGCCAGAAGGCGTCGCACACCGGCCCCTCGCCGAACAACTTACCGACACATTGCTTGCCCGCAAAAAAGCCAGGCCGGACCTGAAGATCATCGTCATCTCCGACCCCCTCAATACCATGTATGGAGGCACCGCCTCACCCTGGTTCGAAGCCCTTCGGAAGGCGGGTATAACAGTCGTAGAGACCAGCCTGACACCGCTCAGGGACAGCAACCCTGCGTGGTCGGCAATCTGGCGGGCATGTTGCCAGTGGCTCGGTAACAACCCGCGGGGAGGCTGGCTGGATAACGCGTTGGGCAACCACCCCGTAACCTTGCGAAGCTACCTGGCCCTGCCAAACTTCAAAGCCAACCACCGCAAACTACTGGTGGTCGATGACGGGCCTGAATTACGTGCAGTTGTAACATCCGCCAACCCTCACGACGGCAGCAGCCGACACAGCAACCTGGGGCTGAGCTTTGCGGGCCCGGCTGTCATGGACGTACTGAAAAGCGAGCGGGCAGTTCTGGCAATGTCCGGTGCCGACACGTCGATCATAGACGCCCGAATTGACCACCACGGAAAGAAGAAACCCGCCAACGGGAATCCCGGCGACCTCGTGGCGGTGCTAACGGAATCCGCAATACGGGATGCTGCGCTTACGATGATCCAGTCAGCCGGAACCGGCGACAGGCTGGACCTGGCCGTGTTTTACCTGTCCCATCGCAAAGTCGTGGAGGCTTTGCTCGCGGCCAAAGCCCGCGGTGCCGAGCTTCGGGTATTACTGGATGCAAATAACGAAGCGTTCGGCCATGACAAGAGCGGAATTCCAAACCGGCAGGTTGCCATGGAGCTTCACAAAGCTGGCGTTCCTGTACGCTGGTGTTACACCCGGGGAGAACAATGCCATAGCAAGCTCCTGACGCTGACTCCGGAAAAGGGCAATACCCGGATTTTGCTGGGTTCTGCCAATTTTACCCGTCGTAATCTGGATGACCTGAACCTGGAAACGAATGTCTGGATTTCCGTTGCGGAAGCTTCTCCCGTCGCTCAGAAAGCAGCCCGTTTCTTTGACCTGCAGTGGCAGTTGGGACCAGACAATGATCCGGTGATGAGCCTGCCATACGAAGCCTGGGCTGATGAATCCCGGCTCCGGTACTGGCGCTATCGCATCATGGAAGCCTCGGGGCTTTCCACGTTTTGAAACATCGGGATGACAATTTTGTATATTGAACATATACATAACTGTGCTCTACTGTAATGTGAACATAACGAATAACGGGAGCCTGAAATGTCCGGTATCAGAAAGCACCTGAAGAACGTCTCTTTCCTTCTGGCTATTATGCTGACGGTTGGATCCGTCTGGTCTTCAACGGCATCTGCCGCCATGGTGGGCACCGGCGAAATGATCAGCGAACAACAGGTTCAGCTGGACCGCCAGCAATTGTTAAGCATGCTTGATAAACAGGAGGTCCAGGACAAACTGGTTGAGATGGGCGTTAGCCAGGATCAGGTAAAGGACCGCATCCAGAATCTCACACCACAGGAACTGGCGGATTTCGAACAACAGCTGGCCGAAGCGCCTGCAGGCCAGGATGTTGTGGGCATCATTGTGCTGTTTCTGCTGGTATTCATAATTACCGATATGCTTTGTGCGACCAACGTTTTCCCGTTCGTAAACTGCATCCGGTAAGTGCGCTTTTCAGCCCGACTCAAGCCGGCCGGCCATCTTGCCAGTCTGATGCTGGTTCTCTTGCTGGCCGGCTGCGCCTCAGCACCTCAATGGCCCGCAACCACCGATAAGAGTCAGCCCCTGCAACAGCGTGTTGTGCTTGAGGAAATACCGTTTTACCCTCAGGAGCGCTACCAGTGTGGTCCGGCCGCTCTGGCCATGATGCTAAACAGCCAGGGGCTGAACACCGATCCCGAAGTGCTTAAGGAGCTGGTGTATATTCCGGGACGGGAAGGCTCACTGCAGGTAGAGATGGTTGCTGCGGGACGCGCACACGGAATGCTGGTCTACCGCCTGGATGGCGATCTGGAAAGCCTGTTCCGGGAAGTGTATGAGGGACACCCTGTCCTGGTGATGCAGAACCTCATGTTCGACTGGTGGCCACAGTGGCATTTTGCCGTGGTGATCGGCTTTGATGCGCAAAAGCGTAATGTCATTCTGCACACCGGCACCCGCGAACGATATGAGACCAGCGTGGAAGTGTTCACCAACACATGGGCCCGTTCGGGAAACTGGGCGGTGGTCATACTGCCACCAGACCAGCTGCCGGCAACCGCTACCCCTCTGAATTTCCTGGCTTCAGCAAACGACCTTGAAACCACCGGACGCACTGACGCGGCGATGACAGCCTATGAGACGGCAGAACAACGCTGGCCCGATCAGCCCGCGGCCATCCTTGGGCAAGGCAACATTGCATTCGCGCGGAACAATATGCGACAAGCCGCAGACGATTTTGCCCGCATGGTCAAAGAGTTTCCTGACGCGGCGGAAGGCTGGAACAACCTCGCTTACACCCTGAACCAGATGGGCTGTGCTGATGAGGCACAAAAAGCGCAACAGTGTGCGTCAGCCCTTGCACCGAAACGCTTTGAAGCGTCCCTGGAATCAACGCACTTAAAACCCAGGCCTTCAGACTGCCGTGTTCCGGAATGCCCTGTGTCCGTCACTGACCAGGCGTCAGCAGTTTCCGGAACAAAGCCACATCCTTCACAGGAACGGTAAGCTCCCATCCCATCTTTGCGGCAATAGCCGATAGTGTCTGTTCGCGGTAAAACACCACATGCGTCGGGTCCCGACGGTAATGCCAGTTAGCAAAGCGGGCGTCATCCGTCTGGAGGCAGGTCATTGTGCCAAGCCAGCCTCCTGGTTTGAGCAGACTGTCCAGTTGTCTGAAAACCGCCGCAGGTTGATGCAAATGTTCCAGCACTTCCGTGCAGGTCACAAAGTCATACTGGCGGTTCAATACATCGGCGGCCGGATAAAAAAAGGGATCATAAAGGCTCATGGCCATACCGGCGTCACCAAGCATGCCAGCCAGAGCCGGGCCCGGCCCACAGCCAAAGTCGAGGCCCGTAGCCCCGGCCGGAAGTTTTGCCAGCAGCGGCTCCGCCAGTTTGGACAGAAACCGCCGATAGCCGGGATCATCGGTCCCGTTTTCATGGTGTTCGTAAATCGCCCGTTCCTGTGATTCCGACAACCGGCAGGATTCATCCATCACTGTGGCTGCGCATACCCGACACCGCAGGTATCGCTGCGCCTTAACCGTGGCAAAATCGGACATCTGCCCCTTCTCACACACCGGGCAATCCCTCACTCACACCCCCAATCTGAAGACTGCTTCATCATCATACCCGGGATTACCGGACAGCCTGACGCAACTGCCTGTCCAGCTCGGGCGCATCCAGCGCGCCCCCGCTGATGACTTCCAGGCGGGACTGTTCACGGGTTTCGGCTTCCGTTACTGACAAAGCACCATCGACGGCGTTTATCACTCGCCATCCTTGCGTGGTATGCGCAACAGCCTTGAAACGCACAAACCGACTGTCCATGGCCATCGCGAGCAATACATTCTCATCCAGAACCTTATCGGGATGAACACGCCAGCCAACGCTGAAAAAGCCCTGACCCGCGTTTTCAGCAATCTGCCAGGGATTCTCATCCACAGATTCCGGGACGTCGACCCCATGTTCCCGATGGTGATGGTGATGGTGCGCCTCAGGCGTTGAAACCTCTGGCAATGCGGTGTTGCCACTGAGCCATTCAGGTCTCAACCGGCCCTGACAAGTCAGGAACACTGCTCGCTTTTCCGGCTGAAGGTCTCTCGCCCAGTTCTCAAACCGGGTCAGTTGTTCAGGCGTGCAAAGATCGGTCTTGTTGGCCACGAGGATATCGGCGGCGGCGACCTGGTCGCGGAACTGAACATTCTCCAAAACACGTCGGTCTTCCAGTTTCCGGGGGTCCACCAGGGTGATGACCGGCCCCAGTTCAAGCACATCGGCGTAATGCTCGCCTGTCAGGGTTTCGAGAATTTGCGAGGGATGCCCGAGCCCGGTTGGCTCGATAATCAGCCGGTCAGGTTTTGACTTGTGAATCAGCTGATTCAGACCAATCTGCATCGGCAAGCCCGCCACGCAACACATGCATCCTCCCGGTACCTCCCTAACGAAGGTACCTTCGGTTTGCAGCATGGCGCCATCAATGCCGACATCACCAAATTCATTCACCAGAACGGCCCAGACCTCATCCTCGGGTTTGCTTTTCAGCAAATCGAGAATAGCGGTGGTTTTACCGACGCCAAGGAAACCGAGGATCAGATTGGTAGGAATAGGTTGCTTCATGTCGCACTCGCGGCCGGTCGGGATGGGTCAATCGTTATAATATAACATTTCATCGAAAACAAAGCAGTCTCACCGGCCTTTTTGCAGAATCAGCCGGTCCAGCCGCAACCTCTCCCGGTCATCAAACATCCGGCGACTGCCCCAGGAAACCGCAATCAGTGTGCCGAAACCGGTACCAACGGTGATCGTTAACATCACCAAGATCTGATATTTCACAGCGACCGCGGGCGGGCTGCCGGCAAGGATCTGCCCGGTCATCATGCCGGGCAGGCTGACGATACCCGCAGCAGCCATGGCATTGATGGAAGGCATCATCCCACTTCTCATGGCGTGCCTCCTGATATCCTCCAGGGCATCGCGCCAGGGCTCTCCAAGCATCAGCCGGTTCTCGATAACGGCGCGCTGACTCCAGACAGACTCGGTCAGCCGGTCCAGGCTAAGGGCCACGCCGGTCATGGTGTTACCCAACATCATGCCCAGCAAAGGAATGGCATACTGGGGTTCATACCAGGGCGTGGGGCCAATCACCACCGTCAGTGTGAGCACTGTTACAGTGAATGACGACAGGAACATAGCCCCGGTGCCAATACCGAAGGCCCAGAAGCCCCGCAGTCGCCGCTGCTGACGAGCCATAACTTCCCGACCGGCCACCAGAAGCATCACGGTGGCCATCAACGCTATCCAGTAGAGCTCCGAGGATGCAAACAGGGCTTCCAGGACCAGACCGATCAGCGTCAACTGGATCACGGTGCGCATGCCCGCAATGAGCAGGCTCCGGGCAATCCCGAGCCGGGCCGCCAGACTCACACCCGCCAGGGCCAGAACCAGCACGGCGGTCAGCGCCAGCTTCCACCAGGCAAGATCAATGATTTCCATCGAGTAGCTCCAGCGAGTCACCATCAATCCGGTAGTGCCTGCCCGCAATGCGCCGGATCTGGCTGTTGTCGTGGGCAATCCAGATGACGGCCAGCTTCCGCGCCCGGATTTCCGAGACCAGCCACCCTTCCACCTTCTGTGTCATTTCGTCATCAAGATTTGCCGTCGGCTCATCCAGCAACAACACCCGGGGATTCCGGTATAACCCACGCAGGATAGCCAGACGCTGCCGCTCCCCCGAGGAAAGGCGGCTCACGGTCCAGCTCATGACATCCGGGCCGAAGCCCAGGGCCTCCGGAACCTCCCGGTCAGCATCCGCACCAAAATGTGAGCCGACATCATCAAACCACCACTGGCTGTCTGCGGGCACCATCATGACCTGCCGACGCCAGACATGGCCCGGCATGGAATCCTGCGATTCGCCATCAAGCGCCACTCTGCCTTCATGGGGATCAAGGTCGGCGACCGCTCTCAGCAACCGACTTTTGCCGCTGCCCGAAGCTCCCGATACGCAAACGATTTCGCCCTCGCTAACGGAAAGATTCACCTTCTTCAGAGCACCAACAGAAACATCTTCCAACGTAAGCGTTGCCAAAATCATCTCCCGGGCACTCAGGGCTGCCTGTTTTTCTTGAGGAACATCCGGACGGACCGGTCAGACAGGAATACATGGGCGAGGGCCGGATACGGCAGATAATGTAAAAGCAGGGTAGACGCCGTCACCGCATTAAACCCGGTATCCAGGAACACCCAGGCTCCGAAGGCTACAAACAGAGCCCCAAGAAATCCGCCATAGATCCAAAGCGCCCGTGACCGCTCTTCGGCCATGGGGACCCGCTCCAGTGCCCGGGCGACAGAAAACCCCATGTAGGCTGCAATCAGCGCCGCAATCAGCAGTGAGGCACCCACGCCGGTAAACCCGAGCAGGAAACGGCACAGGTAGTTGGCCAGAAAGAACAGAACAATGCTGGTGACTGCCACAATGGTAATGCGTGTTTTTTCCATGAAACCCCTGAAATTGTTGGATTTATCGGGAACAACCAAAGAATGGCAGAGACATCCCCAAAGCACCAGCCCCTGCTGTCATGGTTCTTTCAGCCTGTTATCATGCCCCGAAACCCGACCCTTAGCCCGGAAAACCAATGACCAGCAACGCCTCCACGCGCCTCAACAAGTACATCAGCGAAAGCGGACTCTGCTCGCGTCGGGAAGCTGACCGCTACATTGAACAAGGTAACGTGTACATCAACGGCAAGCGGGCAACCGTGGGTGATCAGGTTATGCCCGGCGATACCGTGAAGGTCAACGGGCAGGTTATCGAGCCTCGCGCAGAAGACGAGCAGGTGTTTATTGCCGTGAACAAGCCTGTCGGCATCGTCAGCACCACGGACCCTGCCGAGAAATACAACATTCAGCGTTTTGTGGGCCACAGTGACCGAATTTTTCCTGTGGGACGCCTGGACAAGGATTCCCAGGGCCTGATTTTCATGACCAGCAACGGCGACCTGGTGAACAAAATCCTCCGTGCCGGCAACAATCATGAAAAGGAATACCTGGTTACCGTCGACAAACCCATCACCAAAGAGTTTATCCAGGGCATGGCTAACGGCGTGCCGATCCTGGGCACAGTAACGAAAAAGTGCAAGGTACAACAGGAATCCCGCTTCGTTTTCCGGATCATTCTGGTTCAGGGCCTCAACCGACAGATTCGCAGAATGTGCGAATATTTTGGCTACGAAGTGACCAAGCTGGAGCGGATCCGGATCATGAACATCAGCCTTGGTGGTTTGCCGGTCGGCCAGTGGCGGGATCTCACCAGCAAGGAGCTCGCTGTGCTGTTCGATGCCATCAAGGATTCCTCGTCGGAAGCCCCTCCCGGCACGAAAAAACAGGTTCGTCGACCTAAGCCTTCAGGCGCCTCCCCCGGCAAACGCACGGTAGGGAAACCCCGCAAACCCGGAGCAGCCAACAAACCAGCTGGCAAACCCTCAGGTAAACCCCACGGCAAGGCGGGCTCAAAGCCAGCAGCCCGGCAAAAACCGAAAAAGCAGCGCCAGCGTAGCGCCAAACGCTAAAAGACTCCGGGATCACTCCCCTCGCCCCTAGCTCGGCAACTGGAACCGCTCAAGCACAGTGTAAACGGAGCCCCTGGCACCCTGGGTGCTTTCGTACAATACACATTCGTGCACCGGGAACCGACCGAAGTGATGATGCAGGTAGTTTGCCAGCAGCTCTCCAATGGGCTCCCGCTGTTTTTTAAAGCGGGCCAGCGTGACGTGCGGCTTGAGGGGACGTTTCTCCAGCGGAAAACCCTCGGGCTTGAGCCGCTGCTGCAAAGTTTCCTGGAGGGAAACCAGGGGTTCACGGGGTGTAACACCGGCCCAGATGTTGTGCGGCGACTCCGGTTTTCCGAAGCACCCCACCCCATCGATGGCCAGATCAAACCCCGGCACAGGCAGGTTTCGTGCGGCGTTGCAAATGGCCGGAATCTGCTCCGGTTTCACTTGGCCCAGAAACAGCAACGTCAGGTGCAGCTGGTTAGCGCTTTGCCATTTTGCGCCGTCAATTGGTGCCTTGACCTGCAAAAGAGGCTTTTTCAGCGATGACGGTATCTCTACACCAAAGAATATTCGTGGCATCGCCCTATTCCTCGTAGATCATCTTCCGGACCATCCCACCGTCTACCACAAAGTTCTGACCCGTGATAAACGATGCCTTTGGCGAAATCAGGTAGTCCACCAGCGAAGCAATATCCTCCGGCTGGCCGACACGCCCCGCAGGATGCTGATGATGATCGGTTTCGGACAGAGGCGGCGCCTCATCTGAACGGCCCTGAAATGCTCGGGTATCAATCCAGCCGGGACTGATACAGTTCACCCGGATCTCGGGCCCGAGGCTCACAGCCAGGGCATGGGTCAAGGCCACCACACCGCCCTTGGTGGCAGCATAGGCTTCGGTGTCTGGCTCAGATTGCATGGCGCGCGTGGACGCAATGTTGACGATGGCACCGTTTGTTTTTCGCAGGTGGGGAATACTGTGTTTGGTGACAAGGAACGGGCCTGTCAGGTTCACGTCCAGGCGCCGCTGCCATTGCTCCAGACCCAGACTCTCGACAGGTCCGGTTTCCGGGTCGGCAATGCCAGCGTTGTTAATCACCGCATCAAGCCGACCACCCCACTGCACGGTTTCGTCAACCACACGCTGAACATCAGATTCACTGGCAACATCCCCCGGGAGGAAACAGAGTTCCCCGGCCCCGGTCTTCGCCAGCTGCTCACCGACAGCTTCATCCCGGTCGCAGAAGGCCACGTTCCAGCCCTCATTGGCAAGATAAAGCACGATGCCCCGGCCGATACCTTTTGCTCCACCGGTCACCAGAGCAACGCGTTCAGATTGACTCAAAACTTTCTCCTTAACCGACGTGCTCTGCATCAAAACCAACATCCATTAATCAACAGCCGGTGTTGGCCGAACCAGAATTTCGTTCACATCGACATGGGCTGGCTGAGAAACGGCATACATCACAGCTTCTGCAATGTCCTCCGGCTTCAACGCGTGCGCCGGACGCTCGTCGAAGAAAGGAGTGTCCACCATGCCCGGCTCGATCAGCGTCACCCGGATTCCCGATCCGCGAAGCTCTTCTCGCACTCCATAGCCAATCGCAGACACAGCCCACTTGGTGGCACTGTACATCGACCCCGGAATAGTGACCCGGCCAGCTGCGGAGCCGGTGAGCAGCAACTGCCCCTTGCTCTCCCGCAGTGCAGGCAGACAATGCTGAACGGTCAGGCCCACGCCGTAGATGTTGGTCAGGATCATATCCTTCCAAACGTCCGGGTCCGCCTTGCTGAAACCGCCCGGCTCACCACCTCGCCCGGCGTTGGCAAACACCACATCTATATGGCCAAAGGCTTTCAGAGCCTGATCGACCATCGCTTTCTGGTCGTCCCCGCTCTGAACATCACACTGGACAGTCAGCACTTTTGCCTCACCACCCAGCTCCTGTTGCAGCCCCTTGAGCTTGTCTTCAGAGCGCGCCGCAAGCACCAGACGGTAACCCTGATTGGCTGCCGCCCGAGCCGTCGCCGCACCAATTCCGGATGACGCGCCTGTAATAAGCATAACCGGCTGATCTGCCATGATGTTTATCTCCAATACCGTTAAATGTGCAAAGGATTACGGCTACTTGGATGCAGCCGATCAATCAATCTTCAGCAAACCCGATACCCAGTCAGCCTGAGCCTGGCGGGTTCAGTAAAGGTTCAGCAGCAGAACGGCGACAATGGCCAGTGCCAGCAGAAACCAGCGAGCGTAGAAGTCGGGCTTATCCTCATCATCGTCGGACGCAGCCACCGAAGCACCACCCGCCTCGTATTCGCGCACCAGTTCCCTCGCCCGGTAAAGATCTTCATCTTCCACATGGACATTGGTAAAACCAGCCGCACCGATCTCGCCCAGAGCGCCCTGAAGGTAGTGACCGCCCACATGGGCCTCAATACCATTGGCACCGAGCAGTCCGGCCACAATATGGGCCTCTGTAATATCACGGGCCCGATATGCAATTTGCATCGCCCTGCTCCTTCTGTGATCTTTGAGGGCAGTACCCGTCGTTATCAACAGGTATTATCTGAAGCATAGTTCGCCCCACGTGCCGGGGCCACTCTGATACGGACAGCCCATGCTCTGGATTCTTCTAGCCATTGTTTTATTGATCATCGCCGTCACACTTATGGTGTTCCGCCTGGAAGACCTGTCACACCTTGATCGCGAGGAATACCGTGTTCGGGACGGCTCACCCAGCGACGCCAACACGGAGGTTCTGGGGCGAATCCGGGAACTTGGAGAGAGTTCCCGGGGACTGAAAGGCAAAGCCCGTCTCATGGCACTTCGCCGCCATATGGACCGATTGAGCGAAGGCCTGGCGCTTTCATCGGTATTTCGTTACAACGAAACTCCGAGGGGCGAGTGGGTCATTGCGCCTGGTGCGGATACCCGGCGGCGAGTCCTTTACATTCACGGAGGCGCATGGGCTGCGGGCAGTCCCCGAAGCCACCGGGCGGTAACCGACCGTTTTTCCCATATTGCCAACGCCGCTGTGTTTGCCGTCGATTACCGGCTGATGCCCGAACACCGTTACATGGATGGTGTCCGGGACTGCCGGAAAGCCTATGCCTGGCTGCTCGAAAACGGTCCTGGCGGGCCGGAACACGCCGATTTCATGGTCGTAGCAGGAGATTCGGCCGGTGGCAGTCACACTCTGGGGCTGCTTGCCTGGATCCGAAGCAGTGGTTTACGCCAGGCGGACGCCGCAGTTGCCTTTTCGCCCTCAACAGACCTGACTCTGACCGCGCCCAGCAATCGGAACAACATTTCAACCGATCCCCTTCTCGGCCCGGTGTTCGGCGGGCTCTCCAAAATCCCCCTGCCCATTATCTGGTGGGCTACATTCGCGGCCTTCCGGGTTTCCCCCGCCAGTGCCGTAGCCTCGCCACTCAGGGGCGACCTGCGGAACCTGCCGCCAACACTTATTCAAGCCAGTGATTCTGAGATGCTGCTGGATAATGCGCGTCGCTATGCCGCCAAGGCACAAGCCGAGGGCTCGCCGGTGGAGCTGCATACATGGCCGGGGATGGTGCACGTCTGGCAAATCTTCGTCCCGCTGCTTCCAGAGGCTGAGGAAGCTTTTCAGGACATAAAATCGTTTTTGGAGAAGGTTGAATCAACGAGCAAAGAAGAGCAGGCGGTTCAGACCTGAACCTTGCCCCGAAGCGCCTTGGTTTTACCCTTCTTGGTTTTACGATCAACCCGCTTACGCTGTGACGAGCGGGTTGGTTTTGTCGGGCGACGGGCTTTCTGCGGTTTCACCGCTTCCTGTATCAGCTCCTTCAGGCGTTCGAGGGCATCTTCCTTATTCAGCTCCAAAGTCCGAAAAGATTGTGCTTTGATAATGATGACGCCTTCCTTACTGATGCGCTGATCATTGAGCGACATCAGCCGTTCCTTATAAAACGGCGGCAGGCTGGAGTTCAGAATATCGAATCGCAGATGGACGGCAGAGGCGACCTTATTGACGTTCTGGCCACCAGCGCCCTGAGCACGAATCTGGGTGATTTCCAGTTCCCAGTCGGCAAGTTCAACAGCATTTGATAATTTCAGCATGCTACAAGGGTAACAAATCCTGAGCCATCAGGCTTCGACAACACGGCAGACACCCATGTGCGGACGATTCACCTTCTACACACCTCCAGAAACGCTCATCCTTGACTACTTCCCGGAAGGCCTGGAGGTCGATGGCCACTTCGAGCCAAATTACAACATAACACCTGGCATTGGCATCCCCATGATCCGGATGACCATGAATGGCACGCTCATACTGGCCTACTCCCACTGGGGTTTCCGCCCCGTATGGGCGGGTGACAAGGCACCTTCCCCCATCAATGCACGGGCCGAAAGTGTGGCCACGTCAAAATATTTCCGCGAGGCGTTCTCCCACCACCGCTGTCTGATTCCCGCCAACGGCTGGTACGAATGGAAACAGGCCGAACAGGGCAAGGAACCCCACTATGTCGCGCCAGTGGATGAGAAGAAGCACCCCGTCATCTTCTTCGCAGGGCTCTGGACCCCAAGGGAGGGTGACGAGACCACAGCGTGCGCTATTATTACCGAGCCCGCCAGCGAGTCACTGAAACACGTCCATGACCGGCAGCCCGTCGTTCTGGAACCATCCTGCCTCAAGCACTGGCTGGATCCCGCCCTGACGGACCGGGAGAGCATTCGTTCAGCCACTCACCGGCTTTCGGGCGGGCAACTTCAGGAATTCCGGGTATCAACGGCGGTAAACAATCCGAGGCACAACACGCCGGACCTGATAAACAAAGTGTGAAGTGCTGGTTCTGTGCCGAATCTATTTCCTGATCCACTTATCGCCGACTCGAACGAACTGGCCAGCCGGTGTTTTTTCGACGGCTTTCTTGCCGGCAACCACCTCGACTTCCGCCACAGGGATACCGTGTTTACTGGCAATGCGACTGTATTCCTGACGGCGGGCCTCATTGATTGCTTCAACAATTTCACCGGCTTTATCGCCAGCTTTGACCACGGCCAGATAGCCCGAGGGTGTCTCACCAACCAGGCCCTGCTGTTTGGCGGAATCCAGCTGTTTCTTTGCCTCATCAAGACTCATGGCCAGGGCTGGCATGCTGAGACACAGTGCCAGCAGGAGAGCACCGAATTTCGTGACTGATCTCATAATCTGCTCCCTATTATCTATCCGGGGCCATCAGAACAGGCCCTTATCGCTGAATAGCTCGTCCACATCCTTATCCACCTTCACGTAGATTTCATGCTGAATCTTGACGTTCAGGTTCACGGTGATGGGTTCTTTTGGAGCCGCCATTTGCACAGTCGGCGTGCAGGCTGCGGCCAAAACCGGAATAACGGCAATAACAGCAAGCTTTCGAATCAAGCCGGCTGCATCAAGCCCCCGTCTGTCTTCTCTCATGTGACTTACTCCTGTTCGATTGCGCCGGTAACATTGCGGGCACTATTTCCCGGCCTTGCCGGCCTCACGCTCTTTCATCAGATTCCGGACTTTTTCCGTTACCGCTTCATTCACCCGCCCGCTCAGCTGCAGACTGGTCAGTAATGCCGGTATGTCCTCCTGGAGATTCAGGTTCACTACGATCGGGTAGCCATCCCGAACCTCGGGGTTACTACCCTCCAACCGAAGCCCCAGACTCAACGTTCCATCCTGATCATAGTCTATCGTGCTGCGCAGCAGCTCATAGTTAAAGTTTTGAAGGGCACGAACCACCAGATTCATGGTGTCGTTGTTCTGCGCTAACGCACGCAAACGGTCCGCCGGAAGTCTGAGCGTGCCGCCTGGCGACACTGCCCTGACCACGCCGCCGGCAACCTGTATACCGTCATCACTGACCAGCAATGGGATCTCACCTTCCAGGGTTCCACTGCCGCTCAGGCCCTCGGCCGGATAAACCTCCATCAACCGATCAACCTGAACGTTATTGAGCCAAACCGGCACCCGGGCGGGCAACTCGGTCATTGCCCACTCTCCAGGCTTCACCCGAACTTCCCCTCCGAGAAATCCCGCCTGCCCCTTGATCAGCGACAACGTTCCCGCCAAGGGCCTGTCACGAGGTGCTTCGTATCGGCCACTGGCGGTGAGAGGGCCAAGGGCGATGCCGGGATTCAGTTGTTCCAGCCTAAGATCCGATGTCCGGACAACCGCTTTTTTGTCGTACTCTACATCCAGCTCGCCATTCAGCCCGGTCCACGCCATTCGATCCAGGATGCCGGACATGCCTTTCGCACCGATTTTCGCCTCAACCACAGGTGTCGACCCGCTCAAACGCAGATCTGCCTGTATGTTTAACTGCCCCTCGCTGATCTCAAGACCAGTAGGCCACCGAGTCAATGTTTCGGCAAACGCCTTGCCAGCTCTGGTGCCAGCCATCTCCAGTGCTGCGGAAACAGCAGGCACACCATCCAGCGGCCAGCGAACCGACACATCCGATCGGACACCCGCCTCGCCGGTCACCACCCCGGTCAGATCGACCCGGCTTAGTCCCGCCTCCACCCTCCCCTTGAAGCTCCAGGGTTGAGGCTGCAGATCAGGATGATGTAACGTCCCCGCCGCCAGCATCAGAGGGCCTGAAATCGCCAGTGCCTGCAGGCTGCGATCTGTCAGATCATAAGCTGCCTCAAGGTGGAGTGAATCCGCGGCGGCTGTCAGCTTCTCCAGCCAAACCTCCTCTCCGGCATCGGCACCTTGCAGACGATTAGCCCGAAGCACTGAATCCGGGAGTACATTCAGCGCAAGCCCATCGGTTCCGCCCGAGCCGGAAAATCCCAGCTTCATGCTGACACCCTGGAAAGCCCATCCTGCACGGCCAGTGTCTGGCAAAGGGGCCTCAACCCACATCCCATCGGTTTCAAATCGCCACTGCTCGGGACCTGGAGCCAGACTGAGTGCCAGATGGCCATAGGCCTGAATATCACCCGGCAAGTTGGCACTTAAGTTCCTGATATCAATATGGCTCGGAAGCCAGTCGGGCAGCTGCGGCAGAGCCAAGCCATGGCTCGCATCCGTTGCCGTCTGCGCAGCCGGCCAGGAGGAAAGGTCAACCTGGAGTCGCTCTATCCGGGCATTGGAAAGCACCAGATTCTGTAAGCTCCAACCCAGGGAAAAGCCCTCACCGCGAACAGACAATTTCTGCGCACCGTCAGACCGGACCAATGAAAAGGCCTTTGCATGGATACCTCCCAGCGACAGACTGACGTCCTGCCAGTCAAACTGCTGGATAGCCTGCTGCATCTTCCACTCCTGCCAGACGCTCCTGGCATAGAGGCCGCTTGCCACCAGCAGTGTCAGCAGAATGACTCCAGACCAGGCTAACAGCCGGCGGATCTTGCTTGCCATTGAGCTCTCCAGGTTGCTCCGTAATCAGCCATTGCCAAAGTCACACAAGCTGTAACCTGACATCTCGTCCATTCAGTAATAGAGTTTATACAGGACCAACTTCCCGGAGTTCCAGTATGGCAGCATTGCTCAAACAGTTTCTCTTACTAACAGTGCTGGCTCTGGCTCTGGCTCTCGGCGGCTGTGCCAGCACCACGAACCTGCAAACTGGAAGTGACACCCGGTTTTCGGCGGTTGACTCATCACCATCATCAGAAACGGCAGAGCGGCTGTGGCGGGTTTTTGAGCGCTATGAAGGCGCGCCTTATGAATATGGCGGCACATCGGCACAAGGATTCGACTGCTCGGGGTTCATTATGACGGCCTACCGTGAAGGCCTTGGCAAGCAGCTGCCCCGCACCACTTCCCAGATGCTGAAAGATGGCAGGGCCATCCCGCCGGCCAGCGTGGAACCCGGCGATCTGGTGTTTTTCCGAATCCAGGACAAGGAACAGCATGCGGGTATCTACATGGGCGACGACAGGTTTATCCATGCTTCCAGCTCTGTGGGCGTGACGCTTTCAGAACTGAATGGGTACTACTGGAGAGACCGGCTTACCGAGGCCCGGCGCTTTGAGTAGACATGTGCCTTCCGGACCATCGTAATCACAATCCGCCAATGGCTAACTGAAGTGCTATGGCGGTCATCATGAGGCCAATCACGCCATCAATGATTCGCCAGGCAAGCGGGCGTGAGAGGATGGGTGCCAGTGCCGAGCCACCCCAGGCAACCAACCCGAACCAGAGGACAGACGCACTGCTGGCACCGGCCACAAACGTGGTGGCGTTTTCCTGCTGCGCACCAACCGCAGGAATGAGTAACAGCGTATCCAGATACACTTGCGGGTTCAGCAGTGTTACCGCCAGGGTGGTAAACAACACCCCCTTGAGACTACGTTTGGTGATTTCACCGGCCTCAAGGGCCGCCCTGCCCCGACTGGCCCGGACGAACGCCTGAACCGCCAGCCACCCCAGGAAGACAACACCCAGCCAGCGCAGGATATCCAGCGCCTCCGGTATCGCCATCAAGGCCGCACTTACGCCGAACATCCCGAGAGTGAACAGGGTAATATCCGCCACCATACAGAGGCCCGCTGACCACCAGTGATGTTCGCGACGAATGGCCTGGCTCAGTATGTAGGCATTCTGGGCGCCAATCGCCACAATGATACCGCCGCAGACAACCAGACCTGTCAGATAACTTTCCAGCACGATGAAACCTCCCGATTTGATGAGGGCAGCATATCGATTTCCGGCTATACTTGAAATTCATACTCGTAATGCTACATAAGTTTTCCTAATGCTTGATTACAAACTACTTGAAGCGCTGGCCACCGTTATCGAGTGTGGTGGATTTGAACGGGCGGGAGTTGCGCTGGGCCTGACCCAGTCGGCCGTTTCCCAGAGGATACGGACGCTGGAAATCAGGCTGGGCCAGCCAGTGCTGGTCCGGAGCCCTACCATTAAAGCAACGCTGGCAGGCCAGAGGCTTCTGAACCATGTTCAGCAGGTTCAGCTGTTGGAACGGGACTTGTCTCAGTCTATTCCCGCGCTTTCAGAGCCGGCCGCACGGCTCCGGATTGCGCTTAACGCCGACAGCCTGGCCACGTGGTGGGCGGATACGATCAGCCGTTTTTGCCGGGACGAATCGCTGTTACTGGATATGGTTATCGAAGATCAGGACATTGGCCTGCGACGTATGCGAGAGGGCGATGTGGCCGCGTGCCTTTGTAGCAGCCCTCACCCTGTTGCGGGGGCCCGTTGCGTCCCTCTGGGCAGTATGACGTATCTGCCGCTGGCAACGCCGGACTATGTCCACCGCTATTTTCCCGATGGATTTAATGAAAGCAGCTTGGAAACGGCACCCGCTATCGTATTCGGGCCGCACGACCAGTTGCAGCATCGATTCCTGGCCCAATGCGGCTACCATGGAAGTGTCCCCTACCACCTATGCCCTTCCTCGGAAGGTTTTGTAAAACTGGCGCTAGCGGGCATGGGGTATGGCATGATCCCCGAACTGCAGGCTCGCCAAGAAATGGACACCGGCAACCTAGTCAGCATTGCGCCAGGGCAGTCTCTGCAAGTCCAGCTATACTGGCACTTCTGGCGCCATGGCGGGGGCATTATGGATCGAATGACCCAGACACTGACCTCTGCAAACACGTTTACCTGAACAAGGGAGCTTGGGCACAACAGTGGCTCTTCAGCGTTTCTCCCATTACTTAAGACAAGGACCCGACTTTGGATCTGACAACCCCTGCCCTACTTTTTCCGGCCATTTCATTACTGCTGCTGGCTTACACCAACCGGTTCCTGGTTCTGGCACAGCTTATCCGGCAGCTCCGGCAGATGGATACCGAAGAAGACCATGCACTGATCGCCCGCCAGATCAGCATGCTCCGCAAACGCATCGTGCTGACAAAACGCATGCAGGCTTTTGGCGTTATGAGCTTCTTTGTGTGCACCGTATCCATGTTCCTGCTGTTCCTGGGAGCGGCATTGCCCGGCATTATTGCGTTCGGAGCCAGTCTGGTGCTGCTTTCGTTGTCACTGCTTTTCTCTCTGTACGAAATCCAGATATCAACCAATGCCATTAATGTGGAACTGGCCAGTTTCGAAGCACGGAAAAGCGCATCAAGAGAAGACCTTGATCACGATTGACCCGGAGGTCGGACACCAAACCAGTGAGGAAACCGAATCAGGCAGAAAAGCGCGACAATGTCGTACACCGCGTGCCAGATCATGACCAGAGCGATACTGTCGGAAAATGCATAGGCTGAGCCCAGTATAAGACCCAGGCCTGTTGCTACCAGAAAGTAGGCGAAGGAAATGTAGTGGGCCATGCCGAAAATCACAGAGGAGAGAGCAATAGCGGCCAGTTCACCAGTTATGCCAGTCAGCCAGCCTTGAACAGCGCCGCGGAAAAGGAGCTCCTCACCAACACCGGCAAAGATGGATAACGCCACCAGAACCGGCCAGCCAAAACTGGACGCGAACCGGTGCAACCCTCGCATCTGCCGTTCAAGGTCACTGGGAAAAACGCCCGGAATACGTGACAGAAGAAGCAGCAACCCATAAGTCCCAAATGCTCCCAGGCATCCGTAGGCGAACGCCTGCCCAAAGGGCATGCCGCTGTTAAGAACCGGAATTTCGAACAGAGCAATGGCAACCAGCGCCACCACACCGATGCCGCCCTGGAACAACAGGGCAGCAAGGGAGGAAATGCCGGAACGGGATCCGCCAGCAGCCATTTACGACTCGAACAGTCCTTTCACCGGAAACAGGTTGTCGTACTCGGGAGTTTTCTTCTGGGCCTTCGCCTGAAAGGATTTCATCATATCACCGGGGCGGAACATCCCTGCCTGCCAGGTCGCCATATACCTCAGGCTGTCTTCCACCGAGTGGTCCCGGCTGTAATTCAGCATCTCCTTGCAGCCGGTTACCGCCAGCGGCGAATTAGCGGCAATCTGGCCCGCAATACCCATCACAGCCGCCAGCATCGCCTCCTGGCTCTCATAGACGTCATTCACAAAGCCAAGACGCCGAGCTTCCTGCGCGGAAAACTTGCGGCCAGTGTACGCCAGTTCCCGAACCACTCCCTGCGGCATCAGCTTGGGCAGACGCTGCAAAGTGCCGACATCCGCCGTCATGCCCAGCTCGGTCTCCTTGATGGTGAAATAGGCGTCTTCGGTGCAGTAACGGCTGTCTGCAGCACACACCAGGTCCAGAGCCCCACCGATACAGCCGCCGTGGATCGCCGCGAGAACCGGCAGGCGAATCTTTTCAAGCGAAGTCAGAGTATCCTGCAACTGCAGCACCACACGGCGGAGATTTTCAGCCATACGACCGTGATCGCCACTCATGGGAACCGCTTTCGGATCGCTAAAAACGCCCAGATCCATGCCGGCCGAAAAGTGCTTGCCCGTGCTGGAAATCACGATAACCCGAGCGTCTGTATTGGCTTCAATGTCCTGCATGCACTTCGGCAGTTCCAGCCAGAATGCCTTGTTCATGGTATTCAGCGCGTCCGGGCGGTTGAACTGGACGTGGGCAATAAAGTCCGTGATTTCTACCGAAAAGCTTTCATAGGTTGGCAGGTTAGACAAGACAAAGCTCCTTTGATCATTTCTTGTTTCTGGAAAGCAGGGGACAAACAGCGCCGGATCCGAAAGGGCACTGCAATCCGGCGATACCGCTCACCGGGTCAACCCGGTGCGCTCGCGCTTGGATACATACATACTGCTATCAGCGTGATGGATGAGAGTTTCATAATCCACACCATCGTCCGGGTAGACGGCAACACCAATACTCGGGCTGCAAGTCAGTGTTATCCCACCATCCAGCTTGAAAGGCCGAGCCAGGCTCAAAACGATTTTTTGCCTAACGGCGTCAACATCATCACCAGTGACGGTTCCATCAACCACCACCACAAATTCATCGCCACCCACTCGGCTCACGGTATCGGATTCTCTGACACACCTCTGCAAGCGCTTGGCAACCCGGATCAGCAGTTCATCGCCTACAGCATGCCCATAGCTGTCGTTAATCTGTTTGAAGTTGTTCAGATCAAGATACAGAACAGCCAGCCGGGTGGTGGCGCGTTGAGCTCTGGCCAGCGCAATTCCGAAACGATCAAGCAGCAGCGCCCGATTCGGCACGTTGGTTAGCGGATCATGGTGGGCCATATACTCAAGCCGCGCATACAAATCTTTCTGTAGAGATTCCGCGTGTTTCTGCTGGGTAATATCCCGCGCGACGGCAACCCGCACCTGATCTTTCTCGGACCAGCGGGCAGACCACATAATATGAGCGACCGCACCGTCCTTTCTCAGGTAGCGGTTCTCGAAGAGGGGCTTTTCCTCGCCACTCAGAAGTTCGCCTATGGCCCCAACTGTTTTGTCCCGGTCGTCCGGGTGAACAAACTCAAGAACGAAACGCCCCACCATTTCGTCAGGACGATAGCCAAAAATGCGCTCACCAGCCTCGCTGACAAACAAAAACCGGCTATCGCGGTCCACAAGACAGACAGCATCCAGTAAAAGATCAATAAATTCATCAGCCGAAACCGGCAGTGTCTGTTTCATTGAGGAACTATAAAGCGATTGCCAGCCGACAATCCAGCACCATCAAATCGAAAGTCGCACTTTCGGCTTGCAGCCCCCATCACTGTGACGGAGCCAACAACTCGTCGGCTTCGTTCCCATCCACCAACCGGGCGCGAATTCGTGGCAGATAATCCGGATAATGCTCCTGTAAAAAACTGATCAGGCCTTCCCTGATGGCGCAACGGAGATCCCAGGCCAGACTGGAGTCCGGCGCACTCATCAGAAAACGGACCTGAATGGTACGGTCATCCGAATCCGTGACCTGAACCGTTTCGGTCTTGCCGTCCCACTGGGTTGACTGCCGTAGAAGTCTCGCAAACTCGTCTCGAAGAGGTTGAATCGGCATGGCGTAGTCCAAGCGGATAAACACTGTCCCCAACAGGTCTGCGTTATTTCTGGACCAGTTCTGGAACGGATTCTCGATAAACCACTGCAGCGGCACAATTAAACGGCGGAGATCCCAGACCCTGAGCACTACATAGGTGGCGGTGACCTCTTCTACCCAGCACCACTCGCCCTGCACATGCAGAACGTCATCAATCCGGAACGGTTGGGTAAGAGCAATTTGCATACCGGCCAGGAGGTTACCCAGCACCGGCCTTGCCGCAAAGCCCAGAATAATGCCGCCGACACCCGCTGAAGCCAACAGACTACCGCCCACATGGCGGACCGATTCGAAAGTCATCAGGGCAGAACCAAGACCGAGTATCACGATCAGAATATTCAGCCCGCGGACCAGGAAACGGGTCTGGGTTTCCACTTTGCGGGCGCGCTTCCACTCGCCCTCCAGAACGGGGTTGAGGGTGACAATAACCTCGCCGATTGCCGAGGTACAGCGGACTGCAGCCCAGGTAACGGACAAAATCAGAAGCAATGTCGCAGTGTGCTGGAGCTCCCGGAGGAACGGCAGACTGGGCGGCGCTGCCTCCAGCACCCCGTTCAGCACCAGCAAACAAATAAAAACGCCAAGAGCCCGGGCCGAGGCATCGAGAAACAGCCGGGGAATTGCTTTGCGACGGGTTAGCCGACGGACCGTACCCAGGGCCAGACGGAAAACGAAGTAGGTCAGCACCACAGAGAGCAATGCGGACAGGCCGGGGTATAGCCATGCTCGCAACCCGGACTCAATCAACTCCCACATACTCTGCTCCACTGATCGGTTTCACTTTGCCTTAAGATAGCAGGCATTACCGGGCCGCAAGATATGATAAAAGAGGAAACGGAACAATTCAGGCAAAACGAGACCGTTATGGAACTCACCTTTCTGGGCACATCTGCTGGCACACCCACCAAAGCCAGGAACGTCACCGGCCTGGCTTTGCAGCATGGCAAACCCAAACACTGGTACCTGATTGACTGCGGCGAGGGCACTCAGCAACAGCTGCTGCGCACGCGATACTCGGTGATGCAGTTACAGGCGATATTTATTACCCATGTTCACGGTGACCACACCTTCGGGCTGCCCGGGCTTTTAACCAGTGCCTCCATGAATGGCCGCAGCGAGCCGCTATTCCTTATTGCACCAAGACCGGTACGAACGTTCGTCGAGGCTGCACTCGGTAACACTGACTCCAGCCTGAGCTTCGAACTGAAGTTTATCGATTCAGAAGCTGAAGATTTCGCCTGGGAGGACAACGCATTCAAGGTAACCGCAACCGCCCTGTCCCACCGAGTGTCGTGCCGGGCGTTTTCATTTGAAGAGACAAATCTTGAGCGCCAGTTGCGCCAGGATAAACTTCTCGCCGATGGAATAGAGGCGGGCCCGGCATGGGGCAAACTGCAACAGGGGGTCGATGTGGTCCTTGAAAATGGAACCCTGCTACGCAGCGATGACTACACAACCATCACCCGCTCACCCCGCAAACTGGTGATTGGCGGCGACAACGACAAGCCGGAGCTGCTTGAAGAAGCCTGCAAGGATGCTCAGGTGCTGATACACGAGGCCACCTACACGCAGGAAATCGCAGACCGCGTCGGCCCCTGGCCCCAACACAGCTCAGCCGCAAACGTGGCGCGCTTTGCCGAATCCATGCAGGTGCCAAACCTGGTGCTCACTCATTTCAGCTCACGCTATCAGTTCAACCCCAATGCCTATCCACATATAGGCGAAGTGGAGTCGGAAGCAAGAGGGATCTACCGCGGCAACCTTTACCTCGCCAGAGATTTCGAGACCTACCGGCTGGACAAAGGCGCGAATCTTGTCAACGTAACGTCGCCTTGATCCGATTGCCCTTGAAACGTGTTCAAGGCGAACGCCGCTATCCCGACCAGGCCATGTCCGTCACCCCCGGCTGCATACTTTGCGTAAAGAACCGGATCTCTCTAAAGTAACGGTACATTTACAATAAAAACGAACATGCCCCTTTTGCTGCACAGGAAGGCAGTGGATGAGCTCAGGCTGGCCGGTATAGGCCAAGCCTACAATGCATGTCATCTGTACGCATACCTTCAGAAACTGCCAGCACGGGTTTCTGCTTATAAGAAATCCCTTTGCATTTTCAACTTTCTGGGGTACAGTCACTCTCGTTGGAAAGATTTAGCAAAGCATTTCATGAATAAGACGTCTCTGAGTTGTAACTAGTAGCCCGTCCTGTTTTTGATCCCGCAAGTTTTTTGTTTCCCGCATACCGCTGATCAGTTATCACGACGATAGTCTGACGGCACATTAAAAGATTGATTTCAGGAAAGTTATATTATGTCTACAGTTACCGGCAACGTTAAGTTCTTCAACGAAGCAAAAGGTTTTGGTTTTATCACTCGTGAAGGCGGCCCGGACGTATTTGTTCACTACAGCGCCATTCAAGGCGGTGGTTTCAAGACTCTGGCCGAAGGCCAAGAAGTCGAGTTCACCGTGACTCAGGGCCAGAAAGGTCCTCAGGCGGAGAACGTTGTTGCTCTTTAATCCTTAACGGATTAAGCAATAACCGCAAAAAGGCAGCTTCGGCTGCCTTTTTTTATTTCTGCAGCCTCACTCCAATCCTTCCACCGGTATGATCTCGGTGTTCTTTATCTCCCGCAACGCAAAGTTCGAATTCACCTGGGCAATCCCCTGCAAAGTGAAGATCTTTTCGTTCAGAAACCGGTCATAACTGGCCATGTCCGGCACAATGACCCGCAACACGAAATCTGCGTTTCCCGTAACCGCAAAACACTGAAGTACCTCCGGGTAACTGCTGACCTGCCGTTCAATCTCGGCCGTGCTGTCAATGTTGTGCCTCTGCAGTGACAGGTTGACCAGAACACATAACCCCTGGCCGATGCGCTCCGGGTCCACACGGGCACTGTACCCCTGAATGACCCCGTCTTCCTCAAGGCTTCGTACCCGCCGCCAGCACGCCGCCGGCGACAACCCGACCTGTTCCGCCAGCTGCTGATTACTGATACGCCCATCCTGTTGCAGGGCCGAAAGAATCCGCCGGTCCAGTTTGTCCAGCTCCACCTGTTTCATTTAGTAACACCTGATTATTATCAAAGGTTCTTTCTTTGTATTGTCTTTTATCAAACAATCTTTCGCAAACACCTCTAACCGTCACCCAATAAGCAAGCACCTTTTGCCGACTTCCCTCTAAACTTTTGGTTATAAAATCGACAAAAAGGAGGACACCATGTCCGCCGATACCCCCGAACTCGACAATTACAAACTTGAAGACCGCTACCTGCGGGAATCTGGCCGGGTATTTCTGACCGGAACACAGGCATTGGTCCGCATTCCCCTGATGCAGGCTGCCCTGGATCGCAAACAGGGCCTGAACACCGCCGGCATGGTCAGCGGCTACCGGGGCTCGCCGCTCGGCGCTTACGACCAGGCGCTGTGGCAGGCCAAGACAATGCTGGACGACAACAGCATCGACTTCGTACCGGCAATCAACGAAGACCTGGCGGCAACCATCATGCTGGGCACCCAGCAAGTGGAAACCGATGACGACAAGCAAGTAGATGGCGTATTCGGCCTCTGGTATGGCAAAGGCCCCGGCGTAGACCGCGCCGGTGATGCCCTCAAGCATGGCACCACTTATGGCAGCTCCCCTCATGGCGGAGTTCTCGTAGTCGCCGGCGACGACCACGGGTGCGTATCATCCTCCATGCCTCACCAGTCCGATGTGGCGTTCATGAGCTTTTTCATGCCCACGATTAATCCGGCCAACATCGCGGAGTACATGGAGTTTGGCCTCTGGGGGTATGCCCTGTCCCGTTACAGCGGCTGCTGGGTTGGTTTCAAAGCCATATCCGAGACGGTGGAAAGCGCCGCGTCGGTCGATCTCCCGCCCCTGCCGGAGTATGTAACCCCGGACGATTTCACGGCACCGGAGGGCGGCCTTCATTACCGCTGGCCGGACCTGCCCGGCCCCCAGTTGGAAACCCGCATTGAGCACAAGCTGGCCGCCGTCCAGGCATTTGCCCGAGCCAACCCCATCGACCGCTGCCTGTACAACAACTCACAGGCGCGTTTCGGTATTGTCACCACCGGCAAGGGCCATCTGGACTTGCTGGAAGCCCTGGACCTTCTGGGTATCAGCGAAGACGATGCCCGGGAAATGGGCCTGGATATCTACAAGGTCGGCATGGTGTGGCCATTGGAGCGCCGCGGAATTCTGAACTTCGTTCACGGCAAGGAAGAGGTGCTGGTGATCGAAGAAAAACGCGGCATCATCGAAAGCCAGATCAAGGAATACATGTCTGAGCCGGACCGGCCAGGTGAGGTTCTGATTACCGGCAAACAGGACGAATTGGGCCGGCCGTTGATGCCGTATGTGGGCGAGCTCAGCCCGAAGCTGGTTGCAGGCTTCCTGGCCGCACGCCTGGGCAGGTTCTTCGGTACCGACTTCAGTGCGCAGCTGGCAATCATCAATACCATGACCAACGCACAGGATCCGGGCGGCGTCAGACGTCTGCCCTATTTCTGTTCCGGCTGCCCCCACAACACGTCCACCAAAGTGCCGGAAGGCAGCAAGGCACTGGCCGGCATCGGCTGCCACTTCATGGCGTCCTGGATGGGGCGCAACACCGAATCCTTGATCCAGATGGGTGGTGAAGGGGTCAACTGGATTGGCAAGAGTCGCTACACCGGCAACCCCCACGTATTCCAGAACCTGGGCGAAGGGACTTATTTCCACTCGGGTTCCATGGCCATCCGCCAGGCAGTCGCAGCCGGCATCAACATCACCTACAAGATTCTGTTCAACGACGCAGTCGCCATGACCGGTGGACAGCCCGTGGACGGCCAGATCACCGTGCCCATGATCGCCCAGCAAGTTGCCTCCGAAGGCGTCCGCCGGGTAGTGGTGCTGAGCGATGAGCCGGAGAAGTACAAAGGACATGAGGACCAGTTCCCGAAGGGTGTCACCTTCCACGACCGTACCGAGCTGGATACTGTCCAGCGGGAGTTGCGGGAAATTCCAGGCTGCACCGTCCTGATTTACGATCAGACCTGCGCGGCTGAGAAGCGCCGTCGTCGCAAACGCAAGCAATTCCCGGATCCGGCCAAGCGCGCCTTTATTAACCACCATGTCTGTGAAGGCTGTGGCGACTGCTCCGTGCAGTCCAACTGTCTGTCCGTAGTACCCCGCAAGACCGAGTCGGGCCGGAAACGCAAGATCGACCAGTCTTCCTGCAACAAGGACTTCTCCTGCGTTAACGGTTTCTGCCCCAGCTTTGTCACTATTGAGGGTGGCCAGCTTCGCAAATCCCGGGGCATGGACACCGGTTCAGTGCTGACCCGCAAACTGGCCGACATTCCAGAGCCTGACCTGCCCGCCATGACCGGTTCCTACGACCTGCTGGTTGGCGGTGTTGGCGGCACCGGCGTAGTCACCGTGGGCCAGCTCATCACCATGGCGGCGCACCTGGAGTCCCGCGGTGCTTCAGTGCTGGACTTTATGGGCTTTGCCCAAAAAGGCGGCACCGTACTCAGCTATGTACGGATGGCACCGTCTCCGAACAAGCTTCATCAGGTCCGTATCAGTAATGGCCAGGCCGATGCCGTCATCGCCTGCGACCTGGTGGTGGCCTCTTCCCAGAAAGCCCTGAGCGTAATTCGCCCGAACCACACCCGTGTGGTGGCCAATGAGGCCGAACTGCCGACAGCGGATTATGTGCTCTACCGCGATGCCGACATGCAGGCCGACAAACGCCTGGATCTGATTCGTGACGCGGTAGGCGACGATCATTTCTCCCGCCTGGATGCCAACGGCATTGCCGAGAAACTGCTGGGCGACACCGTGTTCTCCAACGTCATGATGCTGGGCTTTGCATGGCAGAAGGGCTTGCTCCCCCTGTCCCAGGCGGCGTTAATGAAGGCAATTGAACTGAACGGCGTTGCTATCGAGCGCAACAAGGAAGCCTTCGGCTGGGGCCGGGTCGCTGCGGTCACCCCGAGCGCCATTACCGATCTGCTGGAAACCGGCAAGGCTCAGGTCGTGGACGTTCAACCAGAGCCGTCCCTGGACCAACTGATCGACACCCGTCACCAACACCTGGTCAATTATCAGAGCAAGAGCTGGGCCGACCGCTACACCGATCTGGTAAACCAGGTGCGCAAGGCCGAGGAAGGCCTTGGCCAGACCAACCTGCTGCTGACCCATACCATTGCCGAACAGCTTTACCGCTTCATGGCCTACAAGGACGAATACGAAGTGGCCCGCCTGTTCGCGGAAACCGACTTTATGAAGGAAGTGAACGACACGTTTGAAGGGGACTTCAAGGTTCACTTCCACCTGGCGCCACCCGTCATGAGCCGGGGAACGGATGCTCAGGGGCGGCCAAAGAAGCGCCAGTTTGGCCCCTGGATGTTCCGGGCCTTCAAGCTTCTTGCCAAATTGCGCGGGCTACGTGGCACGGCACTCGACCCGTTCCGTTTCTCTTCTGACCGGAAGCTGGACCGGGCGCTGCTGGACAACTACCAGCAACTGATTACGCGCCTGACCCGTGAGCTGGACGCGAGCAACTACGACACCTTCCTGCAACTGGCGGAACTGCCGGCAGACGTCCGCGGCTACGGCCCGGTTCGCGAACAGGCGGCCGAGGCCATTCAGGAGAAACAGTCGCAACTGATCAAGGCACTGGACACAGGTCGCCCGACACTGATTCGCACCCAACAGGCCGATGATAAGGAGGCAGACCATGTTTGAAGCTCTCAAGCCCCTGCCGCAGGATCCGATTCTGCAACTGATGCAAACCTTCCGGGACGACCCGCGCCCGGACAAGGTGGACCTGGGCATCGGCGTTTATAAAGACGACGCTGGCAACACCCCGATCATGGCCGCCGTACACGAGGCGGAACGGCGCCTGCTCGACGGAGAAACCACAAAAAGCTACGTGGGCCCGGCCGGGGCCGCAGGCTTTAATGACGCGATGGGCCGGCTCATCCTCGGGAACGAAAGTGCATTGATCCGGGACGGTCGCACCTCCGTGGTCCAGACCCCGGGGGGCTGTGGCGCCCTGCGCATGGCGGCGGAATTCCTTCGGCTGTGTAAGCCGGACACCACCGTCTGGGTCAGCACCCCCACCTGGGCCAATCACCTTCCGCTGCTCGGTGGCGCTGGCCTGAACATTCGCGAATATCCCTACCTGAATCAGGACACCTTGCAGGTAGACTTCAACGCCATGTTGGAAGTCCTGGAGGGTGCGCATTCAGGCGATGTGGTGCTGCTCCACGGGTGTTGCCATAACCCCTCCGGGGCAGACCTGACCTTCGACCAGTGGCGGGCCGTTACCAGCCTGATCCAGCGCAAGGGCCTCCTGCCGTTTGTGGACATGGCGTACCAGGGGCTGGGTGACGGGCTTGATCAAGATGCTGCCGGCCTTCGCCATCTGGCCAGCCAGGTACCGGAAATGCTGGTGGCCGCTTCCTGCTCCAAGAACTTCGGTCTATACCGGGAGCGCACCGGCGCCCTGATGCTGATCTCCGCGACGGCGACCATCAACGCGGCTGCAACCAGCCAGCTGCTGAGCGTTATTCGCTCCCACTATTCCATGCCCCCGGCCCACGGTGCCGCGATTGTGGAAACCATTCTGGGAGACGACGAATTACGTACCCGGTGGCAGGACGAGTTGGACGGCATGTGCAAACGGATTCTGCACCTTCGCCATTCCTTCGCGGATGCTCTGGCTCCGGCCGGCGACTTCAGTTTTATTGCCCGGCAAAGAGGCATGTTCTCGTTTCTGGGTATCACCCCGGAACAGGTTCGCCGGTTACGGGAAGAGAACGGCATCTACCTGCTGGACAGCAGCCGGGTCAACGTTGCGGGACTGAACGACCGTGTCCTTCCCATGGTCGCGAAGGCGATACGCGACATTCTGTGATGGTCCGGTGCACCGGAGCACCGGACAAAACCTGAAAGACGATCCGACAAAAACAACTATTCGGAGAACCCAATGAGTCAGAATACTCAACCCCACCAGCAGGCCAACAACCTCTGGTCCTCCAAGCTCGCCTTCACTCTGGCAGCTGCCGGCTCTGCCGTAGGGCTCGGCAATATCTGGAAATTCCCCTACATCACCGGTGAAAATGGCGGTGGTGCCTTCGTGCTTATTTACCTGGCGTGCATCTTTCTTATTGGTGTGCCCGTTCTCGTGGCTGAGACCATGATTGGTCGCAAGGGGGGGCAAAGCCCCGTCGCAACCATGCGTACCCTGACCCGGACCGAGGGCACCTCCCGAGGCTGGCAAGCCATCGGCTGGAACGGCGTTATCGCGTCCTTCCTGGTGCTTTCCTTCTACGCAGTGATCGGTGGCTGGGCCCTGGTGTACATCGGCAAGGCCGCACTCGGCCTGTTCACCGGTGCCGATGCAGAGGCCATCGGCGGGCAATTTGGCAACCTCCTGGCCAATCCGTGGGAACTACTGCTCTGGCACTCCGTGTTCATGGCCATCGTAGTGTTCATCGTCAGCCGCGGTATCCGTTCCGGTCTTGAGAAAGCCGTCAACCTGCTTATGCCACTATTGTTCATATTGCTCATCGCCATGGTGTTCTACGCCATGACCAGCGGCAGCTTCGGCCAGGCCGTCAGCTTCATGTTCTCACCCGACTTCAGCAAGCTCACGACGGCCGGCGTGCTCACCGCCCTTGGCCATGCCGCCTTTACACTCAGTATTGGCATCGGTGTTCTGATGGCCTACGGCTCCTATCTGCCAAAAAGCGTGAACATCGCCAAAACCGCCATGACCATCGCCGTACTGGATACCGGCGTTGCGCTTCTGGCCGGCCTGGCAATCTTCCCGCTGGTGTTTGCCAACAATCTCGAACCTGGCGCCGGCCCCGGCCTGATCTTCGTTACCCTGCCCCTGGCCTTCGGCCAAATGAGCGGCGGAGCGGTCTTTGGCACCCTCTTTTTTGCCTTACTTCTGGTAGCCGCCATCACCTCCGCCATCTCCATGCTGGAACCGGTGGTGGAATGGCTGGAGGAACACAAAGGCATCAGCCGGGTGAAGAGTGCCATTGGCGGCGGCCTTGCTATCTGGTTTATCGGCATCGGCACGGTGTTATCTTTCAACATCTGGGGCGATGTACACCCACTCGGTTTTATCAGCTTCTTCGAAGGCAAGACCGTGTTCGACCTACTCGACTTCCTGGTATCAAACCTGATGATGCCGCTGGGCGGACTGGCCATCGCACTGTTCGCCGGCTGGGCCATGAAACGGGAAGGACTGGTCACCGACATCGGCCTGAAAGGCAGCAGCTTCAAGGCCTTCATGTTTGTGCTCCGGTTCGTGACACCGGCGGGCATCGGCATCGTGTTTCTGTATAACCTGGTCTGATCGGGTTATTGCCTGAATATCAAACATAGCGCTCTCTTTTTGGCAAAATCCTCCAATCACTGCCACGCTTTAATCAAGGACAGAATGAAACATCAGAAGCGAGAGAGGGAGAAGCGCTATGTATCACAAAATTCTCGTGCCGGTAGACCTGGCACACACGGAGAAAATGTCGAAAGCCCTTAACACCGCGATCGACATTGCCAAACACTACGAAGCCACGCTCTGCTACGTCACGGTAACGAATACCGCCCCTTCCGCGGCGGCCCACAATCCCGAAGAGCTCACCGAAAAGCTCGCCACGTTCGCCCGGGAACAGGGCAAATCACACGGCGTTGCGACCGACAGCAAAGTGCTTTCAACGGCTGATACCGCTGTCGAACTGGATGACCGGTTGCTGGAGGCCATTAAGGACACAGGGGCAGACCTGGTGGTCATGGCGTCCCATTCGCCCGGCATTGGAGACAAGCTCCATCTTCTCCATTCCAATGGCGCCAACATCGTCAAGCACAGCGACGTGTCCGTGTTTGTAGTGCGTTAAAGGCGGTCAGGAGTCATTTCTGGGAAAGGTCACATCCGTTACTCTGGCGATAAAGAAGGGAAAGTAATCTTCCATGCCAAAGAAATTGCCGGCTTCCACGTGAGTTGGCAACCGGAACCCACTGAATGTTCTGAATTCGGACAGAAAACCGCCAAAAGGTTGGAGACGGTGAATCTTGTCCGGGTTGGCATTGCTCCAGCGGTCAAAGCGTACCTGCCTGGGCTGCCCGTCTTCAGCAACTGTTATGTCCGCCGACTGTTCAAATCCATTGGAGCGCACCGTCACTCTTGCGGTGTTTATATCCACCAGTTCCCAGCGGACTCGTGGTCCGGGCAACACCGCGGCCGGCGTCCAGAATACTGCTTCCGCTACGTAACGGCCAAATGCCGACCGCGCATGGTCATTATCGTTGCCCATCCGCGCAACCGGAATAAAACCCATCAGCCAGAAGCGGGTCCAGCGCTCGCTATCAGAACCGGACAAACGCATCAGCCCCTTGCCCGCGTTCATTTTCCAGACAAACCCGGTCGGCATGGCCAGAACCTGCCGGGCAGTCATCCTGAGGTAATCGGGCTTGTCCCTGTTGCCCATACCAAACCGGCCTTCCATGGCAATATCGGCCACCGTATACAGGGGTGTGCCCAGCTCAATAACGTAACTGAAATAACGGCGAGCAGGCTCCGGCAGACTGGCAACCATCGCCGGATCAAAACGCTCCGGAGCCCGGGGCTGTGTTGCCAGCAGGCGATTCATGGCGGTGCGGTCCGAGCGACAGTCAAGCTTTCGCCATATCCAGAGCAAAGCCGCAAGGCCAAGGACAATAATCAAAGCGATGAGCAGAAGGATTTTCATGTAAGCTATGCTCCGTAGCAGTTATTCTCCCTTTAAAGCCCACGTTTGGCCTTGCTTCAGATCAACGGACACCGTCGGCACATTTACGGTTAGCTCAAAAGGTTTTATGAAAGTACCGAAGAGATTACAACCCCTTGTCGACGATGGCATGGTGGACGAAGTGCTGTACCAGCTCATGAGTGGTAAGGAAGCGCAGGTGTATGTGGTTCGTTGCGGCGACCAGCTGCGCTGCGCAAAGGTCTTCAAGGAAGCGCAAAAACGCAGCTTCAAGCAGGCCGTGGAATACCAGGAAGGCCGCAAGGTGCGCAACAGCCGACGCGCCCGTGCCATGAGCAAGAAGACCAAGTATGGCCAGAAAGAACAGGAAGACGCCTGGCTCAATGCCGAGGTGGACGCCCTGTACCGCCTGGCCGCAGCAGGAGTACGAGTGCCGGAACCCATGGGGTTTGTGGACGGCGTGCTGCTGATGGAACTGGTGGCAGATGAAGATGGCAAGGCGGCGCCAAGGCTGGATGACGTCACCCTCACCCCGGAACAGGCCCGTGACTATCACGCCAGAGTGATTGCAGAGGTCGTCCGTATGCTGAGTGCCGGACTGATTCACGGCGACCTCTCGGAGTTCAACGTGCTCGTTGATAGCGACGGCCCGGTCATCATTGATCTCCCCCAGGCCGTCAATGCCGCCGGTAACAATAACGCAGAGCGTATGCTGGAGCGGGATGTCGACAACATGCGACGCTACTTCGGCAAATACGCCCCGGAACTGCTTGTGACCGACTATGGCAAGGAAATCTGGGCGCTTTACGAAAGCGGCGACCTGCACCCTGACAGCAAGCTCACCGGTTGTTTCGAGCACGATACCCACAGCGCGGACGTCGATGAACTCATGGCCGTGATTGACGCGGCCAAAGAGGAAGAACTGGAGCGGAAAGAACGCATACAGGCCGAGGCTGAGGACGACGACTGAGCCGTCCTACCACGCCAGCCAGATGACGTGCTTCGCCCCCTTTCCGGGGCGATGCGCCCGCACCGTTACCGGCTGCACCGAAAAGCCGGCTCGCTTGAGCCGTTCGGTAAAAGCAGGATCCTGCCCCGCAGACCAGTAAGCAAGGATGCCGTCTGGCGTCAGCGCAGCCTGTGCAGCCGCAATACCCGGTGCGGTGTAAAGCCAGTCATTTTCCTTTCGGGTCAGCCCCTCGGGGCCATTGTCTATATCAAGCAGGATGGCATCGTAACTTGCGGGCGAGTCCTTGATCAGCTGAACCACATCTCCGATGTGAACCCGGGCTCTGGCGTCTTTCAATGGATACCCGGCAGCACTGCCCAGCGGCCCGAGATTCCACTGTTCTACCTCTGGCACCAGTTCCGCAACCGTGACCTCTGCCGCCTCCCCCAGAGCGCCCAGGGCCGCCGCAAGGGTGAACCCCATGCCGAGCCCGCCAATCAGAACTCTCGGCGCGGGGATATCCTCAATCCGTTCACAGGCGAGTGTTGCAAGCGCATCTTCCGAGCCATGCAGGCGGCTGTTCATCAACTCGCCGGTGCTCCCGGCAATCTTGATGGAAAACTCATCATTGCGCTGGAGCAGGCGCAGCTGTGATCCCTTGCCCGGAATGGTGGCTGTTCCGAGCAGTTCGAAGCGGGCCATAAAAACCTCAGAAAGTGAAAAACGGAGAAAGTCCCCGGGGCATGAGCCGCATGAGCTTACAGGTAGCGCCCTCCGGCACCCACTGCAACCACCACAAGACCAATAATCAGGTTAATACCCACCAGTTTGCGGATCTGGCCTACCCGGCGCGCGCCCTCTTCCGGGTTTCTCTCGGCAACCGCCTGTTTCAATCGGCGGAAAGGCGCGAAATAGACATGGAAGTACAGCAGCACCATGATCAGCCCCAGGGTTTGCATTACATGAATATGCCAGCCCGCCCCGGCCATGCCGCCAAACACACTGAAAATCATCCAGTAGCCGGTCACCAGCAACAGCACCACCGACAGCCACACCCACCGGAAAAACCGGGACAGTGTCTGGCACCAGAGAACGCCACGCTGGGACGCCTCCACAACTTCAACCACCGCTGGACGCATGGCCATGTAGGCGAAGAACATACCGCCAACCCAGATAACCGCAGACAACACATGAAGCGCAATGGCCAAACTCATCAGTAAACTCTCCTCGATATTTCGTATTCAGATTGAGCGCACCCAAACACCATAAAATTCAGGCGGTTTCGAGTTCCACGCGGTTCCTGCCACCTGCTTTGCCACGGTACAGCGCACGATCAGCACGGCTGACGGCGGCTCCAAGTCTCTCTCCGCACCTGAACTCACTGACACCGGCACTGGTGGTAAGGTGCACGTCTGTCCTGGTTACCGAACGCCAGTCGAAATCCAGAATCGCCTGGCGTATACGCTCGGCACTCACCTGCGCTTTCTCAATTCCGGTGTCGGGAAGAATAATCAGGAACTCCTCACCGCCCCAGCGCGAGACCAGATCCTGCTCCCGGAGCTGGTTCCTGAGAATATCGGCAACAGAAGCCAGAACCTGGTCCCCGACCTCATGGCCAAACTCGTCGTTAATCGCCTTGAAGTGGTCAATATCAAGGAGCAGGACACCTACCGGGTGGCCACTTCTATTGAAGCGCGCCATCTCCCTGTCGGCCAGATAGGTCATATGCCGACGATTGAGAAGCCCCGTGAGCGGGTCCGTTGTCGCCAGAAGGCGCAATTTCTGGTGAGCACGAACCACCGTTTTCAGATAAAAGGTCGACAAGTAGCTGAACATGGCAAACACCACGCTCAGGTTAAACAGATGTACGATTTGCAGAGCCAACGGATTAATAGGCTGAACTGGCTCAATACTCCACATCAGCACATCAAGGGCAACGTAATAACCCCACAAAGTAAGCAGCGCAACGAACGCCCATCGACGCGGCGCCGACACGCAAATAGCCGGGATGAACATCAGCAGATAATAGTGAAAGCCGCTGCCCCACCCGATCAGAATGATCCCCAGCGCCGCGTGAAGGAGAACTTCCGCCCAGATAAGGACAATCGCGAGCCCGTTCTGACGGTTTTTCAGTGCATAGTACGCACCTGCATACATAGCCACGCTGGCCACGTTGACCCAGGCCAGAATAGGAGAACCCAATGCAAGGAAAAGAAAGAAAAAAGCAACATCCACCGTTCCCGCAATTTGAGTACAACGCATTGCCAGGCGCCAAAACTGGGGCTTTCGACCTGTCTCAGCCCCATAGGTCGCCGAGGTTTCAGTGCTTCCCATAGACAAAAAAATCCTTCTAAAATACTTCTAAAAAACCAAGACTACTCCAAAGTGAGCGATATTGCTCAATGGAAATCCACCTGGACAGGACCGTTACGGAATGTCGTCTCCGTTTGTATTTGCCACCTTTGCCCTGGCATTCATCGCACTGGCCGTATTCTACCTGTTTTTCTACCGCCACTGGCGCCGTGAGAGGGCGCTTCGGCACGCGTTCCCCAACGCCTGGCGCAAGATGCTCAACGCCAATGTTCCGATTTACCGGAAGCTCCCCGCACACTTGAGAAAGCGGCTGGAGCAACACGTCCAGCTTTTCCTCTCGGAAAAGGAATTCTACGGCTGCGCGGGCTTTAATGTGGACGATCGGGTAAGAGTTACCATCGCCGGGCACGCCTGCCTACTTATCCTCTCACGCCCTTATGCCTCCTACGACGATGTGCGCAGCATCCTGGTCTACCCGGACGTCTATCGGGTTCAGGCACCTCACAGTGACGGCATGGTGGTCAGCGTGAACGAACAGGTTCGGGCAGGAGAAGCCTCGACTCGCGGGCAAGTCGTTCTGGCGTGGTCCGAGTGCGAAGACGGGGCGATGCACCCCAACGGCCCACACAATGTGATCCTTCACGAATTCGCCCACCAGCTGGACTACCTGGACGGAACGGCCGACGGTGCGCCACCGCTCAGCGGCGAGCAGGCCCGACACTGGCAAAAAACCATGACCCGGGCCTACGAGGACCTCCGGGATTCACTGAGGCATCACCGGAAAAGCTGGCTGGATCCTTACGGAGCGAGCCAGCCCGCGGAGTTCTTCGCAGTGCTTACAGAAGCCTTTTTCCAGCAACCCAAGCACCTGCACGCCGAGCAGCCGGAGGTTTACGAGGCGCTGCGCGGGTACTATCGGTTAGATCCCGAGGACTTCCGCTCGCACTCCAAGTGATCCCGCCCATCAGCTCCCGGCTCTGGCGGCACGGGCTGCGTGCAGCTTTTTGTAGCTTTCAATCAGGCGCAGGTGCTTTTCCAGACCTTCCAGCTGGCTGTTGGTCGGGGTAAGCCCGTAGAACCGGACACTGCCATCGACTGAGCCAACCACGGCGTCCATGGTCTCGTCCCCGAACATCCGCCGGAAGTTCGCCAGATAATCTTCCAGCTCGAGCTCATCATCCAGGGTAATTTCCAGTACCGCGTTTACCGCGCGGTAAAACAGCCCGCGCTCGACCGTGTTGTCGTTGAACTGCAAAAACATGTCCACAAACTCAAGGGCTTCTTCATGCCATTGCAGTGCCAGGCAAATCAGCAGCTTCAGCTCCAGGATCGTCAGCTGACCCCACACCGTATTCTCATCGAACTCAACGCCAATCAGGCTGATAATCGTCATGTAGTTGTCGAGCTGGCTGGCTTCCAGACGTTCCGCGAGATCGGCCAGTTGTTCATCACTCAACGTATGAAGGTTGAGAATGTCATGACGGTAGTCCAGGGCCATATTGGTGTTGTCCATCAACAGGTCCTCAACCGGATAAACCTCTGAGTAACCGGGCACCAGAATACGACAGGTTGGCGCACCCAGGTCTTCGTAAACAGCCACGTACACCTCTTTACCCATATCCTTGAGGATATTGAACAACCCCGTGGCTTCTTCTTCATTGGTACCGGAGAAATTCCATTCACAGAACTCGTAGTCCTGACTGGCACTGAAGAAGCGCCAGGACACCACACCGGTCGAATCGATGAAGTGCTCAACAAAGTTGTTGGGCTCAGACACCGCAAGGCTGTTAAACGTCGGCGGCGGCACATCGTTCAGCCCCTCAAAACTGCGGCCCTGCATCAACTCGGTAAGGCTGCGTTCCAGAGCCACTTCAAAGCTCGGGTGCGCCCCGAAGGATGCAAACACACCGCCGGTTCTGGGGTTCATCAGGGTGACGCACATTACCGGGAACTGACCGCCCAGCGAAGCATCCTTGACCAGTATCGGGAAGCCCTGGGCTTCCAGCGCCCGGATACCTTCCAGAATGTCAGGGTGTTTTTCGAGCACTGCCAGAGGCACATCCGGCAGCGCGATCTCTTCCTCAATGATCTGGCGTTTCACCGCCCGCTCAAAGATTTCCGACAAGCACTGCACTTGCGCTTCATACAGCGTGTTGCCCGCACTCATGCCGTTGCTCAGGAACAGGTTCTCAATCAGGTTCGAGGGGAAATACACCACCTCGCCATCCGACTGACGCACAAACGGCAGCGAGCAGATACCACGCTCGGTCTTGCCGGAGTTGGTATCAATCAGGTTAGAGCCGCCCAGGTCACCGTCCGGGTTATAGATATCCAGGCAGTAGTCGTCGAGAATGTCCGCTGGCAGCTCATCGTCCGGCCCCGGCTTGAACCATTGCTCGTTGGGGTAATGAACAAACTCGCTGTTGGCGATGTCCTCACCGAAAAACTGATCGTTATAGAAGAAGTTGCAGTTCAGGCGCTCAATGAACTCCCCCAACGCTGAACACAGGGCACTCTCCTTGGTGGCACCCTTGCCGTTGGTGAAGCACATGGGCGAAGCGGCATCGCGAATGTGCAGCGACCACACGTGGGGAACGATATTGCGCCAGGAAGCGATCTCTATCTTCATGCCCAGTTCCGCGAGGATGCCGGTCATGTTGGCAATGGTCTGCTCCAGCGGCAGATCCTTACCCTCAATGTAGGTGCGGGACTCACTGTCTGGCTCCACCATCAGCAGGGCTTGTGCGTCCTGATCCAGGTTCTCGACTGTTTCAATCTCAAACGTCGGGTTGGTTTGCACCACCTTCTTGACCGTACAGCGGCCGATCGAACGCAGAATGCCTTGCCGGTCTTTATCGGAGATATCTTCCGGCAGCTCGACCTGAATCTTGAAAATCTGGTTGTAGCGATTCTCAGGATCAACGATGTTGTTCTGGGACAAACGGATATTGTCGGTCGAGATATTGCGCGCCAGACAGTAAACCCGGACAAAATAGGCTGCACAAAGCGCTGAAGACGCCAGGAAGTAATCGAATGGGCTGGGCGCCGAGCCATCGCCTTTGTAGCGAATGGGCTGGTCAGTAACGACGGTGAAATCGTCAAACTTGGCTTCAAGCCTGAGGTTGTCGAGAAAATTGACGTTAATTTCCATTACGAGAGTACCCGGTTTGTAGAATTTGGCGCGCCATGGCCTTTGATCGCCGCCATTATCCAGTTTTTACCGCCACTCGTCTTCGCCTGTCGCTCACTGGACGCATAATTGCGGCGCGATGCCCTGTAGAATGCGGAAAGTCCGACTACTCACAAAGGCGCCATGATCATGATCGATTTCCGCAGCGATACCGTTACCCGCCCTACCCAGGAGATGCGCGAGGCCATGGCCAGCGCCGATGTGGGAGACGACGTCTATGGTGACGACCCAACCGTTAACAGCCTCCAGGCTTACGCCGCAGAAAGGCTGGGCTTCGAATCTGCGCTGTTTACCGCCACCGGCACCCAGGCCAACCTCCTGGCGATCATGAGCCACTGCGGCCGGGGCGATGAATACCTCTGCGGCCAGTCGGCGCACAACTATCGTTATGAAGGCGGCGGCGCCGCCGTATTGGGTAGCGTGCAACCGCAACCGATTGAGAACCAGCCGGACGGCAGCATCGACCTTGAAAAAGCGAGCGCATCCATAAAAGCCGATGACTTCCATTTCGCCATCACCCGCTTGCTGTCGCTGGAAAACACCATCGGTGGCAAAGTGCTGTCACTGGACTACCAGCGCCAGGCCTGCGCCTTTTGCGACGATCATGAGTTGCTGCTGCACCTTGATGGCGCCCGGGTATTCAATGCCGCGGTGAAATCCAACTGTGATGTGACCGAGATAACCAAACACTATGATTCGGTCAGCGTCTGTCTGTCGAAAGGGCTGGGGGCGCCGGTCGGATCGCTGCTGCTGGGCTCTGAAGCCTTTATCGAACGAGCAACACGCCTGCGGAAAATGGTGGGTGGCGGCATGCGCCAGGCCGGCATACTGGCCGCCGCCGGGCGAATCGCCCTGGAGCAGGGGCCGCTCCGGCTGGTTGAGGATCATGAAAACGCCGAATACCTGACTGCCGGCCTGGCCGGAATTCCCGAACTCGATATCAACCCGGCCAGTACCCAGACCAACATCGTCTACGCTCGCTGCCGGTCCGGCAAAGCCTCCCAGCTGCGCGACTACCTCGCTAACCAGGGCATTCTGATCACGGCGGGAGATCCTGTCCGCTTCGTGACACACCTGGATGTGAACCGGGACGATATAGACCAGTTGTTAGGTGCTGTCCGGCGCTTTTATCAATCTTGATGGCCGCCCGGCAGGGTTGTCACAGAGCGGCCTGTTTCACCCGCCTGCCGGGAAGATAAGCGTTAGGCTTTCTTGCGTCTGACAAAGGTCAGCCCAGCCAGACCAAGACCGAGCAGTGCAAACGTCGAGGGCTCGGGAACCTGCTGACTGACAGAGGTTGTATTGATGGTCAGCGTCCAGGGCTGGGCCGGATACACAATACCTGCCGATAGCTGGAAATCCCAGATTGCGCCGTCAGTTGTTGTGCTCAAAGGGCCGGTTTCCGGTCCGAAACTATCAAAGAACGATGCGGTGATATCGGCACCTGAGGTGACCGAATTGAAATTATCATCAAACAGGTTGGCAACATTATTGAACAATGCGGTATTCATGCTCTGACCGATGTTCGCGTCGTCCCAGACTCCCGCGAAAGAGAGGATAATCGAATCCACAACGAGACCAGCAGTCTGGGTAAATTTAATGCGATCGGTGTCCGCAGGCGGGGTGGCGTTGATCGAACCCATGATCACATTCTCGCCAGCCAAGAGATTGACATTGGTGGAGCCCACGCTATCCAGATCACCGCTCGCAGATTCGTCATAGATGACAAGAGCCGAGGCGGTACCGGCGAAAAACAAAAGCGCTGAGCCGAAAAACAAACTGGAAATTTTGTTAATCATTTTAAATCCCTTTATGCAGTAACAGTGAGTTTCCAGTTCTTGTCAGCAAGTTTTACACCAAAATAATATGCAACTGAAATTCAAACGTTTATTGAGTACACACTGACCAGACCTTCCACACTTTGTAAATTATCTCGACACTGACCCCTCGGTTTCGCTCCCGTTGATTCCGGCTCGCTCATTTCCAAGCACTTTAGCTACGAGTTTGGGCCCCGATGCGTTGACTGGACAAGCTGCTTTATAATCACATCAACGCCGCGAGCAGCTTAACGCTTGCATCATGGAACGGAGCCAAAGGCCCAATGAAATGGGCGTGCCGTGCCTGTGATTGGTGGGACGTACTGGTGAGCTTGCCGCTACGTCAGGTCCTGGTAGGGGTTATAGGCAACTTCCCAGTAATGGCCTTCCGGGTCTTGGAAGTAACCAGAATAACCGCCCCAAAAAACTTCCTGGGCAGGTTTGATGAGCTTAGCGCCGGCGGAAACCGCCTGATCAAGCACCGCATCCACTTCTGGCTTGCTGGCGACATTGTGAGCCAACGTAATGCCTGAGAAACCGGCCTGGGTGGGGACTGACAACCCGATGTCCTTGGCAAGCTCCTCCCGAGGGTATAGCGCTAACCACGTTCCCTCCAGGCTGAAAAAAGATATGTTACCGCCTTCAAACTCGTGCCTTGGCAGACCCAGCCCCTCACTATAAAAACGCGTGGCCCTCCCCAGATCATCAACGCCCAACGTAATAATGCTGATTTTCGGTTTCATGATTCCCTTCCTAAATCTGCAATTAACAGGCGCGAATGAAGAGCCAGCGGAAATTGCACCCTGCCTGAATTGCTTGGTCCGGCAAATTTATTTGCAGCATTGCGCCAATTCGCATATCGCTTCACGGACTATAGACGCCGGAATGCCTTCATATAATTGGTCTTTTATCTCTAACGTGCGACAAGATGTTGTTGGTTCACCAGTAATTTCGCAACATGACTCACAATGACTTTCTGAGGCTTTGGCTTCTGGTATTACGGATTCAATAGGCACACCATTGAAGAGAATCATGTTTGACTCGGTTATGTCCTCTTCGGTCAACTTGGTCTCTTTGTATTTTATCTCCCAGCCGTGCGGCCTACACTCTTCTGCCAGTTTCGCAACAACTTCATTAAGCGCTTGTCCTGTATCCGTGCAGCGAATACAGGTTGAGCCATCTTTTTCCAGATGTCGCCACTCGATTTCCAGCGTATTCATAAGCACCTCCTGGTTTTTTTTGCAGTTGCGGGTCAGGCATTTCTCAGTTCGCCCCGCATGGAGCCGACGGTAAACGTTGTGACAGAGTTCGATGCCATACTTTCGCAGTTTGTTGCGAGCAGAACTCCCTATATAAGGTTCCATTGTGAATTGGAGCCCATGTCATTGCTCTGAAGAACACGCGACCGTCGACAATGATTCGGCTCATTCTGCCAATGTTTGCTTCAGTGAACCGATGAAAGCTCTTGGCACCAACTTCCGACAACTTTACGTAAACCGGCCCCATTCCCAGAGCAGCCACTAGCTTCATTTCTTCGCTGGAAGTATTGACAATGCCATGAACAACACCAAGCCTAACAATTAAGGTCGAATTTGGCCCGAACTTCGTTGTTTCACCAGCTACAGTGCATTCCCCAGAACCGCTCAGAATTACGACCACCTCACCACAGTCGTGGCAATCGGCTGGAGTGGAGGCCTCTCGCTACCCTCGAACTGCCGTAGTATGCCCAACACATACATTAAGATTATAATCACGGACTAAGCCAGACCCAGTCTACTTTTGAATTCCAAGCCTCAGGCCTATTACTGTGAGCACCCCTCATCGAAGAAAAAAAAGCCAAGCCAGGCCTGTTCGCAAAGGCCTGCACCCGAGGAATCTACATAACCAAGGCTATGATTTCCCGGCTCTCGTAAAAAGCCACCCAGCGCTAGCCCCCCATGTGAAACCGAACGCTCATGGCGACCTTTCCATCGATTTCGCAGACCCATTGGCAGTAAAAACTTTCAACGCCGCGTTATTAAACCGACACTACAACATTGTTGATTGGGATATTCCGGAGGGCGCGCTTTGCCCTCCAATCCCAGGCAGAGCCGACTATATCCATTACATTGCCGACTTGCTTGGGCTTGAACAGCTCAGCATCAAGCTGCTCGATATAGGGACTGGAGCGAATGGAATCTACCCGCTACTGGCCTGCCAAATATACGGCTGGCAGTGTGTCGGTAGCGACATTAACACCCAGTCGCTTGAGAACGTGGCCACGATTATCGCCAATAACCCCATACTCAAAGACCGGTTCACACTGCGCACGCAGCACGATAAAAACCACATTTTTGAGGGGATCATTCAAGCTGGGGAGTTCTTTGATGTCAGCGTATGCAACCCACCCTTCCATGCCTCGCTCGACGAAGCACTTAAAGGTAGCCAGCTCAAACTCAATAACCTTGCTCGTAGTCGCGGTGAGCAAAAAGCAAAAACCAAATCCCCCACTCTGAATTTTGGTGGGCTGGGAGCAGAGCTTTGGTGTAAGGGGGGCGAACAGCTTTTTCTTAAAAAGCTAATAAGAGAAAGCCAGGCGTATTCAACTCAATGCCGCTGGTTTTCCAGCCTGGTTTCAAAAGCCGACAACGTTAAGCCTGCAAAAAAGTTGATTCATAAGCTCGGTGCAGTTGATATACGGGAAATAGAGATGAAGCAGGGCAATAAGATTACGAGGGTATTGGCCTGGACATTCATCTGAGCCGCTCCACGGGTTGGCGCATGATTATGCGAAACCTGCCGTGACGTTAACATGCCAGCCTCCGGCTGACTGCATGGTTATGCACTGCTCGGCATGATCAGTATGAGGCGCACTTAAAAACGCCTGCACCGCGAACTAAAGCGCCTTGTTAGCTGCCTCTCTATCTGACTTTCACCACAGACCGGATCGACTCAACCCGGCCAGTCATACCCCTACTTGTCGCTGATTGGGCTTTCCCTATACGGGTAATTCTTTAGCCGAACATCGCTGCGCTTGATCGTGTCGGAGAAAGCCTTGCTCGAATCGGCCCAGTCAGACCACTTGAAGCTCTCAATCACCTTGGCCTGATAGCTGTCCTCCAGCGGATGCTCGAGAATGTCGTTGATGTGCATCCATTGCAGGTAACGCATCTCGTCGACCTGGTAGGGCGTCGGATTACCGCCCGCCTTTTTAACCACGGCCTTGAGTTCCATGACCTTCTTGGTATCGACCTTGGGTTCCCAGTTGATCTTGCCCGGCAGCATCACTGGCTCACCGGGAATGTTGTTGATCCCCTTTTTCAGGGTCGCGAGCACGGCAACCTTGGTATCGGTGCGGTAGAGCAGGATCGCGTGGTTATAGCGCTTGTCCTTGAAGAATCCGAGGGTGCCGTACTGGACCCGGGCACCCGTCAGGTAGGCCACCGCATCGGACCAGCACGGTGAGGGGCCGGTAATGCCGGCCAGCACGCTGCGGTCGATGATTCCATCGGGGAAAAGGATCTTGAACGCTACCCAGGCGGCATTGGCAGCGTGCGAGGTCCCTTCACAGTCGTGGCCGTGGAACCGGATCAGGTCCTTAAGGGTGACCGGGTAGGTGTACGGGTAATAGCGCCCCTGCGTACCCCGGGTAGCCAGCATCTGGAAGACTGGCGCATAGGGTTTGGCGACCATTGGCGCATACCAGGTGGGGCTACGGTCCGGTGCTTCGACTCCGGTTTCGATAAAGATGTTCTTGCCTTGGACGAAAGTCGGCGCTCCCTCGTCTGCCCATGACACCTGGCCTGCCATTGAGACGAACAGACCCACAAGAAGCGCGATTTTCCTGATGCATTGACTGATCGACATTACGGATCCCTCGTGTTTTTTGCAGCCAATCTGTGGATACAACGTCCGGGCTTACCCTATCCAGCGAGACATTATAACTCCCAACAGGAGGCGGCCCCACCTCGTGAGTTGGCATCAGCCAGAGCCATAATTTACGTGTTCCCATGCGTAAGATCGGGGGCAGCACCATGAAAAAACATAGCACAGTGTTCATTGGCCTGGATACGCACAAGGACTCCATCGCCGTGGCCTACGCCACAGATAGATTCCCGAACAGAACCCGTCACTTATCTGGGGAGCATCGGAACCCACGGATATCCGCGTGCATCAACTTGTTAACTCTTGGCAGCAACAAACACGCCACTGCCTGCGAGCATTGCTCCTGAACCGTAACGAAGGAACGGCCCGCCCCGAAGCGCACCGAATGCATTTTTTGCTCTATGAGCTGCGTAAGCGTAGCAAACCATGACGCCGCCAACGGCAGTAGTTGCTATGGCGTAGATAACTATGGCGTCCAGCCCAGAAACCGCTGAAAGATCGAGGAAGGCTGGGAAAAAGCTCAGGTAAAAAAGAATGGCCTTGGGATTACCGAGAGTGGTGAGTAGGCCTGCACTAAAGCTTGCAAGATGGTTCGACTCATGCACGGGACGAGCTTGGGTACCAACTTGCTTGGAGAAGGCGAGTGAAGCACCAAGCCAGATTAGGTAAGCAGCGCCTACGTACTTGACGATGATGAAGAGGTCGCCCATAAGCTCAGACAGCGCTGTCAAACCCAGGAGAGCGAGTGTTATGAAGACGAAGTCGCCCGCGATAATCCCTGCGACGGTCGAAACACCGTGACGGAAACCGTCGGCAAGTGTCCGCGCAACGACAGCCAGTATTCCAGGACCCGGTATTAGCGCCAGGATGACCATTGCGCCGAATAGAGCTAACGAAGAGGTGGGATTCATGGAGATTCCTTGAAAGTTAACGCCCGCCAGCATGCGCGGCTACGGAATGTAGGCGAAGCCGCAATGTAGTAGGCGTCGCCGTGCCTGGCTTGGTTAGGTGCTCCAATTTGAGTCATACCATGTTTGGTTAACATCTCGATTCGAATAGCGAATTTCGAGATGGTCAGCCATTTGGGTGACGCGCTGTAGCAGCATGAATGCTTCCTTAAATCCATCAACGTGCAACCGATCAGGCTCACCAGGATCGTAATGTTTTAAAGCGTTATATCCCGACTTTTTCAGACGCTGTATGTCCCTCTTCGAAAGGTGCGGATCACCCAATAAAGACCTTGTTCTGTTGACTGCCCGCCACTCGTTTTCTAGCAGATCAACGCCTTGTTTCTCTTTAAAAACCGTACCCAGCATTTCTTCCGCTGCACCGAGCAACGTCGTACACGATATATAGCGCTTAGCAAAGAACAGGTCGACCGCATCCTCTAGCTGTTCGCGGGCAATCGTACCTTTCTTAGTGTGCGCGGCCATAGATCACCTGACAGCTAATTGTACGAACGCGTTCGTATAACTCCAGGCAGAGCAAAGCGGGGCGGGTTACTCCATATCGTGTCCGGTGTGGTCCATCTTCATGTCCTGCTTCTGCATGCCACCATCCAGAGGCTCTACGGTTAGCTCAATGTCCATGGCTTCGGCACCGTCAAAGCGGAGGGTCACCGGTATGCGCTCCCCTTCCACCAGGGGCGTTTTCAGCTTTTCCAGCATCAGGTGGTAGCCATGAGGTTTGAGCTCTACGGTTGCGCCTGCGGGGATCGCGAGGCCGTCTTTTAGCGGCTGCATGCGCATCACGCCGTCTTTCATGCTGGATTCATGGAGGGAGACCCGGGCCGCGCGGGGGGTTTCAGCGGCAGTGAGGGTTATTGCGCTCTCGCCGCTGTTGGTAATGGCCAGATAGCCTACGCCCATGGGGGTGCCAGGCGGGGTTGGGCGGCTCCAGGGGTGGTCGATTTTTATGGGGCCCTGACTGTAGTCGTGGGCGAAGCCAAAGGGAGCCCACAAGGCCAGCAACAGGGCAACGGTCGCAGTTCGCATTCTCATATCGGCGGATTCCTATCAGTAAACAGGTAGTTACCAACTAGAATAGGAGGTTTGGCAAGCCGCCGCCAAATGATTTGCTGCGTCTTATCGTCGCAGTCGTTCAGGCGGTCGGGGACAGCAGTTGCTCCCGGATTCGGGCCATCGGTACCGGCTTGCTAAAATAGTAGCCCTGGAAGCGGTGGCAGCCCATCTGCATCAGTGCGTTCACCTGGGCTTCCAGCTCCACACCCTCGGCAATAAGCACCATGTTGTGGCTGCTGGCAATGGCGACGATGCTCTCAATCATGTTTCTGGCCTTGTCGTCGTCCAGAATGTTATCGATAAAACTCTTGTCGATCTTGAGCTCATCAATGGGCAGTTTGCGCAACAGGCTGAGAGAGGAATAGCCGGTACCAAAGTCGTCCATGGAGATCCGGATACCCTCTGCCCGCAACCGCTCCAGTGTGTTCAGCACCTGGTCGAAGTTATACATGAACAGTGTTTCGGTGATCTCAAGAACCAGGCGCCCGGGAGGCAGCCCGTATTTGGCCAGTACGTTCATGACCGACTCAACAAAATCCGGCTGGGTGAACTGGATCACGGAGATATTCACGGCAAGGTCGAGGTGGTCGTCCAGTTCCGAACATAACGTACTGAACTCCCGGATGCTGCGTTCCAGAAAATAGTGCCCCAAAGGCACCATCAGGCCGCTTTGCTCGGCCACTTCGATGAACTCCGGCGGAGACACAAATCCCAGCTCCTCATCCTGCCAGCGCGCAAGCGCCTCAAGGGCCACCGTTTGCCCACTCTCATCCACCTGAGGCTGGTAAACTATGTAAGGGGCCTCAGAGGCCAACCCGTAACGAAGTCGTTGTTCTATTGCCAGGCGGCGCAGATATGTCATTTCCATTTCTTTGAGGTAGACACACGCAGAATTGCGGTCTTTTTTGGCTTCATAAACCGCAAGGTGCGCACCGCGGATCAGATCACTGAAAGACTCGCCGTGATCGGGAAAAATGACAACGCCAACGCTGGCCGTCACCCGCAACTGCAAATGCCCTACCTCAACCGTCTCTGCCATTCGCCTAACCACCGATGTACAGGCTTTTTCAAGAGCCTGGAGATCGGCATTCCGGGTAAGCACGGCAAACTCGTCGCCTCCGAGGCGAGCAAGTTCATCCGAGCTATCCAGCATCTTCCAGAGCCGGCGACTGAACTCCTGCAGAGTTCTGTCACCATACTCCTCTCCGTAGCGGTCGTTGATTCCCCGGAAGTTATCAATATTCACCACGACCAGACCAAACGGCCGGCCTTTAGCAATCAGGCGGTCAATACAACTCAGCAGACCGAACCGGTTAAGGAGCCCGGTCAGGTCGTCGTGTCGTGATTGAAAGATCAATTCCCGATGCCGTTTTCGCTCGGCCCGGTCAATCACCCGGAAAAGCAGGAAAAGGACGGTGATTACTGCTGCAAAGACAAGAGAATACCCGACAAAAGACTGGGCAAACTCGCGGTAAATGGGGGCCATTCGGATCTCCGATAACACCCAAAGCTGGTAACGATCGTTAAACACACCGGCCAACAGGACATCCTGCCCCTCTCTCTGTGCTCTTACCGATATCGCCTCTTTACTCGTTTTTACATCCTCAGACCGCAGGTTCCGTTGTTGCTCGATGTTTTGCCGGTTCGACAGTCGCTCAGCAATCGGAATACTCATCTGGGAGAACTGCTCAGGCTCCACGCTATCCCGGGACATGAACTGCACATAACCATCGGTCTCCCGATACAGAATGACGGAATCATTTTTTCCATCATGGAGAGTCTGGTCAAACACCGTTGATCCAGAACCTATGCTCAGGCCGGCCGTCATAACCGCAACTACGTCGCCTTCGCTGGATCGTAGAGCTTTACGGATGGGGATGACCCATGAACCCATGGCCTCCACATAATAGGTCCGGCCCAGAACCATGGAACTGGACTCCAGAACCTGAGCAAAGCTCTCTGTGGTTTCGGGGTTCGTGCGGAGATTGGGAAGCATGGAGAGATCGAGATTGGAGCTCACCCGGACAAGGGTACCATCGGGCCGGGCGAGCCCGAAGCCCACCAGTGCTGGATCAGCCCGGAGGATGCTGTCCAGCAGCGGGATCCGGCGGCTAGTGGACCATATATCCTCTTGCCGGAAAAGCTCCCGCGCCACCAAACAGGATCAGCAGGAACAGTGCCCAAATATTGCGTTTGATAGCGACCAACAGTATGCCTCGGGAAATAGGACGCGTTTCAGGAGCCTAACCATAGCCCAGCACCCACGATCTTGACAGCGCCTCGTCCATTGCACCCGGGCCGTCGTTTTACCGCCAGGACGTCAGTCATCCCAGCGTTCATACTGCTGCCCCTGCCGGAGCAGCCAGTAAGTCACGCCAAGCGCAAGGGTTGTTGCCGCAATACCAATCAGGTACATCGGCGTCAGCTCGTCGAAATCCAGCACAATCACTTTCCGCGCAATCGCCATCAGAGCGGTGGCTATCACCAATTGCACCGGGAAAATGTTGGTTCCCAGATAAAGACGGATATTGATGAAAATCTCCACCGCAATGAGCACGGCCATAAACCCGCCGAAGGTGTAAAAGATATCGTTGATATCAAGAAGCAGGACCGGCTGTTTGATCAGGCGCTCATAGATGATGTAAATCACATCCCCCACGCCCCACAGAATGACCGCAACCATCAACACCGCAAGCACACGGATCGCAAAACGAATGATGTAATGCAGCAGCCTGAAAAACGGATCAGGGAAATCAACCGGAAGCTCCTGATGCAACTCGTGTTTTTTCTCAGGCACAGGCTGAACCGGTTTCACGTCATCACTGCCCTGCTTATCCATTCACTCACTCCACTAAGCATCCGTTAGTGCCGGCAAACGTCAGACCTTTTTGACGAATTCCGACTTCAGTTTCATCGCGCCAATGCCATCAATTTTACAATCAATGTCGTGATCACCCTCCACCAGACGGATGTTCTTCACTTTGGTTCCAACCTTCACCACCGAGCTGGAGCCTTTTACCTTGAGGTCCTTGATCACTGAGATCGTGTCGCCGTCCTGCAGTTCATTGCCGTTGGCATCACGAATCACCTTGCCCGCTTCTGCCGCAGCTACCTCTGCCTCTGTCCACTCATGGCCGCATTCGGGGCACACAAGCTGAACGCCATCTTCATAGGTGTATTCGGAATTGCACTGGGGGCACGGGGGCAGTTGAGACATTATCATTTCCTGTTAATTGAATGAGCATGAGATTATACCATCAACGCCCCGGCGAAACCCGGGCCAGCACCTCGGGTGAGTTTGACAACGGCAAGGCAATAATCACCCCCTCGTTTGATGACGGATAAACGCCAGTCAGGGCGGTTGTATTGACCTGATGGGACACCAGAATCACCGGCGCACCCGCTGGCAGCTCGTTTACACCCGCGATGGTTTCCCGGGTCTGGCCAGGACCATCACCCCGACTCTGGAAAAACGAGTTCAGCGGCGGCCAGCCGGTTACCTCCCCCATATTCATTTCCGTCGCGGTATCCATACAACGGCACCACTGGCTGGAAAAAACCCGAGCCTCAGTGATGCCATGTTCCGCCAGAAACGGCTTCCAGGACCGCGCTTGCTCCCGGCCGGTTTCGTTAAGATTGCGCTGGGTGCTGCAATCACCCAGCTCAAAACTCGCCGGATCGCCCGTTCCCGGTGCCAGTGCGTGGCGCATCATCAAAACGGCGTTACCCTCGCGGAGGGCTTTCCAGGCATCGGCGCTGCCGTCGCTTGCAATTGCCGGGAAAGACATAACCAGTGAGAGGATTGCTGAAGCCAGAATTCTCAGAGTCATAACCAGTGCTCCTGTGTTAGTTCTGCGTTAAACCAAAATAGCGCCTGCCCGCCAAACCAGAAGGCCTACAAACAAATACGCGGAAACCAACTACCAGGCTCACCACAACAACAGGTAAACTGCCTACCAGAATCAAACCGATGAAGGAAGCAATCATGCCAATCTGGGTCGACGCCGACGCCTGCCCCGTCCCCATCCGGGAAATCCTCTGCCGCGCCGCCACCCGTTGGCAAGTCCAGACCACCTTCATCGCCAACCACGTTATCACCCTGCCGCCAAGCCCCTACATCCAGCGGCGCCAGGTGCCCCAGGGTTTCGACGTGGCCGACAACGAAATCATGGACCAGATGACCGAGGGCGACCTGGTGATTACCCAGGACATCCCCCTGGCCGCTGAAGCCATCGAAAAAGGCGCAGACGTATTCAATCCCCGGGGCCAGGCCTTCACCAAAGAAAACATCCGCCAGCGCCTGGCCATGCGCAACTTCATGGAAGAAATGCGCAGCGCCGGCGAAGTTACCGGTGGCCCGGCACCGTTCAGCCAGACCGACCGCAAAGAGTTCGCTGACAAGCTGGACCGTTGGCTGCAACGCAATCGCAAGCACTGATACAGAACGCCGAATGAACATCGCACCACAACTTGTTGGTAATGATTCTCTTTTATTTTTAGAGGTTACCGGCTACTCTTCCCGCTTTTCCATCCGTTGCGGAGTGTTTTCATGTCCGGCCATGCCAGCCACACCACCAGCAGTTTTGGAGCTCTTGCCCGCCTGTTGAAATACGCCAGGGGCTATCGGCGCCAGATCATTGCGGCGACAACCTGCTCTGTCATCAACAAGCTCTTCGACATTGCGCCGGAAATCCTCATTGGCGTTGCGATCGACGTCGTGGTGAATCAGGAACAAAGCTTTGTTGCTGGCCTGGGGTTTGAAACAGCCCGGGAACAGATCACCATCCTCGCAATCCTGACCTTCTTTATATGGGCCGGTGAGTCCCTGTTTGAATACCTGTTTCAGATTCTCTGGCGCAACCTGGCCCAGCGCCTTCAGTCCGATTTGCGACAGGATGCCTACGAACATGCCCAACGCCTGGACATGAGTTTCTTCGAGGCCCGCAGCTCCGGTCAGTTAGTGGCCACTATGAACGACGACGTGAACCAGCTTGAACGCTTCCTGGATGGCGGCGCCAACGCCATGATCCAGGTCGTGGTCACCGTGGTGGCCGTAGGCGCCGTCTTCTTTGTGCTGTCGCCACTTATTGCCCTGCTGGCTTTCACCCCGATTCCCCTGATCATCTGGGGCGCCTTCTACTTCCAGCGCAAAGCCGGCCCCCTCTATGCGGAGGTCCGTGAAAAGGTCGGCGACCTCTCCAGTCGGCTGGCCAATAACCTGGGCGGCATTGCCACCATCAAAAGCTTTACCGCAGAGCACCGTGAAGCCCGGCGCCTGAAGGAAAGCAGTGAAGCCTACGTGGAGGCTAACCGCCGGGCCATTCGCATCAGCTCGGCGTTTATCCCGGTAATTCGCATGGCTATTCTCGCCGGCTTTCTCGCTACTTTTACCGTGGGCGGCATGATGGCTCTGGAAGGCTCCCTGAACGTGGGCGCCTATGGTGTGCTGGTGTTCCTTACCCAACGCCTGCTCTGGCCCCTGACCGGCCTCGCCGAAGTCATTGATCTGTTCGAACGGGCAATGGCGAGCACCCGCCGTATTCTCGACCTTCTGGCCGAGCCGGTGTACGTGCATGACGAGGCCGGTCAGCCGCTGACAGAGCCCGTTAAAGGTGAGGTTAAGTTTGAAAAAGTGAGTTTTCACTATCCTTCCAGCGGCGCTGGTATCCGGGATATTGACCTGCACGTACCTGCCGGCCACACCCTGGCACTGGTGGGCACTACCGGCTCCGGAAAATCCACACTGATCAAATTGCTGCTGCGTTTTTACGACCCCAGCCACGGCCGAATCCTGATCGACAATCAACCGATCCAGTCCGTTAGCCTGAAATCTCTGCGCGGGGCCATTGGCCTGGTCAGCCAGGATGTCTACCTGTTCGAAGGCAGTATTCGGGAGAATCTGGCCTATGGAAAACCGGACGCCGGCGATGGGGAGATTATCGAAGCGGCGAAAACCGCCGAGGCCTGGGCATTCATCGAGGCCTTGCCCGAGGGGCTGGAAACCCCGGTTGGCGAACGGGGTATTCGCCTTTCCGGCGGCCAGCGGCAGCGACTGTCCCTGGCCCGGGCGCTATTGAAAAACCCGCCGATTCTGGTGCTGGATGAAGCCACAAGCGCCGTGGACAACGAAACCGAAGCAGCCATCCAGCGGTCCCTGAAACGCATTGGCCATAACCGGACGGTCATCATGATCGCCCATCGCCTGTCCACTATTGTGGAAGCGGATACCATTGCCGTGGTTGAGGCTGGCAGGGTCGTGGAAGCCGGCACCCACCAGCAGCTGTTGGCGCAACAAGGGGCCTACAATGCCCAGTGGCAGGTGCAGACCGGGCAGGCCTGAGGGCCTGCACTACACTCCTCCATAATCAATATTGATAGTGATTCGCATTTAGATTATTCTGCAGGCCTTCCGATAGCCAGGAGCCTGCATGTCTGCCTTTTTCGAAGTATCCAGCCTGGGTGTCCGCATTGGCGACACCGCCATCATCAGCCATCTCAGCATCGGTTTTCAGGAGGGCGAAGTGACCGCCCTCCTTGGCCACAATGGCTCCGGCAAATCCACCCTGTTGAAGGTACTGGCCCGCCAGCTGTCACCCTCCGCCGGTGACGTCAGTCTGCTCGGCAATGCCTTTGGCGATACCGGTGCCCGCGAGTTTGCCCGTTCCGTTGGCTACCTGCCCCAACACCCGCCCGGAACAGACGGACTGACCGTGTGCGAGCTGGTTGCGCTGGGGCGCTATCCCTGGCGTGGTCCGCTGGGTCGTTACACGGAGGAAGATCACCAACGGATTGACCAGGCCATTGACGATACCGGACTGAGCCGTTTCAGGAACCGATCCGTGGATACCCTCTCCGGCGGCGAACGCCAGCGGGCCTGGATAGCCATGCTTCTGGCCCAGCAGACACGCTGCCTGTTGCTGGACGAACCCATTTCAGCCCTGGATGTGAAGCACCAGGTGGAAACCCTGCGTCTGGTGCAGCAACTTGCCGTTGAGCGGGACCTGACGGTGATTGTGGTGTTGCACGACGTGGATCTGGCCGCCCGTTTCTGCGATCGCCTGGTGGCTTTGCGCGGCGGTCAGCTCATTGCCGACGGCAGCCCCCAGGAAATCATGACCAGCTGCATTCTGGAATCCATTTACGGAGTTCCGATGGGCGTTATGGAGCGCGCACCGGGGCAATGGGTGTCCTATGTTCATTAACGACCTTGCACGCACGGGCATCGCTCTGATGCTATACCTGTCGTCATCCGTCGCCATGGCCGCCAGCTGGCAACAGGAACAGGGCACCCTTAACCTGAACGAGGCGCCAAAGCGTATCGTGGCGTTGAACTGGGCAGCGACCGAAACCCTGTTGCTGCTCGGCGTTCCGCCCGTAGGCGTGGCGGACAAAGAAGGTTATTCAGCATGGGTACAGGAACCTGAACTTCCGGAAACGGTCCCCAACGTCGGCACCCGGGTTGCACCCAGTCTGGAGGCCATTGCCGAACTGAAACCCGACCTGATCGTAACCAGTTCGGAAATGGCGCCCGCCACCGATTTGCTGGAGCGCATTGCTCCGACGTACGTAATCAGCGTCTACAAAAACGGCTCCAGGCCGTTCGAAAAGGCTAGGGAAATGCTCCTGACCCTGGGCGAAATACTGGAGCGGCAGGACCAGGCCAACGCAATTCTGGCGGATATCGATCGCACACTTGCCAACCAGCGCCAGCGTCTGGAGCGACATGGGTTGAATGACCGGCCCGTAGCGCTGGTTAATTTCCTGGATGACCGCCACGTCCGGATCTATGCGCCTAATGGCCTGTACCAAACCGCTTTGAATGCCCTCGGATTGACCAATGCCTGGCCACACCCAGGCAATTACTGGGGTTTTTCTGTGGTTGGCCTGGAAGCCATTGCACCCTACCCGACCGGCCGGATTGTGGTGATTGAACCTACCCGCCCCGGACTTTCAGAGCACTTGGCTACCAGCCCGTTCTGGACTTACCTGCCCGCAGTCCAGCGCGAACAGGTCTATCAGGTCGACGCGGTATGGCCGTTCGGGGGGGTATACCCGGTCAAGCGCCTGGCTATTGAACTGGCGGACGCCTTGATTCAGGGAGGCGCCGGCAATGTACGCTGAAACTCAGGTTGCCTCTCGCGCGCCCAAGCTGCCTGGCAGACTGCCGCTGACAGCAGTGTTGCTTTGGCTCGTCGCCCTCGGTGCCAGTGCCTCACCCTGGTTTGGTGAGCTGGCCCCAATGTCACTGGTGTCGGCATTCTGGACCTTCAACAGCGCGGACTACAGCTCGGTGCTGGCTCACTTCAGCTGGGCGCCCCGCGTCTCGATCGCCATTCTGATCGGCGGCGGTCTCGGCCTCGCTGGCGCGGTAACCCAGCAGGTATTGGGTAATCCATTGGCCTCGCCTACGACGCTGGGCGTGGAAGCCGGCGGGCAATTTGGTGTCACCGTCGCGACACTGTTTGCACCGACGCTACTGGCGTTCAGCCCGGATCTGGCGGCCATTGCCGGTGGCCTTTTCGCCATAGGCCTGGTCATCGCCCTGACCTGGCGGCTTGGATTCTCCCCCGTTACCGTCATTCTCGCCGGCCTGGTGATCACCTTTTTCATGGGCGCTCTGAACATGGCGTTCCTTCTGCTCAAGGGTGAGTGGCTGGGCAATCTATTCATCTGGGGTGCCGGTTCTCTGGTGCAGAACAACTGGGCGCCGTTTATGGATCTCTGGCCACGGGTTCTGGTTCTGGCCCTGGCACTGTTGCTGCTGATGCGTCCGCTGCAACTGCTCCAGCTCGGACAGGCTTCTGCCAGTTCACTGGGGGTCAGCGTTGGCATGATCCGTATGCTCGCCCTGTTCCTGGTCGTGCTGATGAGTGCAACGGTGGTGAGCCGGGTGGGCGTTGTGGCGTTTATCGGGCTGGCCGCTCCCGTGCTCGCCCGTCTGCTTGGCGCCCGCACGCTGGTTGGGCGTCTACTCTGGAGTACGGTGTTTGGCGGCGGCTTACTTCTTCTGGCCGACACACTTGCCCTCTGGGCCTCGACCTGGGGGGACGGTTCGCTTGTTCCAACCGGAACAACCACGGCCCTGATAGGCGGCCCCATCCTGCTTCTGGCACTTCAGAGCTTTAGAAACACTAACCAGATGCCGGGTCAGGAATCCCGCCCTGGTGATTTTCTGCCGGTTCGCCGCTCGGCACGGCTGATCGGCTCGATTCTTTCAGTGCTTCTGTTGCTGACGTTTTTTGTATCCATGGGCTGGTCTCCGGGACTTCAGGAGTGGAGCTGGACACCGGTGACTCAATGGGGCGACGCCTGGGTCTGGCGCGGGCCGCGCTTGCTTGCAGCAATTCTTGCAGGCGTTTCCCTCGGCCTTGCCGGTACTCTCATTCAGCGGATGACCGGCAACGTGATGGCCAGCCCGGAAATGCTCGGCATCAGCGGCGGTGCAGCACTGGTGATGGTGATGATTATTCTGACCGGCATGGAAGTCAGCCGGGCTGGTCAGCTGACAGCTGCAACGCTCGGCGCAGCTGGGGCCCTGGGCCTGCTGATTCTGGTGGCCCGGCGCCACCGGTTTGCGGGCAATCAACTGCTTCTGGGCGGATTGGCACTCTATGTTTTCATGGATTCTGGGCTGCGTCTGGCAATGGCCTCGGGCGGCACGGTGGCCTCTCAGTTGCTGAACTGGATGTACGGGTCCACCTGGCTGGTGTCGGAATCCGAAGCCGTCGCTCTGCTCGGGCTGATTCTGGTGATCTGTCTCGGGCTGTTTGCAGCCATTCGGCCGCTGACAATCCTGCCCCTTGGTGATATTTCGGCTTCATCGCTGGGCCTTCCGGTTGGCCGGGTGCGCCTGGCCCTGCTCTTACTCGCTGCGCTGCTGACGGCCTCCGCTACGGTTGTGATCGGGCCACTGAGTTTTGTTGGCCTGATTGCACCCCATCTGGCGCGGGTACTCGGCCAACAGACGGTTGGCAGGCAAATGGTTGTGGCCGCCCTGGCCGGTGGTTTGTTGCTGGCCGTCGCCGACTACCTCTCCCGGGTTGTGGTCTTTCCCGGCCAACTCCCGGCAGGGCTGCTGGCTGCGCTGGTCGGCGGGCTGTATTTCCTGTGGGGGCTCAGCCGACATGGCCGCGCCTGACCACAGAGTGAGGAATTGGCCAGCCCGCTATGAACAGCTCCTGGCCAGCTCTGGCCTGAAACCCGGCCCGGTTATCTCAGGTGCGCTACCACCACATGACCAGGAGCACACGGCACTGTTGTCCCTGGCTCAGTGCCTGGAGCAACCTGACCTTTTAAAGCAGCAGCTTCGCCGGGACCATGCCGATGCCAACGATGCCCGCTTCCTAAGGGCTTATCTCTCGGTGGTCCAGCAGGATCTCGCACTGTCGGTGATTGCGCCGCTGGTCTTAGTGCTGTTCCGGGATGGCCGGGCCCCACTGCCGGATGCGGAGCAGGTGCTCCTCGGCCCGGGTAAAAAGAACGGTCCTCTGGCACGCTGGTTTCATACAGCGTCGGCACCGGCTCTTGGTGTCGACGCATTCATCCAGGGGCTGAGTGAACAGGTGTCCGAGTGGTACCCGGTTTTCCGGCAGGCCTTGGGTGTCAGCCCTGGTGCGTATTGGAGCAGTATCGGCCTCGGACTGGGCGCGCCTTTTTCAGCAGTGTGGAATCGTGTTGAAGCGGAGTCGGTGTGTTCTCTTGCACAAGTATGGTTGACACGTTTTGAGTGTGATGCCAATCGGTTCATTGACTGGCTGCCCGCTGAATTTGGCGGGCAATCTTGCGCCATTCCACAGCGCAAGGGTTGCTGCCTGAAGTATCTTCTGCCAGACGGTGGCTATTGCGGCACTTGCGGTGTCTATCGCAAAGCTCGCCTCGCCGGGCTCAGGTCCCGGTGCCCAGCACCAGGGCAGTGGCAACCAGAGCGATAAGAACCCCGGCACCCGCCGCGAGTTTGAGTCCTTCGATCATTTCCTGTTCCGGTGTCATCAATGTTGCTCCCTGCAAGTATTGAATAAAGGATGCCGGAGCAGGCTGAGCCCGCTCCGGGTAAGGGTTCAGTAAACCCAGGAGACAGTCAGGCTGGCGTTTGCCGGCTCGCCATAGAAGCCCTGGGCAGAGGCACCAAATTTCTTCAGGCTCTCGATGTACTTCTCGTCCGTTACGTTGTTCACGTTCAGGGTGGCGTTCCAGTGGTGGGCAAAATCGTAGCTGGCCATCAGATCCACCACAGCATAGCTATCCTGTTCGGTAACGATGGTGGCGCCAGCGTTCGGGCCCGTGGTCGCGACGCCCTGCTCCTGGCTGATCCCGGACTGCCAGCGAATTTCACTGCCAACTTTCAGGCCGCCGATCCCCGGCACTTTCCAGGTACCCCGCAGTTGTGCCAGATGTTCTGGCACAAAGGACTTCGCAGCGTTGCCATCGGCGTCCTCGATGTCTACGAAGGTGTAACCGGCGAACAGCTGAACACGGTCAGTTACATCGCCAACGACCTCAAGCTCCACACCCTGGCTCTGAAGTCCGTCGATGACCCGGTAGTAGACGTCCGGCGAGTTCGGATAGGTACCGACGGCTTCCGCAACGTTCTGCTGCTCGGTCTGGAACAGGGCCACAGTAGTTTTCACGCGGTCATCAACGAATTCGCTCTTCAGGCCCAGTTCATAATTTACCCCGTCGATGGGGTCCAGACGGTCGCGATTAATGTCCAGTTCGGTCTGGGGGGTGAAGATTTCGGTGTAGCTGGCATACACCGAGTGGTTGTCGCTGATGTCATAGATCAGCCCCGCATAGGGCGTTGTCTCAGCGTTGTAGCTGGTTGCCTTGGTCAGGCCGTAGCTTTCACCCTCGCTGTCGAGCCACGTCAGACGCAAGCCGGTGATGGCGGTCAGGCGATTGGTGAGCGTCCAGCGTGCTGCGGCATAGGTGGCGACTTCCCTGTCGCTCCAGTCAGAGCCCTGAGCGCCATTGTCGTATGACGGTCGGGGAAAAGAACCGTCCCACTGATCAAGCGGAGGCATTGCGGTACCCGTGCTGCTGTCATATCGAGACCGGTCAACGGTTTCAGAACGCGACCAACTCGCACCCAAAACCAACTCGTGGGTCCGGTTAGCCAGTTTGAACGGGCCGGTGGCGTAGGTGTCCACCACCCATTGCTCAACATTCAGGTCGTACTGGCTTGGATAGGCAAGAAGACCCAGTCCTGTTTGCGGATCTGGTGTGCCGTATTGGTAGAAAAGCTCGGAGGTGCTGTCGTTTTCCAGGCGGAAGACCGTGCCCTGGGCACGCCAGCCACCGGCCAGTTGCTGCTGCAGTTCAACAAAGCTGTTGTTCTGGGTGTTGTCCCAGTAGGACCAGTCAGACGCCGTGCTGGTTGATCGGGCATAGTCCGTGGCGGTGCCATCGGTGAAGAACAGCGGTAGAGCACCCCACAACGGGCTGTCAGTATCCGAGGTCTGAATGGAGTGTCCCAGTGTCAGCAGCGTGGTATCGGTTAGGTCCGCTTCGATCACCCCGTAGAACATCTGCTTTTCGTTATTGTAACGATCGAGATAGGAGCCCTTGTCCACATAACCGGCGACTACCCGCCCGCGAACCGCCCCGGACTCAGACAGCGCGCCGGATACGTCGCCAACGATCCGCTTTTTGTCCCAGGAGCCACCGGTCACCGCCACGGATCCATTGGTCTCTGCCGTCGGGCGCTTGCGTATGAAGTTGACCGTCGCCGCCGGGCTGCCGGAACCGGTCATCAGGCCATTGGCACCGCGAACCACCTCAATACGATCGAAAAATGCGGTATCGAGCTCGCCCTGAACGTTGTCATAAACCGCCGGCAAGCCTACACCGTCATACTGGAAGTTATTAATATCGAAACCGCGGGAGGTGTAATAGGTCCTGTCAGTTTCTACCGACTCCACCGTAACGCCAGTGGTGCCTTCAAGTACGCTATTGATGTCGTTCTGGGCGAAATCGTCCATTTGCTCTCGGGTGACAACCGTCACTGCCTGCGGTGTCTCACGGTGACCCAATCCCATTTTCAGGGTAGTGGTGGTAGCCTCAACACCATAACTGCGAGACTGCTCTGAGCTGGCCGGAGCTCGGTCAGCGGATACTTCAAGTGCATTCAGGAACACGGGTTGTTCTTCCTGGGCCAGAGCAAGACCAGGCAGGGTCGCAGCCAGCATGGCTGAAATCAGGGCGTTGCGCCGGAAGGCAGCTTCGGTATTTCGGGACATCTTATTCTCCGGGTTCTGGGTGAGTCGTATTTTTCATGCACATCGTAATACGAATCGTTCTTATTTACTACGAAAAACAGTAAATGCCCAAACCCAGTGCTAACGAGAAGAAGCACAAGGTTATCGATAGGTTTTAGCTGCTACTCTGGAGGAGAATCAGGTGACGATGTCTGAGCTTCAGCCGAACGGGGTGCTCTGGCTATTGATCAGAGGTCAGTGAGGATCGTTGGTTCTTTCGGTTTTCTCAAACTGGGGAATAACATCAGTAATCTCGAACCAGTCTGATTTTGAGCCCACGTACACATGTTGTGACGGGCCCTTGCCAAGCGGTTCGTTGATGACACCTACGCGCAAACGAAGAATCCCGGAGATGGCATCAACCCGGCTGTAGAGCTGGCTGCCACAACGGCTGCAGAAGGCCCGATATTTACCCGGGCGGGATTCAAACTCGGTAATGTACTCTTCCCCGGACACGAACCGAAATCGTATTTTCTGAACCGGCGCGCTGGCCGAGAACGCGCTACCGTGAGCACGGCGGCACTGACTGCAATGACACAATGCCACCGGTCCCAGCGGGCCGTCGTATTCAAAGGTAATATCGCCGCACAGGCACTGGCCGGTATACATAACGTTTGCTCTCGGTTTGGCGGTTTGCGTCATTTCAGCGCCGATGATACCCGCCGGCCACTTGAAGAACCAGAGAGCCGGCACCATCTAACGAACACAGAGATCGAACAGGAGGACAGTATGTCATTCAGCACACTTCCGAACATCGGCATGGGAACCTTCCGGCTGAAGGGTAACGACGCGCGTGATGCGGTCAAGAGCGCCCTTTCATTGGGTTATCGGCACATTGATACCGCCCAGATGTACGAGAATGAGGCGGAAGTTGGTGATGGCATTACCTCCAGCGGCATCCCCCGTCGGGAGATATTCCTGACCACCAAAATCTGGCATGACCAGTTGCGTGCCAGTGATCTCATCAACAGCCTGCATGACAGCCTTGCGCGGCTAAAGACAGACCACGTGGACCTGACATTGATCCACTGGCCCTCGCCGGACAACGAAGTGCCCATGGAAGAATATCTGGGTGCACTGCGAGACGCTCAGAGAGAAGGACTGACCGACCACATCGGCATTTCCAACTTCACCTGCGCGCAGATGGACGAGGCGAAGGAGATTCTCGGAGAGGGCGCTATCTTCACCAACCAGGTGGAAGTGCACCCGTTCCTGGCCAACCGAAAGGTCGTGGAGCATGCCCGGAAGCTTGGCATCACTGTGACAGGCTATATGCCTCTTGCCGTTGGTAAAGTGATGGACGACGAAACCCTGCAGCGGATCGGGCAGGACCACAACGCGACGCCGGCCCAGATCGCCATTGCGTGGGTAGCCTCCCGTGGCGTTGTACCAATTCCTTCATCTACGCGCTCAGCCCACCAGAAAGCCAATCTGGACGCACTGGCTATTAAACTGAGCGAAGAAGAAATCCGGGCTATTGATGAGCTGGACCGTGGCGAGCGGATTGCGAATCCGAGTTTTGCTCCGGCTTGGGACTGAACCACAACCCGGCGCCAATCAGCAGCAGCGTGGCCATTGGAGTAATGAGCAACCACCAGGTTTGCAATACCCAGAACATGGCCACGCTGAACAGACTCCACAGCACCAGCAGGGGCAAATAAAGCCACCGCCAGGGCCCTGTCATCAGAGCAACAGCCAGTGAGCCGGCGGCGGCTGTTGTGCCAGGCGCCACGCCAAACAGCGCCACCGACTGCCAATCGCCGGTATCAGCCACTACCAACCAGGGTAAACCACACACCGCCACCAGCCAGAAGAGCGTAAGCTGCTTTGCTCGCAGCGTTTGCCCATGGACACCTCCGAAAAGCACGGCGGCTGCAAGCAGACCACCCTGCGCAACAAAGGCCCAGCCAAACCACGCCGCTGGCCAGTTAATGGGCCCGAAGTAGCCCACCAGAAATCCGTAACCACTGCTCGCCCAGGCCGCAGCCATCAGCCCAACAGCCAAACGCGAGGCTCGAAGATCCCGTTGCAGAAGCAGTAACGGCATACCCACGGAAACCACCACAGCCAAAAGTTGCCAAGGCCATAGATCCTGATTGATCCGAACAAACAGCCGCAAAAACACCTGCGGCCCGAACATCACGAAATCCTGGAGCGAGTAACTCAGCCAGTCCGCACCACTCACAGGGACCTCACGTAATCCGCCATCCGCCGACGCTGCTCCGGGTTTGGCAGGACCCCGTATAGTGCCCCCATATTTTCCTTCATGTGCTCAACCTTGCTTGTGGCCGGAATCGCACAGGTCACCGCTGGGTGGGAGATGATGTACTTGAGAAAGAACTCTGCCCAGTTACTGACGCCAGCCTCCCCAGCCCACTCAGGCAAAGGCTCCGACTGGAATCGACGAAACAGCGAACCACCCTGAAACGGCCGGTTTACAATCACCCCGATTCCCCGTTCCTCTGCCAGGGGCAGCAACCGATCCTCGGACTCACGGTCCAGGACGTTATAAGTCAGCTGCACAAAATCCAGCGGTTCACGCTCCATAATCCGCTCGAAATCACCATGCCGACGACCGTGAGAAGTAGTGATGCCGATATATCGCACCTCCCCGTCCGACTTCATCTGTTTCAACGTTTCAAGATGGCCTTGCCAGCCCAGCAGATTGTGCACCTGCAACAGATCAAACCGCTCAACACCCCAACGCCTGCGGGAATGCTCCGCCGCCTGCCGGGTTTCTGACTCGTCGCCGGTCCAGATCTTGGTGGCTGCAAAAACCCGGTCATGTGCATCCAGGGCATCCAGCGCCTCACCCACCACATCCGAGGCGCTGCCGTACATCGGAGAACCGTCCACAACCGTACCGCCGAGATCGAAGAACGTCTTCAGGACTTCGGTACGCTGCGCAATCAGTTGTTCGTCGTCACCCACGTTAAAGGTAATCCAGGTACCCATGCCGATAGCGGGAATGGCTTCGTTGGTTCCGGGAATCCGGCGGGTGATGGGGGATAAAGAAGGTGTTTTCGGAGTATTTGCAAACAGCAACGGGGATTTCAAAGCGAGCCCGGAAAGGCCCGCATTGATGAGAAACTGTCTTCTACTGAACCAGTGAGCCATGTCTGCACTCCCGCCCATGCGACCACTTAAAAGCTGACAGTCTTCATCGCAGCTCAGTTCCCGTAGTGAGTGTCCAGATATTCCAGGATGCGAGCAGATTCGAACAAGCCTTCCCCGGTGTTGGGATCTTCAAGGTAAGGCACCTGAACCCGCTTGTGCACCTGGAAAAACGCATCCCGCTTGCCACCGGGAATCGGCGTATAAGGCCCCGGCTTGATGCGCTGCTTCGCCGGCCCAAGTTCTGTCCAGTGCTCTTTGCCCAGGTTATGCAAGGTATACGGAATTTCCAGCTCACACAGCCGCTCACGCACCAGACGGGAAAACGGGCTGCCCTCGAAACTCCAGAGATGCAACGGCTGCTCCGGACGCTTCCCCGGACTAACCCTAAGCCCTCTCATGGCACTGGCCACAGAGGCCACCGAACCCAGGACCGGCTGCCAGACCCGGCCACGATAGTATGCCGGCACCGGCTGCCCGGCATACTGCCGGAACAGGTACTCGATGATTTCCTCAGACTCATACATCACGGTCCCGGTGTTCTGGTCTGCCAGCAACGGGAACTGCTGCCGCCCCCCCAGCGCTTCCGCCTGGGCCCGGAAGACCGAACCACCTTTCGGGCAGGGTCGGATGTCCACATCCAGGTTCAGCGCAGTCAGGGCTTCACGAACGCGACGGCAGTAGGGGCAGCCCTCCATGTCGTAAAGCACGATCGGCTTTTCTGGCTGGGTCACATTTTTTACCACCAGGCAACCGCGCCAGGCGGTCAACGACGAGGTAGCAACCGAGCCCAGTAAGTGAACGTTGTGAGATAGCATATTCGACATAAACAAACCTTCTTTTAGATAGCACGCCATTATCACGTAATCTCGCCATTTTTCATTGGCTCCAGAGCCTCTTTCATCGGTAACTCCTGTGTCGCGCTCACCCAAGGTTAATTTTTGTCCACCTAACTTCATGATTCAAAAGGGCACTTACAATGGGTCACAAAAATCCAATACAAACAACGACACTACTGCCATTTTTTAACGTCATGTAGAGCTTTTCTGCATAGTATGGCGCACAAAGATGGGCTATTGTTGAAGGATAAGAACTCATTGGTTGGCCATCATGGTAATACCGGGTATGCGACGCGCTCATATGACAGGAAAAAAGGGATCGGTTTTCAAGCGTTCAGTGCTGGCCGCCGGCACTGCCCTGGTAATGGCCGGAAGCCCCGCCCTTCAAGCTCTTGAGAATGATCATTCGGGCTTTTCATCCAGCCCGATCTGGAGCAAGCAAGTCCGGGACTACGCCGTCAAATCCCTCCATGACGAAAATGCCCTGAGCATGGCGGCGATTCCGCTCAACGGCCCGGGAATCGAGCAGTACATTAATGCCGACGAACTGATGAGCCCGGGCTCTATCATGAAGCTGGTTACCACCTTCGCCGCACTGGAGATTCTGGGGCCGACCCATCACTGGGATACCGATTTCCTCACCGATGGCGAGATGGTTGGTGATACCCTGAAGGGAAACCTGTACGTTCGCTTCGGAGGCGACCCCAAACTGACCATTGAGCGCCTGTGGGGCACGCTCCGCGAACTTCACAGCATGGGCATCACAACCATTGATGGCCAACTGGTGCTGGACGGTCACTATTTCGAGATTGATGACGGCTTCCCGATCTTTGAAGACAATGGTGACAATCCCCATGCCCCATTCCTGGTTGAGCCCTCAGCCTATCTGGCTAACCTTAACCTGTTGCATTTCCAGGTTCGGTCGGATGAACGTGGCACCCAGGCCTGGAGTACACCCGCCTTGGGTGAAATCGTTATTGATAATCGTGTAACTGCGATCTCGGAGGCGCCATGCCCAAGTCGCCGAAGCTTTGAGTGGGAGCCGATCTACCACGATGACGGCAAGGTTACGGTGCGCGTCACGGGTGAGCTGCCCCAGGGTTGCCGGACCACCAGCTACCTGTCTCTTCTGCCCCACGAGCAGTACACCGCATCCATGATCCGCTCACTGCTGGCCGACGTGGGTGTAGAAATCACCGGCACAGATGCTACCGGGGCAACTCCGGAAGACGCTCGCCTGGTGTTGAAAACCACTTCACCGGATCTGGTGACAATGGTGCGCGACATCAACAAATGGAGCAGCAATGTGATGGCTCGCCAGATGTTGCTGACCATTGGTGCCGAAAACCGGCTGGACACCGAAGACGATGACCGGGTTGCCGGCATCCGGGTGATCTACGACTGGCTGGAGAGCAAAGGCATCAACACGGCAGGTATGGTGATCGAAAACGGCGCTGGCCTGAGTCGCCACGGGCGCATTACTGCCCGGCAGGGTGCCGAGCTTCTGCAGCATGCCTGGAACAGCCCCTTCGCCGCCGACCTTATGGCCTCCATGCCAATCATAGCTATGGATGGAACCATGGCCCGAAGACTGAGGAATACCGGAATGGACGGCACCGGACGGATTAAAACCGGTTATCTGGAGAATGTTCGCTCCATTGCCGGTTTCACCCGGGATGAGCACAACACCACCTGGGCCGTGGTGGGCATGGTCAATAACGATCCCGCCTGGAATGGCCAGGCCGTTCTTGACCGGATCCTCTATTCCCTGCATTTCCGGCCGCCAACGGGCACGGCGATTTCACAGGCCGACTCGGGCTCTTCGGAAACGTCCATTCAATAAAAAATCCCCGGCCAAGGCCGGGGATTGAACATTCACTTTCACTGGTGACCGATCAGTTCGGGGCCACAACAAAGTCATCAAGCAGTGTAAGCCCTGCCGTATTGTTGTCGTCCTCCGGCGCGAGACGGGCAATGGCAGTGTAAACACCCCCTGCAGCGAGCGGAACACTACCTGTCTTGAGCAGTTCATTACCGTCCTGGTCTGTAATAAACACGACATAGTCTCCGGCAGCCACCGGGAGGTATCCGGTGTTGGTCTTGAATTCAAAATCGTTCAGGGTCGGGGCATTGACCTCGGCATTCAACACCGTCGCGCCAGCACCACCTTCGGCTGTCGGCACCAGATAAACGTCTACGGTTCCCGCCTCAACAGCACCATGCACGACACGCAGGGAAGCCTGTGTGGCGATACTCCGGACACTGTCCTCCAGAACCAGGGGCTCAATGGCATCAAGCAAGTTCACTGCGATGACGGTTTTGGCTGAAGCCTGGCCGAATACAACGTCGGCATCAATAACAGCGGAGTTCACCGGGTTAATGCTGTTTGCCGGGGATACCTTGAGGTTACGGGTTCCATCGGGAATGACAGCATAGTTGTTAATGCCCGGGCCCGGAGCAACATCCGGGAACGACAGGCTGGGAATCGCAACGGCATCGTCAACCAGAATGGCTACGGGCGGTGCATCCGAGGAGTTATGAACAACTTTTACACCCGCCTGCTGACTGCTATCAAACAGCTCAATCACCTGACCATCACCAGTCACAGCGATGAGACTGACAGGACTGTTGTTCACGGCTGTGTCGCCATCGGGAGTTGTTTCAGGGGTCGTATTATCAACCGCACCGACCAACAGATCCGAACCAGCAGCAAGCGGAACCGACCCGCTATCGAAGACTACGGTTGGTGAATCGCCGGGAATAGCAACGCGAATCTGGTAGTCACCAGCAGGGACCTCAATCGGACCCTGCACTGCCTTGTATTCAAAGCTGAAGGAAAGAACGCCCTCATCGTCCAGGTTGGCTCCTGGCACAGACAGATAGACCTCCACAGGACCATTCACGGCCTTTTGGGCGGCCGGGGACAAATGAGCCACACGCAGACGCACTGAATCCGCATCTTCCCGGGCCCCGTCATCCGTTAACACCAAAGGTTCCAAAGGTTGTGCATCGTCGCCCACAAGGCCAACCGCAATAACGTCGTAATCGGTATCCGATCTCAGAGAAACGTCCTTTTCATCGATGACCCTTAGCGTCTGGTCACCCGGCAAAAGTGCGTCTACGGCAATGTCCGCCCGCCCGGCGTCCGGAGTCAACACGGCTGCCTGCTTGTAATCGGCTCCGGAAACCACTGCGCTGCCGTTTACCACAACGTTAACGGCCGGAGCGTTCGCAGAAGCATGAATGACGCGAACACTGCTCTTCACCGGATCATCATCATCAAAACAGCCGGCCAGCAGTACACTGCCCGCCAAAACCATAGGTAAGCCAATTCTTGTATTCATGTGCACTCGTCCTCGTTCGCTGAGGTTGATTACCAGGGTTTAGTGGTTCGAACCTGCACTAGTTCAATCCCTGAATAGTGCGTATCAGCAATCTACGGAGGCGAAAACGAAACGGATTGACATTTTTTTACATTTGGGCGTACAGGCGTGTTTGTCGCTCAGGACTGGAAGCGGCTCAGGGTTGCCTCGGTCATTTTGCCCGCCAGCGGTGCGATAAATGTAACCAACGGAAAAGCTACGCCCCAGGCAACCAGCCATGCAGCGAGCCAGCGCATGGGGAAGCCCCGGTCAATGCCGGTATTGATAAAAGTGATCACGCCGGACATCAAAAAGGACATGATGCCTGACATATAAAATCCGAAGACAAGTTGGCGTATACGCGCAGACCTCATTCGGCTCATGATATCTCCCATGCAGGCCATCCGATTCACTTTGCCAGCATCTGAAAAGGACGGATTGTCGTAAACTGAAGAAATAGTGCAACCGCATGATAATGAGCTTGCGCTCTTTTTGCGATAAGACCTAATACTACTCCGGGGGCTCTATGAACGTCCTGGGCAATTCTCGAATCACCAAACGTGGTGCAATCGTTCTGCTCTTGATCAGCGCGGCGCTGCTGTCGGCGTGCAGTTCAACTAAAATGGCCTACCGGTATGCAGACTGGGGGATTGTCTGGTGGGTTGAAGATTATGTGACGCTCACCGGTGCCCAAAAACAACAGCTCAATACCGACATTGACCAACTCCGCCAGTGGCACTGTTCCACTGAACTGCCCCGCTATCAGGTCTGGTTGACGGGGCTGGAGTCTGACATCCGGCAGGGCAATCTGGATCAGGCCGCGCTTGCCTATCACCAGGATCAGCTGTTCGATTTCTTTGACCCCTTACTGACAAGAGTTCCGCCAATTGCGGCCAACCTGCTTGCCAGCCTGAGTGACCCCCAGGTACGTGAACTCGCCGAAAACATGGAGCAAAATCAGGAGGAGCTCGAAAACAAGTTTCTGGCCGATGATCCGGATGCCACCGCGACAGCTCGTGCAGAGCGAACGCAGGAGCGCGTGGAGCGATGGCTGGGTGACCTCAACGCGAATCAGAAGGCGATCGTTAACACCTGGTCCAGTCAGCGCGGACGGCAAACGGAAATCTGGCTGGAAGGAAGGCGCAACTGGCAACTCGCCTTGCTCGACACTTTGCAAAGGCGGGATGAGGCCGGCTTTTCAGGAGAGGTAGAGCGACTGATAACGGAATCGGAGCGGTTCCGGGGAGAGGAATATCAGGCGATGATGGCGGAGAGCCAATCAGCTATCAACACGCTGATACGCGACCTGGTCCAGGCGAGTGATTCGGTGCATCTCACCCACCTGAGTGGTCGTGCGGCTGAGCTTAATGACGACTTCGAGTCGCTGGCCTGCTCATCGGCTCCCGAAGTCGCGGCCTCGCCTGACGATCAGATGGTCAGATAACCACCGTCGGCATTGATGCAGGCACCCGTGGTGTAACTGGAAGCATCTGAAGCGAGGTACAGAACGGTACCCGCCATCTCACCGGGATCCGCTACCCGCTTCATGGGAATGTGCGCCATAGCCTGCTTCTTGATGGCCTCGTTGGTGGTCAATGCACTGGCGAACTTGGTGTCGGTCAGGCCCGGCAGCAACGCATTCACACGAATATTCTGCTGGCCCAGCTCCATGGCGAAGGATTTGGTCATAGAGATAACCGCCGCCTTGGTGACCGAATAGATGCCCTGGAAGTGACCCGGGTTAACGCCGTTCACAGAGGCGACGTTAATGATAGAACCGCCGCCATTCTTTTTCATCAGCTGTGCACCGCGGGCACACATAAAGAAATAACCACGAATATTCACATCAACGGTCTTGTTGAAGGCACCGAGGTCTGTATCTTCAACCGGGCCAAAATACGGATTGGCCGCCGCGTTGTTCACCAGAATATCCAGCTTGCCATGCTTTTCCTCAATGTGCGTCCATATGCTTTCGATCTGATTCATCTCGCCAATATGGCATGCAACGGCTTCGGCGCTGCCGCCCGCTTCACGGATGCTGCCGGCCACAGCTTCGCAACCATCAATCTTGCGGCTGCTGACAATCACATGGGCGCCGTAATCCGCCAGCGTGCGGGCAACGCTCTCGCCGATACCGCGGCTGCCACCGGTAATCAGGGCTACCTTGCCGCTCAGATCAAACAGGTCTTTGCTGCTCATTCGTTCACCTCAATTGCTATCGGAATGTCACCAGGGCGGGATCTTCCGCTTCCAGGTGACTGTAATTGTTAAAAACAGACAGGCTGCGGCGTGGGCCGGAGTAGAGGACCCGGCTGACACTGGTATTGGCGATGACTTCGTTCAACCCCAGCGCACGCTGATCATCAAGGGCCAGCAGCTGTTGGCAGATAACCGAGATCGGGCCGCCAGAGGTGGCCACAAGAACGTCTCCGCCATCGGCGTATTCAATCATTTCATCGAATGCCTTGAGTACTCTGGCTTTGAAGTCCAGCCAGGTCTCGGCATAGTCGTGGTCATACTCGCCCGAGGCCCAGCGGCGAACGGCCTGAACAAAAGCCTCCTGGAAGGCTCTGGCGGGCTTCGGAAATGCCGCCAGATCCCGCGCCATGACTTCCCGGTCACACCACTCCGGGCGATAACAGGTGAGAACCGAGGTGTGATCGAATTCGTTGAAGCCTGGAGCCACCTGCATATCGGGCAACTGCCCCCCATAGCCGGTGGCAATTGCTTCAACCGTTTCCCGGTGACGCTCCAGATCGCCGCCAAAAATGGCGGCCGGGGCTAGCTTACCGGCCAGCCAACGACCCAGGACCCTGCCCTGCTCCCACCCCCGGGGCGAAAGCTGATCGTAGTTTTCCTTACCAAAACTCGCCTGGCCGTGGCGTACCAGAAACACCGTAGCCATTACAGGGAGCTCTCTGAAATCAGGCGCTGACAGCGTTTTTCCAGATAATTGGCCGCATGACCGAAGGCCGCAAAACGCTTGTCAGTGGTCTGGCCGTGGTAATACCGGTAGTAGATTTGCTGAATGATCACCGCCAGCCGGAACAGGCCGTAGATTTCATAAAAATCAAAATTGTCGACCTTGAAGCCCGACTGTTCCATGTAGTATTCAACCACTTCCTTGCGTGTCAGCATCCCTGGGCGATGCGTTGGCTGGCGCCGCAACATCTGAAACGGACCTTCGTCGTCTGCCTCAATCCAGTAGGCCAGACTGTTGCCCAGATCCATCAGCGGATCGCCAATGGTGGCCATCTCCCAGTCCAGAACACCGATCACCTCAAACGGGTTGTCCGAATTCAGCACCACATTGTCGAAGCGAAAATCGTTGTGAATGACAACCTGGGCAACATCCTCGGGCATTTTGCCGTTCAGCCATGCCATGACTTCCTCGAAATCGCCAACATCCTCCGTACGGGCCTTGCGAAACCGGTCACTCCAGCCACCAATCTGGCGCTGAACATACCCCTCGCCCTTGCCCAGTTTATCCAGTCCAGCGGCTCTGGCATCGACGCGGTGCAGGTCGACCAGCTTGTCGACAACATTCAGGCACAGCTTGCGAGTGTCCGCTTCGCTCAACTCGAAGCCCTTCGGAAAATCCTGGCGCAAGATGATGCCTTTCAGCCGCTCCATCACATAGAAATCGCAGCCCAGCACATCGTGGTCATCGCAGATGGCGATGATATTTGGCACGTAGGGATAAACGGGCTTCAGTGCCTTCATCACCTTCGCTTCCCGCAGCATGTCGTGGGCTGACTTGGCGATCTTGCCCAAAGGGGGCCGACGGAGAACGTAGGACCGGTCTCCATAATCCACCTGATACGTCAGGTTAGAGGCACCACCAGGGTACTGACGAATGTCCGGCTCACCTGCAAGATCGGGAATAGCCTGTTTCACGAACCGGTCTACGGCGGCTACATCCAGCTCTTCGCCTTCACGGATATCCATCGCCTCATCAATCTGGGTCATTCAGGGCTCTCCTCTTGTTCACGTGTTCGGTTCAGGCCTTGGCCTTTCCGCCCATCTTACTCATCCAACGCTTGCTTTCCTGATGCATCAGCCAGTCAAACGCCTTGGGTGCGTGCCGCTTGAGCATCCACATACGGCGTTCTTTTGCATGGGGCAGTACCCAGAAGTTCTTGTCGTTTACCGACCGTACAATGTCTTCGGCCACATCCTCAGCAGTAATACTGGAACGCTTCATCAGCTTGTTTACGTTCTGCTGAACCCCGGGAAGATCCGAGCGCATGCTGCTGGCAAGGTTGGTCTGGAAGAACGCCGGACACACACAACTCACATGGATGCCGTCGTCCCGCAGCTCTTGGCTCAGGGTCTCAGACAGCGCAATAACCCCGGCCTTGGAAACATTGTAGCTATCCATCAGCGGCGCCAGCATCAGGCCAGCCATGGAAGCGATGTTCACAAAAGTGCCGGAACCCTGCTTCTTGAACTGGGGCGTGAATGCCTTGCAGCCACGAACAACACCCAGCACGTTAATTTCCAGGATCCATTCCCAGTCAGCCATGGTGGTGTCTTCAATGGAGCCCGCAGAGGCAACTCCCGCATTGTTGACCACCACATCCACACCGCCCCACTTGGCGGTCAGGTCGTCGCAGATCTTTTCCAGATCGGTCAGCCGGCGAACATCACATTCCACGAAATAGCCTTCGCCACCGTCGTTGTTGATTTCCTGTTCGACAAGGGCGCCCTGCTCCGGGTTAATGTCACCGATACAGACTTTGGCGCCCTCTTTGGCGTAACGCAGTGCAATAGCACGACCGAGTCCGCTCGCGCCACCCGTGATAAATACTCTCTATGTCATGGTATTTCCCGTTTTATCAGTTTTTATACTTTCGCAGTTCCAGCCGAGCCACCATAGCCCGGTGCACCTCGTCCGGACCATCCGCCAGCCGCAATACACGAGCATAGGCAAACAACTGGGTCAACGGGAAGTCGTCATCACTGACGCCGGCACCACCGTGGATCTGAATGGCCTGATCAACAATGGTCTGCAACATCGAAGGAATCACCGCCTTGATCATGGAGACTTCCTGCAGCGCGCCCATGATGCCCTTGGTATCCAGTGCCCAGGCGCATTTCAGAGTCAGAAGGCGCGCCTGCTCAATGGCCATACGGGCATTGGCAATGATGTCCGGGTTACCCCCAAGCTTCGCAATCGGCCGTCCGAAAGCTTCACGGGTGGTTGCGCGTTTGATCAACAGTTCCAGCGTGCGCTCTGCTGCGCCGATGGCCCGCATGCAATGGTGTACGCGGCCCGGCCCCAAGCGGCCTTGGGCAATCTCGAAACCACGCCCCGGACCCGCAATAATTGCACTCTTGGGCAGGCGCACATTGTCGAAGAGAACTTCACCATGGCCGTAAGGCTCGTCATATTCACCAAACACCGGCAACATCCGCTCAATCTTCACACCTGGAGTATCAAGAGGGACCAACACCATGGAATGACGACGGTGTTTTTGGGCATCCGGATCAGTGACACCCATAAAAATACCAACCTTGCAGTCCGGGTGACCAATACCGGTACTCCACCATTTGCGGCCATTCAGGACCACGTCATCGCCTTCGACCGTCGCCGTTGCTTCCATATTGGTCGCATCGGAAGACGCCACAGCCGGTTCAGTCATACAGAAAGCAGAACGGATTTCGCCAGTCATCAACCCGGGCAGCCACTCGGCTTTCTGTTCCTCGGAGCCGTAGTGAATCAGCACTTCCATATTGCCGGTATCCGGCGCATTGCAGTTGAAGATCTCCGGGGCAATAAAGCTGCGCCCGGTTTCCTCGGCAATCAGGGCATAGTCGGAATTCAGCAGGCCACAACCGTGATTCTCATCCGGGAAAAACATGTTCCACAGCCCCTGAGCTCTGGCCTTCTCCTTCAGCTCCTTGATAACCGGCAACACAACCCAGCGGTTCTCGAGGGACGCGAGCTCCTTGTGGTACTGCTCCTCAATAGGAAAAATCTCATCCTTCATGAATTGCTTCACTCGCTTGAGATATTCCTGACCTTTCTCGGAAATATTAAAATCCATCGCCGTATCCTCACTGAAATTGCACAATCGGTGCTCTGAAACAATCTGATGATTCCAGTCTAGGGCGGAGGCAACTATTACGCGACTGAATTATTCTTATCGTTTATCATTAGCGTAACTTATCCACAAACGCGGACTTTGAGCATGGCCTTGAATCGTCTGGACCTGAATCTTCTGCATGTTTTTGACACCATCTACCGTGAAGGTGGCCTGACCCGAGCGGCCCGGGCACTGCACCTTACCCAGCCGGCGGTGAGCCACTCACTGTCGCGGCTCAGGGACCATTTCGATGACCCTCTGTTTACCCGACAGGGCAACCAGATGGTGCCCACGCCCCTGTCCCGGAGGTTTCTCGAGTCCATGCGCCCTGGTCTCACTCAGATCCAGAGCGCAGTAAACCAGTTTCATGCCTTTGACCCGGCAACCCAGCGCAAAACCTACTCCCTCGGCCTGAGAGACATTCTGGAATCCACATTTCTTCCGCAGTTGATGAAGCGACTGGACTCTTACCCGGAGCTGGAAATCGCTAGTCAGCGTATTGCACGACGCGAAATGGAAACCCAATTGGCGGCCGGCAAGCTGGACTTTGCGGTGGACGTGCTGTTGCCGGTCAGCAACCAGACCTCCCATGAATTACTGAGGCGGGATCGGCTGGTGGTTCTGGCCAGAGAGGGGCACCCGTTGGCGACTGAAGCACTGGATATGGAGGGTTATCTGTCCGCAAAACATGTTCTGGTGTCGTCACGCACCGAGGGACCGGGCATTGAGGACTTTGAGCTTTCCAGGCTGGGCGTACAGCGCAGTATCCGCTTAAGGTGCCAGCACTACTACGCGGCTTGCCGGGTTGTCGAAAATACCGACCTGTTACTGACCATGCCCGAAGCCTACGCCGGCATCATCGCCGAACGCGCAAACATCCGGATCATGGATCCACCGGCGGACCTGCCGTCCATCGATGTACACCTGTACTGGCACAAGGCTTATGAGCGGGAACCCGCGCTGGTCTGGTTCCGGGAGCAGCTTCGCCTGATAGCGTAATCAAGGCCTTTGCACCACTGTCGCTATTGTTCGCTTTAACGGCGCTTTCGTTAAAGTCCGAGCAACCTCCCTGGTTTAACTTGGTTTGAACGTGGACTTCTGCCGATTACAACTCACAAAAAGAGGGCTCCGCCGTGGAAATCCTTGATTTCGTCATGACCAACCTGAATCTGCTCAGCAAGCTTACCCTTGAGCACATAGCGTTGGTGGCTGTTGCAGTCGGGTTGGCAACACTGACGGGCGTCCCCATTGGCATCGCCATTACCCAGAACGAACGCGTCGCAACCGTTGTCCTTTACGTTGCTTCGATTCTGATTACCATTCCCTCAATCGCGCTTTTCGGAATCATGATTCCGATACTTTCAACGATTGGTCATGGCATCGGCTACTTGCCCGCTGTAATAGCAGTGCTGCTTTACTCCCAGTTACCCATTATCCGGAATACTTACACTGCCATAAACAATGTCAGCCCGGGGCTGCGCGAGGCAGCGAGAGGCATCGGCATGACCAGCACTCAGCGTCTCCGGAAAGTGGAAATACCGCTGTCCGTGCCAATCATCATGGCGGGTGTGCGCACAGCTGTGGTCATGAATATCGGAGTCATGGCCATAGCGGCCTATATCGGCGCCGGTGGACTGGGAGTTCTGATCAGCCGGGGCATCTCCCAGAGTGATCCACGGCAACTGGTGGTCGGAGCAATTGCGGTCAGCCTGCTGGCCATAGTCGCTGATCGATCCCTGCTGGCACTTCAGCGAAAACTGACCCCAAGGGGCCTCTGATCTCTCGATAGAATAACAACCGGGACACGGAAAATGATTACACTCGATAACCTGACCAAGATTTTTGATACCGACCGCGGGGTGGTTACTGCCGCCGACCATATCAACATGGAGGTGCCGCAGGGTGAAATCTGCGTCCTGCTCGGCCCCTCAGGTTGCGGCAAGACAACCACCCTGAAAATGGTGAACCGGATCATCACACCAACCTCAGGCCGCGTGTTGATCAACGGCCAGGACACTACTGATCAGGACACCGTGTCTCTGCGCCGGAACATCGGTTACGTTATCCAGCAGATTGGTCTGTTTCCTAACATGACCATCGAGGAAAACATTTCGATTGTGCCGAAACTGATCGGCTGGGAAAAAAGCCGCTACCTCAGGCGCGCTTCGGAATTGTTGGAGATGGTCGCTCTGGACCCCGCCATTTTCCTCAAGCGGTACCCGAACGAGCTGTCCGGTGGCCAGCAACAACGGGTTGGAGTGATTAGGGCTTTGGCCGCAGACCCCCCAGTAATGCTGATGGATGAGCCCTTCGGTGCGATCGATCCTATCAACCGGGAAGTTATCCAGGACGAATTCCTGAAACTGCACCGGGAACTGAAGAAAACCATCATGTTCGTGAGCCACGACATAGATGAGGCCGTGAAGATGGCTGACCGGATTGCCGTTTTCAAGGACGGCAGGCTGATTCAGTACGACACTCCGGATGACTTGCTCTCCCATCCGATCAACGATTTCGTGAAGGGCTTTGTCGGTCGCGACCGCGCACTGAAGCGATTGCAGTTGGTGACGGTCAATGAGGTGCTGGATAGCGAGTCCAGCGTGGTAACCGCAGAAGATTCCCTGACAACGGCTTTGCAAAGAATGGATGCTGCAGGCTACGAGCGTGCCATCATCCTGGTAGATGGTAGTGAACGACCGGTGGGCTATGTGTCCCGAAGCGTTGCCTCCACCGCCAAGGGTAAGTGCGGGCAGCACAGCTACAATCTGCGAACTCTCGTTCGCCCCGAAGATGACCTGCGTACAGTCGCCTCCAAAATGTTTACCCACGATGCGACCTGGCTGCCCTGCGTCTCGGAACAAGGCAAGCTGCTGGGTGTGGTTACCCAACGGGGGATCACCCGTTACCTGGGCGCCACTTATAAGTCATCCCGGGCTGGAGAGCAGGGGCTGGGGCATATACAGGTGGCGACATGAAAAAACTCAAATATTCGAGTCTCTTTCAGTTTCCGGTCCTGATTGGCGCACTTCTTCTTGGAGTCTACCTGCAGCGCTCGGGTCTGATCGACGGCATGTTGTTCTACTGGGAAGACGTGGTCTATCTCACCAAACAGCACATCCAGCTGACGCTCATATCGGGTAGCCTGGCAATCATTGTCGGATTACCGCTTGGCACCATCCTCAGCCGCCCGCGCTTTATCAAAATGTCCGAATGGGCGATGCAGGGGCTGAACATCGGCACCACGATCCCGACCCTGGCGATCCTGGCTCTGTCTATGAGCCTTTTGGGCATAGGCTTTGTGCCTTCGGTGTTCGGGCTGTTCATTGCCTCCCTGCTCCCGATTGTACGCAACACCTACACCGGCTTGCTCGGAGTGCCAGCGCACCTGAAAGAATCAGCCTCCGGCATCGGCATGTCCGCCGGCCAGATGCTGCTGAGAGTTGAGATTCCGAACGCCACCTACGTGATATTTGCAGGAATCCGGACGGCCCTTGCTATCAATGTAGGCACCGTACCCTTGGCGTTCCTGATTGGCGGCGGCGGCCTGGGCGAACTGATATTTACCGGCATCGACCTGTTCGATACCGAGATGATGCTGGCAGGCGCCCTGATGACCGCGCTTCTTGCCATCACCGTGGACATCCTGGTTGCCGGCTGCGCATTCCTGATGGTTCCCCGGGGCGTTAATCCATCCCGCGCCTGATAACGGCCCGGGGTATGAAAACCGGCCGCTCCATCTGGAGTGGCCACAAAACAAGAAGTTACATGGAGCACTGAAACATGAAAACCCTCAAGAAACTGGCATCCGTAGCGACTCTCGCCATCTCCATGACGTTCGGTGGCGTTGCAGCCGCAGAAACCATCGTGGTCGGTGGCAAGAATTTCACCGAACAGCAACTGCTGACGTCCATGACCGCCCAATATCTTCGCGCCAAGGGTTATGACGTTGATACCCGGGCCGGCATGGGCAGCGCCGTTCTGCGTTCCGCCCAGGAAAATGGGCAGGTAGACGTCTACTGGGAATACACCGGTACCGGCCTGATCGTCTATAACGGCGTCAAAGAGAGGTTCGGACGCCAGGAAGGCTATGAAAAAGTACGCGAGCTGGACATGGAGAAAGGGCTGGTCTGGCTGCAGCCGTCTGATGCCAACAACACCTATGCGCTGGCCATGCAGGCTTCAGAAGCAAAAGCCATGGGCATTAAGACGCTGAGCGACATGGCTGCAGCAATCAACGGGGGTAAAGAACTGGTTCTCGCCAGTAATGCCGAGTGGTATGCCCGGGAAGACGGCTTCCGTCCCTTCTCCAAAGCCTATGGTTTCAAGCTGCCCCGTGACCAGATCAAGCGCATGGACTCCGGCCTGACCTACACTGCGCTGAAAGAGGGTGAAGTAGATCTGGCTCTGGTATTTGCCACCGACGGACGCATCCCGGCCTTTGATTTTGTCATTCTGGAAGATGATCAGAACTTCTTCCCGGATTACGCGATCACACCAGTCGTCCGCCAGGAAACCCTGGACAAAAATCCGGAGCTGGATGAGCAGCTCAACAAGCTTTCCGGCCTTCTGGATAACGCGGTCATGTCTCGCCTGAATGCTGAGGTCGACGTGAAGAGAGAGGATATCGCGGAAGTCACCCGCAACTTCCTCGAGCAGAATGACCTGATCTGACCCATAGTCAGACAGCGCCCTGTGCCCCCGGGGTCCGCAGGGCTTTTTCCGTTAAAAACCTGAATATCAATCAACGGGAAGCCGACATGGTTAAGAACCTCAATGTGGCCGTTGCCCAGATAAACTGTCAGTTACTTGATGTCGAAGCCAATCTCGAGCGTCACCGCGAATATGCCAAACAGGCCAGACAGGAAGGCGCCGAACTGCTGCTGTTTCCCGAGTTGTCCCTGACTGGTTACCAGGTTGGACGGGACGCCCCTACCGTCGCTATGCGACGTGACGATCCGGCATTGCTCAGGCTCGCTACAGAAGCTCAGGGCATCACCCTTGTCGTCGGTTTTGTGGAGCGTGCACGTGCGGGCGAGCTATACAATGCAATGGCCTACCTCAGGGACGGCGAGGTAATTCACGTTCATCGCAAAATCAACCTGCCCACCTATGGTGGCCTGGAAGAGGGCAAATGGTTTCATTCCGGCAGTCAGATCGGCAATGTGGAAATCCGCGAAAATTGGGAGTCCAGCTGCCTGATCTGTGCGGATCTCTGGAACCCTGCCCTCACCCACTGCGCCTTCTTAAAACAACCCGAACTGATGCTGGCACCGATCAACTCAGCCTCGGGCGTGGTTAGCGAGGACTTCTCCAACGAGGACAACTGGAAAACCAACGTCAGCTTTTACGCCATGATTTATGGCACTCCGGTGGTGATGGCAAATCGCTATGGTCACGAGAAGGACCTCTGGTTCTGGGGTGGGAGCTGTATCCTGGGCCCGAAAGGCGAGATTCTTGCGGCTGCGGACGACAGCGAATGTATCATCCACGCCGAACTGAACCAGGATGCTATCGACCGCGCCCGGTTCGAAATGCCCACGGTGCGTGACTCCAACACCCGACTGATTCGTCGCCTTCTGGAAGACCAATACTGAATTCAGAGCAAAAAAAGGGCGGCCAGGGCCGCCCAGGAACACCTTCATAACGCATCAATCATCAAAATCATACAAACGGGAGGGATTGGACATCAGGATTCTCTCCCGGACCGCCGCATCCGGCACCCAGACAGCCATATCTTCCAGCAGGTCGGTATCGTCGGGCATAAGTCCCGGGAAATGGGGATGGGGCCAGTCGGAACCCCAGACACATCGGTCAGCATTAGCGGCGACCAGGGCTCGGGCAACATCCACAACATCCGGATAGGGGTACTCCCCCTGCATCGTCACACGATAACTGCCGGACAACTTCACCCAGGCTTTATTGCCTTCCAGCAGCTTGAGCAGCTTTTGAAAGCCCGAATTGTCCACACCCGGAGCTGCGGGCACATGCCCCATATGATCAAACACGACCGGGACCGACAGATCGGGAACGCGATCCATGATGTCATCACAATCCGAGACATTGATCAGAAACTGGAGGTGCCAGCCCATACCCGCAATTCGATCAGCCAGTCTCAGAACGTCCTCCCACTGCAGACCTCCACGGAACAACAGGTTCATCCGGACACCCCGGAATCCGGCTCCATGAAGCTCCTGAAGCTCAGCCGAAGAGATGTCCGGGTCAACCACGCACACACCACGATAATCGTGGCCCCGCTCTCTCAATTCCCGAAGAGCGTGCAGATGCAATCTGTTATCGGTGCCATAGACGCTGGGCTGAACCAGCACCCCACGTTCGATACCCAGCATTCGGTGTAGCTCGAGATACTGCGCCAGAGACGCCTCCGGCGGCGTGTAGGTACGATTGGGGATAAAGGGATAATCCTCGTGGCGGCCGAAGACATGGGCATGGGTGTCGCAGCTCTTTGCCGGAATGGCAAGGCCGGGCCGGCGCACAACGTTGCGGGCCGCTTCGCAGAAGGGAATCTCGGAACTCATAGTCGGTCACTCAAAGCGAAAACGGCGACCAGAGGCCGCCGCAAGGAAGCTATCAGAATGTAGAGGTGATCCAGTCGGCGATCTTGCCGGCAAAGGTCTGGAACTTGGGATCGTCATCCAGCATCCACTCAGTGTGACCGCCACCCTCAAGCAGGAACAGCTCCTTCGGACCCGGGTAACGGGCATACAGAGAGCGAGCTTCGGTTACCGGGTGCAGATCGTTCTCAGCACCGTGGGCGATCAACAGCGGAATCTGTGCGAAGCGTTCATCGAGGTGCGCTTCCGGACAGAAGCTGATCAGCGAGTCCGCAAAATCGAAGGTGGACGTCACGCCGTAGCCCGGCGCCTTGACGAGCTCTGTGAACACGTATTCACGGCTAACCGGATCCAGCGGGTAGATGTCGAACGGGTCGATACCCTTTGGCTCGCCGCCCTTGGCCAGACGGAGACGCTCGGTGGCCATGAAGGCCCTGAACTGCTTCCAGCCATGCTCACCACGCAGTGCCTTCTGAACCCGCACGGAATCATAGAAACCGTTCATGGCGATCAGGCCGTCGACCTGGTCTTCGCATACGCGGAATGCATCCAAAACCAGTCCACCACCCATGCCCCAACCTGCCAGCACGACCTTACGCTTCTCTTCTTTGGCACGCTCGGCAACCACGGCAACCGCATTGGCAATATCACGAACCTGCTCTTCGATAAGGACGCGCTCACGCTCACCCTCGGACTCACCAAAACCACGGTAGTCAAAACCGAAAACCGTGAAGCCCCTGTTGGTCAGGAAGCGTGCGTAACGCTCGGGGTGGATGTTTTTTTGTCCGGTAAAACCTGAACAGACAATAACAATAGGCAGACGCGGATCGTCACTCTCTTCGCTCTTAAAGAAGGCACCATCAAGGGTCAACTTGTCACTCTGGAATTTCAGTTTTTGTTCAATCATGTCGGGTTCCTGGCAATGGGCGTTGTTGTTAACGACTACGGCTCCCATCATCAGAAAATCACGATCGACAAAAATTTAATAAACCGCCATCATGCATGAAAAAAACGACATTCCGCTCAGGTTGCTCCATGAAACAATCGGAAACACAGAAAATTGGCTTTCTGGCCGTTCCCCAGTTTTCCATGCTCTCGTTCGTCGCGGCACTGGAACCGCTGCGAGCAGCCAACCGCCTGAGTGAGCAGCCACTGTATGAATGGCACATTTTCTCCCAGGATAACCAGCCTGTAGCCGCCAGTAACGGATTGCCAATAAGCCCGGATAGACAGTTCGAGCAAACTGCCGACATTGATCTGATGATCGTGGTGGCAGGAATCGGCACCACCCTGATCAGGGATAAAAGACTGTTCGAGTGGCTGCGGCAGCTGTCCCGCCGTGGCGTAACTCTCGGCGCGACATCCACTGCTTCCTTGTTGCTCGCCCGCGCCAGGCTGCTTTCCAATCACCGCTGCACTATCCACTGGGAGAACAAGGAAAGCTTTGAGGAAGAGTTTCCGGAGCTCAATATTACCGGGGAGCTATACGAAATTGACGGCAATGTCATGACCTGTTCCGGCGGCTTGGCGAGCCTCGACATGATGTGTCACAAAATTGCCCTGGAGCATGGAGCCGATCTTGCCATGGGGTGCGCCGAACAATTTATTCATCCCCAGATCCGCCCGGCTAACGAGAAGCAGCGGATGGAACTCCAGTTCCGTCATAATACCAACCATCCAAGGCTGCTCAAGGTTATCCAGCTTATGCGAAGCCAGACCGAAGAGATACTGAGCTGCACTGAGATCGGTGACAAGGTAGGGCTGTCAACCCGCCAGATGGAAAGGCTATTCAAAATCCACCTGCGTACCACACCCAATGCTTTTTATATGCAGCTTCGCCTGGAACGCGCTACACACCTGCTGCTCCAGTCCACAATGAGCATTACCCAGATTGCGACCGCGTGCGGCTTCAATTCCACCTCCTATTTTACCCGCTGCTATACCAGGAGTTTTGGGCTAACTCCGCGAGAACAACGACAGAAGCGATAACAGAGCGAATTGGAAGTCGTCGCCTTTTTTCAAACCGGTGTCGTTTTTTTGGCTGTCAGCAACGGCGTGAACACCAATCATGGAAGCACAATAAAACCGAGCGCCTTCCATGTCCGACCTATCATTATCGACCCAGATTCTGGCTCTTGATGCCACTGCCTTACCACCTGAAGTCTATAACCTGGCTCAGACCTGCCTGCTGGACCTGATTGGCGTGGCGGCAGGAGCCACGAATACTCCTCTGGCCCGAATCGGCAGGAAATTCGTGCTAAGTCAGTACCCCGGAAACCAGCCGCTCCTTTTGTCGGAAGGTTCTGCGTCCAGCGCCGGCGCCGCCTTGTATGGAGGCTGGCTCATTGATGCCCTGGATGCCCACGATGGCCATGTTCTGACCAAGGGGCATGCCGGGGTCGCCATCCTGCCCGCCATTCTCTCGCTCCCCGAGACCGGGAAATTGTCGGGACTCGAGTTTCTGGGAGAGCTTGCCATTGGGTACGAGATTGCGATTCGGGCCGGTATGAGTCTTCACAGCTCAGCCTGCGACTATCACACCTCAGGATCCTGGAACTGTCTCGGCGCCACCGCTGTAGCGGCTCGCCTGATGAGGCTCTCTGATAACCAGACCGCCGAAGCTCTGGGCACCGCCGAATTCTATGGGCCCCGCAGCCAAATGATGCGCTGCATCGACCACCCGACCATGCTTAAAGATGGCTCTGGCTGGGGAGCCATGACCGGCATAGCCTCCGCATTATTAGGCAAAGCTGGCTTTACCGGAGCACCAGCCCTGCTGCTGGAACAGTCCGACATCTGGCACGATTTGGGAGCCCGCTGGCATTTCCTGGATACCTACTTTAAACGCTATCCAGTCTGTTACTGGGCCCAGCCCGCAGTCGAGGCAGTGCTCTCACTGCGGCCCGGGATTCCCGATGCCAGCCAGATCCAGGAGGTTCACGTCACCAGTTTCCATCAGGCGGTTCGTCTGCATACAACGAGCCCCTGCAGCACTGAAGAAGCCCAGTATAGCCTTCCCTGGGCAGTTGCCTGTGCTCTGTACCGTGGTTCAGTTGACCAACAGTCGGTGACTGATGATCTTGAAAACATAGGCGTTAAACGATTGGCAGGAAAAGTCCGCCTTCTCGAATCAACCGAATTCTCCAGCCAGTTTCCGGCCAGACGCTATGCCTCTGTATCGATCCGACTGGCAGACGGTCGGGAATTGGTCAGTGATCGGTTTGAAGCTAGGGGAACGCCCGGTAATCCGATCAGCCGAACCGAGCTTGTCACCAAGTTCCACGAACTGGCACAGCCCGCGATTGGCCCCCGGGCAGATGTTTTGGAGCACATTGTGAACACTCTGCCTGACCGACCGGTCACCGATCTTCTTGCGCATTTGGGCCATGCCACTTCAACCACCGCATCACAGGAACCTAGCCGCAGCCATGCTTCCGCGACTTGAACACACAACCCCGACCCAGTCCCGTTACCTCGCCTTTCTGAAGGCGCTCAAGCATTCCGGGTTCAATGGTGAGATGACAATGGACTATGCCACCCGGACGGTACTGGCAACTGACAACTCCATTTATCAGGTACTGCCACAGGCAGTCATTTTCCCGACGAACAAGACAGATGTACAACGATTAGGCCGCCTAGCGTCACGGACGGAATGGCGGGATATCGTCTTCAGTCCGCGAGGCGGCGGCACGGGCACCAATGGTCAGTCGCTGACTGACGGTATTGTTGTGGACCTGTCCCGGCATATGAACCGGATCCTGGAAATTAACGCTGCCGAGGGTTGGGCCCGCGTGGAGGCAGGCGTGGTCAAAGATCAGCTCAATGCGGCAGTAAAATCCCACGGGCTCTTTTTTGCGCCTGAGCTGTCGACCAGCAACCGTGCAACCATTGGTGGGATGATCAATACCGATGCCAGTGGCCAAGGCTCGGTCATGTACGGCAAAACCCGCAACCATGTCCTGGAACTGGAAACGGTACTGGTGGACGGAAGCCTTTTACAAAGCCGGGCTCTTGAGACAGAGCAGGAGGAGAAGGCCGCAGAAGAGTCCACGCTGGCAGGGGCGGTCTACCGGACTCTCGCCGGCATCTGGGATCGCCGAAAAGACGATATCGAAAAGCACTTCCCGAAGCTTAACCGTTGCCTGACCGGGTACGATCTTGCGCATCTGCGCGATGATGCTGGGCGTATGAATGCAAACAACGTGCTTTGCGGCTCGGAAGGTACCCTTGGCTTTGTCGTCGAGGCCAAGGTCAACCTTGTGCCAATCCCGAAATACCAGGCGCTGGTGGTGGTCCAGTACGACAGTTTCGATGCCTCCCTGAGAGATGCCCGGGCCCTGATGTCAGCCAGGCCAGCCTCAATCGAGACCATCGACAGCAAGGTTCTGGAGCTGGCACAGACTGACATTGTCTGGCAGGAGGTGGCAGACTATTTCCAGATTGGAGAAGGATCTCCGGTAGAGGGTGTAAACCTTGTGGAATATACCGGCGACGATAAAAGCCAGGTCCTGCAGGACATAAAAGCACTCACCGACATTCTGGGTAACCCGGAACGCAGGCCGGCCTGCCTGTACTCTGTCGCTCTGGGAGAGAACGCGGTTAATCAGATCTGGACAATGCGCAAGCGCTCGGTAGGTCTCCTGGCCAAGACATCGGGAGAAGCCCGACCGGTAGCTTTCGTGGAAGATACCGCTGTCCCTCCGGAACATCTCGCTGACTTTATCCGGGACTTTCGGGAGGTCCTTGACCAGGAAGGCCTCAGCTATGGGATGTTCGGACATGTCGACGCCGGCGTCCTCCATGTCCGACCCGCTCTGGATCTTAAGGAGCCGGAAACGATAACCACTGTGCGCCGCGTAACCGAGAAGGTAGTTGCCCTTGTCCAGAAGTACCATGGTCTGCTCTGGGGTGAACATGGCAAAGGTTTTCGTTCAGAGTTCGCGCCGAGCTTTTTCGGAGATCTGTATCCCGAACTCCAGCTGATTAAGCGTACCTTCGATCCCTTTAATCAGCTGAACCCCGGCAAGATCGCCACTCCCGATGCCAACATCCCGCTGGTGCCAATGGATGAGCCCGGACAGAGGGGAACAATGGACCGCACCATTCCGGCCGCCAGCCGCCGCAGCCAGCCGGACGCCATGAACTGCAATGGAAATGGCGCCTGCTACAATTACGACCCGGACGACGCCATGTGCCCTTCCTGGAAGGCCACGCGTGACCGGCGGCACTCACCTAAGGGCCGAGCGTCCCTGATCCGGGAATGGCTCAGGCTTCTTGGGGAACAAAACGTTGACATCGAAACGCTGGCAAGGCGCATGGACGCTGGCCCAGTACTGCGGATGTTGCCTGATAGGATGCGTTATACACTGGCCAGAAACCGCGGCCAGTATGACTTTTCCCACGAAGTCCGGGAAGCGATGGACGGGTGCCTTTCCTGTAAATCCTGCTCCGGTCAGTGCCCGGTTCAGGTGGACATCCCCGAGGTCCGCGCACGGTTTCTCCACCTTTATCATGGGCGCTATCTCCGCCCGGTCAAAGATCACCTGATCGGACGCCTCGAGCAATTGATTCCGTTGATCGCGAACCCGCTGGGCCGGCCGATCTACAACAGCCTGATGACCTGGTTTCCCACCCGGGCGCTGATCCGCAGGCTCGGTATGGTAGACAGCCCCCTACTTTCAAAGCGAAGCCCTCTGGGCACGGCTCGCCGATTAGGCATTCGAATCGCGCGGGAAGAAGAGCTGAAAGGGTTGGATGAGCGCGAAAGAGAGCGGTCGCTGATCATCGTTCAGGATGCGTTTACCAGCTACTTTGAGACTGACACTTTTACAGCCATTCTTGAGTGCCTGCAGCGCCTCGGCTTCCGTGTCTGGCTGCTTCCATTTCACCCCAATGGCAAGCCACTGCACGTTCATGGTTTTCTGAAGCAGTTCCGGAAAACAGCGACGTCACACACCCGGTTACTGGCATCGCATGCCCGTTCCGGGATTCCCATGGTCGGGATTGATCCCTCCATGACACTCGCCTTTCGCGCAGAATATCGGAAATACGTTAGTGCGGATGTACCAAATATTCTTTTATTACAGGAGTACCTCTCGCATCGCACTGAACTCTTTAACCCCGGAACTCGGCTTCAGCCCGATCAGAGAATCACCCTGCTTGGCCATTGCTCGGAGAAAACCAATGTCAGCGGCAGCATGGCCCAGTGGCAGCATATCTTCTCTGCTGTGGGAGTTCCCTTGGATATCGAGAGCGTGGGCTGCTGCGGGATGGCCGGCACTTACGGACATGAGTCCCGACATGCGGCCACCTCAAAGCGGATTTATGAGCTGTCGTGGAACAAGAAAGTGCAAATGCTCAAGGATACAGACGTACTCTTGGCGACCGGGTATTCATGCCGGTCACAGGTTAAGCGCTTTGAAAACCTTCGGATCCAGCATCCTTTGGAGTATCTCGGAAAACATCTGCAGTCGGGGATAAAAGGGGGGCCTCAATAGGCCCCGACAACCATCAAAAAACCAAAAAAACCTATGGCGGTAATGCCCAGGGCCGCCAGCACAACCCCCAAACCCCACCAGATGGCGGCGGCATCGGATATGTCCATGCCATGCCCCCTGAGGGTCCGGTAGAATGCCCAAGGACCCAGGACAAAAGCGCCGACTACTGCGAAAACGAGCCCCACACTGATACCGGCGAAGGTCCAGGTGGCAAGCTCGGTGGCCCGGTCCGACACCTTTTCGGTTACACCATGGTGCTCAAGAAACTTCTTGCAGAAGAACCAGAGCAAGGCGAACAGGGCGACAACAAACACCAATCCGCCAATAATCGTCAGGATGCGGTAAAGCAAGGTCAGGTTCCTGTCAGTAGGGTTCTGTTAATCGGGATAAATCGGCTCAGGCAGGCACTCGAATCCGGGCTTGGCAAACAGGAACCCCTGGTAGAGGCTGATGCCCTGGGAACGAAGCCAGAAATACTCCTCCTTGGTTTCCACTCCCTCGGCAATAATCTTTCCCCCCAGCTGGTTCATCATGGTGATGATGCCTGAAACAACAGCCTGCTTGTTTGGTTCCTCATGAATGTTACGCACGAGCCCCATGTCCAGTTTCAGCAAATTCGGCGGGCTTGCCATCATGATGTTGTACCGGGAGTAACCCGCTCCAAAGTCATCAATCGCGGTGTAAAACCCCATTTCCTGATAGGCTTCGATAATGGATACCAAATGCTCAACGGACGTCAGTTTTTCATCTTCGGTTAATTCAAAAATAATTTTGCTGGTATCAAAATTATAGGTTTTGGCGGCCGCCAGCGTGGTGCGGATGCAGTACTCTGCTTTATAGACTGCGTTGGGCATGAAGTTGATGCTCAGCCTCGTCTGCATACCCAACCGTGATGCCAGTTTCACCGCTTTTACCCGGCAGACCTGATCAAACGAATAACGGTTACGCTCATTCACCTTGGACAGAATACTCATGGCCCCTTCACCTTCCGGACCACGGACTAATGCCTCGTAGGCAAACACGGATTTGTTCACGACATCGACAATCGGCTGAAATGCGAAGGTAAACGAAAAATCCAACCCCTCGCCGCAAGCGCATTGCTCACAGTGAGACTCATCAAACAGGACTTCGGGCTGACTCACTTCCACTCTTGAACTCCACATAGGGACAATTGGATGCTTCTTGGAAACGGCATTGTGAAAGCACTATAACCTTCAATCTCTCCATGGTAAAACAGCCAGAGACTATTACTTCTATATACAGTGGCATCCCCGATTTACCTGACTAAACTGGGGTTTGTCGCATTTAAGAGTCTATTCAAAAAAGGAGCCTCCAGAATGGGCGAAACGACCCGAATCGCAGTCACACCAGGCGATGGCATTGGACCTGAAGTTGTTGGTGAAGCCGTGCGCTGCCTGGAAACCCTGCGCGCCAAGCATGGCCTGGCACTGGAGTGGACGCGGTTCCCGTGGCCTTCTCACGCCTGGCATGAAGAGCATGGTGAGTCCATGCCGGCAGATGCATTGACTCAATTGCAGGCATACGATGCCATTTTGCTTGGTGCACTGGGCGACCCGGGCCCTGCCGACGATCCCGAGCGCTACTTGCTGTCCGACAGTATTTCACTGGCGCCCTTGCTGGATATGCGCAAAGGCTTTGACCAATGGGTATGCGAACGCCCTGCGCGGCTGTTACCGGGTGCCCGGCAGTACCTCGCCGACGAGCGGGCAAAAGATATCGATATGCTGGTTATCCGCGAAAATTCCGAAGGGGAGTATGTCGGCCAGGGTGGTCGACTGCGCAAAGGCCTGCCGGACGAAGTGGCCACCCAGATGGAAGTGTTCACCCGCAAGGCAACCGATCGCATCATTCGCTATGGCTTCGAGCAGGCACGTTCCCGGGCTACAGACAGGGTGAAGGCAGGCCGAACACGAAGCTTTCGCACCCTTGACGGTCGCACCTGTGAAAGCCAGGTATGTCTGGTCACGAAACGCAACGCACTGCGTTACTGGGGTGACATGTACACCGAAGCCTTCGAGGAAATCAGCCAGGAGTTTCCCGACGTCGCTACTCACCACGAGCTGGTGGATGCGGCCTGCATGAAGTTTGTGCAAAGCCCCTGGGCCTTTGATGTGGTTGTCGCCAGTAACCTGCAAGGCGATATTCTCACCGATCTTGCGGCCGTACTCTCTGGTGGCATGGGCGTGGCGCCGTCGTGCAACCTGAATCCCACAGATCCACAGATGCCCTCGATGTTTGAACCCACCCATGGCAGCGCTCCCGACATCGCGGGTCAGGGGTTGGCAGACCCCACGGCCATGCTGTTCACCACGGCTCGCATGCTGGAATGGCTGGGCCGCAAGGACCCGACACTGGCGGCGGCAGGCAAAGAACTTTTCGACGCAGTGTCTGCCGATCTGGCCGAAAATGCCGGCACCCAGCGCGGCACCCATGAAATCGGTTCCGCAATCTGCAAGCGATTAGCGCCCTGACATGGCAGAGAGCGGGCGCTCCTGAAACGGACCGCCCGCTCTATTCAAGGTAACGCGCTACTGGTCAGCCATAACAAATTCCAGGCGACCGGGCGCCACCCGCACATCTACTGGCATCATGCCAAACATACGCTGGGCAAAATCGGTGTCATCAAGACGATACACGGGCATGGTTTCCAGCATCTGAGCCACGACCCGCATCGCAGTATCAGTAACCGGCTTAAGGTCGCCCTTGAACAGCGGAGAATCGATACTGCTTTCCAGTAACTGCAGGCGACGAATGTAAATCGCTCTCTCCTTGCTGTCATAGACAGGTGCACCTTCTACCTTCAGAGCAATATCCACCGGCAGTTTAACCATCAGCGCATTGAGGGCGACCTGCCCCCTTACGTCGATCACGGCAACGTCCCGGCCATCTGGACCAAGGGTAATCTCCGCATCGTCCAGGCTCAGGCTCAAGGGCGAACCGCTCTGCAGTTGCTGTCTGTCATACTCACGTACCACATCCTGCAGATGCTGCTCCAGCTCTCCTTCAGAAAGAGAGTAGGGAGAGAAACTGGCGCAACCACTGGTCAACGCCAGGGCCAAAAAAACAGGAGCCCACAGGCCCATCAAAGGAAGTTTTGTCATGGATTTGTCTCCGTGAGTGCTACTCATATCCTGAGGCATGGCTGGCACTCGGGCAACTTCAGCAGGTTAATGATTGGTCAGAATAGGCTTGGCGGGTTATTCCTTCTCGGCCCGGACATCCACATGAGGCGTCAGGTGGTCATCAAAGATAACGTGGATCAGAATGGGCTGACAGCAGACCTGGCAGTCCTCAACATACTCCTGCTCCGGCACTGATGGGTCGACGCTGATGTCCAGCGACTCCCAACAGTACGGGCACTGAATGAGAACCGAGTCCAGGGCTGACATAATCGCGCCTCAGAACTGCTGCTTCGCCATCCAGGGGATGATGCGATCAAACGCCTGCTCGAGCTTCTCACACGTTGTCGAGAAACTGATGCGTACTGCGTTCGTCGACTCCTCACCGAAGGCATCTCCGGGCACGACACACACGCCTGTTTCCTTGAGCATCCTCAATGCGAGGTCGGATCCATCCACATGGGGAGGAAGCTCCGGGAACGCAAAAAACGCACCGCCGGGCTTATATCCGGTCATGTAAGGTGTCTGATCAATCAGCTCCACCACTTTGTCGCGCCGTTCACGATAGATATTGACCATATCCTGAACGCACTGCTGATCTCCGGTCAGCGCCGCCACCCCCGCAAACTGGGACGGCGTATTGGCGACTGAGGTGGTGAACATGTGATAGCGCCGCAGCGACTTGATGGCGGCCTGGCTCGATATTACCCAGCCAACCCTCAGACCGGCCATGCTATAGGTCTTGGAGAAGCTGCTGATGCACATGATGTTATCCAGGTCCATCGAGCAGTTCAGCACACTGGCAAAATCGTCGTCATCAAAAACCAGGTGGTCATAGACTTCGTCGGCATACACCTGAATACCCCGGTAGGCGCATTCCTCAAGAATGGTCTCCACAGTACTGCGTGGATATACCGCACCGGTAGGGTTATTGGGGTTGTTCAGAATGAGCGCGAAGGTACGCGGCCCCATGGCACGGATTACCTCATCAGGATCCAGCTGATGATTGTTCTCCGCGCGGGTGGGAACAAACTTGACCTCACCGCCGTTCATCCGGATCAGTGGTGCGTATAGCAGAAAGGACGGGTCCGTCACGATGAACTGGCGGCCCGGCGCAGAGGTGGCCGATATGGCCAGATACATGGCCTCGGTGGCACCACTGGTGATCAGGATGTTATCCCTGGTCAATTTCCGGTTGTAGCGCTTCCCGTAATAATCCCTCAACGCCACCAGCAACTCCGGTAACCCGGCGTCCATGGTATAACCGGTTTGCCCTGCGTTCAGCGCATCAATGTATGCGTCAATAATGTGTTTGGGCGTTGGCAAATCCGGCTGGCCGATCGAAAGATGGATAACATCTTTCATCGTGGCCGCCATGTTCACCATGCGACGGATACCCGGCACCGGAATTGCCTGCATTGCAGGGTTCCAACTGGCCTTGTTTTTCCGGTACTTCACTTTCCGTGGTCTGGACTGGCCAGTTTCATGGTTGGCGGGTTCTGCCATAAACACCTCCTTCAAACGGGGCAAATAAGCTACCCCTGCAGGTTAGCCAGTAACAAGGGGGCACACAAGGCAAAAATTGATAAAGATGAATCCCGTAAAAACCCAGTCATATTCGCTCCTGAATATTCATCACGATAGCCAGTTGACCACACTGCACAGGCATACCAGACTGTCCTGAGACTCACACACACAATAACCAGTCAGACTAATCAGAGGCGGAGGTTCAATGACACAGCAAAGCAAACCTGTCGTAACCGTTTTAACGGCACCAGGGGAACCGGAGCCACCGGGAATAGATGCCCTCAGGGCGCGTGCGGAAGTACGGTTTGCCTGCGATGAACAGACACTGAGAGACACCCTGCCTGGCACCGACGTCATGATGGTGACCGACTTCCGAACCGAAGCTCTGGAAGCGGCCTGGGAGTCGGCCGACAAATTGCAATGGATTCACGCCACCAGCGCCGGCGTAGACGCCCTGATGTTCCCCGCCCTTATCAAGGGTAACGTGGTGGTCACCAATGCACGCGGCATCTTCGACCGGACGATCGCCGAATATGTGCTGTGCACCATACTCATGTTTGCGAAAGACTTCCCGGGCTCCATCCGGTTGCAGATGAAGCACCAGTGGCAACACCGGGATACCGAGCGTGCCGAGGGCAAACAGGTACTGGTGGTTGGTGCGGGTTCTATCGGTCGGCAGATCGGCCGCCTGGTCTCAGCAGCGGGCCTGAAACCCCATGGTATCGCCCGAACGCCCCGCCATGATGACCCGGACTTTGTGGCCGTTCACGGCAATGACGACCTGTTTGAACAACTGGGCCATGCCGACTACGTTGTGATTGCCGCACCACTGACGCCGCAAACCGAAGGCCTGTTTGACGAGAAAGCCTTCAAGGCCATGAAGAATACCGCGCGCCTGATTAACATTGGTCGCGGCCCGATCGTGAAGACAGATGACCTCATCGCTGCGCTCCGTAGCGGCGAAATTGCCGGCGCCGGGCTGGATGTCTTTGAGGAGGAGCCTCTGCCTGAGGATCACCCGCTATGGGACATGGAGAACGTCACCATGACCGCCCACATGGCCGGTGATTTCATCGGCTGGAAACGCGCCCTTACCGACCAGTTCCTCGAAAACTTCGACCGCTGGCACAGGGGCGTGGATTTGTTCAATTTCGTGGATAAAGAACTGGGTTACGCCGGCAGCAAATAGCGTGCGGCAACAATTAAAAAGGGAGCCCGAGGGCTCCCTTTTATCTTTAACACTGAAACACTGACACTCAGCTTCCCGACAGGGACTGATCCGACGGATCAATCTCCATCTGCTGAATCGCAATGACTGCCTGGGTCCGGTTGCGAACTCCCAGCTTCCGGAATACTGCAGTAATATGCGCCTTTATCGTCGCCTCTGAAACATCCAGATCATAAGCAATCTGTTTGTTCAGGAGCCCCTCGGCCAACATACCCAGCACCCTGAACTGCTGTGGCGTCAGAGATGACAGCTTCTCCGAAAAGTCTGTGGTATCCGAGTGCATTCGCTCAATCTTATCGGCCACCCCGGCAGGCAACCAGACGTCTCCTTCCAGGACCGCCTGAATCGCCTTGGTGATGGTTGGGAGCGGCGCCGACTTCGGAATAAAGCCGGATGCCCCGTAATCAATCGAGCGTCGCATAACCTGCAATTCCTCGGAACCTGACACAACGACCACCGGCAGCCCCGGATACTGACCCCGCATAAACACGAGCCCGGAGAAGCCGTGGGCACCAGGCATGTTGAGATCCAGCAAAACCAGATCCGCATCCGGATGCGATTCTACCGCCGCCTGCAGCGCCTTGATGCTATCCACCTCAACGGTCTGCGCATCCGGTACCGCCTGACTGACCGCCTGCTTCAGTGCTGCCCTGAACAGCGGGTGATCATCAGCGACGATAATTGTTTGTGCCATTCAACAGATTCCTTACAGGTTTGCGGCCTGCATTCAGACCTTATTTGAACTCACGACTGCTGATGAGATCGTCTACCACACCCGGATCGGCCAGAGTGGAAGTATCGCCCAACTGATCGTGCTCGTTTGCCGCAATCTTACGCAAAATCCGGCGCATAATCTTGCCAGAACGTGTTTTAGGCAGTCCAGGTGCCCACTGAATCACATCTGGTGAGGCAATCGGGCCAATTTCCTTGCGTACCCACTGCACCAGTTCCTTTTTGAGTTCGTCGCTCGGTTCCACACCCTGAACCAGAGTGACATAGACATAGATGCCCTGCCCCTTGATTTCGTGGGGGTAGCCAACCACAGCAGCTTCGGCCACTTTGCCATGCCCCACCAGGGCACTTTCGACCTCGGCAGTACCCAGGCGGTGACCGGAAACGTTCAGAACGTCATCGACACGGCCGGTAATCCAGTAATAGCCGTCTTCATCACGACGCGCGCCGTCACCGGTAAAGTACATACCCTTGTAGGTACTGAAGTACGTCTGGACAAAGCGCTCATGGTCGCCAAAGATGGTGCGCATCTGTCCCGGCCAGCTGTCCAGAATAACCAGGTTACCCTCGGTCTTACCGTCCAGGATATTACCGTCGTTATCAACGAGAGCCGGCTGTACACCGAAGAACGGAACGGTAGCCGATCCGGGCTTCAGGTCGATAGCGCCCGGCAACGGAGAAATCAGAATGCCGCCGGTCTCGGTCTGCCACCATGTGTCTACGATTGGACACTTGCTGTTGCCAATCACACGATGATACCACTCCCAGGCTTCCGGGTTGATCGGCTCACCAACGGACCCCAGCAGCTTGAGGCTTTCGCGATTCGTGCCGTTCATGCAGGACTCGCCTTCAGCCATCAGGGCACGAATAGCTGTCGGCGCAGTGTAAAGGATGTTGACCTTGTGCTTGTCTACAACCTGCCCCATGCGTGAGCTGTCCGGATAGTTGGGCACACCTTCAAACAGGACAGAGATGGCACCGTTGGCCAGCGGGCCGTAAAGGATATAGCTATGGCCGGTAACCCAACCAAAGTCTGCTGTACACCAGTAGACATCACCATCGTGATAATCAAAAACGTATTCGTGGGTCATGGACGCGTAGACCATGTAACCACCCGTGGTGTGCAGAACGCCCTTCGGGGCACCGGTTGAGCCGGAAGTGTATAACATAAACAACGGATCTTCCGCGTTCATCGGCTCCGGCGGGCAATCTGGGGAGGCAGACTTCATCAGGTCTTCATAGCGCTCGTCACGACCGTCGTTCCAGGGCACATCGCCACCGGTTCGGGAAACCACGACAACTTTCTCGACGTTGGCAGCATCTTCGTTCTTGAGGGCCGCATCCACGTTCTTCTTCAGGGGAATCTTGCGACCACCACGAAGGCCTTCATCTGAGGTGATCACGAAGCGGGATTTACCATTAACGATTCGCGCGCCCAAAGCTTCCGGCGAGAAACCACCAAAAACGACAGAGTGGATAGCACCAATGCGGGCACAGGCCAGCATGGCGACAGCGGTTTCCACAATCATCGGCATGTAGATGGTGACTACATCGCCTTTCTTGACACCCAGGGTCTTCAGAACATTGGCAAACTTGCTGGTTTCTTCATGCAGTTCGCGGTAGGTGACGTGGCGGGAATCGGCAGGATCATCACCTTCAAAGATGATCGCGGTCTGGTCACCTTTGTCAGCGAGGTGACGGTCAAGGCAGTTGGCGGAAGCGTTCAGCTCGCCATCTTCGAACCACTTGATGGACAGGTTGTTATAGTCATACGTGGTGTTTTTGACCTTGGTGTAGGGCTTGATCCACTCAAGGCGCTTACCATGCTCACCCCAGAAGGTATCCGGGTCCTCGACTGACTGACGATACATCTCGTCATACTGTTCACGGTTAAGCAGGGCCCGTTTAGCCACATCAGGGCTTACCGGATATACCTGTTTATCAGTCATTGTGCTCCCCCTTTAGTCAGAGTCTGTTGTCATTGTCGGTTTTTGGAATACAGAATACTCGGGCCTCTCCGGCCCCTAAGACGGATAGTGGTAGTTCAACATGTGTGCCACTGCACAATGAATTAGACTAACGTCCTAATGCGCCTGAACTTTTAGCCGAATTTGTCCGCTAACCTTCAAAAAAACAACGGTAATTTCCATCAAATGAGAAGCTTCTTTAAAGATAGACCCAAAAGGGACAACTGCAACCAGGCGAAACATTGATTCCGAGGGGCGAGAGTAAAGGAAGAAAGCCCGACCCGGGCGGGTCGGGCGGGGAATTTACGCGGCCTTCTTTCGGGACTTGGCCGAACGGAGACTGTAAAGCTTCCGCTCCTTGAGGGCGTATCGGTTCAAACCGGCCAGATGAATTTTCCCGAGGTAAACGCCCCAGTCTATCTGGCGCGCATCTACCGGGAACAGCACCTTGTCTACTGACCCCATACGGGTCGCAAGCGAGATCAACTCATCGTTGTGGAAGATATAATCCGGCGCGGTGTAGAAGCCAAAAATCGTTGCCAAAGAACGTGTGGTATCGAGGTTCCGCAATACTTTCAGCTCGCGGTTGTGCCCCAGCATCCTGAGAAGCCTCCCGGTGATACTGAGCGGAATCCTGACTCCACCAACCACAGCATCAAACAGTTTCCGGTTCACCGCAATGAAAGGCTTGCTCGGCTGGCGATAGAACAACTGGTCGTATGCCGCGTAATTGGATTTGGCTTCCGCCATCAGGTGGTCAATGAATTCGCCAAGTCGAATCGGGTTCGAGCTTCCGCTACAACATTGATAGATACGATGGCGCCCGGGCTCGGAAAGCGTTTCCGCCAGCGATAATATGATGGCGTTAGCAACCAGATCTACCGGAATAACATCAATCACACCCGAGCGCTTGCCCGGGAACAAGGCCACCTTCTCGCGGGCGTAGGCAAGAATGATGGCATCCGCCACCTTAACGCCCTCAATCCAGCCCGGTGACGGCTCCTCCAGTGCACTTTCTATGATGGATGGCCGCAAAATCGTCAGGGAACGGCCAGACAGCGCTTTCATCAGCAACTGTTCACCCAGCCACTTGGTGAAGGTATAAGTATCACTCCAGCCATAGCGGTTGGCTTCACCAATCCCGAGATCCACCAGCTTTTTCTCGAGCATCTTGCCGGAGTATCTCGAACGAACATCAGCGATCTTGTCTTCAAGCAGCCGAATCAGTTCGTCAATCTCGTAATATCCTTCCGAGCTGCGCGGAATAGCCTCGCCTGCTGGCTTGATAACCGCCTCGGTCACCTGCCCTGAATTCATGCCGTTCACATAGCAGGTAGACACCTGCAACACCGCAAGTCCCGTGTTCTGGCGAGCCAGCTCAGCGACGTTGTCCAGGCAACGTGTATTGATCGCCAGGGCTTTGTCCAGTTCCTCGCGAAAATTCACGCTGGCGGCGGAATTGATCACAGCATCGATACCACCTGCCAGTTTCCGGAAGTTATCCGGAGACAGCCCGAACAGGGGTTCTGTTACTTCACCGGTAACACAATGAACCCGGTCCTCCACAAAATTCTCGAACGCTTCGTTGTCTTCCTGACGCAGGCGTTCAAATACGGAAGAAGTTGCAATTTCATTCAGGAATCGGCCACGGGCATCAGGGTGACGCTTGTTACCCCGAATCAACAGATGGATACCACCAATCTCGGGGACGGCCCTGATAAGCTTTTCCAGCACGACCTTGCCAAGGAAGCCGGTGGTACCAGTAATGAGGACATGCTTGCCCCGGAGCTGTTCGAGCACCTTTGAGGATGACTCTCCGGATTTAAGCTGTTGTGTTGCCATGGAAGAACTCCTTCTCAATATTCAGGTCTGCGGTCGCCGGATAAACCCTTCCCAGCGAGAAAGCTATCTGCGAATCGTGCGCAGCAGCCTCTTGCATATTACGCGCCACCACGGGAAATAATGGTTAATCTTTGCACACCCCCCCGTGACATTGCGGTGACACACTGCAAAATTACGACACAAAAAGCGTGGATAAAATGACGAAAAAACAGGCAGGTTTTTGAGGGGAATCAGGATTGACTGCGGTCATTTCCGGCCAGGGAACGAAGCAGCTGGTCCAGAGAAATGTCCGCCGGCTGTTCCTTGAGCACCCGGAGCAGCCGATCCTGCTCACCAAAGCTGATCTTGTCGTAGACGGGTTCGGGCAAAGCGGCATGGGCCGGCGATGACAATGGGTCCTTTGTCCGCTCGGGGGCAATTTCATCCGCCAGGTGACGAAGATGCGCTGCGAGATTTTCTTTATGCTCCCGACCCAGCTTTTCCCATGCCATAGACCCCAGCCCGGTCTGGATGATTTCCACAGCGTCACTGTCCAGCTCGCCCCCAAGGAGTGCAAACAGGCGGGTAAATGCTTCATAACGCAGCATGGCGTTATCCGGCGCCTGAGTCAGTGCCGCTTCAAGCTCACCGACAGCATTCAGGCACCTGTCCCGGGCACTGACAGGTTGGGGTAGCCCCACTTTCTCCTCATTGCTCTGGCGGCGGGTGACGTTGTGCCAGTAAGCGGCAATACCCGCTTTTCTCTGAGGCAGTTGTGAAAGGCGGACATTTACCATGTCGGCCAGGGTGTAAAACTGTCGGCAAGAAGGATCAGACACCGGTAGCAGGGCCACGGGTTTCTGATTGATTACGGATTGGCGAAGAGTCTCATCCCGCCAGATGCCGCCCATGTAATGAAAAGACATTCCAAGGTGACGCTGGGCCGCGGAATCAAGACGCTGAAACACTGAGCGGGCCTGGCTGGCGCCTTGGGCCATATTCACGAGAATGCTGGGTACTCGTCTGTAGCCACGACGCTTAATGACCTTGATCAGAGAAAAGGCATCGGTCAGTGACGCCGGGTCCGGGGTAACTACCACACAAGCCAGTTCCGCGGCGGCAATCATATGCAGACTCGGTGCCTGCAAACCGGCTGCGGTGTCGGTGATCACGTAATCGTAACGGCTTTCAAGCTGGGAAAGTGCCCGCAGGATACGCAGACTGTCGGCGGGGCTCATATCCATGCACTCCTGCACGCCGGAGGCACCCGGTACGATATGAAGACCGTAGTCCGTTGTCAGAAGGGTATCCTCAAGATGGCATTCGCCGGCCATCACATTGGCCAATGTTTTCTGAGGATAGAGGCCGACCATAATACTGACGTTGGCAAGGTCTGTGTCACCGTCCAGAAGCAAAACCCGCTTATTCTGTCGTGACAGGGTCAACGCCAGGTTCAAGGCAACGGATGTTTTGCCGACGCCTCCCTTACCACCGGTAATGGCGATAGTCCGGGGTTGGTGCAGTTTGTGCTTTTGTGACTCTTTGACGGTCATGACCAGTAATCTACGTCCCTGATTTTACGGATTCATACATTCTAACCTGTAAAAATTCTACACATATCACAAGTTAGATAATATATTGCTTAAAAAAACAGCAATAAGTATTTAATAACGACGGATTATTGTCTAAGCTCATCAGGGACCAGGGTGAACGGAACGTCAGATTCTGACCCAGGCCCATAACAATTTTGCCAAGGCGGGCAGGTAAGCTCCATGCACATAGCTCCTGATCTTCAATTACCGAGTCTCCCGGAGGTCACCCTTCGGGCACTTGAGGCTTGCCATCAGGATGAGAGTTACCGCACCATCAGCGAGATCGTTTCGGCAGATACTGCTCTCGTTGCACGCATCCTTGCACTCGCCAACTCGGCGCTTTACGGCCCGGCGACCCGTATCAAATCAGTTGACCAGGCACTCCTCAGGCTCGGAACCCGACGGTTTCATACCCTCGTACTAACCGCAGCCCTGCGCCAGCTTCTGTTTGAGCTGGGCGGTGATGAATGGCAGCAGCTCCGTGATTTCTGGCGACACTCCCTGACCACAGCACTCACTGCCCGGGCACTCGCCACCCTCACCCGTTACCCGGAACCCGACGAAGCCTTCATGCTCGGCATGCTGCATAATATCGGCGAGCTCATTGCCATTAAAACGCCAGCAGCGGAAACGAAGCAATACTATTTCAACCATCAGTCCGAGATTGCAGCTGAGCTGGTGACAGCCTGGGGGCTTGGACCCATGGCCGCGGATGCCATGCGCTACCAGCAAGCCCTGCCCAACGAACTGCGGGATGCGGGGCATCTGGTAAAGCTGATCAGTCTTGCCACCCGCCTGGCGCTCTCGGACGCTGCGGGTATTGCCGCCGCGGCAACCGTTTTTGGTCTGAACGAAGAGCTGACCCGAGAGATCAACCGGCGCATTGCCCATGAAGTCTCAGGGATGGCCGCATCTCTGGGGATTCCCCTTGAGGATGACTACGACGGCGAAAGCGCAACACTACAACTGAAGCAGACGATCCTGCGTCAGGCGATTGCCAGCCAGGCCCTTCAGTTTGCAGATCTGAATGGCAAAGTGGATGACATTCTTGCGGACACCGTCAACAGCCTGACGCTGATTACCGGCCTTCCTGCCCTTTGCTTTGGCTATGCGGATGACAGTCTGGTGCTCCTTTCAGGTACCATCGGAGAGGTTCCCTCTCTTTCCATTTCGGCCCAACCGGGCGGTAGTGTCCTGACTGAAGCTTTCACTTCCGGGCAAATAGTAAGTCTGGGTGATCGCCCTCCCACGGTTCTGGACCGCCAGCTGTTATCTCTCCTGCACGCGCCGTCGCTGCTTGCGGTGCCGGTTGTCACCGGCGACCATTGCCCGGGCGTGTTTGCCCTCGGCACTGACACAAACGGCCCCGTAGCAACCACTGAGCTCGCCAGCCTGTTTACCCGTCAGCTGTCGGCGGTGCTGGAGGAGCGGGAGCCCGGAATCCAGGCTTCGAAGGCAGATGAACAGCTTGATGCAGAAGTCGCTCGAGAAATCATGCGCAAGCAGGTTCACGAGGTCAGTAATCCGTTAACCATTGTACGACAGTATATTTATCAGCTGAGAAACCGGCTCGAAGATACCGAAGTGCGGCAGGAACTGGATGTCATACGGGAGGAACTCGACCGGGCAGGTAACCTTTTGCTTCAAATGAGCCATTCCGACAGCCCCCGACCGGATGACAGCGGAATCGACCTCAACTCGGAGCTGACAAGCCTTGTCCGGATATTGAAAGACAGCCTGTTCACGGACAGCAAGCGGAAGCTTGACGTGGTACTGTGCAGTGAACCGACGGAGGTCGCTGCGAGCGCATCGCCAATTCGCCAGATTATAATCAACCTGGTACGCAATTCGGCGGAAAGCCTGCCTGAGGATGGCGGCAGAGTCGAAATACGGACATCAGCACCGGTGTGGCAAAACAGCCGCACCTGGGTAGAGTTGGAAATTACAGACACCGGAGCGGGAATCCCCAGGGAGATTCGGGAATCGCTGTTTGCGCCGGTCAGATCGACAAAAGGAGAGGGCCACAGCGGTTTGGGCCTGAGCATTGTGAAGCAGCTCATTGATGACATGGAGGGCATCATAGCTTGTCGTACGGGACAGGAAGGAACCACTTTCAGGATTTTGTTACCAACGGCCAGCCATAAAAAAAACGAGACCGACTGACGAAGAAACGGACACAGACCGATGGCACCTGAACTCACTGACCAACCTTTCAGTTACGGGTTAACGGCACGTATTCTGGTGGTGGATGATGAACCGCGACTGCTTAATACACTCGCCTCCCTATTGAGGGACCGTGGCTACGAAGTAACGGAAGCCCATGGCGGCGAAAAGGCATGCGCTCTGGCGGATACGCAGCACTTCGATCTGGCTCTGCTGGACCTGCGCATGCCCGATGTGGATGGCTTTGATGTCATGGCCCACCTGACCAACGTCCAACCCGACTGCGGCGTTATTGTCGTCAGCGGGGAAAGCTCATTCAGCGCCGTCAGTCGTGCACTCCGCCGGGGAGCTCTGGACTACATCCGAAAACCCTTTGATCCGGAAGAGCTGCTCGCCACCGTTGAGGGTGTTATCGGCAAACAGTCGTTGCTCAAAGCCCATGAAAACGTTCAGATGCGACTGGAGAAATCGGAAGCCCTGCACCGGTATATCGTGAACAGCTCCCCTGACATTGTCTTCATGCTTGATGACGACGGTCATTTCTGCTTCGTAAACAGCAAGGTGGAAAGCCTGCTGGGTTACCAGCCCTCCGAACTGTGCGGGCGGCACTTCCGCCATATTCTGGACGACCGGGATGTAACCCGGGGCAGTTACGCCCTGAAGGGCCCCAATATTACCGCGGACAACCCCAGAACTCTCGAAGTCCGCCTAAAAACCCGGGGCAGCCGGCGCGCAACACGACATTTCGAGATCACCGCATTCCCCGTCGACCCACAAACCTGGCCACACACTGGCGCAACCCAGGGTGGTGGGAGCGGCAAACTGGCGCGTTATTACGGCACAGCCAGGGATGTTACCGAAAGAAAGGAAGCGGAAGCGTTCATCAACTTTCAGGCCTACCACGACCTGCTCACCAGGTTACCCAACCGGGCGCTGTTCAAAGACCGTCTGGAGCTTGCCATTACTCATGCCCGCCGTAGCGGCCAGAAACTGGCAGTAATGTTTCTCGACCTCGACCGTTTCAAGGTGATCAACGATACCCTCGGTCATGCCATGGGTGACCGCCTGCTGCAGGCGGTTACCCATCGGCTTGAAAAGTGTATCCGCAAAGGCGACACCCTGTCCCGGTTCGGCGGAGATGAGTTCACATTGCTACTGCCCTCCATTCACAACCACGAGGATGCGAGGCAGATTGCCAAGAAGCTGATCAACTCACTACGGGCTCCGTTCCAGCTCGGAGACCATGAGGTCTTTGTGGGCGTCAGCATCGGCATTGCCATTCACCCGGAAGCCGGCGAGAACATGGATCAGCTGATCCAGAATGCCGACATCGCCATGTACCATGTCAAGGCCAAGGGCAAGGATGGTTACCGTTTCTATTCCGACAGCATGAACATCAATACGGCCAATCGCCTAAATCTCGAGCGAGACCTGCGTCTTGCCCTGGAACGGGATGAGTTGCGGGTGTTCTACCAACCCCAGGTCTGCTCGACCACCAATCGGGTTGTCGGCCTCGAAGCTCTGGTGCGCTGGCAACATCCGGAACGTGGACTGCTCTACCCACGGGACTTCCTGCCTCTGGCCGAAGAAACCAAATTGATCGGTCTGCTGAGTGAGCGGGTGCTGGATCAGGCGTGCCAGGATGTGGGGCGATGGATCCGCTCCGGACACCCTGATCTCCGCCTGGCGGTGAACCTTTCACCGATTCAGGTCGAACATCCCCGCTTCGTGGAAACCCTGATGCAGAGAGTGGAAGCCCACAACTTCCCAGCCGGCAACCTGGAGATCGAGATTACGGAAAACGTAATCATGAACGATCTGGAGCAAATCAGCCAGAAGCTCAGGGAACTCGCTTCAAAGGGTGTGCGTATCGCGATCGACGATTTCGGCACTGGCTACTCCTCCCTGAATTACCTCCACAGACTGCCTATCCATACCCTGAAAGTTGACCAGTCCTTCGTAAAAGCTATCCGGAGTGGCGAGGACGGCGCCTGTATTGTTAATGCCATCGTTGCCATGGCCCATGGCCTGAAACTGGAGATTGTGGCTGAAGGCGTTGAAACCGATGAACAACTGGAGTACCTGCGAGGCCTTGGTTGCCACCAGGTGCAGGGCTTTTTCTACGGTCCGGCAAGGCCGGCAGCCGACATCTGCAAGTCGCTCGGGCAGACACCCGCCCGAGCAGCATCTTTCTGAAAACCGATTATTTATTGTCGGACACTCCTAGTTAAAACCTTGATCTGGTTTGCAAAGTGTTTCAGTGCGTTACTTTGTGTATCCGGAAATGCGTATTGCTGCACATAATTCCCCCACCCTGTTCTCTAAGCTCGAACTCATAAGGCGTTGATCACCCCAACCGACAGACCGTCGGTCCAATAAAGACAAAAACGGTGACAACATTCCAGAGAACAAGAACAGGCATTAGTCATCATGCGCGACAAGTACAAATACATCGGCCCCGCCTACGATTTTCTGAGCAACCTCTACAGCGGCAAAAACATTCACCGCTGCAAAACAGCGATGCTGGATGTTGAAACCGTAAAACCCGGTGATCGCATCCTGTTTGCCGGCGTTGGCCATGGCCGAGACGCCATTCGTGCCGCAGAGCTCGGCGCCGACGTGACTGTGGTAGACCTGTCCGAAACCATGCTGCGCAAATTCGGTGAAGCCCAGGAGCAGGAGGCGCCGCAGTTGACAATCCGCCGCATCCACAGCGACATCATGAAGGTAGACGAGTTCGAGCACTACGACATGGTGGTCGCCAACTTCTTCCTGAACGTATTTGATGAGGACATGATGGTTCGGGTGCTCGAACACCTGATCCGCCTTGGCAAAACCGACGCCAAAGTTGTGGTGGGAGACTTCTGCTATCCCACGGGCAACGTGCTGGCTCGCATGTTCAAGAAGCTCTACTGGTATATGGCCGTGTTCACCTTCTGGCTGTTTGCCAACAACGCCTTCCATAAAATTTACAACTATCCCGAACACATGAAGCGCCTGGGCCTTGAGGTCACCGAAAAGAAGCATTTCAAACTTCTGAGTATGAATTGCTACTGGTCCATCTTGGGCCAGAAACGGGCGTAAGCCGCCTCGCCACCGATTAAATAACAAGAACGGGGAGCAGACAGATGTCGGATCGGATTCTTGCACTGGGCGAACTGCGCGATTTCGGAGGCAGCGCGTTCACTTTCCCGGAACGCGTTGGTTATCTGAAAATGTACGGGACGCATTCCCAGTCTTTTTCAACGCTTCAGCCTGGCATGCAGTATTTCGATGTACCTGGCATCGGTTACGTGGCTTACATGCGAAAATGGGGTGGAACGTTCGTGCTCTCCGACCCGGTCTGCGCTCCGGAAAACCTCAAGGTTATTCTTGAGCACTTCCACAAACGCTTCCCAAACGCTAGCTACATTCAGGTTTCCAAGCCGGTTGTGAATTTCCTCAACCTGCGATTCGGGCTATATGGCACCCAGTTCGGCAGCGAGTCCCGGATTGATCTGAGTTCCTGGTCCCTCAGCGGCAAAAAAAAGCAGATTCTTCGTACCGCCCTGAATCAGGCCGAAAAGAACAACATTACCGTGAAAGAGCGGTTCAGCGATGACCACACGCGGGAAATCTCGGAAGCCTGGATCAGGACCCGCAAATGCAAGAGTAACGAGATTCGCTTTCTGATTCGCCCGATGGAGATGGAGTATCGTGAAAACGAACGCCATTTCTATGCGTATCAGGATGGCAAGGCAGTAGGTTTCATCTATTTCGATCCGATCTACCGCAACAATGAGATCATCAGTTACGTACCGAACATATCGCGGGCCAACGCCGATTTCCGGCAGGGCATTTTCTATACACTGATGGCCCACGCCATGGATGTCTTCAAAGCCGAAGGTGTGCCGTACCTGGACCTTGGCCTGATCCCGCTATCCCTGGATCCGGCCACGGAGCATCAGGAGAGCGGTCTGCTGAAGCGGCTCTTACACGGTCTCTACGAGAAAGGGAATTTCCTTTACAACTTCAAGGGACTCGAATTTACAAAATCCCGCTTCCGGGGTGAAAATTTCAAAACCTATTGCTGTCACAAACGTGCGATTCCGGCACTGGAGTTTCTGGCGATGTTCAAACTGACCCGGTTGCTGTAGCACTCTCGGCCCCGCCGGGCCAATACCCGAAGACCTCGTGCGGAGTCAGGCCGAGACTGGCCATATAGCTGGCCAGCCCTTGCGGAACCGGGCCGGAAAACAGTGCAGCCCTAACCGGCTCGCACGGCTTAACGTTTCCCATATCGGTCCGTGGCCTTTCCCCTTGCCCGTCCAGGAGGTAGCCCACCCGCCTGGCAATCGCATCCCCGGAATCTACCCAGAATTCCACCTCCGGCAGCGTTGCCCTCAATGCTTCCAGCAGCAACGGGTAATGGGTACAACCAAGCACCACGGTATCGACGCCGGCCTTGCGAAACCCCGACACAGCCTCGGCCAGGGCGTCCCGGGGCACATCCATTCCACCAACCGAATTCTCTACCCAGCGCACAAGGTCCGGGTGGCCAATACGCTCCACATAACAATCACCGGCGAACTCATTAACCAGATTATCCAGATAGGGCCGTCGAATCGTGGCCGGTGTCGCCAAAAGGCCTATACGGCGATTGCGTGTCTTCTCCGCTGCCGGCTTAACGGCAGGAACAACACCCACCACGGGCACCGTTGTCATGGCGCGCAGGTGGGGCAGAACAACGGTACTGGCGGTGTTGCAGGCTACTACGATGACGTCACAGGGTAACTGCGCAAGCGCCTCAGCAATGAGACTGCAGCAACGTTCAACAACCACGGATTCCGGCTGGTCGCCATAAGGGAAGCCGGCATTATCGGCCAGGTAAACCAGCTCCGCTGCCGGCAACTGTTGATGGATGCAGCCAGCCACACTCAAACCGCCAACGCCGGAATCGAAGACCAGAACTCTTGAAGGAGCTGTACCCGTCAAAGAGGGATTCCCCCCTGGGATATTTCTTTTTCCATCGCCCGGATGAGCCGTCCTGCTATCGTCGTCTGCGGCGGCACCGGGGGAGTATCGCCCGGCAGGAACCAGCCGGCGTCAGACAGCTCATCTTCCTGCAGAACCAGTTCACCGCCAGCATAGTCCGCGAAAAAGCCCACCATTAGCTGATGGGGAAATGGCCAGGGTTGCGAAGCGTGATAGCGAACATTGGTAACATCCAGCCCGGTCTCTTCCTTTACTTCCCTGGCAACCGCCCCTTCAAGACTCTCGCCCGGCTCAACAAATCCTGCAATAAGGCTGTAGAAGTGATGCTTTACCCGTGACGACCTGGCGAGTAAGAGATGATCTCCCTTGCGAATCACAACAATCACGCAGGGGGCCAGCCTCGGGTACCAGGGGATGCCGCAGGGTTCACACCATTTGGCGCGTTCTCCCGAGTGCACCGAGGTCTCCTGCCCACAACGGCCACAGAACCGGTGATCACGCCACCATTGCCAGACCTGGAACCCGGTACTGAGCAGTTCCGCGGGGGCGCCCTCTCTCATTAGCAGCGCGTCCCGAAGGGCAACGGACTCCAGTTCCGGCACTTCCGCTTCAGCGAACTCGGTCACGAAAACCGGAGTGTCACCTATCGACCCGAGGGCTACAGCGTCGCTGTTCGTTGCCGGCATCCCGGTGGCTCCCCACGGAATCAGCCAGCTATCGGTCGGCTTGAGGATGCTCGAGCCGGAGATAGCCAGTACAAGGTCTCCATCGCGGGGCGTTCCGTGAGACCAACCCGGGGTCCAGTCTTCATTTGACATCGCCATCGTGTGTTCATGCCTGAGTGAATAGTGAGCCAGATAGAAATGTATCACAAAGCGCTCCCGGCCAAGAATGAATGCCGACTTTCCGCCCCGTACTCAACCAAGTAAACTTGGCTCCTGTTTTTAGTTACCGGAGCTCCACTTTATGCGAATTTACCAGGGCATTCGCAGCCTGATCCTGACACTTTTCCGCAAGATACTGTTCCTGTGGGTCCGGACAGACGTTAGCGGCAACACCCTCGAAGCCCTGGGACTGGATCCGGACAAACCCGTTTGCTACGTACTTCAGTACAGCTCCCTGTCCAGTCGCCTGGTGCTGGAGCAGGAAGTCATTCGTGCCGGGCTGCCAGGCGCCGCGGACTCCCTACCGGTAAAAAACGGGCCTGCGCATTCGTTCTTTTTTCTTTATCGCCGAATTGGTGGCCTGTTTCGCCGGCGCCAGACGCCAGTGCCTACCAGCGAATTCCAGGCGCTGACCCGCTATGGCCTTGAGCACCCGGATCAGGATGTACAGATTGTTCCGGTTTCCCTGTTCTGGGGCCGTTCTCCGGACAAGGAAAAGTCTCTCGTGAAACTGCTGCTATCCGACACCTGGACGGTCGCTGGTCGCCTGCAGAAGTTTTTGATCATCATGGTGCATGGGCGTAACACCTACGTGCAGTTCAACCAGCCGCTCTCACTGAAGCAGGTCATTGACGAGTACCGCCATTCCGAGGAGCGCGCAAACCGTAAACTGGCGCGCATCCTCCGAACCCACTTCCGCCGTGTTCGTCAGGCGGTGCTCGGGCCGGACCTTTCCCATCGCCGCACTCTGGTCGGCGGTTTGGTACGCACGCAGGCGGTGAAGGAAGCCATTCGCGAAACTGCGGCAAAGGATGAAATACCACCAGAGAAGGTTCGCGCAAAAGCCTGGAAATACGCGGATGAAATCGCCGCCAGCATGTCTGTTGTGACCATCCGCTTTCTCGAGGTGGTGTTGTCCTGGCTTTGGAACCGGATCTACAACGGCATTGCTATTAACAACATCAAGGTCGTGAAGGAAGTGGCCCAGGACAATGCCGTAGTGTATGTGCCCTGCCACCGATCACACATTGATTATCTGCTGCTGTCTTACGTGCTCTACAAGAACGGCCTGATGCCGCCGCATATTGCTGCCGGAATCAACCTGAACATGCCGATTGTGGGGCCGATCCTGCGCCGTGGCGGCGCCTTTTTCATGCGTCGTAGTTTCAAGGATAACCCTCTGTACGCCACGGTGTTCAACGAGTATATGCACGTAATGTTCTCCCGTGGCTACTCCGTCGAGTACTTCGTGGAAGGCGGCCGGAGCCGGACCGGCCGTATGCTCCAGCCTCGCCCCGGCATGCTGTCCATGACCGTGCGCAGTTTTCTCAGGGACCACCGCAAGCCCATAGTGTTTGTCCCCGTGTACATCGGTTATGAGAAGGTGATGGAAGGCCGCTCCTACCTGGGTGAACTGCGGGGCAAGAAGAAGCAGAAGGAAAGCGTTTTCACCCTTGCCAAGACTGTCCGCAAGCTGAGCAACTCCTTTGGGCGGGTCGCCGTAAATTTCGGTGATGCGATTCCGCTGGCGGACGTACTTGATCAGGTTCATGACAGCTGGCGCCAGGAAGCCTATGACTCTGAGTATCGGCCAGCCTGGCTTAGCAAGGCTGTGAACGAGCTGGCCCTTCAGGTAGCCTCCAACATTAATGCCTCTGTCGCGGTCAACCCCATTGGCATGACGGCAACGGTCCTGTTGGGCACCGACCGCCTGGCCATGGACGAAGGCCAGTTGATACGCCTGATGGACCAGTACGCCGGTCTGCTCAAAGCCTTCCCCTATGCGGATACGGTTACCCTGCCCGAAGGCACTGGCAAAGACTGGGTTGCCTACTGCGAAAAAATGGGGCTGGTTGAGCGCCAGCCCCAGAAACTGGGCGACATCATTGCCCTGGAAGGCAGCAATGCGATCCTGATGACGTATTACCGTAACAATATCCAGCACCTTTTCGCGCTCCCGTCACTGATCGCCAGCCTGTTTGAAAACAAGGACTCCCTGCGCCGCGAAAAGATCGTTTTCCTGGCTGGTGTGGCCTACCCGTATCTTCAGTCAGAGTTGTTCATTCGATATCGCACAGATGAAGCCGAGTCCGTCATTAATCAATGGATTGATGTTCTGATCGGACAGGGGCTGCTGATAACCCTGGACGATGAGCGGATCGGTCGACCCGAGGAAGGCACGGAGGAAATGCTTCGGTTGCGGGTGTTGTCCAGATTCATAATCCAGACCCTTGAGCGCTATCATATTGCCCTGGGCATCCTGCGCAAATACGGATCCGGAAAAATCAGCGCAGCGGAGCTGGAGGAGCAGAGCACCTTGCTTGCCGAGCGCATGTCGATTCTGTTTGGCCTGAACGCTCCGGAATTTTTCGACAAGAGCCTGTTCCGCAACTTCATCGCCAACATGCAAAAGAATGGTGTTATTACCACCGATGACAATGGACTGATTCGCTATGGTGAAGGGCTGGATGACGTCGCCGAAGACGCCCGCCTTGTCCTCAGTGTCGAGAAACGTCAGGCCATTCAGCAAGTCACCATGATGGGAGCCTGACCCGTTAACGGGCAGGCAGCGCCTTGATGGAATAGATGTCGTAGCGACTGCTTTTACCCTCAACACGGGTAGCGGGTTCCGGCCCGGGAATGGCCGGGGCCTTGCGGGACCGTTTAACCACTACCCGATAAGTGGCGCAGGTTAACGCCACTTCAAGCAATTTCCCGGCATCGTCATCGTCGCCGACGACCGCCCGGAATATCTGCATTTCCTTTTTGACCAGAGCCGACTTTTCCCGGTGCGGGAACATTGGGTCGAGATACACAACATCAGCGGCATCCCGGCCGGCGCCCTCAAGCCACTCGATACTGCCGCCTTGTCTCAGCGTCATGCGCTCGATAATGGGCGCGCAGTCAACATTCAGTGAAGCTCGTGCCAGCCCGTCAGCCAGCAGCGCATGAATCACAGGATTTCGCTCGAACAGGGTAACCCGACAACCCAGGCTGGCCAGAATGAACGCGTCCTGACCAAGGCCTGCGGTGGCGTCCAGAACGTGCAGGCCGGCGCGAGTCTTATGCAATCCGACGGCCCGCGCAACCAACTGCCCGGCACCACCGCCATGCTCTCGACGATAGCCCATTTTGCCAGTCACAAATTCCGCCCGTACGGGCCCCGGCGCGCCCTTACCCGTCAACTGAAGTCCCAGACCGTTCTCATCCAGGAACAGCAGGATACCGACATCACGGACATCCCTGGGGCGGACAACACCGACGTTGCTGAGGTTCAGCTCTTCACACAGGAGGGCAGCCTGGGTCGCGTCCCCCAGGGGACTACGCCCGACCGCAAGCTTTTGATGCAGGTTGTCTGAATCAGGAGAAGGATAGGGCATCAGACCAGAATATCGATGCCCGCAAGCGAAGCCTCACCAGAAGACTCCTGCCCTGCTGCGGCGACAACTGCAAACGTGGACAGAGCCCGCGCAGTTGGCAACGGCACCTCATCGGCCCGGAAACGCTCAAGGCGGACATCTTCCGACGCTCGCCGGGCCTCAACGCGGCGCTCAAGACTCTCTCTGGTGTTCTGCTCTGTAGCTGGCGCCTGGAGGCCGGTCGCCAGATCACGGCGGACCGTGTCTGTGCTTTTTTCGGGTGCCGACGCTGGCGCGCGCACCGCATCGCTCCGCTCCCGGACCGGGCTGTTATTGCCCGTCTGGAGACCATAATTATTACCTGAAGTGATACCGCCAATCATGAACAGATACCGCTGGCTCGCTGACAGAAGAATACGAAAGGAAAGTATGTAAGAATCCGGCCGGGAAGAAAAGCCTGCTGATCAGTTTTTGTCCGCCCGCACTTCGGGGGACAACTCGGGCTAGCCTCGCCCGGGCAGTTTTTTCCAGGTGATTTCATCACGGATATAGACTGGCTGGGCCTGTTCCGCTGAAACGGTCTCTCCCCGCTTGAAACTGATCTCCGCCAGTCTGGCGACCCATACCGCACGGGGCACCAGGGATTCATCCACCGCGCTCATCCGGTCAGTGATGTCTCCTGGCATGTCGTTCCGGAATTTCCAGCCCTGCCCCGCACCAAACCAGCGTTCTGAGTCGCCCGTCAGGGCGACCGTCATTGGCGGGCAGACCCGCTCCTCACCGAGCGGAGCCGGAAGGCCTTTCCGGCACTGGAAGCACCCCCAATACACCTCGCCCATACGGGCATCAAACGCTACGGCAACGGCATCACCTTCTGCCAGATCAAAGGCGTCTATTGTGCCCAGGGCTACCGACGCCAGAGACGACACCGGCACCACGGGGATATCCAGTCCCCAGGCCAGACCCTGGACCACACCGGTCGCAATCCGGAGCCCGGTGAAAGAGCCTGGACCACAAGCGAAAGCCAGAGCATCCAGTTCCGATGGTGCCAGCCCTCTTTCGGCAAGCACCTCCCTAACCATCGGCATCAAAAGCCGTGTATGGCCCCTGGGTGCAAGCTCAAAACGTTCGGAGATCTCGCCATCAACAAGAAGGGCTGCCGAGCAGCCCTCCGATGACGTATCCAGTGCCAACAATTTCACGGAAGTGAAAACCCTCGGGTCAGGATGATACTGCGTTACCTGAGTTTAGATAAAATCTGGTCACGAATGCTGTCCAGACTGCCGACACCTTCTACGCGCACGTACTTGGGCGCCGCTTCTGGATCCTGGCCAGCCCAGTCCTGGTAGTACCCTACCAGCGGAGCGGTCTGATCATGGTAGATCTTCAGACGTTTGCGAACCGTTTCTTCTTTGTCGTCCTCACGCTGGACCAGTGGCTCACCGGTTTCATCGTCCTTGCCTTCCTTCTTGGGCGGATCGTATTTTACGTGGTAGATACGGCCACTGCCTTCGTGAACGCGACGGCCAGACAGGCGGCTGACAATTTCTTCGTCGTCGACGGCAATTTCAACCACGTAATCGATAGCAATTCCCTGATCCTTGAGAGCTTCGGCCTGGGGAATGGTGCGTGGGAAACCATCAAGCAGGAAGCCGTTTTTGCAGTCTGGCTGCTGAATCCGCTCCTCAATCAGCGCGATGATGATATCGTCAGATACCAGTCCGCCGGTGGCCATAACTTCTTTGACCTGCTTGCCCAGCTCGGATTCGGCCTTTACCGCCGCACGCAGCATGTCACCGGTCGAAATCTGGGGGATGTCAAAGCGTTCAGTAATGAACTGGGCTTGAGTCCCCTTACCTGCGCCCGGTGCGCCTAACATGATGATTCGCATAACGCTGTGCTCCCGTTTTAGTCATTATCGTTTGAAAAGTTGCGGCAAAAACTCTGCCTTTGCGACAACCTCTCCACACCGGAACAGGTGTCAGCCGGGATCGGCGAAGGCGCATTATACGAAGTCAGCCTCCTTAGAGAAAGTCGACCTCCGTATCATGAACTGCAAGCGGGCACCTGTCGGCCTCGGAGGGATTACCGGCTCAGGATGACAGGGACGTGGCCAGTGCGTCCAGGTCCGGCGCAACGCGATCAATTTCCAGTTCCAGATCGTCCACTACCGTTTGAGAAAGCCCAAGCCCTTCGAGAAGTGAGGGGATATCATCCGGGTTGAATTCATCACCAATTCCGCGCCCCTTGAGCAACGCATTGGCCAACTGCACCATCAGAACATAACTTTCGTGCTCGCCGTGGTAGCCCAGGCGCTGATGCACACCCGCTGCCTTAACCACCGGATCCGGCAACTGCCAAAGGCGGTGCAGGATGCCGCCAATGGCGCCATGGCCCACGGCCAGAATTTCATCGCCATTGCCATGACCAAAAACCTGCTGTTCGAGGGAGTGCATGCTCGCCTCGGGATTGGATTCGCGCAGAGTATTCAGTTCTTCGAATTCAGCAGGGAAAAGATGCCCCACGAGCAGCAATCCGAAGTTGTGCAACAATCCGCACAGATACGCCAGCCCTTTGTCAGCGCCACACCGGGGAGCGATGTTCTGACACAGAAACGCGGAATAAAGTGAATGCCGCCAGAAACGATCCATCCCCAGCATGCCATTACGCGGCACATTGAAAGCCCGGACCGAGGCAATACCAAGAGCAATGTGGGCTACTCTGTCAAAGCCAAGAACCCGCGTTACGGCTTCCTGAACGGAATTGATCTGGCCAGGATAGTTGAACAGTGCGGATCGGGCATAGCGCATAATTTGCGCGGTCAGGCTGGGATCAAACTCGATAAGTTCCGCCAGTTCCCGCGCCGTCGCCTCAGTATTCGCCGTCAGGCGAAGGATGCGCAGACCTAATGCCGGCATTGGGGGCAAACGATAGAGTTTCTGCAGCTTGTCTGCGACTTCCTCGAGTGTTAACGCCTCCCGGTCACCGTTGCCCTGACCCCGGATTACCAGGTGTCCTTGTCGACTGCCGGCAAGTGCCAGCCTGAGAGACCGGCCCTCCATCTCAACCAGGCCATGGTCCGTACCGCCGGAAAAGAACACCCGTTCGGCCCTGGTAACATCTTCGTCCACCAGCACAGGTAGCTCGTAGGCTGCGCCAATTGGCGGAGTACACCCCGGGTCGCAATCGCCGAATAACCTTATGGACTGGCGTGCAGTAAGAGGCTGCAAGCGCCGTCCCGTCACCTGAATTACAGCATCCAGGTCAAGAGCACTATCAAACCTGTGAACCGCCATAATTACGCCATGAATATCAATTAGCAGCGTCGCCTGAATGAAGTCGGCCTGAGGCTTCCCGGAGGCAATCACGGCAGCATCCAGGCTGGTAACCTGATCAATCGCCAAATCACTATAGGGTATGCCCTTGCGGGTCAGAAAACGTTCCAGTCGTGCAGCCAGAGCCACAGCTTACTCCTGTTGTCGATATGAGGTGACCACGGCAGCCACCCGATGTTACACGCCACCCGCTAACCGGTGTTGCGCATCCCCGCGGAAATACCAGCCATGGTAACTTTCAGAGCCCGCTCCACCAACTCAGGCACTTCACCTTTGCCTTCGCTTTGGCGGTCACGCCTGAGCAACTCGGCCTGCAGATAATGCAACGGATCGGTATAGGGGCTCCGAACCCTCATGGAATGAGCGAAAACAGGCTCGTCTTCCAATAGATCAGTCTGTTGCTTCAACTCCAGAAGACGTTCAATACAGCCCTTGAGCCGCGCCCTCAAGTCTTCGCCCAAGGCACGGAGATTGTCATCATCCAACAGAGTCTGTTCATAATAGGTGGCAATGCGCAAATCCGATTTAGCCAACACCATTTCCAGCATGTCGACGTAGGTTCGGAAAAACGGCCACCCTGCCATCATGTCCCGCAATACCGGAAGACGATTATCCCGGGCTGCGGCCTCCAACGCGACGTCGCTGCCCAGCCAGCTCGGCAGCATCAAGCGCATCTGAGTCCACGCGAAAATCCAGGGAATAGCCCGCAGACTTTCAACACCACCGGTAGCTTTTCTTCTGGCCGGACGGCTTCCCAAAGACAGCTTGCCAAGGGCTTGTTCCGGTGTCACCTGCCGGAAATAAGGTACAAAATCCGGATTTTCACGCACAACCTCGCGGTACGCCTTCAGCGACCGCTCGGTCAGCCAGTCCATGGTCTCACGCCAGGAATCTTCAGGTTCGGGCGGTGGCGCAAGAGTAGCCTCGATCACCGCCGTGGTATAGAGCGTTAGACTCTGGATGGCCAGTTGCGGCAAGCCAAATTTGAACCGAATCATTTCGCCCTGCTCGGTGATGCGGAAACTGCCATTCACCGAGCCGGGCGGCTGAGACAGAATCGCGCGGTTCGCAGGACCGCCACCCCGGCCCACCGTGCCTCCCCGACCATGAAAAAGGGTCAGGTGCACACCGTATTGACTCGCAACACGTGTCAGCTTTTCCTGGGCCTGATACTGAGCCCAGGCTGCCATCAGCTGCCCGGCATCCTTGGACGAATCCGAGTAGCCAATCATGACTTCCTGACGGCCCTGGCAGTATTCCCGGTACCACTCCACTTCGTAGAGTGCGGCCATGCTGTCTGGCGCGCCGCGCAAATCATCCAGAGTCTCAAACAGGGGAACCACTCGCAGCGGATGTTTCATGCCCGACTCCCGCAACAGAAGAATCACACTGAGCACATCGGATGGTTTGCTGGCCATGGAGATGACATAGGAGCCCAGGGCCTGTGGGGTTTGCTGCGCCACAACCTCACAGGTTGCCAGCACCTCCTGCACCTGTTCGGATGGCTCCCAGTTTCGTGGAACCAGTGGCCGTCTGCCCTGAAGTTCTTTGACCAGAAATGCCTGGCGCTCTTCTTCGGTCCAGGACAGGTAATCACCCAGGCCAAGATAATTGACCATTTCAGCAACTGCCTCGGCATGACGAGATGCCTCCTGGCGAATATCCAGGCGGATCAGCGGGAGGCCAAACGTGTGTGCCCGGCGAATGGTGTCCAGCAATGGACCATCGGCGATTGTCTCCAGTCCGCATTCCACCAGCGATCGATAACAGAGCTCCAGCGGCGCCGTGAAATCTTCATTCTCGAACAGGATGCCTGATGCATCTGCGGAATGGCCGTTAACGCTGGCTTCTGCCCAGTCCCGGGTTTTGATAAGCCGCTCCCGAAGCTCCGCCAGCACATGACGATAGGGCTCCCGGGCATCACCAACCCGTTCACGGAGTTCGTCACTGGCTTGCCACATGGACAGCTCTGCCCGCAATGCCTGGATGTCCCGCAGGTAAAGATCCGCCGCCATCCAGCGACCAAGAAGGAACACCTTGCGGGTGACCTGATGGGTAACGTTCGGATTACCGTCCCGGTCACCGCCCATCCAGGAAGCTATCCGGATCGGCGAGGCACGCAACGGCAGCCCCTTACCCGTGGCCTCGGACAGCGATGTGTCCAGGCTCCGCAGAAAGCGCGGCAGCGCTTGCCATAAACTGTTTTCGATAACGGCAAAGCCCCACTTGGCTTCGTCCACGGCGGTTGGCCGCTCATGGCGAATTTCATCGGTGTGCCAGGCTTCGGTAATCAGTTGGGAAAGCCGGCCAACGACTTCCTCGCGCTCTCCGGGCATGAGATCATCGTGGTCCAGCCGGGCCAGACACTCAGACATCTCGTCGTATTTCATGATAAGCGTACGGCGGGCGACCTCGGTCGGGTGCGCCGTCAGAACAAACTCAATGCGCAGGTCCGAGACCTTTTTGTGCAGCTCTTCCGGATCCACTCCGCCATGTTGAAGGCGACCGAACACCTCGTCCAGAGACTCCACAATCAGGTCGGAATGATGGCCGCGTTTACGACGGATCCCATGGTACTGCTCTGCCAGGTTGGCCAGGTTAAGAAACTGGTTGAACGCACGGGTCACCGGCAGCAGTTCGTCATCACTCAGCTTGCCAAGCAGGCTGACCAGACGCTGGCCGGAACCGCTTTCCTGGTGTCTGTCGGCCTTGGCCGCCGCGCGGATCTCCTCTATTAATTCAAAGCATTCCTGCCCCGGCTGGCGCCGGATACTCTGGCCAAGCAGTTCGCCCAGCATGCGCACGTTCTCACGGAGATCGGAGTGTAGCTCAGTCACATTGACGTCCTTTTGAATTGACGGAGGCAAAGTAAACTTACGATACTAAGGAACAGCCGAGAAAGTCTATTGGCGATTCATGCCTGTAGCCGCAAGGAGTATTCATGAAGGTGACTGATTTACCCAAACATTGGGAGAAAGATAAAGAAGCCGTGGAACGGACCCACGACTACAATCTGAGACTGCCGCTGGAGGATGCTGCGCGAATCGCCGCGCTGGCCGAGCTTTATCCGGATCGTAGTGAAAGCGATATTCTGAACGACATGATCGGAGCCGCCCTGGACGATCTCGTTCGCCAGAGCCCGATCAAAGATAAGCTGGAAGGGAAGCAAAAGTAGGACTGCAAAGAACCCGATTTATCGGGAAAGCGATCCGAGCGCGCTTCGCGAAGTGGCTACCACCACTTCGTCTACCGCTCGGGATCGGCCTGCGTCGTGCTGGTAACTCAGGCCACTGATTCCAGCTGGCGAGCTTTCAGGCGCTGGATATGCTTCTGGCTCAGGCTCACGAACTTCGGCGTCAGCCCCTGATCTTCATAGATCTCAAAGCCATCCTCATCGTATGCCACCACCTTGGTACCCTGAACATAGGGGAAGCCGGTCTCGAGATCATCCAGCGCAGCAGAAATCAGGTCACGCATCAGATCCTGCGGTGATTTCATCGGGTAGAGAGCCGCCAGTTTTTCCAGACGTTTGTGATGCTGGTCGGACAGCGCCATAAAATAGGCGTCGCGGGTAAGTCGGCCGCGAGCGTGCTTGTCCCAGTAATTGACCAGATCCTTGATTTTCATGGTGCCTTCACTCCTGCATCTTTTTGATGGCGCACGACGCACGGAATCAGTGCGCCGATTACCCGAAGTGTAGACGAAGCCGACCCACGGGGGACCACAAAATTGGTAACGGATTGTACTTACCGAAAACCGACTTTCAGTGCTCCTTGCTCCCCTTCTCCACACCTTTGACCGTTTGCCACACGGCATCCAGCGCTTCCAGAGACTCTTCGTCCAGGTTACGGCCTTCGCGCTCCAACACGCGTTCGATCGCCCGAAACCGGGCATCAAATTTGTGATTGGTGCGGTGCAGTGCCTGCTCCGGATTGACTTTCATAAATCGTGCCAGATTCACGCACACAAACAATAAATCACCCAACTCGTCCTCGACAGCGTCCGGATCGCCTGTACCGGCCTGGGCTGCCTGCCAGGCTTCCTTGAGTTCGTCGATTTCCTCGTGAAGCTTGTCGAACACCGGGCCGATCGTCGGCCAGTCAAACCCATGCCTCGCTGCTCTTTTTTGCAGCTTTTCCGCCCTTGCCATTGCCGGAAGCGTTCGAGCGATGCCGTCGAGACGGCTGGACGGCTCGCTGGATGCAGGTGCCGCCTGGGCACGCTCCTCAGCCTTGATGCGCTCCCAGCTTTCCTTGATCCAGGCTTCATCAGGCCGGTTATCCGGATCAATCCGACTTACCAGCGTTCCATCCGGGAATACATGGGGATGCCGCCGGACCAGCTTGCGGACAAGATTGTCTACCACGGCGTCAAAATCAAAATGACCGTCTTCCTTGCCAATCTGAGCGTAGAAGATCACCTGAAAGAGCAAGTCGCCCAGCTCATCTTTAAGGTGGGGATAATCCTCCCTCTCAATGGCGTCGGCCACCTCATAGGCCTCTTCAAGGGTATGCGGCACAATGGTCTTATAGGTCTGTTTCGTATCCCAGGGGCAGCCAGTATCCGGATCCCTGAGCCGGGCCATCAATGTTTTCAGGTCTTCAATGGAGTAACTCATCCGCGCTTGCGCCTTACGTCAATAACGTTGGGCAGGTTGCGGATCTGCGCCAGCAAACGAGCCAACTGTTCCAGGCTGGAAATTTCCAGCGTTACTGTCATGGTTGCGGTATTTTCGTCCTTGTTGGTCAGGGTGTTGAGCGCCAGCACATCGCTTTTTGATGACGAAAGCACCTGGGTAATATCCCGCAGCAGACCGGAGCGATCATACGCCTCAATTTCCACATCCACGGGATAGACCGCAGCCGGCTGGCCGCCCCAACTGACTTCGATGATCCGGTTTGGCTCCATTTCCTGCAGGTTCAGGAACGTCAGGCAATCCTGGCGGTGAACGGTCACCCCACGACCGACGGTTATATAGCCGCCTATCGCATCCCCCGGCAGCGGTTTGCAGCACTTGGCGACCTGAGTTTTCAGCTTGCCGACCCCCAGAATCTGAATATCCGATTCGGTATCATAGGGTTTGCGACGCTGAGTGCTGAGTTTGAGATCCAGTTGCTCGGATTTCGGCTCAAACATCTGCTGAGCGACATTGGCCACATGTGTCGGCCTCAGGTCTCCGGCGCCAATGGCAGCAAACATGTCTTCCGCCTCGGGATAGTTCACCTTCCGGGCAAGTTCATTCAGGTCGAGGTCGTACAGAGACAGACGTTTGAACTCGTCCTCCAGAATCGCACGGCCGTCGACAATATTCCGTCCCCGGTCTTGCTGCTTGAACCAGTGGGTTACCTTGGCCCGGGCCCTGGACGTCTGAACATAGCCGAGACTCGGGTTTAACCAGTCGCGGCTGGGCGCCGGATTATTGGAAGTCAGAACGAAAACCTGGTCGCCGGTTTTCAGCGGATAGGTCAATGGCACAATCCGGTTGTTAACCCGGGCACCGCGGCAGGAGTGGCCGATTTCGGTATGGACCCGGTAGGCGAAGTCCACCGGCGTCGCCCCCTGGGGCAAATCCACCACGTGGCCTTCCGGGGTGAATACGTATACCCGGTCTGATGCCATATCCGTCTTGAGGTGATCGGCGAGGCCGGACAGGTCGCCGAGATCTTCCTGCCATTCCAGAACCTGACGCAGCCAATTGATTTTGGCGTCATAACCGGACGATTTATTGCTCTTGTCTGTGCCCTTGTAGAGCCAGTGGGCGCACACCCCGAGCTCTGCCTCCTCATGCATCTTGTGCGTGCGGATCTGGACCTCCATCACCTTCCCTTCGGGCCCGATCACCGCCGTGTGGAGGGACTGATAACCGTTTTCCTTGGGGTTCGCGATGTAGTCGTCGAATTCGTTCGGAATGTGACGCCAGAGGGTGTGCACAATACCCAGAGCGGCATAGCAGTCCCGCACCTGAGGCACGAGAATCCTGACAGCGCGAATATCATACACCTGGGAAAAATCGATGCCCTTGCGGCGCATCTTTCGCCAGATACTGTAGATATGCTTTGCACGACCAGACAGCTCACCTTTGATGCCGTACTCTTTGAGCTCCGTTTGCAGCGTTTCAATGACACGCTTGATGTAACCATCCCGATCCAGACGCTTTTCGTCCAGGAGCTTTGCGATCTTTTTGTAGGCTGACTCGTGCAGGTACCGGAACGACAGGTCTTCAAGTTCCCATTTGATATGTCCGATGCCGAGACGGTGCGCCAACGGCGCGTATATATCGAACACCTCCCGCGCAACTCGCATCCGCTTCTCTTCCGGCGCATTCTTGACCCCACGGATGGCGCAGGTCCGTTCAGCCAGCTTGATCAGGGCAACCCGAACATCATCAATCATGGTGACCAGCATCTTGCGGACATTGTCCAGCTGGCCCTCACTCTGCCCGAGCACGTTGCCTTTGAGCGGGTGGTGAATCGAAGAGATGGCAGCCATCTGCTGCACACCATTGATCAGTCCGGCAACTTCGTCACCGAACTCTTTACGAATAACCTCAAGCGCTACCCGCTCTTCCCTGACGGCGCGATACAGAATCGCAGCCACGAGACTGGCCTGATCCAGGTGAAGCTCCGCCAGCACCTGGGCCATTTCAATGCCGATGCGAAAACTGCTGGACCCCGGCGCCCAAAGCCGGTCTTCGCGGAAAGCCTGGAGATCGATCTCCGCCGCCTTTGTACAGGCTTTGCGAAATTGATCCTCGTCCTCAAGGTAGGTTTGTGAGGCGATCTGACGGAGCCAACGCTCAATGTCCACCTCGCCGTCGCCGGTCATTGCGTAATCTTCGCGAACTTTTACCATATCTGTTTTGTACTTCCTGGTCGTGCCCGTAGCCATCCTTGGCCACGCATCAGATCCATCAGCCGGAATCCCGCTCGAACAATGCAATGGATTCCACATGAGTGGTATGAGGAAACATGTCCATCACACCAGCCCGCACCAGCCGGTAACCATTCCGCACCATGACACCGGCATCCCGGGCCAGTGTCGCCGGGTTGCAGGACACATAAACAATCCTGCTCGCTCCGAAGGCGGTCAGGTACTTACAGATCTCCTCAGCGCCGGAGCGGGGCGGGTCGATCAGAATTTTATCGAAACCTTCTTTCGCCCAGCTCTGACCGGTAAAGTCACCGTGCAAGTCAGCACCGTGAAAATCAACATTTTCCAGACCGTTCAGTTCCGCATTTTCGCGGCCACGAACTACCATGGCGTCGTCGCCTTCCACGCCGACTACCTGACCACCCCTGCGCGCCAAAGGCAGGGTGAAATTACCAAGACCGCAGAACAGGTCCAGCACCCGTTCACCCGGATTTACATCCAGCCATTCCACCGCCCTGTGTACCATGGTGCGGTTGATGCCTGCATTGACCTGGGTAAAGTCCATGGGATGAAACTTCATGGTCAGATCGAATTCATCCAAACGGTAACTCAACCGCTCTTCGGCGGAACCGGCAGACTCCGGCCAGATCCGGTGTACAGTATCCGGTCCCTTGGGTTGTAAATAAATGTGCAAATTATGGGCCTGGCCAAAGGCAATCAGTTTGCCTTGATCGCCCTCACTCAGGTCATCCATGTTGCGGAATACCATGACAGCCTCATCGTCACCGCAGGCCACTTCAACCTGTGGAATTCGATTATAAGCGTCGAGCCCATGGAGCATCTCACGTAGAGGCAGAATCCGTTCACCAATCCGCGGATCCATAACAACGCACTTGTCGATATCGGTAAGGAAGCTGTTGCGTTTTTCCCGAAAGCCGACCAGCACCGATTCACGGGCGGGAACATAACGCACCCCCAAACGGGCCTTGCGTCGATAGCCCAAACTGCTTTCCGAGCGCATTGGAGCGACCCACTCTTCGGGCTCGATGCCCCCAAAATGGGCAAAGTTTTCACGCAGCGTGTCTTCTTTGAACCGGATCTGGGCATCGGCACTCATGTGCTGGAGGCTGCAGCCCCCGCAAAGATCGGCAAACTCACAGGGTGGCGTCTGGCGCTCCGCCACCCCTTCAAGAACCTCCAGTGTCCGCAACTCATCGAACTTGCTGCGGGTACCGACCATTTTGGCCATAACCGTTTCACCGGGCAGGGCGCCATCCACAAACTGGATTTTACCGTCCTGTCGGGCAATACCACGGCCATCATGACCCAGGGTTTCGATTTCACAGCGTACAGGCTCCTTGGGGAGAGCCTTCCGGCGTCGTCTACTCATACTGACTACTCTTGATGAAATGGTCCGGTTCAGGCGCCAGGAAAGACGCCGGTGGACAGGTAGCGGTCGCCACGATCACAGATAATGGCAACGATGACGGCGTTTTCAACCTGCTCCGAGAGCCTCAAGGCAGCCGCAATCGAACCTCCGGAAGACACGCCGCAGAAGATCCCTTCCTTCGAGGCCAGGGCGCGCATGGTGGTTTCCGCTTCCTCCTGGCCAATATCGAGTACCTGATCGACGCGGGCCGCGTCATAAATTTTTGGCAGATACTCTTCGGGCCAGCGACGGATACCCGGTATGGACGCGCCTTCTTTCGGCTGTAACCCGATGATCCGTATGTCCGGATTCCGCTCTTTCAGGTAACGGGACACCCCCATGATGGTGCCGGTCGTTCCCATGGAACTGACAAAGTGCGTCACCCGCCCCTGGGTTTGCTCCCAGATTTCAGGCCCCGTGGTGCGGTAATGTGCCAGGGGGTTGTCCTGATTGCTGAACTGGTCCAGCACCTTGCCCTTGCCTTCAGCTTCCATCTGCAAGGCCAGGTCCCGCGCAGTCTCCATGCCTTCTTCCTTGCTGACAGTCACAATTTCAGCACCATAGGCACGCATGGAGGCTCGCCTTTCTTCACTCATATTGGCCGGCATGATGAGCACCATCCGGTACCCCTTGATCGCTGCAGCCATCGCCAGGGCAATGCCCGTGTTGCCACTGGTTGCCTCAATCAAGGTGTCACCGGGTTTTATCTCGCCCCGGCGTTCAGCCTCCTGAATCATGCCAAGGGCCGGACGATCCTTGACGGATCCCGCCGGGTTGTTGCCTTCCAGCTTGGCAAGAATGACGTTGCTTGTCTCACCGGGGAGCCGTTGCAGGCGAACCAGAGGGGTATGCCCGACATATTCTTCAATGGTGGGAAAATTCATATGATTACCCTGTGGTACACTTTTGCGTTCGCATGATACGCGTTATGGCCACCGTCTCCCAATACAGCTTCTCGCTATATCCATGACCGGTGGCTATAACTGCAGGAAATTTTGAATGGAGCCGGGACTGACACCACAGTCATCAGTGCCAGGATCATCTATTCTGACAGGGAAGTGACCCGCATCTGGTGATGCTGGCTCGGGCAATAAATCAGGAACAGAGTATGCGGCGCTGGGGCATTCGCAAAAAAGTACTGGTGGTGACTCTCGTCCCCACCCTGCTGACAACTCTCATGCTCGGGATGTTCTTCACCTATAGCTGGGTTAACAACATTGAGAGCCTGCTTAGGGACCGGGGAGAATCCCTGTCCCGACAGCTTGCTTCCGGCGCCGAATATGGTTTGTTCACGGCCAACCGCAGCCTGCTCAGCAGCCTTTCCAACGCTTTGCTGGAGGAACAGGATGTACGCTCCATCACTTTTTTTGACAGTGACAGCAGCCGTCTTCTCCATACTGGCCCCGGCAGCTCCGATGCCATCGATGCACGCGAACTGAACGCCGAAAGAGCAGTCAGGATTCCACGCAAAGACAGCACCCGCTTCATCCACCCGGTTTTCCTTCAGGATCTGATGATCCAGGACATGCTGGACCCCGACACCCGGCAAGCCTCGTCACGCCAGCGCGAACCGCTGGGCTGGGTCGCTGTAGAAATGTCCCATGTGCGTACGGAAAAGGAAACCTACAAGGCACTACTGATCTCCCTTTTGCTGGTGCTCGGCGGAGTTCTCCTGAGCCTTGCCATCGCCCTTCGGCTAAGCCGGGCCTTCACCAATCCGGTCTTTGAACTCAATGAGGCCGTTGCCAAGCTCAAGGAAGGCAAACTGGACACCCGCGTGTACACGGGGGCGGGGCCCGAATTTGAGCAACTGGAATCGGGCCTGAACGCCATGGCCGGAGAGCTGAGCAAGGCCCAGGCAGAAATGCAGCAAAACATTGATCAGGCCACGGAAGACCTCAGGGAGACCCTTGAGACTATTGAGATCCAGAACATTGAATTGGATTTCGCCCGCAAGGAGGCCCTCGAAGCCAGCCGGATAAAGTCCGAATTTCTGGCAAACATGTCCCATGAAATTCGCACGCCGCTGAACGGCATTATCGGCTTTACCGAACTGCTGCTGAAAAGCCCTCTGCCGCGCCAGCAGCGGGATCACTTGAGTACTATCCGTAAGTCCTCGGAAATCCTTCTCACCATCATTAACGACATTCTGGACTTCTCCAAGATTGAGGCAGGAAAACTCATTCTCGACCGGGTGCCCTTCCAGCTTCGGGATATCGTTGAGGATGTCATGGTTATGCTGGCTCCGGCGGCCCACGCCAAGAATCTCGACCTGGTTCCACTGGTCTATAACGATGTGCCGGATAACATTATGGGCGACCCACTCCGGGTCAAACAGGTGATTACCAACCTGGTGAACAATGCCATCAAGTTCACACAGACCGGTGAGGTTGTGCTGCGAGCCAGCCTCGAAGAGGAGGAAAATGAGAGCAATCGCATTACCCTTCGCCTCAGCATCACTGACTCCGGAGTTGGTCTTTCCCGAGCCCAGCAGCAGTCACTGTTCAATGCGTTCAGCCAGGCTGACGCTTCCACCGCGCGGCAATATGGAGGAACAGGCCTGGGCCTGGCCATCTCCAAGCGCCTTGTGGAGGAAATGGGCGGAAAAATCGGCCTGGAGAGTGAGCTAGGCAAAGGCTCCACCTTCTGGTTCACCCTGAGCTCAGAGCTCTCCGCCAGCGTTGACGCCATTGCACCCCGGGATGCCCTTCGTGGCGAACGGGTCATCTATCTTGAGCAACAGAAAACCACTGGACTGGCTGTCGAGCACCTTTTAAAAGATTGGGGTATGACGGTCGATCGGGTCGCATCGCCCGGCGCCATGCAGGAACAGATCGAGGAAGCGCAGAAAAATCAGGCCGGCTACGCCGTGGCAATTCTCGGTATTACCCGCCACTTACTAAACTCCAGCCAGTACTGTGGACTGATTCGCACTCTGGAAATTGAACGGGATTGCCGCACCCTTCTGCTGACCCCGACACTCGAAACCCATGACACCCCCCTTTCGGAGCTCGCCAGCGGCCATCTCAGCAAGCCGGTTTGTCGGGGTGCACTCTACGACGAACTCCTGCTGCTGGTTCACGGCATCAATACGGGGGGGGCTATGGGCAAAGAATACAGTGTTCCTGCCAGCCGTTTACCCTCCGACAAAGTGCCCAGAGTACTGGCAGTAGATGACAACGATGCCAATCTGAAGCTGGTCATGACCCTGCTCAATGACTGCCGGATTGACGCCGAAGGTGCCTCAAGCGGCTTTGAGGCTCTGAGCAAAGCAAGGCAGAGCCAGTTTGATCTGGTATTCATGGACTTACAGATGCCGGGTATGGATGGCGTGGAAACAACAGCACGACTGCGGGATATGGACAGCAGCGCTCGTCGGACTCCGATCATTGCGCTCACTGCCCATGCCCTGGCTGATGAGCAGGAGCGCCTCGCTCAGCAGGGGTTTGATGGCTATATGGCCAAGCCTATTAGCAGCTCACAGCTGAGGGAGGTCATTTTCGAATATACAGGGTACGTTTGCGAAAAGTCGGATCACGGGGGCCAGATCAGGGTGCCGGAAGTGCGGGACACCCGTCGAGCCCTCCGCCCGTCAACGCGCAAGATGCAGCAGGATTGCATGAGCGTGGAGGAGAGTATTCAACTGGCTGCAGGCAAAGCCGATCTTGCCGAAGAGTTGTTCAGCATGCTCCTCGAACAACTGCATACGGATATCGCCCGAGTGAAAGCATTCTGGCGAGACAATGACTTGAAAGGCTTACTGGAGTGCGTGCACAAACTCCACGGGGCAAGCCGGTACTGCGGCGTGCCGGAACTCCGTGCAGCCGCCAATTATCTGGAAACAGCCCTGAAGTGTTCAGCACCAGAGACGGAGCATCAAAAGGATCAGCTAGTCTCCGCGATGGAGCGCCTGCAAATCTGGAGTGAACAGACCGACTGGCAGAAACTGTTCCGTGAGCAGCGCCAGTCGGTTGAAACAAACTAGCCCTTTTGCTGAATCAGGACCGGTCGCGCGCCCGGTCGAGAATGGCCTTCATATCACGCACCGCCTCTTTCAAACCGGTGAAAACCGCCCGCGCGATGATGGCGTGGCCGATATTGAGCTCATTGATTCCCGCAATCCCGGCTACCCGCTCGGTGTTGTGGTAGTGAAGACCGTGGCCGGCATTGACAATCAGGCCTCTTTTGCGGGCATGGGCAACCGCGCCCGAAATCGTTTTAAACGCGGCCTCAATCTCTTCAGCCGTTTTCGCCTCTGCGTATTCGCCAGTGTGCAGCTCCACCACCGGTGCCCCACAACGGACCGCAGCATCAATCTGTGCCGGATTGGGGTCAATAAACAAGGACACTTCTGCGCCGATCGCGGCCAAACGCTCGCATGCCTTTGCCACCCGAGTTTCCTGACCTTCCACATCAAGACCACCTTCGGTGGTCAGCTCCTCGCGCTTTTCGGGTACCAGGCAAACGCATTCCGGACGCACCTGTTCTGCGAACGCCAACATGGCATCGGTGACAGCCATTTCCAGGTTCATCTTGGTTTGCAGCACTTCACGAAGCAGCAGAACGTCCCGGTCCTGAATATGGCGCCGGTCCTCGCGAGGGTGGATGGTAATGCCGTCGGCACCGGCCTCTTCGGCCAACAGCGCAGCCTGAACGGGATCCGGATAGCGGGTCCCCCGAGCCTGACGCAAAGTGGCCACATGGTCGATATTGACGCCGAGCAATACTCTAGGATTCATGCCGTTCTCCCCGAAGGTGACTGAATAGACTGCGACTGTGCAGGGGGCGCCCCTGCATAAGATAATCGGTAAGCACCCGCATAACACGCTTGGCGGTTCGCCGGCATGCTTCACTAACGAGGTCTCCCTCCGCCAGAGCAAGCAACACCTCACCGTGCAGGCTCTGCAACCGAACACCCTGCGCAGGAACGGAAACGATGCCCTGCTCCGGATCGTAACAATACTGTGCCCAGGCCTCGACGGTTTTTCCGGTGTCCGTTGCGACATCCCAGGCAAAGTCATAACCCAGCGCCGCCGCGAAGGCCCGCTCAAAACGCCTGAGTACGGGCTCAACGTCTCGCGTATCCGCAAGCTCTGTGACGGCATCGATGTATGCTGCAAAGAGAGTCGGGTGTGGGTCGGCGGCCGGGAGAACACGCTGTATCAGCTCGTTCAGATACAGGCCACTGTACAAAGAGGCGGTGCGATGTAGAGAAGGACCGTTGCGCACATCAACATGAGTCAGCGTTTTAAGGTCACCACGACCGCTCCAGTCCAACATCAGCGGCTGAAACGGCTGCAACTGGGCCTTCAGGGGGCTCTTGGCACTATTGGCACCGCGGGCAATAACCGTCATTCGCCCGCGGTTTAGCGTGAACACATCGACCATCAGGCTGGTTTCCCGCCATGGCCGACGATGAATCACATAAGCGGGCTCCTGATGCTCCGGCCCCCTCATAAACGCCTCAGAGGTCGTTCATACCGAGGCTTTTAAGGGCCCGATCGCTGTCAGCCCAGCCACGCTTTACCTTAACCCACAACCGCAACATGATCTTACTGTCAAACAGGCGCTCCATATCAGCACGAGCCTCCTGACCGATGCGGCGCATTCGCTCCCCCTTGTCGCCAATCATGATCTTTTTCTGACCTTCACGCTCAACGAGGATCAACGCGGAGATATGCAGGGTTTTGCCCTCGCGCTTGAATTCTTCGATTTCTACGGCGACAGAATAAGGCAGCTCGGCTCCCAGTTGTCGGGTAATTTTCTCGCGGACAATTTCAGACGCCATGAACCGTTCGGTACGGTCGGTAACCTGATCATCCGGATAGAAGTGGACGCTTTCCGGGAGATATCGGCCGACGGCTTCCTCCAGAGGTTCAAGGTTGGTTTCCTTGAGTGCCGACAACGGAATAATTTCCGCAAATTCACGCTTTTTGGAGATCATATCAAGGTGCGGCAACAGGGAATCCCGCTTCTCGATTTTGTCCACCTTGTTCACCGCCAGGATAACCGGACACTTCAGTTTGCTGAGTTTTTCAAGAACCATCTCGTCGGCTGTGGTCCAGGCCAGCTGGTCCACCACAAAAACGACCACATCGACATCAATCAGCGCCGACGTTGCAGCCTTGTTCATATAGCGATTCAACGCTCTTGGCTCTTCCTCATGCATCCCCGGGGTATCAACATAAACGGCCTGGACCGGTCCAACGGTCTTGATACCCAAAACCTGATGACGAGTGGTTTGAGGCTTACGGGAAGTAATGCTCAGTTTCTGCCCGAGAATATGGTTGAGCAATGTGGATTTACCCACATTTGGGCGGCCAACAATGGCGACAAAGCCACAGCGACTGTCCGGATTTTCTGGACGGGTAATATCGTTCATTACTGATTCTCCACGCCCAGTTCTTTCAGGGCGTTACGGGCTGCCTGCTGCTCGGCTATACGGCGACTGCTGCCGGTACCGGTCGTCTTGCGATCCAGCGAGGGGAGCGCACAGGATACATTGAATGTCTGATTGTGCGCTTCGCCATCCACGGAAATAACGTCGTAACGGGGCAGCGGGAATTGCCTGGACTGGAGATACTCCTGCAACCGGGTTTTCGGATCTTTCTGGGTATCCTGAAGATCGAGTTTTTCCAGCCGCTGCTCAAACCATTGCAGAACCTTTTCACGGCAAGTGTGGAAATCGCTATCCAGGTAGATCGCACCGATGATCGATTCCACCGCATCAGCCAGGATCGATTCACGCCGAAAACCACCACTTTTCAATTCACCGGAACCCAGGCGCAGGTAATTTCCCAATTGGAACTCGCGGCCGATCTCAGCCAGGGTTACGCCTTTCACCATCCGGGCACGAAGCCGGCTGAGCTGGCCTTCCCGGGCCTTCTCGAAATGCAGGAAAAGATACTCCGCAATCACCATGTTCACGATTGAGTCGCCAAGAAACTCCAGACGCTCATTGTTCTGATTGCCGTAACTGCGATGGGTAAGTGCCAGCAGCAACCGCTCAGGCGATTTGAAGGTATAGCCGATACGACGTTGTAACTGATCCAGATCCGGTTGCGAACTCACTGGCCCTTCATCTCGTATTCATGCTGGAAGTGGATAACAGTATCCACGTTACTGAAAAGGTTATTGCGAACCTCGTAATCCACGTTGATCACAACCAGCTCACCGTCTTTCTCTACGGAAATATTCTTGGCCTCGAAACCGCGCACGTTATTCACGCTGAGGCGTTTGTTAATAAGGGTGCGGACCTGTGCCGGGCCCATGGTGGACAGCCCCTTGGTGCCGTCCAGACTCTCAAGCGCTTCCTGAATTGTAATGTCATCCAGATAGGCCGGCCCCAGCTTAAGCACCAGAGTCAAAAGACCGCCAAAAAACAGCACCATGACCATCATGGTCAACGCCGAGGCACCACCCTGCCGCCCCATAGGGGAGAGGTTATTTTTCTTCATTACTGCTGCGCTCCAGAATAGTCAGGATTACTCAATACCGCCCACACGATCAAAGGATGGCAGACTGGTCAGTGATTTCCAGTGCATCCAGATGGCGAATGCTTTGCCCACCACCATATCGTCAGGAACCATGCCCCAGTACCGGCTGTCGTTGCTGTTATCACGATTGTCACCCATCATAAAATAGTGACCTTCGGGCACAACCCACTCACCCTCACCGCTAGCACCCGGGCGCCCCAGGGTAAGGAAGATGTCATGCTCAACCTCACCAAGATCTTCCCGGCGCAACTCCACTGGCGGCAGGCGAGCCACAAACCGGCTATCTATCTCTTCGCCGTTAATGAACAGCTGTTTGTCTTCGTAACGGATTCTGTCACCGGGCAAACCGATCACCCGCTTGATGTAGTTGGTTTCGCCATCTTTCGGGTAGCGAAATACCATAACGTCGCCACGCTCAGGGTCACCGACCTTGAGAATTTTGGTGCCGGCAACCGGCAGCCTCAGGCCATAGGCGTATTTGTTCACAAGAATGAAGTCGCCAACCTCAAGCGTCGGCAGCATTGAACCAGAGGGAATCTGAAACGGCTCAACCAGAAAGGACCTCAGCACAAGAACGATCGCAAGAACCGGAAAAAAGGACCGACTCAGATCGACGAGGTAAGGCTCTTTCGGTTCCTCGGCCTCGCCGGTTGCAGCGCCACCCGTCTCGGTGGCAGACGAACTCCCGCTGGCCCGGGCGGAAGCAAGACGCCGCTCACGCAAAAACAGTTTGTCCGCCAGCCAGATCAGACCTGTCGCGAAGGTCAGAACAACCAGTACCAGGGGAAAATCGATATCCATCCGGGTGCCTTCTATTTATCCACTTGCAACACGGCAAGAAACGCTTCCTGAGGCACCTCAACATTACCCAGCTGCTTCATACGCTTCTTACCCTCTTTCTGCTTCTGGAGCAGCTTCTTCTTCCTGCTGACGTCGCCGCCGTAGCACTTGGCTGTTACATTTTTGCGCAAGGCCTTGACTGTAACCCGGGCTACCACCTGCGTACCGATGGCTGCCTGGATTGCAATGTCGAACATTTGCCTCGGTATCAGCTCTTTCATCTTGTCGATCAACTGCCGGCCCTTGCGGTGGGCCTGTTCCTTATGCACGATCAGCGCCAGCGCATCAACGCGCTCAGCGTTGATCAGGACGTCCAGACGTACCAGGTTGGCAGGCTGGAACCGGATAAAGTGGTAATCGAGCGACGCAAATCCCCGGCTCGCTGATTTGATGCGATCGAAGAAGTCCATGACCACTTCCGCCATTGGCAACTCATAGGTGAGCTGAACCTGTGTCGACATGAAGTGCATATTCTTCTGGACGCCACGCTTTTCTTCACACAAGGCAATGACATTACCCAGATGTTCCTGGGGCACCAGGATATTTGCCTCCACGATCGGCTCGCGCATTTCTTCAATGGACCCAATATCCGGGAGCCGTGACGGGTTGTCTACCGACAGGGTCTCACCCTGTTTGGTAACCACCTCATAGATCACCGTCGGCGCGGTGGTGATCAGGTCAATGTCGTATTCACGCTCCAAGCGCTCCTGGATAATCTCCATGTGCAGCATGCCGAGGAAGCCACAACGAAAGCCAAAACCAAGCGCGTCGGAATTTTCCGGCTCGTAAAACAGGGAGGCATCGTTCAGGGTCAGTTTTTCCAGGGCATCCCGGAAATCTTCGTAATCGTCGGCACTGACCGGAAACAGGCCTGCGTACACCTGAGGCTTGACCTTCTTGAAACCCGGCAGCATCGGTGTTTCGTCCGCATACTTCTGATGCACGATGGTATCGCCCACCGGTGCACCGTGGATATCCTTGATACCGGCAACAACAAACCCGACATCGCCCGCTTCAAGAATATCGGTATCCTTCGGTTTGGGGTTGAAAATACCCACCTTTTCCGCATTCCATGCTTTCTTGGTGGATTTGATAACAATTCTGTTACCTTTCTTCAGTGTGCCCTCGGTTACCCGGACCAGAGATACAACGCCCAGATAGTTATCAAACCAGGAATCAATAATCAGTGCTTGCAGCGGGGCATCACGATCACCCTTGGGCGGGGGGATTTTCTGAATGAGGTCCTCCAGCACGTCCTCGACGCCAACACCACTCTTGGCGCTACAGCGAACAGCATCCGCGGCCTCAATACCGATAATGTCCTCGATTTCCGCGGCAACTCGCTCCGGTTCCGCCTGCGGCAGGTCCATCTTGTTGAGGACCGGAACCACTTCCAGCCCCTGCTCAATGGCGGTGTAACAATTGGCAACCGACTGGGCTTCGACACCCTGCCCCGCATCTACAACCAGCAATGCCCCTTCACAGGCATAGAGAGAACGGGATACCTCGTAGGAGAAATCCACATGGCCGGGCGTGTCGATGAAGTTAAGCTTATATTCCTGACCATCACGGGCCTGGTAATTGAGAGTGACACTCTGGGCCTTGATCGTGATACCCCGCTCGCGCTCCAGATCCATGGAGTCCAGGACCTGCTCGGCCATTTCCCGGTCAGTCAGGCCACCGCAAATCTGGATAAAACGATCAGCCAGCGTGGATTTACCATGGTCAATGTGGGCGATAATGGAGAAGTTACGAATTCGGCTCAGTTCAGTCACAGACAATGAATACTCATATAATACGAAGGATTGAGCCCGGAAGGGCCGTTACCGGGATCCGGGAACGGCGTGATTTTACCGGTTACCGGCCGGCATTGCCATGATCAGGAAATAAGCGGCCTTTCATATTGCCGAATCAGGAATCCGATCAGTGCATCTTCGTCCAGTGGGTAACTGAACAGATTGCCCTGGCACTGGGCGCAACCGGCCGATTTCAGGAAGCTCAGCTGCTGAGGCGTCTCCACCCCTTCCGCCACCACGGTAAGGTGCAACTTGCGGGCAAGTGCAATGACAGCCGACGCTACGTCGGTCGCACTGACGTTGTATGGAATATCCCGGATAAACCGATGATCGATCTTGACCACGTCCAGTGGCAGCTGCTGCAGCGCCACCAGTGAGCACGACCCAGTGCCAAAATCATCAAGAATCAGACACACGCCGAGATCATGTAGCGCCACCAGCAGCTCCCGAAGCATCCTCGGGTCTTCGTTCAGAAGCTCTGCCGGCATTTCCAGTTCCAGGCGCTCGGGAGACACGCCCGTCTCGGTAATTACCTGGCGGACCATATCCAGGAAACCGGAATCGGTAAGCTGGCGCACCGACAGGTTAACGGCCATCTTCAGGGATTCAAAGCCGGCGCGCTCCAACGCCTGAACCTGGATACAGGCCTGGCGCAATGCCATTTCACCCAGGCGCACAATAAGCCCTGTCTCTTCTGCCAGCCCAATAAACTGCTGGGCCGAGACCAGCCCCTTTTCCGGATGATGCCAGCGAAGGAAGGCCTCAACACCAACGACCCGATCACTGATCAGGTCCACTTTTGGCTGGTAGTGCAACGCAAAACGGTCGCCATCAAGCGCCGTAGCAAGCTCTTCCTGCTGCAAAAGTCGACGAGCTGCCTTGATATTCATCGCCGGGGTAAAAAACTGGCGGGTATTACGCCCCATTTCCTTGGCCCGGTACATGGCCAGATCCGCGTACTTCATCAGTGTGCCGGAATCTTCGCTATCGCTCGGAATCATGGTAATACCAATGCTGACCGTGATTCCGACTTCGTGATCATTGAGGCGAATCCGCTGACACAGGCGGCGCAGAATGCTATCCGCCACCTTGCCTGCAGCGTCCGGCCCGCTGATGCGGGACAAAAGAACAACAAACTCGTCTCCGCCGAGGCGGGCCACCGAATCCTCTTCCCGGACACACCCCTCCAGCCATTGGGCAACCTGACAAAGCAACTCATCGCCGGCATCGTGCCCAAGGGTGTCGTTTATTCGTTTGAAGCCATCAAGATCGAGAAACATCAGTGCTGCCGGCTCTCCACTTCGACGGCTGCGGCGCACCACGTGCTCAAGGCGATCACGAAACAGCTGACGATTTGCCAGACCGGTAAGCGGATCGTAAAACGCCAGACGATGCAGTTCCGACTGTGCCGCTTTAAGCTGGGTCAGATCCCGGAGACTGAGAACAACACCGTTCACACCGGGCACAGACAACATGGCCGTAAATGTGCCTTCCATATCCCGCCACTGGCCACCGGCATCGCGAATCCGTGCCAGTATCACCGGCATCTGTTTTCCCGGGGCATTTACCGCATCCTCGAACCCCTGCTTCAACTGAGGCCAGTCATCACCATGCACAAGTTTTTCAAGCTCCAGCAAACGCACTTTTTCCGGATCAAAACCGAGGATGTCGAAGCAGGAAGGGCTGGCGTAGGTTGCCCGACCTGAGCTGTTCATAACCAGCGTTACACTCGCGGCGCCCTCGGTGATTGCACGGTAACGCCCGGCACTGATCTGCGCCATCAACCGAGAGCGGATGAGCGCCAGCACAAACAGGAAAAGCAGCAGACTGATCGCAATACCACTGCTCAGCACAATGGGCGGCCGGGGATCCGATGCCAGGTAGTCAAAAGCGGGCGTCGAGCGGGTTTGCAACAGCCAGTCACGCCCACCGGCCGCAACAGTCTGGCTCATCTCGAAATTGAACTCGTTGTCCAGCGAACCGAGGTTGGAGCCATACATGACGTTGTCCCTGTCCACCACGCCATTATCATAGATGCGAACATCAAGGAACGGCGATATCAGCCCGACAATGCCATCAATGAGGTTGTTCATGCGGAAAGCGCTGAAGACGTATCCTGCCAGCATCATCCTGCGCTCAGCCCGGATTTCCGGGACATCCCCTCCCTGGTATATCGGAAAGTACATCAGGAAACTGGCCTGATCTTCCCCCAGCTCTTCCTGCACCAGTACAACCTTTCCGGTTACTGTCGGCACAGCATCATCCCGCGCCCTTTCCATCGCACGGCGGTGAACCGGATCACTGAATGCATCATACCCGAGAGCCCTGCGATTCCTTTCTGTACCCGGCTCCAGATAAACCATCGGATAGTAATAAGGCCCCGCCCCCAGGGGACTGACCAGGTAGTGGTGGACACCTTCAGCACGAACTGAAGCTATGTGCTCCGCCATCTGCCTTACACCGATGCGCTTCACATAGCCAATACCCTGTATTCCCGGATAGTAACGGTTGATATCGACCTTCTCGATGTACTCCCGCCACTGGCCCCGGGAAACACCGTCAGAAACTGAAAACAGGCCAGCACTGCCTGCCAGTACCTGCTCATAGTTTAAAAGACGCTCTTCGATAGCCGATTTGAGTTGAAGGGACTGGGTTCGAAAACGGGCTTCGGTGCGATCCTCAACGAGGCGAATAGAAAACTGCCAGAGCACCACAGTGACACCGATGGCCACGGCAAAAACCAGCCAGGCAACCCAGGCATGCCGGAATTCCAGCAGTCTTCGGAGAGGGAGGTCCTTCGTGTTCATCATCGCGTCTGATCCGGTCCGTTCCATGGCCATGATTTTTTATAAATTCAGACGAGTATAACAAAAGCCCCCGGACGTGTCGTTTTTGACACAACCGGGGGCTTCAGAGTGTTGGTTTATTCAGTACCCAAGCCGTTCAGGGCTTCATCACCAGGTAGATCGCGCGCCCCTGCCTGACCACTCTTACCGAGACCGCACGATCATCCGGCAAGGAGGCAACGACGTCCCTGAAATCATCTACGGACGCGACCTTCTCCCGATTGATCTCGGTAATAACGTCTCGGGGACGAATCCCTGCGTCGAGAGCCGGGCCGCGGGCAACATCAGCGACGACGACGCCTCCCTCAACACCCAAAGATTCTGCAAGTTCCGCGGGCAACGACTTGACCGTCAGGCCCAGAGGCGCTGCAGATGTGCCGCCGTTATTGCTCGACGGGGCCGATTGCTGAACACCACCCTGCTCAGGAAGCTGACCGATTTCAACACCGATTGTCATTTCCTCACCACCACGAAGAATCGTAAGGCGAGCGGTTTCTCCGATCGGGGTGCGACCAACCATCGGAGGCAAGTCAGAAGAGAGCTGAACATCCTCGCCGTCGTATTCAAGCACTATGTCACCGGACTGCAGACCAGCGGCTTCCGCCGGCGAGCCTTCCATCACTTCAGCTACAAGTGCACCACGGGGGCGCTTGAGGCCGAAGGACTCGGCGAGGTCGCGATTGACTTCCTGAATCAGCACGCCGAGCCAGCCACGGGAAACTGTGCCTTTATCGCGGAGCTGACGGAAAACGCTCATGGCATCGTCAATCGGAATCGCAAACGATACTCCCATGAACCCGCCGGAACGCGTATAAATCTGGGAGTTTATCCCAACCACGTCCCCATCCAGATTGAACAGTGGACCGCCGGAATTACCCGGATTAATGGCCACATCGGTCTGAATGAACGGCACATAGTTTTCCGAGGGCAGGGACCGGCCAAGGGCGCTCACGATACCTGCCGTCACCGTATAGTCGAAACCAAACGGAGAACCAATAGCAAACACCCACTCACCCACTTTCAGGTCACGGGAACGACCAATTTTGACAACTGGCAAGTCGTCCCCATCGTCGATCTTCAATACCGCCATATCAGACCGGGGATCGGTACCAACCAACCTGGCCGGAAGCTCCCTGCGGTCGTTCAAACGCACAATGATCTCGTCAGCGCCCTCCACGACATGATTGTTGGTAAGGACATAGCCATCGGAGGATACGATAAAACCCGAGCCCATGGAGCGGCGAGGCTGAGCGTTGCCCGGGCCGCCGAATGGAGACTGTTGACCGCGGAAGAAATCCTGGAAAAATTCGGGAAGCTGCTCGAGCTGTCGCTCATTAAAGGGCAGACCTTGAATGCCGGCACCGCCACCTGTGGGTGCAGTCGTCGTACTGATATTGACCACCGCACTGGAATTTTCTTCAACCAGCTCGGTGAAGTCAGGCAGACTGCGGGCCGAAGCGCCCTCGCTCCAAAAAACCGTCATCATGACGGACAGCATCAACAGAGCGCCCAATGCTCTCCGTATTTGGAAAGCAGGCGAATGCTGGGCATCTTCAATCATTGTACTCGGCATGTTGAATCCCTCGTTTTTCGTGTACGCCCATCTAGTGTTGAGATCGGCAGGCGGATTTTCAACTTACAAAACGGTAGGGTTACAGTAGTTTTTATTGACAGGTACCAGAGGGGATCCGATTCACCCTGAGCAGTTGCGGCTCATAACGCTTGCGCCCCCGTCCCTGAAGGGTGCGACTTGAAAGGAAACCCAAAACGAGCCCCGCCAGCGCACCGGCCATCGCCCACACATCCTGCCCACCCGACAGACGATGCCCCGCGATGCTGGCACCAACCATGAGAATGAGCGGCAAGGCATAGACGATCAACGAGGCGCCCAGCAAGGCGCGCTCGTCAATGCCCAGGGTGACCTCATCACCGACATCAGCCTGAACAGTGTTCTCAACGAACACCTGATTAGCGCGCCCTCCGCTCGCTGCTGCCAGAACTTTCTGACCGCAGCCACTCCTTGCAGAGCAGCTTTGACAGGCACTGTTGCGGATGGTTTGCACCCATGCATAATCGCCCTTGAGCGCGACGACCTTTCCCGTTTCCGTAATCATGAGTCATCCGAGTTCAGTGCGAGAGCGTCACTTACACGGACCGATTCAGCCACCTGACGGGCTGTCTTCGGCGGGACTTCTCCAACGACCGTCACCATGAACCTCACCCCGCCGGCATCAAGCTCCCGGGTATACACGGTGGTAGCGCCAATTCGGGACGCTCCAACCGGCATCCGGACCTTGCGCTCCGGTTCTACGAACACGGAGAAAGCGGCCACGCCATCGGAAAAGGCAACTGCCTGCCCCTTACCAGACCTCGGCGCTGCGGCAGGCTCAAAACCCTGCGGATGCCAGCCAAGTTTCCAGCCTTCAGTGAGAGGCGTACCGGGCACCTGTTGCTCTACGGAGTCGTCGAGTCTACGGGCGACTTCACGGCCTTCCGTGCGTATCTCAAACTCGCTGTCGGGGATATCGTCGGTAATCTCAAGGCTGGTGAACTGAAAGTGCTCAAGCACTTTCCCCCCCGGGTCACCGACTGTACTTTTGACCAGCAGGCCCGTAGATTTTTCCAGCCAAAGTCTGTGGCTGTAGCGGTAGACGTCTCTGGCGGTAAGCGCAATGATCACTGCCTCATACCCGGCAACGCGGTCTTCGCCCACGAGCTCGGAGTCGTACAGGCGGCCGAGAGACACCAACTTGTCAGAAAATGCATCGGCGAAGGGACCGGAAGGAATAATCTGGTCCAGCTTGATGCGACCCTGCTCCGGAAGCACACAGATCACGTTCATCCCCTTCCGGACAATCTCGCCCGTGCCACCATCCTGGAGAACCAGTCGCTCTTCAATCATGCCTTGATGAAAACGGTGAGCAATGCGCATCGAATGGACACTGTCTCCCCGAGCGTAGACAAACACGCCACGGTACGACGTCATGTTCAGCGCCGGACCAAGGCGCTCAAGCCATTCGGCAGCCGGACCCTCATCAGCGGCGACTGCGGGCTTCGAAACCACAAACAGTAGTGCAACCACCGCCAGCATCAAGGGCAACCCGCATCGTAACGCGCCAAAGCCCGATCTAAACATGCGCACACCTGCCCAGAGTCATTGCTGGCCGCTTCCGGACGCGCTTACCAACCGGGCATAACCGACCGATCCCTGACCGGCACCAACGCTGTTATGCTGCGCATGTTCCAGAAGATAACGGCTCATGTATTCCCACTGCTCTTTATCAAGCCCCTGCAGTGCTACCTCACGAACGGGTTTGGTCGTAGCCTGATCGACCGGCTCGGCTGCGGCAACCGGCGCATCACTAAGAGCATCGACGGACTCCCAGCCCGCTCCGGCCCCGAACCCGACCAGGAGGGCCACAGCAATCATGGCCACCGCCGGCCATTGCCATCGCCCCCCCGCTTTAACCTCTACCTCTTCCCGGTGAACGGTTAGCCTTGCACGTCCATCCAGTGACTCGCGGACCGCTGCACTGACATCCACACCATCCGCAGGTGAGCGGCCATTGTGCATAAGATCACGAACCTGTTGCCATCGTTGCCACTGGTCGAGGACCTCATTCTGGGAGTCATGGGATAGCAGACGACGAACAGCAAGCTCGTCGGCTTCGTCGTCCATCATTGCTGAAAGCGTTTCTCTGAGACGATCATCCATGGGATGTAACCTCAATTACGTCACTGAGTGATTAAGCAAAGGCCCCAGGTGCCGGTCAACGGCATCACGGGCTCTGAAAATGCGGGAACGTACGGTACCTATCGGGCATTCCAGAATCCGGGCAATATCTTCATAACTCAAACCGTCGTACTCCCGGAGCAGAAAAGCCGAACGCAACTCCTCTGGGAGCCTCGCGATCGCCTCGGACAGCGCCTCCTGCAACTCTTCACGCTGCATCAACCGCTCCGGTGAAGCGACATCCCTCAACCGGCCACCATCATCAAAATTCTCGGCCTCGGCGACATCGGCACTTCCCTGAGGGCGTCGCGAACGAGACTCAAGAAAGTTCTTGGCAGTGTTAACCGCTATCCTGTAAAGCCACGTGTAAAAGGCGCTATCACCCCGGAAACGGTCGATCGCCCGAAAAGCTTTGACGAGTGTTTCCTGAGTCAGATCCATCACTTCCTGACTGTCGTACACATACCGGCTTATGATTGACGCTACCCTCGATTGGTACTTGACCACCAGAAGATCAAACGCAGAACGGTCTCCGTTCCGCACCTTGCGCACAAGCTGCAAATCGGTCTGACTGTCAGAATGTTCAACCTGTAGCTGATCTTTATCAGGAGTCATGGACGGCGTGCCGGCTTTCCCTGTCTTGTTGGCCAACTGCGCGGCCTGTGCGAGATTACTCTGCGTCATCTTTGCTGTCCGGCGTCCGTTGAATGAAGGGATAGCGCCGCCTGAAAAGCGGCGTTTCCTGTCAGGCCAAATAGACAGCAAGCGTAAAGTTTAGTTCAATAGACATCTCCATTATGGCCTGCGATACCGACCCAATGCCACAGTCCTATGAATTCGATGTTCTTGTCATCGGCAGTGGTGCTGCCGGTCTTACCGTTGCACTCAATCTGCCGCAGCACCTTCAGGTATGCGTCCTCAGCAAAGCTGCCATTTCCAGTGGCGCCACACTCTGGGCTCAGGGTGGCATAGCGGCGGTTCTGGATGATCAGGATTCAGTTCAGGATCACATTCAGGACACCCTCGCAGCAGGTGCGGGACTGTGTCATGAAGACGCCGTTCGATTTACGGTGGAGCATGGCAAGGAAAGCATCAACTGGCTGATCAATTCCGGCGTCGATTTCACCAAGGACGAAAATGCCCACTATCACCTTACGCGGGAAGGCGGCCACAGTCATCGCCGGATAATCCATGCCGCCGACGCCACCGGTCATGCGGTATCCACTACCCTGGCCGAGCAGGCTCAGGCGCGGCCCAACATCCAGCTTATGACCAAACGGGTTGCAGTGGACCTGATCACCAACCGCAAGCTTTCCCTACCCGGGAATCGCTGCGTCGGCGCCTATATACTGAACCTTGAAGACAACCATGTGGAACTCTTCCGGGCACGATTCACGGTGATTGCCGCAGGAGGCGCATCCAAAGCCTACCGTTACACCACCAATCCGGACGGAGCCTCCGGAGACGGAATTGCCATGGCGTGGCGGGCAGGCTGCCGGGTTGCGAACATGGAATTCAACCAGTTTCATCCGACGTGCCTGTATCACCCGCACGCGAAGTCCTTTCTGATCACGGAAGCCGTGCGCGGCGAAGGCGGCCTGCTGAAACTGCCTGATGGCAGCCGTTTCATGGACCGCTTCGATGACCGGGCCGAACTTGCGCCACGGGACATTGTCGCCCGGGCCATTGACCACGAAATGAAGCGGCTGGGTGCAGATCACGTTTATCTTGATATCAGCCACAAACCAGCTGACTTTATCCGGCATCACTTCCCGACGATTTACGAGAAGTGCCTTGAATTCGGCATCGACATCACCCGTGAACCCATTCCCGTAGTACCTGCGGCCCACTATACTTGCGGGGGCATTATCAGTGATGAACGCGCCCGCACGGACATAAACGGGCTTTATGTGGTGGGTGAAGCCGGCTTCACCGGCCTTCACGGTGCCAATCGCATGGCCAGCAACTCCCTTCTGGAGTGCCTGGTTTATGGCCGCTCAGCGGCCCAGGACATTGCCCGCAGGGAGGCAGACATTCCGCCGCCGCCGGAAGCACCTGCCTGGGACGAAAGCCAGGTTCGGGATTCTGACGAAGATGTTGTCATCTCCCACAACTGGGACGAACTCCGTCATTTCATGTGGGACTATGTTGGTATCGTTCGCACAACAAAACGGTTACAGCGCGCCAAGCACCGGGTCGATCTGCTGTCCCAGGAAATTGGCGAGTTCTACAGCAACTATAGAGTTTCAAACGATCTGCTGGAGTTGAGGAACCTGGTGACTGTGTCAGACCTGATCATCTGTTCCGCATTGCAACGCAAAGAAAGCCGGGGCCTGCATTATACTCTGGACTATCCTGGATTGGTCAGCGAGCCCAAAGACACCGTGCTGGTTCCGACCACCTATCGCACGCTGGCGCCGTGACTTCACTCCGGAATAAACACATACTCACACCAAGCTAACGGAATCCACTATGTCCGAATCTTCTGCCACTTCCGATAACCCAGAGTTCAACCGTCTCTGGTGGCACAGCCGTCGGGGTATGCTTGAGCTTGATGTTCTTCTGATCCCGTTCATCGAACAGGTGTACCGGGGTCTGTCCGCCGAGGACCAGGCCCGCTACGAGAAACTGCTCACCTGCGAAGACACTGACATGTTCGAGTGGTTCATGCAGCGCAGCCGTCCGGAGGATCCGGATCTGCAGCGAATCGTCGACATGATTGTTAATCGTGTCCAGCCGGATTGAGCTGAACCTTTCCCGTTCCGTTACTGTTGGGGTACTGGCCGCAGTTCCGTGGCTGGTACTGCTGAGCTTTGCAGTCATAGCAGCAACCGGGAAAATCTGGCTGTCTGCCGGCATTCCCATTGCACTTACCGGAGCCCTGGGCCAATACAGGAGCAGCGGCATGCTCCAGGGCAAGTTCGCTGTTGGCGCACTGCGACTGGACGATGAGCAACTGTATGCGGAACTTTCGGACGGGCGACTTATCCCTGTTTCAGTCAGCCCTGCCAGCCGAATTGGCTCGCGCCTGACCCTCTTGAAACTTTGCCCGGTCGGCACCAGAGTAAGAACTTATTCGACAATTCTTCTGGCCGACGCTAACGGCACCCACGGCAATGTACCCGAAGCTGAATTTCGTCGACTGAGGGTCTGGCTCCGACTGGGCAATTCTCAGCCGACATCTGCGTGATGCCATGACCTGGAGTGTTCAATGACTGACACGGACAAACCTGTTTCAGCCGCCAGCAAACTCGCCCACAGCCCTTTACCTGATAGCGCCTGGGCAGCGCTGACCAATCGTACCCTTGTTCGCATCAGCGGTCCCGGCACCGATAAATTCTTGCAGGGACAGTTTAGCCAGCACCTTGAGGAAGTCGTTACCGGTTACTCTCCCCGTGCTGCAGCCGCTACCCCAAAAGGCCGTGCTTATTGTCTGACCCGCATGGTCCGGGACGGCGACGATATTCTGATGGACCTGGACTCGGAGCTAGCGGAATCAGTACTCAACCATCTCCGGAAATTTCTCATGCTGTTCCGGGGAACATCCGCCAAGACTCTCACAGATGCTCGGGTGTTCGGCCTGCTCGGCAGCCGTCCCGCAGAAGCCCTCGCCGGGCAGCCTCTTTCGGGACTGGAAAAACCGGGGGATACACAGAAGCTTGCGGACGGTTTTCTGATCTGCGTCGAGCCTACGGCAGAAGGCCTGTTACGTTTCGAATTCTGGCAAACAGGAGGAGCAGAACTCCGGCTTGACGGAATTAACCAGGTTTCTTTGGCTGACTGGCATGCGGCGGAAATCGCTGCCGGCGTCGCGTCCCTGACCGAAGCCACCCGCGAAGCGTTCGTTCCGCAGATGCTGAACTGGCAACATGTCGGCGGCCTGCACTTTAAGAAAGGGTGCTATACCGGCCAGGAGGTTATTGCCAGGATGCACTTCCTCGGCCAGCTAAAAAAGAGCCTCTTTCGGCTCCGCCTCGAACACGCAGGTCACCCTCCGGCCCCCGGCGCCAGCATTCTTGCGGGTGATCGTTCCGTTGGCACGGTAGTTAACTCGATCCAGTTTCAGGATGGTGCCTGTGAACTGCTGGCAGTCATCCGACACGACGCAGCGCAAGCCACCCTCACGATCGAGGGCAGTACGGAAGAGCCCCTCAGCCAACAGCCTCTTCCCTACCCTGTGCCGGAAAGGGAAAAAACCCCACAGACAGATACATAAGTTGACAGGCAAACGCCTCGCAATTTGCTATAAAGTAGCCTACATATTTGATTTTCCGGATGGAGGCCTTTCCATTGAGCCAGCATCCAACTCTGACAAGCGGACCATTAATAACCATGTCGAATATTGTCGAAACCATCAAGACCGATCTGATTGCCGCCATTGAGAATGACAAACTGGTTCTGCCGACGCTCCCGGAAGTCGCTCTCCAGGTTCGTGAAATCGCAGAATCCGAGGACTCAGCCATTGCAGATCTGGTCAAGGTAATAAGCAACGACACCGCTCTTTCGGCGCGTATTATCCGGGTCTGCAACAGCCCCCTGTTCCGCGGCAGCCGAGCGATCGAAAACCTGAACATGGCCGTTAGCCGGTTGGGCATGGCCTACACCAGCAACCTGGCCATGGGCCTGGCCATGGAACAGATGTTCCAGGCAACTTCAGACATGGTCGATAAACGCCTGCGTGCCACCTGGCAGACCAGCACCGAAGTCGCCGGCGTATGCCATGTCCTGGCCCAGCATTACACTAAACTGAAGCCAGACCAGGCGACGCTGGCGGGCCTGGTGCACCTTATCGGCGTTTTGCCCATTTTGCGTTACGTTGAAGATCAGGACATCCAGATCAGCAGTATCATGCTCGATAACGTGATTGATGAACTGCACCCGCGCCTGGGTGCGACCATCCTCAAGAAGTGGGATTTTCCGAAAGAGCTTCAAAACGTACCTCTGGAGTATGCCAACTTCCATCGTGAAGTACCTTCTGCAGATTATGCGGATCTTGTGTTGGTGGCCAACCTCCAGCTGGTCGCCGGCACTGAGCACCCATGGACCGAAATGGACTGGAACACCATCTCTGCCTTCACCCGCCTGGGACTTGATCCGAACATTGACATGAGCCAGGAAGAGGACCTGAACGCGCAGATGGAAGCCGCCATGGCGCTTCTGCAGTAAAACCTACTTCCGGTACCGGGCGATCAGCTCGGCTTTGGAGGGCAGCGCCCAGTTAACGGGTTGCTGCCCTTTTTGCTGTAACCAGTCGTTGGCCCGGGAGAAGTGCTGGCAGCCAAAGAATCCCCGGTAGGCGCTCAGGGGCGACGGATGAGGGCCATCAAGCACAAGGTGCCGGTTACGATCGATGTGTTGCCCTTTCTTCTTTGCATAACTGCCCCAGAGCAGAAAAACCACGCCGTCCCGCTCACGGTTGATGGTTTCTATCACCTTGTCCGTGAAGGTTTCCCAACCTTTTCCCTGATGGGCGCCCGCCTGACCCTGCACGACCGTAAGCACGCTGTTGAGCAGCAATACACCTTGCTCCGCCCAGGGTTGAAGACAACCGTGATCAGGGGGATCAATCCCCAGGTCACTCTGAATCTCTTTGAAGATGTTCACCAGAGATGGCGGGAGAGTCACCTCCGGGCGCACCGAGAAGCACAGACCGTGAGCCTGGCCGGGGCCGTGATAAGGATCCTGCCCCAGAATAACCACAGATACCTTGTCCAGCGGCGTGCTGTTCAGGGCATTGAAGCAATGTTGACGGGCGGGAAACAGCACCTTCCCGGCCTGTTCCTCTGAAGCAAGAAACTCCGCCAGCTCGCGCATGTATGGCTGGCGAAATTCATTTGAAAGGTGTTTGGACCAGCCCCGGTCAGACCTGAGCTGGCTTGCCAGTCCCTCAACCGGGTGCATGGTTTACTGCCCACCGTTGTCGGCGTGGTGCTCGATTTTGTGCTCCGGACGCATGTGCGGGAACAGAATCACATCACGAATAGACGGCGAGTTGGTCAACAACATAGCCAGGCGATCGATACCGATACCTTCCCCAGCTGTTGGCGGCAACCCGTACTCAAGCGCCATGACATAGTCCTCATCATAGAACATGGCTTCGTCATCACCCGCGTCCTTTTCCGCCACCTGGGCACGGAAGCGCTCAGCCTGATCCTCAGCATCATTCAGCTCCGAGAACCCGTTGGCAAGCTCACGACCACCGACGAAGAATTCAAAACGCTCGGTCACGAACGGATCATTGTCCTTGCAGCGAGCCAGCGGGGACACTTCTTTGGGGTAGTCGGTTATAAAGGTCGGCTGAATCAGCAGGTGCTCTGCCGTGGCCTCAAAGATTTCAATCTGAACCTTGCCTAGCCCCCACGTGTCTTTAAGCTGAATGCCCAGATTGTTGGCCACCCGGCGTGCGCTGGCTTCATCGCCAAGCTGGCCCGCCTGGATATCCGGGTTATGCTCGAGGATAGCTTCAACCACCGTCATCCGCCTGAAAGGCTTACCGAAGTCGTATTCGATGGTTTCCACGTCGCCATTTGCCAGCTCACGGGTGTTGACCACGATCGTGGTATCAAGAACTTCCCGGGTAATCTGGCGCAGCATGTCCTCGGTCAGATCCATCAGGTCGTTATAATCGGCATACGCCTGGTAGAACTCCACCATGGTGAATTCAGGATTGTGCCGCGTAGAAAGGCCTTCATTGCGGAAGTTGCGATTGATCTCGAACACCCGCTCAAAACCACCAACCACGAGACGCTTCAGGAACAGCTCAGGCGCAATCCGAAGATACATGTCGATGCCGAGCGCATTGTGATGTGTCGAGAACGGACGCGCCGTCGCCCCACCCGGGATCACTTGCAGCATTGGCGTTTCCACTTCCATGAAACCACGGGCATTGAAGTAGCTTCGCATACTGTTTATCAGACGGGTTCGAGCCAGGAATACCTTGCGGGTTTCCTCATTCACCATCAAATCGACGTAACGGTGACGGTAGCGGGCCTCCATGTCAGTCAGCCCCTTGTGCTTCTCTGGCAACGGACGCAGCGACTTTGTCAGCAGTACATACTCGTCCATGGTGACATACAGATCGCCCTTACCGGACTTCATCAGAGTGCCACGAACACCAACGATGTCACCCAGATCCCAGTGTTTGGTATCTTTCTGCACGTGCTTGGTGGCGTATATCTGGATTCGCGCGGTCATATCCTGAACGACCTTAAACGCCTTACGGTCCAGCATCATGCGACCGGCAATGGCCACCTTGATGTCCAGCTTCTCCAGCTCTTCCTTGCTCTTGTCACCGTGTTTTTCCTGCAGTTCAGCAGCGGTGCTGTCGCGTCGAAAGTCATTGGGGAACGGATTGCCTTCCGTGCGAAGCTCGGCCAGCTTGGCGCGGCGCTCTGCAATCAGCTTGTTATCCTCGTGCTGGGTAGCGCTGTGGGGTTGCTCAGTCATGTTGGCTCACTAAAGATCGGGAATTATCCGGGTTTACGGTTGATGGCGTGGGTTACAGCGCCATCTTCAGGCTGGCTTCGATGAACTTGTCGATATCACCATCGAGCACCGTTTGGGTATTGCTGGTTTCAACCTTGGTCCGCAAGTCTTTGATTCGACTATCATCAAGCACATACGAACGAATCTGGCTACCCCAGCCGATGTCGGCCTTGGCGTCTTCGGCCTTCTGCTTCTCTGCATTGCGCTCCTGCATCTCGCGCTCAAAGAGCTTGGCCTTCAACTGCTTCATTGCCTGGTCTTTGTTCTGATGCTGGCTTCGGCCGGCCTGACAGGCGACCACGATGCCCGTCGGATTGTGAGTCAGACGAACCGCCGATTCTGTCCGGTTTACGTGCTGACCACCGGCACCGGAGGCACGGTATACATCGACCCGAAGATCCGACGGGTTGATCTCAATTTCAAAACTGTCATCCACCTCCGGAGAGACAAATACGGAGGAAAAGGAGGTGTGGCGACGATTGCCGGAATCGAACGGCGACTTTCGTACCAGACGGTGAACTCCGGTTTCGGTGCGCAACCAACCGTAGGCATAGTCACCCTGGATATGAATGGTGGCGCTCTTGATGCCCGCAACATCACCTTCCTGAAGCTCTACAATCTCGGCCTTGAAGCCGCGACGCTCCGCCCAGCGCAGGTACATGCGAAGCAGCATGTTGGCCCAGTCCTGGGCTTCGGTGCCACCGGAACCGGCCTGGATGTCCAGGTAAGCATTGTTGGCATCCATCTCACCCGAGAACATACGGCGGAACTCAAGCTTTTCTAGCTCTTTGTCCAGACCTTCAAGGTCAGACTCAATCTCGGCGACCGTACCTTCGTCCTCCTCCTCGGCAGCCATCTCCAGCAAACTCTCCGAGTCCGCCAGTCCGGTGGTGAGGTTGTCGATGGTTTTAACAATCAACTCGAGATCGGAGCGCTCTTTACCCAGCGCCTGCGCACGTTCGGGATCGTCCCAAACGGTGGGTAATTCCAGCTCCCGCTCTACTTCGACCAGTCGTTCGCTCCGCTGATCGTAGTCAAAGATACCCCCTGAGCGCTTCAGTGCGCTCACGAAGCTCTTTAATCTTCGTCACAATGGGATTAATTTCCATGAAACCCTTACTCGCTCTGGAAAATGATGAGTAAAACAGTGGCGGGATTCTACCGGAATTCTGCGGGTAAATCAGCCGGGGAAAACCAGAACTTCACCCCCTACCCCCGGGTAACCTTGAATCAGGAAAGGGGTTCAAGATAGTCGATCAGCAACTGAAGACTCGTGCGGCCCCGGAACGTATTGGAGTCCGGCTTGTAAACCACCCGTGCGCCAGAACGCGTAAAATCAGGCACTTCCGGCCCGGTATTGAAAGCTATGCCATCAATGATTCCGCCACCTTCAGCTGGCTGCAACACCAGCTTGAGGTGATTCTCGCCGACGATACGCTGACTGACCACCCGGAATTCACCGTCAAACACCGGCTCGGGAAAATGCTGCCCCCAGGGCCCCGCATTCTTGAGCAGTGCAGCCGTGTCCAGACTCAGCTCATTCAGGTCCAATGGCCCATCGGTCGTAATTGCCGCCTCCAGGTCCTCAGCTTTCAGGGTATCCCGAACCGCCTTATCAAAAGCGTCGGAAAAAGCATCCAGATTTTCACGGGCGAGGGTCATACCGGCAGCCATCGCATGCCCCCCGTATTTTTTCATCATACCCGGGTGGCGGGCATCCACGGCGGCCAGCACATCGCGAATATGAAGACCGGGGATGGAGCGTGCCGATCCCTTGATATCCTCGCCGTTATCGTCACCGGCGAATGCAATAGTCGGCCGATGAGTCTGTTCACGTATTCTTGCAGCCAGAATCCCAATGACGCCCTGGTGCCAGTCCGGATCGAACAGCGCCAGCCCCCAAGGTAAGCCCTCAAGATCAAGCGACATCGACGCCAGCAACTCCTGGGCCTGGGCCTTCATATCCTTCTCAATGGTGCGACGCTCACGATTAAAGCTGTCAAGCTCCCTGGCCAGCCGGCGGGCTTCATCCGGACTGTCTGCCAGAAGGCAGGCAATACCAATGCTCATGTCATCCAGACGACCAGCGGCGTTCAGGCGGGGGCCGACAACGAATCCGAGATCTGTTGAGCTGATGGCCGTGTGGTCCCGGCCAGCCACTTCCAACAAAGCCAGAATGCCTGGACGGGCCTCACCCTGACGAATACGGCGCAGGCCCTGTTCGACAAAAATGCGGTTGTTATGGTCCAGGGGTACCACATCTGCAACTGTTCCCAGTGCCACCAGATCAAGAAGCGACCCAAGATTCGGCTCCGGCAGAGGCAGGCGATCTGTTTCGCGGAGATGCTTGCGCAAGGCTGTAAGCACATAAAACATGACGCCAACCCCAGCGGCATTCTTGCTCAGAAAGGGGCAACCGGGTTGATTGGGATTAACGATGGCATCGGCATCCGGCAAGGTTTCACCCGCCAGGTGATGGTCAGTCACAACCACGCTCATACCCATATTGCGGGCTGCTTTCACACCCTCTATAGCGGAGATCCCATTGTCCACAGTAATCAGCAGGTCTGGCAGCTCGCCTTCATCTTTCAGGCGCTCGATGATTCCCGGTGTCAGGCCATAGCCGTCCGAGAACCGGCTGGGAACGCGGAAATCAATACTTTGCAGGCCCAGCATGGACAATCCCAGCATGGCGACCGCCGTACTGGTGGCGCCATCGGCATCAAAATCACCCAGAATCAAAACCCGCTGCTGTTGTTCTATGGCCTCGGCCAGCAACGTTACCGCACGATCAATACCCCGGAGCTCCATGGGAGAGGCCAGGTGTTTGAGGGTATAACTCAGCTGCTCATCGGAGGTCACGCCTCTGGCTGCATAGAGGCGACGAAGTAACGGTGGGAGGCTCTGCCCCCAGGCCGGCGTGTTCTCCGGTTGGGGGCGACGCAGGATCTTTTTCGGTGTCATACCGGGTCAGGTGTTTTTCCAGTGTTCGGCAATAAACTCCTGAACACCGGCAATATTGTTGTCCAGAACCGTGTAGTGTTCATCGCGCTCGAACAGGTCCGCCATGTGGGCGGGCAACTGGGGCTGCACTGTTAGCCCGGCCTCGGAGATGGCATCCGGAAACTTGGCCGGGTGCGCAGTACCAAGAGTGATCATCGGGACCGAACTGTCACGGCGACAGTTACGGGCCGCTTTCACACCAATGGCCGTATGGGGATCCAGCAGATATTCATTCTGCTCATAGATCTCACGAATAACATCGCACGTGGTCTTGTCATCCACCGCATCACTGTCAAACAGTTTGCGGGCATGTTTCCAGCGATAATCCTCAATGCTCACCGGGCCTTTAGCCGCATTCTCAAGCAGCTCCTTCACGGCCTGACCGTCACGACCGTGCAGATCAAACAGCAGGCGCTCGAAGTTGCTGGACACCATGATGTCCATGCTCGGCGACAGAGTGTGCTCAAGTTGGTGCTGCTCGTATTTGTTGCCGCTCATGAAACGATGAAGGATATCGTTGCGGTTGGTAGCGATCACCAGCTGCGAGATGGGCAACCCCATCTTGCGGGCCAGATAGCCGGCAAAGATATCTCCGAAGTTCCCGGTAGGCACAGAAAACGCCATGCTGCGATCCGGACCGCCCAGCGCCAGAGATGCCTGGAAGTAGTAAACAATCTGGGCCATGATCCGGGCCCAGTTAATGGAGTTCACCGCTGCCAGCTGGGTCTTGCCTCCCAGAAAGCCCTGGTTGCCAAAGCTTTCCTTCACCATGCGCTGACAATCGTCGAAATTACCACGAACCGCGATATTATGGATGTTCTCGCCCTTCACGGTGGTCATCTGGCGGCGCTGCACTTCCGATACCCGCTCATAGGGATGCAGAATGAAGATATCCACGTGCTCGCAACGGCGACAGCCTTCGATCGCGGCGGAACCGGTATCTCCGGAGGTTGCCCCCATAATGACCACGTGCTGCTTTCGCTTTTCCAATACGTAATCCAGCAACCGGCCCAGCAACTGCAACGCGAAATCCTTGAACGCCAGCGTCGGGCCATGGAACAGCTCCATGACCCACTCATTGGTGTCCAGTTGCACCAGTGGTGCAACCGCCTTGTGGCTGAACACCGCGTAGGTTTCGTCCAGCATCGTCCGGAAATCGTCGGCCGGGATGGCGTCGTCCACAAACGGATGCATCACGTTAAACGCTAGCTCGCTGTAGGAAAGCCCGCGCCAGCTTCGAATTTCCTCAAGACTGAAGTGAGGCAGCGATTCCGGCACATACAGACCACCGTCAGTGGCCAGGCCAGTCAGCAGAACATCTTCAAAACCCAGTGCGGGCGCTTCTCCCCGCGTACTGATATATCTCACATGCGTACCTGTCAGTTGAAGTTTTCAGCGCGGATGCGAACAACCTGGCCATCGGTGTCAGTCAGTGCTTCAAGCTCTTCAATGGCGCGGTTCATCTGCCGCTCCTGGACCGTATGGGTCAGAATGATCACTGGAATGCGGCCGTCCTTCAGCTCGGATTCCTTCTGCATGATGGACTCGATATTGATCCCATGCTCACTAAGAATCGAGGCAATTTTCGCTAACACACCCGGGCGATCCAGAGCAGTGATTCGAAGATAATAGGCTGACTGGATATCCTCCATGGAGAGCACTTCAAGGTCTTCCATGGCCTCCGGAGCGAATCCGAGATAGGGAACCCGTTGCTTGCTCTCGCTGGCAACCGCCCGGGCCACATCCACGATATCAGCAATAACAGCGGAGGCGGTGGCCTCATCGCCGGCGCCTGGTCCGTAATACATGGTCTGGCCAACGGCATCGCCATCCACAAGGACCGCGTTCAGCACACCATCGACCTGAGCGATCAAGTGACTCTGGGGCACCAGAGTCGGATGAACCCGCAACTCAATGCCATCGTCACGACGACGCGCAATACCCAGGTGCTTGATGCGATAACCCAACAGCTCGGCATGGGCAATGTCATACGGAGTGATTTTCGAGATGCCTTCGGTGAAGCCTTTCTCAAACTGAAGGGGCACACCAAAGCCCGCAGATGCCAGGATCGTCAGCTTGTGGGCAGCATCAATGCCTTCGACATCGAAGGTTGGATCGGCTTCGGCATAGCCAAGATCCTGAGCTTCCTTCAATACCTCAGAAAACTGGCGACCGGCACGCATTTCGGTGAGGATGTAGTTTCCAGTCCCGTTAATGATACCGGCGATCCAGTCAATTCGGTTGGCAGCCATACCCTCGCGAATCGCTTTCATCACCGGAATCCCCCCGGCAACGCCTGCCTCGTAAGCAACCACGACCTCGGCTTTTTCCGCGGCTTCAAATATTTCGTTACCGTGAACGGCTATCAAGGCCTTGTTCGCGGTCACTACGTGCTTGCCTTTACTGATCGCAGCCAACACAAGCTCTTTTGCGGCATCATAACCACCGATAAGCTCGACGACGACATCAATGGCCGGATCGTTTACCACGTCATAAATGTCGGTAGAAAAAGGCACATCCCCGAGATCCATATCATTCCGGGGCCGACGACTGGCAATACGGGTAATCCGGATATTGCAGCCGGCCCGGCCGGCAATTAGCCGTGCGTTCCGGGTCAAGACATTGAATGTACCGCCGCCAACGGTACCCAGTCCGCAGATTCCGACACTGACGTCTTTCAAACTCTCACCTCTGATCCCGAAGGGGTGCTGATGAATTACAATAAGGAGGCATAGTATACCGATTCAGGTGCCACTGAATAAGCCCCGAATCGGAAGCAAGTCAAATACATGAAAGTCCGGCCGCCGGAGGCAGCCGGAAAGAACTTTAAAGCAGCCCCAGGCCCTTGGCGAGATTGTCAGCGGGAACGTACCCCCGCACCATGTTGCCGTCTTCCAGGATAATGGCTGGCGTGCCGGTCACACCGACGCGACCACCTAGCTGATACTGTTCAAGAACCGGGTTTTCGCAGGTGGCAGAATCCACGCTCCGCCCGCTTTTGGCCGCATTCATCGCCGCCTGAGGATCGTCCGCACACCACACCGAAACGTATTTTTTGAACGACGGCGTTCCAGGACCGGAACGAGGGAAAGCGTAGTAGTTCACCGTAATACCGTAATCATTGAGCTGCGGAATTTCGGCGTGCAGTTTCCTGCAGTAGGGGCAATCAATATCCGTAAACACGTCAATAACAGCCTTTTCATCACCTTTCGCCGGGAAGCTGATGACACCGTCATCGCCAAAGCCCGCCATAACCTGGCGACGCTGACCGGCTTTCGCTTCCTCGGTCACATTGGCGATACCGTTATCAGTAATCTTCAACAAATCACCCGTCAACAAATACTGCCCGTCTGCTGTGGAGTAAATGGTCTCGCCATTATTGCTCAATACCTCATACAGCCCCTCCGCTTCGGACTCCCGAACCGACGTCACCTTCAGGCCCGGCACAGCCTCAGCCAGGCGCGTGGCAATACGATCCTCTATTTCACCAGCTGCAGCTGGGAATGCGAGCAGCACCCCAACGGTCAGACCGAACACCCTCGCAACATTCTTCATGCTTTTTCTGGCAGACATACGTTTTTCCAGTCAGATGTTATTCAGCCCGCCCCTCAAGCGAGAAAGGCCACGGGAATCCGTTACTGCGACACAGACGCGCCGAAAAAGTTCAAAGCAGCTACCTTACCCAAAAAAGCGCACATCAGCCACGGGGATGATGGGCCTGGTGCAACGACTGAAGGCGCTGGCGCGCAACATGGGTATATATCTGTGTCGTTGATAAATCAGAGTGCCCCAGCAGCATCTGAACAACCCGCAGATCAGCGCCGTGATTCAGGAGATGCGTTGCAAAGGCATGTCGAAGAGTGTGGGGGGAGAGATGCTTGCGAATGCCCACCCGGACAGCATAATGCTTGATCCGGTGCCAGAAAGTCTGGCGGGTCATGGCAGAAGGCCGGTTCCCCGGGAACAGTGCATCACAGGAATGACCTTTCAAGAGCTCCAGGCGCGCCTCCTTCATATAACGCAGCAGCCAGTCGACCGCCTCCTCACCCAGGGGGACGAGACGCTCTTTGTCACCCTTGCCGGTAATTCGAATCACACCCTGGCGAAGATTGACCTGGTCGACACGCAAGCCTGTGAGTTCAGAAACCCGGAGCCCGCAGCCATAGAGAATCTCCAGCATGGCCTTATCCCGTAATTCGATAGGCACCGAAGGGTCCGGCTCTGCCAGCAGGTCGTCAACCTCCTCCTCAGTCAGGGAATCAGGAAGCCGCCGAGGCAGGCGGGGACTGTCGATGCGCAAGGTCGGGTCCTCAGCAATCAGACCTTCACGCAATAGATAACGATAAAACCGCCGTATACCGGACAGCCGCCGGGCCGCAGTTGACGCTTTCACTCCTTCCGCCAGGCCTCTGGACATCCACGCAAGCAAATCGGTTCTGCGGGCAGCCGTCAGGGGCGGCCGGCCGGGCTGCTCCTCCAGCCAGGCTGAAAGACGGGTAAGATCGCTTCGATAGGCTTGCCTCGTTTTTTCACCCAGCCCGTCTTCCAGCCATATCGCGTCGGTAAAGCGGACGATGATCGCCTCATCTTCCTGTCTCACATCAACCCCCTCACGCCACCACAAGCCCCTGCCAGCATTGCACAGGCCTCAGACACAAAAAAGGCAGCCCCAGGCTGCCTTTTTTACAAGCGTACTGCTCAGCAAATCACTGATCAGCCCAGCTTTTCCTTGATGCGAGCTGCCTTACCGGACAGGTCGCGCAGGTAGTAAAGCTTGGCCTGACGCACGTCACCGCGACGCTTCACGCTCACGCTGTCGATCAGCTTGGAGAAGGTCTGGAAAGTACGCTCAACGCCAACACCGTAAGAAATCTTACGCACGGTGAAGGATGAGTTCATGCCACGGTTACGCTTACCGATGACAACACCTTCGAACGCCTGCAGACGCTCACGGTTACCCTCGGTTACGCGAACCTGAACGACCACGGTATCGCCCGGCGCAAACGCAGGGGTTTCCTTGGTCATCTGTTCCGCTTCAAGTTGACTGATGATGTTGTTCTTGCCGCTCATCGTAATGCTCCTGATACCCAATCTTTTAATGCCCTGATGATTCAGAGGCACCCGGTTCGTTCAAAATCTCTTCCAGCAGCTCACGCTCTTCATCCGTAAACACCCGCTTCTCCAGCAGGTCGGGGCGTCGCTCCCGGGTTCGCCTCAGCGACTGCTTTAGCCGCCAACGCCGGATCTGATCATGGTGACCGCCCAATAAAACATCCGGCACCGCCTGACCTTCGTAAACCTCGGGCCGAGTGTAGTGCGGACAATCCAGCAAACCGTCAGCAAAGGAATCCTGCTCTGCCGACTGCGCATGACCCAGCGCTCCGGGGATGAGGCGTGTAACCGCATCAATGACGGCCATCGCCGCCAACTCGCCACCGGAGAGGACGAAGTCCCCCAGTGACACTTCCCGATCGACTTCGGCCGATATCAGGCGCTCATCCACACCCTCGTAGCGACCTGCGATCAGAATCAGTCGCTCCTCCGCCGCAAGAGACTCGACGACGGCCTGAGTCAATGGCTCACCCTGAGGCGAAAGATAAACTACGCAGGCCTGACCTGGCGCAGACTCCCGTGCAGCACGTATGGCCTCGCGGAGCGGCTGGATTTTCATCAGCATGCCCGGGCCACCACCGTAAGGACGGTCATCTACTGTGCGGTGACGATCATGGGTAAACTCACGAGGATTCCAGCTCCTGAAGGTCAAAAGACCGTCCCGAACTGCCCTTCCCGTGATCCCGTAATCAGTTACCGCACTGAACATCTCCGGAAACAGACTGACTGCGCCGATCCACACCCGTCAGAACTCCGGATCCCAGTCCACAACCATGCGCGAAGAGCCCAAGTCGACTTCCCTGACCACCTGATCAGGCAGATAAGGAATCAACCGCTCACGCTGATCTATGGAACCTGCCGAAGCGTGAACCACCAGAACATCGTTGGAACCTGTTTCTATCAGATGGTGCACCGTTCCCAGGCACTCACCCTCAACCGTAAAAACGTCAAGACCCTCAAGCTGGAACCAGTAGAACTCCCCCTCAGGGAGATCAGGTAGCTCTTCGGTCGCCACTTTAACATCGGCGCCGCATAGCTTGAGAGCAACATCACGGTCATCAACACCTTTAAGCCTGACGACGATCCCCTGCCCTTGGCGGCGACCCTCTTCAAGCTTGACAGGAATACGCTTTCCGTCCAGATCCAACGTCCAGTCCCGGTAATTCAGTATTCCTTCTCTGGGATCCGTAAAGGAATAGACCTTTAGCCATCCCTTGACCCCAAATACCGAGGTAATCCGGCCGATCACAGTTTCCTGCGAATTCTGTGTCATGCCACAAACCCCGGTACTAAAACGTAATTACTCAGCAGCCTTCAGCAGCTGGGCAACACGATCGCTGGTTTGCGCGCCCTGGCCCAGCCAGAACTCAACACGATCACGGTCAACGCGCAGACTTTCTTCCTGACCACGGGCAACCGGGTTGAAAAATCCAACGCGCTCAATGAACCGACCGTCGCGAGATTTACGGCTGTCGGTGACTGTCAGATGGTAGAACGGGCGCTTCTTTGAGCCGCCACGAGCCAAACGGATTATTACCATTTAACCAATATCCTGTTCTGTTGTACGAACTTTATACGTTTCACGCCTGCCAATCAGTGGCTGACGCGAAGACCCATACTCGAAAGGGGCGCTATTCTATGCTAAAAAAGCGCCGAAGAAAACAGGGAAAACATTGTTTCCACGTTTTCCATGTAAGGCATTTTACATACGGCCGAAGGGAGGCGCTCCACCACCGCCGCCGCCGGGCGGCATCATACCACCCATGCCGCGCATCATGTTCGCCATACCGCCCTTTTTGCCAAACTTTTTCATCATTTTCTGCATTTGCTTGTGTTGCTTGAGCAGGCGATTGACATCCTGGATCTGGGTTCCGGAGCCGGTGGCGATGCGGCGCTTGCGTGAGTTGTTAATGACATCAGGGTAACGGCGCTCCTTCGGCGTCATTGAGCAGATGATGGCTTCCATCTGCCCCATGGATTTGTCATTAACCTGCTGCTGCGCCATCTGGGCCATTTGCCCCATACCCGGTAGCTTATCCAGCAAACCGCCGATACCACCCATATTCTTCATCTGTTGCAGCTGATCCCGGAAGTCTTCCAGGTCGAAGCTCTTGCCCTTCTTGATCTTTTTTGTGAGCTTCTGGGCCTTCTTCTGGTCCAGCTTACGCTCGGCTTCTTCTATCAGTGAGAGAACATCGCCCATACCAAGGATGCGTGACGCAACACGGTCCGGGTAAAAAGGCTCCAACGCATCGGATTTTTCTCCAACGCCCAGAAATTTAATGGGCTTACCGGTAATATGACGGACCGACAAGGCTGCGCCACCGCGAGCGTCACCATCGGTTTTGGTCAGCACTACCCCCGTCAGCGGTAACGCGTCGTTAAACGCCTTGGCGGTATTCGCCGCATCCTGGCCGGTCATGGCATCGACCACAAACAGGGTCTCAACCGGGTTAACCGCTTTGTGGAGGCGCCCGATTTCACCCATCATCTGCTCATCGACATGCAGACGGCCGGCGGTATCCAGAATGACAACGTCAATGTGCTTCTTGCGCGCGGCAGAGATAGCGCCCTCGGCGATATCCACCGGATCCTGGTCTGCCGTACTGGGGAAAAACTCGACGCCCACTTCGCCAGCCAGTGTTTCCAACTGCTTGATGGCGGCCGGACGATATACGTCCGCGCTGACCACCATGACCGACTTCTTCTGACGTTCTTTAAGGAATCGGGAAAGCTTGGCCACCGTCGTGGTCTTACCGGCACCCTGCAGGCCAGCCATCATAATAACTGCGGGCGGCTGCACGGACAGGTTGAGCGACTCATTGCTCTCGCCCATAACGCGCTCCAGCTCTTGCTGGACCACCTTCACAAAAACCTGCCCCGGCGTCAGGCTGCGTTGCACTTCCTGACCAATGGCACGCGTGCGGACACCTTCCACGAAATCCTTGACTACCGGCAGAGCGACATCCGCCTCAAGCAGAGCCATCCGGACTTCACGCAGCGTGTCCTTGATATTGTCATCGGTTAGCCGCGCCTGACCGGAAATCTTGCGCAGGCTACCGGAAAGTCGGTCTTGGAGGTTCTCAAACATGTTGCTCTTCCGTACCCCGGATAAATTGAGTGCATGGACCGCAGAGCCCGTTTCGGCTCCTTGATTCCAGTTGCATAATCGCGACATTATAACCAGACTATCGCCCTGAAACGACCAACCCGGTCAAATCGGTGAAACACACCACCGAATCCCAGTCAGATTAGTGGTTAATAAGGAAGTCATGGGAACGCTGATTCTCGCGGTCACCTCTCTTTTTCTATACAGCGTCGGTACCGCGCTGCAGGCGCTCCATTTCAGAGGCCGGGTGCACAGTAACCTTGCCATTACGACACTGGTCGGCGCTCTGGCACTGATTAGCCATGGCCTGTTGATTGCTCAAACAGTGCATCACGACGGCGGATTCGATTTTGGATTTTTCAAGAGCTCCGTCCTCATCTCGTGGCTGATCGTATTCCTTCTTCTTGGCCTTAACCTCAGAAAACCTGTGCAGAACCTGTTCCTTGGGGTTTACCCCCTGGCATCCCTGACCATCATAATGGGTTTGATCACGCACACCCCTTCAAGACTGGTCTCAGACGAGAGCTATGGGATGCTGTCACATATCGCCTTGTCAGTCACAGCGTACAGCCTGTTCACGCTGGCAGCCATCCAGGCGATCCTGCTCTATTTCCAGAACCGCCAACTTAAACGTAATTACAACAGCCTGCTGGTGCGTAACCTGCCGCCCCTGCAGACCATGGAATCACTATTGTTCGAAATGGTCTGGGCCGGCGTGGTGATGCTCGTACTGGCGATCGTAACCGGGGCGCTGTTTGTGAAAGATCTTTTCGCCCAGGATCTGGCCCACAAAACTGTTTTTTCACTACTTTCGTTAATGGTGTTCGTTGCACTGTTGATCGGGCGCTACACCAAAGGCTGGAGAGGCATTACGGCAAGTCGTTGGACGCTGGCGGGCTGCGCCCTGTTAATGCTGGCTTTTTACGGCAGCAAATTCGTGCTTGAACTGGTATTTAACAGAGGCGGCTAATCCTCCCCGGGAGCACAACCTCTTGACACCGGCCTCGGCCTACCCCTATTTTCCCCACTTGTTGGTAATATAAGGACCCCCCTCTTGAACGAAACATCGCTTACCGCGCTGTTTATTCTGCTCGTCGGCCTCATTCTTCTGTCCGGCTTCTTTTCCAGCTCGGAAACCGGAATGATGTCCCTGAACCGGTACCGCCTGAAACACCTGGCAAAAACCGGTCACAAGGGCGCAAAGCGAGCTCAAAACCTTCTCCAGAGAACAGATCAGTTGATTGGGGTTATCCTGATCGGCAACAACTTCGTTAATATTCTTGCCTCATCCATTGCAACAGTTATTGCCATCGAGCTCTGGGGTAATGCTGGCATCGCTTACGCAACGCTCCTGCTAACGATCGTCATCCTGATTTTTGCCGAAGTTACGCCCAAAACACTGGCCGCCCTCTTTCCGGAAAAAATCGCCTTCCCCGCGAGCTACGTGCTGGGACCGCTACTGAAGATCCTTTATCCAATCGTCTGGGCGGTAAACCTGCTTACCGGTGTTATCCTGAAACTGCTTCGCGTCTCTCCCGATGATGCCGCCAGCGACCATCTCAGTCGCGAAGAACTCAGAACCCTCGTCAATGAGGCAGGCGCGCTGATCCCGGCCAAACATAAGGACATGTTGGTCAGCATCCTGGATCTGGAAAAGGTCACGGTGAACGACATCATGGTCCCCCGAAACGAGGTGGTGGGCATTGATCTGGATGACGATACCGACACCATCCTGCGACAGCTTCGCAGCAGCCAGCACACCCGACTTCCGGTTTTTAAAGGCGACATCAACAATATCCAGGGCATTCTGCATCTGAGAAGTGCGTCCAAGCTGCTTCAGCAGGAAGAAATCAACAAAGCGATGATCATGCAGCTTTGCCAGGAACCCTACTTTGTCCCTGAAAGCACGCCACTGAACACTCAGCTCATCAATTTCCAGAAGGGAAAGCGCCGGTTTGGTATCGTCGTTGACGAATATGGCGATGTGCTCGGCCTGGCCACGCTTGAGGACATTCTGGAGGAAATCGTCGGTGACTTTACCACGGACTACGCCGCCACCAGCCCTGACATCATCCCCCAGGACGACGGAACCTTCATTATTGACGGGACAACGGCCCTGCGAACCATCAACAAGACCCTGGGCTGGAAAATGCCTACGGACGGTCCCAAAACGCTCAACGGCCTGATCACCGAGACACTGGAAAACATCCCGGATACAAACGTATGCGTCAAGGTGGACGGGCATTGCGTGGAAGTTCTGCAGATTAAGGACAACGTTGTAAAGGCCGCCATCGTACACCCTCGCAAACGCAAAAAGCGCCCGCTGGCCCGACCATAACACCGGGCCCAATTCCCGCCCGCTATAGTTCTTTCAGTTATAGCGGGCCCGGTTCTTGAAAGATCAAAATTTAACCGTTTTCTTGACCCTTATCTGCCCACGACCAACACTAACCGTGGTGCGAAACAAAAATAATGATAAGGAATCTATCCATGAGTCTGACACACAGCTTTGGCCTGCTTGCTCACCCTGACCAGGAGTGGGAGGCTATACGCAGGGAATCTGAGTCCGTAACGAAACTCTATCTCGGCCACATTTTGCTTTTGGCCCTCATTCCCGCTGCCGCCGGATTTTTCGGAACATCCCAGGTAGGCTGGCAGATCGGTGACGGGCAGATAACGAAGCTCTCCACCGGAAGCGCACTGCAGCTTTCGACCCTGTTCTACGCCGCGATGCTCGTGGGCATATTCATTCTTGGTAAATTTATTGATTTTTTTGCCGCGACCTACGATGCCGTTGAACGCACCCCCAGGGGAGTTGCGCTAGCTGCGTATACCGCCACCCCGATTTTCCTGATTGGCGTAATCGCGGTATACCCAAACATTTGGGTAAACATGCTCGCCGGGCTCGCGGCTGTCGCATACGCCGTCTATCTTCTCTATGAAGGCCTGCCTATCCTGATGAAGATTCCGGAAGAACGCGGATTCATGTTCGCGTCAGCGGTGCTAACAGTCGGACTGGTAATGTTCGTTGCACTTCTCGCCATGAGCGTCGTTATCTGGAGCATGGGCGTCGGCCCCGTTTACGTAAGCTGATAGTAACATGTCAGCAGTAAGGCTCTGAATTAACGAAGGGTGTCCCACGGGGCACCCTCCGTTTTTTGAAGACAGTCTCAGGTTAGCGTTTATTCATGTTAAGTTTGCTAAAAATGCGGTAAATTTACCCGATAAAGAAAATACAAGGATTCAAGCTCGGTCATGTATCCGGTTGAGGCGTAAACAGGAGTCGGCCATGAATAAGCAGTCCGGCATACATTACCTCCGCGAACACAGGGAAGCGGGCAGTAGCAAACCGGTTCCAGTGGAGGTTACCCGCATCCGGGACACTGTTGTCGCCGGGTTGGGTGATCTATTGCAAGGCGCTTTCGACGCCGTTGACGATTCTTTGTTCGAGCTGGCGAATAACGCGCGCAGTAACAACGAGCAAAACCGCTATTTTGAAGCCATGCGCGAGATTCGAATCAAGCGCAAGGGCGTGGAGCGTCATTTTCAGAATGCAGTGGCCCAGTTTTTTGCCACCCCGCCGCATACCGGACACATCCAGGAAGATACAACAAGCAAACAGGCTACGGCCGACAGTCTGTCACTGGTAGGCAACGAGGACCTGGAAGAACAGGTCGCCCTGAACGCCATGATCACCAAGGCAAAAGCACACTTCCAGGGCCCTTTACTTCAGCTCCAGACCCGTTTCAGCCAGGTTTATCCTGAAGCGACAGACGAATCCCCGGTCAACCCGATGGCACCCGAGCATCTTTGCAGTGCCTTCACAGAAGCCATTCAAGCGCTAGAAATACAGATTCGGGAACGCCTTATTCTGCTCAAGCAATTCGACCGGTACGTCGTTTCCAACCTTGGCATGCTGCTGGACGAAGCCAACCGCATTCTCATTCAGGCGGGTGTCATTCCCAATTTTCGATATCATGGCAAGGCTGGCAAACAGCACAGCCAGCAATCAGATCGCGCGGGCAAAACGCCGGAAGCATCCCAAGCGCGGGCCGAGTCATCATCGCGGGAATCTCTTGCCGCTGAAAGCCCGGTTTTCGAACAGATTCATCACATGCTCGAATTACAGAGAGCCAATGCGGGTCAACCCCCACGCAGTAATGACCCGAATATAAGAGTGATTGGTGCAAATGAGCTGGTTGGTCTCATAAGTTCTTTGTCAGTGGATACTCACGTCCAACCAGGAGAAAACCTGAGTGCCGGTGAACCACTGCAGATCGATTTGAAGTCGGTAATTGAGCAGCTACTTTCCCGGGAGAGCCCGAAAGACGGGAAGAAGCCCGCGCTCAAGGAAATGGACGAAGACCTCATCAATCTCGTCTCGATGTTGTTCGAGTTTATTCTTGATGACTACAATCTATCTGCTCCCATCCAGGTTCTTATCAGCCGCCTCCAGATCCCGATCCTGAAGGTCGTCATTAAAGACAAGAGCTTCTTCAGTAAAGCAACCCACCCGGCGCGAAAGCTGCTGAACGCTCTGGCCAGAGCCGGTATCGGCTGGAGTAACAGCGACGAAAAGAGCCGGGACAAGCTCTATGAGAAAATCCACAGTATAGTTCAGCGAATTCTTAATGAATTTGACGGTGACCTGGCTCTCTTCGAGACACTGAATGAGGAATTTGAAGAGTTTCTGGCGAGGGAGAATCGTAAGGCATCCCTGGTTGAGCAGCGCACCCGCGAATCGGAACGGGGCCGAATCAAATCACAGAAGGCCCAGGAAAAGGTCGACCAGATCATCAAGAAAAAGGTCGGGAGAGACCGCCTGCCAGAGCCAGTTCAAACCATCCTGATCAACGGCTGGAGTAGAGTCATGTTCCTGGCCTACCTCCGTGACGACACTGAACATCGCTGGCAGGAAAGCGTCAAGGTTGTCGATGATTTGATCTGGTGCCTTCACCCGCATCAGGAAGACACGGAACGGGATCAATGGGTGCGGGTTGTTCCGGGCCTCCTCAAATCTCTGCGAGCGGGCCTTGAAGAAGTGTCGTACAACTCATCGAAGCTTGATGAAATGATGGGGCAGCTCAAGCACGAACTGGCAGAAGCATTCCGGACCAGCTCAAATGCAGAGATCCGGGAAACACCTGAAGAAGACACAGATGTAAGTGAACCTGCTGAGACCGAAAGCCTCGCTCAAAACCAGACCGAAGAAGCAGCTATTTCCGAGTACGTTGCCCAGATTGACAGTATCGAAATCGGAAACTGGGTAGAATTCCGGCTGGTCAACGGCGCGAGCTTCCGCTGCAAGCTTTCGGCGGTGATCGATGAGGCCGACAGTTTTGTGTTTGTGAATCGCATGGGACTGAAGGTGATTGAGAAGAACAGGATTGAGCTGGCCCATGAAATGCGCCGTGGGCGCCTGACACTGCTTGAACAGGGTGCCTTGATCGATCGGGCCCTGGATGCGGTTGTGGGAACGCTGCGGAGCAAGACAGCCTGATATTGATGCAGGAGCAAGGCATAAGTAATGGGCTTTCGGCAAAGTACAGGATCACTCTCGCATTATCGGTAGCATTCCTGGCTCACACGCTGCTGCTCTCGGGGTTTCCGTCAACAAGCCTGGAACCCCGGGAGACCCGTCAAAGCATGCGCTTGGAGCTGATTCCTCCCGGAACCGTTGCAAGCCAGACAATCGCTCCCGCACCCACCCCGGAAAAGATCGAAATTCGTAATCCCCGGTTTGAGATAGCGCCGGCGGGGGCTCCTTCCTCTGGCTCAAAGGTTATTGCAGGCTCTTCGGAGATGCGTGCCACTGAACAAGAGCCACCCCCCCCTGAACCCGCAAGACAGCCTCCAGCGAAGCCGTCGCCAACAACACCCACAGCCAGCAATCCCCATACACCTGCGTCAAAATCGGGCAGCCAGAATACGTTGGCCGAGGTGCAACCCAAAGAAGCCCTGACCCAAATCACAGAATCCCCCACAGAGCAGGATCCCTACCTGGTTAGACTGGCGGTGCATCTTGGACGGGAACTGGAGAAACTGCGAGTGCCCGCAATAAGCCGGCTTGATCAGACCGCAAGAATGGAGATACAGCTTCAGCTACTGGACAATGGCGCCCTGACACGGTCTCGAATTCTTAAATCGACGGGCATTGAGGGGATAGATGATGCAGCATACCGCGCTTCTCTTGCCGCCAGCCCGTATCCAGAGCCTCCCACCGACAAGGAAAACCAAAACCGTTTCGAGGTTGAACTGGTGTTTTCCCCGAAACGGCTTTGACGCTGAAAATCAGGCTTCAGCCTGTTTCGCAGCCTCTTTCACCATTTTAGCCAGTTCGCCGCTCTCGGACATTTCCAGAATGATGTCGCAACCACCAACAAGCTCACCGTTGATATACAGCTGTGGGTAGGTTGGCCAGCTGGAATAGACCTTAAGCGCTTCGCGCAGCTCCTGATTATCCAGAATATTGACGAATGCAAAACGCTCGCCACAAGCCATCAGCGCCTGAACGGTTTTAGCTGAGAATCCACACTGCGGAGCCTGAGGACTACCCTTCATGTAGAGGATAACCGGATTATCATTGAGCTGGCTCTTGATGGTTTCGTTAATGTCCATGAACATTCACCTCTGATAGAAAACAAAATTGCCTGGGGCACTTAACTTTTCCTTATTGTACACGTCCCTTGAACACCGCACCAAACAACAGATTCAGGGCACGCCAGCCCGCTCCCCCAGCGTTGTCATCCCTGCTCTGAAGGGCTAGACTTGATGCCCCGTTTTTTCCAGCGATTTTCAGGCAGCCCCGCTCACCCGGGTTTCGTTAATATAAGGGCCACTGCATGGCGGCAAGACACTTTCTGACATTGAACGACATGACAACCACGGAGCTTGAGAGCCTGGTGGATCATGCAACCAGGCTCCGCAACGAATGGCGGCAAGGTAAGGTGCGGGATTCACTGAAGAATCGCGTGCTGGCAATGATCTTCGAAAAGTCGTCAACCCGGACTCGGGTATCGTTCGAAGCCGGCATGACCCAGATGGGGGGCTCGGCCTTGTTCCTGTCTCCGCGGGATACGCAGCTTGGCCGTGGTGAGCCCGTGGAAGACTCAGCTATCGTGATCTCAAGCATGGTAGATGCGGTCATGATACGAACTTTTGCCCACAAAACTGTTGAACGGTTTGCCAGCGCATCCCGGGTCCCCGTGATCAACGCCCTGACCGATGATTTCCACCCCTGCCAACTGCTTGCCGATATGCAAACATACCGCGAGCATCGCGGCAGCATCCGCGGCGCGACGGTGACCTGGGTCGGCGATGGCAACAACATGTGCCACTCTTACATAAACGCTGCCACGCAATTCGATTTCCACCTTAATATCGCTTGTCCCGAAGGCTACGAACCCGACCAGTCACTGCTTTCAGAACACGAAGACCGGGTTACCGTTTTCCGCGACCCGTCAGAGGCAGCGCGCAACGCCAACCTGCTGGTAACCGATGTATGGGCGTCCATGGGACAGGAAGACGAACAAAAAGCACGCGAACAAGCGTTCCGGAGCTACCAGATTAACCCGGAGCTAATGTCCGTCGCAGACAAGGGCGCCCTTTTCATGCACTGCCTGCCCGCCCACCGAGGCGAGGAGATATCCGTCGACATGATGGAGCACCCGGGGTCCGTGGTCTGGGACGAAGCGGAAAATCGCCTGCATGCCCAAAAGGCTTTGCTGGAATTCCTGATTCTGAACCGCCTGGACTGAGCCCATGAGCAGACCCCTAATCGCTCCGACAGACTGGCTGCTGGAGGTCAACAACCTGTCTTGTGGCTATGGTGGGGACTCCGTGGTTCGGGATGTCAGTTTCGCACTCAGCCATGGTGACATCGGCTGCCTGCTCGGCCCCAGCGGCTGCGGCAAGAGCACCATACTCCGGGCCCTCGCAGGTTTTCTGCCACTTAACAGTGGCGAGATTTGCCTCCAGTCCCAAGCCATCAGTTTGCCTGGCCGCACCCTTGCTCCTGAAAAACGCCGGATAGGCATGGTTTTTCAGGACTACGCGCTGTTCCCACATCTGACTATTGCCGACAACGTCGGTTTCGGGCTTCGAAAGATGTCCGGCGCGGACAAGCACCAGAAGGTAATGGAACTGCTGAACGTGGTACATCTTCAGGATCTTGCCAACAACTACCCGCACGAGCTTTCCGGTGGCCAGCAGCAACGGGTTGCATTGGCACGAGCACTGGCCCCCGAACCGACACTGATCCTGCTGGATGAACCTTTTTCAAATCTCGATGCCGATCTGCGTCGCAGGCTCAGCCTGGATGTTCGGGAAATTCTGAAAACCCTCGGCATCAGTGCGATTCTTGTAACCCACGATCAGCAGGAAGCCTTTGCCATGTGCGACCAGGTCGCCGTGCTCAAGGATGGACAGATCCAGCAGTGGGATGTCCCCTATAACCTTTACCACGAACCTTCAAACCGCTTCGTTGCAAGCTTTGTTGGCCAGGGTGGCTTTGTACCGGGCAAGGCCCTGGGCCCTGACACGATTGAATCGGAGCTCGGGGTCATTCACGGCAACCGGGCTTACAGGTGGTCACCCGGAACATTGGTTGATGTACTGATCCGGCCCGATGACATCATTTACGATCCGGACTCCGATCTCCGCCCAAAAGTGGTTGAGAAAACGTTTGCGGGCACCTCGACCCTCTATCGGTTTCGCTGCTCAGAAGAGACCGAGTTTGAAGCTCTGTTCCGAAGCCATCTGGACTTCCATCTCGGCGAGACAGTGCCCGTGCGTGTTGAAGCGGACCACCTGATTGCTTTCGAGCGCACTGCCTGATCCCGGGTCAGTTGTTGCAGATGCGCTCCACTGCATCAAGCCAGCCCGCATAAAGAGACTCTCTCAGTGCGGGACCCATGGCGGGGTGGAACTGTCGTTCACATTCCCAAAGCTTTGAAATCTGCTCAAGGCTCTCAAAGACACCCGTTTGCAACCCCGCGAGGTAGGCGGCTCCCAGTGCAGTTGTTTCGGTCACTCTGGGGCGGTCGACCGTAACATTGAGAATATCGGCGAGAAACTGCATCAACCAGTCATTGATAACCATGCCACCGTCGACCCGCAAAGACTCAAGGCGGGCACCGTCATTCTGGATGGCACGCACCAGATCCTTGGTCTGATAACAAACCGATTGCAGGCCTGCGGTCACGATTTCAGCGATCCCGGTATCTCGTGTCAGCCCCATAATGGCGCCACGGGCATGAGGGTCCCAATGGGGGGCGCCCAGACCGGTGAACGCAGGCACCAGATACACCGGATTGTCGACACCCACACTTTCAGCATGAGCGGATGATTCGTTGGCGTGCTCAATCAGCCCCAGCCCGTCTCTGAGCCACTGCATGGCGGCGCCGGCGACAAAAATGCTGCCCTCCATCGCGTAACTGGGCTTGCCATTCAGACGATAAGCCATCGTGGTAAGCAGTCGGTTCTCGGACCGGAGGGCATGGTCGCCGGTATTGAGAATCAGGAAGCACCCGGTACCGTATGTACTTTTGGCCATGCCGGGCTTAAAGCAGGCCTGACCAATCAGAGCGGCATGTTGATCACCTGCAATCCCCGCAACCAACACCGGTGCGCCCAGCCATTCCGGCTGTGTTGTACCAAAATCAGCCGCACTATCGAGCACGTCTGGCAGTAACGAACGAGGGACACGGAACAGAGCCAAAAGCGTTTCATCCCAATCCTGCTCGTGAATATTGAACAGGGCTGTTCGGGAGGCATTGGTCGCATCCGTGTAATGGGACTCGCCACCGGTAAGGTTCCACAACAGCCAGCTGTCGACGGTACCAAAAGCGAGCTCACCGGCCTCGGCCCGCCCCCTGGCACCCTCAACATTATCCAGTATCCAGGCAATTTTGGTCGCTGAAAAGTAAGGATCGATCAGCAGCCCGGTCCGTTCCACCACCGAGTCTTCATAGCCATCAGCCTTGAGCTTGGTACACAGCGAAGCCGTGCGTCTGTCTTGCCAGACGATGGCATGATGAATGGGCTTGCCACTGCTCCTTTCCCATATCACCGTGGTTTCACGCTGATTGGTAATCCCGATACCGGAAAGTTCGACCGCCTCTATACCGGCCTTTTCAAGGGCTCTTCGGCAAACCGACAAAGTGCTATCCCAGATCTCAAGGGCATCGTGTTCTACCCAGCCATCCTGCGGGAAATACTGATGAAACTCCTGTTGGTCGACAGCAATGCTACTGCCGGACTCGTCAAAAACAATGGCTCGGGAACTGGTGGTCCCCTGATCAATGGCAAGCAGATAGCGGGTCATGATGGTCTCCGGTTGTTTTGCCGGATTTTAGCAGTAGAAACAAAGCAGAAAGAGCGAACAGGGCAAAAAATAGCAGAAAGGCAAAAAAAAGGGCCGGAAAACCGGCCCTCAAATGACGAATGAAACAAGGAAAGTTCGTAAGAACTACAACCTCAAAAGTCATCCCTTACGTTTTCTATTATTGCCAAGCCCGGACCGGAATTCAGTAGCGGTTCTGTAGCAGCTTTGTTACATCTGGTTAGGCTTACGGGCATAGTTCACAAAATAACTTCCACCGGCTTTTTACGAGGCCATACCAGACTGAACCGGGCGCCACCAAGCGCATCACTGCGTCCCACAAAAGCCTGGCCACCGTGCCAGTACAGGATCCGTCGAACGATGGACAAGCCCAGCCCGTAACCACCGGACGTGCGGGTACGACTGTCATCCAGTCGGGCAAAAGCCGTGAACACCTTCTCCCAATCCTGTTCGGGAATACCCGGGCCATCATCCTCCACATCAATGCGGCAGTTGTCTTCATCAATATGGCAGTGCACCACTACCCGGCCCGATGCATACCTGGCCGCGTTACCCACCAGGTTCTGAATTGCGCGGTGAATGTATCGAGGCTCCACGTCCGACATTGCCCACTGCTCCGAATCTTCCTCAATATCCGCATCAATGTTCAATGCCGGGCGAATGATCTGCTGCTCGGAGACTACCTGACGAACAAGATCGGTGACCGATGCCTCCCTCAACGAAAAGACCGGACCGCCCTGCTCCAGCCTCGCGTAAGTCAGGATTTCATCGATCAACTCGTCAAGCTCCTGAATATCTCCATCAATACCGTCAAGCTGCTTCTGCAGGCTGGCCTGATCCTGACAATCCTCAATCATCTGTACACCAAAGCGAATCCGGGCTACGGGGGTGCGCAACTCATGGGAAACCGCGTGAATCATTTCCCGCTGCACCTGGACCAGCCGCTGGATATGCTCAGCCATGCCATTGAAGGATACCGCCAGACGGGAAATCAGGGTTCCTGTGCCGCCACCGACCCGAGCCCCCATTTCCCCCCGTGCAATGCGCACAGCCACTGATTCCACTGAGCGAAGGTTATTGTCCACCTCCCGAAGCGCGACAAACAGGGCTACTGCCAATACGCCACCCAGCACAACCACCAGAAGGAGGATGACGGGCCAGGACCACGAATCAAAGGGCGGCGGCATGTCGATCCGGTAGAGCTCGCCATCGGCAAGTTGCACCAGAACATGCCCGTCCGCGGCGACATCATCCCGGTAAAAAACCGCTCCCCGGTCAACAACTTGATCAAGCACCTCGTTGACAGGCAGAACCGATAACTCATCAATGCGTCGAATCGTCAGATCGAAAGAGTCAGACAGTCGGGAAGCAATTCTGTCTCGCTCCTCGGGCGCAGACGCGTCCATGTGCCAGCGAAAGATCAGCGCTATAGCCTCCGCGACATCCCGATACGGTTCGTCAAATCGCAGCTGAATCACCTGGCCGGAATAATTTGCAATCAGCATTCGATAACCGGTCCGGCCCTCCTGGGCGACCACCTGACCATACCCAAGGCGCTCCAGGATTACCGGGGAGAGACCAAGCTCACCCGCATGCAAAATCCGGAAGTCATAAAGTGAGGCAAGCCAGTGGTAATGCTCAACCGGGGCAGAATCGGCGGCGAGCCAGCGCATCAGAGGTTCGGGAAAACGTTCATGCCAGAATTGCGACCTGACCGAGTTAACCCCGGCGAACAGGAGCACGCAAAGCAGAATGACCAGCGCAGTCAGGCCAGCAAGACGGGCATAGAGCTTTAGGAAAAACTTCAGGGGCATGTCATAAACCCTGGCAGAGAATGCCGGCGAAAGATCAGTCGATCACGCCGGCTCCAGAGGCTAAAGCGTCAGGCTTCCTTAACGAAAAGGTAGCCCTTGCTACGAACCGTCTTGATACGGCGGGGGTGAATGGGATCATCGCCAATCTTTGGTCGGATCCGCGATACCCGGACATCAATCGAGCGGTCCTGACCATCATATTCGATGCCGCGCAGAGCCGTGAAAATCTCTTCCCGGCTGAGGACCCGCCCGGCATTGCTGGCAAGCAACCAGAGCAAGTCAAACTCTGCACTGGTGAGGTCAATGCTTTCATCACTCAACCAGGCTTCCCGCATCGAACGATCCACAACCAGGTCGTTGAACTGCAATCGAACAGGCTCTTCACCATTTACTTCCTCGCCACCACTCTGTGCAGCTTCCGTAACGCGGCGGAGCATGGCACGAATTCGAGCCAGCAGAACTCTGGGCTTTACGGGCTTGCCGATGTAATCATCCGCCCCCATCTCAAGGCCAAGCACCTGATCAAGGTCATCGGTCCGAGCGGTCAGCATAATGATGGGACCGGAATAAAACGGACGCACCCGGCGACAAATTGACAAGCCGTCTTCGCCTGGCAACATCAGATCCAGAACCACCAGGTCCGGCTGCTCGTTCCGAATGCGTTCAACTGCGGAACCACCATGGGTTTCGAGGGAAACTTGCAGCCCGTTGCTTTCCAGGTATTCACGGGTCAGTTCTGCCAGCCGCTCGTCATCCTCGACAATGAGAATTCGCCAACTTTCGTTTGTCTGTTCCACGCCATCCATCTCTGGTTTTGTTATTCCGGTTTGAGGTAACTCTGCTCCTGACGATACAGGCAACCTGCTGTAACAGCAATTATACATGCTATTCAGAAATATACATGGAACCGTCTCTCTGTTACAGCCTGTGACAAACGTCGGAACTGGCCCCAAATGCTGCACGATGTCACAGACACGTCACCACTCGGTCACTTCTGTGTCATACCGGCTTCATAGGCTTGTCGGGAAATGGAAACAAAAGAGACCAAGCCATGACCGCACAAACTGTGAGAGCCCGGCGCAGCGCCCGCCGATTGAAAACCGACATCACCCGCTGCCCATCCCTGATCGAAGAAGCTCAGCGTCTGCGCTACCGGGTATTCTCAGAGGAGTATGGAAGTGATCTCGGGGCAGAAGTGCCCGGGATTGATGCAGACACCTTTGATAACGTGTGTGACCACCTGGTTGTTACCGACAGCGACAGCGGCGAACTGGTGGCGACCACACGGATCCTGCACCAGGCTGACCTGGGCTCTAATGGCACCTTCTATTCCGCGGGTGAGTTTGATCTAACGGCTTTCGGCAACGTGACCGGCGCCGTAGCCGAGCTCGGGCGGACCTGCGTTCATCCGGAATACCGGAATGGCGCGACGATCAGCCTTTTATGGTCTGCGGTAGCTGAGTATCTGGTCGAACACCAGGTGGACTACCTGATCGGTTGTGCGAGTATCAGTATGTCTGATGGCGGCCTCAAGGCATGGCGCATTGCCAACCAGCTCCAACGGGACTACCTGGCCGAAGAACAATTCCGCGTAACCCCCCGGCGGGAACTGCCGCACCTGACCCGCATCCCTGAAACTGAGCGCCCCGTGGATGTCCCTCCGCTGATCAAAGCTTACATGCGGCTCGGCGCCAGGGTTTGCGGGCAACCCTGTTGGGATCCGGAATTCCGCTGTGCAGATTTGCTGGTTCTTCTGGAAGTGAACAAGCTGGCCGCCCGTTACAGCCGCCATTTCATGGGTAAGGTAGCCTGAAGAGAACGGTTCACGGAGGCCAGTTATGGCATGGTTCAGACTGACATTCAGATTAACGGCATTTGGGCTGTTTCTGGCAGCGACAGTCATGTTGGCCGCAACGCTCCTGATTGCCGATTTTCTGACTCGCAAGCAGATTGACCGCACACCCTGGGCTCGCGCCTGCTTCCGCTGGGCTTGCCGCTGCCTTGGCCTGGACATTCACGTTCATGGCGCTCCACCAGAGCACAACGTGCTTTATGCGAGCAACCACATCAGCTGGTCAGACATTCCCATTCTCGGCAGCCTTACACCGATACGTTTCCTGTCTAAAGCCGAAGTTGGTCAGTGGCCCGTAATAGGCTGGCTGGCCCAACAGGCCGGAACCCTGTTCATAAAGCGTGGAGGAGGTCAGGCAAGACGGATCCGAAAAGACATCTCGGAAAAACTGAAAGGCGGTGAATCGGTACTTGTCTTTCCGGAAGGCACAACCAGCGCAGGCTTGACCGTACTGCCGTTCCACGGGTTGCTCCTGGGCGCAGCTGCAGATTCAGGCCTTCCGGTTCAGCCGATCACCATCAGTTACCGCAGAAACGGGTGCCCTGACCATCTGAGCCCGTTTATCAGAAACGATGAATTCCACACTCACTTGATAGCAATGCTGAAGCAGCCGCCAGCAAGGATAGACGTGCTTTTCCACCCTCCGCTGCCGGTAACGTCAGCCACCCGCACCGGAGAGCTCGCCGGGCAACTGCAGACCATTGTAACGGAGGGGCTGGCACGGATTCATGGACAGGAATTTGACCAACCGGACGTTCCTCCGATCAGAACAGCGGCCGCCCCTGAGCTACCTCATCCTCGGTAGCTTCGCGCCGGCCAACAATTTCGAGATCAAAATACAGGGTGAAGCCCGCAAGAGGATGATTCGCATCAACCCTGACCAGGTTGCCATCAATGCCCACAACCTGCACGACCTGCGCCTCGTCGCCGGTATTGGTCTGGAACTTCATGCCAACCTGCAGGTTCTCAATACCCTCAAACATTGAGCGAGGCACTTTACGAATCAGTTCCGGGTTATGCTCACCGTAGGCCAGGGCCGGAGGCACAGTGACCTCAAGACAATCGCCTACATTCCGGTCTTTCACGGCTTTTTGAATGCCCTCGATGATTTCCGGGCTGCCGTAGACAAAATGCAGCGGCTCGCTACCCTCTGAGGTATCAACGAGCTCTCCAATCTTGTTCTTCAGTACGTAATGAACGGTAAAAACGTCAGGTTTTGCTTTTGAAGCATCCATCAGGCTTTAGGGTTTCCTGTATCCGGAGGTGTATCGAGCATTTGCAGACCGTGAATCACGAGCCGTTGGTCCAGCTTCTCCCGAAGCCCCGAGGGATTGCTCAGGCCCATACGTTCGAGTAACGCACCGTAATGGCCTTCATCGTCCCGGGCCCGGACGGCCTGCCACAAAGTCGACAGTTTACCACGGCGGGTAGCTGTTGCGGCCTTAAGGGTTTTAAGGGCTTTCCCTAACTTAAGTTCCTCATCAGTGAAGTCGCGACCAAACGGGAATGCCGGAAACAGCTCACTGTCTCCGGTAACGGAGACAGTCCGGCGAATCGCTTCGGGATTATTATTGCACCAGTCCGCCGGTAATCTGAACGCGGGGTCCACTTTGCCGGCCTTTTGCGCCTGTTTGAGCAGTTCCTGCTGGAAACGGGAATCCGCAATACGGATCAGGCGCAGGTACACCTGTTCATCACACTGCCCCCGAAGGTCTGCAATGCCGTATTCGGTAATGACGATGTCGCGCAGGTGTCGGGGAATCGTACAATGGGCGTAATTAAATACAATATTTGACAGGGTCTTGCCGCCAGAAGTGTGCGTCGCCCGCATGGTCAGTATGGATCGCGCTCCCGGCAACTCATGGGCCATGGCAACAAAGTTATACTGCCCACCCACCCCACTGACTACCCGGCCATCGTCCAGCCCATCCGATACCGCAGCACCATTGAGTGTGTACATCATTGCCGAGTTGACGAACCGGCCATGCACCCGCTGCGATACTTTCAGGCGCTGGTCGCCAAACGGATGGTCGTAAAGCTGATTAATGAAATTGACGCTGGTCATGCAGATCTGGTCACGCTGCTCATCTGTGAGGTCCCGCAGAGCCTGATAGAACTGTTCAGGACCAACGTAGAAACCACCGTGCATAACAATACCGCCGGTTAACCTGTCTCCCAGAGCCAGGGTTTCAATCGCCTCTCTTGCCTCCGAACTGTCCAGGTCCCCCTCGAACGAATGCTCGCCGATCCGTAATCGACCACCTTTGAACTCGACCGCCGGCTTTAGAATTCCGAAACGCGCAAGCCAACTGACATCCCGGGCGCGAAGCGGAGAATCTATCAGTTTTTCCTTCCGCAACACATCCAGCATGTCCAGCGAGACATGTTCATCAATCACTGCTTCGTTAATCAGTGACTGGAGCTCTGCATGGTCATACACTGCCCGGCGCAGAATGCCCTCCTGCATCAGGTAAAGAAAACCATCGACCATCATCTCACTGCAACCATAGAGCCCCTTCTCGAAAGGGCCAGCCCCCCCTTCTGTTTTTACCAGCGGGAAATGCTCCTCAACCTTCAAGTGATCATAAACCGTGCGCCAGGCATCATTTTTCTGGTGACGAAGAATGGCACTGTGGACCAGCGCCGCACCCAACGAGCCGATGCCCACCTGCAGAGTGCCGCCGTCCTTTAACAAGGCGCTGGCATAAAAGCCAATCAGGTGGTCCTCGGGGCTAACCGCCATTTGCGGGGCGGAGAAAAGCGGATGATCCGTGGCCGACTGGTCAAACACCACATCAAAGCGATTTTCCTCGATTGCAGCGTGATGGCCCATGAAGGGCAGATTGCGGTTCAGCTCGGCAACGAGAGCAACCGGTGTACCCTCGGCTTCACGCTCCCGCATGAGCGGCAACAAGTCCAGGGAAAGATCGGGGTTGCAGCTGAGGCTGATCAGGCCGGGCTGGCTGACCTCATCCCCCGGAGACACCAACTGCGCAACAACATTGATCCCCTGCCCCATCAGATCGCGAACGGCGTGCGTGTAATTGCTGCTCACGTAATGGCGCTGCTGTGACGTATTGTTCAGATAGCTGCCCGCCTTAAAAAAGAACTCCGAAACCACGACGTTTTTCGGAAGGCGGTTGCCCGATACATCACGAGCGTAAGCCAGCTCAGGAATCCGACCGTAGAGCCGCTCGACAAAGGGGCCCATGAAACGCTTTTCAAGTGACGACCCTCCCTTGGGAGCCAGCAGCGACAGAGCAGTGACTATGTGAAGCTCAATCTCAGGATCATCCTTGGCCCGCTGGTATAAGGCGTTGACGAACCGGACCGGCTTTCCCAGCCCCAGCGGCAACCCAAGCCTGATGGTCTTTCCAACGCGACGAATGACCTCGTCGACACACGCGTCCGCATCATTTATCCGACGACCACTTCGTACTGCCATTACCAAGCTCCTTATTGGTCTTTCTGGCTATCAATGCGGTCGATGATCACACGACACAAGTGCACTGGCAATGCGCCATGTCATGAATCAGAGAGGTTATAACAGAGAGGAAATACGAGGACTGAAAGGGAGTCAGAAATTCCACTTCAGGTTGAGACAGGCGCCTTCGTTGAGAAGGGCAATACCGTGATCGGGCTGGGCAGGTTCGGACGCGTAATGTTTGCCACCTTTATCCGAACGGGACAGAGTCAGCGTCAGAAGACGCGAACCGATTGCACTGAAAGCGTCAGAGCTGTCGTCTTCGAAGTCTCCGGACATCCGCTCCTGCAGTTCGTAGAGATCTTCAGTCGTGATGGTTTCGCCCATGCCAGCAAACACGTGCTCGGCGGCTTCGGCGCGAACAACGAAAGCGACCATGTTGAGAGCGAGCAATACGACAAAGATGCGAATAATCATGACACTTCAAAGACCCTTTAACCGGAGCAGGATTTTACGGATACCTATGGCTAAAGTCTAATGATCAAAGCGGGAAAAGATGTGAATCCGCACACATATGCGCCGTTTTTTTGTCGCTGGATGACCAGCTTTTTGTCAAATAATAATCCCGGACGTTTCAGTTTGTAATCCGGCGGGCAGGACAACCCGCCAGCCCTCGCGACTGGCGGTGCGCCGTAAAGTCCTCAAACCTCAGGGACAGGGATAGGTGAACTCCTGATGAATCGCATCGATAGCGTCCACCACTTCAGCACTCAAAGCCAGATCCGCCGAGCCCATGTTTTCGCGCAGCTGATCCATGGTCGTTGCACCAACAATGTTGCTGGTCACAAAGCTGCGACTGTTCACGTATGCCAGCGCCATCTGGACCGGCGAGAGCTCGTGCTTGCGGGCCAACTCAACATAGGCCCTGGTGGCGTCGGCGGCGCGCTCGCTGGTATAACGGCTGAATCGCTCATACAGTGTCAAACGGCCCTTCTCTGGCCACTTGTCGCCCAGGTACTTACCCGAAAGCATGCCAAAAGCAAGTGGTGAATAGGCCAGCAGCCCGGCGTGCTCGCGATGTGCAATCTCCGCCATCCCCACCTCAAACGAGCGGTTCAGAAGGTTATAGGGGTTCTGGACACTCACCACACGAGACCAACCCATTTCGCGGGCCAGCCGCAGATACTCCATGGTTCCCCAGGGCGTCTCGTTGGACAGGCCTATATGTCGAACCTTGCCTTCTTTTACCAGTTCAGTGAGCGCAGCCAGCGTCTCCTCAATCGGCGTAAATGCCTCGTCCGGATTATGCTCATACGCAAGCTTGCCAAAAAAGTTGGCATTGCGATCCGGCCAATGCACCTGGTACAGATCGATATAGTCGGTTTGAAGCCTCTTGAGACTGTCATCACAAGCCTGGCGAATATGCGACCGTGTCAATCGGGGGCCATTGCGGAGGTAACTTAGTCCGTTGCCCGGCCCTGCCACCTTGGAGGCGATAACCAGATCGTCCCTCCGGCCACGATTAGCCAGCCAATTACCCAGATAGGTTTCAGTGAGTCCCTGGGTTTCGGCCTTCGGTGGTACCGGATACATCTCTGCGGCATCAATAAAGTTCACGCCTCGGGACGTTGCATAATCCAGTTGCTCAAAAGCTTCCTGCTCGGTGTTTTGCTCACCCCAGGTCATCGTGCCCAGGCAGATCAGACTGACATCAATGTCGGTATTTCCCAGCTTTCGCGTTTGCATATTGTCTCCGTATCAAATTTTGCACAGGTAAAGGGAATGTCACGGATGTGTCGCATAACTGTCATAACCCGTTTTCATAGTAGGGGCATGTCAAAGGAACCACAGGAAACACCGTGACCGAGACCATGCAGGCCAACCGGCGCCACCAACACATTACCATTGTTTCCGAGACTTTTCCGCCGGAAATCAATGGCGTGGCAAACACCCTGCGGCACCTATGCCAGGGGCTGATGCAGCGCGGATACCGTGTCACCGTTATACGTCCGCGCCAGCGCCATGAGAGAGAAGGTGCCGTCGCCAGCGCCGGAGATGCGCTCTTTACACAGGAACATGTCGTTACCGGCCTACCCCTGCCCGGTTACGCCGACCTGCGTTTCGGACTGGCCCGTAGCGGCAAACTCCGACAGCTTTGGAAGACGGACCGGCCGGACGCCGTTTACGTTGCGACCCAAGGCCCACTGGGCCTTGCGGCAGTTTCGGCGGCCCGCCGGATGGGACTGCCGGTCAGCTCAGGGTTCCACACCAACTTTCACCGATACAGCCGGTATTACGGTGTGAGCATCCTGGAAAAGCTCCTGTGTGCTTATGGCAGGTGGTTCCACAATCGCACGGCCATCACTCTCGTTCCTACCCGGAAAATGCAGAAGACCACCGCAGAGATGGGCATTCCCGCATCTGGCCTCTGGAGCCGCGGCGTAGACTGCAGCCGCTTTACTCCGCACAAACGGGATGAGTCGCTCAGAGAGCGGTGGGGACTAAACGCCAACGAACGCGCCGTGCTCTATGTCGGACGTCTTGCGCCTGAGAAAAACCTGCGCATGGCCGTGGCCTGCTATGAACGCATTCGGGGCCTGCACCCGCAGACCAGATTCATCCTGGTCGGCGATGGCCCTCTGCGTAAACACCTGGCCGAGCGGCATCCGGACTACATCTTCTGCGGCACCCAGCGAGGAGAAGACCTTGCCCGCCATTATGCCTCCGGTGATCTGTTCCTGTTTCCCAGCAAGACGGACACCTTCGGCAACGTTGTCCTTGAGGCCATGGCAAGTGGCCTGGCCGTCGTCGCCTTTAACGACGCGGCGGCCAGTGAACATATACGCCATGAGGAAAATGGCATGAAAGCGGCCATGGAGTCTGACGAAGGGTTTGTGGACAACGCTCTCCGACTGGCTGACCAGCCCACACTTCTGAACCGCATTCGCGCCCAGGCGCGACTGGATGCCCTGGACCTGAGTTGGCACTCACAAATCGAACAATTCGAGCAACTGGTTTTCAACCAACCTGCAAAGGCCGGATACCATGCCATCAACAAGCAAAGCATCTCGCTTCTTTGAACTGGTAGACCAACGTGAATTCGCGTTCTGCCAGTCTGTTAACCGAGCAGCAAGGTTTCGCCCCGTGCTTGGTTATTTTCAGCTGGTGAGCCGACTCGGCGATGGCTGGTTCTGGTATGCGCTGATCCTTACCATCCCCTTTATTTACCCGTCACAGGGCCCCGCGCTGGCCTTGTTGATGACACTAACCGGCCTGGCCTGCACTCTGACCTACAAAGCCCTGAAGCGCCGGCTCATCCGGGAGCGACCGTTCATTTCGTTTCCCTCAATCAACTGTGGTATTCCGCCACTGGACCGTTATAGCTTTCCCTCGGGACACACCCTGCACGCGGCCTGTTTCCAGATCATGCTGTTTATCTCCATGCCCGGCCTTGCACTGCTGATCCTGCCATTTACGCTTAGCGTCGCCGCCTCCCGTGTTGTGCTCGGCCTCCACTACCCGACGGACGTCGCGGCTGGTGCATTAATAGGCGGACTGATGGGTTTCCTTTCAACCCTGTACCTGTTCAGTGGTTTTAAGGACCTGTTCCCCATTTAGACCTCAGTCAAAAAGACGCAGCTGAGTGACGGGCGCATCGTCATTTCGGAAGCGCACCCCCATGCCCAGCAGACGCACTGGCCGGTCTTTCTCCCCGACCAACTCCTTGAACAGCGGCAGATAATCCTCCAGACCCGGCTCTTTGATCTGTTCCCGGACACGCTCCAGGGTGTGGGTCGAGAAATCACTGTAACGGATCTTGATAAACAGTTTGTGGATCGGTTTCTGGCGAGCCTTTCTGGATAACCGGAGATTGAGGTCAGCCACAAGCGAGGCCATAACCGTTTCACAGGCAGAGCGGTCAGGCAGGTCCTGGGAGAAGGTGCGCTCGACGCTGACCGACTTGGCAATCCGGGTGACCACAACCGGACGCTCGTCCCGGCCGTGGGCCATCTCATGGAGCCGATATCCCTGTTTACCGAAACGGTCCGTCAACACTTCCGGTCCGACGGCCTGCAGGTCCCCACAGGTATCCACTCCCATCTGGTGCAACCTGGACGCAGTCACCTGTCCTACCCCGAACAGTTTTTCCACCGGCAAGCCACGGATAAAACCACTCACATCTTCCGGCCGGATAACGAATAGGCCGTCCGGTTTTTCCCAGTCGCTGGCAATCTTTGCAAGGAACTTGTTGGGAGCAACACCCGCTGAAATTGTGATACCGACCTCCCGCTTGACCCGCTCGCGCAGGTAACGGGCCATGAGCGTCGCACTGCCCTTGTGATCGGTGATATCAGAAACGTCCAGAAAGGCCTCATCCAGGGATAACGGCTCCACGAGATCCGTCAGCTCCCGCAATATGGTCATAACCTGTTGCGACGCGGTCCGGTAACGAGCCATGTCCGTCGGCACCGTTACCAGCCCCGGGCAAAGCCTGCGCGCCTCACTCCCCGGCATGGCCGATCGCACACCGAATGCCCGCGCCTTGTAGTTGCAGGTGGTGACCACTCCGCGACCACCGGCACCGCCTACTGCCAGAGGCACATCCCGCAAGGTGGGATCGTCACGCATTTCAACCGCCGCATAGAAGCAGTCACAATCCACATGGATTATCTTGCGCTGGGGCATAGTCGAAGGGCTCACGTTAACTTTCTGTACATTTATACAGCCTTGTATCTTAAGCTAACATGCAGAGAATGTCAGGAACTCCAATGACAACGACCGGAAACCATCGCGAGGCCCTATGAGCAACCCTATTCCCGAATCCGACCGCAACGAAATCGAAGCAGCAGCCTTTCGCCGTCTCGTGCAACATCTGCGGGACAACAATGATGTTCAGAACATTGACTTGATGAATCTGGCGGGTTTCTGCCGCAACTGTCTGTCCAAGTGGTATCGCGCGGAAGCCGAACAACGAGGTTTTGAGATCTCGGACCCGGATGCCCGGGAGGAGATCTATGGTATGCCCTACGAAGAGTGGAAATCCCTTCACCAGACAGGCCCCAAGCAGGACCATAAATAATGAACGCGAACGAGGCGGTTCGGATTCACCTGGCAGCACTTGGGGCGGGGCATGGGGATTTCGACGACACCCTGGCACTTGTTGAGCGCCACTTTGAATACCAGCCCACCGCTTTCCAGAACGGACCGCTCCGCAATGAAGCCGGCGAAAACGCAGGCTCCTGCAAGGTCTTTGCCCTCGGTCGCTATTGCAATTTGCCAGAGGCTGATACGCTCAGGCTCTTTGCCCAGCATTATGCCCAGGTTATGGATGACCCGGCCGGTGACAGCCATGGCAATATTCGTCAGTTTATCAGTACCGGCTGGTCTGGCATCAAATTTGAAGATGAGCCGCTGCGGCCGCGCTCAACGCCCAACACCATGGAAGAGAACCATTCATGACCGATACCGCCACCTCCGGGGTAAAACAGGGGTTTCAGTTGAAAAGCGCCAGCGTCTCAATGACGGCGCTGGAACTCTACTACTTTGAAAATGAGGAATTCGAAGAGACTCTCAGGGACAAGATCAGCCAGGCACCGGGTTTTTTCAAGGATATTCCTATCATCATCAGCCTGGAGAAATACGAAGGTCTCGACAGCGAACTGGATTTCTTCAAAATTATAGGTACCTGCCGCCGCCACAATATCCATGTGGTGGGTGTTCGTGGCGGCAACGATGACCAACGCAGGTTGGCAAGGGGCGCGGCGCTGGCCCTTCTTCCAGGCAACCGTCAGCGCGAACCTGAGCCCGATGTTGAAGCAGCGCCCCCTCAGAATACATCTGCCGCAGAACAGCCTGCAGCCACAGGCACCAAGGAGCCGGCACCGGCAAAGGTTATCAATCAACCAGTCCGCTCTGGCCAGCAGATTCACGCGCCGGATGGAGACCTCATTATCCTGGCACCGGTACAAGCCGGTGCTGAAGTACTGGCAGCTGGCAATATTCATGTATACGGGCCGTTGCGTGGTCGGGCCCTTGCGGGTATCCATGGCGCGGAATCCGCCCGAATCTTTTGCCAGTCTCTTGAAGCAGAGCTTGTGTCCATCGCCGGACACTATAAAATCTCCGAAGATCTTCAGGACAATGGCTGGAAAAGCGCTGTGCAGATCCAGCTCAGGGATGACCTGCTGGTGGTGACACCACTGGACAAGGCCTGATGTTCAGCCTGAACACAAAAAATTGACCGGACAATTCGGCAGACACGACGAATCCACCGCGAAACAGGAATGTAACCTTGGCTAGAATTATTGTCGTTACCTCAGGAAAAGGCGGCGTTGGCAAAACCACCACCAGCGCCTCAATCAGCACGGGCCTTGCCAAGCGCGGGCACAAAACCGTTGTGATCGATTTTGACGTAGGTCTGCGTAACCTGGACCTGATCATGAACTGTGAACGACGGGTGGTCTATGACTTCGTTAACGTCATCCAGGGTGAGGCGTCTCTTAACCAGGCGCTCATCCGCGACAAGCGGGTTGATACCCTGTACATACTCCCCGCTTCTCAGACCCGCGAGAAAGAAGCACTCACCAAAGAAGGCGTCGAAAAGGTCATCAATGAGCTTTCCGAAACCTTCGACTATATTGTCTGTGACTCGCCCGCGGGTATCGAGCACGGAGCACTAATGGCTCTGTATTACGCGGACGAAGCCATTGTTGTCACCAACCCGGAAGTATCTTCCGTGCGGGACTCCGACCGGATTCTGGGCATTTTGCAGAGTAAATCCCGCAGGGCGGAAATGGGACAGGACCCGGTCAGGGAGCATCTGCTGCTGACCCGTTACAACCCTGGTCGGGTCGAGAAAGGTGAAATGCTCTCGGTCAGTGACGTTGAAGAAATCCTCGCAATCCCCCTGCTGGGCGTCATTCCCGAAAGTCAGGTGGTACTGAACGCCTCCAACCAGGGCCTTCCGGTCATTCTGGAGGAAGACAGTGATGCCGGCCAGGCCTATGACGACGCGGTCGCACGACTGCTGGGCGAAGACCGGGAACACCGGTTCATGACCGCTCAGAAGAAAGGATTTTTCTCACGGATGTTCAAGGGAGGCTGACGGATGAGTTTCCTAGACTACTTCAAGGGCAAGAAAACCAACACCGCAAGCGTTGCCAAGGAACGATTGCAGATCATCGTGGCCCACGAACGCGGTCAGCGCGAGCAACCCGACTACCTGCCGCAACTCCAGCAGGAGCTGCTGGAAGTGATTCGCAAATACGTTCAGATCAGCGACGACATGGTGCAGGTGGAGGTCGACCGCAACGAGAGTTGCTCGGTCCTCGAGCTGAACGTCACCCTCCCGGAGCGCTGACAAGGGAGCGGGTGGCAGCCAGGCATGACCTACCAGCGAGCGAAATGATCTTCCATCAATCCCCGTAGGCCCTCTACGGGGATTTTTTTGCCCGCCTCGTCCGTAACGTGTCCACGGAAGGTGCCGACAAACTGACGGAAATTGGACGCGAGCACCAATACATTCAGCTTTTCCTTTCGCACGCCAGCGGGTACGAACTGAAGATCGACCCGCCCATCCTCCGTGCTTACGTGCCAATCCCCGCCCGGGCGGTACCGATCAAACACGAAGCGGGCTGCGCCCAGCCTGATACACTGCCCCTCCAGCCACAGCGCGTTTTCCGTCATCCCGGTTTCGTTCACGCCCGCTGCCAGGTTCAGTCCCAGCGAGCGCCCGTCAGCGAGTTTGCCGGCCAGGCAGGCCCAGTTCCAGGCTGTCTCTCGGCGCATAAAACCGCATGTCCAGTCGATCGTGCCACGGGTATTCTCGTCACAGCGCCAGATCCGGTGATTCCAGCGGACTTCCCCCTCAACCGACATTCCGGCCGATTTCCGGGTAAATACCCAACCATTATAACCCGCAGGGCAGACCAGCCTTAGAGGATCATTATCCCCTTTCAGTTCCAGGTCTACCCTTATGCCTCCCGGTGCAGAAACGGTGATATTACGGCCACCAACCCCGGCAGTGATTCGCAGTGAAACCTCACCCTTGTCGAACGATGCCGTGCCGTGCTCAGGCCTGGGCTCAATCTCGGTACCAAAAGCGAATGGCCGGAGATAAGATTCCTCCAGCATCGTGCCGGTTTCAAAATCGTACAGATAGAAAAAACCGTTTCCGACCAGGTTCAGATCCACAAGCGCCATGCCGAATACCCAGCCCGGCCCCATAGCGCTCACGAACTGGAACTGGTTAAAACGCCACCGGCGCGCAAGGCGTGAGCGTGGCCGGTCCATCACCGTTCTCAGGTCATAGTCCAGGTAATTAATCTCCTCTACAGGCTCCTCAATAACGCCAGCGGAGATTTTCCCGTTTTCGTCGATCAGCTTTTTTATTGTCATAGGTTCGTCAGTTCAGGCGAATTAACAGGTCCGGTCACCCGAGGAGTTACCTGGTTCACAATCCCTTGCTTCCGCAGCCATGCTGGTCACAGCCTCATGCTAGACTCCGGCCACCATCGTCAAGGAAGTGTACCTTATGAGAAAGACCGGAGCCCACCGCTTTACGGGCTGGGCCCCAGCCATCAGCGCCGCGATATGCGCCCTGTTGGTCACCGCCCTCGCAGCGGCCAATGCACGGGCAGAATTACCCGCGGAGGATGCCGAAGGCTGGAGCCTGCACAAGGAAGAAGAAAATATCCGCGTTTACACAATCGACCAGGACCAATCCAGTTTCAAGGCATTCAAAGCAGTAGCGCTGCTGGATGTACCCATCGGAAACCTGATGGCGGTGATGGTCAACCCCCGGTCCTGTGTTGAGTGGGTGTACAACTGCACCGAGTCCTATGCCTTTGGCAAGGGCAGCTTTCACGACCGTTACGCCTATTCCGTGAATGATATGCCCTGGCCGGTGACTGACCGGGATTACGTGCTCCGAATCCGGACCTATGGCGACGAAACGTCCGGCGAAATCATTATGGATCTGAATGCGACGCCTAACCAGCGGGCCGAGAATGATAACCGTGTCCGGGTAGACCGTTCAGACACACTTTACCGTTTTATCCCCGAGGGCGATCAAACCCGTATGATCTGGGTTCAGCATACCGACCCCAATGGCGCGCTGCCCGGCTGGCTGGTTAATTCGTTACTGGTGGACATTCCAGTCCGTTCGCTTCAGGCACTTGAGAAGGTTGCTGCAACAGAACCTTATCAGGGGTTCAGACTTGTGTACGATGCGGATGGCCACCTTATCGATGTGCGCCTTTCAGACGGCTGAGGGGATGACGTGTCCCGGAGGACGCGTTAAGCTTTAGCAAAAGGAACCCCAGAGACAGGCCCAGCCAAATGACGGTTCTCGCATTCGAGATCATGACTCCAAGTATCAAGGCAGTACCTCAGTCCTGGACCATGGACAGGCTCGCCCGATTTCTCACAGACAACGAAATTACCGGCAGCCCGGTTACCGATGAGAACGGCGATATCGTCGGGATTGCGACACTCAAAGACATCACCGAATTCCGCTGGAACGCCAACAGGTCCGAACCCGACGCCCTGCTCACCCCGGAAGAAGAGCAGGAAGCCCGCCGCCTGCGAATGGTGATCTTCGAAGAAATGGGCAAGGTCCCGGTGGAAGTCCGGGACATTATGACGCCCAGCGTTTTATCGGTTGACGAACAGACCCCTGTGCGCGACATTGCCAATATCATGATGCGCGAGCACCTGCACCGGATCTTCGTCACGAAAGGCTCAAAAATTACCGGTATCATAACAACTTACGATATGCTGAAACTGATTTCGGAAAAGGAACTCACGCAACGCTGCGCCCTAAACGACTGAGCCACCAGAGAGGTAGCGCCCCCTATGCCCAGAGCACCGCAAGCTCGCAAAAAGATGTATGTCCTCGACACCAACGTCCTGATCCACGACCCCAACGCCCTCCTGAACTTTGAAGAACACGATGTCATCATCCCGATGACGGTCCTCGAAGAACTCGATAGCCTGAAATCCGGCAAACAGGCGGTGGCAGCGGATTGTCGCCAGGCCATCCGCAACATCGACAAGCTGCTGGGTGATGCAACTCCCAAGGACATCGAAAAAGGCGTTCCCATCGTTCGGGGAAATAAAGCAGCCCCCCTGGGCAAGCTGCTTATCTTGATGAGCACGGAGCATTTGAACTCCCACTCACTGCCCGAACATCTGAACGACAACAAGATCATCAATACCCTGGCGGCCCTCCAGAACAAGCACAAAGCCCGGGACATCATCCTGGTGAGCAAGGACATCAACATGCGCCTCAAGGCGCGCGGCTTCGGGGTTGAAGCACAGGACTACCATAACGATCAGCTGATTGATGACATCGACCTGTTGCCCAAGGGTTATCGGGAATTTCCAAACTCCTTCTGGGACACCATTGAAAAAGTCGAAACCGTACAACGGGAAGGTATTACCGAACACATCCTCAAGCGCGAGGGTGAGCTGGCGAGGCTCAACATCAACGAGTTTGTCATTGATCAACAAGGTTTTGTCGGAAAGGTTTCAGATCTCTCGGACACCCAGATTGTGATCCGGGACCTGCATCAGCACGATCTGATGAACGAGGAAGTGTGGGGGCTCGTGCCGCGGGATATCTATCAGGCCCTGGCCCTCAACCTGTTGCTGGATCCCGACGTCCACCTGGTTAACCTGACGGGTTCCGCAGGGTCCGGTAAAACCATTCTGGCCCTCGCCGCCTGTATCGAGATGACTGTCGCCAGCAAGCTGTACAAGCGCATCATCGCGACTCGCTCCACCCAGGGACTGGACGAGGATATCGGCTTCCTGCCCGGGACCGAAGCCGAGAAGATGGAGCCGTGGCTGGGCGCTATTGTCGACAACCTCGAAGCGCTCCACGAGGACGATGAGAACATGACCGCCAGCGTTGACTACATCCTCAGCAAGGTCCCGTTGCACTTCAAGTCCATGAACTATATCCGCGGGCGCAGTTTCCAGCACAGCCTGATCATCATTGACGAGTCCCAGAACCTGACCCCGCATCAGATCAAGACCATCATTACCCGAGCCGGTAATGGCTCCAAGGTAATCTGTCTGGGCAACCTGGCCCAGATCGACACACCGTACCTGAGCGCCTTGAGTTCCGGCCTGACCTACATGACCGAACGCTTCAAGAGCTTTCGGCATGGCGCGCACATCCACTTGCAGGGCGTGCCACGTTCGGTTCTGGCGGAATTCGCTGAAGCCAACCTCTGATGCCGACACAAAAAACCGGGGTGAGAACCCCGGTTTTTTGTGTCGGCCTGTCAGTTACACGCGATAACGACCCACCTGTTCCGACATCTCTGCCGCCAGGGTTTTCAGTCGCTGGGTAGCAATCCCCGCCCGACGTGTTCCCTGGGAGGTCTGTTCAGTTATGGCAACGATTTCGTGAACATTCTCGTTGATGGTTTCGGAGACGCTGGTCTGCTCTTCGGCGGCACTGGCGATCTGGGTGTTCATCTCATTAATAGTTCCCACAGCCTTATTGATCCGCTGCAGAGCATCGCTCACCTGACGTGTCTCCACAACAGTGGCCTCACTGCGTTCATTGATCGCACCAATCAGCTTTACCGCGTTGCCGGCACCCGCCTGTAACCTCTCAATCGTGTCCTGAATTTCCTGGGTACTCTTTTGCGTCCGGCTCGCCAGGGTACGAACTTCATCCGCGACCACCGCGAAACCCCGGCCCGCCTCACCAGCCCTGGCCGCCTCGATGGCTGCATTCAGGGCCAGCAGGTTCGTCTGATCGGCAATTTCCCTGATAACTTCCAGAACGTTGTCGATCTTGCGGGAATCCGCCCCAAGCTTCTCAATAACCTTAACGCCCTCTTCCACCTGTTCGGAAAGGCCGCCAATCACTTCGATGGATTGATGCACCATACCCTGGGCGTCGCATACCTGGACATTGGCGTGGTCTGCGGCATCAGAGGCTTCGCTGGCATTGTTGGCGACTTCCTGGGCCGCGGCCGTCATCTCATTCATGGCAGTCGCCACCTGGTCGCTCTCGGACTTCTGACGCTCCACGCCTTGCTCTGCCTCGCCCATTATCTGGTTCAGCTCTTCAGAGGCTTCATTGAGCGTGCGTGTGGAGGAAAGAACCCGTTCCACCAACCCGTGCACCTGATCGGCAAAACTGTTAAACGCGGTAGCCAGTTGGCTAAGCTCGTCCTTGCCGTCCATTTCCAGCCGACGTGTCAGGTCGCCATCGCCGCTCGCAATGTCGTTCATGGCAGTCACTGCCGATTTCAGCGGCCGGATAATGCTGCGCACGACGATCAGAGCCAGAAATACGATGATCGCCAATGCAATCAGCGAGGTCGTGACTGAGCCGATCACCGCGTCGGAAAGCGCCTCCCCTACTTTGCTATCCATAGCATTAACCTGGTTTTCCAGACCATCTACCCAGAACCCTGTACCGATCATGACGTTCCATTTCGGCAGCATTTCGGCGTAACCAAGCTTAGGCGCTACTTTACCGGTGTCGCTATTCTGCCACCCATAGGAAACGTAGCCACCGCCGCTGCGTGCCGCTTTTACAAGTTCGCGAATCAGATAAGTGCCATTGGGATCCTGAAAATCCCAGAGGTTCTTGCCTTCCAGGGAAGGCTTTACACCATGCATGACATTCACGCCGTTGGTGTCATAGGCGAACATGTAACCGGCATTGTCAGAATCGTTAAAGCGCAGCTGGCGCAGAATTTCCCAGGCCTGCTCACGAATATCAGGGTTATCAGCTGATCCCGGCTGACTGTAAAGGTGGGCAATTGAGGTACGAGCCAGCTCCAGATAGTTTTTTAGCTCCTGACGCTTACTCTCCTCCATATCGGAGGAAAAGCTGGCCACCGCGCCATCACCAATTTCTCGGGCCTGATTCAGGTTATAGGTGGTCAGGAACGCAGTGAGCACAATCACCGGCACCAGCGCCAGCAACAGCACTCGAGTCTGTATCGTCAGATTTTTCATGGCAGGAATGTCTTCTGTCTGTTCCAGGGAACGGCCGGATACTCCGGCCCTTGGCAAAGGAGCGCGATGCTACAGAAGACCGAGGAAAAATATCATCGAGGGTACTGCGTATTTTGTATACAGAGTGTAACTGTCCAGGTTACTGCCCGGATGGCAATCGAACCGTGACGATAGCTCCCTGCCCGCCCTTCCGATCGTTAATGGAGATACTGCCGCCCATCCCCAATATCAGCGTCCGGGCAATCGCCAGACCGAGTCCGGCTCCTCCGCTCTCCCGGCTGCGGGACGCTTCCACCCGGAAGAAGGGCTCAAAGACCTTTTCACGAAGCTCGCCGGGAATGCCCGGCCCGTGATCGGCAATGGTAATCGACACCCAGCCAGACTCGGTCGACAGAGAGACATCTGCCTGCTCTCCATATTTAACGGCATTCTCAATAAGGTTCCGAATAGCCCTGCGCACAGCTTCGGGGCGGCCGACCAGAACGCAACGGGGAAGTTCGTTGCAGCTAACCGGCATGCCAATTTCGGCGAGATCGTCACAAAGGCTTTCCAGCAGAGCGCTGAGATCGTAACGTCGACCGGATTCCGAGGCGCTGCCACGAATAAATTCCAGGGTATCTTCCGCCAGGCTTTGCATCTCCGCCAGATTCTCCAATAAGCGGTTTCGGTCCTCCCCCTCCGGCAGCATTTCAACCCGCAACCGCATCGCGGTCACCGGTGTTCGCAGATCATGAGCCAGTGCAGCCAGCAGGCGCGCTTTTTCGTCCTGGGAACGACCCACCTGAACCTGCATATGGTTAAAGGCACGGATAACATCCCGGATATCGTCCGGGCCCTGTTCGGGCAACTGCCTCGGGTTACCCCGGGAGAATGCCTGGGCGGCCTCCCTCAACCGGCGAACCGGTGCAAGGATATAGCGAATGGCAAACAACACCGCCGAAACCAGAAGGATTGCCGTTATTCCTGCGCCCATCAGCGCCGCCTTTAGCCAGAGCCAGGACGGTTGCGGCGGGCTCGCAACCGCATTCAGCCATTCGCCATCGGCCAGTTCGAGAGAGAGTTCAAGCACTGGGGGACAATCCATTTTCCGCATGCGCTTGCGCCAGTCCTCGTGATACTCATCGATCAGGTCCCCGCCTCGGTAATGATGCTCGTCATGCTCATGGTCATCGTCCTCACCTCTTTCACAGCGGTCATCATCCACCAGAATCCTCGTATGGAGGGCTTCGCTCCCCGGAACTAGGTTGGCCAGCGGTCCCTCAGACAGTAACCACTCAGAAAAAGGCGTCGAAACATCGGTGGGAAGCGCCGGGACACTGTCACTCGAAAGTGTCAGCATGGGATCCTCAAGTGCCACCAGCGCGCGCTCCCGGTCCTCAGGCGCCATGACATCCACCAGTGAATACGCATTGCCAACCCGATTCAACAGAGTGTTGAGCCCTGCGGTCTGCAGCGCCCCCTGGCGTTCATTCACCATGATCCAGAAAGTAATACCCTGGGCCGCGAGCATCATGACGATGACCAGCACTACCAGTTGACTAGCCGCGCGGCGGGGCAGCAATCCCATGTCAGCCAGCCTCCACGGATGCGGTCCACTGATAACCTCCACCCCAGACCGTCTTGATCAACTCGGGGTTACGCGGATCTTTTTCCAGCTTGCGGCGAAGTCGACTCACCCGATTGTCAATACTTCGCTCGAATGGCGAAGCCTCACGACCTTCCGCGAGATCCAGCAGGCGATCGCGGGAGAGAACCCGGCCGGCATGGTTCAGGAACACCAGAAGAAGGTTGAATTCTGCGGTGCTGAGGGCCACCTCGACGCCGTCCGGATCGGTCAGGCGTCGGCGGTCAACATCGAGGTGCCAGCCATTAAACGCCAGTTGCTGACCAGACACTTCGCCCCTTCTGGGCGGAAGTGCCTCCACCCGCCGAAGAACAGACTTGATTCTCGCCAATACCTCTCGCGGGTTAAACGGTTTGGTGACATAGTCATCGGCCCCCATTTCCAGCCCGATAATCTTGTCCGTGTCTTCACCCATGGCAGTCAAAAGAATCACCGGTAGTGATGTGTGCTCTCTCAGGAACCGGCAAAGCACCAGTCCATCGTCCCCTGGCATCATAATGTCCAGCAAGACAAGACTGATGCGGTGGTTTCGGAGCTGATTTTTCATGGCTGCGCCATCGCCAGCCAACACCACCCTAAAACCGTGATCGCTCAGGTACCGACCCAAAAGGTCTCGAATCTCCCGGTGATCATCAACCACCAGGATCTGCGGGTTCTGATCCTCGTTCATCATTCTCTTTGGCACGTCCGACTTGTTGGAAAAGTATAAGGCCCGAAAGAGACAGTATGGGAGCCGAATGTGTCGCAGCCTGTCGCCACACTCTTGCCTGCGACAATTTGCGACAAAATTACCCGCAGCCCGACAAACTTTAGCGACAAGGCCAAGGTTAACTGTATCCCTTGAACGGGCGCCGACTGCCAACCCTATGGACCGTTGAAGGCCCGCCATCATGACATATCCGGTAAAGGAGAATATTGACCGTGACCCTATCCAGCGCCATTAAGCGCCACCCATTTGCCGCCATCTCGGTGGCGGCAGTGATCAGCCTGGCACCCATCTATACGCTGGCAGGCAATGATTATGATGACCGAAACCGTCACGACTGGGCCCACAGCAATATGGGAAAAAGCTATTCCATGGAGGAGATCCGTACCCTTGCGCGAGCCAATGCCCTGAAACGCTATGGCCCTGGTGCAACCGCTACAATCATCGCCAATAAGGATAGCGACAGCTACAAGATCCAACTCAAAGATAGCCGGCACAATGTCGTTCAGGAAACCGAGGTGAATGTTCTCGGTCAGTTACAGCAACCATCAGACGCTAAATAACGGAGGCAAGCCAATGACATGGCTGGATTCTGAAAATCACTACGGTCTGGTTTCGCGTGTTATCCACTGGCTGATGGCCGCAGTACTGGTTTTTATGTTGCTCAGTGAGTGGTGGATGGAGGCACTGGAACATATCGCCGGTCTGTCCGGAATGGCCATCCATCAGGGCACAGGCCTGGCACTGGCTGCGCTTCTCGGTGTACGACTGGTGTGGCGACTGATTAACCGTGGCCGTGTACAGCCGACACAGAGCTGGAAGCTGGCCGCACGGATTGGTCACCTCGCCCTCTATGGCCTGATGCTGATCATTCCGCTGACCGGCTTTCTGGCCGCATGGGGCAGCGGCCATGGCGTTGATTTCTTCGGACTGCACCTTATTTCTCCGGGGCCCGAAATGGAATGGCTCGAAGACGGTGGCGAGGAGGCTCACGAATTCACCACCACTCTTTTCTGGTTCGTGATTGCCGGCCATGTTGCTGCGGCACTCTTTCATCAACACGTGAAAGGTGACGGCACCCTGCGGAAAATGGCTTGAACGGGGCTCAGTCCTTGAACTCAGCCTTGTCCAGTCCGTGCTTCTTCATTTTGTCGTACAGGGTCTTTCGGGCGATGCCCAGCTGTACCATAGTGTCTTTGATGCTGCCGTGACTGGCATTGAGTGCGCTGATGATTGCCGAGCGCTCAAACCCATCCATCATCTCGGACAAGGTTTGCCGGCCAGCGACGTTCGTCGGGCCGGCAGACTCACCTTCATCCAGTGACCCCGGGCCCAGCAACACATAGCGTTCTGCCAGGTTTCTCAGCTCCCGAACGTTACCTGGCCAGGAGTGCTGCATCAACCGCGCCGCCTGGCAGGCATCCACGGGAATGCTCTCACGGTCATATCGGGCAGCGGCAATCAGCACAAAATGGTGAAACAGCAGGGGAATGTCCTCCTTCCGCGCCCTGAGTGGCGGAATATCGACCTTGACCACGTTCAGGCGGTAGTAGAGATCCGAACGGAATGCCCCTTCATCGCTGAGCGCCTTCAGGTCAGCCTTGGTGGCAGCAATAATCCGCACATCCACGTCCTGAACCTGATTGCTGCCCAACCGCTCAACTTTCTGCTCTTCCAGCACACGGAGCAGCTTTACCTGCAACGGCATGGGCATGCTCTCAACTTCGTCCAGAAACAGGGTGCCCTTGTGAGCGTGTTCAATCTTTCCGATCCGGCGTTTCTCAGCGCCGGTGAAAGCGCCAGCCTCATGACCAAAGAGCTCACTTTCAATCAGGTTTTCCGGAACAGCTCCGCAGTTAATCGCTACAAAATTATGGGCACTCCTCTGGCTGTTTTCATGAATATACCGAGCCAATGCATCTTTACCAGAGCCGGTTTCGCCGTGCAGAAGTATATTGGCAGAAATATCGAGTATCGGATCAATGGTCGCCATCACTTTCTGCATGATGGGTGAATCACCCAGCATTCGCGGACCTGGGCGGGCCAACTGACGCAGTTGGGCTTTCAGCCGGCGATTTTCGAGAGCGAGGTGCCGCTTCTCCAGGGCATGGCGCAGAAGCTCAATCAACTCGTCGTGATCAAAGGGCTTTTCGATGAAGTCATAGGCCCCCTGCTGCATGGCGGTCACTGCGGTACTGATGTCCCCCTGTCCGGTAAGGATGATGACGGGAATGGCATCATCCATCGAGCTCACCCTGTCCAGCATCTCCAGGCCGTCCATGCCTGGCATGTTGTAGTCACATAAAACCACACCCTCGTACTCCGGAGAAATCAGATCCAGGGCGGACTGCGCACCCTCAAAACAGGCCACAGACAGCTCTTCCAGAGTCAGGCTTTGGGCAATTGCCTTGCGAATATGCGGGTCATCATCCACGAAAATTACTGAGGGTTCTGTCATTCCGTTGCCTCTCGCTTTTTCACGGTTAGTACAAACTCGGCACCTGCGCCGTCTTTCCGGTTATGGCCGGTCAGCCGTCCGCCAAGGGCATCTACAATCTGGCGTGAGATAGACAAACCCAGCCCAAGCCCCTGCTTGATGGATTTTGTGGTAAAAAAGGGCTCAAAAATCTGTTCGGTGTTGCCGGGAAGCCCCGAACCATTATCTTTAACAATACACCGCCAGCAATCGTCATCTTCCTCAATATCAATCGTTATTTGGGGCTGGGCCTGTTCCTCGACCGCCTGAACGGCGTTAGCCATCAGATTGACCAGGACCTGCTCAATGCGAATCAGGTCACCGTGGCACCAAACCGGCTTCTCCGGCCGATGCCAACGGATATTGATGCCGGCACTGTTTTCCTGGGCAACAATAATTTTGAGAGCGGCATCGACGGACAGCCGCAAATCGACGATGGCGGGCGGCCCTTCAGACTTGCGCGCAAATACTTTGAACTGACGGGTCAACTCCGCCATCTTGTCGCACAGGGTAATGATCTCGACGAGGTTATCATCCACCATCGTCTCAGCGCCTTTCTGAAGGAATTTCCGACTGTTGCGGGCATAGGTCTGAATCGCCGTCAAAGGCTGATTCATTTCGTGATTCAGCCCGGCGGACATTTGGCCAAGCACGGCCAGCTTGGCCGCCTGAATCAGTTCCTGCTGGGTTTCCCGCAGTTCGTTCTGGGTGCGCTCACGCTCGTTTATTTCCTCAAGCAACTGTTCATTGGAGCGCTCGAGATCAGCGGTGCGCTCCGCAACACTGATCTCGAGCTGTTCGCCACGCAGGGCAAGCTCCGCTTCCCGCCGATAGCGTTCCCGGACGTATAGCCAGGTCAGGAACCCTCCGGAGAAAACAGCTAGCCCCCCAAGCAAAAAGCCCATCCGGGTCCACAGAACAGGGCCCGTGCTCACCATTACCTGAAGGGTCCAGTCCAGTTTGGGTAGTGCCGTTCGAACACTGAGATACTCTCCGCGCTCTTTGCTTTCAAGAATGCGAATCTTGCCGGACTGCTCTGAGAGTCCCAAAGGCCGATTCAGGTATTCGATATCAATAGGGGCGAGCTCACGGTCCGGGTAGCGCTGGCGGGACGCCTGTGTCGGCATTGCTCCATTTTCAGGTTTAAAGTCCCGGTAGAGCCAGCGGGGGGTGCTGGCCAAAAAGCTTATTCCCGCATGATCGAGCACCACCATTTCCGCCTCACTGAGAGAGGCTGGACGATGCCACTGGGATTCCAGCTCATCCACAAGAACCTTCACGGCGACAACACCAAGTACTGTGCCTTGCGGACCACGAATAGGATGGGAGAAATACAGGCCACGCACTCCGGACATAAGACCAAGAGCAAAATAGATGGCCGAATCACCGGATTCAACGGCATCGGAAAAATAGGGGCGAAACGAATAGTTGCTGCCAACGAAACTGTCTGCCTGCAGGTAATTGTTGGCGGCAATGGTCAAGCCGTCTATGTCCATAAGATAGACATCGGAGCTGCCAACGATAGTTGCCATGCGCTGCATTTCTTCATTGGCCTGGAGAATAAGCTCTGAATCATCAGGGCGTTTCAGGGCTTCCTCGAGCAGGGGATGCTCAGCCATCAGCTCGGGAATAGGCAAATAACGGTTTAACTCATTGGCAACGAGTTGCCGATAGCGAAAGGATTCTTCGAGGCTCTCCTGCTCCACCTGGCGATAGCCAACCCAGCCACCGAATATCCAGGAGATCACCAACGTCGCAACAAGAAGTGAAACTGCGCCAATCCGGTACCGCATAAAAACCGGCTCCTGTAAAAGCGGCTAGATTAGCGCCCGGAGTCGGGCAGGACAACCACAACGAGTGTGACCGCCCCGCCCGCCCTGGCGCCAGGCTCAGGCGATAGCCTGTCTTAGCGCTCGCTGGCGCTGGCTCAGGAAGGCCACAACCGCCAGGCCGACACCGCCCAGATCGGTCCACAAACCACCCTCGATCATCAGCAAGGCTGCGACAATCAACAGGATGCGGGTGACCCATGGTGCCGAGACATTCGCGAACCAGCCCAGAACACCACCCGACAGGATGTACACGCCAAAGGTAGCAGTAACCAGAGCCCGGGCAATTTCGAACCAGCCCGCGTCCATCAGCAGTGCACTGTTGTAGAAGAACATGAAAGGCACGATGAATGCTGCGATGCCAATCCGGAAAGAGGCAACCGACGTCTCCATGGCCTTGGCACCGGAAATACCTGCCGCGGCGTAGGAGGCCAGTGCCACGGGTGGGGTAATGGCCGATACCACGGCAAAATAGAACACAAAGAAGTGCGCGGTCAGCGGCTCAATGCCTAACTGCACCAGGCCCGGTGCCACGACTGACGCTGCCACAGCATAAGCGGCCGTCGTCGGCATACCCATACCCAGAAGAATGGAAATAAACATGGCGAAAATCAGCGCCAGGAGTTGGCTCGTTGCGGCTACATCCAGCAGCAGCACAGAGAAGCGGGCGCCAACGCCGGTCAGGGAGATTACGCCTACAATCACACCAGCAGCAGCACACACCACAATGATCTGGATCGACATGTGGGCGGCGATCTCCAGCGCATGGAGAATCTGCCGGATGCCCATTTTGTTCGGGGATATCCAGCTCACTACCGCCGCTGACACCGTCGCGAGTGTACCCGCCCGAATCACAGAGTATCCAACAAATAACGCTACGATCAGAATAACAATAGGAATGAACAGGTAAGCCTGCTTGGCCAGCTTTCTCAGGTTCGGCAGTTCGTCTTCCCGCATACCGCGCATGCCCGTCTTCGCAGCTTCGAAATCCACCATGAAATAGACCGATGCGAAGTACAGGATGGCCGGAATGATCGCTGCAATGGCGATTTCGGAGTAAGGAATTCCGGTAATTTCGGCCATTATGAAGGCGCCGGCACCCATAATCGGCGGCATGATCTGACCACCAGTGGACGCTGCGGCCTCGACTGCGCCAGCCGATTGCTTGCTGTAACCCACCTTCTTCATCAACGGAATGGTGAGGGAGCCGGTCGATACGACGTTACCTGCACTGGTGCCGTTGATCATGCCCATCAAACCGGAAGCAAAGATGGAAACTTTCGCGGGACCACCCCGAGAGCGACCAGCCGCCGCAAATGCGAAATTCACAAAATAATCGCCCACCTTGGAGGCCTGCAGAAAGGCGGCAAAGACGATAAACAGAATGATGTAGGTCGAAGAAACCGCCGTGGTTGGCCCAAGGATGCCGGCATCGGTATACACCTGACTGAAGAAACGCTGCACAGACAGGCCGGGATAGCCCAGAAAGCCGGGCAAATAGGGGCCGGCAAAAACATAAACCAGAAAAACCATGGCGATGATCACCAGAGCCAGGCCGGCAACACGGCGTGTCAGCTCCATAATCAGCGCAGTGCCGCCAACTGCGGCAAACGAAATTCCGATGGGTGCAAATGATGTTCCGGTGGACATCCGCATGGTCGTGTTATAAGCCACGAGAAAGTAGCATGCGACGGCGATTGAGCAGACTACCAGCACCAGGTCTGGCACGCTGAAGCGGGACCGCTGACGCTGGTGAAACCAGCTCATTACGATACTTATGGCAGTTGCTGCCAACAGCGGCCAGCCAAAGTGCCAGGTCTCCAGCTCAACCGGAATGCGCAGGGCACCACCTTGAACCAGTTGGTAGAAAGCCAGGGTCTGATACAGGGCATAGACTGCTGGCAGCATCGCTGCGGCACTGATCCAGGTTGTCCAGCGATGTCGTGCCTCACCTTCCTCAGACGAGACAAAACGGGCGCCAGCGTAAAGGATGAAACCAAGTACCAAAGCACCGGCAACGTGAATAATCCGATAGGACCAGGTTTCCAGTGGCGCAATGTTCAGTGTGTAAAGATGAAACGCCGAATAGAGGATGCAAAGCAGTGCAACGAACTTCACCAATCCGCCCTCAAAGAGCCGCCGGTTGGCTTCAACCGGCTCCTGATCGACGTCATGGGCGAGGATGTGATCATCTTCGGGCAGAGCCGTAGACGACTCCTGGTGTTGGGGATTTGTGGACATAGGGCGACCTAAGGGCAGTTACTCAAATATTGCCGACTGACTGTCGGCCAGGTATCAGGGGCTGACAGCCAGCCCCTGAGCTGCGTCCGGCTGTTACTTGATCATGCTTGCTTCGATCGCGTAGCCGTTTTCGTTAAACCAACGTGCTGCACCCGGGTGCCAGGGCAAGACATTATTCTTGCTGTAGTTCTGTGGGACGGAATTGCGGGACGCCTTGTGGATGGAGACCATTCTATCGTTGTTCTCCATGGTCAGCTTGGTGATTTCATACACCAGGCTTTCCGGCAGGTCACAGTTCGCCATGGCGAAGTTCCACATTGAAACCACGCGAGACGGTTTTTCCAGAGACTGGTAGGTGCTGGCCGGAATAATGAACTCGGAAACCGGGTAGTTATCGGTAATCGTCTTGGCTTCGGCGTCGGTCATTTCGATGATGTTCACGTCCGCCTGAACTTCGAGCTGGCTAACCGCCGGAATAGGTATACCTGCGGCGAACGCCACGACATCAATCAGGCCGTCCTGAAGCTGACCACCGAGGTCAGACCAGCTGCCGTTACGGCGTTCAAAGTCTACGCCCAGAGTTTCCATCATACGGGGAAAATAGGTATCCGACGTAGAACCAGCCGGGCCAAAACCGATGGTGGAACCGGCCGGGATATCTGCGATAGAGGTGATTCCGGAGCTGGACAATGCGGTGACGGAGAACGGCGTCTCATACATGGGGAACATGGCGCAGACATTGTCCATCTTCATGCCCGGAGCCAGGGGGCTGTTACCGTCCATGGATTCCCGGGCCGGGCCCATCGTGGTCAGACCGAATTGCAGGTCACCGGTGTGAACCAGTGCCATGTTCTGCATTGGACCGCCCGTGATTTCCGCACCACCGGAAACGCCCAGGCTTTCAGCAACAAAGTTGGCCCATCCAGACCCGTAAGCGAAGTAAGTGCCACCCTGGCTGGCAGTGCCGACCGTAAAGTTTTCTGGCCAGCCGGACCGGTCCTGGGCCGCTGCAGGGTTTGCAACAACGAGAGTAGAAGCGAACGCTGCCGCCATAACAACTTGGGTTTTCATAGAGGATGCTCCCCGTTTGATTTTGTTTATTGGGTGCTTCAACGAAGCCGTCACAGACTCCGCTGGCTTGCATACAGCAAGGAGCAAGCCAGTTTAAAAAACACGTTAAAAAACAAGAATCTTTGGGAAACGCAAAGGCTATCTTGGTCAGAAATGGGTTAGTCTCCACCCATTATTTTCAGGCAATGGGTGGAATGCCACACCCTGGAACGGATACTAGGGCGTTATTAGATAAACGACTGGCAGAGAACCTACCACCTGCCCTGGAGCGTAGCGACAATACGGCGGCCGGCAGCCTTGTCCCTGTGTTCACACAGATAGATTCCCTGCCAGGTACCAAGGGCCAGACGGCCGCGATTGACCGGCAAGGTCAGGGAAGGGCCAATCAGAACACTCTTGATGTGCGCCGGCATATCATCCGGCCCCTCCAGAGTATGCGCAAAGTGCGGTGCGTTTTCTGGAACCATCACGTTGAAATGGCGTTCCAGATCTCCACGCACGTCCGGGTCCGCATTTTCGTTAACGGCCAGCGAAGCAGACGTGTGCTGAATAAACAGCTGTAACAGTCCAACCTCACAGTTGGTCAGGCCCGGCGCCTGGGCCAGAATTTCATTGGTTACCAGATGAAACCCGCGAGGTAACGGTGCCAGTTCAATAATCGTCTGATCCCAGATCATCGGTGCTCACCAATACGGTCGATTCTATTTTTGCAGCTCGTCCCAGGGATGAACCGGCACCACAGCCTCACTGACTTCCGCTTCAAACGAACTCCGGAAATAATCCATCGCCTTCTCGGCCTCACTCAACTCATCAAACCGGGCGATGTGGTAGATGGCTTCCCCTTCATTTACCAGCGGCAGGTTGTTCACGCAGATCACGATCCCGGAACACGGGGACACAATCGCCGTTTCCGACTCACCGAAAGGATCTGCCACCATGGCCAGGCGCTGCCCCTTGCGAACTTTCTGCCCAAGGCTGGCTATTGGCCGCATGATGCCATCGATATCCGCCCTTACCCACTGGGAGTTGGCGGCAGTTTCGGAGCGTTTCTTCGGGGCTTTGGGCGCTTTCTTCGCTGGAATCATCTCCAGCTCCCGCATAACCCGGATGACGCCCTTGACGCCACTGCCAATCACGACATCATCAAAGCGCAGCGCCTCACCTCCTTCGTAGGTGATCACAGGAATGTCGAGTGAATCGGCGTAAGCGCGCAGACTGCCTTCCCGCAATCCGGCATTGATAATGATGGGCGCGCCGAAGGCATCTGCCATGCGGGTAGTTTCAGGATTTTTCAGCTCCGCACGTATCTGCGGCAGATTGAACCGGTGAACCGGACCAGTGTGCAGGTCGATAATGTGCGTCACCTTTTCCATGATCTGGGTACGCAACAGGTAAGCAATACGCCCCCCCAACGAACCCGACTCACTGCCCGGGAAACAACGGTTCAGATCACGGCGGTCCGGCAGATACCGCGTGCGCTGGACAAACCCTAAGATATTGACGATGGGCACGGCCACCAGCGTTCCCCGCAGATGCCGGAGCGCAGAGTTGGTAAGAACCCGCCGGACAATCTCAACACCGTTGATTTCATCACCGTGAATGGCGCTACACACCATGAGCACCGGTCCGTCCCGGCGGCCATGTACCACCTCCACCGGAATATGCAGAGGCGTGTGCGTGTACAGCTTGGCAACGGGGACTTCTACTGTTTTTCGGGTGCCGGCCTCAACGGTGGCACCGGCGATTTTAAAAGGTGCTCGGGCCATATATCAGCCCCTTCCCTTGGTTCTGGTTTTCCACGGCTGTTGATTCTTTTCGGTCCAGTTGATGATCATGCCGGCAACATTCTTGCCGGTCGCGTTCTCAATTCCTTCAAGACCAGGCGAGGAATTCACCTCCATGACCAGGGGTCCCCGACTGGAGCGCAGCAAATCGACACCAGCAACATTGAGGCCCATGGACTTGGCGGCAGTAATCGCGGTCCTGCGCTCTTCCGGCGTAATGCGAATCAGGGAAGCGCTGCCACCCCGATGCAAATTGGAACGAAACTCGCCTTCCGCGCCCTGGCGCTTCATGGCGGCAATAACCTTGTCACCAATCACGAAGCAGCGAATATCGGCACCGCCGGCTTCCTTGATAAACTCCTGCACCAGGATATCTGCCTTCAGACCCATAAAGGCCTCAATAACACTCTCGGCAGCCTTGCGGGTTTCCGCCAAGACCACACCAATGCCCTGGGTGCCCTGAAGCAGCTTGATCACCACCGGCGCACCGCCCACCATTTTCAGCAACTCCGGCACGTTGTCCGGCTTGTTGGCAAAACCGGTCACAGGCATACCGACACCCTTGCGGGCCAGCAGCTGCAGTGACCGCAGCTTGTCCCTGGAGCGGGTAATGGCGACCGATTCGTTGACGGGGAACACACCCATCATCTCGAACTGCCGCAATACCGCCGTTCCATAGAACGTCACCGAGGCCCCGATACGCGGAACCACCACGTCGTAGTTTTCCAGAACCTCCTCGTGGTAGTGGATCTGGGGGTTGGCGGATGTGATATTCATGGAACAGTGAAGGCAGTCGATTACCCTTACCTCATGGCCCCGATTGATCCCCTCCTCCACCAGACGGCGGGTGGAATAAAGGTTCTTGTTACGCGACAGGATCGCAATTCTCATTTTTCAGTCCTTAGGGCCGGCTCACCGGCAAGGTAAGAAGCTTCTGGATAAACAACGGAGCGCCCCGACATCGCGGTACGCCCGAGCAGCATGCGGAACCGCATGGAGTCCCGGTTGGTCAATGTCATTTCAATAGGCCAGCTCTGGTCACCCACCACCAATGTGGTTTCGATCACCACGCGCAACTCCATGTGGCCGCCCGAATCAGAAACATTTCGTTCGTCCAGGACTTTGGCATCACACTCGATGACATTGTGCATATCGTTTTGCACCGGATGCACCCAGAACCGGACCCGACGCTCACCATTCTCGTTGTAGGGTTCCGTTCGAAAGGTGTGCAGACAAGACGTACGCGCCCCGGTATCCACCTTGGCTTTGATACGGCTGATATCCAGGTCCGGCAGCGACACCCACTCCCGCCATCCAAGACTGATCTTGTTATCATTGGGCTTCGGGGCAATGGGCTTGATCACTTCAACGGTCTTTGTCGACATCCGGAATTTCCTTCTCGGTGATTGTTTCCGGCCCCAGCAACTGCACGCGGAAGGGCTCGGAATGGCTACCGGCATAAATACTGGTGTGAGGGAAAGGTATCTCGACACCTTCACGATCCAGAGCTTTCTTGATCGCCACCATGATGCTGCTGCGTCCATCCAGCACCTTGTCTTTGGGGACCCAGAATGAGAACTGCAGATCAACGGAGGACGGCCCGAATGCGGTAACCAATACAAATGGTTTCGGCTCTTCGAGGCACACAGGGTTCTTTTCAGCCAGTCCTAATAACAGAGCCTCGACTCGTTCCACATCTTCAGCGTAGGCAATACCCACTGTCAGGTCGAGCCGGCGAATGGGGAATCGGGACCGATTCACCACCCGCGTCTTAATCAACGTCTCATTGGGAATGCGCACGTAGAGGTTGTCCGGTGTGCGTAGCTTTACGCTCAGCATATCAATGCCGATTACCTCACCAATCGTGGCATCAACCTCAATAAAGTCACCGATTTCGAATGGCTTCTCCACCAGCAGAAAAAGCCCACTGATCATATTGGATGCGGAAGTCTGCGATGCAAAGCCAATGGCAACAGTCAGGATGCCGGCAGCACCTAAAACAATATCCAGTGAAAACCCGGCTTCCCTCAAAGCGGCGATAGCAAACAGCACAACAATGAGATAGAACACGAACCGCCGTAACATAACGGTGTGGTGCCGGGTACTTCTTTGGGCCATAAAACGGGTGACACTTCGGGCCGCCAGTGAGCCCAACACCAATCCGAGGACCATCAGAAAAATCGAGCTGACCCATTGGCCCCAGGCAACACCAGTAAACACCGCCATAACGCCGGTCTGGATTTGTTCTAACAAAATTCCAACTCCCTCAAAGCGGCGTTAACCGAACATGCGGTCAAAGGCGCGCACAAAACGACCACGGGAAACCTTCTCCCGTGCAAGCCCCACCTGCTGACACTTACCTGCGGCTGCAAATACTGTCTGATCCACATGCAAACTGGCCGAGTTCATATCAGTTTCGCACTCCACCGTTACGCCCGGTGTCCATAACTGGCCGCGCTCATTCAGGTAGAGCGACAACATGGGTGTCGGAAGGCTGAAACGCTCCAGCAGCAGAGGCTCCTCCCGGCGGTTGATAATCGTGACCGGCGTTACCGCCCGCCAGGGTCGCTTGGGCACCGCTTCCAGTACCAGGCGCGCAACACTGGCTGATGAATAACACAGCTCTCCTTCCATCGTGTTGCGCCCCACCCAGGTTAGCGAAGGCACCGCCAACGGGACCTCCGTGAGTACAGTCCGCCCATCACCGACACAAACCTGCATCCACACCAATGTACCCACGTAAATAACGCACTGCTCTCCTGCCGGGATCGTCAGCGGCTGATAGGGGCGAATCACCGTGGGAAGCGAAGCAACGGCGGGAATAAACGTAACGGTATCCGAGCCTTCGGAACGGATAAAACGCTGTAATGAAACGTCTTTCGAGGGGAGGGTGTGGCCTATGGTCTCCGACCAGCTGACAGGATCGGTCTCCACCTCCAGCGTTTCTGAACGGATCTGCCATTCCCGGTCGAGCAATGTCACCCAAAGATTAACGTGGCCCAGCTGATGAGACTGGGTTTGCCCCGAGGCCAGACTATAGGGCTTAGCCCAGACACCATCGCGTCGGCCTTCGGTTTCAGGTCCCATATGAGCCACACACATCCTCTGAGTATTGCTGGCGAATTTCACTAACTATAATCCAATCATGGCACCTCAGCGAATATCCAAGTCTGTGATTTTATTGAAACACTGGCATGTATTTACCCCTATGCCTGCAAGCACAACCTGATACAGGACTTCCAATGACACAGCTGGTCTGGTTCCGGAACGACCTCCGGGTTGCCGACAACCCCGCCCTTACCGCCGCCTGCAAGGCGAGATCAGGCGTGCACGCCTGTTTTATCGTGACACCGGAGCAATGGCTGGAGCACGACTGGTCACCTGCACGAGTGCACTTTGTCATCGCTCACGCCAACGCGCTCTCGAAGGAACTCGCAGCACTGGGCATACAGCTGACCTTCGTCACCGCCAGCCGGTTCGATGACAGCCTCGGCAAGCTGAAACAGCATTGCCTGGACAAGGGCATTTCACGAGTGCACTTCAATGAAGAATACGGCGTCAATGAACGTCGCCGGGACAAAGCTCTCAAGCAACAGCTGGATGAGCTGGGAATCGACGTATGCAAGTACCGGGACCAGACCGTCGCGCCGGTCGGCGAAATCCTGACCCAACAACAGGAGCCTTACTCGGTATTCACGCCGTTTTCACGTCGCTGGCGCAGCTGGCTGGATGAAATCTCGCCCACCGCCTTCCCGATCCCCCCCGCCCAGGGTGAGCCTGTTGAGCCGGCCCTTCTCGACGGTGTTCCGGAAGCTTTCCGAAATGCTCCACCGGCACTGGTGGCCGTTGGAGAAGATGAAGCCCACAAGCAGCTTGAAGCGTTTCTCGACGAGCGCGGCGGCGCTTACAGGGACGAGCGCGACTTCCCGGCCATCGACGGCACCAGTCAGCTTTCACCTTATCTGGCCAACGGCGTTCTCTCAGGCCGCCAATGCTTGCTGGCCGCACGCAAGGCCCAGGGAATGGGCGGCAACCAGGAGGGTCTTGGCACCTGGATCAACGAAATTGCCTGGCGCGACTTCTACATCAACATTCTCTACCACTACCCTCGGGTGAGCATGCACCGGGCCTTCAAGCCGGAAACAGAAGCCCTTACCTGGAATAATCCCGGCGAGACATTTGGCGCCTGGAAAGAAGGCAGAACCGGAATTCCTATTGTTGACGCCGCCATGCGCCAGCTCAACGAAACAGGCTGGATGCATAACCGCCTGCGCATGGTGACGGCCATGTTCCTGACCAAAAACCTTTTCATCGACTGGCGCCTGGGTGAAGCGTACTTCATGTCAAAACTGGTGGACGGTTTCCTGGCTTCAAACAATGGCGGCTGGCAGTGGAGTGCCTCAACGGGCACAGATGCCGCGCCCTATTTCCGGGTCTTCAACCCGGTTACCCAGAGCGAGCGGTTTGATCCAAAGGGGGAGTTTATCCGGCAATGGCTACCGGAACTGGCAAAACTGGACAATAAGCGGATTCACGCCCCCAGCAAGAGCGGCGTGATTCCGAAGGGGTACCCAAGACCGATTGTGGATCTGAAGGAGAGTCGAAAGGAGGCCATAGCGAAGTTTCAGGCGCTGAAGGAGTAAAAACAGGCATCGTGCAGCCGCGGACTGGAAGACCTCTGCTATCCGGCTAAGGTATTCCGCAGACCGGGCACTCGGGATCGCGGGCAAGCTTCATTTCCCGCCATTGCATTTCCCAGGCATCGAGAATCAACAGCCGGCCAATCAAGGGCTTGCCAACACCCGAGATCACCTTGATGGCCTCCATCGCCTGAGCAGAACCGATCATGCCGACCAGGGGTGCGATAACACCAGCCTCAGAACACGTCAGGTCCTCATTGCCCTGCTCCGGATACAGGCAGTGATAGCAGGGGCTGTTGTCATCACGCGAATCGTAAACCGAGAGCTGGCCCTCGCCTCGAATGGCGGCGCCGGAAACGAGGGGAACACTGGCAGCAACACAAGCCCTGTTCAGGGCAAAACGGGTGTTGAAGTTGTCGCTACAATCCAACACCAGGCTCGCCTCCTCCACCTGACGGATTAATTCATGGCCGCTCAAACGTTGATTCAGAGCGGTTACCGACACCCGTGGATTAATTCGCGTTACACGATCCGCCAGAGCTTCCGCTTTCGACTCGCCGAGCTGGTTACTTTCAAACCCGATCTGGCGCTGGAGATTGGCCAGCTCAACGTCATCATCATCCACAAGAGTGAGGCGGCCCACGCCCGCCGCTCCGAGATAGAGCGCCACCGGACATCCCAGGCCGCCAGCGCCAATCACCAGCACACGGGCAGATTTAAGTGCTTCCTGGCCCGCCACATCAAACCTGGGCATCAGAATCTGCCGACTGTACCGTAGCAGCTCGTCATCACTGAGCATGTTTGTCTCCTGTTTCCCTATTTGATAACCCAGAGACCCCAGTCCACTGCCCCAGAGTCATCCGATCGCGATTACCGTAGTCCTTTCGGCTTTCCACCGCCACAAATCCACGGGACTCGAACAGCGAACGGACCGCTTCGGCCTGATCGAAGCCATGCTCCACCAGCAGCCAACCACCCACTTCCAGCCAACCCGGCGCCTGTCTGACGATCAGCCGTATATCATCCAGACCATCACTGCCAGAGACCAGAGCGGACGACGGTTCGAACCGCACATCCCCCTGTTCAAGGTGGCGATCGGCACTGGCTATATAAGGTGGATTGGAGACAACCAGATCAAACTTCCCGGCCATCAGACCGGAAAACCACGAACTTCGTACCACACTGACCGACAGCCCAAGTTCGCGTGCGTTGCGCCGCGCCAGTTCCACCGCCGCATCCACGCAATCACATGCGGTCACCTGCCAGTTCGGGCGTTCACTGGCCAATGCGAGGGCAATGGCTCCGGTGCCGGTGCCGAGATCCAGAATCCTCGCACTGCCGGGCAGCGGCAGTGAAAGCGCAACTTCCACCACGCACTCGGTATCGGGCCGTGGAATCAGGGTGGAGGCACTGACCAGTAAGGTAAGTGACCAGAATTCCTGATGCCCTAGCAGGTAAGCAATGGGCTTCCCACTCACCCTCTCAGACACCAGCGATTCAAAGTCCGCCGCCTGGTCGGCGGAGACTTCCCGATCCGGCCAGGCCCGGAAGCTCGTGCGGCTCAGACCAGTTACATGGCTAAGCAACAATTCCGCGTCCAGCCTGGGGCTGTCGCCACCTATGCATTCTGACGCCTTGAGCAAAAGGCTCTCACAGGCCACTGAGGTTTTACTGATCATCAGCGAGTGAGGCCAGTAGCTCGGCCTGATGTTCCTGTTGCAGCGGGACAATCACCGCGTCCAGATCACCGGAGACCACCTCATCAAGTTTGTATAACGTCAGATTGATGCGGTGGTCGGTTACACGGCCCTGGGGGAAGTTATAGGTGCGGATACGTTCAGAACGGTCACCGCTGCCAACCAGGCTCTTACGAGTCTCCGCCACTGACTTCTGCTGACGTTCCGTTTCGGCATTCTGGAGTCTGGACGCCAGAAAGCTCAAAGCCTTGGCCCGATTCTTATGCTGGGAACGTTCTTCCTGGCACTCCACAACAATGCCGGTGGGCAGGTGCGTAATCCGGATGGCCGAGTCCGTCTTGTTGACGTGCTGACCACCTGCGCCCGAGGAGCGGAAGGTGTCGACCCTAAGATCGGCCTTGTTGATTTCAACGGCCTCGGCTTCGTCCGCTTCCGGCATGACCGCCACGGTACATGCGGAGGTATGAATGCGTCCCTGGGATTCCGTTTCCGGCACCCGCTGAACCCGGTGCGCGCCGGATTCAAATTTCAGCGCACCATAAACACCGTCACCGGCAACCCGGGCGATGATTTCCTTGTAGCCACCATGTTCACCCTCACTCTCACTAAGCACTTCAACCTGCCAGCGGCGACGTTCCGCATAACGGCTGTACATCCTGAACAGGTCACCGGCGAAAATAGCGGCTTCATCGCCTCCGGTACCAGCCCGGATTTCCAGAAAGATGCTTTTGCTATCGTTGGGATCCTTGGGCAGCATCAGTCGCTGCAATTCCTCGTCCAGCTCTTCGCTCTTCTGCTGAGCAGCCTCCAGTTCGTCGGCTGCCATCTCACGCATGTCCGCGTCGTTGTCTTTTGCCAGCTCCCTGGCTTCCTCAATGTCATCGAGAGACCGGCGCCATGCCTCAAAGCAATGAACGATCGGCTCAATCTCCGAAAACTCCCGGGAAAGGTCGCGAAACTGGTTCTGATTGGCAATGACGGAGGGATCGCTGAGCAACGCGCTGACCTCCTCGAACCGGTCAGTGAGCTGTTCGAGGCGGGATTGTATCGATGGTTTCATAGTTTTTCCGGAGTGATCGGCTCGTCCGCTTCCAAGGCATCCAGCTGGTGCAACTCACGCAACCACTCGGTTACCTCTGTGCGGCCTTCAGTGGTGGCTTTGCGCACCTGAACCGATGGCTCGTGCAGTAATTTGTTGGTGAGGCCACGCGCGAGGCCGCGCAGGACTGTCTCAGGATCACTGCCGTTACGCAGGGCACGGAGGGCTTTGTCCGTCTCGGCATCCCTCAACAGCTCTGCTCGCTGGCGGAACTGTTTGAGTGTCGATACCGCATCCAGGGCGCGGAGCTGATTCAAGAAATCCTGCACCCCGGCCGTAATCAGGTTTTCGGCTTCCCGGGCAGCGCCTTCCCGGGAGCGAATGTTTTCCTCTATCACGTGTCGCAGATCGTCAACGGTATAAAGGTACACATCAGCCAGTGAAGCCACCTCCGGCTCAATATCCCGCGGTACGGCGATATCCACCATGAAATACGGGCGATGCTTCCGCTTCTTGAGGGCCCGCTCAACCGCGCCCTTGCCTAAAACGGGCAGCGGACTGGCGGTTGAAGCAATTATAATGTCCACGTCAGCCAGATGATCCGGAATTTCGGATAGCAGAATACCTTTGCCACCGTGAGATGCGGCCAGAGTCTGTGCTCGCTCCAGTGTCCGGTTGGCGACCAGGAAGTCATTCACACCGGCCTCGGCCAGATGCCGGGCCACCAGTTCCATGGTCTTGCCAGCGCCAATCAGCAGAGCCTTGTTCCGGGACATGTCTGAAAAAATATGGTGCGCCATGCTGACAGCGGCGTAGGCAACGGACACCGGGTTTTCACCAATAGCCGTCTGGGTTCGAACCCGTTTGGCAACGGAAAATGTCTGTTCAAACAGGCGGGAAAGGAACGAGCCGCTGGCCCCACTCTCCCGCGCAAGGGCGTAGGCATCCTTTAACTGCCCCAGAATCTGGGGCTCACCGAGCACCATGGAGTCGAGCCCCGCCGCCACGCGCATTACATGCCGAACGGCATCGCCATCGCGGTGCACATACAACGCCTGTTCCAGTTCTGCGGGTTCAAGATCGTGAAAGCCAGCGAGCCAGCGCAAAACCGTGGGCGCGCAGTCGTCGTCGCCGGCAATGTAAAGCTCGGTGCGATTACACGTCGAAAGAATGGCGGTTTCTGTAGCACCGGTCGCAGCGCGCAGCTCCGCAAACGCCTCTCCCATACGTTCAGGCGTGAACGCAATTCTCTCTCGCAGCTCTACCGGAGCGGTGCGATGATTGATTCCCAGCGTTACCAATGCCATTTATGGTTTAACAACCTTATGCCAACGAACGTTAAATTACCGCCATTTTAACGGCCAGCGACCTCTGCTGCCACCCAAAACCTCTGACGCTTCGGCAACTGCGGACAGGTTGGGCAAGATCAGACGCTTATGCCATTATAGGGAACCGGCCAAGGCCGCGCCCCGACCCAGCGCAAAAAAGCGCTGACTTATGGGTAATTTCGATGCGTTGTCGACAGAATCACGGGAAGTTGCATGCACAAATCCGCACTGTTTTTGGTTACCTGCCTGATTGGCCTTTCATTATCAGGCTGCGCCAGCCTTACTGCTCCCGGGGACACTCCCCCCATCAAGGATGCCGCGCAGGCCAGTGGCAAAACCACCAGTGAAGAGAACATCGAATACGCCAACTTTGAACCGGATGTTCTGTACCTTTTGTTGTCGGCTGAAATTGCTGCACAGCGGGGCCGCTTCGATGTCACCCTCGTCAACTATGTGAAAGCCGCACAGAAATCCCGGGACGAAGGCGTGATTGAGCGAGCGATGCGCATTGCACAGTCCCTCAATGGCGACAACGCCCAAAAACAGCTTGCAGAACTCTGGCTTGAGGTTGATCCGCAAAACATCCAGGCCCACCGGGTTTCCGCGATTCAGGCTGTAAAACGCGACGAACTGGAATCCGCGCTGGACCACATGGAACAGATCATGGACCAGGGAGGCGATGCCGATTTTGACAGCCTGGCTGCCATGGCTGGCAACCTGCGTCCAGACCAGCAGCAGGAACTGCTCTCTTTATATACCCAGATGGCCGACCGTCACCCGGACACACCTGAACTGGAGTACAGCATTGCACTGCTTCTGAAGGTGACAGACAACCCCGCCGAAGCCCTTGACCGACTGACGCCTTTGCTGGCGGAAAGCCCCAATTTCCAGCCGGCCATAATCCTCAAGGGAGACCTTTTGTACCAGACAGGTAACAGGAGAGAGGCGCTGGACCATCTGATGACCAATACCCGCCGCTTCCCCGAGAGCCGGCAGATGGGCACACTTTACGGCCGCATGCTAATCAGCGAAGGCGAACTGCAGGCCGCCCAGGACGAGTTCAACAGGCTGGTTCAACGTTACCCCAGCACCCCCGGACTTCGCCTCTCCTACGCACTGGTGGCACTGGAAAACGGCCAGACCGATCTGGCAAAAGAAGAGCTCACCCGCCTTATAGAACAAGGCCACCACACTAATGAAGCCAACTATTACCTCGGCCGCTTGGAAGACCAGGCCGGCAACACCGAGCAGGCCATCGGCTTTTACCAAAGCGTAGAGCAGGGCAACTACTACTTCCCTGCCCTGGCGCGGGCGAGCGCACTTCTCGCTTCAGACGGAAAATTGGACGAGGCCATTGAAAACATCCGCACTCTCCGTGGAGCCAATCCTCAGCAGGCCGAGAATTTCTGGCTTCTTCAGGTGAACCTGCTGCTGGACCAGCAACAGACGCAGGCCGCACTGGAAGCCACCGCAACTGCGCTTGAAAAGTTCCCGGCAAACGTCCAGATCCGATATGCCCGCGCCATGCTGCTGGACTCCCTGGACCAAACGGCTGCGGCTGAGGACGATCTGAAACAGATTATCGCAGAACAGCCGAATAACGCCGTTGCACTCAACGCCCTCGGCTACATCCTGACCACCCGTACCGACCGGCTAAGAGAAGCACGCAGTTATATTGAACGGGCCCTGACCCTTGATCCGGAAAACCCGGCCATTCTCGACAGCATGGGCTGGGTCCTTTTCAGGGAAGGCCAGCTACAGGCCGCACTGCAGTATTTGTCCCGCGCCTGGTCCGCCTACCCGGACCCGGAAGTAGCCGCCCACTATGGCGAAGCACTGTGGATGAATGGCGCAGAGGAGCAGGCACGCATTATCTGGAAAAAAGGGCTGGAACAGGATGCCAGCCACGAGATTCTCCGGGAAACCATTGAGCGGCTGACCAACAACGGTGACCTGTAATGGGAGAGTGGCTCCGCCCATGGCTTCTGCTGCCGCTTATTTCACTTCTGGGCGCCTGCACCACCATTCAGCTTGAACCGCTGCCAGAGGGCATGACAGATCAGCCACCGGCTGACTGGACGGAACGTGCGACACAGCTTAGCCGCTTTGACCACTGGCAACTAATGGGGAAGCTGGCCGTGCGCCAGCCATCGGACAGCGGCACCGCCTTGATCAATCACTGGATCCAGAACGGGGAAGCCTACGACCTTGCCCTCTCATCCTCCGTTCTCGGCATGGGCCGAACCGCCCTCAAAGGTGTACCGGGTTTTATTGAGCTGACCATGCCCAATGGCGACATCTACCGTTCCGGAGAACCAGAAGCCCTGGTGGAGGCGGCTACTGGCTGGCATTTGCCCCTGACCCACCTGACATGGTGGATCCGCGGCCTGCCAGCCCCCGAAGGCGATTTCAGACTGCTGTTTGATGAAGGTCGGCAGTTGGCCATGATTCGACAGGCCGGCTGGGAAATCCGCTACGATCGCTGGCAGCAGTTTCTGCCGGACCATCCCGCGCTGCCGTCAAAAATCACAGCCCTGAAGGGAGACAAGAGGGTACGGCTGGTCGTCAGCGAATGGCGAAACCTGGAGCCGACCCGGTGACCACAACCCTATCCCTGCCCTCACCCGCGAAACTCAACCTGTTTCTTCACATCGTTGGCCGGCGGCCAGACGGCTACCATGAACTGCAAACCCTGTTTCAGTTTCTGGATTACGGTGATGACATCACCTATACCACCACGCCGGACCAACCCGGCATCCGGTTGGCAGAATCCATTGAGGGTGTTGCAGATGAAGACAACCTGATCGTCCGGGCGGCAAGGGCATTGGAGGCGCGGGCAACGAGCCCCGTCCCCGGCGTCACGATCAGCCTTACCAAACGCCTGCCTATGGGAGGCGGCCTCGGTGGCGGCAGCTCAAATGCTGCCACAACCCTACTGGCACTGAATCATCTGTGGCACCTGAATCTGACCATTGAGGAACTGGCACACCTGGGGCTGGCCCTCGGCGCTGATGTGCCGGTATTCGTGCGCGGCCATGCCGCTTTTGGCGAAGGCATAGGCGAACAACTCACTCCGGCCAACCCTCCGGAAGACTGGTTTGTGGTCTTGAAACCCGACTGTAACATCAACACTGGAAAGATTTTTTCAGAGGAAGGGTTGACAAGGAACACCCCTAGAATCAAAATAGCGCCCGCTTTTGAGGGAGACGCCTCGAGGTCCCGAAACGACTGTGAGGATGTAGTTCGAAAACTGTATCCTGAGGTTAACCAGAGCCTGGAATGGCTTGCACAATTCGGACCTGCAAGATTAACCGGAACCGGGGCTTGCATATTTGGACGTTTCCCTACAGAATCCGCAGCCCGGATTATCTGGGAAAGCAAACCCTCCGGCATCACGGGGTTCGTAGCTAAAGGGGTGAACATTTCACCGCTACACAAAAAGCTGACAGAGCTAAAATGATGCCAAAAAAGCACGATACTGGGGTGTCGCCAAGTGGTAAGGCAACGGGTTTTGATCCCGTCATGCGCAGGTTCGAATCCTGCCACCCCAGCCACCTTTCTCCCGCTTCTTCTGAATCAACCGCCGATACCGAGAAGGATGCCGTCGTGTCCAAACTGATGATTTTTACTGGCAACGCCAATCCAGAGCTTGCCAAAGCCATCGCCCAGAAACTCCACATTCCCATGGGTCAGGCCACTGTAGGCCGGTTTAGCGACGGTGAAACAACCGTCGAAATCAATGAGAATGTTCGCGGCCATGATGTGTTCATCATCCAGCCGACCTGCTACCCCACCAATGATAACCTGATGGAACTGATCGTGATGGCCGATGCGCTTCGCCGTGCGTCCGCAACACGTGTTACCGCGGTTATCCCCTATTATGGTTACGCGCGTCAGGATCGCCGGGTTCGTTCTACCCGGGTTGCTATCAGCGCCAAGGTGGTAGCTGACATGATCTCCAGCATCGGTGTCGACCGGGTCCTTACCGTTGACCTGCACGCCGATCAGATTCAGGGCTTCTTCGATATCCCGGTGGACAACATCTACGCCACCCCGGTCATGCTCGAAGACATCGAAAAGCAGCGCTTTGAGAACTTCGTCGTGGTTTCTCCTGACGTTGGCGGTGTTGTCCGGGCCCGCGCCGTTGCCAAGAAACTGGACGATGCCGACCTGGCCATCATCGACAAGCGTCGCCCGAAGGCCAATGTTTCCCAGGTCATGCACATCATCGGTGATGTCCGGGACAAGACCTGCATTCTTGTGGATGACATAATCGATACCGCCGGCACTCTGTGCAAAGCCGCAAACGCGCTTAAAGAGCACGGCGCTGCCCGCGTTGTCGCTTATATTACGCACCCGGTTTTATCTGGCCCCGCAATTGACAACATAAACGCTTCCCAGCTGGATGAACTGGTTGTCTGCGACACCATTCCGGTGAGTGACAAAGCGAAGAATTGTGATAGAATCCGCGTCCTCGGAATGGCCGGACTGATGGCGGAGTCCATTCGCCGAGTCAGTAATGAAGAGTCCATCAGCGCCATGTTCGAGAATGCCTGAGCGAATTTAACGCTTTAATTGTCAGGCAAAATGAGCAGTTACCGGGTCGGGAGCCTTATAAGGCTCCCGACTCTTTTAGTCAGTCGGAAAACCCGGCTTTTCAGAAACATCACCTGATCCAACGCCTGGTCGCGGGCAGTTCGGGTGACGATTGAGGTTACTACCATGTCTCAGGAATTTGTTATCGAAGCATTTCCTCGCGACGATCAGGGGAGAGGTGCGAGCCGCCGCCTGCGTCGTGAGGAACGGAAAATCCCGGCCATCATTTACGGTGGCAACAAAGAAGCAACTGCGATCGCCATCTGGCACAACGAGTTGAAGAAAGCGCTCGAAAACGAAGCCTTCTTTTCCCACGTTCTGACCGTAGAGCTGAACGGCAAGAAAGAGAGCGTGATCCTGAAAGATCTTCAGCGTCATCCGTACAAGCCGCTGCTGACCCACGCTGACTTCCTGCGCGTCGACAAGGATCACGAGATCCACGTTAACGTACCGCTGCACTTCATCAACGAAGAATCTGCACCGGCGATCAAGCTGCAAGGCGGCGTTGCAAACCACCAGATCAACGAAGTGGAAGTCATCTGTCTGCCGCAGAACCTGCCGGAGTTCATCGAAGTTGACATGTCTACCGTAGACATGGACCAGGTAGTGCATCTGAGTGACCTGAAACTGCCGGAAGGCGTCAAGATCGCCGCACTGCTTCAGGGTGAAGATCACGACCTGCCGGTTGTCGCTATTCACAAGCCTCGCGGCGCGAAAGTCGACGAGGGTGAAGAAGGCGAAGAAGGCGAAGAAGGCGAAGAGAAGGAGTAAGTACTCCGGGGGCAACGGCGAATGGCACAGGATATTGTCATGGTGGTTGGCCTGGGGAATCCCGGTCCTGACTACGAGAATACCCGCCACAACGCCGGCGCCCTGTTCGTCGAAGCGCTGGCCCGCCATGCGGGCCAGACGCTCCGTCCCGAGAAAAAATACCACGGGCTTTACGCCCGCATTCAGTGGCAGGGTCTTGACCTGCACTTGCTCAACCCTTCCACATTCATGAACCGCAGCGGCCTGTCCATTAAGGCACTGGCGGACTTCTTCAAGATTGCTCCCGAACAGATCCTGGTTGCTCACGATGAGCTCGACCTGCCTCCCGGCACCGCCAAGCTGAAGAAAGGCGGTGGCCACGGTGGCCACAACGGTCTGCGGGATACCATTGCTCATCTCGGCACCAAAGAGTTCCAGCGTTTGCGCCTTGGCATCGGCCACCCCGGAGACAGTCGTAAAGTCACCGGTTTTGTCCTGGGCCGGCTCGGTAAAAAGGAAACCGAAGAACTCAACCTGGTGTTCGACGAGGTAATTCGGGTGCTGCCAGACGCCGCCAATGGCAAACTGGCTGCAGCCATGAACCGCCTGCACAGTTTCAAACCAGCGCCCTGAGGCGCACTTACCCCTACTCGCACCATCCGGCAGACACCGGTATAATCCGCCCACATTTTTCAGTACCAGCAGAGGCATTCCATGGGATTTAACTGCGGCATCGTCGGCCTTCCCAACGTCGGCAAATCCACCCTGTTCAACGCACTGACCAAATCTGGCATTGGCGCGGAAAACTTCCCGTTCTGCACCATTGAGCCGAACGCCGGTGTAGTGGCCATGCCCGACCCCCGCCTGACCAAGCTGGCCGAAATTGTAAAACCGGAGCGCGTGGTGCCCACCACCATGGAATTCGTGGACATCGCCGGCTTGGTCGCCGGCGCCTCCAAGGGCGAAGGCCTGGGCAACCAGTTCCTCGCCAACATCCGCCAGACCGACGCCATTGCACACGTGGTCCGCTGCTTTGAAGACGGTAACGTTATTCACGTGGCCAACAAGGTAGATCCTGCCTCCGATATTGAGGTCATTAACACCGAACTGGCGCTGGCCGATCTCGACACCGTGGAAAAAGCGATCAAACGGGTTCAGCGCGTCGCCAAGAGCGGTGACAAAGAGGCCAAGGCCCAACTGGAAATGTTTGAGAAACTGCTCCCGGTTCTCAACGAAGGCAAGCCGGTTCGCAGCATGAACCTGGACAAAGACCAGATGGGGTTGGTGCGTGAGCTTTGCCTGCTCACCGTCAAACCCACCATGTACATCGCCAACGTAAATGAAGACGGCTTCGAGAATAACCCGCACCTGGACACCGTGCGAAAAATCGCCGAGTCCGAAAACGCCGTGGTGGTGCCAATCTGCAACAAGCTGGAAGCCGAGATTTCCGAGCTGGAAGACGACGAAAAGGCCATGTTCCTGGACGAAATGGGCATGGAAGAGCCCGGTCTGGACCGTGTGATTCGCGCCGGATACGAGCTCTTGGGCCTTCAGACCTACTTTACGGCCGGCGTGAAGGAAGTGCGCGCCTGGACTGTCAAAATTGGCGCCACGGCCCCTCAGGCGGCCGCTGTGATTCACACCGATTTCGAGCGCGGGTTTATCCGTGCCGAAGTGGTGGGCTATGACGACTTTGTCCGGTACAACGGCGAAGCAGGTGCCAAAGATGCCGGCAAATGGCGCCTGGAAGGCAAGGAGTACATCGTTCAGGACGGTGATGTCATCCACTTCCGCTTTAACGTGTAATTTTTTCAGGAAAAACGGGGTCAAGCCTTGACAGCAAGGACCCAAATACTGAAAATACGCGCCTCGTTTAGGGCGTTGCCCAGAGCGAAATGGCAAGGTAGCTCAGTTGGTTAGAGCACAGCACTCATAATGCTGGGGTCGGCGGTTCGACTCCGCCCCTTGCTACCAAGTTTTATAAAGGGTTGCGACTCACGTCGTGACCCTTTTTTTTTCGACTGTGGGCATTTTGTGCCCAAACCGGAATTTCACCACGGCCACGCCATCGGAATCCGGCCCTCTCTTCTCCGCGATCAGCTCCACCGCTTTCACCAGTTCAGCAACCTCCGCCGACGAGTAATGTGTGGTGACCGATCCGCGTTTGTGCCCCAGGAGCTCTGCCCTGGTTTCTTCTGATACCCCTGCCGCCCTCAGCCTCCTTCCGAAAGTGTGCCTGAGATCGTGACCGCGGACGTGAGTTAGCCCTGCCTTCTTCCGCCCTTTCCTCCAGGCGTTGTTGAAGATTGAGGCCACAGGTCGACTGCTGAAGGTAAACACCTGGTGCTCGTGTTTCCCTCGCTGGCGGTTTACCACGGCTCTCGCCGTTGCGTTTAGCACCACCAGACGATCACATCCGTTCTTCGTGGCGCTGGCGGGCAAGATAAACCCGAATCCCTTGTCGGGTAACGACACCTCCCACTCCCACTTAAGAGCGCAGATCTCGCTTTCCCGGCACCCGGTATGGACCGCGAACTCGGCCATCTCCTTCAGGTGCTCCGGCATCTCCTGGAACAACCTTCCCTGCTCTGCCCAGGTTACCGGTGCCGGATCCCGCTTATCCTTCCAGTCAACATCCGGAATCATCGGGGCGGTTTCCAGCCAGGTCATCCCGAATTCGTCCCGCCACAGCTCGGCACACAGCCGGAGAATTCTCCGGGCTACGGCCAGTGATCGGTTAACGGTGCCAGCCTTCATGCCCTCTTTACGACGCGCATCAATGAACCGCTGTAGCGTTCCGGAGTGCACCTGGTTCAGGGGTAGCTTCCCGATGTGCGGATCCAGCGACTTCAGGTCCTGCACGTCACGCTTTATACTCTTCTTGTGAGCAAACTCCCGGGCATACCTGAGAGCTGCCTCTCGCCAGATTCGGCTTGGCCGAACACCGTAGACCGAAGCCTGGCGGATTTCCTCAAGCCTTCGGACAAGGTATTGCTCAGCCTCTACCCGATCGCTCGTTCCAGTGCTTTCGCGAATCCTCCGTCCGTTAATTCGCTTCTCGATGTGCCAGATCCCACCACGGAGGCGGAGACCGTTCCCACTTTTCGACATGTTACTTCACTCCATTTTTGGGCCGGAGCACGCCCTCGCCGAGAAATATACTCGTCCAGGGCACTGTCCAAATCAAGGCGGTCAAATCCCTTTCCGATCTCGCCTATTGGAATTTCAGTGAGATACGGCCGGATTTCTTTGTTAAAGACTTCCCGACCCATGCCGCAATAGTCCGGGGCCTGGCCTGCCCGAATGATCCGCGGCTGAATCATTACTTCCGTCATGAAGGCACCCTCTGTGGCAGTGAATAGCGATACTGAAAGCCCCGGTAATTCCCCAGGTGCGGGGATGAACTACCGAAGTAGACCGGCTCCGCATGAATCAGGCCCCGACTTGCCATCAGATCCAGGTGCCGCGACAAGGTGGTCGTATAAACTGGCAAACCGATCGCCTTGTCCATGCCATACCAATGAACAGGCCCACCTCGTAGTACCTCAATCACCCGATCCATCAGCCAGAACAGAGTTGGCACCTCCACAGTGATAAGGCCATGCAGATCTTTGTATCTGGCCGGAAATTCCTCTTTTCGAAAGGTCCGAGTTGCTGGCGGCATGTAACCGCCATGTTCAAAGGCGGGTGCTGGCGGATCTACTGGGAATAGTTCTGCCTGGCTCATGATCAGTGGCTCCAATTCTCAGGTGGTATAATTTCGGGCTGTTGACCGAACACTTTTTCCAGCCACCCCAATATCTTCTTTGTATCTCGAGGCCTGTTACGCCGAGCAAGATCTCTTCGGATACTTTCCACTGCGGCCGCGATCGCGTTGAAGCGATCCGGTGCTGATGTACCCTTCCACTTCACACCAGGAGCGAAGCTGCTGCCTTCGGTTACCAGGTTCACATCTGTCGACCAGAAAAACTGACCTTTCCAGAAGGCCAGTCTTATCTCTGCATGCGCCTCCGGTCGACTTCCGGCTTTCGGCATACGCAAAACCTCCAGCGCCTCAAGAATCCCGTGTTCATTGAGATTGCTTTCCCGTGCTGGCGGCAACTGCTCCTCGAAAAGATCAGGCTGAATGGTCACTTTCCACCTCCCTTACTCATAGCAGAGCGCACAGGGCCCGCCGGTGGCCGGTTGTTTGCAGCCGCCAAATCCACACTTCATGCCCCTATAGTCGTGCTCAGGACAGCCCTCTACTGCGACTCGCATGGCGGTGGATGCGACCTGAACAGCCTCTTTGTAGACTTGTTCAGGTGACCAGCCAGACTCCTTTATCTTCAGAAGAGCCTGGGCCAGCTCCCCGACTTCTTCCATCAGGGCTGTGTCGAGATTGGCGCCGCGCGGAAATTTTTCTCTGGCCCTTTGATTTTCCATTGCGACATCAAATAGGAACTTCCCCCGAGGGTGGGAGCCGCTGTACTCGATGGCCACACCGCCAATGTTTCTTGGATTTTTCATATCACTCACCTCCTTCAGGCACAGGCAAAAGCTTCTGCCTCTGCGCATAATCCAGAACAGTCTCGCCGTGCTCGAGCATCATCTGCCCAAGGAACGCGCCCTCGAACGAAAGGATCCCGGTTTCGATAGCTGTCACCTGCCCTTTGATCCAGTCCCGGAGAATTGAGTACACGGCAACGCTGGCCTTGTCGTATGCCTGGCGTTCGTGCTCCGCTTTGGTTTTGTGCATCCGACTGGTGTGGGGATGCTCACGTAGCCAGGCCGCGGCGTATCCGGAAAAGCTGGCCTTCACGCTTACCATCTTTCCTCGATACTGGAACTGAACCGTAAGGCTCTGTTCTTCGTCGTCGACCATGCTTCCGAACTTCTGGCAGCCGAACCCGCGCAGGATCTTCTGGATTTCGCCCAGGGCTTTGTCACCGCTGGTGGCTTTTTCGTATGGCAGGCTCATTTAGTGCAGCTCCTTGGCTATACTCTGGCAGCGAATGACTGGAGATCCGCAATGTGTGGCAGATTCAATGTAACTGACAGCCCTGTAGTCGGAGACCTGATGGACAAGCTTGGTATGCCGTTGCGGCCGCGACCTCAACTCAACGTCCCACCTGGTGGCAATGCGGAATTTGTCATTGAGGGCGGCGCCGGCCGCCAGCTGGTCGACGGCATCTGGTCCTTGCTCATTGAGCAGAAACCTGACGGGAGCGGGTACAGACCGAACCCGAAGTTCCACACCTTCAATGCCCGATCCGATCGACTCACTTCCAGCCCGCTCTGGAACAAGGCATACCCGAGCCGGCGTTGCATCGTCCCTGTCAGCGCCTTCCACGAATGGCGCGGAAAGCAGGTGTACAACATTCACCCCAAAGGTGAAGCCACGGCGCTCGCCGGACTGTGGCAGAGCTGGCGGTTTGGAGGTGACCTGGTTAACTCCTTCACTGTGATAACGCTCCCGCCGCACCCGCGATTCAGTCACATCCACCCAAAGAGCATTCCGCTGATGCTCAGGCCGGATGATTTTGACATGTGGCTGGATCCGAACTTCAACCAGACCGATGCATTCCAGGGAATGATGAAGAGCCACATCGCGGCCCCGCTGATTTGCCAGCCCGTTCGGAGCGCCAACTATCTGGATCCCGTGGGTGATGCGGAAGTTTTGGAAGCTGATTGACATCATCGAGCGGCTCCCGAGCCGCCTGCGTACGATCGGACTCGGACAGATGTATCCTCGAGTACGTTCGCCAGGTTGATTATTCGCTGGTAACCCTCTTTGATAACCTGCCGGAGGTTCTCGTTTGGTGCGTTGCTCAACCGTTCCGCCCACCAGAATAGAAGCTCCCGGGCAGCGACCTCTTCACCGTTTTCCAGCTCCTCGATTCTGGTGTTCGCCTTTTCAAGCCGATCTTTAACCTTGTCGAACTCACTCACCAGTATGTATGGCGTCCACTTCTCACCATCCGGGCAGGACTGCGGCTCATCGTCCTGGCACCACAGTCGCCCCTCCTCTCCGGCGCAGCATTCTGGTTGCAGATAGATCCTAGTGTGCTCACTCATGCCGCCTTTACCTCCTGATCAACCGGGACAATTCGGCTTAGATCGTCCTCCATGCCACCGTTTCTAGGCCGGAATCTCCCCAGTTCTTCCCAGGTAAATCGCCCTGCATCTACTAAATCCCTCGCATAGCCGCAGAAATTCGAGCGGTGATAGCAGCCATGCTCTTTGTGGTAAACCATGAACAACGGTTCGTTGGTCGGAAAAAGAATGTCCTTGATGACTTGAGCGCGCTGGAAGTCCATTGCTTTCACAGCCCTGGACAGTTCCCTTTCAAGACGGCTACGGCGCTTACCATCGTTACGCTTACGGCGGAGGTCGCCCGGGTTCGTGAGATAGATGGCGCCGCTGTGAACATTGAGCAAGCCGTACTTGCCGGTGACCACCCACCACATATTGTTCAGGTTGTAGTAAGCGGTGCCGACAACAACGCGGTCGTCATACCCGATCGCAAAAACTTGTGCGCCATGATTGATTGTCTCGCCGTCAGCAGACCGAGCGTTGCTTGCCATGTTGATGCGAGCACGCCCCAGTGCAGAGTCGTAATGGCCGCCCGAGCGATTGGACTGCTCTACCCATTCCACTGCAGTAAGGCCACCGGGGCCACGCTTTGCATGTCGCCCTTCACCCTTGCGGTCGCAGAACCCATAGCCCGAGAAAACATTGCACAGGTAGTCACGGACCCGGAGCCGAGTGCGCTCCGTTTCCAGCCAGAGGAGGTACGGCATACGCTTTTCTTTGTCGAAGTCATAGCGGCCGCCATTGGGATTGTCGCCATTAGCCACGTCTTGCCACATTTCGAACTTGATGCAACGGCCGCTCAGATCTAGATAGCCCTGAAGGTCGCCCTTCCGGCAGTAGCGGTGGCCTTCAGCAAAGCTCCGGCCATACTGCTCGATCATTTCCGATGGCACCTGAACGCTCCACCCTAGGCGGTTCAGCTGCTGGACGATCCTCTTAAACACCTGGCGCTTGAAGTCTCGTTCATACTCCTGCCACTGGTCCCAGCCCCGGCGCTCCGGATTCTCCCAGACGCTCAAACTGGCATCACCAAAACGCACTTCACCTTCTCTCTGAATCTGGCTCACAGCAGTATCTCCTGTATCGCAGTTCTCGGCTCCGGCCGGTTGGTCACGTCCACTAGGTGAACGAACGGCTCCGGCTCGTGGCTGTTGCAAATTTCGGTGGCGAATACCTCTGCGCCGTGCAGATCGCACCGACCGTATGGTGTGCGTGTTGGCGTTGGTGAGCTGGCGTAGCGAGCCTTGAAGGGGCAGTGTTTGTCCTCGTCCCACCCGACCGGCTTATAGTGTTCGCAGCTATCACAGGCCCGGGGCATCTGTACCTGTGGCTCTAATTCAGTCACTTTCCACCTCCTGCTCCCGAGGCTTCCCAACCAGGCATTTGCCATCCGGCCCCATATCAAACGGGCACTGGCAGTTTGGATAGCTGCACACGTTTTCTTTTCGTGACATGTCACGATCTTTGTAAACCAGCGCTAGGATGTACTCGGTTTGGTCATCGAACTCCCGGAGGTTGGCGGCCTCCTCGATCGCTTCCCGTTCGTTGGCAGCTAGCTCCATCGTGAAGTTCTTCATGTCCAGGAACTTGTTGCGCTCGCGCTGGCGGCGCTTGCGCTCAGTTGGTGTCATGGCCATCAATCAACCCTCCGGAACTCGATTACCCATACCCAGGGGTTGGCGTCCCAGGAGTCACTGCCGTTGATAGATTCCCATAGCGCCGCGAAAGCGTGGACGGATACAGGAGCAAGCTCGCCTTTCCACGGTGTTTCTTTCCCCATCCAGTCCTGAACACCTTCGTTCCAGGCGTCTTCCTCGCTGATGTCCTGCAACCGCTCCACCCGAACATCGGTGATCTCCAGCGTTATCCGGCTGAGACTCCTGGGCATGTGTATCGACGGCTTCCAACGATCCACATTGAGTTGCCCGAGAGTCTGGTCGGCTTGAAAATAGAGTCGTCCGTCGTCTCGATAACCGAATGTCTCCCGCACCCAAAGGTGGTCACCGGGCTTTCCATGACCTTGCCCAATGGTTAAAACTCCTTCCTCCGGGCAGTCTGTGCATCGCACGAGCCATTGATCAGCCACACGTTTGCCGTCATCGTCGGTCGAGGGGCCATAAATGAGCTCGAGCAACTCGCTATTCGGCGCCTCGGTTTCCAAGTCCTCGCTCATCATGTCCAGCAGGTCGTGATCAATACCTTTCACCACCCGCCGCGTCTGCGTCTTCCGGCCCTCCAGAATGGCCCGGACCATTTCGTCTTTGAAAAGAATTGGCCTATCCATCAAAGGACTCCCAGCACGTTCAGCGCCTTGCGCCCGGCCTTCATCAGCGCCTTGCGGTGACTGATTTTCTCTATGCCGTTGGCGTTCATGTAGTGAAGCGTCTCGGCAACCGTTGCTAGTGTGCTGACCGGGCTGGTTGTGGCGCTCAGGATCATTCCGGTTTCGCAATCGCTGGCGGACGTACCAATTACCCGCTTTGCCTCATCTCGTTGCTCTTGTGTCAGCATGCTTCGCACTCCCCTTCTTCCAGGTGCTTCAACCACATATCCCACTGCTCAGGTTGAAGCCATGTTCCGTCTTTCAGCACCGCGCAGCCGCTTGAATGGATATAGGCCAGGCCGGTGCTCTCGATGAGCTCGACAATCGCCTCAGCGCGATCCTCGTGGCTTAGGTCAGTTACCTGCGTGTGCACTGCGTACAATCCTCGCTATCCGGCTCACGGTGTGCTGACAGCTGGCGGATGAGCCGTGCCGCTTGTGCATCGGCAACCGCCGATCGAGCAGACAGACCAGAATTTCCCGCTTCATGTGCCTGAGCATCTGCAGCTCATGCTTCATCTCGGCCAGTTCCAGGAGAGCTTCGCGCTTACTCGCTTCAGCCTTGTCCCGCTGATCGTTAAGGCTGAGGATGGTCCTCGCATCTATTCCGTTCATGCTGCCTTCGCCTCTTCCGAAATCCTGTAAGCCGTCACCCCTTCCCCGAACAGATCAGTTCCGCACGGGACCAGCGCCTGCTTCTTTACCAGCGCCCTAAGTGTCAGCTGATTTACTTTCGTACCGTCAACCATGAAAGCCTGTCCGGAGGCATCCACGTTGATGCTCTGCCTGGTGTCACGCATGTGTTGCAACACCTTGATCTGGGGGGGGGGTATAACCGCTCATTACGCCAGCTCCCGCTTCCGTTTAGTCGTGGCCAGCTTGATTCTGGCCAGGTTCAGGAGGACTTCGAAGCCACCTTCCGGCGGCTCTTTCATGGCAAAGAACTTATTCAGGATCGCGTTCTCGGCCATGCTCACCAGCACCAGGTTCTCTTTGGAGAAGTTCCGCTTATCGCCGTCCTTCAAACGCACAACGTGCTTTGGCGGTACCGGCCGGCCGTGGTACTCCTCCCACTTGAGGACGTGGACGAACTTCCAGTTGTACCGACTCGGCACCGTCCGATCGTCACTGACCTTGCGCTTGAGGTATCCATCTTTGTCCTCAGTTTCCGTTCCAACCGGAACCCAGGTCTGAGGCTTGTGCCCAGGCTTGAACTGGCTCTCAGCAATTCGGCCACCTGGTTGATAGCTCAGGCCCTTGTTCCAGCTGTTCTGACCTGGCTTGAAGCGTCCAGGGCCCTTTGTCATGTAGTCCTCAGACTTCTTGAGGCCCAGAACGGTGGCCCGGTTCTTCACTGCCAGGTAGCTGCAATTAAGCATCTTCGCGATCGTCCGATTCGGAGTGTCCGGATACAGCGATCTCAGCCACTCATCCTTTTGTGCAGTCCAGGTAACCATGACTCACTCCAAAAGTTTTGGGCCGGTGGTGAGCCCGAATTCACGCTTGTGCTTCTCGGCATCGAGCACGAGCCTGGCGTTAGAAACCACCTCCTTGCTGACACCGGTAATGGCTTTGCTGCGCTCGATCTCTTCCTGGAGCTCCTCGCCTTTCAGGCTCTCGTCATTCAGGCGTTCAAGCTGCATGAATAAGTGGTCGTTCAGGTCAGTGAGCTTGTTCTTCATTGCCAGGATCCTCCTTGGATTCTTCATCGATCTTGTTCAGCAGCTCGTCAGCATTCCTAACTGCTGCTTGGTAGGTATTGAGAGCGGTGATCGGCGCGGCCAGCTTTGCCATGGCTGTCAGGTCCTTGAGAACCTGGTAGAGATCATCTGCATGCCGCTGGCGGACAAACCGCAGGCGATTACGCACGATGCTTCTCCGCTTTCTTGCGCAGGTGGATCTCCTCCCGGTCTACAGAAACCTGTCGGTCGGCAATCACTCCCAGCCGGGTCTGGATACCTCGGGTCTCGATGACCACCACTTTGATGGTCTCGCCGGACTCGGTTTCGATTACCAGGGCCTCACCAGCTCTGCGCGTCAGAATCAGCATTCATCTCTCCTTGTATTGGTTCTGCGCCGCCGGGTCCCGGCTGGCGGACTGCCCGGATCCGTGCCGGCATACGGGTTACGTTGGCGGGCTTTTCGGCCACTTCCTCCCAGCGCATGGCGCCCTCATAGCCATTGCCACCAGCAGCCACCCACTGCTTGCCCGATTCAGCCAGGGCAATGCAGCCCGGTTCCCATCCACTGGGGTGGTCCAGCCAACGCTTCCAGGCCACGGGCTGGCCCTTAAAAAAGATGACGTAGCCACCGCAGTGGGTTTTGTCGTACTGCTGGCGGAATACCCGGGCCTGTTGCTGCATCGCGCTCAACGTCGGACGGATATCCCGGGCTTTCGGTACCGCGGTGTAGTTGCGCCCGTCCCGGGCAAGTCGTAGCTCGCAACCGATGGACTCGAGCGCTTCCATCATCTGGCCCTGGGTAACGTGTGAAGGCAGTTCGATAGTGAGAGTTGCCATGATTGATCTCCCGGTTAAGAGTGCTTTTCAGCAGATTTCAGAAGTGCTCTCTTGCGGGCGAGAGATCTCTGTTCAGCTTTTACAAGCTCTTTAATTTCAGACCGACTTGATTGGCACCAAGGGCTGCGGCCATACAGTCGAATCTGCCGAATCGAGGAAAGGCCCAATTCCCGGTAGTTCGGATGCACGTTGCTGGCAATATGGGCGTCTGTGGTTGTTCTGTTCATACGGTCCCCTCCTGGTTATGCGCGGATTTCGCGTATAGCGGTTCTGCCAATGGTGTGTCGGACGGCTGGCGGCCGGGTGCCGTTGATCGGCGAAGGCCGGCTGCGCATGACCGGAACCACTGAGAGCGCCATCAGAAGAAGTGCCAGCGCACGAGCCCGGAACAGACCGTGCATCCAGCCCTGACTGATCAGGTCAGCCCGACTAAACGCGCAAAGTTGGTCTTTCAATTCGTTGAGGTGCCAGTCGACGGTGTCTACCGATATGCCCATGGCCCGGGCGATCTCTTTTGACTGCATGCCGCGGGCGGCGAGCTCGAGGACTTCTCCACGACGCTTTGGCAGTGCGGCTCTATCCGCCAGCTCGACGTCCATTCGGGGGAAAGTGATTCGTGGTTTGCGGCTCATGCTGTTGTCTCCCTGATCAACGTTATGAGCTCAGTATAAACACCACGTTTAGTTTTGTGCAACACAAAATGTTTATTTTGTTTAGTTGGATATTTAGGCCGCTGTTTTATTTAGCAAAAGTGCGCTATTTTTTGGCCACATCTAATCAAAGGAGTTTGATGTGCCAAGGATTGTTTTAGCTGTACTGTCTGCCCTGCTCTTACTTACATCCCAATCCACCAGCGCTGACCTGGTAAAGAAATCAAAGTCAGGGATATGTCATCCGCCAGCCAGCTCCTACTACGACCGGACAAAGAATTACCGGCAGTTCGACACGGTGGAGTCATGCTTGGCGTCCGGCGGACGGTTACCGAAAGACTTGAGCAGATATCGGGAGTCTGTTCGGAGCACCGGTATGGCGCTGGCCAGTGTCGACTCAGATTACGAGAGAAGTAAATTTGGGTATGGGTGGGATGATGCGGACGGGGACTGCCAGAACAGCCGAGCAGAGGCCCTGGTTGCTCAATCAAGCACAGATGTCAGGTTTGCGGATGAACGTCGTTGCAGAGTGGTCACAGGGCGCTGGATCAGCCCGTTCACCGGCAAAGTAATACAGAATGCCTCAGATATCGACATCGATCACGTGGTGCCCCTAAAGTGGGCCTGGGATCACGGAGCCAACACCTGGTCTAGGGATAAGCGAGAGAAGTTCGCAAATGATCCAGGGAATTTATGGAGTGTTGAACGATCACTGAACCGCCAGAAAGGCGCCCAGGGCCCGGAGAGTTGGCTTCCACCAGTTGGACGGTGCCAGTACGTGAGCAGGTTTGTCAGGATCGTAAAGGTCTACGGGCTGAAACCGTCACAGGGAGACTTCAACCGACACAAGCAGCAGCTGGCTGATTATTGCGGGTAACAAAAAGCCCGCTCGTAGCGGGCTATATCTCGTAAAATGCTTTAACAATCATTATCACGCGACGGCCCTCGGGAATCGCTCCCTCGAAACATCATTCCCGGATTCGCTGTATATCTGCTCGTCGACGTACAGCAGCGCAGCCGAAGCAGATCCCTTCGAAGACGGATTGCTGAGCTTCTTAAGGTTCCTAAATGCAATCTGTTTGATTGGCTTCCATACAGAGCTAAATACCACGTAAGCAAGGAAAGCGGGCAATGCGATCGGAGAAGTTTTCACTATTAAAATGACGTATCGAGCGTGAAGATCCTCAAAAACACCATTTATAATTTCCTTCTCTTCCTCAGTACAGCCCTCTAACGATTCGGAGAGACGCAGCCGGAACGAATCCTTGATTGATTCCGGCATTCTCTTTTGAGAGACCAGCGTCATCAAAAATTCTGCCAAGCACGACTTGTGAGCGTGCCTGATGAACGCGTTTAGGGTGTACCTAGTTAGCTGATATCCCTTGTTATCAAAGGAGATCTCTCCCGCAGCTGCTCGATCAAAAAGCCGATTTCTGATTTCAAAAAGCTCAGCTCTATGGCGATCGACACAAAACTGCCGGTAGAAAATAATGTAAAAAAGCCACAGAAGTAGAAGCGAAACACCTGTTACGAAGCCCATATTATTTGTCCCTTTTATGCGTGTCTCCAGTTCGATCCAAACCACTGCTTGTTCTGCCTGGGTCGACTCGCTGTTCGTATTCCTCCATTCTGGACGACATACTTTCTATTGCTTTTTTTCGGAGCTTTCGATGTTTGAGACCAAACATAATACCGATAATTCCAAATATCCAGCCCAAAGCTGACGAATAAATCAGTTGCCAGATAGTGTATCCGCCCGCGGCCTCAATGACTTCCTTTGCCTTCTCGCCTGATAATTCGAGGCCTCCAATCATTTCAGTCTTGAAGTCAATAACGGCATTTGTTTCTTTTCCTGCTAAAACGCCAGCGATATCAACGCTGCTGGAAGCAACCAACCAAAGACATACTGCAGTCCCTATCCACGGGACCAGCTTCGACACTAACCCGGTAAGGGCGGTTTGGTACGCGGAACTCCTAAAAAAATCGACTTGATCTTTAAGAAGATCATTCTCTTTTTGAAGAGCCTCTATACTGACAGCGTCCTGCGAATATTGAGTCTCGCTACCACTCAATTTCTTCTCCTTATTTACTCTGACTTGCGCCGACTATCTCAATACTGACCACCAGAACACACGCCCGATAATCCGAATGTTGTTATCGATCACGTCCTGAGCCGAATATTCTTCAGTCGCATGCTCTGATGCATTCTGGCTCACAATCTTAATTCCGCCACCTGGTCGACGGTGTAGGTACTTAACCCTAAGCATGCCATCGTGATCGATCGCGTAGATCTCGCCGTCACGGACAGTGGTGTCACCTGTGTTCACACCAACGCATGTACCGTCAGGCATGACCGGTTCCATGCTATTACCCCGGACAAACGCGCAAGCGGCGTACTCCTGCTCCACCCCTGCCCTGGACAACGTGGATTTTGCAAAGCGGAGTTTGGCGCCATGGTTCTCAACTACCTGAGTCTGGCCCGCGCCGGCGGCCAGCTCGACTTCCCTGAACAAAGGCAATTCAACTTCGTCCTCATCCAATGGTGTGTTGCTGTCCCAGGCATCCATGTGGCCGAAGAACTCTAACTCATGTTTTGCACGCCGCTCCCGCTCTTCAATTTCATGCTCTTTAAGCTCGTCGGGGCGCCGCATGCGTCGAGTAGCCTGTTTAGTTTCAACAAGCATCAACAGGTTACCGTCTTCATCCCTGGTCTCGAAGTCAGACCCCTTGAGCAGGAAATCGGTACTACAACCCAAAATGTCTGCTATGCGATCAACCTCACTTTTGGGTACCCCGCGCTTTCTCCAGTTGTAAACACGCTGATCCGTGGTGTCGAGCTCTCGGGCAAACCTTGCCCAGCTCCACCCGAGATCAGACAGCATGTATTCCACCCTACTTAATATGTCGCTCATAAACAGATTGTTTACAGAATCGCGGTCACTCGCAATGAACAATCTGTTGACTGAACTACACGTAGCGTTTAGATTCATCTGCATGACCATTCTCGAAAAAGAAATACAACGCGCTGGCGGACCTCAAGCACTGGCGAAGCAGTTGAAGATCACGATTCAGCGTCTCGTTAACTGGCGAAGCCGTGGCCGAGTACCTGCTGACATGGTTCTTAACTTTTGTCGTGCTTTGGACTGGCAGGTATCCCCTCACGAGTTGAGACCGGATATTTATCCCAACCCATACGACGGCCTGCCTTTTGATCAGTTGGCCACCCAGCTACCTGCGACCGTTGAAGCTATTAAACCAGCTCAGGCCAGGGTTTTTACCCCGTTTACAGGGGGTGAATACATATACAGCGAAAAGGAGCGCGAGCGTCGAGAGACAGAGCGTCGCGATAGAGAGCGTCGAGATAAGGAGCGGCGCCACTCTGAGCGCAGAGAAGCTGAGAGGCGGGATCATGATCGCCGGTCAATTGCGTGATGGCCATCACTGGTAGCGGACATAGGAGCGAGTAATGGCGAAGTTGGTGAAAGACGTTAACCCGAAGGCGCCAGAGCCCACGTTTGCACAGCAGTACGCGGCCGCCCTGTTTGTTGCGGCCATGGGCGCTGAGAACGTGGGGGTTGGCACGGCCAGCAGGGTGACCTGGCCCTATTACGTCACTCGCCCGCACCTGGTAGCGAAGGAGGCCGCTGAGCTGATCATAAGTGTCCATACTGCCTTGCTAGCAGCAGTGCCTCCTCAGGATCTTGAGCGGATTTCGACAGAATGGCGACGACGTCTCGACGACCAGTTCGAAGATCTACCACACAGTGATGCCACCCGTTCTCGAGAAGAATTACTTCCCCTATCTCAAGGGGGTGCTCAGTTGTGTGGTGAGTCGGGTTGCTGTCGTCATTATCGGCCTCAAATCTGAGTTTATACCTGGGCATATCGATCCTTCCTTGATGAATTGGCAAGGGAGAGTGTAGCCCAGGCACAGAAAGTGAAGGCGCGAGCTGCAGCGCTATCAGAAGCAGCCGGTAAAGCTGGCCAGGCAGAAGATCGCCAAGGTGCCGACATTGCAGCCGGGGACAGGGTCCCGGCGATAGAACGCCAGCAGCGCGAGGCAAAGGTAACCCACCACCGCCCCAGTTGATCGCGCTGACAGCCTGGAAAGACAGGCCGCATCGGGGAGGATTCTGTCCCTCTGACCAAGGATGACCCTGGCAGCCGCGCCAGCGTCAGCAGAATCCTCCCCGATGCGATAGGTGGCCCGTAAAGCGTGCCGAATTTGATCAGGGCTGAAAGCGAAAGCGAAAGCGAAGTCGAGGGTATGGCACTGAATCCCCGAGGTAATGGCGTTCTGTCGGTTTGAATCCGGCCATCGCATCAATCGCAATGACAGCAGTGAACTTGTAGGCGACTCCGGGCCCGCCTTGAAGCCCGGCAACCAACGACGAGGAACACCGGATGGCACGACAGAGAATCATCGTTCTCACAGCGGCTTCCGCAGTATTCGCGTTGTGTTCGCTGGCATCCATGCCAGCTGCTGCTGAGGCAATTAAGCAACACGCCTTACAGCTCGATCCGATGGAGCAATCCGTCGATGTATTTTCGGTTTACGACCTTGGCGAAGTAACAGCGGCCATGGCCTCACCGGAACGATTGCCAGAGTCACCCGGCGGGGTGATCGCAAAGGTAACCGTCTCGACTGCTATTACCACGAACGAAAAAGAAGTGCTGCCCGGGGGTGCAGCTGGCGTGGCCAGCATCGGCATACGCGGACCTACCACCAGTTAAGCGAATTGCTCTGACGAGCACGAAGCCGGAAAGGGCTTCTGAGCGAGGCCCTTTCTTCGGGTTCGGAAAAAGTTTCCGAAAATCGACATATCGATCCGTGTATTGAGTAGGGCGATGGAAAAACCAGCGTTGGAAAGTCTCGGTGAGTGGAATGCCTACGTAGCTGCAGGCACCGATCGGGACGAAAGAAAAGCCAGGCTGGCGGAATGTCCGGAAGTATTCCGAGAAAACGTGACATGTCACGTAAAGACAGTTTTTGAATTACGGAAACGGAGCAGGCAATGCCAGACAAGTTCGAGATCACCCTTCCGTGGCCACCAAAGGCGTTGAACCCGAATGCCCGGGGACACTGGCGAAAGCGCCACCGGGCTACTGAGGTCTACCGGTACACCTGCAAGATGATCAGCAAGGAAGCCATCCAGGAGGGCAAGTGGGATCTGCAGCCTCTACGTGCCTTGGTTGAGGCTGGCGGTGAGATTCACGTGTTCCTGGACTTCTATCCGCCAAACAGGCGAGCCCGGGACGACGACAACATTATTTCGGCATTCAAGTCTGGCCGTGATGGGCTGGCGGATGCGCTGGGTATCGATGACTGCCACTTCCGGACACATCCATTCCTGAAGCGCGACGAGGTCGTGATCGGTGGAGAGGTGCGAGTGGTGATTACAGGGAAAGGGCCGGAGGCCTGAAAAAAGAAAACCCGGCTCAAACGGTGCTGGAACACCTCGCCGGGCAATCAGTAGAAGGAATGATTATGACTGAACTGATATTGAGCAGCAACACCAGTGCTCCGACGATGAGTAGTCGCGAAATCGCCGATCTTACGGGTAGTCGCCACGACAACGTAAAGAGATCCGCAGAACGGCTGGCGGCTGATCAAATTTTAACCTCTCCATTGGAGGGGTTCAGCTACGAACACCGCGGCAACGCTTATCAGGAGTATCGATTCAACAAACGGGACTCCCTGGTACTGGTTGCTCGGTTGTCTCCAGATTTTACCGCTGCAGTTGTCGATCGTTGGCAGGAGCTCGAGGCCGGCGCCCACAAAATCCCAAAGACACTTTCCGAGTCGCTACGCCTCGCAGCTGAAATGGCTGAGAAGAACGAGCAGCTAACCCTGGCCAATCAGCAGCAGGCCGTGCAGATCGAATCGCTACAGAACCTGTTCGTAGACGGCATGACCCCTACGGAGTTCGCCAAACGCCTAAACGGCGTGAACTGCCAGAAGGTAAGCCAGGCACTGGCCACCCGTAAGTGGCTCTACCAGGACTTTGCTGGCGGCTGGAGGGTTACGTCCTACGCCCGTGATCGATACCTCACGGAACGCCAGAGCAACGTCCAGCGCAACAGCGGCCAAGTGATGGTGTGCTGCACGCCGGTTCTACTGCGCAAGGGCGCTATTCAAATTCACAAGTTTTATCTGGCAGGAGAGCTGCCCATGAAGCAGACCTGGAACGGGCAGTTCACCCATGACAAAAACCTTCAGGGTGCTGCATGAGCATTATCGACTTGATGGCGAGGCCCATCGCATTCAACCGTGCCTTTGTGGATCTCGGCCTTGGCATGTGTGGCGCCATGATGCTTTCACAATCTCTCTACTGGCGAGCGAGGACCAGGAACCCCGATGGATGGTTCTATAAATCCCAGAAGGAGTGGCAGGAAGAGACTGGGATGACCAGGCGCGAGCAAGAAACAGCCCGCAGAAGACTCACTGCAGCCGGCTTCCTCGAAGAGCAGCGGAAAGGGGTTCCTGCTCGCCTCCACTTCAGGGTGAACATCGAAGCGGTCGAGGCCGCTCTGGAGGACGTGTCATCCAGAATGGCGCAAACCGCCAATCAAGATTGTGCGCCCAATGAAAACAGCAGTTTGGCGGAAAGCGCCAATCAAGTTTGTACAGATGGTGCAACTAGTATGGCGGAAAGCGCCAATCAAGAATGCACGGAAGCGCCAAACAGGGATGGCGGAAAACGCCAATCTATTACAGAGATTACTTCAGAGACTACAACAGAGACTACGGCAGAAAGAACGTCCGGACCTGATCGGCCGGACGCCCCCTTGCCTCCTTCCAGCGAAACCAATCCAGAACCTGGCACGGAGCCTGACCGACCAGACGCAGCGATCCAGAGCGGTCGGTTCTGGGGGAACCAGGATGATCTCGACCTGGCCGTGTGGATGTGGGATCAACTGGCGGAGCAGCTGGGCCCCGACAAGCCCCGGGCGCCCAATTTCTCCCGCTGGGCAAACACCATCCGGCTGATGCGTGAACAGGACGGCCGAGAGCATCGCCACATTCGCGTTTTGTGGGACTGGGCCCGCCAGCACGAGAAGTTCTGGGCTGCAAACGTCCAATCCCCGGACAAGCTGCGCGAAAAGTGGTCCCAGCTTGCCATGCAACGGAGGTCCGAACGCCGGAAACCCACGGAACAGGCTGGTATCGACCGAGCCGCCGAGCTTCGCCGCATCCACGAACAGCGCTCGAACAGCCAGCAAGGAGTGACCTATGAACACTGATGACCTGGAGGCATTTGGTGACATGTGGGCACAGGCCCACGAGATCTACGGCAAGAGCCCCGAACCGAGGGTGGTTTACATGGTATTCCAGTCGCTGGTCGCCTTCTCGCTGGCTGACATTGAGCGCGCCCTCTCCCGGCACATTACCAACCCAGATACCGGCCAGTATCCGCCCAAGCCAGCCGATATTGTCCGACTTCTCCAAGGCAGCAGCCAGTCCGCAAGCGGTGAGGCCTGGGCAAAGGTTGATTACGCTATCCGCTGCGTTGGCAATTACCGGTCTGTAGTTTTCGATGACCCGAAGATACACGCCGCCATCGAACGCCTGGGCGGCTGGCAGAAGATTGCCCTCACGGACAACAAGGAATACCCATTCCTACGAAACAACTTCCTAAAGCTTTATCAGGGCTTCACCGTCACCCCACCAGATAGCTTTCCTCGCAAGCTTATCGGAACCAGCGAGCATGAGAACAGCCAGCAATCAGAGTTCATGCGTGGTCGAGTCAAAGAACAGCCGGCTTTGGTAGGCGATAAGGAAAGGGCCCGGCTGGTTTACCAGGGCGGCGGTGAACCGGGCGTGGTTAAGATCCAGCACGAGAAAACCGAGCAGTTCCTCGAGCTGACGGTGGACAACGACTCAAAACGGATTGGGGGTGCGGCTTGAAGAAGAGATCCGGCCCGGCCCTGAAACAGGAAAAGCGACCACTTAAGCCCTGTCCGATATGCCATGGCGGCGGCTTCGTAAAACCGATGTTTCACCAGATGCCCTGCGATCGCTGTGAAGCGTCCGGAGTAGTTTGCAAGGAGACCGGCGATAGCCTGGCAATGGCAGACCTTATCATTCAGCTCCGCATCCGGTTGACCGAGCGCAACCAGGAGCTGGTCGAGGTCAGAAGGCAGATGGCGGCCATGAGAGCCGAAAGCAATGGCCGGGGCTATGGCGCTGGCGGATCACGGTACCACGGGGACTGACCAGGAGACGTAATGAAAGGTAAAACTCCCAACAAGTCAGAAAAAGAATTCCACAAAAGGCTGGCGGATCTGGGGTGTATTGCCTGCTACCTGGATAACCGCCGCAATACAGAGGTCAGCATTCACCACATCGATGGAAGAACAAAGCCTGGGGCGCACATGAAGGTATTACCGCTCTGTGCCGGCCATCATCAGGACGGTACCGGTATCCCAGGCCTCGTTGCTGTGCACCCATGGAAAGCGCGCTTTGAAAAGCTGTATGGCCGGCAGATGGAGATTCTGCAACTGTGCCACGAATTATTGGAACGGGAGAGCGTTGCGTGATGGCCGAACAAAACCGAAGGACACATGAGCAGCGCCGAGCTCGGGAGGCTGCCCAAAGAGAAGTTGACCGGTTCATTGCCTACCTGCAGGGCATGGATACTATCGACCAAATTGCGCACCAGGGCCGAAGCATTATGGGGATGTGGGCGGAGTTCGAGGGAAAGCCGCCGTCAGGATCCGGCTTCAGTGGCTTTTGTCTGCTGGCGGGTAAGCTGGAAAAGATCAGGCTCCGTCAGATGCCCGAGGAATTTTCGCGGGCGTATGACCGGTTAAGCAAGATGGCGAGCAAGGCCCCAAAGCAAGTGGACGCTCTCTGTATTGATCGCTTCTATCGTGGTCGAACCAAGGTGGCTATAGATCCGTTCACTGAACAGCGCCATGAGATCTACTGGAATGATCCTGCGTGTGCTCAGCTGCTTGGTTGTTCGGTGAAAGTTTTCCAGCGAAGGGTTGCCAAGGGGTATGGCCAGCTTGAATGCCTACTAGGTTTCCGGGAATCTGCAGCTGCCTAACACTAGATGTTGACTTCAGGGGTCCAGCAGATACACTATTTGGTAGCTGGTCAAACTGACCTCGAAAGAAACCGCCCTCCTCCCGGAGCTGGCGGTTTTTTTATGGATGAAATTTAAGATGAGGGTTGTGTGATGTCGGTACGAGCGAAGTTCAAAGTTGAAAGTGTTACAAAGTTTGATAATGGCAACAGCGTGAAACTGAGCCCGGTCACATCAGGCAGCGAGGAAAACGAGAGCTTTTTCCACTACACGCCTTTCGGAACCATCGAGATTGGAACGATCAACGAAAATGCAGCCGCGGACTTTACCCCAGGCGCTGAGTTTTACGTGGATTTCACCAAAGCCTAAGCCCGCCCACTGTCGCCAAGTATTTTCATCGTAACCCGCCACTGAGCGGGCTTTTTTATGAGGATTCACCATGCTCAAACTCAAGGCCGGTGTCGTCGCTCAAGGCCTGAGCACGGAAATCATGCTGGCGGTCTGCGTTGCCCAGTCCGTATACGCAAGCTATGGCCATGATTGCGTGATCACCTCTCTACTGGACGGAACCCACAGCTCAACAAGTCTTCACTACAGCGGGAATGCCGTCGACCTTAGAACGAGAATTTTCGAAAGCACCTCTGTTGCTGAGTCTGTTGCCCGGGATCTCGGTGACTGCCTTGGTGCTGACTATGACGTAGTACTCGAGTCCGACCACATCCACGTTGAGTATCAGCCAAAGCGATGAGTGAGATGGATCGGGATCGGAGAGGCTGGCACATCGACAAGGGCATCCCCATTGCCGTCTTGGTCACAGTGGTACTGCTGGCGGTTTCTATTGCCAGGGATCAGTCCAAGCAGGATGAACGGATCTCATTAGTTGAGAGCTCCGTGCAGACACTGCAGCAAGCCAGAATCAATGACCAGGAGCGCACTCAGAAGACTTATGACGAGCTCAAGGTCGACATTCGCCGGATGAACGAAAAGCTCGACCGCCTGCTTGAAAGCCAATATGGACGCAACTGAAAGCCACCCGGATCCAAATCGCTGGTGGAAGCATCGCCGGCGCGGGTACTACACCGGGAAGTGGTGGGCAATCTTGCAGACGCCTGGCTGGGTTGCTCTGGAGCTACATAGACCGGGCTCAGTTGCTGCTCTGGCGGTCGTTGTCGGCTGGTCATACGGAATCAGCGCCACTCTGATCTTGAGCTACTTTGGCAACAACATCGCTGAGGCCTGGGCAGGCAAGGTGAAGAAATGATTCCATTCGGACCCAAAGCAAAGCTGGCAGGCCTGGCAGCGACTGTCGTGGCGATCGGATATGCGGGATGGATGGCCCGGGGTTGGTTTGAAGACAGCAAAGACCTTGCAGCCATGGAGGCCCAGCAGGCGCTGGCTGAGGAAATCCGCAAGGACATTGGCGGGATATCCACGCAAGTGGAAGATCGACTTGGTGAGCTGAGAGCCAACGAGCGCATCATTGACCGTGGAGTTATCCGTGAGATTCAGAAGCCGATTTATAAGCGCGTGTGCTTTGAGCCTGAACTTGTCCGGCTGCTTAACGATGCCCAGCGTGGAGATACCAGCAAACCTGATGGTGAAGTGTCCAGAGACACTCCCTGAGTTCCGTGATGGGAACGCAGACACCGCGGCTTCAGTGACCACTCAAACCGCCAGCATCTACCACGATTGCAAAACCCGGCATAACGGCTTGGTTGATGCGGTCAACGAGGTATTCCAGTGAACGAAAAGCAAACTGCTGAGCTCATTGAGGCCATCCGCCAGCAGACGGAAGCCATCAATCGATTGGCAAGCAGCAATGCCGCGCTGGTTCAGGCAATGGCAGAGGCTGAAGGGCTGGATGAGGACGACCGGGATCCTGAGACCTATCTGGATGGCACCAGAGCCTGATGCCTCAACGACCATCGAAACCCTGTTCTGCACCTGGTTGCCATGCTCTGGTAAGAGGCCAGCGCTACTGTGAAAAGCATGTTGGCATGGCAGATCAGCATAAGCGCCAGCATGATCGCCGACGCGACAGCAGTGCAAAGCGCGGCTACGGCTATAAGTGGCAGAAAGCCCGTGAAAGATTCCTCCAATCGCATCCGTTGTGCGTGAAATGTCATGCAAAAGGTGTCGTAAAAGCGGCCACAGATGTCGATCACATCGTGCCCCACAGAGGCGACAGGAAGCTGTTCTGGGATGAGTCGAACTGGCAGGCGCTGTGCCACAGCCATCACTCGGAAAAGACCGCCAGCGAGGACTCAGGCTTCGGAAACGGCACGCGCGCATACCGGGGGGCGGGTCAAAGTTTCTGACCCTTCGCGCTCTAGACCGCGCCCTCAGTCACTTTTTTACGCGTGAGAAATAACGAACTTTTTCCAGAGAGGCCCGATGACCAACGCAGCACCGGTTCGAGCCTCTGGCGGAGGCCGCAAACAGAAGACACAGAATCAGCACAAGAGCTCGCTGACTCGCATTGCACCCCCGCCCGAGTTGGTCGATGAGATGGCCATAAAGATCTGGAAAACCCAATCCAAGATTCTGATCGAGCGCGGGACGTTTGAGATCGAGGACGCGCCTCTCCTGGTTGCCTATTGCAACTCGTTCGCACTGATGCTCAAGGCTGAGATCAAAATTACCGACTGGGCTGCAAAGGACGGCGGCATGGTGGTTCCGACTTCGGACGGCAGCATAAAGAAATCACCCTACGTCAATGTGAGAAACGATTGCATTGCGCAGCTGACCCGCACCGGCTCTCTGCTGGGACTGGATCCGCTTACCCGCTTGAGGATGCTGGGAGCCGGCGGGGGCAATGACAACGGCAATAGCGAGGGCAACGAATTCGACGAGTTCTGATCTATGGCCGCCTACCCGAATGTGAACGCGGCGCAGAAGTACGCCCGCGACGTGGTAGGTGGCCGGATCGTGGCCTGCAGCTACGTGAAGGCGGCTTGTGCCCGCCACCTCGACAACCTGAAATCCGCCAAGGCCAAAAGCTACCCTTACCGGTTCGACCGCGACAAGGCAGAGCGGGCCTGCAAGTTCGTCCAGCTACTGCCACACACCAAGGGCGAGTGGGCCCGGGGCAACCAGAGAATAAAGCTGGAGCCCTGGCAGCTGTTCAGCTTCGCCATGGTGTTTGGCTGGGTCCGGAAGAAAGACGGCTTCCGCCGCTTCCGAGAGGTGTACGAAGAGGTCCCAAGAAAGAATGGGAAGTCCATCAAGGTGGCCGGCGCCGGCCTATATTCGTTCTGCGCTGATAACGAATACGGCGCCGAAGTGTTCTGCGGCGCTACCAGCGAGAAGCAGGCTTGGGAGGTGTTCCGCCCTGCCCTGAAGATGGCCCGCCGATTGCCCAGCCTGCGCAAGCGTTTCGGCATTGTGCCCTGGGCCAAGAAGCTTGAGCGCACCGATGGCAGCGTGTTCGAGCCAGTGATCGGTGACCCGGGTGATGGTTCTAGCCCCTCGATGTCCATCGTTGACGAGTACCACGAGCACCCGGACTCACGGCTCTACGACACCATGATCACCGGCATGGGCGCCCGATCCCAGCCGCTGATGTGGGTTATTACCACTGCGGGGTTCGATATAGCCGGGCCCTGCTACGAGATGCGCGAACGTGCCATCGAGATGCTGGAAGGAACCAGCCAGGACGACGAGCTATTTGCCATCATCTACACCATCGATGTAGGTGATGACTGGACAACTGATGACGCCATTCTCAAAGCCAACCCCAACGCCGGCGTATCGGTAAAGCTCGACTATCTGAAAAGCCAGCGCGATAAGGCGGTCGCTCGGGCCAGGCTGGCGAACAAGTACAAGACCAAGCACCTCAATGTGTGGGTTTCCTCGAAAGAGGGATTCTTCAACATGGAGGACTGGAAGAAATGCGAAGACCGGTCTTTGACCGTCGACCAGTTCCGTGGCGAAGACTGCATCCTTTCCTTCGACCTGGCGCGCAAGCTGGACATGAACAGCATGGCCCGATTATTCAAGCGGGTCATTGATGACAAGACACACTACTACTGTGTTAGCCCCAGATTCTGGGTACCGGAAGACACCGCCTTTGACGGTGAGGATCGGAGACTCAGCGAGCGCTACCAGGGCTGGATTGCCTCAAAGCACCTGGACGCGACCGATGGCAGCGAGGTGGATTACCGGGAGATCCTGGAATGCGCCAAGGAAGCCAACCTGGAAACGCCGGCGCAGGAATCACCGATTGACCCACACGGTGCTACTAACCTTTCGCACCAGCTAGACGACGAAGGCCTCACTCCGATCACGATCGTCCAGAACTACACGAACATGTCGGATCCCATGAAGGAACTTGAGGCGGCGATCGTGTCTGGTCGTTTTCACCATGACGGCAATCCGATCATGACCTGGTGCGTGGGCAACGTGGTTGGCAAGTTCCTGCCAGGCAATGACGATGTGGTACGCCCCATCAAACAGGGCGATCACAATAAAATCGATGGAGCGGTTGCGCTGATCATGGCTATTGGTCGGGCGCAAAGTGGCACCAAGCGAGAGAAATCCATTTACGAGGAAACCGAGCTATGAAGGCGCTGATCGGAGATGCATTCATCCTGGGCGGTATCGGAGTCGGTGCGAGCGGCGTCTGGCTTGAGCTCGGTATGCCCTATGGCCTTATGGTTATTGGTGTCGGCCTCGTAGTAACCGGCATCGGCGTGGTTCGTAGCGCATGATTTTTGAAAGCCTGCTTGCAAAGCGCCAGACCGCGCCGGCGACTCCCGGCCAGTCCGGGGGCGCAATGTCTCTGTTCAAGCCACCGGTTGCCGGTGTGAGGGTGGATGAACAGGAAGCTATGACCTATGGCCCACTCTGGGCCTGTGTACGGGTTATCTCAGAAACCATGGCCTCACTGCCGTGGGGCGTACACCGCAAGAAAGGCAACGTACGGGAGGCAGTGACCGATCACCATATTTACCGGTTGCTGCATCGGCGCCCAAATCCCGAGACCATTCCGTTCCGCTTCAAGGAGACTCTGGTTGCTCACGCGCTTACCTGGGGCAACGGCTATGCAGAAATCGAGAGAAACCGGGTTGGCGAACCGATCGCCTTATGGATCATTACGCCAGACAGGGTAACGCCGGACCGGGATGCTCGAGGCAATATCATCTACAAGGTCACCAACGACCAAGAAGAGGATAGCGAGATCCCGGCGCGGGATATGTTCCACCTGCCCTGCCTGGCGTTCGATGGGCTGAAAGGATACTCAGTCGTTAACCAAGCGAAGCAGGCTATCAGTCTTGGCATCGCCACCGAACAGTTCGGCGCAGCATTTTTTGGTAATGGCGCCCACCTCGGCGGCGTGATCACGAAAGAGCCTGGTTCTGGCGATTTGAGCCAGCCTGCGATTAAGAACCTGCTTTCCTCCTTCAACAAAAAGCATCGAGGGGCAGCCAACAGCAACAAGGTTCACTATCTCGACGCCGGACTCAAATACGATCCGATCGGTATACCTCCCGAAGATGCGCAGTTCCTGGAGACTCGCCGCTTCCAGACTCTGGATATGTGTCGCTGGTTTCGGGTTCCGCCTCACAAGCTGGCTGAACTGGATCGCGCAACGCACAACAACATCGAGTCTCAGAACATCGAATTCGTTACTGACGTTGTCGTGCCCTGGGCCACACGGCTGGAGCAGGAAGCAGATTTCAAGCTCTTCGACGAAGACGAATCCGAGCTGTTCACCAAGCTTAACGTTAACGCCCTGCTTCGCGGCGATACCGCAGCACGCCAGAGCTTCTACACGGCCATGCTAGATCGCGGGGTGTTCGATATCGACGAAGTTCGGGCCCGCGAAGACATGAATCCTTTGCCCCAGAACCAGGGCCAACTACGTCTGGTTCAAGCCAACATGATGAGTGTTGAGCGCGCCATCCAGGAAGGTGGAACCGAAGCGAATGCTCGCGCCTCCGACCGCCGGGGTACCTCCGCACTTTGGGAAGATCCGGCCAACAGAATGGTTCGCAAGGAAATCAACGCACTTTCCAGAATGGCGGATAAGGGAATCGAAGCCGGCAAGCTGGCGGATTTTTACGAGTCGCACCAAAAACACCTGGTTGAGGCTTTCTCCAGTATTGCGACATTCGATGGTGTCCAGGACTTAGAAGCCAGGGCCCGTGATTACGTTCTTGATTCCTGCAAGGGGATTAACGAGCAGCAATACACGCTGGATCTGCTGGCGGATTGGCGCTTGTCTCGGTCTGAAACTCTCCGTCAATTCATGGGCGATCCGAATGTCTAAACTGGCCTTCTGGTACCGCATTTTCCGTCTTTATGGAAACAGCCGTGTTCAATCCGCCTGCAAGGCAATCTGCATTGTCGGTGGCTGTAAAGTCCGAATGAAACCTTAGGAGCTGAAATGTTCAATTCAGACATGCTTTGGCTGATGCACCCTCACGCGGTGGCCCAGCTCCAGGCAAAGATTCAGATGGCCATCCGTATCGGCGCAGGCCCGACGGATGACGCGGAACGGGAAGGTCTCCCGGTAACCCGCCGGGGAAACACCGCGATCATCCCGATTACGGGACCAATGGTGAAGGCGGAAAACTGGTTCACTCGGTTCCTGGGAATGAGCTCTACCCTCGCCATCCGGGCGGCCATCAATGCTGCTGTTGCTGATGACAGTATTGAAAACATCGTGCTGCTCATTGATTCCCCGGGCGGATCCACGGCTGCACTCTCTGAGCTTGGAGACACGGTTGCCCTGGCCAAAACCCAGAAGCCAATCATTTCCCAAGTCGACAGCATGGCGGCATCCGCAGCGTATTACGTGGCTGCCCAGACCACCCAGATCTACGCCGGCCGCATGGACCTGGTTGGTTCTATTGGTGTTCGGATGACGCTGTACGACTACAGCAAGGCGTTCGAAGAGGCTGGCATCAAGGCGATCCCGATCGACACCGGTGAATTCAAGAGCGCCGGGGAGATGGGTACCGAAATCTCAGAAGCCCAGATTGCCGAATTCCAGAAAATTGTTGATGGCTTCTTCGATGATTTCCGTCAGGCCGTCATGGGCGGCCGCGGTTTAAGTAAAAGCCAGTTTGATGCCGTGGCCGATGGACGTATGTTTTTCGCCAGCGAGGCCCTGGAACTGGGTCTTATTGACGGCATTCAGAACAGCGAGACCACCCTTTCAAGTTTGATTCAAGTCCGGCAGGGGCGACGCACCTCTAATGCCCGCCGTCGACTTGCTGCAGAAACCGCGGACCTGCCGAGCCAGATCCGCTGAACCGCCGAGTCGGTTACCTCAACCCCGAAACAAAGATACTTGTTGGAGCATTCACATGACTCTCAAAGAGCTGATTGCGCGTCTCAAGGCGCTGAAAACCGAGGCAACCGCCATCCTGGATGAGGCGGACAAGAGCAACGAAGGCGAACTGACCCAGGAGCAGGAAGCACAGTACGACGCGAAGATGGACGAGATTGGTAAGGTTAAGGCCTCTATCGATCGCCTCCAGAAACTCGATGCAGTGGATGACACCGTTGACGAACTGGAGTCGAGCTCTGGTCGCCGTGCGGCACCCAACGTTGCCGGCAGCCAGGCCCGGGTTCGTGATAACCGCGAGGATGACCCCACTGCCGGCTTCACCGGCCTGGGTGACTTCGCGCTGGCAGTACAGGGCGCCTGCATGCCCGGCGGTGACCGTGACGATCGCCTGAACATTCTCGGCGCTCCGTCCAACTTCCACCAGGAAAACGGAAGTTCTGACGGCTATGAAGTGCCGCCGCAGTTCCGGAACGAGATCATCGAAGTAATGGCCGGTACCGATGACCTGGCCAACATGGTCGACACCGAACCAACCTCGAGTAACCAGGTCACCCTGCTGGCGGACGAGACCACCCCTTGGGGTGCTCAGGGAATTCAGGCCAGCTGGGCTGCGGAAGGCCAGAAAATGGACCCCTCCCGCCTGGAAACTGAAGGCCGAGGCGTCAAGCTGCACAAGCTTTACGCTTTCGTGCTGGCGTCCGACGAGCTGCTTGAAGATGCCCCACGCCTTAACCAGCGCGTTACTCGCGGTGCTGCCCGCGCCATCCAGTGGAAGCGGAGCGAGGCCATCATGACCGGTACCGGCTCTGGTCAGCCTCTGGGCTACATGAAGAGCGGCGCACTGGTATCTGTGGCAAAGGAAGGCTCTCAAGCTGCTGACACAATCCTGGCTGAGAACGTCGCCAAGATGTACAGCCGCATGCTGCCGTCTTCTCTGTCCCGCGCCGTATGGCTGGCGAACAGCGATATCCTGCCCCAGCTGATGACCCTAAAGATCGGGGACAACCTGATCTGGACTCCGCCGAGCTCTGGTTTCCAGGGCGCACCGGGTGGCTTCCTGTTGGGCCGGCCGATCATCTTCAGCGAGCATGCCACCACTCTTGGTGACAAAGGCGATCTCCAGTTCATCGATCCCCTGGGTTACTACATGCCGACCAAGCAGGGTGGCGTGAAGTTCGACAGCTCCATCCACCTGTACTTCGACTACGGCATCCAGGCTTTCCGCTGGACGTTCCGTTGTGGCGGTCAGACTTATCTGTCTGCACCGGTGGCACCGGCAAAGGGCAACAACACCAAGTCCCACTTTGTGGTGCTGGACGAGCGGGCGTAAGCCTTAACAGTTAACCGACGCGGGGCCAACGGTCCCCGCATCTTCCCTTTTCATTCAGGAGGTTCGATATGAACTCGAACGTACCGATGACCACCCGCACCCCGCTGGTGGCCACACTCGCTCCATCCAGCCAGGCCGTTGGCGCACGATCCACTGGCTGGCTATCCGTGTCGGAGTACTTCTCCTTCATGGCGCTGGTTCAGGCTGGCGCCCTCGGTGCTTCCGGTACCGTGGACGCCAAGATTGAGCAAGCACAGGACGCCGCCGGTACCGGTGCAAAGGATGTTACCAGCAAGGCCGCCACACAGATTGCTGCCAGCAACAAAACCGCAGCCATCAGCTTGGGACACAACGACATGGACACCACCAACGGATTTACTCACATCCGATTGACGGTCACGGTCGGTACCGCGGCCAGCCAGACATCGGCCTCTGTGTTTGCGGCCGACGCTCGCTACGAGAAGCCGGCCAACAACCAGGCTGACGAGGTGGTGTAAATGGCGATCCGATTCCTGCGTAATTACACCGTGCAGGATCGGGAGGGCGTGAAATACGTCCAGGATGAGGTCAGGGACGACCTCTCTCCCGCGTCCGAGCAGCACTTCGTAAACCGCAACGTTGCCGTCTATGTCGAGGCCGGTGGCTCAAAATCCAAGCAACCCGAGGGAGAGCAGCCGAGCAGTGATAAGGCACCGAACTCCGGATCAAAGCGGACTAAACGCGCAGCGCCATGACTGGCGAAGTTGCACTGACCTGAATAGCAGAGGGCAAACGTAATGCAGGACGAAATCCTCAAAAGGACAGTAAAGCCCTCTGCGCCCGTAGTATCGCTGGCGGATGTGAAGCTCGATCTACGTGTTGACCATACCTTCGAGGACACCCTTATTCAGTCGTTGATTGATGCGGCTGTCCAATACCTGGAAGCACCCTCGGGCGTGCTGGGGAAAGCATTCATTACCCAGGTATGGGAAATGTCCACCCGCGGGCCAGACGATGACTGTCGTATTTATCTGCCGGTTACGCCCGTGCAGGCCATTGATGCGATCAGTTATTTTGATTCCGACAATGTCGAGCAGTCGCTCACTGTCACCGATTTCCACCTGTACGGGGATGAGAACTGGGCGTATATCACGCCCAAGAACGACGTCGAGTGGCCGGATCTATTCGATCGGTTGGACGCCATCACCGTTACGTTCACTGCCGGCTTTGGCGCTGCTGAATCCTTTGTGCCCGAAACAATCCGCCAAGTTGTCCGGCTGCTGGTGACCCATTGGTACATAAACCGTTCAGCGGTAGATACCGGCACGATCGCAACTGAAATACCGATGGCGGCTCAGTCCCTGATTGCCGTCAACCGCAAGGGCTGGAATTACTGATGCCGCTGAACCCCGGAAAACTCCGCCACAGAATCACCATTGAGAAGCCGGGACAGACTCAGGATCCGGCAACCGGAGAAATGATCGATGGTTGGCAACTGGTAGATGAAGTGTGGGCGGCCAAGCGCCCATCCAGTGCCCGAGAATTCAAGCAGTCCCAGGCCGGCCAGTCAGAAATCACCGGCGAATTCCAGATCCGGTACCGCGATGACGTAGACGCCACCATGCGCATCTTGCACAAAGGGAAGGTTTACAACATCGAAGGCGTCCTCGAGGACAACGAAAGCGGTATGGAGTGGCTGACCCTCCCATACAGCCAGGGTGTTAACGATGGCAACTGATGGCATCAGCTATGAGCTCAACGGTCTGCCGGAGCTTCTCGGTAAGCTTGAAGGCCTAGAGTTCGACATGAAGCGCAAGGGTGGCCGGTTCGCCCTTCGCAAAGCTGCTCAGGTGCTGAGAGATCAGGGCCGGGAAAATGCCGAACGCGTCGACGATCCCCAGACGCCAGAGAGCATCGCTGAGAATATTGTTGAGCGCTGGTCTGGCCGCACCTTCAAGCGGACCGGCAACATGAAATTCCGAGTTGGTGTTCTGGGTGGGGCCAGGCAGTACGCCAACACGCGAGAGAACGTCCGCAAGGGGCGAGCTGGCCAGTCCTACCGTACCGATGGCGACAAAAGTAACCCGGGCGGCGACACCTGGTATTGGCGTCTGCTTGAGTTCGGCACCGAGAATATGGGTGCACAGCCAATTTTTCGACCGGTTCCAGCTCAGGCCGGCCAAGCGGCGGCGGATGAGTTTGTCAGGCAGTACAGCAAGAAGATTGACCGGGTTCTCCGGCAAGCGAAAAAGAAGGCAACAAAATGAGCATCAAGATCATTCTTCCTGACGGCAAAGCTCCTAAGGCAGGCCAAGGAACCCGGATCCTCACTGAGGACGGTACCGAGATTAAAGGTGTGACGCGCTGCATCATCGACGTTGAACCGAATGACGTTGTCACCGCTCACTTGGTAGTTCATGTGCGGGAGATTGAAAATCTTGAACAGGTAGCCGGCCATGTTTACATCGGCGGCATCTATCCAGAAGAGTGTTCTCACGAGGAAGCAGTTGACCGCATTAACCAGCTGCGACCGAGCGATAAGACATGAACCCACCAATCTTCCAGGTGTGCGCTGCGGATACCAACGTCACCGCCCTGCTTGGTAGCGGCCCGGTCCGTCTGTTCCCATTCGGTGAAGCGCCCCAGGGTGTGGCTCTGCCCTACGCAGTCTGGCAGACCATCACCGGTCGGCCAGAGAACTACCTCGGACAGACACCTGACATCGACCAATACACCATCCAGGTGGATGTTTACGCCGACCGGGGCAGCACCGCCCGGGATGTCGCTAAGGTGCTGCGCAACGCGATTGAGCCTCATGCTCACATTGTTGGCTGGAACGGAGAGAGTACCGATCCAGACACCGGCCACAAACGATACGGATTCGATGTGGACTGGTTCGCCCCCCGATAAACGAACCCAACCCCGGAGACAACCCGCCACCGAGCGGGTTTTTTATTGCACGAAAGCCCGCGAGAGGAAATTGATATGCCATCTAAGCTGACACAAGGCACCCATGTATACTTCCTGGATGAAACCGGCGGTGCGCCGGCGATTGTCCAGGTAATGAAGGCCACGGCCTTTAACCCGGGCGGGGACCCCGCTGGCGAGCTCGACGATACCAGCCTCGAAAGCGACGAGATGGAGTACATCGCCGGCATGCGTAATCCTGGAAATGCAACCCTCGGCATCCGACCGGACCCTGAGCAGGCCAGTCACATGGCGATGTGGGATCTGTCTCGAATGGACCCATCGCCGTCGGTCAAGTGGGCTGTCGGCTGGTCCGATGGCACCGTGAAGCCGCGCTTCGGTCAGCAGGTTGGCTCTGTGTCCGTGGGTGCTGGCGGCACTGGTTACACGGCTGGCACCACCACCGTCACTTTCGCCGCCCCCGCGGACGCGGATGGCATCACCGCCACCGGCACCCCAACCATTGTGGGTGGCGTGGTGACCGATATCGTCATCACCAATCCCGGTTCCGGCTACGCTACCGCGCCGGATGTAACCATTGCCGATTCCGGAACGGGCGTCGGCGCAACCGCGACCGCCACCCTGGGCGATTACGGACTGGTCCTGCCGGACACACGTACCTGGTTCACTATGGGCGGGTATATCTCGGACTTCCCGTTCGACTTCCAGACCAACGCACTGGTTGAGGCGCAGATCAGCATTCGCCGCACCGGTGGCGCAACTTGGCAGAAGAAGGTCACGCCGTAATGGATCTGACACTTGATTCACTGAAAGACATGGGTGCCTTCACAGGCGCCCCGGTCGAGAAGGAAATCACCCTAGCCGATGGCGACAAGGAAAAAAAGGCGACCGTGTACGTGCGGCGTCTGTCCTACCATGCTGCCGTGTCAGACATTAAATCCATCAACGCGAAATCGGACGCCGTGGCCGGACGCATTGCCTCGGCCATCTGCAAGAAGGACGGAACACCCGTTTTTCAGCCGGGAGACATTACCGGCGAGTCCGACCCGGAGCGCGGAGCCCTGAACCGTGAAATCACCATGGAGCTGTTGCGCGTCATCGGCGAGGTGAACGGAAAAAAGAAGGGGAGCTGACCGAGGAGGACGAGGTTTGGCATGAGCTGGTGATGTGCGGGATCGGTGGCAAGACCATTGCCGAGGCCCGCCGCAACATCAGCTATGTCGAGTTCTTCCATTGGGTAGAGTACCGGCGCAAGCGTGGCACGCTCAATCTGGGGATGCGCACCGAGCGCGCTGGCGGACTGGTGGCCAGTCTACTCGCGAACATCCACAGTGCCAAGGACGCGTCCCCGGTCAGCTTCTACAGATTCGCGCCCCACCACGACGAGCCCGAGCTCACGCTGAGCGAAGCGATGGAAACATGGAAATAGGTTGCTACACTCTGGTCTGACTCAATTTAAAGGACTGAAAATGAAGCAACTTATACTCTTAGCATTGCTGGCTCTTTCTGGGTGCGTTACACAAATGGGCCAGCCAATAGATCAGCAGAAGATGGTTGAGCTTGAGGAGGGTGAAACCACTAAAGAGCAGGCTATAGCCGCCTTCGGTCCGCCCATGAATTTAGTTCAGGGGTCGAACGGAAAGCAGATTCTTATGTGGATGCACGGGAATGCCGGAATCTGGGGCGCTCAAAAAAGTCAAAGTTTGAGCATTACATTTGACGAGGATGGCGTCCTGGAAAGTTACTTTTCGTCAAACATGGAGCCTCCCAACCGGTAAAGCAAAAAAACTATATGGAACCCGCCCCAGCTGGCGGGTTTTTTAATGTCTGGAGAAACGCATGGCCTCTAAGTCACTTGGCACGCTGACGCTGGATCTGATTGCGAAGGTAGGCGGGTTTGAGGCGGGCATGGACAAGGCCGCCCGTAAGTCCAAGAAGACTTCCACCCAGATCGAGAAGCACGCCAACAGCATCGCCAAGGCAGTGGCCGGCATGTCGGTGGCTGCCGTGGGTGGTCTGACGGCGATGGTCACAAGCACCGCCGAGTCGGCCAGGGAGATCAAGAACCTCTCTGCGCTGTCGAACGCCTCGACGCAACAGTTCCAGAAAATGGCCTTTGCTGCCTCCCGCTACGGGGTAGAGCAGGACAAGGTTTCGGACATTCTCAAGGACACCAACGACCGGATTGGCGATTTCATCCAGACCGGTGGCGGCCCGATGGCTGACTTCTTTGAGAACATCGCGCCCCTGGTCGGCGTGACTGCGGACCAGTTCGCCCGACTGTCTGGCCCGGAAGCCCTGCAGCTTTACGTGGACAGTCTCGAAAAGGCCGGTGTCTCCCAGAAGGATATGACCTTCTACATGGAGGCCATTGCCGGCGATGCTGCCAAGCTGATCCCGCTGCTGCGCGACAACGGCAAGGCCATGAAGGATCTTGGAGACGAGGCCGAGCGCACCGGCAATGTGTTTTCGGATGCCGACTTTGCCGACCTTGAGAAAATCACGGCCAGCACTGACGAGCTTCAGGCATCGCTCAAGGGTATCAGTAACGAGGTGGTGCTTGCGGCCATCCCGGCAATCAACGACCTGACCAGCATCCTCTCCGACGAGTCCACGCTTAAGTCAGCGCAGGCACTAGGCACGGCGGTTGTCTCGGCCATGAACAAGGCCGTCGAAGCGGTCGATGGAGCCATCAAGGTCACGCAGTTTCTGGCGGAAGAATTAGCCGCCATGACTGCGGGCGCGGCCGCCGATGACATTGTGCGGCTGGAGGACGAGCTGGAGACGTTGTACTCCATGCTCGACAACCCGACCAACCGGGTGCGTTTCTTTGGCAAGGATGGCGTCGTCGCCTACTACGACAAAGACGAAATCTGGCAGATGATTGCCGACACAGAAAACAAGATCGTTGATTTCCGAAACCGACTAAAGAGCGGAAGCCGGGCCGGCCCGGTGATTGATCTGGTTGATACTCCCGACACCCCGAACGCGCCCAGCTCTAACGGCATATCCCGGACCGGCAAGGCTGCCCGGGATGCCGCCGAGGGCATTACCGAGCTTGAGAAGTCGCTGGCAGAGATGCGGGCAGAGTTGGACCCAGCGATGGCTGAGTTCGACCGCTACGCCAACCAGATCGACCAGATTGAGCAGTTCAACATCACGGCAGCGGAGAAAGAAAAGCTACGCGAAGCGGCGTTTGCTGAACACCAAAACCGGATGATCGAGATTGCCGGCGAATCCCGGCAAGAAATGTTTGAGCAGGAAGCCAGCTACTGGGAACAGTGGATGGAAGCCGCTGAAAAGAACCTCGAAAACTTTGACGAGCTAAGCAGGACGGTCATTGATAACTTCGCCACCGGTTTCGGCAACGCCTTTGAATCCGTGATCTTCGACGCACAGAGCCTGGACGATGCACTGAAAGGTATTGGCGAAACCATCCTTCGATCTATCGTAAACGCCATTGGCCAGATGGCCGCGCAATGGATTGCCCTGCAAGCGGTTCAGGCTGTTGTCGGGACAAGCGCCACGGCGGCCACCGTAGGCCAGGCCGCAGCCGCATCAGCCGCATGGTCGACTCCCGCAGCCCTGGCTTCTCTGGCGACCGCAGGCGCGAACGCAATACCGGCATCAGCGGCCATTGTCAGCACCACGTCACTGGCTAAAGGGTTGTCATTGGCGGGCATGGCTCACGAAGGCATCGACGCGATTCCCAATGAAGGGACCTGGTTACTGGATAAGGGCGAGCGCGTTATGTCCTCGCCGCAAGCCGATGACCTCGACGCTTTCCTAGCCTCTCAGAAGAAAAACAACGGCGGAGGCAATGGCGGTGCGCCAATCATAAACGTAACCGAGGCACCCGGGCGGGGTGGCGATATTCAATCGCGCCGAAATGAGGATGGCCGCTTCGTGATTGACATTATGGTCGAGCAATTTAACACCCACGGGCCTGGCTCAGAGGCCGCTCAAGCCGCATTTGGACTCAAAAGGCAGGGGTACTAATGGCCACGACTATTGATTTCCCGAGCCAACTGCCGACGCCTCTGCGCTCTGGGTATGGGCTGAACCCGGTCTCCACCTTTGCGCGCACAACGATGGCCAGCGGTCGAGCGAAACAGCGACCCATGTGGCGCACTGTTCCGACAATGGTACAAGTCAGTTTCCTGCTGACGGAGATTCAGGCGCAGATCTTTGAAGCCTGGTTCAGTCATGGCATCAACGCCGGCTCTGCCTGGTTCAACTGCAAGCTCGACTCACCAATGGGCCTGAAGCCCTATGAGTGCCGGTTCACCGATATGTATGACGGCCCGACGCTTGTCGGCAAGCGGCACTGGCGCTATGAGGCCACGCTGGAAATCTTCGAGCGTCCGATCTTCTCCGAAGACTGGTATCTGTACGGCCTGGAGTTCATCGAGCATTCAAAAATCTTTGACCTTGCCATAAACCGAGAGTGGCCAAGCGCCTGAAGGGGCAGTGATGTCAATTTTACGTAAGGCCTACGCCAGCGCCGACAGTGAGATCATCCGCACGCTGGAAATCAGCCCAGCCGGAGCCGATCCGATTCGCGTCTGCACCGGCTATGAAGATCTGACTCTGACGCTTGAAAACGGCAGCGAGGCGGACTTTGTGGCGGGCCCCGTGGATATTAAGGAGCCAAAGAAGACGACAGGTGGTCGGCAGATCTTGCGCTTTGCCATCGCTAATGTGACCAGCGTGGCTCAGGAGGCTGTCGAGCAGGCGCTGGAATCCGGCGCCCAGGTGCCGGTTACCTATCGCAAGTATGTTAATGCGGACCTTTCCGCCCCGGCTGCCTTACCGGTTGAGATGGTCCTGGTGGGCGGCAGCTTTAACGGTCTGATGCTGACCATCGAGGCCAGCTACATGGACCCGCTGAATCGAGCCTATCCCCGCGATCAATACACCAACGATGTAGCCCCCGGGCTGAGGTATATCTGATGACACTGGACGACCTTCTTGCCGTGCCGTATGAGGAGGATGGACGCAGCCAGCATGGCGCAGACTGTTACGGCCTGACCCGCCTCGCACGGGTGCATCTGTTCGGAAAACCCTGGATGCCCGCCTATGGCGAAGTAAGTGGCAGCGACAAGAAGGCGCTTACAAATGCGGTGCGTCAGGAAGCGGCGAACTTCTATGAAAGCCGACCCCATGCCGGCGCGATTGCGGCCGCGTGGCGCGGCAACCTCTGTACGCACATCGCTATCGTGGTCGAGGTAGACGGCAAGCCGATGATCCTGGAAACCAACGAGCCCGGGGGCGCCGACCACGGTCCGCGCCTGGTCGGCCTGCGGCCGTTTGAACAGCGCTTTCTGAGGGTGGTCTACTATGACGATTAAGGTCTATCCGTCAGTGATGCCCGGAGCGCCGGAGGAGATCTATCACGACCATGGCCTGACCATCGAGGACTTTATTGCCGGGCACGCCGAAGGCTATAGGCGCGGCCCGGTGCAGCGGGTATCGTGCGCCGTCAACGGCGAAATCATCGACCCTCGGTACTGGCAGGATAAAGTCATTGGCCCGCGGGATTCGGTCGATATCCGAGTGAAGCCGTTCGGGGATGTGGTTCAAGCTTTCATTAACCCGGTTGCTTACTTCTCGGTCAAGGCCGGCCAGGCGGCGTTGAAATATCTTGCGCCTGACCTTCCGGGCCAGAACGGTGGCGGTCAGCAAGGTGCGCAGATTGATCCCGCCACCGCCAAGGCCAACACTGCCCGCCCCGGCGCGGTCATTCCGCAGCTTTTCGGTCGCCACATACGGTTCCCCGATTACCTGAACCAGACCAGGCGCTATTACCAGGACACCAGAACCCAGGTGCTTGAGCTGTTCTTGTCTGTGACGCCAGGAGAGATTGAGCCGGAGGCGGACCTGGTAAAGATTGGCGAGACGCCGATGAGCGAGCTGAATGGCGTCACCTATCAGATTTTTCCGCCCGGGGCCGATGTGTCGGGCGTCAGCAATCACGAAAACTGGTTCAATTCACCGGAGGTGGGCGGCACCCAGTCGGGAAACGGAATCCGCCTTCGCGGCATAACCTTCGATGAGCGCACTTATGATGGCCCCGCCACTGCCTCAGGCTCGACACTCTCCGGGATAGAGGTTGATGAACCATGGAGTGCGGGCGTGTCTGGAGCGGTATTGCTGACGCAATCTGTGTCGGTCGCTGACGGTTCTGGCGCCGGGGTTGCCGACCCGATTACCGGTAACTTTCAGCACCTGCTGGCTGGCATGACCGTGAACGCCATTTCCGATGTGGGGGTGAGCGGAACCTATGTTGTTACCTCGATCAATGCTGGAAAAACCGAGATCACCCTGGAGACCACCGGCGGCACTCCCCTGTCGGATTTGGTGGACGGTACCGGAATCTCGGGAACAATGGCCATAGACAAGGCCGGCACGAAATACGAAATCACGGCGATTAACAGCCCGACCAGCGTGGACGTAAAGCGAATCCTTGCAAGTGGCGCGGCTGACCCGGACTGGGTGGAGCTGCCAACGGCCAGCGTCACTGCTGACATTGACTGGCAGGCAGATACCTTCACTGCCAGCAAGATCGGCCCGTATACCGCATGCCCTGAAGGCGAGACGACCAGTGTTGTCGAGGTAGATATCCTCGCCTCGCAAGGGCTGGGCACCGTGGATGGCGAGTCTATCAACGCTCGCAGCCGAACCATCACCATCGAGTACCGGGAGCAAGGAGGCGCGGCCTGGACTGCAGTTTCTAAAACTGTTTCCGGCGCGACCCGGGACCAGTTGGGCTGGACCTTCCCGATTACCCTGCCCAGCGCCATGCGGCCGGAGTTTCGATTTGACCGTGTAGGCGGTGAGGACGTGTCTGTGACCTCGCTGGACCGGCTGGAGGTCACAGGCCTCCGTGCCAAGTTGCCGACGCGCACAAGCTACCCCGATCTGACCACCATGGCGGTGACCATCGTCGGCTCTGAGGAAATCGCCAGTCAGTCAGAGAACCGCGTAAATCTGGTCGGCACTCGCAAGCTTGCGCCCTGCGGGGGCGGCCCGATTCGCCCCACCCGCAGCATTGCCGATGCCGTGTACCACATGGCCAAGTCCTCCGGGTATGACGACAGCCGCATTGACATTGCCGAGCTGCAGCGACTGGATGCCATCTGGCAGCCTCGTGGGGACTACTTCGACCACGTATTTCAGGAAACCACCCTGGAGGAAGCAATCAACACCGCGCTCCGGGCCGGCTTTGCAGAGCTTACCGCGCCGGATGGCGTATTGACGCCAGTTCGGGATGAGCCGCGCACGCAGTTCGAGCAGCCCTACTCACCCGAGAACATGACCGGCCCGCTAAAGCGCAGCTTTAAAAGCGTAGACCCGGAGGAGTTTGACGGCGTTGAGGTGGAGTTCTTCGACAGTCGCACCTGGACCAGGGAGACCGTGCTTTGCCTTCTGCCCGGAGATCCTGGCGTCAAGCTCGACAAGATCAAGCTCGATGGTGTGACCGATCGGACCCGGTCCTGGCGTATCGGGATGCGCCGTCGCAGAGCGAAACGGTATCGGCGATGGAGTTACAGCTTTAACACCGAACTAGACGCCCTCAACTCCAACTATCTGAGCTATGTGCCGTTGGTCGATGATATCCCGGACTATGGAAAGGCGTGCGTCTTGAGAGGCGTGGACAGCAGCGGCGCCACCCCGAAGCTGATTGTCAGCGAGCCGATGGACTGGCAGGCCGGCGAAACCTATGTGGTCGCCTACCGAGACGTTTACGGGGATCTCGTCGGACCTTTTCCCGCAACCCGGGGTGATGACGATTTCGAGATCATTGCCGATGTGGATCCGCTGCCGGAGCTTTCACCCAGGCAGGAGCCGCCGCATGTATACTTTGGCACCGCCGAGCGCTGGAGCTTTCCGGCCCTGGTGACCGAGATCAGTCCCGGCAGTGGCCTGGGGGTAGGCGTCCAAGCCACAAACTATGATGGCCGCGTTTACGCCGATGACGACAACGCGCCCACCTAAAAACGACTGTCAAAACAAGCCCGCCACTAAGCGGGCTTTTTTATTGCCCGGAGATTGAGATATGACGAAGTACAACACTGGCAACCCGGTTGGCTCCGCTGATCCGAGAGATCTGTATGACAACGCAGAAAACACTGACGTGTGGGTGCTTTCGAAAGAAAAAGAAATGGCTCCGGACCGTTTAGGGGTTCAGCGTAAAACTTGGCACGGGATGGAGAAAGCGTTTGATGATTTCCTGGCGTCCAGTGGATATCAAAACATGGGTACCTATGGGGCTGGGATAGAGTTCACCGCCTATAACCAAACGGTATTTGTAGGCGGCACTGCATGGAGGCTGGCGGCAAGCACTGGCCTGCCTTACACAACGACTGGCGCAGGAATGCCCGAGGGCGGCGCGTTCGTTGATATCGGGGATGCCGTACTCAGGCAGGAGCTTGCCGGTGATCCGGCTGATGGCTTGGGCGCCTCTCTGGTAAACGGTAGCGTCATTTGGGTTTCAAGTGTGGCGGAAATGAAAGCCTATAATGTGCCCGCTAACACTCAATTCAATCTTGAGGCAGCTGGTCTATCGGGGATGTTTGTCTTCAGGGCCGGTAATTATGCCAGTGAAGTGACTGCTGACCCGTTCGGGGCGTTCTATATCGCGCGCGCGGGGGATCCGACAGGTGGAAGCGGTGTGTTTGAGAGAATAGATAAAGCTGTCGTGCACCAAAGCTGGTTCGGAATCGTGGACAACCCATTAATTGACATCGACCAAACCGCACGGGTTAAAAGCTTTTGGGATCTCGCGGCGACGCAATCCATGGGTGTCGCATGGGATATGACTGTCGGCATTGCCGACAAACTCAATACGCCATCAAACCTGAATCTACTGTGCAAAAACGTGACACTGAAAGTAAGAACGGATTTTGACGGTGGTACGGGTTTTCGGGAAGCAATTTCGAGCGAAAACGCCAGTGATGTGCAAGTAGAAGGACTGCGACTGGATGGTAACGAAAGCGCGTTAGGTGGACTGACTCCGGTATTTGTCGGAGATCCAGTGCGCGGGTTTGCGGTAATTGGTGGGTGTGACAACGTCACGTTTCGATCCTGCAGAGCGGACAACGTGCAAGCCAATGCGTTTATCCATTTTTCCGGTGGTGCCTACACGCAAAGCAAAAACGTCATTTTTGATAACTGCGTAAGTGAAAACTCAGGGCTTGGTTTTGGCCAAGAAATTGTCCAAGGAACTGTTGTGACGCCGGAAGGGCCGGGCTATACCGAATACCGAAATTGCCGGGCAATTCTTTGCAACTATGGGCTATACGTTGCGGGCGGTGAATTTAAGGTGATCGGCGGATATTACCAGGCTAAACGCCTTCGGGCGTTGGTGGTCTACACCGGTGACGGGCACGCGGTGACCAAAGGCGATATCCAGAGCGCCACCTTCCGAATGACCCCGGAAACCGGCAATAACCCGTGCGCCGAGTTCAAGTGCATCAATGAGCAATCCACAGCGCCGAACTACGAAGCGCAGCAAGACCTGGACGTAACCTTGTCGGGCGTGTGCAAATTTATCCAGGATGAACCGACCGGCATTAACCTGAAAATCAAGGAGGGCTGCAACGTGAAGTGCACGGGGCCGGTGCTGATCGGCGGGGTTTCCTGCATCCGAACCGAGCAATCGAGTCTTACCGGCGGGCCGTATCGGCCCGGAGTAATTGTGTTCGATGCGCCAAAGTTCCGCGACTTCCAGACCGATGGAATAAGGGCGGATATGGAGATCAGCCTGACTGACCCGGTATTCAGCAGCCCGGCGGGCGTGTCGGCGGCGGGGGTGGAGCTGGTCACCGGCGGCGTGGTCCGGATGAAGCGGCCAACCTTCGGAGCCGCGACCGATGCCACAACGCTGGATAAGGGCGTAACCACCACGGCCAGCGGCACCCGGGCAATCGTCACTGAAGCCAAACCGGAGAACGTGACCACCCTGTTTTCGGTCACGGTGGCCAACGCGGCATTGTGGGACGTGGAAAAAACCGAGGGGGGCAGCGCCTTCGATCGAAACATTATCTACGGCAGCGGAAGCCCGGAGGGGGTGGTTGCGGCCGCCCTGGGGCGAGTATACGTAGACACCGACGGGGGCGCGGGCACCACGCTGTACGTCAAGGAATCGGTCAACCTTGGAAGCACAGGATGGGTCGCCAAATAATACCAAGCTGCAGCGTTAAGAGTCGAAAGCGTTAAAGCTTATCGTTGAAATCTGTATATTATGCCAAGCACCCAATGCAAGTGTTTTAGCGGTTAACTTAAGCCCGCACCAAGTCACCTAACTCGCTCAGCGATTACACGAAGCCAGGCCATTATGCGGATCCTGAAAAATCCAGTGTGGGCATTTTGTGGGCATGCCATCAACACGGATGCGCATTGATACGGTAATGTGGGCGAGGGCGTCCGGCTTCACCTTTTTGAAATCAAACACTTATAATTGCTGACAGCACTCATAATGCTGGGGTCGGCGGTTCGACTCCGCCCCTTGCTACCAGTATTCTCCGACTTCCTGTCTCCGAAAACTGGTAAATTTGCTACCAATATCAGGAAGTTAATGAGCCCTTCAGGAAACTGTGGGGCTTTTTTATTGCCTGAAGAGTTTTCCTTTTTGCGAGCAAAGCTAGCTGGGGTCCTCATGGGGTCCAATCAGCTTGGATTTTTGCTGGGTTCCTATGGGGCCCAGTATTTGTGATCAAATCTTTTTTGAAACCAAAGGCTTTTTGATTGCAAACAGAGACGCCGTCAGAGCGTCCGGAAAAGATTGGGCTCGCCATCATGCTCTTGAAGTATCGACTCAGCCGCCTTGCGCTGCTCTGGCCCTATCCTGCCCTTTTCCACCAATGAGCCAAGAACACCCCTAACTTGACCTGGCCCATAGATTTCAATGATACAGTCAATGTCAGACGGCACAGACATCCCGAGAACATCTCCGATCAACAGATGACCAGGAACTGCCTCAGGGTACCCAGGCAAATATTCACGACTTAGCCTCAGCTGCGTTCGAGTAATAAACCGGTTAATAGATCTCATGCGGCAAGATAATACTGTATATAAATACAGCACACTACCTACCAAAAACAATGGAGTTGCCTAGTTGGCGGCATTTAATTGTTGGGCCCAACGAGTCCATGCAGCGCCTCATCGGATTCGAAGGATTACCATCGACTGCCAATAGCAGTCCGCCCTTCGTCGGATGCATCACAAACCGCTGCAACCCTCTTTCCGCGATCCTTCATGCCTTTAATCATCTTCTCAAGCTCTGCAGGATCTCGATCAGCGCACTCCGAAACAGTCAGCTGACTCATGAGACCATCACTCAGACTCGTAAGCCGCCTAGGAAGCTCATACAACTTGAGACAAGCGCAACCCTGGATGCTAGACCTCGAAGCAAAAGCGTAGACCAGTCCCTCAGTGACAATGCCCTGCCTCTCGTAATTAAGGAACTGCTCAGCGTATCGCTCTCTCAACCGATTTGATTCTACAAAATCGCTAATTTCCCTGTGCTGATCGCATCGAGTAGCCCACCAACCGGCTGCATCACTAAGACGCCCAGGCGCTCCACAAAAATCGCATGTACGAACTGAGAGAGAGGCAAATATCGTTTCTAGAATCTCCTGCTCATCAGCAGCGCATGGAAGATTGCAGTAGATGCGCAGAGTCCCGAATTTTTCTTTGACCTGACTTATACCAGCAGCTTTGCCAGTCGCTCTTTGCATGTCATCTACAAAACCAAAAAGCTCAAAGATAAGCGGATACCATCCTGGCCCAACTTCCAAGCCAAATCGATTAAAAGAGTTGTCGTCTCTCTGATGCATCAAAAGCGGATAAGAATCAGAAAACTTTTTCATGACACGATCATACATACTCACAGGCAATCCTTTTTCTATAACATTTATTATCACCAGAAAGCCTCTCTGCTATATTTAAACGCATTCGAGCGATAACACACTTTCTCTATTCTAGTTGGATGAGCCTGATTTGAGATCTGAAGACTAAAAGAGCGATAACTGGATCGGCAGAATGTCGATGAAGTGGAGGCACCCCCTTTCAATGCCCTCCCCACTTGCAAAAAAGAGTCATTTTTTATTCTATATATTTTTATAAATATTCTTTTATGATATACTTATTTATCAATACAGGTTCTTGTTTTGCTGCCTGCACAGTAACCTATTGGATTTGAAAGTGGCTGGTTGATTTTGATTTCTTCTCACACATCAAATCTTAGTCTTACCTCCCAGACACGACGCCCCACGGACGGGGCTTTTTTTTGACCACAAACGAATAATCGTTTCGTCTCAATCGATGGGGAACCGTCCTTGGCTATTAGCTGGGTCAGGCGCTTAGCATTCCAGCGAACTCCCTCTCCCTTTCTTCAGTTGCCTGCTTTTGAACTTCCAGCTCCTTTTCAATCCGCTTTCTTTCTTCTCTGGCCTTTTCGGCGTCAATAGACTTCCGGGCACGCTTCTCGATATCAGTGATCAAGATATCCTCTGACTCGACTGCTTCAACCGCTCCCGGGCTGACCTCAACAGCAAAGTATTTGTCCGCAATCTCCGAGAGGTTGTGCTCAATGGTCTTTTTATCTTTCCTGACTTTTTTCGTCAGTGCGCCAACGCTGTAGATTCGCGCAGAGTTGTTCTTTGAAACATTAATCAGCGTATGTCCGAGCGCCTTAAGACAGTCTTTGACGATCTGGACCTTGTTTACCTTGCCGAAGTTCGCAAGTGGGAACACAAGACAGATGAGCGCCATCCCAGCTGATGCTTTGCCGTTCTCAAGGGCTACTGGTTTGAGCAGGTTCTCGAAAGCTTCGTCGGCCTTTTCTTTCGTGATCTCTGACTTCTTCAGGTTGTCGAAATCAACGCCAGCCTCGATCAGGAACTGAGCTGCAACGTCTGCGGCGATATCCATTCTGGAAACTTCAGGGCTGCCTGATACTCGCTTCGCCAGGACCTTGCGGTTAAGCGTGATCTTGTCGATATCCAGTTCAAAGATTTCTTCATATGACTCATCAGAGATCTCTAGCAGCTGAAGGAGGTCAAGAGCCTCGATAGTCCGCGCTGCTTGCTCTTGCGAGTAGGTCTGAGCGTCTTTCTTGCCGAGGTCTACGTCCGCTAACCTTCCGGCTGCGCGAAGGTCAGAGGCTTCCTGAGCGGCTTTTCTACTGATCTCGCGATTGGATACGCGACCAACCTTTTTAGCTTCCCTTCCCTGTTTTACTTTGTCCAGGTCAGCATATTCACGGACGACCTCAAAGCCGAGCTGTTGAGCCGCGATCAGAACAGTCTGCCTGAAATTCCTGAACTGCTGATTTTTGCGGGCGGCGTGATCAGAAAGAAACTTTCCAGACTCTGTCTCATAGAGCGCGACGGTGTCCTTGAACGGATGCTCTGAGGACTTAATGAGGCTCTGGTGAATAATGGTCTGGGCCTCGGTCTGTCTGCGGCTTGGCGTGCCTTGTCTAAAAGACAGGTAGATGGTGTCGGCGCAACGGAAGCGCCTCATAGCCTGTAATTGGGAGATGGGGTTAAGCGTATATCCCGACATCACATACACGCTCTTGAAGCGCTCATCGACAATAGAAGCGCCCGCGTTGATAACCGGGCTGATTAAAGCAACGTCAGCTTTCTCAAGAATGGCAGGGAGGTCGTCGAGGCTCTGTCCGGTCTCTTCGAAATACGCCGAATTGATGCCAATTACTTTTTTGCTCGTTGCCTCTTCCAAAGTTTTAACGATCAAGGAGAAGTCCTCGACATTGTAATCGCAGAAGCCAGCGACCTTTTGACCGGCGATCGCTTCGTCAATCATTTTTGATATTATTTCGGACTCTTTTTTCAAATATATGGTATTTTTATTTTCCTGACCTGCGGTGATGATGCGAGCCTGGGAGCCAGTAATGCTGTAGAGCTTTTCGATTGTCTTGTCCGTGATCGTGGCGTCAGCGACGATAACCTTATCCGATTGCTTAAGCAGGTCAGCAAAAGTATCCATGCCAGCAACGCGCTCCTTGTAGGTCTTGCCAAATGTGCCGCTCGACATGTGATCAAAAAAGTCCTCAATCTCGTCGATGATAACGATCTTTGCCGCTCTCCTCGCTTTCTCGTTTTTGCTCATAACGACAGAGTTGATAACACCGATCAGACCTTTCTTTTCTTCCTTGGACTCACTCTGGTAGTGGTCAGCATGATCAGCCGAAAAGAAATTTGACGCGATCGTGCGTTTTCCTGTGATCATGACCGGGAAAAGGCCTTGCTCCCTTGCGTCGTTGTAGACAGATCTGATGGCTTCGGTCTTTCCAGATCCCATTTTACCGTTCAAAACTATTAGTTTCTGACTAAACGCCAATATTTCTTTATATATGACATTGTATTTTGGTGCGACTTCCGCGGTGTAGAAGGTCGTGTGATACGACTTGATCCGCTGCTCTCTTTCAGCGATTGCCCACTCGATGGTCTTGATGGTCTGCTCGCCCTCTTCGCCCAAACTTTCTCTTAGCTGCTCCAGGTCATCAGAAAAAAAGCTAACTTGCCACGTATCTGCGACAACTCCACCCACAATTTTGCGAGCCTCCGACTGGAGATTAGTACCGTCAGCATACTTGACGAGTAACAGCGCTTTTTCGAGCTTGCTCAGTTTCTCAAACGAGACAATGTCATCTTCGGAAAATGCAATTGCTTTAACGCAAGGGGTCTTAAAGGCCAGCTTGGCCAGTTCGTAATCGCGGTATTCTGCTGATTTATCAGAGGGAGCTTTGAGAGTAACTGAAAGAATCTCGTTTTCGTAATCGACTTCTTGTCTTAACTGCTGGAGTTCCTCTTTGTAATCTTTATCAACAACTACATGTTTAACTAACTTCGACATCTTCTTACCTTCTATTCTGATTAATTTTTCTTCTCACATTTCTATTTTACCACACTTTTCCAACATGGAAGGACACTATATATCCGAATTACAGATAACGTTGTTCGATTTTTTAAAAGCGCAAATCATCCTTCCAGGATTGAAAGTAAATAGAATAAATCAGGGCCTTCTCAGCAGTCATCAACGGGCAGTTTTTTAATGAAAATTATTTTCTTAATATATAAGACTTGAATTCTAAGGAAAAAGTGCCATACCACTGAAAATGCTGCATACAGATCTATCTCCAAGACTTTTTATAGTCACGCCCTTCGGGCTTAAAATCCCCAATGGTGGCTTTCTCCTATTTGCAGATTTTTAAGCATTTAAAAAATTGCAGCCTATCCGCAATGGCGCTCGAGAATACAGAAATATAACCAGCAAAGCTCTTCATATGGCAGGAAAATAAACAAGAACAGCAGGAGCAATCGCTGTTTTCGATAAGAATGGTCAATTTGTGAATACCCAGTATGTGCCCCTTCAGGTCCGATAAGAGCTAATATTTCTAGGCTCCACCTTTCATCTCTGCTTCAGATAGTTGCTACTCGCTCTTACCCCATAGTGGCTCCGTCCACAGAGCTGGAGAAGTAAGGCTCCAATCATTGCGATTGCGTCCGAAGCCATTAAAGTCATCCGTAAAGGCGATCGTACCCGCGTAAAAGCTCATTAACTATACTATTTCGAACAAGAAATTATCCATTTCCTAAAATCAAAGCATGATGACTAAGAGGAGGCGCTCTCTCAGCTTCTAAAGCGACAGTACCCTCAAAAGTCAGAATCTTTTCTCGAGTATGACGACACTGATCTAAAATCGTTAGAGATGGAGCTAGAAGATCTTGTTTGATAAAGTTACCCATGATCAAAAGAGGTTTACATATGACTAAGAAAGAAGAAGTTGCGCTCAAAGTATTCCATGAGATTTGTAAGAATTGGGAAGTTAGCGAAGAAGATAAAGATAGGCTTTTTGGAGATCAGTTGGATTTTGATCGCATATCTAATCTAATGACCATATATAGATACCTTCATACCATTTTGCCTTCGCCAGTTCGTGCTAATGCCTGGCCTCGCAAGCCCAATAAATCATTCAATGGAAAGTCAGCCCTCGAAGCTATGCAAGACGATCCAGAGCGTGTCCGGAAATATTTAGAAAAACACCTCTAATCCGATTTCCCTCAGCAATTTCCTAGGAAATTTCGAGCCAAAAACCCTGTAATTCGCTGTTTTTAGTATCGAAATCGGTTCTTTTATTTTTCGAAAAAATACCGCTTTCCCCATTTATGATTACCGGTAATCAAGCACCACTTTCACCCCGTAACCCGTTGTTTAGTAGTAGGAAAATGCCGTTTCTATTTTTTGCAAAAAATACCTCTTTTACCCAACTTTGTTAACCGGTTAACGCTGACACTTTTTTTGCCGTAAGCCATTGATTTAATGCAACTTAAGGGTTCTTATAATTTTTGCAATAATTAACGATTTTTCCACCATTTGCTAGCTTTTCAGTCAAATGGTTTTATTCAGTAATCGCCGACTTCAGGTGGAATCGAGAGACGATTAAAAGGCCCTGGAAATGGGATATCCCGCTCTATAATTGGCCGCATTTACTGTACCGTTTATTATTTTTTTTACTTTATATGGCTTGTTATTATTTTAAAAACCTATACAATAGGGAAAAAAGCTAATGAATAATCGAAAATTAAACAAAGGAAAATATTATGAAATCACCAGCAACCCAAAAGCTCGCTGACGAAATCACCGAAAATCGAAAAAAAATCGAGCGGCTGGAAAAAGAGAAGAAAGAGCAGTGGGAGAGTTTGGAAAAGTTTAACAAATGGCCCAAGAACCTTGGTCATTCGTAACTATTCAGCAGGTTCGCGCTTACCAGCCCGCAACTCCCCTGGTTTAATGCCTAACCAACGTGTCAGCGCGCAATAGATCTGACCCTCAGCCTCAATAGATCTCATGGACGTCCTCATCTTTAGGGCATCCTCCATACTGATACCTGTGCTCTATAGTTGTTGGTCACGCCGCCTTCAATTGGCCGCAGACGCCATGTTGGGGCGTCTTTCGTCACGTCTGCGTTATAGGCTAGTTTGGAGCGATATGGGAAATCGGTCCTTTTCACGCATTAATTACAGTTGTCATATTTTAAAAAGGGTTGTGACATCAATTCCGTCTACCTCGTCTGCACCGAGCTGAAGATCTAGCGCGTGAATTACCCTGTCAGCCATCTCATCTTTGTAGTTTTTGTCACCATCGTGGTTGAGCCTTCGGTTAATCGCACCTGCGATTAGATCGGCAAGCTGAACCATAGGGCTTTTTCGCGACGATACGGACTCCAGAGTGCCCAACAACATCTCACCACTAAATCTATCTTCAAAATGGGAGTTAACCCTGCGTTTAACCTCAGCGAGTGTAATTGCATCCAAAGACTGCTCCTCGTCCAAAGTTACGTTGATAGTTTGAGGTGGGCTAATGCGATGGTGCTCGACTTCGTGCTCCAAGCCATTTAGGAGCATATGCTCGTGCAGCTTTTCTACAACATCTTCAATTTTTCGCTTTGTGCGACTGCGCTCTACTGCTATGGCCTTAAAGCTTAAGAACTCACGATTTGCCTGGATTATGTTCAGGTATTCGGCGAGCGTGTCACTGTCTCTTTTGCCAAATTTTGTGAAGTGAATTTCTCTGTTGGCCCACAGTGATGAGCTTTGCCAGTCCAAGATACTTTTGCTTATTGTATACACAGCGCGTCCTGTGAGAACCCAAACTGAGGCCACAATGACATAGTTTTGGTTCTTACCAGTTTCGTCGGCAAAGACGGTAATCACCTTCCGAGGGCTGGCGTCTTTCAGAACCTCGTCCTGCATTTCCTCTTCACGTTTCTTTCGAAACTTTTTCACAGGTGAGTCAGAGGTAAAGAGCCCATATTCATTTTGAATTTTCGCTCTCGCGCGCACAATGTAGTGCAACCTTTCTAGTTTAAAAAGGTCTTTCGGGAGAATGCCCGATTCGTTATAAATATCAGGCTGAAAGGTTTCCCAGTACTTTATTGATAGAGTGATATCGCTGTTGCGGGCCTGCGGGTATAGGTTCAGAATGTAGGCGACTTTTGTCTTCAGCGTGGAGAAATCACCTCCGGCCAACGATGCCAAAAGCTCTTTCTTTTCTTTTTCCAGCTTTGCCAGCTTTGCTTCTCGCTCAGCCTGCTCTTCCTCGCTGGGCATATCGTTTTTTTCTTCATTTTCTTCTTCCCACATGCCTACATCCCTACCTGACTGTTATGCCCTGTAACCGCAACTAGATCAAAACCTACTTAACTGCGCATCGCGGACATCCTCGCTATTCAGCACGAACGCAGAATCAAAATTCGATCCAATCGATTTAAAACATAACGTTAGTTTAGGTATGCCATTAGTGCACTAAAAATCCTGAGAGAATTCCAGCGTCTCCGGAGCCCGAGAGGTGGGGTTTAAAGGACCAAAAAAGTCTGCGCTTACCAGGCTCCGGCCAGCCGCAGATCGTCCGCTTTATAAACAGAAGCGAACATTCGCACCGTGTCTTGCAACCCTATTTCCCTGTCCCCGCGACGGACCGAAATTTATCCTTGCGATCTTATAAACTCGGGCCAGAAACCTCGTTTTCATTTGGCAACTAGTCTGGCGTTAAAGTCCTTTGCTTTTCTGGAAGTCTAATGGAAATGCCCAGCCGTACGCCAAATTCACTGACTCTAATTAGCCAGTCGCTGCACATACTTTGACAAGGCAACTCTGTAGGTGGATGTTTCAAATTGGAAAAGCTGTTGTGGTTTTGATCTGACTAGCTAAACCTGACGGGATAAAGCCGCGTGCAAACTCTTCACAATACCCGTAGTCCGAATTTTGTTTTGGATTGACCCCTAACGGCCTGAAAAGTAGGCTGTATTGGGACTGTAAAGCGGTTCCGAACGAGGTGCTGGCGTTACGCTTTAAAAAGAATTCAAACTAATAAGCTGTTAAGACTCGGGTTGGTATCTATGGAATTTCATGCTTTCAAGAAGGTCAGGGACGAGTTTCAGGATCATGCCAAGACGCTGACTGAGGCTTGGCAGGACACTGGAAAACCTGTCAACGCACGCTTTCCGAGGGGATATATCCGGTCCTATTCTGAACTTCGCCCTCGTTGGCCCTATCTGGATGATGCGCACAAGACACTGGTATGTCAGGTGCTCCAACTTTGTGATGTTAACCGCTGGAATCTATTCATCTGGGACTTATCTGGTCCTGCTGGGGCTGCATCGGTCTGGCATGCCACCTTACCGGTTGTCGCAGTGATGGAAGTTCTCTGTCGCGAATTCATTAAAAAGAAAGGCCTGAGGCCAAAACAGAAGAACTTCTTTAGCTACATTGAGTTGTTGAAGGCAAATAAAATTATCAACGAAGCGCTCGCAGACAAAATACACCGTCTACGACGGTACCGGAATATAGTGCATTTGAACGCAGATGAGACACCAGAAATTGAGGGTAATGGTCTGCCGGTGCATTGGAATCAAGCTTGTCGGGCACTTCAAGAACTCGAAGATTGCCTAACCAAGAACTTTTAATTCGTCGAACACCTCCGACGCACAGAAGAGTGCCGGTGCACTTCGTCTTAGCTACGAGAATAGCGCGAGATGATACCTTTGAATGTCAATCACTTTTCTGATGACTGATTATCAAGCTCATGAAATACTAAATCTTCAGATTACAACCTGTTGTGTTGTTCGGCGCGGGCCAGGGAAGCAGGGGGCGTGATGATTGCTGGAATAACAACGGAGAATACCGAACTTGCAACTGTGTGCAGGATCGAAATATTCACTGATGAGTTGAAGGCCGAAATCAGAAATAGATTGGCGGCCATATGTCATGGCAAAGACAAGGTCGAGGCCGGGAGTATAATTGCGTCATACAGAGAAACGCTGAAAGTGTTTCTAGATATCTACGCCAAAAAGTCCGAGGATACCCGAAAGGGAATGATAGGAGAGTTACTAACTCACATTCTCCTGCTTAAGGAATTCCCCGATTATGAATCCGCTAACCCATACTTCAATATGGAAGAGGCAAGCATAAAAAAAGGCTTTGATCTCATTGTCTTCGACCAAACTTGTAATGAGTTGAAAATTGTCGAAGTGAAATCTGGTGGTGCGGGACCGCATGGTTCTGATAGAGCGAATAAGGCGCTATTAAACACAGCGAAAAATGATTTGAAAGGAAGGTTAAACGACAACAAAATCCACATCTGGATGAATGCGATTAATGGAGCAAAAATTGCACTATCTGATGGAAAAATTAAAAACGAAATAAATCGCATATTGGAAGAGTGTTACATGGAAGTCGCTGATAAGTCTCCAGATAGCAAATCTAAGCGCGTAATACTAGTTTCCGTACTATATAAAACATGCGCTGATCCGATATCCATTGACGCAACGCATGAGAAAGCTGAAAAGATCATAAATGAGGAATTATTTAAAGAAGCGATCGTCTTTTCGATTCAAAAAGAAACCTGGGAGCATATCGTTGCATTCCTTGAGCAGGAGGCAGCAGAGTGAGTTCGATATCTCTTAAGACACTTCGTAATACCAACCTTTCAAAATTGTACTTTAAACTCTTGCGACGAGAAGATCTCGATAACCGGGAGCAAGAGGCAATACTTAAGATCGCGTTGCTGCTTTTAAATGCTGGCGATGAAAATTGTCAAGAGCTTGGGTACAGGATTGTCGTTCTGTATTCCAATCATTTTTCTGATTACAAACCTTTATATGATATTGCTATTAATAAGGGGTTTATACCAGTCGCTAAATCCATTGAAAAAGTGGAGGCATTATCCCACCATTTCCAGAACGATTTTTTCTCTCTGTTCCTGTCGAGTTTTTCAGAGACCTACCGATCTAATGGAATTTATCAAACTTCAGAGCAAGCCAGCCTGTCGCGCTATTTTTCGGAAGAAGCGGATCGCGGTGTTGCGGTTGTCGCTCCGACATCGTATGGAAAGTCTGAGTTGTTCGTGCGCTTTTGTAACAGTAATGCTGGCAAAACGATAGCAATTATCGTTCCAACAAAAGCACTCTTGTCTCAGATGAAACGCCGAGTTCTCCACGGTTCTGACGAGCTGAATCTTGATCGAAAAATTATCACGCATCCTGAGATGTATAACGAAGGAGATAGAGGGTTTATTGCTATTCTGACCCAAGAGCGGCTGTTACGAATTCTTCAAGATGATGCTGCTTTGGTCTTTGACTATGTCTTTGTAGATGAGGCGCACAACCTCCTTTCTGGTGACAGTCGAAATACACTTTTAGCAAAGGTAATCACTTTGTTGGGGCGACGAAGTAAGGATACGTCGTTTAGTTTCCTTACTCCATTCCTTGTGAATTCCCGAAACCTCCACACGCGATTTGTAGACCCCAGTTTTTCGGAGTTCCGTATCGGCGAGCACTTAAAGACGGAACGCTATTATGCTATTGATCTTAGGGATGATGGCGACCGACTGCTCAAGCTTTACGATCAGTATATGAATGAATTTACGGTGCTGGGTGCCTCGCATAAAGAAAATGAAGTGCAGTTCTTGCAGGAGAACTCCGGAAACAAAAATATTGTCTATTTGAACTCTCCTCCGCGGCTTGAAAAACTCGCGGCCATGTTGTCGGCTCAAGAGTCGCCGATTGATTCCGATGAGTTGGATGCTGTCTGTGAGGATATTTCAGAATTTCTCCATCGCGACTATGGCTTGCTTGACTGTCTGAGAAAGGGAGTGATTTACCACCACGGTTCTGTTCCAGATGTTGTTAAGCTTTTCATAGAAGAGCTTTATTCGGTTGTCCCAAGTATCAGATATATTGTATCTAGCTCGACCTTACTTGAAGGAGTGAACATTCCTGCGGAAAAACTTTTCTTGTTGGAGTGTAAGAAAGGACGATCTAACCTAACGGCGTCTCAATTCAAGAATCTGGTGGGTCGAGTATGTCGTTTCGGTGAAATATTTAATGATTCTGAAGGCTCTCTGTATTTATTGGAGCCTGAGATATATGTTGTTGCCTCCAGATACGTTCATCGAAATGCTAATGTAGAGAATTTTCTAAGAGAGCGAGTAAAGGTCGATAAGAAAATTAAAGATGAGCTGAAAAATGTTTTACTCGAAAATACCGAGATAACGGATAAGAACGTGGGAGATTTGGAAAAAGCAGTTGAGGTATTGGAAAACCTCTCCCCTGGAGTAACCGGCAGGGAAATTAAGTATGTTGAAACGCTTGTTGGTAAGACCTGCTACCTAAACAACATAATTGAATTTCCGATCTTGGATTGTGAATTTGAGATTTCAGCGTATTTGGACGGAGTGCGCGTGGACCAGCATTTGATTGATGGGCTCGAAGAACTTTTGGATGTTATTCATCATGGATTCATTGACCATATTCCCGATGACAGCTATAGAAATCTTCAGCGTTTAAGAGAGGCGTCAGCTAAACGTTTTTATCGAATGTTTCTTTCGTGGCGTATGCGGAACGCGTCTTTTAATGAGATGATCAAGCGTTTTCTGGATTACTGGGCGGAGATACCCGACCCGTTAGTTTATGTTGATAAATGGGGTGATACGTCACGTGATGGAAGCTACAGTGAGAGCTGGGTCAACATTAGCGAGAAATCCCATAAGGAACGTGTGAAACTAGCAATAGTTCGGATTAAGGAAGAGCAAGATTTTTTAGATAATCAGATAATGAAGTTTGTCGAAATATTGAATGACCTTGAGATGCTTGATGAAGATTTTTACAAAAAAATCAAATATGGGACAGCTGACGAAAAGAAAATTACTATGATGAAAAATGGGTTCAGTGCCGGACTCGCCTCACTCTTATTGCAAAAATATTCTAACTACGTTGAGGTTGATTCTGCGGCAAATATTGTTAATCTCAGAGCTGAAGTCCAAGAGATTATGAAGAGAAATAACGAGAGCCGAATCTTTATATTCGAGGCAGGATTCAATACGCGCGGATAATCACAATGAGCTTCGTAAATTACCAAAAACCAAGAGAATATCAAGATTCGAAATCTTGCCAGATTTCAATGGCAGTAGTTAATTGTCCATGCAAACTACTGCATGCGGAAAAATTACTCGCTACGCTCGAAATTTTCCGGTGAGCGCTGCTTTATCACCCAACCCGAATGTCCGCTTTGCGACCAACTTAGAATATTTCCGTTTAGCGGATCCGGTGGAGCATCATTTAGAAAAGTACGCTTGTTCTCAGGAAGCGGCCAACTTATTGTAACGATAGCTGAAACCTTTGTAGTGTCCTTACCGGCAGTCTAGAGTCCAAGGCTGTCACCCTTCTGAAGTCTTGCCATTTTTTTAACGTGGGCAGCGTGGATAGCCAGATCAGCGAACAGGTTCTGCAAGGTGAGAAGCTCATCAATGCCGCTCTTGCTGCTTGAGTCCATGGCTATTGATGGAGTGAGCGGAGCCCCCATGGTCCTTACCCTTGCGCTTTTTGGCTTGCTACTTTTCTCTTCAGCTCCTCTTGCTTCCTTTGCCTCAATCGCTGATCGTGGGCCGCCAATTTCCGGCTTGCGTCCATCGACTCGCTGTATAGCCGCTGTTTTGATGCACGCTGAAATATCTCTCGTTTGCTCATATTTGATACCTTCTGATTTTTTTCCTGTAAACTTCATAGTGTGAGTTGCGCTGTCGAACTTCACTCCGGTCAGAGCGGAAAAAGTCAGCCTTGTTGATTTGAGCTTTGAGCCTGCCGCAGAGCGGCCCTCCATTGCGAAGCTGATTCCGGTTGGAAAGCCTTGCTCGTTGATGTTCACTAATGGGTCAACGCCCACGGCTCGGACGTTATCTAGAAACTCGGTGAAGGTCCTGCCCTGGCTCCTCTCGACCGCTGCGCTTAGTCTTGCAATGATGCGGGTCTTCCAAGGGGGCTGGGACTCCCCTGTCTTTTCGAAGCGATTAATCGTGCCTTCAAATTCTTCTCGCGTTAAGTCCGAGCCCCATGTCATATCAGGTGATGGCGTCACGCTCAGACCATATTTCTGCTCAAGCTCACGCATAACCTCCATGCCGCGAGCATGGTCACTAGCGTCATCAACAAGCTTGTAGGGTTGCGGCTTATTGCCCTTTCCGCCCTTCTCTCTAGCCTGCTTCCTTTCCATCGTTTGGGGGTTGTTTTGGACTCTGCATGCGACTATGTGTATGTGCTGATGACTCTTTTCATCGTGCAGTGCGCAAGTCCATTTTGTATCCAATCCATACCCCATGCCGGACATGTAGATCTTTGCAACGTCTTTCCACCGAGCATTGGTCAGCTTTTCGTTCGCGGGCAAGGAAATGACGTAGTGAGCGAAGCGGCTTTCTGATCGCTGGTTCTTTTCTGCGAGATAGTCAAATTCCGCTTCCATGGCGTCGGTGTTGATCTCTTCGACGATGCCGTCAGGCCCCCTCTTGATAGGGTCTGGAGACATGCCTTGGGTATGGATGTGCTGCACACAATCGACGACGTCGTGCTCGTGTCCGTCGCCGCGAAAAACGTATCTGAGAGTTTTTCCGCTGCTGTTTCTGTAAGCCATTTTTTTATGAATCATTTTGAGTTTCTCTCTATTTTATTTGTTATTGTAAATAGCTTGAGCTGCGTTATTGATTGCGGCCTTGATCCGGGCAATGCCTGATGCCTGCTCCTCATCCAGCTCATCTTCCAGCTCGGTCAGGTAGGCGTGAAGGATCGTCAGGTAATGCTCAATCGTAACCAGAACACCGTTGCCCTTAACCTGAGCTTTATCAGACAAAACCAAGCCTCTTACAAAGGAGGAAGGATCCCCTGTCCATGAGGACTCTCTAATGATCTTAAGGAGCCTCTTTTTCTCTGCCACGTTTAGCCGAAGCATTAAAGTCGCTTCACGTTTTTCCACTGGATCTTTGCACGGTCTTCCGCCATATCTTTTTTTCTTTTTAGGTAGTACTTCAGCTACCTGGTTTTCATCTTCAATATTCATATACACCTCGCTGTATTATTTTTTTAGCGCAGAACCCGGAGGGTATGAGCACCCAGCGTTTCAATTGCGACAAACCGGAACGGGTTTGGAGTAACTTGAAACATAGCTGGCCTTTCTTTTTTCTTATCAATTTCAGTGTATCAAAGTCATATCAATCTCAATCGATAAACACCCATTTATTTCAAATAAATTAGTGACATAGAATGCGACACATATATTATTAAAAAAATAACGGAATAATGAGATAAAACACTTAAAAATATGCAAAAGCTAATTATCTTTCTGGTGAATTTTTTGAGCAGTAAAAAAACAAGAAACGACGATATCCTGAACTTTTTCACTTTATTATATGTACAATGCAACTAATTTATCTGATCAGTAGTATTACGACACAAGCACGCAATTAATTAATAAGAGAAAAGTAATGAATGTAATAAAAACGTGGTACCGCTGACCGGAATAAGTATTTCGTTTATTTGCTATAGACAATGCTTCTATATAAAGTAAATGGCACATTTTTTGACGGAGTGATGCGCGAGATGGCCAAAAGCTACACTGAACATGAGCACAAGATTGCATACGCATCAAAAGCTTGGCGTCACTACCAGTGGATATGCTCTGACGAATATGCGCAGCACGAGGAGGACCGACATATTCTCATCGCTGGAGGCAACTACACCGGAAGACCTCCAGTGCCACTTCAGAAACAAAAAGACCGAGCCCTGCATAGATACGAAATCGCCCTTAACGAGCTTCGGGAGTACGAGCGAGATAAGCACCTCAAACACATGCCGGAAGAGGAGATAAAAATATTTGTCAAAGCCAAGGGGCACGACAAAAAAGGTCGAAAGCGCGGTGGTCGAGCCATAGCTTTGCAAAAATACGTTCGTCGAATTCAGAGACAAGTTGAAGAGACGAAGAAAGCTCCCGATAGTGAGTTCAAACCTAGTGAAGGCCGGGGCCGACCAAAGATGAGCAGGGAGCAGAAGATAAAGCACTTTGAGCAGCTTATTCAGAAGGCCAAGAAAGAGCTTTCTGATGAGCATGAAAAGATGGATGACAAGGATCGCATCTGGCATGAGATGCACGATCACAAATCAGATAGACGACAACTCCGTCTTGCGGTGAGCGATCCAGAAAACCCACAGAGCGAGCGAATTTGGGAACAGTACGGCACGATCGATGCGATCATGGAAGCCCTCGTAGACATCAATGCCAAAATTAGCCATCAAGAGGCTTTGATAAAGATGCTAGATGCCGGGATGTCTTTACCCAACGAGGCGCAAAGCAAGGATCTCGATAGCCCAGAAAGGCTTGAAGAGTACAGACGAGCACTCGACCACATGATTAAAGAGCAGGTTAAAATCCAACAGCTCGAAGAGAAAGCTAAAGAGCTAGGGATTGATGTAAAAAAACTCAAAGACTTAATGTAGTCCCCTTCGCCTTCGGCTCAGGGCAGAGCCCAGGGTTACTGCTTGCTTTGGAGCTTTTCTGAGCAAAATAGTGAAGCCTCTTTTAGAGTTGGGTCACTCAATAAAACCGACTTAGTGCTACCAAAATATGGCGACCTTAGCGTCAGATCGCTTTGTGAAAATGCTTCGACTTCCAATTTCGTCCCGTCTTGAATATGGATTTGGGCTGAGCTGTACTTGATCCTCTGTAATACGTCTGCAGATCCATACGAATAGCAGAACAAACCGTATCCATCCTGCTCCCACCTCATACTGACGAGATAAGGTCCCATGTTGCCAGACCACAGCCCTACCATTTCTTTTGGTATAGTCTCTGGCTTCACTTGCACGAAGTTATTGTTTTGCATGTGATCGAGTGGCGTTTGGCAGCCGACAACGAGTAACGCACAAGTAAATCCAGCAACAGTCTTCAAAGTTTTCATGAAAATCCTTTTCGGTATTGCCCGTAGGCCTACCAATCATCCTGCTTGTCGTTAGCCATGTATGACTGATAAGACTTTGCAGTCTGCTCCAAGTCACGCTTCATGATCTCATAGGCCTCGCGGTAACTGGGGTCAATGCCAGCCACATCGCCCATCCGGAGAGGCTGGAAATTAGAAAACTGCAAGCGAGTTTTTCCATCTTTCACGTCGATGCCAAGATTATATTTGTAATGCCGCTCAAACAGACTCCACACTGCGGATCCAACACCTGTACCTTTTAACGTGCCGGTTTCTTGATCATCAAATGTAATTACCGCTTCTGCTGAATTGTAGGTTTCCGCCACCCAAAGACGCGACCTACTGTAAAGGTCATCCGCATCTTCACCAGGGAACTCATAAATGTAGGTGATGGGTTTCGATAGCTCTGATTGCGGAGTCTGTTCAAAACTCGCACACCCAGAGAGGAAAACAGCGGACAGCAGGGGTGCAATAATTACTCGCAGATTAAACACGCTTAACCCTTCCTTGTCGTTTATTTCGGTACAGCCTAGCGCCCCACAGCCTCAAGGGCAATCGATCATCCAATCTGAATAAAAACAATACCCCTGGCGCTCCCCGAAGTATTCGTTTTATCCAAAAACTCTGGAAACGGCCTCTTTACGATGATCATGTGTGAGATGCGCATATATGAGCGTCTGACTGATGTCTTCATGCCCCATCAGCTCTCTGATCGTGTTGAGATCAACACCGCCCAAAGCAAGGCGACTGGCGAAAGTGTGCCTGAAGTCATAGGGTCGAAAATTTGAGATCTTCGCAGCCTTGATGGCGCGAGTAACTGCGCGAGGCAATCGATCCATGACGCCTCCCATCTTACCTGGGAAGACTAGGCTGGTCTGCTGGCCATCCTTTGAGCGCTGCCATCGCTTTATCACCTGAACAGCTTCGCTGCTTAGTGGAATATGTCTCGTCCTTCCTGATTTTGCTATCGCACCTCTGACCGTCACAGTCCTATGTCGGAGGTCGATGTCTGGCCATTCAATCTCCAAAAGCTCCTCTGGCCTAAGCCCCGTTTGGATCGCAAGCATGACGAGCGGGTAGATGTGGTCGCTGTAGACCTGCTCCGTGATTTCTGGCTTTAGCTTGTAGCCACGATCTCTCAGGAATTTATTGTGGTTCTCTCTACCCTGCCTGGCATCCGCTTCTCGGGCTTCCAAAACGGCCCTGAGTCGCTGCTCTTCTGCATCTGACAAGAAGCGAACCTTTTCCCTAGTATCCACTTTAAGTTGCTTCCATCCCTTTAACGGATTGGTTTTGATAACTTCATGCTCTGCGGCTTTGCTCAAGACAGACATAAGGATAGCGATGTCTTTGTTTATGGTTCGTGGACTAATCCCGGATTCAAGTCGCTGCTGTCTCCACTTACCAACCATTGCAAGATCAATCTTTGATAGCGACAGCTTGTACCAACCGCCAAAATGCAGCTCCAGTCTGCTGATGTCCTCTTCCGCACGCTTTCGCTCTGCCTTTCTCCAAGGCGTCCAGACGTCTTTTATAAAGGTGCCAAGCTGTCGCACCCTCTCAACTTCTGCTTTCCTTTTTGTTGCCTTCTTCTCAGCATTCAGGTCTTTACCATGAGCAACTTCACCCGATTTTTTTCGAGCCACTTCACGTGCATCTGACAGTGAGACAGAGTCAGCAGGCCCAATTCTGTACTTGCTACGTCTCCCGCTCGTGTCCTTATAGTCGAGATAGTAGACCTTTCCCCCAGTAGACCCGACTCGGATCAAGAGCCCTGGCAAAATTTCATCTCTGAAATCATACCGCTTTCCAGTGACCTCTAACTTATCGACGATTTTCTGCGTAAGTTTTGCCTTCATAGTTTCCCTTACCTTTCTGGGGTCCACATGGGGTCCATTTTATTCAACATTTCGGGAATAACCACCTCTATTTTTGCGAGCAAAAGAAATATTGGGATCAATCAGAAAAAGAGAGGGGAAGCGCATTGCAGGGAAATAGAGGGAAGCCTACCCAATACTGTGTAGCGTCATTTAATTGCGACCAAAAATAACTTATTTCATTGATTGCAATACTAAAAATTGGGAGGCAGGACGCCGACCGACTACAACTCCGAGCTTCGATCTGAGAGCTGTGCGATGCTCTGAATTCAGAGAATAACGCCAAAAATCGATATGAAAAGCGAAATGGCAAGGTAGCTCAGTTGGTTAGAGCACAGCACTCATAATGCTGGGGTCGGCGGTTCGACTCCGCCCCTTGCTACCAGTATTCGAAAAGGGCCACGGCTAACATCGTGGCCCTTTTTTTGATAGTCCCGCCCTGAAGTCGCTGCCAACTTCCACAACTATCCCTGCAAATGATGAAGCCCTGACGAAGCGGTCGGTCAAAGCCCTGGCTATTGCCGAGATACCGGTGCCTGAGCTGGCCCTGATGCCTCTTCATATATTTATCGCTGATACCAGGAATGACTCCTTCCTCGAACAAGTCATCAAAGCATTTATCAAAGTCCCGCGAGACCGTTTGATCCCTAAAAACCATTTTATAGGGAGACGGATCAAAAATTGGTGCAAAGCGAAAGACGTCATCTTGTGAGGGCCAGACTTCCCCCCCCGGGATGCTTTCTGGACTTGTCAGCCAGTGACTTTGAAGACCGAAATTCGGCCCTTCATTTCTGACGCGAGCTTTGCAAGTTCGTCACTGGCCTCGGAGGATTGCTTTGAGCCGGAAAAGTTCTGGCTAGCCAACTCGACGATGTGAGTGAGGTTTCCGCTCACTTGTTCTGCGGCCACAGACTGCTCTTCCGAGGCGCTGGCGATCTGCTCACCCATTTGATGAATATGGTCAATGGCATCACCGATTGAGTTAACCGCTTCCGCAACCTCTTCACTCAATGACCGACTATTCTCCACCTGCGCCAGACCAGACTGCATCGCAGTTACTGTTTCCTTACTCTCTACGATCAGGCTGTCGATGACACTGGCGATCTCGGCAGTTGAGGCCTGGGTTCTCTGTGCCAACGACCTGACTTCGTCTGACACAACAGAAAAACCGCGACCGTGTTCGCCCGCCCTGGCTGCCTCGATCGCCGCGTTTAGTGCCAAGAGATTGGTCTGTTCCGCAATGCCGTTGATGACTTCCGTGACTTTCTGGATGTTTGCCGTTTTGGTTTCAAGTAATTCGATCTTCTCTGCAATCCTCTGCATTACCTCAGACAACCGATGCAGGGCCTCACGACCTTGCTCACCTTTAACGCGTCCCTGTACGCCCATTTCCTTGGCAGATCGAGCTGCGGACTGCGCTTCCTCTGCACTTCGGGCTACATCCGATGAGGCAGCGCTCATCTGATTCATCGCCGTCGCAACCTGGTCAGTCTGCTCTGACTGTGATTCGATATTTTTCAATGTGCTCGCATTGATGGACGACAACTCCTCAGAGGCGGTAGCCACTTCATCGGAAACGCCCAATAGACGGCTAATCACCTGCTCAAACTCGTTCAGCATGTGATTCAATGCCTCGCCCAGCTGCGCCAGCTCGTCCGACCCCTCAACTTTCAGGCGACGACTCAAGTCCGACTGCTCTGACACCTCTTTCATAACCGCAACGGCCGAATAAATCGGTCGTGTAATTGAAGCGATGATCAAAAGACTTGCAAGCAGCGTGAATACGACAGCGGCAAGCGCTACGCCCGGATATAAAACCTTCACCTGTTCATACAAGTTCCCCACCGATTCCCGTTCTTGCGCCGCAACGTCCAGCTGCAAATTGATCAACTCTCCGATCTTGGCTGTTACCGGATCGATAACCTGATATAGAGGACCATCGATTTCATCGAGCTGCCCCTTCGCATCCGCGGGAGCGTTTTTCAAAACGCTCTTGGCTTTACTGATCGCTTTATCTGCTTCCCGGAACAATGACTCAGCTTCCGCAACCAGCCTTTCCTCTTTCTCTGTCAGAAACGTCGAGGTATAGGTTTTCCAGCCCCGCTCGACGGCTGCCTCTGCCTTGACGACCTGAGCGTGGGCCTCATCAGGGCTGATAATGCCCGAGTTGGCCTTGTTTATTGCATCTATGACCAATACTGCATAGTCGTCTGATATGTTCTTGAGGTCCTTAAGCGGAACCACGCGGTCGTTATAGATACTGGATACGCCCTGATTTATTTCGGAAAACACATTCAGGGCGTATATGGAAAGGCCGCCGATGACAGAAAGAGGGATGAATACGAGAACTGCGAGACGCAACTTCAAAGAAAAATTGCTCAGTGCCTTCATGGGACAAGAATCCGGGTGCTCGAAATCCGTTTCGGTGAATCAAATTTAGAATTTTATACAATCAAAGGCGACATATTTTAATGAATTTACCGCGTGTTTCAGCAATATTTTGTAAACCTGGCCATCGAAAGGCTCTGTTCAGCCCGTGGTTTTCGTGAAAACGCTATTGCTGGCAAAGACACATGCGCACTCTCTTGATACACGTTGTCGCACCAGGTCCCCGTTCTGCTTATCCTGTTATAGTGCCCCCAAAATTGACTGCAAATTCCATTTTCTTGGACAACTGCCCCTCTGAGGACGACCTCATTGAATGAGGGCTTTTATGCGGGACGACCCGCTTTAGTGAATCGGGATAATGAGAACCACCAAAGACAGAATCCGGCAGGCAATCTCCTTCGAAGCCATCGGCATTATGTTTTCCGTTCCCCTGGCAGCCTTTACCTTCGACTTTGATCTAGGTAAAACTGGTGCTCTGGGTATCGTAGGTGCAAGCCTGGCAACCATCTGGAACTATGTGTTCAATCTAGTGTTTGACCTCGGGCTGAAAAAGCTCAATGACTCTACCCAAAAATCCCTCAGGACACGGCTCCTGCATGCGATCAGTTTTGAGTTAGGTCTGATGGTGATGTTCCTGCCGATTATTGCTTGGTGGATGGGGATCGGATTAGTCGACGCACTGATTGTCGATCTCGCCTTCATCGTCTTTTACCTGGTGTACACGTTCGTTTTCACCTGGTCTTATGACACGATTTTCCCGGACCCTGATGGCAAAGATGAACAGGTTACTGCGGATTCTGGATGAAGCGACGAGGAATCCGCCTGTTGGGCGGTTGTGGAATCCCTGAATTTCCGGCCCGCGACAACTAGAAGGCTTGTGTAACCATGCTATTCTGAAAAGGTAGCCATCAATTCCTGTGGCGATCTTTGGTCGTAAGCCATGTTCGACAGCCTCCCCTCACAGCTTCGAACGATCGTGTTCGATATCTTTGGTATAGCGCTGGCCACCCCTGTCATTCTTCTGTTTGGCGGAATAACTGTTGCCCAGGCTTTCCTGTTTGCCGTTTCGGCAACAGTCTCTGCAAGGGTCTGGGATTACATCTACGAGCCAATATGGGGGCAAAATGCGAAAGATGCCTGGCAACGTTCGAAGAAAGGATGGATCAGCCGATTCATGAATTACCTGGGATTCGAAACAATCACCTTTTTGATGCTTATACCCTTGGCTCAGCACTTGCTCGGAATGCCCCTCATTCCCGCAATACTTTGCAGTTCACTGATGATCTTTTTATATGTTCTTTACTGGGCGGTTGTCGGCTGGGCTTTCCATTACCAGGACTGAGGCGATAATCCACACCCTCGAAACATTCCCCCTCAAGATCGGCAAGCCATGGTGCTGTTTGGAGGCGTGAAACGAAACCCGGAATACACTAAGCTCCGTCTTTTGTTTGCAGGAATTGTCCATGTCCGAACCAAGCATTGTTGCAGGTCTCTCCCTCGATCGGCTTGAGAATATCACCCGTCATATCGATGAGAATTACATCCGCCCAGGTAAGCTTCCCTGTGCGGTTACACTGGTTGCACGCCAAGGCAAAGTGGTTTGGACCAGGGCACAGGGCCTTATGGATGTGGAGCGCAACAAGCTGGCACAAAGGGACACCATTTTCCGCATTTACTCCATGACCAAACCGGTCACGTCCATCGCCATGATGCAGCTCTATGAGCAAGGCCGCTTCTTGTTGGATGACCCCGTGCACAAATACATTCCGGCCTGGAAAAATCTGCGAATTCTCAAGTCCGGTAGCTGGCCAAACTTTGAAACTGAGCCGTCGGCCACCACCATGACCATCCGGGACCTGTTTACTCACATGTCGGGCCTGACTTACGGGTTCCTGAACCGGACCAACCTGGATGCCGCCTACCGGGAACTGAAGCTGGACGGAGGCGGGCACCTCACTCTCAACAAATTGATAGAGCGGCTGAGTGAACTGCCCCTCGAGTTTTCCCCGGGCACCGCCTGGAACTATTCGGTTTCCACCGATGTATTGGGATACCTGGTCCAACTGCTGGCTGATAAACCCCTGGACGAGTATTTTCAGGAGCACATCTTCGGTCCACTAGGCATGGAAGATACCGGCTTTCAGGTGCGGGAAGATCAATTGGCGCGCTTTGCCGCCTGCTACCTGCACCAGCCCGGCGACACCATGAAGCTGCAGGATGATCCGGAGCGGTCCCGATACCTGAGAACCCCCTCCTTCCTTTCCGGCGGGGGTGGCCTGGTGTCAACAGTGGACGATTACTACTGTTTCGCACAGGCACTGTGCCAAGGCGGCGAATTCCGCGGGCAGCGCATCATCGGTCGCAAAACTCTGGAATTCATGAGACGTAATCATCTGCCTGGAAACCAGGATCTGCCTGCGCTCTCCATTGGCGCATTCAGCGAGACACCCTATGAGGGAAGTGGATTCGGCCTGGGCTTTTCAGTGAAAACCGACGTTGCGAGGTCCCTCACCAACGGTTCGGAGGGCGAATATGGCTGGGGCGGCCTTGCCAGCACTAATTTCTTCGTGGACCCAGAAGAGGATATGGTGGTCATATTCATGACCCAGTTGATGCCATCCTCATCCTACGCCGTGCGCCAGGAACTCCGAGCACTGGTCCACGGCGCTCTGGTCTGATACCGAAGGCTACTGATGGAGCCCCGGTACCCGGACAGTTTTCGATTCGGGACCTGTCCTACCGCCCCTTTCTCTGTGGCATACTGCGAAATACAACCAATAACACAAATGACCTTTTGGCAAGGATGTTGAGATGAAACTTGAGACACTGGCCCTGCACGCAGGCTTTAAAGGCGACCCGACGACTCACGCGGCAACCACCCCGATCTACCAGACCACCTCTTACACCTTCGATGACACCCAGCACGGTGCCGATCTGTTTGATCTGAAGGTCCAAGGCAATATCTATACCCGCATCATGAACCCGACCAACGGTGTTCTTGAAGAACGGATGGCGCAACTGGAAGGCGGCGTTGGTGCGCTGGCACTGGCATCAGGCATGGCGGCCATTACCTATGCCCTGCAGACCATCTGCAAAGTGGGCAACAACATCGTCAGCACCAGCCAGCTCTATGGCGGCACCTACAACCTGTTTGCCCACTCCCTGCCCAACCAGGGCATTGACTGCCGCATGGTTCCCCATGACGACTTCGATGCCGTTGAGAAAGCGATCGATGACAACACTCGAGCGTTGTTCTGTGAGTCTATCGGTAATCCCGCAGGCAATGTGGTGGACATTGAACGCTGGGCAGATATCGCACACAAGCACGGCATCCCGCTGATTGTTGATAACACCGTGGCCACACCTTTCCTGTGCCGCCCATTCGAACATGGCGCCGATATTGTTGTGCACTCGCTGACCAAGTACATTGGAGGGCATGGCACCACAGTTGCTGGCATCGTGGTGGACTCCGGAAAATTCGACTGGAAAGCCAGTGCCGACAAATTCCCGATGCTGAACGAGCCCGACCCTTCCTATCACGGTGTGGTGTATACGGAAGCCCTCGGCCCTGCTGCCTTTATCGGCCGCTGCCGTGTCGTTCCCCTGCGCAACACCGGTGCCGCCCTGTCACCGTTCAACTCGTTCCTGATCATGCAGGGGCTGGAGACGCTGTCACTGCGAATGGAGCGTCATTGCTCCAACGCCGAAAAAGTCGCGAATTTCCTGCACGACCACCCGTCCGTTGAATGGGTAAAT